>NZ_LT732529.1:1681421-2474974 GCF_900156865.1 Litchfieldia sinesaloumensis | reverse complement strand
TTCAATTAAATATGCGGGTGTGGCGGAATTGGCAGACGCGCTAGACTTAGGATCTAGTGTCTTTGACGTGGGGGTTCGAGTCCCTTCACCCGCATTACGCGGAAGTAGTTCAGTGGTAGAACACCACCTTGCCAAGGTGGGGGTCGCGGGTTCGAATCCCGTCTTCCGCTCCAGAAGTTATTTTATACATTGCCGGGGTGGCGGAACTGGCAGACGCACAGGACTTAAAATCCTGCGGTAGGTGACTACCGTACCGGTTCGATTCCGGTCCTCGGCACCACTTTAATAGTAATGCGCCCGTAGCTCAATTGGATAGAGCGTCTGACTACGGATCAGAAGGTTATGGGTTCGACTCCTTTCGGGCGCGCCATTACGGGAAGTAGCTCAGCTTGGTAGAGCACTTGGTTTGGGACCAAGGGGTCGCAGGTTCGAATCCTGTCTTCCCGACCATTTAGAAGTTTGGGGCCTTAGCTCAGCTGGGAGAGCGCCTGCCTTGCACGCAGGAGGTCAGCGGTTCGATCCCGCTAGGCTCCACCAATAACTTTTTAATATATTTATATCTATGGCGGTGTAGCTCAGCTGGCTAGAGCGTACGGTTCATACCCGTGAGGTCGGGGGTTCGATCCCCTCCGCCGCTACCATATTTCTTTAAAAAAAGTTCTTAGGGACCTTTAGCTCAGCTGGTTAGAGCAGACGGCTCATAACCGTCCGGTCGTAGGTTCGAGTCCTACAAGGTCCACCATTTACAACATCTTATATGTGGAGGAATACCCAAGTCCGGCTGAAGGGATCGGTCTTGAAAACCGACAGGGGTGTTAAAGCCCGCGGGGGTTCGAATCCCTCTTCCTCCGCCATATTATTTTATGGCAATAATATAACATCTTATATACTCACTATTATCGCAGGATGGAGCAACGAGCGTTGCATCATTGAAATACTGCGAGTTGTCCCGACACATAATCTCCTTTAATTAACTTTCAGAGGAAGGGACAGTCTGTTGCTAATAAAGCGCATGACAAAAACTATATATTTTTCATTATCGCGGGGTGGAGCAGTCTGGTAGCTCGTCGGGCTCATAACCCGAAGGTCGTAGGTTCAAATCCTGCCCCCGCAACCAAAAAATGTATTGACAAAGAATAAAAGTTATCGTAAAATAACATTTGTGCTTTGAAAATGGTCCCGTGGTGTAGCGGTTAACATGCCTGCCTGTCACGCAGGAGATCGCCGGTTCGATCCCGGTCGGGACCGCCATTTTAAATACTAGTGGCTCAGTAGCTCAGTCGGTAGAGCAAAGGACTGAAAATCCTTGTGTCGGCGGTTCGATTCCGTCCTGAGCCACCATATTTTATATAAACTTGATGGCGATTGTGGCGAAGTGGTTAACGCATCGGATTGTGGTTCCGACATTCGTGGGTTCGATTCCCATCAGTCGCCCCATTTAATTTTAGATGATTAGTTAACATTGTTATATTACTTTTTGCGGGTGTAGTTTAATGGTAAAACCTCAGCCTTCCAAGCTGATGTCGTGAGTTCGATTCTCATCACCCGCTCCAATATACTTTAAAATCAATGGGCCTATAGCTCAGCTGGTTAGAGCGCACGCCTGATAAGCGTGAGGTCGATGGTTCGAGTCCATTTAGGCCCACCATATATACATTATTCCGCAGTAGCTCAGTGGTAGAGCTATCGGCTGTTAACCGATCGGTCGTAGGTTCGAGTCCTACCTGCGGAGCCATTTTTGGGGAAGTACTCAAGTGGCTGAAGAGGCGCCCCTGCTAAGGGTGTAGGTCGCGTAAGCGGCGCGAGGGTTCAAATCCCTCCTTCTCCGCCATACTGATTTATATAAACATCATATTCCGGCCCGTTGGTCAAGCGGTTAAGACACCGCCCTTTCACGGCGGTAACACGGGTTCGAATCCCGTACGGGTCATCAAGCGTTATGAGAATTTCTCATGGCGCTTTTTTATTTTTATAATTAAAAAACACCTGTTTGCAGGTGTCTTTAGTCTTGGCTTATAATATCATCTTCTATTTTTTTCGCAGGATTATCTAAATCAACATCTGAGAAAATGCCAGGTGATATTCCCCGGAACATATCAAATGCTAATATTTTGTCATCTGGTGCGTCAAATAATGGAACATCTGGTTTTCTTTTAACTTTATCATCTTTGCGTTTCATGAACAGAACACCTCCCCACTTATTATCCTCCCATATCTAGAACTATTTATTCTCAATACGAGCTACATCCAACTATTGTGCTAAATGATGACCTAATAAAAGTTCACCTCCTTAATGAGAGAATTCAATGACAAATCGAAGGAACGGTATTATAATGAATTTAGAATTTTCTTAAAATAATAAGTAGGGGAGGAATATTGTGAGTTCAGAAATTGTTCTAAAAAGGCGAATTTGGCCAAAGAAGAAACGATGGAGAGTAGTTCTTCTAACAGGAATTATCATTCTCATCCTTCTTGTTGCAAGTATTTTAGTGGGCTATTTATTTTTGAAGAAAAGTTTACCTGTTATTGAAGGGAGCCTTATCGTTGATGGTATATCTGGGGAGGTTGAAGTAATTCGCGATGAAAATGGAGTTCCACATATTGTAGCGAATAATACGCATGATTTGTATTTTGCACAAGGGTATGTAACTGCACAGGATCGTTTATTTCAGATGGATTTAAGCCGCAGACAGGCTTCAGGTGAGCTCAGTGAGGTAATTGGGGCCTCATTAGTTGAGCAGGATAAATATTTTAGAACACTCGGATTACGTAGAGCCGCTGAAAGCTCGTATAATGTGTACTCGTCTGAGGCAAAGGCTGTTTTGCAATCTTATAGTGAAGGCGTAAATGCTTTTATAAAAGAAGCAAAAGAAAAGAATAAGTTACCTATAGAGTTTTCACTTGCAGGATATGAACCAACCGAATGGAGTCCAATCGATTCACTTACCATCGGTAAATATATGGCCTATGATTTAGGAGGGCATTATAAAGGGCAAGCATTTCGCTATTATATGGCGCAACATGTTTCAGAAGAAAAATTTTTCGAGTTATTCCCTACATATCCTGAAGATGGCGCAACTGTCCTTCAGGCAATGAAAGAGAAGCCTATTGATGTCTCAAAGAGTATTGCAAAAGCCCCATTTCCGAATGAGTTTAATGGGAGCAATAACTGGGTTATTAGTGGTGAGAAATCAGCTTCAGGAAAACCGATACTAGCAGATGATCCACATCTAGGATTAGCAACTCCTTCTATATGGTATGAAACTCATTTACAAAATGATGAAGTAAATGTAAGCGGTGTTATTTTTGCTGGTGTCCCAGGTATTATCTTAGGTCGTAATGAACATATTGCTTGGGGAGTAACGAATGTTGGACCTGATGTACAAGATTTGTATATTGAAAAAAGAAACCCAACTAATCAAAATCAGTTCGAGTATTTAGGTAAGTGGGAGGATGCGACAATTATTGATGAGCCGATAAGGGTAAAAGATGGAGATACTATTCCTTATCAAGTTCAAGTTACTAGACATGGTCCTATTATTTCTGAATTCACTCATGATCATAAAGAAGAAACAGCTTTAGCTTTAAGATGGACAGCACTCGACCCATCTTCTGAGCTTGAAGCAGTGTTGATGTTTAACAAGGCAAAAAGCTGGGATGAATTTAAAGAAGCACTTACCTATTTTCATACACCGGCTCAAAACTTTGTATTTGCTGATACAGACGGAACAATTGCCTACCGAGCTAATGGTTTAATTCCAATCCGAAAGAACGGAGATAGCTCTGTTCCTGTTCCTGGATGGACAGATGAATATGAATGGGAGGGATATATTCCTTGGGATGAACTACCAACTATTGTGAATCCGGAGGAGGGCTTTATTTCTACGGCAAATAACAAAATAATTACAGATGACTATCCTTATCATATTACTAACACGTGGGCACAGCCTTATCGTCAGCAACGCATTAGGGATGTTTTAACGAGCAAGGATGTTTTTACGGTAGAGGATATGCTTCAATTACAATTTGACCAGAAGAATTTACAAGCTGAGGAATTTATTCCGATATTTCAAGATGTTTTAAAGGATAAAGAAAATCAGTTACGAGAGATAGACAAAGTCGTCCTACAAGGGTTTACAGAATGGGATTATGTAGACAGAAAAGAGGATAGTGAACCACTTGTGTTTCATAAGTGGATGGAGGAATTTTCTAATTTACTCTTTGAAGGCTCTATTCCTAGTGAAATCGATAAGTTGTTTGAAGGTAAGTCACAAATTGTTGATCAAATAATCCGAGATGCTACTAAAGGTAATGAAGGTATTTGGTTAACTGAGGCCGGAGGGTTAGAAGAGGTTACAGTTCAATCCTTTAAAAGAGCTGTTGATTTTGCTGTTGAAAAACAGAGGGATGATCCTAGTAAATGGACATGGGGAGACTTTCATAAGGTCCCATTTAATCATCCATTGTCTGCAATATCACCGTTAAACTATCTATTTAATTACAGTGAGTCGGTTCCCATGGGGGGAAGTGGCATTACTGTAGCAGCTGCAAGCTTTAATAGAGATACCGGTGCAATTACTCACGGAGCCGCATGGCGGTCAGTCATCGACCTATCAAATATGAAAGAGAGCTATAATGTTGTTGGACCAGGGCAATCAGGTCATGTGCTAAGCCAATTTTACCATAATCAAATTAAGGATTGGACAACCGGAAAATTTCATGTTACGCATACCGAGAAAGAGAAGTATATGGAAAATGGTTCTACTTTAATTTTAAAACCTGGAAATTAACATGCAAGGCAGTGGAATATTCCACTGCCTCTTTGCAATTAATCCTTGGCTTCCTCTTCTGTATATGGCTCTTTTTCATATGCGGGTAGGTCACCGAACATGGTCATAATGCCTTCTTCATCGAGTGCTTCTTCATATCGTTCATGTTGGTTATTGGGATAAATGATAATTTCTTTGCCTTCGATATCTGTAGCAACAAAGTTCTCATAATCCTCAACGTAGCCAACATTATCATCAGATTCTAGGAACACCTCGTTATAACTATCAACTGGGTCCGCAAGGTCTGAAGGTGATTCAGATGTACCGTATCTTGCAACATCCTGCCATGAATCCTCTGCGTCATAGGAGACGTTTTCTTCTTCATCAACAAACTTTCCGAAAGGTGGCATTAAGACACCTTCCTCTATAGGACGATTATGTGATACTTCTTGATTAGGGCTATGCTCAACACAATATGTTGTTGTTGGAATTGCCTCTAAGCGATCAACAGGAATCTCTTTCCCACACTTTTCACACTTTCCGTATCTACCCTCTTCAATTGCTTGTAATGCATAATCAATATCCTTAAGTTGTTTTTCCGTATGTTCATTTAAGGCAATATCCTTTTCACGTTCGTATAATTCAGTACCTTGGTCACCTGGATGATTATCATATAGAGATAGCTCTCCTACAGAATCACGGTAATGACCATCTTCTAGGTCAAAGTGATCGCCCTCTTTTAATTGCTCTTCAACCTCTTTTTTTGCGTTTATCAACTGTGAACGGAAGGTTGATAATTGCTCATTTGATAACATTAAAAGCACTCCTTCCATAATGGTTTTCGTAACGAATCTTGTTATGTATTATTTACATAAACACGAAAATCATAAATGTAAAAAAGTGCTTTTAAGAAAAATAGTATAGAAAAACACGATGCAAATAACATCGTGTTTTAGAAGAAATAGTCAATAAAGATTCCAATTGATAATAAGAAGCCAAAAAACGTATTCGTTTGGGCTGTTGCTTTCATTGCAGGCATCATTTGGATTGGTTCAGTTTTACCAATAAATCCGGTCACGGCTTGTACAGCTTTTGGTACACTAACTAATACAAGAAGGCTCCAGAATGAGGCAATCCCAATAAATGCTAGAACAATAATCCATATATAAGAAATAATAAATAGACCTGCTAGGAACTTGATCGACTTGTCTTTTCCTAATAATATAGGTAGGGTTCTACGCCCATTCTTTTTATCTCCGTCTAAGTCACGAATATTGTTGGACATGTTAATGGCTCCAACAAGAATCATAATTGGTATTGAGATTAAAACACTTGTGCTTGTAATCGTGCCGGTTTGAATAAAGAATGATATTAGGATAATGATTAGTCCCATAAAGAATCCAGATGCAAGTTCACCAAGAGGTGTAGATGAAATAGGGAGTGGGCCACCTGTGTATAAATAACCTACTGCCATACAAATGGTTCCAACTAATGCCAGCCACCAGCTACTGTTCATACTAATGTATACACCTAAGAGTGTCGCAACTCCAAAAAATGCAAATGCTAAGTTTAAGATTACTTTCGGCTTTACTCCGTCTCTAACAATTGTACCACCGATCCCAACTGATTCTGCTGTATCAAGACCTCGTTTGTAATCAAAGTATTCATTTATCATATTCGTTGCGGCTTGAATTAGAAGACATGCAAGTAACATAGTTACGAATAGGGCTATGTTAATCGATGTATCTATAAGTGCGAGTACTGTACCTAAAATAACAGGAACAAATGATGCAGTTAAAGTATGAGGACGCATAAGTCTCCACCATACTTGGAAACCATTAGAAGGCTTTTTAGATAGCTTCTGATTTGTCTGAAGTTCTGTATGCATAAGACGTCTCCTCTCTTTAGCAAAGCTCAGTATATCCACATCTCAGTTTAGTGAATTGGACAAATACTGTCAATGGTTTAATGTTACAAAATAGACATAATCATTCACTGTTTCATCTAACTTCGGAATTAACATCTAGGCATGTATATAATAATAGGAAGTAAGTAGTCATCGTACGGGTTGGTATGGTAGAATCAAGTTTGTTGACAACTATTCGTGGTGAGGTTTATCGTAAGAGCAGTCTCGAATAATTATACAACAATAATAGCTTCTTAAGAATCATTGGTATAAATGGTATACTATAACTAATAACTACCTTTAAATAAAATGTAGATTTAATATATTTCGGGGGGATAAAGTTGGTAATGACACAACAAAAAGATTTGAAAAATTACATAGAAACAGGAATCATCCGCTCAAAGGATCTTTCAAAACCTGTACTAGTAAGTCAGGTAAGAAAGGTTGAGAACATAGACCCCCTATTGTTCTTTTCAGCAGGTAATAGAAAACCTTTTGAGACGAGATGTTTCTGGTCTAATCCTACAAATGATACAGTCATCGTCGGGGTGGGAAAGGCGCATTCAATTAGTAGTAACGGATCAACCGAACGGTTTGAGGCAGTCGAAAAGAAATGGAAAGAACTTAACCAACATGCAATCATTGTTGATGATTTTAATCCTTATTCTACTGGTCCTATTTTAATGGGCGGTTTTTCATTTGATCCATTAAAAGAGAGAACCGAGCTGTGGAAACACTTCGATGATGCAAAATTTATTTTGCCATCAATAATGCTAACTGTTTATAAGGGCAGTACATATCTGACAATTAATATTGTTTGTGAACCTTCAGGATCCTCTTTGGAGCCTGACTTAGGACTGTTGGATGAGTTGCTTAAAGAAAATCGATCAAATCAACGAAACTCGTTATGTAGAAAAGAAGAAGTTCAACCGAGTGAATGGATGGAATCTGTTCGTAATGCTACTAAGAAAGTACAATTCGGTGAAGTGGAGAAAGTTGTGTTAGCTAGAGAAATTAAGTTGCACTTTGATAATCCAATTGAAGCTGACGAGGTCTTAGCACGTCTTAAAGAAGAGCAACCAATGAGTTATTTGTTTGCTATTGAATATGAAAATTCATGTTTTATCGGTGCTTCGCCTGAACGGCTCATAAAGAAAAAGAATGAAGAATTCTTAAGTACTTGTTTAGCGGGCTCAATTCGCCGAGGTAAAACACCTTCTGAGGATGAGCAACTGGCGAATGAATTATTAAGTGACCGAAAAAACTTACATGAACATGATGTTGTTGTGCAAATGATTAAACATGCCATGGAAGAGTCATGTGCGAGCATTACTTCTCCAACACATCCGGGTATCTTAAAAATGAGGGATATCCAACATTTATATACACCCGTTAGAGGGGTAGCAAAAGCAGATGTTTCGTTATTGACAGTTGTCGATCGTTTACACCCAACTCCTGCACTTGGGGGACAGCCAAAGCAAACAGCCTTCGAGATTATTCGAGAGTTGGAGGTTCTTGACCGTGGTTGGTACGGTAGTCCGATTGGTTGGTTTGATACAAATGATAATGGGGAATTTGCTGTTGCTATTAGATCAGGATTAATTAAAGGTAATAAAGCTTCTTTATTTGCTGGTTGTGGAATTGTAGGAGATTCCGAACCAGAAAGTGAATATAAAGAAACGATGATAAAGTTTAAACCGATGCTATCTGCATTAGGAGGATTTGATAATGAATAATCATAATTTAACTCGCTATGTAGCATCATTTGTTGATGAATTGGTCCGAGTGGGAGTGACAGAGGCTGTGGTGAGCCCGGGTTCTCGCTCAACTCCAATGGCGATTTTGATGGCTGAGCATCCAGGGATGAATGTGACAATCAATATTGATGAACGTTCCTCCGCGTTCTATGCACTTGGTGTAGCAAAAGCAACCAAGAAACCTGTTGCAATTCTTTGTACGTCAGGAACAGCAGCAGCAAACTATTTTCCAGCAATTGTCGAGGCGTATTACTCTAGGGTCCCCTTAATTGTGCTGACTGCCGATAGACCACATGAGTTACGCGATGTGGGTGCACCTCAAGCGATTGATCAAAACCAGTTATATGGGAACCATGCAAAATGGTTTGTTGAAATGGCAATACCAGATGAGTCTGAGCAAATGCTATCCTATGTACGGACAATGGCTGGAAGAGCGGCAGGTACAGCTCTCACCGCACCTTCTGGGCCTGTTCATCTTAATTTTCCTTTCCGAGAACCGCTTGTTCCGAATCTAGAACTTGAAAACCTCTGGGGAACTACTGAAAAACAGGGAAGAAACGTGAATGTTCTAGTTGGTAAACCGGTAATGAATGAACTCCAAGCTAACTTGCTAAGTGAAATAATAAGTGGAAAAAAGAATGGAATTATAGTTTGTGGCTCACATTACGATTCAGAGTTTGGTTATGAAGTAACTAGTCTAGCTGAGACACTAAAGTTTCCAATTCTAGCCGACCCACTATCACAACTACGTAGTGGTGAACACCCAATGACATACATAATTGATGGGTACGATGCTTTTTTAAGGAATGAAGAGTTTCGACACGGTTTTTCTCCTGAAATTATTATTCGTTTTGGTGCTATGCCTGTATCGAAAGCACTTCTACAGTACATCCAAAGCCATAAAGATACGCCACAGCTGATTGTAGATGGAGATGGTGGTTGGCGAGACCCAACTTTATCGGCGACCGATATGGTTTATTGTGATGAGAAAGAGTTTTGTCAGATGCTAACTAGGCGGATCGAAAAGCGTACTGAATCTAGTTGGGCAAACTCTTGGATTAGAATAAATGATATAGTAAAAGGTCATGTAAATGTCGTACATAATGAGGAAATGCTATTTGAGGGGAAGGTTTTTACTGAACTTCAAAAAATTCTTCCAGCTGAATCAACATTATTTGTTGGAAATAGTATGCCTATTCGAGACCTAGATACCTTTTTTACAAACAACGAAAAGTCAATTCGTGTACTAGCAAACCGAGGTGCGAATGGTATCGATGGACTCGTTTCAACGGCTATGGGAATTAGTGCTCAGAATGAACACACGGTCTTAGTCATTGGTGACCTTTCGTTTTATCATGATTTAAATGGTTTATTAGCTGCGAAGCATCATCAACTAAATATTACAATTGTCCTAATTAATAATGATGGTGGTGGAATCTTTTCTTTCTTACCACAGTCCAAAGAAGAGAAGCATTTTGAAACACTATTTGGTACTCCAATAGGTCTTGATTATGAGTACGTAGTTAAAATGTATGGTGGACATTTTACTAGCGTGGATAATTGGACAGAATTCCGTGAGGCGATCTCTACTTCGTTTAATGGAAAAGGGCTACATGTTGTGGAAGTAAAAACGGATCGCAAAGAAAATGTCAACATTCATCGAAAAATGTGGAATAATGTTTCCCAGGAAATAAAAAGTACACTTATGAAGGAACAATAATTATGTTCATTTCAACAAATGGGATTACTTATTATGTTGAAGTGGTGGGTGAAGGTAGACCGATTGTATTTCTTCATGGTTTTACGGGCAATTCGGCATCATGGCATCAGCCAACGAAGATGATTAAAAATGAGTTTCAGTGTGTTTTTATAGATTTAATCGGACATGGCAAAACTGACAGTCCGGCCGACACTTCTAGATATCAAATCGAAAAGGTCGCTAAGGATATTATTCATATACTTAATGTATTAAATATCTCACAAACACATTTAGTTGGATATTCCATGGGGGGAAGGGTTGCGTTGGCAACCTCAATCCTCTATCCTAGCCGAATTAGCAGTCTTATTTTAGAAAGCAGTTCCCCGGGTCTTAGAACTGATGAAGAGAGAAGAAATCGAAGACACTCTGATGAATTGCTAGCAAGACGTATTGAACAAGATGGAATCGAAGCTTTTATTAATTACTGGGAGAGCATCCCGTTATTCGCATCACAGAAAAAACTAGCAATAGAGAAACAACTTCTAGTTCGCAAACAACGGCTTGGAAATAACCCTGTTGGTTTAGCGAATAGCTTGAGGGGGATGGGTACTGGTGTTCAACCCTCCTATTGGGAAAGGCTTTGTGAGCTGAATTTTCCTCTGCTATTACTTTGTGGTAAGCTTGACCAGAAGTTCTGTAGAATTGCAAAAGAGATGTGTACAAACCTTCCGAATGCAAAGATGGAGAAAATAATCAATGCAGGACATGCAATTCATGTGGAACAACCACAATTTTTTGGTAAAATAATAAATGAGTTTGTTTCTGATCATAATACTCAATGATCAAATTTACATACAAACATATACATAAAAGGAGGACAAGCTAATGGCTGCAGTAGAATGGATAGCAGAACGTAAGTATGATGAAATACTATATGAAACTTACAATGGAATTGCAAAGATTACGATTAATCGACCACATGTAAGAAATGCCTTTACTCCAAAAACAGTAGCAGAAATGATTGATGCTTTTGCATATGCGAGAGATGATTCAAACATTGGGGTTATTGTTCTAGCTGGTGCAGGAGACGAAGCTTTCTGTTCTGGCGGAGACCAAAAGGTTCGAGGACATGGAGGGTATGTTGGTGATGATCAAATCCCACGCCTAAATGTTCTAGATTTACAACGCTTAATTCGCGTTATTCCAAAGCCTGTTGTTGCAATGGTTTCTGGTTACGCAATTGGTGGAGGGCATGTGTTGCATGTTGTTTGTGACTTAACAATTGCTGCTGATAACGCTATTTTTGGACAAACTGGTCCAAAGGTTGGAAGCTTCGATGCAGGTTACGGTTCAGGATATCTTGCACGTATTATTGGTCATAAAAAGGCTCGTGAAATCTGGTTCTTATGTCGTCAATATAATGCACAAGAAGCATTGGACATGGGCTTAGTTAACACTGTTGTTCCTTTAGAGAAACTTGAAGAAGAAACAATCAAGTGGTGCGAGGAAATGCTTGAGAAGAGTCCAACAGCACTTCGTTTCTTGAAAGCAGCAATGAATGCTGATACAGATGGACTAGCAGGTCTTCAACAAATGGCTGGAGATGCTACACTTCTTTATTACACAACTGATGAAGCGAAGGAAGGGCGAGACGCATTTAAAGAAAAGCGTAAGCCAGACTTTAAGCAATTCCCTCGTTTTCCATAATACGTTATTACAGCTTGATGTAGCCCATCAAGCTGTTTTGCATAAAGGGGATTAATAAAATGAGTTCAACAGAAATACCTAATTGGTTAAAGCAGCGTGCTTTTTTAACACCTAATCGTACCGCCATTAAAACTGTAAATGATGAGGTTTCCTTTTTAACCTTACATAAGAATGTTGTCAAAAAAGCAAAACGATTATCTTTTGCTGGAGTTAAACAGAATGACGTTGTCGCAATTCTCATGAAGAACAGTGTGGAGATGGTTGAAGTCATCCATGCTCTGAAATATATAGGTGCAGTTACAGTTCTTTTAAATATAAAGCTAACAAGCAGTGAATTAGAGTTTCAGCTAAATGACTCAGGAGCAAAATTGCTACTAACAGAAGAAGTATTAGTAGAAAAGATAAATCAGTTTAGTGGAAAAAAGATTATGATCACAGAGTTACAGGATCTACTAGAGGAAGAATGTGAAATTCTAGAGTACTTCTCATTGAATCAGACAGATACAATCATGTATACGTCTGGCACGACCGGTAAACCAAAAGGAGTTATCCATACATATGGGAACCATTGGTGGAGTGCAATCGGATCTAGTTTGAACTTAGGTTTACACCAAGATGATTGTTGGTTAGTAGCTGTTCCTATGTTTCATATTAGTGGACTATCTATTTTGTATCGAAGTGTAATTTATGGGATTCCAGCCGTTATCCATGAGGGATTTGATCCGAAAAAGGCTAATGATGCCATTATGAACCAGGGTGTAACCATCATGTCTTTAGTAAGTGTCATGCTGGCACGAATGTTAGATACATTGGGTAGTGACCATTATCCCAGTGGCTTTAGAGGGATGCTACTTGGTGGAGGCCCGGCACCTAAGCCGTTATTAGAAGATTGCCTTGCACGTCAAATACCTGTCTTTCAAACGTACGGAATGACTGAAACGGCTTCACAGGTTGTTACCTTGGCACCTGAATATAGCATACCTAAGCTTGGATCAGCGGGAAAGCCACTTTTTCCAGCACAAATCAAAATTGAAAAGGAAGGTAAGATTGCTAATCCACTTGAAGTAGGAGAAATAGTAGTAAAAGCACCGAATGTTACGAAAGGGTATTTGAATCGGCCCGATGCTACAAATTCCACGATTGTAGATGGTTGGTTATATACTGGTGACATTGGGTATTTAGATGAGGAAGGATTTCTCTATGTATTGGATCGTCGTTCTGATTTGATTATTTCTGGGGGAGAAAATATTTATCCTGCTGAAATTGAAGCCGTATTAGTCGCACATCCCAACATAGTTGAAGCGGGTGTTGCAGGAATTGAAGATGAAAAATGGGGGCAGGTCCCTGCTGCTTTTGTCGTGTTACAGGAAGGTAGTAGGCTAACATCGGATGAAATCAATGCCTTTTGCTATGAACACCTTGCACGTTACAAGGTACCAAAGTCTGTTCACTTTGTTGAAAGCTTGCCTAGAAATGCTTCCAATAAACTCATGAGACGAAAATTAATTGAGTTATTAAAGGATGGAGAATGATGAGTAAGGTAAAGAAGGTTACCCTTCATCTGATTGAACAAAATTTGCTTTCACCCTTCGTATCTAGTATGGGGAAGGTCGATAAAAGAGAAAGTATACTTGTTGAAGTGGAGGATATGGATGGTGTAGTAGGTTGGGGAGAGGTTGTCGCCTTTTCTTCTCCATGGTACACGGAAGAGACAATTAAGACATGTTGGCATATGCTTCAAGACTTTTTAGTTCCACAGATAGTAAATGAAGAGTTTGAACATCCACAGCAATTGCAAAATTGCTTTCAAACCATCAAACGTAATAATATGGCTAAAGCAAGTATTGATATGGCAATTTGGGATCTATTTTCGAAAAGACAAGGAATCTCTCTCTCGAAAGCCATAGGAGGTACAAGAGATTATATTGATTCAGGTGTAGTTGTAAGTATTGATTCAATTGAGAATGTCTTACGTAAAATGGAAGAGCATGTAAAGGCAGGTTATAAACGAATTAAAATAAAAATAAAGCCTGGCCAAGATTATGAGCTTCTAAAACAAATAAGACAACAATTTCCTAACGTACCATTAATGGTGGATGCAAATTCTGCTTATACATTAGAGGATATTGATAAGCTAAAAGCACTGGATGAGTTCAATTTATTAATGATTGAACAGCCTTTGGCAGATGATGATATTTTTGATCATGCTAAGTTGCAAAGAAAACTCTCAACACCGG
Source organism: Litchfieldia sinesaloumensis (assembly GCF_900156865.1). Lineage (GTDB taxonomy): Bacteria > Bacillota > Bacilli > Bacillales > Bacillaceae_L > Ferdinandcohnia > Ferdinandcohnia sinesaloumensis. Next base: position 2,460,899 of record NZ_LT732529.1, on the reverse strand, counting down.
TGTGTCTAGATGAAAGTATAGCTTCCGTAGAAGATGCCCGAAAGGCAATCGAAATGGGGAGTTGTCAGGTTTTAAATATTAAAATTGGTCGAGTAGGTGGTATTACTGAGGCCATAAAAATCCATGATATTTGTCAGTTTCATCATATTCCGGTTTGGTGTGGAGGGATGCTTGAAACTGGTATATCTAGAGCACATAATATCGCTTTGGCAAGCCTCCCAAACTTTACGATTCCTGGAGATATTTCAGCATCATCAAGATACTGGAAAAGGGATGTCATTGTTCCAGAGGTTTATGTTGAAAATGGACGCATTGCTGTACCGGAAGAACAAGGAATTGGTTATAACGTTGACCGTGGATGGATTCAACACTTAACTAAGCAGCAAAAAGTAATACAAGCATAACCAGCAATGCGCTATTTTATTTTTTTACATAAAGAGCAATAAACTTAATGCCATTACAGCCATACCTGCAATTAAGCCGTATATGGATAAATGTCCAGTATCATATCTTCTTGAAGCGGGAAGCAATTCGTCAAGAGAGATAAATACCATAATACCGGCTACTGCAGCAAAGATAATTCCAAACATAACATCGTTAAGAAATGGCATTAAAATTAAGAAGGCTACAATGGCTCCAACAGGTTCCGCTAAGCCAGATAAAAATGAGAGCTTAAATGCTCTTTTTCTACTTCCTGTTGCAAAATAGACAGGTACAGCAACTGCTATTCCTTCAGGTATATTATGAATGGCTACAGCGATTGCAATCGCGATTCCAAGTCCGGGGTCTTGAAGCGCAGAGGTAAAGGTGGCAATTCCTTCTGGGAAATTATGAATGCCAATCGCAAGTGCTGTAAATGTTCCCATCTTTAATAATTTTGCCTCTTCCGCTTGAGACTTGGAAAGATTCATATCCTCGACTTTTTTTACCTCATGGGGGTTGCTGTTTTCTGGTACAAATTTATCTATTATCGCAATTAATAGCATTCCTCCGAAAAAGCCCGCAACTGTTGTCCAATTTCCCAATTGTTCACCCATCTCTGAGACAAGAGCCTCTTTTGCTTTGACGAAGATTTCAATCATTGATACATATATCATTACACCCGCAGAGAAACCGAGTGTCCAAGATAGGAATTTTGTATTGGTTCTGGATGTAAACAGGGCAAATAAACTACCAATACCTGTTGCAAGACCAGCAAATAATGTTAACCCAAAAGCGAGTAATACATTTTCATACATCGCTTATTCTCCTCTCAAGCAAAATTTTAGTAAGGGTTCGCTTTTTGTCTATATGAATAAATGTTTCCTTTGCGCAACTTTTAAGAGTATCATATGTTCAATTTTAAATTTTGTCAATTATTTTATTTCGAAAATTCAACCTGTAAAAAATATATGCAAACAAATCAAGCAATGTTTCTAATTGGATAAACATAATAAAGACAGCTGAGTCCTCAGCTGTCTTGGTCATGTATTCTAAAGTTCACCTTCTGGTACAAAGGTTTTACAATCAGTTTCTGTTTGTTCTGATGCAGTATTCCCTGTGCTACTCACAACATAAATTGCATCAGCACTACACTTGTTTCCATTAGCCCAATAGTGACAATTCTTGACCTCACATAAGACATCTTGTGCCAAGGTACTACACCTCTTTCTTTAAGAATGTGGTCTAGCATCCTTTATTTTCCCCAAGAAGGAAATATAGATGACAAGCAAGATATCCCAAGTTAGGCAGTTAATTTAATGCTTTTTTTAACGTTTCAAGATTTTGCATCATTAAGCTGAAATAATCTTCATTTTCTTCCATTTCTTGTTCTGTAATAGCCTCCAAGTTGTGAAGAGTTAGGCTATCTGTTCCCGTTTCCTTTTGAACGGTTTCAGCAATTCTAGATGAAATATTTTGCTCAAATAAAATGTATTTAAGTTTATGTTCTTTTGCAGTCTCAATAATATCTTTTAGTTCTTTTTGAGAAGGCTCATTAGTTGGTGAAAACCCGGTAATACTAATTTGTTTTATACCATATCTTGCTTCCCAGTATCCATAGGCAGAGTGTGCGACTAAAATCTCATTTCGTTTTGCAGAACTGGTAACTTTTTGAAATTCTGTGTGCAATTCTTCTAGTTGTTCTTTTAAATCCTTAAAATTTTTTTCGTAAAGTTCTTTTCCAGATGGATTTAACTCTATTAAAGCATCCTTTATATTTTCAACAATCTGAATGGAATAGAGTGGGTCTAACCATATATGTGGATCGATATCACTATGATGGTGTTCTTCCTCGTGATGCTCTTGCTCATCGTGATTGTGTTCCTCCGTATTTAGAAATTCAATATCTTCAGCTGCCTCAATTAACTCAACATTTTCATCCTTGAGTGTTTTTTGAGCAGTTGAGACAAATGCTTCTACGCCTACGCCCGTATAAATAAATGCATCAGCACTTGCAATTTCCGTCATATCTCTTGGAGTTGGTTCGAATGAATGTGCATCCGCTCCAGGTGGATATATACTCTTAACGATAACATCTTGGCCGCCAATCTTTTTGGCAAAGTCAGTTAATGGAAATACAGTTGTATAAATCGAAAGTTTTCCCTCATCTGAAGATATATTTTGATCTGCTCCGCATGCAGAAAGCAGGCTTATTATTATTAATAGGATAAAATAACGAATTCTTTTCATAAGGTGTCTCCTTTCAAGTACATACCAACCCTGATTAAAATCCTTTCATATTATATCGTAATTGTTCCGATTTGAGAACTAAAAACTTTTTTGATTCTTCTTTAGTATTTCAAAAAAATATTATTAATAAAGTAAGAATTTTGATAAAATATAGAAATACAAATAAGGAAGGTGATAAATATGACTCAACTGGATAATATCTTAGAGTATAATAAAGAATTTGTAGATAAAAAGGAATATGAAAAATACGAAACAACAAAGCTTCCGGACAAAAGAATGGTTATTGTAACATGCATGGATACACGCCTTATTGAATTGCTTCCAAAAGCAATGAACTTAAAGAATGGAGATGTAAAAATATTAAAGGTTGCTGGTGCAATTGTTTCACATCCGTTTGGAAGTGTAATGAGGAGTATTTTAGTGGCAGTCTATGAGTTAAATGCGGACGAGGTTTGCATTATAGGTCACCATGATTGTGGAATGAGTGCATTAAATGCTGATTCAATTTTACATAAAGTCAAAGACAGAGGCGTTACACAAGGCAAAATTGATACATTAAAATACTCTGGAATTGATCTTGAAGAATGGTTTCAGGGCTTTAGCAGTGTAGAAGATAGTGTTCGCCACAGTGTTGAGATGGTTGATAACCATCCACTTTTACCAAAGGACGTACCAGTTCACGGACTCGTTATTAATCCAGAAACGGGTAAACTTGATGTAGTGATCAATGGTTATAAATAATTAGACAAAAAAGAGGTTATATGACCTCTTTTTTGATTGCGTTATATAGAGCTACTTTTGGTTAAAATGGTAATGTCATAAAAAATACACATGAATAAATAATAATTTGATGTACTATGTAGTTGAGGTGAAGGAATATGAAAAGAATCGTTCTTTTTCTATTTATGGCTATGTTATTAATAGTAGTAGCCTGTAATAACGAGACGGATACAGAAAATACAAATTCGAATATGACAGAGTTAACGCCTTTAGAAGTAGATTTGATAATTGAGCCTGATAAAATAAATCCAGGTGAAGAAGTAACATTTCGTGCAAAAGTTACTCAAGGAGAAGAAGCTGTTGAAGATGCAGATGAAGTAAGTTTTGAAATAAAAGAAAAGGGCACCGAGGAAAGTGAATTTCTAGATGGTGTACATACTTCCGATGGAGAGTACACGGTGGTTAAATCATTTGAAGTTGACGGAATCTATTATGTTACTGCACATGTCACTGCTAGAAGCATGCATACAATGCCAAAGGTTGAAATAGAAATCGGAAACCCAGATGTAAGTGAAGAATCTGAAGCAGACGAAGTGGATGAAAGCCATGAGCATCATGGTAGTAATCATCATCATGGAAATGGACAAGTTACAATCGATTTCCCACTTGAACCTGAATATTCAAAAGGAAAACAATCAACTCTACTCGTGTCTTTCGAAGAATCAGAAGCTCCACTTACTGACGCAAGAGTACGATTTGAAGTTTGGCTTGAAGGTAACGACAAGCATGAGTTCCTAGATGCGAACGAAACGGATTCGGGTGTATACAAAGCAGCTCACACTTTTGCCGAGGAAGGCACTTACCACGTGCAAGTTCATATTGAAAAAGATGAGATACATGAACATCTTGAAAAGACAACGAAAGTAAAATAAGAAAGGAAGGTAAGCATTAATGTTGATGCTTACCTTCCTTTTTCTCTGGTACAAAGTCAATTCCACCTGGATGTAGGGGATGACATTTTAAAATACGTTTAATTGTTAAATATCCCCCTTTTATTGCACCAAAGCGATGGATTGCTTCATGTCCATATTGTGAACAAGTTGGATAAAAGCGGCACGTTGGTGGCTTTAGAGGAGAGATAAATCTTCGATAGAACTTGATAATTCCTATAAATAACGTTTGAAGCAATTTTTTCTACTTCCCTTACTAGTTTTAGGTACTTATACTATACTATAGGGATGAAATAAAATCATCTTTTGATATTTTATTCAAACTAAATAGATGAAAAAAATCGGAATTAGAGTTATGATAGAGATACGAAAAATACAGGGAGTGAAGAGAATGCCATCAGTAGAAAGTTTTGAACTTGATCATAATGCTGTTAAAGCCCCATATGTAAGACATTGTGGTGTACACAAAGTTGGTACAGATGGAGTTGTAAATAAATTCGATATTCGTTTTTGTCAGCCAAATAAACAAGCGATGAAACCAGATGTAATTCACACGCTTGAACATTTATTAGCTTTTAATCTACGTGAACATTGTGAGAAATACGACCATTTTGATATTATTGATATTTCCCCAATGGGATGTCAAACAGGTTATTACCTAGTCGTAAGTGGGGAGCCTACAGTTACTGAAATTATTGATTTATTGGAAGCAACTATGGAAAGTGCAGTTGAAATTACTGAAATCCCTGCAGCTAATGAAACTCAATGTGGGCAAGCAAAGCTACATGATTTAGAAGGTGCAAAGCGACTCATGCGTTTCTGGCTTTCACAATCAAAAGAAGAGCTTCATAAAGTCTTCGGTTAAGACATTAGAAACCTCAGCCATTATGGCTGAGGTTTTATAGTTTCGGTGGAATTCGAAATTTTGTTCCCTGTTCGAACGAATAAGCCAATTTAATTAGAGTTGGTTCAGAATAAGCGGTTCCAGTAAATGTAATGCCGACAGGTTCGCCTTCAGGTGTATACCCAGCTGGTATAGTAATAGAAGGATAACCGGCTTTAGCAGGGATTCCTGCTCCAAAATTATTAGGGAACACTACAGCATCTAATTGATTATGTTCTAATACATAATCTATTCCGTTTATTGTTGAATGATAGTGATCACTTTCTAAAGCCTCGATATACTCTTTTTCTTTTAGAGTTCCACTTGTCTTTTCTGCTTTTTCTAATAATACTTGACCGTATTTTAACATTTTTTCTTCGTTTTGCTTATTAAATGCAATAAGATCAGCTAAATTATGTATTGGTAATGAAGTATCTATATTTCGTAAATAATTATTAAGGTCTACCTTGAATTCATAGGTCAACACATCGTAGTTCCACTTATTTTTCGAGGATGGAATTCTTACATCTTCGATTACTGTTGCACCTAGTTCTTTAAGCTTGTTAATGGCTTGATCCATTACTGCAAGCTTGTTTTTACTCAAGTAATCAAAATAAACCTCTCTTGCGATACCAATACGTGCGCCTTTTAATCCATCAACAGCTAAGAACTGTGTAAAATCAGTAGACGGTAATACTCTACTTGTATAAGTTATCGAGTCTCTGTGGTCTACTTTTGAGATAGCAGATAATAAATATGCAGCATCCTTAACCGTTCGTGCCATAGGCCCAGCTGTATCCTGCGTATGTGCTATTGGTATTATTCCTGACCGACTAACTAACCCTACGGTTGGTTTAATGCCAACAAGAGAATTTTGACTTGAAGGGCTCAGTATAGAACCAGACGTTTCTGTACCTATTGCAACTACAGCAAAATTTGCGGCAATGGCTGAACCAGAACCTGCACTAGAGCCTCCAACATCAAATTTGCCAGGGCCATATGGGTTTAAGGTTTGCCCACCTCTAGAACTGTATCCACTGGGCATACCTTCTGTCATGAAATTTGCCCATTCAGTCATATTTGTTTTGCCCAAGATGATTGCTCCGGCTTCTCTCAGTAAGTACGCAACATATGAATCCTCTTGTGCATATGAATCAGCCAGCGCAAGTGAGCCAGCAGAAGTGTGCATTTTGTCATTCGTATCAAGGTTGTCTTTAAGTAATACGGGAATTCCGTGAAGTGGGCCACGAGGACCGTTTTCTTTACGTTCAGCATCTAAGGCCATTGCAATTTGTATGGCATCTGGATTAATCTCAATAACTGACTTTAGTGCTGAATCAAAGTTGGAGATTCTATCTAAATACAAAAGAACAACTTCTTTTGCTGTAAGTTCACCATTACTATACTTTTCTTGGATAGAATCAATAGTAGCCTCTATCAACCAATCATTCGCAAACTTGTGAAGACGTTTATTTTCCATCTTGGTTCTCCTTGTTTTCAGGCTGGTTTAAGTGTGGATTTTCATCTAAATTATCTACTGTATGTTTGTATTTATAAGCTTTTGATGTTGTTACAACAGCTAAAAGTAATACAATAAATACAATAATAATTGAAAAAATTAATACTGTAAGCATAGTACCCCCCTCTTTTTATCCTATATTTTAACATGGAACAATTTTTTAAGACATCGTTGCGGCTATGAATTATTTCAAATTTGTAAAATAACCTCAACATTTTTTTAGTTTCACTCTTGTTTAATGGGGTATGATAACAGTAAGGAGGAGATAAAAATGTCAACACATTTAGTCGAAATGGTAAATAAACAGGTTGCAAACTGGAGTATACTCTACATTAAGTTACATAACTACCACTGGTATGTGAAAGGCGCTCAATTTTTTACTCTCCATGAAAAGTTCGAGGAATTGTATAATGAAGCCTCAGTTCATATCGATGAATTAGCAGAACGCTTATTAGCTATCGGTGGAAAACCTGTTGCCACTATGAAGGAAATTCTTGAATTGTCAACTATTAAAGAAGCTAATGGAAATGAAAATGCAGAAGAAATGGTAGCAGCAATTTCCAATGATTTTTCTATATTAACAGGTGAGTTAAAGGAAGGAATGAATGTTGCTGCAGAAGTGGATGATGAAACAACAGGAGATATGCTTCTTGCTATCCACCAAGCCCTTGAAAAACATATTTGGATGCTTCAATCCTTCTTAGGTAAATAAAGCAAGTGTACCCTTCTTTCTTGTCGAAAGAGGGGTTTTGCTTTATTTTAATAGTAAGGGAAAAAAGTGGAGGGGAAAAGGATGATTGATTTAAGAAGTGACACAGTTACAAAACCCACTGAGGAAATGAGAAAAGCAGCCTATGAAGCTGAAGTTGGGGATGATGTTTACCAAGAAGACCCAACAGTTAATGAACTTGAACAAACTGCAGCAGAAATGCTTGGAAAAGAGGCGGCATTGTTTGTAACAAGTGGAACACAAGGTAACCAAATCGCCGTTTTAACTCATACAAGTAAAGGTAATGAAATTATTGTTGAGCAAGATTCCCATCTTTTTAATTACGAAGGTGGTGCTATTTCTGCATTTGCTGGGGTACAACCACGAACAATAAAAGGTATTCGAGGTGCTATGGATCCGACAAAAGTAGAGGCAGCCATTCAAGAAGACGATGTACATAATGCCGAGACAGGCTTGATATGTATGGAAAATACACATAATCGCGCGGGTGGGGCAGTTATTCCACTAGAAAATATGGATGCTATTTATAAAATTGCAGCTTCAAATCATATACCCGTTCATTTGGACGGAGCACGTCTATTCAATGCTGCAGTGGCATTAAATCGACCTGCAAAGGACATTGCCCAATACACAGATACTGTACAATTTTGTTTATCGAAGGGGTTAGGAGCCCCAGTTGGTTCAATTATTGCGGGAAATGAGGAGTTTATCAAACGTGCCAGGAAATGGAGGAAAAGACTTGGTGGTGGTTTAAGACAGGTAGGTATTGTCGCCGCACCAGGACTTGTGGCATTACGTACGATGGTTGACCGACTTGCCATTGATCATGAGCACGCAAAAATCCTTGCAGAGGGACTCGGTAGCATTCATGGAATAAATGTTGTAAATCAAGTTGATACCAATATTATTTTAGTAAATGTGAGTGAAAGAGGGGTAACTTCAAATCAGTTTGCTGCCATGCTAAAAGAGCAAGGTGTCTTGGTCTCAACATTTGGTCCTCAACTCGTCCGTTTCACAACTCATTACGATGTGGATAAAGAGTCTATTGATGAGGCATTACGGATTGTAAATAAACTTTAATTCTTTTCTTAGGAAGGATTGTCGCGGGCTTTAGGCTTGAATGGACAATCCTTTTTTTTATTTATCTAATGCATATTCCTCAGTTCATCGATTGTCATCATCTTGGATTGGCCGATTCCGTCTCGAGCCATCTTTGCTTTTAGGAGCTCAATCATATAAAATCCTACTAAATTTCGTAGTTCTTGGTCAGATAAATCACCTAATAGGTCAATTAAGTCTTCACGCCCAAATTGTTCAAGCACCGAAAAGGCAACAATATCAGCATCTTCTTCATCACCTGTTAATTTATTTCGGTACAATTCATAAATTTCATCAATTAGTTTCAAGAATAGCTCCCCCTTTGCCTGCTTTTCACTTATTTACTTGGAGTTTAGTATATGGGGTAAAACATCAAAAGATACTATTTGTCTGAAAATAGGCAACGACTTAAGGTTAGGTGTGTGCATATTTTTAACTCTGAAGGAAAAAGCTAAAATAACGTAATTCTCTGTTAGGAGTGAGTAATGTTGGGTCAACAGCCTAGAAAAACGTATTATATTTCTGTTGGGAGTGGAGAGATTTCTCAGGTGAAGTCAGGTTCAACTTGGGAGTATAAGATTGAAGCAACAGACGAAGAAATTCATCAATTAAGGAATCTTTTTACTACAAATTATGGGAATGAAATTGAAGGTTTTCTACGTGCACATGTGCCTTATGTCGAATACCATAATGATTCTTCAAATGATAGGTATGATACAACCCTGCTACAGGTCTTTGAGATGATATATCAGCTTGGAGACCAAGAGACGAAGGATTTTATTCAATCTCAAGGAATTTTCGATGTATTACGGAATGTTGATTAAGCCCCTTCTACATGAAGAGGCTTGTTTTTTTATCCCGCATTAACTGGCAGTTTTCTCCCTTACAGGTGGGTGACTGCCGACAAATAGATGAAAATAAAGAACAAAGTCTTAGTACGTTCCTTCTGCGTGGCAAAGTCTTTTTGCCCACATCGTGTGGGACTTATCTAACAATCGGTGGAGGAAAATGCTACCCCTCACTGTTTGAAGATTTACTTTATGTTATCATAGAAAAAAACAATAGTAATGGAGACTAAATAAAATGATTGTTTTTCATGATTTGTATCATAATGAAGTGAATCTTTCGTTTACACCAGACCCTTTCTCGGCTTATCCGAAACATGTCTGGGTAATTTGCCGCTACAAGGGACAATGGTTGTTAACCAGCCATTCCGAACGAGGCCTAGAATTTCCGGGTGGTAAGGTTGAAGAAGGAGAAACACCGGAGGCAGCAGCCATTCGAGAGGTAATGGAGGAGACAGGAGCCGAAGTACGCGAACTTGAGTATATTGGACAATATAAGGTAAATGGGAAAGGAAAAACGATTATTAAAAATATTTATTTTGCAGAGATCGAACGGCTTCTTGAAAAGAACAATTATTTTGAAACGAAGGGGCCAGTTTTGCTAAAAGATATCCCTTTAGCCACGATAAAAAATGATCGCCGTTATAGTTTTATTATGAAGGATGATGTATTACTTCATAGTATTGATTATGTAAAAAAGTCTATAAAAACGAAGAAAGCTCTCTAGCAACCACTAGAAGAGCTTTTTTTACTTGGAATCTTTTATTAACTTTCTTTCAATGTATTCAACACCTTGGTACATGAGTGTTGCGCAAATGGCAATGAGAATTAAGCTAAGGAAAATAAGTGTGAAGTTAAACACTTGGAATCCGTAAATAATTAAATAGCCCAAGCCCTGCTTTGAAACGAGGAATTCCCCGACAATTACTCCTACCCATGATAACCCGACATTTACTTTTAATGTGGAAATTAGTGCAGGAAAGGAGGAAGGGAGAATGACATTGCGAAAGATTTGTTTCCGATTCGCACCAAACGTCAACAGAACCTTAATATAGTTATAATCCACCTCTTTAAATGAGGTATAGACAACGATTGTTGTTATGATGACCGAGATAATCGCGCCCATGGCAATGATTGAGACATACCCAGTACCTAATGCAACAATTAAAATAGGACCTAGTGCGACCTTTGGCATCGCATTTAAAATAACTAGATAAGGATCAAGAATATTTGAAAGACGTTCAGACCACCATAGTATTGCCGCAATTAATGCTCCAAGCAAGGTTCCGATGATAAAGCCAAGCACTGTTTCAAACAAGGTGATGGCAAGATTATTGAACAATGTTCCGTCATTTATTTTCTCTAAGAATAGATTTCCAACCTTTGATGGGGCACTGAAGATTAGTGGGTCAATCCAATGGTTTCGACTTGCAATCTCCCAGAGCCCGAAAAAGACAATAAAAATTAGGAGTTGATAAAATCGGACTAGTCTCTTCTCTTTTTTGATGGATTGTAAATAATGATTGTGAAGTTCTTTAATGTTCAGGTTTTGCTTCAAGATTATCTAACTCCTCCCATATTTGCTGAAAAATATTCGAATACTCGGGATGTTGTCTTGCATCAAATGGAGTCTCATTTCGTAAACATTCCGGAATTTCAAAGACTTTAGCAATTTTTCCTGGCCTCTTTGAAAGTAGATAAATTCGGTCACTCATTGCAATTGCTTCACCAATATCATGGGTGACAAGGATGGCGGTTTTGCGATATTCCTTTAATGTATCCGATACAAGGTCTTCTAATTTTAACTTTGTTTGAAAATCTAATGCGGAGAAAGGTTCATCAAGCAAAAGAATTTTTGGATTTGTTGCAAGGGTGCGGACCAGTGCTGCTCTCTGTCTCATCCCACCAGAAAGTTGTTTAGGATACGATTTTTCAACGCCTTTTAGTCCAATTTCTTCGAGTAGAGCAAGTGTATTTTTTTTAGCTTCGTCTGTATCCTGATTCATAATTTGCAATCCAACCATGATATTCTCTTCGATAGTCTTCCAGGGAAACAAATAGTCTTGTTGAAGCATATAGCCAATATCAGATTTGGCCTTTTCTATCGTTTTATCTTCTATTAGCACCTCTCCAAAAGTCGGTTTTAATAATCCAGCTATAATGGAGAGTAATGTCGTCTTACCACACCCACTTGGGCCGAGGAGAGAAATAAATTCTCCCTCCTCGATTGTGAGTGAAATATCTTCTAGTGCGGTTGTTGTCTGATCCTTTGTAAAATAAACATGTTGTATATCTTTTACTGTCAGAAAGCTCATAGTAACACTCCTATTTATGCGTGTTCAAAAAGGAGGTTGAAAACTTGCCCGACCTCCCTATTTGGAAATTACTTTTTCAGCAATACTCGTATTTACAAGTGTTTCATAATCTATCCTTTTTGGTAATTCGCCAGCTTCATCCATAATGTCTTGTAGATTATTCCAAGCCTCTTCCGATAGAACAGGGTCTGTTGCATATGAGCCTTGATTCTTGTAACGTTCAATAGAGGATGTGATTAAATCTAGAGGTATATCTGGGAAAAACTCTTGCACTGATTCTGCGATCTCTTCTGGGCTATGAGCCTCTACCCATTGTTGTGCCTTATAGACTGCACGCGTAAATTTTTCAACTGCATCACCATTGTCATCAATAAAGCTTTGCTTCGTCATGAAGGTTGTGTATGGTACCTTTCCAGACTCTTCACCAAAAGATGCAACAATATAGCCACGGCCTTCTTTTTCGAATAAACTAGCAGTAGGCTCAAATAACTGAACAAATTCTCCCGTGCCTGAGGCATAGGCGCTTGAAATGTTTGCAAAATCTATATTTTGGATAAGATTTAGATCATTGTGTGGGTCAATCTCATGCTTCTTTAATACAAACTCCCCGACCATTTGTGGCATTCCACCTTTGCGTTGGCCAAGGAATGTACTATCTTTGATTTGATCCCAATTAAAATTTTCAATATTTTCCCTCGCAACTAAAAATGTGCCATCTGTTTGTGTTAAAGCTGCAAAATTTATAACAGGATCAGTTGAGCCTTGTGCTTCTACATAAATTGAAGTCTCAGAACCAACTAAGGCAACATCAGCGCCACCAGAAATTAGAGCAGTCATGGTTTTATCTCCACCTGGGACGGTTGTTAATTCAACTTCCAAGCCCTCTTCTTCAAAAAATCCCTCTGTAATCGCTACATATTGAGGCGCGTAAAACACTGAGCGGGTTACCTCAGCAATGCGGATTTTTTGAACTGAGTCATTATTACAAGCGGCTAATGGAATAATAAGCAATAATGCAAATAGACTTGCAACAAAACGACGCATGTATACATCCTCCTTGACAGGTCAACTGTCGGCTTTAGTTATATCTAAGATTAGACTATGAAACGTGACAAAAATGTGTGAATGCCTATTTTTGTTTTTTTGAACAGATTTTTCTTGAACATTTGGTATAGAGAGGGGAGTATAAAATATGGATGGAACAATTATTGAAAAACAGAGATTTCCGTCCCCTAATCCTGCCATCAATCTTTATTTAATTACATATTGGAGCAAAGGATTAAAGATTAAGGGATATCTTGCCGAACCAAAGGAAGAAGGGGTGTATGACGGTTTTCTCTATCTACGAGGTGGAATTAAGAATGTGGGTATGGTTCGAATTGGACGGATTATCCAGTTTGCCTCAGAAGGCTTTGTGGTGATGGCTCCTTTTTACCGTGGCAATCAAGGCGGAGAAGGAAACGAGGATTTTGCAGGACACGACAGATATGATGCGTTCTCCGCTGTCAAAGTACTTGAGGAGCATGAAAAAGTAAACCCCACACGAATCCACGTTTTTGGATTTTCACGAGGGGGAGTAATGGCCTTACTGACGGCTATACACTATCCTCAGATTTGTTCAATTGTCTCATGGGGTGGCGTAAGCGATTTAAGTCTAACCTATGTCGAGCGTAAGGATTTGCGGAGGATGCTGAAACGCGTTATTGGAGGAACACCAACGAAATATCCGGAGCGTTATAAGTGGAGAACTCCCTTGTATGACATTGAAAATCTAGATGTACCGCTCCTTATTATTCATGGTGAAAGAGATGAAAATGTTTCGGTCCATCATGCATACCGCCTCGAAAAACGAGTAAGAGAATTAGGAAAAGAAGTGGAAAGTTGGTATTTTCCAGAATACACTCATTATTTCCCCCCACATGTTAATAGAGAAACTGTAAGGCGATTAGCAGAATGGATGAAGACTAGGGATGCGAATACAAAGAAGCTCGAGGTGTAATTTCCCTCGAGCATTTTGGTGCACGTCTAGCTCCAGCAGTCGCATTTAATATTAAACACGTGGTCCACCCAAAAGTTCAATCTCTTTTGGAACGTTGGAAAACTTTTTGAAGTTATCTTTAAACTTTAATGCTAATTCTTTTGCTTTCACATAATAGGTGCTCTGATCATCCCATGTTTTGGATGGTTGTAGTACATCATCAGGTACTCCAGGAATGTGGATTGGAATTTCTAGACCGAATATATCATTTTTTACCGTTTCTGCATTTGTTAGCTCACCTTCTAAAGCAGCCTGAACCATTGCACGAGTATAAGAAAGCTTCATGCGACTTCCAACCCCATACTCTCCACCAGTCCAACCTGTATTCACAAGAAATACTTGGACATTATGTTCATCAATTTTTTGACCTAACATTTCTGCATATTCAGTAGCAGGCAGAGGTAGAAATGGTGAGCCAAAGCAGGTTGAGAATGTTGCTTGTGGAGCTGTAACTCCACGTTCTGTTCCAGCAAGCTTACTAGTGTATCCGCTCAAGAAGTGGTACATGGCTTGTTCTTTGGTAAGCTTACTAATTGGAGGTAATACACCAAAAGCATCAGCTGTTAAAAATACAATTGTATTCGGATGGCCTGCAATGCTAGGGACAATGATATTATCAATATTATCAATTTGGTAGGCAGCCCTTGTATTTTCAGTTAATGAATTATCGTCATAATCTGCTTTTCTTGACTCTTCATCTACAACGACATTTTCTAAAACAGAGCCAAAGCGAATCGCATCAAAAATTTGTGGTTCTTTCTCACGTGTGAGGTTAATGCATTTTGCATAACATCCACCCTCAATATTAAATACGCCAGAGCTCGACCAACCATGTTCATCGTCTCCAATTAGACGCCGTTTTGGATCTGCAGAAAGAGTCGTTTTTCCAGTTCCAGATAAACCAAAGAATAGGGCTACATCTCCTTCTTGACCTACATTAGAAGAACAGTGCATTGAGAGAATATTTTGTTCAGGTAGTACATAGTTCATGACAGAGAAAATAGACTTTTTAATTTCTCCAGCATATTCAGTTCCTCCAATTAATACGGTACGTTTTTCAAAGGAGATAATAATGAATGTTTCAGAACGTGTGCCATCCACTTCTGGATCAGCTTTGAAATTGGGCGCGCTAATAACTGTGAATTCAGGTTGATGTGTTTTTAAGTCTTCTTCTGTCGGGCGAATAAACATTTGCTGGGAGAATAAATTATGCCACGCGAATTCATTAATGACTTGGATAGGCATACGTACTTTTTTGTCAGCACCAGCGTATCCATTAAATACAAAGACTTCATCCTTGTCTTTTAGGTATGAAAGTACTTTTTTGTAAAGGTTTTCAAATGCAACTTCTGAAATTGGCTTGTTCACTTTACCCCAATCGATTCTATCTTTCGTAGAAGCTTCTTCCACGATAAACTTGTCTTCAGGAGACCTTCCGGTATATTTCCCAGTTGTTGCCCGTATAGCCCCAGTCGAAGTAAGGATTCCTTCTTGTCTAGCTAGGACTTTTTCAACTAAAATAGGAACAGATAGGTTATGAAGTGCATTTTTTCCATTCACTAATTTTAATAGCTGCTCATTTGAAACTTCAACTGAATTCATGTAAAACCATCCTTTATATATTTTTATAGTCATTATATATTCTCGAATTTACAATTAGTATAACACATTGAGAAAAATAGTCTATACTATTTAACGTATTTTACGTTATATATCTTTAAAAAGTGCTTGCCGATATAAAAATAGTTAGTTGTAATTCATATACTAATTAAATAATGTCTATTTCGTGAAAAAAGTGTGACTGTTCTACGGGTGAATTTTCTCGAAATTAGGTTGACATGAAAAGGTTGACTACGTTATGATTGTTCATTGAACGGATACTCTCTTATCCCGAGCTGGCGGAGGGACAGGCCCAATGAAACCCGGCAACCATCACTTTCTTACATATCAAACGATTTTTTGTGAAACCTATATTTTAATAGGTCTTCTATTAATAAGAGTGATAAGGTGCTAACCTGAGCAAGGCATGACCTTGATCGATAAGAGTGAAAGGCGAGATAATTGATAATACCTTTCCTCGAAACAGTGGGAAAGGTTTTTTATTTCTTTAAAAAGACTGTTACTTAACGTATTCAAATGTGTTGCCACTGTAATTTAGACATCGTAGACAGCATTACAGTTTGAGGATAGAAAATCGTGAAGGTAACAATAATAAGGGAATGAGTACCGTATCAATAAATTTCAGAAATTGATGTCAATTTCTGAATCCGAAAAGGAGGAAGCGTTTGTGACAAATAGACGCCGTTTATTTACTTCTGAGTCTGTTACAGAAGGACATCCAGATAAAATCTGTGACCAAATTTCAGATTCTATTTTAGATGCGATTTTAGCAAATGATGCTAATGCACGTGTTGCGTGCGAAACTTCTGTTACAACAGGTCTTGTACTTGTTGCGGGAGAAATTACAACTTCTACTTATGTAGATATCCCAAAGATTGTCCGTGAAACGATTAGGGATATAGGGTATACACGTGCAAAGTACGGATTTGATTATGAAACTTGTGCTGTATTAACTTCTATTGATGAGCAATCACCAGATATCGCAATGGGGGTTGACCAAGCGTTAGAAGCACGTGAAGGCCAAATGTCAGATGAGCAAATTGAATCTATTGGTGCTGGTGACCAAGGCTTAATGTTTGGTTATGCATGTAATGAAACAAATGAATTAATGCCATTACCAATCTCGTTAGCGCATAAGCTAGCACGTAGATTAACAAAAGTACGTAAAGATGACATTCTTCCGTATTTACGTCCGGATGGAAAAACTCAAGTTACTGTTGAATATGACGAAGATAATAATCCAGTTCGTATTGATACGATTGTCATTTCAACTCAGCACCATCCTGAAATTTCACTAGAGCAAATTCAACGAAATTTAAAAGAACATGTAATTAATCCAGTTGTTCCTAGTGAGTTAATCGATGAAAATACAAAGTATTTCATTAATCCTACTGGACGATTTGTAATTGGTGGTCCTCAAGGGGATGCTGGTTTAACTGGCCGTAAGATTATTGTTGATACGTATGGTGGTTATGCACGCCATGGCGGAGGCGCATTCTCAGGTAAGGATCCAACTAAGGTTGATCGCTCGGCTGCATATGCTGCTCGTTATGTTGCGAAAAACATCGTAGCAGCTGGTTTAGCTGATAAATGTGAGGTTCAGCTTGCTTATGCGATTGGTGTTGCCCAACCAGTATCAATCTCTGTTGACACTTTTGGAACAGGAACAGTATCTGAAGACGTACTAGTTGAATTGGTTCGTAATAATTTTGATTTACGTCCAGCTGGTATTATCAAGATGTTGGATCTTCGTCGTCCAATTTACAAGCAAACTGCTGCATATGGTCATTTCGGTCGCAACGATCTTGATCTACCATGGGAGCGTACAGACAAAGCAGAAACACTAAAGACACAAGCTTCAAACTAAGATAAAAAAGCTCGCCTACTAGAAGGGCGAGCTTTTTAGTTACTATTTTTTTTCTTCTTGTAATTTTTTATAATGCTGACCCTTCTCGACATATTCACGGCGAATTCTACCCATGTCTCGTTTATCATCATCATTTAGTTCACGAATCACTTTTGCGGGTCGACCAAAAGCAAGTGTGTTTGGCGGGATTTTTTTACCTTGGGGGACAAGGCTACCAGCACCAATAAATGCTCCTTCACCAATCTCAGCACCATCCAAAATAATGGACCCCATTCCTATAAGTGCATTTTTTCGAATGATGGAGCTATGTAGTATAACCTGATGACCAATTGTGACATCATCTTCAATGATCAATGGATTATTAGGACTTTGATGTAAGGTTGAGTTATCCTGAATACTGACCCTTTTACCTATAATTGTTGGTGCGACATCACCGCGAATAACGGTATTAAACCAAATATTTGTTTCTTCACCAATCGTGACATCGCCAGTAACAGTTGCATAGTCGGCAATAAATACAGAGTCAGCAATCTCAGGATATTTACCTTTGTATGGATATATCATAAGAGATACATACTCCCTTCGTTTGATATTAGTAGAAAAATCATTTATGGTAAGTGTATCAACTTTCACTAGTGTCGTAAATCTTCATATTGGAAATTATATAAAGGTAAAATTAATGTCTAGCTCCAGGCGCCATCTGCTCTCGGGTCTAAGCCAATCGCTTCGGAAGGTTGGGTCGTCTTATGCGTGACTTGCACAGGACAAGGAAGGCTTCGACAGCATAATCATTGCACGAAGAAAATGCAAAGCATTTCGAGGAAGTGCGATATCGACGTTCGTCACAGGACGTGGCGGTAGTTAGTCGATGTTCTCCAGGGCGGGCGCCTTGCGCTTTTCTAAAGAGGTGATATCAATGGTACCATCACAACCCATTAGTTTAATGAAGAAAGTGTATCGTGAGGTATTTCCGATTGTACATCGTGAACTAGCTGTTTGGAAAAAGAAAGCAGAGTCGATTCCAAATGAGGAATTACGTAAGCAAGCTTTGGCGAGTATTCATTCGAAAACGTTTCATTGCGAGGGTGGGGCGATTTTAGCCTTATTATCAGGGGGACATATAAAAGATTGCATTCGTTTTATTGTGGCGTATCAAACGATAAGTGATTATCTAGATAATCTTTGTGATCGTAGTACGTCGCTAGACCCAAATGATTTTCGCTCGCTTCATGATTCGATGCCTGATGCTTTGAAACCAGGCCAAACCACAAAGAATTATTACCAATTTCGCGATGAACAGGACGATGGCGGCTATTTAGAAAGCCTAGTTACAACCTGTCAGGATGTTCTTCAAAACATTAAACATTATGAAAAGATAGCAGATTATCTTCACGAGTTATCAAGTTACTATTGTGATTTGCAAATCCATAAACATGTAAAAGTAGAAGAACGTGTATCGAGATTAGAGAAATGGTTTAAAAACCATCAAGCCAATCTCCCAAATATGGAATGGTATGAGTTCTCAGCCTGCTCAGGGTCTACGTTGGGTATTTTTTGTTTAGTTGCTTATGCGTTTCATGAAGAATTCGAGGAAGAAATTGCTATTAAAGTCCGAAATGGCTATTTTCCATATATCCAGGGATTACATATTCTGCTTGATTACTTTATTGATCAGGAAGAGGATCGTAAAGGTGGAGACCTGAATTTTTGTTTTTACTATCCTCATGAAAACGAACTTGTAAATCGCATTCAGCATTTTATTCATGAGGCTGACAAACATACTGCTGGCTTACCTAACGAGAAATTTCACAGACTGATTAACCGTGGACTATTAGGTGTTTATTTATCAGATGAAAAAGTGAGAACGCAGCGAGATGTCATGAAAATTGCGAAAAAAATAATAAAACTCGGTGGAAAAACCTCATTCTTCTTTTATGTGAATGGGCGAGCCTACCGTCGATTTCAACATATGATTGGGTAAAAAAGATAGAGCGTTATAACTAACGCTCTATCTTTTTTCAATTGCTATAATAAACGGTGGATTATTAACTTGATTCATGAAACGGTACATTAATACGTGAGCACGGTTTTGATCCAGTATTGTACAAAACTCCAGTAGCTGGTCGCGTTCGACAGCACCCTCTTCATGTCCGTGGTATACAACGAGTACGATAATGCCCTCAGGTTTCATAATCTCGAGTAACTGCTCTATTGCCTTAATTGTTGAATCAGGTTTTGTTACAATTTCCTTATTTCCACCTGGTAAATATCCTAAATTAAAAACGGCACCAGAAATTTTGCCATGCGCCTTATTCGGGATAGTAGCTAAAAGTTGATCATGGCTTTTTTGAAACAAACTAACGCGATCAAAGAGTTGTTTGTCTTTTATACGACTGGTTGTACTTTCAAGTGCCTCTTGTTGAATGTCAAACCCATAGACATGTCCAGTTTCTCCAACTAAAGAAGCAAGCATGACAGTGTCATGCCCATTTCCAATAGTTGCATCGACGGCATAATCACCTTCTCCGACAGCTAGATGAAGTAAGTTTCGTGCAAATGGAAGAATGCGATTTAATTTCATATGTTTTCCGCAACCTTTTGATAATATTTTCCTTGATAACTGTTTCGTCGTATTAATTCAGCATCAATTGTATTAAGAACTTCCCATTTGTTAACACTCCACATAGGACCAACCATTAAATCAATCGGACCGTCCCCAGTTATCCGATGGATAATCATTTCCGGTGGTAGAATTTCGAGTTGGTCACATACTAGTTGAATGTATTCATCAAATGAAAGAAATTCTAATAGACCTTTTTCATATTGTTTAACCATAGGTGTTCCTTTTAATAAATGAAGCAAGTGAATTTTTATCCCTTGTACATCCAGTTTCGAAACCTCTCGAGCTGTTTCCATCATCATATCTGGCGTTTCCTGTGGCAGCCCGTTAATGATATGAGAGCAAATGCGAATATTATGTTTTCGAAGCTTGTTGACACCATCAACATAGCACTGAAAGTCATGCGCTCGGTTAATGAGTTGGGCTGTTTTTTCATGCACAGTTTGCAAGCCAAGCTCCACCCAAAGATAAGTTCGTTCATTTAACTCTGCTAAATATTCGACAACATCATCTGGCAGACAATCAGGTCTCGTTGCAATGGAAATACCGACAACCCCTTCTTGATTTAGAACAGGTTCAAACCTTTCTCGCAATACCTCAACTGGTGCATGAGTATTTGTGAAGGCCTGGAAGTAAGCCATGTACTTGCCGTCTTTCCATTTTTCGTGCATGCGGTCTTTTATTGTATGAAATTGTGTAAGTATATCATCTGCTCGATTTCCGGCAAAGTCTCCTGATCCAGATACACTACAAAATGTACAACCACCATGTGCAACTGTACCGTCTCGATTAGGACAATCAAAACCTCCATCAAGTGCTACTTTAAAAACTTTATGTCCAAACGTATTTCGTAAGTGATAATTCCATGTATGGTATCGCTTATTATCTGTTGAATAAGGAAAAGTGTCTACCTGAGGCATCTATCGCCCCTCCTAACTAAGAAGAAATTCATATTAATAAACTGCCTTGGTGTATTTGCTATCAATTTTTTCAAGGACATTGTTGATAAGATAAATTGTAGCACCGGGCTTTTAGGAACTCAAACGGAAATTTTGGTAGATCAAAGACTAAGGACGCCACTTCTGCGAGGCAACGTCTTTGTGACCCACCTCGTGTGGGCCTTTAAATTGGAAACAACTTTTTGAAAAAAGAATGGGAGGATGAACACACTATAAAGGAGAAGGGTTTTGCTTCTCATTTCGAATGTAGGAGGGGGAAGAATGGCTACTCGTCAATCGGTAGAGGCCTTTTTACAACGCTGTGAAGACTCAATTAGAAATGCTCAAGAGCAAATTACTACAGCAAGAAGACAGGAGCATTATAATACAACCGAATACACAGATGCTCAAATGCAACTGGAGGAAGTAACTAACGAATTAGCAAAGTTGGCTCAGAGCTGTAACGACCAACAACGTGAACAATTGCATCGTATGCGACTTCAATTACAGCAACTCCAAAATGATATGACGTTAGACGTGAATGTCATTCAAGAGTATAAGATGTAGGGGATGAGAAAAAATGAAAAAACGCTCAAAGCAAAATAATCCTGAACAAAAAACAAAAAATGGTGTTAACAGCAATGATGTGGAATTTGGCCAGGACGTTGATCCTGTAAAAAAATCAAAGCAAAACTACCTTAAAAAAGGGCAACCAGTCAAATCAAAACAACGCCCTGAATAATCCGTCGAATCGACAAGCGCACTCCGCTTGTCGGTTTTTTTGAGTCTAATTGTTGCGGCTAGCATACTGCTAGTACTCAAAAAGCCTAAGCCTGTGGCGGTGATCTGCTCTAGCGTTACACGCTCGCTCTCAAAACGCCCAAGCATGTAACGAGAGCTAGGTCTAGTGATATATACAAGTTGATCTAGCTCTCGTGTATGAGCTCGACTCCATTCACATATATGTCTTATTTTACGGAATACTTTTTTAAATTGAATATAGGGGTTGAAAGGAATAAAATAATTTTGGTATGCGAATGAAAAAGTAGTAAGAAGGAGGTGCCCGTATGCCGAGAGCACTTTGGATGATTATTATTGGGATGGTCATTAATGTGACTGGATCCTCGTTTTTATGGCCATTAAATGCTATTTACATTCATGGTCATTTAGGAAAATCGCTATCTGTAGCTGGTTTGGTCCTGATGGTTAATGCGGGTGCTACCGTAATTGGAAATTTAGTGGGTGGCGTATTATTTGATAAAATTGGTGGTTACAAATCCATTTTGACAGGCATATTAATTTCCTTAGTGGCACTTACAGGCCTAACGTTTTACCATGGTTGGCCACATTATGTGATCTTCCTAACTGTTATTGGACTTGGCTCAGGAATGGTGTTTCCAGCGATGTTTGCGATGGCAGGAGCTGTTTGGCCGGAAGGTGGAAGAAGGTCATTTAATGCTGTATATATTGCACAAAACCTTGGTGTTGCAGTAGGGTCAGGGCTTGGAGGATTTGTTGCATCGTATTCATTTGATTATATTTTCATGGCGAATACAATCATGTATGCACTATTTTTCGTAGTAGCAGTGTTTGGTTATCGCGGAATTCATGCAGAAAAGGGGCCACAATCGAGCCTAGTCGAACAGTCGAAAATGGTGAAAAACCATTCAAAACTAAAAGCCTTGCTTATCCTTTGTATAGGTTATGCGTTATGTTGGGTTGCATATGTTCAGTGGCAAGCAACCATTTCAAGTTATACCCAGGATATTGGAATCACATTAAGGCAGTATAGCTTACTGTGGACGATAAATGGTGGATTAATTGTTCTGGGGCAACCGTTGCTCAGCCTGGCGATTAAATTCATTGCAAAATCATTAAAAAAACAAATCATAATTGGAATTCTCATTTTCATTTGTTCCTTTTTAATTGTTTCAACAGCAAGCTCGTTTAGTGGGTTTTTAGTAGCAATGATTATTTTAACAGTTGGTGAAATGTTTGTTTGGCCAGCTGTACCAACAATTGCAAATGACCTCGCACCTAAAGGTCGGGAAGGCTTCTACCAAGGAATTGTAAATAGCACAGCGACTGGTGGACGGATGATTGGCCCTGTCCTTGGCGGGATGCTTGTAGATCTATGGGGGATGAGCATGTTATTTACGATATTGGCGCTATTATTAATCGTATCTATTGTTACAACCCTGTTATATGATAAAAAGGTTAAAGAAAAAAGCAATGTAGTTCTAAGTGCATAACACCTGAAGGCTTGATACTGAAGTTTGTATCAAGTCTTTTTTTATCCTCTTTAATGAGTACTTATTTGGATGTTATGATGAAAGATATATAGGGGATTATTAGAGGGTGGGGTTCCTATGCTTAATCACGAAGATTTAGAGTTTAAAAACAAAATACTTCAAACAATTATTGATACCGCTTACGAATGGATTGTTGTAGTTGATTATCAAGGGAAAATAATGTATATGAATAAAAATTATTGTGATTTTCTTGAAGTCAATCGAGAGGCTGTGATTGGTACACATGTGACAGAGGTAATCGAAAATACAAGGATGCATATTGTTGTTCAGACCGGTGAAAAGGAAATCGGAAGTCCACATTATATTAAAGGAAACTATATGATAGCTAATCGAATTCCAATTTACTCAGACCATAGAATCGTAGGAGCTGTTGGAGCAGTTATTTTTAAAGATACAAAGGCATTAAATAAGATGAATAGTCATATCAAAAGCTTAATGTCGGAGCTACAAACGTATATTGATGATTGGCAGGAAAATAATGGAGCTAAATACACGCTTAATGACATAAAAACAAGTTCAAAACAGGTACTAGAATTAAAGGAGAAAGTTAAAAATATTGCATCAGGCGACATTTCTGTATTGATTCGTGGTGAAAGTGGAACAGGTAAGGAGTTGTTCGCCCATAGTATTCACCAATTAAGTCCAAGGAGTCAAAATCCTTTTATAAAAGTTAATTGTGGAGCAATTCCCGAGCACTTGTTAGAATCGGAGTTATTTGGTTATGAAGAAGGGGCATTTACAGGAGCGAAAAAGGGTGGGAAAAAAGGGAAATTTGTACTTGCACACGGTGGAACTATTTTTTTAGACGAAGTGGGCGATATGCCACTTCATATGCAGATTAAGCTTTTGCGAGTACTTCAAGAGAAAGAAGTTGAGCCAGTTGGAGCACTAACACCTATCCCTGTAGATGTTCGAGTAATTGCAGCAACAAACCGACCTCTAGAGCAGATGATTGAAGAAGGAAGATTTCGTGAAGATTTATTTTATAGAATTAATGTGATTCCATTTACGATTCCACCCCTTCGTGAAAGGCCGGATGATATTGGTCCACTAACAAAGTTTTTTATAGAAAAAGTTTCTAAACGAACGGGGAAAAGAATATTATCGATTGATGCTGAAGTAATGAATATTTTCAACCAACATCGGTGGCCTGGAAACCTGCGTGAGCTTGAAAATGTAATCGAAGCTGCTATCCATCTTTCAAGCGGAGAAAAGATAGAGATTGGATCGTTGCCGGAGTATCTAGTTGATGATCCAAAATTACTAATCGGCCAAAAACCCTTAAAAGAAATTCTAGAGGACACTGAAAAAAGGGTTCTCGAGAAGACGTTACAAAAGTATAAGAACGATAAGCAATTAGCTGCGAAGGCACTTGGTATAAGTAAATCTACTATGTATGAAAAACTTAAAAAGTTAAATATAGAATCATAGATTCCGGAAATTCGGAATTAAATTCCGGATACCTGGAATCCTTTTTTTGTCCCAGTTACCCTGCATTTTACATAAATATTAAACTACTATTCCGGAAATCTGGAATGATAGGATAGTTAAAAACTGTAAATGTGGCGATTTTATGACCTTCTTCATTTTGGCACGGTACTTGCATTAAGTAATACTGAGTACATAAAAGGGAGGTCTAAGATTTTTTTCTTACTATTGAGGAAATAATCACAACTTAATTTGAGTAAGGGGGATGAAAGATGCTTAGTATGATTGGGTTGATAGGCGGCTTAGTGCTTCTAATTGTATTTACGATGAGAGGCATGAACTTATTAATTGCCGGACCGTTATGTGCCCTGTTCGTGGCTGTTTTTAGCGGTCTACCATTGTTTCCGCAGTTAGCTGGTGAGGGAGAAGCAAACTTTGTTGGCAACTATATGAGTGGTTTTTCAAGTTTTGTTACGTCTTGGTATTTGATGTTCCTTTTAGGAGCCATTTTTGGAAAAGTGATGGAAGATAGTGGTGCTGCTGACAGCGTTTCTAAATGGATAGTTGATAAATTAGGAATGAAATATGCAATCTTTGCAATTGTCCTTGCCTGTGCCGTGTTAACATATGGCGGTGTAAGTCTTTTCGTTGTTGCATTTTCGGTTTATCCAATGGCCATAAGTCTATTTAAAGAAGCAAATTTACCACGAAGATTTATCCCAGCTACATTAGCATTCGGTTCGGTAACGTTCACGATGACATCTGCAGGGTCTCCAGAAATTCAAAACTGGATTCCGATTGATTATTTAAAGACCTCACCATATGCTGGCTGGGAGGTAAGTTTAATAGTCGCAGTGTTCATGATGATTTTCGGCTATTGGTGGTTAAAACGGATGATTACAAAGGCTGTTGCTAACGGAGAAACCTTCGTTTCAAGAGATAATGACCCTGTGGCAGAAAATAAACAACTACCACATCCAATTACAGGGCTAATCCCATTAGTTGTTGTACTTATCCTATCTTTTATCTTTCATAAAGAGCTCGCGCAATCGGCTCTGATTATCGCTTTATTGGGCGGGGTTCTTGCAACGTATATTTTGAATCGTAAATATTTTAAGTCAATAGGAAAAGCACTATCAGAAGGAACGCTTGGAGCGTTAATTGCAATTGGGAATACCGCTGCGGTTGTAGGTTTTGGGGGAGTTGCAAAAGCAGTTCCGGCATTTCAGGTAGCAGTTGATGCCATGACAAGTATTCCTGGGAGTCCTTTAATTGGTGGTGCCATTGCAGTTAGCGTTATTGCAGGTATGACAGGATCAGCTTCTGGGGGGCAGGTAATTGCACTTCCATTGATAGCTCCTCATTATGTTGAAGCGGGGGTTAATACTGAAGCGCTTCATAGGGTTGTCGCCATTTCATCAGGTGCGTTAGATTCTCTTCCGCATAATGGATATGTTGTAACAACAGTTCGTTCAATTTGTGGAGAATCACACAAGGATGCATATGGAGCAGTGGGAGCGGTTACTGTAATTGTTCCATTAATAGGTTTAGCGATAGCGATTGTATTATTCTCTTTAGGTCTAGGGATTTAGGAGGACATCATGGTTAGAAATCAGGTTGTTTTAATTACTGGTGCGGCACGTGGAATTGGATTTGAAATTGGGAAAGCATTTGCGGAAAATGGCGCACGGGTTGTGTTGACAGATCTGGACGAATCGGCAGTGAAAAGTTCTGCACTAAAGCTTCAGCAGTTGGGGTTTGAGGCACTAGGATTGAAATGTAATGTAACTAGTGAAGCAGAAATCATTGAAGTCATCAATGAAACATTTACAAGGTATGGAAGGATCGATTCCTTGATCAATAATGCAGGGTTACAGCATGTTTCACCAATAGAAGAATTTCCAAAGGAAAAATTCGAACTACTATTATCCGTTATGTTAACTGCACCATTCGTTGCAACTAGGCATGTTTTTCCGATTATGAAACAGCAGAAATTTGGAAGAATTATTAACATGGCTTCGATTAATGGATTAATTGGATTTGCAGGTAAGGCTGCCTATAATAGTGCAAAGCATGGTGTTATAGGATTAACGAAGGTTGCGGCATTAGAAGGGGCAGAGTTTGGAATTACAGTTAATGCTGTATGTCCTGGGTATGTTGATACACCACTCGTAAGAAACCAGATGGTTGATTTAGCTAAGACACGAAGTGTAGAGGTAGAGAAAGTTTTAGAGGAGGTTATATACCCCCTTGTACCGCAAAAACGTCTATTAGAGGTAGAGGAAATCTCAAATTATGTATTATTTTTAGCAAGTAAACACGCAAAAGGCATAACAGGTCAGGCTTGTGTAATTGATGGGGGCTATACGGCTCAATAGAATCTAAAAAACTACCGGAATCAGATTGAAACCGGTAGTTTTACATTTTGTTCATGAAGTAATAGAAAGATATCCTCGAGGCTATTGCATGATTGTCCCAATAACAAAAAGAAGAGGAGAAAGAGTAGTCCTTTTCTCCTCATACTGATCACCTCGTTTAATAAGGAATCTGCTCTTTATTGTAGGTTTTATTTTTAATGCCCGCCGACTGCACTTCCATCATCTTTACCATCGGCAGTTACCTTTAAGTAAGCAACAGCTCCTTTTGTTGCATGGTTAAATTGGTGAGTTACAATTGAGTATGTCCCTTCCTTGACTACAGTGAATTCAACAACTGCGCCTCCGCTAGCTGGAAGCATTACTGTTTGTAAACCTTCCATGTGATTAGCCGGATTGCCATCAATATAAACATCGTCAAATATCGTACCTACCACGTGGAAAGAACTTACTTCATTAGGTCCAACATTGTTTACATATAATCGTACACGGTCGCCAACTTTAGCAAGTAATGGAGTTTCTTTTAGAGAGAAAGTGTCGCCGTTTGTATTTAAGTCGCCATCTTTAAGAGCCTTCGTTGAGAAAACAACTTGGCTAGGAACTCCATTTGTCATGTCATTTAGATCGTTGTATTTATACCATTCGTTTTGGATAATCAGGTATTCTCTATCAATCTCTTTATCTGTTGGGTACCCATCTTTTGGTTTAACAATGATTGTGCCGTGCATCCCGTTTGCGATATGTGATAGAACAGGTGCAGTACCACAGTGATACATAAATACTCCGGGTTTATTTGCTGGGTATGAGAATGTTCCTGTTTCATCTGGCATTACATCAATAAAATCTTTTGAAGGAGCTGCGTGAACAGCGTGAAAGTCCATGCTGTGTGGAATTGCTGGGTCCATATTCTTCATGGTAAAGTTGATTGTGTCACCTTCATTTACGATTACGACAGGTCCTGGTGCTTCACCGTTAAAAGTCCATGCCTTATACGTGTACCCTTTGTCAATTTCGATGTCAGTAATTTGGGCTGTCATTTCAACGTTTACTTCATTTTCAGATACTCTTTCTACTTTTAAAGGAACTGGTGCTTGGTTAAGGTCTTTGTGAGGAGCAATTACTTCCCCATGACTTGATTCTGAACCGGCTGTTTGAGCCTCTACCTTTTTTTCAGAGACTGCTTCTTGGTTATTACCACATCCTGCTAAAATGATTGTAGTTCCAACTAATGATGCTACCAATAATTTAATTTGCTTGTTCATGAATAATACCCCCTTGGATATTTGTTAATTATTTTCTACACCCTTATCATATTCGGAGGGGCACCCTCAAAACGTGATATTAATCACGCTTTTCGACTTAATCTGTGGACAGTTTGTGAAAAGGTGAGCATTTTAACACCTTTCCAATAGTGATAAGGGTTTAAACGCTATCAAAACGCTGTTTTTAGTAAAAAAATCTTCACAAAGTTGGCCGGAATTTCCTCTATTTTAAGGTGGAAAATTAGATTGACTCTCATAACAAAGAGGAACGAATATTCACTATAAAAAGTGTGGATAAGGTAGTATAGTAGAAGTAATAGTGGGTATAATGGATGGGGAAAAGCCCAATTTTTCCAATTATACTTGCAGTTCTTTCACAAATTCTATACAATACTGAATATAATCAATAAAATGAAGCGTTGAATAGGAGTAGTAATGTTCTATATACGTTATAGAGAGTTGACGGGTGGTGCAAGTCAATCGTTGATGAACATGAACTCGCCTTGGAGCAACAAGTATGAACTGCTAAAGAATAGCAAATTAGTGCTTGTCGTGTGATCCGCGTTAAGGATGAATGAAGTGAGTGCACTTGTTTGTCACTAATGTGGGTGGTACCGCGGGAAGAATACATATCCTCTCGTCCCTTTTGGGATTAGAGGTTTTTTGTTTTTTTATACTTTTTTTAGTATTCGTTAACTGATTAAGGAGGAAGTCTTATGAGTTTTAATCACCAAAAGATCGAGAAAAAATGGCAGCAGTACTGGGAACAGAACAAAACATTTAAGACAACTGAAGACAAAGGGAAGCGTAAATTCTATGCATTAGACATGTTCCCATATCCTTCTGGAGCGGGACTGCACGTGGGGCATCCTGAAGGCTATACAGCTACTGATATTTTATCAAGAATGAAGAGGATGCAAGGATACAACGTTCTTCATCCAATGGGATGGGATGCGTTTGGTTTACCAGCTGAGCAATATGCATTAGACACAGGTAACGACCCAGCTGAATTTACGGAGAAAAATATTAATACCTTCCGTCGTCAAATTAAAGAACTTGGATTCTCATATGATTGGGATCGTGAAATTAACACAACAGATCCTAAATACTATAAATGGACGCAATGGATTTTCACAAAACTATATGAAAAAGGGTTAGCATACGTTGATGAAATTCCTGTTAACTGGTGTCCTGCATTGGGAACTGTGCTTGCTAACGAAGAAGTAATCGATGGGAAAAGTGAACGTGGAGGACACCCTGTAGAAAGACGCCCAATGAGACAATGGGTCTTACGAATAACTGCATATGCAGAGAGATTACTACAAGATTTAGATGAGCTTGATTGGCCAGAGAGCTTAAAAGAAATGCAACGCAACTGGATTGGTCGTTCAGAAGGAGCACATGTAACCTTTACGATTGACGGTCATGATGAAACCTTTACGGTGTTCACAACTCGTCCGGATACCTTATTTGGTGCTACTTATGCAGTACTTTCTCCTGAGCATCCGTTCGTTGATAAAATCACAACTCCTGAACAAAAGGAAGCTGTCAATGCTTACGTAGAAAAAATAAAGAGTAAGAGCGATTTAGAACGTACAGACCTTGCGAAAGACAAAACAGGTGTATTTACTGGTGCATATGCCATCAATCCTGTAAACCAAGAAAAAATGCCAATCTGGATAGCAGATTATGTGTTAATGAGTTATGGTACAGGAGCGATTATGGCAGTTCCAGCCCATGATGAGCGTGACTACGAGTTTGCTAAAGTATTTGAATTGCCAATTAAAGAAGTTGTTGCTGGCGGTGATGTTTCTAAAGAAGCATATACTGGTGACGGTGAACATGTAAATTCGCAATTTTTAAATGGTCTAAACAAAGAAGAAGCAATTAGTAAGATGATTGCATGGTTAGAGGAAAATAAGATTGGTAAGAAGGAAATTACCTATAAGCTACGCGATTGGTTATTTAGCCGTCAACGATATTGGGGTGAACCAATTCCAATTATTCAATGGGAAGATGGAACAATGACAACTGTTCCGGTAGAAGAGCTTCCGCTAATGCTTCCTAAAACGAAGGAAATCAAGCCATCTGGAACTGGTGAATCACCATTAGCGAATATTGAGGAATGGGTTAATGTTGTGGACGAGAAAACTGGTAAAAAAGGCCGCCGTGAAACAAATACAATGCCACAATGGGCAGGTAGCTGCTGGTATTATCTACGTTACATTGATCCGCATAATGAAGAAGCTCTAGCTGATCCAGACAAATTAAAAGAGTGGTTACCAGTTGATATTTATATTGGTGGAGCAGAGCATGCTGTTCTTCACTTGTTGTACGCGAGATTCTGGCATAAAGTATTATATGATATAGGTGTTGTTACAACGAAAGAACCATTCCAAAAGCTTTTCAACCAAGGTATGATCTTGGGCGAAGGTAATGAAAAAATGAGTAAATCAAAAGGTAATGTTGTAAATCCGGATGATATTATAGAGTCACATGGTGCAGATACCCTACGCTTATATGAAATGTT
The DNA here is from genome assembly GCF_900156865.1 of Litchfieldia sinesaloumensis. GTDB lineage: Bacteria > Bacillota > Bacilli > Bacillales > Bacillaceae_L > Ferdinandcohnia > Ferdinandcohnia sinesaloumensis. The sequence continues at coordinate 2,430,179 of NZ_LT732529.1, read as the reverse complement.
TATGGGACCATTAGACGCTTCAATTGCATGGTCAACAAATGGACTTGATGGATCTCGTCGTTTCCTAGATCGTATTTGGCGACTACTTATTAATGATAATGGTAATCTAACATCAAAAGTACAAAGTGATTCTAATGACACATCGCTAGAACGCGTGTATCACCAAACCGTGAAAAAGGTAACGGAGGATTACGAAGCATTACACTTTAATACGGCGATTTCACAATTAATGGTATTCATCAATGAAGCTTATAAAGCGTCTGTATTACCGAAGCCGTTTATTGAGGGCTTTGTAAAACTACTATCCCCAGTTGCTCCACACTTGTCAGAAGAGTTGTGGGAGAAACTTGGTAACGCTGGTTCGATTGCGTATGAATCATGGCCAGCATTTGATGAGGCAAAATTAGTTGAATCAGAAATCGAAATTGTCATCCAGGTAAACGGAAAGGTAAAAGCTAAGCTTCATGTTCCGGCGGATGCAACTAAAGAGGTACTTGAGCAAATTGCAATGGGTGCAGACCCAATTAAAGAACAAATCGAAGGTAAAACAGTACGTAAGGTTATTGCAGTACCAGGAAAGCTTGTTAATATTGTAGCGAATTAATAAGAAAAGCCCTCAATGATTGAGGGCTTTTCTTCAATGAAAAAGGACACCATACAGGCATCCTTAATCATTATTCAACCATTTCAGATTGAAGATAATGATAAATTAATTTTGTTGTATTTTCGATTGAATCCTGATGTGTTCTTTCAAATGCATGTGAAGAATCAATTCCAGGCCCGATTAATCCGTGGATAATATCATGTCCAGAGCGAATGGCTGCAGATGCATCGGAACCATAGTATGGGTAAATATCTAGCTTATAGCCAATTTCATGTTTTTCGGCAAGTTGCACAAGCTTTTTCCGAAAAGCGTAATGGTAGGGTCCACTTGCATCCTTCACACAAATCGAAACAGTATATTCATCAGTTGATTGACCATCACCCATTGCCCCCATATCCACCGCCAAATATTCTACAGTTTCAGGAGTTATATTTGAGTTCCCACCATATCCGATTTCCTCATTATTCGATATAAGAAAATGTGTTGTATATGGAAGTTCGATGCTTTCTGTTTTGATTTGTTTAATTAATTGAAGAAGGATCCCCACGCTTGCTTTATCATCCAAGTGGCGAGATTTAATATAGCCGTTTCCTGTTACTTCAACTCGTGGATTGAATGAAACAAAATCTCCTACTTCTATTCCAAGCGCACGGACCTCGTCCGCATTTGTTACTTTTTCATCGATTCGAACCTCCATGTTTTCTTGGTTGCGTTCCGCTTTGCCTGCGTCTTTATATACATGTACGGACTGCTGATGCATCAAAATAGTACCACTAAAGAACTTACCAGTTGAGGTTTCGATTCGGCAGTATTCCCCTTCAATGGAGTTGTATTTAAAGCCACCAATTAAATCAAGCTTTAGTCGGCCACTTGGCTTAATTTCCTTGACGATAGCCCCCAAAGTGTCCACGTGAGCTGTAAGCATACGATGTTTTTGAGTATCCTTTCCCGGAATAGTTGCGATAAGACCGCCTTTACGATTACGATATGTATCAACATTTGCCTCTTTAAGTAGGTTCTCTACGAAGGTAATTACTTCATTTGTGTTTCCAGATGGACTTGGAATTGAAACGAGCTCTTTTATAAGTTCAATGGTTTCACCTGTATTTGGATAAGTCAACTTCTTTTCCCCCTATTAAATCAAATGCGCCTTTTTCGAGCATGCTCGAAAAGCTACCTTTGAAAATCTGTGGCATCCGCCGGAGGCTTTAACTTTATTCAGCTTTTCCCCTCATTTTAATTGAGGAACTTTTAAAGTTAAGCTAGTTACATCATACTCTTTTTAATCTGGAATTTCTAGTCTTCCAAATTCATGAAAAAGTGAGGTTTTGGAAAATTGTAATCCGTATTTTTGTTTTGCTATAATGGTCGAGATAGATGTGAAAGGATGGGACTAAATGATTGAAGAAATAACAACAGAAGAACTGAAGCAAAAACTTGAAAAAGGTGAAAAACTAGAGCTTGTCGATGTCCGAGAAGATGAAGAAGTAATAGAGGGGATGATCCCAGGAGCAAAACATATTAAAATGGGCGAAATCCCAGACAATCTTGATTACTTTGATAAAGAGAAAGAATACATTATTATCTGTCGTTCAGGTGGAAGAAGTTTCAATGTCTGCGCATATCTTGAAGACCAAGGTTACAAAGTAAGAAATATGGTTGGCGGGATGTTGAACTGGACAGGAGAAACGAAATAATAAAGGGCATGTTGTCCAAAAAAATAAAATAGGTGTTCAAAGGATAAGTTTAAGCGTGAATTCTAATGGGAATTCACGCTTTTATTTATTTCATGTATTGAGTTTTATATTTAACGATAACTAAATAGCAATAAACGGTAATTAATTATTGAAACTCGATAAAAATATCGTTAAAATGAGATTATACCTATTATTCGTACACTTATAATATTAAAGAATTTAGAGGTGGAGAAAATGACGATTATATTATTGTTAGGAGTATGTTTATTGATTCTCACTGGGATCTATCGTGAAAGACTTGTGCGTCTTGTTGGTCCGAGTAATAGGCTCGTCAAGAAGCTATCAGGCTATCGGTGGTTCCAAAATCCATGGCTCAGTGGGGGATTCTTATTTGTGTTAAATGGGGTTTTATTCGGAGCAACATTACTAATATTATACGGTTTGAGTTTCCTGCTGATTCCCTATATCCATTTATTCATAATGGTAGGTGCTGTTGTTGTTAGCTTAGGTGCTTGGATTATCATACAACATGCGTGGATAGGTGAGAGGAAAGGACAGTTACTAAGAGGGTTTATCGGTAGTAGCTTTTATTTAATTCTTACTCTTGTATTCATCTACATGATTGCTACACTCGAACCTCAATTTCCAGGGGACGATACATTTATGGCCTTTATCGGACTTGTCATGGCCATTGTAGTCACCTCGGGAGCATTCATAACATGCTTTTTGTTTACAGGGCTTATGACCAGAAGAGAGCCTCGTTAGAAGGGGTAGATCTGGTGTGATTAGGAGAAGAGGAAAATTTGTTATTGAGTAGGGGAAACCTTGAAAAAGGATGCTTAATAAAGTGTCGATAAGGCATCACGAATGGAAGAACCTAGAAAATGATACTTCATAAAGCGTAGATAAGGCATTGCAAATGGAAAAAACCGGGAAAACATTACTGAATAAAGGGCTAATGCTGTATGCAACACCAGATGATCACTCTTAGTAGTAATCAGAAAAACTTAGTTTGTAAGCTTATAAATCTAAAACTCTGTCAATACTAGTGATGGAGGTGGAGGTTATGGCTTTGAAGGTAAAGGTCTTTGATGAGGACCATGAAGAGGACCTTGAGCATAAGATGAATCGTTTTTTAGAGCAAGTGGGTGAAGGCGATATTATTGATGTTAAGTTCCAGGTTGGCGTTTCTTGCGACCAAGATGATGAACAAATCTTTTGTTTTTCTGCGATGGTCATATACAGAGCCTAACTCACAGGATGAACGTGAGTTAGGCTCTGTTTTACTCTTGAATGGATATAGCTTGTTTTCCAGCGTTTTCACCTGCTAATCTTCCTGTCACAAGTGCCGATGTGATATTGTAGCCTCCTGTATATCCGTGAATATCAAGGATTTCTCCACAGAAAAAGAGTCCTCTCATTAGCTTTGATTCCATTTCCTTTGGATGAATTTCTTTGATTGAAACACCACCACCGGTTACAAATGCTTTTTCAATTGGCAATGTACCATTGACAGTGAATTGAAATTGTTTACAATCCCTAGCAAATGCACGAATCCGTTCATGAGACATGTTTGCAAATGTTACCTGTGGATCAATTGCATTTTTTTCTAATAAAAATAAAAGATACCGTTCTGGCAAAAATCCTTTTAAAATATTCTTTATGGCTTTTTTGGGCTCCTCTTTTGCTAGCTTTAGAATTTGCTGAAAGATTTGCTCTTCATTCATTGATGGTAGTGCATCAATGCTCATTAGGACACGGTCCACTTTAAATTTTTTCATTGTTTTTACGACAAACTGGCTACAGCGCAAAACAGCTGGACCGGAAATGCCAAAGTGAGTGAACAGCATGTCCATTTGATGAGTTATAACTATTTTACCTTTCGGATTTAGGACACTAACGGCAACGTCTCGTAATGCAAGTCCTTGAAGTGATTTATTTTTAATAAAGTTTTCATCAGAAGTAACAGGTACTTCTGTAGGGAAGAGATCTGTAATGGTATGTCCGGCTGCCTCCGCCCAAGCATAGCCGTCCCCAGTAGAGCCAGTTTGAGGAACAGATTTGCCACCAACAGCAACAACGATACTACCCGCCTTTATATACCTACCATTTTGCAAGCATACACCTGCTACCTGTCCATTCTCATATTCTAGCTTCGAGACTGGCGTATTTGTTTCAACATGCACATCTAGAGATTCAAGGCGTTTTAGGAGAGCATCTACAACAGACTGGGCTTTATTCGTTGTTGGAAACATTCTACCGTGGTCCTCTTCTTTCAACTGAATCCCCAGCTTTTCGAAGAACCCGATTATATCTTCGTTATTGAATACAGAAAATGCACTATATAAAAATCGACCATTACCTGGGATATGTTTGATAATTTCTTCAATCGGGAGTCGATTTGTAACATTGCAACGCCCTCCACCTGAAATGGCAAGCTTTCTCCCGAGTTTGTTTCCTTTATCTAATAGGAGGACCTTTGCACCTTGCTCTCCAGCAGCAATCGCAGCCATTAAGCCAGATGGGCCTCCTCCAATTACAATTACATCATACTGCAAATCAAACACTCCTTATTTGGAATCTAAAAATCGCTTTCGGGTTTCTGGAGTAGGAAGCATACAGCTTTCTTGTTTTCCGAACCATTTATAACGATTATTGGCAATTACTTGATAAAATATATCCCTAATTGGTGCTGGTACAAATCTAAAAATGGCAAGGAATTGATAAGGCCTTTTGAGGTTTCGACAGATTCTTAGTGCAGCACTTGATTTTGTATAATAACAATCTCCTTCAATTAAGACAAAACTATTAATATCTTCAGGTATACCATGCTTTTTTAACAATTCTTTTCCAGCTTCACTTTGAAGGGAAGCAAAGTGATACCGTTGATTATAATCCCTTTTTAAAATAAATTGCACACTGCTATTGCAAAAATTACAAATGCCATCAAATAAAATAATATCATTCATGGCTTCACACTCTCCTATGGTTTCCTTCTTATATCATATCATGGGATTAGAAATTGTTGAATTTCAATACTAACAAGTCTAAACTATACATGTTGAAGTAATAGCTTACAATATTTCATTAAATAGCCTAAATATTATAGGTTCATAATAATAGTAAATATGCTAAACTTGATTAGTTAGTCTTCAAATTTAATGATTGGGGATTTTATATGTCTGATTCGAAATTACTGCGTGGGACGTTTGTTTTGACCCTTGCTACATATATTTCTCGAATACTAGGGATGATTTATGTTTTTCCATTTGTGTATTTAGTAGGAGATCTTGGTTCCGCACTTTATTCATACGGATATGCACAGTATTCAATCTTTTTATTTATATCAACGGCAGGTATTCCAGCTGCTGTATCAAAATTCGTTTCGAAATATAACTCATTAGGTGACTATCATACTGGGATAAGGATGTATAAATCTGGACTAGTCTTGATGGGTATTACAGGCCTTTTAGGATTTACTATACTTAATTTATTTGCACCTACTCTTGCACCAATAGTACTTGGTGGTGGCGGAGAATTAGGTAATACAGTTGAAGATGTTACATATGTAATTCGAATGGTAAGTTTTGCTCTACTTGTTGTGCCAATTATGAGTATTCAGCGGGGCTTTTTCCAAGGACACCAATCCATGGGACCAACAGCGGTTTCCCAGGTTATAGAACAAATTGTCCGTATCGCTTTTGTCCTTGCAGCCACCTTTATTGTGATGAAGGTAATCGATGGTGAGAGGGTATTTGCAGTCGGTTTAGCCACATTTGGAGCATTTGTTGGAGCTCTGGGTGGACTCGCAGTACTTCTTTGGTTTTGGTTTAAACGAAAGCCTTATTTAGATGAAATGCTAGCTAAAAGTAGACCACAGTCTGACATGACAACAAAGAAAATGTTCAGGGAGTTACTATCTTATGCTGGGCCGTTTGTTTTAGTAGGTTTAGCAATTCCACTTTATCAATATGTGGACCAACTTACCTTTAACCGAACAATGAGGGCAACCGGGTTGGACAAGGATGTAGCAGAGGGCCTCTTTGGATATGTAACTTTTATGGTTCCCAAATTAGTCATGATTCCTGTCTCGCTAGCAACTGCATTTAGCTTGACGTTAGTTCCAACGATTACAAATTCATTTACAGCAGGAGATTTCAAACTGCTTAGAAGCCAAATTGATAAGTCATTTCAAATCTGTGTATTATTGGTTTTACCAGCAGTTGTTGGATTATCGGTTTTAGCTTATCCTGCCTTTTATGCTCTATTTGAAATGAGTGAGGCAGGTGGTAGGATATTAAGATGGTATGCACCTGTTGCAATTCTATTTTCATTTTACTCAATCTCAGCTGCCATTTTACAGGGTATTAACAAGCAAAAATTTGCTGTTGTTAGTCTGTTCGGGGGGCTAATCATTAAAATAAGTTTTAATAGCCTATTTATCACATGGTTTGGTGAGATTGGTTCGATACTTGCAACAGCTTTAGGATACACAATCGCAATTGCGTATTGTTTCTGGATGATTTCAAGACATGCAGGTTACAGTTATTCATTATTTGCCAGACGCACATTGTTGATGGCAATTTTTGCTACTTTTATGGCATTAGCTATTATGGCAATTAAATGGGTTTTATCATTTGTGATTGGCTATGAGGATGGTAGAATGCAATCAGTATTTGTTCTTCTTGTAGGTGTTGGGGTTGGTGCTGCTGTGTATCTATATGTAGCGTATCGTTCTCGTCTATTGGAAGTACTCCTGGGTAATCGATTTGCTTCTTTATCAAGAAAAGGGAAAAAGGCTGTTGGGTAAGTAACAGCCTTTTTTTGAACCATTAGTCCAATTTAGTGTGTGAGGTATCAGTGGTTAGAAGGTGCATCCAAGACATTAGCCTTGGAAAGTACCGAATCCTAATCGGCGTTCGATGCGGTCGACACGTCGGTCTAAACGATCAATTTGAACTTCAAGTCTTTGAATTTGTCGCTCTAGACGATCGATTCGACGGTCAACATTCCCGCCACCACCACCGCCACCTGGAAAACCAGGAAATCCTGGGAAGAAGCCCTGAGGTTGTTGACGATAATCATAATAATACATAGTGTATCGCTCCTTATCTTTTTAGATACGATATTAGTGTATGTGCTTAGGGCGTTTGTGCTATGAATAAAACGCCTATTCTAGTAAAGATGGGTATTAGCGGAGTTTAAGGAGGTAGTAGCGTGCGAATCGATAAATTACTTGCCAATCGAGGCTTTGGTAGTCGAAAAGAAGTCAAAGGCTTACTAAAATCAGGAGCAGTTCAAATTAATGGTACACCTGTTAAAGATTCAAGTAAGCATGTAAAGGTAGAAACTGACACAGTTACTGTACATGGTGAGGTAATTGAATATAAGGAATTTATCTATTTAATGTTAAATAAACCTCAAGGGGTCATTTCAGCCACTGAGGATCACCTCCATGACACTGTCCTTGATTTGTTAGAAATGGAAGACGCTGTCTATAGACCTTTTCCAGTAGGTCGTTTGGACAAGGATACAGAAGGTCTATTACTATTAACAAATGATGGGCAGCTTGCACACCAGCTACTTTCTCCCAAAAAGCATGTTCCCAAAACATATATAGCGGTAATTGAGGGAGAGGTAACGGAAGAGGATGTAGAAGCATTTAGAAATGGCGTGACTTTAGATGATGGGTATGAAACAATGCCAGCAGTGTTAACGATTATCAGCAGTGGGTTACGTTCGGAAATTGAAGTTATTATCGAAGAGGGGAAATTCCATCAAGTAAAACGAATGTTTCAAGCCGTTGGAAAGCGGGTTGTATATTTAAAAAGAATTAAAATGGGACCTTTGCCACTAGATGAAGAACTACAGCTAGGGGAGTATCGAGAGTTAACTGAGGATGAGGTTAATCTATTAAAGAAGAATACGTAAATTGAAAAAGGGGTTGTCAATGTGACAGCCCCTTTGATGTATATATGGTTTATTGTATGTATCTGTATGAAAAGGCCTTCTATTGTGAAAAGATTTGCTACCTTCTTATAGCGCCCCTATTGTTTAGTGTTACGATATTTTAACTTTCTTTTTAGTAATTGTCCATTTTCCACGACTAGGGCTGCGAACCAAATCATTATATGCTAACACATTCAAATCGCGCTGAATGGTTCTAGGTGTAATACCGAATTCATCCACAAGCTCCTGTGTTGTTACAGTCCCTTTTTCATTAATAAACATGTAGACTGATTTGATACGAGTTAACATACGGTTTGTTGAAGGTTTCAAAAAACCACTCCTTATCATCTTTGTACATGTTAAACATGCCTCAGTCTTATTTCAACCGTATTGATATCCAAAAATAGCAAATGGTGACAAGTATTCATATTTTAAACAAGCAAACTTTTATAGATGTCCCAGACCACCTCTTTTCCTTACAGGTGCGTTTGCTATATATATATAGTTGTATCTGAATAGTATGACTATTTCTGTATAAATTATCAAAAAACTACATCTACTCTTATTATTATCATAAATTATTTCTACTATTCTGTTTTTTACATTTTTATTACATTTTGGTAAAGGATGTCGATACTTGTAACCTTTTCTAGGAAAAATCGTATGTAAGGGGGGAGGGATGGTATATGAAACAGACTTTATTAGAGGTCTCAATACAGGATTCAGGTTATGGGGAAAATCATAAAATTGTTGAGAATCTTTCTTTTTCCATCAATCGAGGTGAAATCGTTGGTCTTATCGGTCCAAACGGAGCAGGGAAAAGTACGACAATTAAGACAATCCTTGGATTACTAGAAAATACGAATAGCAAAATTGATTTTATCAATAATCATACATATGCGTATATTCCGGAAAGGCCGGTTTTTTATGATGAATTGACCTTATGGGAACATCTTGACCTTGCAGCTGGGGTAATGGAGATTGATGAAGTACAGTTTAATGAAAGGGCAATGAGACTAGTTAGACTCTTTCATATGGAGAATGTGATTCACAAGCTACCGAGTACCTTCTCAAAAGGAATGCAACAAAAGGTCATGCTCATAACTGCGTTTCTAATTAAACCTGATATTTATATTATTGATGAACCATTTGTAGGATTAGACCCGATGGCGATGCAGGACTTTTTAACATTGATTGAGTTGGAGAAGCAGCGTGGGGCGGGGATTCTAATGAGTACACATGTTTTAGATACAGCTGAAAAGGTATGTGACCGTTTCTTGTTAGTAACGAATGGAAAACTTCGTGCAGAAGGTACTCTTGAAGAAATTCGAATAAAGGCGAATCTACCTGGTTCTGCACTTCTACAAAGCTTCAACAAAATTGTGCAAGGTGTTATGACTAATGAGTAACCGTTTATTTACAACTCGTCTTCGTAAGGAAATAGCATATCAATGGGGTGTATTTAAAAGTGTAGTCGACTGGATAATTTTTCTGTATTTATTCATTCCTGCGCTCGCTATTGGAGGTTACCACTACTACCACTGGTGGCTTCAAGTTCCCGGCTGGATGGAAGGATTACCATTCCAACTAGTTATTACCCTTCTCTATCTAGTATGTTGGCAGGGGCATATCCGGACATTTTTAGAAGACGCTGATCAGTTATTCTTACTTCAAAAACGTTCACTTATTATAGGCTTGAAAAAATCAACACGTAATCTTTTTGTAATAGGTTTTAGTGTAGCATTACTCCTTCTTATTGGGATATTAGCTCCAATTTTATTCAACCATTACAACCTATCACTAATTGAGGTTATCATCCTATCTTTCTATTTTATCAGCCTTAAAGCTCTTATTCTCGGTGGAAAACAGTACCTGGAAGATATGACTTCGCCATGGAAGAAAGGCTTTATTTCAGTAATCTTATTTGTTGCACTAGGTTTACTAACTATTTCGCTTGTGACGTGGTCAATTGACAACTTTCCAATCATCTTATTGATATTCAGCCTACTTCAATGGGGAGTTTACCAGGTCTATTCTTCTAGGAAGTTAAAGAAGTTAACGACATTCTCCAAAGATGTTGATATGGAGAAATTGATAAAACTTAAATATGTAAGTAGCATTTTCCTTCTTTCAGAGTATGTTGAGAAAGTCCCAAGCCAAAAGAAAAAGAGCCCTCTTTTTTATCGGAGGTCAAAGAGGATTTATAAGAACCGTAATCGAAGCAGGAGTTTACAGGAGCTATTTTTGAAAGTATTTTTTAGAAACAAGATGTATCTGTTGCAGTGCTTTCAAATAGTAGGAGTTACAACTGGGGCTTTGTTAATCATACCTCCAATGTGGATTAAATTAACGGTCTTTATTTGTTTTATCATAGTTCTTAGGTTATGGGTAAAGCTTGTATATAAAAGAACCATGTCCAATCATTTTATTGTGACGCTAAGAAAAGATGATAGTATTTGGTATCAGACGGAAAACTATAGTGTGAACATCATTTCACTACCTGTAATATCAATAGTGGGACTTTTATTAATTTTGATTATAGTATAAGGAGAATCCATATGAACCAAATTAATTGGCTAGATGAAGTAATTAATCGTAAAGAGCAACTTATCAAAGATACCCAAGATTTTTTGAAAATAAAAAGTGTCCTTGATGAGGAAAATGGTACTCCAAATGCACCATTTGGACCTGGTATCGATGAGGCATTACAGTATTTATTAGCTAGAGGGAGTGAGGATGGGTTTACCTCCAAAAACGTAGACGGCTATGCTGGACATCTAGAAATGGGTTCAGGGGACGAATTAGTTGGTATTTTGTGCCATATAGATGTCGTGCCTGAGGGAGATGGTTGGTCGAGTGATCCATTTGGTGCAGAAATTCATGATGGAAAAATAGTTGCAAGAGGAGCCTTGGATGATAAAGGGCCAACGATGGCAGCATATTACGCGATGAAAATTATCAAGGAAATAGATTTGCCGCTCACTAAACGGGTTCGAATGATAATTGGAACGGATGAAGAAAGTGATTGGCGTTGTGTTGACCACTATTTCAAACAGGAAGAAATGCCAACAATGGGCTTTGCCCCAGACGCAGATTTTCCAATTATATATGCTGAAAAAGGAATAGCTGATTTTGATTTAGTTCAAAAGACGGTGCTACCTTCAACCGGCAAACTTCGGTTAGAGTCATTCACATCAGGGCTTCGCTACAACATGGTTCCTGACTTCGCGGAGGCAAAGCTTGAAGGAGAAGGAGAACTTCAGGAGATGGTTGAAGAATATCAAGAATTCTTACAGCAAAACGCACTAGTTGGACGAGGTATTTGTGATGAGAATACTGTCATATTTCAGCTTGAGGGAGTGTCTGCTCACGGAATGGAGCCAGAACATGGTAAGAATGCTGGTTTATTTTTGGCATCCTTTCTGGAAAGGTATACTTTGGACGAACAAGCAAACCACTACATAAACTTTATAAATGAATATTTCATTGGTGATTCAAGAGGGACAGGCTTAGGTGTTGCCTACAGTGACGATATTACAGGTGACCTAACCATTAATGTTGGGAAGCTTTCATATACAGCTGACCGTGGAGGGCAACTTGGATTGAACCTACGTTACCCTGTAACAAACGATATGGATAGTACAAAACAGAAGCTGGAGGAAATTAGTGATAAAGTTGGTTTTAAACTGGAGAATTACAGTAATTCAGCGCCTCATCACGTTGACAAGAATCATCCGTTAATTCGAACCCTTCAAAAAGTATATGAGGAACAAACAGGTGAAGAGGCGACACTCGTTTCAATCGGAGGAGGTACGTACGCAAGATCTTTAGAAGCAGGTGTTGCTTTTGGACCTCTATTCCCAGGTCGGCCTGATGTAGCACACCAGAAGGATGAATACTTTTATATAGATGATCTAGTAAAAACAACAGCAATTTACGCCCAGGCGATATATGAACTTGCAAAATGAAATGAAAAGCCCGCCTCAATGGTGGGGTTTTCTATATAGCATAATGGAGATAGCTAGTGTCCATTTATTTTGCCTTAGTTTCCCTTAACTTATAAATTTGCTAAAATAAAGAAATAAATCAACCTAAAAAGGGGTCTTTACATGCAGCAAACCCATTACTTTCTTGCACTGGCACTCCCAGCCGAGACAAAGGAGCTTTTGTATCAGTGGAGAGAAATGCTACAACCACGACTACCATTTAAGTCTTGGGTTCACCCTGAAGATTTACATATTACCCTTGCTTTTTTAGGAGGACAGGCATCGTTTAGCCAATTAACCGAAATCAAAAAAAGAATGCCAGAAATTGCAAAAAAACAAGCTTCATTTCCTCTCCAACTAAATGGACTGGGGACATTTGGGAGAAGCGATTCACCTCGAATTTTATGGGCAGGTGTGAATGAAAGTAATTCGTTAATGACGCTCCAACAGGAGGTTTATCAAGCATGTGTGAATTTGGGCTTTTCCCTTGATAAACGTCCATTTTCACCACATATTACGATAGCAAGAAAATGGCTTTCGGAGGATTCATTTCCCTCAGTCAGTCTAAATGAAATTGTAAAACCAAGGGAAGACAAATCCGTTTTTAAAGCAGAGCATTTTGTATTATATCAAACTCATCTGCAACGATCACCTAAATATCAGCCGTTATCTATATTTTCTTTGAGCTAAAAAGAACTGCATCAAAGGGGAACTTGTTATGAAATATGTTAGGATTTGTATTCAGATTATCGTTTTATATGCGATTTATTGGATGGGGGCGTTCATTCAAGGAATTTTAAATACGTCTATTCCAAGTAGTATTATTGGAATGATTATTTTATTTTTTTTATTACAAACCAAGGTTATAAAAGAAAAATGGTTAGCGGATGGTGCTCAGTTTTTGCTTACTTACTTGGCACTTCTTTTTGTACCAGCAACCGTAGGGATAATTGATTACTTATCCTTTTTTAAAGGAAAGGGCTTTGTTACGGTTCTTCTCGTGCTACTAAGTACATTCTTAGTTATGATGATATCAGGTGTAGTGGGCGGGACATTAGCGAGTAAGAAAACGCAGGACAAGAATATCGGGAAGGAGTTTGGAGCATGAATACAGTATCTGCCCTTGCTTCAATTGTCGGTACCATTGGTGTTTTTCTAGTAATGACAAAGCTTTATAAGCGTTTCACCAATCCATTGCTAGTTCCTATTGCAACAACTACCTTCGTCGTCCTTCTTTTTCTAATCATCTTTTCAATCCCTTATGATACCTATATGTTGGGCGGGAGATGGATCGATGAACTTCTTGGACCTGCGGTTGTTGCGTTGGCTTATCCTCTGTATCAAAACCGCAAGTCTTTAAAAGAATTCTTTGTCCCCATTATTATAGGTGTTCTGGTGGGTTCCACGACTGGAATAGCAACGGGGCTGTATTTTTCTAAGGTATTAGCAGTTGATCTAGATATCATTCTATCACTGGGGCCAAAATCAGTGACTACGCCGGTTGCAATGGATATTGCAAGTGTGACAGGAGGGATCCCAGCTCTAGCGGCTGTATATGTGATGATTGCAGGGATTTCAGGTGCCATGTTTGGTCCACTACTATTGAAAATGGTAAAGGTTCATCATTTTGTGGGGATAGGTTTAGGCTTTGGTACAGCATCGCATGGAATTGGTACGTCTAGGGCATTGGAAATGGGAACAAATGAAGGAGCGATTAGCTCGATTGCAATGATTTTGAGCGCCGTATATACGTCAATTATGTTACCGGTGCTAGTTACTCTAATTCTCTAGGATTTTCAATTCAAAAAGGGTACATGCATATTATCTATCCTTCTTGACCACGTATTTTAATGAGGTGTAATAAAGTTGGCACAATTAATTAAATTGCAGGACTATATTTCTAGGTATGAGATTGATATGTTTCGGTATCCTAGCCAGTTTATACGCTTGAAAAAACAGCAATGGAATAAAGTGAAGCTTGAGTGGGAGGAATCATCTACAAGTCAGGTGAAAAATCAAAAACTCATCAATCAAACGATAGAAAAACATTCATTTTTTCAACGCTTAAAAAGAAACCATATAACAGAAGACGCCCAAAACGAGTTAGATATAACGGCATTTTCAAAAAGGCCAAATTCTCTGGAGGAGCTTAAGCAAGATTTTCTTGACCGCATTTTTGAATTTCAGATGAAGTGGGCAAGTTCTACAGTAAGGGAAAAATCGTATATTGATAAACTATTTTACAAAGATTCAAACGTAAAATATTTTCTTCAGCGATTTCCTGATACTTACCTGGTTCTCTATAAACCGATTTTTAAATTAAAAAAAGCACCTGTTGAAGTTGAAATTGTAATTGTTAGTCCCACTACAACCTGGCTAATCACAATTCTTGAAGGGGAAGAGAATAGTGTGTTTCTAGGGTCAAATGAAAGATTTTGGATTGAACGAAATGGTAAACAAGAAAATAGGGTTTTATCTCCGATGATTGAACTTGACAGGATGGATGGTATTGTACGGACCATTTATTCTTTATATGATATCGAACTACCGATTCGGAAAGTAATTTTAAATCGGACCGGTTATTTTGATTTTCCACTTGTCCCTTATGATGTGGAATTAGTGGAGAAGCGAAACTATGAAGAGTGGTTTTCAAGCTTGAGAAAAATGAGTTCTCCTCTAAAACATATGCAATTAAAAGGTGCTAACGCTTTATTACAATACTGTCAGACTGTTTGTGTGCGGAGAATGGATTAGGGTGCATCCGAGATTGCACCTTTTTTTTCATATTGTAAACATCACAGTTTTAAAATACTATTAAAGCATAGATGACGTATTAATTTGGGGATAAACTATGAAACTATTACTTTTTATTGTTAACAAAAAGGCCGGAAATGGTAAGGGGTTAAAGGTTTGGAATAAGCTAAAAACCGAGCTTGAACGTAAAGAGATTAATTATCGCTCTTTCTTCACAAAATATCCCTCACATGCTGGGGAGTTAGCAAGACAAATTGGTTCCATGTTTGAGGATAAGGTAGAGGCTGTAATTGCTGTTGGTGGTGACGGTACGATTAATGAGGTTGTCAATGGCATGGTGTATTACCCTAAGATAAAAGTAGGATACATTCCTGCGGGGTCTGGAAATGACTTTTCAAGAGGATTTAACGTTCCAAAATCTCCATTAGATGCACTTTCCTTTATTATTAAGAATAAGGGAAGTAGGGGAAAGTTGTTTGATATTGGAAAAGTTAAGGTTCAGGAAAGAGCAAAAAGCTCGTATTTTGTGAGTAGCTTAGGTGCAGGTTTTGATGCCGCAGTTTCAAAGTTAACAAATGAATCTAAATGGAAACATTATTTAAATAAAGTTCATTTAGGGTCATTAACATATGTTGGTGCTCTCATTCGTCTTCTTTTTACGTATCAACTTACAAATGTTTCGTTAAAAGTAGACGGAAAACACTTTGATTATGAGAATGTATGGTTTGTTACAATATCGAATCAACCTTATTATGGTGGGGGGATGAAAATTGCCCCAAAGGCAAAGACAACTGATGGATATTTTGATATAACAGTTGTTCATAATCTTTCTAGGATAAAGCTTCTATTTGTTTTTATAACTGTTTTTTTGGGCACTCATACAAAGTTTAAAGAAATTTCACAGCACAGAGGTTCAACTATACGTGTGGAATCTGACGACAAAATGTTGGTTCATGCTGATGGTGAATTAATTGGTCAAAACCCTGTGCAGATTGAAGTACAACACAGAAAAATCCCCTTTTTGGTAAAATAAGACTAATTGGTATCATTTTCTAGTGAAAATGTTCCTGTTTTTTATATCGAAAAAGTTTCTTTATCTTGACTTTAATTGTAAATGAACGCTAAAATTTAGTAGGATAGCTATTGTTATATAGGTCTTCAATAGCTGTCTTTTTTATTGTCTATGTACAGGCGTCATCGGTACGAGGTACAAAGCAATCGCTAGCACCTTCTGTCAACGCTTTTTGTCTTATGTTTCCGACAGGCGGGCGCCAAATGCTTTTCATTTTTATTTAATATTTTTCAGGAAATGTTGTGTTGAAATTGGAGATAAACTGGCTTACATACGTATTAGGCAACGAGTGGGAATACTCCCCAGCAGGTGGTGCAACGGGAGACGCGTATTTTGCCCAATTAAATGATAAAAAAATATTTCTTAAGAGAAATTCATCCCCATTTTTAGCCGTGCTTTCTGCTGAAGGTATCGTTCCAAAGTTGATTTGGACGAAGCGTCTAGAAAATGGTGATGTCGTGACTGCACAGCAATGGCTTAGTGGAAGAGAATTAAAGCCAGTCGAAATGAACGGTGAGAATGTCGCAGGCATGCTTAAGAAAATTCACCAATCAAATGAACTATTAGAAATGCTAAGGCGTATAGGCAAGAAGCCTATTGAGGCTAAGGATGTCCTACGTGAGGTTAAAACCAAATTAGACCCAAGCTTGTTAGAAATAGACATTGTAAACACAGCTATTTCGTTCTTAGAAAAAGAGCTTAATCATGTAAAAACAGACCATAATGTGGTCTGTCATTCGGATGTCAATCATAATAATTGGCTACTATCAGATAAAGAAGAGCTATATTTAATTGATTGGGATGGAGCAATGATTGCAGATCCAGCTGTTGATATTGGTATGTTATTGCATTGGTATATAAAAAAAGAAGACTGGCCAAATTGGATCAGTCTTTACGGAATGGAATTGACAGATAATCTACTTCTTCGTATGAAGTGGTATGTGATTGCACAATCCTTGCATCTTCTAAGTTGGTATTATTCGAAAAAGAAAGAAAAAGAAGTGACTCATTGGCTGGAAACCTTAGAACAGTTATTATGAGTATTGATCAATATCTGATATCCACTCACTAATTTGATTCTGATGTGATTCAATATGAGTATCTAAATGCTGAGTATATTGACCTTGCTGACTATAGGAGTAGACATCAGTTAAAACTTGTTTCACGTTTTGGTCAATATTTGGATTCGCTAGAAGAGATTGAATTAGTCTTCCTAGTTGCTCGCATTCTGAAACTGTACCACAGCAGTCCATTTGATGATTAGATAAAATATCTTTTAGGATATCCATTTGATGAGTATGATTTATAGGCATTAAAGAACACTTCCTTTTTGATGTTGTCTATATACTACATTTCCATGAAATGAACCTTTTTATACGATGTAAACTCAAACTCACCTTTTGGTGGGTTTTCATTTTTGAAGAAGAATAATTATGTAGAAAGCCTTGCACCAATTTGTAGGACATGTTATTCTTTTTTGCGAAAGTTCGATATAACTTAAACGAGGTGGCAATCATGCGTTTACGCAATAAACCGTGGGCAAAGGAAAAGCTAGCTTCTTACCCACAATACGTAATTGAAAACCCAGTTGAACATAAAGGAAATTGGAATCAAATATTTGGAAATAACAATCCGATTCATATAGAGGTAGGTACTGGTAAAGGTCGCTTTGTAACAGAAATGGCCAAAGCTCATCCAGAAATAAATTATATTGGCATTGAAGTATACGAAAGTGTTATTGTTTCAGCTCTCGACCTAGTGATTGATGCCGAAATACCAAATATTAAATTATTAAATCAAAATGCAGTAAACCTTAGAGAATTCTTTGAAAAAGGTGAGATTGACCGCGTATACCTTAATTTTAGTGATCCATGGCCAAAAGTCCGTCATGAAAAGCGTCGCTTAACGTATAAAACGTTCTTACAAATGTATGAGGATATATTAGTTGAAGATGGAGAAATTCATTTTAAAACGGATAATCGAGGATTATTCGAGTATTCGTTAAGAAGCTTCTCAGAGTATGGTCTCTTGTTGAAGTTTGTAAGTCTAGATTTGCATAAGTCGGATTTCGAAGGAAACATCATGACTGAGTATGAAGAAAAGTTTTCAGAAATGGGCCATCCCATTTATCGTTCCGAAGTTCGTTATCAGAATAAGTAATATCATCCTGCCCCTGAACTATATTGTTTAAGGGGCTTTTTTAAAAGAGAAATGATTTTATAAATATTCTTACTAATGATAAAATGATTTCATATTCATTGGAAGGGTGGGGGAAGAATGGAACAGCTGACAATCGGTGATATTACTCTTACTTGGCTAAATGGTGGCGTTACAAACCTAGATGGTGGGGCTATGTTTGGTGTAGTACCCAAGGTCTTATGGTCCAAGAAATATCCACATAATGAAAAAAATCAAATTGAGCTACGAACGGATCCAATCCTTGTGAAAGTAGGTACAAAAAATATTTTAATCGAATCGGGGATTGGTAATGGCAAACTCAACGAGAAACTTAAACGGAACTGGGGAGTTTATGAAGAATCTTCTATTGAACAATCATTAGCTGAACTCGGCCTCACAACACGTGATATTGATATCGTACTGATGACGCACCTGCACTTCGATCATGCATGCGGTCTTACAAAGTGGGAAAATGAAAAATTAGTTCCAACTTTTGAGAACGCTGTCATCATTACTTCTGACGTGGAATGGGAAGAAATGCGTAATCCAAATATTCGTTCGAAGGCTACGTATTGGAAAGAAAATTGGGAAGCAGTTGAGCATAAGGTTAAGACGTTCTCTGAGAAGATTGAGATTCTTGAAGGAATTACAATGACACATACAGGTGGGCATAGTGATGGTCATTCCATTATTTTGTTTGAAAGTCAAAATGAACGAGCGATTCATATGGCTGATATAATGCCTACTCACGCTCACAAAAATGTATTGTGGGTTATGGCTTATGATGATTATCCGATGAAGTCAATACAACAGAAACAGAAATGGATGGAAGAGGGACTCACAAACGAAGCTTGGTATATTTTTTATCATGATGCATATTACCGTGCAATCAAATGGAATAGTGATGGAGAGATTGTTGATTTCTTGAAAAGATCCGAGAATAAAGAAAGCTTATAAGAAACCTTATAAGCTAGTGTTTTGCCTATTACAGTGGGTTTACCTCTAAGATTGAACCCGTCTTTGCATCCATAATGAATTCATATTGGTGGCTTTCTTGGTCTTTTTTACGTGAAATGCCACCTTTATATACTCGATACTGTATGCCTGACTTCGTGTATTCTTCAGTATTCATCTGAATCCAGGACCCATCAATTGGTCCATTCTTTTTGAAAGCGTCCTTTGCAATTCGTAAGGCCTTGTCACCAGGAATCGTGGAATCTGTAAGTGCTTCTTTTAATAGGAGTGCACTGGCAAAACCGACACCCAAGCCTAGGAAAAATTTATTCCAGCTCACCTTATCCCTCCTAATCGGAATTATTTCTTACTTTAAGTATAACTGGATTTTCATAAAATCTCCATGTTCGCTATGGTAACAAAAAAACAATTTCGCTATACTAAATAATGTACATAATTACATGAATCTTTATCAGTCATCAAATGCTTTTTAAATTGGGAAGGAGAATGACATTGAAACAGGATACATTAGAACTTTTTAAAACGTTAACTGAGCTCCCTGGAGCAGCAGGAAATGAACACCAGGTAAGAAAGTTTATGCGCTCTCAGCTTGAAAAATACTCAGATGAGATTGTACAAGATGGATTAGGTAGTATTTTTGGAGTACGTCGTGGGGATGAAGCTGGTCCAACTGTCATGGTCGCTGGGCATATGGATGAAGTTGGTTTCATGCTAACTTCTATCACAGAAAACGGCATGCTTCGTTTTCAAACACTTGGTGGCTGGTGGAGCCAAGTTTTGCTTGCACAACGTGTTCAGATTATTACTGACAATGGTCCAATAATTGGGGTAATAGGATCAATTCCTCCACATCTTTTAGAAGAGAGTCAACGAAATAAACCAATGGATATTAAAAATATGCTTATTGATATTGGTGCTGATGACCGTGAAGATGCGATTCGATTAGGAATTAAGCCTGGTCAACAGGTTGTACCGATTTGTCCATTTACACCAATGGCGAATGAAAAGAAAATTTTAGCAAAAGCATGGGATAACCGATACGGTTGTGGGTTATCAATTGAACTATTAAAAGAACTGCAAGGAGTCAACCTACCAAATACTCTATATTCGGGTGCGACTGTTCAGGAAGAAGTAGGACTAAGAGGTGCACGGACTTCTGCTGCAATGATTAAACCAGATATTTTCTATGCATTAGATGCAAGTCCAGCTAATGATATGTCTGGTGATAAAAATGCATTCGGTAAGCTTGGGGCAGGTGCGTTACTTCGTATTTTTGACCGTACGATGGTTACACATCGTGGTATGCGAGAATTTATTTTGGATACTGCTGAATCAAATAATATTAAGTATCAATACTTCGTATCTCAAGGTGGTACAGATGCAGGACAAGTGCATCTTTCAAATGAAGGAGTGCCGTCTGCTGTCATTGGTATTTGTTCTCGCTATATTCATACACATGCTTCTATTATTCATATTGATGATTATGCTGCCGCTAAGGAGCTCCTTGTAACACTTGTAAAGTCTTCCGACCGTACAACAGTGGATTTAATTCGTCAAAATGGGTAAATAATACATTGTGTGCTCGGCTTTTGCCGAGCATTCGTTTTGCAAAATTATTAATTTTATGGTTGAGGTGTTAATCATGTTACGAGTTGCGATTGGAACGGAAAATCCAGCAAAAGTTTCTGCGATCAAAGATGGATTCAAGGGTATTGAAGCAAGCTTTATTCAAACATCAGTCTCCTCGGGAGTTTCTGCTCAGCCTTTTTCAGATAAAGAAACCATTCAAGGTGCAATCAATCGTGGCATCTTTGCTCTTGAAAAAGAGGATACAGACCTTGGTCTTGGTCTAGAGGGTGGCGTTGTTGAGACAGAATTCGGAATGTTCTTATGTAATTGGGGCGCAATTGTCGCTAAGGAGAGTGAACCGATAATTGCAGGTGGTGCAAGAATTCTTCTCCCACAAGAGATCGCTAAAGAAATTAGGGGCGGATTGGAACTTGGTGATGTGATGGAGGCATTCACTAGGCAGAAAGATATTCGAAAGTCTGAAGGTGCAATTGGTATCTTTACAAATAATTATGTGAATCGAAAGGACATGTTCAGTCATGTCGTCAAACTCCTTGTTGGTCAATATTTATATAGGACTTCTGAAAGATACTAAATTATCTACTAAAATGGTACTTATTGCATATTGATAAAAAATACTAGTTTACTCTTGCAACCACAAAAATAATAAGTTTATTATAGAAAATAGATAAAGTAAAACTACTAACAGTAAGGGTTTCTTCATTCCTAATTAATGTGGAATAAATAGTTACTTTCTTTATAAGGGGTGAGAGAGAGATGAATTGTAGGAAAATCTTAATTATGAGCATACTTATACTTTTAGGTCTTTTGTCAGGTTGCGCGTCGGTTGAAGATGAGTCTAAAGAAGCGATTACAGCAGTTGAAAATGCATTTAAAGCTGCGCCGGAAAAAGCTAATAGTGAAAATGGTGATGTTTCCTTCTATCTTCCAACAACAATGAACATAGAAGAAAAGGATGAAAATAATGTCATTCTTCAAAAAGGAGACCAACCATTTATTCTATTTGTAAATCCAAATGAAGAAGCTTCTAGCGAAGTGATGTATAACGAAATCGATTCTGAAGAATTTATAATTAATAAAACGTTTACAGACAAAGATCGATTCGGTTATATAAAAGCTTTTGAAAAAGAGGACAAGCTTTACCTAGTGACTGTTGGCATAGGCGGTGTAAAGATGACAACAGAAGCAAAGGTGAGTGAACTCTCTGAAAGTGCCACTGAGATGATGACAGTTGTTTCTTCTGTTAATTATTAATGTAAAGTCCCTATTCGGTTAGGGGCTTTTATTTGTTTTTGGGCAGAGAATATATGATAATAACCACATACGTAATTTGGAGGTATGAACATGAAAAAACTTGAAAATATAGATCAATACGAGGAATTAATCAAAAAGGGTAAAAACATCTTAATGTTTTCAGCAGATTGGTGTCCTGACTGCCGATTTATAGATCCATTTTTACCTGAAATCGAAGGTTCTTTTACTGACTTTACTTTTTATTATGTTGATTGTGATGAATTTATCGACTTATGTTCGACTTTAAATGTATTTGGTATTCCTAGCTTTGTCGCATTTAAAGACGGAATAGAAATTGGTCGATTTGTAAGTAAAGACCGTAAGACAAAGGAAGAAATTGAACAATTCATTAAGGGTCTCTCTTAAGGAGTGAAGAAAAAAGAGAGGAGATGGATTCTATGGAATCAAGAAATAGTAAGAAGATGGACTCAAAAAAATTAAAGAAGATCATTCAGGACAAGCTTGCCCATCATAATTGGGATTTTTCGTTTGATCGTGAAAAAGATACGTTACGTATCGAAGACAAAATCACGAAGAAAGGGACAACTGTGACACTCCCAGGGATTGTTGCAAAATATCAAGAAGAGGGTCCAGGAAGTCTCGAGGAAGTGATTTACTTTATTGAAGAATCCTTAACGTTCATGAATAGTGAACTTGAGCTTGAAGGGAAAGAGAAGAATATTTTTCCTGTTATACGCTCGACCTCTTTCCCAACTCAATCAAATGAAGGTGATGATTTACTATACGATGATCATACCGCTGAAACTAGAATTTATTACGCACTGGACTTGGGTACAACCTATCGTTTAATTGATAAAAAACTGGTAGAAAAAGAGGATTGGAAGTTTGAACGTATACGTGAAATAGCAAGGTTCAACCTACGGTCTTTAGATGTTTCATACAAAACTGATACTGTGGCAGGTAATACATTTTATTTCATTAATAAAAATGACGGGTATGATGCCAGCAGAATCTTGAATGATTCATTTTTACAAAAGATGAGTCAACAAATGGTGGGAACCATGGCAGTTGCTGTACCGCATCAGGATGTTCTTATTATTGTTGATGTGCAGAATGAGACGGGATACGACATCCTTGCCCAAATGACAATGAGCTTCTTTGCAAGCGGCAGAGTTCCAATTACTGCATTATCATTTTTGTATGAGGAAGGGAAGCTTGAGCCTATCTTCATACTTGGTAAAAATCGTCCTAGAAAATAATAGATACTCTACCAAAAGTCGCTAGGAAAACTAGCGGCTTTTTTGTTACAATACATAATAGTACTTGTTCAAAAAGGAGGATAAAAAGAACCAAGAAGTTCGAGGCGGTGCAGCTCCTGAGTAGCGGAACGGATGCTGTTAATACATGAGAGACGTTCTTGAACGTAGGAAAAGCGATTTTCTTTTCCAAGGAACGGAAAAGCAAGCCAACGACTTCCACAGGATGTGGTGACTTCGACGTTCGACACAGGATGTGTTGGCATTTAGTCGAAGCTCCAATAACCGAAGTGTTATTTTTACCGGACTTTTTGAACTTCCTCTATAGAATTAAAATGGAAGAGTGATAGTTGTGAATTGGATAAAAAAACTACTACAAAAGTTACAGACTGATGATGATGATCCAATTGAGATAAAAACGACTCAAATCAGACAAAACAAACATGTTGAGGCTAGAGTTACATATGAATACCCAAAGGGAAACTTTCGATTTCCAGTTATCCCAGATCAAGAAAAACAACAAAAAGAAAAGGTACAAACACGTCAATCAAGGACCTCAAACCCTAAGACATATTCAAAACCCAAGGCCTATTCAAATCCTAAACCAACTGTGAAAGTTCAGGAGAAACAGCCATTTCGACTGACTGAAACGCCGTCCCCAGTATATGGTCTGGGTAAGCCTACACCTAAAGAAAAAGAAAAAATTGTAGAATATGAACTTCCTACAACGCCTATAGCGGATACAGAATCAATAGCCGAGGTATGGAATGAAGTACAAGAAGAGGTTGCCGCTACAATCCAGGTGACTGAGCAAATCGAACCGAAGTTACATGATGTGACTAGAGAAGAGACGCAGCGAAAGGTCGCTATATTTGCAGAGCAGTTAATTAAGGAAGAAGATTCAGAGCATGTTAACGAAATACATGAAACTATTAAAAACACCAACACTATTGTTGATACTTCGGTCCTTAGGGAATCTACGGATGTAGAATTGCAGCCTAATGAAACTAAAACTGAAGAACAACCACACCCAACTGTTGAAATTGAGACTGTTCAAGAAGTTCAAGAAGTCGATGAGAAAGAAACAATGGAACAACCCGTGGAGCAGGATGAGGCACAGGTAAATGAGGTGGAAAAGAGCACTGAGCACACAACATCAAATAGTCAGCGAAGAAGATCCAATATTCCTTTTAATGTAATGATGTTTAAAAAGGATAAACAAAGGCTAGCTGAGCGTGAATCTAAGCGGATTACAGAGCCAGGACAGGTAAACAAAGAAACACAGATACAACATGAACTACCTGAACAACCGGTTCAAGAATGCGAATTGATCCAACATGATCCAGTAGTAGAGCAGGAAACGCAATTAAAGCAGGAAGAGGATATCAAGCACCAAGGATATTCGTTCCCTGGCCTATCTTACTTAAATGCTCCACCTGCTGAACAACACACTGATGATCAGTGGCTGATTGAACAGCGAGACATATTAGACCAAACGCTTCATAATTTTAAAGTGAGAGCAAAGGTTGTGAATGTAACGCAGGGACCAGCTGTTACTAGATTTGAGGTACATCCAGAGCCGGGTGTGAAGGTAAATAAAATTACGAATCTATCAGATGATATAAAATTAAGTTTAGCTGCAAGGGATATTCGAATTGAAGCTCCGATTCCAGGAAAGAATACAATTGGGATTGAAGTACCTAATCGACAAAGCAAACCTGTCTTATTAAAAGAAATTATCGAAAGCCCTGAATTTATAACGAATAAATCACCATTAACCGTGGCAATGGGATTAGATATTTCAGGTAAGCCGATTGTAACAGACTTGCAGAAAATGCCACATGGTCTTATTGCAGGTGCGACCGGTTCAGGTAAAAGTGTGTGTATTAATGCAATGCTAGTTAGTCTACTCTATAAAGCTTCTCCCGATGAGGTAAAGCTGCTCTTGATTGATCCAAAAATGGTAGAATTGGCTCCTTATAATCATATCCCACACCTTGTTAGTCCTGTCATAACGGATGTGAAGGCAGCGACAGCTTCCCTTAAATGGGCAGTTGAAGAAATGGAAAGAAGATATGAATTATTTGCACATACAGGTGTCCGTGATATTGGAAGATACAATGAAATGGTAAAAAAACATGATGAAAAAAGTGGAAAGCTTCCATACCTCGTGATTATCATCGATGAGTTAGCTGATTTAATGATGGTTGCACCTGGAGAGGTTGAGGACTCCATTTGCCGAATTGCTCAAAAAGCAAGGGCTTGTGGAATTCACTTAATTCTTGCAACACAACGACCGTCAGTTGATGTTATCACTGGATTAATTAAAGCTAATATTCCAACGCGTATTGCGTTCTCTGTCTCATCTCAGGTGGATTCTAGAACAATAATTGATTCATCTGGAGCAGAAAAGCTTCTTGGCAGGGGGGACATGCTATTCCTCGAGAATGGATCATCCAAACCGATTCGTGTCCAAGGAAATTTTGTTACTGATGAGGAAATCGAAGCAGTTGTTGGTTTCGCAAAATCAGAAATGAAGCCAAGCTACATGTTTCAACAAGAAGAACTCCTAAAGAAGGCATCGATTACAGCAGACGAGGATGAACTCTTTATAGAGGCTTGTGAGTTTGTTTTAGAACATGGAGCTGCGTCCACATCAAGCGTTCAGAGACGGTTCAGGATAGGCTATAACCGTGCAGCGCGTTTAATTGATATGATGGAGGAACAAGGTATTATTTCTGAATCTCGTGGCAGTAAACCACGTGAGGTGTTAATAACTGAAGAAGACTTGGCAGAAATCCATGAGGGCTGATAACAATTGTTATCAGCTTTTTGCTTTTAGAGAATAAATAATAACTAGGAAGAACGGCTTGAATAAACCTATTTAAAATAGCTAAAAATGATTCTCCTACTCGGTTAATTCAAACAACCTACGTTCATAATAAGGGTAATTCGTTCTATAAGTTTGTTAATTAATAGGACAATCCTCATTTTGTGTGACTATTTCTAGTTACTTTTTCGTAATGGTCTTCATCATTGATTAGTGCTATAATGAAGAAATGTGAGATGATTGTATATACATAAAAGTCAATGTTTTTCATTAGCACCCATCTCAAGAATCATGGGTACAATTATCAAAACTAGATGAATTTCATATACTGTCTTACAGATAGACATTGTTGGAGGTTCTTTATATGACAGTTTACCACTTCGTTGGAATCAAAGGTACTGGCATGAGTTCATTGGCACAGATACTTCATGACATGAATTACGACGTTCAAGGGTCTGACCATGAAAAGTTTTATTTCACACAGCAACCTTTAGAGCAAAGAGGAATAAAAATTTTACCTTTTAACGAGGGAAATATTCATGAAGGTCTTACAGTCATTGCTGGAAATGCCTTTCCTGATACTCATGAAGAAATAGCGAAAGCAACTGAAATGGGGCTACCTGTTATTCGATATCACCGTTTCTTAGGTGAATTTATGAAAAAATACACGAGTGTAGCTGTAACAGGCTCCCATGGGAAAACATCTACGACAGGCTTACTTGCACATGTAATGCAGGGAGCAGAGCCCACTTCTTATTTAATTGGAGATGGAAGTGGAAAGGGATCAGAGAATAATAAATATTTTGTTTTTGAAGCATGTGAATACAGAAGGCATTTTTTAAGTTATCACCCTGACTATGCAATTATGACGAATATTGATTTTGACCATCCAGATTATTTTGCAAATGTTGAAGATGTATTTAATGCCTTTCAGGAAATGGCACTTCAGGTTAAAAAAGGGATCATTGCTTGTGGAGATGATGAATATCTTCAAAGCATTCAAACCAAAGTTCCTGTTGTGTTTTATGGCTTTGGCGAAGAAAATGATTTTCAAGCGCGCAATATCCAAAAAAGCACGGAAGGCACTACTTTCGATGTGTTTGTTCGTAATACCTTTTTTGCAAGCTTTTCAATCAATGGATATGGAAACCACAATGTGTTAAACGCATTAGGGGTAATTGCATTATGTCATTATGAAAATATTGATGTGTCAATTATTCAAGAGCAATTATTAAGCTTCCAAGGTGTGAAGCGCCGGTTCTCAGAAAAACGAGTGGGATCCCAAATCTTAATTGATGATTATGCTCACCATCCTACTGAGATTAATGCGACTATTGAAGCGGCACGTCAAAAATATCCGGAACGTGAAATTGTGGCGATTTTCCAACCACATACGTTCACAAGAACGCAAACGTTTTTAGATGATTTTGCTTCAAGTTTAGCAAAGGCAGACCAGGTGTACCTATGTGATATATTTGGTTCAGCCCGCGAGAACAAAGGTGAACTATCTATTGCAGATTTGCAAGGGAAAATCCCGGGTGCTGAGTTAATTCAAGAAGATAATACAGCAATACTTAAAAACCATGAAAACAGCGTTTTAATATTCATGGGGGCAGGCGATATTCAAAAGTTTCAAAACGCCTATGAAAAGGAAATCCTATAATCAAAACAAAAAGGACCTTGCGATTTAACCGCAAGGTCTTTTAATTATGTCCAGCTCCAGCGCCTAGCCCCTCGAGGTCATAAGCCAATCCGTCAAGAAGGTTAAAGTGCAACCTTCTCGCCGACTTGTCTTATGCTTGTCGGACTTGCACATGAAGTGCTGACGTCGACGTTTGCCACAGGACGTGGCAGTAGTTAGTCGACGTTCCTCTATCAAGGCGCTTGCGCATTTCAATTTTATTTAAGATTTTCTGGATTCAGTGGTTCTAATTCAGGGATGACGAAACGACCATCCTTACGAATGAGGACGTCATCAAAGTAAATTTCTCCGCCACCATATTCTGGACGCTGGATATTTACCATATCCCAGTGGATATTTGAGTTGTTTCCGTTATAAGCATCATCATAGGCTTGGCCAGGTGTGAAGTGGAAACTTCCATCAATCTTTTCGTCAAACAGAATATCCTGCATAGGGTGCTGGATATAAGGATTAACACCAATAGCGAATTCACCGATATAACGTGCACCTTCGTCGGTATCAAGAATCTTATTGATACGTTCATTATCGTTCGCTGTTGCCTCAACAATTTTACCATCTTTAAAAGTAAGTGAAACATTTTCGAACGTAAAACCTTGGTATGGTGAAGGAGTATTATAGGTTAATGTTCCATTTATAGAATCACGAACAGGCGCAGTATATACTTCACCATCAGGAATATTCATTTCACCTGCACATTTAATAGCTTTGATTCCTTTTATCGAGAACGTAAGGTCAGTACCAGGACCTGTTAGTTGAACTTTATCGGTCTTGTTCATAAGCTCCACAAGTGCATCCATTGCATTGCTCATTTTACCGTAGTCAAGATTACACACATTGAAATAAAAGTCTTCAAACGCTTCCGTACTCATCTTGGCAAGTTGGGCCATTGAAGAATTTGGATAACGTAGAACCACCCATTTGGTTTTCGGTACACGAATGTCCCGATGTACTTTTTTACCTATGGTTTTGCCTTCAATCTTCATTTTATCATCTGGAACGTCCGCTAACTCATTTATGTTATCACCAGATCTTAAGCCAATATAGGCATCCATATTACTCATAACATTTGCTTCGAAATCGGCTTGCATATCAAACTGTGGCTCTTGCGCTCCAAGCAAAAGAGCTCTGTTTACTTGGTGATCTTTTAACGATACAAATGGATATCCACCTGCTTTATAGGCTTCATTTACAAGTGCAATCACGAGTTCGCGCTGTAAACCAAAATTTTCAATTAATACTTTTTCGCCCTTCCCGAGGCGTACTGAATAATTAATTAAATTTCGAGCTAGTGTTTCAATACGTGAATCTTTCATGTTTAATGCCTCCATCTTTTATAAGCTTATGTACAATCCTATTGTAACCGAAAACATGAAAATTGTTTATCAATTTCATTGTCGGTAAAAAATTTCATAGAGGATTTCAGAGGTTATTGTCGAAAGTAAAACAATGGGAGTAATATGATTAGGATAAATATGATTAATATCGGTGAAAACGGGTAAGAAAGATAGAAGGAGGTGCATCACGAATGATTCTAATTGTGTACATAAGTGTTGCAGTTATTGCAGTAGCATTTTTAATTTTAGTTATTTATCTCTCCAAAACGCTCCGTTCCTTGCAAAATACATTGGATAATGTTGCTGGGACGTTATCTGGGTTAGAGAAACAGATGGAAGGTGTCACAAGTGAAACAACAGCCCTTCTGCATAAAACAAATCAACTAGCAGAAGATATTCAGCAGAAGTCTGAAAGTCTAAATACAGTTGTTGATGCTGTAAAGGATGTCGGAACTTCGTTGCAACGTTTCAATAAATCTGTTGGTAATGTAACAGAAGAAGTTGCTGTTCAGTTGGAAAAAAATAAAACCAAAATCTCACAGGTTGTCCAAGTAGGGAATGCCGTAATAGAGATCTGGGATAAATGGAAAGATAAGAAACAAAAGCAAGACAAAAACTTAATGAATTAAGAAAGGGGATTACAATGGGAAAAAATAATGGTTCAAACTTTATTTTAGGTACAATTGTTGGTGCGGCGGTTGGTGCTGCAACAGCCCTATTTCTAGCTCCAAAAACAGGACAAGAATTACGCAGGCAGATTAATGATCAAGCTTCTGTTGTTAAAGAGAAAACAAATTCCTTATCTAAAACCATTTCAGAACAATCTAATCAAATTATAACAAAGGTAAAAGATTTTAAAGTTCCAACTACAGAGTACGATTCTGTAGCTCAACAAGAACAACAAGAACAACAAGAACAAGAGACTGCAGAAGTAACACAGGAAAATCCGAATGTAGATGTGGCAAGTGAAGAGTTATTTCAAGAGAAGCTTGCTGAAGCCCAGAAAGCCTTAACTGAAGCTGAGAACAATACGCAAACAACTAATTAATAGGAGATGTAAAATATGGGGAAGACAAAAGTAGAAACAATTGAAGAATTTAACCAAGTACTTGAAAATGAAAATAAATTTATTTTTATCAAGCACAGTTTAACGTGCCCTATTAGTAAGGCTGCTTTTGATGAGTATGAACAATTTACAGCAGAGCATGGAGATGTACCAAGCTACTATCTATATGTTCAGGAGGCAAAAGAGCTATCTAATTACATTGCTGAAACCTTTGAAATTAAACATGAGTCACCACAGGCTCTTCTATTTGAGGGTGGAAAAGTAAAATGGGATACATCTCACCGAAATATTACAAAAGAATCATTAGTAGCTGCAGGTAAATAAAAAAAGTCCATGGTTAGTAGCCATGGATTTTTTATGCAGAAAATTATTTTATCAAAAAGGCTCTTCGATTAATCACATATCTTGTTGCTTATCATACAATACTTTATTGCTTAAAAGCGTTTAGGTAATAAAGTTTTTAGTGACATAATGAAAAACTTCGTTTATAATGAATTCTAATTACTAAAAATATATCATATTTTCGTTTAAATTGCGACTTAAAACTTTGGCTGGAGAAAGGAAGAGAGAGATGAGCAAAGTAGAATTAGATAATCTACGTGGAAGAGTGGAAGAAATTAATCTTGAAATTCTTAAACTTATTAGTGAACGTGGTAAATTGGTTCAAGAAATCGGGAAAGTGAAAGAGGCACAAGGTGTTAATCGTTATGATCCTGTACGTGAAAGAGATATGTTAAATTCTATATTAGAAAATAACGAAGGTCCTTTCGAGACATCAACCATTCAACATATATTTAAAGAAATTTTTAAAGCAGGCTTAGAGATCCAAGAAGATGATCACCGTAAAGCACTTCTTGTTTCACGTAAGAAAAAACCTGAAGATACAATTGTTGAAGTAAAAGGTGTGAAAATTGGCAATGGTGCACAGCAGTTCATCGTTGGACCATGTGCGGTTGAAAGCTATGAGCAAACAGTAGCAGTTGCACAAGAAGCGAAGAAGTATGGATTGCGTCTACTTCGTGGTGGTGCGTTTAAGCCAAGAACATCTCCTTATGATTTCCAAGGATTAGGTCTTGAGGGATTAAAGATATTAAAACGTGTTGCAGACGAAACGGGCATGGCTGTTATCAGCGAAATTGTAAATCCAGCTGATGTAGAAGTAGCATGTGATTACATTGATGTAATACAAATCGGTGCACGTAACATGCAGAACTTTGAACTGTTAAAAGCAGCAGGTTCTGTTAAAAAGCCTGTATTATTAAAACGTGGATTAGCTGCAACGCTTGATGAGTTCGTTAATGCGGCTGAATATATCATATCTCAAGGTAATGACCAAATCATTCTTTGTGAAAGAGGTATCCGTACTTACGAAAAGGCAACTCGTAATACTCTAGATATTTCAGCGGTTCCAATCTTGAAACAAGAAACACACTTACCAGTATTTGTTGATGTAACACACTCTACTGGCCGTCGTGATTTATTATTACCATGTGCAAAAGCAGCTCTAGCTATTGGAGCAGATGGTGTTATGGCGGAGGTACATCCAGATCCAGCAATTGCTTTATCAGATTCAGCACAGCAAATGGATTTTGATCAATTTGAAAAATGGATTACAGAACTTAAGGCAACTCAAGCCGTTCGTGTATAGTTTTCATTAAACCTCCTGCGACTAAAGTAGGGGGTTTTTTAGATTTTGTAACGAAATTGTTAAAAAATGCACAAAGTCATTGCCCTTGATTTGTAAGTGTCGTATGATATTCTAGATAATAAATGTTCAAAAAGAGGATAAAAAATGACCGCTTCGAATAAAAATGCTGAGATTTGATGCGTCATTTTACTTCCGATTTTTTGACTTCCTCATAAAGTGAGCTAAATTGACATTTGTTTGTATAAAACAGTTCATACTACATATAAGAGGTAACTTGAAATAAGGAGTGCTGTCAATGAATGTGACAATCTATGATGTAGCGAGGGAAGCTAATGTATCTATGGCGACCGTATCTCGTGTTGTTAATGGAAATCCAAATGTAAAGCCAACAACTAGAAAAAAGGTATTAGAAGCGATTGATCGACTAGGCTATCGTCCAAATGCTGTTGCACGTGGACTAGCTAGTAAAAAGACAACAACTGTTGGGGTAATCATTCCTGATATCTCTAATATCTTTTATTCAGAATTGGCTCGAGGAATTGAGGATATCGCTACAATGTATAAGTACAATATTATCCTTAGTAACTCTGATCAAAACAAGGATAAAGAGTTTCACCTTTTAAATACAATGCTTGGAAAACAGGTGGATGGTATTGTATTCATGAGTGGAAATATTACGAAAGAACATGTTGAGGAATTCGATAAGTCACCTGCACCAATTGTTTTGGCTGGTTCAGTTGAAAGTACAAATACAGTTCCATCTGTAACCATTGATGTTGAGCAGGCTGCATATGATGCTGTAACCGAATTAGCTGAAAGAGGCCATAAGAAAATCGCATATATTAGTGGCCCACTTAATGAGCCGGTTAATGGAGAAAAGAAATTAGCAGGATTTAAACGAGCAATTGAAGATGCGGGCCTTTCTTACAACGAAGAATATGTAATCGAAGGTGATTACACATATGATTCAGGTATTGAAGGCTTTGAGAAAATTCATGAATTAGCTGACAAACCAACAGCGATATTTGTAGGTACGGATGAAATGGCATTAGGTGTAATTCACAGTGCTCAAGACCTTGGGTACTCAATTCCGAATGACCTAGAGGTAATCGGATTCGATAATACTCGTCTAGCACTAATGGTACGTCCTCAGCTAACATCTGTCGTACAACCAATGTATGATATCGGTGCAGTTGCAATGAGACTATTAACGAAGTTAATGAACAAAGAAAATGTTGATGAACAAATCGTGGTGCTACCACATCGTATTGAGTTCAGAAACTCTACAAAACAATAAAAAATGATATACTTTCTTATCTTTTAAAGAGTAAAAACACGGCTTATGCCGTGTTTTTATTTATTTCGTATAGGATATAGTGATTTTGTAACCGTTAGGGCATTTTTTTCTTCAATTTCCGCTTTTCTAGGAATTGGAGGATAGATATTTGGTTCATCATCCCAGTATGCCGGGAGTGGAAACTTTGATTTTGGTTGCCATTTATTAATCCATTCACTTGGAAGTGGTCCATTAATGTCTGCCTTTTCAATCATTTCAAGCCAAATAAGTGACCAGGCTCTGGGTACGACTCTCCATATATCGTAACCACCCCCTCCAACTGCAATCCACCGTCCATCACAATATTGATGGGCAAGCTCATGAGCAAGTTTTGGGATTTCACGATAGATTTTCATTGTTGCTGATAAATGGGTTAACGGATCATAATAATGTGAATCCACACCATTTTGAGTAAAGATGACATCAGGTTTGAAAAATTCTGTTACCTCTTTAAAAGCTGTAGTGTATGCAGCTAACCATGACTCATCTTCAGTGAAAGCGTCTAAAGGTATATTAAAAGAATACCCATAGCCCTTTCCAGAACCTCTTTCAGTCACACTTCCCGTACCAGGAAAAAGATAACGCCCTGTCTCATGGATTGAAAGTGTACATACATTTGGATCGTCATAAAAAGTCCATTGTACGCCATCACCATGATGGGCATCCGTATCAACATAAAGGACCTTTACATTATATTTTTTTTGCATATAGCGAATGGCTACAGAACTATCATTATAAACACAAAATCCTGAAGCTTTTCCACGGAAGCCGTGATGTAATCCTCCACCTAGATTAAGTGCATGTTTGGATTGGCCAGACATTACGTGGTCAACCGCGGTGAGCGTAGCGCCCACTAATAATGCACTTGCTTCGTGCATTCCAGGAAAAATAGGCGTATCCTCTGTGCCAATTCCATAGCTCCCTGCTTTTTCTTCTGTGAGTCTTCCTTCACCAGCTAATTTAACTGCTTGGATAAAGCTAGGGTCATGTACTAGCTCCAGTTCTTCATCCGTCGCGATTCTGGGTGGTATGATAGAAGAGTCATCCAATAAGTTCAAACTCTTTAATAAGTCGTATGTAAGTTTTACCCTTGTCTGGTTGAAGGGGTGATCATGACTAAATCGATATTTTAACAACTGGTCCGAATAGACAAAGACAGCTTCTTTTGTCATGATTAAAACCCTGATATATTTGGCCACAATACGTTGTAGCCTTCATTTTTTAGATTTTCAACGATTTTAGTTGGATTCATCGTTTGAATTCGTAGTGCAAGAATCTTAAATTGAATGTCCTTATCAGGATAGACTAGAACACTGTGGATATTGACATTATGGTCTTTAATCACATTTATAACCTCTGCTAATGTCCCAGCACGATTTGGTACCTTTATTTCAAGCTGAGAGCCTGGTTGATTTGCACCAGTTAATTGTGCAAATGTATGAAGTAAATCAGTCTCTGTAATAATCCCAACTAATTTACCATTAGTCTCAATGGGTAGACAGCCGATACGGTGTTGTGAAAAGACGGCAGAAATTTCTTCAACAAAATCTAATGGATGCCCGGTTATTACGTCTTTTACCATAATCTCTTTTACCGGGGTATCCAGATTTTTATCTTGGTTTGTAAAGTCAAGGATGGAGGGCTTCGCGTCCCGTATATCACGGTCACTTATCAGTCCAATCACATGCTGATGTGCATCTACGATCGGAATATGTCTAATTTTTTTATCGTCCATTATTTTTATGGCAGTAGAAATCGTATCCTTGGGTGATAAAGTTGTAACAATCTTCTTCATAATTTCTTCTACAATCATTTGAATCCCCCTTTCGATTTAATACATGAAGCGATTCATAAATCGAAGCCTATCGAATCTTTCAATTGTATCTTGATCAACTCGTTTACCTATGCGTGCCATTAAACAATTGGCAGGGTGTGAACTTATCTCTGGATCATCTGTTGCATACCATTCAAGTCCTCCTGCACTCATCATTTTTTCCATTACTTTACGATACTCCCAAACATTAAGGCCAGTTCCTTTTAGGTCCCAGTGCCAGTAATATTCAGTCGTAATGATAAGGTAGTCTTCCATTGCATCATCCATCATAGAGACAATTAAGAGATTCTTACCTACTCTGGAACCACGAAACTTTGGAATGACTTCAATTGCTCCCAATTCTATCATGTTTTCTATTTTTCCTTCAGACCAGCGTTCAAGTGGGTCAGGATATAAATATGTAACATACCCAACGACGGTATTATTCTCTCTCGCAATTATTATTCTACCTTCAGGTAAATCTGCTATTTCGATTAGAGCCTTATGTTGTTGATTTGGTGGACGAAAAGCGACCAATCCTTCATGAAATTCATAGCTTGCTAGTGTCTCACCCGTAATTGGCCCCTCAATAATAATTGTACCATGGGGCGTCTTTAGTTCCTTTGCGTTATAGGTCTTCTTATGTTCCACAATGTCACCACCATTCGTTAGTCATACTCATTATACAATAATCTAACACTAGTGAAGCGGTTACAGCTATTTTTATACTAATTATACAATTTTATGGAAAGATATTATATATATAAAATTTTAAAAATTGAGAAAAGAGCTATTTTACTTTATAATGGAATAGTAAATAACTTACATAAAGGGGAAATGCCAAATGAAAGTGGAAGCGCTGCCAGCAACGAAGGGGAATTATAATTTAAGAGATTATGATGAAGCGTATGCGAATTTTGATTGGGCAGAGGTAGAGAAGGATTTCACTTGGTCTGAGACAGGTAGAGTAAATATCGCGTATGAAGCTATCGACCGCCATGCTGAAGGGGTTAGAAAAAATAAGATTGCCCTCTATTATCGTGATCCATCACGTGAAGAGAAGTATACATTCAAAGAAATGAAAGAGTATACAAACCGTGCAGCAAATGTATTAAAACAAGCTGCTGATGTTGAAAAAGGTGACCGAGTATTTGTTTTTATGCCACGATCTCCCGAACTGTATTTTACGGTTTTAGGTGCTATTAAGCTAGGAGCTATAGTTGGTCCATTATTTGAAGCATTCATGGAAGGTGCCGTAAGAGACCGTCTAGAAGATAGTGAAGCAAAGGTAATTGTCACAACTCCTGAACTAGTTGATCGTATTCCATTTAATGAACTACCTGCCTTAAAACACATCGTTCTTGTTGGTGAGGATGTAAAAGAGGATGGTCCATTTATAGATTTTCTAGGTCGATTAAATACAGCTAGTAAAGAGCTACAAATTGAATGGGTCGATAGAACTGATGGTATGCTCCTACATTATACATCGGGTTCGACAGGTAAGCCCAAGGGAGTATTACACGTCCATAATGCGATGATTCAACAATACCAAACCGCTAAATGGATACTGGATTTAAAAGAAGATGATATCTACTGGTGTACAGCTGACCCTGGTTGGGTTACTGGGACCTCTTACGGTATTTTTGGCCCATGGCTTAACGGCGCATCTAATGTAATTGTCGGGGGGCGTTTTAGACCAGAAAACTGGTATCAAACCATAGCTGATTATGGAATTACCGTTTGGTACAGTGCTCCTACTGCTTTTAGAATGTTAATGGGTGCTGGAGATGAACTTGTAAAGCAGTTTGATTTAAGCACTTTACGACATGTATTAAGTGTAGGGGAACCGCTGAATCCAGAAGTTGTACGTTGGGGAGCAAAGGTCTTTAATCTACGTATACATGACAACTGGTGGATGACGGAAACGGGTGCTCAGCTAATAAGTAATTACCCTTGTATGGATATTAAACCAGGTTCGATGGGAAAACCATTCCCAGGAATAAAGGCAGCAATTGTTGATGACCAAGGTAATGAATTACCGGCAAATCGTATGGGAAATTTAGCTATTAAAAAGGGTTGGCCATCAATGATGTATCAAATATGGAATAATCCAGCAAAATATGAATCTTATTTTATGCCAGGTGATTGGTATGTATCTGGGGATTCAGCTTATATGGATGAAGATGGATATTTCTGGTTCCAAGGTCGCGTTGATGATGTAATTATGACCTCTGGCGAGCGAGTAGGACCGTTTGAAGTGGAAAGCAAGCTTATTGAACATCCCGCAATTGCGGAAGCAGGGGTTATTGGTAAACCAGATCCGGTACGTGGGGAAATTATTAAAGCGTTCGTCGCATTAGTTGATGGTTATGAGGCTACAGATGAACTGAAAGAAGAAATAAGAGACTTTGTGAAGAAGGGATTGGCTGCACATGCTGCACCTCGTGAGATTGAGTTCAAGGATAAACTTCCAAAAACTCGAAGTGGAAAAATCATGAGACGTGTATTAAAGGCATGGGAGCTGGATTTACCTACTGGTGACCTATCCACAATGGAAAATTAATAAAGATAGAATAGAAAAAGAGGTGGTCTATTGAGACCACCTCTTTTTTGCTATCTCTTATTCATTATCTTCATCACCATTACCATCACCATTACCATTACCGTTATTTCCGTTTTCTTTTCCATTGCCGTTACCTCCCTCAGCGGGTGGAGCAGGTGGTGGAGACGGTGGGGTAACTACCTCTGGTTCTGATTTATAATCGCCACTCTTAACCAGTACTGAATTTGCAAGAGGGGTTTCTTTGCCAGTAACATCAACTGCAGTAACATAATAAGCTGCAACGGAGTTCCCAACATTAAATTGTAAATTCTTTGTAGCAGGTACACTCCCAATTTTTTTGAAATCAGTTGTGAAATTGGATGCAGCATAGATGCGATAACCAATGACATCATTATGATCATGCTTTGACCATGTCAACGTACCTGAAGATATTGCTGCCCCCTTAACTTGAGAAGGAACGGAACCATTATCATTTAGTTCGCTCGTTTCCGTAATGACCAGGTTGTTCCAACGGTTGTTATTTGGTAGCAGTTGTTCAATTGCTTTAGAATCTTTTAATCCATGCTCTTCTAAGAATTCTTTCTTGATCATGATACCTTCTTGTACAAACTCTTGTGGAGCACTTTCGGGTACACGATAGGCCTTGCCATCAACTTCGATATACTTACCTTTTACAAGGTTATCATCGACCTTTGTCGGTACAAATTTTGCATTATAGATATCCGATTGTACTAGTCCAGCTTCTCTACATAAATCGGAAGGTAGTAGACCGGAAAGCCCACAGTAGGAACGAGATACGATTCCTCCAGGCATTTTGAAATTTTCATTTGGCTTTACAAGTTCAGGTTTTACATCATATACAGCATTCAGCTGCCCGGCCCAAAGAAGGATATTTCTTCTTGAATTAGATAGACCCTTATAATTAACGACAGACTTTGGTGTATCGTAACCAATCCAGGTTCCAAAGGTTACATTTGGATTTGTTGCAACAAACCATATATCTTCTGAGTTATTAGTTGTACCTGTTTTACCAGCCCAGTCTGCATTAAACTTTAAATACCCTCTAAGTGAAGAAGCAGTACCACCATTAATAACATCACGCATCATATCAATCGTTAGGTAGGCAGTTTGTGGTGAAAATACATCAACCGGTTTCACCTCGTGCTCATATACTACCTCTCCATCATTCGTCTCAATCTTTTCAATCATATATGCATCGATGAACTGACCACCATTTGCAAAAGTAGCATATGCATTTACATTTTCTTCAACTGAAACACCGTTTGTCATACCACCGATGGACATTGATAGTCCTTGGTAGTCTTTTTCATCTAACGTAGTGAAGCCCATTTTCTCTAAAAATGTAAGTGGACGATTATTAAATGCCTTCAAATATGTTTTAAGTGCTGGAATATTCCTTGATAATTTTAAAGCGTGTCTTGCTGACATTAAACCATCAAAGTCACTAGGGCCGCCAAAGTTTTGTGGGGTATAATTCCCGTAAGTGAATTTCACATCGGCAATCACACTTCCTGGTTGTACTAGTCCTAATTCCATTGCTGGAGCATAAGCTAATAATGGTTTCATCGTGGATCCATTAGGACGTTTCGCAGGGTTAAAAGCATGGTTTGTTTGTTCACGCTCGAAATCACGCCCACCTACGAAGCTAATTATTCGTCCAGTCTTGTTTTCGATAAGGACTGAGCCAAGCTCTTCTGGTTCCATAACGGCTACATCTTCATTTGTTTCTAAGTCTTTCTTAATGGTTTGTTTATCAGGTCCAAAGTACTGGAAGTTTTTCACTGCGTCTTGCATAACATCGAATACTTCTTTGTCAATGGTGGTATAAATTTTATATCCGCTTTGACGTAGGTTTCTGTCCGCAACTTCAGAGTAATGTCTAATTAAATCATTGTTCTCTTCAAGATCTTTCTCTTCGTAACCGTCTTCCTGAGCTAATTTTTTCATTAAAATATCAGTGGCGCGCTTTTCTACTTCTGCAGTCAACCAACGATATTGTTCAATTGGTTCTGACTGTGGTGGTATCAGATTTGCACGAATATCGTAAGCGAGCGCTTCTTCATATTGTTTTTCTGTGATGAAACCTGCTGATAGCATTCTCTGTAGAACTGTCTCCATTCGTTTAAGACCGGGCTCTAGATTGTCCTTCACCTTACCACCCTGATTTGAAAATGGAGTGTACACGTATGGATTCTGAGGTAGACCAGCGATAAAAGCTGCCTGAGGCAGGTTTAAATCTTTTGCGTCTACTCCAAAAATACCTTGTGCAGCCGTTTGGACACCGGCAATATTTCGTCCTGATGAGTTACGACCATAAGGTATGATATTTAAATAAGCTTCGAATATTTCATCTTTATCAAAAAACTTTTCAAGTCGTAACGCGATTAAGATTTCTTTTGCCTTTCGATCAAATGAAACTTCGTTTGAAAGTATTTGGTTCTTAATCAATTGTTGGGTTAAGGTACTTCCACCAGTTTGGACGGGTGAATTAGTTACTTCTTGTACAATTGCACGTAGAATGGATTTTGGAACAACTCCATCATGCTTATAGAAGTACTGATCCTCAGTAGCAATTACAGCATCTTTAACGAATTGTGAAACATCCTCAAGTGCTACCTCTTCCCGGTGAAGATCAGCCCGCAATTGGCCAAGATACACATCATTCGCAAAGTACACTTCCGTATTTTCTTCATAGTTGTATATATCTTTTTGTAAACTATCGTAGTCTCGAACAGGCTCGTCCTTTACTAGGGATGCAAAGTATCCCGCTCCAGCTCCACCAGCGAACCCAAGACCTAATAGAGCAATAATAAAGAATAACAAAAATAAATTCCAAAAGACACCATACGTAACCCTAACACCCTTGAGTGCTTTCTTACCTGAAAATACTTGAACTACTTTATTTGATGTGAGTTTTCGCCATGTTGAATTAATTTTTTCAAATATCTGTGATTTGTTAAAATTCATAATCATCCCCCTAAAATCCATGTACATTATAGCATATAAACTACTGATATTAGTATTGTTTTATAGAATTTCCAATATTTAATTTGACATTATTATATGTAATATGATAGAAAAACTCTATATGGTTAAAAGGAGAATAAGATGATGGATGTCATACAGGATTTAGCTTATAGAGGTTTAATAAATCAAGTTACGGATGAAGAAGGATTACAAAATAGCTTGAAAAATGAAAAGA
This sequence comes from Litchfieldia sinesaloumensis, assembly GCF_900156865.1. Lineage (GTDB taxonomy): Bacteria > Bacillota > Bacilli > Bacillales > Bacillaceae_L > Ferdinandcohnia > Ferdinandcohnia sinesaloumensis. The sequence goes on along the minus strand of NZ_LT732529.1, from coordinate 2,389,349 downwards.
TAAAGCTATATTGTGGATTCGATCCAACAGCAGATAGTTTACATATTGGACATTTAGTAGGGATATTGACTTTACGTAGATTTCAATTAGCAGGGCATCAACCCATAGCATTAGTTGGCGGAGCTACGGGTTTAATTGGTGACCCAAGTGGTAAAAAAGCGGAAAGAACGCTAAATACAAAAGAGGTAGTTCAACAGTATAGCAATAGCATTAAGGAGCAGCTTTCTCGCTTTTTAGATTTCGAAGCAGACGGGAATCCAGCGCAAATAGCGAACAACTATGACTGGATTGGAAGCTTAGACCTGATTACTTTCCTACGTGATATTGGTAAAAGCTTTGGGTTAAATTATATGCTTGCTAAAGACTCTGTTCAATCCCGTTTAGATGCAGGTATCTCATTTACAGAGTTTAGTTATATGATTTTACAATCCTACGACTTTTTAAAGCTATATGAAAATGAAGGCTGTCGACTTCAAATTGGTGGAAGTGACCAATGGGGAAATATCACAGCTGGGCTAGAATTAATTCGTAAGACTGTTGAGGATGCAAAAGCTTACGGCCTAACTATTCCACTCGTAACGAAGGCAGACGGAACTAAGTTTGGTAAAACTGAAGGTGGAACAATTTGGTTAGATAAAGACAAAACATCTCCTTATGAGTTTTATCAATTCTGGATTAACACAGATGATCGCGATGTTGTACGTTATCTAAAATACTTTACGTTCCTTACAAAAGAAGAGATTGAAAATCTTGAGGCTGAGATTAAAAATGCGCCGGAAAAACGCTTGGCACAAAAGACATTAGCTGAAGAAGTTACAAAGTTAGTTCATGGAGAGGCTGCTTTAGAGCAAGCTGTTAAGATATCTACTGCACTATTTAGTGGTTCAATTAGTGAGCTAAGTGCAGAGGAGATAAAACAGGGCTTCAAGGATGTTCCTTCATTTGAATATGATGGTGAAAAAGAAATCGGTTTGGTTGATTTATTGGTTATGAGTAAAATTTCTCCGTCCAAGCGTCAGGCACGAGAAGACATCTCGAATGGTGCTATTTATTTAAATGGTGAAAGAATCCAAGATGTAGATACGATGATTACAGAATCTCATCGAATTGAAGGTCAGTTCACCGTAATCCGCCGCGGTAAGAAAAAATACTTTGTTATTAAATACTAAAATAGGTAAGGTGCTTCTTTTTGGAGCGCCTCAGACTGTTGACAAACGCTCGCATACTTCGTTGCTTGCCTCTCTCGTCCGCTCATGAAGGCAACTTCTATTCGCGTCTTCGATCGGCTGCGCGCCTTGTATGACAAGCGTTTTCAAGACAGTCTGGGAAAGTAATTCATACTAGTATTGTTTGAAAAATGAGTGTAGACAAAGTCAAGATTGACTTTGTCTACACTCTGAACAGCCTAGTATTTCATTACTCCACCAGAACTTGCATTTGTAACTAATTTTGAATAGCGAGCTAGGTAGCCTTTTTTCACTTTTGGCTCAAAGCCTTTCCAATTAGCCTTGCGTTTTTCGAATTCTTCATCAGAGACTTCTAATTTGATTGTACGATTATTTAAATCAAGCTCAATGAAGTCGCCATCTTCAACAAATGCAATTGGACCACCTTCAGCAGCTTCAGGAGAAATATGTCCGATTGAGATACCTCTTGATGCACCAGAGAAACGTCCGTCAGTAATTAAGCCGACTTTTGCTCCAAGACCGCGACCAACGATTTGAGAGGTTGGTGCAAGCATTTCCGGCATACCTGGACCACCTTTAGGACCTTCATAACGAATAACGACTACGTCGCCTTCCTTAACTTTACCTACAATGATTGCTGATAGGGCATCTTCTTGAGAATCGAAGCACACTGCTGGACCTCTATGATATCCACCAACTTCAGGGTCAACCGCACCAACCTTAACGACAGCACCCTCAGGAGCTAAGTTACCAAATAGGATAGCTAGTCCGCCTTTTTCAGAGTGAGGGTTTTCAAGTGGACGGATGACGTTATGATCTGTAATTTCACAGCCTTCTACATTTTCACGTAATGTTTTACCACTAACAGTTATACGATCTCCATCAATTGCACCTGGCTTTTTAAGCAATTCATTGATAATTGCGCTAACGCCACCCGCATTATGCACATCCTCAATATGATGATCAGATGCAGGAGCAATTTTCGCTAAGTGTGGAACACGTGCTGCAATTTCATTGATACGTTCTAGTGAATACTCAATTTCAGCTTCTTGAGCAATTGCAAGAGTGTGAAGTACAGTATTCGTAGATCCACCCATTGCCATATCTAATGCGAATGCATTATCGATTGTTTCAATCGTAACGATATCACGTGGTTTAATATCTTTTTCAATTAAATTCATTAATTGTTTCGCAGATTTTTTAACAAATTCTTTTCTTTCTTCAGCAACCGCTAAGATTGTACCGTTTCCTGGGAGGGCTAATCCAAGACCTTCTGCTAAACAGTTCATAGAATTCGCAGTAAACATACCAGAACATGAACCGCAGGTAGGACAAGCAAATTGCTCGAGTTCTGTTAATCTCGCTTCATCAATTTTTCCAGATTGATAAGCACCAACGCCTTCAAATACTGAGTTTAGGTTAAGTGGATTTCCAGCAGCATCACGTCCAGCTGCCATCGGTCCACCACTAACAAAGATAGTCGGGATATTTAGACGCATTGCAGCCATCATCATTCCTGGTGTGATTTTATCACAGTTGGGAATACAAACCATACCGTCGAACCAGTGAGCGGCAACAACTGTTTCAATTGAATCAGCGATGATCTCACGGCTTGGCAGGGAATATCTCATTCCGATATGACCCATAGCAATACCATCATCAACACCAATTGTGTTCATTTCAAATGGAACTCCACCAGCTTCTCGAATTGCATCTTTTACAATTTTACCAAACTCTTGTAAATGAATATGACCTGGTACAATATCAATATATGAGTTTACGACTGCGATAAATGGTTTGTTAAAATCTTCTTCCTTAACACCTGCAGCACGAAGTAAACTTCGGTGTGGCGCTCGATCAATTCCTGATTTAATCATATTACTACGTTGTTGTTCAGACATAATAGTTACCTCCAATATATAATTACGTTTATTCGACAAAAGATTATGCTTTTTTGATGAATAAAGTAAAATCAAAAAATTTAAATTATTACTCATTGTAACACTATTTTTTAGATAATCAATTATTAAATTTTGTTGTTTTTATAAGATTTTAAAATTAATAGCTTCATTAATTCAACAAATCTATCAATTTCAATGGTTGACGAATTGACCTANTCAGACTGTTGACAAACGCTCGCATACTTCGTTGCTTGCCTCTCTCGTCCGCTCATGAAGGCAACTTCTATTCGCGTCTTCGATCGGCTGCGCGCCTTGTATGACAAGCGTTTTCAAGACAGTCTGGGAAAGTAATTCATACTAGTATTGTTTGAAAAATGAGTGTAGACAAAGTCAAGATTGACTTTGTCTACACTCTGAGGTGCTCCTTGCCTTTTATTTATACACTGTAAATTCTATAGATGTGGCAGGTTGTGTCGTACCGTATTTAGTATGGTTTTACAAATCACTAAAGGATCGTTATTATTTGGTGGAATTTGTGAGATAAGATAATCTGTCCCAATTTAGGGAAGATGCAAAAGAATTAATACAGTTCCACAAAAAGGACAAATAAAAAAACCTAGAATTGTTGAAAATTCAACGATTCTAGGTTTTTTATTGCTTATTGAGAAGCAATTATTAACGTGAGTAGAACTCAACGATGAATGCTTCGTTAATTTCTGCTGGTAATTCAGAACGCTCAGGTAAACGAGTATAAGTTCCTTCTAGCTTATCAGCATCAAAAGTTAAATATTCTGGTACGAAAGTAGTTGCTTCAAGTGCTTCTTTGATTGCAACTAGGTTACGTGATTTTTCACGAACTGAAATAGTTTGACCAGGTTTTACACGGTATGATGGGATGTCAACACGACCTCCATCAACTACGATATGACCATGGTTAACTAATTGACGTGCTGCACGACGAGTACGAGCAAGACCAAGACGGTATACTAGGTTATCTAAACGTGATTCAAGTAGAATCATGAAGTTTTCACCAACAACACCTTGCATTTTACTTGCAGCATCAAATAAATTGCGGAATTGACGCTCGTTCATGCCATACATATGACGAAGCTTTTGCTTCTCTTGTAATTGTAAACCATACTCAGAAAGTTTCTTACGTTGGTTAGGACCATGTTGTCCTGGAGCGTAAGGACGCTTTTCTAATTCTTTACCTGTACCACTTAATGAAATGCCAAGACGACGGGATAATTTCCAGCTTGGACCAGTATAACGAGCCATGAATGACTCCTCCTTCAATGTTTTTATTTTGTTGTAAAATAAAAACAGATGTGCTAGATGCTCTTGGCTATTTTGTTTTCATGTATCCTCGCCCTAGCAGCAAAGAGTTACAAGATACACCATCTTAGAGCAAAATGCTCAATAGAGGAACAAAATAGAACAAAAACCTACTCACATATGCTGCAATATTTTACACAACGATGATTATATGATTTTTAGCGTGAGAAGTCAAGTTTTTATCTAGAAGTTCAATTGGAACAGCTAAATGACTATTAACAAATTTTATCTAAAATCGTGAATTTCAACAAGTTATTGATGAATTTTCGATTTTAGATACGATAATTGTAATAAATTCGGTTTTTTTAAGAGATAATGAGACATTTTTAAGGCAATATCTATTATAATAGAGATATAAGTTAGTGTTCAAATAGGGGATGAAGAGGACCGCGTCGATAAAAACGCCACGTCCTGTGGCATTATCGACACTAGCACATCCTGTGCGTCGAAAGTTCAAGGCGGCGCAGCTATGAGTACCGGAGCGTATGTAGTAAATACGTGAGGAACGTAGGAGCAAGCAAACGCAGAATTTCGAAGTGTCATATTCACCGGACTTTTTGAACAACTTCTATAAAGTACTATAATCAGATGGGTGATTAATCATGATGTTTCCAAACGAAGAAATTAGATATGAGCAACTATTCAGAGTAACCTCTAAGTTCCATTCTACGATGGATATAGATGCTGTACTTGAAGAAGTAATTAAGACATTACAAGATGTATACCCATCATTCGAATATACATTATTTCTTGCACATGATAATACAAGACATAATGTTATCCCAATTAAGGACATACAGCAATATGAACATGGTGAAAATACTCTTGTTATGCAAGCGTTTGTAACAGGGGTTTTACAGTTGGAAGATTCGGATGAAGACAAACAGTCTGTCATTTATGCTCCTCTGAAAGGTCGACAAGGGGTTTATGGGGTTTTACAAATTAACGCCCATAACGGCTTGGTATTCCCGAATTCAGAAATTCAGTTTATTGAACTTTTAGCAAATACAGCTGGACATGCCTTCGAAAATGCTCAACTCTATCAACAATCAAAGCAATTAATTGCTGATCTGCAATTAATCAATGAAACATCTCATAAATTAAACTCGAACCTTCGATTAATAGATACAATGACATTTATGTCAACTCAGATAAGAAAGTCATTTGAAGCAAACGAAGTAGGTTTTATTTTGCAAACAAGTGATCATTTAGAGGTACTTCCAGGAAGCACTGCATTTTTTGAAAAGGGTTTCGGTGAAGAGTATGTGACATACAGTCTTGAGAGAATTATGCTAGAAAATGAACCCCTTTTTATCGGAGATTTACGTGACTACAGAGAGTTTGGTGAATCCTCTTATCGTTCTATGATGTCAGTTCCAATGGTGCAACGTAATGAGATACTGGGTGTTGCCATTGTTTTACATGAACTACCATATTTCTTTTCATTTGATAAATTTAAACTAATGCAATCCCTCATTCATCATTCGTCATTGGCATTTACAAATTCAATTCTCCGTGAAGAACTTGAAAAACTAGTGATTACCGATTATTTAACTAAGCTTTATTCGCGTAATCATTTAGAAGAAAGTGTTCAAGATTCAATGGAAAGAGACGCATTTGGAACATTCATCTTAATCGATATTGATGATTTCAAAGGAGTCAACGACACTTACGGTCATCAGGTCGGAGATGAATCAATTGTTCAAATAGCCAATCTCATCAGGGAAAACATACGTGAACATGATATTGGAGCAAGATGGGGTGGAGAAGAGTTGGCAATCTATTTACCTAAAGTTGACTTAGCTTCAGGTATGGCTGTTGCTGAGCGACTTGGAAAAAGGGTTGAAAAGGATTCCAATCCCAAAATCACAATTTCATGTGGAGTTGCAACTTGGCATAAGCACTACAAGGAAACATTTAAAAGTCTTTTCCAGCGGGCAGACAATGCTTTGTATGAGGCTAAACAATCAGGGAAAAACCAAGTAGTGGCGAGTGAAAATATGATTACCGAAGGACATTCTTAACGGGATGTCTTTTTTTTTGAAAAAAGAGTTCTCATACAAAAGTCCTGATAAATCCAAGTAATCCTCTACGAAATTAGAAAACGCTTTCAAAACAACCTCTCTTATCATATGCTAATTATAGGATTCAACGTATTAAGGGGGATAAGGAAGCATGAGTAAGGAAAGTAAATATTTTGATACCATTGCAATACATGGTGGAAAAATAACTTCTGATAATGGAAGTTTAGTACCTCCAATTTATCAAACATCAACTTTTACTTTTGATACTGCAGAGCAAGGGGAAGCTCGTTTTGCTGGTTCGGAAGAAGGATATATCTATTCACGATTAGGGAACCCAACTGTCAAACTATTAGAAGAAAGAATTGCACTCTTGGAAGGTGGAGAAGCAGGGCTTTCTTTTGGATCTGGTATGGCCGCAGTTTCAGCGGTTTTATTCGCACTAACGAAGTCTGGTGATCACATTCTTTGCTCCAAAGGATTATATGGATGTACATTTGGTCTTCTTCAAATGATGGAGGAAAAATACAATATTATCCATGATTTTAGTTCGATGGACGAGGAGGAAGATATTGTATCAAAATTAACTCCTAGTACTAAGCTTATCTATATCGAAACGCCAATTAATCCAACAATGAAGCTTATTGATTTACAACTTGTTGTCAAAATAGCGAGGCAATATAAGATTCCGGTTGTCGTAGACAATACCTTCAGTTCACCTTATTTACAACAACCAATAAAAGAAGGTTGCGATGTTGTCATTCATAGTGCAACAAAGTATATCGGCGGTCACGGTGACGTTATTGCCGGTCTTGTTGTAGGAAGAGAGGATTTTATTCAACAAGTGGCAATGACAACAAAAAAGGATATTGGTGGGGTAATGTCTCCATTTGATGCCTGGCTATTACTTCGAGGGCTTAAAACTCTTCCAGTTAGGATGGATAGACATTGCGATAATGCTGAAAAGATTACTTCTTTATTAATAAAACACAAGAATGTGGAAAATGTTTTCTACCCAGGTGATGTAGAAAGCCCAGCCTATGAAATTATGAAAAAACAAATGAAGAAGGCTGGTGGAATAATTTCTTTTACAATCAAAGGTACTAAAAAAGATGCACAAAATTTCCTTAATCGATTGAAGTTAATCAAAATTGCCGTGAGTCTTGGAGATGCAGAAACGCTAATCCAGCATCCAGCCACAATGACGCATGCAGTTGTACCAGAAGATGAACGATTGAAAATGGGAATTACGGATAATTTGATTCGACTTTCTGTTGGATTGGAGGCGTGGGAGGATATTTGGGAGGACCTTAATCAAGCTTTAGATGGATAAAGAGAGTTCTAATGCTAATAATGCCTTATGATTAAAAAGCCAGCAGGGAATGAACCCTACTGGCTTACTTTTATAGATGTTTTTCTAATACTTTTACAAATTCCTCAAGACACTGTTGATCTACTTCATCAAATCGTTCCTTAATTGGGCTATCTATATCTAAAACACCAAATACTTCACCATTTTTCAAAATGGGAATCACAATTTCCGATTCTGAAGCACTGTCACATGCAATATGACCTGGGAAAAGATGAACATCTTGCACTCTCTCTGTTTTTTGATTTTGTGCAGCTGTTCCACAAACCCCACGGCCCATCTTGATTCGTACGCATGCAGGTAATCCTTGGAATGGTCCAAGAATAAGTTCATCACCCTTCTTGATATAAAAGCCGACCCAGTTGATGGTATCTAAAAATTGATTCAGTAATGCCGAAGCATTTGCTAAATTCGCGATTTGATCTTGTTCACCTTCAAGTAAAGCGTCTAGTTGTTTTGTCACTAGTTTATAGTCTTCTACTTTATTGCCTTTATACTGTTCGACATGAAACATGCTTGTTCCCCTCCGTTTGAGTATTTCTTACATAATAATACCAAATAATAGCCGCTAGTGCGTGACTTGTCGATAAAATCTTAAAGGAATCTGGCTGAATCTAGCGAAATCTAATCATTAATAAGGGTAAGGTGGGTTGGTTATGCAAACAAAAACCATGAAACAAAGAATTATTGATTCTTCCGTTTTTTTATTTAATACAAAGGGCTTTGATGGTACGACGGTACGTGAAATTGCCAAAAAAGCAAATTGTAATGTTGCCAATATCTCCTACTATTTTGGAAATAAAGAGGGACTCCTAGAACACTTAGTGTCCTACTACTTAGAGGGATATTTGACAATTGTTGAACATGCCTATAGTGAATTGGATAACAGGACTGCGAGAGAATGTTTATTACTCGCTATCAGAAGTATTATGGATTTTCAAAAGGAAAACCGCCATTTATCACGCTTTGTACAAAGGGAAATTACATTTGATACAACATTGATTCGTGAGATTATGACCACTTATATGGCGAAGGAAAAATATTATTTTCAAGCCATTTTCGAGACAGGTATTAAACAACAAGAATTTGCACCGATACCTATTCCATACGCAATCATGCAATTAAAAGGTATGTTATCCATGCCTTATTTACATCCTCAATATATGTCAGAGGTATTGCATTTAATGCCATATGAAATTTATGTGAGTGAGCAATATTGTCACGAAATTGAAAAATGGGTGAACATGACGATTTGCCGCCAATCACATGCAATGAATAATAAAGTCACTCTGGTACCTGTTAATATTTAGATGGTGACACCAAGACAGCCTTTTTATATAGATTATCAAACCCTTGATTTAAATCCTTCTTGCTATGGGCATCGGACCCGTAAACAAGAGGGATTTTTCGTTTTATCGCCTCTTTAATAATTCTTTCAGGTGGATAAACCTCACGGCAAAGAGGCTTATTCACCCCAGCACCATTATAATCTAAAGCAAGACCACGTTCCGCAATATGGTCTAAGACTTCAATAATTTTTTCCTCAAACAATTTTGAGGTGGGGAACTTCCTTTGAAACTTATGAACAAGCGTCATATGTCCAATTCTCCTTGGTTTATGTTGACCTAGGTCTGCCGTTATCGAACGAAGTAAAGTGTCATAGTATGCTTTATAGACCGAATCAACCGATGAAAACTGCTGTATCATTGTAGCGAACGTGTCAGGACTATAATCGAGGCAGTAGTACTGGTTTTGATGTTTGAGAAAATGAACAGACAGTATACTATCATCCAAAAAACATCCATACTCATTTAAAAAAGCTTTAGTATCCTCTTCATATCCTTCGATATAGTCAACTTCTAAGCCAATATTAATTTTAATATCACTTGCGAACTTTGTTTGGAGCTCTGTTAAAACAGAAAAATAGTTCTCTAACTCATTCATGTCCATTCCACTGTCCTTTTGAGGAGTGGGATCGTTAAATCGAAGTGGAAGTGGAGCGTGCTCTGTGAATGAAATCTCATCAAATCCTAATTGAATCGCCTGGTAAATATAATCCTCAATTGGGTCTTTTGTACCGTGTGGACAAAAGGGTGTATGGATATGACCATCTGCTTTCATCGACAAATACCTCATTTTTCAATAAAATTTGTAAAAAATTTTAAAAGTTATAGTCAAAAATTGTCGTTTACATGGTATCATAAATACATTAAAAAAACATTTAGAATGATTTTATATAAAAATAAAAAATTAATATACATAGATGTCTATGATAGATTGATTGTGGGAGCAAGGAGGCCAAATTATGGAAATCATAATCGGCATAATCGCAGTAGTAATTGTAGTTGCTATTTTTGGATTTTACTCAAGAAAAAAAGTATATATAGAGGTTGATCGACTAGAAGCCTGGAAGATTGATATGATGAACCGCCCTGTTACGGATGAAATTGCGAAAGTAAAAGAGCTTAATATGACAGGTCAGACGGAGGAACTTTTTGAACGCTGGAGAAAACAATGGGATGAAATAGTCACTGTTGCATTACCAGATGTTGAGGAATTGTTATTTGATGCGGAGGACTTAGCAGATAAATACCGTTTCGGGAAAGCGAAACGCGTACTTGCACAACTTGAGGCGATTTTAAATGATGCTGAAAATAATATTGCCATCATTTTAGACGAACTTAAGGAACTAGTCGGCAGTGAAGAAAAGAATCGTGTAGAGGTTGATGAATTAAATCAGCTATATCGTGAATTAAAAAAGAGCCTACTTGCGCATCGACATACTTTCGGTCTTACAGAAAAACGCCTCGAAGAAAAACTTCAAGACGTTTACGAGAAATTTAATGAGTATGAAGAAGCAACAACAAATGGTAATTATTTTGAAGCCAGAGAGATTGTACTAGTTATTAAAGACGCTCTTTCTGTTACAAAGCAACAAATGGATGAAATTCCTCATTTATTACATGAATGTCAAAGCTTAATTCCAAATCAGTTAAATGAGATCTCAGAGGGATATAGTCAAATGGAACAGGAAGGATATTCCCTTGAGCATCACCAGATTGAAAAAGAGATTGAGAGAATGAGAGAACAGTTGACAAAGTATATCGCGCTTACTGAAGAACTTAAGCTTGAGGAAGTTAAAAAAGGAATCGATGAAACAAGAGAGTCTCTCGATACCATCTATGATTTACTTGAAGCAGAAGTAAAGGCAAATCAGTTCGTTAAAAATGAACTTGATAAGATTGAGGATGATTTACAGGACTTAATAGACGGCAGTAAAAACACTGAAGAAGAAACAAAATTTGTTCAGCAAAGCTATCACTTAAATGAGCAAGATATTGAAAGACACCGTACTATTGTGAAACAAATTAAACAGCTTGTTAAACAATATGTATCAACTCAAGTAAAGTTAGACGAAGAGAAGGTTGCTTATTCTCTTATAAGAGCTGAACTAGAAGAAGTGTATGGCAAGATTCAAGATGTGAAGGAAGAACATTTACAATACTCAGAAATGCTAAAAACATTACGTAAAGACGAACTTCATGCAAGAGAACAAATTTCTGAAATGAAGAAAAAGCTTGCAGATGCAAAACGCTTAATCACAAAAAGTAATGCTCCTGGCTTACCTGTTAAGTATTCAGAACTGCTGTCAGAGGCAAAACTATCTTTAACTCAAGTCATGTCTACACTCGAGGAAAAACCGCTAAATATGAAGACAGTCAATCAAGCGTTACAAAATGCACAAGATTTAGTAACGCAGACATATAAGAATACAGAAGAAATGCTTGAGCAAGTTTATCTAGCGGAAAAGGTTATTCAATATGGAAATAGATACCGTAGCCGCAATCCTAAAATAGCAGGAAGCCTACATGAAGCTGAAAACTCCTTTAGAAATTATGAGTATGCCCTAGCGTTAGAACAGGCAGCAACTGCTATTGAGGATATCGATCCAGGCGCATTGAAGAAAATTGAAGTTGTTCTTGATAACGACAATGACTAAGGACCTCAAATTGGGGTCCTTTTCCTTTTTAACTTTTTAACATTGTATGGTATGATTTTTTATGCGAATACGTACTAAATAGGGGTAATTAGATGATTTATTTAGATAATAGTGCAACAACAAAACCGTTTGATGAAGTAATTGATTCTTATACTAAAGTTGCAAAAACATATTTTGGGAACCCTTCTTCTTTGCATGGAATTGGTGGACAAGCTGAAAAGCTTTTAAGTCAATCGCGTACTCAAATTGCGAATCTTTTGCGGGTAAAACCACAAGAGGTTATTTTCACATCGGGTGGATCTGAAGGGAACAACTTAGCTATCAAAGGGACTGCTTTACAATACCAAAATAGAGGCAAGCATATAATTACCACTTCAATTGAGCATCCCTCAGTGAGTGAGGCTTGCGAGCAATTGAAAGAACTTGGTTTTGAGATAACCTATCTTCCCGTAGATGATAATGGTGTCGTATCGCTTGAAAATTTAAAAGAGGCAATTCGAGAAGATACGATTATGGTATCAATTATTCATGTGAATAACGAAGTGGGGACTGTTCAACCAATAGAAGAAATTGGCAAGCTACTAGAAAAATTCCCGAAAATTATTTATCATGTCGACCACGTTCAGGGAATAGGTAAAACTACCCTTGATCTGGATAAGGCGAAACTGGATTTATGTACATTTTCAGGGCACAAATTTAATGGCCTTAAAGGAACTGGATTCCTTTTCGTACGACATGGTGTGCGAATAAAACCCTTGATCTCAGGTGGAGGTCAAGAGATGCAAAAGAGGGCAGGAACTGAAAATGTAGCCGGATTTGTTGCCCTTGCAAAAGCTCTCAGATTGACTATAGAGAATAGAGATGAAACGATTAAACAACTATCCAAGCTTAAAGGGGCGATTATCGAAAGGTTATCGATGATAAGCGGAATAAGAGTACACACACCTGTAAGGAACAGTGCTCCACATATCATTAATTTTTCTATTAATGGGTTAAAGCCCGAAGTATTTGTCCATTTATTGGAGGAAAGAGACATTTTCGTGTCGACCACCTCTGCTTGTTCATCTCAAAACAACGAGCCCAGTAAAACATTGCTGGCAATGGGTGTACCCCATGTTCTAGCGAATAGCTCAATTCGAATAAGCCTATCTTCGCAAAACAAATTGGAGGAGCTTCCGAATTTAATAGATGCGGTAGAATCTGCAATTCATCAATTACAAAATGTAATGGGGGAAAATAATGGAATATGATCACATTTTAATTCGATTCGGTGAAATCACAACAAAAGGCCGTAATCGGAATTTGTTTATAAACAAACTATCTAATAATATAGGGAGAAAACTTACGGAGTACAAACAGCTTAAGATAGAAAAAACGAGAGACCGTATTTATATAAAGCTTAATGGAGAACGACACGAAGGTATTGTTGATATCTTAAAGAATATTATCGGGATTCAGTCTTTTAGTCTTGCTTTAAAGGTTGACAGCGATATTGAAAAAATAAAAGATGGTGTATTGACGGCCATCCAACAACTTGAACATGATGGGAAATCGTTTAAGATTTCAGCTCGTCGATCAGACAAAACTTTTCCACTTGATACGAATCAATTAAATTATGAATTGGGCAGTCATATTTTAAAAAATGTGCAGGGAATTGATGTCAATGTGCATACGCCTGACATCAATATACGTGTTGAGGTACGAAAAGAAGCAACTTATATTACATTCAAAGACGAGGTTGGCCTAGGAGGACTTCCAGTTGGCTCAAGCGGGAAAGCCGTGTTGATGCTTTCAGGAGGATTGGATAGTCCTGTTGCTGGTTTCTTAGCAATGAAAAGAGGATTAACGATTGAAGCCGTCCATTTTCATAGTCCACCATACACAAGTGAACGTGCGCGCCAAAAAGTAATTGACCTTGCCCAGCAACTTACAGAGTTTTCAGGAACAATTAAGTTGCATATTGTACCTTTTACAGAAATCCAAACAACGATTCAAAGGCAGATTCCAGAAAACTATACATTGATATCAACGAGACGGATGATGCTTCGAATCACCGATGAAATCAGAAGAAGACGCAATGCACTAGCTATTGTAACCGGTGAAAGTCTCGGACAGGTGGCAAGCCAAACATTAGAGAGTATGCATGTAATTAATAATGTGACGAATACACCGATAATTCGACCGCTTGTTACAGTAGACAAATTTGATATTATTAATGTTGCAAAAAAAATTAATACCCATGATATTTCAATTCGACCATTTGAGGATTGTTGTACGATTTTCACACCTGCATCACCGAAAACTAGACCAAAGCTTGATAAAGTAACCTATTATGAAAGTTACACAGATTTTGAAAGCTTAATCGAAAAAGCAGTGGATGAGACTGAAATACTTACATTAGATCTATCAAAGAAGAAAGAAATTGAGGAACTTTTCTAAAGGAAAACCATTCCGACGTTGTGAAGATTTACCAGAGATTAAAATGTATTATGCCATGTGATTTTACACATTATATACTCACAAGGAGGTGAAGTCACATGGCAAACAACAACAACAGCAACCAACTATTAGTAGCTGGTGCACAACAAGCAATCGACCAAATGAAATATGAAATTGCTTCTGAGTTTGGTGTAAACCTTGGTGCTGACACTACTTCTCGCGCTAACGGATCAGTTGGTGGAGAAATCACTAAGCGTCTAGTTTCTTTCGCTCAACAACAAATGGGCGGAGGTAGCTTCTAAAAATTAAATAAATGGCTACAAGGACGGGATTATCCCGTCCTTTATTTTTGTCTATTAGAAGTTAGAGTCTAGTATTATAACCTGGTCATAAAAATTTCACAAAACTCTTCCAAATTGTTCGAAAAATTTTATATAATTAGACTATCACTAAGGAGGAGGAGTTGTCGTGAAAAGAGAAGATTTACTAGCACCTGCACAATATAACTTGGTTCAAGAAATAGAAAAGTATGCAGAAAACCCAGAAAAAGTAGCCATAAAATGGGAAGATGAACAGGGCAACAAATTAGAAGTTACTTATGCAAATCTCTTTAAAGCCGTGAATCGAATTGGAAATGCGTTAATTAACAATGGACTAAATAAGGGCGATAAAGTACTAGTTATCATTCCTCGTCTTATAGAAGCGTATAAGGTTTATCTAGGAGCACTAAAAGCTGGATTAGTAGTCATTCCTAGTTCCGAAATGCTACGTACAAAAGATCTACAATACCGTATTACACATGGTGATGTAAAAGCCATTATTAGTTATTATCCATATTGTGATCAATTTTCAGCTATTGAAAATATTGAACAAATCGATAAATTTGCAGTCGGAGGAAAAGTGGATGGCTGGATTACCTTAGAGGAAGAGATGAAAAAACAAACAGAAGAACTCTCTATTGCAGATACAAGTAAGGACGATATGGCATTCTTATCCTACACATCAGGGACAACCGGTAATCCAAAGGGCGTAGTCCATACACATGGTTGGGCGTACGCACATTTAAAAACAGCGGCTCCATATTGGTTAAGTATTAATGAGTCAGATACCGTTTGGGCAACTGCGGGTCCAGGATGGCAAAAATGGATTTGGAGCCCGTTTCTTTCGACTTTAGGAAGTGGTGCAACTGGATTTGTGTATCATGGAAGATTTGAACCTACTAAATACTTGCAATTGTTAGGCGCCTATAATATCAATGTGCTATGTTGTACCCCAACCGAATATCGTTTAATGGCCAAGGTTGAGAATCTGTCTGATTATTCACTTCCTGATTTGCATAGCGCAGTATCTGCAGGGGAACCGTTAAATCGTGAAGTTATAGATACCTTTAGAAGAGAGTTTAATATCGAAGTTCGTGATGGCTATGGACAAACTGAAAATACACTTTTAGTAGGAGTGCTAAAAGGAATGACAATCAAACCTGGATCAATGGGCAAACCTACTCCAGGCAATGATGTCGAAATTGTCGATGAGTTTGGAAAGCCTTGTGCAGTAGGTGAAGTTGGTGATATCGGAGTCCATGTGAACACACCTGCCCTTTTTAAAGAGTATTACAAGGACAAAGAAAGAACCGCTATGCAATTTAGAGGAGATTACTATATTACAGGTGATAAAGCCAAAAAGGATGAAGATGGCTATTTTTGGTTTGAGGGACGAGGAGACGATATTATTATCAGCTCAGGCTATACGATTGGACCGTTTGAGGTCGAAGATGCACTTGTAAAACATCCTGCTGTAAAAGAGTGTGCCGTTGTAGCGAGTCCTGATGAGGTTCGAGGCAATATCGTTAAGGCTTTCGTTGTATTACGTGAAGGTGTTAATACTAGTGAAGAACTTGTTAAAAAGTTGCAAGACCATGTGAAAGAATTGACAGCACCCTATAAATATCCGAGAAAGATTGAATTTGTAAATGATCTTCCTAAGACAACTTCTGGAAAAATTAGAAGAATTGAGCTTAGACAGGCTGAATTAGTAAAAGGTAAAGTACAATAATATATTGAATTTAATGAGAAAGCCAATCCTGTGAGTGTGGATTGGCTTTTTATCAATCTAGGCTCGAATTTCTTGTCGCATAAATAAAATGTATGCAATAGCAAAGCAAATCAAGGATGCGGCAATTAAACCAGTTACTTGTGGCCAAATGAGCAATAGGCTCTGCCCAAGAGGTAATGGACTTGCAACAGCACCAATTGTTTGCTCCATTGTTAATGGACCGAGGCTTCTTACCGTTGGGGAAAGAAGCGTTGTTGTTGATTCGTTAAATAAATAGTTAGGCGATAAACGCATGATATTGAGGACTACTCCTTGCTTACCAATGATATCCTCAGTACTTGTTAGGGTATTAGGATTTAAGATAGATTTTGACAGCAATTCCACAATCATTGTATAAAACACACTGAAAAATAACCAAACAGCGATACTTGCTAAGGCAGATGTTGCAGCTTGCCTAAAACAAATTGAAAACACTATTCCTAGGTTTAACCAAAAAGCGATATATGAAATACATAACAGTAAGAAAAAGAAAATTCTACTGAATTCTTCAAATGTAGGAGGAATGCCTAAAATTAATATCCCAAATCCCATTACAAGAAACCCTAATGAAAAAAATAACAAACAATTGATTAATAAGGCAGCAGTAAATTTTCCGTTAATTACAAAATCCCTAGGAATTGGTTGAGCCATTAATCGGCTTAAAGTGCCTTTATTTCGTTCAGAGACAATCGCATCAAAGCCCAGTGCAATCCCAAGAAGCGGACCGAGAAAACCTACAAACGTGATAAAAGATGGTAGTGTGCCATCAGATACAGTAAATAGTTTTAAAAATAAATAGGAATCCCTTGCAATTGCTTTTGCATCTTCAGAAGCCTCAAGCGAATCTTGAATGGTTAATACGGCAGTATAAAGGGAACCAATACAAGTAAGTAAAATAATCCCCAATAAAATAGTGATTCGCCAACTTGTAATGTAGTCTGAAAATTCCTTGCGCACAATTGCAGAAAACACTCCTAGATTCGAGTATTGTCTCGTTATTTCTAAATCTCTCCTGCTGCCATAGAATTTTTCCTTTATACTAGCGAGATTCATTAACTTCACGTCCTTCAAAATAGCGATGGTAGATTTCATCTAGCCCAAAATCTTTTTTGCTTATATGGTGCAATGAGGCCCCTGAATGAATGATAGTGGCGCTAATCCGTGCAGAAATATCCTTGTAGCAATAAATATCAATTACACTTTCATTCAATACCTCGATTTTATTTACATGTTCAAGCTCTCTTATATCATCCATCAGACGGTCATTGATTCCACTTACAATAACTCTAATCACAAAAGTATCCTTTAATAATAGTTTCCCCATGAGTTCCTCGATGTTTCCATGAGCCAGTAGCTCCCCATTAACAAATATTCCTACACGGTCACAGATTTGCTGAACTTGGTGTAAATGATGAGAAGAAAGTAAAATGGTCTTATGATCCTTTTCTTTTAATTCTTTTATCAGTTGTAGAAATTCTCGTACTCCTTCCGGGTCAATACCCAATGTCGGTTCATCAAGGATAATGACTTCAGGGTCTTTCATAAGCACGTCCGCGAGTCCAAGTCTTTGTCGCATTCCTCTTGAATATTTTCCGGTCTTCTTATGTGCAACATCAGTTAAGTTAACTTTTTGTAACAAATGTTCTGCTCTCTCCATTGCTTGTTTTCGATTTATATTGTTAAGGCTTGCTGTATAAAGTAGATTTTCTAAACCTGTCATATGCTGATAAAAGCCCACATCATCTGGTAAGTAACCTACCTTCTGTTTTACTTGAATTGGATTGCGGGTTGAGTTTATTCCACACACTTGCACTAATCCCGAACTAGGTGTACTTAAACCAAGCATCATCAAAATAGTAGTCGTCTTCCCAGCTCCATTTGGTCCTAGTAATCCAAAGATTTCACCCTTTGAAATGGAAAGAGATAAGTTGCGAACGGCAAAAAAAGCCTTATATCGTTTTGTAAGCTGTTCTAGCTTAATGATCGGATTAGTATCCATCAATATTATCTCCTCCCATATTTTCGAAAGATATAATACAATCCACCGAGTACTCCAAGTATAATCAGGATTGCAACTGCACCCCATAAGGTAGATGTTTCAACGGATACACGGAAAGTTGCATCAGAGGATGCTTCTGCTGCTGATGCGCTAAATGTTGTGACATAATCCCCTGCAATTGCTTCATCAGGTGCAGTAATGGTAGCTTTTACGGTTTTTGATTCACCAGGCTTTAGTTCAGATATTGAACTAGTATCAAATTCGGTTTCCCATTTTGGAGGCGTGTTGGATGTAATATTTACATCAAGTAATGGAGCTGTACCCGTATTTTTTATGACAAGATCAACAACTCGATTATCTCCTGCGGTTATATCCGTACTTAAATTTCCTGTTGGAGTACTGATTTCAATTCCATACGAACCAGTTATAACAGCGTCTAAAGTTATTTCTGCTGATGTGCTACCTGTTGATGCACTTATTGGAATTTTAAATGATCCTGCTTCAACTTTTTCAGGGGGTGTAACTTCAACTGTTATATCTTTTGATTCATTTGGTTCAATGGTAATGGAAGAAATGGAATCAGAACCTGATTTGAAACGAACTCCCCAGCCTTTATCGGCCGCCGAACTTAGTGCATAATTTTGTTGTTCGGCTGTCCGATTTCGTAGTTTTACAGTATAAGTGAAATTGGAATCAGCATGCCCTTGTAAATTTTTTTGGTCAGAAGTTAGCTCGGATTCAAAGGAGCCTTGCTCGGACAGAGTAATAAGCAATGGGAGCTTACTGTTACTACCGTTATCTGAAGCCACGAGGTTGAAGCGATAATCGGCTTTTTTAGCATTTAAGGGGATACTAATATCAACATTTAGTGTCTCCTCACTATTTCCTTTAACAGAAAGTTCACGTATATCCCTTCCACCAGATGTGATTGAATAATCCCAATCCTTTGGAATGTTTTCGAAATCAAAAGACATGTTTTGAATGCTTGATCCAGTATTTGTTACATTTACTGAGTAAGTAATCGTTTCCCCCGGAGTTGCAGATAGCCCGGTATAGGGCGTGAATAATGTAACATTTTCAACAGCGTGAACTTTTCCTACATTCATAAGTGCCATAAAAAGTACAATAAAGGAAAAAATAAAAATCATTTTTTTGTTCATCTTATGAACCTCCTAAATTTTTTTCGTACTTGATACGAGAAAAATAGTCAAATGGATTTATATTTTCGAAAAAAATTTGTAAAATTTAATTAAAAGATTAAATCTGAGGCGATTACTATGGACCAAAATCAGGAAAGTATTCAATTATTGAAAAGAGTTCAAAATGGTTCTCGAATAGCTTTCGACCTTTTTTATGAAAAGCATTATTCATTTGTATTAAACATTGCATTACACATTATCGGGGACCATAGCGAAGCAGAGGATGTAAGTCATGATGTTTTCCTAGAGGTATTTCAAAAGCCAAAACAATATAACCCTTCAAAAGGGAGTGTAAAAGCATGGCTTGCGGTAAAAACCAAAAGTCGTTCATTGGATCGATTGCGTAAAAAAAGACCTGTTCTAATGAACCGACTAGAAAGCATTCTAACTAAGAATGAAAAGGGAGCGGATCTTCATTTTCTATTAGAATTACAGAATAATATTATTATAGATGCTCTAGATCATCTGCCAAATGAACAGCGAGAAGCACTTATCCGTTCTTATTTTCAGGGAGAAACACATAAAGAGATTGCAAACTCGATGGAAAAACCATTAGGATCAGTTAAATCTTTAATCCGTTATGGGATTCAAAATCTTCGAAAGCAAAAACTCTTACTACATTGGATGGAATCTAGTGGTGGTGATAAACATAATGGATAAACATGTACCAGAACAAAAATTAATTGATTTTACTTTAGGTCATTTAAATGAAGTTGAACATAACTGGATTAAAACACATGTTGATAAATGTACTCTTTGTTATGAAAAAATGAATAATTGGGAAGTTATTTTAAATAAAGATTCGATACACGTTAAATCTAGTTTAGATAACAAGGAAGAGCTCTGGAATAAGATTCGTAAAAATAATAAAGCGCAGAAAATACCACCACAACTCTTGCTTAAACTTGGTAGTGTAGCAGTAATTGTATCATTGGTAATAGTTACGACAAATTTATATATTAGTCAAAATAACAAGGTTTCAATGGTGGATTATCAAGAGCGCGAGGTGAAAAGACTTATAAGTAAGCCGGATACGAAACAGTTGAATATTGTACCTCTCACCCATAGTGGAAACATAAATGGGGATATATGGATAAATAGCTTAACAAAAGAAATGCTCATTGAAATAAACGGTCTTGCAAATCTGGATAATCATGATTATCAGTTATGGATTATTTATGAAAATGATGATATGCAGGGAGCAATAATTCCAAATGAAAATGGTTCATCGAAAGTATACTTACGTGGAATGGATATCCACAAATTTAAAATGATAAAAGCTAGTGTTGAGCCCAAGGGAGGAAGTTTATATCCGACAGGACCAGAAACATTCTTTGTAGAATTAAAGGACTAAATATAAAAATAGATGGGTGAGATGAGTTAAAATGGGATCCTTGTGGACAGGTGGAAGAATATACACCATGGAACATGAAAAAGATGTGGTTGAGGCAGTTTTCGTAGAAGGCGGTATGATTGTTGCTGCTGGATCAAAAATAGATTTGGAAAAACGATATAAAGAAAGAATTTCGAAGCTAATAGATTTAAAAGGACATACCATGTTTCCAGGATTTGTTGATAGTCATATGCATCTCGTTGGCCATGGGGAAAAATTAATGAAACTGGATTTTTCGGAGATGACATCCTCCCAAGAAATTTCGACCTCCATACAAGAATATGTAAAAGATATACCTAAAGGCGAATGGATTATTGGAGAAGGATGGAACGAAAATCAGCTTCCTGACCGAAAAATTTTTCATCGAATTGAGTTGGATGAACTCTCACCTCATAATCCACTAATGTTAAAAAGAATTTGCCGACATGCAGTTGTCGTGAATACTAAGGCACTCGAATTGGCTGGTATAACAGATAATACCCCGAACCCTGAGGGTGGCATTATTGTTAGAGACGCAAATGGACATGCTACTGGGTATTTATTAGATCAAGCTCAGGAGCTTGTAAAAACTGTGATTCCGAAGGTGACTGAAGACTACATTCAAAATGCGCTTCGTCTATCCATCGGGGATTGTCTGAGTAAAGGTCTTGTTGGTGGACATACAGAGGATTTGAATTATTACGGGGGATTTGAGCGAACATATAGAGGGTTTCAAAAGGTAATCAAAAAAGATGGGATCAAATTTAGAACAAATCTTTTAGTTCATCATGAAGCTGTTGATGACATGCACCGTTTAGGATATTCATTTGGTGATGGGGACAATCTCGTTGAGCTTGGCGCGATGAAAATTTTTGCAGATGGCTCACTTGGTGGTAGAACGGCATTGTTAAGTCAGCCTTATAATGATTCTCCAGACACTTCAGGTGTGGCGATTCACACGGTAAATGAGTTGAAAATGCTGGTCAAAAAAGCGAGAAATTATAAAATGCCGATTGCTGTTCATGCAATTGGAGACCTTGCTTTTGAATATGTATTGGATGCAATTGAAGAATATCCGCCATTACCTAAACAACGCGACCGTATCATCCATGCGCAAATTCTACGAAAAGAATTAGTAGACCGAGCAAAACAGTTACCAATTATCCTTGATATTCAGCCAAGGTTTGTTGTATCAGATTTTCCGTGGGTGATCGAAAGAATTGGTGAAAGCAATATGGAATATTGTTATGCATGGAAGACATTATTACAAGAAGGGTTTCATTGTGCAGGTGGATCGGATGCCCCGATTGAACCGGTTGAACCACTATTGGGAATTCATGCAGCGGTTACTAGGAAAAAGCCCGGTGAAGAGGATATTTACATGCCAGAACAAAGAATTTCTGTTTATGAAGCAGTTCAGTTATATACTACGGGCAGTGCATATACAATCGGGAAAGAAGATTGTATGGGCAAAATTGCTCCTGGATATAAAGCTGATTTTACAGTCCTTAATCAAGACTTATTCCATATTGACGACGATGAGATTCTCAGTACCAATGTGATGATGACTGTTGTTGATGATACCATTATGTATAGTAATCAAAAAGAAGACCAAACTTGAGCTTGGTCTTCTTTTGCATTCAATCAATGAGCCTTTATAAAAAAGTGCGCTGCACCTTTTCCCAGAATGAGTTATCCTTTAATTTTACTGTTTTAATTCTTTTTTCACTTAACAGGATGTCGACTTGCTTTATATTTCGGATGCTTAGTGCTTCATTATCCATTCCGATAGTCGGAAAATCGTTCCCGTCTTCAAGGTCTATTAGTGTTAATTTCCGTGTACCACTTAAGATAAATGGTGAACCTAATGTACGGTATTGATTATTATTCAAGGATGCTAACTCAGTGATTTGCATACAAGGAAGCAATGGGTCTACTACAGCACCGCCAACTGATTTATTATAGGCAGTACTTCCAGTAGGAGTTGAAATAATCATTCCGTCACCGCGGAATGTTTCAAAATGCAAATCATCAATATAGACCTCCAATACAAAGGTTTTGATGATTGCGGAACGAATTGAACACTCATTTAAACAATAAAATGATGGATTATCATCCACTTTTACTTCAAGAAGGGGATATCGGCGAACTTCAATATTTTTAGTTAACATTGCTTCAACCATTTTGTCTATTTCATCTGCATGGAAATCACAGTAAAGGTTTAAAGCCCCCGTTGTTGATATACCAACATAAAGGCAATCCTGGCGGAAATTTGTTTTACGGACTGCCTGAAGGAAAGTCCCGTCTCCACCAATACTTACTATGACATTCGCTTTTGTGGCATCTTCTACAATTGTAAATTGATGCTCTTTTGCAATTTGATTCAGTTTTTCAACATACTTAATTGTTTTATCTTCTTTTCGATAAAAGAAAAAAATATTACGACGATCCATTCTAATAACCTCCTGTTGATGTACAATGCATATTACTTGGTAAAACAATAAAAGCTAGCAGTATCTAATAGTAGTTTACCAATAAAATGAAACTATTTTCGATTTGATTCGTATTTATTTTTGAACAATTCTTGAATAGTATCCATAGTTTATAGGAGGAAATGAAATGAATGGGAAACGTTGGGCAGCATTGGGTATTGCTGCGGTTATATTTTTATTTTCAATCTTTTTTAACTTTGCAACAAACTTAGCCTCTAGCAATTTCAGTAATTTATCTGATGAATTATTAGGAGCTTCAAATCAAGATTTCCTAGAAAATGTAGTAATTGAAGGAAAGGGAACAGATAAGATACTGGTTTTAACTGTGAATGGAACCATCCAAGACACAGGAGATGTGACCTCATTCTTCCAAACTGCAGGCTATCAACATCAGTCATTCTTAAAAATGATTGAACACGCAGAAAAGGACAAAGCAGTGAAGGGAATCATTCTTAAGGTGAATTCTCCAGGTGGTGGCGTTGTTGAAAGTGCGGAAATACATAAAAAATTAACTGATTTTAAGGAAGTAACAGATAAACCAATTTATGTATCAATGGGGGCTATGGCCGCTTCTGGTGGTTACTACATTTCTGCACCAGCAGATAAAATATTCGCTACACCTGATACTATGACTGGTTCATTAGGTGTTATTATGCAAGGAGTTAATTTTGGTGAACTCGCTGAAAGATACGGAATAAAATTTGAAACAATAAAAAGTGGGCCATATAAGGACATTATGTCTTCAAACCGGGAAATGACGGATGAAGAAAGACAAATTATGCAGACAATGGTCGATAATGCGTATCAAGGATTTGTAGATGTTATCGCGGAAGGGCGTAACATGTCAGAAGCTGAAGTTCGAAAAATTGCAGACGGACGTATCTATGATGGTAGACAAGCAAAAGAAAACCATTTAATCGATGAATTAGGATACTTTGAGGATGCAGTTGAAGCAATGAAGAAGGATTATAAGTTAGAAAACAGTAGAGTTGTCGAGTACACAGCTAATTATGGGTTCGGATCCCTATTTTCAATGAGTGCAAAGCAAATCTTTAGTGATGACATTGAAATGGCGACATTAGTCCATTTATTATCACAGCCAAATTCGCCAAGAATGATGTATTTGTACGCAGAATAGGGGGGATTAACTTGAATATGGAGTTTACACATGAAGGAATAAAAGAAACTAATGAGGATTATACAGCATATCAGTATGTAAATGTCCCACCAAACTATGCAGGCTTTTGGATGCGCTTGTGGGCATACTTATTAGATATTGTTGTAATAGGAAGTTTAAACCGTATCCTTATTAATCCAAGCTTTAGAGCTTTAGATATTTCTTTATCCGAAAGTAGTATCTTTAGTGCAGCATCAATTGCAACTGCTATCGTGTTTTATTTGTATTTTGTATTAATGACTAAGTTTTTTGGTCAGACACTTGGAAAAATGGTGTTTGGGATTAAGGTTGTATCACTTGGAGAACGCCCTCTAACTTGGACGACTGTATTAATCAGAGAGTTTATTGGTCGATATATATCTAAGTTATTATATATAGGTTACATTATTGTAGCGTTTCTTCCTAAAAAACAAGGAATTCATGATTTATTTTCAGACACCGCTGTTGTCCATGTACAAAAATAGAAGTGCCCAAAGGGGCGCTTCTTTTTTTTGTAGTGTTTTACCAAAGTGTTCCTGATTGTGTATTATTTACAATCCGATAGGTGATAATGAAACATGGAAAGGGTGTGAGTGTCATGAAGTGGCTCTTTTTTATACTATTATTTCTAGTCCTCTTTTTCCTTCTAATTATGATAACAAAGCTGACTATATTGATTGAAGCAAATCACTCACAGGACGATGACCGTATAAAAGTGAGGTTCAGTATTTGGTTCGGACTCATTAGGTATACAATTAAAATCCCAATGGTTGCTGTTGACAAAGAAACACCAAGCATTGTCTATAATAAGGAACAACCCGATCTGCCGAAAAATGAAAAGAAGAAAAAAAAGAAATTCTCAATAAAGAATGTCGTGGCTAATATTCAAGATACAAACGAAATCCTCCATAGGGTTGTAGATATGATTCCAATTCTGAAAAGCTTTCTAAAGAAAATTTCGATCTCAAAATTTGAATGGCACTCTCATATTGGCGTTGGAGATGCTGCCCAAACCGGTATAATAACTGGCCTTGGTTGGTCCATTAAGGGTGTGATTACCGGTATGATGAGCAATTATTTAACACTTAAAACTCATCCAGACTATTCGATAACACCCTCATTCCAGGTTCCTATTTCCGAAACAAGGCTTAAATGCATGATTCATTTTCGTATCGGGCATGCTATGATGGCAGGAATCAAGGCGATAAGAAGGTGGCGAGGGGGCATGCCAAAATTTAAATCACCAACTCTCTCAAAGCTGGATAAAGCCGATTCGGATAGAAAATCAATATAGAAAGACGGGAGGAATTTAGTTATGTCTGATCATCCAATACAGGGTTTAATGAAAACTGCAATGGAAAATTTAAAACAAATGATAGATGTAAATACTATTATTGGGGACCCTGTTGAGACACCTGATGGGAGCGTTATTTTAACAGTCTCTAAAGTAGGCTTTGGATTTGCTGCAGGTGGAAGTGAGTTTAAAGGACAAGGTGAGGGTGGAAAAGATAGTGGTGGAGGCGGAGACCAGCAGCAACAGCAGGGATCCAAGTTGCCATTCGGTGGAGGTAGCGGTGGTGGGGTTTCAATTACACCAATCGCATTTTTAATCGTTAGTTCTAGCGGTGTAAAAATGCTTCATCTCGATGAAAGCACACATTTATTTGAAAAACTTCTGGAGTTAGCACCACAGGCTGTCGATAAAGTTCAACAAATGTTAAAAAAGAATAATCAAGATAACCAAAATCAAGATAATAAACCTGATTTTGATATATAAGAACCGTCAGAGTTAACTGTATTGCAGTTGACTCTTTTTCTTTGGAAAATGGATGTAAATAATTGCAAACATGAGAAATTAAAGATATCATTTACACTGTACATATTATTAATTATTTTAAGGAGGATTTTGGAAAAATGGCAAATATCACATTTAAAAACAATCCAGTAACTTTATTAGGTAATGAAGTAAAGGTTGGAGACAAAGCTCCTGACTTTACTGTTTTAGCCAATGATTTATCGCAAGTCTCACTTGCAGACTCAAAGGGATCTGTACGTTTAATCAGTGTTGTACCATCTCTTGATACAGGTGTTTGTGATGCGCAAACTCGTCGTTTTAACGAAGAAGCAGCTGGTTTAGGAAATGTATCTATTTTAACAGTAAGTGTTGATTTGCCATTTGCACAAAAGCGTTGGTGTGGTGCAAACGGGATTGAAAATGTACAAACGCTTTCCGACCACCGTGATCTTTCTTTTGGAGAAGCTTATGGTGTAGCCATTAAAGAACTGCGCCTATTAGCTCGTGCTGTATTTGTTGTAGACAGCAATGATACTGTAACTTACGTTGAATATGTAAGTGAAGCAACAGACCATCCGAATTATGAAGCAGCTATAGAGGCAGTAAAGGCAGCTAACTAATACAGTAAAAAGCATCGCCTCTCTAGTATAGACATTAACAATAAGAATCCCGACTTGATTGGGGTTCTTTTTTACATTGTTGAATAACAGTGTGTTTTCTTTTAAAATTAAGGGATATGAGTTAAAAAAGGAGTTTTAACATGGCACAAATATCTGCAGTAGAAACACTATTTACCGTTTTAGATAATACAGCAATGGTCCTAAAAGAAGAATTATCATGTACATATTTGGAGGCTGTTGCAGAAACAGGAGAGAATCTTTTCCATAATTCCATCCTTCAAGAAGAAATTAGTGAGCTTTCTAAGAAACGCATAGAAAAAGAATATAGTCAGTTGAACTTAAATCAATATTCTGTGGAAGAAATACGAAAGGCCTATCAACTTGCTGCGTTAAAAGGAATGAAAGAAGCAACTCAGCCTAACCATGAAATGACGCCTGATGCAGTTTCAATCTTTATGGGATACCTTGTATCAAAATTCACTGAAGGCTGGGAGAACTTTAGTATCTTTGATCCAGCAGTCGGAACGGGAAATTTACTTACAACCGTGATTAATCAAAATCAGTCAAAAGAAGTAAGTGCATTCGGAATAGATGTGGATGATCTTTTAATAAAAGTGGCCTATGTTAGTGCAAACCTACAACAGCACACGGTTCAATTTTATAATCAAGATAGCTTACAGCCATTATATATTGACCCGATGGATCTTGTTGTATGTGATCTACCTGTGGGCTATTATCCGAATGATATTGGTGCAGCAAACTTTGAACTACGTGCTCAAAAAGGTCACTCCTATGCGCATCATCTCTTTATTGAACAGAGCCTTACCTATACAAAAGAAGGTGGGTATTTATTCTTCCTAGTCCCTAACCATTTATTTACAAGTGATCAAGCGAAAGAATTAAATGAATTCCTAAAAGAACATGCTGTTATCCAAGGCATGATTCAACTTCCGTTGTCCTTGTTTAAAAATGAAAAAGCAGCAAAAAGCATTTTTATCATTCAAAAAAAGGGGCCGGAAGTGAAAGCTCCAAAACAAGCACTTCTTGCAAACTTGCCAAAGTTTTCGAATCAAACAGCAATGGCAGGAATTGTCCAGCAAATTGATAACTGGTTCAAAACGGAGAAAAACGGTAATAACAATTAAGGTAAGAGACCCCACATAGGGGCTCTTTTCTATTTAAGAGCGCTTTCTGTTATCTGAATATAAGAACTTTATGGCGAAAACGGTACCAATTCTGCTTACTCCTTGAAATGTTTAAATGCCAGTGTTTAAATGTAAATGGCATCAATGAAACTGTGTTGTTTTGCACAGAATAATAAAGAACGGAAATTTACATATAACCCGGACATATACAAAGGAGCGGACGAAATGTCAAAAATCATTGCCATTAATGCAGGAAGTTCCTCACTAAAGTTTCAACTTTTTGAAATGCCAAGTGAGGAAGTTGTTACAAAAGGTATCTTTGAACGGATTGGCCTTGATAAAGGAATATTCACAATCTCAGTAAACGATGAAAAACAAACAATTGAAACTGAATTACCCGACCATGCAGTTGCAGTCAAAATACTACTTGAAAAGCTTACAGAATACGGAATTATTAAATCTCTAGATGAGATTGAAGGAATTGGACACAGGATTGTACACGGTGGAGAAGCATTTCCAGATTCAGCTGTTATCACAGAAGACGTAATTGATGAAATAGACAAACTATCTGAGTTAGCTCCATTACACAACCCAGCGAATTTAACTGGTATTAAAGCGTTTCGAGAGGTTTTACCTAACGTGCCAGCAGTCGCGGTATTTGACACAGCATTCCATCAAACAATGCCTGAGAAGTCGTTCTTATATAGTCTTCCATATGAATACTATGAAAAATATGGGATTAGAAAGTATGGTTTCCATGGAACATCCCATAAATATGTTTCGCAACGTGCTGCAGAACTTTTAGGAAGACCTTTAGATCAACTTCGTATACTCTCTTGTCACCTAGGAAATGGAGCAAGTATTGCTGCAATTGAAGGCGGAAAGTCAATTGATACATCTATGGGCTTTACACCTCTTGCTGGTGTTACAATGGGTACACGATCAGGGAACATCGACCCTGCTTTGATTCCATTCATTATGGAGAAAACAGGTAAAACAGCTGACGAAGTATTAAATGTGCTAAACAAAGAAAGCGGAATGCTAGGTGTATCGGGATTCTCAAGTGATTTACGAGACATTCAACAAGAAGCGGAAGCAGGAAACAGCCGTGCTGAATTAGCGCTTGAAGTATTTGCTAGCAGAATTCATAAATACATCGGTTCATATGCAGCTAGGATGCATGGTGTTGATGCTATTGTCTTTACAGCTGGAATTGGTGAAAATAGTGACACTATTCGCGCAAGAGTATTAACTGGCTTAGAATTCATGGGTGTATACTGGGATCCAGTTTTAAATCAAGTAAGAGGTAAGGAAGCATTTATAAGCTATCCACACTCACCAGTAAAAGTTCTTATTATACCTACCGATGAAGAGGTAATGATTGCACGTGATGTTATGCGATTAACAAAATAAATAATATTGAGAAGGACAATTCCGTTAATGGGGTTGTCCTTTTAAAGTTAGAAGGATATGTTTGTATCATGTTTTCTTAGTGAACGAGGCAATTCCGGCAACCGATTGCAGGGGCAGTTTATGGTATACTATAAATAGTGAATTCTGGAAATGGAGGATGGATATGGGCCTTTCTGAACGTGAATTAAAGATCCTAACTGAAATTGATAACTGGGCAGAACAAATGCAATATGAGCAAACGGATTTTGAAATGACATATGATAAATGGCTTGAGAATTCGTTAGGTCTTATACCAGAAGATATTCGTACCGAATTTTTTTCAAAGTTAGACAACTGGTTGTTTCATTTACATGCAATACTTCAAAGTTCACAATTTCAAGTGGATGCAAGAGAACGCCTCATTCGTTCGGCACGCATTTTTAACCAAGAAATTGATGATATTCCTGATTTGAAAGAGCTAACAATAGACCAACTTACATATCTAACTGAGAATCAGATTGCCAAGCATCGTCTCTATTCTTTTGCACATGGAGGCTTATCTGGAACAGGTGGATTTCTTTTACTTGGAACGGATATACCTGCAATTACAGTACTTAATCTCCGTATTGTTCAGTTAATCGCGATGACATATGGTTACGAAGTCAATACACCATATGAAATGATGACATCATTAAAGGTATTCCATGCAGCTACATTACCAAAACGTATGCGTTATCAAGGTTGGGAATCACTCTTACATGAAACAGATAGCGCTGATCAAAACCAATATTTTTATCAAGGGTCTGATGATTTGACTGACGAAACATGGCTGGAACTGCCATTAAAACACATTGTTAAAGCGATTACCATTTCAGTTCTTCGAAAACGTATGATTCAAGGGATACCTCTAATAAGCATGGCTATTGGGGCAGGTATGAATTATCAACTAACAAGGCAGGTTAGTGATTTTGCGCATAATTATTATCGTCTGCGTTTTTTGAAGGAAAAGGAGTTTTAAGGGATGAGTGTACATGAGCATAAAAGAGCTACTCCAGTTTCAGTCGCTTGTAAAGTCATTACAATAAGCGATACGAGAACAAAGGAAACAGACAAAAGCGGCCATTTAATGATTTCTTTACTTGAAGAACATGGCTATAGAGTCTTAGAATATGAAATCGTCAAAGACGAAGAACCATATATTGAAAAAGCGGTAAGACTAGGCTATATGAATAAAGAAATCGATGCTATTTTAACAAATGGCGGCACTGGTATCGCTAAACGAGATGTTACAATTGAAACAATTTCAAAATTAATAGATAAAGAAATAGTCGGTTTTGGTGAATTATTTCGAATGCTTAGCTATACAGAAGATATAGGATCGGCATCCATTCTCTCCAGAGCAATTGCGGGTGTAAGCAACGATACGGCCATTTTTTCAACACCTGGTTCTTCTGGGGCTGTGAAACTTGCGATGAATAAATTAATACTTCCTGAACTTGCTCATGTTGTCAGCGAAATAAAAAAAGACATCAAAAAGGTCTAATCATCTCGAGATTAGACCTTTTTTATTGATGCATTTTCTTAGATATT
Organism: Litchfieldia sinesaloumensis; assembly: GCF_900156865.1. Taxonomy (GTDB): domain Bacteria; phylum Bacillota; class Bacilli; order Bacillales; family Bacillaceae_L; genus Ferdinandcohnia; species Ferdinandcohnia sinesaloumensis. Next base: position 2,358,246 of record NZ_LT732529.1, on the reverse strand, counting down.
CCTTGATTCGTTCTGTACCAAATCCAAAGGTCATTAATGACCGAAGCACATTCTGAGATTTCGTTGTTCAGTTCACATGAACGGATAAAATTAAGTTCATTACCAAGCTGTTCTTGTTTTTCGTTAATAATTGTCTCAATTTCTGCAATCCGATCAGGGATATGTCCTCTAAATTGTTCCCATTGGTACAGAATGTGGTTCTGTGTCTCCTCCGTATACTCATCCCACTCTTTTTCCAAGCTGGGTAGAAAGATACCAAGTCGCTCATCGAAATGAAAAAAATCCCCCATTCAAACACTCCTAATTGGTCTTTTCCTTATTCTATAACACTCGTAAGCTATTATCTATGAAAAAAAGATTTTATTTTTTCTTCACTTTACTATTGAAAAAAGTAGAAAGAGTTGCTAAAGTAATACATTATAAATGTATAAATATAAAAAATGATGAATTATTATTCGAAAGGGAGATACCTCATGAGCAAAAAGAAAGTGGTTTTAGCATATTCAGGTGGCCTTGATACAAGTGTTGCCGTTAAATGGTTACAGGAGCAAGGCTATGAAGTCGTTGCTTGTTGTTTAGATGTTGGTGAAGGAAAAGACCTTGGATTTATTAAAGAAAAAGCAATAACAGTGGGTGCTGTTTCTTCATATGTAATTGATGCAAAGGAAGAGTTTGCAAATGAATTTGCACTTGCAGCATTACAAGCACATACTCTTTATGAAGGAAAATATCCATTAGTATCAGCACTATCTCGCCCGTTAATCGCAAAGAAGTTAGTGGAAGTTGCTGAGCAGGAGAATGCGGTAGCAGTTGCACACGGATGTACCGGTAAAGGAAATGACCAGGTTCGATTTGAAGTTTCAATTAAAGCGTTAAATCCTGACCTTGAAGTTCTAGCACCTGTTCGTGAGTGGAAATGGTCTCGTGAAGAGGAAATCGAATACGCGAAGAAGAATAATATTCCAATTCCAATCAATTTAGACAGCCCATTCTCAATTGACCAAAATCTTTGGGGACGCAGTAACGAATGCGGAATTTTAGAAGATCCTTGGGCAGCGCCACCAGCAGAAGCCTATGAATTGACTACTGCACTTGAAGATACACCAAATACTCCAGATATTATTGAGATAGAGTTTCAGCAAGGTGTACCTAAATCAATTAATGGTCAGCAATATACGTTATCTGAGTTAATTCTAGAATTAAACCAAATCGCAGGAAAACACGGTGTGGGGCGTATTGACCATGTTGAAAATCGCCTTGTTGGTATTAAATCCCGTGAGGTATATGAGTGCCCAGGAGCAATGACTTTAATAACAGCACATAAAGAGCTTGAAGACCTTACGCTTGTTAAGGAAGTGGCACATTTTAAACCAGTGATTGAGCAAAAACTTACAGAATTGATATACAACGGTCTATGGTTCTCGCCGTTAAAAGACGCTCTACTTGGCTTCCTAAAAGAAACACAAAAAAATGTAAATGGTACGGTTCGTGTAAAACTATTCAAAGGTCATGCGATTGTTGAAGGACGTAAATCAGCAAATTCATTGTACGATGAAAAGTTAGCAACATATACATCTGATGATGAATTCGATCATAATGCAGCTGTTGGTTTCATTTCACTATGGGGCTTACCAACAAAGGTAAATAGTATCGTAAACAGTACTAAGAAGGTAGAAGTATGAAAAAGCTTTGGGGCGGAAGATTCACCAAAAGTGCTGAGGAGTGGGTGGATGAATTCGGTGCATCCATCTCCTTTGACCAAGAATTGGTGAAGGAAGATATCGAAGGAAGCATAGCCCATGTAACGATGCTTGGTAAGTGTGGAATCATATCAAAGGAAGAAGTTGCAACGATAAAGGATGGATTACTTACACTTCTAGAAAAAGCAAAGAATGATGAGCTCGAATACTCTGTTGCAAATGAAGATATTCATTTAAATATCGAAAAGCTACTGATTGACGAGATTGGTCAAGTCGGTGGCAAACTTCATACGGGAAGAAGTAGAAATGATCAGGTTGCTACAGACATGCATTTATATTTACGACAGCAGGTTGATGAAATCATTAACTTAGTTGAGGAGCTTCAAGACTCAATTGTAGAACAAGCAGAGCAGCATGTTGAAACAGTTGCACCTGGATATACACATCTACAAAGAGCGCAGCCTATTTCTTTTGCTCATCATTTATTAGCATACTACTGGATGCTTGAACGTGATAAAGAGCGTTTATCTGACTCGTTAAAGAGAATCAATATGTCGCCATTAGGAGCTGGTGCCTTAGCAGGTACTACTTTTCCAATTGACCGTTACTACAGTGCAGAATTGTTAGGATTCGAAAAAATCTATCAAAATAGTATAGATGCTGTAAGTGACCGTGATTTTATCGTGGAATTTTTAAGTAATAGTTCCATGATCATGATGCATCTTTCACGCTTTTGTGAAGAGCTAATCCTATGGTCCTCTCAAGAATTTAGTTTTATTGAGATGGACGATGCCTTTGCAACGGGAAGTAGTATTATGCCTCAGAAGAAAAACCCTGATATGGCTGAATTAATCCGTGGTAAAACAGGAAGAGTTTATGGGAATCTATTTGGATTATTAACTGTGCTAAAAGGAACTCCACTTGCATATAACAAGGATATGCAAGAAGATAAAGAAGGTATGTTTGACACAGTTAAAACAGTAAAGGGCTCTTTGAAGATCTTTGCTGGTATGGTCTCTACGATGAAAGTGAAAACAGAAGTTATGGCAACAGCTGTTAAAAAGGATTTTTCAAATGCAACAGAGCTAGCAGACTACTTAGCTTCAAAAGGACTTCCATTTAGGGAAGCTCATGAGGTGGTTGGAAAGCTTGTGTTAACTTGTATAGAGCGTGGTGCCTTTTTAGGTGAATTACCACTCGATATCTTTAAAGAGGCGTCTCCATTATTTGAAGAAGATATCTATGAAGTATTATTGCCTGAAACGGCAGTAGCTCGCCGTAATAGTGCCGGTGGAACCGGGTTTGATGAGGTACGTAAGGTATTAAAGAAAATAAAAGAAACAAAAAAATCGTGAGTGATCACGATTTTTTTGTTTTAGTATGTTAAAGTTCCTTTTCTGTTCGTACAACCATGACATCACATTTAGAATAACGCGTGATGCTTTCAGAAACACTGCCTATTAAGAAACGTTCGACTGCGCTTAATCCGGTTGCACCACAGATGATTAAATCCACATTATGCTTTGGTGCAACATCCTTAGAGATTTTTATTTTAGGTGAACCGAATTCTAACACTGTTTTCACATTTTCAATTCCTGAATCTTTAGCTACAGCTTCATAGCTACTAAGTATCTCTTTTCCATATTCTTCGGCCTGTGCAGCTACGTTAATATTATATGCTCTAATATCTGTAAATTGTTTTAAATCAATAATATGAGTAATGATTAGCTCTGCTTTGTAGCGCTTGCATACATCTATCGCTTTTTTTAAAGCCCATTCGGCTTCTTTTGAACCATCTACAGCTACAAGAACTTTTTTATAGGTAACTAGCATATTAACAGCCTCCTAAAATATAGAAAATTCTCTTTACGCTTATAATATATCACTTTAATAACACTTATATCGGAGTCATAAATGTAGAAATTATGAATTTTTGCTTGATTATTGGATGGAAAAATACTATTATGTAAGTGCTTTCAATAAAAGGGTTTAAAGGGATAACTTTTTAAAAAAAGTCTGTTTTCGCAAACTTTGCTGTTTATTATATACCATTGATTTACGCTGCAGGCGGATGCTTTCCGCGGGCGTGGCTTGAGCCTCCTCGTCGCTGCGCTCCTGTGGGGTCTCAAGTCTCACGCTTTTCCCGCAGGAGTCACCGCCTTCCGCTTCAATCAACTAGAGTTGCATTTTAATATCTAAAACAACAATCTTTTAGAAAACAGCCTTGAACAAGAGATTTTTTACAATGAACAGAGGAGTGTTTTTCATGCGAATTGGTGTACCCCGGGAGATAAAAAATAATGAAAACCGTGTTGCAATGACACCTGCTGGTGTTGTGCATCTTACCCGTTTCGGACATGAAGTATTTATCGAAACAAATGCAGGTAGCGGGTCTGGCTTTACGGATGAACAATATGCAGATGCTGGAGCAACGATAGTAAATACTGCAAGTGAAGCATGGTCAATGGACATGGTAATGAAAGTAAAAGAGCCACTTCCAGAGGAATATCAATATTTCCGTGAAGGCTTACTCTTATTTACATATCTACATTTAGCAGCTGAGCCTCAATTGACTAGAGCGTTAGTTGAGAAGAAAGTAATCGGGCTCGCATATGAGACGGTTCAGCTTCCAAACCGTTCTCTTCCTTTGTTAACACCGATGAGTGAAGTTGCCGGAAGAATGGCAACTCAAATCGGTGCCCAATTTTTAGAAAAGACACATGGTGGTAAAGGAATATTACTTGCAGGTGTTCCAGGTGTTCACCGTGGTAAAGTCACCATCATCGGTGGGGGTGTTGCAGGTACAAATGCTGCTAAAATGGCAATTGGTCTCGGAGCTCAAGTTACAATTATTGATTTAAGTCCAGAGCGTCTTCGACAACTAGATGATATTTTTGGTGCGGATGTTTCAACACTTATGTCAAACCCACTCAATATAGCTGATGCTGTGAAAGAATCGGATCTTGTAATTGGAGCAGTTCTTATTCCAGGGGCAAGGGCGCCAAAACTTGTAACGGAAGAAATGATTAAAACAATGGCACCAGGTTCTGTAGTGGTAGATATAGCGATTGACCAAGGCGGAATCTTTGAAACAACAGACCGTATTACAACTCACGATAATCCAACATATACAAAGCATGATGTTGTGCATTATGCAGTTGCGAACATGCCTGGGGCTGTACCGCGGACGTCAACCTTTGCACTGACAAATGTTACAGTACCATATGCCCTAATGATAGCGAATAAAGGGTTCAAGCAAGCCAGCCTTGAAAACGATGCGCTCTTCAAGGGAATAAATACTCTAGATGGGTATGTTACTTATAAGGCGGTTGCAGAGGCCCATGAAATTTCCTATTCAGATGCTAAAACACTCTTAGAAAATAGATAAAATTAAAGGGATACCTCTATTGATTAGGTATCCCTTTATCATTGTCACCATTTTTCACGCATAAAAATAAGATAAAGAAGGGCTGAATGAGACAATCGTCTAATTAAATTGTAAAGGAGTGCGGATTATGGGTTCATCAGTTTTCTTTAATGAATCATTAACCAGACTTGTTCATCGACCATCAACTACTACTCCAAATAATTCAAATCAATCAACCTATTATTCGAATTATATAACTGAACATATTAAATTACAGGAAAAATATAATGAAGCTGTTAAGGAATATATGAAAAGTAATGAACGATTAATAAAAAAAGTTGCTGAGGAACAGAAGGGGCTACAGAGCCAATTCTTCAAACATGAGCAAAATCAAATTGATAAGGAAGATAAGTTCTCCAAAAAAATGAAAGAACAGAAAAACGTATTGGAGGTTTTTGTTGGCTTTATGAAGAGACAAGAAAAGTTCAATGAGACATCAGCTAATCAGCAAGTAGAACATAGGGAACAGCTAGAAGTGTTGGAGCGCATAGTCCAAAATCAGGAGCTATTCAACCATAAGATTACTGAAAATATCAATCTTGTGAAAGAACAATTTGACGAGATCATTACTTCTCTTAAAAAGCATGAAATGAATAGTGAGACCATATCTAGACGTTTTGAACAAGACGATGAAAAAAATCAGGAAGTTGTGACTTCCATTATAGAACAAAGAGAATTGTTTCTTAAGGTATTAAACGGATTACAAGACAATAAAGAACAATATGATATTTTATTTGATTATGTTCGTAATCAAGATAACTTTAATCATAAGCTGTTCGAATATCTTTGTTCTAAATTTGAAGAAGAAGAAAATGCGGTAAATTAATAAGGACCCACAAGGGGTCCTTATTGTATGGTCAAATTGTGTTATTGGACCTGATATTATTTTATAATAAGTTCTTTAGGGAACTTCGTAAGTGTTACTGCACCATCACTAGTGACAAGCATATCATCTTCAATCCGAACACCGCCAATTTCAGGGGCATAAATACCTGGCTCAATCGTAAAAGCCATTCCTTGTTGTAGTTGCATATCATTTGTTTCGTTCATTGAAGGAAACTCATGAACATCAATACCGAGACCGTGACCAATACGGTGGGTAAAATAGTCTCCATAACCAGCATCTGAAATGATGGATCGTGCAGTTCGGTCAATATCGCCAACTCTTGTGCCTGGCTTACATACATTTACGGCTGCTACCTGTGCTTTTAGGACGGTATCATAAACCTCACGTTGTTTTTCTGTAATATCACCAAATGCAACAGTTCTGGTTATATCGGAGCAATAACCATCTAACACTACTCCTAGATCAAAAAGAACAAAATCTCCCTTTGTTATTGTCTCAAGACCTGGTTTGCCATGGGGTGCTGCTGTTTTTAAACCTGTTAATACCATGGTATCAAAAGACATTTGGCGGATCCCTTTTTTCTTTAATTCAAATTCGATTGTTGCGAGTATATCTAATTCCGATTTTCCTTCAGCGATGGCCTGAACGCCTACTTCAACTCCGTAATCAGCAAGTGCTGCCGCGTCCTGTAAAATAGAGACCTCTTTTTCATCCTTGATCATACGTAATGTATGTAATTTTTCTTCAGCAGATACAAAAGAGGTGGAAGGGAATAATCGTTGAATCTGCTCAAATCTATCAAGAGTAAGATGCTCTTTTTCAAGTGCCATTCTTGTTACTGTAACATTACGTTTTAAAAGGGACTTTTGAATGAGTTCCCAGGGGTTATCAGTATCGCTATACCCAATGATTTCATATTGCCAGCCTGCATGACGAGCTTGGGCAACCTCCATATTGGGACAAATTAAAATAGGCTCTTCATTTTGGAAGACAAACAAGCCTAGAAGTCTCTCATGTGGATCTGTATAAAAATCCGTTAAATAAAATACGTTTGGTGTTGATGTAATAAAGCTACAAGTTATATCTTTTTCCGTTAACCAGCTTGAAAGCTTTTGTATTCGTTGATTCATATCTGACACTTCCTTTGTAATATTATTTTAAGAGTAGCAATTTCGAAGGGAAAAGTAAACTTTTGTGATAATCGCTTTACATGGATAGGTGGGTTTGGTTTTCGGTGGAAAGGGGTATAAAAAAGAAGGAATGTACGTAATGAAAAAGAAGTAATACTATGTTGGTTTATCTATTTCTTTTAGGAAGGGGAATTCATAATGAAAGTATCCTATCATGGACATTCAGTAGTGAAAATTGAAACAGGTGGTAAAACGATAATTATCGACCCATTTATAACTGGTAATCCGAAAACAGACTTGCATGCTTCTGATGTAAAGGTAGATGTCATTTTACTTACACATGGGCATGGGGACCATGTTGGCGACACAGTTGAGCTTGCAAAGCGTAACTCTAGCCTGGTGGTAGCACCAAATGAACTTGCTGTATATTTAGGGTGGCAAGGACTTAACGTACATCCAATGCATATTGGTGGTGCTCACCAATTTGATTTTGGTAAAGTCAAGTATACACTTGCATTTCATGGGTCTAGCGTGGAAATTCCAGAGAAGCAAGAGCTGGTATACACAGGTATGCCGGGTGGTATCTTATTTTCTGCAGAAGGAAAGACCATTTATCATGCAGGAGACACAGCCTTATTTTATGATATGAAATTGATAGGTGAACTTAATACTATTGATGTTGCTTTCCTGCCAATTGGAGATAATTTCACAATGGGACCAGATGATGCATTAATAGCTGCTGAGTGGCTAAAAGCAAAGACAATCGTACCGATCCATTACAATACGTTCCCAGTCATTGAACAGGATGCAGACGAGTTTGTTTCAAGGCTTACCTCGACTGAGGGTAAAGTATTAGCAGCTGGAGATTCAATCGATTTATAAGTTGAACATCCTTAATAAAAAGGCGTGAATGAATCACGTCTTTTTTTATAGATTTCTTCATAGAATGATACAAGCATATGTAAAGGAGGAAATGGGATGCATAATAGATTGTTACTGTGTTTATTACTCTGTGGTGTATTGCTATATTATGGGGTACCACGACTTAACATAGGAGCCCAGGGTCTGGAAGGGATCTTTGCAATTTCTTGGCTGGTTTTTGCATTAGTCGTAGTTAGTGGAAATCTAATTGGTCTCTTGTATAACCCGAAATCAACGCAAAAAGTAACGAGTCCACAAACAGCATCTGCGAAACGTCGTCAAAGAGTACGAAATTATTAACATATTAATAAAATTGAATAAAGTGTACTTCACCCTTATAATAAAGATAAGAAAATACGGAAATAGACAAACAATGATTATTAGAGGGTGAAGAGCTTGGCGACGAAGCATGAGCAAATTTTACAATATATTGATACACTCCCGATTGGTGAGAAAATTTCGGTCCGGCAGATTGCAAAGGAAATGAAGGTGAGTGAGGGGACTGCATATCGTGCAATCAAGGAAGCGGAGAACAAAGGCTATGTAAGTACGATAGAACGGGTTGGAACCATTCGGATTGAACGCAAAAAGAAAGAAAATATTGAAAAGCTGACCTTCGCTGAAGTTGTAAATATTGTTGATGGACAAGTGCTGGGTGGAAAAGCTGGTCTACATAAAACACTAAATAAATTTGTAATCGGTGCAATGAAGCTTGAAGCAATGATGCGTTATACAGGTGCTGGGAATCTATTAATAGTTGGGAACCGGACAAAGGCTCATGAATATGCATTAAATGCAGGAGCTGCTGTTTTAATTACGGGAGGTTTTGACACAGAAGAGGATGTGAAAAAGCTGGCGGATGAATTACAGTTACCGATTATTTCGAGCAGTTACGATACCTTTACAGTTGCCACCATGATTAACCGTGCAATTTACGACCAACTCATAAAAAAAGAGATTGTTTTAGTAGAGGATATTTTAACGCCTGAAACGGAGACAGTCAGCCTTCACCTTTCCGACAAAGTTGAAAAGTGGTATGAACTCAATGCTGAGACTGGTCATGGCCGATACCCTGTAATCGATAATCAATCAAAGGTTATTGGGATGATAACATCAAAGGACATTATGGGACAGAACCCAAGTACATCCATTGAAAAGGTAATGACAAAAAGTCCAATGACAGTGAATGGAAAAACATCTGTAGCATCAGTCTCCCATATGATGGTATGGGAAGGCATTGAAATGCTTCCTGTTGTTGACCAATCTAACCGACTACAAGGGATCATTAGCCGTCAAGATGTGTTAAAAGCATTGCAGATGGTAGGTCGTCAACCACAGGTGGGAGAAACGATAGATGATATTGTCACCAATCAATTAGTTGATATATCTGCTGATGGTGAGGCGATTTATCAATGTGAGGTAACTCCACAAATGACTAATCATCTTGGTACCATTTCTTATGGTGTGTTCACAACGATTGTCACTGAGGCAGCCAATAGGGTGTTGAAATCCTTTAAAAAAGGTGATTTAGTCATCGAGAACATGACTGTTTACTTCATGAAACCTGTACAAATTGATAGTATGATGGAGATTCATCCTAGGGTACTAGAGGTTGGAAGAAGGTTTGGTAAGGTTGATGTAGAAGTGTTCAATGGTGGGGTTGTTGTTGGAAAAGCAATGATGATGGCGCAACTGATAGATAGGTAGTAAAAAAAAAGAGACGCTTCTGCGTCCCTTTTTCTTTACCCCTGTTGTTCTGCTTCCTTCATAACGAAAGGTAGATAATGCTTATAAGCACGGAATCCTGCCCAAATACTTCCTCCGCCAACTACTATAAGGACCGTCCCGATTACATAGGATATTGTTGAAGGATGAACAAAAAAAGTATTTAAACCAAAAAGTGCAACAAATAGTCCAAGTGCTATACTTGATTTGGCAGAAAGCCATTGTTTTTCAGCTGGACGTCTTGAACGGAAGTATTTTGTTTTATAATAAAAATAAAATACTAGCGCAAAAATGATTAACATAACGAGTATTTGCATATGAAGTTGCCTCCAATTCTAGATTGCTAAACCTATTGTAACTCAGAACATATTCGAAATGCTAGTAGATAGAATGTGGAAACTTCGTGAATAAGGTTCATATATAATAGATTGTTTCTATTAGCTATATAGTGCAGACCTGGTTGATTGAAGCGTAAGGCGGCGACTCCAGCGGGAATAGCATGAGGTGAAGACCCCGCAGACAAGTTTGCTTGTTGAGGAGGCTGAGGCCATGCCCGCGGAAAGTGTCCGCCTGAAGCGGAAATCAAAGGTATATATAAACATTTTTTGCAAATAGCCACTAATAAAGGAGAAACCCTATGATTCAACCTATTCTAGATACAATTACCGAATTCGAGACCATTATCATTCATCGTCATGTTCGTCCAGACCCAGACGCCTACGGTTCCCAATGTGGACTTGCAGAAATATTGAAAGCCTCATTTCCAACAAAAAACGTTTATGTCGTGGGAGAGGATGAGCCTACCTTACTATTTTTAAAAGAAATGGACCAAATACAAGATGAGATATATAAAGAGGCACTGGTTATCGTCTGCGATACAGCAAATCAGGGCCGTATATCTGATGACCGATATCATCTTGGTAAGAAACTAATTAAAATTGATCACCATCCAAACGAAGACCCTTATGGAGACCTATTGTGGGTGGATACGAATGCAAGCTCCTGTAGTGAGATGGTTTATGAGCTATACTTACAAGGGAAACAACAAGGGCTTACTCTTTCAAAGGAAGCTGCGAGACTTCTCTTTGCTGGAATTGTTGGAGACACTGGTCGATTTTTATTTTCTAATACAAACCCAAAAACATTTACATATGCTGGAGAATTAATTGCATACGGATTTATATTTCCTGAGGTATACGAGAACTTATATAAAACTAAAGAAAATGTTGCGCGTCTCAGCGGCTATGTTTACCAGAATTATAAAGTAACAGAAGACGGTGTAGCTTGGATGGAAATAACAGACGAGATTCTGAAAAGATATAATGTAACCTCTTCAGAAGCATCCCAGCTTGTAAGTAACTTGGGAACCATTGAAAACATCAAAACGTGGGTGTTTTTCGTAGAAGAAAAGGATCAAATTCGAGTTCGTTTACGTTCTAAAGGACCTGTAATAAACGAAGTAGCTAAAAAATACAACGGTGGTGGGCATCCACTTGCATCTGGGGCAACCATCTACTCTTGGCAAGAAGTGGATAATGTTATTACTGACCTTAAGCATGTATGCAATAATAAATAAAAAAAATAAAGTCGCTCCATCAGTGTGCGACTTTATTTAACTTTCTACCTTCACTGGTATAAACCATGAACCCATATCGGTTACTTCCTCCAATACATTAAGATTCAGCGCTTGTATCTCTTTTTTTAAAGCATTTACGATATCAGGGGATTCTGCGTAAGCGGAGTATCCATTCTTAATCCGAGACATTTTTTCGTTTAATAGTTTCCTGCGGTTAATATACATATTTTCCCTCCTTATACGTTTTATTTTATTTTATTTTATTTTATTTCATTATCGCCTAATAATGCTACATATTTTTAAAATTTTCTAAAAACTTTAACGGATTTGTAACAAAAAATACAATTTTTAAGACAAAAAAAGCCTCCTTGGAAGGAAGCTTTGTTAATTGACAAGCTCTATGTTTAATGAAATCTCAAGAGTAGTATCAAAAAAAACGGTGTATATTTTGAGTTTATAGGTTTTATCGTCTAATTCGTAAGGTCTATTTTCAATTGTCCTAAACAAAAGTTCTTTGTTTTGTGAGACTGATTGTATATCTTTCCCGATTAAGGAATTAAGGTCCTCGGTCACGGCACTTTTTAAAATGTGCAAGTCGAGAGAACTTAAATTCACTTTTTTGCGGTTTGCAAACACAATTTCAAAGTCTTGAATCTTTAGCTTGTTCTTGTTTGCTTCGTTCAACTTTTTGGAGTCTTCAATTAGAATATCATTACTTTTTTTGAGATCATTAATTTCTGTTGTCTGCTCTGATATTTTTTGAATTTGTTTATCTTGTAGTACGCCGAACTGAAATAGAAAAACAAACCAGCTTATTAAGGCCCCAACCACAACGCCCGCAAAGAATCGTTGCCAACCTGGTTTTTCATGATAGGGTGGGACTCTCATTAAGAGACATGCTCCTGAGTAAACCACTCAATGATTCTCCAACCGAATTGAGCCCCTCCCATAGCAGATACAATCAGTAGAAATTGTTTGAAAACATCTTTTGTTTGTCCAAGGAATATTCCTCTTTCAAAGCTGTAAAAAGCATCAAATGTTCCGCCAATCGCAGCAACTAGTGCCCAAATTTTCAGCTTACTAGCAACCGAGTAGATTTCAGACAATGGTGCTTGACCCGAAATAAAGGCACCCAGCCCTCCGATTAGGGAACCACCTAATAGAACCCCAAGGGCAATAAAGAAACTATGAATAAATGCAGGCATAAAAGCCTCTTTTACTTCCATTTGGACACCCTCTTTTTGTATTTGATTAATTGAAGAAGCTATTTTATACATGTATATGGACAAACAATACGAACTATGAGTTTTGTTTTGCTTGTTTCGTAAATAGGACTATAATTGAAATATCGATAAGAACGAAAATAAAGTAAAAAAGGTGTGATCTCATTGCCTTTTGTTCACCTTCAGGTTCAAAGCGCCTATAGCCTATTATCAAGTGCTGCAAAGGTAGAAACATTAGTTGAAAAAGCGAGCATCCTCGGCTTTCGAGCGCTGGCATTAACAGATTTAAACGTCATGTATGGGGCAATCCCATTCTATAAAGAATGTAAGAAGAAAGGAATAAGACCGATTATTGGTATGACTGCTTCAGTTTTAACAGAAGAAAGTCATGATGATATTGTGGCATACCCTGTCGTTTTACTTGCTAAAAATAACAAAGGATATCAAAATCTATTAAAAATAAGCAGTGCTATACAGACTAGATCGAAGGACGGAATTCCACGAAGATGGTTAGCTCAGTATCGTGAGGGTTTAATTGGTATTTCTCCAGGTCGAGACGGAGACATTGAGCAATGTCTAAGAGATGGTAATTATGAAGATGCCAAAATGCGTGCATATGCATATAAACAGATTTTTGAACAAGACGCTTTTTATTTAGCTGTTCAAAACCATGGGTTGGCTGTGGAGGAAGCTATTAACACTAAGCTCACTCAAATTGGTGCAGAGTTAGGGATACCTATTGTCGCAACGAATAATGTTCAATACATAGAGCAGGATGATGCATTTGCACATGAATGTTTATTATCTATTAAGAATGGAACTAAACTATCGGATGATGACAGGGTTACCCTACCAAATAAGGAGTTTTATCTCAAGTCGCCAACACAAATGGTTGAACTATTTGCGGATGTTCCCGAAGTGCTTGAGAATTCAATAAAGATTGCGAGACTATGTAATGTGGAGATTGAATTAGGGAAATTCGCGTTACCAAAATTCCCAGTTCCAAACAATGAATCAGCAGAGAACTATTTATCTCGAGTTTGTATAGAGGGTCTCCATGAACGTTACCAGAACCCTACAAATGAACAGCTTGAACGGTTGCAATATGAGCTTAATGTTATTAAAAAGATGAATTTTAGTGATTACTTTTTAATAGTATGGGATTTTATGAAATATGCACATGAGAATGGGATCATATCAGGTCCAGGAAGAGGTTCAGCTGCAGGCTCTTTAGTAGCATATGTGCTTCATATTACAGATGTTGATCCGATAGAGCATCAATTATTATTTGAACGGTTTTTGAACCCGGAAAGAATATCAATGCCTGATATCGATATTGACTTCCCTGATAACCGACGGGATGAAATGATTGAATATGTTTCAAAAAAATACGGAAGACTGCATGTTGCTCAAATTATTACATTTGGAACATTGGCTGCTAGAGCTGCACTACGTGATGTAGGTAGAGTGATGGGGATATCTCCAAAGGAAGCAGATTTTCTAGCCAAGCAAGTCCCTAGTAAGCTCGGAATTACACTTCAACAAGCGTATGAAGAGTCAAAAGGATTGCGAGAGTACATTGAGAATATCGAAATTGGACGTAAAATTTTTGAAACAGCAAAAAAAATAGAAGGACTTCCAAGACATACTTCAGTACATGCTGCTGGGGTTGTTATAAGTGAAAAACCGTTAACAGATTTAATTGCTATCCAAGAAGGCCATAGGGAAGTTTATCTCACACAATTTCCAATGGACATATTAGAAGAAGTTGGTCTTTTAAAAATGGATTTCCTTGGACTGCGAAATTTAACACTTATCGATAACATTCAGTCTTTGATTAAGAGGAGTACCGGGAAGAAAATTGATTTCTCTGCGATTCCGTTGGATGATCAAAAGACGTTTACATTATTAGGTAAGGGTGATACAACCGGAGTTTTCCAACTTGAATCTAGTGGAATGCGAAGTGTTCTTGTAAGGCTACAGCCAAGTGAATTGGAGGATATCGTTGCTGTTAATGCACTATATCGACCAGGTCCAATGGAGAACATTCCATTATATATCGCCCGAAAACATAATGCTGAACCAGTCCAATATCCACATCCAGACCTGATTCCAATTCTAGAGAAAACCTATGGAGTCATTGTATACCAAGAGCAAATCATGCAGATTGCTTCAAAAATGGCAGGGTTTAGTCTAGGTGAGGCTGATTTACTCAGAAGGGCTGTAAGTAAAAAGAAAAAAGACGTCCTTGATAAGGAACGCGAGCATTTTGTACAAGGTAGCTTAAATAAAGGATATAACGAAAAAACAGCGGATGAGATATATGATTTAATCGTTAGGTTTGCAAACTATGGATTTAATCGAAGTCATGCAGTTGCCTATAGTATGATTGCCTATCAGCTGGCCTACTTAAAAGCAAACTATCCTCTCTATTTTATGGCGGCATTACTTACTAGCGTAATTGGCAATGATGACAAACTAGGACAGTATATTCGTGAATCAAAACAAAAGGGACTGACTATTTTACCACCATCAATTAATAAAAGCTATTTTCCTTTTAGTGTGGAAAAAAAGGCAATTCGCTTTAGCTTGGCAGGAGTGAAAAGTGTTGGGGTTGCAGCCCTAAGAGAGATTATCGAAACGAGAAAAACGAAGCCATTTACAGACCTTTTTGATTTTTGTGTGAGGACATCAATGAGAAGTATTAATCGCCGCACGTTAGAAGCGTTAATTTGTTCTGGGGCATTTGATGAATTTGGGGAACATAGAGCGACTCTTTTAGCAACCCTAGATGTTGCGCTAGAACATGCCGAGCTTGTTAGTCCAAAGGATGAAGAAAACCAATTTGAGATGTTATTTGAAGATGATTTTGAACTTAAACCAAAATACGTCGAGGTTGACCCATTTAATGAAATGGAAAAACTACGGTTTGAAAAGGAAGCGCTGGGCTTCTATCTATCAAGTCACCCAATCACTTCGTATTCTACTTTTTTAAAGAAATATGGAGCCATTTCTATATCGGAAGTCTCACAATATCTACAACAAAATGTGGTGATTGGTGGTTTTATCACAAAGGAGAGAACGATTCGTACAAAAAAAGGTGAAGTGATGGCATTCGTGACCATTGGAGATGAAACGGGTGAAATAGAGGGAGTTGCATTTCCACGCACCTATACACAGTTTGGTAAGCTCCTTAAAAATGAGGCTTTACTTTTGTTTAAAGGTAAAATTGACAATCGCAATAATCAATTACAGTTCATTATCAACCAGGCGCAAGTTATGCCTGATAAAGAAGAAATGCAAGAAGAAAAAAAACTCTTTGTGAGGATGGAAAAAAACAAACAAGTTGACCAGGCTCTTATAGACCTAAAAAGGATATTAAAGCAATATTCTGGCGAGACTCCGGTTGTTTTATATTACGAGGAAACACAAAAAACAATTCAGCTACAACAGGAACTTTGGGTGAATCCATCAACGAAGTTATTAAGCGAGTTGAAGGGGCTAATGGGACCGCAAAATGTAGTGCTACACTAACATTACCCTTTACAGGAACAGCAAATATGTTATATTGTAATAGAAAAGAGATGTGGCCAGACCACTTCTTTTTTTGATAAATAGGGAATTTTTGTATGACTAGTTTTTATGTTAATAATTTGGACGAGTTTTATAACTTCTATTTCTATGACTACAACTGGCGCCAATTATACAGGTGCCAAGTTTTCTTTAAAATAAGGAGTGAAAAGTAAATGACTCTAAGAGAAGAGGCTCTACATATTCATCAGATTCACAAGGGAAAGCTTGAATCAAAATCAAAAATTCCAGTAAGAAATGCAAAGGATTTAAGTTTAGCGTACTCACCAGGAGTAGCAGAACCTTGTAAGGCAATATATGATGATAAGTCCAAAGTGTATGAGTACACAATGAAGGGGAACATGGTTGCTGTAGTTTCTGATGGTACAGCAGTTCTAGGCTTAGGAAATATTGGCCCAGAAGCTGCCCTACCTGTTATGGAAGGTAAAGCTGTATTATTTAAAAGCTTTGCAGGAGTGGATGCATTCCCAATTTGCTTAAACACTACAGATGTTGACAAAATTGTGGAAACAGTAAAATTACTAGAGCCGACCTTTGGTGGTGTCAACTTAGAGGATATTGCAGCTCCTAATTGTTTTATCATTGAAGAACGTTTAAAAAAGGAAGCAAATATACCTGTCTTTCATGACGATCAACATGGTACCGCGATTGTTACAGTGGCAGGACTAGTAAATGCATTAAAGCTTGTTGGAAAGAAAATGTCAGAAATAAAAGTTGTTGCAAATGGAGCAGGTGCTGCTGGAATTGCGATTATCAAACTTTTATATCGCTATGGCGTTCGCGATATTATCATGTGTGACTCAAGAGGGGCTATATATGATGGTCGTACGTTTGGTATGAATAACGTAAAAGCAGAAGTAGCTAAATATACAAACCGTAATCGACTCGAAGGTACACTTGCAGATGCTCTCAAAGACGCAGATGTATTTATTGGTGTATCAGTTGAAGGGGCTCTTACAACTGAAATGGTCCAAAGCATGAATCAGGATCCCATTATTTTCGCAATGGCTAATCCTAATCCTGAAATCATGCCAGATGTGGCACTTAAAGCAGGTGCGAAAGTTGTGGGTACAGGCAGATCTGATTTTCCAAACCAAGTTAACAACGTCCTTGCGTTCCCGGGAATTTTCAGAGGCGCTTTAGATGCTAGAGCAACTCACATTAATGAACAAATGAAAATAGCAGCAGTGGAAGCAATCGCATCTTTAGTGGCTCCAGAAGATCTTAGCCCAGAATATGTGATTCCTGCACCTTTTGATCCACGTGTCGCTCCTGCGGTAGCAGCGAGTGTCGCCAAGGCAGCAATGGAAACCGGTGTAGCCCGAATCACCGTAAATCCGGAAGAAGTTGCTGAGAAAACTAGACGTTTAGCAATTATCGAATAACCGATTGGATGATATACTGTGACATCACCTAGTTCAAAGGTTTACATTGAAATCGTAAAACAAATTAGGTCCATCATTCAAGATGATGGACTTTCCGTTGGGGATAAAATTCCATCAGAGCGGGAACTTTCAGAACGTCTTAATGTGGGACGTTCCTCTGTAAGGGAAGCCCTAAGGTCCTTGGAATTATTAGGCCTAATCGAGACCAGACGAGGTGAAGGCACCTTTCTAAAGGATTTTGGAGACCATCAATTGATTCATTTATTAGGTACCTTCATTATCCAAGGGGATAAAACACGGGACGATCTTCTAGAGGCAAAGTTTATTCTTGAAAAAAACTGTATTGAGTTAGCCTGTCAACGTATAACGGATGAGATGCTATTAGAGTTACAGGATAAGATGAAGGATGAAATAGCCCCAGAGGATGTTATAAATACAATTGTCGGTGCAGCTGGAAATCGATTACTGCTCCGTATTTGGATTGTACTAAATGAATATGTGAAGTTTATTTATGAGGAACATACTCATGAAATAAACAAAGAAGGTTATGATGAGTTAGTTGCTGCATTACAAGTACGAAATGTGGCTAGAGCGTTATCTGCTTACGAAAAACTATAAATGTGAAACTATCTTTGTAGGAATTTGTCGTACTTTTTGTGACATATTCCTACAAAAAATAATCAAGACATTCAGTAAAGTATAAGTACATGCTTTTTTGGCAACGAAGGAAGATAGAAGATATTCCTCTACTATTGTCTAAAACCGTGCAGATATAAGTATCAAACTAAGTCGAAAAAGCCATCTATTGAAATGTGTGAGGAGGTTCCTTTTTGTTAAAAGACTTTTTTGTAAAAAAGAAGAAATATGCATCAATTCCTTCTGAACAAGCAAGACAAGATGTTCCAGAAGGAATTATGAGCAAATGTCCAAACTGTAAAAAAATCATGTACACAAAGGAATTAATGAAAAACGATAAGGTCTGTATAAGTTGTGGTTACCATTATCAAATGACTTCCTATGAGCGAATAGAGAGCTTACTAGATGAAGGTTCTTTTATTGAGTTTGATAAAACAATTGTCTCTGAAAATCCGTTAGGTTTTCCTGATTATCTAGAAAAACTAGAGAAGGACCGCCAAAAAACGGGTATAAATGAAGCGGTGGTTACTGGTGAAGGAACAATTGAAGGAAACCGAATTGTGTTAGCAATTATGGACTCAAGCTTCCGAATGGGAAGTATGGGCTCTGTAGTAGGAGAAAAGATTACGAGAGCGATTGAAAAGGCGAAGGAAGAAAAGGTACCTTTTCTTATTTTCACAGCTTCAGGTGGCGCAAGAATGCAGGAGGGCGTGCTTAGCTTAATGCAAATGGCGAAAACAAGCTCAGCTCTAAAACTTTTCAGTGACCAGGGTGGTCTTATTATATCGGTTATGACACACCCAACAACTGGCGGTGTATCTGCAAGTTTTGCTTCATTAGGTGATTTTAATTTTGCAGAACCAGGTGCACTAATTGGATTTGCTGGTAGAAGGATTATTGAGCAGACAATTCGTGAGGAACTCCCAGAGGATTTCCAAACAGCAGAGTTCCTATTAAAGCATGGCCAACTGGATGCTGTTATCCACCGTCATGAATTAAAGGATTCTCTAGCTAATATAGTAGATATTCATGTGAATGGGGGTGCGGTCAATTGGTAGGCGAACTAGATTTTGAGAAACCGGTTGTAGAATTGAAGAAGAAAATTTCAGAGCTTAAGGAATTTACGAAGGACTCAAATGTTGATCTTTCCGATGAAATATCAAAATTAGAAACTAGACTTCAAAAACTCGAGAAAGAGATTTATAGTCACTTAAAACCGTGGGATCGTGTACAAATTGCTCGCCATCCTGAACGCCCCACAACACTCGATTATATTGAAAGAGTGTTTACCAACTTCTTCGAATGTCATGGTGATCGCTATTATGGAGACGATGCTGCCATCGTTGGTGGTATTGCTAAGTATCATGATTTACCTGTCACGGTAATTGGACATCAGCGTGGGAAAGATACGAAGGAGAATATTAAACGAAATTTTGGTATGCCACATCCTGAAGGATATCGTAAGGCACTTCGTCTAATGAAGCAAGCTGAGAAGTTTAACAGACCTATCATTTGTTTCATTGATACAAAAGGTGCATATCCAGGTAAAGCAGCAGAAGAACGTGGTCAAAGCGAAGCAATCGCAAAAAATCTGTTTGAAATGGCAAGTTTAACTGTACCAGTGGTTTGTATCGTCATTGGGGAAGGTGGAAGTGGGGGAGCTCTTGCATTGGGTGTAGGAAATCACATGCATATGCTAGAAAACTCAACGTATTCCGTTATCTCGCCTGAAGGGGCTGCAGCTCTACTTTGGAAAGATGCAGGACTTGCAAAAAAAGCGGCTGAGTCGATGAAAATTACGGCACCCGACCTTAAAAAACTTGGAATTGTGGATGAAATAATACCAGAGGTAAAAGGTGGCGCTCACAAAGACGTCTCTGAACAAGCAGCTTCTATTGATGCTGTATTACTTCAGTCATTGAGAGAATTACGAAAATTAAGCAAAGATGAATTAGTTCAACAACGTTATCAAAAATATAAAAAAATTGGTCAATTTAGTATTGCTGAAGAAGAGTATATCGGGGTTCAGTAAAAATAGACGTGCATCTCACACGCTGTGTGGAGCACGTTTTCCTTTGTTTACTACTATATATTTTGAGAATACTATACACAGTACCGTGCGTTTTAGTTAAATACCCTCTTCGATATAAATCTTTATTTCTTTCGAATTCGACATAATTTCACATTTTTTCTTCATTTAGTAGAAGAACTTGGTTGTTTTACTGATATATTAGTGTTATTTTATACATATTGCGAGAAAATAGTACAAGTGAAATAAAACTATTCAATAGGCAAATAGTCCATGGTTTATTTGCTTAAACTAATCATATTCGAATAGTTCATTATTATTTTTACATAGAGGTGGAAAAATGAAAAGAATTGGTGTATTAACTAGTGGTGGGGATTCACCAGGCATGAATGCTGCGATCCGTGCGGTGGTACGTAAAGCGATTTTTCATGACCTAGAAGTGTATGGAGTTTATCAAGGGTATGCAGGTTTAATTAGTGGGCAAATCCGAAAATTAGAGATTGGTTCTGTTGGCGATATTATTCACCGTGGAGGCACAATGCTGTATACTGCTCGTTGTGAGGAATTTAAAACAGAAGAAGGCCGCAAAAAAGGGATTGAACAGTTGCAAAAGCTAGGTATTGAAGGTCTAGTGGTTATTGGTGGTGACGGTTCATACCGTGGTGCAGAAAAATTAACGGAACTTGGGTTCCCATGTGTAGGTGTACCGGGTACAATCGACAACGATATACCGGGCACTGATTTTACAATTGGATTTGACACAGCCTTAAATACAGTAATAGATGCCATTGATAAAATCAGGGATACAGCTACTTCACATGAACGTACATATGTTATTGAAGTCATGGGAAGACATGCTGGTGACCTTGCATTATGGGCAGGCCTAGCTGGTGGAGCAGAAACAATTATCATTCCTGAAGAAAATTACGACATAAATGAAGTTATAGCAAAGCTTAATCGAGGTCATGACCGAGGCAAAAAGCATAGTATCATTGTAGTTGCTGAGGGTGTAGGTAGTGGTGTAGAAATAGGTAAGAAGATTCAGGAAACTACAAACTTTGAAACAAGAGTTAGTGTTTTAGGACATATACAACGAGGTGGTTCACCAACAGCAACTGACCGAGTGTTGGCAAGCCGTCTTGGTGCAAAAGCTGTCGAGCTACTGCTTGAAGGTAGAGGTGGTAGAGCTGTTGGTATTCAACAAAACCAACTAGTCGACCACGATATTATGGAGATTCTGGATCGTAAACATACAATTGATCAGAAAATGTATAACCTAGCACAAGAACTATCAATTTAGTCGAGACTTAGGTATAATTCTATATTGGAGTGTTGGTAGTCGCTATAGCGATTATAGAGGAGGAAATATAAATGAGAAAAGCAAAAATCGTATGTACGATAGGACCTGCTAGTGAAACTGTAGACAAGTTAGTTGCATTAGCTAATGCAGGGATGAATGTAGCAAGATTAAATTTTTCACATGGTGATTTTGAAGAACATGGTGCACGTATCACAAATATCCGTGAAGCTGCAAAAATTACTGGTAAAAATATTGCGATACTATTAGATACAAAAGGACCCGAAATCCGTACTCATACAATGGAAAATGGTGCAATTGAATTAGTTGAGGGTACAAATATTGTTGTTTCAATGGAAGAGGTAATTGGTACTCCAGAAAAATTCTCAATTACATATCCAGGCCTAATTGATGATGTTCACCCGGGTTCCAAAATTCTATTAGACGATGGTCTAATTGGGTTAGATGTAGTAGAAATTAACCACCAAAAACGTGAAATTTTAACAAAAGTATTAAATAGTGGTACATTAAAGAACAAAAAAGGTGTTAACGTACCAGGCGTTAGTGTTAATTTACCAGGTATTACTGAGAAAGATGCGAAAGATATTGTGTTCGGTATCGAACAGGATGTCGATTACATTGCAGCATCCTTCGTTCGTCGTGCGTCCGACGTACTAGAAATTAGAGAGTTATTAGAAGAAAATAATGGTGAAGCAATTCAAATTATTCCTAAAATCGAAAACCAAGAGGGTGTCGACAACATTGACGAGATCCTTGAAGTATCTGATGGATTAATGGTTGCGCGTGGTGATCTAGGGGTGGAAATTCCTGCAGAAGAAGTACCACTAGTGCAAAAACAATTAATTAAAAAATGTAATGCTCTAGGTAAGCCAGTAATTACTGCTACACAAATGCTGGATTCAATGCAACGTAATCCTAGACCAACACGTGCTGAAGCTAGTGACGTTGCCAATGCAATCTTTGATGGAACTGATGCAATTATGCTTTCAGGTGAAACAGCTGCAGGTAGTTACCCAGTTGAAGCTGTACAAACTATGCATAATATTGCTTCACGTGCTGAGGAAGCATTAGTTCACCGTGAAATCTTATCTCAACGCAGTAAGATTTCTGGCATCACTATTACAGATGCAATTGGTCAATCCGTTGCTCATACTGCTCTTAATTTAGATGCATCAGCTATCGTGACTCCGACTGAGAGCGGGCATACTGCACGAATGATTTCAAAGTATCGTCCTAAGGCACCGATTATAGCTGTTACTGCCAATGAATCAACTACTAGAAAACTCTCATTAGTTTGGGGAGTATACCCACAAACAGGTGATGTGGCAAAATCAACAGACGAAATGCTTGATAACTCAGTTGATGTAGCTTTAAATACTGGAATCATCAAACCTGGCGATTTAGTTGTCATTACAGCTGGTGTACCAGTTGGTGAGTGTGGAACTACAAATATTATGAAGATTCACGTTGTTGGTAACACCATTACTAATGGACAAGGAATTGGAAGAAAGTCAGCTTTTGGTAAAGTGGTAGTTGCAAATAGCAGTGAGGAGGCAGCTGCAAAAATGTATGATGGCGCCATCCTTGTAACACCTGCAACTGATCGAGACATGGTGAAGTATGTGGAACAAGCTTCAGCATTAATCACAGAAGAGGGTGGCTTGACTAGCCATGCTGCAGTAGTAGGATTAAGCATAGGTATACCGGTAATTGTTGGTGTAGAAAATGCAACAACACTTTTAAAAGATGGACAAGATATTACCGTTGATTCGGCTCGTGGTGTGATATACGAAGGACATGCAAATGTACTATAATTGACGTAGAGAAGGGTAACCTTCTCTCTTTTTTTTAGTTTAAACTACTCTTTTATAGGCAGAAAACATATAATATAGGAAAAGCCTTCATAAAGGAGGATTATATGAGATTATTACTTGCATTAATTATTATTGTACCGGCTTTAGAAATTAGTGTTCTTATTTTTTCAGGCAAGACACTTGGCATTCCAATTACATTTCTATTGATTATTCTTACAGGGGTGTTAGGGGCGTGGCTTGCAAAAAAGCAAGGGATAGAAACACTCGAACGTGCTAGGCAACAGATGAATTATGGGGAAGTGCCAGGTGAGGCAGTAATAGATGGAATTTGTATCCTTATAGGTGCTGTACTACTGTTGAGTCCAGGATATATTACTGATCTAACAGGTTTACTGCTTCTTATCCCAGCAACACGTAATTACGTAAAACCAGTCATTGCAAATTGGATTAGACGAAGAATAGATAGAGGAAATTTCACTGTGATACGACGTTGGTAATACAAAAATAAAAGCCATTGCTACAATGGCTTTTATTTATTTTATTTATTTATTTTCTCCAATAATAAATCCCCAAACTTCCTGAAAAACTCCCGTAGTATATAGGGTTCTAATGATAACTAATATAACAGGTCCTATTAGCAAGCCGATAAATCCGAATAACTGAAACCCGACAAAGAGTGATACCAATGTTGCCAATGGATCTAATCCAATACTCGAAGAAATGACCTTCGGTTCCATTACCTGGCGCTGTACAATCACAACAATGTATAAAACTCCAAGCCCGATTGCTAGTGGTATATTACCGCTAAAAGCAGAATAGATAATCCAAGGTACAAATACTAGTCCGGTTCCTAAATACGGAAGAAGATCGACAAGCCCAATTAACAGTGCAATGGTGATTGCATAATCAACGCGTAGAATTAATAAACCAACTAACACAATTCCTGCAGTAATCGAAATCAATGTTGCTTGTGCTTTAATAAATCCAAATAATGCCTTTTTCAATTCCGCGAATACGGATTTTCCACTTGTCCTCGCTTTGACAGGGATAAATCGTCGCCCCATTATGACAAATTTATTCCAGTCTTTACTAATAAAAAACGTAGCTAATAAAGAAAAAACAATCACAGTGGCCGCATTTGGTAACCAACCTAGAAACTTAGGAATATTTTCTAAAAACGTTTTGATGAATTCCCCAACATTAGTAGCGATAGTTGTACCAACATTGCTGATATTGTCCATAATCGTTTGTTGTTGTCCTTGATCTAAATTGTCAAACATACTGGTTAATCTTTCGTATAAAGGGATGATTTGGCCAACAATAAGATTCTCAAAATAAACAACGAGATTTTCAAAATGCTGTGGTACTTCTTTTGCTAAGTAATTAGCCCCAGAAATAATCTCGGCAATTAGTAATGTAAGGAGTCCCATAATAACCCCAAACACGATGAAGATTCCTAAAAATACTGATAGACCACGAGGCAACCTTCCCTTGCGCTCTAAAAAGTTGACTAGAGGGTTCATTAGAAAGGCTATTAGTAGAGCAAAGATAAATGGATATGTAAGTTTGAAAAGAAAATAAAACAATACAATTCCAATGACTACAGATGCAATAACTAATAGAAAACGAA
Organism: Litchfieldia sinesaloumensis; assembly: GCF_900156865.1. Taxonomy (GTDB): domain Bacteria; phylum Bacillota; class Bacilli; order Bacillales; family Bacillaceae_L; genus Ferdinandcohnia; species Ferdinandcohnia sinesaloumensis. Next base: position 2,333,294 of record NZ_LT732529.1, on the reverse strand, counting down.
GAAAACTGTAAACGTAGTTAATATTCAAACTTTTTCCTCCCTAGGTATCTCTTTCCTATTTTATTTTACAATCTCTTGGAAGACTTTAAAAGTATTACGAAGAAACGAGAATAAAGTTTCCAATTATGGAGAAAAAAATAAATTTGTGGTAATATACCTTATGAGTGAGTGAAAATTTGATATTTTACAATGTGAAAAAGGTGGCTCTATTAATAAAAATACGATAACCTAATAGAGATTTGTTTTTGTATAATAATAATTTATTGGGAATTCGTCTCTTTTAATTCACAAAAGTCTGATTGTTTATTATAATAGAGTCGGAAGATATTTTAATACTACATATTTTTCATTTTCACTTGCATGAAAAATTTGTATTGTCACAATATTATATTGATATTCGTGGCTCTGAGTGCTTTATTCAAAAATGAAAGCATTTACTTTATAAATATTAGGTGCCTAATTCGTACTACAATATAGGCACAGATGTTTTCTTTTTGAGCAAGCGCTCATTTTACCTCCAAGATGAGGGTAGGGGAATATGAATAAAGGAGAGGGTCATATGACAGCAACAAAGGGACTTGAAGGAATTGTAGCAACTACGTCTTCAATCAGCTCAATTATTGACGATACTTTAACGTATGCAGGATTCAATATTGATGATTTAGCAGAAAAAGCTAGTTTTGAAGAAGTAATCTACTTATTATGGCATCGCAAACTTCCAAATAATGAGGAGTTAGCTGAATTAAAAAAGCAGCTTGCTGAAAATGCAGATCTACCTCAAGAAGTACTAAATCATTTCAAAACTTACCCAATTGATAAGGTCCATCCAATGGGGGCACTACGCTCAGCTGTTTCACTTTTAGGCTTATATGATGATGAAGCAGATGTAATGGATCCAGAGGCTAATTATCGTAAGGCAATACGTCTTCAAGCAAAAATACCAACAATTGTTACCGCTTTTTCTCGTGTCCGCAAAGGATTAGAACCGGTTGCTCCACGTACCGACCTTAGCTTTGCTGGTAACTTCTTATATATGCTTACTGGTCAAGAGCCAAGTGAGATTGCGGAAGAGGCATTCAATAAAGCATTAGTACTTCATGCTGATCATGAACTTAATGCATCAACGTTTACTGCTCGCGTGTGTGTAGCCACTCTATCTGATGTTTATTCAGGTGTAACTGCTGCAATCGGAGCGTTAAAGGGTCCACTTCACGGTGGTGCAAATGAAGCGGTTATGAAGATGCTTTCTGAAATTGGTGAGGTTGAAAACGCCGAATCCTACATCAATACAAAATTAGCAAATAAAGAAAAAATTATGGGATTTGGGCATAGAGTTTACCGCAAAGGTGATCCACGTGCAAAACATTTAAAAGATATGTCTCAAAAATTAACATCAATTACTGGTGAACCTAAATGGTATGAGATGTCAACAAAAGTTGAGGAAATTGTAACGAGTGCAAAACCATTACCACCGAATGTTGACTTCTACTCAGCATCTGTATACCATAGCTTAGGTATTGACCATGATTTATTTACACCAATCTTTGCAGTAAGCCGTGTTTCAGGTTGGTTAGCTCATATTCTTGAGCAATATGACAACAACCGTTTAATTCGTCCGCGTGCCGAATACACTGGACCTGGAATGCAAAAATACGTACCAATTGAACAAAGAGGTTAAGTTTATTCAATAGACCCGAAAGGTTAATTTGATGGTAGTCTTCCGAAGAAGATTCGAAAATCTATCCACAAATTTGCTAAGGTTCATTGGATAATCTAACAATAAATAGTAAAATAGAGAAGTATTTCAAGAGAAACTTCTCTTGAAGTACTTTTTATAAATATTAGGAGGTAATACTAGTGGCAGGAGAAAAAATTACAGTATCAAATAGTGTACTAAACGTACCAAACAATCCAATTATTCCATATATTGAAGGTGACGGAACAGGTCCAGATATTTGGGCTGCGGCGTCTAGAGTATTAGAAGCGGCTGTTGAAAAAGCATACAACGGTGAAAAATCAATTGTTTGGAAAGAAGTATTAGCTGGTGAAAAAGCATTTAATCAAACTGGCGAATGGTTACCGGAAGAAACACTAGATGTTATACGTGAATACATAATTGCAATTAAAGGACCTCTAACTACACCAGTTGGTGGTGGGATCCGTTCATTGAACGTTGCATTACGTCAAGAACTAGATTTATTTACTTGTCTTCGCCCAGTTCGTTACTTTACAGGTGTACCTTCACCAGTTAAACGTCCTGAAGATACAGATATGGTTATCTTCCGTGAAAATACTGAAGATATTTATGCAGGTATTGAATATGCAAAAGGCTCTGAAGGAGTTCAAAAGTTAATTAGCTTCCTACAAAATGAACTAGGTGTTAATAAAATCCGCTTCCCGGAAACTTCTGGTATCGGTATTAAGCCTGTTTCTGAAGAAGGAACAAAACGTTTAGTACGTGCTGCAATTAACTATGCGATTGAGCAAGGGCGTAAGTCTGTAACGCTTGTTCATAAAGGTAACATCATGAAGTTTACAGAAGGAGCTTTCAAGAACTGGGGCTACGAGCTTGCTGAAGAAGAGTTTGGAGATAAAGTATTTACTTGGGCTCAATACGACCGTATCGTAGAAGAACAAGGTAAAGATGCAGCTAATAAAGCTCAAGCAGATGCTGAAGCAGCAGGTAAAATCATTGTAAAAGATTCTATTGCTGATATCTTCTTACAACAAATTTTAACTCGTCCACGTGAGTTCGATGTTGTGGCTACTATGAACTTAAACGGAGACTACATTTCTGATGCTCTAGCTGCACAAGTTGGTGGAATCGGAATTGCTCCAGGAGCTAACATTAACTATGAAACTGGACATGCGATTTTCGAAGCAACACATGGAACTGCACCTAAATATGCTGGTTTAGATAAAGTAAACCCATCCTCTGTATTATTATCAGGAGTGTTAATGCTTGAACACCTTGGTTGGAACGAGGCAGCAACTCTAATCATGAATTCAATGGAAAAAACAATTGAATCAAAGGTTGTAACGTATGACTTTGCGCGTCTAATGGACGGTGCTACAGAAGTTAAATGTTCAGAGTTTGCTGATGAACTAATCAAAAACTTAGGCTAATCATAGACACAAGTAACTACCCTATTAGGGTAGTTACTTGTATATGTTAGGAGGATAAATAATGAGTCAATTTAAACGGAAGAAAATCTCTGTAATTGGTAGTGGTTTTACTGGTGCAACAACAGCTTTTCTGCTTGCTCAAAAGGAACTAGGAGACGTCGTTTTGGTTGATATCCCACAAATGGAGAATCCTACTAAAGGAAAAGCTCTTGATATGCTTGAAGCTAGTCCTGTCCAAGGTTTTGATGCTAACATTACCGGTACCTCTAATTATGAGGATACGGCGAATTCGGATATCGTAGTAATTACTGCTGGAATTGCTCGTAAACCTGGTATGAGTCGAGATGATCTCGTTCAAACAAACCAAAAGATCATGAAAAGTGTTGCCCAGGAAATTGCAAAACACTCTCCAAATAGCTATATCATTGTTTTAACCAACCCAGTTGACGCTATGACATATACTGTATTTAAGGAATCCGGTTTCCCGAAGAATCGTGTGATTGGACAGTCAGGAGTTCTAGACACTGCTCGATTCCGTACATTTATTGCCCAGGAGTTAAATCTGTCAGTGAAAGATATCACTGGATTTGTCCTTGGGGGTCATGGTGATGACATGGTACCACTTGTTCGATACTCCTATGCAGGAGGTATTCCACTAGAAACTTTAATTCCAAAAGAACGTTTAGAAGCCATAGTTGAACGCACACGTAAAGGTGGCGGTGAAATTGTGAACCTTTTAGGAAACGGAAGTGCCTATTATGCACCTGCTGCTTCCTTAGTTGAGATGGTAGAAGCAATACTAAAAGACCAACGTCGTGTTTTGCCTGCCATTGCCTATCTAGAAGGTGAATACGGATTCAGCGGAATCTACCTTGGTGTACCAACGATTCTAGGTGCAAATGGAATCGAAAAAATTATTGAACTTGAACTTACAGAACAAGAAAAAGCAGAACTAACAAAATCTGCTGACTCCGTTAAAAACGTCATGAATATCCTAGCCTAATAGAAAATCACAAGGCGCTGTTTATCCACACCTTGTGCACATGAAAATTCGGGGGTTTCCCCGAATTTTTTGTACATAATAATAAAATCGTCTTCAAAATAATTGGAGGTGCCACCTTTTTTATGTTATTAGGGAAAAAGAGAAAGCTCGGTAGAAAGATTGATGAAATGTCGGTAGGTGAAAAATTAACACTTACTGAAAAGATTGAAGATAAGGACTTACTTCTATATTTAGGCTTAACAAATGATGCAAATCCACTATATATTCAACATGATTATGCTTCACAGACACCTTTTAAGAAGCCGATTGTTCCATCTGTAATGCTGACAGGTATAATTACAGCGGCAGTTTCTAAGTATTTACCCGGTCCAGGAAGTCATATTTTAAAGCAAGATATCGAATTCTTACTGCCTTTATACCACTATGCAACTGTGCAATTTCTTTTCGAGGTAACCAAAATAAACTACCATGATCATACAGTTGAAATTTCTGTAACAGCTTTTGATGAGGACGAATCACGGGCAATTGAAGGAAGGCTATTGGTGTGTCCTCCTCATCGGATAACTCCGATGGAAGGAAAAATATTGGAAAACTTTTAGAGAGCCTCGTCTCTCTTTTTTTGTTTAATCGTGGCAAGACTTTGCATGTTATTCTATAATGACTTTATAGAGAGAGAGAATTATATGTTGGGGTTTATCTTTTTGTTGATGGAGGAAGTCGATGAAGAAACAAGTTTTGGTTGTAGAAGATGAACGTTCAATTATTACGTTGCTACAGTATAACTTACAACAAGCGGGTTATGAGGTTATAACTGCAATGGATGGAGAGGAAGGCTTAGAGAAGGCCTTAGCAGAAAGACCACAGATAATTGTCCTTGACTTAATGCTGCCAAAGCTGGATGGGATCGAAGTGTGCAAACAGCTACGTCAAAATAAGGTAGATATCCCTATTTTAATGTTAACAGCTAAGGACGATGAATTTGATAAGGTATTAGGATTGGAACTTGGGGCTGACGATTACATGACAAAACCATTTAGCCCTAGAGAAGTTGTAGCGCGAGTGAAGGCAATATTAAGGAGAACGAGCAAGAAGGAAGAGAGCTCAGATGACCCTTCAAAACCACCGCATATAACGATAGGTCCTTTGCAGATACTGCCTGAAAATTTCGAGGCTTATTATCAAGAAGAGGCTCTTGATTTAACACCAAAAGAGTTTGAACTTCTTGCTTATTTAGCGAAAAATAAAGGGAGAGTTCTAACTCGGGATCAACTTTTAAGTGCAGTTTGGAATTATGATTTTGCTGGTGATACAAGAATCGTTGATGTGCACATAAGTCATTTGCGAGAGAAGATTGAAAAAGATTCAAAGAGACCAGCTATTATTAAAACAGTTAGGGGACTAGGCTACAAGCTTGAGGAGCCAAAGCTAAATGAATAAATTTCATTCTAGGCTCCTGGTTGCAATTATTATTTTAATTATTATTGTTTTTCTTTGCATGGGATTTATGCTAGGGCAGTTCATTAGCAGTCTTATCACGAATGGTGCGCTTCATGAAACCCCTGTTGAACAAACGGTGCAACAGGTCTGGATTGCCCTTTTTGTATGTTTAGCGATTGCTTTAATCATCATACTTTCACTAATCGTGAGAATTACAACGACCTATACAAAACCCATTGATGCAGCAACTAAAGCAGTCAATGAACTTGCGAAGGGTGATTATCGGGCAAGAACTTACGAAGACTATGTAAGTACTGCCGGATTACTAGGGCAATCAATCAATATCGTAGCTAGAAATATTGAAGAGATGACCAAATCATATGAAATGCAGCATGACCGATTACATACATTGATTGAGAATATGGGAAGTGGCCTTTTATTTATCGATAGTAAGGGTTATATAAATATCTCCAATCGATCAATCAATGAGATTTTTAAAATTGAACAAAAGGACTTACTGGGCTTGCTATATTATGAAGCATTTGCTCACAAGGAAATCGTAAGCTTGGTTGAAGAAATATTCATGACCGAGCGAAAACTACGTAGACAAATACACCTTTCTGTTGGAAATGAACAGAAGGATTTTGAAGTGTACGGTGCTCCTATCATTGGGGCGAATGTCGAATGGAAAGGTGTTGTTCTCGTCTTTCACGATATATCGGAGTTGAAAAGACTGGAACAAATGCGGAAGGACTTTGTTGCAAATGTTTCACACGAGCTACGTACACCGATTACATCTATTAAAGGCTTTGCAGAGACTTTGTTAGATGGTGCTATGAATGAGAGGGAAGTTTTACAAGAATTCTTAACAATCATTCTAAATGAAAGTGATCGCCTTCAAGTGCTAATTCAAGATCTATTGAATTTGTCAAAAATGGAGAATAAGGGTTTCTCACTCAATCTATCACGTGTGAATGTTAAGGAACTACTTGAAAACAGCCTACGAGTACTAAAATCGAAGGCGGTTGAAAAAGACATTCAACTTGAACTTTCTGTAAGTGATGAAACGATAGAAATTGATGGGGATTTGGATAGATTAAAGCAAGTCTTTATCAATGTAGTTAACAATAGTTTGTCATATTCTCCTAACGGGGCAAAGGTTTCAGTGGAAGCATCAGCTTTAGACGACATCATTCATATTGAAATTTCTGATACGGGGATAGGAATTGAAGAAAACGAGATACCTCGTATCTTCGAAAGATTTTATCGGGTTGATAAAGCGAGAAGTAGAAATTCTGGGGGGACTGGATTAGGGCTTGCTATTGTAAAACATATTATAGAAGCACATGAAGGAACTGTACAGGTAAGTAGTAAGGTAGGGGAAGGAACTACATTTACGATTCGATTAAAAAAGAATATATAGTCTACATAAATGTCCTATTTACAAAATATTAACATTGGAAACATATTCCCTTAATATACGAATCGTATGATGATTATGAGAACCCCTTCATTTTGGAGGCCAAACTATTTTGACAAGGACAGGATGTCCTTGTCACTTTTTTGTTAATAAAAATGAAACCTTTTTGAAATATATTCGTATTACACATTGTAGATATAAATTGAGGGGGGAAAGCATGATAAGTTTGAAACGAATATACACAATCGCTGGACTTAGTGTGCTTGTTCTGATATTAGGTGTAGTTGGTTTTACATCATGGTATACAGTTGATGAATCAGAACAGGCAATTATTTTAACCTTCGGAAAAGCAGATGAAGGTATTACAGAACCAGGACTTCACTTCAAATTACCATGGCCAATTCAGGATGTGGAGACGCTTCCTAAAACAACATACAGTTTACAGTTCGGATATGACCAAAAGGATGGCCAGATCACGGATGTCCCACAAGATACGAAAATGATCACCGGGGATGAAAATATTGTTCTTGCAGACATGGTTGTTCAATGGCAAATCACAAATCCTGAGAAGTTCTTATTTAACTCGCAAGATCCTGAGCAAATCCTATATAATTCAACATCTGCATCTTTAAGAAGTATTATTGGAAGTTCAAAAATCGATGATGCATTAACATCAGGAAAAGCAGAGATTGAAGCTGAGGTAAGAGAGTTGCTAGCGCATCTTCTAGAAAAGTACGACATCGGTATTTCAGTAACTGCAGTAAAACTTCAGGATGTTGAATTACCGAATGAAGAGGTTCGTAAAGCATTTACGAACGTAACAGATGCCCGTGAAACAATGAACACCAAAATAAATGAAGCAACTAAATACCGAAACCAAAAAATGAATGAAGCTGAAGGTGAAAAAGCAGCACTCATTTCACGTGCCAATGGTGATAAAGCAGCTCGTATCGAAATTGCTCGTGGGGATGTAGCTACCTTTAACGCACTATATACTGAATACGTTAAGAATCCTGATATTACCAGAAAACGTCTTGTACTTGAAACACTGGATCAAGTCTTACCAAATACAGAGATTTACATCATGAAGGATGACGGTAATACAATGAAATACTTGCCGATTCGTCCTGCTGGAAGTCAAACGCAGGTTCCTCCTGTAGAAACTGAAGGGGGTGGCAATCAATGAGTGAAAACGTAGTCGACTTCAATGAACAAAAAGGAAACTCGAAATTTAGCAAATATACAAAGGGTGGTATTGGTCTCCTAATCGTTCTCATCCTAATAGGGATTGTGATCGTGAATCTCTTTATTGTTAGAGAAGGAGAATACAAGGTGATACGACAATTTGGTGAGGTTGTGAGAATTGTAGAAGAACCTGGTCTTTCATATAAAATACCATTCATACAATCAGTAGAAACTTTACCAAAGTACCAAATGATTTATGATGTACAACAAGCTGAGATCAATACGAAAGATAAAAAACGAATGATGGTTGATAACTATGCGTTGTGGCGCATTGAAGATCCAAAACAAATGATTTCCACAACGAGAACTGTTGTTAATGCAGAAGCAAAGCTTGATGAATTCGTCTATTCAGCAATTCGTACAGAGCTCGGTAACTTGAATTACGATGAAATTATTAATGACGAGAAATCAGAACGTGGAAGCCTAAATGACCGTATTACAGAAATTGTGAATAAGAATCTTGAAGAAGATAAATATGGTATTGTTGTAACAGATATTCGAATGAAGCGTACAGATTTACCGGAAGAAAACGAACAATCTGTTTTTACAAGAATGATTTCAGAACGTGAATCAACAGCTCAAGACTACCTCTCTAGAGGGGATGCCAGAAAGAATGAAATTGAAGCTGAAACAGATAGAGAAGTAAAAGAAGTTATTGCAAAGGCGCAAGCTGATGCAGAAGTAATTCGAAGTGAAGGGGAAGGAGAAGCAGCTCGTATCTATAACGAAGCCTTCTCAAAAGACCCAGAATTCTATAATTTATTCCGTACATTAGAATCCTATAAAACGACTATTGACGGGGAAACAGTTATTATTTTACCAGCTGACTCTCCATATGCTAGATTGTTAATGGGATATACTGATTAAAAGTAAGGTAGCCGTTATTTTCCATTTACGTTCATGTCATGCTAAAATGAACAGTAGGAAAATAACGGCTATTTTTTATGAAAAAATTAGTTGGGTAGCACGAAATGTCCTAATTTTGTTTTAGAAAGGAAGGATTTTTCTTGGATAAAAAGATTGTCTTAGTGGATGGAAATAGTATCGCGTATCGGGCATTTTTTGCCTTACCGCTTCTTAATAATGATAAAGGTGTACATACAAATGCCATTTATGGGTTTACAATGATTTTGAACCGAATTATAGAACAAGAAAAGCCCTCACATATATTAGTAGCCTTTGATGCAGGGAAAACGACATTTAGACATAGTACCTTTAGTGAATATAAAGGAGGGCGTCAAAAAACGCCTCCAGAGCTTTCTGAACAATTTCCGTTCTTACGTGAGCTACTCGATGCGTATAAGGTTGCCAGGTATGAATTAGAAAACTATGAAGCAGATGATATTATCGGAACTTTATCCCTACAGGCTGAAAAAGAAGGCTTTGAAGTTAAAATCATTTCTGGTGATAAGGACTTAACACAGCTCGCTTCCGAAAAAGTCACAGTCGATATTACAAAAAAAGGGATAACAGATGTAGATTCATATACTCCTGAATTTATTCAAGAGAAGTACGGAATTCCGCCTGAGCGGATTATTGATATGAAGGGTTTAATGGGAGATAACTCTGATAATATACCAGGTGTCCCTGGAGTTGGTGAAAAAACAGCACTCAAGCTGTTGCAGGAGTTTAATACATTAGAGGAGCTATTAAATTCTATCGATAAGGTTAGCGGGAAAAAACTAAAAGAAAAACTTGAAGAACACAAGGATCAAGCTATCATGAGTAAGGAACTTGCAACCATCTACCGCGAAGCTCCTGTAGAAATTAAGATTTCAGAACTAGAATACAAGGGATATGATGGTGATCAACTAATCAAACTGTATAAGGAGCTCGGATTTAATTCCTTACTCGACAAAATTGAAGGTAATCAGCAAAACGAAGATAAGCCATTAGAAGAAATATCTTATCAAGTTGTAAATGAAATTAAGGAAGAAATGCTAGCGACAGATACCTCTTTAATTGTAGAAGTTCTTGAGGAATCTTATCATAAAGCTGATATTCAAGGAATTGCACTTTCAAATGAGAAGGGAAATTTTTATATCTCGACAAAACTAGCTCTTGAATCTAAGGCATTTCAAGAATGGGCTCAGGACAAAGAAAAAAAGAAAACCGTTTTTGACGCAAAAAAATCAATTGTTGCTTTGAAATGGAAAGGAATCGATTTGCAAGGAATTGATTTTGATTGTTTAATTGCTTCCTATATCTTAAATCCATCTGATTCAACTGGGGATATTGCCGCTATTGCAAAAGGAAAAGGGATTACGGATGTTAAATCAGATGAATCGGTGTATGGAAAAGGAGCTAAACAAAGTATTCCTGATGAAGAGAATCTTTCAGAGCATCTAGTGAGAAAGGCAGTTAGCCTTACGAAGTTAAAGGAATTATTCATACAAGAGCTAAATGAAAACGAACAATTTGAGCTTTTTACAGATTTGGAAATGCCACTGTCACTCATTCTAGCTGATATGGAATTTCTAGGAATAACAGTGGATGTTGACCGACTAAAAAGTATGGGGGAGGAATTAAAGGAACATCTTCAGGAGCTTGAACAAAAAATATATGAGCTTGCTGGTGAGGAATTCAATATTAACTCTCCTAAGCAACTTGGCGTTATCCTGTTTGAAAAGTTGCAACTTACTGTTTATAAGAAAACAAAAACGGGTTATTCAACATCGGCGGATATCCTTGAAAAGCTGGCAAAGGAACACGAAATAATTGAATACATCTTGCATTACCGACAAATTGGGAAACTTCAATCGACCTATATTGATGGCTTATTAAAGGTTGTTCATGAAGATACTTGCAAGGTTCATACCAGATTTCAACAGGCATTAACACAAACAGGAAGATTAAGCTCGACAGATCCGAATCTGCAGAACATTCCAATCCGTTTGGAAGAAGGAAGAAAAATTAGACAAGCCTTTGTCCCTTCAAATAAGGAATGGTATATATTTGCTGCAGATTATTCCCAAATCGAACTAAGGGTATTAGCTCATATTGCTAATGACGAAAATCTAATCGATGCGTTTACAAATGATTTAGACATTCATACGAAGACCGCTATGGATGTGTTTCATGTAAATGAAGAAGAGGTAACCTCTAATATGCGTCGTCAAGCAAAGGCTGTTAACTTTGGGATTGTGTATGGAATTAGTGATTTTGGATTGTCGCAAAATCTTGGAATCACTAGGAAAGAAGCAGGTCACTTTATTGAACGTTATTTTGCAAGCTTCCCTGGTGTTAAGGAATATATGGAAGAAATTGTGGAGGATGCTAGACAAAAGGGTTATGTTTCGACCCTTTTACACAGAAGACGTTACATCCCAGAGATTACAGCTCGGAATTTTAATGTCCGAAGTTTTGCAGAAAGAACAGCAATGAATACTCCAATTCAAGGTAGTGCTGCCGACATAATTAAAAAAGCAATGATCGACATGGCTGAAAGATTAAATGCTGAAAAATTGCAAACAAAATTACTACTACAAGTCCATGACGAATTAATATTCGAAGCACCGGAAGAAGAAATAGAGATCCTGAAAAAAATCGTACCAGAAGTAATGGAAAATGCGATTTCCTTAAAAGTACCGTTAAAGGTCGATTATGAATACGGTAAAACTTGGTATGATGCAAAGTAATGGAGTAAGGAGGGGATCGTATGCCTGAATTACCAGAGGTTGAAACCGTTAGACGAACATTAATACAGCTTGTGAAAGGGAAAAACATTGAAAAAGTAACGGTATTATGGCCCAAAATTATTAAAAAGCCAGAAGAGCCAGAACAGTTCTGCGATGCTTTACGAGGTCAAACCATTTATGATGTTGACAGAAGAGGGAAGTTCCTAAAATTTAGGCTAGATGATTATGTAATGGTTTCGCATTTACGTATGGAGGGCAGGTATGGCCTCTACGATAAAGAAGAACCTTATGACAAACACACTCATGTCTTATTTACATTTACAGATGGAACAGAATTGCGGTATCGTGATGTTAGGAAATTCGGTACAATGCATTTATTCAAGAGTGGGGAAGAAGAGGATAGCCTCCCGCTCTCTCAGTTGGGACCAGAACCATTTTCCGCTGAATTCACATTGAAGTATTTAGAAGATAAACTAAGCAAGACAAATCGTAAAATTAAGGTAGCTCTACTTGATCAAACAAATGTTGTAGGGCTTGGAAATATTTATGTTGATGAGGCATTATTTAGAGCTGGGATCTACCCTGAACGAGAAGCAAATTCCCTAACTAAAAAAGAAATAAAGTTACTTCATCAAGAAATCATTCAAACGTTGAGTGAAGCTGTTGATAAAGGTGGAAGCACAATCCGCTCCTATGTGAATACACAAGGAGATATCGGGATGTTTCAGCTCCAGTTATTCGTTTATGGACAAAACGGAAGTGCCTGTCAAAAGTGTGGAACAGAAATTGAAAAGACAGTAGTTGGAGGAAGAGGTACCCACTACTGCCCTAAATGTCAAAAATATAAAAAGAAAACAAAATAAAGGAAAGGGAGGAGAAGCAAGCCGAACTTTCTCAAGTGTGGTGACTTCGACGTTTGACATCAGACGTTTAGGTAGTTAGTTGAAGTTCATTATTTAATTCGGCATTTTTCTCCTTACGGGACATTTCACATCAAATGGGCTCCCTCCATATACTTATCTTATAATGATAGGAAGGAGACTCTATGAGATGTCCCAATTCGCTACACTCATTTTATTAGCATTTGCAGTAAGCTTGGATAGTTTTAGCGTAGGTTTCACATATGGTATGAGAAAAATGAAATTACCATTTAAATCAATCATTACAATTGCATGCTGCTCGGCTGTAACTATGGCAGCTGCTATGGGTTTAGGAAAATCAATCTCACTATTTGTATCACCGATAATCGCAGACAGGCTTGGTGGTATCATTCTCGTATTAATTGGTGCCTGGGTACTGTACCAGTTTTTTCGTCCATCACAACAAGCAACTGAACAAAATGAGGAAAAGGTGTTAGTGAAAGTCGAGATAAAATCACTTGGACTTGTTATAAATATTTTAAAAAAACCAATGGTTGCCGACCTGGATAAGTCTGGAACAATTACTGGTATGGAGGCATTCTTATTAGGGCTTGCATTATCCCTAGATGCTTTTGGAGCCGGTATCGGAGCTGCTTTATTAGGCTATTCACCATTTGTAATGGCGCTGATGGTTGCGTTGATGAGCTCACTATTTGTCTATACAGGGATCAAAAGTGGTGCTGTCTTTTCAAAGAAAAAATGGATTCAACGATTTTCATTCTTACCAGGAATCTTACTAATTCTAATTGGAATATGGAAATTTTAATAAGGGGAGTAAATACGTGTCATTAACTATAGGATTAACAGGTGGAATCGCAAGTGGAAAAAGCACAGTATCACAAATGTTTAACGAAGCGGGAATTGTAATCATAGATGCAGACGTTATTGCACGTAAAGTTGTTGAGGTAGGGGAAGAAGCGTACAAACAAATCGTTCAATCTTTTGGAGAAGACATTTTATTACCTGATAAAACAATTGACCGACCTAAGTTAGGTTCGGTTGTATTTTTTAGTGAGGAAAAACGATTATTATTGAACTCGATTGTACATCCTGCTGTTCGAAAACAGATGCTAAAGGAAAAGGAAGAGCATGAGCTTAATGGAGAAGATCTAATTATTATGGATATTCCATTGTTGTTTGAAAGCAAATTAACCTCTTTGGTTGATAAAACACTTCTGGTATATGTCAATTATGAAACACAATTATCTCGCCTTATGAGTAGGAATCGCCTTAACAAGGAGGATGCCGAAGCAAGAATCAAATCACAAATGCCGCTTAACGAGAAAGTTACACTTGCGGATGCTGTCGTTGATAATAATGGTACTATTGAGGATACCAGGAAACAATTACAAGAAGTGTGTGAAAAATGGGGAATTCAACTAGGATGACAAACAAGGTATCTCAAATGTGAGATGCCTTTTTTTCATGTTCAGAATCCTATACAGCTAAAAGTCTACTTCAAAAGATGTATAAATAACCATTTTAAAATAAAAGTGTTACATACTGAACTAAATGTGCTATACTGATTATAGAAAACAGTGGCGTTGAGTATAACATATATTGTGGAGGGGTTATTTGATGAAGCCAAGAATCGCAATCAATGGATTTGGCCGTATTGGAAGAATGGTATTTAGAAAAGCAATTATGGATGATTCATTTGAAGTTATTGCAATTAATGCAAGTTACCCTGCAGAGACGCTAGCACATCTACTAAAATACGATACCAACCATGGGAAGTTCGATGCGGTAGTCATTCCACAGGATGACTCATTAATGGTGAATGGAAGGCGCGTTCAACTTCTTAGTTCCCGTAATCCTTTAGAGTTACCTTGGAAAGAATTAAATATAGATATTGTGATTGAGGCAACAGGTAAATTCAATTCAAAGGAGAAAGCAAATCTACATGTGCAAGCAGGTGCAAAAAAGGTTATCTTAACTGCACCTGGTAAGGATGAGGATATAACCATCGTAATGGGTGTTAATGAAGATAAATACGATCATGAGAAACATGCCATTATCTCAAATGCTTCTTGCACGACAAACTGTTTAGCACCCATTGCGAAAGTGATAAATGAGCAATTCGGAATTGTAAACGGCTTAATGACGACTGTTCATGCGTATACAAACGACCAAAAAAATATTGATAATCCACATAAAGACTTACGAAGAGCTAGGGCTTGTGCTCAATCCATCATTCCCACATCAACAGGTGCAGCAAAAGCATTGTCACTTGTATTACCCGAGCTGAAAGGGAAATTACATGGAATGGCTTTACGTGTCCCAACTCCGAATGTGTCATTAATTGATTTAGTAGTAGATGTAGAACGAGATGTTACAATAGAGGAGATCAATGAGGCATTCATTACAGCTTCGATGGGGCCTTTAAAAGGAATCATAGATTTCACAACCGAACCATTAGTTTCTATTGACTTTAATACAAATCCACATTCATCAATTGTAGATGGTTTATCGACGATGGTCATTGGTGATCGTAAAGTCAAGGTTTTAGCATGGTATGATAATGAATGGGGATATTCTTGTAGAGTTGTAGATTTGGTGAAATATGTTGGAGCAATAATCGTTCAAAAAACAGAGGCAAAAGTAGGCTAATTCTGTTCAGTACAGTCCTACTTAAAGAGAGTAGAATTGCTAAATAGGGTTTGATTTTGGTTAACCTTCCTAATGTACGGGAAGGTTATTATTATTTTTAAAAATTCGGTTGCTAAATATATATAAACAAAGTATACTAGATTTCGTGAACTTCTTAAAAGCTTATGCTTTTGTAGCTACTTAAAGGGTTAGGACCTCTCTGGACTAACTTTCCCCCGTGGTAGTTATGCTCTTGCTTTACGCGAAGAACTCACCCGAAATTAAAGTTTAGAGGGGGAACAACTGAATTATGGAAACTATGGGACGTCATGTAATCTCTGAATTATGGGGTTGCGATTTTGAAAAGTTAAACAATATGCAGTTTATTGAAGAAACATTTGTTCAAGCGGCACTAAAGTCAGGTGCAGAAATTCGTGAGGTAGCATTTCACAAATTTGCTCCACAAGGAGTAAGTGGTGTTGTTATCATTTCGGAATCTCATCTAACAATTCACAGCTTTCCTGAACATGGATACGCAAGTATTGATGTTTACACCTGTGGAGACTTAGATCCGAACATTGCTGCAGACCATATTGCAGAAGCACTTGGTGCACAAACACGTGAAAATATTGAACTTCCACGTGGTATGGGCCCTGTACAAGTTAAACCAGCGCAAGTAAAAGTACTTTAAAAATAAATACGAATCAACTACAATAGTAAGAGGTGTATAAACTACACCTCTTTTTTTACATTACGAAAACATCATACTAATATATAGAATAAAAAGGGAGTGGAATAGATGGGGTTGCAAACGTTTTTTTCGAATCACAGTGAAACGAGAGACAAACACTCGGACGAGCTTTTAAGAAGCCATTATTATAAAACAAGTAATAAAAAGGCAATTGAAGCGGTAAAAAAAGTAATTAACAATTTAGATGGTTACCACATTAATTCAGTGTCTGAAGAGCGCGGTGAATTAAGTATCTCACTAAAAAAGGGAAGAAAAGCTTTCATTGTTGCAACCATCATTTCAGTTAGACCATTTGAAACAGCTATTGATTTTGCAGTTACAACAGAAACAATGCTATTACCAATCGATTTTGGATACAGTCGAAAAGTAATTACTAAATTATATCAACACTTAGATAAGGAACTACCACTTATAGGAAAGGCAGATGCCTAAAAAACAAGAGGATGCCCCTTGTCCTACAAAAATCTTTCTTATAAGATTAGTACATATAGATCTCCTAAGAAAGGAGTAGTTACGAAAATGAGATGCCCTACTTGCCAACATAATGGTACTAGAGTATTGGATTCGCGTCCAGTAGATGATAGTCGTTCAATCCGAAGAAGACGTGAATGTGAAAAATGCCAATATCGTTTTACAACTTTTGAAAAAGTGGAAGAAATCCCTTTAATTGTTGTAAAGAAGGAAGGGACACGCGAAGAATTCAGCCGAGAAAAAATGCTTCGTGGTCTTATAAAAGCATGTGAAAAACGGCCGGTCTCCTTAAAACAACTTGAGGATATTACTCATCAAGTTGAAAAGGAATTGCGCAGCCAAGGAATTGCAGAGGTAAAAAGTGATATTATTGGTGAGTATGTGATGAATCATTTAGCAAAAGTGGATGAAGTAGCATATGTCCGTTTTGCTTCTGTTTATCGTCAATTTAAAGATATAAACGTATTTATCGACGAACTAAAAGACTTAATTAAAAGAGAACGTTAAAGGGCTTAGAAACTTTTTAAGCTCTTTTTTTCAACTATTTATAAAAAATGGAAGGCCTTGATGAAATGGAGCATTGGAAGGAGATCGTACCAGTAGATCGTTATATTGTGCATGCAGCAGATCTATTGCATGATTATGACCGAAAAATTGTATCATTGCTATACCAGCCTCTAATTGGAATGAAAGCCTTCAGTCTATATATGACTTTATGGAGTGAATTAGAGCAAAATCGGCTTTGGAGTGAGGAAAGTAGCCACTATAGTCTAATGGCACTTCTTCAAACGAACCTAAAGGATATTTATCAGGAACGCCTAAAGCTTGAGGGGATAGGTCTTCTAAAGACATTTGTAAAGTCGGACGGTGATTTGAGGAGCTATATTTATGAACTGCAGGCACCACTCTCACCTAGAGCTTTTTTTACAGATGGTGTGCTTAATGTCTATTTATATAATCGACTTGGAAAAAGCAAGTTTTTCAAACTCAAGCAGTTCTTTTCTGATAATGAAGCAGATTTAGATTCTTATAAACCAATTACGAAAGCATTCAACGAGGTTTTTGCTTCTGTTAATGTCTCACAAATGATTTCGACCATTGGGGATGAAATGAACAGTAATCTTGAGCGTGAACAAAATACAGAATTCATGGATCGGAGCCAAGAGAAAAAGCTTCTCATTGAAAATGAGAGCTTTGATTTTGAATTGTTTTTTGCAGGTATTTCAGAAGTAATGATACCGAAGAAGTCAATTACTCCGAAAGTGAAAGAAGCGATTACAAAGCTTTCTTTTTTATATGGAATCAATCCCGTTGAAATGCAAGGAATTGTTATGAGTGCTCTTGACCCAAATGAAAAAATTGATATTGAACAATTGAGAAAGGCATCGAGGGATTGGTATCAATTTGAAACAGGCAATGAATTACCTAGTTTAACTGAAAGAATACAACCTTTGCCGAACCAAACAATGGTAACTAAAGTCCCGCAAACCAAGGAAGAAGAGTTAATTCAAAAACTTGAACGTATCTCACCTAAAGAGTTTTTGATCGATGTGTCTGGAGGAGCTCAGCCCTCTGTTTCTGAATTGAAAATCATTGAAGATGTAATGTTTAGACAAAACCTTCTTCCAGGTGTTGTGAATGTACTGTTATATTATGTCATGTTAAAATCAGATATGAGACTTACAAAGTCCTATGTTGAAACCATTGCTAGCAACTGGGCAAGATTAGATATCAAGACAGTAAAGGATGCAATGGAAACTGCGAAAAAGCATAATTGGAACGCTGACAAAAAAGCTACCAAATATAAACGACAACCAATCCGTAAAGAATTACTCCCTGATTGGTTAAAACAAGATGAAGAAGGAACACAGGTTCAAGCTCCGAAAAAGGAAAAAACGCAAGATTCTTCGTTCGAAGAAAAGAAGCGCTTATTTGAAGAGAGATTAAAAAAGAATAATAAATAAGATGGGGGTGAGGACGTGAAACCAATTCAGGATTCTCTAAAAAAACTTTCGAATCATACTGGCTTTCAGCAGCGATATGAACAAATCAAACATGAAGTATTAAATCATACTGAAATAAGAAATTTTATTGATGATCATCAAGACCAAATTACGAATGATACAATTAATCGAAGTCTTGTTAAACTGTATGAGTACATTAATCAAAGCAAAGATTGTAATAAATGTGAAAGCCTTGAAACATGTAAAAACATGTTACAGGGATATCATCCTCATCTAGAGCTTAAAGGAAATGCTATTGATGTAAGTTATGAAAGATGTCCCAAAAAGGTTATGTACGATGAACAGGTTAAGTATAAATCATTAATTAAAAGTATGTATGTACCAAAAGATATTCTCGAAGCATCCCTTGAATCCTTGGATTTTGACGAAGGTCGTTCTGATGCAATTTTATTAATTCAAGAATTTTTAGATACGTATGAACCAGGCAAAAGAATGCAAGGATTATATTTATACGGGTCGTTTGGGATTGGAAAAACTTATTTTTTAGGAGCATTAGCAAATGGTCTTGCTCGTAAGAAGGTGGCATCTATGCTTGTATATGTCCCAGAGTTTATGAGGGAAATAAAGGGCTCCTTGCAGGATCAAACCCTTAACTCAAAAGTTGATGCGGTTAAAGAAGTTCCAGTTCTGATGCTAGATGATATTGGTGCTGAAGCCATGTCAAGTTGGGCGAGAGATGAAATACTCGGTAGTATTTTACAATATCGTATGCTTGAAAACTTACCAACCTTCTTTACTTCAAATTTTGATTTCAAAGGACTTGAACATCACCTCACTTATTCTCAACGCGGAGAAGAGGAAAAAATGAAAGCACTCCGGATAATGGAACGAATCAAATATTTAGCAAAACCAGTAAAGCTTACTGGTGATAATCGACGTTATTAATTTGTATGACTAT
Source organism: Litchfieldia sinesaloumensis (assembly GCF_900156865.1). Classification (GTDB taxonomy): domain Bacteria; phylum Bacillota; class Bacilli; order Bacillales; family Bacillaceae_L; genus Ferdinandcohnia; species Ferdinandcohnia sinesaloumensis. The sequence continues at coordinate 2,313,772 of NZ_LT732529.1, read as the reverse complement.
CTCATTTTTGAGGTAGTCTTTTTTTTATTCTAAAGTCGTCCCATTCCCCATATACATGTAACAGGATACTGGTATTGGTTATTAGGGGGGGACTAGCTTGATTGAAATGCACTTTTTAGAAATGACAGATGCACAAAAAATGTACAAGGGCTTACTTGTGAAGGCAAAAGCTCTTTCTATAGATTACATAGATGTTGTAAATGAAGAAAATGTGGTATCTGTTTTCATATCAGAACAAACACAATATGTTGTACAGGTTGTGTTTGTTCCTGTGATGACAGAATTTATTATTAACAATAAAGAAGACAGTTGGATATTGGATTATATTGAAAACCTCTTTTATTTCACAGATTACGAGGAGAAAAAACAAATCTTAGAGATTGCGAAAGCATTAATGGATGGGAATAATCCTGATATACCATTGGTTCAGGAGGTTGTTCCACGCAAACAACTTATAGCAGAAGCAATCCATGATTTTCTAGAGATTCCAATTTCATTTTCATTTGAATCATTTCTTAAGTTTCGTATGCGTACATACAATGAAGCCTTATTACAAATTGTGGAATCAGCAATAGATGAGTACAAACTTGAACAGGAATATCAAACATTTATCCAGGGGTTACGTGAATTTCGAGAGAAGCGGGAACCAAAGATTGATCAATTACATATTTTTCATGATGAGCAATTTTATTTTTATAATCAAGAATTTAATGAAATCAAACGAGATGAACTCTTTAAATACATTGACCGAAAGTTAATTTTACATCAACCGATGTATATTGACTCTGCAGTGTTAGCGCCTTTAGTTTCGATTGCGCCTAAATCAATTTCTATATATACTGACCAGATTGACAACGGAATGGTCCAAACGATCCATAATATTTTCTTGGAGAATGTAACGATCTATACTAAAAAATCCTTTGAAAACCGGCGGATTAAGGCAAAAAAATTATAAAATGTGTGATGTGCCCTTGATTTAACTTTTAATTAAGACTATAATACCTACATATTACCAATACTAACTTATATAGTGTAAAAGTTATGATGAGGACACAATCTTATGATTACGGTTTTCAGAGAGGGAAGACTAGGCTGGAAGCTTCCTAACACGAATGATAGGATTACCACCTCTAAACTTCAGTAGTGAACCTTTGTGTACAAAGTTGTAATTACTGACGGGATTACCGTTATTTATTTCTTGAGCCATGGATGACATTGGTCTAACATGGGAACTTGGGTGGAACCACGGATATTTAATATAATACTCGTCCCTTTTTTAGGGATGGGTATTTTTTATTTTAAAAGGAGTTGAATCTGATGTCAGATGTAGTAAAAATTACATTCCCAGACGGAGCAGTAAAGGAGTTTCCTAAAGGAACAACAACAGAAGAAATAGCAGGCTCAATCAGCCCAGGACTTAAGAAGAAATCAATTGCCGGAAAATTTAACGAACAAGAAATTGATTTGCGAACTGAAATCCATGAAGATGGTGAAATTGCAATCATTACCCAAGATACTGATGCAGCATTAAATATCATGCGACACAGTACAGCGCATTTAATGGCCCAAGCGATTAAACGTTTATACAAAGATGTTAAGCTTGGAGTAGGACCAGTCATTGAAAATGGTTTTTACTATGATATTGATATGGAAAAGTCACTAACACCTGAGGATTTACCAGCAATCGAAAAAGAAATGAAAAAAATCGTGAATGAGAACATTGACATACACCGTGTTGAGGTTTCGCGAGACGAAGCGATTCGTAGATACGAGGAAATTGGTGACGAGCTAAAACTCGAACTAATCCAAGATATCCCAGAGGGTGAAGGTTTAACAATTTACGAACAAGGTGAATTCTTTGACCTTTGCCGTGGCGTTCATGTACCGTCAACAGGAAAAATTAAAGAATTTAAACTATTAAGCATTGCTGGCGCATACTGGCGTGGTGATAGTGATAATAAGATGCTTCAACGTATTTATGGGACTGCATTCTTTAAGAAAGCAGACCTTGACGAATACCTACGTTTACTGGAAGAAGCAAAAGAACGTGATCATCGTAAATTAGGTAAAGAATTAAGCCTATTTACAAATTCACAAAAGGTAGGACAAGGATTGCCATTATGGCTACCGAAAGGTGCGACTATCCGTCGCGTTATCGAACGCTATATCGTTGATAAAGAAGTAAGACTAGGATATGACCATGTGTATACTCCAGTACTTGCAAATGTGGATTTATACAAGACGTCTGGACACTGGGATCATTATCAAGAAGACATGTTCCCAGTAATGGAAATGGATAATGAAGAGCTTGTATTACGTCCAATGAACTGTCCGCATCACATGATGATTTATAAAAATGGTATCCACAGCTACCGCAAGCTTCCAATTCGTATAGCTGAATTAGGTACAATGCATCGTTATGAAATGAGTGGGGCGTTATCTGGATTACAACGTGTTAGAGGTATGACTCTTAATGATGCCCATATTTTTGTCCGTCCAGATCAAATTCAGGAAGAATTCAAACGTGTTGTTAATCTCATTCTAGAGGTTTATAAAGATTTTGACATTAAAGACTTCAGCTTCCGACTTTCTTATCGCGATCCTGCGGACACTGAAAAATACTTTGATGATGATACTATGTGGGAAAAAGCTCAATCCATGTTAAAGGCAGCGATGGATGACCTTGGTCTTGATTACTTTGAGGCAGAAGGGGAAGCTGCTTTCTATGGTCCTAAACTAGACGTTCAAGTTCGTACAGCGCTTGGAAAAGATGAGACACTTTCAACTGTTCAGCTTGACTTCTTGTTACCAGAACGATTTGATTTAACTTATATCGGTGAAGATGGAAAGCAGCATCGTCCAGTCGTTATTCACCGTGGTGTTGTATCAACAATGGAACGTTTTGTTGCTTACTTAATTGAAGAATACAAAGGCGCATTCCCGACTTGGTTAGCACCAGTTCAAGTTCAAGTTATCCCAGTTTCTCCTGATGTACATTTAGACTATGCGAAGAGTGTTCAAGAGAAACTTCAAGCGGAAGGATTACGTGTAGAGATTGATGATCGCGATGAAAAGATTGGCTATAAAATTCGCGAAGCACAGATGCAAAAAGTTCCATTCATGCTTGTTGTAGGGGATAATGAAGTGGGTGAAAATGCAGTTAATGTCCGTAGATATGGAGAGCAGAAATCAAACACAATGTCGTTTGAAACATTCCTTTCTGATATTTTACAGGAAGTAAAAAGATAAAGTGAAACTTCATTCCGTGGAGGCCAGAGCCCCCACGGAATGTTAGTTGAACCAATCGGGCTTTTACTGGCAGTTATTCCCCAATTAAGTACTTGTAATTCCATGAATTTTTAGATTGGAACTTACTGCCAGTTAATGCGGGGTAAAAAGTTCTTGTCAAAGATAAAAGTGCATGCTAGAATTAATCTCGTTGCGATTTTAATTCTGGCTATTTGACAGATATCCATCATAGATGTTATACTCTTTAAGGTAATTGAATACTTGTTTGAGAAAGTAGAAGCACCCGCTTCTCACCTGATTGACGCAGATTGCAGTTGGTAGGTCTTACGTTCATTAATCATTAATGTGTAAATGAATTGTAATAGTGTGGGTGTGTATACATTCACACTTTTTTATTTGCCTCAAATCTGTAAAATGCGCAAGATTTCAAACGAGGCATTCATTAGGAAATGCGGAAGCTAGACAAAGTAAGTGAAAAAACCTTGGAGGTGGCTAATTATTAGCAAAGACATGATGGTAAACGAAGGCATTCGTGCCCGTGAAGTTCGTTTGATTGGTTCAAATGGTGATCAACTCGGAATTAAATCTAAAAGTGAAGCATTAGAAATTGCTGCAAGAGCAAACCTTGATCTTGTCCTTGTTGCACCTAACGCGAAACCACCTGTATGTCGTATTATGGACTACGGTAAGTTCCGTTTTGAACAACAGAAGAAAGAAAAAGAAGCTCGTAAAAACCAAAAGGTTATCAATATTAAGGAAGTTAGACTTAGTCCGACAATTGATGAGCATGATTTTAATACAAAGCTTCGTAACGCAATAAAATTCCTTGAAAAGGGCGACAAAGTTAAAGCGTCTATTCGCTTTAAAGGTCGTGCGATTACACATAAAGAAATCGGTCAACGTGTTTTAGATCGTTTTTCTAAAGCTTGTGCTGAAGTAGCTACTATTGAATCTCATCCGAAAATGGATGGAAGAAGCATGTTTTTAGTACTAGCACCTAAAATCGAAAAGTAATGAATTGAGGAGGAACTCCCTATGCCAAAAATGAAAACACACCGTGGTACTGCAAAGCGTTTCAAGAAGACAGGATCTGGTAAACTTAAACGTTCTCATGCATACACAAGCCACTTATTCGGAAATAAATCTCAAAAGCAAAAGCGTAAGCTTCGTAAAGCTACATTAGTTAGCAAAGGCGATTTCAAACGTATTCGTCATATGTTAGACAACATTAAATAATCGGTTATTGATCTTAGGAGGGAAACAAAATGCCAAGAGTAAAAGGCGGAACTGTTACACGCAAACGTCGTAAAAAGGTATTAAAATTAGCAAAAGGTTATTTCGGTTCAAAACACACTTTATATAAAGTTGCAAATCAACAAGTAATGAAATCATTAATGTATGCTTACCGCGACCGTCGTCAAAAGAAGCGCGACTTCCGTAAGCTATGGATTACTCGTATCAATGCAGCTGCTCGTATGAATGGACTTTCTTACAGCCGTTTAATGCACGGACTTAAAGTTGCTGGTATCGAAGTAAACCGCAAAATGCTTGCTGACCTAGCTGTTAGCGATGAAAAAGCATTCGCAGAATTAGCAACAGTTGCAAAAAACAACTTGAAATAATTATAAGTAAAAAGGTTACTCCGTTGTAAAATGAGAGTAACCTTTTTTGTTTAGTCTATTTTGGAGGTATAACTATGAACTATATCCTATTGATCTTTGTCATCCTAAATATATATGGATTCTTACTTATGTATATTGATAAAAATAGGGCGAGAAACAACAAATGGCGCATATCTGAAAAGCATATATGGATTGTTGCCATTTTAGGTGGGGCATTAGGGGCAACATTTGGAATGAAGCAATTTCGCCACAAGACAAAACATAAGCAATTTGTCATCATGCTTCCCATTCTTACAATCCTTACAATAGCTCTTTATGCATATATTTTTGTTAACTTGTCATAACAACTTGTACGAATGTATATGCTTAATTAGCACTTGTAAAAGCGAAAGAGGTGAGTTGGACATTTGGATGAAACCATGACACTACTGTTTGTTTTTATTGAATCCACTGGACTTCTTGCCCCCTTTATATTTATTGGCATGCACCTAATCCGCCCTATCTTATTTATTCCTGTACCAGTCGTCTGTATCGTTGGGGGCATTTTGTTTGGGTCGTTATTCGGTACTATTTATTCCTTACTTGGTTTAACCATGCTGAGCATTGTTTTTTACTTTTTATATAGGCAGGTTCCAAGAGTGGCCCAAAAGATTGATAACCTCAAGCAAAAATGGTTAGGTGACAAAGTGAATTTTACCATTGGGCAAATTGCAATCTTACGTCTTATACCATTTATAAACTTTCATTTATTATCTTTATGTATCAAAGATGTCACACGAAATTTCCGAGAATATACCAAAGGCTCCTTCTATACAAATATCCCTGTAGCACTTCTCTACACTGTATTCGGTCAATTTATCCGAGAGTTCTCAACAACTGTTATCATCGCAATTCTCCTTGCTCTCACTCTCTTATTCTATTTACTTAGGGAAAAACAGGTCATTATCAAATGGCACGAGTTCTTTAAACCGACCCGGTCCTATCAATAAAGTGAAACTCCAATCAGTGGGGTTTCTTCATCCCCCACTGATTGTTAGTTGAGGCCCATATGATGTGGGTCACAAAGACGTTGCCACAGGATGTGGCGCTCTTAGTCTTTGTTCGCATTTAAGGGCTTTCACTGCCCCCGTTAATGCGGGATAAATAAAAACAGTCGTGAGTTAACGCTCACGACTGTTTTCTTTGATAAGTTCTTTAATTGGACTTTTCCAATCAATTTTTGCATGTCGGTATACTTCACTTATTCTACGCTCAATGTACTGAAAGTCTGTATAGGTTAACCCTTTGAGATTATCTTTTTTGGCCCAAACAAAGATGGACACTATCTCAAATGAATTCTTAGTAGTTCCTAAATATTTTTCACCCTCAAATAATACTCCCTTATATGTTAATAAGAAGTTTTTATGGACGTTTGCTTGATCATCTAACCAATAGAATTCCCCTTTTTCCTGGGCTAGCTCAAGCTTCCTCTTTGGATTTAGAACATACTTGAATATCCGATATAATAAGAAAATGATTAGCAATAGTAGTACAAAACGAATAAGTAGGACAAACATAAGAGGACTCCCTCCAATCTCAGGTCTGCCAACATATACGATTATACCAGATAAAAGGTTTCAAGTTTTTTATTATTTGTTATAATTTTTTTGAAGGAGGAGAATGTTTCGTGACATATAACGTAAAGATAATGCTACTTCACGATGAAGCAAAGCTACCGTTACAAGCAAATCCAGGTGATGCCGGGTTAGACTTATATTCTGCTGAAGAAAAGGTAATTAAACCTGGAGAGGCTGAATTAATTAAAACGGGAATCAAAATTGAATTACCCCCGGGAACAGAAGCGCAGGTACGACCAAGAAGTGGACTAGCACTGAAACATTCCGTTACTGTATTGAATAGTCCTGGAACCATTGATGAAGGGTACCGTGGAGAAATTGGCGTAATCCTAATTAATCATGGTAAACTCGATTTTATTGTAGACAAGCACATGCGGATTGCGCAAATGGTAATCGCACCTGTCGCTCAGGTACATATACAAGAAGTCGAGGAAGTAACCTCATCTGAAAGAGGAGAAGGTGGTTTTGGCTCTAGTGGGCTAAAATAAAAGCTTTTCAAAAATTGCTCAATTACCATTTTTTTCAGTATAATGAGATAGTCAAATTAATGAAAGTTAGGTGATGTGAAAATGACAAAGCTTGATGAAACATTAACGATGCTAAAGGATCTTACCGATGCAAAAGGTATCCCAGGTAATGAACGTGAGCCTCGTGAAGTCATGAAAAAATACATAACACCATATTCAGATGAAATTTCATACGACGGGCTTGGTAGTTTAATTGCAAAAAAAGAAGGTAATCCGAATGGTCCGAAAATTATGATTTCTGGTCATTTAGATGAAGTTGGTTTCATGGTCACACAAATAGATGAAAAAGGATTTTTACGGTTTCAAACAGTTGGTGGCTGGTGGTCACAAGTAATGCTTGCACAACGTGTAACAGTTGTTACAAGCAAAGGGGATATAACTGGTGTTATTGGTTCAAAACCACCGCATATTCTTTCTCCTGAAGCTCGTAAAAAACCAGTTGAAATCAAAGATATGTTTATTGATATTGGTGCTTCAAGCAGGGAACAAGCGCTTGAATTTGGAGTGAAACCAGGCGATCAAATTGTTCCGTATTTCGAATTCACCGTAATGAATAATGAAAAAATGCTACTTGCCAAAGCATGGGATAATCGTATCGGCTGTGCTATTGCAATTGATGTATTAAAATACCTGAAGAATGAAGAACATCCAAACATGGTGTATGGGGTTGGTTCCGTTCAAGAGGAAGTGGGTCTTCGTGGCGCCAAAACAGCTGCAACCATGATTAAGCCTGATATTGCAATTGCGGTTGATGTTGGTATTGCTGGTGATACTCCTGGTATTTCGGAAAAAGAAGCATTAAGTAAAATGGGGAAAGGCCCACAAATCATTTTATATGATGCCTCAATGGTCTCTCATAAGGGATTACGTGACTTTGTTGTAGGGGTAGCAGATGAACTAAACGTGCCATATCAATTTGATGCGATTGCTGGCGGGGGTACTGACGCAGGGTCTATTCATATTACGTTAGAGGGAGTCCCATCATTAGCAATTACAATTGCTACTCGTTACATCCATTCACACGCTGGAATTCTTCACCGTGATGATTATGAAAATGCAGTGAAACTTATTGCAGAAGTAATCAAGCGATTAGACCAAGAAACTGTTAATAAAATAAAATTTGACTAATCGAAATTGAAAAAGCCGATGATGCGTCATCGGCTTTTGTTTTGTTTTTATTGCTTTAATCCTTGTTCTAAAGTTGTAAGCATTTCTTGTTTGTCTTCTTGGCTTGCATTTTGCCAAATTACTTCAAATAATACACCTAAACCAGGAAGCATCTTTTCCTCGCCACTTTGGATTGCATCAACAATTGTATCCTCTAATTCAGCTTGAGAGTTCCCTGAGACATTATGCTTAACAGCATGTCTTAAATTCAAATTCATTCACATGCACACCTTTCCTATGTAACTTTTTCTTTAGTATGGTTTACGGTATGCGCCTTTTTTATGTATCCTTATTAGGATATAATGGAAAAAAGAATGAGCATAAAGGAGCAATAAGTACGTTGAAACGAATTGAATCGAGTAAAAATCCTCAAATCAAACAGTGGAAAAAATTACATACAAAAAAAGAACGTGAGAAAACTGGACTATTTATCATAGAAGGGTTTCATTTAGTCGAAGAGGCACTAAAAAGTGATGTGTTAATTCAAGAATTAATAATAAGTGAAGCAACTGATATTCCTACAAGCTGGAGTGTGGATGACATATCAATCACTATTGTGACTGAAAAAATCATGCAAGACCTAAGTGATACAGATACCTCTCAGGGAGTGGCGGCAATTTGCGAACAATATTCAACAAATACTAGTGGAAAGTTTTCTAGGTTGTTATTGATCGATGCTGTCCAGGACCCTGGGAATCTTGGAACCATGATTCGTACTGCAGATGCAGCAGGGATTGATGCAGTAGTTATTGGTGATGGAAGTGTTGATGTCTATAATTCTAAGGTCATTCGTTCTACACAAGGCTCAATCTTTCATATACCTATTTTAAAGGGAAATCTACATGAAACCATTATGCGTGTTCAACAAGAGGGTATTAAAGTCTATGGAACTTCATTGAAGAATGCAATTGATTATAAAGAAACTACTGTTGGAGATTCTTTTGCACTAATCGTTGGGAATGAAGGGAATGGAGTAAATACCGAATTTCTAGAAAAAACAGACCAAAATTTATATATACCGATTTACGGGAAAAGCGAATCGTTAAATGTAGCTGTGGCAGCCGGGATTTTACTTTATCATTTGCGATAAAGAGGAGTGAGTCTAATTAGCGATTTTTTTGGAAGGTCAGTCGTTGGAGAGCCATTTCAATGGTTATCATCTTCACATATCATCATGCTAGGATTATTGATAGGATCAGGGTTTTTACTATTTTATTGGCGAGCAGGGCTCACAAAAGGTAAAACCATCATTCGATGGTCCCTAGCTTTTTTTCTATTGATAAGTGAGGTGTCTCTTTATGTTTGGTACGTGCATACGGGAGTTTGGAATCCAATTGATTCCCTTCCTCTTCAACTCTGCTCCATTTCGTTATTTTTAAGCATTATCATGCTATTGACTCGCAGTTATTTTTTGTTTGAAATAACGTATTTTTTAGGTATTGGAGGAGCGTTGCAGGCAATGTTAACACCGGAACTCGCATATGACTTTCCTCACTATCGGTATTTTCATTTCTTTCTCGCTCATATCGCAATTATTCTAGCGAGCTTATATATGCTTTGGTACGAGAAGTGCAGACCAACACTCAAATCGATATGGAAGGCCTTCATTGCATTAAATGTACTTGCGTTGATTGTTTTTTTCATTAACAAAGTAACAGGAGGCAATTATATGTTTCTTGCTAGAAAGCCATTCAATCCGAGTATAATTGACTTTCTTGGACCGTATCCATGGTATATTATATCATTAGAAATTGTCGCCTTGGTTATGTTTTTAATCCTTTATTTACCATTTGTGATTAAAAGGGATACAGCGCCCCGTAAAAAAAATGAAACCTTTAAAAACTAAGCTCGTATATAAGTGTACGAATCTTAGTAATTGAGGTGTTTTGAATGTTAATATCTTATCTGTTAGTCTTTATACTGGCCGCTGTACCCTTATTTGAACTAATTGCAGTTATTCCAATTGCAATTGTTGGTGGGTTGTCTCCTATACCTGTTGCTATTCTCGGCTTTTTAGGAAACTTACTAACTGTTTTACTCTTAATATTATTTGTTGATAAAATCAAGGTCTGGATGAAAGCTCGAAAACAAAAGAAAAACCCAGTCAGAGAAGTGGAGAGAATGGAGCCACTAGAAGGTGAAGGGATTATCTCTCAAGAAAGTGCAGAGATTCATGCTGCAGAGGAATCGAAAAAAGAAAAGCGAGCACGGACTATTTTTGACAAGTATGGTTTACCCGGTTTAACGATTCTCGGCCCTTTACTGGTTGGCTCACATATATCTGCTTTTATGAGCATGAGTTTTGGTTCAAGTAGAAAATTAGTAACTGGCTGGATGATTACAAGTTTACTAGTATGGACGATTGTTTTTACTGCGTTAGCGGGTTCTGGAATTAGCTTTTTTGCACCAGAAATCCAGGAAAATGGGTTTTTAGTGCGTATGTTTAAATAAAATCTTATCTCTGAAATTAAAAATGGGTTTGATTTGCACATCGAGAATACGTATAATATATTTTATATGCTTACATATAGTAAAAAAACGATGAAAGAGAAGAGTAACTTTCCACTCACTATGTAGGGAGAAAATGCCGTGACTGAAAGCATTTTTATAGCAGAAGAAAGTGAATTCACCTCTTGAGTTGGCACTGGGACCGTATACAAATGTATTCGTAAAGGTGTACCGGCTTTTGCCGTTATCGAAATGAAGTGAACAGTTACATTAATGTGATTGTTAACAAGGGTGGTACCGCGATTCTAAACCTCGTCCCTTTTATAGGGATTGAGGTTTTTTATTTTGTCATTATGTCTAGCCCTGGCGCCATCGGCTCTTTGGTCTAAGCCAATCGCTTCTGAAGGTAAAATGCACCTTCTATCAGCGCTCGTCTTATGCTTGTCGTCGATAATCAGGCGCCATGCGCTTTTCTAACTAAGGAGGAAATGAAATGCAAGAAAGATTACTTGAGCTGAAAGAAGAAGCTCTTGCAAAAGTAGAAGCTGCAACAGATCTTAAAGAATTAAATGATATTCGTGTTGCGTATCTAGGGAAAAAAGGACCTATCACTGAAGTACTAAGAGGGATGGGAAAGCTTTCTGCAGAAGAGCGTCCCAAAATGGGGGCACTTGTTAATGAAGTAAGAGAGCAAATTACTGAAAAATTAACAACTAAACAAGAGGTACTTGAAAAAGAAGAGGTGGAGAGAAAACTAGCTACTGAAACGATTGACGTTACATTACCTGGTAGACCGCTAAAGGTTGGGGGACCGCACCCACTTACAAAGGTTATTGAAGAAATTGAGGATCTATTCTTAGGAATGGGTTATTCAATTGCAGAAGGACCTGAAGTCGAAAAAGATTATTATAATTTCGAAGCTTTGAATTTACCAAAGGACCACCCTGCAAGAGACATGCAGGATTCGTTCTATATTACGGAAGATATTCTGCTTCGTACCCAAACTTCTCCTGTTCAAGCACGAACAATGGAAAAACATAAAGGAAAAGGTCCTGTTAAGATTATTTGTCCAGGAAAAGTGTATCGCCGTGATAACGACGATGCTACACACTCTCATCAATTCACACAAATTGAAGGATTGGTTGTTGATGAAAATATTCGTATGACCGACCTGAAAGGGACTCTAGACACTTTTGCGAAAAAGATGTTTGGTGAGGACCGTGAAATACGTTTACGTCCTAGCTTCTTCCCTTTTACTGAGCCATCAGTTGAGATGGATATCTCTTGCTTTAAGTGTGGAGGAGATGGTTGTAATGTATGTAAGAAAACAGGTTGGATTGAGATTTTAGGTGCTGGTATGGTTCATCCAAATGTACTTGAAATGTCAGGTTTTGATTCGAAGAAGTATACTGGATTTGCGTTTGGAATGGGCCCAGAGCGAATTGCTATGTTGAAATATGGAATTGATGATATTCGTCATCTATACACAAATGATAATCGCTTCATTAAACAATTCAATCGGGCTTAAGGAGGAAAAAACATGTTTGTTTCTTATAAATGGTTACAAGAGTACGTTGATTTAACAGGTGTATCAGCTGAAGAACTAGCAGAGATGATTACTAGAAGTGGTATTGAAGTTGAAGGTGTAGATCACCTAGGGGAAGGCATTAGTGGAATCGTAGTTGGACATGTTCTTGAATGTGAGCAACATCCAAATGCAGACAAGCTTAATAAGTGTCTTGTTGATATAGGTGAAGGTGAACCGGTTCAAATTATTTGTGGTGCACCAAATGTTGCCAAAGGCCAAAAGGTTGTCGTAGCAAAAGTCGGTGCTGTATTACCTGGTAATTTTAAAATTAAAAAGGCAAAGCTTCGTGGTGAGGAATCAAACGGCATGATTTGTTCACTTCAGGAGCTTGGCATTGAATCCAAACTTGTTTCAAAGGAATATGCGGAAGGAATCTTTGTATTCCCACATGATGTAGAACCAGGAACAGATGCACTCGCACAATTAAACCTAGATGACAGAGTTCTTGAGTTAGGGTTAACCCCTAACCGTGCGGATTGCTTAAGTATGCTTGGAGTCGCTTATGAGGTCGCTGCAATCTTAGGTAAAGATGTCAAGCTTCCTGAACCAAAAGTAACAACTTCAACAGAAAAAGCAGAAGATTATATTTCTATTTCCGTTGAGGCAAACGAAGACAACCCGTTGTATGTGGCTCGAGTCGTGAAGGATGTAAAAATTGGACCATCTCCATTATGGCTACAAACACGTTTAATGGCAGAAGGAATCCGTCCACATAATAATGTTGTTGATATTACAAATTATATTTTATTGGAGTACGGACAACCGTTACATGCGTTTGACTATGACCGTCTTGGTTCAAAAGAAATTCTTGTTAGACGTGCAAAAGATGGTGAAAAGATTACAACTTTAGATGATGCCGAAAGAACGCTAACTACTGACCACCTTGTCATTACAAATGGCACAGTGCCAGTCGCATTAGCAGGTGTTATGGGTGGAGCAAATTCTGAAGTTAAGAACGATACTACAACTGTTTTAATTGAATCAGCTTATTTTGCAGGTAGTACAATCCGTAAGTCATCTAAGGATCATGGTTTACGAAGTGAGGCAAGTGCTCGTTTTGAAAAAGGTATTGATCCAAACCGTACTCGTGAAGCCGCTGACCGAGCTGCAGAACTTATGGTAGAACTAGCAGGTGGAGTCGTTCTAGATGGTGTTGTGGCAGTAGATACTTTAGAGCTTCAACCTGTGACTGTATCTGTGTCGCTAGAGAGAATCAACAAAGTATTAGGAACTGAAATTACAATAGACAAAGTTGAAGAGATTTTTACAAACCTAAAATTCTCATACACAGTGGATAATGACCTATTCCATGTAACGGCACCTACTCGTAGACCGGACATTACAATCGAAGAGGATCTAATAGAGGAAGTTGCGAGGCTTTATGGGTATGATGAATTACCTACGACACTACCAGTTGGTGAATCAAATCCTGGAAGATTAACGGATTACCAAGCGAAGCGTCGGTTAGTTAGAAGATACTTAGAAGGTGTTGGATTATACCAAAGCATCACATATTCACTTACAAGTGCAGAAAAAGTATCTAAATACGCGCTTGAAACAAGCCAACCAATTCGTCTAGCGATGCCTATGAGCGAAGAGCGTAGTCTTTTAAGATTAAGTCTACTTCCGCATCTATTAGAAGTTGTTTCACATAACCTCGCTCGTCAAATCGATAGTGTAGCTACTTATGAAACAAGCTCAGTATTTATTACAAAACCTAATCAAGATTTACCAGAAGAAAAGGAACACTTAGCAATTGCCACTACTGGTTCATGGTTATCCCCAACATGGCAAGGTGAGAAAAAAGCAGTAGATTTCTATGTAGTAAAAGGAATCCTAGAAGGACTATTTGAAAAACTAGGTCTTGAAAGCAGAATTTCTTTCCTTCAAGCGAGAGTGGAGGGAATGCATCCTGGGCGCACAGCAATAGTAGTTTTGGATAATAAAGAAATTGGATTTGTTGGTCAAATTCATCCGAATGTCCAAAAAGACTTAGATTTATCACCAACTTATGTGGTTGAATTATCTTTAAAGGATGTTCTAGAAGCAGATGTAGATGAGATTTTATATCAGCCAATTCCACGCTTCCCATCCATGACACGTGACATTGCACTTGTTGTGGACAGTAACGTGGCTGCAGGAGACATGAAACAGGTTATTATTGAGGCTGGCGGTAAGCTTCTTCGCGATGTTACAATCTTCGACTTATACGAAGGAGAGAGAATGGAGCCTGGTAAAAAATCAGTTGCATATTCAATCAAATATTTTGACCCAGAGCGTACGCTAACCGAAGAAGAAGTAACCAAGGCACATGAAAAAGTATTAAAAGCAGTTTCTGATAAATTTGACGCAACATTAAGATCATAATAAGAGAAATGGAGTGGGCTGATGCCCACTCCATTTTCAAATTCCCGCTATTTTTTTTGCTTTATCCGTATTGGCAAAATGCTGTTTTGTGAAGGTGTGGAGTGCAGCTACTCCGTGTTTTTTAATGAGCTTTGCTGCTACTACGTCGACCTGAGCCCCGGCACCCTTCTTTAGTTCTAATCCAGCCTTTTCACTTAACTTATCAAATTCTTTTACAAACGCATATCTAGCAATAATAGAAGCGGCAGCAACTGAAAGATGAACTCCTTCAGCTTTGGTACTGAAATATACCTTGTCTTTAATAATCTCCTTTTGCCCTGATAGATGCCTAAAATAAACGTCAGGTACAGCAAACTGATCAATTAAAATACCATCCGGAGTGGTGGGAGCAATTTTTCTTAAAACATGCCCGATTGCCTGATTATGAAGTAATGCCTTCATTTTACCTTGTGTCATGCCTTTTGATTGAAGTTCATTGTATTTTTCATTATGTAAAGTTAACAAACTGTAAGGAATAACATGAATAATCGATTCAGCTATCTCGCAGATTTGTTTGTCATTTAAATCCTTAGAATCTTTTACTCCTAACTCCCTTAATAGTGCAATCTGTTCATTCGATACAAAGGCAGCTACGACTGTAATTGGTCCGAAATAATCACCAGTACCAACCTCGTCTGAACCGACCATTGAAAGTGTTGCAATATTAGATGGTAAGCTAGCATTTTTTCTCACTGTTGCTTTTGGAGCGCTCGTTTTAGAAGCTTTAGTTCCTGTTTCGGAGGTTCCCCATTTTTCTGCCTCAATACCGGCGTTTCCGCCTTGAAATAATACTTTTCCGGATTTATATGCTGTAATTGTACAGTTAGGTATTTTCGCAACAAACAACCCACCTTGAGGAACTTTATCTTGCAATTGGCTAAGATAATGAGATTTCATTTTTTCAATGGTTTTAAGGGTACACTTTAAGACGGTATTCGACAAATATAACAACCCCTACTATTTTTATACAAGATTGGATAAAATTCTTCATATTCAATCATAACGTTTGTTGAGATTTCTTTCCATACATAACCTGTTCATGGTATTATTATTTGTAGGATTGACTAGAATGGAGGCCAACTACTTGTCACAGCCACACAAAACAAGAACCACAGTAGATATATATGGACAACAATATTCGATTATCGGGTCTGAGAGCACAAGTCATATACGCCTCGTGGCCTCAATTGTCGATGATAAAATGAGAGAAATTAGTGATAAAAATCCAACACTTGATATTAATAAACTAGCAGTATTAACAGCGGTTAATATTGTTCATGAACATTTAAAGCTCAAGGAAGACTATGAAGAGCTGGAAAAGCTTTTAGAGCAAGTAAAAAATGAAAAGGATTGACGTGGTATGTTCGATTTAATCTTAATAATCATCCTCATAATGGGATTTTTAATTGGTTTGAGAAGGGGTTTCATCCTTCAAATCGTTCATCTAACTGGTTTTATTGTTGCATTTATCGTTGCATATCTCTATTATGATGAACTTATGCCCAAATTAATCTTATGGATTCCATATCCAACTTTCGGTGATACCGAAACAATGAAGTTTTTATTTGAAGAAACCAATTTAGAAACGGCTTATTATCGAGCTATTGCTTTTGCTATCATCTTCTTTGCTACTAAGTTCTTATGGCAAATAATTGGTTCAATGCTAGATTTCCTTGCGAATCTACCAATTTTAAAACAAATTAACGGCTGGGCTGGTGGCCTACTAGGTTTTGTTGAAGTTTATTTAGTTGTATTTATCATCCTTTATATTGGGGCATTACTTCCGGTAGAGATGGTTCAGTCTAATCTAAATGATTCATTTATGGCCAAAATGATCGTTCAACATACTCCATTCTTCACTGGTAAAATCAAGGATTTGTGGATTTAATCTCTTAACTTCTCTTTTTAGGGAAGTTTTTTTTATGGCTTTTTCTACTAGATTGTTGCTTATGGATTATATAACTTACACAATAAGTGACTTTTTAACAAAAAATCTGTATCATTTTGGATAGTTAATCGTATGGAATAGGGTAGGTGGTAGGAAAAATGACAATCAATAAGAAAGATGTAATCCGTTTATTAGAAACCATAGCAATTTACATGGAACTTAAAGGAGACAACCCATTTAAAATATCAGCCTTTCGAAAGGCTGCAGCAGCTCTGGAAAATGATGACCGTAGTTTGTCAACTATTGATGATTTCACTAAACTACCGGGAATTGGTAAAGGTACTGCAGCTGTGATCACAGAATATATTGAAACTGGTCAGTCAAATGTACTGATTGAACTTAAAGAAAAAGTACCAGAAGGACTCATACCACTGTTAAATCTCCCAGGACTTGGTGGCAAAAAAATAGCCAAGCTCTATCAAGAACTTGGCATTGAAGATATGGAAATGCTAAAACAAGCTTGTGTAAACGAAAAAATTCAACATCTAGCAGGATTCGGAAAAAAGACAGAGGAAAAAATACTCGTTGCCATTGAGGAATATGGAAAACGACCGGATCGTCTCCCTATTGCTTTAATGCTTGCACTAGCTGAAGAAATTGAAGAACAGCTTAGTACAATGGAGGGCATTGATACATACTCACGTGCGGGCAGTCTACGACGAATGAGGGAAACGATAAAAGATCTCGATTTTATTATAGCAACAAATGAGCCTGGAAAAGTACGGGAACAATTATTGCAACTTAAGAACATTTCCGGCATTATCGCTAGTGGTGATACAAAGGTTTCCGTGCAGATTACGTACAGTTATGATATTTCGGTAGATTTTCGTCTTGTGAAGCCACACGAGTTTGCAACGACCCTTCACCATTTTACGGGTAGTAAGGATCATAATGTACGAATGAGGCAATTAGCAAAAGATCGTGGTGAGAAGATTAGTGAATACGGTGTTGAAAATAGTGATACAGGCGAAATAAAAACCTTTACGACTGAGGAAGAATTCTATCAATATTTTGGACTGACCTTTATCCCGCCGGAGCTTAGAGAAGATGGTTCGGAGGTAGAAGCATTCCAACAACCAGTCGAACATATTCGACTTGAAGACATTAAAGGTGATCTTCATATGCATACATCATGGAGCGATGGAGCATTTACAATTGAAGAGATGGTTGAAGCATGTAGAAAAAAGGGTTATCGCTATATGGCAATTACAGATCATTCCCAATATCTTCGAGTTGCCAACGGACTTAGTCCGGAGCGGTTACTTGAACAACACAGAGAAATTAGAAGAATAAATGAAAACTATGACGACTTTACAATCTTAACCGGTGTCGAAATGGACATCCTACCAGATGGTAGACTAGACTATAATGACGAAATTATTAGAGATGTTGATGTTGTCATTGCGTCCATCCATTCAAGCTTTTCACAACCAAGAGAGAAAATCATGCAACGTTTAAAAACAGCACTGGAGAATCTCCATGTTGATATCATTGCACACCCAACTGGAAGAATACTTGGGCGTCGGAATGGATATGACGTGGATGTGGATTTATTAATTGAACTAGCAAAAGAAACGAATACTGCATTAGAATTAAATGCGAATTTGAATAGATTGGACCTTTCTTCAGAATATATTAGAAAGGCACAAGACGCAGGAGTTAAACTAGTGATTAACACAGATGCACATAATATAGAGATGCTAGACGACATGGTATATGGTATTTCAGCGGCTACAAAAGGTTGGATTAAAAAAGAAAACGTCATTAACACATGGGATAAGGATGAGCTAATCGCTTATCTCAAGAGAAATTTATAGAATGAAAAAGATCAATATGTGAAATAATCAAATACGCCTTGGCGTATTTGCTGCCCGATTTTTTTCGAGCTCGCTCGAAAAATTTCATTTGAAAAATCGAGGCATCCGCCGGAGGCTAACCTTTATTCAGTGGGGTTTAGCCTCCACTGAATAAAGGTAAGGGAGTATCAGCATGCAACCACGAGTTTTAAAGGTACTAGAGTTTGATAAAGTAAAGGAGCAACTAAAACAGCATGTCTCGTCTTCATTAGGTAGAGAAAAGGTAGACAATATGATTCCATCTACAAACGTAGATGAGGTCATTTATTTGCAAGAGCAAACAGATGAGGCTGCGAAGGTATTACGATTAAAAGGGAATGTTCCACTAGGTGGATTAACTGATATTAGACCTGCTGTTAAGCGTGCCAGTATAGGGGGAGCGCTAAATGCATTGGAGCTTTTAGATGTCGCAGGAACTATCTATGCTGGACGACAGATGAAAAAATTTATAGAGGGTATGATTGAGGACGATATTGAGATCCCGATACTTGGCGATCAAGTTGCTACAATCACTCCATTATTTGAGCTAGAACAACAAATTAAAAACTCGATTGATGATAATGGCGTAGTGATGGATGGTGCAAGTGACAAATTACGTGGAATCCGTCAACAGCTTCGTAGCAGTGAAGCAAGAATTAGGGAGAAGCTAGAGCATATTATCCGTTCTTCGTCTGCTCAAAAGACACTATCAGATGCAATTATTACAATTCGGAATGACCGCTACGTCATCCCGGTTAAGCAAGAATACCGTGGAACATACGGGGGCATAGTTCATGACCAATCCTCTTCAGGGGCAACATTATTTATTGAACCACAATCAGTAGTAGACCTTAATAATGTATTGCAGGAGGCAAGGGTAAGAGAAAAACAAGAAATCGACCGAATTTTGATGGAACTCTCTAAAGAGGTAGCAATTGAAGCAGAGTCCCTCAATCAAAATGTTAATACACTAGCAGAGATTGATTTTATGTTTACGAAAGCGAGCTACAGTAAAAAGGTAAAGGGCTCTAAGCCAAATATTAATGGAAACGGCTATGTGTTTATAAAAAAAGGACGTCATCCTTTAATTGACCCCAAAGAAGTAGTCCCGAATGATATTGAGCTTGGAAAAGATTTTACCTCAATCGTGATTACGGGACCAAATACGGGTGGTAAAACAGTAACCTTAAAAACAATTGGGTTATTAACGATTATGGCTCAATCCGGATTGCAAATTCCTGCTCAGGAAGAGTCGGAGATTGCTGTTTTTGAAACGGTATATGCTGATATTGGTGACGAGCAATCTATTGAACAAAGCTTAAGTACATTTTCCTCTCACATGGTAAACATAGTAGATATTTTAAAACGGGTTGATGCAAATAGTTTAGTTCTTTTTGATGAATTAGGAGCAGGGACAGATCCTCAAGAAGGAGCGGCGCTAGCTATCTCGATTCTTGATGAGGTCTACAAGCGGGGCGCAAGAGTAATTGCAACGACACATTACCCAGAACTCAAAGCTTATGGATACAATCGAGAAGGTGTAGTAAATGCAAGTGTTGAATTTGATATTGAAACCTTAAGCCCAACCTATAAACTACTAATAGGTGTTCCTGGAAGAAGTAATGCATTCGAAATCTCAAAGCGTCTCGGACTGCCTGATTCCATTATTCATACAGCTAAGAATCATATTAGTTCAGAAACGAACACGGTAGAAAACATGATTGCCTCCTTAGAAAAAAGTAAAAAGGATGCAGAGCGTGAGCTAGATGAGGCTGAGGATATCAGAAAACAAGCAGAAAAGCTGCACAAGCAGCTTCAAGACCAAATTATCGAGTTCAATGAACAACGTGAGAGGTTATATGAGAAAGCTGAGCAAAAAGCAGCAGAAACAATCGATAATGCCAAGGCAGAGGCTGAAGAGGTCATTCGTGATCTACGTAAAATGAGACTTGACCAACAATCCCTTGTTAAAGAGCATCAATTAATTGACGCGAAAAAGCGATTGGAAGACGCAGTGCCAGAACTTTCAACTAAAACAGGCAAGCAAACGATTGCTACAAAAGCAAAGAGAAAGCTTGTTCCTGGCGATGAAGTTAAGATAATAAGCCTTAACCAAAAGGGCCACTTAATTGAACAAGCCGGAAATAAAGAATGGCAGGTCCAAATTGGGATTTTGAAGATGAAAGTAAAAGAAAAAGACCTTGAGTTCGTAAGCAGTCCTAAGCCAGTGGAAACAAAGCCACTTGCCACGGTTAGGGGCAAAGATTATCATGTAAGTCTAGAACTTGACTTACGTGGTGAACGTTATGAAGAAGCATTATCAAGAGTAGAAAAATACATTGATGATGCATTACTTGCTGGGTATCCACGTGTTTCCATTATTCATGGGAAAGGAACAGGAGCTTTACGTCAGGGAGTTCAAGAATATCTGAAGAATCACCGTTCTGTAAAATCAACAAGATTTGGGGAAGCAGGAGAAGGTGGCACGGGTGTTACTGTCGTCGAATTGAAATAGATATAGATGATAGATAATCTCTAATATAGGGAGAGAAGATAATGGATCAATTTTGGGATAATGAATATGTATTAACAGCTGCCAATTACAGTGTTGTCATACTTTGCTTGGTTCTTTTTATGGCCATATTTGAATTGGTAACTAAATATAAAAATTGGGTAGAAATCCAAAATGGAAACCTATCAGTTGCAATGGCAACTGGGGGTAAAATCTTCGGAATCGCAAATATATTCCGCTATTCCATCGAAAACCATGATTCATTATTTGTCATGATTGGCTGGGGAGCATTTGGCTTCTTCCTTTTACTAATTGGATATTTTATTTTTGAATTTCTAACACCAAAGTTCAATATTGATGTTGAATTAAAAAAAGATAATCGTGCAGTAGGATTTATATCCATGATTATATCGGTAGGACTATCATATGTAATCGGTGCAGGGATTGGAAATGGTGGGTTTTAATTATGGAAAAGTTAGCAAAGATACTTTTAGTGGTAAGTAGTATATTTGTGATAATTGGTATACTCTATTTATTTTTATAGAGTTTGTTTAAATCAACTTTGTTATTGCACTCTCATTCAAAATAAAACGGGCCGACTAAGAATGACAGTCGGCCTTATTTTGTGAAGAATATCTAGTGAGAAGTATATAATGGCCCTCGGAAACCTAAGAACAATTCATGTTTGTGATTGTCACGGAATATTCATTATAATATAATGAGTATAAATGGTTTGAAAATTCAAACTGTACTCTGAATACGTCTTCGTATTCTCGAAACGAATATAAAAAGGGAGGTCGTAAGATGTCAGTAGAAAAGCCGTGGTTAGCACAGTATCCTGAAGAAATTCCACATGAACTTGAATATGAAAACATTCCAATCCAGACGTATTTAAAACGGACAGCAAGTGAGTTTCCTCAAAAGGTTGCAGTTCATTTTCAAGGAAAAGAATTAACATTTGCACAAGTTTATGAAGAATCTTTAAAGCTTGCAAACTATTTAGTAGCCCAGGGCATTCAAAAAGGTGATCGAATTGCAATCATGTTACCTAACTGTCCACAGGGAGTCATTGCTTATTACGGTATTTTATTTGCTGGTGCTATCGTAGTTCAAACAAATCCGTTGTACACAGAAAGAGAACTTGAATATCATCTAAAAGATTCAGGGTCCAAAGCAATTATTACGTTAGATATCCTTTTTCCACGCGTGACAAAAGTGAAAGCGCTAACACCACTTGAGCACATAATCATAACTGAAATAAAGGATTATCTACCTTTCCCAAAGAATATCATTTATCCTTACATTCAAAAGAAACAATATGGTATTGTAGTAAAGGTTGAACATGAAGGAACGAATCACTTATTACGGGAAATAAGTAGAATATCTGAAGCAAAAGATATTGAAATTGAAATTGATGCAGAAGAGGATTTAGCATTGTTACAATATACTGGGGGCACTACTGGTTTTCCAAAAGGGGTTATGTTAACACACAAAAATCTTGTTGCCAATACGCTAATGTGTTCAAAATGGATGTACAAATGCAAAAAAGGAGAAGAATCCGTTTTAGCAATATTACCATTTTTCCATGTGTACGGTATGACAACGGTGTTAAACTTATCCATAATGATGGCTGCAAAAATGATACTTATGCCTAAATTTGACGCGGGAGACACGTTAAAGACTATCCATAAGCAAAGGCCAACATTATTCCCTGGAGCACCAACCATGTATATTGGGTTATTAAATCATCCGGATCTGAAAAAATTTGATCTATCATCCATTGATTCTTGTATTAGTGGTTCTGCTGCATTGCCACTTGAAGTACAAGAACAATTTGAGAAAATTACGGGCGGAAAACTGGTTGAAGGTTATGGCCTCTCCGAAGCATCACCAGTGACACATTCAAACCTTCTCTGGGGACGTCGTGTGAATGGCAGTATCGGTTTACCATGGCCGGATACTGAAGCTGTTGTGTTGTCGATGGAGACTGGTGAGCCAGTAGGAGTTGGAGAAATAGGAGAAATCGCGGTTAAAGGCCCACAGGTTATGAAAGGGTACTGGAATAAACCTGAAGAAACGCAAGCCTCTTTACGAGATGGCTGGCTATTGACAGGTGATCTTGGCTACATGGATGAAGATGGTTATTACTATGTAGTTGACCGTAAGAAAGACATGATTATCGCTGGTGGTTTTAATATCTATCCAAGGGAAGTTGAAGAAATTTTATTTGAACATGAGAAGGTTCAAGAAGCTGTTGTTGCCGGGATACCAGACCCTTATCGTGGAGAAACAGTCAAGGCGTATGTGGTCCTTAAAGAAGGTCAGCATTGTACAGAAGAGGAACTTGATAAGCATTGTCGTAAGCATTTAGCAGCCTATAAAATTCCAAGGGTTTACGAGTTTAGAAAAGAATTACCTAAGACCATTGTTGGTAAGGTATTGCGACGGGTATTAGTGGAAGAAGAAAAGGAAAAACTTAAGAAAATCAACTAACAATTGTAGCTTATACTAGGATCAAATCAGCTCTGTATACATTATATGTATGAATCATAAGCGAGAGAGCCATGATGTGAGCCTATGGCTCTTTTTTAGTAAATAAAAATTGAATGAGCAAATATGATTGACAGTTGTTAAAAAAGGTTTTATTATAGAAATATGAATGACTATTCATTCATTTTTTCTGAAAGGAAGTAAGACTTTGAAAAATACAAAACCAAAATATAGGCAAATCATAGATGCAGCTGTAGTTGTTATTGCTGAAAACGGCTATCATCAGTCTCAAGTCTCAAGAATTGCTAAGCAAGCAGGCGTTGCTGACGGTACAATATATCTATATTTCAAAAACAAGGAAGATATTCTTGTATCATTGTTCCAAGAAAAAATGGGTGAATTTATTGAAAAAATTGAAGCTGAAATAGCAGGAGAATCGAGTGCAGCAGAGAAGTTATTAACATTAGTTGAAAAGCATTTTGAACTATTAGCTGCCGATCATCATCTTGCTATCGTTACACAGCTAGAATTAAGACAATCCAATAAGGAATTGCGTCTTCGAATAAACGAAGTTCTAAAAGGATACTTAAAGACAATTGATTCAATTATCCAATTTGGAGTAGAAAATGGAGAATTCAATCCTGACCTTGACGTTCGCTTAGCAAGACAAATGATATTCGGCTCAATTGATGAGACAGCAACCACTTGGGTGATGAACGAACAAAAATACGACTTACCTGCTTTGGCAAAACAAGTTCATGCCCTTTTAGTTAATGGTTGTGGAAAGACACATCACTAACATAAAGTTAGTGATGTGTACATACATAATAGGAGGGATGCAGATGGAGTTTATTAAAGTAAAAATAGATGAGTATATTGCCACTATTTCCTTTAATCGTCCTCCAGCAAATGCATTATCATCTGTAGTTTTGAAAGAGCTTACAAGCTTACTGGATGAGATTGAGTCAGATGATGCTGTACGTGTTTTGGTCATCCATGGGGAAGGCCGTTTCTTCTCGGCTGGGGCTGATATAAAGGAGTTTACGACAATCAACTCCGGTGAAGAATTTTCCGAACTTGCTAGAAAGGGTCAAGCCCTGTTTGAGAGAATGGAGAGGTTCTCAAAACCGATTATTGCGAGCATTCATGGAGCTGCTTTAGGCGGTGGTCTAGAACTTGCGATGGCTTGTCACTTCCGTCTTGTAAGCGAAAATGCAAAACTCGGATTACCTGAACTGCAGCTTGGCCTGATTCCAGGATTTGCTGGGACTGTACGTCTACCACGCTATGTTGGAGTAGCTAGGGCGGCACAAATGCTTTGGACAAGTGAGCCAATAAGCGGAATTACTGCTGTTCGATATGGATTAGCAAATCAAGCTTATCCTGAAGAAAATCTTCATGAAGAAACGCTGAAAATGGCCCGTAAGATAGCTCAAAAAAGCCCTGTATCAATTAAAGCAACTATTGAATTATTGAATTCGATGAAGAATGAACAATACGATTCTACTGTAAATAGAGAAGCGGTTTTATTTGGAGAAATGTTCATTTCTGAGGATGGTCAGGAAGGGATATCAGCCTTCATAGAAAAACGTCAACCAACGTTTAAAGGGAAATAATAGATAGAATCCTAGTTTAATAATGGAAAATAAGTTTTTATAAAATGCACATACATTTAGGAGGGAATCACATGAACATCTTTGTTATTTTAAAAAGAACATTTGATACAGAGGAAAAAATAGTTGTAAACAATGGACAAATCAGCGAAGACGGTGCCGAATTTATTATTAACCCTTATGACGAATATGCTGTTGAAGAGGCAATCGCTCTACGTGATGCAAATGGCGGTGAGGTAACCGTTGTAACAGTAGCTACTACAGATGAGGCAGATAAAGAATTGCGCACGGCTTTGGCGATGGGTGCGGATAAAGCTGTTATGATTAATACAGAAGATGATTTAGAAGATGGCGATCAATTTACAACTGCAAAAATCCTAGCTGAATATCTAAAAGATAAGGATGCAGATATTATTTTAGGTGGTAACGTAGCTATTGACGGTGGTTCAGGACAGGTTGGTCCTCGTGTAGCTGAATTATTAGATATCCCATATGTAACAACCATAACAAAACTAGAAGTCGACGGTTCAAAAGTAACAGTGGTTAGAGACGTAGAAGGTGACTCAGAAGTCATTGAAACTTCTTTGCCGTTATTAGTTACATGTCAACAAGGCTTAAATGAACCACGCTATCCTTCTCTACCTGGAATTATGAAAGCGAAGAAAAAGCCGCTTGAGGAGCTTGAGTTAGACGACTTAGATCTAGATGAAGATGACGTAGAAGCAAAAACAAAAACAATTGAAATTTATCTACCTCCTAAAAAAGAAGCTGGTCGAGTTTTAGAAGGTGATTTGGCAGATCAAGTTAAAGAATTAGTATCACTTCTTCATACCGAGGCAAAGGTTGTATAATTTTTCCAAAAACGATTGTATCCGATTTCAAAAAAACTTACTCAACTAATCTAGGGGGTTACGCATAATGTCAAGAAAAGTATTAGTTCTAGGGGAAACACGTGATGGTGCGTTACGTAACGTATCTTATGAAGCGATTGCAGCTGGTAAAACAGTGGCAGAAGGTGGCGAGGTTGTTGCCGTTTTAGTTGGTGAATCTGTTAATTCATTAGCGAATGAATTAATCTATTATGGTGCAGACCGAGTAGTAACGGTTGAAGATGTAAAACTTGGTTCATATACGCCTGATGGATTTTCACAAGCATTGCTAGCTGTTATAGAGGCTGAATCACCAGAAGCTTTAATAATCGGGCATACTGCTTTAGGGAAGGATTTATCACCAAAGATTGCTGGTAAGCTGAATTCAGGTCTAATATCAGATGTCACAGCAATTGAAGTTGCAGGTGGTAATATTGTCTTTACTCGTCCTATCTATTCGGGTAAAGCATTTGAAAAGAAAATTGTAACTGACGGTTTAATTTTTGCGACTGTTCGTCCTAACAATATTGCAACACTGGAAAAAGATGAATCACGTTCTGGCGAAGTAACGTCTCAAACTGTAGAAATTAAAGACTTACGTACAATTGTTAAAGAAGTTGTTCGCAAAGCTAGTGAGGGTGTAGATTTATCCGAGGCAAAAGTTGTTATTGCTGGTGGTCGTGGGGTGAAAAGTGCAGATGGTTTTGAACCATTAAAGGAACTAGCCGATGTTCTAGGCGGAGCAATAGGTGCTTCTCGTGGAGCTTGTGATGCGGATTATTGTGACTACTCACTCCAAATTGGTCAAACGGGTAAAGTTGTCACACCAGATCTTTATATTGCTTGCGGAATTTCAGGGGCTATCCAACACTTGGCTGGGATGTCTAACTCAAAAGTAATTGTTGCTATTAACAAGGACCCTGAAGCAAACATTTTTAAAGTTGCAGATTACGGTATTGTAGGTGACCTTTTTGAGGTAGTTCCAATGCTAACTGAAGAGTTTAAGAAGTTAAAAGTAAATGCATAAGATGAAATTAAATTGATTGAGAAATAATTCCATTTTACTTTTTGTCAAAACATGTTATACTAACCAAGCGATGAGCTGAATTGCATAAGTCGAGATTGACGCGCCTGTTGGCAAGGCACTATGTGGAGTGCTGTCTCTCGCCGCAATACGCAAAGAGACGTCCTTTGGGCGTCTTTTTTTTGTATTTAATGTACTTTCGTTGAAGACTACATAAAATCCTTTTCGGTTTCATACATAACAGCCTGAATAATAGGGGAAAATGTGTATGCATGACGAAATGTCAGAACTTATCGTTAGCAGATTATATTGACATTCACTTATGAAGCAAAACATTCGTAAAATGGATTATCAGGTGGTATACTCTTGGTAGATTTTAAAAGTTGTTATTTTTAGGAGGGGTTTAAATGGCTATAACAAATGTTACAGACCAAAATTTTGATGCAGAAACAAGTGAAGGATTAGTACTAGCGGATTTTTGGGCACCTTGGTGTGGACCTTGTAAAATGATTGCTCCAGTATTAGAAGAATTAGACACTGAAATTGGAGATAAAGTAAAAATCGTAAAACTTGATGTAGATGACAATCAAGAAACAGCAGCAAAGTTTGGTGTAATGAGCATCCCGACTCTACTTGTTTTCAAAAATGGTGAAGTTGTAGATAAAGTTGTTGGATACCAACCAAAAGAAGCGCTTGCTGGAAAACTTGCTAACCACTATTAATTCATTTTAAACAGCCGTTGTCGGCTGTTTTTATTTTTGCCATTTTGGACAATTCCTTTTTTTACAGATACACAACTTCATCATAGAAATGGTACAATAGTAGGTACGGCTTAACTTCTCCTCGCCGAAGGAGAAATCTACCTAAAAACAGATGGAGTGGTTACTTATGCACGATCATCTTAAAGAAAAACTAGCAATTTTACCTGATCAGCCTGGTTGTTACTTAATGAAGGACAGGCAAGGAACTATTATTTATGTTGGTAAAGCAAAAGTACTTAAGAACCGTGTTCGGTCTTATTTTACAGGTTCACATGATGGGAAAACGTTACGTCTTGTCAATGAGATTGAGGACTTTGAATATATTGTAACATCTTCTAATATTGAAGCACTTCTGCTAGAAATCAATCTTATTAAAAAACATGATCCAAAATATAATATAATGCTGAAGGATGACAAGACGTATCCTTTTATTAAAATTACCGCTGAAAAACACCCACGTCTGCTCATTACTCGAAAGGTAAAGAAGGATAAGGGTAAATACTTTGGGCCATACCCAAATGTACAAGCAGCAAATGAAACAAAAAAACTATTAGATCGAATCTATCCACTACGAAAGTGTTCGACTCTACCAGATAAGGTCTGTCTTTATTACCATATCGGACAATGTCTTGCGCCTTGCGTACATGAAGTTACTGATGAAACAAATAAAAAAATGGTAGATGATATCATTCGCTTTTTAAATGGTGGTTATAAGGAAATTAAAGCCGAATTAACCGAAAAGATGATAAAAGCTTCAGAAGAGCTTGATTTTGAAAGAGCGAAGGAATACCGTGACCAAATCGCAAATATCGAAACAACAATGGAAAAACAAAAGATGACGATGACCGACTTTATCGATCGTGATGTATTTGGCTACTCTTACGACAAAGGTTGGATGTGTGTGCAAGTGTTTTTCATTCGTCAAGGAAAATTAATAGAGAGAGATGTTTCACTATTTCCTTTCTACAATGAGCCTGAACAGGATTTTTTAACATTCCTTGGTCAGTTCTATTTAAAGGATAACCACTTTAAACCAAAGGAAGTACTACTGCCTAGTTCGATTGATCGCGAACTTGTTGAGCAATTACTTGAAGTCTCTGTTCATCAACCTAGTAGAGGGAAGAAAAAACAGCTGACAGACCTGGCTACTAAAAATGCTAAAATTGCCCTTAAAGAGAAGTTTGCATTAATTGAAAGAGATGAAGAACGGACCATTAAGGCAGTAGAAAACCTAGGTCAGACATTAGGGATTTATACACCCCATCGTATTGAGGCCTTTGACAACTCAAATATTCAAGGAACAGATCCCGTTTCAGCGATGGTTGTCTTTACTGATGGAAAGCCGGATAAAAAGGAATACCGGAAGTATAAAATTAAATCAGTTCAAGGCCCAGATGATTATGAATCAATGAGAGAGGTTGTACGAAGAAGGTATAGTCGTGCTCTAAAAGAAAACCTTCCACTACCAGATTTAATCATCATTGATGGAGGAAAAGGACATCTTGCAGCTGTTAGGGATATTCTTGAAAATGAGCTAGGTCTGGAAATTCCATTAGCAGGACTTGCGAAGGATGATAAACATAGAACTTCTGAACTATTGATTGGAGATCCATCTGAAATTGTACAGTTGCCTAGAAATAGTCAGGAATTTTATCTTCTTCAACGAATTCAAGATGAGGTTCACCGTTTTGCGATTACCTTCCACCGTCAAGTGCGTGGGAAAAATGCGTTCCAATCTGTACTTGATAACATTCCAGGAGTCGGTGAAAAACGTAAGAAAGCATTGCTAAAGCATTTTGGCTCAATCAAAAAGTTGAAAGAAGCTAGTATTGACGAAATTCAGCAAGCGAATATTCCACGTGCAACTGCCGAAGCCATCTTTCAAAAATTAAAAGACTAGTCGTTGCTATTTTAAAAATTGTCTGATATAATCCTTAATAATGTAATAATATACTTCAGTACGTTGAAGTAATGATAGAGGAGCGATCTTTATCAGTATGTAATCGGAGGGGGATGAGCCCTGGTGATGATTGCAGAAAGGAAAGTTCGCCGAAGTTAAAAAAGGCTCATACCTTTTTTTGCTGGTCTTATGTTTAAGAGACATAAGATTGTCAAGATTAGTTAATTAATCTTGGAGGGCTATCTCACGATGTGACACGTAGTAGTTTACGTATATCACAGCAATGAGATTTCTCTCATTGCTGTTTTTTTTTACTATTAGAAGGAGAGGGTATTGCATGGGGATCATTGTTCAAAAGTTTGGAGGCACCTCAGTGGGGTCACCAGAAAGAATAAAAAATGTTGCGAATCGAGTTATTCAAGAAGTAGAAGCAGGTAACCAAGTTGTCGTTGTTGTATCAGCAATGGGGAAAACAACAGATCAACTTGTCAATTTAGCTAATGAAATTACAAGCACTCCGAGTAAACGTGAGATGGATATGTTATTGAGTACAGGTGAACAAATTACAATTGCTCTGCTATCAATGGCTTTACAGGAAAAAGGTCATGAATCTGTATCCTATACAGGTTGGCAGGCAGGGATTGAAACTGAGGCAATACATAGCAATGCCCGCATTGAGAATATTGAAGTTTCAAGAGTGAATGAAAGCTTAAAGGAAGGAAAAATCGTTGTCGTGGCTGGATTCCAAGGAATTAGCAGTTCAGGGGATATAACGACTCTAGGACGCGGAGGTTCTGATACAACTGCAGTCGCACTTGCAGCATCACTAAAAGCTGATAAATGTGATATTTACACAGATGTAACGGGCGTATACACAACCGATCCACGTGTAGTTCCATCAGCACGTAAACTTCATTCCATTTCCTATGATGAAATGTTGGAACTTGCTAACCTAGGTGCTGGAGTGCTACACCCACGTGCGGTAGAATTTGCGAAAAACTTTGACATGCCACTTGAAGTTCGTTCAAGTTTAGAGATAGAAAATGGAACAATTATTGAGGAGGAAGTTTCAATGGAAAAGAATCTTGTGGTTAGGGGAATTGCATTTGAGGACCAGATTACAAGGGTAACAGTATCTGGATTACCAAATGAATTACACACACTTTCAACTATCTTTGGTACCCTAGCAAAGAACGGTTTGAACGTCGATATCATTATTCAAAACATGACAGATCAAAATCATACAAATATCTCATTTTCAGTAAAAACACAAGATTTACGTGATACACTTACAGTACTAGAAAATAACAAGGATTTATTAAAGTACGAAGACATCCAACACGAGGATGGATTAGCAAAGGTATCTATTGTAGGATCTGGAATGGTATCAAATCCAGGGGTTGCTGCTGATATGTTTGCGGTGCTTGCAAAAGAGAATATTGAAGTGAAAATGGTAAGCACTTCTGAAATCAAAGTATCGACTGTTGTTGAACAAGGAAAAATGGTTCGTGCTGTTGAAGCCTTACATGATTCCTTTAATCTTGCAGCGGTTGAAGAAGAAAAAGCAAAGGTAAGACTATAATTGAATGGTAGGGAGCGTTCATAGATGATTTTTTCATCTTTGGACGTTCTTTTTTTATAAAAAAACTGCACGATTAGGTGCAGGTTTTACTCTTCGGTCATATCTTTTGGGTCCCATTTGACCGTAAATATAATTTTTTGAGCTCTTCTTTTTTGCTGTTCAAAGCTTTCTGTAATTCGACTTTTTTGTTGTTGAATTTGTTGGGCAAGAAAACCAGATTCAAGCTGGAATGTACACATATCCTTTCGTTTCAAACGGGAGGATATGATTGTGCCTTCCAAATGAAATTCAATTGAGTGTTTATCCGACCGCTCCACTTTTAGGTCTCCCCATCCAGCATCATGAAAGAACGAAATGATTTCTTCAATCGTTGGTAAGGGGAACTTTCGGGCAAGATTTTTTCCGGCCCAATATAGAATCTGTGGAGTTTCTTTTCCAAGTAAATCAGGTATCAAAATTTCCCGGAAAAGCTCGTATCCAAATAAAGAAACAGTTTCCTCACTTGTGTTTACAAATTGTTCATTGATGTTCATATTCTTCACTGCATTCCCCTCTTTCTCCATTATTTATTATATAACATGAGGGGATAAGAAACACATGAAATTTAATGTTTCTTTTTGTCATATGATTGCGATTTATTACGGGGGTGTAACAAACGATTTGTGTACAATTATTATCATTTTTATGAATAATTTGTGGACTTGTTTCCTTGACGCTCTTGAATTATGGGAGTAAAATGAATTTGTTACATTATACTGATAAAAGAAAATTATACGTATCTGTCATCTATTTTTCTATGAAAAAATAAGTATATAGATTCGTGCAAGGGTTTTCAATTATCAGTTTTTGTTTCGTCCTTTTAAAATTATAATGTAGGATGATTTAAAAAAAAGAAGCACCTTAAGGGGGTGCGGTTATTATTAAGGGGGGTAAAATATGGCAGGGAATCGTGAGTTTTTTAATCGCAGGCTCCATTCACTATTAGGTGTTATTCCTGTGGGCGTGTTCTTAATTGTTCACTTATTTGTGAATAACTTTGCGACAAGAGGTGAAGAAGCATTTAACAATGCTGCTGGTTTTATGGGGAGTCTCCCATTTCGAATTTTACTAGAAGTTGTGGTTATATATCTTCCATTATTATTCCACGCGATATATGGATTATACATCGCCTTTACTGCAAAGAACAATGTAAGCAGATACAGTTATTTCCGTAACTGGATGTTCTTTTTACAGCGTATATCCGGAATCATTACGCTTATTTTTGTGGCATGGCATGTATGGGAAACTAGAATCGCTTATGCTTTAGGTAAAGCAGAAGTAAATTTCGATATGATGGAAAATATCTTGAGTTCACCAGCAATGCTTATTTTCTATCTGGTTGGTGTAATCTCTACAATCTTCCATTTCTCAAATGGATTATGGTCATTTGCTGTAAGTTGGGGATTAACACAAACTCCTCGATCTCAACAAATCGCAACATATGTTACATTAGTTATTTTTATTGCATTATCAGTTCTTGGTGTTACTACAATTTTTGCTTTCGTTTAAGATAATTGAAAATAAGAACGTTCACATTACTAATTTAAGATGAACGATCTCTTTATTGGGGAGTGAGTTACTTTGAGTCAAGGAAAAGTTATTGTCGTTGGTGGTGGACTTGCTGGCTTAATGGCTACTATCAAGGCAGCAGAAGAAGGAACACAGGTTGATTTATTTTCACTCGTACCTGTAAAACGATCTCACTCTGTTTGTGCACAAGGTGGGATAAACGGTGCGGTTAATACAAAAGGTGAAGGGGATTCACCATGGATTCACTTTGACGACACAGTTTATGGTGGGGATTTCTTAGCAAATCAAAAACCAGTTAAGGCAATGTGTGAAGCTGCACCTGGAATTATTCACTTAATGGACCGTATGGGTGTTATGTTTAACCGTACACCAGAAGGTCTACTTGATTTCCGTCGTTTCGGGGGAACCCAACATCACCGTACAGCATTCGCTGGTGCGACTACTGGTCAACAATTGCTATATGCATTAGATGAGCAGGTTCGTCGTCATGAGGTAGCAGGGCTTGTTACTAAGTACGAAGGATGGGAATTCCTAGGAATTATCCAAGATGATGAAGGAATTTGTCGTGGCGTTGTAGCACAAGATCTTCAAACAATGGAGATTAAATCATTCCCTGGTGATGCCGTAATCATGGCAACAGGTGGTCCTGGTATTATATTCGGTAAGACTACAAACTCAGTGATTAATACAGGATCTGCTGCATCAATTGTTTACCAACAAGGTGCAACTTATGCAAATGGTGAATTTATTCAGATCCATCCAACAGCAATTCCTGGAGATGACAAACTTCGTCTCATGAGTGAATCTGCTCGTGGTGAAGGTGGACGAGTATGGACTTATAAAGATGGTAAGCCTTGGTACTTCCTAGAAGAAAAGTATCCTGCATATGGAAACCTAGTTCCACGTGATATTGCAACACGTGAAATCTTCCATGTATGTGTTGATATGAAGCTTGGTATCAATGGTGAAAACATGGTATATCTAGATCTTTCTCATAAAGATCCAAAAGAACTTGATATTAAATTAGGTGGAATTATTGAAATCTATGAAAAATTCATGGGTGACGACCCACGTAAAGTTCCAATGAAAATTTTCCCTGCTGTTCACTATTCAATGGGTGGTTTATGGGTTGACGATGATCAACAAACAAACATTCCTGGATTATTTGCTGCAGGAGAATGTGATTTTTCACAGCACGGTGCAAACCGCTTAGGTGCAAACTCACTATTATCTGCTATTTATGGTGGTATGGTTGCTGGTCCTAATGCTGTAAATTACATTAAAGGTCTTAAAAAAGGTACAGACTCCATTTCTTCAAGTGTTTTCGATAGCCATGTGAAACAAGAGCAAGAAAAATGGGATGAAATCATGTCAATGGATGGTACTGAAAATGCGTACGTTCTTCACAAAGAGCTTGGCGAGTGGATGACGGATAACGTTACAGTTGTTCGTTACAATGACAAACTTTTAAAGACTGATGAAAAGATTCAAGAGTTAATGGAGCGTTATAAGAATATTAATATCAATGACACTTCTAAATGGAGCAACCAAGGAGCTACATTTACACGTCAATTGCAAAATATGCTTCAGCTTGCTCGTGTAATTACAATCGGTGCTTATAACCGTAATGAAAGTCGTGGAGCGCACTATAAACCTGAATTCCCTGATCGTAATGACGAGGACTTCTTAAAAACAACTATGGCTACATTTACTGGGAAGGATACTGCACCTGCATTCCATTATGAAGAAGTAGATACTTCATTAATTGCACCACGTAAACGTGATTATACAAAGAAGAAGGAGGCAAAGTAAGATGAGTGAAAAAACAGTTGAATTCCATGTAACTCGTCAGGATACTCCAGATTCTCAACCATATGTAGTTAAATTTAAGGTTCCATATCGTAAAAATATGAACGTAATTTCTGCACTCATGGAATTTCGTCGTAATCCAGTTGATATCAATGGAAATCAAGTAGCCCCAATTACTTGGGATATGAATTGTTTGGAAGAGGTTTGTGGTGCATGTTCAATGATCATCAACGGCAAGCCACGTCAATCATGTTCTGCCCTGATTGACCAACTTGAACAACCAATTAAACTTGAGCCAATGAAGACATTCCCTATCGTTCGTGATTTACAAATCGATCGTAGTAGAATGTTTGATTCATTGAAGAAGGTAAAAGCATGGATTCCAATCGACGGAACGTACGATTTAGGTCCTGGTCCTCGTATGCCTGAGAAGAAACGTCAGTGGGCATATGAGTTATCAAAATGTATGACATGTGGCGTTTGCCTTGAAGCTTGTCCAAATGTGAACGACAAGTCTGATTTCATGGGACCTGCGCCATTATCACAAGTTCGTTTATTCAACGCTCATCCAACTGGTGCGATGAATAAAGGTGAACGTTTAGAGACAATTATGGGAGATGGAGGCCTGGCGAACTGTGGTAACTCACAGAACTGTGTACAGTCTTGTCCAAAAGGTATTCCACTTACAACTTCAATTGCAGCTTTAAACAGAGACACTTCAATCCAAGCATTCAGAAACATGTTTGGTAGTGACCAAGTCTAATAGAGTAGCCATAAGCACTCCTTCATGTAACATGGAGGGGTGCTTTTTTTACGAGTTTTTTTACAATAATGAAAAGCTTTAAGTGGGACGGCAAAGCTAGACATGAAATTTCCGGTTTTCCAGTTAGATAAGGTACCACTTTACATCGACTTGAATAATCTTATGTAAGGAGCGATTGGAATGAAGCATATTACGTATATAGATGATATTGAGAAATGGGAGAGAGCATTTGATTTTTATCAACCAATCCAAGTACGCTTTTCTGAAACTGACATGTTTGGGCACTTAAATAACACTGTACCCTTTGTCTATTTTGAGGAGGCAAGAATTCAGTATTTTACTTATTTGGGGTTTATGCAAAAATGGACTGCCGATTCAAGTGAAACTATACCAGTTGTTGCAAGCCAACAATGCGATTATTTAAAACAGGTCTTTTTTGATGAGCAGTTAAAACTGTATGTGAAAATAAATCAGCTTGGTAAGTCATCCATGGATATCCACTATATGGCGAAAAATGAAACTGATTCCATTTGTTTTGTAGGTAAGAGTACACTAGTTCAAATATCGAAGCGAACAGGAAAAGGTGTACCATGGTCTGAAGAGGTCAAACAAATGATAACCAAAACACTTGACCTATATTGTATGAGTTAAGGAGTTCAAATATACCATTATATCAAAAAATGGACGCGAAAAAGTCTACATAACGACTCTACAACAGTCACGGCAGCGCTCTCCTTCTCATACTATATTGTGACTAAATATATACCCATCCAGTAGTTCAGCTCGAACCTTAGCAAGGAGGGTTACAATACTTGAAGGAGAAAGAGTTTCAACCAAAACCGCTACTAACAAAAAGAGAGAGAGAAGTTTTTGAATTATTAGTTCAAGATAAAACAACGAAAGATATCGCAAATGAACTATTCATAAGCGAAAAAACAGTTCGTAACCACATTTCGAATGCGATGCAAAAGCTGGGAGTAAAGGGGCGTTCTCAAGCAGTTGTAGAGCTCCTTCGTATGGGAGAACTTGAACTTTAAGTATCACCGGCTACACTTTACGTAAGTAAGGTAGCCGGTTACTTATTTGAAGTGAGAACTACATATCATCAAGATAACTTGAACTTGCTTTTTATGCGAAAAAAGTAGAAAATAAGAATAATATAGCTTTTTTCCTGACTCGAAAAATTTATTATCCAAGTTTATAATTCCCAACACAATTAAAGAGAAGAATTGTTGGTTTATCTTACATTATTTTTAATAGGAGAGGATGTAATGACTGTTAAAGAGAGCAATGAAACAAAAGACTTTCAAGTAATTGCAGATATCGAAAAATCCCTTCGTTATATTTCTGGTTTATTAAAACAAAAAGGCCGAGAAATCTTAAGTAATTTTACCATCACAACACCACAATTTATTGCACTTCAGTGGCTGCTAGAACATGGTGACATGACAATCGGTGAATTATCAAATAAAATGTACCTAGCATGCAGCACCACAACAGATCTTGTTGACCGCATGGAAAAAAATAATCTAGTTATGCGTGTAAAAGACCCAAAAGATCGACGT
Organism: Litchfieldia sinesaloumensis; assembly: GCF_900156865.1. Classification (GTDB taxonomy): domain Bacteria; phylum Bacillota; class Bacilli; order Bacillales; family Bacillaceae_L; genus Ferdinandcohnia; species Ferdinandcohnia sinesaloumensis. The sequence goes on along the minus strand of NZ_LT732529.1, from coordinate 2,276,909 downwards.
GTTGTTCGAATTCATTTATTGGATGAAGGAGAGCGTATCATAGAAGAAGTAATTAAGAAGAGACAAGATTACTTAAGTGAAATTATGGAGAACTTTTCTGAGGAAGAAGTGTTCCAATTAGAAAAGAGTCTAAGGAAATTACATCAAGAAATGCGAGTAGAATGAGGCGAAACATTTGAATAGACCAATTGGAGTTATCGATTCAGGGGTTGGCGGTTTAACCGTTGCTCGGGAAATAATTAGACAATTACCTAATGAGGAAATCATATATTTAGGTGATAACTCAAGGTGTCCGTATGGACCTAGACCTAAAGAAGAAGTTCGTCAGTTTACGTGGGAGCTGACGAACTATTTATTGTCACATGATATAAAAATGCTAGTCATTGCATGTAATACAGCAACTGCATTGGTATTGGATGAAATTCAATCCGAGCTTTCAATCCCAGTGATCGGTGTAGTCTATCCTGGTGCAAGAACCGCATTAAAGGTGACTAAAAATAACTATGTCGGCGTAATTGGTACGGTGAACACAATTGAAAGTGGTGCTTACGAAGATGCACTGAAATCAATAAACAATCAAATCAATGTCGAAAGCCTTGCCTGTCCACGCTTTGTTCCAATTGTGGAAGCTGGGGAGTTTATCGGATCGAAGGCTGAACTAATAGTGGCTGAGTCTCTTGTTCCATTGAAAGGTAAAGAAATCGACACACTGATTCTTGGTTGTACCCATTATCCACTTCTGCATAACACGATACAGGCTTATTTAGGTGATGGTATCAAACTCATCGATTCCGGTGCCGAGACCGCCCGAGAAGTAAGTACTGTTTTGTTTTATAGCGGAATGTTAAACACGAAACCATCAAAAAGTGGCCACCTGTTCCTCACAACAGGCGAAAAAGAAATTTTCCAGCAAATTGCAACGAACTGGTTTGAGGAACCAGTGTACAATGTGAAATCTGTGAAGCTCTAGAGAAAAAGTCCCTTGTGGGGCTTTTTTTTGTTGAAAAAATGGGAGATTGGTATTTTGTGGTTTTACGTTGCATGCATGAGCCATTGAGATAGAATTATAATTTTTTGCAAGAACTTTTCTGACGGTTCTTTTATCCTTTATAATCAAGCACCAATCAAAAATAGTCTTCGTTGAAATTCTTATATTAGGAAAAAGCATTTTTAATTCATCGATGCTCCAAATTATTGCTGATTCGATGTTTTCTACATTACCACATTCTGGGGTTTATAAAAACGAGGTGTCCTTCCACTGTTAGGTTGGAACCAAGTTGTTGGAGCAATTGTCTTAGAAGTGACTGGCATCGGAGAGTTGTAATAAGGGATTTTTGACTTCTTTTCCAGTAGATAAGATTTTCCATTGATCACCGTTTAGAATGTAATCACCTTCAAAGTTTTTTACATCAAAAACGTGCATCTTGTATTGTGAAATAAGTAGGGAATCGATTTGGTAAAAAGTGCTGTTTGTTTCAAGAAACATGTCATTAATAGTGAGGGAATCGAGTGAAAGACTTCCCATACGGTCGTCAAACATTGTTTCCCCAGAAAAACCTTTTTCAAGAGTAATAATTCGATTTTCAATTTTATTGGTAACTTTGTTTCGCGCTCTGATAAACCTTAGGAGCTGTAATTCAAGTGGAACAGTTCAAGTTTTAATAATCAACACAACACATCTTTCTTAGTTTGAGATAATTTTAAATCTTCTATTCTATTTTTACAATCCATAACAACCTAAATCCAAAACATTTTGTCCAACTTTTTCATGAAAAAGCGGTCTAATTTGAAAAATAGGCTCGTATACATAGTAGTACAAACTGCCTTAGGAGGGAAAAGAATGCGTAAAATAACTAAATCTGCAATAGCTGCAACAGTTGTTACTTCAACAGTGCTACTTTCAGGATGTGGCTTATTTGGTGGAGAGGAAGAAGTCACACAAATGGATCCGCCACAGAATGAAACGGTGGATGAAACTGTAGCAAAGGGGGATGATCCGGCTATTGAAGATACTGAAGGAACTGATCAAGACGAGGCTACTACTGAAACAGTAAAACGAGATCTTTATTTAATCGATGATAATGGATTGGTGGTTCCTTATACTGTCGATCTTCCAAAGACAGATTCGGCAGCTAGACAAGTTCTTGAATATTTAGTAGCGGGTGGACCGTTAAATGAAATCTTACCAGATGGATTTAGGGCCGTTATTCCACAGGATACAGAAGTGGATGTAAACCTCAAGGATGGAACGTTGACAGCTGACTTCTCAAAGGAATTTGGAACCTATAGTCCTGAGGACGAAGATAAAATTTTACAAGCTATTACTTGGACTTTAACTCAATTTGATAATGTGAAAAATGTTGTAATCAGTGTTAACGGCTATACATTAGACGAAATGCCTGTGAATGGTACACCAATTCCGGCGGATTTAAGCAGAGCAGATGGAATTAATGTCGATAACAGTGGAGTTGTGGATATTACGAACAGCCGCCCTGTGACTCTTTATTTCTATGTTCAAAATGAAGAAGCTGAATACTATGTACCTGTGACGAAACGTATTGAAAATACTGGTGATGATCAAGTCACATCAGTTGTAAATGCCCTTATCAATGGTCCAAATATGAATTCAACTTTAATTAGTGATATTCATCAGGATGTAAAACTTTTAGGAGTTAAGATGGAAGATGGTAAAGCAACACTAGACTTCAATGAAGCTATTTTTGGAGCATTTAATGAGAAAATGGTTTCCAAGCATGTTATTAACTCATTAGTTCTTTCTTTAACAGAACAACCTGAAATTGAAGGTGTTGCAATTACAGTAAACGGAAGTGAAGACGTTGTGACAGAAGATGGGAAGTCCTTAACTGAACCAGTTACTCGTCCTGCTAATGTTAATACTGGCAGTTTCTAATATCTCGAGGATGTGAACAGTGTTCGCATCCTTTTACTATTAGAAAAGAAAAATTTTGCTATACTATATAAGGATGGTAAAGGTTGTGCTGCCATTTTTTATAGAATAGATAGGGGGTTTTTGGTTTTTGAGAGTGGATGGACGACTTACAAATCAGCTACGGCCGATTCAATTTGAATTGAATTATATTAAGCATCCGGAAGGATCTGTGTTAATACAAGTTGGTGATACAAAGGTTATTTGTAATGCGAGTATAGACGACAGAGTTCCTCCTTTTATGAGAGGGACTGGAAAGGGTTGGATTACAGCCGAATATTCCATGCTTCCTAGAGCAACAGAACAACGTAATATGAGAGAATCGACTAAGGGTAAGATTTCTGGAAGAACGATGGAGATTCAGCGTTTAATAGGACGAGCTCTACGATCAGTTGTTAACCTTGAACAGCTCGGTGAAAGAACGATATGGATTGATTGTGACGTTATTCAGGCAGATGGCGGTACAAGAACAGCCTCTATAACAGGTGCTTTCGTCGCTATGGTGCTTGCAGTTCATAAAATCTATCAGAATAAAAAAATGACGGCTTTCCCGATTACTGATTTTTTAGCGGCAATTTCTGTGGGAATAGATCCTGAAAAAGGAGAAATCCTTGATTTAAATTACATAGAAGATTCAAAAGCAAATGTAGATATGAATATTGTCATGACCGGTGCAGGAGAGTTTGTTGAACTACAAGGTACCGGGGAGGAGTCGACTTTCTCGCGCAAGCAATTGCAACATTTATTGGAATTAGCAGAAATAGGGATTAATGAAATAATTAAAGAGCAGAAGAGTGTACTAGGTGACTTAGCAAACTTAATTGGAAAGAAGGATTCTTAACGTGAAAGAGATTATGATTGCTACCAAAAATCAGGGGAAGGTTAATGAATTTAGAGATTTATTTGCGAGCAAGGGTATCATTGTAAAATCTTTGCTTGACTATCCTGATGTAGGGGATATTGAAGAAACGGGGACTACTTTCTCTGAGAATGCTCAAATTAAGGCAGAAGAAATTGCAAATAAACTCCATATTCCTGTAATAGCGGATGATTCTGGACTTTCAATTGATTATCTTGACGGTAGACCGGGAGTCTATTCGGCCAGGTACGCAGGAGAGCATAAAAATGATTTGGATAATCTTAATAAGGTCTTAGATGAATTAATGGGGGTTCCAAAAGAAAAGAGATCGGCAAAATTTCACTGTGCATTGGCATTGGCAATCCCAGGGGAGAAAACGCAAATTGTTGAGGGAACTTGTGAAGGAATTATATCTGAAGAGCCGATAGGAGATAAAGGATTTGGATATGATCCTATCTTTTTTGTGCCTGAAAAAGGACAAACAATGGCTCAATTATCAAAAGATGAGAAGAATGAAATCAGCCATCGTGGAAATGCGCTTAGAAAGTTAAATGCGCTTTTAAGAGATTATGAGGAGTTTCAAAGATGAAGGTATTGATAATCAGTGATAGCCATGGTCTTACAAATGAATTACTCGAAGTTAAGGAAAGACATAAAAATGATGTAGATTTTATGCTCCATCTTGGTGATTCGGAGTTGCCATCTCATTCCGAAGAAATGAGTGGATTCTCAGCTGTTAGAGGAAACTGTGATTTCGATTCTAATTATCCAAATGACATGGTGATTCTTTTAAACGGAGCTAAGGTGTATTTGACTCATGGTCATTTGTACAATGTAAAAATGACGTTAATGAATCTTAAGTATCGTGCGGAGGAAGTCGGCGCCAAGATTGCATGTTTCGGACATTCACATATTGCTGGTGCAGAGATGATTGAAGGTGTTTTGTTTATCAATCCTGGAAGTTTCCGCATGCCAAGAATGCGCGCAGAGAAAACATATGTCATTCTAGAACTAGTTGTCAATCAAGTAAATGTCGATTTTTATGATAGTAAAGGTAATGTTGTTGAGGAACTATCAACAAGTTTAAAAATATGATAAAATACCAAAGGGAGTAAAAAATACTCCCTTTAGAAAAAAATCTTCAAAAGATGTTGACATTTAATTCTTATATAACTATAATAAAAAATGTCGCTAATGAGTGGTGACAACAAAATAATAAAATGTCCCAGTAGCTCAGCTGGATAGAGCAACGGCCTTCTAAGCCGTCGGTCGGGAGTTCGAATCTCTCCTGGGACGCCATTTTACATATTCAATCACAAACACTTCTTTTCATTCTTATGAATTGAAGTGTTTTTTTATTTTCTCCTCGAATTTTTGATTGATCCAAAGAATCTTTTCAAATATCTAACGTCTTCATAATTTCGCCTACATTTACAAGAAACTACTCACTTACAGTTCACGAATTTTTCACGAAATTTTTTTAATTCTAAAAACCTTAATATACCAAAGTTGTAAGCGTGTACAGTAATTCTTGTAAATCAAAATAATCAAACAATTCTATAAAATAGTGTTGACTACGAGAAAAAATGAGCGTAATATAGGTCCTAATATAAAACAAATTCTACTCATTCACTAAAATTAAATAGTGATATGACAGCATAAGAATACTCCTAAACATAAGCCTTCATCCCCATGGGAAGATGAAGGGAAAATGGATTTGGATAATTTTTTTATACCTTAGTTTCAATGGTGTAAAGCGTTTCAGTTTTTTGGTATTAAAGTAATTCCGATAGCATAATCGTTTATAGAGATGTATGTAGAAAATATTGAATATTCATAAACGTTGAAGAGGATAAGTAGTCTTACGTAACGATAACCACAGAGAGCCGGAAATGGTGGAAACCGGTGTTATCCCGTTAGATGAACTCACCTCGGAGTGTTAGCCTGAAAGATTACTTTTAGTAGGGCTAATCGGGTGTTTGGTTACAGCTCACCCGTTATCAAAATGAACAACACATGTTGTTCCTGAGGTGGTCTTTTGATCACGAACAAGGGTGGTACCGTGGAAAGTGATAAATGCCTTTTCGCCCCTTCGACCAAAAAATTGGTCTAGTGGGTGGATTGGCATTTTTATTTTTTATTTTCAAAAAGGAAGGGATGTAAGGAAAAATGGGTGTAAATGCAAAAGTGGAAGACCAAACAAAAGCTTCTACAAAAATGAATGGTTCCCAGATGTTAATCGAATCATTAAAAAAGGAAAACGTAGAAGTCATTTTTGGATATCCTGGCGGTGCAGTACTAAATATTTATGATAGTTTATATGATTCAGGGATATTTCATGTCCTAACTAGACATGAGCAAGGTGGTATCCACGCAGCTGAGGGGTATGCGAGAATTTCAGGGAAACCAGGCGTCGTCATTGCAACTTCCGGACCGGGTGCAACGAATATCGTTACTGGATTAACTGATGCAATGATTGATTCACTTCCACTTGTTGTATTTACAGGTCAGGTTGCATCGAGCGTAATTGGTTCGGATGCATTCCAAGAAGCAGATGTACTAGGAATCACAATGCCGATTACAAAACATAGTTATCAGGTCAGAGACGTAAAAGACCTACCTAAGATTATTAAAGAAGCATTTTACATTGCTACTTCAGGAAGACCGGGACCTGTCTTGATTGATATTCCGAAAGATATGACAGTAAACGAAGCGGAATTTAATTACGATCAAGAGATTCACTTACCTGGTTATCAACCAACCATTCAGCCTAACCACCTTCAAATTCGCAAACTAGTTGAAGCTGTTAGCCAAGCGAAAAAGCCAGTAATTCTAGCAGGAGCTGGAGTTCTGCATGCGAAGGCTGCTGAAGAATTAAAAGAATACGTTGAACAACAAAATATTCCAGTGGCACATACTCTTTTAGGTCTAGGCGGTTTCCCTGCCGACCATCCGTTGTTTCTTGGAATGGCTGGGATGCACGGTACGTATTCCGCAAATATGGCATTACACGAATGTGACCTGCTAATAAGTATCGGAGCCAGATTTGATGATAGATTAACAGGTAATTTACAACATTTTGCTCCGAACGCAACAGTCGCACATATCGATATTGACCCTGCAGAAATAGGTAAAAATATCCCAACGAAAATTCCGGTTGTAGGGGATGCCAAAGAAGTTCTGAAAAGCTTGGTTCACCAGAATGGTAAACCTGGAAATTCTCTTGAATGGAGAGAACAACTAGCTGGATGGAAAGAAGAATATCCACTAGTGTATGAACCATCTGATGTCGAGTTAAAACCACAAAAATTAATCGAACTCATTTACCAATATACAAAAGGTGAGGCAATTGTAACTACAGATGTTGGTCAACACCAAATGTGGGCAGCTCAGTACTATCAATTTACAAAGCCAAATCGCTGGGTCACATCAGGTGGTCTCGGAACAATGGGCTTTGGTTTACCATCAAGTATTGGTGCACAGTTAGCTGAAAGATCTTCAACAGTAGTTTCTATTCTTGGAGATGGTGGGTTCCAAATGACATCTCAAGAGCTTTCAGTCATACAAGAGTTAAATCTACCAATCAAAATTATCATTCTAAACAACAGAGCCTTAGGAATGGTAAGACAATGGCAGCAGATATTCTATAAGGAAAGATATTCACACTCATTAATTCCGAATCAACCTGATTTTATGAAACTTGCTGACGCATATGGAATAAAAGGTTTAAAAGCTTCGAATGAAAAAGAAGCAGAACAAGTATTAAAAGAAGCACTAGAACACGAAGGACCTGTTCTCATGGACTTTAGTGTGACACCTTTTGAAAATGTGTACCCAATGGTTGCACCTGGAAAGGGTCATCACGAAATGGTAGGTGTTAAGCTGTGAAAAGGATTATTACCTTACAAGTAAATAACCGTGCAGGTGTATTAAATCGAATTACCGGCTTGTTAACAAAGCGTCACTATAATATTGAAAGCATTACAGTTGGTCATTCCGAAACTGAAGGTCTTTCCAGAATGACATTTGTGATTCATGTAGATGAAGAAACGGTAGTAGAACAAATTACCAAGCAGTTAAACAAACAAATCGATGTTATTAAGGTTATGGATATTACGAATCAAGCTATTGTAGCTAGGGAGCTCGCTCTCATTAAAGTAGCATCCAGTCCATCAAATAGAAATGAGATTTATAGTTTAATAGATCCTTTCCGCGCAACCATTATTGACGTGAGTAAGGATAGCCTAGTTATTCAAGTAACAGGTGAATCTGAAAAAGTAGAAGCATTAATTGACCTCTTAAAGCCATATGGCATTAAAGAAGTAGCCAGAACAGGCACAACAGCATTCACAAGAGGTAATCAAAAAGCAACAACTAATTCAAAATCTTCTTTTTCAATTGTTTAAGGGTATTAATCACATTAATATATATAATTTATTTCTAATAAGGGAGAGATTTTAAATGACAAAGGTATATTATAACGGAGATGTAAATGATCTAGCATTACAAGGTAAAAAGGTTGCAATCATTGGGTATGGTTCACAAGGACACGCACACGCATTAAACTTACGTGAAAGTGGCATTGATGTAATCGTTGGTTTACGTCAAGGTAAATCATTTGAGCAGGCAAAAAATGATGGACTTCAAGTGTACTCTGTAAGTGAGGCGGCTGAACAAGCTGACGTTATCATGGTATTACTACCAGATGAAAGTCAACCAAAGGTATATAAGGAAGAAATCGAACCAGGACTAAAACCTGGAGACGCATTAGTATTCGCACATGGTTTTAACATTCATTTTAGCCAAATCGTACCTCCAAGTTTTGTAGATGTATTCTTAGTAGCACCTAAAGGACCAGGTCACTTAGTGCGTCGTACATTTACAGAAGGTGCAGGAGTTCCAGCACTATTCGCAATCGAACAAGATGTGACTGGAAATGCAAAAGAAATCGCACTTGCTTATGCAAAGGGGATTGGTGCAGCTAGAGCGGGCGTTCTAGAAACTTCATTTAAAGAAGAAACTGAAACAGACCTATTCGGTGAGCAAGCAGTATTATGTGGTGGAACTTCTGCATTGGTTAAAGCAGGATTCGAAACATTAGTTGAAGCTGGATACCAACCGGAAGTTGCGTACTTCGAATGTTTACATGAATTAAAACTTATCGTTGATTTAATGTACGAAGAAGGTTTAGCTGGAATGAGATATTCAATTTCTGACACTGCTCAGTGGGGAGATTTCGTAACTGGACCACGTATCGTTACTGACAGTGTAAAGGCAGAAATGAAAGAAGTATTAAAGGATATTCAAACAGGTAAGTTTGCTAAAGGTTGGATCCTAGAAAACCAAGCAAATCGTCCAGAGTTCAATGCAATTAACAAGATTGAATCTGAACATCAAATTGAAGTAGTAGGTAAAAAGCTTCGTGCAATGATGCCATTCGTGAAGCAAAGACAAGCGAAAGAAGTGGTGGGTGCTCGTGCGGAAAATTAATATTTTTGACACTACATTAAGAGATGGAGAACAGTCTGCTGGTGTTAATTTAAACTTACACGAAAAACTTGAAATAGCTAAGCAACTGGAACGACTCAATGTGGATGTTATGGAGGCAGGATTTCCAGCTGCCTCTGAAGGTGATTTTCAGTCAGTAAAACAAATTGCTGATATCATCAAAAATGTTTCCGTAACAGGACTTGCAAGAGCTGTACAAAGTGATATTGACGCAGCTTGGGGAGCTTTGAAGGGTGGAGCGGAGCCTCGTCTCCACACCTTCCTAGCTACTTCTCCAATTCATAGAAAATATAAGCTTAAGCAGACGAAAGAACAAGTAATTCAAACAGCTGTAGATAGTGTTAAATATGCTTCTCAATTTTTCCCGATTATCCAATGGTCTGCGGAAGATGCGAGCAGAACAGAATTAGACTTCTTAGCAAAAATCATCAAAGAAGTAATCGATGCTGGAGCAAACGTGATTAATCTACCGGATACAGTTGGCTATGGTACTCCGGAAGAATACGGCAAAATGTTTACCTATGTACTAGAAAACGTACCGAATATAGATAAAGTTATTTTATCAACTCACTGTCATGATGACCTTGGTATGGCTGTTTCTAATTCATTATCAGCAGTCGAACATGGTGCATTACAGGTAGAAGGAACCATTAATGGAATTGGAGAAAGAGCAGGAAATGCGTCTCTTGAAGAGGTCGCAGTTGCCTTGCATATCCGCCAGGATTTTTACAATGCTAACACTCGCTTAAAGCTAGATGAAATTAAGCGTACGAGTGACTTAGTAAGTAAGTTAACTGGAATGATTGTTCCCCCTAACAAAGCAGTAATTGGTAAAAACGCCTATGCTCATGAATCTGGTATTCACCAAGATGGTGTATTAAAGGAAAAGACTACTTATGAAATTATCACTCCAGAATTAGTTGGAGTTAAATCAAATTCGATGGTACTTGGAAAACACTCTGGAAGACATGCGTTCAGAAACCGTATCGCAGAGTTAGGCTATACCCTAGATGACCAAGAATTGAATCTTGTTTTTAAGCAATTTAAAGATTTAGCAGATAAAAAGAAAGAAATCACTGATGAGGATTTAGTGACTCTTTTAGTAGATAAAAAAGTAGCAAACGTAGAGGATAATTATCAATTAACATCGATGCAAGTTCAATACGGAACAAACCAGATTCCAACAGCAACAATCACGTTAACAGATCGTGATGGCAACATTATTCAAGAAGCCGCTACTGGATCTGGAAGTGTTGAAGCACTCTATAATACACTTGAGCGTTGCTTCGGGATCTCTATTACGTTAGATGACTATCGAATTCAATCAGTTGGTGCAGGGCGTGATGCACTTGCTGAAGTATATGTAAAAGTAAAACATAACAATGTTGAAAGCAGTGGAAGAGGATCTGCGCAAGATGTTTTAGAAGCATCTGCAAGAGCTTACGTGAATGCAGTAAATCGACTACTAGCAGTTGAGTCAAATAAAAAGTTACTTGAAGTTGGTGTGTAAAACGCACTAAATACGATTTTCAGTGTTAAAAGAAAAAGAGGAGGAGTCAGAATGAAGAAACGTATTGCCGTACTTCGTGGAGATGGCGTAGGTAAAGAAGTAACTAAAGGGGCAATCGAAGTGTTAAAGGCTGTCGCCGAACAATACAATCATGAGTTTATATTTCAACACGCTTTAATAGGTGGTGCAGCAATTGACGCTGAAGGCACTCCTCTTCCGGCGGAGACACTGGAGATATGTAAACAAAGTGATGCAGTATTGCTAGGGGCTGTTGGAGGTCCTAAATGGGATTCCAATCCCCCACATTTACGCCCTGAAAAAGGGCTATTACAAATCCGAAAAGCATTGAACTTATATGCAAATGTAAGACCGGTAACATGCTTTACTAGTTTGCTAGATGCTTCTCCACTTAAACAAGAAGTAATCGAAGGGGCAGATTTCGTAATTGTAAGGGAACTTACAGGAGGCCTTTACTTTGGAAAGCCAAGTGGAAGAACGCTAGAGGATGGAGAGGAAGCTGTTGTTGATACTTTATCCTACAAACGTTCGGAAATGAAACGAATCATTGAAAAAGCATTTGAAATGGCTACAACTAGAAAGAAGAAAGTAACATCCGTCGACAAGGCGAATGTGCTGGAATCAAGTAGAATGTGGCGTGAAGTTGCTGAAGAAGTAGCAGCATCATATCCTGACATTACGTTAGAGCACATGCTAGTCGATAATGCAGCAATGCAATTAATCCGTAATCCAAGACAATTTGATGTAATCGTAACAGAGAATATGTTTGGGGATATATTGAGCGATGAGGCCTCGATGTTAACAGGATCGCTAGGAATGCTTCCTTCAGCAAGTTTATCAACGAATGGACCTAGTTTATACGAACCAATCCATGGTTCGGCACCGGATATCGCTGGTCAAGATATTGCGAATCCAATTGCAACTATCCTTTCCGCAGCAATGCTTCTACGCTTATCCTTTGGATTAGAAGAAGAAGCAAAAGCAGTGGAAAAAGCGGTCGATGAAGTGTTAAACGCTGGCTACCGAACTGCAGATGTTGCAGGGGGACAACAAAGGGCAATTTCAACAACTGAAATGGTGGAAAAAATTAAAGAAGCCTTAGTTGAGGACGGGGCGATTTCTAATATTATGTCTGCATATGCATAGCAGAACCACTGATAGCTCGGTATATACCGAGCTTATCTTTTCAAATATAGTGAAAAAGGAGGATGAAGATACTAATGGCACCGAAAACAATTATTGAAAAAATTTGGAATCAGCACGTTATCAATCATGAAGAGGGGAAACCAAATCTACTCTACATTGACCTACATTTAGTCCATGAAGTAACTTCTCCACAAGCCTTTGAAGGGTTACGTATAAAGAATAGAAAAGTTAGAAGACCAGATTTAACTTTTGCAACGATGGACCATAATGTGCCAACAACTAGTGATCGCTTCCAAACAAAGGACGAGATTGCGGCTAAACAAATGAGTGCATTAGAAAAGAATTGTAAGGAATTTAATATTCCGTTAGCAGACCTTTATAGTCCAGAACAAGGAATCGTCCACGTTATTGGACCGGAACTAGGCTTAACTCAACCAGGAAAAACAATTGTTTGTGGTGATAGCCATACGTCAACACATGGCGCATTTGGAGCATTAGCATTTGGGATTGGGACAAGTGAAGTGGAGCATGTACTTGCAACTCAAACACTTTGGCAACAAAAACCTAAAACCATGCAGGTAAATGTAGTTGGTCCATTATCACCTGGTGTGTATGCAAAGGATGTTATATTATCCATTATCCGCAAATTTGGTATTGATTTTGGAACAGGACATGTTATTGAATACACAGGCGAAGCTATACGTAATATGTCAATGGAAGAAAGAATGACCATTTGTAACATGTCTATCGAAGGTGGAGCTAAAGCTGGTTTAATTAGTCCGGATGAAACGACTTTCTCCTATTTAAAAGGAAGAAAACATAGTCCAGAAGGCGAAGAGTTTGCAAAGGCTGTTGAACGATGGAAGAACCTTGCTACCGATGAAGGTGCAGTTTTTGATGCGGTATTAGAAATTCATGCAGATGAAATATTACCAACTGTAACATGGGGTACAAACCCGTCAATGAGTGTAACAATTGAAGATACAGTTCCTTATCCTGAGGATTTCAAAAAAGAAGTTGATAAAAAATCAGCTCAGCGTGCTTATGAATATATGGATCTTGCACCTGGTACTCCGATTAACGAGATTGAAGTCCAGCATGTGTTTATTGGATCATGTACAAATTCTCGAATCGGGGATTTACGTGAAGCTGCAGAAATTATTCGTGGTCAAAAGGTATCTCCAAAGGTACGAGCATTGGTAGTTCCAGGATCTCAACAAGTTAAGGTTCAAGCTGAACAGGAAGGTCTTGCTGATGTATTCCGCGAAGCGGGCTTTGAATGGCGTGATGCGGGATGTAGTATGTGCTTAAGTATGAACCCTGACGTAGTACCTGCTGGCGAAAGATGTGCGTCTACTTCTAACCGTAACTTCGAGGGTCGTCAAGGGAAGGGTGCTCGTACACACTTAGTTAGTCCAGCCATGGCAGCAGCAGCAGCAATCTATGGCAAATTTGTAGATGTCCGCAAAATTCAAAAAGTAGCAGCAGGGGAGGAGGCATAATTATGGAACCATTTGTAACACATCAAGGTAAAGTTGCAGGAATGGATCGAAATAATGTGGATACAGATCAGATTATTCCAAAGCAATTTTTAAAGAGTATCGAACGAACTGGGTTTGGAAAATATGCCTTTTTCGATTGGCGCTTTGAAGCTGATGGAAGCCCAAATCCTGACTTTGAATTGAATCGTAAAGAAAATGAAGGTGCAACAATATTAGTAGTGAACGAGAACTTTGGTTGTGGTTCGTCACGTGAGCACGCACCATGGGCATTACATGATTATGGATTCAAGGCAATCCTTGCTCCTTCATTTGCTGATATTTTCTACAATAACTGTTTAAAGAATGGATTGCTTCCAATTGTATTAGAAAAAAGCGTGATCGAGTACCTTCTAAAAGAGGCAAATGACGCTGAATATCAATGTACAATTTCTTTAGAAGAGCAAACAATTGTAGATTCAAAGGGTTATAAAGCAGAATTTACGATTGATTCATATTGGAAAGAGATGCTGATTAATGGATGGGATGAAATCGATAAGACTCTATCCTATGATCAACAAATCAAAGAATACGAACTTAAAAAAGTGAACTAAACTGGAGACAAAGTCATTTCGGCTTTGTCTATTTTTTTGCTACAAAAATGACACCCCTATTGTTTTCTCGTATTCACATTGGTACACTAATTACTCAAGTAGAAAAAGAATCTGGGGTTGGAAAAACTCTATGGAAAAAAACTTAAATGATATCAAGCAAAACAAAGTAGTCCCTTTTCCAAAGTTAAAAGAAAGGTTAATGGAAAAAGGGCTTGAAGCTTTAACAAATAAAAAGTTCTCAGAAGCTCTGTCATTATTAAAACAGGCCCAGGCTCTTGAGAGAGGTAATCACGAAATCGAACTCGGTATTGTGATTTGTCTAATTGAAGTAGGGGAATTGGAGCAAGCAAAAGAAAATTGTTTGGCGATGCTAAACGAAGGCGTCGGAGATTATTTTCATGTGCTGCAAATTTATGTGACCATTCTAATTCAACTTGGGCAATATGATGAGGTGAAATCTACAATCGAGGCTATCCTAGACGAAGGCTCCGTTCCACCAGGGTCTATTGACAATCTAGCACAGCTATTGGAATTAAGTAATAAAATGCTGTATGCAGATAGAGTAGAAGTCGAAAGCTCACAAGAAGATATAATGGAACAACTTCAACAGGTCTTAAATAATGAGGAAAAGGTTGGAGAACAAATTGCAACCGTTCAGAATTTGAAGGAACTGAATATACGGAAATACCTTGACATTCTTGTTCCCTTTTTGACCATACCAACGAAACACCCTGTTGTAAAAACGGTTATCTTGCAATTACTTGTGACCAACCAGGTAGATCTGGAGATAGAAGTTGAGAAACTTGGAGAGACCAGGAAGGTGAACCCATCAAAACTAGTTGATCCATCGATGTCTCCATTTACAAGTAAAGTATTATCTCTATTAGATACGAACTTGCAAAATGAAAATCCTACTCTTTATGAAACGGCAAAAGAGATTTGGCTTCAGCATCTTTTTATTCTCTATCCCTTAACGATGGAGGAGGAAGACCCAGCTGCATATGCTGCTGCTTTACATTTATATAGTGCTGAACTTCATGGAATGGAGCTTGAGAATCGTTCCCTTGAAGAAATCTATGGGGTCAGTCTATTTGAATTAAAACACAGCCTAGATATGCTAGAGAAGGTAGAAAGACTTTCTTTCATCCCGCATTAACGGGTGGCATTGGGCGGTACAAGCCCGTAAATGTGAACGGATACTAAGCGTCATACTATAGCAACTTCTGCGAGACTCATGTATCCCACATCAGAGATGAGGAAAACCTCTACTGATGGATGTTACACTTTATAAAATAAAAGATTGGAAAGTAGATTTTATAATCATGATAGATTGGGTAAACTTTCTAACAATATAAAAATATTCTATCTGTTGAAAGGTGCCTATTCTATGTTATAATGTAATGGTTGTAAAATGCTAGGTTACCGATATAAAGGTAATATTTGTCTAGTTTACATATTGTATAAAATAGTTAGTAAATAGATAGTTGGAGGGAAAGAAATTATGTCCGCAAAGTGGGAAAAATTAGAAGGAAACCAAGGTGTCTTAACTGTAGAGGTTGACGCTGAAACATTTAACAATGGATTAGATGAAGCATTTAAAAAGGTAGTTAAGCAAGTAAACGTACCTGGATTCCGTAAAGGTAAAATGCCTCGTGGAATGTTTGAAAAGCGATTTGGTGTAGAATCATTGTATCAAGATGCTTTAGATATCGTTCTTCCAGATGCATATGAAAATGCTATTAAAGAAACTGGTATTGAGCCAGTTGACCGTCCTGAAGTTGACGTAGAGCAAATCGAAAAAGGTCAAAATCTTATCTTCACTGCAAAAGTAACTGTTAAGCCAGAAGTTAAACTAGGTGAATACAAAGGTCTAGAAGTTGAAAAACTTGATGACACTGTTACTGACGAAGATGTTGACGCTGAAATCAAACAATTACAAGAGCGCAATGCAGAACTTGTTGTTAAAGAAGAAGGTACTGTAGAAAATGGCGATACTGTTGTGATTGATTTTGAAGGTTTCGTTGATGGTGAAGCATTCGAAGGCGGAAAAGCTGAAAACCATACATTAGAAATTGGTTCTGGCTCATTCATCCCAGGATTTGAAGAACAACTAGTAGGTGTTGCTGCAGGTGCTGAAAAGGATGTAGAAGTTACATTCCCAGAAGAATACCATGCTGAAAACCTAGCAGGTAAGCCAGCTACATTTAAAGTGAAAGTTCACGAAATCAAAGCAAAAGAATTACCTGAACTTGATGATGAATTTGCAAAAGATGTGGATGATGAAGTAGAAACTTTAGAAGAGCTAAAAGCTAAAACTAGAACTCGCTTAGAAGAAACGAAAAAGCGTGACGCTGAAAACAGCCTTAAAGATACGCTAATCGAAAAAGCATCTGAAAATGCAGAAATCGATATTCCTGAGGCAATGGTTAACACTGAATTAGATCGTATGGTTCGTGAATTCGAACAACGTTTACAAATGCAAGGTATGAACCTTGAGTTATACTTCCAATTCTCAGGTCAAGATGAAAATGCTTTACGTGAGCAAATGAAGGAAGATGCTGGCAAGCGTGTACGAGTTAACCTAACTCTAGAAGCAATTGCAAAAGTTGAAAATATTGAAGTTACTGAAGAAGAAATCAATGCAGAACTAGAAAACATGTCTGGCATGTACGGAGTTTCTGTTGAAGAGCTTAAGCAAATGCTAGGTGACGTAAATGGAATCGGCGAAGATTTAAAAATTAGAAAAGCAATCGATTTTCTTGTAGAAAATAGCAAAAGTGTTGCATAATAATAAATAAGGGAATATCAAGGCGCGATATGATCGTGCCTTGTTTTATACCCAAAATTTGGAAGTTGTACATACAATAAGCATTTGGTAGTAGTTTTAAACGAAAGAAACTGGGAACACTTAAAAGGAGGGCAAACGAGCACACATTTCACTGGGCGTTTCACAACTAAACATACATACATAATGAGCAAGAGTTATTATTACCTATAAGAAATAGAAATATGGTACAATGTGCAATACATAATGATTTAGAAATTGGAACTAAATGTATGAGGCCTATGAATTGTCTAAACAAGGTGAACGAAAAGCGAGAAGGTCAAGGAACCGAATGAGGATGCTCTAAGAGCGTATTAGCATGTGCAAGATTGCCGAAGATCAGTCTTAATCAAGAGGTTCAGCGCTCATCGAAGCCGATAGAAATTGGGCTTATTGTAGAGAGAAGAAACAAATAAGGGGTGACATAATGTTTAAGTTTAATGATGAAAAAGGGCAACTTAAGTGTTCTTTTTGCGGTAAAACGCAAGACCAAGTTCGTAAGTTAGTTGCGGGGCCTGGCGTTTATATATGTGACGAATGTATTGAATTATGTACAGAAATTGTTGAAGAGGAATTAGGTACTGAAGAGGAAGTTGAATTCAAGGATGTACCAAAACCCAAAGAAATTAGAGAAATCTTAGACGAATATGTCATTGGTCAAGATGCAGCTAAAAAATCATTAGCTGTCGCTGTGTATAATCACTATAAGAGAATCAATTCAAATAGCAAAATTGATGATGTTGAATTAGCGAAAAGTAATATTTGTATGATTGGACCAACAGGTAGTGGTAAAACTCTATTAGCACAAACCTTGGCTCGTATCTTAAATGTACCATTTGCTATTGCAGATGCAACTTCACTAACTGAGGCTGGATATGTAGGGGAAGACGTGGAAAACATTCTTCTAAAACTTATTCAAGCTGCTGATTATGATGTTGAAAAAGCTGAAAAAGGCATCATCTATATTGATGAAATTGACAAGGTTGCTCGTAAATCAGAAAACCCATCTATTACACGAGATGTTTCTGGTGAAGGTGTTCAGCAAGCTCTATTAAAAATTCTTGAAGGAACTGTGGCTAGTGTGCCTCCACAAGGGGGAAGAAAGCATCCACATCAAGAATTTATCCAAATTGACACAACAAATATTCTATTTATCTGTGGTGGAGCATTTGATGGAATTGAGCAAATTATTAAACGTCGTCTTGGTAAAAAGGTAATTGGCTTCGGTTCTAACATTGTAGAAGAAGATTTGGACCAAGAATCCTTACTTTCTAGATCATTACCAGAAGATTTATTAAAGTTTGGTTTAATTCCTGAATTTATTGGTCGTCTTCCAGTAATTGCTAGCCTTGAGCCTCTTGATGAGGACGCATTGGTTGAAATTTTAACGAAGCCAAAGAATGCTCTAGTTAAGCAATATCAAAAAATGCTTGAATTAGATGAGGTTGAGTTGGATTTCGAAGATGATGCTCTTATCGAAATCGCTAAAAAGGCAATTGAACGCAAAACAGGAGCCCGTGGTTTACGTTCAATTATTGAAGGTATTATGCTTGATGTGATGTTTGACCTTCCATCAAGAGATGATATTAAAAAATGTATCATTACAGCAGAAACTGTATCCAAAAATACATCACCAAAGCTTCTCTTAGATGATGGTACAGTTATTGAGAATAAAGAAATTTCCGCATAACATGTTAAATCCCGAGGTCATAAGCAGCCTCGGGATTTTTGTGTTTAATTTTACTTAGAGGACTATCTTTTCTCTAGAAACGGAATCCTTAGTACAAGTATTTAAACAATCCTGATTTTCAAATAGTTGAACCTTGTTTAGTCTCAAAAAGAATCCGATTTTCCAACTCGCATATTTCAAAAATCCGTCAAATTTGGTTTATTCCCTCTATACTCAGGAGATAATAGCAGATAGTAGTCTATCTTTGCGAGCAGGAGGAATAATATGAGTTGGACAGGTATCGTTTTATTCGTACAGCTATTCTTTGGAGTGATAATTGGGCTTTACTTTTGGAATCTCCTTAAAAACCAACGAACTCAAAAGGTATCTATAGATAAAGAGTCTAGAAAAGAAATGGAACAACTTCGTAAAATGAGGTCCATTTCCTTAACAGAACCTCTAGCAGAGCGAGTAAGACCAACTAGTTTTTCAGATATTGTTGGCCAAGAGGATGGCATAAAGTCATTAAAGGCGGCACTTTGTGGGCCGAATCCTCAACACGTTATTATTTATGGACCACCTGGAGTAGGTAAAACTGCAGCTGCGCGCTTAGTAATGGAAGAGGCAAAGCGCAATCAGAAATCTCCTTTCAAGCAGTCAGCTGTATTTGTAGAGTTAGATGCAACAACGGCAAGATTTGATGAACGTGGGATTGCCGACCCATTAATTGGTTCTGTACATGATCCGATATATCAAGGAGCAGGTGCGATGGGGCAAGCAGGAATTCCCCAGCCAAAACCAGGTGCTGTGACACACGCACATGGCGGCGTATTATTCATAGATGAAATTGGAGAGCTTCATCCAATACAGATGAATAAAATGTTAAAGGTGTTAGAGGATCGCAAGGTTTTTCTCGAGAGTGCGTATTATAGTGAAGAAAATACTCAAATCCCTACGCATATTCATGATATTTTTAAAAATGGCCTTCCGGCTGATTTCCGTATGATAGGGGCGACTACCCGTACGCCAAATGAGATACCACCTGCGATCCGTTCACGTTGTCTTGAGGTCTTCTTCCGTGAATTAGATCATGATGAATTAGCGATTGTAACAAAAAAAGCACTTGATAAAGTAGGTATGAAAGCAACAGAAAAAGGTATCTCCACTTTTGCTTCTTACGCGCGAAATGGGCGTGAAGTGGTGAATATGGTTCAAATCGCGGCGGGAATTGCAATTTCAGAAGACCGTGACTTCATCAGGGATGAAGATATTGAGTGGGTTCTGCATTCTAGTCAGTTAACTCCTCGCCATGATAAAAAGATATACCCAAGTGCACGAGTAGGACTTGTGAACGGGTTAGCAGTATATGGTCCAAATACAGGTGCTCTTTTAGAAATCGAGGTAACGGTAATCCCTGCTGCCAAAGACAAAGGTACAATTAATATTACAGGTATCGTTGAAGAAGAAAGCATTGGGGACCGTGGTAAATCAGTGAGAAGAAAAAGTATGGCAAAGGGATCTATCGAAAATGTCATTACGGTTCTCCGCTCAATGGGCGTTCCAGCTCATGATTATGATATCCATGTTAACTTCCCAGGAGGAATTCCAATTGATGGTCCGTCAGCTGGAATTGCGATGGCTACGGGCATATATTCGGCGATACATAAGTTTCCAGTTGATCACCGGGTAGCAATGACAGGTGAAATTAGTATCCATGGGAATGTAAAGCCGATTGGTGGAGTTGTACCTAAGATAAAGGCTGCAAAACAAGCTGGGGCGAGTAAGGTCATTATCCCTGAAGAAAATATGCAATCTATCTTAAAAGAAATAGACGGAATTGAGATCATTCCTGTCACCCACTTAGAAGAAGTCTTTGAGATTGCAATTGAAACGCCTGAACGCCAAAAACAATCCAAGCAAACAATCATTCCGGCTTCAACAAATTATTCAAAGTCTGAATCAGTATAAATGTAATCACGGATTATTTTGACCTCTGTCAGGTAGAGAAAGACCTTAGTATCAACAAAAAACATACTTGAAATTGATAATTTAAAAAGACTTCGACATACTAGTAAAGAGCGTCGAAGTCTTTTTTATTGATGAAAATCCCTTGGTATCTTGTTCTAGGTGTCAATCGGCTCTTGGGTCTAAGCGATCGCTTATGAAGGCAATAATGCCTTCTGTCAACGCTCGATTATGCTTGTCGGCCGATGAACGAGCACCTAGCGCATTTCTAATAAATAGACACTTGCTTTCAAATAAGATAAAATTTACACTTAAGAACTATATTCAATTTTGAGGTGTATGCAATGAAAAGAAAAAAAGAAATCATTGTTCCTCTTTTACCACTACGCGGATTACTTGTCTATCCCACAATGGTCTTGCACCTAGACGTTGGGCGTGACAAATCAGTGCAGGCATTGGAAAAAGCAATGGTAGAAGACCACATCATTTTCTTAACGACTCAAAAAGATGTGGAAATCGATGATCCTACTGAGGACGATATTTATAACATAGGAACGTTAACGCAAGTAAAACAAATGCTAAAACTTCCAAACGGAACTATACGTGTACTAGTCGAAGGACTCAACAGGGCAGAAATTAAGGAAACGTACGATAACGAAACCTATTATTCGGTGAAGGTTAAAACATTTGAAGAAGACGAGACGAAGGATGTTGAAACCGAAGCACTTATGCGAATGATGCTGGAGTATTTTGAACAATACATAAAACTATCGAAAAAAATTACAGCTGAAACTTACACATCTGTAACCGATATTGAGGAGCCGGGAAGACTGGCAGATATTATAGCTTCTCATATTCCTCTTAAACTAAAAGAGAAACAAGAAATACTTGAGACAATTAATGTTCGAGACAGAATGAACAAAGTGATTACAATCATTAATAATGAAAGAGAAGTCTTGAGCCTTGAAAAGAAAATAGGTCAACGTGTAAAGCGTTCCATGGAAAGAACCCAAAAGGAATATTATCTTCGTGAACAAATGAAGGCAATTCAGAAAGAACTAGGAGATAAAGAGGGAAAAACTGGCGAAGTGTCATCGCTCAAAGAGAAAATTGAAGCTGCCGGAATGCCAGACCATGTAAAGGAAGTTGCTTTAAAGGAGCTTGACCGTTACGAAAAGATACCACAAACATCTGCAGAAAGTGCAGTTATACGAAACTATATTGAGTGGTTGGTAACATTACCTTGGACAAAAGCGACAGAGGATCGACTTGATATCCACCATGCGGAAGAAATTCTTGAAAAAGACCATTTTGGTCTTGAAAAAGTCAAAGAAAGAGTACTTGAATATTTAGCCGTTCAACAACTTACAAACTCCTTAAAAGGACCTATTCTATGTTTAGCTGGGCCTCCCGGGGTAGGGAAAACATCCTTAGCTAAATCAGTGGCAAAATCGCTTGGTAGAAATTTTGTGCGAGTTTCCCTTGGTGGGGTTCGTGATGAATCAGAGATTCGTGGTCACCGAAGAACGTATGTTGGTGCAATGCCGGGGCGTATTATTCAAGGGATGAAAAAGGCCGGTACAGTTAACCCTGTCTTCCTATTAGATGAAATTGATAAAATGTCTAATGATTTTAGAGGAGATCCGTCTGCGGCGATGCTTGAAGTGCTGGATCCCGAACAAAATTTCAATTTTAGTGATCATTTTATTGAAGAGCCATATGACTTATCAAAGGTTATGTTTATTGCAACGGCGAATAATCTGGCAACCATTCCAGGGCCGCTTCGTGATCGGATGGAGATTATCACGATTGCTGGCTATACGGAGCTTGAAAAGGTTAATATAGCTAAAGATCATTTATTACCTAAGCAGCTTGAAGAACATGGCCTAACAAAAGGAAAACTACAAATGCGTGAGGATGCTCTTCTCAGTATCATTCGCCATCATACGAGAGAAGCGGGTGTCCGTGGACTTGAGCGCCAAATCGCGAAGATCTGTCGGAAGGTCGCTAAAATAATCGTTTCTGGGGAAAGGAAACGCGTAGTCATTACTGATAAAAATATCGTTGAGTTTTTAGGGAAACCGATTTTTCGATATGGTCAAGCAGAAATTGAGGATCAGGTTGGAGTTGCTACAGGGCTGGCATATACAGCATTCGGAGGAGACACTCTATCCATCGAAGTATCAATTGTACCTGGTAAAGGTAAACTTGTCCTTACTGGTAAGTTAGGCGATGTTATGAAGGAATCTGCCCAGGCAGCATTTAGTTACATTCGTTCTAAAGCAAAGGAATTACAGATTGATCCAGATTTTAATGGCAAGAATGATATCCATATTCACGTGCCTGAAGGGGCAGTTCCAAAGGATGGCCCATCTGCAGGTATCACGATTGCAACTGCACTCGTATCTGCATTGACTGGAAGGGCAGTTCGTAAAGAAGTAGGAATGACCGGTGAGATTACATTACGAGGACGTGTCCTACCCATTGGTGGGTTAAAGGAAAAGTCATTGAGTGCACATCGTGCTGGCTTAACGAAAATTTTATTTCCAAAAGAAAATGAGAAAGACCTTGAGGATATTCCTGAAAGTGTAAGGGAAGATGTAGAGTTTATTTCGGTCGCTCATTTAGACGAAGTCTTAAAACATGCGTTAACGTAAGGAGAAAATATGAAAGTAACAAGTGCAGATATAGTAATAAGTGCCGTAAAACCAGAGCAGTATCCGGAAGGAGATTTACCAGAATTTGCGCTAGCAGGACGCTCAAATGTTGGAAAATCTTCATTTATTAACAAAATGATTAACCGTAAAGCATTGGCTCGAACATCATCTAAGCCTGGAAAGACACAAACCTTGAATTTTTTCATTATTAATGAAATGCTTTATTTCGTAGATGTTCCAGGTTACGGGTATGCGAAGGTGTCTAAAACGGAAAGAGCAGCATGGGGTAAGATGATTGAGACCTATTTAACAACAAGGGAACAGCTAAAAGCTCTCGTTTTAATCGTTGATTTACGCCACGCACCAACAAATGATGATGTGTTAATGTACGATTTTGCAAAGCATTATGAAATTCCTGTGGTAATCATCGCAACAAAAGCTGATAAAATACCTAAAGGTAAATGGGATAAACATCTGAAGGTAGTTCGCGAAACGCTCGATCTTGACCCGAATGACCATCTAATTAAGTTTTCATCTGAAACGGGGTTAGGGAAGGATCAAGCCTGGGCCGTTTTACAATCGTATATGAAAGAAGAAAACAGCTAAAGCATTGTGCTTTAGCTGTTTCAATATTTTGGTATAATTTATTTTTTCTTAAAGAATACTAAATAAAAGCCGATTCCAACAATTAGAAGGGGCCAGTAGGTTAAAATAAATGAAAAACCACCTTCGAAAAGACCGAGCCAACCAATAACGAGGCTATAGTTCAAAAATAATAGCGAAACAAAAAGTAAAATTACGCTATGGAATAGACCGCTTTTTGTCTTAAAATAGGTTAACAACATACCAAGACCAACAATTAGTAGTAAAGTACCTGGTTGTTTTGGCCAAAAGCTAAGTTGGTTAATGCCGTGAAAATGAAATCCGAATCCAACTAAAATCACACCTGGTAAAATACTATTCGGGTTGTTTTCTACATACGCTTGGAATAGAAATGCCGTTCCAACGATGATAATAAGTGTTTGCCAAGAATAAAAGGTAGTAAATACTGGGATTCCTAGCTGTTGTAATAATAGATAGGAACCAATTCCGACAAGAATAATACCAGAAAAAATATTATTTTTTTTCATATAATCCCCCGTGCTACTTACTTGATTTGACAATGTTTTTTTGTTAATGTAACGATTGAAGTCAAATGATTTAAATAGAATAATTATAAATTTATTTTTAAATGTCCAGCTCCAGACGCCATCGGCTCGAGGTCATAAGCCAAGCGCTTCTGAAGGCGAAGAGCGCCTTCTGTCAGCACTCGTCTCATGCTTGTCGCCGATTAACGGGCGCCTTGCGCTTTTCTTATTATCTTAGCATAGGTTTGTTGAAAACTGTTCACACTTTTTTCGAAAATCGCTATCATTAGACATGGTATAATAGTATTAGTTTGTGGACGAAAAGTGCCATCGATTAAAAAAGGTTGGGGTGAGAAATAATGCATACAATAATGGTCGGACTTAATTATAAAACAGCCCCTGTCGAAATACGTGAAAAATTAACTTTTGATTCGGAAAGCCTTGTACAAGCAATGGAGGAATTAAAAGGGAAAAAAAGTATTCTAGAAAATATTATTGTCTCTACTTGTAATCGGACAGAAATATATGCTGTTGTCGACCAACTGCATACAGGACGCTACTATATTAAAGACTTCCTTTCCAAATGGTTTGGAATCGACAAAGAAGAATTTACGCCATATTTAAATATTTTTGAAAATGAAGGTGCTGTTGAGCATCTTTTCCAGGTGACATGTGGGTTAAACTCAATGGTTGTTGGTGAAACGCAAATACTAGGACAAGTACGTTCGAGTTTTTTAACTGCACAAGAGAAACGAACTTCCGGCACTGTTTTTAATCATCTTTTTAAGCAGTCCATTACATTAGCAAAACGTGCACATTCTGAAACTGAAATTGGTTCAAATGCTGTTTCAGTCAGTTATGCAGCTGTAGAACTTGCTAAGAAAATCTTTGGTGATCTCTCGAATAAAAATGTTCTCATCATGGGTGCTGGAAAAATGGGCGAGTTAGCTGTACAAAACCTACACGGTTCAGGTGTAGGTAAAGTAACCGTTATGAACCGTACGTATGAAAAAGCACAGAACTTGGCTGAGAAATTCCAAGGTGAAGCAAAAGCAATGGAAGAACTTCAATGTGCCTTAATTGATGCTGACATCTTAATCAGCTCTACAGGTGCAAAAGGCTATATTATAACAAAAGACATGATGCAGGATGTAGAACGACTTAGAAAAGGTCGTCCACTGTTTATGGTTGATATAGCTGTGCCTAGGGATTTAGACCCAGGGCTATCAGATTTAGAAAGTGTCTTTTTATATGATATTGATGATTTAGAAGGAATTGTAGAAGCCAATCTTCAAGAGCGAAAAGTAGCAGCAGAAGCTATCGAGCTTATGATTGAAGCAGAGATAGTTGAATTTAAAAATTGGCTAAACACGCTAGGTGTAGTTCCAGTGATTTCAGCTCTTCGCAATAAGGCATTAGCTATTCAAGCTGAAACAATGGAAAGTATAGAACGCAAAATGCCTAATCTAACTGAGCGTGAAAGAAAAGTTTTAAGTAAACATACGAAAAGTATCATTAATCAATTACTGAAAGACCCTATCTTACAAGCAAAAGAACTTGCTGCACAGCCGAATGCAGATGAATCACTAGCATTATTTATGAAAATTTTCGATATTGAGGATGCAGTTGTTTCTGAGCAACGGATGCAAAAGGAAAATAGTAAGATGAACATGGTATCAGTAAATAGACAGCAACCTTCTCTACAGTCATGATGAGGAGAAATTGAAATGGTAGAGATGAATGTAATGAGGTTACATGAGTTCACTGTAATTCTCTATGCCTTTAGTGTCCTACTTTATTTTATAGACTTTCTTCATAATAACCGGAAGGTAAATAAGTTTGCCTTCTGGTTACTTGCATTTGTATGGATCATTCAATCTATTTTTCTGCTAACAAGGGTGTTAAATACAGGCAGATTTCCAATTCTATCCATGGTGGAGGGGCTTTATTTTTATGCCTGGGTTTTAATAACCCTCTCACTTATATTAAACAAATTCTTGAGAGTGGACTTTATTGTTTTTTTTACAAACCTATTAGGATTCTTTATTATGGCGTTACATACATTTGCTCCAGGCCAGCATGGTTCTAGTGCAGTAGAAACTCAGCTGATTTCAGAACTCCTAATGATTCATATTACGATGGCCATTTTATCGTATGGGGCCTTTTCGTTATCGTTCGTTTTTTCGATTCTTTATCTGATTCAATACAATTTATTAAAACAGAAAAAATGGGGGAAAAGGGTACTTCGCCTAGATGACTTATCAAAGCTTGATCATATGGGGTATGTATTGAATCTTATTGGGGTGCCCATGCTTTTATTAGCACTTATTTTAGGAGTTTTGTGGGCCTTTATAAAGGTCGAGAATTTCTATTTGTATGATGCAAAAGTATTAGGGTCCTTTTTTGTTTTAGTTATATATGCATGGTATCTTTATAAAAGAGTTGTTCAAAAGCTCCAAGGAAAGACAATTGCCTACTTAAATATAGGGGCATTTTTACTCTTACTAATTAATTTCTTTCTATTTGGAAGCTTGTCAAGTTTCCATTTCTGGCATACATAAGCCTACATTAACAGGAGGTACACGATGAGAAAAATTATTGTTGGTTCTCGTAGAAGTAAATTAGCAATTACACAGACAAACTGGGTTATTCAGCAACTAAAGAACCTAGGTGTTCCATATGAGTTTGAGGTAAAGGAAATTGTTACAAAAGGTGATAAAATCCTAGATGTTACTTTATCCAAAGTGGGTGGGAAAGGCCTCTTCGTGAAAGAAATTGAGCAAGCATTGTTTGATAAAGAAATTGATATGGCGGTACACAGTATGAAGGATATGCCTGCTGTCTTGCCTGAAGGACTTACTATTGGTTGTGTTCCAAAGCGTGAAGACCACCGAGATGTGATTATCTCGAAGGGCAATGTACCTTTTGAAGAGCTACCAAGTGGGGCAATCGTAGGAACTAGTAGCTTACGCAGAAGTTCACAGTTGCTAGCAAAGAGAGATGATATTGAAATTAAATGGATTCGTGGAAATATCGATACAAGACTCACGAAGCTAGAAAATGAAGATTATGATGCCATCGTATTAGCGGCTGCAGGGCTAAAACGTCTGGGGTGGTCTGACGATGTTGTATCAGAATTCGTTGAACCAGAAGTATGTTTACCAGCAGTAGGTCAGGGTGCGTTAGCAATCGAATGCCGTGAAGATGATGCAGAGATTCTTGAAGCTCTGTCAAAACTAAATGATGAATACACAGAAAAAACTGTAGCTGCAGAACGTGCTTTCCTTCACAAAATGGAAGGTGGTTGTCAGGTGCCGATTGCTGCTTATGCAACAATGTCTGACGATAAAGAAATTGCCTTAACAACGTTGGTTGGCTCACCTGATGGGAAAACAATTTATAAGGAACAAGTTTTTGGCGCTAATCCTATTGAAGTTGGTCATGACGCGGCAAAAAAATTATCTGACCTTGGCGCTAAGGAATTAATCGACAAAGTCAAAATGGAGCTCAATCAGTAATGGAGTGTGAACAACCTCTTCTGGGGAAATCTATCTTAAATACAAGAGGTAAAAAGCAAGCTGCGGAATTTTCTCGTAAAATAATTGCAGCTGGTGGAACTTCAATTGAAATTCCATTGCTAACGTTCCAAAAGTCAAACGAAACAGAAAAAATTGAGAAGACCATAGAAAACTTATCTACCTATGATTGGCTAATTTTTACAAGTAAAAACGGTGTTGATTACTTTTTTGATTTTTATAAGCAAGTAGTAGAAAAAGCGGGCCATGACATTCCTTTCCCTAAAATCGCAGTGGTTGGCTCAAAAACCAAAGAGGCTGTGGAGTCAAAAGGGATTAAGACTGAGTTAGTACCGGACGAATTTGTAGCAGAAGGATTGTTTGAAAGCCTTAGACCTTACGTGAAGCAAGGTGCCCGTTTTTTACTTGCTCGTGGAAATCTATCACGTTCTTTTTTAGTTGATGAACTAGTAAAGCATGATGCAGAAGCAACTGATTTAATTGTCTATGAGACGGTAGGTAATTCTCATGAAAAAGAGCGTTTAATCGAGCTATTAACGAATAGGCAAATCGATATTATCACCTTTACTAGTCCTTCAACTGTAAGGCAGTTTTATAAAATGGTCGAACATACTGAGTGGAGAGAATGGACGAGTAAGGTGCTATTTGCCTGTATTGGACCCGAAACATTGAAGGCAGCAAGGAACTTACATATTCCGATTCATATTTGTCCTACAACATATACAATTGATGATTTACTTATGGGTATCATTGATTATTTACAAGTGCAAGGAGGAGAATAATAGATGGAAAAATTACAATTTGCAAGACATAGAAGATTACGTCATACCGCAAACATTCGAGCGATGGTTCGTGAAACGCATTTACATACAGAAGATTTAATCTACCCATTGTTTATTGTAGAAGGCGAGAATAAAAAAGTAGAAGTTTCTTCGATGCCTGGTGTGTATAATATTTCATTAGATTTACTAGAGCAAGAGCTTGATGAGGTCGTTGCGTTAGGAATTAAATCAGTTATCTTATTCGGTGTACCACATGAGCATGAAAAAGATGAAACAGGTACAGGTGCTTTTCATGATCATGGAATCGTCCAAAAAGCAACTCGGTTAACAAAAGAAAAACATCCAGAATTGGTTGTTATCGCTGATACATGCCTGTGTGAATATACGTCCCATGGCCATTGTGGTGTAATTGAGAACGGTCAAATCCTTAATGATCCATCTCTTGAGCTATTAGCCAAGACAGCTGTAAGTCAAGCGCAAGCCGGCGCAGATATTATCGCGCCATCCAACATGATGGACGGTTTTGTGACAGCGATTCGCCATGGCTTAGATGAGGCTGGTTTTGAAAATATCCCAATTATGTCATACGCGGTTAAATATTCATCTGCATTCTATGGTCCATTCCGTGATGCAGCGGGGAGTGCGCCATCCTTTGGTGACCGTAAAACCTACCAAATGGATTATGGCAATCGCTTAGAGGCTTTACGTGAGGCGGAATCTGATATTGAAGAGGGCGCTGATTTCATAATTGTAAAGCCAGCATTGTCTTATTTAGATATCGTGCGCGATGTTAAAAATAATTTTAACGCACCAGTGGTTGCCTATAATGTAAGTGGCGAATATTCGATGATTAAAGCTGCAGCACAAAATGGCTGGATAAACGAGAAAGACATTGTTATGGAAATGCTAACTGGAATGAAGCGTGCAGGTGCTGATTTGATTATTACGTATCATTCAAAAGATGTGGCGCGCTGGTTGCGAGAAAAGAACTAACTAATAAGGGGGGGCCTGACCCCCACTGCATTAACGTATCGGGGGTCAGACCCCGCAAAAAGAAAGGGGTTACGATGATGAGAAGTTATGATAAGTCAAAAGCGGCATTTGCAGAGGCAGTAAAACTTATGCCAGGTGGAGTAAATAGCCCAGTTCGTGCTTTCAAATCTGTAAATATGGATCCGATCTTTATGGAGCGAGGGAAAGGCTCCAAAATATATGATATTGATGGAAATGAATACATAGATTACGTATTATCATGGGGACCTCTCATTCACGGTCATGCAAACGATCGAGTAGTAGAAGCACTCAAAAAAACAACTGAATTAGGAACGAGCTTCGGTGCCCCAACTTTAGCAGAAACTAAACTTGCAAAGCTTGTTATTGAAAGAGTACCATCAATCGAAATCGTACGTATGGTTAACTCTGGAACAGAAGCAACAATGAGTGCATTACGATTAGCTAGGGGTTATACAGGTCGTAGTAAAATCTTAAAATTTGAAGGGTGTTACCATGGTCATGGTGATTCACTATTAATTAAAGCGGGTTCAGGAGTAGCTACACTTGGTTTGCCTGATAGTCCAGGAGTTCCTGAAGGAATCGCTAAAAATACAATAACCGTACCTTATAATGATCTTGAGGCCGTAAAATTTGCTTTCGAACAATTTGGGGACGATATTGCTGGAGTAATCGTTGAACCGGTTGCTGGAAATATGGGTGTTGTACCTCCGCAACCAGGTTTCCTTGAAACTCTCCGTGAGATTACAACTCAAAATGGATCATTGCTTATTTTTGATGAGGTGATGACAGGATTCCGTGTGGATTATCATTGTGCGCAAGGTTACTTTGGTGTTACTCCTGATATCACATGCCTGGGCAAAGTTATCGGTGGTGGACTTCCTGTAGGTGCATATGGTGGACGCGCAGACATTATGGAACAAATCGCACCAGCTGGACCTATTTATCAAGCAGGTACACTTTCAGGGAATCCATTAGCAATGGCAGCAGGCTATGAGACTTTATCACAACTAACACCAGAAGACTACAAAGAATTCGGTAAGAAAGCGGATCGTTTAGAATCCGGACTTACAGAAGCGGCTAAGAAATACGATATCCCACATTGTATCAATCGTGCTGGATCTATGATTGGTTTCTTCTTTACGAACGAAAAGGTAACGAGCTATGACGTAGCAAAAACATCTAACTTAGAGTTCTTTGCAACCTATTATCGGGAAATGGCAAACGAGGGAGTATTCTTACCGCCATCCCAATTTGAAGGGTTATTCCTTTCAACTGCTCATACTGAAGAAGATATCGAGAAAACCATCCAAGCAGCTGAAAAAGCATTTTCAAAACTGAAGGGATAATTTGAACGCTGGACTCGTTCCCGTTCTCGAGGGAAAGTAGAGTTATAAGGAAACGCAAGAACTCGAATCGTGCCCGTTTCCTAAGAGAACTTAAATAAATAATTAACTTAGGCAGACTCAGAATCATCTGGGTCTGCCTTATTTATTTTAAGAAAGTATCATAAATGGCTAGAAATTATCATAAAAATTGTAATGTCATAGTAAATCTGTATAGAAGGGGACTGAAAGGAGGAGTAGCCGTGTCATCTGAAAACTTACGATTTTCAGTAGAGGAATCAGTCTGGTTTCAAAAGGGACAGGAAGTCTCAGAGCTCATTTCAATATCACTTGATCCAGATATTGTGATTCAAGAGCATGACCAATATGTGTCCATTCGTGGTGCATTACAGCTAACAGGTGAATATCGAATAGATGAAAACAGTTCTGAAGAGGAAGAGCGTGATTTTGCCTCGGTTCGACTTGTGAATGAGGTGCTTACACGTGAAGATGGGATAAGTGAACTTAACCATCGATTCCCTGTCGATATTACAATTCCACAAAACCGTGTACAAAGCTTGGATGATGTGTATGTTTCGATTGAAACATTTGACTATGAAATTCCAAAACGTGGTTGTTTGAAAGTAGTTGCTGATTTAGCTATTAGCGGTATCCAAGGTGTCAATCAAGCACCTAAAGAGGAAGAAGAGGCTATAAGACAAGAAGAAGAACAAGCCCCTGTCGTAGCCAAACAACCAGCTGAAGAAGAGCTGGAGCCTATCAGAAACAGTTCAGAAGAAGAGAAGATTGTTCCTATTGTTGATGAACAACCAGTTACAGAGGAACTGGAACTAGTAAGAAGCAGTTCTTTTGATGAAGATGATGAGGTTAGTGTTTCTGAGGAAATCGTTGCGGAAAAACGCGACAACCAAGAAGAAGTAGTACTGCAAAGCAATGAGGAAGTAGTACTACATAATGAGGAACAGGAAGAAGTAGTTGCCCTTAGCGAACAGCAAGAAGATGAGGATGCTGATTTATTTGTTCCGTTTGAAGTAGAGGCTAGAAAAGAAGCTTATCAGGAAAAAGAGGATGAGTTGGAGGTTGTTGAAGCGATTTTGGAGGAAGAAGAGGTTCAGACTGTCCTCACACCTTCAATTGAAGTGAAAGCAAGACACGACAACCAATTATCCTTTGGTTCCGATCAGAATAACAAGAAAAGCTCAACAGCACTAAGGGAAAAAGAAGCCCTAAATGAAAATAAAGAAGAGCAAGCAGAGGAATCTGTTAAACGAAGTGAAAATGACTTATTACTCACCAAAATATTTGGTAGAGATGAAGTTGATGATCATACGACAATGAAGATTTGTATCGTTCAACATGGTGATTCACTAGAAAAAATCTCAGAACGATATGAAATTACAGTACAGCAGTTAGTACGTGTAAATTCTTTAAATACAGATTCCGTTTCCGAAGGACAGCTTTTATATATACCTGTACATGCGAATAACTAGAAACGAAAGTAGGGTGAGGAGAACCTCGCCCTGTTTTCTTTAAATCTGTCGTAGAAAGTGAGTGATGGCCCAATGAATAAAGAAGACATGAGTAGAATCGGGCCCATCTTGAAAAAATACAATCTACAGCCCATTTCCTTTGAACAACTTGGGAAAGTAACGAAAGTAGTGACGAACAAAGGTATTTTTGCGTTGAAATCTATTTCGTCTAAAATAAATCCATCCTTTCCAACATACCTTCAACAATTATTCCAACAGGGCTTTTCAAGGGCAGTCCCCATCTTCCCAACGATTGAAGGAAAATACCTTGTCTTTTATAATCAGAAATTCCATTACCTTATGCCGTGGCTTAAGAGCGATCCTCCTGAGCACCGTGGGGATTACTATCATACCTTTATTAAAGAAGTTGCTAGGATCCACCTAACTACGGTGAGGAAACAGCCAATAAATGAAAAAGAAATTACAGCCCATTATGAAGAAGTTATTAAAAGATGGGAAGAACGCAGTCAATTTTTAGAAAACTTCGTTGATAAGGCAGAGCAAAAATGGTATATGTCCCCATTTGAACTCCAGTTTTGTACGTATTTTTATGAAACTAGTCTTGCTTCCTCATTTGCACGAAGACAAATGGATAAATGGTATGAATTGATTGTGGAAAAGAAGGATTACCGTACTGCATTAACTCTAAATAATTTATCGCATACGCACTTTTTATTTGATGAGAATGGTAGAGGCTATCTATCAAATTTTGAAAAGGCAGGGTTTGGAAATCCTACCAATGACTTAGTAAGTATTTATTATCACAATCTTAAAACGTATCCAACTCTTTGTACAGATTGTCTTGAATGGTTTGAAACCTATCATGGTCGTTTTCCACTCCGGGAAGAGGAGTTCCATCTCTTTTTAAGTTATTTATCTTTTCCAGAACCTATCTATCGATGTGTACGTAATTATATCGAACATAAGGAAAAGAGAACTGAACGTGAGCATGTCCAGAGGTTACAACGAGCCTATTGGTTAACGAAGAATATTGAATTTGTAGCCGTCAAACTTTTGGAAGCTGAAGAAAAAAGAAAAGAAGAAACAGAAGAAGAATCCCATACAGAATAATGTGTGGGATTCTCTTTTGTATTTGGCCCTTGAGTTCCTACTGAAAGTTGTTAAATCCAATCTAAGTTAAAGGCAACGGCCAGTAAAATTAAAATCGCTAAAAAAAGTACATCAAATGTCGTTGGCAGAAAGATGGTTCGAACAGCTTGAACAATGGTGATAGGAATAATGAATTGGTGACAAACATCTCTACATTGCCTCAACCAAGGAGGATAAGAATATTTTCTAAAACGACGTCCTTTCATGCTGATCTCTCCCTTCGTGAAATCCTATAACTAAAATATGCTTAGAAACCCCGAATAGTTCCTTAACCTATATTGAAAAAATTTGTAACAAAACGTAACAGAGAGAATAAAGTATTAAAAACTTGGCTACCCTTATTGACAATACCTATTGAAATGCTACAAAATAAGTAGTAAAATTCTTTAAAGAACTAAATTAAGGTTTATTAAATAAATAATTATACATACGATGAGAGGGAAGAGTACATCAGTAAACACCTTCAGAGAGAGAAATCAGTAGCTGTGAGATTTCTTAGGAACGTTACGATGGAAGGTCGCCCTTAAGTAGCTTTTATGAAATATCGAGTAGTAAAAGCCGGTGAAAAGCCGTTATCTTTACTTGAGAGCATAGATTGTTTTTTATCTATGAAAAAAGGTGGTACCGCGAATAAACTCCATTCGTCCTTTTAGTAGGATGAGTGGAGTTTTTTGTATTCAGCCAAAGCTGAATAAACAAGGCTTATAAGTTTTGAAGGAGGAAATTAAAATGGAAGCGAATGAAAAGACGTTATCAACAAAGTATGATCCCCAAGCAATTGAAGCGGGACGTTATCAATATTGGTTGGATGGTAAATTTTTTGAAGCAAAAGATGATGCTGAGAAAAAGCCTTACACGATTGTAATTCCACCGCCAAACGTAACAGGTAAGCTACACCTAGGGCATGCGTGGGACACAACTCTACAAGATATCCTTACTCGTATGAAAAGAATGCAGGGCTATGATGTGTTGTGGTTACCTGGAATGGACCATGCTGGTATCGCTACACAAGCAAAAGTTGAGGCAAAGTTACGCGAAGAAGGAAAATCACGATATGACTTAGGGCGAGAAAAATTCGTTGAAGAAACATGGAAGTGGAAAGAAGAATATGCGAGCCATATTCGTGAGCAATGGTCTAAGCTTGGACTTGGGTTAGATTATTCAAGAGAACGATTTACTCTTGATGAAGGTCTTTCAAAAGCAGTAAGAGAGGTATTTGTTACACTTTATAATAAGGGACTTATCTATCGTGGAGAGTATATTATCAACTGGGACCCAGCAACAAAAACGGCATTATCTGATATTGAGGTAATCTATAAGGATGTTCAAGGTGCATTTTATCATATGCGCTATCCATTAGCAGATGGTTCAGGTCATATCGAAATTGCCACAACTAGACCTGAAACAATGCTTGGTGATACGGCAATCGCTGTTCATCCAGAAGATGATCGCTTCAAGCATTTAATTGGTAAGACTGTTATTCTCCCAATCGTAGGCAGAGAAATCCCGATTGTTGGAGATGATTATGTAGATATGGAATTTGGATCCGGAGCCGTTAAAATTACACCTGCTCATGATCCAAATGACTTCGAGGTTGGAAATCGACACAACCTAGAGCGTGTGTTAGTCATGAATGAAGATGGAACAATGAATGCAAAAGCAGGTAAATACCAAGGTATGGATCGCTTTGAATGCAGAAAACAAATTGTGAAAGACCTTCAAGACGAAGGTGTTCTCTTTAAAATTGAAGACCATCTTCATTCAGTTGGACATAGTGAACGTAGCGGGGCAGTAGTTGAACCATACCTATCTACTCAATGGTTCGTTAAAATGCAGCCTTTAGCTGATGAAGCGATTAAGCTCCAATCACAAGAAGAAAAGGTTAATTTTGTACCAGACCGATTTGAAAAAACATACTTACGTTGGATGGAAAACATTCGTGATTGGTGTATTTCACGTCAATTATGGTGGGGACACAGAATACCAGCTTGGTATCATAAAGAAACAGGTGAGGTATATGTTGGTCACGAGGAACCAGCAGACGCTGAGAATTGGGAACAGGATAATGATGTATTAGATACATGGTTTAGTTCTGCATTATGGCCATTCTCCACAATGGGCTGGCCAAATACGGAAGAGGCTGATTTTAAACGTTATTATCCTACAGATGCTCTTGTAACTGGTTATGATATCATTTTCTTCTGGGTATCACGGATGATATTCCAAGGTCTAGAGTTCACTGGTAAGAGACCATTTAAGGATGTATTAATACATGGACTTGTTCGTGCAGAAGATGGTAGAAAAATGAGTAAATCATTAGGAAATGGAATTGACCCAATGGATGTTATCGCACAGTATGGTGCAGATTCTTTACGTTATTTCCTTTCAACCGGTAGTTCACCAGGTCAAGACTTACGCTTTAGTATGGAGAAGGTTGAATCAACCTGGAACTTTGCAAACAAGATTTGGAATGCATCACGTTTTGCGATGATGAATATGGGCGATCTAAAGGTTGAAGATATTGACCTAAGTAGTGAAAAATCTGTAGCTGATAAATGGATTTTAACTCGCCTTAATGAAACAATCGATTCCGTAACAAAACTTGCTGATAAATATGAATTTGGTGAAGTTGGAAGAGTTTTATATAACTTCATTTGGGATGACTTCTGTGATTGGTATATTGAAATGGCGAAGCTTCCATTGTACGGAGATGATGAACAGGCTAAGAAAACAACAAGGTCTATACTCGCCTATGTACTAGACAACACAATGAGGTTATTACATCCATTCATGCCGTTTATTACCGAGGAAATATGGCAAAACCTGCCACATTATGGCGAATCCATTACGATTGCAAAATGGCCAGAAGTTAATCGTGACTTAACGGATGATCAAGCTGCACAAGAAATGCGCCTGTTAGTGGATATTATTCGTTCTGTTCGTAATATCCGT
The DNA here is from genome assembly GCF_900156865.1 of Litchfieldia sinesaloumensis. Lineage (GTDB taxonomy): Bacteria > Bacillota > Bacilli > Bacillales > Bacillaceae_L > Ferdinandcohnia > Ferdinandcohnia sinesaloumensis. Next base: position 2,240,321 of record NZ_LT732529.1, on the reverse strand, counting down.
GCAGAGGTTAATACGCCGATGAGTAAACAAATCAAACTTTACATTAAAGCTAAGGATGAATCCATTCTTTCACAATTAGAAAAGAATCGTTCATACTTAGAAAGATTTTGTAATCCAAGTGAGTTAGTGATTTCTACTGAAGTTACTTCAACTGAAAAAGCAATGACTTCTGTAGTGACAGGTGCAGAATTATTCCTTCCACTCGAAGGACTTATCAACATCGATGAAGAAATCAAGCGTCTAGAAAAAGAACTAGATAAACTTGATAAAGAGGTTGAACGTGTGCAGAAGAAACTTGGCAACGAAGGCTTTGTAAAGAAGGCCCCTCAAAAAGTAATCGAAGAAGAACGTGCAAAAGAACAAGATTATCTTGAAAAACGTGAAACAGTCCGTACAAGGATTGCTGAACTAAAAGGTTAAAGGAATAAAGGCGAATCTATCTCTAGGTTCGTCTTTCCTTCATTTAAAAAGAATATGTGGAGGAACTCATATGATACAGACGTATGAAGAGGCCCTTTCGTGGATACATGGTAGATTAAGACTTGGCATGAAACCCGGGCTTGCTCGAATGGAATGGATGATGGAACGCCTAGAACATCCAGAAAAAAAGATAAAAGCGATTCACGTAGCTGGAACAAATGGTAAAGGTTCGACCGTCAGTTATATACGAAATATGTTACAAGAAGCAGGGTATACGATTGGTACATTTACCTCACCTTATATTGAGACCTTTAACGAGCGAATAAGTGTTAACGGAACTCCTATACCTAACGATGAAATCGTCTCCCTCTTGCAAGTAATAAAGCCATTGGCCGAAGAGTTGGAGGATACTGAACTTGGTGGGCCAACTGAATTTGAAGTTATTACAGCAATGGCTCTTTATTATTTTGGAGAAAACCCTGAAATTGATTTTGTGATTATGGAAGTGGGATTAGGAGGAAGACTTGATTCAACGAATGTAATTAACCCTCTGGTCTCCATTATCACGAGTATTGGTTTTGACCATATGAGCATACTTGGTGATACATTGGAGGAAATTGCAGGAGAGAAAGCTGGGATTATTAAGCAGGGCGTCCCAGTTGTAACAGCTGTTGATCAAGAAGCGGCAATTGAGGTTATTCGAAACAAAGCCAATGAAACAGAGAGCCCTTTTTATCAATCGGAGCAGGATTTCATTATCCTCAATCACCACTCAGATAATGGGGAAGTATTCACACTGAAAACACAGAATAAAATGTTTAACAATCTCTCAATAACCATGAAGGGTGCTCATCAAGTAAGGAATGCGAGCTTAGCAGTAATGACAGTCCACCTTCTACAATCAAGTGGCATCGTACAATTAGTTGATAGCGAACTAGCAGCGGGGTTAACTAAATCAAAATGGATTGGGCGTTTTGAAGAAGTATTGAACGACCCACTCGTCATTCTAGATGGAGCACATAATCCAGAAGGAATAAAAAGCCTAGTGGAAACAATAAGGACTCATCTTAATAATAAAGAAATTCATATTATATTCAGTGCGTTAAGCGATAAAAAGCTAAACACAATGATTAGTCAACTTGAAGAAGTTGCTAAATCCTTAACCTTCACTAGCTTTGACTACCCGAGAGCGGCGAGCACTAGAGAGCTATATGAAAATTCATCTGCAGGCGAAAATATCGTAACAAACGATAGCTGGCAGGAAGCAGTGGAAAGCGGGATTGATTCTGTATCCTCGAAAGAGAATGCTGCGTTGGTTATAACTGGATCACTTTATTTTATTTCTGAGGTTAGACAATTTATCTTACAAGAATCGAACTGTAATTCTACAATTGAATAGAGTCTCAAAAATGTGAGATAGATAAAGAAGACGATTGAGTCTTCTTTTTTTATGACAAAAGATTACGTGTTTCAACATTTTCTTTGTATTTGTATGATATACAAAATATAATGGTGCTAAAGAACTAAAAAAATGCTAGAACGGAGGATGAGAATGAAAAGTCAAGAGGGCTTAACGTTGATTGAAATTTTGGCAAGCATAGTCATTCTCTCCATCATTATTCTAGTTACGGCAAATTTCTTTGTACAGGGCTCAAAATTTTCGAGAGTATCAGATGAAAAGTTTTCAGATATACAAATCGCAAGAGATATTCTTTCTGTATATCAAACAAAAGATAGTAGTGAACTCTTTTTAAGAATTGGAAATCCTCGAACTGAAATTAACATCATAGATGAATTACAGGTTGAGTCTGATCAACAGTCATATTATCAGGGGCGAAAGGCTTTCGTTGCATTCAGAGAACATCCCGACCCTCGAATTAAGACAGACGTAGTCGTAATTGAGGTAGTTGTACAATCAAATACCAGTGGGATTAAAAATGAAACTGTATTGGAAGGGTATTCGAGATGAAATTAAATCAAAAGGGAATTACTCTTATCGAATTGTTGGCAGCACTCGCCATTGCAACCATCATTTTATCTTCTGTATATGGGTTTACAACAACGATGTTAAAGTCGAGTAATAAGACACAAGTGGATACAAATATAAGAAATGAAACGATTATCATTACAGAACGTTTAAATACTATATTTGAAAATGCAAATGTCGTTGAAGAAATTGAAACCTCTGAACCTGGAAATATTAGCTTTAAGATTATCGATTTTAACCGTATTATAAATGTCAATAACGAGTACGGTGTGAGCGTTAAAAATAATGCTCTGTCTATTGATACAGAGATAATAAACTCACCACGAGTAAAAATAACAAACCCAAATGCTACCGAAAAAAATAACTCTCTATACTTTTCGTTTGAAATAGTAGATAAGGATAATGTATCCAATTCAAAAAAAGTGAACCTTATCTATCCTTTGGAGGGTGAATAAATGAAAGTGATAAAAAACAATAGGGGTTATGCTTTATTGACAGTTTTATTAGTGTTTACCCTTCTAATAGTAGTCGGGACATTACTAATTGGGTTGGTTATTCAATCCCGGGAGAACATATCAGTTTCAGAAAGAAATGTGGAGTATCGAGTCGAAGCAGAGAATGCCGTAACAGAAGGTACTGCTATCCTAGAGTATGAGTTGGAAAATTTAAATTATAATATTGAAAATCATAACGTAGATGCAACCACAATCGTGTCAAGTCTCAATTCAATGTTGAATCGCTTAAAGAACGAACCTAATTTTGATCTAACGTATAAAGTAATTAAGAATGGTCAAAACGCAACACGTGCGATTCAGTACGAAATAGATATAACAAGTGATGTGAATAGCGGTAACAAGAAGTATACGAGGAAAATAGTACTATCAACTGTTGCGGATGTATTCAAGTATACAATCGTAACCCCAAGTAATTTAACACTTAACGGTTCACCTTATTTAAAAGGAGAAATATATGTAGGGGATAGTATACAATCACGTAATGAAGGAAAATATTCGAGCGGAACAACCTACTATGTTCCAACCTCTTATGCTGCAATAGACGGAGAACTAACAGTAAAGAAGGATTATAAGTACTGGGAAAGAAGGGAATCCTGTATCTTATTTTGGTGTTGGGATAATTCCGATTGGTCAACATTTACACCTAATGGTACAAACTTAAATAGGTATTTTTCAATTACACCCTCAGTGATTAACCGTGACTTAAATGTAAATGAATATTACTTTAATGTAGATCAAATTGTGGATTCCACTGCGAGCGAAGCTAATCGGAATAACACAAAGGCAAATTATATAAGAAATAATTTAGAAATTAGTTCTGGTACCAGAAGATATGTCGGGGACTTATATGTAAACGGTAATTTGATTGTTAGACCTAATGCTATTTTACAAGTTGTAGACGGCGATATTTATGTAAATGGTTCAGCTAGTCTAAGTGGTAGTTTGAAGTTGGAAAACGCTTCTAGAACTGACGACCGATACATTTATATAAAAGGCAATACGAGTCTCAATTGCGGGTATAGTTCAAATGATTGTAACAATGCTCCAGGAAATAGCTTCACTCTAGAAGGAATTATGTATACAAGTGGTAATTTAGTATCAAGAAACGATATAAACACGAATGGTACGATTTATACAAAACTAGGAGCTAATGTCCAAAACTTATCAAATGCAGCAGGCACTCTTGTGATAATGTCCCAAGGTTCAATTACACTTTCTAATAACAGTGAATGGACCAATACTCCTAAGGTAATTAATGCATTTCTCTATTCCAATGCGCTCTTAGAGATATATGGTGTTGGTTCAAATATTAAAATTCATGGTGGCTTGTTTGGCAACGAAATAATCTTGAATGCTGTAAAAGGTAGCTCAAAACAATCTATTCCAACCTTAAGGGACCCTGATTATAACCCGAATATACAGTATGACAGAGTAGGTGTGTATTATTTCCAAAGAGCTCAAACTTCTTTACCACCGACAAGTTCTAGACTTTCCGTAATTTTTAACAAAAACATCATTAAGGATCCTCCTAGCGGGATTCCAACTGTAGATAAAATTTCTTTTGAAATTGTCGATTCAAGATATGAGTAACTTATAGAGGCATGAGCCTCTATTTTTTTTATTTTTCTAAAAAGTACCTAGGATGCGACAATATTTTTTAAAATGCTACAAAATATCCATTATTCCTTCTTTAGTATTTTCCTATTTTCATATAAAATGAAAGTTGAATTGTATAGGAATAATTTACTATGTGATTTTGGACCTGTTGTGGAAAATCATGTGATTGAATCGGAGACACTACACATAGTGGTGATAAATAGATGTTTCAAGTGTGTGTTTAGAAAGGGGGACAAACATGCAAAAGGCAAATATGGCCAAACTATTTAGTCTACTTTTAATTAGCGTGTTAATGATATCGCTTTTTTCAACTGCTGGGGCGAAAACGTATCAAGCCTTTTTTGCTGAGGATTCTTTTGGTGAAGGAACATTGATCGGTCCGGTAGATATTTCAGGACTGACCAAGGAAGATGCAAAAACCATATTATCAGCTGAGATTGAAGCTTGGTATGGGCTAGGCCAGGTTTCAATTGTAGTGGAGGATGACCTTTATCCACTAGAAAAGCGTAATGTTTATCAATTTGATATTCCCAAAAGTGTAGATGCAGCTATTAATAAAAAACAAAATCCATTACTAGTTACTATTCAAGATGAACAATATAACCATCTTATAAAAGAAACAAACCATCAAGAAGAAATTAAAATCGAAGAACTAAAACATGACTTGTTACAACCTGCAGAAACCTTGCACCCAGGTGAAGTGGCATTCAACCTTTCACAATATGTAAAAGTTGATGAACGAAATGTTATCTCACAGGCACTCATAACTAACGTGAGAGATGAGAGCGAACTACTTAAATGGGTGAAAGAATTAGGAATTGTAACTTTACCAGCTAATACCCCTTTTTCCTTACTCACGTATCTAGAAGAAATTGATGTATTAAATAAATATTCAAATGAAACATTAAGCGTAATAGCTACTAGTATTTATTCAAGTGTTTTACCTACTAATTTTGACATAGTAGAGCGACATATAAGTAATGAGTTGCCTGCTTATGCAACCTTTGGAAATGAAGCGTTAATTGAAAAGGAAAAGAAAGACCTTATTATCTTTAATAAAAATCCATATGACTACAACCTTGTATTTTCATTAACAGAAAAAGGCTTTGAAGTTCAGTTGAATGGTGCAGAAATGCAGCAAACTGTGAGTATCTCAATTAGAGATGAAGAATCTTTTGAACCAAAGATTATTAAACAATATGATAGTACCCTTAAAAGGGGGCAAGTTGTAAATAAACAAAAAGGATTACAAGGCAAGGTAGGGAAAATCTACCGTATTGTTAAAGAGAAAGGGCAGTTAGACCAAAAAATCTTACTAGCACAAGACTATTACCCACCAAAACCTGTAATTGAAGTGCATAGTATTCTAGTTCCAGAAGAGGAGACTCAAAATCCTGTAGGTCCGGAGCAAAACCCCATGAATCCTATTCCGAATCCAAGCCCAGAAGGTGAGAATCAAGAGAGTAATCCACAGGGAGACACAAAGGAAGAGAATCGTAAAGATAACTCAGACACCGACCTTTGGGAAAATCCTGAACCAATGCAAAAGTCGTAGGGAGGGGAAATCCATGCGTAATACTCGAAAACGATTAGGGGATCTATTAGTTCAATCGGGGTTGATTTCAGAAGAGCAATTACAACAAGCACTAAAGGATAAAAATGAATCACAAAAACTTGGTGACGTTCTTCTCCAACGTGGTTTTATAACAGAGCAACAATTAATTGAGGTACTCGAATTCCAGTTAGGAATTCCGCATGTTAGTCTATTCCGATATCCAATTGATGCGTCTTTAACCTCTTTGATTCCAAGAGAAATGGCTAGGAGATATCAATTAATTGCCCTTCGAAAAGAAGGGGACAGGCTCTATGTGGCGATGGCGGACCCAATGGACTTTTATGCAATTGAAGATTTAAGGCTCAGAACTGGTTTTCAAATTGAACCAGCGATTGCCTCTAAGGATGAAATTTTACGCGCCATTAATAAGTTTTATGATTTAGATGATGGAGTACAAGAGTTTCTTGATGAGACACCCGAGATACAGGAAGAAAAAATAACAAATGAAGATGCACCTGTCGTTAAGTTAGTTAATCAAATCCTACAAAATGCTGTTCAACAGCGTGCAAGTGATATTCATATAGATCCGCATGAAACAAAGGTAATTCTTCGATATCGGGTAGACGGTGTGTTGAGAACCGAAAGAACCTTACCACGTAGTATGCAAAGCGTGTTAACAGCACGTATTAAAATTATGGCGAACCTAGATATTACGGAAAGTCGTATCCCACAGGATGGGCGGATAAAAGTAAGTTTAGAAGCCCATCATATCGATTTGCGTGTTTCTACTCTTCCAACTCTATATGGTGAAAAAATTGTCATGCGGGTTTTAGATTTAAGTAGCTCGTTAAATAATTTGAAACAACTAGGCTTTAATAAAGTGAATTTCGAACGGTTTAAAAAATTGATACAACAGCCTACCGGTATTGTGTTAATTACGGGTCCTACTGGTTCAGGAAAGTCGTCAACACTTTATGCCGCGTTGAACCATTTGAATTCAGAGGATGTAAATATCATTACCGTTGAAGACCCTGTCGAGTATCAACTTGAAGGTATCAATCAAATCCAAGTTAATACGAATGTCGGTATGACATTTGCTAAGGGCCTAAGGGCCATATTACGACAAGACCCCAATATTATCATGGTCGGTGAAATTCGTGACCGAGAGACAGCTGATGTGGCGGTTAGAGCATCCTTAACAGGACATCTGGTATTGAGTACTCTTCACACTAATGATTCACTTGGGACCATTACTCGGCTCATTGATATGGGAGTTGAACCGTTTCTGGTTGCTTCCTCGTTATCAGGCGTGGTAGCACAGCGTTTGGTTCGTCGTGTATGCCGAGATTGTGGTCAATTACAGGAACCAACAGTACGCGAGAAAGAAATTTTTGGTAAACGTGGAATTACCATAAGCAAGGTCAATCGAGGGCAAGGTTGTGGAACATGTAACATGACTGGTTACAAAGGCAGAGTTGCGATACATGAGTTGCTCGTTCTAGATAATGAAATGAGACGAATGATTATGAACCGAGAATCATATTCAAGTCTACGTGAGGTAGCAATAAAAAATGGGACCATCTTTTTAATTGATGATGGGCTATTGAAAGTGAAACAGGGGATTACAACAACAGAGGAAATCCTACGAGTTACTATTGCTGAATAGGTGGAGAAAAAATGAAAGATATTATAGACCAAATATTACATTCAGCACATGAACTGAAAGCTTCTGATATTCATATTACAGCTGGTGTCCCACCAATCTTTCGTATTAATGGTGATTTAAAGAGATACGGAAAAGACATCATAAAACCAGCAATGATTGAGTCTATAGCTAAAGCAATTATGCCAGAAGATATGTGGCTGCAATTCAAAGAAAAAGGAGAACTTGATTTTTCATACGGTATCGAAGGGGTGTCTCGCTTTCGGGTTAACGTCTATAAACAAAGAACAACATTGGCGATTGCATTTCGAGTGATACCCACTGATATTCCTACAATTGAGGACCTCGGGCTACCACAAGTATTAAAGAAAATTTGTCAGAGGCCACAGGGATTAGTTCTTGTTACAGGTCCAACCGGGAGCGGGAAGTCGACAACACTTGCCGCAATGATTCAGTTTATTAATCAGACAATGAGCAAGCATGTTGTGACCCTAGAAGACCCGATTGAATATTTGCATAGGCATGGTGCGAGTATCATTGAACAGCGAGAAATCGGAAGTGACACATTAAATTTTGCGAATGGCCTTCGTGCTGCACTTAGGCAAGACCCTGACGTGATTCTTGTTGGGGAAATGAGAGACTTGGAAACAATCCAAACGGCAATTACGGCAGCGGAAACAGGCCATCTTGTACTAGGTACATTGCATACCGTTAGTGCCCCATCAACGGTTGATCGGATCATCGATGTTTTTCCATCTTCACAGCAACCGCAAATTAGAATTCAACTTGCAAATGTACTCGTAAGTGTCATTTCACAGCGATTGTTTCCAACTGTGAATAAGAAGGGGAGAAAAGCTGCAACTGAAATCCTAGTTAACAATGCGGCTGTAGCCAACTTGATTCGAAATGAGAAAACTCATCAAATCAAAAATGTGATGCAGACTAGTCGTGTAGATGGTATGCATACACTGGAGAGTCATCTTTTAGAGCTAGTCCGCTCCGGGACAATCTCAAAGGATATTGCAGCTCCATTCCTACAGGAGTTGACTAATAATGCCTAGATTTAAGTATGAGGGTCGAGATAAATTTGGTAAAAAGTCCGGTACAATTTCTGGAACGTCAAAAACGGATGCGGTTGCAAATCTCCGGCAAAAAGGGATACGAGTAACAGTTATCAATGAAATTCCAGAGACGCTTTTAACAAAGGAAATTGCAATTGGAAGTCCTGTAAAGCATAAGGATTTTGTTATCTTTTTAAGGCAATTTGCAACCCTGATTAAGGCTGGAGTCACGATTGTTGATACGATGAATATTTTGGCGAATCAAACAAGTAGTAAGCCACTAAAACATGCTTTATTAGAGGTAGAAGAAGATTTACGAGAGGGGATATCCCTGTCAGCAGCTACATCAAAGCATAAGCGAATCTTCACAACCTTGTTTACAAATATGGTTCGTGTTGGTGAGGTTGGGGGTAATCTTGATGATACCCTTGAAAATCTTGCGGATTACTATGAAAAACAAAATAAAACGAGACAAAAAGTAAAGTCAGCAATGGCATATCCCGCAGTGATTGGAATCGTTGCGATAGCAGTTGTTATCTTTTTATTAGTTTCGGTAGTTCCTACCTTTGTAGATATGTTTGCCGATTTTGGAGCGGAACTACCAGCAATCACCCGGTTTGTTTTAAATGCCAGTGAGTTTATGCAACAATTTTGGTGGTTAATTGTTCTCCTATTTATTTTCATTTTATTAGGTTTCACTCTGATTAAGCGGAGAAAAGAAACAAGATATTATCTTGATTATGTCTTATTAAAAATGCCGATTTTCGGAACACTATTACAAAAAGCAGCTCTTGCTCGGATGACAAGAACCTTAAGCTCCATGTTAGCTAGTTCTGTACCGATTCTACAGGCGTTAGCGGTTGTTGAAACAATTGTAGAGAATGAAGTAATAGCAGGGGTTGTTAAGCAATCAAGAAAATCACTCGAACAGGGACAGTCTATGACTGAACCGATGAAAAAGCACTGGGTGTTTCCACCATTAATTACACATATGATTGCAATTGGTGAAGGTACCGGTTCACTAGATGAAATGCTTGGTAAAGTGGCGAATTTCTATGAAGATGATGTAGAGAATACAACTGACCAGTTGAAGTCACTAATTGAACCACTAATGATTGTCTTCTTAAGTGGAATAGTCGGGACTATAGTCACAGCGATTCTAGTACCAATGTTCGATATTTTCAATCAAATTCAATAGGGAAATGCTTGTTGTGACAAAAAATGACATGAAGTAATCAAAATTACCCTGTTTCCAACAAATAAGTAGTGTATTCTACATGGATAGCCATTATAATAAATAGTATAAATGGACTAGTTCTGTAAAAAAGGAGAGGGAATAAAAATGCTTAAAAAACATCTGAAAAATCAAAAAGGCTTGACGTTAATTGAACTACTAGCGGTAATTGTAATTTTAGGGATTATAGCGGCGATTGCTGTGCCAAGTATTGGTTCATTGATTGATAATACAAAAAAAGATGCGCATATTGCAAATGCTCAGCAAATGATAAATGCGGCTAAGTTAGCAAAAGCTCAAAATGCAAAAATCGGAAATGAAGATACAAATTATACAATGACAGAATTAGTTAGTGCAGGTTTTCTAGAAGAAATGCCAAAATCTCCAGGTAAAGCAGGATTATATGATGGGGCTGCGAGCCTCGTGGATGTTTCTGCAGAGAGCCCATCTGATTACACTGTGACTCTAAAATCTGTTGATGAGAAACCAGTAGTATATGTACCAGCACTTACCGCTTCGGAATTAGATCGTGATGATGTTGTATTAAACTAATAAATAATACTCAATATTGATAATCCTAAATCTTATTGGATTATCAATATTGTTTTATGAAGGTGTAGAGTAGATGGAATATATAATAGCTGTTTTTTTTATAAGTATTATTGGATTTATATTAGGCTCCTTCTACAACGTTGTCGGCCTACGCATTCCAGCAGGGCAATCCATCGTTCATCCAAGATCTGCATGCCCTACTTGTAAGCATCATCTTACGGCTATTGAATTAATCCCTGTTTTTTCATACATATTCCAAGGTGGAAAGTGTCGCAAATGTAAGACGCGCATTTCACCTATTTATGCATCTGTTGAACTTGTAACTGCAATTCTTTTTACGATTTCACCACTTTTGGTGGGATGGTCAAAAGAATTGATTGTCGCCTGGACATTAATTTCTTTGCTGATGATTGTCTTTGTTTCTGATATTACATACATGATAATTCCAGATAAGGTGCTCCTCTTTTTTGCACCTATCTTCATCATTGAACGTATTTTTATTCCACTCGATCCGTGGTGGGACATGCTTCTTGGAAGTGTTGTTGGCTTTCTCCTTCTCTACTTTATTGCCGTTGTAAGTAAAGGTGGCATGGGTGGAGGAGATATTAAGCTATATGCTGTAATTGGACTAGTGTTAGGCTGGAAACTTACGCTACTCTCATTTTTCTTTTCTACCATCATCGGTACCATGATTGGTTTAGTTGGAATGGCACTTGGTAGAGTGAAAAAAGGTAAACCAATGCCGTTTGGTCCCTCGATTGTTATAGGGACTTTGATTGCATACTTTTTTGGGAATGACTTTATTGCATGGTATATTGATTTCATAGTACTTTGATTTATTAAGGGGATACATAATGGCTTTTACACTTTTTACATCAAACAAAATGGCGAATATTATCATCAAAGATCATGCAATTCGATATGTGGGTGTGAAACAAACAAACCCTATTACTGTTCAAAAGTTTCGTGAGAAATATCTACCACCTGGCGTCATTCAAGAAGGTAGGATTATTGAAAGAGATACATTGCTTCTTATCCTGGATGAATGTGTGTCAGAATGGGGAATAAAAAAGAACCACGTTCAATTTGTGATACCAGACCCATTTGTTGTGATCCGTAAGATAACAATACCAAAAGAGGTTAAGGACGATGAAATTATCGGCTATATCTATCTGGAACTGGGTACAACCATCCATCTACCTTTTGAAGAACCGGTGCTAGACTTTAAGAAACTCTCAGAGGATGAAACAAGAAAAGAGATTCTTATCTTTGCTGCACCCGAGGATGTGGCAAATGAGTATTCAGCTCTGTTAGAAGAGGTTGACTTAAAACCAGTAGCAGCTGATATTACACCCCTTTGTATGTATCGTCTATTTCATTTTTGTGGTCAAACAAAGGCAGAAGAACATTCTCTGCTCGTCCAATTTGATTTGCAATCAGTTAATTTCAGTATTTTTCATCGTGATATCCCGTTGTTTATGAGACATATTACACTTGAGACTTCAATTGATGATTGGGATATTCAACAAAATCAATCAAGTACATTAGCTGATATAAGGTGGAATAGCCACAGTAGTAAACTAGAAGTTCTAATGGATGAGTTAATGAAAGAGATTGAGCATGTCATGAATTTTTATAGTTTTAATATGACACAAGGGAAAGATAGGGTTACCACTATCTTAATGAGTGGAGATCATCCATATCTTACTGACATTACGTCAACACTTAATCAAAGATATGAAATCCAAGTACATACGATTACTCAGTTTGAACAACTTCCGGACCATTATTATTTACCACTAGGACTAGCTCTTAAAGAGGTGCAATAAATGCTAGTAGATATTAATTTACTTCCTAGAAAAGAATATAGAAATAGAGCTAATTTACTAATAGGGGTACTTATTGCAATTGTTGCAATAGCTGCCATCCTGTTCGTGTTCCTGCAACTAAACAAAGTGAATGCAGTTGAAGAGAATCTTAACAATCAACTGAAGGCAACACAAGCTGCGCGTGCAGCGGCGGAAGCTGAAAGTACAGTGGCGAATAATTCAAGTAGTCTGCTGCAGTTAGAGCAAACAACTGAATGGGCAGATTCTTATTTTGTTGAAACGGTTCCGATTTTAAATCACCTAACAGGCTTATTACCTGAAAGAGGATTCGTACAATCTTTTTCTTATTCCGATACCGGTGTCATAAGTTTTCAAGTCCAATTTGATACGAATACCGAGGTTGCCCACTATTTAGCATTACTAAATGAATCACCGAACTTTGAATCGGTTAGGTTGTTCAATATCTCTACGACTCCTTTAGAAGAGAATACAGTAGTTGAAAATGCAGATGAACAGGGCAATGAGACCAATAATGAACAAAATCCGGAGAACAATGAAGACAACAATACACCAATACCTAATACCGCGATTGAAACGAATGAGAATAACAATGTGTTGCCGAGGTACTATGCACAGTTTGAATTAACCATTAATAAAGAAGCGTTTAATTCATTACAAAAGGAGGGGAATTAAGATGACTCTCCATTTTTCACGTAAACAATTGACGATTTTAATCCTTTCAATTGTAATCGTATTTGGCGCAGCGTATCTTGCATATTTCATGCTTGTAAATCCGGTCAATCAAAAAATCGCACAGCTTGAAAACAGTCTTAAAACCGAACAAAGACTGTTAGAGCTAGTTTCTGAGAGACAACAAAATGATGAACCAGTTGTTAGTTCAACTGAAATACAAAAGAAAATACCAGTCATTCCTTTAGTAGAGCAGCTTATTTTAGATATAGAACGTGCTGAGACGTTATCAGAGAGTAAAGTCATCAACATGTCGTATAGTGAAAGTCAATTTGTACCGAACCCTGAAGAAATAACAGAAGACGTAAATGCTGAAAATACGGTAGACACAGACCAGGAGAATACTCAAGATGAAACAAAACAACCTGAGGAAACGGCTACGATTGATCCAGAACTAGTTGAGGGTTTAGGTGTAATCACGGTAACCTTAAGTGTTGAATCACCAAATTACCGCGAATTAGAGAAGTTTTTATCTGTAGTTGAACACCAAACAAGAATTACAAAAGTAGATACGTTGAGTTTTACAGGTACATCGGAATTAACTTCAGCCGATCAAGTTCCTGCACCACTTGTATACAATGTCACAATCTCGTCTTTTTACGCACCAAAGTACACTGAATTGGCTGATGAGGCACCAATACTTACGGTTCCTACACCTGGCAATAAGAAGAATCCGTTAGCTACTGGTTTAGAAGAAGACAGTAGTGACGACGAATAAAAAATCTCATAATGACGAGGCATGACATGTCTCGTTTTAATGAGTGTTATTTTATAAAATGATTATATTCGTATAAAATAACAAAGAGTTGCGTTTTCGGGGGGATATGCAACATATGAAAAATCACTGTATCACTAAGAAATTATAGAAAGATGTGAGAACAGCTTGGAATATCTTATATTTGGAATTATATCGCTTCTATTAATTTTTCCTATCGTTTATTTTTTACCAGTTGGTTTTACAAAAAGGGGAAAACTACTTGTTCTTGTTAGTGCATTTATTATCTTTATAATCGGCCTTGCTGCCAGAGCTATCATGGGCGTATGGCAAACTGGGATTGTGTTAATACTGCTAGCAATAGGGTTTACATATATATTGGCGACTCGATTTGAAAGACAGATCTTTGAGAAAAACGAAGACAACCAAGAGTCGGAGAAAAAAATGATTAAGTTTGAACTTGAAGACGACATAGAAAAAGAAATCCGCAGTAGTAGTAAGGTCATTCATGGAGAAGATACTCAACCAATTGTCGAAACTAATCAACAAGATTCTTCATCTTTACCAGAAGAGATAGTGGAAGTAAATCAAGTAGATACGAACCCTATCGATGAAACTCTGGATGAACCAATAGAAATGGAAGAACTTTCTGAAGGCAATAATACGCTTGATGATGAACTGGTTCATGAAGAAATCATGGATGAACCAGAAGAAAAGACAAGTATGGATTCTAGTATAGATGATTTGTTAAAAGAATTAGAAATGGAATTAGAGAATAAGAATGATGAAAGTAATGACGACGTAATCAATGAACCTGATGTCGATCAACAACAGGATAATGGGCCATTCGAATTGGATGAGATAGCAGTTATCGAAGACATTTCCCACATAGAGCCTGAACATGATGATATCGATTTTGCTAGTTTACAAGTAAATAACGAAGACAAAGGTAACGATGGTAATGGGTCATCTGATGAAGACAGTACTGAAACAATAGTGGAAGACTCGACTGAAGAATTGAACCTGAATACACATCTAGATAGCGCAATCGAAGAAGAAATTCAAAATGAACTATCCAATGTAGATGAAATAGAAGAAGTAGATCCATTAGATTCCGATATTTCTGTTTTTGAAGAAGATGAATTAGACGAAGAAGAGGAAACTACGAATGAACCTGAACTTATTCGGAACGATGAGATTGAAATAGAGGAAATAAACTCTATCGAATCACAGCCGGAGAACGAATCAACCAATGAAAGTTTTGAAACAGACACTCTGGATGAAGATACATTTAATAGTGATCGTATAGACATAATAGATGAAAATGAGCTAGAAGAAAGAGACCAAGTTAATCTTGATGAGCCAGATGTCACGAAGCAATTACTTTTTAATACGATGGTTTCACAAATCAGGCTCTATCGAAAACAGTTATCTAGAACCGAATATGAAAAAGTAATAATCGAGCATTTACATCCTCAACTTTCAGATCATGATTATTATACGTTTGTGAGTTTATTAATTGATCATTATATAGAAACTAAACAATACGAGGAATTATCAACTCTTATATCTCAAAATATGGACAGATTTGAAAAGTATCCTGTTATTTTACAGGAAATTAAATTTTTGTTAAAAGAATATTGCAAAATATGACGAAAAATAGCGAAGACATGGTAAAATGAATAAAAACCCGTTTAAACATAGATAGGTGTGGTGAATGTTATGAAGAAAAGTGTTGAAATTGTTGGGCTACCGATAATAAGTATTATAGATGGTATCGAGATCGGAAAAGTGAAATCACTTGTTATCAACCCTGAAAAAGGCTCAGTAGACTTTCTTACAATTGAGCATGAGGACTGGCAAGTTAGCGTGAAAGCTATTCCATTCAAACGAGTAGTGGGAATTGGTGAATACGCTGTTACAATCGAAAGTGACAGTTCTGTTATTGACTTAAATGAGATACCGATTGCAAATTCCCTAGTGAATAAAAAAATTAAGATTACAAATTCAAAGGTAATGACTCGTAAAGGTCATCTATTAGGAGAAGTTCTTGAGTATTATGTTGACGACGAAACAGGTAACCTACTAGGTACTTTATTAAATGTCTCTGGCAGCGAAGTGGCGTTAGCTTCTGAATCAGTTCTTACATATGGAAAAGATATTATCATTGTTGAAGAGGAAGCTTCTACTAAATTCCTCGATTCAGTTGACTATTTAGAGAACCCAAAGCAACAAGAATCTACACAAGATACAGACCATGACGAAATCATTGAAGAGATTCTACCAGCATCAACGCAGGAACAGAGTCCATTTGATGCAATCAATGCTTCAATTGATAAACATGAAGAATCAGAAGCAAAAGCACTGCGCTTAAAGCAAGTCGACCTCTTATATGGGAAAGTTGTCAAAAAAGATATTTTAGATAACAATGGAAATGTCATTATTCCAGCCGGAACTCATCTATCAGTGGATGATATTATGAAGGCGCAAGATCAAGGTCCGAGTGTGTTTGTTGAATTATCTATGAATGCTGAATAAAACCAGCAAAACTAAATATTTGTAAGTATTTGACGAAAACCTTTAGGAACAAGACGACAAATGTCTTGTTCTTTTTTTTTATTGGTATGGTAGGATTGAAAAAAACATAGGTCGTTCTTTAAATAGGTGGTGAAAAAATGGACAAGCACAATCGGATATCGATTAAAATCAATGGTAAAGAGCCGAAGGTAAAAAAGGAGCAGCAAGAAACTCCTGAATTTGTCGAATCAGAAAAACCTCTTATTGTAATAGAAAATGATGAGGTTGCTGCTGCTCAAGAGGAAGAAGAGGACGATTTCAACTGGGTTTTACCAGATGAAACGAATAATCAATCATCAAAAGAAAGAGAGATTCCTGTCATTCCAATTGAGGACTTGCGACAAACCAAAACAAAAGGCTCTATTAACTCTTCTTATAAACCCAAATTCAAAAAAAAGAAGGGGTTTCAGCTATTTTCGATAAAACAACTGGCTGTTTCTATTGCATTAGCAGTTGTGCTAGGAACGGGGTTTGGATTCATGATTTTAAAAGTGGTTGGGGACGTCAATGCTGGACCTGCGGAAAATGAGGCTCCATCTCAACCAACCACGTCAACTGGTAACCCTCCACCAGCAGGAGAGGACAAAGATACTCCAGCCAGCAATCAGGCCACCCTTGAATTAGAAAGTCTATCAACCGGTATTATCCAGGGGGGGAAGTTTTCATCTGTGGAATCTGCGAACACCACCGTAAATGAGATTAAAGCTAAGGGTTTCGCAGCTACTGCTGTTGGTATGGATGGGGCTTTTTTTGTAATTGCAGGGATTGGAACTGAACAAGGTTCCATCGGAGGGATTAAAGATGAATATAAAGACGCCTTCCCAGAGTTTTTCGCAAAAACATTTGAAGTCCCTGGAGGAACGTACTCGAACGCGGCGAAAGGGGATTCTGAAGCAATAAAAGTGAGTCTACCTGTTTTTAAGGACTTATTATCTCTTTCTTCTCAAGCTTTTGGAACTGGTTCGATCGATAATGAACAATTAGAAAATGTATCTAAACAAATTGCAGTAGTAAAAGATAGTAAAGCAGACAATCTACATGACGGACTTAAAGCATTTCAAACTGAACTAGAAGCTGCGTTCACCCAATTACAAGCATTTAAGGGTGGGGATGCAAAGGCCTTATGGCAATCACAACAATCCTTATTGAATGCCTATCAAGCCTATAATAATTGGATTTCAGAAATAAAGTGATAACTCTTATTAATAAAATTTGATTTCTTGAGTAAATTGGAAAGGGGATATCAACTCCTTTCCTTTTTTATGGCCCGGTTTTACTTGTGTTTTACATAAATCAGTAATCTTTCTCAAACACTAAAACATCTCCAAAATTTAATTTTAGCTAATTGAAGAGTCATGTAATGTTTGTTACGATTATCACGTATCTTCCAATTCTGAAATAATTGATAAAGGGTGAAAAAAACATGGAACACCTCGTTTTAGCCTCAGGTTCTCCACGTCGAAAAGAACTTCTTAGAAATGTGAAACTTTCCTTCGATGTTTCCGTCAGTAATATTGATGAATCCGTTGACGAGACACTTGCTCCTGAAGAAAAAGTGATGAAAATCGCATTGGAAAAAGCAAAAGCCGTTCTAAGCCAATACCCAGATTCCTATATTCTTGCAGCAGATACTGCTGTTGTGTTTCAAAACCAGTTTTTAGGTAAACCTAAAAACGAGCAGGAATCTGTAGAAGTGTTAAGAGCTCTCTCAAATCAGACACATGAAGTTGTAACAGGAGTTGCGATTCTTACTAAGGATACCGAAAGTGTTTTCTACGAAAGAACTGAAGTAACGTTCTGGGAATTATCGGATGAGGAAATTAACGCATATGTCGCATCAGGCGAACCAAAGGATAAAGCAGGTTCATATGGAATTCAAGGACTTGGATCTGCCCTTGTCAAACATATAAAAGGGGACTATTTCTCCGTAGTTGGTTTGCCTGTTTCACGAACTATTCGTGAACTGCGTAATCTAGGGTTTCAAATGTGAACCA
Source organism: Litchfieldia sinesaloumensis (assembly GCF_900156865.1). GTDB lineage: Bacteria > Bacillota > Bacilli > Bacillales > Bacillaceae_L > Ferdinandcohnia > Ferdinandcohnia sinesaloumensis. The sequence continues at coordinate 2,221,852 of NZ_LT732529.1, read as the reverse complement.
TAACAAATGGCCTGTAAAGTCGTCTACATGACATAGTAGTCTTTTAGTGCTCAAGATAAAGGTGGGCCCAAGTATCTGTAGGAGATAGGAGGAGCCGATTTGAAAACATCATCTGCACTAATGATTCGTGATTATCCCGAAGAGGAAAGACCGAGAGAACGTTTGGTTTCCGACGGACCAGACAGCCTTTCGAACCATGAACTTTTAGCGATTCTGCTACGAACTGGTTCCAAGGAAGAATCGGTTATTCAACTCTCGAACCGCTTGTTACATCATTTTGAAGGCTTGCGGTTATTAAAGGATGCCTCAGTAGAAGAAATAACGGCTATAAAGGGTATCGGTACAGCGAAAGCAGTACAAATTATGGCCGCAGTAGAACTTGGTCGTAGAATAGGAAAGCTTCAATATGAAGATCGTTATGTGATTAGGTCTCCTGAGGACGGTGCTAAATATGTAATGGAAGACATGCGCTTCTTAACACAAGAACATTTTGTTTGCCTTTACTTAAACACAAAGAATCAGGTGATTCATCGCCAAACAATTTTTATTGGAAGTCTCAATGCCTCAATTGTTCATCCTCGCGAGGTCTATAAGGAAGCTTTTCGTAGATCTGCCGCATCAATTATTTGTATCCATAATCATCCTTCCGGAGATCCCGCGCCAAGCAGGGAAGACATCGAGGTTACCAAGCGGCTTGTTGAATGTGGTAGGATCATCGGTATCGAACTGTTGGATCATTTAATCATTGGCGAACATAAATATGTCAGTCTAAAAGAAAAAGGCTATGTGTAATTATCATTTTTAACCGACTTTTTTAACATCCTCTATTAATTTTTAATTTAGTACGATATAATATTGGTTATGAGTTTTTCGCAGGTTTAACACATGAAGAACACTCTTTATTTGCGTATCAGAAAGGAAGATACATATATGTTAGGTATAGGTACAAGAGACCTTGGGATAGATTTGGGTACGGCTAATACACTTGTTTTCATAAAGGGAAAAGGAATTGCAGTTAGAGAGCCATCTGTAGTAGCCATGCAAACAGACACAAAGCAGATAGTAGCTGTAGGAAATGACGCAAAAAATATGATAGGGCGTACACCAGGTAATGTAGTTGCTCTCCGTCCTATGAAGGATGGCGTAATTGCCGATTATGAAACCACTGCAACGATGATGAAATATTACATAAACCAAGCGGTTAAGACGAAAAGCTTTTTTTCTAGAAAACCATATATAATGGTTTGTGTACCTTCAGGAATTACAGCCGTTGAACAACGAGCGGTTATTGATGCAACACGACAAGCTGGTGCGCGAGACGCGTATCCAATCGAAGAGCCTTTTGCTGCAGCAATTGGAGCAAATCTTCCTGTATGGGAGCCAACTGGAAGTATGATCGTCGATATTGGTGGCGGAACAACAGAAGTGGCTATTATCTCATTAGGCGGAATTGTGACGAGCCAGTCCATTCGAATTGCTGGTGATGAGATGGATGACGCAATCATTCAATACATTCGTAAAACCTACAACCTGATGATTGGAGACCGGACGGCCGAAGCAATCAAAGTGGAAATTGGGTCTGCGGGTGCTCCAGAGGGAGTTGAAAACATGGAAATCCGTGGAAGAGATTTATTAACGGGCTTACCAAAAACAATAGAGATTACAGCCGAAGAAATATCAACGGCACTACATGATACTGTGTATGCTATAGTTGATGCTGTAAAAAATACGCTTGAAAAGACACCACCTGAACTAGCTGCTGATATTATGGACCGCGGAATTGTATTAGCTGGTGGCGGAGCGCTTTTACGAAATCTAGATAAGGTGATTAGTGAGGAAACCAGTATGCCAGTCCTCATAGCCGAAAATCCATTAGATTGCGTGGCAATTGGAACTGGTAAGGCACTTGACCACATTCATTTGTTTAAAGGTAAATCAAAGGATTTACGATAAAGAATTTACGATAGTGGGGAAACTTCTTCCCCACTATATGTGTTGAAATCTAAAGTTTAGTTAGAGGGTGTAACACATGCCACAATTTTTTCTAAATAAGCGCCTCATTATTTTACTAGTTTGCATTATCGTTCTAGTGGCATTGATTGGATTTTCCTTACAAGAACGTAACAAATTGTCATGGCCAGAACAGTTTATGAAGGATTCAGTTGGCTGGGTACAAAGTATCTTTCATCAACCTTCTCAAGCCATCGCTAACTTTTTTGACAATGTGAATCGGATTGGTAATACATATGAAGAGAATAAACTCTTAAAGGAAAAGCTTGACTCCTATGGTCAGCTAGAAGCAAAGGTACAGGAGTTAGAAAAAGAAAATCTAAAATTACGTGATGTGTTGGAGAAAACTGAATCACTTAACCAGTTTAATAAAATACAGGCGACTGTTATAGGACGTAATCCTGATCAGTGGCATGAACTCATTACCGTTAACAGAGGAACACGGCATGGGGTAAAAGTTGATATGGCTGTTATTACTTCAAAAGGTCTAATTGGGAAAGTAAAACAAGCCAATTCATTCACATCTACGATTCAATTATTAAGCTCTCCAAATCGAATCAATCGTATCTCTGCCTATATTCAAGGTGAAGCGAAAATCATGGGTTTAATAGAGGGGTATGACGAAGAGAAGGAAGCACTTTTATTTAAAATTAATACACCGGATGAGAAAATTGAAAAGGAGCAAAAGGTTCTAACCTCTGGTTTAGGTGGAATCTTTCCTAGCGAACTTTATATCGGTGAGGTTATGGATGTTGTTCCTGACGATTATGGTCTAACAAAGACAGCATATATTAAGCCTGCTGCTGATTTTTATGAAATTGATCATGTTATAATTGTTGAGAGGACAATGATTGTTCCAGAAGAAGAGGAGGAGGAAGAATCGTGAAGCGTTTCGTTCTCCCCCTTATTTTGTCGTTTGTTTTTTTATTAGAAAGTAGTTTTGTTGATTTAGTCCCAGCGGATATTTTTCATAAGGAAAATGTCTATGTTCCTAGGTTCTTATTTATATTAGTTGCTTTTATTACAGTATATTATAATAAAACTATGGGCCTATTGTGTGCAGCTATTTTCGGTCTGTTCTACGACATAGTTTATACAGAAGTTTTGGGTGTGTATTTGTTTTTATACACTCTTATGGCTTATCTTATTTCCTGGGCAAGTCGGATTTTACAAACAAATATCTTTGTCATTTCGTTACTCAGTCTTTTCGGAATTATTGCACTGGAATTTTGTGTATATGGAGTAAATTTAGCGATTGGCACAACATCGATTTCTATTGAACGATTTCTTCAAATTAGAATTTTACCAACAACCCTACTAAATGTTATTTTTATACTATTTTTTGCATACCCTTTTAAGAATTTGCTAGGGAAGCTACATATAGAAGAATAATTGGATTCCCTAAAAAAAATTAATTTTTAACAGGAAAAAGGGAGTCCCTTGTTGAAGTATATATCGTTGAGGTGAACGTCGTGAAAGGACAAAAACAGCAGTATGTTACAATAAAAGGGACAAAAGACGGACTAACGTTGCATCTCGATGATTCCTGTTCATTTAAAGAACTAATCTCCGATTTAGAGATAAAGCTTTCCTTGAACCAGAAACGGAATGATGATGTTCCGTTTGTTCCTGTTAAAGTGAAAATTGGTAATCGGTTTTTAAGCCAAGATCAAGAAGAAGAAATACGCTCTATAATTCGTAATAAAAAGCATTTAGTTGTCGATGAAATCGATAGCAATGTAATCACAAAACAAGAAGCAGAAGAAATGAAAAGGAAGCATGAAATTGTTTCTGTTGCGAAGGTAGTCCGATCTGGACAAGTCCTAAAAGTTGACGGAGATCTTATGCTTGTCGGTGATGTAAATCCTGGAGCTACCGTCATTGCAGGTGGTAATATATTTATTATGGGGTCCTTGCGCGGTATTGCACATGCTGGATTCTATGGTAGACAAGATGCAATCATTGCAGCCTCTGTTATGAAGCCAACCCAGCTTCGAATTGGTGATATAATGAACAGAGCACCGGATTCTAGTCAATCCGAAGACAATATAATGGAATGTGCATATGTAGATGATAATGAGACGATTGTAGTTGATAGATTGCAACAGTTAACTCATATAAGACCTAATTTAACAAGGTTAGAAGGGGGAATCTAGCTGTGGGAGAGGCTATAGTTATTACATCAGGAAAAGGTGGAGTCGGAAAGACGACCACATCAGCTAACGTAGGTACTTCCTTGGCTGTGCTAGGGAAACGTGTATGTTTAATAGATACAGATATTGGCCTGCGAAACTTGGATGTTGTCATGGGTCTAGAGAACCGCATTATCTACGATTTAGTTGACGTTGTTCAAGGTCGTTGCAAGCTTAAACAAGCATTAGTTAAGGATAAAAGATTCGATGATCATCTTTATTTACTGCCAGCTGCCCAAACTAGTGATAAAACTGCAGTAGAGCCTAGCCAAATGAAGAAATTGGTCGAGGAGTTAAAACAAGATTTTGATTATATAGTTATTGACTGTCCTGCTGGGATTGAACAAGGCTTTCAAAATGCGATTGCTGGAGCAGACCAGGCTATTGTAGTCACAACGCCGGAAGTATCTGCAGTTCGTGATGCAGACCGAATTATTGGTTTACTAGAAAAAGAGGAGATTGAGCCACCACGCCTCATCGTGAATCGTATTCGAAATCATATGATGAAGTCAGGTGAAATGCTTGATATCGATGAGATTGTTACGCATTTATCGATAGATTTAATTGGGATTGTTGCCGATGATGATGAGGTCATTAAAGCTTCCAATAGCGGTGAACCAATCGCATTAAATTCAAACAGTAAAACTGCAATATCATACCGAAATATAGCACGTAGAATCTTAGGAGAATCAATTCCACTACAATCACTTGAAAATGACCAAAAGGGAATGTTTACAAAGATTAAGAAATTCTTTGGCGTTCGTTAGACCACCTTTCGAAATGGGTGGTCTTTTTTTGTGCTTTTAACAGACGAATCCATTTGATGAAATCACTATCTCTATAAGAATATGGTCCTTACTCTCCTTGCAATTGACGTTTAATTAGGAGGCTGTACCTATCAGGAGAACAAAAAGTAAAGGAATAATCTACCAGTCTAGCGCTTTACCTTTGTTTTGTTACAAATTGAAAAGGAAAATGTAATCATTTTTTAAATAAATATAGGTAATATTTTACAAATAAGTCATAATGCCTAGTAAGGATATTATGAACTTTTCAATAGCGTAAATCTAGGAACATCCTCATTTTATTGGAAGAAACCCCCATAAATTTTGTTTTGAAACGAAAGTATATTAATTCGTACTAAACTCCTTATTTGTCATTTGCCGTATACTACAAATTAACTAAATTCTGAATCTTCAAATAAATATCTTAATTTTCGACACGTTTTTCTTATTTTTTTGGCTACAGTTAATTCATACCTGTACTTCTACATACTGCGATTTCTGCTTAGAAGATCGCAAACTTACTTAGATAAATAATCATTGGAGTATAGGAATCTGACTGGAAGGAGGGCACATGCATTACCAAAAAATAAGGGAGGAAACCTGATGAAGAAAAAAGGGAAACGTAGGTTAACTAAGGTTGCAAGTATGTTAATGTGCGCACTTTTACTTGTACCGACTGTTACAGCGCAAGCATCTGCACAAGCAAAGGATCCTTCAATTTCCTATTTAGGAAACAAGAAGGAAGTAGTATCTAGTAAAATATCGAAAAGCCTGCAAGACCAATTTGCTGACGACAAGATGGTTACATTCCTTGTTAAATTTAAGGAACAGGTAGATTCTAAAAAAGTAGCAAATGAAGCAGCTAAAAAAGCAAGTGTACAGAAATCCACAGTAGCAAAAACGAAATCGATTAAACGAAACGCAATCGTTTCAGAATTACGTACTACTGCGATCGAAACTCAAGGGGACGTTAAGACATACCTTGAAAAAGAAGAGGCTAATGGAAATGCAAAAGATATTCAGTCCTTCTTCATTGTTAACGGACTGGCGGTAACTGCAACGAAGGATGTAATGGAGAAAATCGCATCATTCCCTGAAGTTGACAAAGTATTACCAAATGAAACAAGAACATTACATGCTCCAGTTGCTGAGAAGGCTCCGGCATCTGCAGCTGTAGAATCAAAAGCAAGCCCACAAAACATCGAGTGGAATATTGATCGTGTGGGTGCACCACAAGTATGGGAAATGGGGATCGATGGAGCAGGTACGGTTGTTGCTAGTATTGATACTGGTGTACAGTGGAACCATCCGGCTTTAATGGAACAGTATCGCGGATATGATCCTGCTAATCCAAACAACCCGAACCATCAGTACAGCTGGTTTGATGCAACTGCTGGTCAAACTACTCCATATGATGATCAAGGACATGGTACACACGTTACAGGTACAATGGTTGGTGCTGAGCCCAATGGTGCAAATCAGATCGGTGTTGCACCAGGTGCAAAGTGGATTGCTGTTAAGGCATTCACAGCATCGGGGGGATCAGATATTGATTTACTAGAAGCTGGGGAGTGGATTATTGCTCCAGGCGGTAACCCTGATATGGCTCCAGATGTTGTTAACAATTCGTGGGGTGGAGGACCTGGATTAGACGAATGGTATCGTCCAATGGTTCAAAACTGGAGAGCAGCGGATATCTTCCCTGAATTCTCAGCGGGTAACACAACATTATTTAATCCAGGTGGCCCAGGCTCAATTGCCACGCCGTCAAACTACCCAGAATCTTTTGCAACAGGGGCTACAGACATCAATGATCGTTTAGCAAACTTCTCATTACAAGGCCCATCCCCTTATGAAGGAGATATCAAACCTGATATTTCAGCTCCGGGTGTAAATATTCGTTCTTCTGTACCTGGAAGTGGATATGAGGGTGGATGGAACGGCACATCAATGGCAGGACCGCATATTTCTGCTGTTGTAGCTTTATTAAAACAAGCAAATGCATCACTATCAATTGAAGAAATCGAAGAAATTATTACATCAACTGCAACACCTTTAACAGACGGTACATTCCCAGAATCACCTAACTTTGGTTATGGGCATGGATTAGTTAATGCATATCTTGCTGTATCATCTGTTGCTTCAGGACTTGGGAAAATAAAAGGTCAGGTTGCAAAAGACGGTACCGACGAAGAAGCTCCAACGTTTGAGCATACAGCACCTTCTGAAACATACGCAGGGATGGATTTACCGGTTTCCATTTCTGTTCAAGACAATGTAAGTGTTACATCAGTAGTACTCCAATATCAAAATCAAGCTGGTGAATGGGTAAATGTAACAGCTACTCAAACATCAGGTACTTACAACGAGGGTACGTTTGAGGCGGTTATTCCAGGTGAGGATATCGCAGTTCCATCTGTAACTTATCGTTGGCAAGTTGTTGACTTTGGTCAAAATGATGTAACAACAGACACGTATGAAGTTTCGGTACAGCCAGGAATTTCTGTTGGTTACTCCCAAGACTTTGAATCAAATCCTGTAGGATGGTTCTCATATGGTGCAGGAGACAGTTGGCAATGGGGTGCTCCTACAAGTGGGCCGAATGGGGCTGCTTCAGGAGAAAAAGTATATGCTACTAATCTAGCGGGAACCTACAATAGTAGTGCTAATATGACGCTTGTCATGCCTCCTATTGATTTACCTGCTGATGATCCAGCATACCTGCAATATATGAACTGGTATAACCTTGAACGTAACTGGGATTACGGTCATGTTTTTGTATCAACAGATATGGAAAACTGGACCCAACTACTTCGGATCACAGATGTGACTTCCGGCTGGCAACCAGCAGAAGTTGATTTATCCGAGTATGCAGGTCAAAGAATCTATATTGGCTTTAATGTAACAACTGATGGAAGTGTTGTTCGAGATGGTTGGTACATTGACGATGTACGTCTTTCTAATGAGTCCCAATCGGTTGGAAATAAAGCACAATTAGGAGTCATGCCGACTAAAGCTGATGGTTCAGTTGCTTTGAAAGACGGAGAAAAGGTGGACGCTGCAAAAATTAAGCCAGAGGGTTCTCACACGGACATGAAGGAAGTCGATGTTGATGAGACTAGTCCGCAGGCATTACCATTACAAGCTAAGATCAGTGTAGTTGAATCAGGTAGATCTGTGACAACTGACCCAGCAACTGGGGCATATGAATTAATTCACGGAACTGGAGACTTTACCATTGTTGCAGAAAGCTATGGATACAATTCTGCTCAACAAACAGTAACGGTTGAGGCAGATGGTGAAGCCGTAGCAAACTTTGTACTAGAAGAAAAAGCACAAGGAACTGTTTCTGGTACGATTACGAATGCAGCAACAGGTGATCCAGTAGCAGGTGCAACATTATTACTTGTAGAAGATGCAAATGTAACTCCAGTTGAAACAGATGAAAATGGTCACTATTCACTTACTGCTTATGAAGGTACTTATACGGTTCGTGTAATGGCACCTTCTTATTATAGTGAATCATTTGAAATTGTGCTTGATGGAGACGTTGAACAAAATATTGAACTAAGACCATTCATTGGATTCCCTGGTGAAATTAGTTATGATGACGGTACTGCTGAAAATGCTCGTGCATTCTATGATGCTGGAAACGGCTGGGCAGTGAAAATGTCACTATCCGAGGGGCAAGATACAGCACTTGTAACAGGTGGTTTGTTCCGTTTCTGGGATACAACATGGCCAACTCCAGGAGGAACTAATTTCAAGGTTGAAGTATGGGACGCTACTGGAACAGATGGTGCTCCAGGTAAAAAGCTCGCTGGACCAATTGATGCAACAGCTCTTCGAACTGGGGAATGGACGAATGTTGACCTTGCTAATGAAGGTATCATTGTAGATGGTGATTTCTATATGGTATATATTCAAGCAGATGCGAATCCAAATGCTCCAGGACTTGGAACTGACGAAGACGGTGAATATACAGGGCGTAGCTGGCAATATGTCGGTGGCGCATGGTCATTAGCACCGGAAGCGGAAGGGAACTATATGATTCGTGCGACAGTTAATTATGAAGTAACGGCACCTACAATTACTTCGCCTGCTACAGGATCATTTACAAATGAATCAACTGTTACAGTTGAAGGAAAAGCTGCTCCAACAACAACTGTACACGTATTTAATAATGGTGAAGAAGTAGCAACAACTGATACTACTGCCGAAGGTACGTATTCTGTGGATGTTGAATTACAAGCTGGTGAAAATTCATTAACGGCTAAGGCATCAACAGAAACGGGTATTACGGACGAATCAGAAGCTGTTGTTGTTACACTTGACCAAACAGCTCCAGAACTTTTGATTACGAGTCCAGAAGATGGATTAAAGACAAATAAAGAAGCGATTACTGTAACGGGTACAGTACAAGATGAAAATATTGATACTGTCACAGTAAATGGTGAGAATGCATCTGTAACAGATGGTAACTTTACTAAGCGTATTCTCCTAGATAATGGCGAAAACAAAATTGAAGTTGTTGCAACGGATAAAGCAGGGAATGTGTCGAATAATCAAGTGACCGTAGTCGTGAAATTTGGTGATTTGACGATTTCTGATCTAAATCCAACTGAGGATGTACGTCTACAGTCGGGTGAAAGTGTGAAGATTGATTTCACAAGTGAACCGGGATTAGACGCTACCTTTGCAATTCGTATGCCGTTGACAAATACAAAAGAACTTAGCAATGTTACGGAACTTCCAATGCGTGAAGTCTCACCTGGTGTCTATGAAGGATACTGGACAGCCGTTTCTAGCGTAATTGCTGATGGTGCTGAAATTGAGGTAATCGTAAGAGATGAGTTTGGTAACGAAGCAAGACAAATTGCAACTGGTAAATTAATCATCAACGTACAAGAAGATGACGGTAACCCTGGCAAAGGAAAGCCAGGTAAACCCGAAAAACCGGGCAAACCAGAAAAACCAGGTAAACCCGAAAAGCCTGGTAAACCAAACAAGCCAGGAAAAAATGAATAGTCTTTAGTAGGAAAGGAGGATGGGGAAATCCCATCCTCCTTTTTCTATTAGCCTCTTATCTAAAGTCACTTTTCTAGAAGAGTGTCTTTTTTAGTTTTACAAGTGATAGATTCTAAATCAATTGATTACTAGAGTTTCTTTATTGTCATAACTGATGTCTTCCGGTCATAAACTTGTACAAATAATATGGACAAGGGATGATGTGTAAAGATGAGTAATCGAGCGAATGAAATTAGAAGGAGAATTGCGAAGAGAAAGCGGGCGAAATACTCTGGCCCTGCTAATCTAAAAAAGAATACTCCTCCCTATTTAGTGAGCGATGAGGACAGATTTGGAGGGAGTACGTACACCGCATCTTTTGAGAGTGGTGGTTCGGGTGGTGATGGGGGGCATCCTCTATTTCGTAAAGAAGTGTTTCTTTTTAAAATATTACTCTCTGCCATTCTCGTATTATCCGTAGGAATTGTATTCAAAAGTGCATCTCCCACATTTGACAACGTCCGGCAATTTGTATCCAGTACCATGGAGAAAGAGTTCCAATTTGCTGTCGTAACAGAATGGTATCAGGATACTTTTGGCAGTCCGCTTGCATTAATTCCTATGAAGCAAAATAAAGAGAGTGAGAGTGTCCAAACACCAGGAAAGTATGCCATTCCTGCAGCTGGGAAAGTGACTGAGACCTTTGAAGCAAATGGTCAAGGAATAATTGTTGAAACAGATAGTAAAGTAGTCGAAGCAATGAACGCTGGATATGTGAAAGAAGTTTCAGTTAAGGGTGAACTAGGGAAAACGGTTGTGATTCGACATAGTGATGGTTCTGAAACATGGTATGGAAATTTAGGAACTGTCGATGTAAAACTTTATGATTATGTAGAAACAGGACAAGAGGTAGGGAAGGTTCAAGAACCGGAGGGAGAGAACAAAGGTACGTATTATTTTGCTATAAAGCAAGGTGAAACATTTATCGATCCAATACAGGTGATAAAATTTGAATAACTATGTAAAACTCCTCAGAAAAATCGAAATACACCCGTTACTCTGGCTTATTGTCGGAATAGCAGTTATAACTGCACACTTTAGGGAACTTTTGATGTTATTTCTCATCATATTGGTCCATGAAATGGGACACGCTGCATGTGCCCATTTTTTTTCATGGAGAATAAAGAAAATCCAACTTCTACCGTTTGGTGGTGTAGCGGAGATGGATGAACACGGGAATCGTCCCCTAAAAGAAGAACTTCTTGTTATTCTGGCAGGTCCTATGCAGCATATTTGGATGGTAGCAGTTGCGTATTTTTTATTCGTTGGTTCCGTCATCGATGAAAAAACATTCGATCTATTTTTATATCACAATGTGGTTATTTTTTTCTTTAACCTTCTTCCGATTTGGCCGCTAGATGGCGGAAAACTCATTTACCTCCTTTTTTCATATAAGCATTCTTTTTTTGAAGCGCATAAAAGAATGCTTGTTGTATCATCCTTGGTAGCGGGGCTAATATTGATTGGGATGCTGTTTTACAATCCTACTAATCTAAATCTTTGGGTCATTTTATTCTTCCTTTTCTTCTCGATTATTATGGAATGGAGAAAGCGTCATTATGTATTTATGAGGTTTTTACTAGAACGTTATTACGGGAAACAAGATACCTTTACAAAATTGAAGCCCTTGATTGTGGATGAAACCGAAATGGTGTATTCGGTCCTCTCTATGTTTCAACGAGGATGTAAACATCCTATTGTCGTTAGGAAGGATGGGGAAAATCAACGACCATTAGATGAAAATGAATTGTTACACGCTTATTTTAATGATAAAAAAATCACTCAGCCTGTTGGTGAACTGCTCTACTTGTATTGACGTTGCATCTTGAGGTACATTTATAAGGAGAAATGTAACGGCAAAGCGAGGATAACAAGTTTGAAGACAATTATTATTAATGCAAAGACGAGTGAAAAACGTGTGGCTGTGGTCATGGAAAATAAAGTTATGGAGTTGAGTATTCAACAACCAAAGCATAAAGAAATTGTTGGCAATCTTTATAAGGGACGTGTGATTGATGTTCTGCCCGGGATGCAGGCAGCTTTTGTTGATATAGGATTAGGTAAAAATGGCTATATTGGGCGTGAACAGCTCGCAACCTATCAACTTGCATCCCAAAGTGAAAAAGAAAAGAATATCTCCCATTTTGTTAGACAAGGTGAGGAAATCATTGTTCAGGTTATAAAGGAGGGTACTGAGCGGAAAGGCCCTAAACTAACTGGACTCATTGAGTTTCCTAGTTCTTCCCTTGTCTATTTGCCGTTTGGAAATTATGTAGCTGTTTCACGGAAAATGAAGGAGGAGGAAGAGAGGACTAAATGGCGAAATTTTGGTCAAACACAACTACGAAATTCAGAAGGTCTCATAATCAGGACTGCTTGTGAGAATCAAGATGAATCACTCATTCTAAAGGAACTTGATTTTCAAAGAGGACGCTACACTGCGATAGTGGAAAATCAAAAATCACTTAAGCCTCCGAGTCTTTTGTTTGATGCCAATAAACTTGTTGATAAAATTTTACTTGAACACAGACTTGAAGATATCAAAGAAATAATAATTGATGATAGTAGTGAATTCCGACAAATCAAGGAACAACTAGGTGAAGAAAAAGTCTCCCATTATCGAGGTAAAGAAAATATATTTTCCTATTATGGCATTGAGCGGGAAATTGAAAAAGCATTAAAGCATGTTGTCTGGTTAGATAACGGGGCATACTTATTAATTGAGCAGACGGAAGCTTTAACAATCATCGATGTGAATACTGGTAAGTTCAAGGGGAAAGAGAATTTAAGAGATACAGTGTTTAAAACCAATATAGCCGCCGCGAAGGAAATTGCGCATCAGTTAATGCTACGTAATATTAGTGGAATTGTCTTGATTGATTTTATCGATATGAAGCAAAATGAAGAGCGCCAGAAAGTAATCCAAGCCCTACGTACAGTAGCGATGAAAGACCGGAATCGGGTGACTGTTCATGGTTTTACTTCACTTGGCATTTTAGAGCTCACTCGTAAAATGACAACACAAGATATTGGGACCATTCTACAAACGAACTGCCCTACCTGTGAAGGAACAGGTCGAATCGATTCAGCAGAAACGGTGGCATTTAAGCTTGAACGTGAATTATGGGAACAACAAGGTATGGACTACGAAGCTGTATGGATTGAAGCTACTGAAGAAGTCATCAATGTTTTTCAAGGTGATTATCAAGAGCATAAAAAAAGATTAGAAGAAGTATTATTATTTCGAATTTATTTAACAGTAAAAGCATCATCCAGTCCTGAGTATACGATTAGACACATGGGAAGTAATGATGAAATCAAAGATAGACTTAAAAATCGTATCTAAATGTTAAGCTTTGAATTTATATTGACTCTGTCTAGTCTTTGTGATAATATTTTCATGTTATTGTTTGTAGCACCCACTGCTACAACCGCTCATTCCAGGTACTTAAGTTTCCATGGTTTTTTGAAAACCGGAGGCAAATTAGAAGCAAGAAATTCAAGGCGGCGAAGTCAGGAGTACCGGAGCGTAGTTAAACTACGTGAGGAACGGACTGGCAAGCCAACGCAGAAGTTCGCAGCTTATCATTTGCCGGAGCGCCTGTGTAGTGGCGAGTCTTAGTCCAAACTATTAGGAGGTGCAAATATGTACGCAATTATTGAAACTGGCGGTAAGCAAATCAAAGTTCAAGAAGGCCAAGAAATCTATGTTGAAAAGCTTGACGTAGAACAAGGTGGAACAGTTACTTTTGACAAAGTTTTATTCGTAGGTGGCGACAACGTTAAAGTTGGTAGCCCAACTGTTGATGGTGCAACTGTTACAGCTAAAGTTGAAAAACAAGGTCGCGCTAAGAAGATCACTGTTTTCAAATACAAGGCTAAAAAGAACTACCGTAAAAAGCAAGGTCATCGTCAACCTTATACTAAAGTTACAATCGAAAAAATCAACGCATAAGGCCTTCTATCATGATAAAAGTAACTATTAATCGTAATAGTTCGGGTAGAATTGATTCATTCACTATGAGTGGACATGCCGAATATGATATTCCTGGTAAGGATATCGTTTGTGCAGGTGCCTCAGCGGTTGCTTTTGGTACCATTAATTCCATATATGCTTTATGTAAAGTGGAGCCGATATTGGAACAAGAAAAAAATGGATTCCTCCGCTGTCAGATTCCTCATCTCGAGGATGAAACAAATGAGGAAAAGGTACAGCTTCTTTTAGAGGGAATGCTTGTATCCTTACAAACGATTGAACTTGATTATGGACAATATATGAAAATTCAATCATAAAACATTCTTAATATAGGGGGTGTAGTAAATGTTCGTAAGATTAGACCTTCAATTCTTCGCTTCTAAAAAAGGAGTAGGTAGTACTAAAAACGGTCGTGATTCAATCGCGAAGCGTCTTGGTGCAAAACGTGCTGATGGTCAATTCGTTACTGGTGGATCAATTTTATACCGTCAACGCGGTACAAAAATTTACCCAGGAGTAAACGTTGGCCGTGGTGGTGACGACACTCTATTCGCAAAAGTTGACGGAGTTGTTAAATTTGAGCGTTTAGGCCGTGACCGCAAACAAGTAAGTGTATACCCAGCTGCGCAAGAAGCGTAAACGATAAAACTCTAACCATGCGGTTAGAGTTTTATTTTTTGAGGGTGAAAATGACGCATCGAATTTCTGCGTTGGCTTGCTTCTCCGGTCCTCACGTATAAAATACATACGCTCCGGTCCTCAAAGCTGCGCCGCCTTGAACTTCTTGGTCCTTTTCACCCTCTATATTAAGTATTGTTTATAAGAAATCGTGTTATAAGATTAGTAGTGTTATTTACCAAGTTTTGATATAATTTTTAGACAAGATTCTTAATTTATAAAATGTTGTCATGACAACATTTTTCTTTAGGGGAAATGACATGAAAACAAATTGGAGTACGATAGACGTATTAAAACATACACGACATGATTGGTTAAATAAAATTCAACTAATCAAGGGAAATATCGCACTTAATAAAATGGAACGAGTAAAGACTATAATTGAAGAAATCGTAATTGACGCTCAAAATGAAACTCAGCTTACAAATTTACAAATTCCAACCTTTGCTGCACTTATCATGACGTTTAATTGGGAACCGCACAAATACCAACTAGATTATGAAGTGGTCGGAAATATACGTAATTTAGCAAGCCACGATTTGGAACTAACAGAGTGGTGTACACAATTTTTTATTTTACTTGAAGAAGCCGTTAATGAAATGGGAGAAAATCATTTATCTCTTACAATTGAGAGTTCAACAGAGGAATCTCGATTCTTTTTTGATTTTAGTGGAATACTAAATGATAGGGAAAACGTTACGAACTGGCTAGAAATGATGAGTCGTTCAGAAAAGTCCCTGAAAATTATTGAGTATAATGTACATAATGAAGAAATAAACTTAACATTACAAATTGCATAAAGGTATAAGTGCATATATAAGCGGAGGTTAAACATGTTTGTCGATCAAGTCAAAGTGTATGTAAAAGGTGGAGACGGTGGTAACGGAATGGTTGCTTATCGTCGTGAAAAATATGTTCCTATGGGTGGACCTGCTGGTGGAGATGGCGGAAAAGGTGCAGATGTAATTTTTGAAGTAGAAGAAGGTCTAAGAACCTTAATGGATTTCCGTTACCAACGTCATTTTAAAGCAAAACGTGGGGAACACGGAATGTCTAAAAACCAGCATGGAAAAAATGCGGAAGCGATGATTGTAAAGGTTCCGCCTGGTACTGTCGTAACAGATGATGATACGGGTGAAGTTATTGCAGACCTAACTAAACATGGCCAAAAAGCAGTAATTGCTAAAGGTGGTCGCGGTGGGAGAGGAAACTCCCGGTTTGCGACTCCTGCTAATCCAGCACCAGAAATTGCTGAAAATGGTGAACCAGGACAAGAGCGCTATATAAGACTTGAACTTAAAGTTTTAGCAGATGTAGGCTTAGTTGGATTTCCAAGCGTAGGTAAATCCACGTTGTTATCTGTTGTTTCATCAGCAAAACCAAAAATAGCGGAATATCATTTTACAACGATTGTACCAAACCTTGGAGTGGTCGAGACGGAGGATAGCAGAAGTTTTGTTATGGCCGATCTGCCAGGACTAATTGAGGGTGCCCATCAGGGGGTTGGTCTTGGACACCAATTTTTAAGACATATCGAACGAACGAGGGTTATTGTTCATGTAATTGATATGTCGGCAATGGAGGGGCGCGATCCATACGAGGATTATCTCACCATTAATCAAGAACTAAAGGAATATAATCTTCGCCTAACTGAACGTCCACAGATTGTTGTTGCGAATAAGATGGACATCCCTGAAGCAGAAGAGAATTTGAAGGTGTTTAAAGAGAAGCTCCAGGATGATGTGAAAATATTCCCAATCTCAGCAATTACAAGACAAGGGCTACGTGACTTGTTATTTACAATAGCTGATCTACTTGAAACAACTCCAGAGTTTCCACTTGAAGTTGAGGAGGAGACTAGTACTAACCGTGTAATGTATCGCCATGAAAAAGAAGAGGTTGATTTTGTTATTACACGAGAAAGTGACGGATCATTTGTCATTACTGGAGAACGAATTGAAAAGTTATTTAAAATGACTGATTTTTCAAGGGACGAGTCTGTAAAACGGTTTGCGCGACAGTTAAGAGGCATGGGAATAGACGACGCACTTCGTGAAAAAGGTGCAAAACACGGGGATATCGTTAAATTACTCGAATATGAATTTGAATTTATAGAATAAAACCTAAGTTGTTCAAATGGTGGATGGATGGTCCATGTCGATGCATAAAATACTAGGTGCTGGAGTGTCCTGTTGATACACTCCAGTACTTTGCATCGAACTCCATACATCCTTTTTCACTATCCTTTTGAACTTTCTAATAGGTTAGGGGGAGTAGCTTGCATGGATGGCAAATTTTATCTTGTTCGTGAGGATGTACTTCCGGAAGCGGTTCGAAAAACTCTCGATGCGAAGGAATTGTTAGACAGTGGAGAGGCACAATCGATAGCAGAGGCTACACAAAAGGTAGACTTAAGTAGAAGTGCTTATTACAAATATAAAGACACTGTATTTCCTTTCCACACCACTGTAAAGGAAAAAATCATTTCATTGTTTTTTCATCTTGAGGACCGTTCTGGGACTCTTTCTCAATTGTTAAGAACTGTAGCTGATACCGGTTGTAACGTGTTAACCATTCACCAAACAATTCCACTAAGAGGAAAAGCGAATGTTACACTCTCATTGAATACATCGGGCATGCACGGTGAAGTAACTGACCTCCTAGCTAAACTTCGAAAACTTGAATTCGTAGATAAAGTAGAGATCCTTGGGACTGGAGCATAGGGGGAAGAGAAATGAACATTATGAATATAGGTTATTTAGGACCGAATGCAACTTTCACTGCACAGGCCGTCGCGAATATTTTTCCGGGCAAGGAAAGCAAGCCTTATCGGACGATTCCGGCATGCATTGATGCAGTAGAGAATGGGGAAGTAGATGTAGCAGTTGTCCCTATTGAAAATACCATTGAAGGAACTGTTAATCTAACAATTGACTACTTAATTCATGAAAAACAATTGAAAATTGTTGGTGAGGTTATTATACCCATTAAACAACATTTAATGGTACATCCCGATAATACAAATGCTTGGGAAAATGTAGAAGGGATTTATTCACATCCACATGCAATTGCGCAATGTCATAAATTTTTATATAACAATTTTTCAAGGATACAACCTATTGAAACTACATCCACAGGAGCCGCAGCAAAATTTGTGAGTGAGCATCCAGAGCAAAACCTTGCGGCGATTGCGAATGCCATTGCGGCAAAAGAGTATGGTTTAACAATTGTTAAAGAAGATATTCACGATTTTGACAATAATCATACCCGTTTTGTAGTCTTACATAAAGATATGGTGGACCTTGATATTGAAAATAATACCGGAAATAAAACAACCCTAATGGTTACATTGCCTTCCGATCAAGCAGGAACTTTGCATCAAGTTTTATCCGTTTTCGCTTGGAGAAAATTGAACTTATCAAAAATTGAATCACGACCTATGAAAACAGGACTCGGGAATTACTTCTTTTTAATTGATATTGAACAAAAAATGGACGAGATCTTAATTCCTAGTGCCATTGCAGAATTAGAGGCATTAGGAAGCGGTGTGACTGTATTAGGGAGTTATCCATATTTTCGGATATGATGATATAGCAAACTCGACTTAAGTCGGGTTTTTTTATTTGTATTTTATTTTTATGGCTTGACCAGTCCCCAAGCTACACATAATTTGTGAAGCCTATGCATAAGTTGTGATGAGAAATAGTGGCAATTTGCCTATTTTGACATAGTATGTATTGACTTATGTATAGGAGGGGAAAATCGCGTGAAAATCCATATCGTTCAAAAAGGCGACACCTTATGGGAAATTGCGAAGAAGTATGGAGTCGACTTTCAAGAACTTAAAGCCGTCAATACTCAATTAAGTAATCCGGATATGCTTATGCCAGGAATGAAAGTGAAAGTACCGACCGGAACTGTCCATGTTAAAAAAGAAGCTCAAATTGGAGGAGTTCAGAAAGAAACACAAATCAAACCGGCTCCTAAAAAGGAAGAACAAATTCAACATCCATTTGCAGATATAACTCCAAAGCCCTTTCCGGTAATGGATTTAGAAGATGAAGTTGAAGAAGAGGTAAAAGGTGTCGAAACTGGTCCATACATTCCGCAAATGCCGCAAATGCCGCAAATGCCGCAAATGCCACAGATGCCACAGATGCCACAAATGCCACAGATGCCTATGATGCCGCAATATCAGCCACTTGAAATCGATATCAATAACTTTAATATGATGTCGATGCCACAAGTTCCAACACCACCGCAAAATGTGTTACCAGGAATGGTGGCATCAGAACAGGATGATTTAGGTCCAGAGATGGATTATGAACCAGAAATGCAGCAAATGCCTCAGGGACCACCGATGCAACAAATGCCAATTCAACAGCCTATGTTCAACAATTTTTGTGTGCCTATGACACCAGTAATGCCTGGTTATGGATTTAATTATAATCCTGGTTTTCAAGGAGGATTTCCACCTCAGCCAGGACCATTTAATCCAATGGGCGGTTATCAACGTACAGAAGATGTAGACGAAGAGGTTAAAGAAGAGCAATTGGAACCAATCCAAATGCCACAAATGCCAGTTCAAATGCCACAACAACCATATCCGTTTGAGATTGATATCAACAATTTCAATATCATGCAAGCTCATATGCCACAAATGCCACAAATGGTTGCAGGTGTTGAGGATGAATTAGATGATATACCTGAGGCACCGCAAATGCCACAGATGCCACAAATGGCACCTATGCCAGCACAACCATTACCGATGGGCAATTGTGTACCTGTCACTCCAGTAATGCCTGGTTATGGCTTTAATGGAGGATTCCCAGGCCCATTTGGCGGACCAGGCATGCCGATGCAAGCAGGACCGCAAGCTGTGAGTCCAGCTATGTTTAATAATCCTGTCGGTAATCCAGCTCCAGGTTTTGCGGGCCCATCACAATTTTATAACAAAAAAGATTGTGGTTGTGGAGCACCAAAGACTCCGTTTGTAGGACAGTTCCCACAACAAGGCTTCCCAATGGGCCAACCAGGCCACCAGATGTCACAGCCGGGCTTCCAAATGAGTCAACCGGGTTATCCGATGTCACAGCCGGGATTCCCGATGGGCCAACAAGGATTTCAGGCGGGTCAACCAGGCTTCCAAGCGGGCCAACCGGGTTTTCCAGGAGCTTTCAATCCACAACCTTACCAAGGTGGATTTGCTGGTCAACCAGGAATGTTTAACTTACCAGACGTAGATGATGATGACTTTAATGATTGAAAATAACTTGTAAGGACGAATAAATCATTCGTCCTTAATTTTTTAGTATTTATAAAAATAAAGTATTTATTAAAAAACTCTCCCTTTAAGTACATGAAATAACTAACAGATATAATCCCCCTTTTTATTACGCAACCTAATCATGAACATGAAGATATGTTCAAAAGGTCAAAGGGGGTTTTTGTATTGCGGAAAATACTCTATACATTTTCAACTGCTGCATTATTGCTGGGTGGTCTAACGGCTTGTAATACCGACCAAGGAGCATCCCCTAACAGGGACAATGACAATGTACAACCATTTGGCTATTACTCCAATGAAAATAATGGTGAACGTGGTCGCGACGGAAATGGAGAAAGGGTTCGGGACAATGATGGGCCATTAACGGAGATAATGGATCTTAATGGAAACGGGGACAGAAACAGAAACAACCGTGTCGGTACTATGAACAACCGAAATGACAAGAACAATGGTAATAGAGCTAAAGACAATCGTTCCGGGATCATGAATCGCAATGATCAGAACAGAAGAAATAACCCATTTAACGATGGCAATCCAAACACAATGAATAACAAAAATGGTCATGGATACGCTGACCAAAATTACCATAGCCATTTAAATGATAATAACCATAAAGTACAATCATATGGTTATTACAATGATAATGGAAACCTAGTCCGAAAAATTAGTGAACGTGCATCTAAGGTGAAAAATGTCGAGGATGCTCGTGTAATTGTAACGGACGACAATGTATTAATAGCCATTGATACAAACGACAATGACAATCGAAATAATGTTCAAAATGATGTAAAAAAGGAAGTTAAACCTTTAGTCGGTAAACGTAATGTCAATGTTGTAACAGATGAAGGTACTTTTACTCGTGTTCGCGATATCGATAATGATATTCGAAATGGAAATAGACGCGAAACAATTGATGCTGACATCAAAGACCTTTTTGACAATATTGGCGATACTATTAGAGCACCATTTACAAATGAGAATAGAGGGTAATTTTATTGGATGTCCATTTGGGCATCTCTTTTTTTATTTTCGAAAATATTGGATATTCTTGTTAAAAATGGTCACACTATATGTGTAGGTTGGTCACATAAAAAAACATTAAAAGAGTGTTGGCAACTAATTGTAAGAGGTGATGCCAAAATGAGAACGTTAATAAGAGTAATCGTTTGTTTAGCGGTTGTTTTTATACTACCTAGCTTTTCAGGAATTGGTGCAGAATTAGCAGAAGAAAACAAAGAGGCAGTTCAAGAGGTGACTGGACCTTTAGAAGTAACCGTTATTCTTGAACGTGTTTATGTTGATGGAGAGGTAAGTGAAGAAATACTCAAAGAGACAATTCTATCTATGGAAGATTTTTGGGCTCAATATGAGAACTGGAATTTAGTTCACCAAGATGAAGACCAAGTTGTCTTTCAACAACATATTGATGATATTTCACCTTTGTTAAAGACAAATGGATATTTCGGATTAACAGAAGATGGAATATTAACTATTTTTAATGGAAAGCCGGAGGAATCAGATAAGGTTATACAGTCATTCTTTCAAATCGATACAGATAAGCTTAAAAGCTATGAACATGATCTATTGAAAAAAGGAATCAAGGTCGGCACTAAAGACGAATATATAAATGTCATTGAAACTTACAAAACCTATACATCCTCCCCCTAATGGATATATTAACGAGACTAGAAACCACTTCTAGTCTCGTTTATTTTTTAGTCTTTTTTTGACGAATATGATAAAATGGGGTACAGCAAAGTAGGGGAGAGAATACGTTTGATTGAATTTATTAAAGGGACGGTTGACTACATTAATCCTGAATACGTTGTTGTTGAAAATAACGGAATCGGATATCAAATATATACACCTAATCCATTTGTCTTTACGAGGGAAAGTCAGGTAACGGTTTATACATACCAACATGTCAGAGAAGATATATTGGCTCTATATGGTTTCAAGACACGTGAAGAGCGGGCTTTATTTTTAAAACTATTAAATGTTACAGGAATCGGGCCAAAGGGTGGATTAGCAATTCTTGCTTCAGGCCATCCAGAACAAGTCATTCGTGCAATTGAAAATGAGGATGAGAAGTTTCTAACTAAATTTCCTGGTGTGGGGAAAAAGACAGCACGACAAATCATTCTAGATCTAAAAGGGAAACTTCACGATTTAATGCCATCCCTTCACCCAGATTTATTTGCTGAAGACCACGAGTTTGAAGCCAGTACAAGCCATTCTGAACTAGACGAAGCTGTCGAGGCCCTTAAAGTATTGGGCTATGCAGAGAGAGAGATAAAAAAGGTATTGCCTGAATTAAGGAAAGAGGAATTATCAACAGACCAATATATTAAAAAGGCGTTACAGAAGCTATTAAAATAAGGGGGGTGCTTGTATGGAGGACAGAATCGTGTCAGGTAATACAAATTACGAGGAATCAGCAATCGAGCAGAGCCTCAGACCGCAAACCTTATCACAATATATTGGACAAGAAAAGGTCAAATCTAATTTATCCATTTTTATTGAAGCTGCAAGAATGAGGCAGGAAACCTTGGACCATGTATTATTATATGGACCCCCAGGTCTAGGGAAAACTACACTTGCTACAATAATTGCAAATGAAATGGGTGTAAATATTCGTACCACTTCGGGTCCAGCTATAGAAAGACCAGGAGATTTAGCCGCTATTTTGACAGCTCTTGAACCCGGTGATGTCCTTTTTATAGATGAGATTCATCGTTTACAACGCTCCATTGAAGAGGTTCTCTATCCAGCTATGGAGGATTTTTGTCTGGATATAGTAATCGGAAAAGGACCTGGTGCACGTTCGGTACGTCTTGACCTCCCACCTTTCACATTAGTTGGTGCGACAACGCGCGCAGGTTCTCTATCAGCACCACTGCGGGACAGATTTGGGGTTCTTAGTCGGCTAGAATATTATAATGAAAGTCAACTAGCTGATATCGTAACAAGGACTGCAGAGCTATTAGAAGTAGAAATTGATGAACAAGCA
Source organism: Litchfieldia sinesaloumensis (assembly GCF_900156865.1). Lineage (GTDB taxonomy): Bacteria > Bacillota > Bacilli > Bacillales > Bacillaceae_L > Ferdinandcohnia > Ferdinandcohnia sinesaloumensis. The sequence goes on along the minus strand of NZ_LT732529.1, from coordinate 2,198,847 downwards.
GCACATGAAATTGCCAGACGGTCAAGAGGGACACCGAGAATTGCCAACCGTTTATTGAGACGAGTGAGGGATTTTGCACAAGTTCGAGGAAACGGAACAATCTCCACACACATTGCGAATGAAGCTCTGGAATTATTACAGGTTGACCGTTTAGGACTTGACCATATTGACCATAAATTACTTAAGGGAATTATTGAAAAGTTCCGTGGTGGTCCAGTAGGACTTGAGACAATTGCAGCGACAATTGGAGAAGAAGCACATACGATTGAAGATGTGTATGAGCCATATCTTCTTCAAATTGGTTTTTTGCAGCGAACTCCCCGTGGAAGGGTAGTTACGGAACTAGTTTATCAACATTTTCAAATTGAAATTCCAAAGGAGTAGGTAATGAATCGTGGGAAAAATGCTAATGATAATGGGAGTTCTACTGTTAGTTGTCGGGTTTGTCATGCATTTTATCGGAAAACTACCTGGGGATATCGTAGTGAAAAAGGGAAATACAACATTTTATTTTCCGATTGTAACATCTATTATAATTAGCGTTGTGTTATCATTGATTTTTTACGTACTTGGACGATTTCGGTAGAAAAATAGTAGGTGAGAGATATGAAAGTAGACTTATTTGATTTTGATTTACCAGAGGAATTAATTGCCCAGACACCTCTCGAGAATCGAGAAGCATCACGCTTAATGGTAGTTGACAAAAATACTGGCGATTTGACACATACTCATTTTCGTTCCATTCTGTCTTATTTAAATGAGGGAGATTGTCTTGTATTGAATGATACACGCGTTCTACCAGCTCGACTATATGGAGTCAAAGAGGACACAGGTGCGAAGGTGGAAGTACTCCTTTTAAAGCAAGAAGAAGGGGATACATGGGAAACACTTGTGAAGCCTGCTAAGCGTGTGAAAGAAGGAACTGTATTGACCTTTGGTGACGGGCGATTAAAGGCAACGTGCACGGCAATAGGTGAACACGGTGGAAGAATGTTGGAATTTCATTATGAAGGGATATTTTATGAGGTGTTAGATGCATTAGGAGAAATGCCACTGCCACCATATATCCACGAACAATTAGATGATAAGGATCGATATCAAACTGTTTATGCTAAACACAGAGGGTCCGCGGCAGCTCCGACAGCAGGACTGCATTTTACAGAGGAACTTCTCCGTGAGATCCGTGAAAAAGGAGTACATATAGCATTTATCACCTTGCATGTTGGGTTGGGTACGTTCCGCCCAGTAAGCTCTGATACAATCGATGAACACGATATGCATTCCGAATTTTATCAGATGAATGCAGAAACCGCTAAGCTGTTAAATGATGTGAAAGCATCTGGTGGCAGCATTATTTCTGTGGGTACTACCTCAACAAGAACCCTAGAAACCATTGTAAAAAATAACAATGGAAAATTTGTAGAATCTAGTGGATGGACAAATATCTTTATTTATCCTGGTTATCAATATGAGGCGATAGATGGACTGATTACAAACTTCCATCTTCCGAAATCAACACTAATTATGCTAGTAAGTGCATTAGCAGGAAGAGAAAATATCCTCCGTGCATATAACGAAGCTGTTAAGGAACGTTATCGTTTCTTTAGTTTCGGAGATGCAATGCTAATCAAATAAAAAATTGAACGATGAGAGTGGTGTTGTACAAACAACACCCACGAAAAAGGAGACGTAGTAGTGACACCAATTAGATATGAACATATAAAAACCTGTAAGCAGACGGGTGCAAGACTTGGGATCGTACATACACCACATGGTTCCTTTGAAACACCTGCATTCATGCCGGTTGGAACACTTGCAACAGTAAAAACCATGTCACCTGAAGACCTTAAAGAGATGGGTTCTGGAATCATTTTAAGCAATACCTATCATCTTTGGTTACGACCAGGACATGAAATCATCAAAGAGGCTGGTGGTTTACATAAATTCATGAATTGGGACAGAGCAATCCTAACTGATTCGGGCGGGTTCCAAGTTTTCAGCTTAAGTGAGTTCCGAGAAATTAAAGAGGAAGGCGTCCATTTCCGTAATCACCTGAATGGTGATAAATTATTTTTATCACCAGAAAAATCAATGGAAATACAAAATGCTTTAGGACCAGATATTATGATGGCTTTTGATGAATGTCCACCATACCCAGCTACTTATGAATACATGAAAAAATCAGTTGAGCGTACGAGCAGATGGGCAGAGAGATGTCTTAAAGCTCATGCACGCCCACATGATCAAGGTCTCTTTGGAATTGTCCAGGGCGGTGAGTTTGAAGAACTTCGTAAACAAAGCGCAAGAGATTTAGTATCTATGGATTTCCCAGGATATGCTGTGGGAGGTCTGTCTGTAGGTGAGCCTAAAGATGTGATGAACAGAGTGCTCGAATATACAACTCCCCTACTACCCAACGATAAACCGAGATACCTTATGGGTGTAGGTTCACCCGATTCACTAATTGATGGGGCAATTCGAGGAATCGATATGTTTGACTGTGTATTGCCAACTAGAATCGCACGTAATGGTACCCTTATGACGAGTGAAGGAAGATTAGTTGTCAAAAATGCGGAGTATGCACGTGATTTTAGACCTTTGGATGAAAACTGTGATTGTTATACGTGTAAAAATTATAGCCGTGCCTATATTAGACACCTAATTAAGACAAGTGAAACATTCGGAATAAGACTTACTACTTATCATAACCTGCATTTTCTGTTAAAATTAATGGAGCAAGTCCGACAAGCGATTCGAGAAGATCGTCTTGGAGACTTCCGAGAAGAATTTTTTGAGCAGTATGGTTTCAATAAACCAAACGCGAAAAATTTCTAGATAATGAAATGTAAAGAAAATTTTTAATCAGGAGGTGAAATGAATGGAAATATTAGGAACTGTTGGTCCTTTAATTCTTATGTTTGCGATTTTTTATTTCTTATTAATTCGTCCACAACAAAAGCGTCAAAAGGCCACACTTCAAATGCAATCTAGTCTTCAAAAAGGGGATAAAGTTGTAACGATTGGTGGATTACACGGCATCATTGATTCAATTGATGAAAATAAGGTAGTTATTAAATCAGGCAACTCTAATCTTACATATGACAGACAAGCTGTACGTGATGTCATCAAGGACTAATTGAACGAAAAAAAGAGCGCAATTACACGCTCTTTTTTTATTTTCATATATAATTAGGCTTCCCTTCTGGAAGGAGTAGTCAAATTAACCCCGAAGATTCCACCAAGAACAGCGGCCGCTAAAAATCCAGCGTGATACATCATTTGCTCAGCTGTGAACGTTGCATCATATCCTAAAAATTGAACTAGAAAAACAATAACGGAATACAAAATACCCGTACCGCCGCCAATTAACCAGCCTTTTTCCTTTCCCTTTCCTCCAGAAACAAATCCGCCAACAAACAGAGCAAGGAAGGAAGCCCCTAAAATGACCCAGGACATAGAAGATTCCTGAAGTGATGTAAAACGAAGTAAAAGTGAAATGAGTAAACTAGAAACAATAACAAACATAAAAATTGCGACTACACCGTAAACCATTGCAATTCCCATTTTCCTCATGTAGATTTCTCCCCCTCATCTTTATGAACATACTCCTTAGTACGAGCATATTCATGTCCAAAATAAATTAGAATAAAAAGTACAAAACTTTTCTAGTCCGTACACCTATTTATTGGAAAATCCTACGCATAATGTTTTTACTAGAACAACACAAACTAAAATGTAAGATGTCTTGAGGGAGGCTCTTGATATGGAGGAATACCTTACTATAATTGTAAGAACTGTACTGCTTTATTTTATTCTTTTGACGATTTTTCGACTGATGGGTAAGCGAGAAATCGGGGAGCTTAGCCTTCTAGATTTAGTTGTTTTTATGATGATAGCGGAAATGGCAGTTATGGCGATTGAACAAACAAAGGATCCCATCATGCACTCAGTTGTACCAATGGTATTATTAATGGGAATTCAATATGTTCTAGCCCTTCTTTCGTTAAAAAGTAAAAAAATTAGAGAAATTATTGATGGGCGTCCATCGGTCATTATTAATAAAGGTAAAATCGATGAACATGTGATGCGGAAACAACGCTATAATCTTGATGATTTATTGATGCAGCTCCGTGAAAAAAATGTAAAAAGCCTTGCTGATGTAGAATTTGCTATTCTCGAATCTTCTGGTGAGCTGTCTGTCTTAGAAAAAGATAAAAACAAAACGACGGAACCCACCGATTACTCGATTGATTTACCACTTATCTTGGATGGAGAAGTGCAACGAGACCATCTTAAACAAGTTAATAAAACCGAGTTTTGGTTGTGGTCTGAATTGAAAAAGCTCGGTTACACTGAACTAAAGAAGATCTCGTATTGTAGCTATAATAATGGAAAATTACATGTGGATATCATGGATGAAAAAAGGTAACCGGTGCCGGTTACCTTTTCGCAGTGAGATGTTTATATCAAAGATTTATAAAAGAGTTGCGAGCTTTGGTCCGATAAATGGTATTCGTTTTACCTCCTCTTTAGTCAAAAGCTTAAATACGAAGAGTAAAATGACATAGATTAAAGATGTAATACCGATTGCTGCTAGAGTTCTTAAGAGAAGAGGCTCGTTTGTTAAGAACATTTGATAAAAGTAATGCCCGCCAAGACCAGAAAGGATCATAGTGATTCCACTTTTTAGATAATCCTTGATATAAAAGCTATAAGAGATTGCTTTTACAATTGTAGAAAAATGTAAGAGTGTAACGAGCATCATACCGATTACAATTGCTAGTGCAGCTCCCATAATTCCAAGAGAAGGTCTTGTAGCCAGTACGAAGATAGCGGCAGTTTTTATTATATTTCCAATAAAGCTATTAATCATTGCTGCTTTCGCTAAATCAAGTGCCTGTAATGTTGCTTGTAGAGGCCCTTGGAAATAATAAAAGATAAAAAACGGTGCCATTACTTTAATATAAATCGCAGAATTACTATTTCCATACATTAGCTCCATTACTGGTGCTGCAAACACGTATAAAACGACAATTGATAAACCTCCAGAAACAAGTGATAAACGCAATGCTTGTTTTAATCGATATTCAATTAATAAGGATTGTTTCTTTGCCGCGGCTTCACTTATGGAAGGAACAAGAGCTGTTGAAAGTGATGCAGTTATAAATGATGGAAGCATTAGTAATGGTAGAGCAAATCCTGTTAATTCTCCGTATTGCCTAGTCGCTAAATGGGTGACAACACCTGCAATGGCCAAACTTTGGGCAACTACTATCGGCTCAAAAAACCATGAGATCGATCCGATTAATCGGCTTCCTAATGTAGGTACCGCAATTCTCGTCAAATCATTAAAGGTATCTCTACCATTTTTAGCAGATTTGAAAAAATTTTTTCTGATCCGAATCCGTTTTTTCATTTTAAACATGAAGAATAAATAAAACAGGGACATTAACTCTCCGACTACAGCAGAAAGCATCGCACCGGCTGCAGCATATTCAATTCCATATGGTAGAAAGGCATTTGTGAATACATATACCAATGTAATCCTGACCACTTGTTCGATTACCTGTGAATAAGCAGGTGGTTTCATATTTTGGCGCCCTTGGAAGTAACCACGTAGGACAGATGAAATCGCCACAATAGGAACGATTGGAGAAATCGCTAATAAAGGATAATATGTTCTTTGGTCAGTAAGTAATGTTTCCGATAACAGCGGTGCAAGAAAAATCATCATCGGAGTAAAGATGATACTTAATGATCCAGTAATGGAAAGCGAAACGACCAAGATTTTTTTAATTCTTCTCTTATCACCTTGTGCTTCTGCTTCGGCAACCAATTTTGATATTGCCACTGGTAAGCCCATCTGAGTTAATGTAATGGTGAGAACAAAAGTTGGGATTGCCATCATATATAGCCCAACGCCTTCTTCACCAATAAGCCGGGCGACAACAATCCTATTAATAAATCCCAATATTCTTGTAATAAGTCCTGCAATAATTAAGATTAATGTTCCTTTGAGGAAAGTTTGCTTTGACAATTCATTTTCCCTACCTTCTCAAAAAAGGTGATATCATTTACAATTAACTATATGCATGATATGTGGCCAAGCATGACAAGTATTCGATTACTTTATTAGTAAGGGTATAAAAATCCCTACTGAGTAGGTGTAAGGCCACGGTAAGTTCCACAGATTTTTAAAGGTATACATAAAAAGCCGGGAGAGATGACATGTGAACCAGACACAAACTCATATGTATGACAAGTTTCGTGAAACAGTTCGTCCATTTTTAAAAAGTAAGCTGGAAGAATTCGAGTTGTACGGATACGACCGTGTTACAGAAGAAGAACTATGGGGGTTCCTAAAAAATAAAACATGGAAAAAAGAAAAGGAAGAAAAACGATTATATCAACTAGTTGGTGATATTCTAAGTGTAAAAGTCGGGGATTACATGAACTATGTTACTGTAGAAGCATTCAAAGCACCAAGTTGGTTTGAAGGTGAAGGTAAAGACGCACTCAATAATTTGATATAATCTTAATTAAAAGTAAATATTTGATGGTACATGAAATTCACGTAAAGCCGTAATTGACATGAAATTCGCATTGTTTCATAATTGTGATGAAGGGCTTTATAGGACAAGTCATGTTTTGGGCTAGAATGTCTAGCTTTAAAAGTGTCTTCGGCTCGTAGGACAAGCTAATCACTTCGGAAAGGTAAATTGCACTTTCTGTCAGAGCTCGTCTAATACTTGTTACCGATAGGCTGCGTGCCTTGTGCTTTTCTTATAAAAAGGAGGACATACATACTTATGGTTAAAAAAGGCCGGATCGCGGTGTTTTTCGTACTGGTGTTGCTCTTTGGGGCATTAATTGGAGTAACTGGTACTGATACCGCAAAAAATATTAAATTAGGACTTGATCTCCAAGGTGGTTTTGAAATCCTCTATGAGGTAAAACCGGCTAAGGAAGGCGATAAAATTGATAGAGAAGCCCTAGTAAGTACCGTTAATGCACTAAATAACCGTGTAAACGTACTTGGTGTAAATGAACCAAATATCCAAATTGAAGGTGAAGATCGCGTTCGTGTGCAACTAGCGGGTGTAGAAGACCAGCAAAAGGTCCGTGAAATTCTATCAACTCAAGCAAAGCTAACCTTCAGAGATGTAAACGATAACGTACTACTTGATGGTTCACAGTTAGCACAAAATGGTGCAAATCAGGCATTCGACGAATATGGAAAACCAGCTGTTTCTTTAACCGTAACTAACCCAGAGGACTTAAAAAATGCTACTCAAAAAGTTCTCGACCTAGCTCCAAACAACTTAATGGTGATTTGGTTAGACTTTGAAGAAGGTGTAGATTCGTTCGAGACTGAACGTAATAACCCAAATCCAAAGTACCTTTCTGCAGCAACAGTTCGTCAAGTATTTAACTCAAAATCAGTCTCAATCGAAGGCAACTTTACTGTTGACGAAGCAAAAGAACTTGCTTCTTTATTAAATGCAGGTGCACTTCCTGTTGATCTTGAAGAGATATACTCCACTTCAGTTGGAGCGAAATTTGGTGAGCAGGCTCTCAACAAAACAATTATTGCTGGAGCAATCGGTATTGCCTTAGTGCTATTATTCATGCTTGTATTCTACCGATTCCCTGGTGTAATTGCTACAATCACGTTAAGTATCTTTGTTTATTTAAATATACTTGTGTTTGACTGGATGAATGCGGTTCTCACCTTACCAGGTATCGCTGCGTTAATCCTTGGTGTCGGAATGGCTGTTGATGCCAATATTATTACCTATGAACGGATTAAGGAAGAAATCAGGTCTGGAAAATCAATCCTATCTGCCTACCGTTCAGGTAGTAAAAACTCATTCTTGACCATTTTTGATGCGAATATTACAACATTATTAGCGGCTGGGGTCTTATTTGTCTTTGGTACAAGTGCCGTAAAAGGCTTTGCTACAATGTTGATTGTAAGTATATTACTGAGCTTTATTACAGCAGTATACGGAAGTCGACTACTACTTGGTTTATGGGTTAATAGTAAATTCTTAAATAAAAAGCCAAGTTGGTTTGGAGTTAAACAAAGTCAAATTCGTAACTTGGCAGATGCTGATGAGGAAGGAAATTACCCAACCAAATTTGACCGCTTTGATTTTGCTAAGCATAAAAGGAAATTCTTCCTGGCATCTGGAATAATGATTATTGTAGGTATTGCGGTACTAGCAATCTTTAGATTAAATTTAGGAATTGATTTTGTTGCGGGTACACGCATAGAAGTTCTTGCAGAAGAGGCTATTACTCAAGAAGAATTTGCTGAAGAGCTCAGTAAGCTAAATTTAGAAGCGAAGGAAATTATTATTTCAGGTGATAATAAGGAAATCGGTGTTGCTAGATTTGCAGATGAACTCTCAAAAGAGCAAGTGAATGAAGTTAAAGCCCATTTTCATGATATCTATGGAGCAGACCCTAACGTAAGTACTGTCTCTCCAACAGTCGGGAAAGAACTGGCGAGAAATGCGTTTATCGCTAGTTTAATTGCGATGGCTGGTATTATCATCTATGTAGCTTTCCGTTTCGAATGGTTAATGGGACTAGCGGCAATTGTCGCACTATTCCATGATGCATTCTTTATGATTGTAATCTTTAGTGTCACTCGCCTTGAGGTGGACGTTACGTTTATTGCCGCCATCTTAACAATTATCGGTTATTCAATTAATGACACGATTGTAACCTTCGATAGGATTCGGGAACTATATAAGAAGAAAAAGCGTATTAAGACCTACGAAGATTTGGCAAGTATAGTAAACGCTGGTCTACGACAGACATTAGGCCGTTCTGTCAATACTGCTATAACAGTTATTTTCACAAGTGTGGCTTTGTTATTACTTGGTGGACAAGCTATTACAAATTTCTCTTTCGCGTTAACAATCGGTTTAGTTGCGGGTATGTATTCATCCATATTCATAGCTGCACAACTTTGGTTAGTTTGGAAAGCGAAGCAATTAGCTAAAAAACGAACTGTTAAGACAGAAGCAGAACCAGAGGTTTAATTTATAATTAGTAAAAAGTCGTGATTTTTTCACGGCTTTTTATATTCCGTTTAACCTTGATGAGTTGTTTTACTTTTGGATAGACTAAAAAACATGTGTAGAATAGAAATTTCTCAAACGTAAAAGGGGAGGATGAGGATTTTTGCAAGAGAAGGATCGCTTTAAACAAGCGGAAAAAGCTATTATTATTGGTATCGTAGGTAATATCATATTAGCCGTTATTAAATGGGTAATAGGTGTTCAATCAAACAGCCGTGCACTTGTAGCAGATGCTGTCCACTCTGCTTCAGATGTCGCAGGTTCTCTTGCTGTTTTTATAGGTGTACGAGCAGCAAAAAGACCACCAGACGAGGACCATCCTTATGGACATGGTAAGGCTGAATCTATTGCGGCCATTATTGTTGCTGTATTACTAGCACTCGTTGGCTTTGAAATTGGAAAATCGTCTTTTGAAGCATTTTTCCAGCCAATTGATGTTCCAAAATCAATGGCAATATATGCGGTTCTTTTTTCAATTGTCATTAAGGAAATCATGTTTCGATATAAGTATAATCTCGGAAAAAAGATTAAAAGTGACGCACTCATAATTAATGCGTACGATGATCGCTCCGATGTATTTGCATCTCTAGCAACCCTAGTAGGAATTGTTGGTGCGTTAATTGGTGGCTACTTAGGCATTGATTGGCTCGTTTATGCAGATCCAGTTGCAGGAATAGTTGTGGCCATTTTAATTTTAAAGATGGCATGGGAATTTGGAACAGAGGCAATACATAATACATTAGATCATGTTTTACATGATGAAGATACTACTGAATTAAGAGAACTAGTTATGTCGGTCCCAGATGTAAAAAAAATAACAGAGCTTCATGCTCGTGAACATGGCCATTATGTCATTGTTGATTTAAAAATTTCAGTTGATCCCTATATGACAGTAGAAGAAGGGCATAAAGTTGGGAAAAGGGTTAAAGCCAAGCTGATGGAGAATGCGCATGTACAAAATGTCTTTATCCATATTAATCCTTACTCAGACGACGAATGAACGGTAGACACATAGTGAATAAAAAATGTCAATCGTTGTAACACACAAAATGCTCCGGTATAATAGTGTGGTTAAGGGGTGAGCATTTTGTTACAATCTAAAACTCGTTGGAAACTAAATGAATGCAACAATACAATTGCAAATCTACTTGTTAAAGAGCTGCAAGTTACACCTCTAGTAGCATCCCTGCTAGTGAGTAGAGGGCTTACAACCGTAGAGTCAGCACGTGAATTTTTAGAACTAGACAAACTCGAATTCCACGATCCATTTCTACTTGAACAAATGGGTACGGCCATCGAACGTATTAATGAGGCCATTGAAAAAGAGGAGCGTATTTTAGTCTTTGGTGATTATGATGCTGACGGGGTTAGCAGTACGACTGTTATGGTCACTGCTTTAAAAGAAAAAGGTGCAAATGTTGATTTTTATATTCCAAATCGATTTACAGAAGGATACGGTCCCAATGAGGCAGCTTTCCGCTGGGCAAAATCAGAAGGGATTTCTTTAATTATAACGGTAGATACAGGGATTTCAGCCCTTCATGAAGCAGAGGTGGCAAAAGAACTGGGATTAGATTTAATTATTACGGATCACCATGAGGTGGGTCCTGAGTTACCAGTTGCAACAGCCATTATTCATCCAAAATTACCAAATAGTCAATATCCGTTCAAGGAATTGGCCGGGGTTGGTGTTGCGTTTAAAGTAGCCCATGCATTACGTGGAACTGTACCTACAGATTTACTGGATGTGGCTGTTATTGGAACAATCGCCGATTTGGTACCTTTACATGGGGAAAACCGTCTTATTGCTAAAATGGGAATAAGGGCTTTACAGAATACACAACGACCTGGTTTAAAGGCATTATTGAAAAAAGCCAAAGTTGAATCTAATGATATTTCCGAAGAAACCGTTGGATTTGCAATTGGTCCAAGAATTAATGCAGTAGGTCGTTTGCAATCTGCGGATCCTGCGGTTGATTTGTTAATGACAAATGATCTTGAAGAGGCTGCATATATTGCCGATGAAATCGATGAACTGAATAAGGAAAGACAGCAACTTGTTACTAAATTAACTCAAGAAGCCATTCAAGAGGTTGAGGAAAACTACCCACCCTCTTCTAATTCCGTATTAGTTATCGCTAGAGAAGGCTGGAACTCTGGGGTAATAGGAATCGTTGCTTCACGACTAGTTGATCGTTTTTATCGCCCAACAATTGTCCTTAGTATTGACCCTGAAAAAGGATTGGCTAAAGGTTCGGCAAGAAGTATAGAGGGATTCAACCTTTATGAAAGTCTTTCCACGTGTCGTGATATCCTACCGCATTTCGGTGGTCATCCGATGGCTGCGGGTATGACGCTAGCTGTTGATGATGTGGACGATTTAAGAACAAGACTTAATGAGATTGCAAATGAAGTATTAACACAAGAAGATTTTCAACCAATTGCTGCAGTCGATGCAATTTGTAGTATTCATGAGATTACAATTGAGTCTATATTCGAAATGAACAAACTTGCGCCGTTTGGAATGGGGAATCCAAAACCAACTGTGCAGATTAATAATGTTGGAGTTAATACAATCCGTCGAATAGGGGCAGACCAAAGTCATTTAAAAATAGAATTACAAGATGAATCAATAGGATTAGACGGGGTCGGATTTGGATTAGGACATGCTTGTGAAGGGATTTCTCCTTTATCAAAGGTATCTGTTATTGGAGAATTATCTATTAATGAATGGAACAATAACCGTAAACCACAAATTATGTTAAAAGACATCGCTGTAAATGAGTGGCAATTATTTGATATTCGTGGGATGCGTGATTTTTCTTCTTATCTTGAGAAGATAGCGGATGAAAAACTTCAACTCATTTCTTTTTCAACAGAAACACCTCAAAAGTTAAAAGTAGAAAACCAGGATATTCTAGTTATTTCTTCGATTGAAGAAGCAAAAAATCAACAATTAGATACAAAGCATGTTATTCTACTTGATTTACCAGATGAAGGTGAATTGATTAAAGCATTATTTGAAAAAGGCCTCCCAGATCGAATTTATACATTGTTCTATCAGGAACAGGACCATTTTTTCAGTACAATACCAACTAGAGAGCATTTTAAATGGTTTTACGCATTTTTAGCTAAAAAGGGTCCATTTAATCTAAATCGCTATGCCCATGAACTAGCAAAATATAGAGGCTGGTCAACGGAAACAATTGATTTCATGTCACAGGTGTTTTTTGAATTAGATTTTGTTAAAATAGACAATGGACTTATTTCATTATCAAATCAGGGCAAGAAAAGGGATTTGACTGAATCGAAAACATACCAATTGAAAGCAAAACGAATTGAATTGGAAAAGCTATTATTGTATTCATCATATCAACAATTAAAGCAGTGGTTTGATGCACTAAATAAAGGTTCGCATTCGCTTGAGGAGGCAATAAATTAATGGATTTAAAAAAATTTGTCGAAATTGTTGAAGACTATCCAAAACCAGGAATTAAGTTTAAAGATATTACGCCTTTAATGAATGATGGTGAAGCGTATAAATATGCTACAGACCAAATCGTAAAGTATGCAAGAGAGAAAGAAATCGATCTTGTTGTTGGACCAGAAGCACGTGGCTTCATTATTGGTTGTCCTGTAGCATACTCACATGGTGTAGGCTTTGCTCCAGTTAGGAAGGAAGGAAAGCTACCAAGGGACGTAATAAAAGTAGATTATGGTCTTGAATATGGAAAAGATGTTTTAACAATCCATAAAGATGCGATTAAACCAGGTCAACGTGTACTTATTACAGATGACCTATTAGCAACTGGTGGAACAATTGAAGCTACGATCAAACTAGTGGAAGAACTCGGTGGTGTTGTTGCAGGAATTGCATTCCTTATCGAACTCACATACCTAGATGGTCGTGATAAGTTAGATGGATATGATGTATTAACACTAATGCAATTCTAAAAGTGCTCTTTATGAGCGCTTTTTTTTAATAGATTACGTTCGTAAGCTAAGTTTTTTCACTCTGTAAGCACTATTTCTTTCATTTCCCTTTACATCTATCGAAAATTTCAAGATAATAGTAACAATAACTTTCTTATTCAATATTTAAAAACGATTCAAAGAGCTTATCTTTGAATCTTTAATTTCTAAAAAGGTGATAAAATCCATGGCAAACGAACAGGTCTTAACTCCTGAGCAAGTGATAGAAAAAGCAAAAGAATATTTAAATGACGATGATATCGAATTTATTTCACGTGCTTATCAATTCGCAGATGAAGCCCATAAGGAACAATTTCGTAAATCGGGTGAACCTTATATCATACATCCAGTACAGGTTGCAGGTATTTTAGTGGATCTCGAAATGGACCCTTCTACAATTGCGGGTGGCTTTTTACATGACGTAGTAGAGGACACGAAAGTCACTCTCCAAGAAATCAGTGATGCATTCACCCCAGAGGTTGCTATGCTTGTTGATGGGGTAACGAAGCTAGGTAAAATTAAATTTAAATCTCAGGAAGAACAGCAAGCTGAAAATCATCGAAAAATGTTTGTGGCAATGGCCCAGGACATACGAGTAATTTTAATTAAGCTAGCAGACCGTTTGCACAATATGCGTACTCTTAAACATCTCCCAGCAGAAAAGCAGCGCAGAATTTCTAATGAGACGCTCGAAATCTTTGCTCCATTAGCACACCGCCTCGGTATCTCAAAAATTAAATGGGAACTTGAGGATACAGCCTTACGTTATTTAAATCCACAGCAGTACTATCGTATAGTTAACCTCATGAAAAAGAAGCGTGCGGAACGTGAGGAATATCTTGATGATGTAATTGATGAAGTAAAAGACCGTGTTGATGAGGTATCTATCAGAGCGGACATATCGGGGCGCCCCAAGCATATTTACAGTATTTATCGAAAAATGGTTCTGCAAAATAAACAATTTAATGAAATCTATGACCTACTCGCTGTCCGGATTGTTGTAGGTAGTATTAAAGATTGTTACGCTGTTTTAGGTATTATTCATACATGTTGGAAGCCAATGCCTGGTCGGTTCAAGGATTATATTGCAATGCCTAAACCGAATATGTATCAGTCTCTCCATACAACTGTTATCGGTCCTAAGGGTGACCCACTGGAGGTTCAAATTCGTACAGTGGAAATGCACCAGATTGCAGAATACGGGATTGCGGCACATTGGGCGTACAAAGAGGGGAAACAGGTCAACCAACAATCAACATTTGAGGAAAAATTAACATGGTTCCGTGAAATTCTAGAATGGCAGAACGACGCGTCCAACGCTGAAGAGTTCATGGAATCCTTAAAAATTGATTTGTTTTCGGATATGGTGTTTGTCTTTACACCTAAAGGTGATGTGATCGAACTGCCTTTTGGCTCAGTTCCTATCGATTTTGCATACCGGATTCACTCTGAAATTGGGAATAAAACGATTGGTGCTAAAGTAAATGGGAAGATGGTGACCTTGGATTATGAATTGAAAACGGGGGATATCATTGAAATACTAACCTCTAAACATTCCTATGGTCCAAGTCAAGATTGGGTTAAACTTGCTCAAACTTCACAAGCAAAAAATAAGATCCGTCAATTCTTTAAAAAACAACGACGTGAAGAGAATATTGAAAAAGGGAAAGAACTGGTCGAAAAAGAAATTCGCAACCTTGAGTTCGAAGTAAAAGACATCTTAACACCTGAAAATATTAAAAGGGTAGCAGAAAAGTTCAACTTTACAAATGAAGATGATATGTATGCAGCTATTGGGTATAACGGTATTACTGCAGCCCAAATTGCAAACAGATTGACGGATAAATTGAGAAAGCAACGTGACCTCGAACAAGTTGCGGAAACAGTGTCCGAAGTTAAGCAGGTTTCAACACGCTCGAAAAGGCGAGATTCAGGAGTACAGGTCCAAGGAATTGATAATCTACTTATTCGTCTATCCAGATGTTGTAATCCAGTTCCAGGTGATGAGATTGTCGGATTTATTACAAAAGGAAGAGGAGTCTCTGTACACAGGGCAGATTGCCAAAATGTTCATACTCAGGATGCTAAAGCGCGTTTAATTGAGGTTGAATGGGAGAGTAACCTGAACGATCGTAAAGAGTTTAATGTTGAAATTGAAATAAATGGATTTGATCGTAGGGGCTTATTAAATGAAGTCCTCCAAGCTGTAAATGAGACGAAGACAAATATTACAGCTGTTTCAGGAAAATCTGATCGTAATAAAATGGCTACAATCAATATGTCCATTTCCATTCAAAATGTGAGCCATCTTCATAAGGTTGTTGAACGGATTAAGCAAATTCGTGATATTTATACGGTTCGTCGAGTTATGAGCTAATATTATGGAGTTTAAGCAAGTATTGCGAGTACAGAAGGGATAGGTTATGAGAGTTGTTGTACAGCGTGCCAAAGATGCACGAGTGATTGTCCAAAATGAAGAAGTAGGTTCGATAGAAAATGGTCTAATGGTTCTGGTTGGAATCACCCATTCTGACACAATTGAGGACGTTAAGTATGTGGCAGATAAAATCGTAAATCTTCGGATCTTCGAGGATCAGGAAGGGAAAATGAATTTATCTTTACTTGATGTAAAAGGTAGTATTCTATCAGTATCACAATTCACTTTATATGGTGATTGTCGGAAAGGTCGACGTCCAAACTTTATGGACGCAGCAAAACCGGATTACGCAGAAGAAATGTATGAATCTTTCAATAAGGAAGTCCGTGACAAAGGTGTACATGTGGAGACAGGAACTTTCGGAGCTATGATGGATGTCCAGTTTACAAATGTAGGACCAGTCACTTTAATTATTGAAAGTAAATAAGAAAGGCGTAAGGTCCCGTTATCGGCGACTAGCATAAGACAAGTAATGACAGAAGGAGCTTTTGCCTTCATAAGCGCTTGAATTGTGACTCGAGCCGATGGCGCTCGAAGCTAGACAGTAAGACAGCCTCAAAAGCTAGTAGCTTTTGAGGCTGTCTTTTTTACTGTGATTATTTACTTTTAAAATATTGTGCAAGACCATAGTAGATTCCATTTGAAACATTTTCCTGGAAGCTATTTGTATTAACTGTGTATTCCTCCGTTGGATTACTGATAAATCCTAGTTCCAACAAAACAGAGGGATTTCGATTTTCTCGTAAAACCTGAAAATTACCTTGTCGATGTTGTCGATCTTTGAAACCGGTGTTCTTTACTAGCTCTGATTGAATATTTGAAGCTAATCCAACGTCGATATTCTTGTAATAGTAAGAGGTTACACCACGTACGCTTCGGTCATTAATACTATCATAATGAACACTTACAAAAGCATCAGCGTTACGATAATTGGAGATACTTACTCTTGAACGTAAACTAACATAATTATCGCTGCTACGAGTCATTACTACATTTGCACCTGAAGCATTTAACTTATCCGCAACCATTTTTGATGTACGCATGTTAAGGTTTTTTTCGTACGTACCGCTTACTCCAATTGCACCACTATCATTTCCACCATGACCAGGATCGATTACGATGGTTTTCCCTTTTAAATATTGATTTGCTCCAGGTCTTTCAACAACAGTTGAAGTTCCATCAACTGAAACAATCCAACCTGCAACATAACCAACCTTATTTCCTTGAAGGGATATTTTATACCAGTCACCTTCTTTGGCTAGCATGGAGAAAGAATCACCTTCATTCGCACGAGCCACCACTGAATGTGAAGTCGAAGCGCCTGAACGAATATTCGTGCCATTATAAAGCATTTTTACAGTTGTCTGTTGGTTGCTTGGAGTTTCAGATGGTTTATTTTGCTGAACGTCTAAATACCAGCTAGCAACCCAACCTTTGCTACCATTTGATAATGTAATTCGACTCCAATTATTTACTTCCTCTTCAATGGTTACTTTATCCCCAAGCTTCAAGCTACCAATCACTTTTCCTGAAAGTGATCCACCATCTCTAACATTTAAGCTGGATGCTGTTACAACACCGAGTTTTCCTAGGTTAGTAGGACTTTGAGGGGGTGTAGCAGGTTGAGATGGTTTTTCCCCTGTAGAAGTGATTCCTGCAACGAAATCTCTATGTATCCACGCTGAATTTCCACCAAAATCAATTTCTAACCAGCTTTCTCTTTCACTCGTTATTGTAACTGTCGCATTAAGTTTCAGCTTACCTACTATTTGACCTTGTAAATTAGGTTGACTCCGAACATTTAAGATGGAAGCAGTAACTGTTCCTGTCTTTTTCGTAGTACTTGAATTCGAGCCTGGGCTTGAATTCGTAGAACCAGTGCTCTGTCTTGTCGTAATAAATTGAGAGGATACCCAACCAATATGTCCATTTAATGAAACCTTAGTCCAGTTACTATTTGCCTCAATAAATCCAGCTTCTGTTCCTTTATTTAAGGAGCCGATAACTTGGAAGCCCGTTCCAGGACCACTCCGTAATCTAAGACCATCTACGGTTGAAACAACTTTTGATGTCGAAACGGTTGGTGTCTGACTGGACTGGTTTTCTTTTATAAGCCACGAGGCAACCCATCCTGCTTTACCATTAGAGAGCTGCAACTTAACCCAATCATTTTTACGTTCAATGATGGTATATTTCTCTCCTTGTTTAACCTGTGCTGTTCGCGCGTAGGAGAGTCCAGGACCTTCTCTCACATTTAAAACAGATGTGTCGATGATTGCGAATGTTTCTGCATTTGCATGTTGTCTAGGGTTTGTCGTAATTGAAAAAACAATCGCGAGCAGGAACGCAAGTCCTATCTTTGAAATCTTGTGTAACACGTAAAAGCCTCCTTGAGTTTAAAACATAACTTTAATAAATTTCGACATAAAACCAAAAAATCCTGTTTGAAAAGAAATAAAATCTTAAAAAAGGGAAAGATAATCCTATCACATAAAAGGGGCGAGTCGGATGAGATTTAGTGAAAAAAGCAATAATGTTCAAAACACGGGTGGAAATGTATTTGGAGTTGATTTCCATGATTTTATTCAAAAGGAACAGTCTTCAACCTATGTTGAATTAGCAAGTGAATTTGGCGTTTCTGTTCGAGACGTACGCAATCTAAAAAAACAACTACATCGTTCCTAAAAAACATTTTATTTTTAAAATAAAAAAAATCACTTTCATAACTTGACTTTAGCTAAGTTCATACGTATGATTATATAAAATTCTACAATATTAGATAGCTGAACCAGTGATGGGGAAAAGTAGATAAGAATACACATGATTAGAGAGGGAATGTCAAGGGCTGAAAGCATTCCTACATGATGACTTATTGAACGAACACCTCGTAGGTTTCTCTCTGAAAAAGCAGATGCTTTAGTAGGAGCTGAACGTTTCAGGCGTTAACTGATCGAGTGAAGACAAAACGAGTTGTTTAGTCTTAACTAGGGTGGCACCACGGGATACCAAGCTCTCGTCCCTACAATTTTATTGTAGGGATGGGAGCTTTTTTATTTTATTCAGCTATAACTGAATAATTAGAGTTGTGTTGTAAGGAGGAGTTTATTAATGGTTAATATTCCTAGAGGAACGCAAGACATTCTTCCAGGTGATGTGGAAAAATGGCAATATATCGAGGAGAAAGCTCGAGATATCTGTAAGAGGTTTAATTATAAAGAAATTCGCACCCCAATCTTTGAACATACAGAGTTATTTTTACGAAGTGTTGGTGAAACAACTGACATCGTCACAAAAGAAATGTATACCTTTGAAGACCGTGGTGAACGAAGCTTGACACTTCGTCCAGAAGGGACTGCAGCAGTAGTCCGGTCATATGTAGACAATAAAATGTTTGGAAACCCATCACAGCCAACAAAGCTATATTACTGTGGGCCAATGTTCCGTTATGAACGACCACAGGCTGGGCGTTACCGCCAATTTGTCCAATTCGGTGTAGAAGCATTAGGAAGTAACGACGCAAGCATTGATGCAGAAGTAATTGCACTAGCAATGGAAATCTATAAATCACTTGGGTTAAATAAGCTGAAACTTGTTATTAATAGCTTAGGTGATAAATCTAGTAGAACTGCACACCGTGATGCCTTAATTGCTCACTTTTCCCCTCGAATTGATGAATTCTGCGGTGATTGCAAGTCGAGACTAGAGAAAAACCCAATGCGCATACTTGATTGTAAAAAAGACAGAGACCATGAACTAATGAGTTCAGCACCGTCTATTCTTGACTATTTAAACGAGGAATCAAGTGAATACTTCAATAAAGTAAAAGCCTATCTAACAAATTTACAAATTGAATTTGTGGTGGATCCAGGTCTTGTCAGAGGGCTGGATTACTATAATCACACTGCCTTTGAAATTATGAGCGATGCAGAAGGCTTTGGCGCAATAACGACATTATGTGGTGGAGGACGCTACAACGGCTTGGTTGAAAATCTAGGAGGTCCTGAAACACCAGGTATTGGTTTTGCGTTAAGTATCGAGCGGCTTTTAGCAGCATTAAATGCTGAGGAAATTGAATTACCAGTAGAAGATAGAATTGACTGTTATGTTGCAGCAATCGGTGATGCTGCCTCTGCGAAATCTGTAACGCTAGTAAATGACCTTAGAAGAGCAGGCTTAGTTGCAGAAAAGGACTATTTAAATAAAAAAGTAAAAGGTCAATTCAAAGCTGCTGACAGATTACAAGCTAAATTTGTTGCCATTTTAGGGGACGAAGAGTTAGAAAGAAACGTTATTAACGTCAAAAATATGGAAACTGGAAATCAAGAAGAAATCCAAATCGATCAGTTTATTTCATATTTACTTGAAAAAAGTTACTAGGAGTGGGAAACATGTTTGGAAGAACGTATTATTGTGGTGAAATTACAGAACAAGCCATAGGTGAAAAAGTAACATTAAAAGGTTGGGTTCAACGTCGAAGAGATCTAGGCGGCCTTATTTTTATTGACCTTAGAGACAGAACTGGGATTGTCCAAATAGTATTCAGTCCAGAAGAATCAAAGGAAGCCTTAGAAATTGCTGAAACTGTGAGAAACGAGTATGTGTTGGATATAGTTGGGACGGTTGTTGCACGTGATGAGGCAACTGTAAACGAAAATATTAATACGGGTAAGATTGAGATAAAGGCTTCTAACTTACAAATTATTAATGAGGCAAAAACACCACCATTTATGATTGAGGATCGTACTGATGTTTCAGAGGATTTACGTTTGAAATATCGTTATTTAGATCTTCGTAGAACGGCTATGTTTGATACATTTAAAATGCGTCACAATGTCACGAAATCAATTCGTGAGTATCTAGATGGAGAAGGCTTCTTAGATATTGAAACACCAATCTTAACAAAGAGTACACCGGAAGGAGCACGTGATTATCTTGTTCCAAGCCGTGTACACCCAGGTGAATTTTACGCACTTCCACAATCACCACAAATTTTCAAACAGCTACTAATGGTTGGTGGATTTGACCGTTATTATCAAATTGCACGTTGCTTTAGAGATGAAGATTTACGCGCAGACAGACAGCCAGAATTCACTCAGATTGATATTGAAACTTCTTTCATGAGCCAGGAAGATATAATTGCGATGGCTGAGCAAATGATGAAAAAACTTATGAAGGATGTAAAAGGGCTTGATATCGAGCTACCTTTACCAAGATTAACGTATAATGATGCGATGAACCGTTATGGTTCGGACAAACCAGATACACGTTTTGAAATGGAATTAGTCAATCTTTCTGAGGTTGTAAAGGATAGTGGATTTAAAGTATTTAGTAATGCAGTAGCTACTGGTGGACAAGTAAAAGCAATCAATGCAAAAGGTGCAGCAACAAAATATACACGTAAAGACATTGATGGGCTCACTGAATATGTGAATCGATATGGTGCAAAAGGTCTAGCATGGCTAAAGGTTGAAGAGGAAGAATTAAAAGGTCCAATCGCTAAATTCTTTGATGCAGAAGAACAAAAGTCCCTAAGAGCTGTATTAGAAGCAGAGGCAGGAGATCTACTTTTCTTTGTTGCAGATAAGCCGAACGTAGTTGCTGATGCACTAGGAGCACTTCGTTTAAAACTTGGAAAAGAACTAGATTTAATTGACTCTTCCAAATTTAACTTCCTTTGGGTAACGGATTGGCCGCTATTTGAGTTTGATGAAGAAGATGGTCGTTACTATGCTGCCCACCATCCATTTACAATGCCAGCTAGAGAGGATATTGAACTACTTGAAAGCAAGCCTTGGGAAGTGAAGGCACAAGCTTATGACCTAGTATTGAATGGTTATGAATTAGGTGGGGGATCACTTCGTATTTTTGAACGTGACATCCAAGAAAAAATGTTTAAAGTCTTAGGATTCTCAGAAGAGGAAGCAAAGGAACAGTTCGGGTTTTTAATGGAAGCATTTGAATATGGGACACCACCACACGGCGGTATTGCATTAGGATTAGATCGACTTGTAATGTTATTGGCTGGTAGAAGTAATCTGCGTGATACCATCGCGTTCCCTAAAACAGCAAGCGCAAGTGATTTATTAACGGATGCTCCAGGAGAGGTAAGTAAAGCACAACTAAACGACTTGTATTTGTCGTTAAATGTTCGAAAATAGCGAACAAAACCCCTTTTGGTCAACTTGTAAAACACGTATGTCGTGTGTTAGTATTGTGACATAAGTTAGAAGTTTCTAGAGAACTTCTAAAGTTAGAAGTCCTGATGTGTTTGTCGTATAACCTATTGTTTTGACCGAACAATAGTTTATACGGGAGCCCGGAGTTTTCGTACTTGCGTAAATGCCTCATTAGCAGCAACTTGAAAGAGGACTTATAAAGGTCGAAACAGGGTGCCCACCTGCGGTGAGCGGGTTCAAAACTAAGGCATCGACGACACGATTGGGACTTCTACACGACTACATACAAACACATTTAACTCCTGTTTACTCCTGGTAAACAGGAGTTTTTTACTTTATTCGCATAGAAATACTTGAAAAGAGTGGAAAGTATGTTATATTCTTATTCTGGTAAAAATACAAAAGCTTGATGAATTCGTATTTAATGGAGTTGAAGAAATGGTACACCAATTCTCAAGAAATGAACTAGCAGTTGGAAAACTCGGGGTGGAGATTCTTAAAAATAGTACAGTAGCTGTCCTTGGAGTTGGAGGCGTAGGTTCCTTCTCGGTAGAGAGCCTAGCACGCTCCGGAGTAGGGCGCTTGATACTCGTTGATAAAGACAATATTGATATCACCAATATCAACCGTCAGTTACCTGCTTTACTATCTACAATTGGCCAGCCTAAAGTAGACATTATGAAAGAACGTATTGCTGACATTAACCCTGAATGTGAAGTCATTGCGCTGAAAATGTTCTATACTGAAGAAACATATGAGGAATTTTTTAGCTATGACTTGGACTTTGTCATTGATGCTTCAGACACGATTATGTATAAGATTCACCTCATGAAGGAATGTTTAAAACGCAATATCCCAATCATCTCGAGTATGGGTGCAGCCAATAAAATGGACCCAACACGTTTTATGATCGCAGATATATCCAAAACACATACAGACCCAATGGCTAAGGTCATTCGAACTAGATTACGAAAAGAGGGAATTCATAAGGGAATTCCTGTTGTGTTCTCAGATGAAAGCCCGATTGTTATTCGTGAAGATGTACGTCAGGAAATTACTGATGAGAATGCAAAAATTCGTAAAGCAAAAATGCCGCCATCCTCAAATGCTTTTACACCATCAACATGTGGTTTGATTATGGGGAGTTATGTCGTTCAGGAACTACTTAAAGAAATAAAAATTAAAAGAGTCAAGGACGAATAAAAACGTGGCCAGTGATGGCCACGTTTTCTTATTTTGCTAATTGCTCTAGATTCCCGTTTTTGTCCATCCGAAATGCTGGTGAATTACGATCTTCTGCATCCTCAAACATAACTAAGCGTCTAGCACGATCCATAATTTGCACAAGTGCTTGGTAGTCTTCTTGAATAATAGTCTGTTGTTCAGTTAACTTATCAAGCTTCTTCTCAAGTTCTTTTGTTTGTTGTTTTAAAGATTCATTTTCTCTACGTAACCGATTATTCTCCATTTCTAATTGATTAGATAAGAGGTCATTGCTCCGTAGGGATGACAAGAATGTAATACAATCATCAAGAGTGATTGAATTTGTTGATGTTGATGGAATTAACTCAGCAGAAACCTCTTCCGTATATACAGGTACAAAAGGAACTGGTGTTTCTTCCACTTGAATTTCCTTTTTCACAGACTCTACCTGGGTAGGCTTCGTTTCTTTATTTAGCTTTTCCAATGCTCTTTTTCTTTCTTTTCGCTGTTTTTTCGCAATCGCAATGGCTTGTTCATAATTATTGCGAACTTCAGCATTCCATCTGAAGCCACATGCAGCTGATGTGCGATTTAATTTATCGCCCACTTCATCAAATGCTGCTAGTTGGGTTCCACCTTCGCGAATATAGCGTAATACAGTTTCAGCTAATAATAAATCATCTTCGTGTGACCATGCATCCTGCCTTACTTTCATAAAAACCAACTCCCTATTTATTTATAATTAATAGATTTTATATCTAGCATGACCACGTTATTTTTGTTTTATACATTAGTAGTTTTGTGAGGATAGAAAATACAGCTAAAGGCGTATCAAGACTGGAATATGGAATGTAAAGAAATAGTAATTTTTCTCGTAACCTAAAAAATTTGGGAACTTTTTCATGTATAATCCGTAAGTAGTATTGTCACTAATCCGAATAGGTAATGATGTGAAGGAGATTCTAAAAGGTGTGAATCTCACAAACTGATAGGGGGAAAAAAAGTGCAACCAGTTTTACAGTTAAAAAATGTCAAAAAGACAATAGGTAGGAAAGAAATCATTAAGGGAATTACCTTTGATGTGTTTCCTGGAGAAGTATTCGGCTTTTTAGGTCCGAATGGGGCAGGGAAAACAACGACAATTAGAATGCTAGTTGGACTTATGTCTATTACCGATGGAGAAGTCATTATAAAAGGAACAGATATTGCCAAGAACTTTGAAAAAGCAGTCGCAAATATTGGAGGGATCGTTGAGAACCCAGAAATGTATAAGTTTCTAACTGGTTACCAAAATCTTGTTCATTACGGGCGGATGGTAAATGGAGTAACAAAAGAAAGAATCCTTGAGGTGACAAAGCTTGTTGGTCTTGAAAAACGGATAAATGAAAAGGTTAAAACCTACTCACTTGGGATGCGTCAGCGTTTAGGAATTGCACAGGCATTATTACATAGTCCCTCAATTTTGATATTAGATGAACCTACAAATGGGTTAGACCCTGCTGGGATTCGAGAAGTTCGTGATTATGTTCGCAAGCTTGCAAGA
Source organism: Litchfieldia sinesaloumensis (assembly GCF_900156865.1). GTDB lineage: Bacteria > Bacillota > Bacilli > Bacillales > Bacillaceae_L > Ferdinandcohnia > Ferdinandcohnia sinesaloumensis. The sequence continues at coordinate 2,174,424 of NZ_LT732529.1, read as the reverse complement.
GAAGAGGGGCTAGCAGTTATTGTTTCAAGTCACTTATTGTCAGAAATGGAAATGATGTGTGACCGAATTGGAATCATCCAAAATGGTGAATTAGTAGGGGTTCAAAAAGTTACGGATTTTGTAGGTGAAGATACTCGTATTCGGGTTCAGTTTCAAGTGGGTGATGTTGTAAAAGCACTATCAATTCTATCAAATGAATATTCATCACTTGAAATAAACCAAACGGAAAAAGGATTCGAACTGATGACTGATCATGATATGATTCCACAAATAAATGCTAGTCTTGTAAAAAATGAGATTCAGGTGTATGGAATTGTGCAGCTATCAAAATCATTAGAGGATCGATTCTTGGAAGTAACAGGAGGTAGCGGAATTGAGTAACATCATCAAACTAATTCAAAATGAAAATATGAAAATTTACCGTCGTGTATCTACCTGGATCATGTTTATTATACTAGTAGGTGCAGCTGTAGTTGTCGGGATTGTAATGAATGCTACGGCTTCAAATTCTGAAAATGAAAATTGGAAACAAAACATCCAGGCAGAGAATGAAATGTATAAGGCTGACCTATCAAATGAAAATCTACCAGATATGGTAAAGGATTTTTCAAAGCGAGAATTGGCTATCAATGAATATCGTTTAGAACATGATATTGCTCCGGTAGAAGCTAGATCTACGTGGAATTTTATGACGGCTACTTCAGAAATTGTTTCATTAATCACGTTGTTTACAATTGTAATTGGCGCAAGTAGTGTTGCATCTGAATTTACGTGGGGAACCATTAAATTATTGTTAATTAGACCAGTATCAAGAGCAAAGATACTGCTATCAAAATATCTAGCAACTATCTTGTTTGCATTAGTATCTTTAGCGTTACTGTTTATCGTATCATTCTTAGTAGGAAGCATATTCTTTGGTGGAGGAGACTCAACTCCACACTTAGTTTATAGAGATGGCGCAGTACAGGAAGTTCATATGGTTTCACATATTCTTGGTATCTTTGGTTTAAAATCAATTAACCTAATCATGATGTCGACATTTGCTTTTATGATTTCAACCATATTTAGAAATAGTGGTCTCGCGATAGGTTTAGCAATCTTCTTAATGTTTGCAGGAGTAAACGCAACTGCTTTACTTGCAATGAAATTCGATTGGGCAAAATACATCCTGTTTGCGAATACGGATTTATCTCAATACCTGACTGGTAATATTTTTGTTGAAGGAATGACAATGTCATTTTCAATAATCATGTTAGTCATTTATTTCATCATTTTTAATGCACTTACTTGGTTTGTCTTTATGAAACGTGATGTAGCGGCTTAATAGGAAAAAGGGGAGGAAATAGGATGGTCTATTTCTTCCCCTCTTTTTGTAGTTGCTCAAGGCGATCATATACCTTTGAAAAATGCTTTTCTTGTCCACTCTCTTTAGGTTTGAAGTATTTTCTGTTTTTTAATAAGTCTGGTAAGTACTGTTGTTTAACCCATCCATTTGGATAATCATGCGGATATTTATAGCCAATCCCATGGCCCAATTCTTTCGCTCCACTATAATGGGCATCACGTAGGTGATCAGGTATTTCCCCAATATTTCCTTTTCGAATATCCTCAATTGCTTTATCAAGTGAACGATATGCACTATTCGTTTTCGGTGATAAGCATTGTTCAATTACGACATTTGCAAGTGGAATTCTAGCTTCTGGCAATCCTAGACGCTCTACAGCCTGGCATGCAGCAACCGTATGAACGCCGACTTCGGGTGCCGCGATTGAAATATCTTCATAGGCAATGACAGTTAGTCGTCTACAAATCGAAACTAAGTCGCCACCTTCTATAAGTCTCGCTAAATAATGCAAGGCCGCGTTCACATCACTACCTCGAATACTTTTTTGAAGACAAGAAAGTAATGAATAGTGAAGGTCTCCGTCTTTATCATGAGAAAAGCCCTTATTTTCCACACATTCCTTAACAAGTTCAATATCAATTTCAATCATCTCATTGTCTCTCGTTTTTGAAGCCATTACGACATCCTCTAGCACGTTCATCGCAGAACGCGCATCTCCCTTAGTGGAAGACGAGATAAGGTCAATGGCTTCCTCAGATATTGAAATCTGTAGATGACCCAGCCCACGTTCCGAATCATTTAGGGCACGAAGAATTAATTCCTTGATATCTTCTTTAGTGAGGGGGCGAAGTTCTTTAATTTGTCCGCATCTACTACGAATCGCTGGATTTACATCATGGAATGGATTTTCCGTTGTTGCGCCGATCAATGAAATAAGGCCTCGTTCTACATGTGGAAGTAAATAATCCTGCTGTGCTTTGTTAAAACGATGGACCTCATCAATAAATAGGATTAGTTTTCCTTCAGTTTTTGCAGTTGAAACGGCATCCTCGATATCCTTTTTACCTGCAGTAGTAGCATTAATGGAGATAAATGGCATATCAACGGTACCAGCGATTGCTGTTGCAATGGATGTTTTTCCAATTCCAGGTTCCCCATACAGTAAGATAGAGGGAACATGTCCATTCGTAATCATTCTATATAAGGCGGTGTCCTTGCCAATAATATGTTTTTGTCCAAGTATTTCCTCAATATGTCTAGGTCGCATCCGATATGATAAAGGTGCTTCGATAAGTGATTCAAAAAGCAAAAGGTTCATCCCCTTATCCAACAATTCAAATAGGTTTTGTATTATACACTTAACTTTATCATACGTTTCTAGTTGATAAAATACAAATACAACGCAATATATGTTATAATGTCGTGAGTTTAAATTTGTTATGGTTTCATCTTATAGACTTTTAAAAAAAGGGCGGCTGAAAATTTGGTCATCCTACACCAATTCGTATGTAATTAATTTAATGAAACAGTTTTAGATAGATAAGATGGTCAGCAATGAGAGGCAGAGTGATGAGAATGAGAGCACAGTCTAGCTTTAGTCACCACATGTTGAAGTGGTCAACTTTTTTTATTGGCCTGTTAATTATGTCTTTGGGGATTGTTCTAATCATCAAAGCAAATCTCGGGGCATCACCTTGGGATGTTTTGCATATCGGACTATATAAACAAATCGGCCTCACCATTGGTTCCTGGTCGATAATAGTTGGTTTTTTTATTTTGTTTCTTTCCTCATTCTTATTGAAAAGACTTCCTCAAATCGGTGCATTCCTAAATATGATTTCAGTAGGAATATTTATTGACATGTTCATGATGGTACCTTTCCTAGTAACACCAGATTCTTTTATAGGTAAACTACTCATGCTCTTACTTGGACTGATTATTAATGGATATGGAATGGGAATATACATCTCAGCGAAGGTTGGTGCTGGGCCAAGAGATAGTCTGATGTTGGCCTTAACGGAGATATCTAAGTGGAAAGTGCAATATATCCGACTCGGAATGGAAATTATTGTCTTGACAGCTGGTTGGCTATTAGGAGGTCCTGTTTTCATAGGAACATTGATTTATTGCGTAGGAATTGGTTATATGGCAGGATTTGCATTGCCACAATGCCAACGCCTGAATGATCGATTAAAACGTAAACTTGACAAAACACCAGTGATAGAAGTGAATCATTTTAGTAATTAGGGGTGGTAGTAAATGAAGATTTCGACAAAAGGCAGATATGGTCTAACCATCATGATTGAACTTGCAAAAAATCATGGGAAAGGGCCACTTTCTTTAAAAACGATTGCCTCAAAACATGACTTGTCTGAGCATTATCTTGAGCAGCTAATTTCTCCATTACGCAATGCGGGGTTGGTAAAAAGTATCCGTGGAGCATATGGAGGTTATATACTTGGGGATGAACCAGTAAAGATAACAGCTGGTGATGTAATTCTTGTTCTTGAGGGACCGGTTAGTCCTGTAGAAGTTTTAGAGGATGAAGAGCCGGCAAAAAGGGAATTATGGATACGAATCCGAGATGCCGTTAATGAGGTATTGGATAGCACTACACTCGAAGATCTTGCTAGCCACGATGACGGCAATGATGCATATATGTTTTATATTTAAGTAAAACATGGCATAATTTGAACGTACTGAACTAATTTAATCGTAGTATAAAACCACAATTAAATTAATTGAGCCTCCGCTGGATGCCTCAGATTTTATAAAGTAAATTTTTCGAGTAAGCTCGAAAAAAATCTGGGCGCAAAGGCACAAGGCGCATTTGATAAAATAAAAGGAGGGCGCATATGATGCAACATATTTATTTAGATCATGCAGCTACATCGCCCATGCACCCAGATGTTGTGGAGCGTATGCTTCCATATATGACAGAAGTTTTTGGTAATCCTTCAAGTATTCACTTTTTCGGACGGAAAAGTCGACATGCTGTAGATGAGGCAAGACAAACCATTGCTGACAGTATCCACGCAAAACCGAACGAGATTATCTTTACAAGCGGTGGTACAGAGGCTGACAATTTGGCAATAATCGGAACGGCAAATCAGCTACTTGGTAAAGGTAAACACATTATCACTTCTGCAATCGAACATCATGCAGTTCTTCATACATGTGAACACCTTGAAAAACAGGGATTCACAGTTACGTATCTTCCTGTAAATGAGTCTGGTCTAGTTTCAGTTAAAGACGTTGAAGCAGCCCTAACACCTGAAACGATACTTGTCACAATTATGTTTGGCAATAATGAAGTTGGTGCTCTTCAACCAATTCAGGAGATTGGTGACCTTCTTCAAGAGCATCAAGCTGTATTTCACACAGATGCCGTCCAAGCCTATGGACTGGTTGATATAAATGTGAATCAATTGAATATTGATTTGTTATCCGTTTCAGCTCATAAAATAAATGGTCCTAAGGGTACCGGTTTTTTATTTATGCGAGAAGGTAAAAAGTTATCTCCTCTTCTTTTTGGAGGAGAACAAGAAAAGAAACGACGTGCTGGAACAGAAAACGTTGCTGGCATTGTTGGTCTGCAAGCTGCAGCGCAATTGGCGAAACAAACGTCTGTTGATAAAAATGAACTTTACCAAGACTTTAAAACAACTTTTATCTCGATTTTAAATGAAGAGGGTATCTCGTTTGAACTGAACGGTGACCTTTCTAAGTCATTACCACATGTGCTAAATCTTTATTTCCCAGGGACTAATGTTGAATCAATGCTAGTGAATCTTGATCTAGCAGGAATTGCTGCTTCTAGTGGATCTGCATGTACGGCCGGTTCAATTGATCCATCTCATGTATTAGTGGCCATGTTTGGAAAAGATTCAGACAGAATCACATCTTCCATTCGGTTTAGCTTTGGCTTAGGAAATTCAATCGAAGATATAAAAACAGCAGCAGTAGAAACATCCAAAATCGTAAAACGATTAACGAAATAGGAGGTGGAAACATGAAAGACCCAAAAGATACCCGTGTCGTTGTGGGAATGTCAGGTGGAGTAGATTCTTCCGTAGCAGCCCTATTATTAAAAGAACAAGGCTATGATGTTATCGGGATATTTATGAAAAACTGGGATGATACTGATGAAAATGGTGTTTGTACCGCAACAGAGGATTATGAAGATGTAATACGAGTCTGTAATCAAATTGGTATCCCATACTATGCGGTGAACTTTGAAAAACAATACTGGGATAAAGTGTTCACCTACTTCCTGGATGAGTATAAAGCAGGTAGAACACCAAATCCAGATGTCATGTGTAATAAAGAGATTAAATTTAAGGCCTTTTTAGAACATGCTATGACTCTCGGTGCGGACTACCTAGCAACAGGTCATTATGCTCGAGTAGAATACAGAGATGGAGAATACAAGATGCTTCGTGGGGTTGATGAAAATAAGGACCAAACTTATTTCTTGAATCAGCTTACACAGGATCAGCTCTCAAAGGTCATGTTCCCAATCGGTAACATCGAAAAATCAAAGGTGCGAGAGCTTGCTAAAGAAGCAAACCTTGCGACTGCTACTAAGAAAGATAGCACAGGGATTTGTTTTATTGGTGAACGTAATTTTAAAGAGTTCCTAAGCAATTACTTGCCCGCACAACCTGGGGATATGGTCACTTTTTCAGGTGAGGTAAAAGGGAAACATGATGGTTTAATGTATTATACGATTGGCCAACGTCACGGTCTAGGTATTGGTGGAAGCGGAGAACCGTGGTTTGTGGTTGGAAAAGACCTTGAAAAAAATCTTCTTTATGTTGACCAAGGTTTTCATAATGAGTACCTCTATTCAGATTCAATCCTAGCGGCAAATGTAAGCTGGGTATCGGATATGAAACCCGAAGAGGATGTAAAATGCACAGCCAAATTCCGATATCGCCAACAGGACAACGCAGTTACAGTTCGAAAAGTTGACGATAATACGATTCAAGTAATTTTTGATGAGCCAATCCGTGCTGTTACACCTGGACAAGCCGTAGTCTTTTATAATGGCGATGAATGCCTAGGTGGAGCAACGATTGATAAAGTCTTTAAAAATAATGAACGGCTAACATATGTTGGGTAAAGAAACCTCGATCCTATCTTTAGGGTTGAGGTTTTCCTGTGCTATAATATAAGTTGCAAATATAACTGAGTAGAGTACGCTTAGGCGTATGTGAATATAATGGTGGAGTTGAATATTTTGGATTTAAATAAACAAGGCATTGACTATATGCAAGAGGGAAAATACGAAGAAGCAGCAAAATGCTTTTCACAGGCAATTGAAGAAAACCCGAAAGAGCCAATTTATTACATAAACTTTGGTAACCTTTTGGCGGCAGTAGGCGACCCAGAAAGAGCGATTGCTTTTTTTACTAAAGCTCTAGAATTAGATGAGAAAGCAGGAACTGCTTATTATGGAATCGGTAGTCTTCTCTACAACCAGGATGATTTCATCAAAGCAAAGGATATGTTTGAAAAAGCCCTAAAAGCAGGGGTGGAAAATAGTGATACTTATTTTATGTTAGGGATGACATTAATTCAACTTGGTCAGCCAAAACTAGCATTGCCATATATGAAACGATCTGTCGAATTAAACGAAAATGATATAGATGCTTTATTTCAATACGGTCTCTGCCTAGCGGGTGAATCTGTCATTGATGAGGCAATAAATGTATTTAATAAAGTCATTGAGCTAGAGCCACAGCATTCAGATGCGTATTATAACCTAGGTGTAGCATACGCTGGTTTTAAAAATGATTACGAAAAGGCACTCGCAATGTTTGAAAAGGCGTTGGAAATTCAACCTGACCATATGCTTGCAGCAAATGGGAAAAACATTATTAATCAAGCGTTAGATGAATAAATGAGGGGAGGGAATACAGCAATGGAACAACAGGAATCTTTAGATTTATTTAATGAACAACGAAAGTATATGAAGGGCACTCATTTAGTGACCATATTTCATAATGAGCAGAATTTATATTCAGTTGTTCGTATCAGGCTTCAAGAAACAAATGAAGACTATAATGAAAAAGAAGCAGTTGTAACCGGGTATTTCCCTCGCATCCATGAGAATGAAACATACATTTTTTTCGGTCGACTTAAGGAGCACCCACGATTTGGTATCCAATTCCATGTTGATCAATTCCAAAAAGAGATTCCACATACGAAACAAGGAATCATTCAATATCTCTCAAGTGACCTTTTCAAAGGAATCGGTAAAAAGACGGCAGAAAAAATTGTAGAGGCTCTTGGCGAAGGCGCGATTTCAAAAATCATTGCAAACCCTTCTGTCTTAGATGCGGTCGAAAAGCTACCAGCAGAAAAGGCTAAGGAAATTTATGAAACCCTTCAGGAACACCAAGGGCTTGAACAAATCATGATTGGACTATCCCAATACGGGTTTGGTCCTCAGCTGTCAATGAGGGTTTATCAAGTGTACAAAGAGCAAACACTTGAAATTCTCCAACACAGTCCCTATAAATTGGTAGAAGATATTGAAGGGATTGGATTTGGGCGTGCTGATGAGTTAGGTCGACAGTTGGGGATCTCTGGAAATCATCCTGACCGAATTAAGGCTGGGTGCCTATACATACTTGAACAAGACTCATTACAGGATGGTCATGTCTATCTTTCCATAGAGGACTTAATTATTCGAGTTCAGGAATTATTAGAACAAAATACTCATGAAGAAATTATTGCAACAGATATCTCAAAAGAAATGATAAGTCTTACCGAGGAAAGCAAGCTTGTTATAGAAGAGGACAAGGTTTATCTGCCTTCCCTTTACTTTTCTGAAAAGGGGCTTATCAAAAATATAAAACGTGTTATGGAGCAAACTGAATACGATGATCTTTTTCCAGAATCCGAATTTCTATTAGCACTTGGTGAGTTAGAGGAAAGAATTAAAGTTCAGTATGCTCCTTCACAAAAAGATGCCATTCAAAAAGCATTAATGTCACCAATGCTACTGTTAACAGGTGGTCCTGGTACTGGAAAGACAACTGTCATCAAAGGTATTGTTGAGTTATATGGAGAATTGCATGGCTGCTCGTTGGACCCTAAGGATTATAATTCTGAGAATCCATTTCCGGTTTTATTAGTTGCGCCAACAGGACGGGCTGCTAAACGGATGAGTGAATCAACTGGACTGCCTGCAGTTACCATTCATCGACTACTAGGGTGGAATGGAGTCGAGGGCTTTAGTCATGATGAAGATAACCCAATTAATGGGAAGCTGTTAATAGTTGATGAGGTATCCATGGTTGATGTTTGGTTAGCAAACCAGCTATTTAAATCACTCCCTCAGCATATTCAAGTTGTTCTCGTAGGAGATGAAGACCAACTACCTTCCGTAGGTCCTGGTCAAGTTCTGAAAGACTTGCTAGCATCGGACGTTTTACCAACAGTCCGGCTCACCGATATATATCGGCAATCAGAAGGTTCATCCATCATAGAACTAGCACATGATATTAAAAAAGGGGCTTTACCACCAGATATATCATCACCAAAAAAAGATCGATCCTTTTTAAAATGCTACCAAAATCAAGTCCTTGAAGTTGTTAGACAGGTGTCAGATAATGCCAAAAAGAAGGGATTCTCAGTAAAGGATATTCAGGTTTTAGCACCCATGTATCGCGGGCCAGCGGGGATTGACAGCTTGAATGTTATGCTCCAGGAACTTTTTAATCCGCCTGTCCATGGTAAAAGGGAAATGAAATTTGGAGATGTAACATACCGCCGAGGAGATAAAGTACTTCAATTGGTGAACCAACCAGAGAATAATGTGTTTAACGGCGATATTGGTGAAATTGAATCAATTTTCTATGCGAATGAAAACACAGAAAAACAAGATATGGTCGTCATCAATTTTGAAGGCAATGAAGTTACATATACAAAACAGGACTTGAACCAAATCACTCACGCCTACTGCTGTTCCATTCATAAATCACAAGGTAGTGAATTTCCAATCGTGATTTTACCAATTGTTAAAGGCTATTATCGGATGTTGCGTCGAAATTTAATTTACACTGCGATTACAAGGGCGAAGAATTTTCTTATTCTCTGTGGGGAGGAAGACGCTTTAAGACAAGGTGTACATCGTGCTAATGATACCAATCGTCAAACGACCTTATGTGAAAAATTAAAAATAACATTTGGTGTAATGATGGAGAAGGCACCTGTTGCAGAAACAGAAGAAGCTGTCTCTTATTATGATATGATTTTCCAAACCGATCCAAACATTGGGATGACGGGAATATCTCCATATGATTTTATGGAGGCTGAATAAAAGCTGGGTAACCAGCTTTTTTTTTGGTAAACCTTGTGCAGTATGACAAACACCCTTGAAGTACAAGATAAGTAATGTTCGGAAAGGTGGCGATTATCTTTGCGGACATTCTCATTGCTAAAAGATTTACCAATTTATGATGAAAATTCTGCTGAGATTCTTGGCCGGGTTTCAGATCTATGTATCACATCAGATGGCAAGGTGAATGCCTTGATTATGAAAGGAAAGGGATTGTTTGAGCGAGATCGAGTAGTCCCAATCCAAAGCATTTCCTCTATAGGAAATGATGCTGTGATGGTTTCTGACCAATCGCTGATAGAGCGGTTGGACAATGAAGCTGATACACCAACCTATTTTCTGCACACCCATCATGGATTATTCCGAAAGCCACTTTTATCTGCTGAAGGGCAAAAGTTGGGCTTGTTAGAAGATGTATATTTTACAGAAGAATTGGGCACTATTATAGGGTATGAAGTAACGGATGGCTTTTTTGCTGATATCACAGAAGGAAAAAAGGTTGTTAAAACCGAAAAACCTCTAAAAATTGGCGAAGATGTCATCGTCGTATCGATAACTTAATTCAGTAGCCGGCGATACCATGATTCTTCAGAGAGGAAACTTTTTGAAAAATCGGGCTGCAAATACGCCAAGGCGCATTTGATTTAGGAATTCCATGATGTGAGGTGTACCCTGTGAAGTGCCCAAATTGTAAAAGTAAAGACATCGGTAAAATTGGTGTGAACCAATATTATTGCTGGGGATGTTTTATCGAACTATCTGTGAACAAAGGACAAATAAATACTCATCAGGTAGAGGAAGATGGCACACTCAGTTCGTTGGACGATTTGTTTGCTGAGGACGACAGAAGAATCAGTATGTAATCCTATACACAAGGAGTGAAGAGGTTATGAATAAAGCAATGACTTCTCTAATCACTATGGGTCTAGGTGCTGCCGCTTACGGTATCATGAAGAGAACGGACGTCATGTCAGCACGCAATATGAAAAAAATGCGTAAACGCATAACAAAAATGTTTTAATCTTGGAAAACCCCACAAGAGTGGGGTTTTTTTAGTGCTTGTATGAAATAGAGTTTTGGAGGAGATGTCGAACATGGCGAAACATCCTCGTACTTGGATGAAATTAGGAGAAAGCGAACCAGCAAAGTGTCGAATCATCCTTGCAAATGGATGAAATTAGGAGAAAGCGAACCAGCAAAGTGTCTAATCATCCTTGTAAATGGATAAAATTAGGAGAAAGCGAACCAGCAAAGTGTCGAATCATCCTCGCAAATGGATGAAATTAGGAGAAAGAGAACCAGTAAAGTGTTGAATCATCCTCTCGAATGGATAAAGTTAGGAGATACCGAACCAGTAAAGTACCGAATAACCCTCGCACTTGGCTGAAATTAGGAGATACTGAACCAGTAAAGTGGCGAATCATCCTCTTGAATGGATAAAGTTAGGAGATACCGAACCAGTAAAGTACCGAATAACCCTCGCACTTGGCTGAAATTAGGAGATATCAAAACAGAAGAGTGGCAAATATCCCCACGAATGGATAAAGCCAGGAGAATCTAAACCCAAATGGCAAGAATCGCCACGTTACATTCTCATAAAACAGCAAAGGGCTTACTAGTAATCAAACTAGAAGCCCTTCAGAATAAACTCCTCAAACTACATTTACTTTTTATCTACATAATACGATCCCTTACCGGATAATATTAAATCAAAATTCTTAGTTAATACTTTTTGTATAGTCTTTTTAGATTTTATAACTTTACACCACTCGTGGATGATATTCACTGTAATTTGTTTGTCTGGGAATAGAAGCTTAAATTCCTCTATACTCCGTAATACGGCGGTCTCTTTATCCTCAACAAAACCACATTTTTTACAAACCAATGTTTGTCTATTGGTGTCTTCATAATCCAAACAACCTCGTTTACATACAATCCCCTTCTCCAACTCTTCATACGTGTATGCTGGGATTTTTGAAAATGGCGATTTTGCTATATGTAAGTCAACTAACCTTTTCGCAAAACGTAAACGACCATCTGAAACTCCAGTTGTTCCAGCCGCATTGTCCAAACTTTTCAAAAAACGATTAAGTTGTGCATGGAATACAAAAGGTCCTTTTTGTGGGGCATCGTAGAGGTAAAATTCAGGGTTGATAAATACAATCTTAGATTCGACAACTGCATTTAATCTAAGCTCTTGTAATAATTGTCGAAACAATGATTCGCTACGGGAGAGTTGAATAAGAGGGTTCTTGATTTCTTTGCCAGTAAGCATGTGCATGCGATCATTCTCAATATAAAAATCGCCATCAAAGTTCTTTACTTCAAAAATGTAACTTTTCTTTTGGGTCATTAGTAGGGAGTCAATTTGGAAAAGAGTATTGCTCACTTCAAGGAGAAGATTGTTTAATATGAGGCATTCATTTGTGAGGCCTAGTAATAACTGGTCAAATTGTAGTTCACCGTGCCAACCTTTTTTAAGAGATTTGTAGTTGTCTTCATCTTTTTTCTCTAACTTTTTGCGGACTCGCAAACAGTGAAATGTGTTCAGTTCGAGGTTTTCACCTCGTGCTTTAATAATCAATGTACCACATCCTTTCTGTCTTATTTTACAAAATAATCAGTATTTTTACAATGTTTTTGTCATCCTACCAATCCGTATAAAACGACTACGATTCCAAAAACTACTAGCGAGAGGGGTGAACATAATGAGAGAGAATAGGGTTAAGTGGCTCTTCAGGATTTCTTTATTGTTACTTGCTTTTTTGACGGTTTTTATCTTTATGAAGTTGGCTCCAATCTGGCTACCAATTTGGTCAGTAATCAAGACAATTTTCATTCCTTTTAGCATTTCTATTTTTATCACATACTTACTCCATCCTATTATCGAGAAAATTAGTAATCGTGGAGTTCCGCGATCACTTGCTATTTTACTTATCTATTTCCTGTTTTTTGGTGGGATTGGATTTGGCTTATATAAGGGCATTCCTGCTATCCTTGCGCAGCTTAAGGATCTCGCTGAAAGTTTCCCTGAATTTAGCACAACGTATCGTGTTTGGTTACAGGAAATTGAAACGGGTACTTCTCAGCTACCGGCTTTCATTCATGGTCAACTTGATGATTTACTTTATTCTGTTGAAAACTATGTGGACTATCTTCTCTCACGAACCATTGAATTCTTTAAGGGTTTCTTTAATTCAATATTTATAATTGCAATTATTCCGTTCATTGTGTTTTATATGTTGAAGGACCATAACCAAATGCTAAAAGCACTTTGGTATATAACACCTCGTAGACTGAGAAAAGCGGGTCAGCTATTTTTTCGAGATGTTGATGAATCACTTGGAAATTATATTCGAGGTCAGCTCATCGTTTGTCTGCTTGTAGGGACAACTGCCTCGGTAGCATTTTGGATATCCGGTATGAAATATCCGTTGTTATTTGGAATTATTGTCGGGGTTACAAACATTATCCCCTATTTTGGGCCAATCATTGGTGCTATTCCTGCGGCCATCATCGCAGCGACCATTTCGATGAAAATGCTGATGATAGTCGTTATCGTAGTTTTTGGTCTTCAGTTTATTGAAGGGAACTTGTTGTCCCCGATTATTGTCGGTAAAAGTCTCCGTTTACATCCTATTGTAATCATTGCAGCCCTTTTATTAGGTGGGGAGATTGGTGGAGTAGTGGGGCTGATCATTGCAGTTCCTGTTGTGGCGATTTTAAAAGTATTTATTGTACATGCTAAACAGCACTTTGCAGTGATTCGAAAGGAACAATAACTCTTTAAACACTAGCATTGACAAACATTTTTGACTTGAATATAATTGACAGGAAACAAGATATTACATAAGTTTACAAGTTAATGATATTGAATGAAAACAATGAAGGAACCAGTATGTTACAGTGCCATCGCCCAGAGAGGAATTTCCATGGCTGAGAGAAATTCTAGATGAAGGGTAACAGAACGCTACTCCTGAGTGTAGGAAAACCTACCGGTGAATACCGTTATCAATATACGAAGGTGATGGACGCAAATTTTTTGCGTTCATAATCAGGGTGGTACCGCGAGCATACTCTCGTCCCTGTTTTTGGGGGATTAGAGTATTTTTTTTATGTCTAAAATGATAGTGGAGGTTATGAAATGAAACAGTTAACATCAGCTCAAGTTCGACAAATGTTTTTAGATTTCTTTGAATCAAAGGGGCATGCGATTGAACCAAGTGCTTCTTTAGTACCGCATGAAGATCCGTCCTTGTTATGGATTAATAGTGGTGTTGCTACATTAAAAAAATACTTTGATGGACGTGTCATTCCACAGAACCCAAGAATCTGTAATGCACAGAAATCCATACGTACGAATGATATTGAAAATGTAGGAAAAACAGCGCGCCATCATACTTTCTTTGAAATGTTAGGTAATTTTTCAATTGGTGACTATTTCAAAGAAGAGTCAATCACTTGGGCATGGGAGTTTTTAACGAGTAAAGATTGGATTGGTTTTGACCCAGAATTGCTATCTGTAACCATCCATCCAGAGGATGACGAAGCATTTGAAATCTGGAATAAAAAGATTGGAATTCCTGAAAGTCGTATTGTGAGACTTGAAGGAAACTTCTGGGATATTGGTGAAGGTCCAAGTGGCCCTAACACAGAAATTTTCTATGACCGCGGAGAAGAGTTTGGAAATGACCCAAATGATCCTGAGTTATTTCCTGGGGGAGAAAATGAGCGATACCTAGAAATCTGGAACCTTGTGTTTTCTCAATTTAATCATAATCCAGATGGTTCTTATACCCCACTTCCGAAAAAGAATATTGATACAGGAATGGGTCTTGAAAGAATGTGCTCGGTTATTCAAAATGTGCCAACTAACTTTGATACCGACTTATTCATGCCGATTATTGAGGCAACTGAGGCTATTTCAGGTGAAAAATATCGACAAGCGCAGGATAAGGATGTTGCCTTCAAGGTAATTGCTGACCACATCCGTACTGTTACCTTTGCAGTAGGTGATGGAGCACTGCCATCAAATGAAGGAAGAGGCTATGTACTTCGTAGATTATTACGTCGCGCTGTACGTTATGCTAAACAAATTTCTATCAATCGTCCTTTCATGCATGAACTCGTACCCGTTGTTGCCGAAAATATGGTTGATTTTTATCCGGAAGTAAAAGAAAAAACAGAATTTATTCAAAAAGTGGTTAAAACAGAAGAGGAACGCTTCCATGAAACTCTACATGATGGACTTGCTATTCTCTCAGCGGTTATTAAAAAGGAAAAAGCGAAAGGTAGTGACATCATTTCTGGTGAAGATGTCTTCCGTTTATATGATACCTATGGTTTCCCTGTCGAACTCACAGAGGAATACGCTGAAGAAGAAGGCATGAAGGTTGATCACCAGGGGTTTGAACGTGAAATGGAAAACCAACGTGAAAGAGCAAGAGCTGCACGTCAAGATGTAGATTCCATGCAGGTTCAAAGTGGTGTTCTTGGTGATGTTAAGGTTGAAAGTACTTTTGTTGGATATGATGAACTAGAAGCGCAATCAACAGTACTTGTAATCGTAAAAGACGGTGAGATTGTTGAACACGCAAGCGAAGGTGATGAAGTCCAGCTTATTTTAGACAATACACCTTTCTATGCAGAGAGCGGTGGACAAATCGCAGATGAAGGTACTATTGAAAATTCGACTACAAAAGTAATCGTAAAAGATGTTCAAAAAGCACCAAATGGTCAAAATCTACACAGAGTTTTGATTGAAAAGGGCACTCTAGCTAATGGTGATCAACTACGAGCAAAAGTGAACCAAGAAAATCGCAGTGGTGTTGTTAAAAATCATACAGCTACACACCTTTTACACCAGGCATTAAAAGATGTTCTTGGTGCTCATGTGAATCAAGCAGGTTCACTTGTAACAGCAAATCGTTTACGTTTTGATTTTTCTCACTTTGGTCAAATTAAACCAGAGGAACTTGAGCAAATTGAAACAATTGTTAATGAAAAAGTATGGAGCAGTATTCCTGTTCAAATTGATTATAAATCCCTTACAGAAGCAAAAGAAATGGGTGCAATGGCTCTTTTCGGTGAAAAGTATGGTGAGATAGTGCGTGTCGTCCAAGTTGGTGACTACAGTCTAGAACTTTGTGGTGGGTGCCATGTACCAAATACATCAACTATTGGATTATTCAAGATAGTTTCGGAGTCTGGAATTGGGGCTGGAACACGTCGTATTGAAGCAGTTACAGGTGAAGCTGCATATCATGCAATCAATAATCAAGTCAAAATACTTGAGGAAGCTGCAGCACTTTTAAAAACAAAACCTACTGAAGTTACGGGTCGTATTGAGGTAATGCAGCAAGAGATTCGTAATTTACAACGTGAAAATGAATCACTTTCAGCAAAACTTGGAAACATAGAAGCGGGTAGTCTTGTTGATAAGGCCAAGGAAATTCATGGTGTGACTGTTTTATATAGCCAAGTAGATGCTCAAGATATGAACAACCTTCGATCAATGGTAGATGATTTAAAGCAAAAGCTAGGTTCAGCAGTTATTGTTTTGGGTTCTGTTAACGATGGTAAGGTAAATATAACAGCAGGTGTAACGAAAGACTTAATTGAAAAAGGCTTCCATGCAGGAAAACTAATCAAGGAAGTGGCAACTCGTTGTGGTGGTGGCGGTGGTGGCCGTCCAGATATGGCTCAAGCAGGTGGCAAAAACCCGGATCAGCTTGAATCGGCATTGCAATATGTAGAAGAATGGGTAAAAAACATCTAAAATTAGTGAATTTGTATCATTCTGGCTACTGGGATGATACAAATTGTCACTTCTTGTTTCTATTTAGTTGTGATTAGTGTACAATGAGTGGTAAGATTTACATGTACGGATTCAAACATCAGAATCTAAAGAGTGAGGTGCAAAACTTGAGCTCATTTGATAAAACAATGAAATTCAACTTTCCAGAGGAACCAGTTGAAACAAATGTAAATGAAGTATTATTCACTGTCTATGATGCTCTTCAAGAAAAAGGATATAATCCTATCAATCAAATTGTAGGATACTTATTATCTGGAGATCCTGCATATATTCCGCGTCATAAAGATGCGCGTAATATTATCCGAAAGCTTGAACGAGATGAAATAATTGAGGAGTTAGTGAAATCGTATTTAAAGATTCATCGTGAGGGGTAAAACGAATGAGGATTCTCGGTTTAGACGTCGGCTCAAAGACAGTCGGTGTTGCCGTCAGTGATGAAATGGGCTGGACTGCTCAAGGCATTGAAACAATTAAGATTAATGAAGAACGACAGCAGTTTGGTTTAGACCGCCTTGGTGAAATTATAAAGGAATATCAGGTAGAATCTGTCGTAATTGGTTTACCTAAGAATATGAATGGAACAATTGGTCCACGCGGTGAGGCTAGTCAGCATTTTGCAGATATGGTACAGGAGAAATTCGGGTTACCTATTATTTTATGGGACGAGCGTCTCTCAACAGTGGCAGCGGAAAGAGTCCTGTTATCAGCGGATGTAAGTCGAAAAAAGCGAAAGCAAGTAATTGATAAAATGGCCGCCGTCATGATACTTCAGGGGTATCTAGATAGTAAAAATTAAAGAGGTGTATTTATATGGAACATGGTGAAAAGCAAATAACGGTAGTTGATGAACAAGGAAATGAAATTCTGTGTGAAGTATTATTCACATTTGAATCAGATGAATTCGGAAAATCATATGTACTTTACTACCCAGTAAGCGATGAAAACGAAGATGAAGAGGATATCGAAATCCATGCTTCAAGCTTTAGCCCTTCTGCTGATGGCGAAGATGGAGAACTTCAACCAATCGAGACGGAAGAAGAATGGGATCTTGTTGAAGAAATGCTCAATACGTTTCTTGATGAAGAAGGAGAAGAATAAAAAACAGCCAGCCGGCTGTTTTTTTTCTGCCTTAAAACTCACAGAGATTAGAGAAAAAAGTACAATATTCTAGTTAATTCTTCCTAAAATTGACGAATTAGATAAAAAAATGTAGTATAATAATTCGAGTGAGGGGAGGATTAACGAAATATGTCTGAAAACGAATCGAAAAAGGATCTATATAAAAAGAATCTATTAGAGCGGCATAATGAAGCCAGAACAATTCGAAAAATCGTATTTATCCTATCTATTGTAATTTTATTAGCTGTATCTGGAATTATAGGTGGAGGCTATTTATATATAAAATCAGCACTTGAGCCAGTAGACCCAACAAATAAGGAACCAATTGAGGTAACGATACCAATTGGATCATCGCCAACAGCTATTGCAAGGATTCTAGAAGAACACGATATTATAAAAAATGCAAAGGTATTTCGTTACTACACAAAA
Organism: Litchfieldia sinesaloumensis; assembly: GCF_900156865.1. Taxonomy (GTDB): domain Bacteria; phylum Bacillota; class Bacilli; order Bacillales; family Bacillaceae_L; genus Ferdinandcohnia; species Ferdinandcohnia sinesaloumensis. The sequence continues at coordinate 2,156,364 of NZ_LT732529.1, read as the reverse complement.
TTTAGAAATGAATCTGGTTTTAAGGCTGGGGAATATACACTGAACCAATCGATGAACTTTGATGAAATTATTAAAAGTCTTAAGTCTGGTATCCTAATGGGTGAACCTGCTTTTAGATTAGTAATTCCAGAAGGTAAACAACTTTCTGAAATCGCAACCATCATCGGTGAACAGACAGGCTATACACAAGAAGAAATCATGCAGAAATTAGATGATCCCACCTATGTCAGGGACTTAATTTCGAGATATCCTACCATTTTAACTGATGAAATTTTAAGTGAAGATGTAAAACATCCACTTGAGGGGTATTTATTCCCAGCAACTTATCCGTTTTATGAGAAGAAACCTTCGATAGAAGCGATTGTTGAAACCATGTTGGAACAAACGGATAAAGTTCTATCAAAATACCTAGGACAATTAGAAGGAAATCCTTATATTGATTCAACTCATAAACTATTAACCATGGCGTCGTTAATAGAAGAAGAGGCAACAGCGCAAACGGATCGCGAACAGATTTCTAGTGTATTTTACAACCGTTTAGATCAGGATATGAAACTTCAAACGGACCCAACTGTACTCTATGCTTTAGGGCAACACAAGGATCGGGTTCTGTATGAGCATCTTGATGTGGATTCGCCTTATAATACCTATAATGTAAAAGGGTTAACACCCGGACCAATTGCGAATGCAGGAGAGACATCGATATCAGCGGCATTAAATCCTGCTGAGACGGACTATTTATACTTCCTAGCAACCCCAACTGGAGAAGTGCTCTTTTCAATGACTCTTGAAGAACACAACGTGAAAAAAGCACAACACATCACAAATCAATAATGATTTACTTTGAAATAAGGGAAGCTAACTTTTTACTATTAGCGCTCCCTTTTTCTTTATGGTAAAATATATCGAGAATTATGAGCATGCAAAACAAATGACTGAATGTTGACCCAATACCACCATAATGAAATGGAGGTTTTTTTCTTGTTATCAAGTAAACTAACCAATTATTTAGAAGCCTTACTTCCCAAACGAGATGCATTTATTGAAGAAATTGAAAATTACGCACAAGAAAACAATGTACCGATTATGGAGTTAATCGGGATTGAAACTATGCTACAGTTACTGAGAATCTCACAACCAAAGCAAATTCTCGAGATTGGAACTGCAATTGGGTATTCCGCAATTCGGATGGCTCAGGCTCTACCTGGCACCAAAATAGTTACGATTGAGCGAGACCAAGAAAGATATGAAAAGGCGTTAGAGAACATTGAACGAACTGGAACTGCCTCACAAATAACCGTAATTTTCGGTGACGCACTTGAGGTGGGAGAAAAAGTGAAGAATCACGGTGAATACGACTGTATTTTTATTGATGCTGCAAAAGGACAATATCGACATTTTTTTGACATCTATGAAAAATGCCTTTCAAGGGATGGTTTAATTGTGACTGATAATGTACTATTTAAAGGGCTTGTCGCTGAGGAACAAATAGAGAATAAAAGAATACGTAGCCTTGTTACAAAAATTAAGTCATATAACGAGTGGCTCATCAAGCACCCAGATTATCAAACGACCATCGTACCTGTTGGGGATGGTGTTGCATTAAGTAAAAGAAGAGGTGTTACGGAATGAAGAAACCAGAACTTTTGGTGACTCCTACATGTGTGGAAGATATAGAACCATTGATTAATGCTGGTGCAACAGCCTTAATCATAGGTGAGCAACGATATGGATTACGTCTTGCTGGTGAATTTAACCGTGGTGAAATTGTTAAAGCGGTCGAAATAGCTCATGCACGTAATGCAAAAATATACGTCGCAATGAATGCCTTGTTTCATAATGAAAAAATTGCTGAATTAGGTGAATATATTGCTTTTCTACGAGATAGCAATGTTGATGCCATATATTTTGGTGACCCAGCAGTACTGATGACTGCACGTGAGGTCGCACCAGATATAAAATTGCACTGGAACACGGAAACAACTGCGACTAACTGGTATACCTGTAATTACTGGGGTAGAAAAGGTGCAAGTCGTTCAGTGCTAGCACGTGAACTAAATATGGACGCAATTGTTGAAATTAAAGAAAATGCAGAGGTTGAAATTGAAGTTCAGGTACATGGAATGATGCCAATGTTTCAATCAAAACGTTCGTTGGTTGGGAATTATTTCGAATATCAAGGTAATGTAATGGAAATTGAAAATCGTAAAAAAGAAAAGGATATGTTCTTATTTGATAAAGAGCGTGGGAATAAATATCCGATTTTTGAAGATGAAAATGGCACTCATATTATGAGCCCTAATGATGTATGTATTGTTGATGAATTGGAAGAAATGATAGATGCGGGTGTAGATAGCTTTAAAATCGAGGGGATTCTAAAATCTACTGAGTATATCGTTGAAGTTACTAAAATATATCGAAAAGCAATCGATTTATGCGTCGAAAATCGTGACGAATATGAAGATATTAAGGACGATCTACTAGAGCAGTTAGAAGGACTTCAACCAATTAATCGACCTTTAGATACGGGCTTCTACTTTAAGGAAACAGTTTATTAATTCTACTAGAGCAATTGAACTAAACGCCTAACTCTGTACCTGGGCGCAAATTTGCCAAGGCGGATTTATGTAATGAAGGAGGATTATACATGTCAACAGCAGTGAGAGAACCTATTTCAAAAATAGTAGATGGCAAGCGTGTAATCGTAAAACGGCCAGAATTGCTTGCACCAGCAGGTAATCTTGAAAAGTTAAAAATCGCTGTTCACTATGGTGCAGATGCTGTTTTTATCGGTGGACAAGAATACGGGCTTCGTTCCAATGCTGATAATTTTACATTAGAAGAAATCGCAGAAGGTGTAGAATTTGCAAACAAATACGGTGCCAAAATCTATGTCACAACAAATATTTACGCACATAATGAAAACATAGATGGATTAGATGAATATTTAATGGGGCTAGAGGAGGCTGGAGTATCTGGTATTATTGTGGCCGACCCACTTATCATTGAGACGTGTAAGCGTGTTGCTCCGAAAATGGAGGTACACTTAAGTACACAGCAATCGCTATCCAACTGGAAAGCTGTTCAATTCTGGAAAGAAGAAGGGTTAGAACGTGTAGTCCTGGCACGTGAAACAAGTGCTGAAGAAATTCAAGAAATGAAGGAAAAGGTCGATATTGAAATCGAAACCTTTGTTCATGGAGCAATGTGTATTGCTTATTCTGGTCGTTGTACATTAAGTAATCATATGACAGCACGCGATTCGAACCGTGGTGGTTGCTGTCAATCGTGCCGGTGGGATTATGATTTATTTAAACTAGACGAGGATAAAAATGAAGTAGCATTATTTGGGGAAGAAGACTCTCCGTTTGCAATGAGTCCAAAAGACTTAAAGCTTATCGAATCAATTCCACGAATGATTGAGCTAGGTATTGATAGTCTGAAAATTGAAGGACGAATGAAATCCATTCATTATATTGCAACTGTTGTAAGTGTATATCGCAAAGTTATTGATGCGTATTGTGCGGATCCTGATAATTTCGTGATTGCTAAAGAGTGGCTAGAAGAGCTTGATAAATGTGCAAATCGTGATACTGCTCCTGCCTTTTTTGAAGGAATTCCAGGTGTGAAGGAACAAATGTTTGGAACACATAGTAAAAAAACAACTTATGATTTTGCAGGTCTAGTGTTAGACTATGATAAGGAATCAGAGATTGTAACGATGCAGCAACGTAACTTCTTTAAAAAAGGTGACCGGGTTGAGTTTTTTGGTCCTGAAATCGAAAACTTTACTCAGATTATCGAGACTATTTGGGATGAGGACGGGAATGAAATGGATGCTGCTAGACATCCATTACAAATTGTTTCGTTTAAAGTGGACAAACCTGTTTACCCTAACAACATGATGCGAAAGGGGAAGTAAGATGAGCAGAAAGCCAATCGTCATTGGCATTGCTGGAGGCTCAGGATCCGGTAAAACAAGTGTATCAAAAGCAATCTATGAGCATTTTAGAGGCCATTCAATCATGATGATTGAACAGGATTCATATTATAAAGATCAAAGCCATATGCCTTTTGAAGAGAGATTAAATACAAATTACGACCATCCATTGGCTTTTGATAATGACCTGCTGATAGAACATATAAAAAAACTTATTGAATACAAAGGTATAAGTAAGCCAGTTTATGACTATAAATTTCATACAAGGTCCTCTGAAGTGATTGAAGTTGAACCAAAGGATGTTATCATTTTAGAAGGAATCCTCGTTCTCGAAGATGAAAGATTACGCGATTTAATGGATATAAAACTATTCGTTGATACCGATGCTGACATTCGCATAATCAGAAGAATGTTGCGTGATATTAAAGATCGTGGTCGTACATTAGAATCGGTTATCGAACAATATGAAAACGTGGTGCGTCCTATGCATAATCAATTTATTGAACCGACAAAAAGATATGCAGACATTATCATCCCTGAAGGGGGACAAAATCACGTTGCAATTGATTTAATGGTAACTAAAATTCAAACAATTCTTGAACAAAAAGTCATTTTGTAATAACATAACAGAGATAAAGGTGTTATGATAGTACAAAACATACAGAGAAAGGAATGGTAGAATTTCCTATCATTCCTTTCCTTACTATTCAATATGAAAGCCATTTCGTACTACATATTAATTACACAAACACAATCACAGGGGGATTGTAACGACTACAAGGAGTGAAGGGATTATGGTAGAAAAAGTATTTCCAATGACAGCAGAAGGAAAACAAAAATTAGAGCAAGAATTAGAACATTTAAAGACAGTTAAACGTAAAGAAGTAGTAGAGCGTATTAAAATTGCGAGAAGTTTCGGAGATTTATCTGAGAACTCAGAGTATGATTCTGCTAAAGATGAACAAGCGTTTGTTGAAGGACGTATTACAACAATTGAAAATATGATTCGTAATGCAAAAATTATTGAAGAAGACGCTGACAGTGCAGGGAAGGTTTCACTAGGTAAGACTGTAACCTTTATTGAACTTCCAGATGGTGAAGAAGAAACATATACGATTGTCGGAAGTGCTGAAGCTGACCCGTTTGAAGGAAAAATCTCAAACGATTCACCAATTGCAAAAAGTCTAATCGGAAAACACGTTGGAGACAAGGTAACTGTCCAAACTCCAGGTGGAGAAATGTTTGTCGAAATTACGAAAATTGACTAATAGTCTTATGTATAATAATGATAACACCTCGTCCAAACTGTAGACGAGGTGTTTTTCTATGGTAATAAAAAAACGTGCAATTATCGTTCAATGTATCATTTTTTTACTAGTGGCTGGATTAATCGGGAGACTGATACAACTACAATTAGTAAGTACTGAATCATTTACAAAAAGAGATATCAATTTAATTGAGTCTAGTGTTTCACAAAGAACACAGGAGCTTGTTATAGATCAAGGACGAGGTAGATTTATTGACCGCAATAAAGAGGCACTCACCCATGAATATTACCCCACACTCGTGTTGTTTCCCTTTTTGAAAAATATCGAATGGCCAGCAGAAGATGTCGCAAAAATTGTAAATGTTTCTGTGAATGAATTGAAGAATGAGATCATGGATGCAAAAAAACCTGTTATCGTAGGTGGGAAGAGACCTATAGAACTAACAGAAACCCAAATGAATAAAATTAATAATCTTCAGATACCTGGTGTATTCGCAGTCCATCGTCAATATGAACTTGATAGTGAAATAGCGGAACATTTAATTGGATTAATACGTGAAAACAGTGAGTTATTCCAAGAACGCTATCCAGATAAAAGCTATTTACCGAAAAATACAAAACTAGGTATTACTGGGTTGCAATCTACATTTGACGAATTCCTTTTGCCAGAAGGAGAGGCAAAGCTTCTCTATCATGTGGCTGGTGATGGTGGCCCTTTATTTGGAATTGACGTAAAGTATACAGCGCCAGCAAATCCGTATTACCCCGTTGCTATTCAAACAACCCTAGACAAGGATTTTCAAATAGTAGCAGAGGAAATACTCGATAAGCATCAACTAAAGAAGGGTGGAATTGTACTTCTAGATATCGAGTCCAATGATTTACTAGCAATGGTTAGTAGACCAACCATTAACACTTCAAATCCATTTGGGGATGAATCTGCAGAAAATCAGATGATTATGCCACAATTTCCGGGTTCAGTTTTTAAGGCTGTAATTGCAGCTGCAGCAATTGAAAATCAACAAATTTCTAATGATCGTATGTTTAATTGTGATTTAGACCTTTATGGAGAAGGACCAGCGGAATATCAACATGGTATGCTAAACTTCTATAATAGCTTCGCTAAGAGTTGTAACTATACTTTCGCAAAGCTGGCTCAAGAAATGATTGAAAGTGATCCTGATGTGATTGAAAAATATTCCGAAATGCTTGGTCTCCTTGGGCCAGTGGGTTGGAATGGCGATGTTTTTCGTTTTCAAGATTTTAAGCAATTCCCTAAAGAGTATCATGGACGTATTTGGGCTGATGAACGAGATAAACATGTGGCGAAAGCAATTGCTCAAACTGCCATCGGCCAAAAAGATGTAAGAGTGACCCCGTTGGGTATTGCTAATATGATGGCAACCATTGCGAGAGGCGGGTCAAAGAAAGAAGTGCGGACTGTAAGCGATGTTTTATATAAAAACGGAACAACTTTATTTTCATTTTCAAAGCAGGAGATGGAAGGGCCAAAAATTGCTCCGTATACAGCAAGCCGACTGCAAGAATTGTTAAGAGGTGTCGTTACATCTGGAACTGGTCAAAGATTTGCACAGCTTCCATATCATGTTGCAGGTAAATCTGGTACTGCCGAAACAGGAAAAAAACAAGGTGAAGTAACACTTGTGAACAAATGGTTTGCTGGATATTTTCCTTTTGAAAAACCGAAATATGCGTTAGTCGTAGTCGACTTAGAGCAACCAGGAACTTCGTCTGTAGCAAATACAGTCTTTAATGATTTGGTTCAAGGAATATATGATCTTGAACAGGAAAAAGGTCCCAAAACCATTGACTGATTAAGAAATATCTTCAACCTTTCATTCTATCATGCTAGAATAAGAAGATAGTTTACTTCGCAATAGTCATTGTTAGGGGGGTACTAAAAAATGGGGAATGATTTAGACAATCTATATGAAGGGCCTCGATCTGAACGAAGAGCAAAACGAAAAAAGGTAAATCGAATACTAAATATGTTAATTATTCTCGTTGTTATCTTGATTGTTTTCTTTGGCGGGAAACTTATTTTCGGTGATAAAAATGTAGAGGAACAGGTATCATCAAATGAAACGAATCAACCAAAAGACAGCAATGAAAAAACGACTCCTCAAGACTCTGAGGATAAAGTGAAAGAGTCACCTGCTGATGATCAAAACAAGAAGGAAACAACAAAAGATTCAAATGTAGAGGAAAAGGCTGAGGAGAATGAGCCAGAATCTGATGAATCAATTGAGGTAACTGAAGGAGATCCTGAATCTAATATAGTAAGAACAATTGTCAATCCTGCGTGGAAACCAGTTGGAACTGAACAAACAGAGCCTCATATCACTAATTTTGATGCAGATTCAACTGATCGGAATGAAATGGAAAAGGCAGCAAGCTATGCTACTGGTTTTGATAGAGCAGATATGGTGGTCTGGTGGTTAGGAAGAAACGGTGGAAGTTCAATAACCGCAACTGTATCATCTAAAACTACGAAGCAAGTCCAAAAAGTTTACCTAGATTGGATCCCAAATGAAGGTTGGAAACCAACTAAGATTGAAGAATTAAAAGAAAATGACACCGAAACATATAAAAACTATAAAAATGAATCTGATTCTGATGAAAATGACGATGATGATGATGATGATTAAAGTAGGCGCAGGAATTCCTGCGTTTTTTTGTGTTCTTTTAGTGAGTAATGATAATTGAAAATAACAGGATAATATGATAAATTTAGAACAGTTAATTTTTAAATTCATAGTATATTGATAGGAATAATACACTTTGTGGAGAGTGAGACAAATGGGGCGAGAATTTTTAGAGGTTTTTGAAGGTTGGGCGGACTCGTATGATCAAACAGTAACCGGACATGATGTGGAGTACCAGGAAGTGTTTTCGCGATATGAAGATATATTAAATGATGTCGTTCAGAAATCCGGTCTCATCGTTTTGGAATTTGGTGTGGGTACAGGCAACCTTACTGAAAAACTTCTACATGAAAAGAAGAAAGTGTATGGTGTTGAACCGTCTAAACCTATGCGAGATATAGCATTTGAAAAGCTTCAAAACTATTTTCTAACAATAGAAGATGGAGACTTTATCGTTTTTAATAAACCTACTGAACAAATCGATACAATTGTAAGTACGTATGCTTTCCACCATTTAAATGATACTGAGAAAAACCATGCATTTGCACTATATAGTAACTTATTAGAAAAAGGTGGTAAAATAGTGTTTGCGGATACAATGTTCGAGAATGAACAAGACTATAAAATGACTATTGAATCCGCAAAACAAAAAGGCTTTCTAAACCTTGCAAACGATTTGAAGACGGAGTATTATACAACAATTCCTGTACTGCAAGAAATCGCAAAGAATAATGGATTTACAGTAGAATTCAAACGATTTAATCACTTTGTATGGGTAATGGAAGCAACGAAACAGTAAAACGAAAGGTGATACGTACTTATGAAAGTAGCAATTATTGGAGCAATGGATGAAGAAGTAGCAATACTAAGAGAGAAAATTGACAATAGACAGGAATCTATCGTTGCCGGAAGCGTGTTCTATACGGGAACATTAAATGGCTATGACGTAATTTTATTAAAATCAGGGATTGGTAAAGTGAATGCTGCCATTTCAACAACAATACTTTTAATGCAATTTAAGCCAGATTATGTGGTGAACACGGGATCAGCAGGTGGTCATTTAGAGACGCTTAATGTGGGTGATATAGTAATATCCTCGGAAGTCAGACATCATGATGTGGATGTAACGGCCTTTAATTATGAATATGGGCAAGTTCCTGGATTGCCTGCTGCATTCAAAGCAGATGCACAGCTAATTAAACTAGCAGAAAAAAGTGCAGAGGGTATTACAGATATTCAGGTTGTAACTGGTTTAATTGCAACAGGTGACTCTTTCATGAATGATCCTGAAAGGGTTGCGTTCGTTAGTGAAAAGTTTGGTGATTTATACGCTGTCGAGATGGAAGCAGCCGCAGTGGCACAGGTATGTCATCAATTCGAAGTTCCTTTTGTTGTCATTCGTGCTTTATCAGATATCGCGGGTAAAGAATCTAATGTATCATTTGACCAATTCCTCCAAACTGCAGCAAAAAATTCTTCAGATGTAGTTGAAAGAATGGTTGAACAAATTAATAGTAATAACGCTTAATAACGGGGGATTGTTATGCAAGTATTTCAAAATGTCCATGAACTAATCGGTAATACGCCAATTGTAGAAATTACGAATTTTCCACTGCGAGAAGGTGTTCGTCTTTTTGCTAAACTGGAATTTTATAATCCTGGTGGAAGTATTAAGGATCGGCTAGGAATCGAACTTCTTCAACATGCTCTAAATACAGGACAATTATCTGAAGGGGGTACGATAATTGAGCCCACCGCAGGTAACACTGGGATTGGACTTGCACTTGCAGCAATAAACCGCAATTTTAAGGTAATTCTTTGCGTTCCTGAGAAGTTTTCAATCGAGAAGCAAGATTTAATGAGAGCGTTGGGTGCAACAATTGTCAATACGCCAACACAGGATGGAATGACAGGTGCGATAGAGAAGGCAAAAGAGCTTCTTAATGAAATTCCTAATTCCTATTGTCCTCAACAATTCGCAAACCCTGCGAACCCAGATACGTATTATAAGACACTTGGACCAGAAGTGTGGAATCAGCTTGAGGGGCAAATCGATATTTTTGTAGCGGGAGCGGGTACAGGCGGTACCTTTATGGGGACAGCAAGGTATTTAAAGGAAATGAACACTGCTATAAAAACTGTCATCGTCGAGCCGGAAGGATCTATTTTAAATGGTGGGGAATCAGGTCCACATAAAACGGAAGGTATCGGAATGGAATTCCTTCCAGATTATATGGATAAATCCTACTTTGATAAAATTCATACAGTTTCTGATGAGGATGCATTCCGTCGTGTGAAGGAGGTTGCGCGCACTGAAGGGCTTCTTGTTGGCAGTTCTTCAGGAGCGGCCCTTCATGCTGCACTTCTAGAGGCGCAAACAGCTAAGCCAGGTTCACATGTGTTGGTAATTTTTCCCGATAGTAGCGAACGGTACTTAAGTAAAAAAATATATGAGGGTGGGATATAGAATGAAACGAAAAACGATGCTTATTCATGGGGGAGTTGGCCAGGATCCACAGACTGGTGCAGTTAATACACCTATTTATCAAGTTAGCACATATAAACAAGAAAGCATTGGTAAACATAAGGGATTTGAATACTCACGAACAGGGAATCCAACCAGACATGCCCTTGAAGAATTAATCAAGGATATTGAAGGTGGAGAAAGAGGTTTTGCGTTTGCTTCAGGTATGGCAGCCATTACAGCTGTGATGATGTTGTTTAAAAGTGGAGATCATGTGCTACTTACCGATGATGTATATGGTGGAACTTACCGTGTGATGACGAAGGTGCTTAACCGTTTTGGTATTGACGCAACCTTTATTGATACAAGTAATCTTGACAATATTGAAAGCGAAATCCGTGAAAATACAAGAGCATTATTCATTGAATCACCAACTAACCCTTTATTAAAAATAACGGATATTAAAGCTGCTGCAGAAATTGCAAAAAAGAATAATCTATTAACGATTGTTGATAACACGTTCAATACCCCATATTGGCAAAATCCGATTGCACTTGGTGCTGATATCGTGCTTCATAGTGCAACCAAATATATTGGGGGCCATAGTGACGTAGTTGCTGGGCTTGTTGTCGTGAATTCTGCAAAACTTGGTGAGGACCTGCATTTTGTTCAAAACTCAACTGGGGGAGTATTAGGGCCACAGGATTCGTGGTTGTTAATTCGTGGTATCCGTACACTTGGAGTTCGTATGGAGGAACATGAAGAAAATACACGAAAAATTGTTGAGTTTTTACAAGATCATCCGTCAGTGAAAAAAGTGTTTTATCCTGGGATTGAGACTCATCCGAACCATGCCATCGCGAAGAGACAAGCGAAAGGCTTTGGAGGAATGGTGTCATTTGATGTAGGCAGCGCCGAGAATGCGGATAAGCTACTTAGTAAGGTTAAATATTTCACATTAGCAGAGAGTCTAGGTGCAGTAGAAAGCTTAATTTCTGTTCCGGCAAAGATGACTCATGCTTCAATTCCAAGCGACCGTCGTGCGGAACTAGGCATAGGAGATGGACTTGTACGTATTTCTGTTGGACTAGAAGATGTTGAAGACCTAATCGAAGACCTTGAGCAAGGACTAAAATAAAAGTGAAGCCTCTATCCGTATTGGGATAGAGGTTTTATTGATCCTTTTGAACCATAAAAACTGCTAAAATTTACATTCTAACCCCAGATTAAAGGTATGTTATTATTAGGTGGTAGTTTACTATTTTGGTAGGTGAATTCAATTGGATCAGAAAAAGCAGACGAAAAAATTGCAAAGTAAAATCACAGATTATACAAACTTTGGTTACATCCTTCTTGTAATGGGTGCATTTTTATATATTGGTGTTATCATACCTGAGGGCCGATCTGCGTTTCAACTTTATACAATGATTGGGTCAACTCTCATACTATTAAGCTTAGCATTTACCTTCTTTCTATTAGTAATTAAATATAAAAAACAAATTGAAGAATAATAGTCCTTTGCCTTATTTTTAGGTGAAGGATTTTTTTTTGTAAAAAAATGTTTACATGGGGCCATGTATTGGTTATAATTACCACTGTAGGAAAAAATTATTATCAAAAAGGAGGTCGAATACAATGATCAAAGTAATTGCTAAAAACAAATACGTAAAAACTTTATATCGAACAATCTATTCGACCAAACCGGTGATTAATTACTAAACGTTAATTTGCTAATCATGCCACAGGTGGGATAGTTTCGCCTGTGGCTTTATTATGCCTTGTTACGCCACAGGACTAAAATGCCTGTGGCTTTTTTGTGCCAATTTCCCTACAAATAAATACCAGAATCAACATATTAAAGGAGGTGAGTAAATAATGACCATTAATCTTTTCTTTTTAACAATCTCGATTTCAAAACGTCAAAAGTCTATTGAAGAATATGTACGTGAAGAAAAAGTCAGTAAGCATATGGAAGAAATGAAAGATCGCCAATATTCAATGATGCGCTTGTTTTAATTGATCGAAAAAAATAGGAAAGGGGAATGAAAATGTTAATGAGAAGTTGTCCAATTGTTGCTTGGTTAAATGTGGAGAAAGATTCCACCTAACGAATCAAAATAGGAGGAGTTACGTATGCTTTCGGTACATGTATTGATTTTTACTATTATGTTTACAAAGAAATATCAATGATAAACTGTTCGGAGCGCCATTGTTGGTGCTCCTTTGTTTTTTTGTCTAGTTCCAGGCGCCATCGGTTCGAGGTCATAAGCCAATCGCTTCGGAAGGTAAAATGCACCTTCTGTCAGCGCTCGTCTTATGCTTGACTTGCACAGGAAGTGCTGACATCGACGTTCGCCACAGGACGTGGCGGTAGTTAGTCGATGTTCCCCAGGGCGCGCGCCTTGCACTTTTCCTTTTGCCTTAAATTTGACAAATTTCGTTAACACAATGTTCAAAAGTGGATAACGTTTACACAGTCTGTAAGTGATAAAGTAAAAGTAAGAAGTACATTCCTTTTTGGAGGTTGATGGATATGTTAATGATCGTTATGGGAATCGTTATTGCATCAGTAATTGCTATTATTGTGGGAACAGAGGTTAGTGTGGAAGTATAGGCTAAAAATATCAGGGTGGATTGCGGAGACTTGCAATCCACCTATTTTATTTTTTATCCCTTTCAAATGCTTTAGGCGGCGATTCCATCCAACCTTTATCGATTAATATATTTGCACCATCATCAACAAAAAGGCCAACATTCGTCATGGCCCTTACATATAGAGCGCTAATATCTCTTCTTCCATTTACGGCCATTGAATTCCCGAACCACCTAACCTTCATTGAAAACATGTCAACTTTATGAAATAACATTATCTTATCTGAAAAAGGAGGGTGGTCAGAGGTTGTGACTAAATGGTCTATAAAAGACGGTGTTTGTAAATTTTCTATATGAAGTTTTTCAGAGAATTGTTTAACCGCCTTATCGGTCATTTCTAAACCGCGATTAAATAAAGATTTGATCTTTTTGTCTTGAACGGTCTGATGGAAGCCAAGTAATAACGCTTTACTCGTTATATTATTTTCAATGTTATCGTATAAATGTATAATTTCCATGGCGTGTAAAGGTCTAACATCTCCAAACCAACCGTTTAAATAACTTTGTTTACTAATAAAATCAGGTTTGTCCGGTGTAGGAATAGATGGAGGTTTCACAATTAATTTTTTTTCGAAAAGTACATTATTAATTTGCCCTAATAAGATTGTCGTGCATTTATTGGCATAAACAAAAAACTCTCTTATATCCTCCCTCATTACAATCGGAATTGCTACGGCGTATAAACTAAGACCAGCCTTAGCTGCATATTTTAAATAGTACACGTAGAAATCATCTTCATATAGACGTGGGGCATCCAGATTCACATCATCTTGGGTAAACCCTACTGGTATTGGGAAATTTGCTTCATTTAAAAGTTTTTCTATTCTTTTAATGAAATCCTTAGAAAGAGCTAACCCATTTTCTAGTAACGTCCTACTGTAGACATCCTCGCAATGTTGTAAAAAGTATGAAAGGATCTGGATGGACATGCTGTTTCCCATATAGGTAGTCCATAGTTTACCCATCTCTACAGTTGTTAAGGGTTGAGATTGGGATAGTTCTTGGGTACTTAAATTAATCGGCTTCATCACATTCATTGGATTTAAATCTTCATCCGTAGTCATAACAATCCCCTTATCTTGAATAATCGTATAGGTATACGATTACCATATAAATGGAATAGTATTCTATAAAAACTATGTGATTGGTTTAAGAATTCATTCCAATTAAAAAGGGAAGGGTGGACTGCAAGCCCTGCAACCCACCCCTTATTTTATGTTTTTCTTTTTTCTTTTTCTGCTCGGTAAAATTCATGAAACATCTTCATTAAAGCACGTTTCTCAATCCGTGATACATAGCTTCTTGAAATACCAAGTTCTTTTGCTATTTCGCGCTGTGTTTTTTCTTTGGTTAAATCAAGACCAAATCTACCGACGATTACTTCTTTTTCTCGTTCATCAAGGACATCTATATATTCTTTAATTTTCTCGAGTTCCATATTGAGTTGGATGGTTTCAATTACATCTTCTGTTTCGGATTTCAATACATCGATTAAACTAATTTCGTTCCCTTCCTTATCCTGGCCAATCGGATCATGAAGGGAAACATCCTTTTTCGTCTTCTTTAGTGCTCGTAAATGCATAAGAATTTCATTTTCAATACATCGTGCGGCATACGTAGCCAGTTTCGTCCCTTTTCCTTGTGAATAGCTTTCAATGGCCTTAATTAACCCAATGGTTCCAATTGAAATTAGATCCTCCGTGTCCTCACCAGTGTTTTCAAATTTCTTTACTATATGAGCGACTAACCGTAAATTATGTTCGATTAAGATATTCCGAGCGTCTTCATTCCCCTCGGCCAGTAGATGTAAGTATTTCTTTTCATCAGAAGATGATAACGGTTGAGGAAAAGCATTGTTTTTCACATAGGATACTAAAAATAATAATTCTTTTACAAAATAGCCTAATGCAGCTAACAGTCCAGACATTCGCTCACCTCCACATATATCGCAGTGTATGTATGAGTTTCATTTACACTACTTAACTAGGCATTTGCCTATTACTTAATGTTATGAAGAAAGGTGCTTGCTTGTGTCTGTCCAAACGAAAAAAGCTGACGATAGTAAAAAAGCCCATTCTCACTACTCCATCAGCCCTAACAATCACTTATTTTAAAATTGTAAAGAAGGGTACAATTACTATAGTCAATGCCAAACCAAAAACTACAATAGATCCTGGTTTATTTTTATCTTTCCAAAGAGATATGGAGAACGTAACTGAATAAACAAACATGCTAATCATCATTAAATATGTAATTAAACCCATACTAGTCCCTAATCCTCTCGTAGCTAGGTAATTCAGATTGTCGACCAAATTCACCAAATTTGACATCGACAGTAACGTTAATATCAGCTTCAGGATATGATTTCATCCAATCATAGTCCTCCCATTGTGAGATGGTTAAAAAATGTTTTCTTGCTGCCAATGAAAATCCAAATAGGTCGGTCTTAAATTCCTCTTGACTCCGTTTTATAAGAGTATCTATTCTAGTTTCAATTCCTTTCTCGATATGCTCTCTTAATTCTTCACGTTTTTTCCCATCCCCTCCGTAATGTACCATACTATGATCAGTTAATATATCCGCTTGTATAGGAAGCTTAACCGTAATTTTGGGTGCTTTTTCTGATACATCTACACTTATTTTTGGGGATTTCAATTGTGTAAAGCGAGTTGTTATCCAAAAGCTTTCCATGAAGGGGTCGGGGATAGCGACTAGAAAACTTGGTTTGTCCATCCGCTTGTGTATCAGTCGAGTCAAGCGAGTTTCTTGCACCGATAGTTTTCCAATCATTTGACCTTCTTTAAAAACTGCAGAACCAAGAAATTGTGCAGGGTTCGTATTTCCGCTAACCTTCATATTTCCGGCAATTAATTCATCATCGGTGTTTTTTTGAGAAGTTTTTTTGTCTTCTTCCGTCGTCGCATAGGCAGTAATATAAAGCTCTGCATCGGCTTCGGTGATTTTAAATAAATATTGTAATTCAGATCTAGGTATAAAACCAATTTCAGTTGCATGTTCAAATATTGATTCTACGTATTCATGTCTTCTTGTTTCGAGTCTAGGTTTGTTTTTTTCAATGAAGGTACTTGCATCTTCCTTTGTAACAATTAGTCTCGTATCACGTCTAATTTCTCGGTCCTTCGTGGCATCATAAATCCAGCGAATAAAATCCTTGTCCTTGGCAAGCTCCTCTGAAACAGCAAAAAAGTCTAATATATCATAAGTAATTACCTTCGCAATTACTGCATTTGCGATGTTTTGAGATTCAATAAAGCTGGAAGAGGTAAAAGAAATAATCTCATGTGATGGTTCTTCTCCGCCACCTCCAGCTTGAGTCGAGCTAGCTTCTGGATTAGAGATTAAATACGTAACCTTCAAAAAACCTGTGGTCTCTGATTTGTCTAGACCTATCCCGAGTACATAGGCTCTTTGGTCAATTTCTTGCAAATCCCAGCATCCAACTAACATGTTTAAAATTACAAATAATAGGGAGAGTTTAGTTATTTTGGCTTTTTTTATCATGCTTTAAATCCCCTTTGAATCTTGCTATAAGCCACATTAGGATAGGAAGTAATAAAAACATAGGGCTCACACTATTTAGAATAACCTCTCTTATAGTAAAAATTGTGAAAGTTGCAGCCTCTGGAGCCGATCCCATAATCACAGCAATTGTCGCGACGATAGGTGCCAGATGTTCAAATTTTTTGATGTTCAAAATACCACCTAAAAATATCGAGATTAAATATAGATAGAATGAGAATCGAATAAATGAAGCAATGATCCAAAACGGAAAGAAAAAGCTTTCAATATTAGTTATAAATCCAAATCTTACTAATCGAATTAACTCTTGATATGGATAATCAAGCATCTTTAATCCTTCATAATCAAAGACAAATAAATAAATGAGAAATGCAAAGCTAAGCTCAATAACGATGATGATGAGAGCAATCCATGTCCCATTTTTATATGCTTTTACAGTTGCAATATAGGGAGCGATTAAACCAAGGTAAAAAAATTCTGCAATGACCGATACGTGAGTGGTACTCGTTTTTATAACTTCCCAGTAACCTGGTCCAAGAATAGGAAATATATAATCTGTACTGCTATCTTGAATAGCCAAAAGAAAAGATAGTAATAGAGAAGCTTTTATATAAAATAGTACGAGCCACGAAACAGTTCCAATATGTTCAAGCCCTTTTTTGGCGCTATATGCACATACAACCATAAAAACGATATAGATAATTAAATTGGGTGTTTCTGTAAAATACATCGTGCCAATGATATCGATATACATTGACGAGTCGAATGTGAGTGCAAAAAAACCCACCATTAATAAAGCTATGGATAGAAAATTTCCAAAATATTTACCAAATAAATGAAGAATCACGTCATGTAAATTTTTATTTTTGTAAGCTGTAATAACTTTTATGGTCAGGTAAATGGGGATAATGGACATTAATCCAATTAGAATCGGAGCCATCCATAATGTGTTACTCAAATAATCAACAAGAATCGCAGGTGTATCGTCTGATAGCTTTACACCGACAGTCAAGATGACCATAGCAATGTATTCTCTTATTCCAATTTTCCCTCTTGATTTCTCCATTTACTATTCCTCTACCTTTTTAATAACATCCTTTGGTTTTAGAAATCCGGGACGTAATTTTTCATTCTTTGTCATTTTTCTAAAGATTGTATCGTCTGAAGAAATGTATTTAGGTGACATCGGTGATAAGAAAGGAACACCAAATGATTTAAGTGACACCATATAAAATAAACCTATTATAAATAAGGAAGTCATACCATAAATTCCAAAGAAGCCTGCTGCAAGAATGAAGCCAAAGCGTATTATTCTTATCGCAAAGTTCATGCTGACATCACTAAGCGTAAACGAACATAATCCGCCTAATGCAACAACAATAACCACAATGGGACTGACTACATTTGCTTGTACAGCAGCTTGGCCTAATATTAAAGCCCCAACAATACCAATCGTTGGCCCGATTGGATTGGGGACTCGCAGTCCAGCCTCGCGAATTAACTCGAAGGCAATTTCCATCATTAGAATTTCAATTAGTGACGGAAAAGGGACCTTTTCACGAGTTGCGGATATAGCTAATAAAAGATCAGTAGGAACCATTTCAGAGTGGTAATTGGTTATAGAAACATAAATTGCAGAAGCAAAAACCGTAATAAATAAAGAAAATACCCGCAGTATACGAATGAAATTTCCATAAATAAAACGTAAATAATGATCTTCTGGGTTATGAATAAAGGACCAAAAGGTTGCCGGCAGTATCAAGGCAGCTGGCGCATTATTCATTAATAATGCGATATATCCATCCTCTAAAAATGACGAAACACGGTCTGGCCGCTCCGTATGAAGGATAGAAGGGAAAATTGATTTCGGTCTTTCTTCAATATACTGTTCAAGGAGTGTAAGATTTTGAATAGCATCGACATCCAAAGCACTAACTCTTTCTTTGACATTTTGTATCATTTTGTCGTTCGCAAGGTCCTTAATATAAAGGATAAATAACTCGTTATGAGAGCGCTTTGAAATAGTTGAATGCTCTACTATTAAGTTTTCATTTCTAATCTTTTTTCGTATTAATGAAATATTTGTTTCGGCACTCTCATTAAAAGCTTCTTTCGGCCCTTTAAGTACAACTTCACTTTCAGCTTTTTCGACTGACCTACTTTTGAAATTAGAGGTCCCGATAATAAATGCATCTTGTTCACCATCAATTAATAGAATAGTGTTACCCTGATTAACACCGTTCACGATATCTTTTATTTGTTGCACCTTTGTGAATGATTGGACTTCAATTAGGTTTTGCATTTCCTTTAATGGTTCTTCATTTTTTAGTAATGGCTCAAGTATATGAGTATTGATGATATCTACATCAGCGATTGTTGAGATAAAGAATAAAGCTGCTTTTTTATTTAAACCACTAATAGTAAACTTGTGGATTTTAACATCATTATTGTCCGGTATGGAATATACTTTTTCTAAAGTTGAGATATTCTTCTGAAGGTCAAGGTCGACTTTCTGTTCTTTTATTTTGATATCCTTAGTTGCCGACTCTTCCGGGTAAGTTTTTGGATCTAGTTTTGGATTTTTGAATTTATCTATATACTTTTGAAGTGGGATTTTTTTCATAACATACTTACAACTCCGGCCTTTTTCCTAAGTTTGCCACTAATGGTGGAATTTAATGCAAATCTTGATAAAACACGGAAAAACGATGAACCCAACCAAACATATAGAAATTTTTTAAGAATCCTTATATAATGAATCATGTAATTATTTAGGTAATCTAAATAATTAACGAAGGGGGAGTTAAAATGAGTACACGTACATATCAACAAAAGTGGGATTTAGATGTATTTTTTGAAGGAGGTAGTAGCTCACCTGCTTTTCATTCCTTTTTGGAAACGCTACAAGAGCAATTAACTGAATTTAATGCATTAGTAAATGCATTTGAGGTTCCAACGAATGCAAGTGACAAAGAGGAGTTATTGAAAATATTAAATGCTTTCCAATCATCCTTTAAAAAACTACGACAAGCAGGGGCATTTGTAAGTTGTTTAACGGCCCAGGACACAACAGATCGAGGGGCTACGCTTTTACAAGGAAAGACAACACAATTAAGTAGTGAACTTCAATCCATCCTGACTGCATTTGATCAAAAGCTTGTAGCAATTGAAAAGTCTGTTTGGGATGAACTGTTGTCAGAGCAGCCTTTACACGAGCTATCTTACATATTAGAGGAAAGAAGAACAAGGGCAACAGAAAAGCTATCACTTGAGCAGGAAAATCTTATTAATGCTCTAGGTGTTGATGGGTACCATGCTTGGGGCCAGTTATATAATATGGTAGTTGGAAATATCAAAATTCCATTTGAAGTAGACGGAGAAACGAAGCTACTCTCAGTAGGTCAAGCGTTTAACACGTTTTCAAGTTCTGACCGTACGGTTCGTAAAGCGATGTTTGAACGATGGGAAAAGGCTTGGGATGAGCACGCCGATTACATTGGTGAAGCTCTAAATCATCTTGGAGGCTACCGCTTAAATGTGTATAAAGCACGAGGCTGGGATAACGTACTAAGGGAGCCGCTTGATATAAATAGAATGTCCAAGGAAACATTGGATACAATGTGGGCTGTAATTACGGAGCATAAGGCTGCATTTGTCGAATATTTGGATCGCAAAGCACAAATGTTAGGACTTGAAAAATTAAGTTGGTACGACTTAGATGCTCCAGTCGGACAGACCGAAAGCAAGGTTAACTATCAAGAAGGTGCAGAATTTATCTTAGAACAATTCAGTAAGTTTGGCCCAGAGTTGACCAAATTCACACAAAAGGCCTTTGAAGATAGCTGGATTGAGGCTGAAGACCGTCCTGGTAAGCGTCCAGGTGGATTTTGTACGAGCTTCCCTGAAAGTGACCAATCAAGAATCTTTATGACGTTTTCAGGGACACCATCAAATGTTTCAACTCTTGCTCATGAACTTGGACATGCGTTCCATCAACATGCAATGGCAGGAGTTCATACATTAAATCGTAGTTATGCAATGAATGTGGCAGAAACAGCTTCTACATTTGCTGAAATGATTGTTGCAGATGCATCAGTTAAAAATGCGAAGAATGAAGATGAAAAAATCGCCTTGTTAGAAGATAAAATCCAACGAAGTGTTGCATTTTATATGAATATACACGCACGCTTCTTGTTCGAAACTAGATTTTACGAAGAGCGCAAACAGGGAATTGTAAGCACTGAGCGATTAAATGAGTTAATGCATGAAGCACAGAAGGAAGCTTATTGTGGAGCATTAGAGGAATACCACCCACAATTCTGGGCTTCAAAAATGCATTTCTATATTACTGGGGTACCATTTTACAACTTCCCATATACATTTGGTTACTTATTCTCCTTAGGAATTTATGCAAAGGCTTTAGAGGAAGGTACGGATTATGAAGAGAAGTACATTGCTTTATTAAAGGATACAGCAAGCATGAAGGTTGAAGAGCTAGCCCAAAAACACTTAGGCGTAGATTTAACAAAACGCGACTTCTGGGAGAAGGCAGTTAAACTTTCCATTAAGGACGTTGAAGAATTCTTAGAGCTCACGAAATAATAGGACACACAAAGTTCTAGCTATACAATAGCAAGGAGAAAAACACCTATCTGCTACTTTGTGGATAGGTGTTTTTGAGTTAGACTTTTTTTAATTTAAACGTGCCGACCATTAGGAAGGAAAGGAAAATAATAAGGTAAATGAAAAATTGAGGAGAAACATATGGGATGGCTAAGAAGCTAAGTGTCAAAAGACAGCCTGCAGCTGTAATAGGTAAGCCAACAAAGAAGCCCTTATTTTCACTAATATTAAATTTAGCTAAGCGAAATGCGCCGCATCCAATATAAAAGACTGTAAAGAACATTCCAGGTGCTCCGAATTCATGAATAATACCTTGGTATAATAAAAGTGCTGGTGCAACGCCGAAAGAGATAATATCGCACATTGAATCAAGCTGTTTTCCTAACTCTGATTCAATTTGGAATTTTCTTGCTACCATCCCATCGAAACGGTCTGCAAGGGCAGCCAAGAAAATCAATAATAACCCTAAATTTAATTCGTCTTTCAATATAAATAAAATGGAAAAACCACCTAAACTAAGGTTGATTAAAGTTAGTATATTGGCTGTTTGGGATTTAAGTTTTTTAAGTGTCGAATCGAGGTATTCCAGTAAAAACATTTTTTCACTCCTTTCTAAGAAGGTTGTTCAAAAGAAAATTCTTTGTAATACGATACAAAAATACATAAAATAGAATAGTATTGCCTTTATTAACCTTATTTTATGCGTTACGTTTTGTTTTTGTAAAGACATTTATAACATATATAGGAGGAATTTTGATTGCAAAAATGGTTTTATCGTTTCTTTATTGAATTAACGAACCACCGCCTTTCTTCGGCGATATTAAAAAAATTTTCACAATCTAGAGTTAGTGCTATACTTATTCCGAGTTACGCAAAAATATACAATATTAACCAAGCAGAAATGGAAAAAAGCTTGACTGAATTTCCAACTCTGCATGATCTTTTTGTAAGACAGCTTAAGAAAGATAGTAGGCAAATTGATCAAACTGAGAATACAGTAATTAGCCCTGTTGATGCTGTAATTGAGGAAACTGGTATCATTACAGATTCAAAAGAAATGATTGTAAAAAACAAACGGTATCAGGTTGCGGAAATGCTAGGTAATGAAAAGTCACTAGCCAAATATATAGGTGGTACCTTCCTTATTCTTTATTTAAGTCCGAGTCACTATCACCGAATTCATAGTCCAATTTCTGGGGTCATCACAAAGCAATGGGAATTAGGACAAAAATCGTATCCAGTTAATCGTCTCGGGTTAAAATATGGAAGAGATCCTTTATCAAAGAATTTTAGGAAAATAACAGAAATAAGAGTAAATGATTCATCTGTGGCAATGGTTAAGGTCGGAGCAATGTTCGTAAATAGTATAGAAACTACTCATAAAAGTGATACTGTGGAAAAAGGAGAGGAGATTGCCTATTTTACATTTGGGTCAACCGTTATCTTACTATTTGAAAAGGACCGTTTTACGCTTCACCCTGAAATTAGTCCTTCAACCAATATTAAAGTTGGAGAGGTCCTTGGTATACTAGAGTAAGTAAACGTATGGGGCACATTTCGAGGCGTCGAGCATATGGCAAGGGCTGGAACGTTACATTACCAGCAGACGTAATTGGCATTGCCAATAAGTTAATGTGCTCTGTATCTAGAAACTAGAAAAAAAGAGCCGTTAGTGGCTCTTTCATGTAATATAAATGATTATGATATATTTCTAATCCGATGACCTAATGATCTGCGCAAGATTTCAGTTTCAATAAGGTGAATAAAGTCAGGACTTAGCTTTAATTTTATTGCTTTAAAATAAGATTCAATTAATAAGTCGTCTGATAATTTTTTCATAAGATATTGCCAATGGTTGGCCATTCACCTCCAAAAAAATATTTAAAGCGTATGAAGATGTTCTACACCAGTTGAATTTGCATATACTAATACGTTGTTCATTATTATTAATTTTACTCTATCATGAAAAAAATAATAGAACAACCGTTCTGTTATCCACAGGTAATCGTGGATAACTTGTGGGTATTTTGTTCATAAAATATGGAAATCTAGTTATATCGCTGTGTAAAATGTGCATAAGTTTATCCACAACTGTTGAAATTTACTGAACTTTGTCGAAAACTTTTTTCTTTTATCGGTGAAAAAATAAATATTTGTTGAAAAATGTCGTGATTTTGCTTTGTAGAAATTGTGTTAATTCGTTATGATAGGATGGATATATAGAAGTCCAGAGAGGTGTAATTGCGTTGTTAAAAAGTTTCTTACCGAATGAACATGTGAAATCTGTTCTTGAGATTTCACCTAGTAAGTTAAAAGAATTAGGAGTTAAAGGTGTAATAACCGATCTAGATAATACATTGGTTGAATGGGATCGTCCAAATGCAACACCTGAACTTATTGAATGGTTCAAAGACATTAGGGATCACGGGATTGCCGTTACAATTGTATCAAATAATAATGAAAGAAGAGTAAAAGATTTTGCGGATCCAGTTGGAATTCCATTTATTTTTGAGGCTAGAAAACCTTTGGTACGGGCCTTTAAACGAGCTGTAAAGGAAATGGGACTACAAAAGAATGAGGTTGTTGTCATTGGTGACCAGCTTCTAACAGATGTATTTGGAGGTAACCGCAGTGGCTTACATACAATCCTAGTAGTTCCTGTCGCACAAACAGATGGATTTTTTACGAAATTTAATCGTTTAGTCGAAAGAAAGTTACTTACTTGGATGAAACGTCGCGGAATGCTTTATTGGGAGGACTAAGAGTGGAACAAGAAAAAATTAGCTGTATCGGCTGCGGGGTTGAAATCCAAATAGCTGACAAAACGAAATTAGGATATGCACCCCCTTCCGCATTAGAAAAGGAAAAAGTCATTTGTCAACGCTGTTTCAAGTTAAAGCACTATAATGAAGTGCAGGATGTTTCATTAACAGATGACGATTTTTTGAAAATCTTACATGGAATCGGTTCTACAGATGCTTTAATCGTGAAAATCGTTGATATATTTGATTTTAATGGCAGCTGGTTGCCTGGTCTTCATCGGTTTGTGGGTAACAATAAGATATTACTAATTGGTAATAAGGTAGACTTGCTTCCAAAGTCCGTGAAACCGAAAAAACTAGTAAATTGGATGAAAGAATCATCCCGTGAATTAGGGCTCAAACCTGAAGATGTCTTTTTGATTAGTGCTGAAAAAGGGACAGGTATCACTGAGGTTGCTGAAGCAATTGAACATTATCGTTTTGGTAAAGATGTGTATGTAGTGGGATGCACAAATGTTGGGAAATCTACCTTCATCAATCGTCTTATTAAAGAATTTAGTGGAGAGAAAGAAGATGTTATTACAACTTCACATTTCCCAGGGACTACATTGGATATTATCGATATTCCGCTCGACGAAGAACGGTCATTGTTTGATACACCAGGAATTATTAACCACCATCAAATGGCTCATTTTGTTTCAAAACAAGAACTTAAAGTAATCACCCCTAAAAAGGAAATTAAACCTAAGGTATTTCAGTTAAATGAAGGACAAACCTTATTTTTTGGAGGCTTATCTCGATTTGATTTTGTAAGTGGAAACAGACAATCATTCGTTTGTCACTTCTCGAATCTGATTCATATACATCGAACAAAGCTTGAAAATGCAGATGAATTATACCAAAAGCATAAGGGCGAGCTATTACAGCCCCCAGGTGAAGATGAAATAGATGATTTTCCACCATTAGTTGCTCATGAATTTAGCATCAAAGAAGCAAAAACAGATATTGTTTTTTCAGGCTTGGGCTGGGTAACGATTAATGAGCCAAATACAAAAGTCGTAGCCCACGTACCTAAGGGTGTTGGGGTTATGGTAAGAAAATCATTGATCTAAATTAGGTTGTAATAGATAGAGAAAAAAATTATCGTAATGGGTGAGTAAATGGAAAAGGTTTATGGTGTAATCGGAAGTCCTATCTCACATTCAATGTCACCGGTGATGCTTAATGATATATTTGAACATTACAAGCTTAACGCTAGATACCATGCTTTTCACGTCAGACCGGGTGAGGTTAAGGCTGCAATTGAGGGAGTTAGAGCACTAGGATTATCCGGGATTAATGTTACAATCCCACATAAGGTTGAGGTAATTCCGTATTTAGACGAAGTTGAAGAGGTTGCAGCAAATATTGGGGCTGTCAATACAATCGTGAATGAAAATGGGAAATTAATTGGCTATAATACAGATGGAAATGGGTTTATTCGTTCCTTAAATCGTGTAATTAGTAACGAGGAATTACGTTCTGCTAATGTACTACTCATCGGTGCTGGAGGTGCTGCTAGAGGTATTTTTATTTCGTTAGCAGCAATGGGTGTAAAAAAGATTGATATTGTTAATCGGACGGTTGAGCGTGCTACAGCCATTATTGACGACTGTAAGTTTGATGTTGATTCGCACGCATTAAGTACCGAAGAAGCATCGATTCATTTAGGAAAGTATCAGGTTATTGTTAATACAACCTCAGTAGGTATGCATCCAAATGTAGAGGATATGCCGCTCTCAGTGGAGAATATTGCTTCAAAAGCCATTGTTAGTGATATTATTTACAATCCTTTTGAGACAAAGCTACTGCATGAGGCTGCAAAGCATGGTGCGATTATTCAAAACGGAATTGGAATGTTTGTTTATCAAGGCGCATTAGCATTTGAAAAGTGGACAGGCATTTTTCCAGATACGAATAGAATGGAAAAACTTGTAACAAGGTTATTAGGAGGTAAGACATGTTAACAGGAAAACAAAAACGATTTCTACGATCCAAAGCACATCATTTAGATCCCATTTTTCAAGTTGGAAAAGGTGGAGTAAATGACAATATGATCAAGCAAATCAGTGAAGCTCTGGAGGCACGTGAACTACTAAAGGTAAGTGTGCTACAAAACTGTGAGGATGACCGTGATACAGTTGCAGAGGAACTTAGCAAAGGTGCAAAAGCTGAGCTAGTTCAAGTCATCGGGAACACAATTGTACTCTATAAAGAATCGAAAGAAAACAAACAACTAGAGTTACCTAAATCGAAATGAGTACTCAACGATAGGATGAAATGGCGCGTCTAATTTGAAGAGTTTCCAGTACGATGTGTCATTTTCACCGGAATTTTGGAGGAATATAATGAACCATATCGGAATACTCGGTGGTACATTTGATCCGCCCCATATTGGCCATTTATTCATTGCTATGGAAGTGCTAACCCAATTGAACCTATCACAAGTATGGTTTATGCCTAATCGAATTCCACCACATAAAGAGCGAAAAAGCTATGTGACGGATGAGGAGCGGGTTCAAATGCTTCAACTTGCCATTTCAGACCAGCCTAAGTTTACAATACAGCCAATCGAATTGGAAAGAGAAGGACCATCATATACATACGATACAATTAAATTACTACAAGAGAAACATGTAGATACGAAATTTTATTTTATTATAGGCGGAGATATGGTAGAATACTTGCCCCATTGGCATAAGATTGAAGAGCTTGTCGAGATGATAACCTTTGTCGGAGTGAAGCGACCAGGTTATTCGTTTCCTAATACCTATCCAATTGTTGAGGTTGATATTCCACAACTAGATATATCTTCTTCAATGATTCGAAAAAGGCTAATGGAAAATGCCAATACAATGTATTTATTGCCAGAAAAAGTACGAAACTATATAGAGGAGAAACATTTATATGGAACGTGAGAATGCTCTTGAAATTGTGAAGGAACAATTAACCGAGCATCGTTATCAGCATACACTTGGTGTTATGGAAACTGCTATCCAACTTGCAAAACGATATAATGAAGATGTTAAAAAGGCGGAATTAGCTGCTATTTTTCATGACTATGCTAAATTCAGATCGAAGGATGAAATGAAACAAATCATCATCGACCAACACATGTCTTCAGATTTGTTGATTCATAATACCGAACTTTGGCATGCCCCGGTAGGCGCATATCTCGTTAAAACAGAGGTTGGAATTGAGGATGAAGAAATTCTTGACGCCATTCGATACCATACCTCTGGAAGAGAAAAGATGACACTGCTCGAAAAGATTATTTTTGTAGCAGATTATATTGAACCTGGAAGACAATTTCCGGGCGTTGAAGAGGTAAGAGAGGCAGCGAAAAAGAATCTAGATTTAGCGCTTATCTATTCCCTACGAAACACTATTATGTTTTTAGCGAAAAAGAATCAAGTAATTTATCCTGAGACCATACTAACTTATAACTCAGTGATATTCGAGAATAAAGGGGGAATCTAATGATGAAGGAAAGAGACATTTTAACATTTGCGGTTCAAGCTGCTGACGATAAGCGTGCAGAAAATATCATTGCATTAAACATGAAGGGACTTTCTCTGGTAGCAGATTATTTTTTAATTTGCCATGGGAATTCTGAAAAACAGGTTCAAGCTATCGCAAGAGAAATCAAAGATAAAGCGGATGAGAATGGTATCCAAATTAAACGTCTTGAAGGATTTGAAGAAGCAAGATGGGTGCTCGTTGACCTTGGGGATGTAATTGCTCATATTTTTCATAAAGATGAACGTACTTATTATAATTTAGAACGTCTCTGGGGAGATGCACCAACTGAGTCTGTTGAAGATGTGCTCAGTTTATGAGTTACGGTGAATTTGCCTATATCTACGATGATCTGATGCGTGATGTTGATTATAATCAATGGATTACGTTCTTTAAAAAAAAGGCTGCACGACTAAAAAAAAGTCAGCCATTACGAGTTCTTGATATTGGCTGTGGTACCGGTGAAATTGCCATTCAGCTTGCAAAAGAAGGGTATGAAGTTGTCGGGGTAGACCTTTCTGAAGATATGTTAGCCGTTGCTAATAACAAGGCGATTGAAGCTGGAGTCAGCGTTGAATTTTATCAACAAGATATGGTTGAAATTTCGGGTTTTGCTCCGTTTGATATTGTGTTGATTTTCTGTGATTCACTTAATTACTTGCAAACAGAGGAAGATGTACAAAGGACTCTTCAAAATGTGTACGAGCTAGTGTTTCCTGATGGCATTTTCTTATTTGATGTTCATTCAGTCCATAAAATGGATTCAATTTTTTTAGATGGTCCCTTTGTAAGCAGTGATGAGAATGTGAGCTTTATTTGGAATTGCTTTGCGGGGGCACATCGACACAGTGTGGAGCATGAGTTATCTTTTTTTGTAAAAAATGAACATAATGATGATTACGCTAGGTTTGACGAGTTCCACGAACAGCGAACCTTTCCAATAGAGACATATCGTACCTGGCTTGAGGAAATTGGGTTTAATGTACAAGAAATAATAGCTGACTTCACTGAAGTACCACAGGAAACATCGGAGCGAATATTATTTACTGTAACGAAATAGAGGGGCAGCATAAGCTGTCCCTTTCATTTTAATTATTCAAATAATAGGTATTCCTATTTAGGAAGTAACGTGCTATATTTATCGAGATGGCGTTTCGTTGAATTGTTCATTCACCTCAGATATATCCTCATCAAATTTTCTATGGGTACTCCTAATTAATTCTTCAAATAACTCACCAATATGCTCTTCCATTGCTTTGATGCCTTCTCCAGTTACACCACCTTTTACACAGACTTTCTCCTGGAGAGTCGGTAATGTATACAATTCCTTCTCAAGTAATTTTCCCATTCCAACAATCATCTCACTTGCTAAAACGGTTGCCTGTTCCTCTGTAATTTTGGTTTCACTAACAGCCGCATATACAAATCGTCTTAACAAATAGGTGAAAAAAGCAGGACCACAGCTAACGATATCTGAGGCTACTCGTGTGATGTCGTTATTTATGTGAACAGGGGTTGAAATCTGTTCAAATAGAAAAGCTAAATATTCCTTATACCTGTTGCTGATGCTCCCGCCAAAAGTGAATAAGGAGACACCTGATAGAGCTCGATTTGTAATACTTGGAATGATCCGCGCAACCTGACAACTGACAATAGCCTCGAGTTGTTCAACGGAAATCGGACTTGTGATTGAAACGATACATTTATTACTCGTTAGGGCAGAAGATAATTGGTGTAAAAGGGGGTGAATTTCTAAAGGTTTCACGCAAATAAAAATCAAATCAGAACCTTTTACAACATCTTCATTTGTCGCTGCAACCGTTATATCTGGCAAGGAGTTCTTAATGGCTATAGCTTTTTCTATTGTACGATTTGTAATGGTAATTTTTGAAGGCGGAACAGCAAGAGATTCTACAAAAGACTCTATTAAAATTTTCCCCATATTTCCTGTACCGATAAACCCTATATTCAAGATCGTCCCTCCTTTACAGACTATTCTCCTAACACAATATGTTTTTCTAGACCCAAATATGAATAGTTTTTACGTCAGTGCAAAGAAAGGAAGAAATATATCGTGAGTCTCAGAGATAAAAGAATAAAATTAATATTGATGATTTGTGGTGGTTGTCTCCTAATGTTTCTTGTGTTTTATCATACATTCGGAAAAGAACCTAAGGCAGAATTAAAAATCGAGGATAATCTAACATCAGAAATTGAAATAGAGGAAGGGGTTGTCGTTGAGGAAGTGGTCAAGACGATACTTGTGGATATAAAAGGTGCTGTTCATTATGAGGGGGTAGTTGAGGCACAGGAAGGGATGAGGGTTAAGGATGTTATCGATAAGGCTGGAGGATTTACAGAGGAGGCAAACGTAAGGCAAGTGAATCTGGCAGAGCGGGTTGAAGACGAGATGGTCATTTATGTCCCCACACAAGGAGAAATCCTTGAGGTGGAATCAACTGAACTATTACAAAAAGACAAGGGGAAGGTCTCACTTAACAAAGCGACCCAGGCAGAACTTGAAACACTTTCAGGTATTGGTCCAGCCAAAGCGGCAACGATACTTGCTTACCGGGATGAGAATGGACCATTTAAACAGCTAGAGGATTTACTTCAAGTAAATGGGATTGGAGAAAAGTCTTTTGAAAAGATAAAGGATGAACTTACATTGAATTGATGTGGACATCCGAAACTGTACAAGATTTGAATTGACGGGTTGTGGAGTAAACCGATAAAATAATTGTAAGATTTTGTTGAAGGGATGGGGAAGATTTGAACAGAATAAAATGGGATCAATACTTTATGGCTCAAAGCCATTTGCTTGCATTAAGAAGTACTTGTACGCGACTTACAGTTGGAGCAACAATCGTTAGAGATAAACGAATTATTGCGGGAGGGTACAATGGCTCCGTTTCAGGAGGAACACATTGTATTGATGAAGGCTGTTATGTTGTAGATAATCATTGTATAAGAACTGTTCATGCTGAGATGAATGCTCTATTACAGTGCGCAAAATTTGGAGTGCCCACAGAAAATGCGGAAATTTATGTTACACATTTTCCATGCCTTCAATGTACAAAAGCGATTATCCAGGCTGGAATTAAGGTGGTCTATTACGCCGAGGACTATAAAAACCATCCATATGGGATAAAAATGTTGGAAGAATCGAAAGTAAGGGTTGAAAAAGTTCCTCTCGAGGAAATGGTAATTGATCTGAACTCGAAAGAAAAGTTAGAATTCGTAAATGATTTAATCGGGAAAATAACAGAGTCAGGTATAGATGATAACGAGATAAAGGCAATACGTGAACAAGCAGCGACATTATTTTCAACAATTAGTTGAGGTAATAAGGAAGTACAGGGGCTATGTAGAAGGAAAACTAATATTTCTAGCTTTCTCTGCAGTTTTCGGAATTTTAGTCCCTTATACTTCTTATTCTTGGTTTGTTGTTTTTCTCACACTACTCTTAATAGGATTTATCATTCTTCGTCATCATCTCTCACTCGTTATCCTCAGTATTCTAACTTTATTTACCTTCATGTATTTATTCATACTAACCGATTCGAACAATCATACAAAATTACCTCCTGCTACAACTGAAATTCATGCTGAAATAATAGAAACCCCAGATATTAATGGTGATAAGCTATCGGTAATCGTAAGCACGGCAGAGGACGAAAAAGTTTTGTTAGTCTATTACATCGAAACACAAGCTGAAAAACATCACCTAGGTTCCGTTTTTACAATCGGGCAGATTTGCACCTTTGAAGGATCACTTAAAGAGCCACAGATAGCGCGAAATCCACATTCTTTTAGCTATAAAAGTTTTTTATATACAAAAAATATTCATTGGATTTTTACAACAAACTCCATATCACAGGATAACTGTATTTCAGGGGGGAAATGGTCTGTAAATCGCCTTCTATTGAATATTAGGGAAGCTGGTATTGAGCATATTGATTCCCATTTTAAAGGTTCAAATGCTGGGATTATTCAGGCATTGATATATGGAGAAAGAACAAATATAGAAGGTGAAATTACAAATTCTTATCAATCACTTGGGTTAATTCATTTACTAGCCATTTCAGGACTCCATGTTAGTTTGATGACAGGGATGGTATATTTTTTATGTATTCGGTTTGGGATGACACGAGAGTCTACAGCCATTCTTCTGTTGTGCTTACTTCCAGCTTACATTCTAATTGCAGGTGGATCTCCTTCAGTTATCCGCTCAGTAACAATGACAATGTTATTATTAGCAAGTATTATGTGGTGGAAAAAAAGTAGTATGCTTGATGTCATCAGTTTTGCTTGTTTATGTATGCTTGCTGTAAATCCTTACTTTTTAGTCAATATTGGTTTTCAATTATCCTTCATAGTAAGCGCTTCTCTTATTCTCTCTTCAAGAGCTATTTTCAACCAATATTCTAATGCGCTTGCATCTTTATTTGTCGTTTCTCTATTATCGCAGATTGCTTCTCTACCGATTATACTCTTCCACTTTTATGAATTTTCGTTGTTAAGTTTGCCTCTAAATATGATATTCGTCCCTTTATATTCGATAGTTGTTCTACCATTCGCTTTACTGACTGTCATTTTACTCGCAGTTTTTGCCCCGGCCGGCCAGCTACTGGCTGTTCTACTCTCGTGGTTACTTGAGATGTTAAATAGAGCCACACTTTGGGTATCAGACTCTTCCTTCTCAGTCCTAACTCTTGGGAAACCGGGTTTTATATTAATGCTTTTGTATTGTGGAGCTATCTTCTATTTTTTAGTAAGTTGGGAGAAGAAAAAGTCCATTAGACAAAAGGCAATTTTGGCACCACTCTTCGTTCTATTTTTTCATTTTATACTGCCATACATTAATCCTTATGGGGAAGTGACGATGTTGGACGTTGGTCAAGGGGATAGTATATTTATTGAACTTCCATATCGAAAGGGAGTCTATTTAATTGATACCGGCGGCATACTTCAATTTAACCAAGATGAATGGAGAAAAAGAAGGAAAGAATTTTCAACCGCCGATATCATTATTCCCTTTCTTAAATCTAGAGGAGTACGTGGTTTGGACAAACTTATTATTACACATGGAGACCAAGACCATATTGGCGGTGCCGAAGGTCTAATTGAAACGATAAAAGTAAACGAAATTGTCCTTGGGGTCAACAAGAAGGATACGCCACAGGAAGCTAAGTTGAAGAAGCTTGCAATTATAAAAGGGATTCACATAAATGAAGTCAAACGTGGCCAAAAATGGCAGGATAGTAATTATATCTTTCATGTTCTTGCACCTAAGGGGAACGAAATGAAGGAAAATGAAAACTCGATTATCCTTTTTACAGAGCTTGGTGGCTTACGATGGTTATTCACAGGTGATACGGAAACAAGTGGAGAGGCTGATCTTGTCAGAACCTATAAAAACCTTAGGGCAGATGTTTTGAAGGTAGGGCATCATGGAAGTCATACATCGTCAACAAATAATTTTATCCAATTATTGAAACCAACATTTGCGCTTATCCCAGTTGGTGAAAATAATCGGTTTAACCATCCACATCCAACCGTTATTACTCGATTCGAAGAAGAGGATATTAAGGTTTTTCGAACGGATAAAAATGGTGCAATCCAATATCGGTTTTTAAAAAATTCCGGAACCTTTAAGACCATTATTCCATAAGATAGGGTAGAACGAAAAGAGACTGCCTCGAATTAGGCAGTCCCAGTGTTTGACAGTGTATGTATCTGTCTGGATTAAGCTCCAATTATCTTAATTAAGGATGCAATAATGAAAATTGTAGCGAAGAAGCCAAAAGAAACAACAAATGCCACTCCAGCATCAATTACGTCATTTCGCGTGTTTTTAATATTCTTTTCAAATTCATTCATGCCTAACCCCTCCTAAACAGTTATAGTATAGCCTAACTACTCAAAAAAATCTATAATTCCTTTTAAATGTTGGTTTTGTTTTTACAAATAAAAGTAATAACCTCTATAAGTATAACAAAGACCAAAAGATTGAATAACCCTTTTTCCCCTATTATCCGATACTCTTCCTGTATTAACAACACTTGTCACAAATAGTTCAAAAAACAAAGTAAATCCTAATAGTACATAAGACAAAGTCCTTGCAATAGATCGATTACAAATAATCATTACTGAGCAAGATACCTGGGGCTTGTTTGGTAATGTTTCTATAGATTGGGAATTGGTATTCGACCAATTCCCTTTTACTATTTATCGCAACAGGTGGATATTAAAATTTTGCTACGCAGTTGAAAATTACACGTTTTCCCGATACCATTGAATAAGATGGCTTACAGTGGAGAGGGAATTATATGAACTTGGAACTTTGGAAAAAAATTAAGAAAAAACAGTTCGCACCTGTATATTTATTACATGGAACAGAAAGTTTTTTAATTCAAGAAACAAAAGAATTATTAGTTAAATATAGCATCGAAGAGGAAGAAAAAGACTTTAATCTATCCGTGTTTGATTTAGAAGAAACACCTGTTGAAATTGCATTAGCCGACGCTGAAACGCTTCCTTTTATGGGAGAGAAACGACTTGTTATTTTACAAAATCCAAACTTCCTAACTTCTGATCGAAATAAGGAAAAGGTCGAGCATAATGTATCTGTACTTGAAAATTATTTAAAAAGCCCAGCACCTTTTACA
The DNA here is from genome assembly GCF_900156865.1 of Litchfieldia sinesaloumensis. Taxonomy (GTDB): domain Bacteria; phylum Bacillota; class Bacilli; order Bacillales; family Bacillaceae_L; genus Ferdinandcohnia; species Ferdinandcohnia sinesaloumensis. The sequence continues at coordinate 2,122,221 of NZ_LT732529.1, read as the reverse complement.
ATCCTTGTGTTTACCGCTCCATATGAAAAATTGGATGAGCGAAAAAAGATTGTTAAGCAGCTAAAGGCAAACGCGGAAATATTAACTGTTAATACATTGTCTGAAAAAGACTTACATAGCTGGATAACGAGTAGAGCAACCCAGAATGGGGTTACGATAAGCCCTTCTGCCATTCAGGAGTTGTTGCAGGTTGCTGGGACAAATCTTATGAACATCACCCAGGAAATAGATAAGATGTCTTTATATCTCGGTGTCGGTGGAAATGATGAGATAACAGAGGAAACTGTGAAATTACTTGTAGCAAGATCCTTGGAGCAAAATATTTTCTCATTAATTGATAAGGTCGTTAATCGTAAACTAGATGAGGCATTACGAATTTTTTATGATCTGTTACAAAACAATGAAGAACCGATAAAAATCCTATCATTACTTGCGACGCAATTTCGATTGATTTTTCATGTAAAGGAACTTTCCAGACAAGGGTATGGACAACAACAAATGGCTGGAAATTTAAAGGTCCATCCATTCCGAGTAAAGCTTGCTAGTGGACAAGCAAATTTATTTTCACAAGAGGAGCTCTTAAATATTATTAATCAGCTGGCTGAGGCAGATTACGAAATGAAAAACGGGAAAAAAGACAAACAATTGATTCTTGAATTATTTATTATGCAATTAGCTAAATAAAGGATCCAATTTTTAGGTAAGAAAAAGCCATGCTTTTGACAAGCATGGCTGTTAATATGGAGCCGATTCGTCTAGGAAGGGCAAAAAAAACGACTCAAAGCGAGTCGTTTATTTATTATGCGTTAACCTCGTTAAGTTTTTTAGCTAGACGAGATTTTTGACGGTCAGCAACATTTTTATGGATAAGACCTTTACGAGCTGCTTTGTCAAGCTTGCTTGAAGCAGTAACATAAGCTGCTTTCGCATTTTCAGCGTCGTTGTTAGCAACTGTAGCTTCGAAGTTTTTAATAGCAGTACGCATTGCAGACTTAACAGTTGCGTTATGTGCACGGCTTTCATCACTAGTTTTTACACGTTTGATAGCTGATTTAATATTTGGCATACTTTCACCTCCTGCGAATATCAAGATGATCTAACACGATCAATCATTTACGAATATGGTTGAAAACATTGGTTTTTAAAGTTTTCCTTCGTTTAATGATCTCAAATACGGTCTTTGATACTCTGATGTTACAACAAAAGTTATTCTATCAAATTGACTGCGAGAATGCAATACCAATCTATTTCCGAACGTGATAAAAATTGCATGAACCACATATTTAGGGGCAAAGCTATAGATACTATGTGAAAAATGGAGGTTTTTGGATTGGGAGAACAACTAGATTTATCCAATTATTCAGTACGTACTGACCTAGCAATTGAAGCTAGTGCGATGGCAGTCGAGGAACGCAATAAATCTTTAAAAGAAGATCAACAACCTGTTTCCGATATCGAGGGTGTAATTATAAAAGAAAGACAAGAAGACGGTATTACCATTTCTACGGTTGAAATTACCGAAGAAGGCGCAAATGCTATCGGTAAGAAAAAAGGAAATTATTTAACTTTAGAAGTTCAAGGCATACGCCAAAAAGATTCCGAGCTACAAGAGAAAGTTCAAAAAGTATTTGCAAAGGAATTTAGCCACTTTTTATCAAAGCTAGGAATTGGCAAAGAGGCAAGTTGTCTTGTTGTTGGGTTAGGAAACTGGAATGTTACCCCGGATGCACTTGGACCATTAGCGGTTGAAAACCTAGTGATCACAAGACATCTCTTTCAACTTCAACCGGAAAATGTTCAGGAAGGGTTTCGCTCTGTGAGTGCAATCGCACCAGGGGTAATGGGGTTAACAGGTATTGAAACAAGTGACATTATTTACGGTGTGATTGAAAAATCAAAGCCAGACTTTGTCATTGCAATAGATGCATTAGCGGCACGTTCGGTTGAGCGGGTGAATTCTACTATTCAAATTTCTGATACAGGTATACATCCTGGATCAGGAGTTGGCAATAAAAGAAAGGAACTTAGTATAGATACGTTAGGTATTCCTGTTATTGCGATTGGAATTCCGACAGTAGTTGATGCGGTTTCTATTACAAGTGGTGCAATTGATTTTATTTTAAAACATTTTGGTAGAGAACTTAAGGAAGGAGACAAGCCTTCACGTTCTCTTATACCTGCGGGGATGAGTTTTGGTGAAAAGAAGGTTCTAACAGATGATGATTTGCCAGGTGAAGAAGAAAGAAATACATTCATGGGAATTGTTGGGACCCTACCAGAAGAGGAAAAAAGAAAGCTCATTCATGAAGTGTTATCACCTCTTGGCCATAACTTAATGGTCACCCCAAAAGAAGTTGACGTCTTTATCGAAGACATGGCTAACGTCATAGCTAGCGGTCTAAACACAGCCTTGCACAGTGAAATTGACCAAGACAATTCAGGTGCATACACACATTAAATTTGAAAAATGAAATCTATTAAATCAGTTCTACCAACTCTTGTTTGTACATATCAATATGATAGACAGACATTGAGGAGGTAGAATATGAAAAGTTTTCGATCTCAAGGAATGATGATCTCAATTCAAGGTTCTAGTGTTGTAAAAGGGATTCTATTCCTCATTTTTAGTTTTATCCTATTGTTTACAATCACGGGAGCAATTGTCTCTCTTAAGCCGGAGTATAGAATCAGTTCCTCTTCCATCAGTAACGTGGCAACAAACCTTTCTGGAGAAGCACTTGTTCATCTATTGGGATACGAAAATCACTATTTTGTACAGGGGCTGCCTGAATCAACTACAAAACCTGACTATTTTGGGGCCGTGATTAAAGTTGCTACCAATTTATCTCTGGACGATCCTAGGAGTTTTTTGGGTCGAGAACTACCAGGGTTTTCAATGTTTGATGGGAAAATACTAGTAGCAGGTGAAGGGACGAACTACACGAATATGCCAATAGAGTCACCACCCCCTTTGGATGTTTTACTAGATGAAAGACAAATTGCTACTCAAAATGTAGATCAAGCTGAAAAACCAACGGCACCTGTTCCTCCGCCAACGATGACAACCGGAGATAAAAAAGTAGCCTACATCTATCACACCCATTCCTCGGAAGCCTATTTTCCACATTTAAAAGGTGTGGATACGACCAATGCAAATAATGCTAGGCATCCTGAAGTGAACGTAACAAAAGTTGGGGAAATGCTGGGCCAAGAATTAGAAGCACGAGGTATTGGTGCAGAAATCGATAAGACAAATATGGATAAGTATTTAAAATCTAAAGGATACAATTACTATCAATCATATCAAGCATCCGGAGAAATCTTTGCAAGTGCGATGAGTAGTAATCGTGACCTGAATTATTTTATCGACATTCATCGTGATGCCCATCGAAAAGATAAAACAACAATCACAATAAACGGGAAAACGTATGCGAAAATAGCATTTATTGTTGGTACTGACAATCATCAGTATGAGAAAAACTCCGCGCTCGCTAAAGAATTACATGAGATTTTACAAGAAAAATATCCTGGATTAAGTAGAGGTGTAATAGGTCAGGGCGGAGCTGGCAATAATGGAGTATATAACCAAGATAAATCTGAAAATGCCATGCTTATTGAATTTGGTGGGGTAGATAATAACTTCGAAGAACTACGCCGAACAGCAGCAGCTGTTGCAGATGCCCTCGCAGAGTACTATTGGCAAGCTGAAAAAGTGAATGCAAATGAAACGGAAAGAGAATAGTGTTGTATACAATTTTGGGTATCTTCTATGACTTCGGAAGGCATCTCAAGGTACATGCTCGGAAGAAAAATGGATGAGCGTGTACCACAAGAAGGTCTCAAGGTACATGCTCGGAAGAAAAATGAGTGAGGGTGTACCGCAAGAAAGGTCTTAAGGTACATGCCCGTCAGAAAAACCGCTAAGCATGTACCGCAAGAGTAAAATAAAGGGAGTAATTCCAATGGCTAAATTCATGATGAAATGTTTCTTGATTGTCACGGTCCTCCTTCTGGGAGTCCTAATCGGGATGCAGCAAGCAAATGAAGGGATGAAGAAAATGAGGGGCTATAATGACCCCTCTCTTCAAGGGGCTTTTCATATCACCGATAATGACGGTGAAGTCGAAGCGTCCGTATTGGGGCGCAAAGTGACAAGTCATGATTTAGAACAAAAACAAAAACAGCTAGAAGAAGTAGAAGCCTTTAACTTTTTTTCGAGCATAGGTGAAAAACTTGGAAATGGGATAAGTGCACTCTTTGAAAAAATCATGAATGCCATTGGAAATGGAATCGGAGCACTCCTTGATAAACTTTAGTAAGTAGAGTTTGCCAGACGGCAGACTCTATTTCAATTTTCGCACGCATTTTTTCCTAATTGAATGTGAGAAAAGAGTTCTGTATAATCTAATCTAGTGTAGTTTTATAATTTTTTATAAAGTCTGGAATGCTAAAATTAAATATATGGTCCAGCTCCAGCGCTTGTCGGACTTGCACAAAGATGTGCAGACGTCTATGTATGCTACATAATAGTAGCAGCATTTAGTAGACGATTCGCTAATTTAGGCGCTTGCGCTTTTCGTATCAGGAGGATTTTTTAATGAACCAAGAAGAGAGACGTAGTAGACAATCTAGGATTCGAAATTTTTCAATTATTGCTCATATAGACCATGGTAAATCTACTTTGGCGGACCGCATTCTTGAAAAAACAAATGCGTTGACCCATCGTGAAATGAAAGAACAATTGCTAGACTCCATGGACTTAGAAAGAGAACGTGGCATTACGATCAAACTAAACGCAGTACAATTAAAATATAAGGCGAAGGATGGAGAAGAGTATATTTTCCACCTGATTGACACCCCGGGACATGTCGACTTTACATACGAAGTTTCACGAAGTCTAGCTGCGTGTGAAGGTGCTGTACTCGTTGTTGACGCAGCACAGGGTATTGAGGCTCAAACTCTAGCGAATGTGTATCTTGCTCTAGATAATGACCTTGAGATTCTGCCAGTTATTAATAAAATCGATTTACCAAGTGCAGACCCTGAACGAGTTAGACAGGAAGTTGAAGATGTAATCGGGCTTGATGCATCAGAGGCAGTTTTAGCATCTGCTAAAGCGGGAATTGGAATAGAAGAGATACTAGAGCAGGTTGTTGAGAAAGTTCCTGCACCACAAGGTGATCCTGAAGCCCCTCTAAAAGCTCTAATCTTTGACTCTGTATACGATCCATACCGTGGTGTTGTAGCTTATATCCGTGTTGTTGACGGCACAATCCGACCTGGTGACAAAATAAAAATGATGGCAACAGGTAAGGAGTTTGAAGTAATTGAAGCAGGCGTATTTACACCTCGCGCAACCCTTCAGGAAGAGTTAACTGTTGGGGATGTTGGTTTCCTAACTGCAGCAATAAAAAATGTTGGCGATACACGCGTAGGGGATACTATTACAAATGCAAAAAACGGAGCTACAGAGCCACTACCAGGATACAGACGACTTAATCCTATGGTGTTCTGTGGATTGTATCCAATTGATACAGCAAAATATAATGATTTGCGTGAGGCTTTAGAAAAACTTGAATTAAATGATGCAGCATTGCAATTTGAACCTGAAACATCTCAGGCGTTAGGCTTTGGTTTCCGTTGTGGTTTCTTAGGCTTGTTGCATATGGAAATTATTCAAGAGAGAATCGAGAGAGAGTTTAAAATCGATTTAATCACAACTGCGCCAAGTGTTATCTATGATGTATTTTTAACAGACGGGACAGATTTGAAAATTGACAACCCATCTGATATGCCAGATCCGCAAAAAATCGATAGAATCGAAGAGCCATACGTAAAAGCAACCATGATGGTTCCAAACGATTATGTTGGTGCAGTAATGGAATTATGTCAAAACAAACGCGGTAACTTCATTGATATGCAATACCTAGATGAAAATCGAGTGAGTATTGTTTACGAAATTCCACTTGCAGAAATCGTATATGATTTCTTTGATCAATTAAAATCAAATACAAAGGGCTATGCCTCATTTGATTATGAACTAATTGGTTACAAGCCATCTAAGCTTGTGAAAATGGATATCTTATTAAATGCTGAAAAAGTTGATGCTCTATCATTTATTGTTCATAGAGATTCCGCATATGATCGAGGAAAGCTAATCGTAGAAAAGCTGAAGGAATTAATTCCGAGGCAGCAATTTGAAGTGCCTGTACAAGCGGCTGTTGGTCAGAAAATCATCGCACGTTCTACGATAAAAGCAATACGCAAAAACGTATTAGCTAAATGTTATGGTGGGGACATTTCACGTAAACGTAAGCTTCTTGAAAAACAAAAAGAAGGTAAGAAACGAATGAAACAAGTCGGCTCAGTTGAAGTACCTCAAGAGGCATTCATGGCAGTATTAAAAATGGACGACAAGTAGTAATAGGATACCGCAGACGATTCTGCGGTTTTTCCGTATTGTAAAACGTGTTCAAAAAAGGTCATCTTTTTTGACATCGACTAGTAGAAAGAAGTGATTATTTGGTACAAGCAGCATACCTTCACATTCCTTTTTGTGAACAGATCTGTCACTATTGTGATTTTAATAAAGTATTTCTAAAAGGGCAGCCCGTTGACGAATACCTCCAATACATGGATAGAGAAATGAAAAATACGGTTGAAGCGAACCCTCCTTCTAGTTTTAAATCAATATTCGTTGGTGGTGGGACACCTACAGTTCTTAACATTAACCAACTAGAAACATTTCTATCAAGCATTAATAACTATTTACACCCTAGAGAGCAAACAATGGAATATACATTTGAGGCGAATCCTGGAGACTTGACTGAAGATAAATTAAAATTATTACTTGACTATGGCGTTAATCGCATTAGTTTTGGTGTGCAAACTTTTGATGACGAGCTACTTAAAGGAATTGGAAGAACACATCGCCGGAAGGATGTGTTTCATACAATTGAATTGGCGAAACATGTTGGATTTAACAATATAAGCATAGATTTAATGTATGCTCTTCCCCATCAAACGATTGAGAGCTTTCAAGAATCTCTTGATTTAGCCTTTTCTTTAGATGTTGAGCACGTGTCTGCCTATTCGCTCATAATTGAACCTAAAACAGTATTTTATAATTTAATGAGAAAAGGAAAGCTACGTCTTCCTAGTCAGGAAAATGAGGCAATCATGTATGAACGATTAATGACAGAGATGCAGACACATGGTTTCCACCAATATGAAATTAGCAACTTTTCAAAAGTAGGGTTTGAAAGTCGTCATAATCTTACTTATTGGAATAATGAAGAATACTATGGAATTGGAGCGGGTGCTCACAGTTATGTTGGTGGACAGCGGATTTCAAACGCCGGACCAATCAAGAAGTATATGAAAGCTATTGATGAAAAGGGCTTCCCCTATGTCGAAACTCATGATGTAACAAAGCAAGAAATGATGGAGGAAGAGCTCTTTTTAGGTTTGCGAAAAACAAAGGGAGTATCGATTCCGCATTTCCTAGAAAAATTTTCAGTAAGTATTTTTGACGTTTTTGGAGAACAAATTAATGAACAGAAAGCAAAAGGTTTGCTTGAGGAGAAAGAGCATTATATTCGATTAACACATAATGGAAAGTTTCTCGGAAACGAAGTATTTCAAGCATTTTTACTGTGAAGATATTATCGAGATATTAAGAGTTAAATCGTTGACAATGGCAATCGTATTTGGTAATTTAATTATAGAATTAGCACTCACAGTTCAGGAGTGCTAACAGAGGTGATGTTCCTTGCTAACAGATCGTCAGCTATTAATTCTTCAAGTAATCATTGATGACTTTATTAGATCTGCACAGCCAGTAGGATCAAGAACATTGTCGAAAAAGGATGGGATTGTGTTTAGCTCAGCAACTATTCGCAATGAAATGGCAGATCTAGAAGAGTTAGGTTTTATTGAGAAAACTCACAGTTCATCTGGTAGAGTTCCATCTGAAAAAGGCTACAGGTATTATGTGGATCATTTATTATCACCTAGTCGACTTTCTATTCAAGATAAGCAAGAGTTAACGTCGATTTTTGCTGAAAAAATTTACGAGCTTGAAAAAATTGTCCAGAAGTCAGCACAGATATTATCTGATCTAACGAATTATACGTCTATTGTTTTAGGACCAGCATTTAAAGAAAACAAGGTTAAGAAGCTACAAATAGTTCCAATTAACAATGAAACGGCAGTTGCTATTATCGTCACGGATAATGGACATGTGGAGAACCGAACCATTTCATTTCCAGAGTCTATTGACCCGAGCGATATAGAAAAAATGGTAAATATTTTAAATGAGCGACTAGTTGGAGTTCCATTGACTGATTTAAAAAACAAGATTTATAAAGAGGTTGCGCAGCTATTAAAAACCAATATTAGAAATTATGATATGGTTATCAATGTTTTAGATAAGACCCTCAATCTTCAAACTGAAGAAAGAATCTTTATTGGTGGAAAAGCAAATATGTTAAGCCAACCTGAATTCCATGATATCGAAAAAGTTCGGTCATTATTGACTATGATAGAAAGTGAACACGAATTCTCTAGACTATTACGAACAAACAAAGCGGGAATCAACATTAAAATTGGTCATGAAAACGACAATATAGCCATGAATGACTGTAGCTTAATTACTGCAACATATTCTGTCGGTAATGAACATCTTGGGTCGATTGCAATTCTGGGTCCAACAAGAATGGAATATTCGCGTGTTATTTCCTTGCTGCAGCATATGAGTCAGGATTATTCAAAGGTGCTGACAAAACTGTATCAAATTGAATAGCAGTGGCCATATTTAATAGAGGGTAAACTTGCCCTCTAATACATAAAAGAATTTTAATAAATGATTACTTTACTTTGAGGGAGGTGAGTGTATTGGCTAACGAGAAAGACGTAATAAAAGAGGAAATTGAAGTGGATGAAACAAACGTTGAACAAGACGTGGTAGAAACGATTGAACAGGCTGAAGCAGAAATAATCGAAGAACAAGAGGAAGATGTGAAGGCTGAACTTTCGAAAGCCAATGAAAGAATTGCAGAACTTGAAGCTAAGCTTGAGGAGGCAGAAAACCGCATACTTCGCCAAGTTGCCGACTTTGAAAACTTTAAGAGACGTGCTCGCTTAGATCAAGAAACAGCTGCTACATATAGAGCTCAAAGTCTTGTGAGTGATTTGTTGCCAGCTCTTGATAATTTTGAACGGGCACTTCAAATAGAAGCTACAAATGACCAATCAAAATCAATTATTCAAGGTGTAGAGATGGTTTACCGCAGTATCATTGATGCCTTGAATAAAGAAGGCGTAGAAGCGATTGAGGCTGTTGGAACACAATTTGATCCAAATGTGCATCAAGCTGTTATGCAAGTAAGTGAGCCTGATTCAGAACCAAATGTGGTTCTAGAAGAGTTCCAAAAAGGATATAAACTAAAAGATAGAGTACTACGACCTTCAATGGTGAAGGTAAATGAATAACGAAAAGCGCAAGGTGCGCAGTTTTAGCCGACAAGCATAAGACAGCTGCTTTCAGAAGGTGCCTTTTACCTTTAGAAGCGTTTGGCTTATGACCTCGAGGTGATGGCACCTGGAGCTAGACATTTGGATAAATCCAAGTTTTGTAAATTAAGGAGGTTTTATTATGAGTAAAATCATTGGTATAGATTTAGGTACAACAAACTCATGTGTGGCTGTAATGGAGGGTGGAGAACCGAAAGTCATTCCGAACCCAGAAGGTAACCGCACAACCCCATCTGTTGTTTCTTTTAAAAATGGGGAAAGACAAGTAGGGGAAGTTGCTAAACGTCAAGCAATCACTAATCCAAACACGATTATGTCAATCAAACGTCATATGGGTACAGATTACAAAACTGAAATTGAAGGTAAGCAATATACTCCACAAGAAGTATCTGCTATTTTACTTCAATACTTTAAATCCTATGCAGAAGAATACCTTGGAGAAAAGGTAACAAAGGCAGTAATCACTGTTCCTGCTTACTTTAATGACGCTGAGCGTCAAGCAACGAAAGATGCAGGTCGAATTGCTGGTCTTGAAGTTGAACGTATCATTAACGAGCCAACTGCAGCTGCGCTTGCATATGGATTAGATAAAACTGATGAAGATCAAACAATCCTTGTATATGACCTTGGTGGAGGAACTTTCGACGTTTCCATCCTTGAGCTTGGAGATGGAGTATTCGAGGTTAAGTCAACAGCTGGTGACAATCGTCTTGGTGGAGATGACTTTGACCAAGTAATTATCGATTATTTAGTAGACTAATTCAAAAAAGAGAATGGAATTGATCTTTCAAAAGATAAAATGGCATTACAACGCTTAAAGGATGCTGCTGAAAAAGCGAAGAAGGACTTATCTGGTGTAACTTCTACACAAATTTCACTTCCTTTCATTACTGCAGGAGAAGCTGGACCACTTCACTTAGAAGTGAACTTAACTCGTGCTAAATTTGATGAAATTTCAGCAGGACTTGTTGAGCGTACAATGGGACCAACTCGTCGTGCACTTCAAGATGCTGGTCTTTCAGCTAGTGAAATCGACAAGGTCATCCTTGTTGGAGGATCAACTCGTATTCCGGCTGTACAAGATGCAATTAAAAAAGAAATTGGTAAAGAACCACATAAAGGTGTTAACCCAGACGAAGTAGTTGCTTTAGGTGCCGCTATCCAGGGTGGAGTATTAACCGGGGATGTTAAAGACGTAGTTCTTTTAGACGTAACACCATTATCACTTGGTATTGAGACAATGGGTGGAGTATTTACTCGCTTAATCGATCGTAATACAACAATCCCAACAAGTAAGTCACAAACATTCTCAACTGCTGCAGATAATCAAACAGCTGTTGATATCCATGTACTTCAAGGTGAGCGTCAGATGGCTGCCGACAACAAAACATTGGGTCGTTTCCAATTAACTGACATTCCACCAGCACCACGTGGTGTACCACAAATTGAAGTAACATTCGATATCGATAAAAACGGTATTGTGAATGTTCGTGCAAAAGATCTAGGTACTAACAAGGAGCAAGCTATTACAATTCAATCATCTTCAGGTCTGTCTGACGATGAAGTTGAACGTATGGTACGTGAGGCTGAAGAAAATGCTGAGGCTGACAAAAAGCGTAAAGAAGAAGTTGAACTTCGCAATGAAGCAGATCAATTAGTGTTTACTACAGAAAAAACACTTAAGGACCTAGAAGGTAAGGTTGATGCTGCTGAAGTTGACAAAGCAAATGAAGCAAAAGATGCTTTAAAACAAGCTATTGAGAAAAATGATCTTGAAGAAATCAAGACAAAGAAGGATGCACTTCAAGAAATCGTTCAACAGCTTTCAGTGAAACTTTATGAGCAAGCACAGCAACAGGCACAATCTGCTCAAGGTGCTGAAGGTGCTCAAGAAGCTAAGCAAGATGATGATGTTGTAGACGCTGAATTCGAAGAAGTGAACGACGATAAAAAGTAAGCCAGTCTTACAATTACGAAAAAAGAAGAATTAAATGTAACAAAAAGTCGAAGTCAGGCCTGTCTTGGCTTTGACTTTTTTTGTTCAAAGGCCTTTTGTTTGTTAAACTATTGAAAAGTTAGATAATTACGAACACTGGTGGATAAACAAGTATTATTGTCTTTTCATAAAAATAAGTGTTAAAATATTCTTTATGTGAATGATGCGGGAGTGGATTTAATGAGTAAAAGAGATTATTATGAGGTACTCGGGGTTTCGAAAAGTGCAAATAAAGATGAAATAAAAAAAGCATATCGAAAATTATCAAAAAAATATCACCCCGATATCAATAAAGAAGCAGATGCTGCTGAAAAGTTTAAGGAAATTACAGAAGCGTATGATACGTTAACAGATGATAACAAACGTGCCCACTATGACCAATTTGGTCATACCGATCCAAATCAAGGCTTTGGAGGTTTTGGTGGTGGTGCTGACTTTGGTGGAGGCTTTGGTTTTGAAGATATCTTTAGTTCGATCTTCGGTGGTGGAACTAGAAGAAGAGATCCAAACGCACCACGTCAAGGGGCAGATTTACAATATACAATGACACTAAATTTCGAAGAAGCTGTTTTCGGTAAGGAAACGGATATCGAAATTCCAAGAGAAGAAGAATGTACAACCTGCCACGGTTCAGGTGCAAAATCGGGAACAAAACCTGAAACGTGTTCTCACTGTGGTGGATCGGGTCAAATCAATGTAGAACAAAACACTGCTTTTGGAAGAATTGTGAATAGACGTGTATGTCATCACTGTAGCGGAACAGGTAAATTCATTAAGGATAAATGTTCAACCTGTGCTGGTTCTGGAAAAGTGAAAAAACGCAAAAAAATCCATGTTAAAATCCCAGCTGGTATCGATGACGGTCAACAACTTCGTGTATCTGGTCAAGGTGAGCCAGGTGTAAATGGTGGGCCTCCTGGAGATTTATATGTTGTATTCCATGTGCGATCCCATGAGTTTTTCGAACGTGATGGAGATGATATCTATTGTGAAATGCCGTTAACCTTTGCACAGGCTGCATTAGGTGATGAAATAGAGGTACCAACTCTACACGGTAAAGTCAAACTGAAAATTCCTGCGGGTACACAAACTGGTACAAAATTCCGTCTGCGTGGCAAAGGTGTCCCGAACGTACGAGGATATGGTCAAGGAGACCAACACATTCGTATTCGTGTCATCACACCAACAAAACTAACGGAGAAACAAAAACAATTACTCCGTGAATTTTCAGAAATGAGCGGAAACGAAGCTCCTGATGAACAGCATGATAATTTTTTTGCGAAAGTAAAGCGAGCTTTTAAAGGCGAATAGGGCATTTGATAATATTGGATTGGAGTTGGTAGACTTGAAATGGTCTGAAATTAGCATTCACACAACACAAGAGGCGGTGGAGCCCGTATCGAACATACTACATGAAGCAGGTGCAAGTGGAGTTGTAATTGAAGATCCATTTGACTTAACCAAAGAACGTGAAGATGTTTTTGGTGAGATCTACCAACTTAATCCGGATGATTACCCAGAAGAAGGTGTTATTGTCAAAGCATATCTTCCAGTCAATAGCTTTTTAGGAGAAACCGTTGATGCAATAAAAGAAGCCATTAACAACCTTCTGCTTTTTGATATAGATTTGGGCCATAATAAAGTTACAATTAGTGAAGTCCATGAAGAAGAATGGGCAACGGCTTGGAAGAAGTACTATCATCCTGTAAAAATTTCAGAAAAATTCACGATTGTCCCAACATGGGAAATTTACGAGCCTGTTAATAGTGATGAGTTAATTATCGAATTAGACCCTGGAATGGCGTTTGGAACAGGTACCCATCCAACCACTGTTATGAGTATTCAAGCCCTTGAGCGCACAGTTAATCAAGGAGATACCATTATTGATGTCGGTACCGGTTCTGGGGTGCTTAGTATTGCAGCAGCAATGCTTGGTGCACGTAATGTCAAAGCGTTAGATTTAGATACGGTGGCTGTTGAAAGTGCAAAGATTAATATCAAACTAAACAAGGTACATGAAGTAGTAACAGTCTCTCAAAATAATTTACTTGATGAAATTGAAGGTCCGGTTGATCTCATTGTGGCTAATATTCTTGCTGAGATTATTGTTCGCTTTACAGATGATGCGTCAAAAATTCTGAAACCGAACGGAGCTTTCATTGTCTCAGGTATTATCAATACGAAAAAACAAGAAGTAAAAGATAGTCTTCTAGCATCTGGGTTCATCATCGAAGAAGTGCTTGTCATGGAAGACTGGGTATCAATGATTGCTAGAAAGCAAAGCGAATAAGGTGGAATAATAAAGATGCAACGTTATTTCGTCAATCATATGAGCGAAACAGAAGCCACAATTACTGGTGAAGATGTTCACCATATAACAAGAGTTATGAGAATGTCAGTTGGAGACTCTATTTTTTGTTGTTATAATGGTAGAGTAGCACTTTGTGCAATTACTGAAATTACCAATGATACAGTTTTGGCAAATGTTGTAGAATGGGTAGAGAATTTAAATGAGCTCCCCATTAAGGTGTGTATTGCAAGCGGACTACCAAAAGGGGACAAGCTCGAATATGTAATCCAAAAAGGGACGGAGCTTGGTGCATCTGAGTTTGTCCCTTTTGTTGCGGCTCGTTCTATTGTGAAATGGGATGAAAAAAAAGGACGAAAAAAGGTCGAGCGTTGGGAAAAAATTGCAAAGGAAGCGGCAGAGCAATCCCACCGAGCGATGGTACCAAAGGTTAACACTCCATTATCCTTTCGGGAATTAGTTACTTTTAGCCAATCCTTCACATACAAGATTGTAGCGTACGAAGAAGATGCAAAGCGCGGTGAAAGTTCCCATCTTGCTCGTGTATTATCACAACTTAAAAATGGAGAATCTCTTTTCGTTGTGATTGGTCCAGAAGGTGGATTAACTGAAAAAGAAGTTACTACATTGAGTGAGAATGATTTTATTTCATGTAGCTTTGGTCCAAGGATTTTACGTACCGAGACAGCCCCATTATATGTTTTATCAGCTGTATCATATCATTTTGAATTAGCGAGGTGACAATAATGTCATTAGTTGCATTCCATACATTAGGATGTAAAGTAAATCATTATGAAACAGAAGCCATTTGGCAGCTTTTTAAAGAATCGGGCTATGAGCGTACCGAATTTGAAAGTACTGCAGATGTGTATGTTATTAACACTTGTACTGTTACAAATACAGGGGACAAAAAGAGTAGACAGGTTATTCGTAGAGCAATACGAAAAAATCCGGATGCGGTGATATGTGTTACAGGGTGTTATGCCCAAACCTCACCGGCCGAAATAATGGCAATCCCTGGAGTAGATATTGTTGTTGGTACACAGGATCGTAAGAAAATGCTTGAATACATCGAGCAATACCAACAAGAGCGCAAACCAATTAATGGCGTTGGTAATATTATGAAGACACGTGTGTATGAGGAACTTGATGTTCCTGCGTTTACTGACCGTACACGTGCATCCCTAAAAATTCAAGAGGGCTGCAACAACTTCTGTACTTTTTGTATTATTCCTTGGGCACGCGGATTAATGCGTTCACGTGATCCTGAAGAGGTAATTAAACAAGCACAGCAGCTTGTGAATGCAGGGTATAGAGAAATTGTCCTAACTGGTATTCATACTGGTGGCTATGGTGAAGATATGAAAGATTACAATTTAGCTGCCCTTTTACGCGACCTTGAATCGAAAGTTATCGGTCTGAAAAGAATTCGAATTTCTTCTATTGAGGCTAGTCAAATTACCGATGAAATTATCGAAGTGCTAGATAAGTCAACAAAGGTTGTAAGACATCTTCATGTCCCATTGCAGTCCGGTTCAAACACTGTATTAAAACGCATGAGACGTAAATACACGATGGAATTCTTTGCTGAACGTTTAACGAAATTACGACAAGCCTTGCCTGGTTTGGCAATTACATCCGATGTTATAGTTGGTTTCCCAGGTGAAACTGAAGAAGAATTTATGGAAACATATAATTTTATTAAAGATCATAAATTCTCTGAATTACACGTTTTCCCATACTCTAAGCGAACTGGAACACCAGCTGCAAGAATGGAAGACCAAATTGATGAAGAAGTTAAAAATGAACGAGTACACCGTTTAATCTCTCTCTCCGATCAATTAGCCAAGGAATATGCGTCTAATTATGAAGGCGAAGTATTAGAAGTCATCCCTGAGGAGATAGACAAGGAGGACCCAACTAGCGGTCAATATATTGGGTATACGGACAACTATCTCAAGGTGAAGTTTGACGCAACAGAAGAGATGATTGGTAAAATTGTAAAAGTAAAAATTACAAAAGCAGGCTATCCTTATAACGAGGGTCAATTTGTAAAGATAGAAAATGACCTTCCACTTGAAGAAGAAGCGAGAACGACTGCATAAATAGCAAAACATATAGAAGTTAATCTTTGGATTAGCTTCTTTTTTTTATCACATAATATACATATGAAGGTGCTAGTCAACCAGCTACAACAATGATATGATGTTAGAGGTACGTACAACTGATAATAAAGGAGAAATACATAATGGTGAATATTGCGAAGATGATTGATCATACAGCTTTAAAAGCAGATACGACAAAAGCGCAAATTGAAAAACTTTGTGCAGAAGCTAAAGAATATGGCTTTATGTCAGTATGTGTAAATCCAACATGGGTTGAAACTGCTGCTAGCCTCCTAAAAGGATCGGAAGTAGAGGTTTGTACGGTTATTGGTTTCCCTCTCGGAGCAAATACTCCTGAAACAAAAGCATTTGAAACTAAAAATGCCATTGAAAAAGGTGCAACTGAAGTAGATATGGTCATCAATATCGGTGCACTTAAGGACAAAAATGACGAATTAGTTGAAAGAGACATTCGTTCTGTTGTTGAAGCAGCAAAAGGAAAAGCTCTAACCAAGGTGATTATCGAAACATCGTTATTAACTGATGAGGAAAAAGTAAGAGCTTGTGAACTTGCAGTTAAAGCAGGAGCAGATTTTGTTAAGACATCAACTGGTTTCTCAACTGGGGGAGCTACGGTTGAAGACATTCGATTAATGCGTAAAACAGTGGGACCAGATATTGGAGTGAAAGCTTCTGGCGGTGTACGTGATGTAAAAGGCACCCAAGATATGATTGAAGCAGGAGCAACAAGAATTGGTGCTAGTGCAGGTGTAGCAATTGTGAATGGGTTAACTGGTTCTTCGGACTATTAAAATAAAAGCTGGCCAAGGCCAGCTTTTCTTATGCAACCCTATGTACTTTTAATATAAACTTCGTTAACAAGCCAACAAAAGGTAAAAAAAGAAGTGAAGAGAGTACATTAAAAATTAAACTTACATGTGCAATTTGAACATCTGGGTGGGTGGTTAATACCATAGCTATCTGACCAAGTATGTTAATAAAAGGGAAAAATAAAATCACTCCAATAATATTGATCCAAATATGGGCATAGGCTGCCAATTTTGCTTCATGTCTACTGCCAATACTAGCAATGTATGCGGTAATGCATGTACCGATATTAGCACCAAGTAAGACAGCAATTCCCGCGTTTAAAGTTAATAGCTGTTCATTCATAAACCCCATAATGATTCCAGTTGTCGCCGTACTAGATTGAATGATAGAAGTTAAAATTGTCCCCACTCCGACGCCAAACAGGGCGCTTTCATTCGTATGTTGAAAAAAAGTATGTAGGGAAGGGAAGTGCGAGATAGGTCTAGCGAGTTGCTCAAAGCCATTCATTGCTACGAACATACAACCTAACCCGAATAAAAAGGCACCAAAACTAAATACTTGTTGATTTCGAATAAACAAACATAAGAAACCTATAATTAGAATGGGAACAATCCAATCAAAAATATCAAAGGTGATCATCTCGGCGGTAAATGTGGTTCCGATATTCGCACCTAGTATAATTCCAATCGATTGTTTAAAAGTTAAATACCCTGTAGCGATTAATCCTACAACTAGTACCATGACGGCAGAACTGCTATGGATAATTGCTGTGATTATCATTCCAGTTAACAATCCTTTTATCGGTTTATCAGTAAACCGAATCAACCAAACCTTTAATTTGTCACCCGCAAGATTATATAAGCCTGTCCGCATAACAGTCATTCCAAATAAAAAAATTGCAATAAATACAGCAAATAGTGAAATCAGTTCAATCATTCATTCTCACCTCTATCACATTGTATGGACAAGGTGGCATGAAAATGACAACTTCACATTTTTAATCTTGTTAATCATATACGGGCATTTTCTTAAGAATAACAGGAGAAAATTTGATAAAACTAGTTGTGTAATGCATGCATTTCTAATGCGCCATTGTGAATTACAGTTGACCAATAAACATGCATATATTATAATATCAAAGTACATGTTAATTTTTTAGGCGATATTTACCTATCGATACTTAAAAGAATGAAATAGAACATGTGTCTTAATTAGATGTTAGTGGTTGTTTTCGGAGGGAGGGAATTAGAATGTCAAAAACGGTCGTTCGTAAAAACGAATCGCTTGAAGATGCTCTTCGCCGCTTCAAACGTACTGTATCTAAGTCAGGTACTATACAAGAAGCTAGAAAGCGCGAATTCTATGAAAAGCCTAGCGTAAAGCGTAAGAAGAAATCTGAAGCTGCTAGAAAGCGTAAATTCTAAAAGAGGGTGTAGTTTTATGAGTCTTCTCGAGCGTTTAAATAATGATATGAAAACAGCGATGAAGAATAGGGAGAAAGATAAGCTATCTGTTATTCGAATGGTAAAAGCATCTCTTCAAAATGAGGGGATAAAGCTTAGTACCGGTGAACTATCAGAAGAAGCAGAACTAACGGTTCTTACTCGTGAACTAAAACAACGTAAAGATTCCCTCCAAGAATTTAGTAACGCTGGTCGTGAAGATCTTGTTAATAAAATTCAAAATGAAATTGAGATATTAGAGGTATACCTTCCAAAACAATTATCCGAAGAGGAAGTTGTTGAGATTGTAAAAGAAACAGTACAAGAGGTCAATGCTTCTTCAAAAGCTGACATGGGCAAAGTGATGGCTGCAATTATGCCAAAGGTAAAAGGGAAGGCTGATGGCGGTCTCGTAAGCAAACTTGTTCAACAGCAATTATCTTAAACCAAAGCACCTTACATCTTGTAAGGTGTTTTTCATTTTGAAGGGAAAAAGATAGGGTTTGAGTGTGAATATTTCCCCGAACCACAGAGGATACATATAAATGGCAAGAGTTACCATGAATAATATGAAGGTAAACGTATTAAAAATGAAACCACATCTCACCTTGAAACGTATAACATAGTACCCGAGTACGCAAATTGAAAAGAAAGGGGGAACATCATGAAAAAGATAAGAATGTTTGTGTATCTTTCCATCATTCTTTTGCCTTTAATTCTTATGCTAACGCCTAATAAAAGCTATAGTACCGCAGATCAAGTCGCTTATTTCATACCGTTAGAAGAAACGGTCGAAAAAGGGTTAAGTGCATTTATTGATCGCTCGATTAGTGATGCTGAGAAAAAAGGAGCAGATATCATTATTCTTGAAATAAATACGCCTGGAGGAGCAGTTGATGCTGCCACTCAAATTGGGAAAAGGATGCAGGATTCCACAATTCCAATAGTAGCTTATATCAATAATGATGCTATTTCAGCAGGTGCTTTTATTGCGTTAAATGCAAGTGAAATCTATATGTCTGATGATGGTAGAATGGGTTCTGCTGGAATTATTGACCAAGCAGGAAATACGGCCGATGAAAAAGCTGTTTCCTATTGGTTATCTGCGATGAAAGGCGCGGCAGAAAACAATGGTCGTAATCCAATTTACGCTTTAGCCATGGCAGACAAAGAGATTGACCTTCCTGAATTAGGAGCTGAAAAAGGAAAGTTCCTAACTCTGACAGCAAGCCAAGCGCTTGAGGTAGGATATGCTGAGGGTGTTGTAAAGGATAGAGCCGAATTATTAAAGACAATTGGCTATGAAAAAGCGGCTATTGAGCAAGCAGAGGTAAGCTTTGCTGAAAAAATAGCGCGTTTCATTACAAACCCCATTGTTATCCCAATATTATTATCAATAGGTAGCTTAGGGTTAGTTGTCGAGCTTTACTCACCGGGATTTGGTATTCCAGGTATAATGGGGATATCAGCACTGTTGCTCTTTTTCTATGGTCATTTAGTAGCGGGTCTAGCTGGAATGGAATCAATTATTCTCTTTGTTATTGGTATCGTATTAATATTATTGGAGTTTGTTTTACCGGGGGGGATCATAGGTTTGATAGGATTAGGTGCTATATTAACGAGCTTTTTCCTTGCAGGAAGCAGTGTTTGGCTTATTGGAACCTCACTGTTAATTGCATTAGTAGCTACAATTATCGTTTCGATCCTGTTAGTTAAGGTATTTGGTAAAAAAATGCATGCCTTTAAAAAGATTATTCTATTTGATTCTACTAATACTGAGAGTGGATATGTATCAAATCACAATCGAGAGGATTTAGTAGGAAAACAAGGAATTGCCTTCACAACATTAAGACCTTCTGGTACTGTTATTATAGATGGTGAGAGACTTGATGTTGTCACACAAGGTAGCTATATTGAGAAAGATTCTAAGGTTGAAGTCATCAAAACAGAAGGTTCTCGAATTGTTGTTCGAGAAGTTACTGATATTGATAAATAAAAACAGAAATAGGAGGAAATAGAATGCCATCAGGTATGATTGCGATTTTAATATTTGTTGCACTAGGTATTATCTTATTAGCAGTGTTGTTAACGTTTGTACCAGTAGCGCTGTGGATTTCAGCACTTGCTGCAGGTGTACGCGTAAGTATCTTTACACTAATTGGAATGAGGTTACGTCGGGTTATCCCAAATCGTGTCATTATTCCATTGATTAAAGCTGTTAAAGCAGGACTAACAATCAATACAAATCAATTGGAGAGTCACTACTTAGCAGGTGGTAATGTTGACCGAGTAGTAAATTCACTTATTGCTGCACAACGTGCGAATATTGAACTAACTTTTGAAAGAGCGGCTGCTATCGATTTAGCTGGTCGTGATGTGTTAGAAGCTGTACAAATGAGTGTTAACCCTAAAGTAATTGAGACGCCCTTTATTTCGGGTGTTGCAATGGACGGTATCGAGGTAAAAGCAAAAGCTCGTATTACGGTTCGTGCAAATATTGACCGCTTAGTTGGGGGAGCTGGAGAAGAAACAATCATCGCCCGTGTTGGTGAGGGGATTGTAAGTACGATAGGTTCCCAAACAGATCATAAAAAGGTACTTGAAAATCCAGATATGATTTCTCAGACTGTTCTAGCAAAGGGATTAGATGCTGGTACTGCATTTGAAATTCTATCGATTGATATTGCTGATATTGATATCGGTAAAAACATTGGAGCTGTACTTCAAACTGACCAAGCAGAAGCAGATAAGAAAATTGCTCAAGCGAAAGCAGAAGAACGTCGTGCTATGGCTGTAGCAACAGAACAAGAAATGCGCGCGCGTGTAGAAGAAATGAAAGCGAAGGTTGTGGAAGCTGAAGCAGAGGTTCCTCTTGCGATGGCAGAAGCGTTACGTTCAGGAAATCTTGGTGTTCTTGACTATACAAATCTAAAAAATATTATGGCTGATACTGATATGAGAGAATCTATTGGTAGAAGCACAGATGATCAAGAAGAAGATAAGTAAGACTGTTACTGAAAAAACCTCGAAATTGAAAGGAGGTTTACACTGTGGAATCACCTTTACAAGGTTTAATTGAATTTTTAATGGCAAATGTTTGGCTGGTTATTATTGTACTTGGGTTTATTGCTAATACATTTAGACGATTTAGTAGTGGTGAGTCAGAGCCTACCACACCTGTACCAATGCCAAAGCAATTTAATCCTTTTGATCAAGAACCTAAACCTGATAAAGAAGAATACCAGGTGGAAACAAAGTATGATGCTAAGGATTCAGAAGAGCTATCCGATACCCAAGTTCCTAATACGTTTTATGAACGATATCAAGAACTTCAAGAAAAAGGTATCTATAGTGAGCCAATTAAAGAGGAAAAAGAACCAGCCCTTTCGGTTATTAAACAATCGGCTTCAACCGGTTCAAAGGAAGTAAAAAGTTTTTCGAAAAACAAGGTTGTCGAAGGAATTATTTGGTCAGAAATTCTTGGTCCACCTAGGGCAAAAAAGCCATACCAGATTCGTCGATAATTCTTAGCTAAAGTCAGAGTATACAAATATGTTCTATGAACCCCTTTTCACTCATAAATATGAGATGAAAGGGGGTTCTTTGTTATGCCTAAAAACCTAAGTCAACGCATGAAAAGATGGATCACAAACAAGATGGAACTTCCTGCGGACGTCATGATGGATCTTCCAAGAATAACCATGATTGGACAATTACATATTTACATAGAGAATCACCGGGGATTGTTAACCTTTACAGATAAAGAGGTACGGTTATTACTGAAACAGGGACAACTCCTGATAAAGGGGAATTCATTTGTCATAAAAACGATATTACCTGAAGAAATAATGCTCGAAGGAAAAATTGAACATGTGCAGTATATAGAGAATTAATACACATAAACCTAAAGGCGCAATTGATTAGTACAGTAGGGGGATTGAGATGAAAAATCATTGGATGCACTTTTTTAGTGGAAGTGTTAAAGCTGTCATTTCAGGAAAAGGAACAGAGCGGTTTATTAATGAATGCGTAAGACAAGGAATTGTCGTTTGGGATGTAAAGAAGCCAGGTACCCATGCCCTGAGCTTCTCTATGTATTTAAAAGATATCAAAAAAATTCGACCTATTATCCGTAAAAACGATTGTAAACTTCGCTTTATTGGTAAAAAGGGTATGCCTTTTCTCATTCAAAAGGCACTAATTAATACTGGTTTTTTGATTGGTGCGATATCGTTCTTTATCATCGTCACCTTATTATCAAATATGGTATGGGGCATTGAAGTAAAGGGTGCTAAACCAGAAACTGAGCATTTAATCGTAAAAGAACTTGAAAAGCTTGGAGTGGAAAAAGGGAAGTTCCAATTCTTTATTGATGACAACGCTACACTTCAGAAAAAATTAGAGGATGCGATTAACGATATTACTTGGATAGGTGTGGAGTTAAATGGGACGACCTATCATTTGGAGGTTGTTGAGAAGAATCAACCTGAACCGCCTGAGCAATATAGTCCAAGGAACCTCGTAGCAAACAAAACAGCTATTATAAAAAAATTAGTTGTCGAAGAAGGCAGACCGGTTAAGGCTGTGAATGATCTAGTGAAAAAGGGAGACCTCTTAGTTTCAGGTAAAATTGGAAAAGAGGGAGAAGAAAAATACGTCCCAGCACGCGGAAAAATTTTTGGTGAAACCTGGTACAAGGTTGAAGTGAATCAAGAAATTACCACGAAACTTGATGTCTTAACAGGGGAGAATAATATAAAACATTATATTTCCCTAGGGAATTTACGGATTCCAATTTGGGGATTCAGTAAAAATGAGTTTAAGGAATATCAAACAGAATCTAATGAAAGACATATTAAATTTTTTAACTGGGAACTACCGATTGCTTATGAGAAGGTAACATTAAGGGAAAGCGAAGAAATCACTAGAAAGTATACCACAACTGATGCTATCGAAGCTGCAAAGAGAAATGGTAGGAACAAATTAGAACAAGATTTGGAAAGTGATGCTGAAATAATTGAGGAAAAAGTTTTGCGTCAATCCATTAACAATGGTAAAGTAAAATTGGAAATAAAATATAATGTTATTGAAAATATTGTCACAACGATACCATTAGTTCAAGGAGACTAAAGGATGTCCGAAGATTTAGTAATGAGTAAACATCAACTAGAAAACCCAAATGAAGCACTTGTTTTATTTGGAAATAATGATCTCCATCTTAAACGGATGGAAGAAGAATTAAATGTTACAATCATCACAAGAGGCGAAGCTCTTCATGTATCAGGGGACTCAACAAATGTACAACTAGTTGAGGAAATTCTTGATAAGCTACTTGGTGTGATTCGTAAGGGAATACAAGTAA
Organism: Litchfieldia sinesaloumensis; assembly: GCF_900156865.1. Taxonomy (GTDB): domain Bacteria; phylum Bacillota; class Bacilli; order Bacillales; family Bacillaceae_L; genus Ferdinandcohnia; species Ferdinandcohnia sinesaloumensis. Next base: position 2,098,643 of record NZ_LT732529.1, on the reverse strand, counting down.
ATGAACGTGATGTTATTTACTGTATTCAAATGGCTAAAAGTGGAAACTTAGATTCATTTGAAGAACTATATGATGAAGAAATTACAAAGACAGCAAAAGGAAAATCGATTCGTGTAAAAACACATGGACAACGTCAATATGTCGCTGCAATCAAACAACAGGATTTAGTTTTTGGAATTGGACCTGCGGGTACCGGAAAAACATATTTAGCTGTTGTCATGGCCGTTAATGCCTTAAAAAATGGACAGGTCAAACGAATCATTCTAACTAGACCAGCTGTTGAAGCGGGAGAAAGTTTAGGTTTCTTGCCTGGAGATTTGAAAGAAAAGGTTGATCCATACTTAAGACCTTTATATGATGGCTTACACGATGTGCTTGGAGCAGAACATACAGAGCGACTAATTGAGCGTGGAACAATTGAAATTGCCCCATTAGCTTATATGAGAGGGCGTACATTAGATGATGCTTTCGTCATCCTAGACGAAGCACAAAATACAACCTTTGCGCAAATGAAGATGTTTTTAACGCGATTAGGGTTTGGTTCTAAAATGGTGATAACAGGTGACATCTCGCAAATAGACTTACCTAAAGGCGTAAAATCGGGGTTACATGAGGCGATTAATATATTAAGGGATGTCTACGGTTCTGCATTTATTTTCTTAGAACAATCTGATGTTGTTCGTCATCCACTTGTAGCTCGTATTATTGAAGCGTATGAAAAGGCTGAGGCTGGACAATCATGAGAAGACCCATGTGAAAATGGGTCTTTTTTATCATTATTGGAACTGGTAAAATAAACCTTAGATAAGGAGGTTCGAGAGATGAGGATTCAAAATAAACTACGAAATAAATGGTCCGGTATCAAAAGCTATCAATACCTACATATTTTGATTTACATCCTCCTTGCGGGAATTATGTTTTTAGTGATGTTTAGCAATGTTAAGCCTGAAGTGTTACATATAGAAGCGCTAAAGCCATCTGAACAGACAATCCGATCGCCTTTGACTATAGAGGACAAGATTGCCACAAAAGCCAAACAAGATGCAGCGGTGAAAGAAATCGAGGATGTATTTAGCCTCAAATCAGAGTATGCGGACAATCAGGTTGACCTTGTCATATCAATTTTTGATTCAATTGAGGAAACAAATAATGAGGCTATGGAACTTTTTAATTCGAAGGTTAAAGAGTGGGAAAGTCTTGCAGAAGAAGACCGTGGGGAGGAACCTCAACAACCAGCCGCGTCAGAAAAATTGCAAGTTCTGAAGAAAAAACTACCTCAGGATTTAACGGATCGAATTCCAGACGAGGTTTTTACTGCTTTGTTGTCGGCGACTCCAAATCAATTATCCCGAACAAAGGATGCAGTTATAACGGCTGTTAACAATATTATGAATACTAGAATTCCTGCTTCTGAAGTTGAGAATGCTAAAAATAAGGTAGTGGAGGAATTAGGTCATTCTAGTGTCGATGCAACACTTCGTGAACCGATGAGAGAAATGGCACGTTTTGCAGTGGTCCAAAATGTTTATTTTGATGTTGAAGCAACTGAAGAAAAACGTCAGCAAGCTATTGAATCTATAGAACCTGTTAAAATTTTGCAGGGTCAAATTATTGTAGAAGAAGGACACTTAATCACGAGGGATATTTATCGTCAACTTGAATTACTTGGGATGACGAGTACCAATAATCCAATTCAGCCATTTATCGGATTAAGTCTGATTATTATACTGATCTCAACTGGTATCATTTATCACTTCCACAATGAGATGATTCCAAAGGACCGACATCGCAATACTTATTTATTAATTTTTGCGATTATCTTTACTATTACCATTCTATTAATGAAGGGCATTAGTTTATTCCAACAAATCGATTATTCTGATATAGGATATATAGTCCCGGTTGCAATGGGTGCTATGCTAATAAAGTTATTGATAAATGAAAAGGTCGCAATTTTAGCAAGCATGATTTTTGCTGTTTGTGGAAGCCTTATTTTTAATGAAGGTGTTACTGGTACTCTAAACTTTTCAGCGGGGATTTACTTTCTATTTGCATGCTTGGCCGGTGTACTCTTTTTAAGTAAGCACAACCGAAGAGCAAAAATTCTCCAAGCAGGTCTTTTTGTAGCTTTAATCAACATATTAGTTATTTTTTCAATCATGCTATTACAAAATGGTAGTTATTCGAGCTTAGACTATGGCTCATCGATTATTATGGCCGTATTATCTGGTGTAATTGCTGCAGTTTTAACAATTGGACTATTACCATTTTTCGAGGCAGGGTTTAATATTTTATCAACAATGAAGTTGATCGAATTATCGAATCCGAATCACCCTTTATTGCGCAAAATATTAACGGAGGCTCCTGGGACCTACCATCATAGCGTTATGGTAGCGAATTTATCAGAGTCAGCATGTGAATCAATCGGTGCGAATGGTTTATTAGCTAGAGTGTCATCTTATTATCATGATATTGGAAAAACAAAGCGTCCACATTTCTTTATTGAAAATCAGATGAATATTGAAAATCCACATGATAAGATTGCACCACAGTTAAGCAAGACGATTATTACAGCACATGCTACAGATGGTGCAGAAACATTAAGGAAATTTAAGATGCCCAAAGAAATCGTAGATATTGCAGAACAGCACCATGGAACAACATTATTGAAGTACTTTTACCATAAGGCAAAGCAACAAAGTGAGAGAGAAATTCTAGAGTCTGATTTTAGATATGCAGGTCCTAAGGCTCAAACGAAGGAAGCGGCAGTGATAGGGATTGCTGATAGCGTTGAAGCTGCAGTACGCTCTCTGTCTAACCCAACTCCACAAAAAATTGAGTCACTTGTAAATAGTATTATTGCTGACCGCTTGCAGGATGGGCAATTTGATGAATGTGATATTACTCTTAAAGAGCTAGATGTTGTTGCAAAAACACTCTGTGAATCACTCAAGGGAATATTCCATTCAAGAATTGAATATCCAGCGGAGACCACAAAACAGAAGGTGAAGGAAGCTTGAGATTAGAAATCGATTTTAATGATGAAATTGGTGAAGTTAAAGACGATGAATACAAAATTGTTCAGGAATTGTTAATGCTAACTGCGGAAAAAGAAGATGTTGAGGAAGGTACAGAGGTTTCTGTTACCTTTGTTGACAACGACCGAATTCAAGAAATTAATCGTGAATATCGGGACAAAGATCAACCAACAGATGTCATCTCGTTTGCTATGGAAGAAATGGGTGAAGGCGAAATTGCTATTATTGGTGAAGATATTCCAAAAGTGCTAGGAGATATCATCATTTCCATCCCTAGGGCAAAGGAACAAGCTGACGATTATGGTCATTCCTTTGCGAGAGAATTAGGTTTCCTAGCTGTCCATGGATTTTTGCATTTACTAGGCTATGATCATATGACAAAAGAGGATGAGGAAAAAATGTTCTCAAGACAAAAGGATATTTTAGAGGAATATGGACTTGAACGATAAGAAAAAAAATGAATGGTCGCGTTTAATCAAAAGCTTTTCGTATGCTTTACAGGGCTTGCGAGAAGCATTTTTTTCAGAACGAAATTTGCAATTTCATTTTTTATTTTCGATACTCGTCGTAATCTGTGGTTTCATATTTCAAATTACAAAGGTAGAATGGATAGTAATCCTCATATTAATAGGCGGAATGTTCTCAATTGAATTGATAAACACAGCCATAGAAAAAGTAGTGGATTTAGTTACGAGTGAGTTTCATCCGTTAGCTAAAAAAGCCAAGGATATCGCAGCAGGAGCAGTTTTGATTTATGCCCTAATGTCGGTAATTGTAGGGTTACTCATATTTATCCCTTACCTAGATGAGTTAATATAGAGAAAATTCTTACAATTGTGTAACAAATGATTCAAATACCTGAATTCACAGCTATTTTTAGGTAAAATATAAATACACTTCCGTACTTAACAGAGGATTCAGAAAGGAAGAGAGAAGTGAACACTGAACAATTAATTAAAGAAGCGATTAAAGCAAGAGACTTAGCATATGTTCCCTATTCGAGCTTTAAAGTAGGAGCAGCTATATTAACTAAGGATGGAAAAGTATACCACGGGTGTAATATAGAAAATGCAGCATACAGTGTAACCAACTGTGCAGAAAGAACAGCGTTATTTAAGGCTGTTTCTGAAGGAGATAAAGAGTTTTCAGCAATTGCAGTAGTTGCAGATACAGATCGTCCAGTTCCTCCATGTGGAGCTTGTCGTCAGGTAATCTCTGAACTTTGTGGCCCAGATACAAAAATCTATTTATCAAATCTTAAAGGTGATGTTCAAGAGGTAACTGTTGAGGAGCTATTGCCAGGAGCTTTTACCCCGGAGGATTTACATGGAAAATAATGGTTATAAATCCGGATTCGTTTCAATCATTGGACGCCCTAATGTCGGAAAGTCTACTTTTCTAAATCACGTAATCGGTCAAAAGATTGCCATTATGAGTGATAAGCCACAAACGACACGAAATAAAGTGCAAGGCGTCTATACAGAAGAAAACTCCCAAATTATATTTATTGATACTCCTGGAATTCATAAACCAAAGCATAAGCTTGGAGACTTTATGATGAAGGTTGCTCAGAATACACTTAAGGAAGTCGATATCGTCTTATTTATGATTAATGCCGAAGAAGGATATGGCCGTGGCGATGAATTCATTATTGAACGTCTAAAAAACATTGAGACACCAGTTTTTCTTGTCGTTAATAAGATAGACCAAATACACCCAGATCAATTATTAGAGTTAATCGAGAAGTACAAGGGGTTATATCCCTTTAAGGAAATCGTTCCAATTTCAGCATTACAAGGAACGAATACTCCTAGGTTAGTTGAACAAATCAAAATTTATTTACCTGAAGGTCCTCAATACTACCCTGCTGATCAGGTAACCGATCATCCTGAGCGATTTATTATTACGGAGTTAATCCGTGAGAAAGTTCTTCATCTTACAAGAGAGGAAATTCCACACTCGATTGCCGTAGTCATGGACTCACTAGAACGAAGAGAAGGCAACAATACAGTTTATATTGGTGCCACTATAATTGTTGAACGAAGTTCACAAAAAGGGATTGTGATTGGAAAGCAGGGTAGCATGCTGAAAGAAGTAGGGAAACGCGCGAGAGCTGATATAGAAGCGTTACTGGGTTCTAAGGTTTACTTAGAGCTTTGGGTGAAAGTTCAAAAAGATTGGCGTAATAAAATGTCCCAGCTCCGTGACTATGGTTTTAGGGAAGATGAATATTAATTTAAAAGCGTAAGGTGCCCGGACTCTCGGTGAAAAGCACAGACAAAAGCTGACAGATGAAGCTTTTTACTTCAGAAGTAAATGGATTGTGACCCGAGCCGACATCACCTTGACCTAGATAAGAAAAAAATACGTGGATTAGCAAAATTTATGTAACATGTTTTTTAGGGTTTTCGGTCAAGATATTCTTACAAGTGAATGATATTGGAATCGTCTTTGCTAGTTTTAAAAAACAGAAAGGTGGGGTTACTATGTTAGATTTTACCTGGAAAGTGTTTAGTCAAACAGGTAATGTTGATACGTATCTTCTTTTTAAGGAATTGGAACAAGAGAAGACTGAGAGACCCGAGTCATCAAGTGAGGAGCTAGCAGAAATAGATTTTCCAATTACTTGACCATCCTAAAAAGCGTCGAAGACCTTAATTTAGTAACATGGTGATTGATTTGCCTAGTTGCCAATGGATGGTGACAAGATGCTTCAAAAATGCGAAGGTATTATCATAAGAACAAATGATTATGGTGAAACGAATAAAATCGTGACTTTGTATACCCGTGAAGCCGGGAAAATTGGGGTAATGGCAAGAGGCGCTAAAAAACCAAGTAGTCGCCTTGCTGCTATTACCCAAATCTTTACATATGGACAGTTTTTATTTCAAAAAACTTCTGGTTTGGGTGTCTTACAACAGGGTGAAGCCATTTCTACTTTTCGCTCCATTCGAGAGGATATTTTCTTGACAGCATATGCATCATATGTAATTGAATTAACCGATAAATGTACAGAAGAAAAAAAATCAAATCCTTTCTTATTTGAGATGCTGTTTCAAACATTAAATTATTTAAATGAGGGGTTTGACCCTGATATACTACTGTATATTTATAAGTTAAAAATCCTTCCCTTACTTGGCTTGTATCCTCGACTCGATGAATGTACTCTCTGTAAAAGTACGGAGGGTGAGTTTGCCTTTTCTATTAGAGAAGGAGGTCTTCTTTGCCACCGCTGCTTTGAAAAAGAGAAATATCATCTACGGGTATCACAGGCGACAATACGACTATTACGCTTGTTTTACTATTTCGATTTAAGTCGGTTGGGAAGTATTGCTGTTAAGGATGAGACGAAGAAAGAGTTGAAAATGGTTATTGATGCTTTTTATGAGGAGTACTCGGGTTTATATCTGAAGTCGAAGCGATTTTTAGATCAACTCGAGAATTTACGCCCCTAATGTGAGACAGCTCTTGACAAGGTAATGAATTTGGATTATAGTGCAATTAAAATTGTGTTCAAAGAGATGTATCTAAAACGCTTTGAACAACATAACGCACGGTGAAGGAAAGTAGTACTTATTGTCGTTCATAAAAGCGAACCTAGGGCGGTGGAAGCTAGGGTATGAACAAGTAAGGAAGGCGTTCCAGAGTGTATCAGTGAAAGAGGTGAATAACCGTCAGGGTTATTTGCAAATAGGGTGGAACCGCGGGTAAACTCTCGTCCCTATGTCTATAGTTAGGCATAGAGGGGGGAGTTTTTTTATTTTGTAAAATCGTTTTTTAAATCCAGCTTCAGCGCCTAGCNCCGATCATCCTGAGCGATTTATTATTACGGAGTTAATCCGTGAGAAAGTTCTTCATCTTACAAGAGAGGAAATTCCACACTCGATTGCCGTAGTCATGGACTCACTAGAACGAAGAGAAGGCAACAATACAGTTTATATTGGTGCCACTATAATTGTTGAACGAAGTTCACAAAAAGGGATTGTGATTGGAAAGCAGGGTAGCATGCTGAAAGAAGTAGGGAAACGCGCGAGAGCTGATATAGAAGCGTTACTGGGTTCTAAGGTTTACTTAGAGCTTTGGGTGAAAGTTCAAAAAGATTGGCGTAATAAAATGTCCCAGCTCCGTGACTATGGTTTTAGGGAAGATGAATATTAATTTAAAAGCGTAAGGTGCCCGGACTCTCGGTGAAAAGCACAGACAAAAGCTGACAGATGAAGCTTTTTACTTCAGAAGTAAATGGATTGTGACCCGAGCCGACATCACCTTGACCTAGATAAGAAAAAAATACGTGGATTAGCAAAATTTATGTAACATGTTTTTTAGGGTTTTCGGTCAAGATATTCTTACAAGTGAATGATATTGGAATCGTCTTTGCTAGTTTTAAAAAACAGAAAGGTGGGGTTACTATGTTAGATTTTACCTGGAAAGTGTTTAGTCAAACAGGTAATGTTGATACGTATCTTCTTTTTAAGGAATTGGAACAAGAGAAGACTGAGAGACCCGAGTCATCAAGTGAGGAGCTAGCAGAAATAGATTTTCCAATTACTTGACCATCCTAAAAAGCGTCGAAGACCTTAATTTAGTAACATGGTGATTGATTTGCCTAGTTGCCAATGGATGGTGACAAGATGCTTCAAAAATGCGAAGGTATTATCATAAGAACAAATGATTATGGTGAAACGAATAAAATCGTGACTTTGTATACCCGTGAAGCCGGGAAAATTGGGGTAATGGCAAGAGGCGCTAAAAAACCAAGTAGTCGCCTTGCTGCTATTACCCAAATCTTTACATATGGACAGTTTTTATTTCAAAAAACTTCTGGTTTGGGTGTCTTACAACAGGGTGAAGCCATTTCTACTTTTCGCTCCATTCGAGAGGATATTTTCTTGACAGCATATGCATCATATGTAATTGAATTAACCGATAAATGTACAGAAGAAAAAAAATCAAATCCTTTCTTATTTGAGATGCTGTTTCAAACATTAAATTATTTAAATGAGGGGTTTGACCCTGATATACTACTGTATATTTATAAGTTAAAAATCCTTCCCTTACTTGGCTTGTATCCTCGACTCGATGAATGTACTCTCTGTAAAAGTACGGAGGGTGAGTTTGCCTTTTCTATTAGAGAAGGAGGTCTTCTTTGCCACCGCTGCTTTGAAAAAGAGAAATATCATCTACGGGTATCACAGGCGACAATACGACTATTACGCTTGTTTTACTATTTCGATTTAAGTCGGTTGGGAAGTATTGCTGTTAAGGATGAGACGAAGAAAGAGTTGAAAATGGTTATTGATGCTTTTTATGAGGAGTACTCGGGTTTATATCTGAAGTCGAAGCGATTTTTAGATCAACTCGAGAATTTACGCCCCTAATGTGAGACAGCTCTTGACAAGGTAATGAATTTGGATTATAGTGCAATTAAAATTGTGTTCAAAGAGATGTATCTAAAACGCTTTGAACAACATAACGCACGGTGAAGGAAAGTAGTACTTATTGTCGTTCATAAAAGCGAACCTAGGGCGGTGGAAGCTAGGGTATGAACAAGTAAGGAAGGCGTTCCAGAGTGTATCAGTGAAAGAGGTGAATAACCGTCAGGGTTATTTGCAAATAGGGTGGAACCGCGGGTAAACTCTCGTCCCTATGTCTATAGTTAGGCATAGAGGGGGGAGTTTTTTTATTTTGTAAAATCGTTTTTTAAATCCAGCTTCAGCGCCTAGCCCCTCGAGGTCACAAGCCAATCCATCAAGAAGGTTAAAGAGCAACCTTCTTGCTGTATCGTCTTGTGCTTGTCGGACTTGCACAGGATGTGCTGACGTCTACGTTTGCCACAGGACGTGGCAGTACTCAGTAGACGTTCAACGGCTAGGCGCTATCGCTTTATAATTTTGGAGGTGCCAATAAATGAATATTCAAGAAATGATACTCACTTTACAAAAGCATTGGTCAGATCAAGGCTGTATTCTTATGCAAGCTTATGATGTTGAAAAAGGGGCAGGGACGATGAGCCCTTATACATTCCTTAGAAGCTTAGGTCCAGAGCCATGGAATGTGGCTTATGTTGAGCCATCTAGAAGACCGGTTGATGGCCGTTATGGCGAAAATCCAAACCGACTCTATCAACATCATCAATTCCAGGTTATCATGAAGCCATCACCTGATAATATTCAGGAGCTTTATCTTGATTCCTTAAAAGCATTAGGAATCAATCCACTAGAGCATGATATTCGGTTTGTTGAAGACAACTGGGAGGCTCCGACTCTTGGGGCAGCTGGGTTAGGTTGGGAAGTTTGGTTAGATGGAATGGAAGTGACACAATTTACATATTTCCAACAGGTTGGAGGCATAGAATGTAAACCTGTTTCCGTTGAAATCACATACGGAATTGAACGTTTAGCTTCATATATCCAGGATAAAGAAAATGTATTTGATCTTGAATGGACAAAAGGTTTTACCGTTCGTGATATTTTCCATCAACCAGAATATGAACATTCAAAATATACGTTTGAAACGTCTGATACGGATATGCTGTTTAACCTATTCAGCATTTATGAAAAGGAAGCACATCGTCAGATGGATGAAGGGCTTGTTCATCCGGCATATGACTATGTATTAAAATGCTCACATACTTTTAACCAGTTAGATGCAAGGGGAGCAATTTCAGTTACTGAAAGAACAGGTTATATCGGTAGAGTTCGAAATTTAGCCCGAAAAGTAGCTAAAACGTTTTATGAAGAGCGGGAAAAATTAGGCTTCCCAATGCTGAAGGCAAAAGGAGACGAAAGCAATGAGTAATCGAGATTTATTGATTGAAGTTGGTTTAGAAGAAATGCCAGCACGGTTTGTAACGAATGCTATGAATCAGCTATCCGACAAAATAACAAACTGGATGCATGAACATAATATCTCATTTGAGCAGGTTGAACATTTTTCATCACCACGAAGATTAGCAGTTCTTGTACATGATGTTGCTGAAAAACAACAAGATGTTGAGTTGGAAGCAAAAGGTCCAGCTAAAAAGATTGCTTTAGATCAGGATGGCAATTGGTCAAAAGCTGCAATGGGCTTCACTAGGGGCCAGGGCGCATCAGTAGAAGATATCTTTTTTAAAGAAATTAATGGTGTAGAATACGCTCATATTAATAAGTTTATAAAAGGAAAAGATACAAAAGAAATTTTAGGGGAGCTTGAGGAAGTTATTACACATCTATCGTTTCCTAAAAACATGCGTTGGGGTGATAAAGAACTTCGGTATGTACGTCCGATTCAATGGATAGTTGCATTATTTGGCAATGAAATTATCCCAATCTCGATTACAAATGTAGAGTCCAGTAATAAAACATGGGGACACCGTTTCTTAGGGTCTCAGGTTGAGATTTCGTCTCCAAAAGACTATGAAAAGCTTCTGATGTCTCAGTATGTTATTGCAGATTATCTCGAACGTAAAGAAGCAATTACAAACCAAATTAAAATATTAGAAGAAGATAACAATTGGAAAGTGCCAATTGATGCGGATTTACTTGAAGAAGTAACCAATCTTGTTGAATATCCGACGGCTTTTTCAGGAAAATTCGAAGAAGAGTTTCTAAATTTACCTGAAGAAGTATTGGTTACAAGTATGAGAGAGCATCAACGATACTTCCCTGTTAAAGACAATAATGGAGAACTGCTTCCTTACTTTGTTGCAATACGTAATGGTGATCACAAGCACCTTGATACTGTAGCAAGAGGTAACGAGAAAGTACTCCGTGCTCGTCTTTCAGACGCCGATTTCTTCTACAAAGAAGACCAAAAGTTAAAAATTGATAACTTGATTCAAAAGCTTGATAAAATCATCTATCATGAAGAAATTGGTTCAATTGGTGACAAAGTTAGAAGAATCCAGCAAATAACAAAACATCTTTCAGAGCTAGTGGGTGTTGATAGCCAAACGAAAGAAAAGGCAAACAGAGCAGCTCAAATCTGTAAATTTGACCTTGTCACTAACATGGTTTATGAATTTCCTGAACTTCAAGGCGTAATGGGTGAAAGATATGCACGATTAAGTGGTGAAGACACGGAAGTGGCAGTAGCTATTAATGAGCATTATATGCCTAGGCACGCTGAGGATGAAAGTCCTGCCTCAACCATCGGTGCTTTAATTAGTTTAGCCGATAAACTTGATACAATCGTTGGTTGTTTCTCCATCGGTATTATTCCAACAGGCTCTCAGGATCCATACGCATTACGTCGCATGGCATCAGGTGTTGTACAGATCTTGCTAGACAAAGGTTGGGATATTAGCCTTGAAGAAGTCTTCGAATTTGTTTTGAGGCTATTTGTAGAAGAGAACATTGCAAAGCTTGAAGGAAAAGAAATCGAAAAACAACTCGTTCAATTCTTTAAGTTACGTATTAAACATGAACTAAACACTAGAAATGTCCACTATGACATAATTGATGCTGTACTTGGTGCGAAGATTGGTAATATTGGACTGATTATTAAAAAAGCAGAAATGCTTGAAGCAAATAAGAGTCATCAAGACTTTAAGCCAACGATAGAGTCTCTAGGTAGAGTGTTAAACATCAGCAAAAAAGGTGAAGACACTGAAATTGATCCTAGCCTATTTGAATCGGATGAAGAAAAACATCTTTATGAAAAGTTTACCGAGGTCAAACCTCAGGTAATCGAAAGTCTTAAAAACCATGATGTAGCAGAGGCTTTCCGTTTATTAGCATCATTAAGAGAGCTAATCGACCGCTATTTTGACAATACAATGGTTATGGCAGAAGATCCTGCAGTAAAAAGCAATCGTTTAGCACAAATGGTGCAACTAGCAAGCCTTATCTACCTCATCGGTGATATGAATGCAATTATTGTAAAATGAAAATGTGAAAACTAGGAGCCTTATAACTCCTAGTTTTTTTCTATCTACTATACGTTAGTAGGCAATTAGGATATAATAATTCTAATTAGTATAACCCTTATTGAATGAGTACATAAAACTATAGATTTTATGAATGGTGGTGAGTAAAATAGAACTGAATAACCGGCAAGAACAAATTGTGCAAATTGTAAAGGATAATGGTCCAATTACCGGTGAAGCCATTGCGGAGCGATTAAACTTGACGAGAGCAACCCTACGTCCGGACCTTGCCATTTTAACGATGGCAGGCTACTTAGAGGCTAGGCCTCGTGTCGGCTATTTCTATACCGGAAAGACTGGTCAGCAATTACTTGCAGATAAAATTAAGAAGATTCAAGTGAAGGATTATCAATCCATCCCAGTAGTAATCAATGAGAGTATCTCTGTATATGATGCAATTGTAACCATGTTTTTAGAAGATATCGGAACCTTATTTGTAGTGGATAACTCCTCATTACTTGTAGGAGTATTATCGAGAAAAGATTTATTGCGGGCTAGCCTCGGAAACCAAGACTTAAAATCGATTCCAGTTACAATTATAATGACACGTATGCCTAATATTACAATGTGTGAAAAAGATGAGCTTTTACTAGATGTTGCTCATAAATTGATTGAGAAACAAATCGACGCATTACCGGTCGTGAAGCATACTGAACGAGGTATAGAGGTTATTGGAAGGATTACAAAGACAAATATGACAAAAGCCTTGGTAGCACTCGCGGGTGATGAGATCCTCTAAGGCGTATTCAAAAGTAAGGAGATGGAGATAACAGATGAGTATTCGCGTAGTTTACGTAGTGTCAGACTCGGTTGGGGAAACAGCAGAATTAGTTGTAAAAGCGGCAGTAAGTCAATTCAACGGTTCACATACGGAGATTAAGCGCATCCCTTATGTTGAAGATACAGCTACTTTAGCTGAGGTTGTGGCATTGGCTAAACTTAATAATGCAATCATTGCATTTACACTTGTTGTTCCTGAATTAAGAGACTTTCTTGTAGAGGAAGCGGCACGTGAAGGGGTAGTTGTAAATGATATCATTGGACCATTAATTGAAAAAATGTCAGGACTTTATGATAGCAACCCTAGATTTGAAGCGGGTCTTGTTAGAAAATTAGATGAAGATTACTTTAAAAAGATTGAAGCAATCGAATTTGCTGTTAAATATGATGATGGTCGCGATCCAAGAGGCATTCTTCGTGCAGACATCATCCTCATCGGTGTATCAAGAACGTCAAAAACTCCTTTATCTCAATATCTTGCACATAAGCGTTACAAAGTTGCAAATGTACCAATAGTTCCTGAGGTTGATCCGCCGGAAGAACTTTTCAAGGTGTCACCGAATAAATGTTTCGGATTAAAAATCAGCCCTGAGAAATTAAACCATATTAGACGTGAACGATTAAAATCATTAGGTCTTGATGACCAAGCAATCTATGCAAATATTAACCGAATTAAAGAAGAACTAGATCATTTTGAGTCAATTGTAACAAGAATTGGCTGCGATGTTGTAGATGTTTCCAATAAGGCTGTGGAAGAAACGGCAAATATTATTTTAAATAGTATTAATAAACGAAAAACAAATTAGGCAATAAACAAGGTCTAACAACCTTGATTATATGCGAAAACATATCTGAAAAAGATATGTTTTTTTTATAGCGCTAAAATGATTTTTATATTATAATAAAAAATTGTGATAAAAATACATATTTTTAGGTTTAGAGTTCGATTGGATAGAATAAACTATGTATTGAAGGTTGTCAAGGGTAAGTTAAGGAAATATGTAATTTAATTTTCGACATTATTTTCTCATTTTGAATTTTCCTTTACAAAAAGTGCATTGAAATATCTAGAAGGTTCCTCACCTAAAGAGTAGTAAGTCACAGATTCTTGAACATATTTCAAATCTTTTCTCGTAAAAGAAGGATTCTTTGGAGTGATGTAGAATAGAGAAATATGACGAAAAAAAGAATAAAATATTTGTTGATGAGGATGCATGTCCTGTCAAGGAAGAAATACTTAGCATAGCAGGTACATATAATATCAATGTTGTGTTTGTAGCTTCTTATGCGCATGTTATGTCAAATCCTATGGATGGTAAATTGGTGTATGTAGATGCAGATAAAGAGGCGGCAGATCTTTATATTATGAATCATGCATTTAAAAAAGACATTGTCATTACCCAGGACACTGGCTTAACAAGTATTTTAGTTAATAGAGGTGTAACTGTACTATCACCCCGTGGTAAAAAGTTTAGGGAAGAGGACATGGAGCAAATCCTCCATTTTCGCTTTTTATCTGCAAAGGAGAGACGTAGTGGCACATATTCGAAAGGACCAAAACCCTTTACTGATGACGACAGACAACATTTTATCAAAGTTTTTAAAGAAAGTTTGTCGAATCTTGCAGGATTTTAACTCTAAACATCGAATATCTTAGTACTTGGGGATGTTAAACATGGGATATCGAATTCCCGAAGAAACAATCGAAAAAATTCGTTCTTCTGTTGACATTGTTGATGTTATTAGTGAATATGTTCAATTGAAGAAGCAAGGAAGAAATTATTTTGGTCTGTGTCCATTTCACGGTGAAAATACCCCTTCATTCTCTGTAGCACCAGATAAACAAATCTTTCATTGTTTTGGGTGTGGAGCAGGTGGAAATGTATTTTCTTTTTTAATGGACTTAGAAGGGTACTCCTTCTCAGAGGCTGCATCTACACTTGCTAAAAAGGCGAACATAGATTTATCAGATTTCGAACAGCCATCAGCTGTTGCTGAAAAAAACACTGATGTATCAAAAATGCAAGAAGCCCACGAGTTATTAAAGAAATTCTATCACCATTTATTGCTTAATACAAAAGAAGGCGAGCGAGCACTAGAGTATTTAACAAATAGGGGCTTCACCAGAGAAATTATCGAAAAGTTTGAAATTGGCTATTCCCTGGACTCATGGGACTTTGCCACAAAATTTCTCCAAAAAAGAGGCTTTCGGCCAGAAATGATGGAACGTGCCGGATTACTCGTGAAAAAAGAGGATACCGGAACATTTTTTGATAGATTTCGAAACCGCATTATGTTCCCGATTTGGGATCATCAGGGCAAGACAATTGCATTTTCAGGTAGGGTGCTTGATAAAGGGCAAGAGCCTAAGTATTTAAACAGTCCTGAAACGCTTATTTTTAATAAAAGTAAGACCCTTTATAATTTCCACCAAGCAAGACTTGCTATTCGAAAGCAGCAGCAAGTTGTCCTGTTTGAAGGATTTGCGGATGTGATAGCAGCTGATACAGCAGATGTTCCAAATGCAATAGGTACAATGGGTACATCCTTAACAGATGAACATGTAAAAATTATTAGAAGAAATGTGGAATCTGTTGTTATCTGTTATGACTCTGATAATGCAGGGTTGGAAGCGGCGTTAAGAGCCTCCACCATGCTTACTAATGCGGGCTGTTATGTGAGAATTTCAACCATGCCAAATGGTATGGACCCTGATGACTACATTAAGAAATATGGCGCAGAGAAGTTTAAAAATGATGTAATAGGGGCAAGTCTTACAATAATGGCATTTAAAATGCAGTACTTACGAAGAGGAAAAAATCTTCAAGATGAAGGAGAACGTATCCGTTATATAGAAGATGTACTTAAAGAAATCTCCTCTTTAGAAAAAGCTGTCGAAAGAGACCATTATTTGCGCCAGTTATCAAGTGAGTTTTCAATCTCTCTTGATGCACTTAAGCAGCAACAGCTTCAGTATTATAAATCTGAACGGAAAAAAAGGGATAATTTCTCTGAGAATAGAAATAATACGAAAGCGAAACCTACCGTATCAAAACATTTACTTAAAGCCTATCATAATGCAGAACGATATTTAATTGCTTATATGTTACGAGATCGGGAAATTGCTGATAAAGTACAAGATCAGCTCCAGGCCGAATTTAATATTGAAGAGCATCGAGCAATTTTAATGTATTTATATGCATTTTATGAAGAAGGGCATGAACCAGATATCAGTACATTTCTAACAAGAATACAAGATGAAAATATAAAAAGAATTGTAACAGATATCGCAATGATGTCAATTGAAGAAGAAGTAACAGATTCGGTTTTATCAGATTATATCAAACAGGTGTTGAATCACAAAAAAATGTCAATGATAAAAGAAAAAGAATCTGAACAGCTTGACGCAGAACGTAGTAGGGATTATTTGAAGGCTGCTACAATCGCAAATGAAATTATTCAAATGAAAAAAGCATTACATTAACCATTAGGTTGTGTAACCTCTATGTCGTATTAGTTTGGAAGGAGGGGAACAAATGGCTGAAAAGTCTAAAGCAGTTGAGACAGATTTAACATTGGAACAAGTAAAAGAAAAATTAACAGAACTCGGAAAGAAGCGCGGTGTCTTAACTTACGAAGAAATTGCTGAGCGTATGTCCGGTTTCGAAGTAGAATCTGACCATCTTGATGAATATTATGAGTTCCTTGGAGAGCAGGGGATTGAACTTATAGGTGATGGTGATGAACATGGTGCCGTTGCAGATACAGAGGATGATCCAAATATCCAGGATTTATCCAAGGAAGAAGAATTTGATTTAAATGATTTAAGTGTTCCTCCAGGTGTAAAGATTAATGATCCAGTACGTATGTACTTAAAGGAAATTGGCCGTGTTGATTTACTTTCAGCGGACGATGAAATTCAATTGGCTGAAAGAATTGAACAAGGTGATGAAGAAGCAAAACGCCGACTTGCTGAAGCGAATTTACGTCTTGTTGTAAGTATCGCGAAGCGTTACGTAGGTCGTGGTATGCTTTTCCTAGATTTAATTCAAGAAGGTAATATGGGACTTATTAAAGCTGTTGAAAAATTTGATTACCGAAAAGGTTTCAAGTTTAGTACGTATGCAACATGGTGGATTCGCCAAGCGATTACACGTGCGATAGCAGACCAAGCAAGAACAATCCGTATTCCAGTTCATATGGTAGAAACAATTAATAAACTAATCCGTGTACAGCGTCAGTTACTCCAGGATCTTGGCCGTGAACCATCACCTGAAGAGATTGCTGAAGATATGGATTTAACACCTGAAAAGGTAAGAGAAATCTTAAAGATTGCTCAAGAGCCTGTTTCATTAGAAACACCTATTGGTGAAGAAGACGATTCACACCTTGGTGACTTTATTGAAGATCAGGATGCCACGTCTCCATCTGAGCATGCTGCATATGAGTTATTGAAAGAACAGCTTGAAGATGTTCTAGATACCCTAACAGATCGAGAAGAAAACGTCTTACGTCTGCGTTTCGGGTTAGACGATGGACGTACTCGTACCCTTGAAGAGGTCGGCAAAGTATTTGGTGTTACTCGTGAGCGTATTCGTCAGATTGAGGCGAAAGCACTACGTAAACTCCGTCATCCAAGCCGTAGTAAGAGACTTAAGGATTTCTTAGAATAGAATATTTTCATTAGTCCAGCTCCAGCGCCTAGCCCCTCTCGGGTCTAGCCGATCCGTCAAGAAGGATAAAATGCATCCTTCTCGCCGGCTTTTCTTATGCTTGTCGGACTTGCACAGGATGTGCTGACGTCATGTTTGCCACAGGACGTGGCAAGTTTTAGTAGACGTTCGACCTAAAGGCGCTTGCGCATTCTGTTCTTTACATTTCGTAGTTTACTTCATAAAATTGAAGTAAACTATTTTTTTTATGCCATTTGATTATTCTTAAAGAACAGGTGAACGCTTTCATGAATCAAGACAGAAAAAAAATCATTGTTAACGAAATCTTATATTGGCGTGAGAATCGCTTACTGCCAGAAGCTTATTGCAATTTCCTACTCTCCTTATATACAGAAGGGGAGGGAATTACTCCACCAGCAACAAAATCAACACCAACTAGAAAAACTTTTTTTACGATACTGGGAATTGGTTTACTTTTACCAGTTTTATTTCTTGTCACTTATTTTACTGAAATATCTCCTATATTGCAAATGGTAATCAACTTTATTTTTTTAATTGTCTGCATTTTAGGTCTCGTAATTAATCGCAAAAATTCATTACTCATTCATATCGGTTCCATTATTCTAGCGCTTCTAATCCTTCTTTTTTCAGTGAATGTAAGTGAACATTTCTTTAATGGTCAAGGATTTTATTTGTTTGGAATTATTTTATCGAACTGTATTAGTTGGGTTCTGATTGGTGTTTTTTCTAGGAAGAAATATTTTTTAATTGCTGGTATCCTTGGAAGCATTGCCTCAATCCTAATTATGCTAAATATTTAAACTGTTTTAAAATTCGGAAACTCCCTATATAATAGAGTGTGAAAACGCATACAATGGGAGGGGTATAAATGAATTTCGATTTAACGACAGAGCAAAAGTTGATTCAAAAGACCATTAGGGAATTTTCTGAGGAAGAAGTTGCTCCAGGTGCTGAGCAGCGAGATAAAGATAAACGCTTCCCCAGAGAAGTTTTTGATAAGCTTAGTGAATTAGGGATGATGGGTTTGCCGTTTCCAGAGGATTATGGTGGAGCCGGTTCAGACACAATCAGTTTTGCCATCGTTGTTGAAGAACTAAGTCGTGCCTGTGGTTCAACCGGAATTACATATTCTGCTCATATCTCACTTGGTGGTGCGCCTCTTTATCTATTTGGAACTGAAGAGCAAAAACAAAAATACTTAACACCTATCTGTACAGGTGAATCTCTCGGGGCGTTTGGATTGACCGAACCAAATGCAGGTTCTGACGCGGGAGGAACCCAAACCGAGGCCGTTCTGAAAAATCATGAATTTATCATTAATGGAAATAAGTGCTTTATTACAAATGCAAGCTATGCTAAGCATTTAGCTCTCACGGCAATCACTGGCCGAGATGGAACAAAAAAAGAAATAAGTGCTATTATTGTCCCTACCGATGCCGAAGGATTTACGATAATTGATAATTATGAGAAAATGGGGCTCAATGCTTCAAACACCACTGAATTAGTTCTAGAGGACGTTTGTGTTCCGGAAGATAATCTACTAGGAAAACCGGGAGAAGGCTTCAGACAGTTTCTAATTACCCTAGATGGTGGCAGAATTGGCATTGGAGCAATGGCTGTTGGAATAGCACAAGGTGCATATGAGAAGGCATTAGCTTATGCCAAAGAGCGTAAGCAATTCGGTAAATCATTATCAGGCTTTCAAGCCATTCAATTTAAGTTAGCCGATATGGCGATGAAAATAGAGTTAGCAAGGAATATGGTGTATAAAGCTGCTTGGTTGAAAGATCAGGGTCGCCAATTTTCTAAAGAAGCATCAATGGCAAAACTCTATGCATCCGAAATCTGTATGGAAGTTACAAATCAAGCTGTTCAAATACACGGTGGGTATGGCTATATGAAGGAATATCAGGTTGAACGAATGATGCGCGATGCGAAGTTACTAGAAATTGGAGAAGGAACATCTGAAATTCAACGAATGGTCATAGCACGTTCACTAGGATGTTAGTATAAAACTTTTAGCATTGAACCTTCTTACATGTTTGTAAGGAGGTTTTGGTGTTTTTATGACATTTTTATGACATTTTTGTGTAAAAAAATTTTACAATAATACGTTAATTGTGTTCTTGTACAAATTAGACTTTAACTTCTATCATTTTTCAAGTAAAATAGAGAGTGTTTGTATAGAATAACAATTATATTAACATTTATGATGTACATAGTGTAAGGGAGGTCAGAAAATGAAAAAGAATCCATTAATACCATTTGCTTTGATTGCAGTGTTCGGTATCGGACTTATATTCCTACTGGGCTTTATTGGACTAGGTAATATGGACGAAATGGCAAACGCAGGTGAAGAAGCTCCAGAAACAGCTGCTGCTTCCCCAGAAGAGCTTTACCAAGGTAAATGTTCATCATGTCATGGTGCAGATTTAAGTGGTGGTGCAGGACCTGCATTAAAAGGCACTGAACTTTCTGTTGAAGAAATCGAAAATGTCGTTACAAATGGTAAAGGTATAATGCCACCTAATTTAGTTTCAGATCCAGCACAACTTGAAGAACTAGCTACTTGGTTAACCGAACAAAAATAAATAACTAATAAACCCTTTGCACAAAATGTAAAGGGTTTTTTTCTGCCTATATCAAGCCTAATGGAAGTTTCTTTTCACTTCTTGTATAATGAAAACTAATTAAATTAAAGTAAATGTGGTGTTTTTAATGAATGAAGAAAAGCTATCAAAACGGCTTGAAACAGTCGCATCATACATACCAAAAGGCGCTATTTTAGCCGATATTGGCTCTGATCACGCGTATCTTCCTTGTTATGCATTCCTAAATGGGATAATCACAAGAGGTGTTGCTGGCGAAGTAGCAGAAGGGCCCCTGCAATCAGCTAAAAAACAAATCAAAAAAAATAATTTAGATTTAAAAATCGAAGCGCGTAAGGGAGACGGTTTAGAGGTTATTCAACCAAATGAGGTAACATGTATTACCATTGCAGGTATGGGAGGTTCACTTATTCGATCTATACTAGACAATGGTAAGGATAAGCTTCAAGGTGTCGAACGACTCGTTCTTCAGCCAAATATTGGCGCCTCTACGATTAGAGAATGGCTAATTGAAAACGGTTGGGAACTCATAGCTGAAGAAATCCTTGAGGAGGATAAAAAAATATATGAAGTCCTCGTTGCAGAAAACGGAGATCCTCTCAACCCTTATGAAAATAAAGAACAAGAAATTTTGCTTGGTCCGTTCTTAGTTAAAGAGAAAAACGCAGTATTTAAGAAAAAATGGTCACATGAATTAAAACACTGGGAAAATATAATGAGTCAATTAGAAATAGCTGAGGAATCCCCTGAAAACCTTTCTCGGAAACAAGAGCTCCAAAAAAAGATTACAATAGTAAAGGAGGCTGTAAATTGAGTAAAATACCAAATGGATACGAAGTGATCCAAGTGTTTGAGCAATTTTCTCCAAAGCATTTAGCGGTTGAGGGAGATAGAGAAAAAAACGGTCTTCAAATTGGTACTTTAAATAAACCGATAAAAAAAATCATGGTGGCGCTTGATGTACTAGAATCTGTCGTTGATGAAGCCATAGCAAATGAAGTGGATTTAATTATTGCGCATCACCCGCCCATCTTTCGTCCGTTAAAATCATTACAAACAGATACACCTTCAGGAAGAATTATTGAGAAATGCATCGTACATAATGTTGCGGTTTATGCAGCACATACTAACTTAGATGTGGCTGTTGGCGGAGTAAATGATCTATTAGCAAGTGCATTAGAATTAACAAATACAGAGTTGCTTGCTCCAACATTTGAAGAAAAACTAAAAAAACTTGCCGTCTATGTGCCTAGGGAGTCTGCCAATGATGTTCGCGCAGCTTTAGGTGATGCTGGTGCTGGATTTATCGGGGACTATAGTCACTGTACGTTTAATAGCTCTGGAACCGGGACGTTTTTACCTCGTGAAGGTACTAGTCCGCATATAGGGGAAGTAGGTAGATTGGAAGAAGTAGATGAGATTAAAATTGAAACAGTTTTTCCAAGTGGTCTACAAAAAAGAGTAGTATCAGCTATGCTAAAGGCGCATCCATATGAAGAGGTTGCATTTGATATTTATCCACTTGAAAATGAGGGTAATGTGCTTGGGCTCGGTCGAGTCGGATATCTTAAAACAGAGATGACACTTGAGCAATTTGCACAACATGTGAAAGAGAGATTAGATGTAGAGGGATTACGGGTTGTAGGAACGCTTACAGATAAAGTGAAGAAGGTAGCCGTGCTTGGTGGTGATGGCAATAAATATATTTCACATGCAAAAAGAGCTGGAGCCGATGTGTATGTAACGGGTGATATGTATTATCATGTTGCACATGATGCAATGATGATGGGGCTAAATATTGTTGACCCTGGTCATCATATTGAAAAGGTCATGAAAAAAGGGGTAACGCATGTACTAACAGCATTATTCCAGAAAAAGAAATTCGAGGTTTCTGTTATTCCATCAGAGATAAATACTGACCCATTTACATTCTTATAAACAGATAAAAAGGTACTCCACTTTTATTACTGGAGTACCTTTTGATTTATTTTTTAGCAGCTTTCACTTTTGGTAATACTTTCATAAGTGGAACTTTACGGACGCGTTCCCACGTTTCTTCTTTTTCTGGATCATATTGTTCTAAGAAGTTAATCACTTCTTTTGTAATAGGTGTTGGAGTTGAAGCGCCTGCTGTAACAGCTACCTTTTCTACTCCTTCAAGCCATTCAAGCTGGATATCGCTTACGTCAGCTACACGATAAGCTCTTGTGCCTGCAATTTCTTCAGAAACCTGTGCAAGACGATTAGAGTTATTACTTTTTGGATCTCCGACTACAATTGTTAGGTCTGCCACAGTTGCTTGCTCTGCAACTGCTTCTTGACGTACCTGGGTTGCTAAACAAATTTCCTTATGGGCCTCAGCGTGTGGAAACTTTTCTTGTACTTTTTCCATTACATGAAGAACATCCCATTGGCTCATTGTTGTTTGGTTTGTTACAACTATTTTATCGTTACTAAGCACTAAATTTTCCACATCTTCAATTGTTTCAACCAGGTGAACATATCGTGGTGCAACACCTAACGCACCTTCTGGCTCGGGATGACCTTTTTTACCGATATAAATAATATCGAAGCCTTCGGCCGTTTTTTCCTCGATTAAGTCATGTGTTCTTGTAACATCAGGGCAGGTCGCATCAAGGGTAACTAAGCCTTTGTCACGTGCTAGCTTCTTCACTTCAGGTGAAACACCATGGGCTGTGAAGATAACAGTACCTTCCTTAACCTGATTTAGGATGTCTAAACGATTAGGTCCATCAAGTGTAATAATTCCTTCTTCCTCAAAGGCATCTGTTACATGTTTATTGTGAACGATCATTCCTAATATATAAATGGGTCTTGGTAATGTTTTATCTAAAGCGGCATTTTTCGCAATAACCATCGCATCAACTACACCATAGCAATAACCTCGTGGTGCGATTTTGATTACTTCCATTCACTTCTCCTCCTCAGCTAATAAATCGGATAGCTAATACCTTCTGGTACTCTCGTAATCTCGTATTTATTATATCTGAGTATGGATGATATTACAAAGTCTTTTAAATGTAAAGCTTTGGTACTGATTTTCCTGTACCACTTGCCTTTGGTTTTTCTTCTGCTATTTCAAGTTCATCACCATCTGAAGTTACATCAGAAAGTGAAATCGTCTCGTTTTCATCATTCTCTTCATTTTCATCATTTCCTGCATTTTTAATAGCGTTATACATTTTAATCATTGACGGTATGTTTTTCATCAGTGGTCCATATTGCTGAACCATTGGAACAACGGATTCTGCCATTTTTAATGATTTTTGTACATTTCCCATAATTGCACTGAGATTTGAGGGATTGGCTAAATTTTGTAGAGTACCTGAATTCATTCCCTGCATTCCAGTGGAATTTAAGAAACCAGGCATTCCTCCCATTCCCTGCATTGGATTTGACTGTCCCATGCCTGGGATTAATCGTTTCAATAATCCACCTATTCCACCGGATCTTCCAGGCATTCCTTGCATACCGGGCATTCTACCAGGCATTCTGGGTGGCTGAAATCCATAAGGGTTCCCAAAGCCAGAAGGTGGTCTCATACGTCCCATTGATCTCATCTGATTCATTGGCTGTCTTGGATAAAACAATGTACTTATCCTCCTTTCAAATTGCACTAAGATAAGTAAAAAAATATAGTGATAATACCTTATTTTTAGAATATGCGAAAAGATTTTAAATGTTTTACCTAATCTCAGATTGGGCTTGATTGGTGTTTTTAACTACTTTCCATTATAATTAATTGTTAGGTTATTAATAATAGATGTATATGGACCAAACCTTACAGAAAAATTTGCTTAAATAAATGAGGGATCGTAATGACAGTACAAGATTTTGAACGTTTTCAGTTACAGCCATTTATACTAGAGGCTTTACGTGAAATTAAATTTACAAAACCAACAGAGATTCAGGAACGGTTAATACCAAGTATACAGCGAGGCGAAAGCGCAATTGGCCAATCACAAACAGGTACAGGTAAAACACATGCGTATTTATTGCCAATCATTAATAAAATTGACCCTGCTAAACAAGAGGTACAAGCTGTAATAACTGCACCTACACGAGAGCTTGCGACACAAATTCATAAAGAAATAGTGAAAATTAGTAAATTTAGTATAGACAACCCAATTACAGCTAAATTATTTGTTGGTGGGACCGACAAGGTACGTGCCATTGAAAAATTAAAAACACAACCACATATTGTTGTGGGTACGCCGGGAAGAATCAATGACCTTATTAAGGAGCAGGCTTTACAAGTTTATACAGCTGATCAAATCGTCGTTGATGAAGCTGATTTAATGCTGGATATGGGGTTTATTGAGGATGTTGATCAGATAGCATCAAGAATGCCAGAAAACCTGCAAATTCTTGTGTTTTCGGCAACTATTCCTGAAAAACTTAAGCCATTTCTAAAAAAATATATGGAAAACCCTAGGTACACTCATGTCGCACCTGAACAGGCAACGGCTGCTAAGGTTGAACATATTTTAATTCCACTGCGCCATCGAAATAAGATAAATCTACTAAAGTCAATGCTAGAGGTATATAACCCATATTTAGCGATTATCTTTACGAATACGAAGAAAATGGCAGACGAAGTAGCCGATCGTTTAATCGAAAAAGGATTGAAGGTTGGAAGAATTCACGGTGACCTTCCTCCACGTGAACGAAAGAAGGTTATGAAGCAAATTAATTCACTAGAGTTCCAATATGTTGTTGCAACGGATTTAGCTGCAAGAGGAATTGACATTGAGGGTGTTAGTCATGTTATTAACTATGAACTACCTAGTGATTTAGATTTCTATATCCACCGTGTTGGTCGAACTGCAAGAGCGGGCAACTCAGGAATAGCAGCAAGCATTTATGAACTAAGTGATGAAGATGCACTTGCACGACTAGAAAAAATGGGTGTTACCTTTGTGAATATGGACCTTGAAAAAGGTGAATTGACTAAAATTGGTGAGCGAAATAAGCGTAAAGAACGAAAAAAACAAGTAGATGAAATTGATAAAATGGCACAAAGTAAAGTGAAAAAGCCGAAAGAGGTAAAACCAGGTTATAAGAAAAAGATGAATAGAGAAATGGAAGACTTCAAAAAACGTCAAAGACGCTTAAAAAGAAAATAAATTATTTTTATGATAATATGTTCTATGTTATTTTTTGGGGAGATAGGAGTGTATAAAAATGCTTAAAATAGGCTCACATGTTTCGATGAGTGGAAAGAATATGCTTCTTGCCGCTAGTGAAGAAGCTGTCTCTTATGGTGCAAATACGTTTATGATTTATACGGGAGCACCACAAAATACAAGACGCAAAAAGATTGAGGACCTAAATATAGAAGCAGGTCATGCCCATATGAAAGAAAATGGGATAGATGAAATTGTTGTCCATGCTCCATATATTATTAACATTGGAAATACATCGAATCCTGCTACATTCGAACTGGGAGTTAACTTTTTACGTTCTGAAATTGAGAGAACAGAAGCACTAGGAGCAAATCAAATTGTTCTTCATCCTGGAGCACACGTTGGTGCTGGTGCAGAAGCGGGAATAAAGAAAATCATTGAAGGTTTAAATGAGGTATTAACAAAAGATCATAAAGTACAGATTGCATTAGAAACGATGGCCGGAAAGGGCACCGAATGTGGAAGATCATTTGAGGAAATCGCGCAGATTATTGA
Source organism: Litchfieldia sinesaloumensis (assembly GCF_900156865.1). GTDB lineage: Bacteria > Bacillota > Bacilli > Bacillales > Bacillaceae_L > Ferdinandcohnia > Ferdinandcohnia sinesaloumensis. The sequence goes on along the minus strand of NZ_LT732529.1, from coordinate 2,072,912 downwards.
TGGTGTTACACATAACGAAAAGCTTTCTGTTTGCTTTGATACTTGTCATACACACGATGCTGGATATGATATTGTGAATGATTTTGATGGAGTTTTGGAACAATTTGATAAGCTAATCGGAATTGATCGCATTAAGGTCCTTCATGTCAATGACAGTAAGAATGAAAAAGGTGCGAGCAAGGATCGCCACGAAAATATTGGATTTGGAAAAATAGGATTCAAGGCACTTAATTATATTGCTCATCACCCATCACTCGGAAGTGTTCCTAAGATACTGGAAACTCCATATGTTGGCGAGGATAAAAACAACAAAAAGGCTCCATACAAGTATGAAATTGAGATGATTCGCCAAGAGTCTTTTGATGAGGGCTTACTAGAAAAAATTATGAATCAGTAAAGTGAAAAAAGCTGTCTAATGCAGACAGCTTTTTAATTTGTAAATTTGATAAATAATTGATTTAATTTTCTAGCAACCTCAGGACTTGTGATTTGGGCAATCTCTCTCAATAGTTGATTTTTTTCATCGGGGTTGAATATATTTATATGTGTCTTTTTACGAATTAAATGTAGAACATTTGTTGCTTGTTCCTTTGTTACATGTATATTATATTGTTTTCCATATTTCAGTAAGTCATCTGGAGTTAAGGTTTTTAATTTTTGATTAACAATCTGCTGATAAATATTCATTTTCCTGTTCTTCACCATCCTCACGTTAGTTTATTTCATAAGGAAATGGTATGTGCATAAATTAAAACAAGAAAAGTTACTCATTTTCAAAGTGGAGGAGTAACGCTTTACTTTATATGCACCATCCTGTATACTTCATAAAGTATAAATCGTAATGATTCTTAATAAGTTATATTAATTAAATAAAGGCTGTTTTCACATGCTTTGTTGTCTATTAACCCGTTAGCTTTTCGCTACAACAAACTCTTAGAAGACAGCCAATAAAAAATAAGGTGATAATTTGGCACAATCAAATTCGGTATTAACGATAAAGGATCTCTCTTTTCGATACGATGAGCAAACCGTATTAGAAGACATCCATTTACTTGTTCCAAAAGGTTCATTTTTAGCAATTGTTGGACCTAATGGTTCGGGTAAAACTACTCTGTTAAAGAGTATTCTTGGTCTTGTTAAACTTCAAAGTGGTTCCATTGAACTATTTGGAACACCGATTTCAAAATTCAGAGAATGGCCTAAAATTGGATTCGTTTCTCAAAAGGCGAACAGTTTTAATTCAGGCTTTCCGGCCACTGTGTTTGAGGTTGTTTCAAGCGGACTCACTGCAAAACTTGGTTTGTTTCGATTTTTAAAGCATGAACATAGGAAAAAAGTGATTAAAGCTCTTCAATCTGTAGGGATGGAAGAATTTTTAAATCGAAACATTGGTGAGCTTTCAGGAGGACAACAGCAACGAGTTTTTATCGCTCGGGCACTAGTTAGCGAGCCTGAACTTTTAATTCTTGATGAACCAACAGTTGGGGTGGATGCTCAAACGGTTCAAGCTTTTTACAATATGCTTGAAGACATAAATAAGAATAAGGGAATTACATTGATTTTAGTTACCCATGATGTTGGGACGGTATCTGAAAAAGTGTCACATGTAGCATGTTTAAATAAAAACCTTCATTTTCATGGAAGTGCAGATGAATTTGAGCATGTTAAAGACGATGATCTATCTCAATTTTATGGGCATTCACTTCAATTAATTACCCATGATTAACCCTCTAGGAAGGTGAAACAATGCTTTCAGATATATTACAATATGAGTTTTTACAAAATGCATTCCTCAGTGGTTTGTTGATTGGGTTTATTGCACCATTGCTTGGTGTTTTTATCGTAGTTAGAAAGCTATCGCTAATCGCAGACGCCCTTAGCCACGTGACACTTGCGGGAATAGCTGCAAGTCTTTTGCTGGAAAAGAAACTGGGTCTTGCAGGCCCGATTAATCCAATTTATATGGGGATGACTTTTTCTGTAGTGGGCTCTCTTTTTATTGAACGTTTGAGAACGGTATACAAGCATTATCAAGAACTTGCTATTCCTATTATCTTATCTGGAGGAATCGGTTTAGGGGTTATTTTTATATCGCTTGCGGACGGGTTTAATACAGATTTATTTAATTATTTATTTGGTAGCGTGAGCGCAATTAGTCGTACTGATTTATGGACCATTCTTGCGATATCAATCATTGTAATTTTGATTGTTACCTTTTTATATAAGGAATTATTTTTGTTATCTTTCGATGAAGAGCATGCAGCAGTTTCAGGTATACATTCAAAAACGATCCATTTTATTTTTATTGTGACAGTAGCATTAGTTATTGCTGCATCAATGAGAATTGTCGGCATTTTATTAGTATCATCACTCATGACATTACCTGTTGCGGCAAGCATCCGGATTGCAAAAGGGTTTAAACAGACAATCATACTTTCAGTGGTGTTTGGGGAATTATCCGTCATTTTCGGTCTCGTGCTTTCATATTATCTGGACTTAGCTCCAGGTGGAACCATCGTTATATTAGCAATCATTATCCTTTTAGGTGCGATTAGTTGGAAAAAGTGGAGGAAAGGGAGAAGAGCATGAATGTTTCTGAAGCAATGCAGTTAATGAAGGAAAAGGGATTTAAGCATACAGGCAAAAGGCAGGAAATGCTTGAGTTATTCTCTATTTCTGATAAATATTTAACAGCTAAGGATGTTTTAGACGGATTAAAGGAAAACTATCCGGGACTAAGTTTTGATACAATCTACAGAAACCTCTCGTTATTTGTTGAACTTAATATCTTGGAAATGACAGAGCTTTCTGGAGAGAAGCATTTCCGTTTTACTTGTGGTGGAAGTCACCATCACCATCATTTTATTTGCTTAGAATGTGGGAAAACGAAGGAAATCGAATCTTGTCCGATGGATAAAATAAATGAGAACTTAGCAGGGTATGATGTTACGGGCCATAAATTTGAAATTTATGGTTCGTGTCCGGAGTGTAGAGTTTAAAGGACTTTCTTCCTGTTGGCATTACAGACAATGATTGACAATTATATTTCTCGCCTCCTTAACTTATACTATAAATGCTCCTTACCATAAGGAAAGCGAGGGATAAGCATATGGCAAACGAAGAGACAAACGTAAGAAAGATTCGAGATGACGATTTTGAATACGTTGATCCAAACTTAGGTGCAAATGCTGACTCAAGCTATAATGAGGAAACGGCAGCAGAGGTTGCCGCTCCAATTAATTATGGAGCCACAAACCGTGATGCGAACAGAGCAGGTAATAATACTGGGGATACTACCGGTGATAATGCAGCAAGTGGTGCTGGACTGGGCTGGCTTGCTCTTGCTCTATCAATTATTTCCTTATTTGTAATGCCTGTATTGATGGGAGCAGCAGGTATTATCATTGGATTTATCGCACGCAAGCGTGGAGCGACTGGTTTAGGAGCATGGGCAATCGGGATTGGTGCTGTATCGATTATCGTTGGCATCTTTATCCTCCCATTCTTTTAACAAGTAATTAAAATAATAAAAATAAGCCCGACACAATCGTGTTCGGGCTTGTTTTTATTTTGTTTCTGCTGCCTCGGCAGCTTGTTTTGCATAATACTCTTCAGCAAGCTTGTCAATTTCTTTTTTCAATTCTTCTACCATGGTTTCCTCAGGCACTTTTCGAACTGTTTTACCATGTCGGAAAAGTAAACCTTCTCCTCGTGCTCCGGCGATACCGATATCAGCCTCTTTGGCTTCTCCTGGACCGTTTACGGCACAGCCTAATACAGAAACTTTAATTGGCGCTTTAATAGTTGAAATATACTCTTCAACTTCGTTTGCAATTTTAATCAGGTCGATTTCAATTCTTCCACATGTTGGGCATGAAATTAAAGTTGCTGCATTAGATATTAAACCAAATGATTTTAATAATTCACGGGCAACTTTAACTTCTTCAACTGGGTCAGCACTTAGTGAAACGCGTAGCGTATTTCCGATACCTTTACTTAAAATGGCACCTAAACCTGCAGCACTTTTGACTGTACCAGTGAAAAGTGTTCCCGATTCAGTGATTCCTAAATGAAGTGGATAATCGAATGCTTTTGCTGCTTTTTCATAAGCTTCAATTGCTAGGGTAACAGTTGATGCCTTCATTGACACAATAATATCGTGGAAATCTAAATCTTCTAAGATCTTAATGTGATGTAATGCACTTTCAACCATACCGTCAGCTGTCGGGTATCCGTATTTATCAAGGATACGCTTCTCTAATGAACCCGCATTGACACCTATTCGAATAGGTATGCCTTTTTCCTTCGCAGCTTTTACAACAGCCTCGACCTTCTCTTTACGACCGATATTACCAGGGTTAATCCGAATTTTATCGGCTCCTCCCTCGATCGCTTTTAAGGCTAATTTATAATCAAAATGTATATCAACTACAAGTGGAATTGAAATTCTTTTTTTGATTTCTGAAATTGCATTTGCCGCACGCTCATCTGGACATGCTACACGAACAATTTGGCATCCTGCTTCTTCAAGTCGTTTAATTTCTGCAACAGTTGCTTCTACATCATGTGTCTTTGTAGTGGTCATACTTTGAATAATAACTTCATTATTACCACCAATCGTTAAATTACCAACCTTTACAGGACGTGTTTTAGTACGATGGATGATTTCACTCACGAATATCGCTCCTTTTAAGTTAAAGCTTATTTATCACTTCTATAAGAGTAATCCTTTATTTCAAAAATATCTAGTCTAAAGAATCATTTACCTGCCTATTTTACAGTTGAAACAAAAAAATGACAAGAAATACCCCTTATTCTTTTGTGTATATTGGGAATTTATAGCTTTCACCAATTTTAAGAAGAGCTGCTTCACTATCAGGATTTAGCTCTTCAAAATCCTCAATTACGGATTCAATAGATGAGATGGGTTTCCCTTCGTTTAATGATTCAACAATGGATAGTAAAGTATCGCCGGCCTTTACTTTGACTTCTTTATAAGGACTGCTTTGCGTTTGTGGTGTCTGGGAAATCACTTCTATCGTCTCTATCTTTTCGTCTTTTGCAGATGGTAGAGTTCCAATTTTAACGTCGTAATAAATTATATATAAAAGAAAGACAATTGCTAGAAATGTGAATAGTCGTTTCATATTAAAACCTCCATTAATTCTACTTACTACAGAATATGCTAGGTTCACCAGGATATACCAAAAATTAATAGAAAAAGGAGAGAAAATTAATAGGGAAGGTAGGCATACATAATTTTGTCTATCGAGTAAAAAATAGAACGACAGGTGAGTAAAGTGAACCCTTATGTTACAGTATTGTAAATTTGCTTAATAAATCTTTACATTAAAAATGGACTAGGGTACTATTTTTTATGGATTTACTACAAAATTCGATTATCTTTTTAGGAGTTGGCATTGTGGAACTAGACGTACAAAGTATGATATTTCAGTTTATAGGTGGTCTTGGTATCTTTCTATTTGGTATCAAGTACATGGGAGATGGACTGCAAAAATCTGCCGGAGATAAGCTAAGAGATATACTAGATAAGTTTACAACCAATCCATTTATGGGTGTGCTTGCTGGTATTTTTGTAACATGTTTAATACAGAGTAGTTCGGGTACAACAGTTATCGTCGTAGGACTAGTTAGTGCTGGATTCATGACATTACGACAAGCCATTGGCGTTATCATGGGTGCGAATATCGGAACAACGATCACAGCATTTATCATTGGTATAAAAATTTCTGATTACGCACTTCCTATTATTGCGGCCGGTGCAATCCTACTGTTTTTCTTTAAAAACAAAAGAATACATAATTTCGGACAAATCGTATTTGGTTTTGGTGCCTTATTCTTAGGTTTAGAGTTAATGGGCGATGGAATGAAACCATTACGCTCCCTTGAGGCATTCCGCGATTTGACAGTAAGTATGAGTGATAATCCTGTTCTAGGTGTTGTCATTGGTACAGTATTTACGGTTATTGTTCAAAGCTCAAGTGCTACTATTGGGATCCTGCAAGGATTATTTGGCGAAGGGCTACTGGACCTTAAGGCAGCAATCCCTGTTCTATTTGGGGATAATATTGGAACAACGATTACTGCTGTTTTAGCTTCCATTGGTGCCTCTGTTGCAGCCAAACGAGCAGCTTTAACCCATGTTATGTTTAATATTATTGGAACCATTGTCTTTATGTTATTGCTTGCGCCATTTACAAAGCTTATTGGTTATTTACAGACTGCATTAAATTTAAATCCTGAAATGACTATCGCTTTTGCACATGGTACATTTAACATTACCAATACGATTATTCAGTTTCCGTTTATTGCCGTTTTAGCTTATATCGTAACAAAGCTTATTCCTGGAGAGGATTCGCTAATTGAGTACAAAGCAAAACATCTTGATCCAGTTTTTATTGAACAATCTCCAGCTATTGCTTTGGGGCAAGCGAAGGAAGAAGTTGTTCGTATGGGTGAATTTGCTGTTAAGGGATTAGAAGAATCTAATACGTACTTAAATGAAAAATCACAAAGATATGCCGATACAACTATGCAGATTGAGGATGCAATCAATAATCTTGATAAAAAGATCACGGATTATTTAATCAAGATCTCATCAAGATCACTGTCTGCCCAGGAATCCGCAATACACTCTGTACTTGTGAACACAGTTCGTGATATTGAAAGAATTGGGGATCATTTTGAAAATGTGGTTGAATTAGTTGACTATCAGCTTTCAAATAAAGTGAAATTGACAGAAGATGCAATGAACGATTTAAATGAAATGTTTAAATTAACAATATACACAGTTAATGAAGCTGTTCAGTCTCTTCAAAAGAACGATCGGACGTTAGCAATTGATGTTGTGAAACAAGAGGAAAAAATTGATGCAATGGAACGATCCTTACGTAAAAAACATATTCTTCGATTAAATGAAGGACAATGTTCTGGACAAGCAGGAATCGTTTTTGTTGACATCATTAGCAACTTAGAACGAATCGGTGACCATGCCGTTAACATTGCAGAAGCAGTTCTAGGAGAACGACAACTTTAATATTTTTTAAAACAAGGCATATTGAAATGCCTTGTTTTTTTTAGAAGGAGGTAATCAGATGAGTGTTTTAATGTGGATAATTATTATTGCATTGTTTGTGATTGCGTTTATTGGTCTAATTTATCCGATTATTCCAAGTGTGTTATTTATAGCAGGTGGCTTTTTAGTCTATGGTCTCTTTCAAGGCTTTGAATCACTATCAGTATGGTTCTGGGTAATTGAAGGGTTATTTCTACTGTTGTTGCTAGGTGCTGATTATGCAACAAACCTACTTGGGGTAAAAAAGTATGGGGGAAGTAAGGCGGCCGTTTGGGGGAGTACCATTGGGTTGTTAATTGGACCGTTTATAATTCCTATTTTCGGTATTATTCTTGGTCCATTTCTTGGAGCAGTTGTTGCCGAACTACTCGTACATAAAAAAGGGCTGAAGGATGCGTTAAGAAGTGGGCTCGGATCATTGATAGGCTTTTTAAGTGGTGTACTCGCAAAAGGTGTAATACAGGCGATAATGATTATCTATTTTTTAATTGTAGTTTTTTAATGTATAGATATCTGGTTTCGAGGGAACTTTAACTCTGGTGCTAGATTATTTGTAAAAAGATTTAGTGAATTAGTAGTGCTTTTTATTTGAAAGGTTATACTTATTTTGGTAATCTTACAAGTGAGGACTACAGAAGACGAAATCGTTTTCAAGAGGGTTCAAAAATTACATATATCTTTTAGGAGGAATAAAACAATGGCATACGAATTACCACAATTACCTTATGCTTATGATGCATTAGAACCACACATCGACAAAGAAACTATGAATATTCACCACACTAAGCACCACAATACGTACATTACTAACGTAAACAACGCTATTGCTGGTAAAGCTGATCTAGAAGGTAAATCAGTAGAAGAATTAGTTTCAAATCTTGATGCTGTTCCAGAAGATATCCGTACAGCAGTAAGAAACAATGGTGGTGGACACGCTAACCATAGCTTATTCTGGACTATTCTATCTCCAAACGGTGGCGGAGAGCCAACTGGTGAATTAGCTGACGCAATCAACAGCAAATTCGGTAGCTTCCAAGCATTCAAAGATGAGTTTGCAAAAGCTGCTACAACTCGTTTCGGTTCTGGTTGGGCTTGGTTAGTTGTTAATAACGGTGAATTAGAAGTAACTAGCACTCCAAACCAAGACTCTCCATTAATGGAAGGTAAAACTCCAGTTCTAGGTCTTGATGTTTGGGAGCACGCGTACTACCTAAACTACCAAAACCGTCGTCCTGATTACATCTCTGCATTCTTCAATGTAGTGAATTGGGAAGAAGTATCAAACCGTTACAACTCAGCAAAATAATGTTGATTAAAGCCAGTGGGCGATGCCACTGGCTTTTTTTTGTTTATCGGACTTGCAGGAAGTGCCGACATCGACGTTTGCCACAGGACGTGGGAGTAGTTAGTCGATGCTCCTCTTTCAAGATGCTTGAGCTTTTCTTTGTATATCTCCTTTTATTTATCACACAATATGAATGTAGATAAAAAAGGGGAGTCAGCTAATGTTTCGTTTTAAAAAGGTGCTAGGTGATGTACCGATTCACAAAGATTTAATTTTGTTACTACTAATTGGTGGCTTGTATGCATTAAGTATTGCTTTGTCAAATACCTTTGTAAATGTGTATTTATGGAAACAATCCGGTGATTTTAAAGATTTGGGCTTATATAATTTAGCGGTTGTCGTCTTACAACCACTCACCTTTATCCTTGCTGGAAAGTGGGCAAAGAAAATAGATAGGGTTATCGTACTTAGGCTTGGAGTTTCCTTCTTAGCTATTTTTTATATCACTGTTTTATGGATTGGTGAAAATGCCTCGCAATATTTATTGGTTTTAGGGGCATTGCTTGGTATCGGTTATGGCTTTTACTGGCTAGCCTTTAATGTCCTAACCTTTGAAATTACAGAACCTGAGACGCGTGATTTTTTTAACGGCTTTCTTGGCTTGCTTGGTTCATTTGCGGGTATGATTGGTCCAATTGCTGCAGGGATTATCATTTCTTCGATGGAGAGTTTTACAGGTTATACCGTTATATTTGGCATTTCATTAGGGTTGTTTGCGAGTGCTGTTGTTTTAAGCTTTTTTATTAAAAGGCGGAGTGCAGAAGGGACTTTTGATTTTAGGAGAATTATAACGGAGCGGAAAAATAACCCGAACTGGAAGAATATCCTCAATGCTCATTTTTTACAAGGAATTCGTGAAGGAACATTTGTATTTGTTATTTCAGTTTTTGTTTTCGTTGCAACAGGCAGTGAACTTGCCTTAGGTAAATTCGGTCTCATCAATTCAGCCGTATCGTTTTTGTTTTACTTCCTAGCAACGAGGTTAATCAAAAAGAAAATGCGCAAAAAGGCAATTCTTGTTGGTGGATTGATGGTTTATCTAGCTATTTTTGCGATTCTTTTTGATGTAACCTATGCAAGGTTGATTATATACGGTGTTATTATTGGGGCCGCATATCCAATATTGCTTGTTCCGTATAATTCGTTAACGTACGATATAATCGGAAAAGCCTGGAATGTGAAAGAGATGCGAATTGAATATGTAGTTGTTAGAGAACTTTTTCTAAATCTTGGACGAGTTCTTTCAATACTATTGTTCTTGGTTGCCGTCATATTCTTTGATGAGAAACAGAGCATTCCAATTCTTCTTGCCATCATTGGGGCAGGTCATTTACTTCTTTACTTTCCAATTAGGAAAATTGCAACTCCTGAGGCTGCAGGTCCAGTGCAATCAAAATCAGCTGCAAACCGCAAACTGATGGAGGGCGAGGGAGGATCAACCGCTTGACTCTAGTCACCAGTAATAACAATTATAAAAAGACTGTGTATATTTAATATAGAAATATTTAATCATGGAAAAAGACGTGAATTTCTTTTACAATAAAAAAGAAGGGCACCTGGCCTCGCTAGGTGTCTTTTTCATTCATAAGAATAGACTCTTATGATAAAATTAGTACTAAGCCTAAAATATAAAGGTAGTTGATGTTAATGATTAAAAAGAAAAAGTCACATGTCCCATTTCGTCTAAATGCGTTATTTTTTATCGTCTTTTTGCTTTTTTCTGGACTTATCCTAAGGTTGGGTGTAGTACAAATTGTTCACGGGGAGAAGTATCAAAAGGAAGTGGAGAAGACTGAAAATGATACAGTAAACCTTCCCGTACCACGCGGTAAGATTATTGACAATAATGGCAATGTGATAGTTGATAATAAAGCCCTAAATGCTATCACATATACACGAACAAGAGATACTAAGCAGGAAAAAGTACTAGAAGTTGCTGAGAATCTTGCAAAACTCATTGATAAGAAGACAGACAAAGTAACAGAGCGTGATTTGAAGGACTTTTGGATGCTTAAAAACCCAGAAGAAGCAAAAGAAAAGGTTAAGCAAGAATTGGAGAAAATTGAAGCTGGAGAACTAGAATTATCTAGTAAAGAAATTTATAAGCTTCAAATCGATCGGATTACCGAAAACGACCTTAATAGTATCACAGAAGAAGAGTTAGAGGTAGCAGCAATCTTCAGGGAAATGACTAAAGGCTACGCACTCACCCCTCAGATTGTGAAAAATGAAGATGTAACACCTGAAGAATATGCCGCTGTAAGTGAAAATCTTGAAAATTTACCAGGTGTTAACACTACAACAGACTGGGTACGAGATTATAAATACGAAAATACTCTAAAATCAATCCTCGGTAGAATTTCTGATACAGATGAAGGACTTCCAAGTGATAAACTTGATTACTACTTAGCACGCGGTTATAACCGGAATGATCGAGTTGGATTAAGTTACTTAGAAGAACAATACGAATCTGTATTACATGGTCAAAAAGCGAAAGTTGAATATGTTATTAAAGGTAATGCTGTTCAAGAAACAATTGTAAAATCTGAAGGTCAACGAGGCAGTGACCTTGTTCTAACCATTGATATGGAACTACAACAAGCGGTTGAACAAATTCTTGAAGAACAAATCATAGCCCACAAACAAAAGCCAGGCACACAATATTTAGACCGTGCATTTGTCGTTATGATGAATCCTAAAACTGGTGAACTCCTAAGTATGGCTGGTAAAGTCTATACAAGAGGGGATGATGGAAAAATGGGCTTCCAGGATTATGCACTAGGTACAATGAATGCGGCATATGAAATGGGTTCTTCTGTCAAAGGTGCAACCATGTTAACTGGTTATGATACAGGTGTTATTGACATTGGTTCAATGTACTATGATTCACCGGTTAAAATTAAAGACACACCCCTTAAAAAGTCATGGAAACCATTAGGTCCAACGAATGACCTTAAAGCACTCGAAATGTCTTCGAACGTATATATGTTTAGGACATTCCTTGATTTAGCGGGTGGGAATTATGTTTACGGAAAATCAATATCAATTGATTATGACGCATTTCAGACAGCTAGAAATTACTTTGGTCAATTTGGTTTAGGTGTGAAGACAGGCATTGATTTACCGGGTGAAGCAACAGGTTTTCCAGGGTCCTTACTGAACCCAGGTCTACTTATGGACTTATCGATAGGACAATATGATACGTATACCACTTTACAGTTGGCACAGTACGTTTCAACGATCGCCAATGATGGTTATCGAATGCAGCCTAAGATTGTCAGACAAATCCATCAACCAACGATGAATGAAAATGAGCTAGGTCCGATTCAGCAACCCTTTGAACCAACTGTAATGAATAAAGTTGATATTGATCAAAAATATTTCGACCGAGTTCAACAAGGGTTCAGATTAGTATTTCAAGGGTCAAGTGGAACTGCTCGAGGCGTATTTGCGAAAAAACCATATGATGCAGCGGGTAAAACAGGATCTGCTCAATCCTTTATTAATGGTGTAGAGGCAATAAATAGTACGCTTGTTGGATATGCGCCATTTGACAATCCAGAAGTTGCATTTGCTGTTGTTATTCCATACGCTTATTATGGGAATTCCTCACATAATATGAACCTTCAAGTAGGAGGAGCAATTCTTGACAAATATTTTGAGTTAAAGGAACAAAGAGCTTTAAATCCTCAAAATAAACAAGGTACAATTACAGATGGCCAGGAAGATACACAAGAAGATGAAACTGGAGAGTAAGTAATCTTAAATAGAGATGTGCAAAAGCCTAACGGATTATCGTTAGGTTTTTTTCTTTGCGTTTAATAGTTTAATATCCTCGACAATACTCCGGCGAATTTTGTTGAAAAACGTAAATTTACAAAACATTTACATTCACTTCATACGAGATTAATAGAATACGATTATTCTAAGAATGTAAGACAAAGCAAAACAAACTCACTCTTAGGGGGAATTAAGGAATGAAACGCTTGAAGTTCTTAGGTTTAGCAATGATCACAATCACAATGCTTGTACTAGCTGCTTGTGGTAACGAAAGTAGTACAGGTGAAGGTGAAAAAGAAAACAAAAACGATAACGAAAACGCAAGTGCTGAATTAGAGGGCAGCGTTGTAATTGATGGTTCTGGAACAGTTTATCCTTTCATGGCCAAAATGGCTGAAAATTATATGTTAAACGAACAAGAAAATGTATCAGTAGAAGTTAGCCGCGCAGGAACAAGTGCTGGATTCAAGAAGTTCTTAGTTGAAGAAGGCGGAACAGATTTTAATGATGCATCTCGTCATATCAAAGACGAAGAAAAAGCAACTGCTGATGAGCTTGGTATTGAAGTTAAAGAACTAAAGGTTGCACTTGATGGATTAACATTTGTAGTACACCCTGACAATGATTGGGCAGAGGAATTAACTCAACAAGAAGTAATTGATATTTTCCTTGCAAGCACTGGTAAGACAAATTGGTCAGATGTTCGTGCAGATTTCCCGAATGAACCAATCAAAGCTTATGGACCTAACGAAAACCATGGTACGTATGAATTCTTCTGGGAAAACATTCTAGAGGAGCAAGACTTAAGAGAAGATGCTAATCTTCAACAAGAATACTCTGCTTTAGTAGATTTAATTTCTAAGGATGAAAATGCAATTGGATTCTTCGGATATGGTTATGCAGTTAACAACAAGGATAAAGTGAAGGTAGTTAAAATTGACTTCGGTAACGGACCTGTTGAACCAAATCTAGATACAATCAGTGAAGATGGAGACTATGCTCCATTCACAAGACCGGTATTTTCTTATCTAAATGTAAATATGGCAAAAGAAAAGCCACAAGTACTAGATTATGCAATCTACACAATGAAGAATGCAGCTGATGTAGCAGCAGAAACTGGATTCGCTCCACTTCCAGAAGATGAGTTAGAAAAAGTAGTAGGCGAATTAGAAGCTTTAAAATAATAGAGTTTTAAAATTGAAGGTGAGGTCGCTCCATGCATCTCATCTTCAATCTACCAAATAGATAAAAAATAAAACTATGGTCTCGATAAATGAAATAGATTGAAGGGAGTTTATCATGAAGGAAGGTTCTAAGGATTTAAATGTGCGTGAGCTGATTGCTCAGAATAAAAGCAGTAAAAGCATGAATACATTGATTGAAAAAGTCATTCCAAAAGGCTTGCTTTTAATTGCGGTTATCTCCATTTTAACAACAATTGGTATCGTCTTTACTCTTCTTTTTGAAACATTCGAGTTTTTTAAACGTGTACCATTTCTCGACTTTTTCACCGGTACCGTATTAAAACCCCTCGGTGATAATGCTGAGTTTGGGGTATTACCTCTATTAACAGGAACGATTATTTCATCGGCTATAGCAATGCTAGTCGCAATTCCTATAGGTTTGATGTCAGCTATTTATTTAAGTGAATATGCATCAGATCGAGTTAGAAGGATTTTAAAACCAATCCTTGAAATTCTAGCAGGAATTCCGACGATTGTTTATGGTTTCTTTGCTTTAACGTTCGTGACCCCTCTTTTACGATCAATCTTCCCTGGTCTAGAACCGACAAATATTCTTAGTCCAGGTATTGTAATGGGAATCATGATTATTCCAATGGTTGCATCTCTTTCAGAGGATGCGATGAGTTCAGTCCCGAATTCTATGAGAGAAGGGGCGCTTGGTCTTGGCTCAACAAAGCTTGAAGTGACCTGGAAAGTTGTTATTCCTGCAGCAATGTCTGGAATTATTGCTTCCTTTGTTCTAGGAATCTCTAGAGCAATCGGTGAAACAATGATCGTTACGATTGCAAGTGGAAGCTCAAAGAATTTTACATTTGATATTACCCAATCCATGCAAACAATGACTGCTTATATTGTTGAAGTTACGGGTGGAGATGCACCTGCTGGTTCGACCCTTTATTACAGCTTATATGCAGTAGCAATGACATTATTCGTCTTTACATTAATTATGAACATACTTGCTCAATATATTTCTCGCAAGTTTAAGGAGGAATATTAAAATGAAATATGTAAACACAGAACAAGTGCAAAAGAAACTAAATACGCGCTTATTTACGAATCAAATGGCAAAAAACATATTTTTTATCTCCATTATATTTAGTTTAGTTGTTTTGCTAGTACTCTTTTATCGAGTTATCTCTCAAAGTCTTGGTTGGATAGACATCCAATTTCTTACGAGTAAGCTTTCAACAGTAGCTGAGAATGCCGGCATTATGGGTGCCATTCTAGGAACCCTTTGGTTAATGCTTGTAGTGGCGCCAATCACATTATTCTTAGGTGTTGGAACAGCCATTTACCTTGAGGAATATGCAAAAAAAGGACGGCTTCAACGTTTTATTCAAACCAATATTTCAAACCTTGCGGGTGTTCCGTCAATTGTATTTGGAATTTTAGGGTTAACTGTTTTCGTTCGTGGGTTAGATTTAGGAAATATCGTTTTAGCAGGTGGACTTACAATGTCACTATTGGTTCTTCCGATTGTTGTAGTGGCGAGTCAGGAAGCAATTCGTGCAGTACCTGGTTACTTACGTGAAGCTTCGTACGGAATGGGAGCAACAAAATGGCAGACGATAAAGAATGTCGTAATGCCAGCATCGTTACCAGGGATACTAACAGGCGTTATCTTAGCGCTATCAAGGGCAATTGGAGAAACAGCTCCTCTTGTTGTGATTGGAATTCCAGCTTTATTGATTCCACTTCCAGATAGCATTTTTGACAAATTTACAGTACTACCGATGCAGATTTATTACTGGACACTTGATTCTGCACTAGTTGCCGAATATGCAAACCTAGCTGCAGCAACCATTGTAATCCTGTTACTGATATTATTTTTAATGAATTCAATCGCAATTATCATCCGAAATAAATTCCAAAGAAGATTTTAAACTGGAAAACGTCGGTAAGGCGATCTTAAAAAAGGAGAGGAATTCAACATGGCAATTCAAACAGCTTATAAAAATGAAAATATAGAGAATGCAGATAAAAAAATTGTATATGATACAAAGGACTTAAACCTCTGGTATGGTGAGGATCAAGCATTAAAAAATATTAATTTTCCAATCTATGAAAATGAAGTAACGGCAATCATTGGACCATCAGGGTGTGGGAAATCAACCTATATTAAAACATTAAACAGAATGGTTGAACTAGTTCCGATTGTCCGTATTTCAGGTGAGATTTTATATAGAGGGAAAAATATTTTTGACAAGTCATATAAAGAAGAAGAGCTTCGAACTCGAGTCGGAATGGTTTTCCAGAAGCCAAATCCGTTCCCAAAATCAATTTATGACAACATTGCTTATGGACCTCGTATCCATGGCATAAGAAGCAAAAAGGTATTAGATGAAATTGTGGAAAAAAGTTTACGAGGAGCCGCAATCTGGGATGAAGTAAAGGATCGCCTTCATGAGAATGCATATGGTCTTTCAGGTGGTCAGCAACAAAGAATCTGTATTGCGAGATGTCTTGCAATCGAACCAGATGTCATTTTAATGGATGAGCCAACCTCTGCACTTGACCCAATTTCAACATTGAAAATTGAAGAGCTTGTTCAAGAACTTAAGAAAGACTTTAGCATTATCATTGTTACACATAACATGCAGCAAGCAGCACGTATTTCGGACCGAACTGCTTTCTTCCTAAGTGGAGAGGTCATTGAATATGCAAAAACAGATAAAATGTTTTCAAATCCATCTGACAAGCGCACAGAAGACTACATCACTGGTCGTTTTGGATAATACAATAGTAGAGAGGAAGAGGAGCAAGTATGTCGGTACGTACGCATTTAGATAAAGACTTGGAACGCCTTAAAGAATTATTGATTGAAATGGTAAACCTTTCAAAAACAGCAGTTGAAAAATCAGTTCAATCACTTGCACATCAAAATACTGAATTGGCTAAACAAATCATTGAAGAAGACCAAAAGATTAACGAGCTTGAAGAACAAATCAACAACTTAATTATTCAATTAATTGCTCAACAACAACCAGTCGCATCTGACCTCCGTGCTATTATTGCAGGGTTAAAAATTTCAAACGATGTTGAGAGAATCGGTGATTTAGCCGTAAATATTGCAAAATCGATTCTGCATATTGGTGACGGTCCACTCATTAAGCCAATTGTGGATATTCCAAGAATGGCTGAAATGTCTATCGAGATGTTGAATAACGTAATCAAAGCCTATATTGAAAGAGATATTGAGCTTGCGATTCAGACTGCTAAGGACGATGATAAGGTAGATGCTCTATACGGAAAAATCGTTAAAGAACTACTTGAATTGATGCCAACCAAACCTGAATCAATCAATCAAATCACGCAATTATCTTTCATTTGCCGCCATTTTGAACGGATAGCTGACCATACAACAAATATGTCTGAGCATATCATTTATATGGTCAAAGGTAAAAATATTGATTTGAATGCCTAATGAAAGACTCAAGCCAAACAAGGCTTGAGTTTTTTATTTCACCGTCAAATAATAAACCAATCCATATACAATGGTGGATAGGATTATACCGATTGCGATTCCACGTAATAAATATTTATCCATCGATTAGCCCCATTTTCTTTGCCTGTTCAATAATGAGTCGTACTTCTTCAACTGGTAAGTTTGTTCTTTTCCCTATTTCTTCATAGCTAAAGTCTTGATCATATAGAGACAATATTGAGGAATTTGATAAGTCGAAGGCACTTGTTTTTGGAGGTCCCATATCATAATCGATATCATTTGTTAGAAGCTCTTCTTCAAGCACTTTTACTTTTTTCTTTATCAGATATGTCTCCTGTACAACAGAAAGGGAAAGTTGATCAATTTCTTCTTGCAATATTTTTACCCGATCCTTGCCATAAAAGGAGATGACAAGTAGAAGGACCGCGATAGCTAATAGGATGATTATTGCATATTCCATACCCTTCACTCCATTTCAATACTTATCATAACGTAACTTGATAGTACGGACAATATTGTACACCTGAGAATTTGTATTTTGGTATAGTATTCAAAATTATCTTTACCGAAAAAAGGACTGGAATTTTAAGAAGTTAAATGGTATGATAGGTAAGTCTGATTAAAGCTTTAATGTTTGGAGGGAAATAACATGCGTGTAAAAATCACTTTAGCTTGCACTGAAACTGGTGATCGTAATTATATTACAACTAAAAATAAGCGTAACAACCCTGACCGTCTTGAAGTTAAGAAATATAGCCCAAGACTTAAGAAAGTTACTCTACACCGCGAAACAAAGTAACAGTAGGAAAGCAATTTCCTGCTGTTTTTTTTATACCCTTATGTAAAATAATAGAAGGGGGGAGAACTCAATTAAGACCAAACGGGAATTGAGAAAAGAAATGAAAGAAACCTTACAATCATTTGATAAGGAAAGATTACATAGATGGTCTCAAGAAATTACGGAACAAATCCTTACCTTGCCTGAGTGGATGGATGCACATATGATTGGAATTACCATCTCAGGGGCATATGAGGTCAATACTACCTATTTAATTGAAAAAGCTTGGGAACTTGGTAAACGTGTCGCAGTGCCAAAATGTCACCCGAAGACAAAAACAATGACGTTTCGAGAAATAACTGCATTTTCTCAGTTAGAGGTTGTTTACTATGGCCTGCAAGAACCAATTGAGGCAGAAACAAGAGAAGTAATACATAACGAAATCGATTTATTATTTGTTCCAGGTTTAAGTTTTGTACCAAGCGGTTACAGACTTGGCCATGGTGGAGGGTATTATGATCGTTACTTAAGGGACTTTAAAGGAAATACACTATCGTTAGCATTTCCCATACAGTTAATTGCCCAGATGCCAATTGAACCGTTTGATATTCCTGTGCAAAAAATTGTGACAAATGAAAGGGTCATCCTAACCCATGATTGATTTATTAATTCAAGTAGTAGCTTCTGTCATTGTTGCTGTAGGAGGATATAAAACTAAATCCTTAACAAGTAGTGGGGCAATCGGAACGATAATTGTAGGATGTGCGGTAGCAATTGGTTTTGGATATCGTGGCTTACTGTTATTAGGCATCTTCTTTGTGAGCTCAAGTTTATGGAGTAAAATAAAGGCTGGAAATAAGGACAGTCTCAAAAATACAGTTGAAAAAGGAGAGCAACGAGACATTATCCAAGTCCTTGCCAACGGTGGTGTTGCAGCATTTGCAAGCGTCATGTTTGAATGGACGAATTCTTTATTTTGGCTGATTGTTTTTATTGCCTCAATCGCGGCTGCAAATGCTGATACGTGGGCATCAGAAATCGGAACACTTAGTAAGAAAAAGCCAATATTGTTAATGAAAATGAAGCGGGTGGACGCTGGAACATCAGGAGCAGTTTCCATGCTAGGAACGTTTGCAGGTTTCTCGGGCTCATTGCTCATCAGTTTTATTGCATTCCTAGTGTGGCCAGAACTTACCTATGGTCTATTTATAGGACTCACACTTATCGGATTCTGTGGTAATTTTATTGATACAGTTATGGGTGCAACAATTCAAGTAGTGTATCAATGCAATGTATGTGGAATTGAGACGGAAAAAAAGGCTCATTGTGGAAAGCGCACGTCATATTTAAAAGGGCTACGTCTATGCAACAATGATAGTGTTAATTTTTTGTCAATTCTGTTGGCGGCAATACTTGGGAGTTACTTCCTTTCGACTTAATGAGGATAAAACGAAAGTGAAAAACAAAAAGTATAGCTAGGAGGGATGATTATGTTAAGTTCATTAACCCGAATAGCTTTATTTATTGGTGGGATATATGCAATTTACAGGTACCGTTATCGCATTTTTAATCGCGTTTTCGGCAATCCTACAATTCGTCGTTTTGCCATTAGTACATCAATGAATATCCCATTTATTCGAAATAAAATGATGCAACAAGCCTTCCGATGATGAAAGAAACCTGTTGATGCCTTCAACAGGTTTTTCATTTTATTAAACAGAAATTTGGTAACTGGTATAGAAAAACGTTTATAATAAATGTATAAGCCCATTGGAACAGGGGGGATTAGGTGTTCAAACAAGATTATCTTTATTGGAAAATGATTCAGGGTCTCCAGGCGGAAGGTGGCTATCGAATTCTCCAATTATCAAAGACAAATAACGAAATTTGGTTGGAAACAACGCAGAAAAATAAGCCCAGGATTATACGCATCTTACGCCATGATTTGGATTGGGGAAATTGGATGCAGCGTGATATGGAATTAACCGCAAAACGTCTAGAGCAACTTAGAAAGCGACTATTTGCTCGTAAATTGGATGCTCTTAATATTTATATTACAACATATCCACCTGTTGATGATTGGAAATATCGGCTCGAACAACCATTGAAAGCTGGGGCAAAAGGCTTAACTACATTACATACCGTTTTAATTGAGTCAGAACAAATAGAGACAGGGATTCAAGAAGTATCAAATTTTGTACATACTGACATTGAACTGAATGATTCACTCTATATTGATCTAGAAACAATTGAAAACCTTAAGCGTGATGTTATTACGGTTGCTAATCAAAGGATATCAAGTGAAAAGCAGATACTTCAGAATGGTAAGCCATTTTTTACATATATCTTAATTGCGATTCAACTGATTATGTTTGCTTTTTTAGAATTTAATGGTGGAAGCACGAATACGGAGAACCTGGTGAAATACGGTGCAAAAGAAAACTTCCGGATTCTAAATGGTGAATGGTGGCGCTTTTTCTCGCCTATGATTTTACATATCGGCTTTCTTCATTTATTAATGAATACTTTCGCATTGTACTATTTGGGAACAGAGGTTGAACGCCTTTACGGTAAACTAAGGTTTTTAACAATCTATGTGTTTGCCGGATTCATAGGTAGCCTTGCAAGCTTTGTATTTAATGCAAATATTTCTGCAGGAGCTTCCGGAGCGATTTTTGGTTGTTTTGGAGCTTTGTTGTTTTTTGGTATTGCTTATCCGTCAATCTTCTTTCGAACAATGGGACCAAATGTAATTGGGATTATCATTATTAACCTAGTTCTCGGTTTTATGATTCCGGGAATTGATAATTCAGGGCATATTGGTGGATTAGTTGGAGGATTTTTAGCGGCAAGTGTTGTTCATTTACCAAAACGAAAAGAGTACGGGAAACGGTTAGGTGGCCTTGTTGTAACACTTGTGGCTGTCGGTGCACTTCTCTACACTGG
Source organism: Litchfieldia sinesaloumensis (assembly GCF_900156865.1). GTDB lineage: Bacteria > Bacillota > Bacilli > Bacillales > Bacillaceae_L > Ferdinandcohnia > Ferdinandcohnia sinesaloumensis. Next base: position 2,052,278 of record NZ_LT732529.1, on the reverse strand, counting down.
ATATGTCCTTCAACCCCATTCCGATAATCCGCGGTTTATCGTTCAAACGGCTCAAGAATTTATTGAATCGGATAAGGTACTTGAAGCATATGAGCTATTGAAAAGTGCAGAGGAGAAAGGTGTAGATGCACCAGAAGTATATTTTTATTTATCCTATGCAGAAATAAAGCTTGGGAAAACAGAAGATGCGAGGGAACATTTAGAAATCGTTACGAAAAGAGCGCCAGCTATTTCCGAAGCACATTATAATCTTGCGCTTGTCTATGTCCAATTGCAGGAGTTTGAAAATGCGAAAAAGGCTGCTGAACAGGCAATCGAGGCGGACCCAGACAATGAAAACTATCAAAAACTAATGGACGAAATAAACGCCATTGAAACGGATCCGATGTAAAAGTGTCTTTTTAAAAAGGCACTTTTTCTTTATTTTCCCTTAATAAGTATGTTTTACCAATTTTACGTCAAAGATGGATTAGTAGCCTTAACATACATATTCAAGCTACCTTTGCACGTGATTGGAGTGATTCTGATGGGAAATGAAAAAGAAAAGCCAATACATCCTGTCTCAACGAGTATAGAAGAAAATCGGAGTTATCTGAGAGAAGCGCTTGGTGTAGATAAGAGCTTTGATGTCATTCAACTTGATGTTGAATACATTGGAAAAGACATGTCTATGTATTTAATAGATGGCCTCATTAAAGACGATATTTTACATTTACTACAAAAGTTCCTCATCAAACAGGATGAAAGTATTTTTAAGGTAGATGCATTAGAAAAACTATTAAAAACCTATATTCCATACGTAGAGGTTGAAAGTGTAGACGACCTTGATAAGGTTGTAGATATGGTTCTAGCGGGTCCAACGGCTCTTGTCATAGACGGACTAGATAAGGTCATTTTAATTGATGCAAGAACCTATCCTGTTAGAGGACCGGAAGAGCCGGATACAGAACGAGTTGTACGCGGTTCAAGGGACGGTTTTGTTGAAACAATTGTTTTTAATACAGCTTTGACAAGACGAAGAGTAAGGGATAAATCCCTTCGAATGGAATATCTGCAGGTAGGTAGGCGTTCAAAAACAGATATTGTAGTTAGTTATATTGAAGATATCGCTGACCCGAATCATGTAAAAGAGGTAAAAGACGCCATATCGAAAATTGATACAGATGGTCTACCGATGGGGGAAAAGACAATAGAGGAATATATCTCTGGACGACATTATAACCCATACCCAGTTGTAAGATACACGGAAAGACCTGATACAGCAGCTGCGCATTTATATGAAGGCCATATTATAATCATGGTCGATGGTTCACCAAGTGTTCTTATCACACCGACAACATTTTGGCACCATATGCAGCATGCAGAGGAATATCGTAACAGCCCAGTGACAGGGTTATACCTACGTCTGGTTCGCTATATTGGTGTATGGGCATCATTGTTTTTGTTGCCGCTTTGGTATTTATTTGCTGTTCATCCTGATCTATTGCCAGAAAGTCTTAAATTTATCGGTCCAAATGATGATGGCAGATTACCATTGATTTTACAGTTCTTTCTCATTGAAATTGGAATTGATCTGTTGCGAATGGCAGCTATTCACACCCCGACCTCCCTTGCTACAGCGTTAGGTCTTGTAGCCGCCATGATGATCGGACAAGTAGCGGTTGAGGTTGGTTTATTCACCAACGAGGTTATTTTGTATTTAGCGATTGCGGCAATTGGTACCTTCTCAACACCGAGTTATGAAATGAGCCTAGCAAATCGCTTAGCACGACTATTTCTCTTATTAACAACGAGTATTTTTGGAGTTATAGGATTTGTTGGTGGGTTCACACTTTGGATTCTTTATTTAGCTCGAATGAAATCATTTGACGTACCATACTTATGGCCTTTTATTCCATTTTCTTTCAAAGGATTAAAGGATGTTTTATTCCGAGCACCAATTCCATTAAAGCGGAGTCGACCAAAGGTATTAAATCCACAGGATCCGGACAAATAATAAAAAACACAGGAGTTTTCGCATATAGGCGAAGACTCTTTTTACATTTTGATGAACAATACCCGAGAAAGACTTGCGTGATTGTCCATTTTTAAATAAGCTAGGGATATATCGTGAAATGTAGAAGGTGAAAATGTGAAAACAATCTATGATATTCAGCAATTTCTAAAAAAGTACGGTACCATTATTTATGTTGGTGACCGAGTTGCGGATCTACAATTAATGGAAACTGAAATACAAGAACTTTATAACTCACAGCTCATTGAAAAGATGGATTATCAAACCGCTTTATTCCTACTTCGCCAAGAAATCGTGTGGGAAACAGAAAAAAGAGCCAAAAAACAATAACAAAGGAATGGAATGTTTTTTATGGAAAACTTATTTATTGGAATCGATTTAGGGGGAACAACCGTCAAGCTTGCATTTATTACACAAGAAGGTGAAATTGTTAGCAAGTGGGAAATTCCAACTGATAAATCAGGAGAAAAAATTATACCAGACATTGCCGAAGCAATTGAGGTTAAAATGAACGAACTTAGTCTTTCAAAAAATCAATTTGCGGGAGTAGGGATGGGTGCACCAGGACCCGTTAATTCTGAGGAAGGTTATCTCTACAAAGCAACCAATTTAGGCTTGAAGGAAATGTATCCTTTAAAAGCAGAGCTTGAAGCAACGATTGGATTACCTGCAGTCGTTGAAAACGATGCAAACATCGCAGCTATTGGCGAGATGTGGAAAGGCGCTGGTGATGGCGCAAAGAACTTACTTTGTGTAACATTGGGCACTGGAGTAGGCGGAGGAATCATCTCTAATGGTGAAATTGTTCGCGGTGCTAATGGAGCAGGTGGAGAAATCGGACATATTACCTCCATACCTGAAGGTGGGGCTTTATGTGGTTGTGGAAAGACAGGTTGTATTGAAACAATCGCATCAGCTACAGGTATTGCTCGATTGGCAAAAGAGGCCCTTCAAGATCAAAACAAGCCAAGTCTCCTCCGTGACCAATTCGAAAAAATAGGAGAAGTGACCTCAAGGGATGTATTTGAGGCTGCGGACAAGGGTGATGAATTAGCCAAGGAGATAATTAACTTCATAACATTTCATCTAGGTTTAGCTATAAGTCATGTGGCAAACGGATTAAATCCTGAAAAAATCGTTGTTGGTGGTGGCGTCTCTAAAGCTGGTGAACAATTATTAATCCCCTTACGAAAACAATTTGAACGATTTACGTTTCCGAGAGCTGCTGAGGCTGCAGAATTCACCATTGCCACATTGGGAAATGATGCAGGTGTGATTGGTGCTGCGTACCTTGCGAAAACAACACTCCCTTAAGAGTTAAGGAATATTAAGATAAAGAAACAATTCTTAAAGTATAATTACAAATAGAAAAAAGAGATTTCATCTTGAAATCTCTTTTTTTACATTCTTGTTAGAATATTTAAAAGATTATTACTTTTATTAACTATGAAACTTTCTAGTCAACTAAACGTCTTATAAGTATATACATAAATGTACATCTATCTCAATCTATAAAATTTGGTTGTATAGATGATTGATTTTTAATAAAAAACGTATTAAGATTATGTTTAGGTTTTTGTGAATTTCTAAAAAATGGTATTTGAAAACATGGATTTTTTTCTCCGCCGTCTTGAATACAAGGAGGTATTTTGATGATTAAGTCATCAACCATATCCAAGTCAAAGTTCATCTTTGTAGCTGCAGTAATGCTTTGGATAAAAACATATATTGTATATAAAACTAGCTTTGATATTAAAATAGAAAACTTGATGCAAGAGTTTATTTTACTCATAAACCCATTAAGTTTCTTATTGTTGTTCTTTGGTATTTCTTTTTTTATGAAGCCGAAAAAGCGAAATAAGTTTATTATATTTGCTAGTTTACTATCTTCGTTTGTTTTATTTGCCAACGTTGTTTTCTATAGGTTCTTTAACGACTTTCTGACTCTTCCTGTTCTTTTCCAAACGAGTAATATGGGGGATTTAGGAACAAGTATCACTGGAAACCTAAAGATTACAGATCCACTATTGTTTATTGATGTGGTTATTCTAATCTTGCTAAATAAATATAAGCCGAGCTTTACGATTGCTGAAGTCATTACAAAGAAGGAAAGAAGATCATACTTCATCCTAGTCGCAGTCATTTTCTTCTTAAACTTAGGGTTAGCGGAAGCACAGCGACCACAGTTATTAACAAGAACATTCGACCGTGAAATGCTTGTAAAAAACATTGGAACCTACAATTATCAAATCTATGATATTGTGCTACAATCCAAGTCTTCAGCACAACGTGCGTTAGCTGATAGCAGTTCATTCATAGATATCGAAAACTATTTGAAAGCAAATCAGAAGGACCCTGGTGAGAATTTTGGAATTGCTGAAGGGAAAAACGTTGTCGTTATTTCAATGGAGTCACTTCAAAGTTTTGTAATAAACGAAACCATTGATGGAGAGGAAATCACCCCATTTTTAAATGAGTTTATTAAGGAAAGCTATTACTTTGATAATTTTTACCACCAAACAGGTCAAGGTAAAACATCTGACTCTGAATTTTTATTAGAAAATTCATTGTATCCATTAGGTCGTGGGGCAGTTTTTTTCACTCATGCATCTAATGAATATACGGCGACACCTGAAATTATCAAAGAACATGGTTACTATTCATCTGTACTTCATGCGAACAATAAGACGTTCTGGAACCGTGACATCATGTATGACTCCTTAGGGTACGATCAATTCTATGATATTGAAAGCTATGAAGTTACAGAAGAAAATTCAATTGGATGGGGCTTAAAGGACATTGATTTCTTTGAACAATCAATTGACTTATTAAAGTCTCAGCCACAACCATACTATTCGAAGTTTATTACGTTAACAAATCATTTCCCTTTTGAACTTGAAGAAGAGGACAAAATGGTAAATGAATATACTTCAAATTCAAGAACGTTGAACCGCTATTTCCCAACGGTTCGTTATATGGATGAGTCGATTAAACTCTTTTTTGATCGTCTAAAAGAAGAAGGAATGTATGAAAATACAATATTCGTCCTATACGGAGACCATTACGGTATCTCCGAGAATCATAATAAAGCAATGGCTCAATTCTTAGGGAAAGAAGAAATCACTCCCTTTGATTCGATTCAATTGCAAAGGGTACCTTTAATCATTCACATCCCTGGAGTAACAGATGTGAATCCGCAAGTGGTTTCTGATGTATCAGGGCAAATTGATTTAAAACCAACTATACTAAGTCTTTTAGGAATGGATTTAAAAAATGATGTGCATTTCGGTCATGATTTATTTTCTAAGGACCGATTGCCATTCACTGTTCTGCGGGATGGAAGCTTCATAACTGAAAAATATGTATTCACAAAAAATACCTGTTATGATCGTACAACTGGTGAAGAGACAGAGAGTAGTTTCTGTGAACCTTATATGGAGAAAGCAGGATTAGAACTAGATTATTCTGATGAAATAATCTATGGAGACCTTCTTCGTTTCTACAATGGAACATCCTATACTGAACCAATTCCTGAAGAATTTAAGGAATAATTATTGAAGCCTTAACCTATGCGGTTAGGGCTTTTACTTTTTCGCATGATGTACATCCCTTCATTCATAGGATGGTAGGAGAATGTTACAAGGAGGTTTTGTAGTGAAGGTAACAGTCCGTCCAGGAGACACGTTTTGGCACTATAGTCAGTTGTTTGCGATCCCTATGCATTTACTCATTGATTCCAATTTACATGTAAATAGCACGAATTTACAAGTTGGAACAGAAGTGAATATACCTGGGTTTACCTTAAATCAATATGAAGTAACTAATGGTGATACATTATGGAAGTTAGCAAGATCGCGCACACTTGTTACGGATGCCTTATTCTTGGTGAATCCGGGAATTGATGCAGCTAACCTCCAGGTGGGGCAAACAATTCTGCTCCCAGAGAGGATTGTGCAACCAATAGTGAACGGGAATCGTAAATACACATTTGCTGATATGATGGCGGATATTGCAAGCTTAAAAGCCATTTATCCGTTTTTACAAACTGGTTCTATAGGAAAAAGTGTTTTAGGAAAAGACCTACCAGAGATACGAATAGGCAGAGGAACCAAAAGAGTTCATTGGAATGGCTCTTTTCATGCAAATGAATGGATTACAACCAATGTCATCATGACATTTTTAAATGAGTATCTGCTTGCGCTCACTAATGCGACACCAATTAGAGGGTTTTATGTAGAACCGTTTTATTTTGAAGCGTTTCTCTCCATTGTCCCGATGGTAAATCCTGATGGAGTCGATTTGGTTTTGGAAGGACCACCTGAACAGGAACCATACAGACAAGAAGTCATTGATATTAATAATGGGAATCTTGACTTTAAGGATTGGAAAGCTAATATTCGTGGTATTGATTTAAATAATCAGTTTCCGGCCAACTGGGATATTGAAAAGAAGAGGAAGGAGCCAAAGGCACCAGCACCACGAGATTACCCTGGTGATGCACCATTAACTGAACCGGAAGTAACTGCGATTGAAGAACTAACAAGATCCTCTGATTTTGACCGAGTGTTAGCCTTCCATACACAAGGTGAAGTCATCTTTTGGGGATATGAGGGATTAGAGCCACCAGAGGCACAAATCCTTGTTAATGAATTCTCAAGGGTTAGCGGGTATAGAGCTGTTCGCTATGTAGATAGCCATGCAGGTTACAAGGACTGGTTTATCCAAGAGTTCAGACGACCGGGCTTCACATTCGAGTTAGGTGAAGGGGTTAATCCATTGCCTCTAACTCAATTTGATGAGATTTATCAAGAAACCTTAGGAGCATTTTTGGCCTCTTTGTATATGTGAAATCGCTGCCAACTATTTATGAGCCCGCCTGAAGATATCTGGGAGCAAATGCACGAAAAAACGTTTGATTAAGCACAGTTTTTTTGCTTGCTTTGAAACTTTTTAACGTGCATAATCGTATTATCTGTTAAGGGTAACAATAGGAATGAAACTACTCCGATTGTTCTTTGTTGAGTGTAAAGAGGTGATTATCGAGTTGATGAGGAAATTATTATTTTTATTCTTGTTTCTTATTCTACTAGCTGCTTGTAACTCTCATCAACCGTTTGATATAAGCGATGCTCCGAATAGTAGGCATAAGAATGTTACAAAAGGTCCTGTACCATCTGAATTCTTTGGAGATAGTCAGCAGGTGGTACCAATAGACCTCCGTGGAGAGCAATTTAACCGTGTTAGCGAATGGTTTGACGACGAAAGCATCTTATATGTTATTGATGAAGACTCAAGTTCTACAATATACAGATATCAGCTGTTTACTGGTGAAAAAGAAGTATTCTTAAAAATGCCCGATCCAGTACTGACCTTAGAAGCAAATGAAGACCATTCCCTGTTTTTATTACATACGGCAAATTCAGAGAATAAAGCAAAATTAACGGTAATCGACAAACAAGGAAATATAAAATTTGAGTGGGAAGTGAGTTCGTTTGATTTATTTTATAGTTGGAATCCCTACCATACGAATCAAATCTTCGTTACCTCGTTTTTAGAGGATTGGTCGTTTCAAACTCATCTACTTGATATTTCTACTCAAAAAACTACAAAATTTGAAGTATTTCAGCCATTCATTCAATGGGTTAACTCCAACACAATTTCGTATTTAAAATGGGACCAAAATGAGCTTGATTTCTTTGCACCTCTCTATTCATACCATCTAGATACAAAAACAGAGGCGCTTTTGTTTGAGAACATTATCTCATTTATGTCGTATAAAAATTTACTAGTTACTTACGAATTAATTCAAGACAAAGAACCATTTGCGAAAGTAGGATTTTATCATCCGGAGAAAAATCAAAAGCTACATGAATTTAAAATGCCGCTCTTAAGTGACTATTCGAAATGGTATATTCCATCGGCAAATTATGTTCCAGAACAAAAAAAGTTTTATTCCTTTAAACCCTATTCCACGGGTGCCTTTGATACGTATGGAGAGAAATTTGAGTTGATTTCCTTTGACGTGCGTACAGGGAAGGAAGAGATAATTCTAGAAAAAGTGGATGATCAACCACTAAATTTCTCACCAAATGGAATTCTATGTTTATACGGATTCCAATTTGAGAAAATCATTGACATGAGGACCAAAAGTATTACTGATTTAGTCATTTATTGAGGGGAATAGAAATAGTCATTTATTGAGGGGAATAGAAAAAGCCATCGGTGTACACCGATGGCTTTACATTTCATAATTAGTGAGCAGATGGGAAACCGTCTTTCAAAATTGTCATGATTGTAAACCAGCCAATTACTAAAAAGGTTCCTGTTGAGAAAAATAAGGCTAAAAGGTTCTTTTCACGTAAAGAACGAATGATACCAAATGCAGATAAAATTACTACTAATGAAAAGATAATCATTAGACCCATGTGACTTACCCCCTTGCATAATCAATGTACATGTAAAAGTGAGCCTCTACAATTTTATTCATTACTATTTTCCCCATAGTATGAAAAATTACAACATCGCAAATGTGTAATTACAAGAAGATGTTGCTCGAAAGGCCAAATTACTCTATATGTAATGAAATAGATAGATTCATTTTATATTCTAATCGTTTTATCCGTATTTGTCGAGGAGGAAAAAGTGACACTTTCAAGGCAAATACAATTAATTGTGAAGAGTCGGGTAAATTAACATTTTACACAAGTTTTTAAAGGATAACTGAACTGGAATACTTTTCTCAGATTATCTTGAAAGCGCCTAACAGAAAAGACGCGCAGCTAATTGAGACGCGAATAGAAGTTGCCTTCATGAGCGTACGAGAGTAGCAAGCAACGAAGTATGCGATCGTTTGTCAACAGTCTGAGTTGCTTTAAGCTTTTTCGTCTGTCTAGTATGGTGTACAATGTATGGTAGATTATGATAAGAGCGGAGGGGAAATTTATGAAATGGCAAAGGATTCCGTTAGGTCCTTTACAAACAAACGCATACATACTATCTAAATCAAACAAGGAATGTGTTATTTTTGATCCAGGCGGTGATGGAGCCCGTTTACAGACTGTTTTACGGCAGCAAGGACTTACACCAATGGGGATACTGTTAACACACGCCCATTTTGACCATATTGGTGCTGTAGATGATGTACTTGCTCATTGGGATGTGCCAGTGTTTATTCATGAAAAAGAGAAAAATTGGCTGAAAGATCCTGCTCTTAATGGATCAGGTTATTTTATACCAGGGCAAGAAATCGTATCAAAAGCAAACGTGACAATCCTTCCGAAAGAAGGAGCGTTTTCTGTAGTGGGGTTTTCATTTGACCTCTTTTACACACCAGGACATTCGCCAGGAAGTGTATCATACTATTGCAAAGAACTTGGGGTTGTCTTTTCTGGAGATGCCTTATTCCAAGGAAGCATTGGACGAACAGACCTACCTGGTGGAAGTCACGAGCGCTTACTAAGTAGTATTCATGAAAAACTGCTATCATTACCAGAAGATACAATCGTGTTATCCGGCCATGGACCTGAAACAACCATTGAAGCTGAGATGGATACAAATCCTTTCCTAAACGGTTTTTAATTACCCACAAGAAAAGGCCTGACTCATAAGAGCCGGGCCTTTTCTGGGGGATGTTTTGCACTAGGATTCTGTCCTAATGCATACTTATATATCCGTATAATGGGAGGGATATTGTAAGCTACTAAATTTACAATATTATAATATAAACACTGTGTCAATGGTGAAAATTAGTAAAAGGTGAGCATATGCTAAACATACTAAAAGAGGTCATAAAAGCAACGCCAAACAATCAAATTACATATGAACAATATATGAATACCGTCCTCTATCATCAAGAGAAAGGCTATTACATGAGGGACGAAGAAAAGATAGGAAAAAAAGGAGATTTCATCACCAGCAGCAATATCTCCACCACCTTCGGAAAACTATTTGCAACCCTTTTTCATAAGCTTATCACACATGAAAAGATGGCTCCCTTTATCTGTGAAATAGGTGGAGGAAATGGTAGATTTGCAAAAGCGGTTCTAGACGAGTTAGAGACTACCTATCATGATACATATCAACAGGTAACGTATCTTATCATTGAAACAAGTCCATACCACCAGCGCAAACAGCAGGAGCTACTTCCAATAGGAAATAAAGTGGTACAGTATCATAGTCTGGAAGAGGTAAAGCGAGATTATCCAGTCTTTGACGGCATTGTTTTTTCAAATGAATTGTTTGATGCATTTCCAGTACGAGTAATTGAAAAAAGGGAAAATTCAATTCAAGAAGTGAACATTACGTTAACCCCTGAGGGGAAACTCACTGAATGTCTTGCTCCATTAACTGACGACCGAATACTTCACTATTTAAACGCTTATAAAATTGAGCTTGTAAATGGACAACGTTTTGAAGTACCGCTTCAAATGCTTTTGTATCTTGAGAAACTAAGCGCTTTTCTTGGGAATGCTGTTATTTTTACAGTGGATTATGGATATACAAATGCTGAATGGAAAGAATCCGTTCGAAGGAACGGGAGTCTACGAGGGTATTATAAGCATCAATTAATTGAGAACCCACTCGAACATCCTGGTGAAATGGACCTCACAACCCATATACAGTTTGATACACTTATTTCATTGGGGTCAAAGTTAGGGCTTGAATTCGTGAAAAAGTGGAGGCAGGATGAATTTCTGCTAGCAGCGGGTATACTTACTTTTTTAGAAGAGAATTATGATCCTAATCCTTTTTCAGAGACCAGTAAGCAAAACCGAGCGATTCGTTCTCTCATTACGGATGGTGGTATGAGTTTGGCATTTCATGTGGTAGTTCAGCAAAAGAATAGAACTATCGATTGGGATCTTATTTTTCAACACAAATAAAAAAAGCGATGTTTCCATCGCTTTTTTTAGTGACCTACACCCATTGGCATCATAAATGTGGTGTAATAAGAGAAGGCACAGAAGAATACTGTTAAATATGCGCCAAACACGTAAATGTACATTCTTTCAGACAATTTTAAATAGCTTAAAAGGACGAAAAATCCGGTTTGAGCAAAGAAAATTAGTGCTAGAACGTCCATACCACCCACGTAGAACATTACTGAAAAAATACCTGTCCAAAAACCTAAAACTCGGTACATACGATCCATATGTATAATTTCCCCCCTTAATCATGATAACATCACTTTTATTATTATAATGTAACGATTACATAAAAGTAAACCTTACTTTGCGACAATTGCGTGATAACTGCAAGTACTACATCCTAAAATGATGTTTTCTGACTCTTCTAACACGACATCGTCGAATAATAGATTAAACATACCTCTTAGGAAGGCATGATGCATGCCACAGACAGCTTCAAAGTTCTCTTGCGCAATCTCTTTAAAAGGACAATTGTTGATTTTTAAAAAGATTTTAGTCTTATCTTTATTATGGTCTAATTCTGGATAAAAACCCGCAACTGTGGATGCCTTTTTTAAAATATCGAGCTTTTGATCAAAAGTTAATTCATGGATTGATACAGGAATTTGGTGATTTACCAATTCTTCACCAAACCGTCTACCGGTTAATTCGAGGGCTTGTTTCCCAACGTCACCAAGAGACGCCATTGTTTCAATAGCTATTTTAGAAAGCAACTGGTAATCACGATACGGAAAATTGATTTGAATGTGGTCATTTGAAAGTCGATATAGACGACTAGGTCTTCCGCCTTTTCCCGTTTTCTTTGCTTCAGAGACAAGCATATTTACGTCTTCAAGTTTTGTTAAATGAAGTCGTGCGACATTAGGGTGAATTTCAAATTCTTCGGCAATTTCTTGTACTGTGACATCTTCATTTCGTTTAATAATATATTGATAAATATAATAACGTGTTGGATCTGCTAAAACATTCGTTATTTTTAATGTTTGTTCCACCGTCATCTCTCCCCGGCCCAATTGATACTTCAATTATAGTACACATAAATACCATCAATATGTGATATTTATCACTTGTAGGGAATTGTTCACAAATAAGCTAAAGGTTTTTAAAATAAACTGTCATACAAGTCAAAACAGCTTCATATAATGTATTGATTCCTCCTAAAGATAAAATTCTTGCTAAAAATACAACCCTAATGGCAGGGGTTGTATTTTTCATTGTTCAAAAAATGTTCACAAAATAATTTCTCAAAAAAAGAGGGATTTGTAGATATTTGTTGAAATATGTTACCTGCAAGAGAAAAAAATATTAATGAGAGTTCAAAAAGGAGGATGAAGAGGACCAAGAAGTTCAAGGCGGCACAGCTTCGAGTACCGGAGCGTATGTAGTTAATACGTGAGGAACGGAGAAGCAAGCCAACGTAGAAATTCGAAGTGTCATATTCACCGCACTTTTTGAACTTCATCAAAAGAGGAGTGAAGTGTTTGAGTGAAATTGAGCAACTAGGCGATCAACTAGTTGAAGATGCTTGGTCAATGAACGCATCAGATATTCATTTTGTTCCGAAAATCAATGATGCCCTCGTTCAATACCGGCTCGACAGTGATTTGTTCAATAAGCAAACAATCCCAAAGGATGTCTGTGAACGATTAATATCCCATTATAAATTCCTGGCTGGAATGGATATTGGAGAAAGGAGAAGACCCCAGAACGGTGCCATTTCATTAATTCTAAAAGGTATCACCATCAACCTTCGATTATCTACATTACCTACACCCTACAACGAAAGTCTAGTCATACGTATCCTTCCCGAAACACCAACCTATTCTCTTGCAAATCTATCGCTTTTCCCGACTATGACAACGAAATTACTATCACTATTAAAGCATTCACATGGTTTGATTATTTTTACGGGTCCAACTGGATCGGGCAAAACAACAACCCTGTATTCTTTGTTGCATGCAACCAAAAAGCTATTCAATCGAAATATCATTACACTAGAAGATCCAATTGAAAAAAGAAGTGAAGAAGTTTTACAGGTTCAGGTAAACGAAAAAGCTGGTATTACCTACGCACATGGATTAAAAGCTATCCTTCGTCATGATCCCGATATCATTATGGTGGGTGAAATACGGGATTCAGAAACCGCGAAAATCGCAGTACGAGCAGCTCTCACGGGCCATTTAGTTCTCACAACTATGCACACACGAGATACAAAGGGGGCGATTTATCGGCTGTTAGAATTCGATGTTTCCTTACAAGAAATTGAACAAACATTAATTGCTGTTGCAGCCCAAAGGCTTGTCGATCTTACATGTCCGTACTGTGAAGGAAAGTGTTCACCGCTCTGTAAAAAATATCGAAAGGTAAGAAGGGTCGGTGTGTATGAACTTTTAAATGGACATGCCTTAACGGAGGTCATGAAGGAAGCAAGAGGGGACAAAGCTGACTATCGCTATGAAAAATTGAGAGATGTCATCAAGAAAGGAATTGCCCTTGGTTATCTATACCCTGATGCAATGGAAAGATGGGTTATCAATGATGACAAGGAAACGAAGTGAAAACTGGACGTTAAAAGAACAATCCGTATATCTAAGCCGAATTGGTAACCTACTTGATCAAGGCTATTCTTTCGAACAAGCATCTCAATTCTTATTGTTTCAATTACCGAAAAAGCATAGTCGTGATATTGAATCAATCATCGAAAGTTGTAGGCAAGGTGAATCTTTATATACCTCCTTTAGCCAGGTGGGGTTTCACAAGGATATCCTTGGATATATTTATTTTGCCGAACAGCATGGAGATATTTCATTTGCGCTTCGTGAAGGAAGTGCGATGCTTCAAAAAAAGCTAACCCATCTCGAAAAAGGAAAAAAATTAATTCGCTATCCGCTCGCTCTATTGGTATTTGTCGGTTTCATGTTTACGATGATTGAAAAAATTCTCTTGCCACAATTTGAAAGTTTATTTATGTCAATGAGTTATGAACAAACTCTACTATCTAAGGTGTTATTAAGGCTCCCAGAACTAAACCGATTTTTCCTCCTCATCGTCGGTTTACTAATCGTTATTAGCCTCGCATATTATTTTCTTTATTTTCAGAAACGTACTCCAGTTGAAAAAATGAAACTATTAGTAAAGATTCCCATCTTGAAAAGTGTAACCATCATGTTTAATTCCCATTTCTTTTCTGTACAGCTAAGTAATTTGTTAAAAGGTGGTTTATCCATATTTCAAGCGTTAACCATGTTTGAACAGCAACTGCATTCGCCTTTTTTTCGAGAGGAAGCGAAAGAAATGAAACAGCTTCTACGTGAAGGAAACCGCTTGGATGAAATTTTAAGATTGCGAGACTTTTATGAGGCAGATTTGGCGATGATCATTTCACATGGTCAATCGAACGGTAATCTACCTAGTGAACTCCAGCATTATAGTCAGTATGTCATGGAAAAAGCCGAAGAAAAAGTAACGAGATTACTTACAATTGTGCAACCTATTCTTTTTGCGTTCGTGGGGATCATCATTATGCTGATGTACGGTGCAATTATGGTGCCGATGTTTCAACTATTAAACGGAATATAGAAAGGGTGATGTAAATGAATTTGAAAAATCAAAACGGGTTTACTCTGGTCGAAATGCTAATTGTACTGTTAGTCGTTTCTATCTTACTATTGGTCACAATACCAAATGTGACGAAGCATAATAGTGTAATAAAGAACAAGGGCTGTGATGCTCTTGTAAAAATGGTTGAGGCACAGGTGCAGGCTTATGAGTTGGAGAAGGGTAGTCCTCCAACGACAGAAAACATAGCAACCAACGAGTATTTTAAAGAGGGGAAAATACCTGCTTGCCCGAATGGTGATACAATCACAATTACAAATGGAGTTGTATCAGTTGTTGATCCGTCCAGTTGATGATAAAGGTTTCACTTTAATCGAGGCTCTTCTTGTCCTCTCCATCGTCATCATTGTTTCCTCAGTAAGTCTTCTCCAGCTTAGACCACTACACGAATCGAAAAAAATGGATCAATTTCTAGAGCAACTACAAAACGATATTTTTTATAGCCAACAATATTCGATAAGTCATAATGAACGAACAAAGATTTACTTTGACGTGAATGGGTCCTTTTATCGACTAAATAAGGGGACGGTCAATGAAGGAGTTTTTATAAGAAGAGTTGATCCGGCGATACAAATCCAACTTACAACATTAGGATCCACCTTGTCTTTTACGAGTAATGGAAATGTATATCGGGCTGGGGAGATTCGGTTCAAATACCGAGATACCACCTATGTTGTCACGTTTTTACTTGGAAAGGGTAGATTTTATGTTACTAAGAGATAAGCGGGGATTTACGTTGGTGGAGATGCTCTTATCAGTATCCATTTGGCTGATGCTTTGTGCGACATTACTACCTCAATTAATGATCCTTGTTACAGAACGAAAGAACACAGACATCTTGAATATGGGAAATCAATTATTAGCTGAGGAGCTACAGAAGGGATTTAATGGAGAGCCTTCACAAGCAACAACAGAGGTTATAGACGGCGTTACCTATCAATTTTTCAAATCATATAATGTGATGCTGGATAAATGGGAGCTTTGTGTAGCATGGGAAGACAAGCTTTCGAAGAGGTATGAAAGATGTGGGTATAGTAATGAATAAGAGTGAGAGGGGCTTTACATTTGTAGAAATGTTAATCACTTTTTCAATACTTTTGGTCATTCTTTCATTTATTACACCATTCCTTAGTGTAGTATTTCGTGAGAACAGTGAACAATTCAACAAATTAGAGTGGCAAATATTAGTTCAGCAAATGAAAATGGAAATCCGCGAGGCAAGGGACATTACCATTTCCAATAATAACTCCGTTTCTTTTTATAACATTGCAGGTGATAGCGTAAGTTTTGAGAAGTATAACAATCAAATAAGACGAAGAGTCAATCGTAAAGGGCATGAAGTACTGCTTCAACAAATTACGGACGTGAAATTTGAACCAAAACCAAATGGCTTTCTGATTTCAGTCCTAACTGTTGATGGAAAAAACTATCAAGCCATTATTACGGCATTTACACCAGTGGAGGTAAGTTAATGATAATAAAAAATGAACAAGGGTTTATCCTTCCGGTTACGATTGCTATTTCCTTTTTATTTTTTCTCGTATTTACCTTCCAAGTGAATGCCTATATGACGGAAAAGGCTTTTGCAAAAGAAACAGAGGAAATCTATAAGTTGGAGAATTTAATGCAGCTTGGCATTGCCGATGTAAAAATGAAGTTGCAGGATGTAGTTGAGAGTGTAGAGTCATCAGGAAGCATTACTTATCCAGCTGGTACGATTTTGTACACGATAACTCCTCAAAACCAGGTATCTTCGCAAATAATTATTTCTTGCACAACTAAAGAATTACGTAAATATAGTTTGCGATTTAATTATCATTATGAAACAAAAGAGATCACTAATTTAATCGAATTACGCTAAGACAAACTTTCATGTTTTTGTTATAATTTAGAAAACGTGAGGTTCGGGGTGTAGATAGATGAAAGCCATTTATTTAACGGGTTTTATGGGAGCGGGAAAAACAACGATTGGGCAAAAATTGGGACAAGCCTTAAACGTGCCAGTGGTTGATACAGACCAATTTATTGAAGAAAAAGTAGGGAAGAGGATAGCAGATATTTTTTCGGAAGATGGGGAGCAAACCTTTAGAAAATATGAGCGTTCGTATTTGAAGGAAATTCCGACTCGTAATATCGTGACTACAACTGGTGGGGGAATCGTGATTCAAGAGGAAAATCGCAGGTGGATGAAGGAAAATGGCTATGTTGTTTTCTTATATTGCGATATTGATAAGATTTTTGAGCGTGTTCAAATTGACCCAACAAGACCATTGTTTGATTCTGAGAAGAAAGAAAATACGATTAAACTTTATAACGAGCGAATGCCATTTTACAATGAAGCACATTATAAGATTGATACAACTGAGAAAAATCTGGATGAAGTGGTCAATGACCTACTTTCATGGTTACAATTGCAAAAAGGTGGAAATAATATCACTACAAGGAAATAAGGTAGGTGTTATTATGTCTACAAACGATTATGTAAAATTTGTGACCCAGCAGATTGTCAGTTATATAGACCAGCCTAAAGAAGTTCGAAAGGCTACGAGGCAGCAACGTAAGGAAGAACTTCCACCATTGTCAAACAGGTGGTTTGGAGTCATGCCGCTAGCTGTCCAACTTATGTTCAAAAAGAACAAAAAAGGAGAGAGCTGACAACATTGTTGTCGGCTCTCTTCTGCTTTACGTCCAGCTCTAGCGCCTAGCCCTTCGAGGTCACAAGCCAATCTGTCAAGAAGGTTAAAGAGCAACCTTCTAGCCACCTCGTCTTGTGCTGGTCAGACTTGCACAGGGATGTGCTGACATCGACGTTTACCACAGGACGTGGCAGTCTTTAGTCGATGATCCTCCTTAGAGGCGCTTTCGCATTTGGTATTAGTACCAGTAACCTCCGCCATATGGATAATATGGTGGACGATAATAAGGATAGCCATATCCTCCTCCAAAGCCACCACCATAGAAATATGGATTTAAAAGTGTGCTACCAACGAGCCCACCAACTAATCCTCCTATAAGTGGTCCGCCCCAATATGGACGTCTCGGTCTGCCATAGCCATAAGGTCTTCTATATGGTCCCATCTGATTACCTCCTGTATATTGATTTCCCTTTTACGGGCACGGAATTTTTTCTTTTTAACCGTGTGTAGGCTAGAATTGCTCCTTATTCTTGCCTCACTAACATGGATATGTAACCAGGGGCCAGAAGTAGTGGGCGTTTGTCCCTTTTATGAAAATTTATTTATTCTTGTCAACTTTCGGAGGTTATTGTTTCTATTCACAGTTGTGAACTAGTATGATAGAGTAATAGTACAAAAAATAGGATGATTATTAGGTCTGGTGAAAAGGGATTTCTTTTCTCCCTTCTTTGTGAACGTCCATTTAAAAGTAGGAGTGACAGGTTTAATGACTACAAAAAAAGAACAAATTGTTGATCAGTTGAATCGACCTCTACGTGATTTGCGCATATCTGTCACAGATCAATGCAATTTCCGTTGCTCTTATTGTATGCCTAAAGAAATCTTTGGGGAAGATTATCCATTCTTGAAGCAAGGAGAACTCTTATCCTATTCTGAAATAGAAACGTTGACTAGAAGTTTTGTCAAACTAGGTGTGCAAAAGATTCGCTTAACTGGTGGAGAGCCTTTAGTAAGAAAAAATGTACATGAGCTTGTGGAGCGTTTAACTCATATAGATGGTATTGAAGACATTGCCCTTACAACGAATGGGGTATTTTTACCAAAGTATGCAAAGCAATTGAAGGAAGCGGGACTTCAGCGCGTTAACGTAAGTCTTGATGCAATCGAAAATGATATATTTAAGGACATGAATGGCCGTGGAGTGGGCGTGAAACCTGTATTAGCGGGTATTGAAGCAGCACAAGAAGCAGGGCTACATGTCAAAATGAATATGGTTGTTCGCAAAGTTGTTAACGATTCGCAAATCTTACCTGTAGCTCGTTTTTTCAAAGAGAAAGGCATTACTCTACGTTTTATTGAGTTTATGGACGTGGGTACGACTAATGGGTGGAATTTTGACCAGGTTGTTTCTAAAAAAGCAATTCACGATCTAATCCATAATGAAATGCCATTAGAACCAGTTGATCCAGACTATTTCGGTGAAGTGGCAAAACGATATCGCTACATAGGAACCGATGTGGAAATCGGCTTTATTTCGTCTGTTACGGAATCCTTCTGTTCAAGCTGTACAAGAGCGAGAATCTCAGCAGATGGAAAGCTTTATACGTGCCTATTCGCGACAGAAGGTCATGATTTACGAAACTTAATTCGTTCAGGTGCATCTGAAAGCGAGATTGATGAATCACTTTCATCTTTATGGCAGGCAAGAAGAGATCGTTATTCGGATGAACGAACAGAAGAAACAGCGAAGAAACGGAAGAAAATCGAAATGTCTTATATTGGTGGGTAATTTGAAAAGCGCAAGGCGCCAGCTTATCGGCGACAAGCACAAGAAAAGCACTGATAGAAGGCGTACTTTGCCTTCAGAAGTGATTGGCTTGTGACCTCGAGCCGATGGCGCTTGGAGCTAGACATAGAAAACAAAAAGAGGTGCTGCTGCACCTCTTTTGTATAAAATCATGCTGTAGATTTTTCAGTTCTACCTGACCGTACTAACCAGCGATGCATTGCAATTTCAACTAGTGTAATGACTAGCGCAGTTAAGATTGCGCCTCCAAACGTTACTCTTGCACCATCGTAAAACAAGGAAAGAAAATATACTACAAGTGCTGCAGTTATAAAATCTGCAATATCAGTCATTACGGTTGTATTTCGTCTTAGTATCGCTTTTTCCATTAAGTGACCGATAATGGCTAGTAGTACACCGATACCGATTGGCTGATACCATGCAACTAAATCAACATTGTCAAAGACAGCTGAACAAAGGGCAACAATTAAAGGCAATAGAATAATCTTCATAAGTAGATTTCTCATGATATACACCTCCTTTTCGGTATTTTTTACAAAAAGTAATATTTCTATGTAAAACGATTACCGATCCGTTTCCACAATGGTTATATTTTTTACTCTTTCTGTGTCTGCTTCAAAGGTGATATTCACAAAAACTCCAAACTCCCTATTATCCTGCTTCAACCAAAGCTTGAAGCGTTCAATATACATTCCATTTTTCTTAGTTCTCCCTACATGTAAATAATCAATAATTTGAGCGGATGGATATTTATTTTTGGTCTTTTCCATCGCCAATTTTCCCCATTTTGCGTATTCAGGCACAGGTTTCTTTTGTTCTGCAGTTACAATAGGTGACTCATTTATAAGACCAATCGTTGGGATTAAAAACAAACCAAAGCAACAACATCCAATCAATATGTTTCGTAACATATACAACACCTCACTTTTACCTTAGAAATTCCCTTAGTTAGAAAATTTATACTGTATTTTTGGTAAACCATGGTATTATGGTGAAAAAGGGGGGGAGTGCTGATGAAAGGAATGATTAAAAAGTGGATCGTAGTTGTTGTACTGTTAAGTTTGATCGGGTGCAGTTCTGTAAGTACAACAGATAAACAAACAGCTGGTGTTCTAAAACCAATTCAGCAAAACGAAAGAAATACACAAATTATTAGTTCACTCGGTTTCGATACATTGCTTATGTATGAACTGGACATAAAAGACGAAGACATAAAAATGATCCACTACTGGATTGAACATTATAAGAATGGTGAAAAACAAGATGATTTTATTAAGGGAGCAACTTCTACAAAAGAAAAAATGACAATTGCTGCTTCTAAGCTCGATTTCAATCTAGAAGAGAACACTACATACACACGTTGGACGTATTCGGTTTCGGATGGTACCGCAATATCAACAATGGAATCTTTACCACTGGAAGTAAAGGATAAAGAAAGACTAGGAATGGGTTCAACATGGGTGGATGAAAAAATAAACCTTGAGGCAGAGAAACCATTTACGCTAGCTTTACTTGCAAGATATGATGGAAGTGGTGTCCCAATTGGACTTGATGAAGAGATTATCCAGAGCGCAATAAAAGAGAGTGATGAAGCGTTTGTTGTGAAGGTCATGATAAGTAAAAGTGACGAATATCCTGAGTAAACGATCCGTTTTGGGTCGTTTTTTGATATTTACCAGAAATTAATCCAACCTTGTTGTTGGAATTTAAATTAATTTATCTACGTCTAGCTCCAGCGCCTAGCCCCTCGAGGTCATAAGCCAATCCGTCAAGAAGGTCAAAGAGCAACCTTCTGGCCGTATCGTCTTATGCTTGTCGGGACTGATCAAGGCGCTTACGCATTTGTTTTTTGCTGTATGATTTGTTCTTTATGCGCACATATTATCATTATGAGAAATTTTGTGTGTAGGAGGAAAAGTCATGAGGAAGAGATTATTTTTTATTGCGATTATACTTTTAAGTACAGCCTTGCTTGTCAGCTGTAAAGGTGACGACAAAGCAAAAGAAAAAGCGAAAAAAGAGGACCCTAAATCAACGAAAATCCAAGAAGCAGAAGAAGAAATCATCACTCTCGGTTCACTAGGATTTACAACAGACGACCTTGTGAAGAATTGGAATGAAGCACAGGCAGAAATGAAGGACTCTGATAAAATTAATCAGATAAATGTGAGAAACGGTGAATTTAAACACGATATCAACGATGGCATGATTCTCGAAGGTATCGTAAATGAAGCGACCAACGAGGTCGTTCGGTTATCAATCGTCAAAAAGGACATAGAATCTGATAACCTGAACACAACCCTAGACAAATATGAGGACACCATTGCAGCCTTCTTCTTACTTGTTGCCGTAACAAACACAGAAGAAGCAGTTAAAGAACAAGACATCGGAGTCACTACATATAAACTGGGACTCCTTCGTGATAAAGATAAAAAAATCAATGGAAAAGCAACGCTAAACAATATTACGTATAAGGCTGAGGAGAATGAAAGAGGGCTAGTGTTGTCGGCGGTTGAGAAGAGGGACTAAACAAGTAAAAACCTTGAAAGGATTTATTCTTTCAAGGTTTTTTGCTTATTCACCTTTATTTTTTAGAATTGAGCTTTTTAATTCTTCAACAATTTCATCGAACTCTTTACCTTCAGTCTCAATACCATATTGTTTTGCTTTATTTACGATGTCATTACGTCTAGATTCGGGTTTCATACGAAGTTCCTCATACTTATTGCTCGAAGGATTAATTACTTCTGGTTTTTCAGCATACTCCTCTTTGAGTTCTGTTATAATTTCTTCTTCTGATTTCCCTTCAACTTCAATTCCGGCTTCTTTAGCCTTCTGTTGAAGCAAAGTGGAACGAATTTCAGTTTCTATTTTTGAAGAATCTTTTCCTTCAGTGGATATATCTAAATCCTTTGCTAGATTATTTAGGGCGTCCTCATGCTCTTTACTGCTTCTTTGAGGTCTACGAAGATTATTAGTGGCTTCTGATTTAGTTGTATCTTCGGCTATATTATTTTTATGCTCAGAGTCTTTTACTTTCGTATCTTTTGGGGGCACAGAAACTGTTCTTTCCTGACTGCTACTGCTACCAGCGTCCCCACTTGCGAACACTGGTAATAATTGAGAGGAGCCCAAACAGATGACTCCTATTAAACAAGCTATTAAAATTCTTTTTTTCATAGAAATTTAGTCTCTCCTTTTTTTTATAACCTGAAGTATTTTTAGAGTGATACCCTTACTATTTAATAATGTCTACATCACGAAATAAGATATTTCACTGCTATGTCACTTTATCATTAGTATTCCCCCCTTTATGATTTATGTAATCATTTTCCCAATTTCTAAATTTAATAAAGTCTTGAATTTGGCGAAAGTCTTCTTTACTCATGCCATCATTGATTGCTTTCTTTAAAAGCTTTGTCCATTCCTCATCAAGCTCGCCATACGAAGTTTGGTTGGGGTTATCAGCTCCTAATAAGTATTCAATATTTGTATCTAGTGGCTTTGCTATCTTATTTAAGAATTGAAGAGAAGGATTCTTTTGCACGTCTCTTTCAATATAGCTTAAATATGACTTTGAAACTCCGGCTCTTTTAGCAAGCTCAGTAATTGTAAGTCCTTTCTGCTTTCGTAATTTCTTAATTCTAGAACTAATCATCTTCCTTCTCCTTTGTTCGAATTCAAATTCACTATATGTTCATTATAAGAAACAATCTGTTCTTAATAAAATTACAAAATAGTAAGAAAACAAGAGTTAATTCGAGAAAAAGAACGATAAACGTTCTTTATTGAGAAAAAATGGCTGTTTTTGAGGTTTTTCAAATATAAGACTTATGGATTATACTCACATTGTAAGTTCGTTACAGAGAACGAAAACGAACGTTACAAAGTACATATCTCGGTTGATCTCCTTATCAATACATAAGGATTCAATATAAAAAATATTTATAAGGAAAAAAGAGGAGGAAACAAAAATGAGTTTGAAAAAGAAACTAGGTTTAGGGGTAGCATCAGCAGCACTAGGTTTATCATTAATCGGGGGAGGAACATTTGCATACTTCAGTGATACAGAGGTGTCAAACAATACATTTGCAGCGGGTACTTTGGATTTAGCTGTTAACCCATCAGTTGTTATTGATGTTGATAATTTGAAGCCTGGGGATACTATGGTTCGTGAATTCGTATTAGAGAACAATGGATCGCTTGATATTTCCACAATTGACCTAGCTACTGCTTATAACGTTGTAGATGCAAAAGGAGATAACGTAGACGACTTCGGTAAGCACATTAAAGTACTATTCCTTGAGAATGCAGACAAAACAGGTGCTGGATGGGTTATCGGAGACTATAACGATGTAATCTCTGAAACTACTTTATATGATCTTCAGAATATGACTCCAGATGCAGCTGAAAACTTACAACATTGGATTACTTGGTTACTAGGTTTAAACGGTGAAGATAGTGGTTTAGCAGCCGGTTCTAGCGACCAAATGTATGTTGCATTTGAATTCGTAGACAACGGTGCTGATCAAAATGAATTCCAAGGTGACGCTTTAGAGCTTGAGTGGACATTTACTGCTCACCAAACTGAGGGAGAAGAAAGATAATAGTTAATAATTAACTGAAAGGGAAGGGGATTCTATCTCCTTCCTTGATTACATGCTTTATAGATATTTATGAACACATATGGAAACCTTTGTTTTCATAAATATGTATAAAAAGTGTTATGCGGGAAGGGAGGAACTTAAAATATGCAAGAGGATAGTAGATTGATAAGAGGGATAAAGGAACGAAAAAAACGAATCTTAACTGTTCTTAAAATAGCCCTTGTGATTTATTTAATGATTTTTTCAATCAAATATGCGACATCGAGTACTGCTGCCCACTTCACTTCAAGCAAATCAACAAATGTAACACTAACTGCATGGTCAGATAAGAGTGAATTAGCGTTTATGGATCAGGGGAATATTAATCTAAAAGCTTGTCCAGCAAAAACGGAGGTTACGATAAAAAATATTAGTGATAAAGATATGGAATCTCCAAGTAAATTCGAAGTTTACTATATTGATAAGGATAATGATCCTGGAAAAGATAAGGGAGGAAATCCGATAAAACAAGGTAAGAAAATAGATATCCCTGAAGAACAGGCTATAATTCCTGCTTTAGCAAGTGGAGAACAAACTAAGCTTAGCTTTGTTACCAATAAAGATACCGAGCAAGGTTTTTATACGTTCTATGCGTATCAAACTAATAAATCCGTTGAGGATGTTTGGAGTGTAAAAGTAAAAGTTAAATGTAAGAGCAACAATGGTCAATCGAACAATGAGCAAAAAGAAGCACCAAAAGAAGAGCCACCGAAGGAAGAGGTAGTAGAAACTGAGAAAGTAGAAAACCCTGAAACAATAACTTCAGAAGAAACAGATGAAGGTTCTAATCAGACACCAGAAAATAATGAACAAACTTCTACAAATGAAAGCGAAAAAAATCCAGTAACAACTGAAGATAATGGTGCAAACCAAAGCGAAAACGCAGTAAATAATTCAGTTCCTGATGAAGCTGCAAATGTTGAAGAAAATAGTAAGGAGAAGGATGGCAATGAATAAAAAGAAGATTTTTAAATGGTTAAATCACTTAGTTACAGGTTTACTAATCGTTTTATTAATTTGTGTTGCATCTCTTGTTGTAACCAATAAGCTCTCAGGTGGGGAGCCTTCAGTTTTTGGGTATCAGCTAAAAACAGTATTATCAGGGTCGATGGAGCCAGGTATAAAAACTGGATCAATTATTGCAGTAAAAACAGGCGGAGATATGACGCGTTTTAAAGAGAACGATGTTATTACGTTTATGGAGGAAGATGAAAAGTTAATTACCCACAGAATCGTTGAAGTGATAGATAACGGCCAGCAAGTGATGTATCGAACAAAAGGTGATAACAATAATACAGAAGATATTAATCCTGTTTTAGCCCAGAATGTTGTAGCAGAATATCGTGGATTTACAATACCATATCTAGGTTATTTTGCGGATTTTGCTGACTCTAAAAAAGGTACATTAATTTTAATGATAGTACCGGGAATTCTCATTTTCTTATATTCTATTTTCTCACTTTGGAGAACAATATCTAAGCTTGACATAAGTAATAAAACGAATGATGCAATAGAGGAAACGAAAACGAATTAAGTAAGGATCAATATCTTTGTTATATTGATCCCCTTCTAAGAAGGGAAGGAAGCATATTATGGAGTCCTACAAATTTATGAAACCTATATGTTTTATACTAATTTGTACTTTTCTATTTTTTATTCATGTGAATCAAGTTTTAGCCGCTCCAGCAAACAAGGTAATAGACATAATGACGACACCTGAAAAAGTATTATTTGATATTGAGAACTTTAAACCAGGAGACTGGGCTACTAGAACATTAACTATAAAGAATAGTGGCTCGGAGGATTTTAAATATCTAACTTCAGCAGATCGTAAGTCAGGTTCAAAAGAACTTTATGAGGAGTTAGTACTTTCTATAACTGATAGTACAGGAGAAATTTTCAAAGGGAAATTAGGAGAATTTAAAAAAATCGACCCTAGAGAAATTGCTACTGGACAACAAGAGGACCTTATATTTACCGTGGAATTTCCTCCCCATTTGGGAAATGAGTATCAGGGGTTAACGACAGAAGTTGAATTGAAGTTTTATGCAGAAGGTACATTAGGAGGTGCACTTCCTGTTGATGGTCCCAAATTACCTGAGACGGGTACAAATAGCTTTAACCTACTGATTGCAGGAATGCTTTTAGTCTTAGGTGGAGGAATTTTGTATTTCATCCTAAGAAGAAGAATGAATTAAATTGTGCGATACTTTGTCAGTATGTTTTCGTAGGGCCTTGTTATTTAGTTTTCTTTATTGGGAATTTGGAAATCGGAGTTTTTTCATAAAAAATAAATAATTTATAATTTGCATGTTAGTGAGGATTCATCTTTTTTAAATAAATAAGTGAGGTTTTCGATGAAATTCGTCTTTACTTTCCTAGCGTCCTTAAATCTATTTGACGCATTAATAACCCATTTTGGTATCCTGGGTAACCATATATCGGAAGCTAATCCATTGATGTATACCGTGTATGAAATACACCCGCTTTTATTTTTAACCATAAAACTAATGCTTTCATTATTTTTAATTGCACTTATCTTCATCATTCGTTTCCCAGTCAGCAAGTTAATCCGTTCACTATCCTATGTAGCCACTGCCTTATACGTATATGTGTTTTTCCTCCACGGCTATTGGATTTCTGAAATCTTTTAGAATGGAGGTAACACAATGTACACGAAAACATGCCCCAAATGTAATCAACCTTCTTTTAGCAGTAGTAAGTATGGTGAATGGGATTGCCCAATTTGCCAAACTGATCTTTCAATCCTTCGTGCACGAGATGCAGGAGAGGCTTATCAGTCCATTTTACATAGGAATTACACAATTACTCAACAACCTAATCTCTACAACCAATCCACATACGATACATATATATAATAAAAAATGCTTCGGGCGAAATTATCAGCCGAAGCATTTTTACTTATTATCCATTTTCCACTTATTAAATTCCAAGAATGATCGAAATTCCTCTTTGGAAACTCCTGATTTCATTGCTTCGCGTACAAGCCTTGTCCATTCTGAATCTAGTTCTACATTTTCAGGTTCTGTTTGTTCATGGAGTAGTTCATTGACTGATACTCCTAGTACTGTAGATATTTTTTCAAGAAACTGGATAGAAGGATTTGATTGGAGATTCCGTTCGATTGAGCTCAAGTATGATTTGGCAACTCCGGCACGATCCGCTAATTCAGATAATGATAATTGTTTTTGTAGGCGATATGTTTTAATGCGTTGACCAATCATAACTCTTCACCTTCCCTTCCTTTTCCTATTATAACATATATCAAAGAAATGTTTTATAATAAGAACGAAAAAAATATAGTGAAATAAATTGCTTTAACAAATAGGTCATTCCGACTATAGATAGTAGTTAGTTGTTCTTAATTAAGAAAGATATTTCTTTTTATAGTTTAAATATTCGGAAAAACATTGTATAATATAAGTAAATGGAAGAACTTTACCTTCCGTTTGATTTTTTAATTTATTGTTCTTTTTTGAGAACGGAAAGGATGTGGAAATGTAATTCAATAAAATCGAATATTAAAAAGGAGGGACTTTTTAAATTAATCTTTTACACAAAGAGAAATATATCTCAAATCTATGTTTGTTCACATAGATTTTAAAGCTTAAAGCTTAATAATAATTTACTTATACTAAACAAGAGGAGTAGGGGGAAGTAAATTGGGGAAAAGGAAATTTGTGAAAATATTTAGTAGTTTACTGGCTTTTGTAATGGTGCTTTCCTTAGTGATGCCTGTGTCAGCGATGGAGGTAGATAGAGTTGGAAACAAGCCATTTAAGCAGCAACTACAAAATGAAAAGAATATGCTACTTAAGGCAGCGATTGCAGAGCAAAACGCGGCCACTGAAGGTTTGCCAAAGCTACATAAGGATTTACAGGATAAGTCAGGTAATGAACTAATTCCAGTAATTATCCATCTATCTGAGAACCCAGTAGCTTTAGAAAAAGGAATTAGTGAGCTAAAAGGAAAAACATTAACAAACACCAAGATTTCAGAAATTCGTAACAAGATTACAAGGCAGCAGTCAACTGTTGATAAGGAAATAAAAGCAAAGGGTATTAAATTACAAAAAGGTTTTGCATATGATACTGTCCTTAACGGTTTTGCTGCTAAAGTTAAAGCGGATGACCTCAAAAAACTCCTAGATATTACAGGCATCACATTAGTAGAACCTGACACAATTGTTCATGCTTTAGAAGCAGACAAGCCAACAGACCCATCATCATCTGAACTTGAGAAAGAAATAGAATTTGAGACACAAATGAATACAAGTATTGACCACTTAGGAATTGAAGCAATCTGGGAAGAGGGTTATAAAGGGGCTGGAATAAAAGTAGCTGTTCTTGATACAGGAATTGATCCAGACCACCCAGAGTTCCAAGGAATTTATAAAGGTGGAAAGAACTTTATTATTCACAGTTCCGACTACAAGCGTGAACGTGCAGATGATGATGCACGAGAAACGTCACCTGCGGAACGACCGGCACATATGCCAGAGGTTAATGCAAGTGGTCGCACTTTCCACACTGATCATGGAACGCATGTTGCAGGAACAATTGCTGCTATTGGTGCGAACGAGTTTGGAATAAAAGGAATTGCTCCTGAAATTGATTTATATGCTTATCGCGTACTAGGTGCCTATGGTAGTGGAGCAACTTCTGGAATTATTTCAGCGGTTGAGCATGCGGTTAATGAGAGTATGGATGTTATTAACCTCTCACTTGGTGGTGGTAGTAACTCAGAAAATGATAGCTTGGCATATGCCATTAACAATGCGATGATGGCTGGAGTAATTTCAGTTATTTCATCTGGTAACTCAGGTCCAAATCGTGGTACAGTAACAACCCCAGGAACTTCTCGTCTTGGAATTATTGTGGGTAACACAACAAATCCAGAGAGTCAGCATAGCGCAGAAGTTACCGTTACAGTTGGTGACGATTTCAGCTTTTCGAAGGATTTAAAATTCATGGCAACAACATTTGGACAAGATTTATCTGATCAACTTTCCGGTGAATTCGAGCTTGTTGCAATCCCAGGTGTTGGTAACAAGGCAGACTTCGAAGGAATTGATGTAGAAGGTAAGGTAGCCCTTATCACCCGAGGGGAACTTGCATTTGTAGATAAAATTGCAAATGCGAAGGAAAATGGTGCAATAGCAACAATCATTCATAACTTCTCTGGTGGGACGAACGCACCTGATGTGTCAAATGTGTTTTTAAGTGACTCATTTGCCTTCATTCCGACAATTGATATGTCTGTAACAGATGGAGAAGCAATTCGTGCAGCTCTTGAGGGTGGAACAGGAACTGTTACATTTGGAAACTTCGATTCAACAGAATCTGAAGGTGATGAGGTAAATGATTCAAGTTCTCGTGGGCCATCTACACCGAATTTTGATATTAAACCAGATGTAATAGCACCTGGAACAAATATTATGTCATCAGTCCCAGCTTATAAATGGGATTTTCCAAATGCAAGCTATGAACAATCTTATGATCGTTTTACAGGTACGTCAATGGCAGCACCACATATCGCTGGAATTGCTGCTCTAGTTAAACAAGCAAACCCTGAATGGGATGCATTTGATGTGAAAGTAGCCATTTCCAATACAGCAAAACTACTAGATACAAGTAAGTATGACGTCTTTGCACAAGGAGCAGGACGTGTAGACGCTTATGCTGCGGCATTCCCAGGTACACTGGCTTATGCAGAGGATGAAGCAATTCTTGATGAAAGCGGCGAAGTTGTTCCGAATATCAAAGGAACTGTTACTTTTGGTCCTCAAATACTAGACAATGATATTTCAGTCACGAAGCAAATTCGAGTTAAAGATCTTAAAGGTGAGGGTGGGAAATTAAGCGTATCTGTGGACGTAACAAAATCATTTGCTGATGCTCAGGTAAGTGTTGATAAGTCAACATTCACTTTAGCTCCAAATGGTGAACAGTTATTAAACGTTACTTTAACAGCTTCGGAAAATGATGCAGCGAAGGCTGGAGACGAAATACTAGGTTATATCCACATTAACGGTGGTGCCAACCATGTTTCACTTCCATTTGCTGCCGACTTTGGCGGAGTTCCTGCCACAGAAATTAAAGATATGAGTATCACAGAAACCGATCTTTCCTTCAATGGTGATGGTGTGAAAGACGAAGCGACGCTTTATTTCACAATTACTGGTGACGTAGGGACAAACTTTATTGAACTTTGGAATATCGAAGACCCAGATGGTGGATACTATGGGGATGGCTACATTGGGTATTTACATGCTGGTAATTCCTTAGGAGCTGGTTCTTATCAATTAGGTATTACTGGTCAATACAGACCTTGGGCTCCTCCTCAAGAACCATCGAATATTCCTGATGGCGTATATACAATCGACTTTTCTGCACTGGCAACTTCAGGTGCTATCGGTGACTATGTAGGACCAATTTTCGTAAAATCAACAAATCCTGTAATCTCAGGGGAGGTTGAAGGAAACAAACTTTCAGGTGCTATAACAGATAAGTACATTGATTATATAGATGTTCTAGAGCCTTACGGATTAGAATATGATCTAAATACAAAGTTAACTGCTTCTTATGTCATTACAAGCAATGGTGAGGATGGTGCACCACAACCAATCACTCTCAACCAAGACGGATCATTTGAACTTGATTTAAATCAAGCAGCAGATAAAGTGACTGTACATGTAGAAGATGCAGCTGGAAATAAGGGTACGGTAGAAATTCCAGTTGAAAAAGCAGAAATCAGTCTATCTGTAAATCAATCAGCAGTTACAATTGAAAAAGGTCAAACTGCAACAGTAGAAGTAACTCAATTAACGAAAGATGGAGACAGTATAAAAGAAGAAGACGTAACAGCAAAAGCAACATACACAGTTGCAGATGAAACTATTGCTTCAGCACAAGCAGGTGTGATAACCGCAAATGCAGTAGGAGAAACCATAATTACAATTTCTTACGGTGGAAATGAAGTAACAGTAGATGTGACAGTAGTAGAGGAAGAACCTAACCCAGATAAGACAGTTAGCTTGAAGGTAGATAAAGATCTCCTTCTCATTAATGTAGGGGCTACAGATAGTGTGGAAATCACTGAAGTTACAACAATTGGTGATAAAACAACAGAAAAAGATGTAACAGCAGTTGCTACCTATAGTGTAGCAAACGAGAAAATTGCAACGGTTACAAATGGCGTAATTACAGGTTTAAGTCCTGGAATTACAGAAATAACGGTCACATATGGTGAGAACACCTTGAACGTGATGGTTGCCGTTGCTAGTACAGATACGGTTAGACCACCTAGAAGTCGATAGGTAGTACCTTGTTTTTTTATAACCACTTCATAGTAGGATTAACATAAAAATAGAGAGCCAGCACTTACAGCTGGCTCTTTTGTTAATGTATCGCTCCTTATATTTAGGCTCAATAGGATTCAACCTCATCTAATGTAAAATTTAAGATTACTTATAAAAATAAAAAAACCCCGTTAAATGGGGTATATTCAGTGAATAAGGTCCGTTATGCTGGTTCGCGTTGGAGGAAAGACTGTATATCCTGGACGCTCATTCCCATTTCCACTGCTTCTAAAATAAGGTCGATCCACTCTTGATCCAATTGCTCGTTCATGTTTTTTACTTCATTTACCATTTTATTTCCTCCCAAAATACTTTAGTATTCCAGGCAGTCCAGCCGTCATCATTGAAATCTCCAACCTTAGACCTGTGACTTTGCGTCCCTATTTTTCAATAGGTTTGCCTTTGTCTGTCCGAACCCTAGCTGACTGACCTAAAACGATAGTCCTTTTATGTATAGAACCTTTGTATTACATTTAGAAGTATAAAACACATAAAAAAATAAATCTGTAAAAAAATGTCGATGTCAAAATATTAGTAAAACATAAACAATTGGTTGTTTTAAGATATAGAAGTTGGCTGTATTTAAAGGTTTTTGTAGGATATACTCGAATTATGGGAATAAAGACCTAGTATTTGTTAATTAGAGAAATGATGAGGTTAACACAAGGTGATTTTTGATATACCTTTTTGTAAAATTACCAAATAAATACAAGTTATTTGTCGGACGATTTTTTAAAAAATACCCTCACAAAAGTTGGACCTACCCTCAAATGTGAGGATAGGCCTAAATTACATCGTATTTTGACAAAGATAAAAGAGTCCGCCGTTGATTATCTCGACATGAACTTTCGGTTCATATTGCTCTTTTAGTGCTTCTTTCTCAATTTCATAGCTTTCAGGTTTTTCGTCGATTCCTTCATAAAAAGAATCCAAAAGAGCTAAATCTTCGTCCCACCGTTTTCTTGCTTCCCCTGCCCACTTGTGGTCTTGTGTTTCCACATAGCCTCTCACATATTGTTGTAGACGATTGACTCCACTTTGCGGTTTCACAAGTGGCGACATGGTGTACGTCAAATCCGGTATCTTGGGTGTAAGGGGTAGCTTCTCTAGCTGTTCTTGAAAGTTTTCAACAATCATCCCATTAATGAGCTGCAAGCCAAGTGACATTAACACATCCCTTTTTCGGTCACTTTTAAAAGATATTTTCACATTTAACCCTAGCCAAGGGTAAAGTGGTGTATTTCCTTGAGCTCCAAGTGGCTTTTGCTGATACAGCCGGATATAACCAGCAAGATTTTTTGTGGATTCAAAAATTTGATGTAAGCGGGGTGCCCCGAAATGGATAAAGTCACCCTTTACATTATCTGGCGTTTGATCACGGTCTGTGATTAGCGTAAGCTTCATTGGATTTGGCTCTTGCCCAGTTTTTTCTACATACGTCCAATAGAACGGGCGGTTCATCAGTTGTTTATCTAAATCGACCGTTAGTTGAACCGTCATATACCCTGGTTGTCGTTCGAGAATTTCACAATGATTTGATACAAAATATTTTTCTAAAAAGTTAACGATTTCCTGTTGCTGCATGCTGTTCACCACCGTCATGTTCTTCATAGCTTAAGATTGATGTTAAATTTTCCATTTTAATTTTCATTTCACCTTCGCTCCGAGAACGAAGCATGATGTCTTGAATATGATCTTCAATGTTTCCTAGGTCGAGTCTGGTTAAAATATCATCTAGTTGACCTATGACGCGCTCAAACAGATTTATTTTTTCATATAATAATTTCAAAATATGTTCTTCAACTGTATTCTTCGTTGCAAAGTTATAAATATGAACATCTTTCTCCTGACCAAGACGATGAATCCGTCCAATCCGTTGCTCCAGTCTCATCGGATTCCATGGGAGGTCATAATTGATAATATGGTTACAGAATTGGAGGTTAATCCCTTCGCCACCAGCTTCAGTTGCGATTAATACCTGGAATTTACCTTTAAATAGTTCCCTCATCCAATCCTTTTTCCCGCGCTTGAACCCGCCTCTAAAGGGAACAGATGAAATACCGTTTTGCTGCAAGTACCATTGCAAATACATTTGAGTCGCACGATACTCGGTAAAGATAATTACCTTATCGTCAATTTGTTTAATAAGCTCGACGGCCTTTTCAGCTTTCGAATTTTGGGTAACCTGTTCCACCTTTTTCATAAGTCCCATTACCATATCCTCAGGAACTGCAGCGCTACCATCCTCGTTCTTTTTCTCAAGCATCTTTTTTAAGGTAAAGTAGACTGCCTCACGACTGCTACATGCTTCTCGTTGCAGAGTTAAAATGGAGAACATACTTGATGAGAACCCAGATAAGTCGGAACGATAATTGGATATGGCATCATATAAATCTTGTTCTGTTTCTGAAAACTCAATTGGTACCGTTTCAACTTTCCGTTTTGTCCACTCAATACCCGTATCATCTCGACGATTACGGATCATCACCTTATTCACTAACTCTTTTAAATGTTCGTGGTCATCTATCGAGCGACTCTTCTTACCGAAAGCTTCTTCAAAATTCTCTTGATTTCCTAAGTGCCCAGGTTTTAATAAAGACACGAGATTGAAAATCTCCTCAATTCGATTTTGAATCGGGGTGGCTGTTAATAGTAAACAAAACTTCTTTTTTAGATTTTGGACAAATTCATAGTTTTTCGTTTTATTGTTTTTTAGCTTGTGAGCCTCGTCAATGATGATCAGGTCATAATCCTGTTCATACACAATTTCACGATGTGGGCTTCTCTTCGCTGTATCGATAGAAGAAACGATGACATCATATTGCTCCCACATATAGCTCTTTTTCTGCTGAACTGCAGGAATATAAAATTTCTGATTTAATTCAGCTGCCCATTGAGAAACGAGGGATGCTGGTACAAGAATTAACACTTTTTTTACAAGACCACGAATCATATATTCTTTTAAAATGAGTCCAGCTTCAATTGTTTTCCCGAGTCCAACCTCATCCGCTAATATTGCTTTTCCGTTCATTTTTTCAACAACCTGCTTTGCGACCTCAAGTTGATGTGGAAGTGGTGTTAACTGAGGTAAATGCTTTGGAGCCTGAAGGCCTTCAAACTCAGGTATCGATTGATGCTTTTCCACTTCATACGCAAGCTTATACAGCTCCCAGTTTGCCCAAGGACCGTCATCGTCAATTCTTTGCAAAAAGTCACCTTGCCACGACTGATCAAATTCAAAATCGACATTCATATAAACACAGTCCTTTCCAAATTGAATATATAATAGAAGAAAGGTGCGGATTCTTTAAAATCCGAACGTTCTACTAAAAAAATAAGATAATATTAAGAAAATAAGTTATTGCCCAAATCGCCATATGATGATAGGATGAAGATAGTTAGAAAACGCTTCTCTCTATGCGATAGAAGGTTTTTGCTACATAACAAATTGATATTGTAAGAAAGCTTTTTGGGCTGGATAGTATAAATTTCCATAGTCGTTTTGTTAGTATTACCAAAAAAATGAATAATATGAGACCGCGGATGACAACAAGGGGAGAGACTACATTTTGTAGCGCCGAAGGAGCAAGCAGGAACACCTGTGAATCTCTCAGGCAAAAAGACTCTTGTTTGACGCAACTCTGGAGAGAGCCGATTAATTGAACGGCCACCAAAGGGGCAAACCTATTGAACATTATCTCTAGGTAAACTTTCAGGTGCAAGGACAGAGACTTCACATCACTGTGGAGTTTATCTGTCCTTTTTTATATTGTCAGAATCTTTCGGTTATGGCGATAGAGTCCAAACAGCATTTTAAATGAAGAAGAAATGTTAAGGGGGAATCGGGTTGTCTGAATTAAAACGAACACCATTATTTGATGAGTATCAAAAGCATGGCGCCAAAACAATTGATTTTGGTGGGTGGGATCTTCCTGTCCAATTTTCAAGTATTAAGGAAGAACATGAAGCAGTTCGCACAAAAGCAGGCCTTTTTGATGTTTCACACATGGGTGAAATCGATGTGAAGGGTAAGGACAGCTTAGCCTTTCTCCAAAAAATGATGACAAATGATGTTTCACTATTAAAGAATGGCGCAACACAATATACCGCCATGTGCTATGAAAATGGTGGGACAGTTGATGACCTACTAATCTATAAAAAATCAGATGAACACTATTTACTTGTCGTAAATGCTTCAAACACAGACAAAGACTTCGATTGGCTAAAACAACATGTCTTTGGTGACGTTGAAGTCGTAAATATCTCAAACGAAATCGGCCAAATTGCAATACAAGGACCACTTGCTGAATCCGTTTTACAAAAGATAACCACCAACACAGATTTAAGCGAAATCAAGTTCTTTAAGTTCCAAGACGAGGTTGAAATTGCGGGCAAGAAAACACTTGTTTCAAGAACGGGCTATACAGGGGAAGATGGTTTTGAAGTATACTGTCGAGCTGACGATACTGCAGTACTATGGAATGCCATCCTAGAAGCTGGTGAACCTGAAGGGGTTTTACCTTGTGGACTTGGTGCACGTGACACCTTGCGCTTTGAGGCCAATCTTGCACTCTATGGACAAGAACTATCGCAAGATATTACACCAATTGAAGCTGGAATTGGCTTTGCGGTGAAACCAAATAAAGAAGCTGATTTTATCGGTAAAGCCGTTTTAAAACAGCAAAAAGAAGAAGGGGCTCCTCGTAAAATCGTTGGAATTGAGATGATTGACAAAGGAATTCCGCGTCACGGCTATGAAGTGTTTATTGGAGACGAGAAGGTCGGGGAAGTGACAACAGGTACACAATCACCAACCCTTCAAAAAAATATCGGATTAGTACTAATTAAATCCGAAAATGCCGAACTTGGATCGGAAGTAGAAGTTCAAGTTCGTAAAAAGCGCTTAAAAGCTGTACAAGTGGCAACACCATTTTATAAACGCCCAAAAAAATAAAAAAAATGAGAGCTTAAAAGGAGGATGAAAAGGACCTAGAAGTTCGAGGCGGTGCAGCTTTGAGTACCGGAGCGTATGTACTTAATACGTGAGGAACGGAGAAGCAAGCCAACGAAGAAATTCGATGTGTCATTTTCTGCCGACTTTTTAAGCATCTTCTATGTAGGAAAGGGGTACATTCATGAAACATCGATACTTACCAATGACGGAACAAGATAAAAGTGAAATGCTTCAAGCAATCGGCGTAGATACTGTCGATGAGCTTTTTAGCGATATTCCAGAAAGTGTTCGATTTAAAGGTGAATACAATATTAAAAAGGCAAAATCAGAGCCTGCACTAATGAAAGAACTATCAAGATTAGCTGCAAAAAATGCTGATTTACGCCATAATGCATCATTCTTAGGTGCAGGTGTGTACGACCACTACATGCCAGTGATTGTTGATCACGTTCTTTCACGTTCAGAGTTTTATACAGCATATACACCATACCAACCTGAAATTTCCCAAGGTGAGCTTCAAGCAATCTTTGAATTCCAAACCATGATTTGTGAATTAACTGGAATGGATGTAGCTAACTCTTCAATGTATGACGGTGGTACTTCACTTGCAGAGGCAGCAATGCTAGCTTCAGGTCATACAAAAAATAAAAAAGTACTTGTATCCCAAGGCGTTCATCCGGAATCAAGACTCGTTCTTGAAACGTATGCGAAAGGTCAATACATTGAGGTAGTCGAAGTTCCAACAAAGAACGGAGTTACAGATGTTGAAGCCCTTCAATCATTAATGGATAGCGATGTGTCGTGTGTCATTGTTCAATATCCAAACTTCTTTGGCCAAATTGAACCATTAAAAGAAATCGAAACAGTAGCACATACTGGAAAGAGCATGTTTGTTGTATCAAGCAATCCTTTAGCACTCGGAGCATTAACGCCTCCAGGAAAATTAGGTGCTGATATCGTTGTAGGAGATGCTCAGCCATTTGGAATTCCAGCAGCATTCGGTGGACCACACTGTGGATATTTCGCTGTCACAACAAAACTAATGCGTAAAGTACCTGGTCGTCTTGTTGGTCAAACGGTAGACGAAGAAGGAAAACGCGGATTTGTTTTAACACTTCAAGCACGTGAACAGCATATCCGTCGTGACAAAGCGACATCAAATATTTGTTCGAACCAAGCTCTTAATGCACTTGCAGCTTCTGTTGCAATGACAGCTTTAGGTAAAAAGGGTGTAAAAGAAATTGCAACGCAAAATATCCAAAAAGCCTATTATGCAAAACAACAATTTGCAGCAAATGGTTTCGAGATTGTGTTTGAAGGACCATTTTTCAATGAATTTGTTATAAAAGTAGGCAAGTCAGTAAAAGAAGTAAATGCTCGATTATTGGAAAACGGAATAATCGGTGGATATGACCTAGGTCGTGACTATCCTGAATTAGAGGGGCATATGTTAGTTGCAGTTACCGAGTTACGTACGAAAGAAGAAATCGACACACTTGTAAAGGAATTGGGGGATAGCCATGAATAAGCAAGATCAACCATTAATTTTTGAACTATCAAATCCAGGTCGAATTGGTTATAGTTTGCCTGAGTTAGATGTACCTGAAATCAACATTGCTGATGTTATCCCAAGTGACTATCTTCGTGTAGAGGAGCCAGAACTACCAGAGGTATCAGAATTAGATATTATGCGCCACTATACTGCATTGTCTAACCGCAACCATGGCGTGGATTCCGGATTCTATCCATTAGGTTCTTGTACAATGAAATACAATCCAAAGATTAATGAAAATGTAGCTCGTTATAATGGATTTGCTCACATCCATCCATTACAAGACGAAAGTACTGTTCAAGGTGCAATGGAGCTAATGTACGATCTTCAAGAACACCTGAAAGAAATCACGGGTATGGATGAAGTAACTCTCCAACCTGCAGCAGGTGCACATGGTGAGTGGACTGGATTAATGATGATCCGTGCCTTCCATGAAGCGAATAATGACAGTGCTCGTACGAAAGTAATTGTACCTGACTCTGCTCACGGTACAAACCCGGCCTCAGCAACAGTAGCAGGCTTTGAAACAATCACTGTAAAATCAAACGAAGATGGTTTAGTCGATTTAGAGGATTTACGCCGAGTAGTTGGACCGGATACAGCTGCATTAATGCTGACAAACCCTAATACACTTGGACTATTTGAAGAAGAAATTCTAGAAATGACAGAAATCATTCACTCTGCTGGCGGTAAAGTGTATTATGACGGTGCAAACCTAAATGCGGTTCTAAGTAAAGCACGTCCTGGCGATATGGGATTTGACGTCGTTCACTTAAATCTCCATAAAACCTTTACTGGTCCACATGGTGGTGGAGGCCCAGGTTCTGGACCTGTTGGTGTGAAGGTTGACCTAATTCCTTACCTGCCAAAACCAATCCTTGTAAAAACAGAAGAAGGCTATCAATTTGATTACGACCGCCCACAATCAATCGGCCGTGTAAAACCTTATTATGGAAACTTCGGTATCAACGTTCGAGCGTATACGTATATCCGTTCAATGGGGCCGGATGGTCTAAAAGCTGTAACTGAAAATGCGGTTATCAATGCAAACTATATGATGCGTCGCTTAGCACCATATTTTGACCTACCATATGATAGACATTGTAAACATGAATTTGTTATCTCTGGTCGACGTCAAAAGAAATTGGGCGTTCGTACATTAGATATCGCAAAACGATTACTAGATTTCGGTTATCATCCACCAACCATCTACTTCCCATTAAATGTAGAGGAATGTATGATGATCGAACCAACAGAAACAGAATCAAAAGAAACTCTTGATTCTTTCATCGAAGCAATGATCCAAATTGCAAAAGAAGCTGAAGAGAATCCAGAAATCGTTCAAGAAGCACCACATACAACAGTAGTAAGCAGATTAGATGAAACGTTAGCAGCTCGAAAACCTGTACTACGATATCAAAAACAATAATCATTTCTATAGAAGAGATTCTTCCTAACTTGGAGGAATCTCTTTTTTACCATTATTTACCGCGTTTAAAAGTATTGAAAAAAGAATGGAGGGCTGATAATATAGGTTAAGTCATCACGACAGCGTGATTGATTGAGTCAAAACTTTAAAGAAAAAAGTTGTTGACTTATGAGTTTGATAAATGTTATATTATTAAAGTCGCTTTTGAGCGGCACATCAAAATAAAAAAAGTTCTTTGAAAACTGAACACAATACAAGCGTCAACGTTTTTGATTTTGATAACAAATTATTGAGCAATCAATACTCTTATTGGAGAGTTTGATCCTGGCTCAGGATGAACGCTGGCGGCGTGCCTAATACATGCAAGTCGAGCGAACTTTTGGGAGCTTGCTCCCAAAAGTTAGCGGCGGACGGGTGAGTAACACGTGGGTAACCTGCCTGTAAGACTGGGATAACTTCGGGAAACCGGAGCTAATACCGGATAACATCGAAGACCACATGGTCTTCAATTAAAAGGTGGCTTTTAGCTACCACTTACAGATGGACCCGCGGCGCATTAGCTAGTTGGTGAGGTAACGGCTCACCAAGGCGACGATGCGTAGCCGACCTGAGAGGGTGATCGGCCACACTGGGACTGAGACACGGCCCAGACTCCTACGGGAGGCAGCAGTAGGGAATCTTCCGCAATGGACGAAAGTCTGACGGAGCAACGCCGCGTGAGCGAAGAAGGCCTTCGGGTCGTAAAGCTCTGTTGTTAGGGAAGAACAAGTATCGTTCGAATAGGGCGGTACCTTGACGGTACCTAACCAGAAAGCCACGGCTAACTACGTGCCAGCAGCCGCGGTAATACGTAGGTGGCAAGCGTTATCCGGAATTATTGGGCGTAAAGCGCGCGCAGGCGGTCCTTTAAGTCTGATGTGAAAGCCCACGGCTCAACCGTGGAGGGTCATTGGAAACTGGGGGACTTGAGTGCAGAAGAGGAGAGCGGAATTCCACGTGTAGCGGTGAAATGCGTAGAGATGTGGAGGAACACCAGTGGCGAAGGCGGCTCTCTGGTCTGTAACTGACGCTGAGGCGCGAAAGCGTGGGGAGCGAACAGGATTAGATACCCTGGTAGTCCACGCCGTAAACGATGAGTGCTAAGTGTTAGAGGGTTTCCGCCCTTTAGTGCTGCAGCAAACGCATTAAGCACTCCGCCTGGGGAGTACGGTCGCAAGACTGAAACTCAAAGGAATTGACGGGGGCCCGCACAAGCGGTGGAGCATGTGGTTTAATTCGAAGCAACGCGAAGAACCTTACCAGGTCTTGACATCCTTATGCCATCCCTAGAGATAGGGCTTTCCCTTCGGGGACATAAGTGACAGGTGGTGCATGGTTGTCGTCAGCTCGTGTCGTGAGATGTTGGGTTAAGTCCCGCAACGAGCGCAACCCTTGATCTTAGTTGCCAGCATTTAGTTGGGCACTCTAAGGTGACTGCCGGTGACAAACCGGAGGAAGGTGGGGATGACGTCAAATCATCATGCCCCTTATGACCTGGGCTACACACGTGCTACAATGGATGGTACAAAGGGCAGCGAAACCGCGAGGTTAAGCGAATCCCATAAAACCATTCTCAGTTCGGATTGCAGGCTGCAACTCGCCTGCATGAAGCCGGAATCGCTAGTAATCGCGGATCAGCATGCCGCGGTGAATACGTTCCCGGGCCTTGTACACACCGCCCGTCACACCACGAGAGTTTGTAACACCCGAAGTCGGTGGGGTAACCGCAAGGAGCCAGCCGCCTAAGGTGGGACAGATGATTGGGGTGAAGTCGTAACAAGGTAGCCGTATCGGAAGGTGCGGCTGGATCACCTCCTTTCTAAGGAAACTGAAGTTCTACGAACTTCATAAAAAGACGCTTTGTATTGTGGTCAGTTTTGAGAGTGCTTTTTCTCTCAAAGTCGTTCCTTGAAAACTAGATAACGTAACAAAACATTCATTGAAGTAGTAAAAGTTCTTTTAACAACTTTAGGCGCACGAGAAGCAAGGAGTTCGAGGAACCGAGTGAGGAAGCACCGGAGCGTACTTAAGGTACGTGAGGATGCTGACGAATGAGGTGACGAAGAAATCCGCCGCTTATCGAAGCCGAACAGGTTAAGTTAATAAGGGCGCACGGTGGATGCCTTGGCACTAGGAGCCGATGAAGGACGGTACTAACACCGATATGCTTCGGGGAGCTGTAAGTAAGCATTGATCCGAAGATTTCCGAATGGGGAAACCCACTGCTCGTAATGGGGCAGTATCCTTACCTGAATACATAGGGTAAGAGAAGGTAGACCCGGGGAACTGAAACATCTTAGTACCCGGAGGAAGAGAAAGCAAACGCGATTTCCTGAGTAGCGGCGAGCGAAACGGAAGATAGCCCAAACCAAGAGGCTTGCCTCTTGGGGTTGTAGGACACTCTATACGGAGTTACAAAAGAACGGAGTAGACGAAGCGACCTGGAAAGGTCCGTCAGAGAAGGTAACAACCCTGTAGTCGAAACTTCGTTCTCTCTTGAGTGGATCCTGAGTACGGCGGGACACGTGAAATCCCGTCGGAAGCTGGGAGGACCATCTCCCAAGGCTAAATACTCCCTAGTGACCGATAGTGAACCAGTACCGTGAGGGAAAGGTGAAAAGCACCCCGGAAGGGGAGTGAAAGAGAACCTGAAACCGTGTGCCTACAAGTAGTCAAAGCACATTTATGTGTGATGGCGTGCCTTTTGTAGAATGAACCGGCGAGTTACGATCCCGTGCAAGGTTAAGTTGAAGAGACGGAGCCGCAGCGAAAGCGAGTCTGAATAGGGCGAAATAGTACGTGGTCGTAGACCCGAAACCAGGTGATCTACCCATGTCCAGGGTGAAGTTCAGGTAACACTGAATGGAGGCCCGAACCCACGCACGTTGAAAAGTGCGGGGATGAGGTGTGGGTAGCGGAGAAATTCCAATCGAACCTGGAGATAGCTGGTTCTCTCCGAAATAGCTTTAGGGCTAGCCTCGAGTTAGAGTCTTGGAGGTAGAGCACTGATTGGACTAGGGGCCCTCATCGGGTTACCGAATTCAGTCAAACTCCGAATGCCAAAGACTTGATTCTCGGGAGTCAGACTGCGAGTGATAAGATCCGTAGTCAAGAGGGAAACAGCCCAGACCACCAGCTAAGGTCCCAAAGTATACGTTAAGTGGAAAAGGATGTGGAGTTGCTTAGACAACCAGGATGTTGGCTTAGAAGCAGCCACCATTTAAAGAGTGCGTAATAGCTCACTGGTCGAGTGACTCTGCGCCGAAAATGTACCGGGGCTAAACGTATCACCGAAGCTGTGGATTGTTCTTACGAACAATGGTAGGAGAGCGTTCTAAGTGCAGCGAAGTCAGACCGTAAGGACTGGTGGAGCGCTTAGAAGTGAGAATGCCGGTATGAGTAGCGAAAGAGGGGTGAGAATCCCCTCCACCGAATGCCTAAGGTTTCCTGAGGAAGGCTCGTCCGCTCAGGGTTAGTCGGGACCTAAGCCGAGGCTGAAAAGCGTAGGCGATGGACAACAGGTTGATATTCCTGTACCACCTCTTTACCGTTTGAGCAATGGAGGGACGCAGGAGGATAGGGTAAGCGCGCTGTTGGATATGCGCGTCCAAGCAGTTAGACTGGTAAGTAGGCAAATCCGCTTACCATAAGGTTGAGCTGTGATGGCGAGGGAAATATAGTACCGAAGTTCCTGATTCCACACTGCCAAGAAAAGCTTCTAGCGAGGTAAATGGTGCCCGTACCGCAAACCGACACAGGTAGGCGAGGAGAGAATCCTAAGGTGATCGAGAGAACTCTCGTTAAGGAACTCGGCAAAATGACCCCGTAACTTCGGGAGAAGGGGTGCTTTTTAGGGTGAATAGCCCTGAAAAGCCGCAGTGAATAGGCCCAGGCGACTGTTTAGCAAAAACACAGGTCTCTGCGAAGCCGCAAGGCGAAGTATAGGGGCTGACACCTGCCCGGTGCTGGAAGGTTAAGAGGAGGGGTTAGCGCAAGCGAAGCTCTGAATCGAAGCCCCAGTAAACGGCGGCCGTAACTATAACGGTCCTAAGGTAGCGAAATTCCTTGTCAGGTAAGTTCTGACCCGCACGAAAGGTGTAACGATCTGGGCACTGTCTCAACGAGAGACTCGGTGAAATTATAGTACCTGTGAAGATGCAGGTTACCCGCGACAGGACGGAAAGACCCCGTGGAGCTTTACTGCAGCCTGATATTGAATTTTGGTACAGCTTGTACAGGATAGGTAGGAGCCTTGGAAGCCGGAGCGCCAGCTTCGGTGGAGGCATTGGTGGGATACTACCCTGGCTGTATTGAAATTCTAACCCGAAGGCCTTATCGGCCTTGGAGACAGTGTCAGGTGGGCAGTTTGACTGGGGCGGTCGCCTCCTAAAAAGTAACGGAGGCGCCCAAAGGTTCCCTCAGAATGGTTGGAAATCATTCGTAGAGTGTAAAGGCACAAGGGAGCTTGACTGCGAGACCTACAAGTCGAGCAGGGACGAAAGTCGGGCTTAGTGATCCGGTGGTTCCGCATGGAAGGGCCATCGCTCAACGGATAAAAGCTACCCCGGGGATAACAGGCTTATCTCCCCCAAGAGTCCACATCGACGGGGAGGTTTGGCAC
Source organism: Litchfieldia sinesaloumensis (assembly GCF_900156865.1). Taxonomy (GTDB): domain Bacteria; phylum Bacillota; class Bacilli; order Bacillales; family Bacillaceae_L; genus Ferdinandcohnia; species Ferdinandcohnia sinesaloumensis. Next base: position 2,008,653 of record NZ_LT732529.1, on the reverse strand, counting down.
CTCGATGTCGGCTCATCGCATCCTGGGGCTGTAGTCGGTCCCAAGGGTTGGGCTGTTCGCCCATTAAAGCGGTACGCGAGCTGGGTTCAGAACGTCGTGAGACAGTTCGGTCCCTATCCGTCGTGGGCGTAGGAAATTTGAGAGGAGCTGTCCTTAGTACGAGAGGACCGGGATGGACACACCGCTGGTGTACCAGTTGTCCTGCCAAGGGCATAGCTGGGTAGCTATGTGTGGAAGGGATAAGTGCTGAAAGCATCTAAGCATGAAGCCCCCCTCAAGATGAGATTTCCCATAGTGTTAAACTAGTAAGATCCCTCGAAGATGACGAGGTTGATAGGTCAGAGGTGGAAGCATGGTGACATGTGCAGCTGACTGATACTAATCGATCGAGGACTTAACCAAATAAATGAATGTGCGTACGTTATCTAGTTTTGAAGGAATGAATCCTTCATAAATAGTCTAGTGGCGATGGCGAGAAGGTCACACCCGTTCCCATACCGAACACGGAAGTTAAGCTTCTCAGCGCCGATGGTAGTTGGGACTTTGTCCCTGTGAGAGTAGGACGTCGCTAGGCAAGTAAAAGATCAACCTTAGGGTTGGTCTTTTTTTGTGCTGGAACTGAATCTTTTCGAGATTTCTAAAGAAGGTATAAATATAGTAGATTGTATCAAGCTTACTTAGTAATAATTAACACTATGACAATAGTGTAAATGTTAGTATAGCCAAAAATCTGTTGATAATTGTAACAATAGGTATATAATAGATTTTTAATAGGTATAAATACCTATTTGTTTATCATAGGTTTAGCATTTACGAATTTTAATAGATAGGCATCATGTGAGGTGTACACAAATGGTTCGAATTAGGTTAAAGTTAACAATCGTCATGATCGTTTTTGCAGTTGTGATATCTTTAGTTAATACGACTGTTGATTATCTTAGACTAAGAGAACAAGCAATAGATAACAACCAATTTCAAGTAAAGCAAATCGAAGAATCCATTGTACAGTCTATCAAAAATATTGAAAAAGCATACTACTTTTTTGATCAAGATACTTCGAAAAAGATGGAGTCAAGTAGCAAATATTTAATCGACCTTTATGAGGAAAATCCATACTTTGATAATTGGGATTTTGATGAGCTTAAGAAGTTAATAGGTTTTGATATTTACATAATCAACGAAAATAACGAAATTACGCATAGTAGTTTTATCGAAGATGTAGGTCTTGATTTTACAGTTTGCTGTGGAAAACTAGCAAAAATTATTGAGGATAGGCGAAATTCAGGAGAATTCTTCTCTGATGGTTTAGATATCGAGCAGAAAACAGGTGAAATCAAGAAATATAGCTATATGGCAACGCCAGATAAAAAGTTCGTAATTGAGTTGGGATATTCTTTACAAGATGGGACTATATTTAATGAATATAATTTTTTGCAAGTAAAACATGAGTTAGAGGAGAAGTATTCGTCTATCGATGAAGTGAATATATTAAATATTGGTGGTTTTTCATTGGGAGAACCTATTAATAAGGTAGGGCTATCAAAAGATAGAAGAGCTGCTTTTGAGAAAACACTGCAATCGGGGCAACAGTTTGAAATTACGTGTAAGTTGGGTAATGAACGAGTCCTTTATCGCTATGTTCCGTATACTTCAGCATATGACCTAGGTTCTACAAAGTCAAAAGTGATAGAAATTGCTTACAATCAAAAGGAGTTACAGTCTCTTTTACATAATAATTACAAACTGTATGTTGTTCAATTTTCAATCGTCTTGCTCGGAGCAACTATTATCTCGTTTATCATTTCGAACTGGATTTCTAAGCCTATGCATTTAGCGTTTCATGATAGCTTAACCGGTTTGAAGAATAGAGCCGCATTTAATGAAATTTTAGAAGATAAAATTGCGGAGAATAAAAGTACACTTGCTTTAATGATTATTGATTTAGATGACTTTAAATTAGTGAATGATACATTTGGTCACACGGTGGGGGATCAATTATTAAAACAGGTAGCCCAAAATATTCAATCGGTCATTCGTAAAGAGGACATAGCAATTAGATTAGGCGGAGATGAATTTGTCCTGATAATGCCTTCTACGAACAGGGAGGAAGTTACGTATATTGCTGAAAGCGTAATTGAGAGAATAAAAGAAGCTGTGAAACATATAGAAAAAGTCGATGGAATCATCTCCGCAAGTATTGGAATCGCACTTACTCCAGAACATGGAGATGACCCGGAATTGTTATACAGAAAAGCAGATTATGCCCTCTATTCATCAAAGAATAAAGGGAAAAACCAATATCATATCTTTACAAAGAATCATGAATTAAAAATGGGCTAGGTAGTAAGAGTACGTTAGGGAGAACGAATATTGTTCTCCCTCTGTTCATTATGAGAGCAACAAGGCTCCAAGTATAGGCAAAAGAAGGGCTACAATCCATAGTGGAGGGAATAGCTTTCTTGATTTTTTCACTCTTTTTGCTGGAAGGGTAAATCTGTAAAAGTTTTCATGTAAACAGCTCATAACTGCAAATATCATACTGGTGCCAATGAAGCTGGTTATAAGTGTAATCAAGTAGTACGCCATTTTATAATCGGTTAGTGGTAGTTTTGTAATCAAAATTAGTACTACCAAAGAGGTTACTGCAATGGTAAATAGAGTTCCAATGTTTTGAAAACAGTGTGTTGGTGACTTTCTAAGGGCATTCCAAATTGAAGTGTCTTCCAAGACAAGAATGTATGGCGTCAGCGAGTAAAGTAGCGCAATTACCATCATTAGTATCGCTATGGGCCAATAAACTTGAGTTAACAGCAAGATTATGCAACTAACTAGAAACTCAATTATCGAAAATTGTACCATTCTTTCAAAATAATAAGGTGCAATCTTTAGGATAGAGTATGTATTATCTGGTCCTTCTAGAAAGCATTTCATAGAACCGAGATACATACTGAGAGCATAGCTTTTTATCAGTATGATTAGCACAGTTGCAATGCTAGTTAGAATCCATTTATTGCTAGATGGTATCTGCAATAGTAAGTAGATTTCCTCTGGAGATACAATCCCATAAGGTATATGTAAATCTGAACGATGAAAGGAGAACATGTTGAAATTGAAGTAAACGGCAACTACTCCTAAAAAGGTCAGAATGACGTTTACGATGAGTGGGATCATGATAAGTCTAGGGTGGTATATTGTATGATACAAACCTTTTGCAATGTGCACGTATATCACCTCGAGTTGAAAAAACCTATTCCGGTTATGGAATAGGTTATTTTTTCTTTATTTTACCTGACCATTTCTTGAATCCGCCTTTTAGTTGGTAAAGGTCTTTGTAGCCCTTTCTACGTAACAACTGAGCTGCACGTCCACTACGGACAGTGTTTTGGCAGTATAGGTAGACTGGTTTATCAGGTCTAATTTCTGTTAATCGTTGTTTCATCTGTGATAAAGGTATATTACGCGCTCCGAGAATGTGACCCCCATCAAATTCGTTTGGTTCACGGACGTCAATTAATTGTGCTTTACGATAACCTTCACGAAACTGTTCTTCCGTTAATACCTTCATTATTTTTCGTTGGTAGAAGAAAGTGATGATTCCGTATGCGATGATTGCACCTAAAATAATTAAAAGTATTTCCAAAATCTATCTACTCCTTTTTCTGTCTCTCATTTTCTATTATATTCGTGTGACTTAAAAGAATCAAAGGAATTCTCTGGAGTATTTGATTTTGCATTTCAAACCCGTTCTGATAGACTAATGAAGGCATCTAATTTTTTGAACAAAGAGGGTTTGTTATGGGAAAAGAGGTATGGAGATTTATTGATTCAGGCAATTGTTCGCCAGCGTTTAATATGGCCTTAGATGAAGCATTGCTTGATTGGAATAGTGAGGGGAAGATCCCGCCAACAATCCGTTTTTATGGCTGGAATCCACCAACTCTTTCAGTTGGATATTTTCAAAAGGTAGAAAAGGAAATAAATTTAGAAGCGGTAAAAAAATATGGCCTTGGATTTGTTCGTCGCCCAACGGGTGGGAGAGGCGTATTACATGATCAAGAGCTTACCTATAGTGTTATTGTTTCGGAAGAGCATCCTGAAATGCCACAAACAGTTACTGAGGCTTATCGAGTTATTTCTGAAGGTGTGTTACAGGGATTCCGAAAATTAGGGCTTGATGCTTATTTTGCAGTTCCAAAAACGGCTGAGGAAAGAGAAGGGCTAAAGAATCCGCGTTCAGCTGTGTGTTTCGATGCTCCATCTTGGTACGAACTAGTTGTTGAAGGTAGAAAGGTAGCTGGAAGTGCTCAAACCAGACAGAAGGGTGTTATTCTTCAGCATGGTTCTATCCTACTAGATATAGATGAGGATAAATTATTTGATCTATTTAAATATCCTAGTGAACGTGTACGGGAAAGAATGCAACGTAATTTTAAAAATAAGGCAGTTGCCATAAATGCACTAAGGGAATTACCTGTAACCATTGAGGAAGCTAAGCTGGCCTTTAAAGAAGGCTTTGAGGAAGGACTAAATATTGTGCTGGAACCATATCAATTGACTGATGAAGAATTGAGTTATGTTCATCAAATTGCAGAGAAACGATATAAAAATGATGAATGGAATTTCAAGAGATAACGACTTTTTTAGTCGTTTTTTACTTGGCTAAAATGCCTAGTCTTTGGTATAAGTAGGTTTGTTCTGATAAGGGAAAAATCAAGCGACAAAATTCTTCAAAAAACCGGAAATTATTTAGTTTACCTAGTTTTTCCTCTGTTTTACTTTATATCTTATACTATTTTTAGTTTGACAAAAAAGATTTAGTTTATCTAAAAATCAATATATAGTGGTGTCGAAAATTATTTTAACACTATATATTGATTTTTATGTTGTCTTTCAAAACGATATATGATACTTTAATTTTATCATATTAAAAACACACATTATGTAATTAATAGATTTAAAGGGAGATGTGGGAATGACTGTTGTGCTAGAAAAAATGAATATTAATGTTGAAAGGTTGAACCAGGATATACGCCTTTTTCCTCAGGTCCATCCGGTTACAGAGGACATGAAGATTACTCATAAGGGTGTATCTAGGCTAGTAATGCTTGACAGGTATACGTTTAAGGATACCGAGAAGATTACTCTTGCAGAGGGCGACTTTGTTGTTCTAACAATCAAAGAAGATCCAAAGTTCCCAGCACGTGGTTTAGGTTTCATCGTTGACATCGATTGGGAGCAGAAGACAGCACAGGTGCTAGTAGATGAAGAGTATCGAGGTGTGTTGGACAAGCCTGAAGAAATAGAGACAGGTATTGTCAATCGTTCGCTTGATGTAATCGAGAAGCCTTTGGAAGTCTTCTATGAGCAGATTGCTATGCGAAATGCGACTGGTTTGGCTTCTGTTGAGACAACAGAGGAAAAGCGCAAGGAATGGTTTGATAAATTCTATCAAGAACTTGTGAGTCTCAACTTCATTCCTGCAGGACGTGTGCTATACGGCGCAGGTGCGGAAACGGATGTTACTTACTTTAACTGTTATGTAATGCCGTATATTCAGGATTCTCGTGAAGGTATTTCTGAACACCGCAAGCAGGTAATGGAAATCATGAGCCGTGGTGGCGGTGTAGGAACGAACGGTTCTACATTACGTCCACGTAACACACTAGCACGTGGTGTAAACGGTAAGTCATCCGGATCTGTTTCTTGGCTTGATGACATTGCAAAACTAACACATCTTGTAGAACAGGGTGGATCCAGACGGGGAGCTCAGATGATCATGCTTCAGTCAGATCACCCGGATATTATCGAATTCATTATTTCGAAGATGCAAAATCCAAGAATTCTACGTTATTTAATAGAAAATACAGAAGATGAAACGATAAAAAAATACGCACAAGAAAAATTAAAATTCTCTCCATTCACAGAACAAGAAGTTCAGATGTATCAAGGGATTGTGAATTACAAGCAAATTCCTGGTTACGGTGGATTTAGCGAGAAAATTATTAAAGATGCGGAACAAAAATTAGTAACGGGTGGAACTTACAGTGTTCATAATCCTGAGTTCTTAACAGGAGCAAATATATCAGTTTGTATCACGAAGGATTTTATGGATGCAGTTGAAAACGATGAAATCTATGAACTAAAGTTTCCTGACGTTGAAAGCTATAATGAAGAAGAAATGAAGATTTACAATGAAGAATGGCATAAGGTTGGAGACGTTCGCGAATGGGAAAAGCTTGGTCATAAAGTACGTGTTTACCGCAAGATCAAAGCTAAGGACCTTTGGAACCTTATCAATATCTGTGCAACGTATGCTGCAGAACCAGGAATTTTCTTCATTGATAATGCTAACGACATGACAAACGCACAAAGCTATGGTCAAAAAGTCGTTGCAACAAATCCGTGTGGTATCCGAGTAGTGGCTTAGTTTGCCTCACGTAAAAAACTGCGGAATAAAGCGGGAAGGCTGAGAGGCTAATCCGAACCGAAGGCTAATGTGAAAGTATTAGTCAGGGGCAACGCATAGAAGGTGAAACTGTCAAAAGCAGAATATAATCCTTCCACGAGGCCGCAGCACCTTAATAGGTGAAAATATATGCTGACCTTACAGGAAATGAACTGTAAGAAGTAAAGGATAAAAAACCTTTGCGTTAACAAAATTGGAACAGCCACTAGCACCATACAGTGTTTGTAACCTTGCAGCTGTTAACTTAGCTGAAATGGTGGATAAAGAGTCAAAAACTGTTAACTTTGAAAAGCTTAAGCAAACTGTTGAAGTCGGAGTAAGAATGCAGGACAACGTAATCGATGCAACTCCTTACTTCCTTGAAGAAAATAAAAAACAAGCATTGGGTGAGCGCCGTGTAGGTCTCGGTGTTATGGGATTACACGATCTGCTTATCTACTGTGAAACTGAATATGGTTCCGAAGAAGGAAATAAGCTCGTTGACGAAGTGTTCGAAACAATCGCTACAACTGCTTACCGTGCTTCAATCGAACTAGCAAAAGAAAAAGGAAGCTTCCCATTCTTAGAAGGAAATTCACCAGAGGATGGCAACCGTATCAGAGAAGCTTTAATTGATACTGGATATATGCAAAAAATGCCTGAAGATATTAAAGAAGGAATCATTAAACACGGAATTCGTAACTCACACTTACTAACCGTTGCTCCTACAGGCAGCACTGGGACCATGGTTGGAGTTTCCACCGGGTTAGAACCATACTTCTCCTTCTCGTACTTCAGAAGTGGACGTCTTGGTAAGTTTATTGAGGTAAAAGCTGATATCGTTCAAGAATATTTAGACCAACATCCAGAAGCAGATCCAAACAACCTACCGAACTGGTTCGTTTCTGCAATGGAACTTTCACCAGAAGCACATGCGGATGTACAATGTGTCATCCAACGTTGGATTGACAGCTCTATCAGTAAGACAGTTAACGCACCAAGAGGATACACTGTATCTCAAGTGGAAGGTGTATATGAGCGCCTATACAAAGGTGGAGCAAAGGGTGGAACTGTTTACGTTGATGGAAGCCGTGACGCACAAGTTCTTACCTTAAAAGCAGAAGAAAATACGTTTGAAGATGCAGAAGTATCAGAACAAGAAAATGAAAAGCCACAAAGCCGTGTAGTCCTTATGGATACTGTTATCGATTTACGTCAAACAGACGTAACAATCGGTTCTGAAGTAGGAGACACTTGTCCGGTTTGTCGTCAAGGTACAGTTGAAGACCTTGGTGGATGTAACACATGTACAAACTGTAACGCACAGCTTAAATGTGGACTATAAGTTAACACCCAAAGAAGGAATCATTGTGATTCCTTCTTTTTTCATACAGTTTATAAATCCCGCGTACTAAATCTCATACTTTGCGATTAAAAATGTAGTAAGGCATTGATAGGGAGGGGTACGAATGTTCATTGATGGCGTTTTTTCAGGTGGTGGTATAAAAGGGTTCGCTCTAATTGGGGCCTACCAAGCGATTGAAGCAAAGGGTTTAGTCTTTAAAAGATTGGCGGGCACCAGTGCGGGTTCCTTAATCGCCGCTTTAATATCTGTGGGGTATACAAGCAGTGAAATTATAAAACTTATGGAGGAATTAGACCTCAGTGATTTTTTGGATGAACGTAAAACACCATTGAACACACCATTAACAAAATGGCTACTCCTATATTGGCGCCTTGGACTCTACAAAGGGGATATGTTAGAAAAATGGATTTATCAAAAGCTTCGTGCTAAGGGTGTTGTAACCTTTCAAAACCTCCCGCAAGGTCGATTACGAATTATCGCCTCTGACTTAACAAATGGAAGAATCATGGTATTGCCTGATGATTTAGAGCGATATGGGATCCATCCAGCATCTTTCTCGGTCGCAAAAGCAGTTCGGATGAGCTGTAGTCTTCCTTACTTCTTTGAACCTGTCCGCTTAAAAGACTATCAAGGAAACACGATTGTAGTGGATGGTGGGGTTTTATCGAACTTTCCAATTTGGTTATTTGACGAGGAGCAAAAACTAAAAAAACGGCCCGTGCTTGGAATTAGACTTACAGGAAATAGTCAACAGCAAACCCAAAACAAAGTGAACAATGCCATTGATATGTTTGGAGCTCTTTTTGAAACAATGAAAAATGCGCATGACGCACGACATATCTCGCGTAGACATGAAAGGAACATCATTTTCATTCCAGTTGAAAGTGGGTTGACGACTGAATTTGGTGTAACAGATGAAAAGAAGTTAGAGCTTATTGAATTAGGGAAGAAACGGACAGAGTCCTTTTTGCGAACCTGGGGTTATTAATACATGGAAGGTAGAAACTAAAAAAACTTTATTCAGCCTTGTGCTGAATAAAGTTTAAAATAATGCGCGATTCTTCTTTTTTCCCTTTTTACCCTCTATAACGGTCAGGTGTGTTGTATTGGTTTTTCGCTTTTTATGAATGGACGATACAGTCGAACGTTTTGTTGCGTTTGAAGTGGTCTTCTTATTACCCACTCCCATAATCTGTGATTTCCTCTGACTTCCTGCCTTAAAACGTTTCTTGGACTGTTTCGCTGCTCGTAGATAAGCGGAATGGTCCTTTCCTCCCATTCGTCGACCAATCACAAATTTATATAGTAGAAAGATTATACCTACGAATAGAAAAATCATGCCAGCTTGGACAAGTAATGAACCAGGGTTTGTGAAAAGAGTATAGACAAATCCAAGTACTCCTAATCCTAGTAGAATCATTACGACTATATTTGATTTACGACGATTCATGAGATACACCTCCTGAAAGCTCTTGCTTTTATTGTATTATAGACTCATGTCGTTGTTGCCCCATATCTCATCAAAATAATTGATTATTATAAAAAACTCTTTGTTATATATATTCTACAAGATAAGTGAATAAACCTTCTATGTTAATAACATCATTTATGAACAATTTATTATTTTGATTTTCATTTTTATTCTAACCAGTAACTTCCAATACTACACATTTTTCCATGAATCTTTTCGAAATAGATTGAAAAAATTAAGGACATACTAGCAAATGGAGGTGTTTCCAGTGGTAGATGCTGAAAAAAAGAATCCAGAACTTGAACAAAACAAAAAAGATGGTGAGATGTCCTTAATTGGAAAGGTCGTTGTCATAGGTTTGTTCGGGGGTGTCTTTTGGAGTTTACTCTCTTATTTTACGTATGTTTTTAATTTTACAGAGCTTAGCCCCAATCTAATACTAAAACCATGGATCTTAGGTGATTGGAAAAACCGAGTTTTGGGTCAGTTTATTGGGATTTTTGTGATTGGTATTATTTCAATTGGTGTAGCACTACTATATTATGCTTTGTTAAAAAAGTTTCAGTCTATTTGGGTTGGTGCCGGATTTGGAATAGCACTATGGCTTCTCGTATTTTATGTGTTCAATCCAATTTTTCCAGACATCAAAACCGTTGCAGAATTAGAACGTAATACAGTTATTACTACATTATGCTTTTATATCCTATATGGTGTGTTTATTGGCTATTCCATTTCATTTGAGGAAAACGAAATGAAGGGTCAACGCCGTGTCGTCTCCGCAAATGAGTAGGTAATGTGGGATTAATTATGATAGAATGTTCTTGTTTGAACATTCTATTTTTAAAGGAGAATATATATGAAAAAAATACTCCTTATTAATGGTCCAAACTTAAATCGACTCGGGATGAGGGAGCCTCATATCTACGGGAGTGTGCGTCTTGCTGATGTAGAAAGAAGTTTGACGGAATTTGCGGAAACACAAAATGCTTTGCTAGAGTGTTTTCAATCTAATCATGAAGGTGCCATTATTGATGCCATTCATGACGCGGAAGGGAAATACGATGGAATCGTGATGAATCCAGCTGCTTTCACACATTATAGTTATGCTATTCGTGATGCAATCGCTGGAGTTACTGTACCTGTAGTAGAGATACATATCTCGAATATCCATACGCGCGAAGAATTTCGTCATACATCCGTCATCGCTCCAGTAACGATTGGCCAAATTGTCGGTTTAGGTGTTTACGGCTATAAACTTGCTCTGCTGGCAATGTTAGAGCACTTAGGGGGAAATCTAGATGAGTAAATTAACAAAATTACGTGAAGGTTTTTCAGGCTTTGGAATTGATGGATTATTGGTTACAAATAGTTACAACAGAAGATACATAACAAATTTTACTGGGACAGCCGGTGTTGCTCTTATTTCTGGAGAAAAAGCAGTCTTTATTACCGATTTTCGCTATGTTGAACAAGCTAACGAACAGATTAAGGAATTCGAGATCGTTCAACATTCAGGTCCAATCATTGAAGAGGTTGCAAAACAGGCTGAAAAAATGGGAATTAAGAAGTTAGGGTTCGAGCAAGAGGACCTTTCTTTTGCAACATACACTGCATATGACAAAGCAGTTCAAGCTGAACTTGTCCCAGTATCAGGTGCAATTGAAAAGTTACGCTTGATTAAGACAGAGTCAGAGATTAAGATATTAAAGGAAGCAGCAGAGATAGCTGACGCCGCCTTTACATATATACTAGATGTGATTCGTCCTGGTATCACGGAAATTGCAGTATCGACAGAGCTAGAATTCTTTATGCGAAAACAAGGTGCTGTTTCATCTTCATTTGATACAATTGTCGCTTCAGGTCATCGCTCTGCCTTACCACATGGAGTGGCAAGCGATAAGGTTATTGAAAAAGGTGATTTTGTAACACTAGATTTCGGTGCTTATTATAAAGGATATTGTTCAGATATCACTCGTACCGTCGCTGTCGGGAACCCTAGCGATGAACTTAAGAACATCTATGATGTTGTTCTAGAAGCTCAACTGCGAGGTATGGCCGGCATTAAGGCGGGAATTACAGGTATACAGGCAGATGCCTTAACTCGTGATTACATTACTGAAAAGGGCTATGGTGAATATTTTGGTCATTCGACAGGTCATGGACTTGGAATGGAAGTTCATGAACAACCTTCACTTTCATTCCGTTCTGACAATGTTCTTGAACCAGGAATGATCGTAACCTGTGAACCGGGAATTTACATAGCAGGACTAGGTGGCGTGAGAATTGAGGACGATGTTGTTGTTAAAGAAAATGGCAATGAATCACTTACATTCTCTAAGAAGGATTTAATTATTTTATAGACAAAGGTTTGTCGGAATTGGATTAGGAGGAAATTTAAGATGATTTCAGTTAACGATTTTCGTACAGGTTTAACAATCGAAGTAGACGGTGGGATTTGGAGAGTAATGGATTTCCAACACGTTAAACCGGGAAAAGGAGCTGCATTCGTACGTTCTAAATTACGTAATCTTCGTACAGGTGCTGTTCAAGAAAAAACGTTCCGTGCGGGTGAAAAAGTGGCCAAAGCACAAATTGAAAACCGCAAAATGCAATATTTATATGCAAGTGGTGACCAACATGTATTCATGGATAACGAATCCTATGAGCAAATTGAAATTCCTGCTTCTGCAATCGAATATGAATTGAAGTTCCTAAAAGAAAACATGGAAGTGCATATCATGATGTTCCAAGCAGAAACACTCGGAGTTGAGCTTCCAAATACAGTTGAGCTTAAAGTTGTTGAAACTGAACCAGGTATTAAAGGTGACACAGCTTCTGGTGGATCAAAACCAGCCACTCTTGAAACTGGCTTAACCGTACAAGTTCCTTTCTTCATTAACGAAGGTGATGTGCTTATCATCAACACAGATGAAGGATCATACATCTCACGTGCATAATGAATATCTGAATTAAGAACCCATCATTTGGTGGGTTCTTTTTTATATTCATGAAAACATAGTCGAGTGTTCGGTAAGAAGCATCTCAAGGTACACGCATGAGTCCAAAAAGAAGCAGCATGTCCCACAAGAAATATCTCAAAGCAAACTCGCCCTCATTCAACAAAAGTCACATAATCATCATCCTAAAGTTGATAACCACAATCCTCACCAAAGGTATCCCTCCAACATATCCAAAGACCAATCCCCCTACCTCAACAACAAAAAACAAATCTCAAAAATTCCTCTTCTGAAAACTCTTGAACAAGCATAGGTTGTACAAAAGAATTTTTTTAGTGGAGGCTACTATGAAACGATTGTTCTCGATGTTTGATACATCTGTCTTAACAATGGCTGGATTGAGAATCGTATCCGGATGCTTAGAAATCACTGCGGCCATATTGATGCTTGTTTTTAATGATGTGAAAAAAGCGTTAGCGGTTAATGCATCGCTTGCGATTGTTGGTCCGCTCATTTTAATTGCGACGATGTCTGTTGGACTCATTGGGTTGGCAGATCAGCTTTCGTATTCAAAGCTCCTTTTCATCGGACTCGGCGTTGGTTTTATACTGTATGGAATCTTCCGATAGTGAAATCTATTGAGTAGGAATAATGTGTACGAGCTAGCATACATTGAAATATAAGAGAGTAAGAGTAAAAGAGGAGTTTCTTATATGAGAGAGATAGTAGATGTATTACCAAAGTCAATTGCTAGTCTTATTACCCAGTATCCTCAAGAGCGAATTGAAAAAATGGAAGAAATCCGAATCAGGGTGTCTAGGCCGCTTGAAATCATTGAAAATGGAATCCCTGTTTATCATAACTATCATGTCACAGGTGAGGACGCGATTCAGCTCTTAAACAAGCTTGGACAATATTCAATCTACACACTTGAGGAAGAACTAAAGCGGGGCTATGTCACCATCCAAGGCGGTCATCGAGTGGGACTGGCTGGTAAAGTCATCACAGAAAATGGAATGGTAAAAGCAATTCGAGATGTAACATCGTTTAATATTCGGATTGCGAAACAAAAAATAGGGGTAGCTGTTCCACTTGCTCCCTATCTCTTCGATACGTATTGGAAAAACACCATTATTATTGGTCCGCCGCAAACAGGAAAAACAACATTGCTTCGAGATCTTGCAAGGATGATTAGCTCAGGGATTGAGTCAAGAGGAATTCCAGCACTAAAGGTTGGAATTGTCGATGAACGTTCAGAAATTGCTGGTTGTGTGAAAGGTGTTCCACAAGTCACTTTGGGACCGAGAGTCGATGTCCTCGATGCCTGTCCAAAGGCTGAAGGAATGATGATGATGATTCGCTCGATGAGTCCTGATGTCTTAATTGTGGATGAAATTGGTAGAGAGGAAGATAGTCAAGCGATTATGGAGGCTGTCAATGCTGGGGTTAGTTTGATTGTAACTGCTCATGGGCATCAAATATCTGATCTTACGAAACGACCATCCCTTGAGAGAATAATTAATGCAGGAGTAATTGAACGTTTCGTTGAACTATCGCGTACAAAAGGACCCGGAACGATTAAAGCCATTCTCGGACCAAATGGAAAGCATCTCTTACCAAAAGTGAGCGTGACGTAAATGATAAAAATGATTGGAGCCATTCTTATATTGCTTGGCACGACATGGGCTGGATTCGAGGCGGCACGCCGTTTAAGTGAAAGGCCTCGACAACTAAGGATGTTGAAAACAGCCCTACAGTCATTAGAAGCAGAAATAATGTATGGACATGTTCCATTGATAGATGTTGCAACCCATCTTGCAAGACAAATTCCTAAACCGGTTTCTTATTTTTTTGAAGGCTTCGCAAATAAGCTTCAAACAGGTGAGGTCAGTGTTAAAGTAGCCTGGGATGAGAGCCTGAAAGAGGTGTCCAAGCTAACAGCTTTCCACCAAGGAGAGATAGAAATTTTACAGCAATTCGGTGAAACGCTTGGGCAGCATGACAGAACCTCACAACAAAAGCATATTTTACTGGCTATTACCCATCTAGAACGAGAAGAAAGTGAAGCAAAAGATAGACAAATGCGTTATGAAAAAATGGTGAAAAGCCTTGGCTTTTTGTCAGGTTTATTAGTAGTCATTTTATTGATTTAGGGGGAGAGAAAGCAAATGGGAGTGGATGTTAATATAATTTTTCAAATAGCCGGTGTAGGAATTGTGGTTGCCTTTCTCCATACAATCCTAGATCAGATGGGTAAAAAGGAATACGCCCAGTGGGTAACCTTATTGGGCTTTATATACATCTTGTTTATGGTTGCAACAATAGTTGAGGACCTGTTTAAAAAGATAAAAGCCGTGTTCCTCTTTCAGGGTTAAGGAGGGGATGAGCGATTGAGATTATACAAATTGTTGGATTAGGTTTAATCGGGACCTTTCTAGCACTCATTGTAAAAGAACAAAAACCAACTTTTGCCTTTATGTTAGTTGTGTTTATCGGCTGTGTTATTTTCCTCTTTTTAGTAGGGGAAATAGCAGACATCATTCGGATGCTTGAGAAGGTAGCGATAAACTCAAATGTGAACACAGTCTATGTAGAAACAATTCTTAAGATCATTGGGATTGCATATATTGCCGAATTTGGAGCGCAAATTACAAAAGATGCAGGTCAAGGGTCGATAGCCTCAAAGATTGAACTCGGGGGAAAAATTTTAATCCTAGCAATGGCGATACCAATATTAACAGTTTTAATAGAAACAATCATTGGACTCATTCCTAGTTAAATGAGTTTCAAGGGGGTGGTTGGCGTGACCGGTAGCAAAGCCTTTTCTTTTCTTGTTTTATTGCTTTTCTTTTTTTCTTTACCTCAATTTGTACAAGCCTCACCCTCACAACAGGAAGTCATCGACAATCAAATTCATGAACAGGTTGAGGAACAACTAGAATCCCTCGGCATTGATGAAATAAAACAATTCTGGGATGAAATTGTTACGGAGTATGGAGGCTATTTACCTGATAGCCAGAAAGGCAGTTTACTAGAATTCATCCGCGGAGAAAAAGAGCTGTCATTAAAGGAATGGATGCTAGGGCTCGTCAAATTCGTGTTCCACGAGTTAATTACAAATGGAAAGCTGCTTAGTACTCTGATCATGCTTACGATTTTCAGTATGTTTTTACAAACACTACAAAATTCATTTGAAAAAAGTACCGTGAGTAAGGTCGCCTACTCGATTGTCTACATGGTGTTAATCATCATCGCCCTAAATAGCTTCCGGGTTGCTATCATGTACACCGAGGAGGCCATCCAAACGATGATTAATTTTATATTAGCACTTGTTCCATTATTACTCGCATTAGTAGCATCATCAGGTGGAATTGCATCTGCTGCTTTTTTCCATCCACTGATCTTATTTTTAATGAACACGAGCGGGCTGCTCATTCAATATATCGTCTTACCCCTGTTATTTATGTCCGCATTATTGAGTATTGTTAGTACCTTGAGTGAGCAGTACAAGGTGACACAGCTTGCTCAGTTACTCCGAAATGTGAGTATTGGCATCATTGGGGTGTTTCTAACTATCTTCTTGGGCGTTATATCCGTCCAAGGTACAACAACTGCTGTTGCAGATGGTATCACGATTCGGACTGCAAAATTTATTACCGGGAATTTTATCCCAGTGATCGGGCGAATGTTTACAGATGCGACTGATACCGTAATAAGTGCCTCAGTGATTTTAAAAAACACGGTAGGAATCTTTGGAGTCGTTATCCTTTTGTTGATTGCGGTGTTTCCTGCTATTAAAGTGTTGTCACTTGCAATCATCTACAAACTGGCAGCCGCATTACTACAGCCTTTAGGCGGAGGTCCAGTAATTGCTTGCTTAGATATTATCAGTAAGAGTGTTGTTTATATTTTTGCTGCATTAGCGATTGTATCCTTGATGTTTTTCCTTAGTATCACGGTTATTATCGCGGCAGGAAATCTGACGTTAATGGTCAGGTAGACAAAAGGTCTTGGAGGTGAGGACATCTGAGTTTTATTGCTGAATGGGTAACAAATATTATCTTATTTATTTTGCTTGCGACCATTGTGGACATGCTTCTTCCAAGTTCAAGTATGCGCAAATACGTAAAAATGGTGACAGGGCTACTACTAATCATGATTATCTTAACTCCGTTGTTCTCACTTTTTAAAACAGATTTGGACCAAGCCTTGTTAAATATCAATCTAAAACCTGTTCAAGATGAAAAAAATCTAGAAAATTTAATAGATTTGAAGAAAAAAGAAATACAAGCCTCACAACGTGCATATATTTTAGAAACAATGGCTGTCCAATTGGAATCTGAAGTGGAAGAGGAGTTGGTGCAAAACGAATATGATTTAAATGTTCAAAAGGTAAATGTGTTCCTTTCAAGTGCAGTCGACGTTAAGGAGACTGTTACTCTGGATGAATTCTTGGATGACATTCAGTCAATCGAGGTGGTGTTATCAAAGGAGACAGCCGAGCCTGATGATGTCCCAGTAGTGAAACCAGTAGAGATTGATACCTCCAAACAGAATGAACCAATAGCTAAAGACGTCGATCAAACCAACGTCAAAACAATCACAAAATCATTATCTACTAGATGG
This sequence comes from Litchfieldia sinesaloumensis, assembly GCF_900156865.1. Classification (GTDB taxonomy): domain Bacteria; phylum Bacillota; class Bacilli; order Bacillales; family Bacillaceae_L; genus Ferdinandcohnia; species Ferdinandcohnia sinesaloumensis. Next base: position 1,991,788 of record NZ_LT732529.1, on the reverse strand, counting down.
GAAATGGACCCAGAAAAAATCGTAGTCACTGTGGAAGGGGGGAAAGAGTAGTAAATGGATAAGGACAAAGGAATTTTAAATACAATCAAAGGGATGTTCTCCGGATCCAAAGATGATCCACCAGATAAAAAAGGAAACAAAAAAAACCAATATTTCTTACTTTTATTAGCAGTTGGAATAGCCTTTATGTTAATAAGTAACCTGTTCACAGGTGATACACCATCTTCAGTCTTGCCAGCTTCTTCTTCAACTGAAGTAGTTAGCAAGGATGAACCAACATTTGGAGGGCAAAAGGATGACGATCTGAATAATGCAATTTCTAAATACGAGGATCGTTATGAGAATGAGCTTAAAGAGTCATTAGAAGCCATTGCTGGGGTAGAAGATGTGATTGTTTCTGTTAGTGTAGATGCTACGGAAACAAAGATACTGGAAAAAAACACCGTCACTCAAAGTCAACTCACAAATGAGGAGGATCGGGATGGTGGGAAGCGGCAAGTCGAGGATTTAACTAAAGATGAACAAGTTGTCATCATCCGTAGTGGCGATTCTGAAACACCAATTGTCTTGAAAATTGAAAAGCCTGAGATTCGAAGTGTTTTAATCGTCGCAAAAGGTGTTGAGAACGCCAAAATAAAACAAATGGTAGTTGAAGCTGTTACAAAGGGATTTGATGTTCCAAATCATAAAGTTGCAGTTGTACCAAGGAAAACGAAGGGGGATTCATAAAATGTTATTGAAAAAGCAAACGGTATGGTTATTAACAATGTTAAGCTTGGTAGTTGTATTGTCAGTCTATTATATTACTACTCCTGAAAACAATCCGAATATGGCTGCTGTTGAGCAGGAAGAGCAGGAAGATACTTCGAAGGAAAATGTGGAAACAGCCACTGAAAATAAGGATGGTGCTAGTGTAACTGTCGAAGAAGATGAAGAAGGCAATGTGATTTCTTCTGTTTCCGATGATGATATGTTCGCTGCATTACGACTAGAAATTGATGAGCATCGCAGTAAATTAAGAAGCAACCTAGAATCTCAAACAGCTTCTACAGAACTAACAGCAGATCAAAAGTTAAAAGCATATGATGAGCTAAAGAAGCTTGATGACATTGAAACTAAAGAAAGAATCATTGAGATGTTAATTAAAGGAAATAATTACGAGGATGCGTTAGTTCGCGTAGAGGGTGACAAAATTAAGATTACTGTTAAATCGGTGGAAAGCTCTAAACAAGCTGCAAATGAAATCTTACGTCTTGTTCGTAGTGAATTAGGAGAGCTTCAGAATGTAGCGGTAGAGTTTGAATTAACTGGTGAAAAAGAAAAGTAATAGATTGTTAAGCACGGCATAATGCCGTGCTTTTATTTGTCATTTAGAAATATATGGATTTAATGTTTTTATAAAAAATCTCCGTAAAATATTGAAAAGATAGATTTAAGTATCGTATCATGTTAGTATGTGGTACTAATACTAGCAATAAAATGCTGTTCTCATCTTTTGTAATATATCTTGGTTATTCATAAGGAGTGTAACAAATGTTTAAAATTCAAGAGCTACGTGAGCTAATTAAGTTAGTTGATCAGTCAAATATCGATGAATTCTCATTTGAGAGTGAAGGATCAAAAATTAAAATGAAGAAAAAAGTGAAAGAAACAGCAGCTCAAACAGTTGTTGAAAGCAATGTGCAAGCACAACCAGTGGCTCCGGCTGTTACAGAAGTTGTTCAGCCAGCTGTTCAACCGGCTCAGCCACAACAAGTTCAAGCAGAACCTATTGCAGCAGCACCAGTTGTAGAGGATAATTTACATAAAATTGTTTCTCCTATGGTAGGTACTTTCTACACATCTCCATCACCTGATGCTGATGTTTATGTTAAAAAAGGTGATAAAGTAGCAGAAGATACAGTTGTCTGTATCGTAGAAGCCATGAAACTATTTAATGAAATTGAAGCAGAAGTAAACGGTGAAATTGTTGAAATCTTAGTTGAGAACGGTCAGCTTGTGGAATATGGTCAACCATTATTCCTAGTAAAAGCATAATGTTTGTTTAAAAAGTAAGGAGCGACCATCATGTTAAAAAAAATACTAATAGCAAACCGAGGAGAAATTGCAGTTCGAATCATTCGTGCTTGCAAAGAGCTTGGAATTGAAACAGTAGCAGTCTTCTCTGAGGCAGACCGTGAATCACTTCACGTTCAATTGGCAGATGAGGCCTATTGTATAGGACCAAAATCTTCAAAAGATAGCTATTTAAACTTTACAAATATTATTAGTGTTGCAAAGCTGACAGAAAGTGAAGGAATTCACCCTGGATATGGCTTTTTAGCAGAAAATGCAGATTTTGCAGAGCTTTGTCGTGAGGTCAATCTAACATTTATTGGCCCTAGCCCTGAAGCAATTAATAAAATGGGGACAAAGGACGTTGCCCGTGAAACGATGAGAGAAGCCGGTGTACCTATTGTTCCTGGTTCACAAGGAATCATAAAGGATACAGCTGAAGCTATCGCGCTTGCAAATGATATGGGGTATCCAGTTATCATTAAAGCAACCGCTGGTGGAGGTGGAAAAGGTATTCGTGTTGCGAAAAATGAAGAGGACCTGGTTAAGGGAATTAACATTACGCAGCAGGAAGCAGCAACTGCTTTTGGAAACCCAGGTGTCTATATTGAAAAATATATTCAAGATTTCCGTCATGTTGAGATACAAGTATTAGCAGATAACCATGGAAATGTGATACATTTAGGAGAGAGAGATTGCTCCATTCAACGTCGTTTGCAAAAACTAGTAGAAGAAACTCCATCTCCTGCTTTAAATGAGGCAACTCGACAAAAAATGGGTGAGGCTGCAGTGAAAGCAGCGAAAGCTGTTGACTACTCTGGAGCTGGAACAATTGAGTTCATCTATGATCATGTAAATGATGATTTCTACTTCATGGAAATGAATACAAGAATTCAGGTTGAGCATCCAGTTACTGAGATGGTAACAGGAGTAGATTTAATAAAAGAGCAAATTCGTGTAGCATCTGGCGAAAAGCTTTCATTGACACAAAGTGAAGTAACATTTAATGGGTGGTCTATTGAATGCCGAATCAATGCCGAAAATCCAGAAAAGAACTTTATGCCATCTCCGGGTAGAATTGAAATGTACTTACCTCCAGGTGGATTAGGAGTAAGGGTAGATTCGGCCGCTTATCCTGGCTATTCAATACCTCCATATTATGATTCGATGATTGCGAAGCTCATTACATATGGGGCAACTAGAGAAGAAGCAATTGCAAGAATGAAGCGAGCTCTTAGTGAATTTGTTATTGAAGGTGTACACACTACAATCCCATTCCATCTAAAGCTTATGAATCACGAAAAATTTGTTGGTGGAGACTTCAATACAAAATTTCTTGAATTATATGAGGTAATGAAGTAGTACACTAAATGTAGGAGGTGCTTGCTAATGGCAGCGGAAACGAATATTTTAGAAATGAATCAAGGTAACAACGGTCTTGGCAAGGTTGAAATTGCACCAGAGGTAATCGAAGTTATTGCTGGGATTGCATCTTCAGAGGTTGAAGGGGTAGCTTCAATGAGAGGTAACTTTGCTTCTGGAGTAGTGGAAAGATTAGGAAAGAAAAACCACGGAAAAGGTGTTAAAGTTGAACTCACAGACTCAGGAATCATTGTTGATGTGTACTGTGTGATGAACTTTGGTGTCTCCATTCCAAATGTTGCACGTCAAATTCAAGATAATGTACGCCAAGCTTTATTGAATATGACAGCTTTGGATGCAAATGAAGTAAACATCCACGTAGTTGGAGTATTACTTGAGTCACAAAAACCGGAAGTTTCAGTAGAAGAGGAAATGTAAAAAAAACAAATTGTCTGATGGCAAACGCTATCAGACTTTTTTCTTTTCCTTACTAAGTTCTGTTAGTTTTTATTTTAAAATTATTTTATGATATTATACATGGTAGGAAATCAACAGATAATGGAACTATACATAAAGGAGAAAGAATTAGTATGAAAAGACGTACAGCAAGACAGAAGGCTTTACAATCGTTATTTCAAGTTGATGTAAGCGAGTGTGATCCAAAGGAAGCGATTGAAAGTGTACTTGAAGAAGAAGCTTCGGATCCTTTCTTAGAGCAGCTTGTGCATGGAGTTGTCCAACACTCGGAGGAAATTGATACCTTATTACGAGCAAACCTTGAAAAATGGAATCTTGAAAGACTAGCAAATGTCGACCGTTCGATCTTAAGAATAGCTGTTTATGAAATGAAGTATGTAGAGGGGATTCCTGTTAACGTTAGTATTGATGAAGCAATCGAACTTGCGAAGGAATTCGGAGACGATAGCTCAAGTCGCTTCATTAATGCAATTCTTTCAAAAGTAAAAGATACAATTGTAAAGTAACTTAACCTGCACCTTTATGTTTTAAGAATGAAGTAGCAAAAAATATATACTGGGGAGAGTTGAGAGGAATGGCAGCAGAGATAATTAGTGGAAAAGAATTAGCGCAAACAAAACGTAAGGAAATAGCGGAAGAAGTACAGAAATTATCACAAGAAGGCATTATTCCTGGTCTTGCTGTGTTATTAGTCGGGAATGATCCAGCTTCAAGATCGTACGTGAAAGGAAAGGAAAAAGCTTGTCAAGAAACAGGAATTCATTCTTTAATGTTAGAATACCCTGACACAATTACCGAAGAATTTCTATTAAGTGAGATTGATCGCTTGAACCAGGATCCTACTATTCATGGGATTCTTGTACAGTTACCCTTACCTAAATCCATTAACGAAACAGCTGTAATTGAGAGAATCTCACCTGAAAAAGATGTGGATGGTTTTCATCCGATCAATATCGGTCGAATGATGACTGGACAAGATGCTTTCTTACCGTGCACACCATTTGGCATTATCGAAATGGTAAAATCTAAGCAGATTTCAATAGAGGGTAAGCATGTAGTAGTTGTCGGCAGAAGTAATATCGTGGGGAAACCAGTTGGACAACTCTTCCTCAATGAAAACGCAACAGTTACGTATTGTCATTCTAGAACAGCAAATTTAAAAGAAATGACCCTCCAAGCAGATATTCTAGTGGCAGCGGTTGGAAGGGCAAATTTCATACCTGGAGATTATATTAAAGAAGGTGCAGTCGTAATCGATGTGGGTGTAAATCGCCTTGAAGAAACTAGAAAGCTTGTCGGTGACGTCAATTTTGAGGAAGCTAAAGAAAAGGCAAGTTATCTTACACCAGTACCTGGTGGAGTTGGTCCTATGACTATTACAATGCTACTTCACAATACGGTTCAATCCGCAAAAAAATTCGCCCTTCTTACCAGAAAGTAGGGATATAGGTAGAATGGAACAGAATCGTTATTTAACTGTAACGGCCTTAACCAAATATATTAAACGTAAATTCGATGCAGACCCCCATCTTCAGGATATTTGGTTGAAGGGGGAAATATCGAACTTTAAAGCACATAGTCGTGGACATATGTATTTTACAATTAAGGATGAACAAGCGAGAATTCAGTCCGTTATGTTTGCAGGCTATAATCGCGATTTGAAGTTCACACCTGAAAATGGGATGAAGGTTCTTCTTCGCGGTGAAGTTACAGTCTTTGAATCGAACGGGAACTATCAACTCTATGTAAAAGAAATGCAGCCAGATGGGATTGGAAACTTATATTTAGCTTACGAAGAAATGAAAAAGCGTCTTGAGACAGAAGGACTATTCTCAGAACGTTACAAAAAGCCAATCCCTAAAATACCGAATTATATTGGCATAGTCACATCACCAACAGGTGCGGCAATCCGTGATATTATTACGACGATAAGACGTAGATACCCAATCGCGAAGGTAATAGTCTTCCCCGCGTTAGTCCAAGGCGTTAATGCGGGACCTTCAGTAGTAGATGCCATTAAAAAAGCAAATGAATTTGGGAATATTGATGTGTTAATTGTTGGTCGTGGAGGAGGCTCTATTGAGGAGCTCTGGGCATTCAATGAGGAAATCGTTGCAAGGGCTATTTTCGAATCGAAAGTACCTATTATTTCAGCAGTGGGACATGAAACAGATATAACCATTGCAGATTTTGTAGCGGATCTTCGTGCACCGACACCAACTGGAGCAGCTGAATTAGCTGTTCCACATATGGCTGAGCTTTCGGAGCGGTTATTAGTAAGGCATACCCGTTTATTACGTGCTATGAAAGAGAAACTCGTAAGTGATTCAAAACGCTTGGATACATTAAAAAAATCCTATGCTTTTCGATTCCCTCGAAATTTATATGATCAAAAGCAACAACAACTTGATCGTATGGTCGACCGTTTAGAACGTGAAGGTGCATTGACACTTGCACGTAAACAAGAGAAGTTTCAAAAGCTCAAGCTAGGACTATTGCATAACCATCCAAATGAAAAGCTCATTCAAGCCAAACAAAAAAACGACATGCATACTAAAATGCTCGTAAAGGAATTCTCGCAACTTTTAAAACAAAAGCAATTTGTTTTTTCATCAACTTTGTCAAAATTAGAAGCGCTTAGTCCATTGAAAATAATGGATCGAGGCTATAGTCTTGTATACGACGAGGACAAACATTTAGTAAAGAGTGTGGCTCAGGTCGAACAGGGGAAGCGAATTAAAGTGGAACTTACGGATGGTCAACTTGATTGTGAAGTAATTGGAATAGAGGAGAGACAATAAATGAGTGAAGAAAAGGTATTATCCTTTGAAGAAGCAATGGAGCAGCTTGAACAAATTGTCGGACGCCTTGAAGAAGGGGATGTTCCCTTAGAAAAAGCAATCACTTATTTTCAAGAAGGAATGAAGCTTTCAAAGCTATGTCATGACAAGCTGCAGCATGTAGAGAAACAAATGGAACAAATTTTAAGGGAAGACGGTGAGCTTGCACCGTTTACGATTCAGGAGGAAGAATAAACAGTGGGCCCAACCGATGTAAAAGAGTTTTTAAATAAACAAAAGAATATTGTTGAAGAACAGCTAACGAACTATATCTCAGCCCTAACGGCTCCAAAAAGTATTAAGGATTCGATGCACTATTCGCTTGAAGCTGGTGGGAAACGAATTCGACCATTATTACTACTTGGTACTCTACGCTCTTTTGGGAAAGATGAGAGCATTGGTTTGCCAACAGCTTGTGCGATTGAAATGATTCACACCTATTCACTCGTTCATGATGATCTCCCAAGTATGGATGATGATGATCTTCGTAGAGGAAAACCGACGAATCATAAAGTGTTTGGGGAAGCAATTGCGATTCTAGCGGGTGATGGACTTCTGACCTATAGCTTTCAGGTTATTACGGAGTCCTTGAAGAATGAAATATCGGCTGAAAAAAAACTAATGCTGGTTACTGAATTAGCGAAGGCTGCTGGACCTGAAGGCATGGTTGGTGGACAGGTTGCTGATATGGAAGGCGAAGGTTCTGTATTAAATCTAGAGGAGCTAGAGTATATACATCGCCACAAAACTGGAAAGTTATTAGCATATAGTGTAATTGCAGGAGCCATTCTTGCAGATGCTACAAATGAACAGTTAAATAAGCTTACACAATTTGCACACCATTTAGGTTTAGCCTTTCAAATTCGGGACGACATACTAGACATAGAAGGCTCTGAGGCTGTAATCGGGAAACCGGTCGGCAGTGATACAGGAAACGATAAAAATACATATCCTGCTTTATTATCACTTGAGGGTGCAAAGGAAAAATTAACTTTTCATATAGACGAGGCAAAGCGGTTTTTATATAGTGTTGATATGAAACATGATATACTGGACTATATGTGTAATTTAATCGCATCTAGAGATCATTAAAATACTCTGTAAAAGTATTTTAAGTGCTGAATAGTAAATGAAAGTGAGTGAATCCTTTGGATCTTCTTAGCATTAAAGACCCTAAGTTCCTTAAAAATATGTCAATAGATGAATTAGAAAAACTAAGTCAGGATATCCGTCAATTTTTAATTGAAAAGCTATCTAAGACTGGTGGCCATATTGGTCCCAATCTTGGGGTAGTTGAACTAACAATCGCTCTACATAGGGAGTTTAATAGCCCGAATGATAAATTCATTTGGGATGTTGGTCACCAATCCTATGTTCATAAAATTTTGACTGGACGGGCTTGTGAATTTGATACACTGCGTCAATATAAAGGGCTATGTGGGTTTCCGAAACGTGTTGAAAGTGAGCATGACGTTTGGGAAACTGGACATAGCTCAACAAGCCTTTCCGCTGCTATGGGTATGGCTGTTGCGCGTGATATTAAAGGAACAAAGGAATTTGTCGTTCCTATCATTGGTGATGGTGCCTTAACAGGTGGGATGGCATTAGAAGCTTTAAATCATATCGGACATGAAAAGAAAGATATGATTGTCATTCTAAATGATAATGAAATGTCAATTGCTCCAAATGTAGGGGCTCTTCATAATGTTTTAGCAAGACTACGTACTGCAGGAAAGTACAATTGGGTAAAAGATGAGTTAGAACTTTTACTTAAGAAGATACCGGCTGTAGGCGGCAAACTGGCATCAACAGCAGAACGGGTAAAAGATAGCTTGAAGTATTTACTTGTCTCAGGAGTCTTTTTTGAGGAACTAGGTTTTACCTATTTAGGACCAATTGATGGACATAACTATGAGGATTTATTTGAAACATTTGAATATGCAAAGAAAACAAAGGGTCCTGTATTAGTTCATGTCATAACGAAAAAAGGAAAAGGCTATACGCCAGCTGAAACAGACAAAATTGGTACATGGCATGGTACAGGCCCTTACAAAATTGAAACAGGTGATTTTGTAAAACCTGTGAATGCGCCACCAGCCTGGAGTGCTGTAATAAGTGAAACAGTTCGGAAGCTTGCAAAGAAAGATAATCGAATTGTTGCGATTACACCAGCAATGCCTGTGGGGTCGAAGCTTGAGAAGTTTGCCAAGGAATTTCCTGAACGTATGTATGATGTTGGGATTGCTGAGCAGCATGCCGCGACAATGGCTGCAGGACTAGCAACTCAAAATCTAAAACCGTTTCTTGCTATATATTCAACCTTCCTGCAAAGAGCTTATGACCAGGTTGTCCATGATATTTGCCGTCAAAATCTAAATGTGTTTATAGGAATTGATCGCTCAGGTCTAGTTGGGGCAGATGGAGAAACACATCAAGGTGTATTCGATATTTCCTTTTTAAGACATATTCCGAATATGGTACTTATGATGCCAAAGGACGAAAATGAAGGTCAACACATGGTGAATACGGCTATTCAATATGATGATGGTCCAATTGCCTTGAGGTATGCAAGAGGAAATGGTCTTGGAGTTGAAATGGACGAAGAATTAAAGACGATTCCAATTGGGTCATGGGAAATTTTAAAGCCAGGTTCAGATGCTGTTATTCTTACGTTTGGTACTACTATCCAAATGGCGATGGAAGCTGCAGAGGCTCTTGAAAAAGAAGATATCTCGGTAAGAGTGGTAAATGCTCGTTTTATTAAACCACTTGATAATGATATGATGCATCAAATTCTAGGTTCAAATCTTCCAGTTTTAACTATAGAAGAATCCGTATTAATGGGTGGATTTGGAAGCGCAGTTCTTGAATTCGCACATGATCATGGCTATCATGATGCTAAAATTGACCGTATGGGTATTCCAGATCAATTTATTGAGCATGGAAGTGTTAATGAACTCTTGAATGAAATAGGAATGACAACTGAGAATGCTGTTGAACGGATTCTCAAGCTCGTACCTAAGAAGCAGAAACGAGTGTAGACAATGGGAACAAAGAAAGAACGACTTGATGTTTTATTAGTTGAACGTGGCTTAATCGAAACAAGAGAAAAGGCGAAGCGTTCTATCATGGCTGGACTCGTCTATTCAAATGAGGAAAGACTCGATAAGCCTGGTGAGAAAGTTGAAATTGATATACCGCTCACTGTAAAGGGAAATGTGATCCCGTATGTCAGTAGAGGTGGATTAAAACTTGAGAAGGCCATAAAAGAATTTGATTTAAATATTGAGGATCGAATCATGATCGACGTTGGCTCCTCAACTGGTGGGTTTACGGATTGTGCTCTCCAAAATGGAGTTAAACGGTCTTATGCCCTTGACGTTGGATATAATCAGCTTGCGTGGAAGCTAAGGCAGGATGAACGTGTAGTAGTGATGGAACGAACTAACTTTCGATATGTAACTCCGGCAGACCTTCAAGAAGGAATGCCAGAGTTTGCAACGATAGATGTTTCGTTTATCTCATTACGACTCATTTTACCGGTACTGAAGACTCTTCTCGTTCCGCAAAGTGATGTTGTGGCACTTGTAAAACCACAATTCGAGGCGGGAAAAGAACAAGTTGGTAAAAAGGGAATCGTACGAGACCCAAAAACACATGAAAATGTGCTTAATAAGATTATTGAGTTTTCCTTAAAGGAAGGGTATGATTGCGTCAATTTATCGTACTCTCCAATCACTGGTGGGGAAGGCAATATCGAATTTTTACTACATTTACGCTGGAATGGACCTACTGAGTTAGGTGAAAGTAAATTACCGAATACGGTTCAAGATGTTGTCGAAAGTGCACATGATATGTTAAAGAAGGAATAGCAAATAGTAAGGGGATAGCCAATGTGCTGTCCTCTTTCTTCATGGTAAACACTCTAGTTGTGATGATAACCTAGATGATTACGAAAAAAATGTACAATCTTGTCAGAATCGGCTAACATAGGTGGTAATAATACCGTTTAAAGAGAGAGGATGTCAAAATGAATAAGGGACAAAGACATATAAAAATTCGTGAAATTATTACAAGTAACGATATCGAAACACAAGATGAGATCGTTGATATCTTAAAAAGCGAAGGATATAACATTACCCAAGCAACTGTATCTCGAGATATAAAAGAATTGCATCTTGTGAAAGTACCAATGGTTGATGGTCGTTATAAATACAGTTTACCTGCTGATCAACGATTTAATCCACTTCAAAAATTGAAGCGCTCTTTGATGGATGCGTTTGTGAAGATTGATTCAGCGGGGCATATGCTTGTGATGAAGACTCTTCCCGGTAATGCGAATGCAATAGGTGCATTAATTGATCATTTAGATTGGGAAGAGATTTTAGGAACGATTTGTGGAGATGACACCATCTTAATTATTTGTAAAACTCCAGAACAAACGGAGACTGTCTCTAATCGATTCTTGGACATGCTGTAATCAAGTATGTTCAAAAACGTAAGAGAGAGGAATTGGGGGTGTTGTAATTGTTAGCTGAACTAACGATAAAGAACTTTGCGATTATTGAGGCTCTTTCTGTCTCTTTAGAAAAAGGGCTAACTGTGCTAACAGGAGAAACAGGCGCAGGTAAATCCATTATAATTGATGCTGTCCATTTATTAGTAGGTGGTAGAGGATCAGCGGAGTTTGTACGGTATGGAGAAGAACGAGCGGAAATCGAAGGTCTATTTTTAATCGACAGTGAAAGTCATCCATGCTACGCAAAGGCCGAAGAATTTGGTATTGAAATTAGTGACGGAATGATCGTTTTACGTAGAGACATCTCAAAATCAGGGAAAAGTGTCTGTAGAATAAATGGCAAGCTCGTTACCATTTCCATCCTGCGTGAATTTGGTAGGACATTAATTGATATTCATGGGCAGCATGAACATCAGGATTTAATGAATCAAGAACAGCATATCCATATGCTTGACCAATATGGTGGAAACTCAATTAAACAGGCTTTGCAAGAATATCAACAAATCTATAAAACGTATCTCCAGGTAAAACAGCGTTTAAAAAGCTTTAATGAAAATGAGCAAGAAATGGTCCATCGTCTTGATCTAATCCAATTCCAGCTAAACGAAATTGGAAAGGCAGAATTAAAGCCAAATGAAGATGTTGAACTCACAGAAGAGAGAAGAAAAATATCTAATTACGAAAAAATCTTCAAATCCCTTCAAAATAGTTATAATGCCCTGGTCGGGGACCAAAAGGGCCTTGATTGGATCGGGCTTGCTATGAACCATGCTGAGGATGTTATGGATCTTGATAAGGAATTAGAGAAGATTCATGAGACAATCTCCAATAGTTTTTATTTATTAGAGGAAATCTCGTATAAAATCCGTACCCAACTAGATGAATTAGAATATGACCCTGCAAGATTGGATTTTATTGAAAGCCGCTTGAATGAAATCACGCAACTAAAGCGAAAGTATGGCCAGTCTGTTGAGGAAATCCTTGAATATGCAGCTAAAATTGAGGATGAGCTGGACACAATTCAAAATCGTGAGCAACATATTGACAAGTTGAGGGACGAGCTGGACTCGGTTTTAGAGGATGTCAAACTAGAGGCGGAAAATATCTCAGCCCTTCGAAAAAAACTTGCTAAAGAGCTAATTAAAAGGATTACACAAGAATTAAAAGACCTATATATGGAAAAGGCGAAATTTGATATTAACTTTTTTCAAGATTCGACTATTAAATTAACTCCAAATGGGAAAGATGATATTGAATTTTATATTTCTACAAATCCAGGTGAACCACTTAAGCCATTAGCAAAAATTGCATCTGGTGGGGAATTATCTCGTATTATGCTTGCCATAAAGAGTATCTTTTCCAAACATCAGGGTGTTACTTCAATCATATTTGATGAGGTCGACACTGGTGTAAGTGGCCGAGTTGCTCAATCAATCGCAGAAAAAATCTATGGAGTATCTGTAGGTTCACAGGTTCTGTGTATTTCTCATCTTCCGCAAGTGGCAGCAATGGCTGATAGCCATTTATTTATCGCAAAAGAAACTGTGCAAGGAAGAACGACAACATCCGTTACGAAGTTGGATGAGGCTGAAAAAATTAAGGAAATTAGCAGAATGATTTCTGGTGTTGAAATAACGGAACTGACGAAGGAACATGCAAAAGAACTACTGAAAATGGCAGAAGAAAGCAAACAAGTACGAAAAACAGTAAATCACTAATTTATTTACGGCTGAATGAGGTTATACAACGTTACGTACAAATTTTAACTTGTAATGCTATCCAAAATGGGTAGCATTTTTAATCTCTGAGAGGTTATAAATGTCGTCTCTAAAGGCCAAATTAAAGAATGTAGCCATACCTAATTAGATGGCGGCGTGGGATAGGAGCGAGGAGAGTGAAAAATAAATGAAAACAGACAAAATTAGATATATAATCGGTACATTTCTCCTTGTTTCAATTTTGGCTTTAGGGTTTTACAAGCCACTTAAAGAATATATAGAAATTCCAAAACAACTCACCTTATTTGAGGGGCAAGACTTTACTATCCAATCCTCATTACCAGTTACAACGACAATGCCTGATTCCAATTTCGCATTTTCATCAGAGATAGATGATCAACAAATCTCGGTTGCTGCGAATAAAAGTGGTTCAGGTGAGATGATGGTCGAATTTGCAGGTGTTCCAGTAAAAAAAGTAAATGTCAATGTATTATCCGATTTTAGAGTGATTCCTGGAGGACAATCAATTGGTGTTAAACTAAATACATTAGGTGTATTGGTTGTTGGTCATCACCAGATTGAGACAGAGGAAGGGAAACAGTCACCAGGTGAAATTGCTGGTGTAGAAGTCGGAGACATCATTAAAGAAATCAACGGTAAAAAAATTGAAAAGATGAGCGATGTAGGACCATTCGTCCAAGAGTCAGGTAAGACTGGGGAACCGTTAAACCTTGTCATTGTTCGGGATAATGAGGACATAAAGGCAAAATTAATGCCACTCAAGGATAAGAATGACCAGGCCTATCGAATTGGTCTATATATCCGTGATTCAGCTGCTGGTATAGGGACAATGACCTTCTACCACCCTGAAACAAGAAAATATGGTGCATTAGGCCATGTTATCTCAGATATGGACACAAAAGAACCGATTGTTGTGTCTGATGGTCAAATCGTTAGATCAACGGTTACTTCTATTGAAAAAGGAAGCAACGGTGATCCAGGTGAAAAGCTTGCACGTTTTTCAGCGGACAAAGAAATCATTGGGAATATTAAGCGAAATAGTCCTTTTGGCATATTCGGCGAGTTGAATAAACAAGTGAATAACGGCATTATGGATAAGCCGCTTCCCATAGCACTTTCACACCAGGTTAAACCAGGTCCAGCCAAAATCTTAACTGTTGTTGAAGATGATAAAGTCGAGGAATTTGACATTGAGATTGTTAGTGTAGTCCCCCAAAAAATTCCTGCAACAAAAGGAATGGTTGTTAAAATTACGGATAAACGACTCCTGGATAAAACCGGTGGCATTGTTCAAGGTATGAGCGGTAGCCCAATCATCCAGGACGGTAAACTGATTGGAGCAGTCACTCATGTTTTTGTAAATGATCCCACGAGCGGATATGGTGTTCATATTGAATGGATGTTAAGCGAAGCTGGAATTGATATCTACAAAAAGGAACAGAAAAAGGCGGGCTAAATGCTCGCTTTTTCTTTTGTTATTACTGTAGAAGTGAATGGATAAAATTAGGAGAGGGGGGGCCAGTATAGTCGTGAATCGTCCCCGCAACTGGATGAAATTAGGAGAAGGCGAACCAGTAAAGGTGTGAATCGTCCTCGCAAATGGATGAAACTAGGAGAAAGCGAAGCAGTAAAGTAGTGAATCATCCTCACACTTAGAAAAAATTAGGAGATTGCGAACCAGTATAGGTGTGAATCGTCCCCGCAACTGGATGAAATTAGGAGAAAGCGAACCAGTAAAGTAGTGAATCATCCTCACACTTGGATAAAATTAGGAGAAAGCGAACTGGTAAAGTAGTGAATCATCCTCACACTTAGAAAAAATTAGGAGATTGCGAACCAGTATGGGTGTGAATCGTCCTCGCAAATGGATGAAACTAGGAGAAAGCGAACCAGCAAAGTGGTTAATCATCCTCGAACTTGGATAAAATTAGGAGAATGCTAACCAGTAATGGTACGAATCGTCCCCGCAACTGGATGAAAGCGAACCAGCAAAGTGGTGAATCGTCCCCGCAACTGGATGAAACTAGGAGAAAGAGAACCAGTATAGGTGCGAATCGTCCCCCGCAATCAAATCAAATCAGGAGATACTAAACTGGGCGAGGAGAATTTGTACAGATTTATATCGCAAAAAATTGCATGAGAAGATATAATAAAATCACATAAAGATTTTTCGACAAAATCGAAATTTCACCACAGATTAATGGCGTTTTAAGTCGAAATCTTAAGTATAATGGAGAATAAATTATTTTTCAATAAATTTTTCCTATTTTTTTAAAAAAATAAAGGAAATCTTATTGCATTGTCGAATTCTTTCTTTAGAATGTAAATATAGACAAATTTTTGCGGATGTAGTTTGAGGAGGAAATAGAGTGAAGAAAATAAACGTTTTTATTGTTGATGATAATCGAGAACTGGTGAACTTACTTGATGAATATTTATCTAGCCAAGAAGACATTGAAGTCCAAGGTGTTGCGTATAACGGTCAAGACTGTCTGACTATGCTTCAAGAAAAACAGCCAGATGTTCTCGTTCTAGATATAATTATGCCTCACTTAGATGGCTTAGCTGTTCTAGAAAGACTGCGGGATTCTAATCTTGAAAAACAGCCTAATGTCATAATGTTAACAGCTTTTGGTCAGGAAGATGTGACGAAAAAAGCCGTCGATTTAGGTGCAGCGTACTTTATTCTTAAACCATTTGATATGGAAAACCTTGCAAGCCGAATCCGTCAAGTTAGCGGGAAATCTGCACCAATCATTAAAAGAAACCCTTCAAATTCTCTTGTTCGTAATCAGTCGGAGAATGGCCCGAAGAATCTAGACGCAAGTATCACAAGTATTATCCATGAAATTGGTGTTCCTGCTCATATCAAAGGATATCTGTATTTGAGAGAAGCAATTTCTATGGTGTACAATGACATAGAATTATTAGGATCCATTACTAAGGTGTTATATCCTGATATTGCAAAGAAGTTCAATACAACTGCAAGTCGTGTTGAGCGTGCAATTCGTCATGCAATCGAAGTCGCTTGGAGCCGTGGTAATATTGATTCAATTTCAAACCTTTTCGGATATACAGTAAGTATGTCAAAGGCTAAGCCTACAAACTCTGAATTCATCGCAATGGTTGCTGATAAACTCCGTTTGGAGCACAAGGCTTCCTGAGAGGGTAAGGAGTAATTAACAACGGAACTTATATTTTCTTACTATAAAAACACCACTTACTCACTGTAAGCGGTGTTTTTTGTTATTTATCTTTGTTATCGGATTTTTCCAACTCCATCATTTTCTGTACGAGAATATGCTGTGGCATGTGCATGATTTGTTCAATAGGGACATTCAAGGTTTTTGAAAGTCTTAATGCAGTTTCAGCAGAAATTTGTAATGGTCTCATGTTCTTTTCTCCCTTATATAAAATACTCTATAATAAAAGTATACCAAAAAAAGGAGAATCTCAATGACGCAAATTTTTGGGCATAGGGGAGCGGCTGGAACGCACCCGGAAAATACTATGATTTCGTTTAAAGAAGCAGCGAGAGTAGGTGCTGATGGAATTGAGTTGGATATTCAAATGACAAAGGATGGGGAAATTGTTGTTATCCATGATGAAACCGTCAAAAGAACCACGAACGGAAAAGAAAAAGGATGGGTTAAGGACTATACCTTAAAACAAATTAAGAATATGGATGCTAGCTACAAGTTTAAAGATCAATATGGGTTTTGTGAAATTCCGACCCTTGAAGAAGTGTTTGAGTGGGCCAAGTCAAATCAATTGTTAATAAATGTTGAGTTTAAAACAGGATTAGTTTCCTATAAGGGTATAGAAGAGAAGACCCTACAGATGATTAATGATTATGGACTTGAGGACAGAATTGTTATTTCAAGTTTTAATCATTATAGTCTAGTTAAATGTAGGCAACTCTCAAGTACAGTCGATTTAGCTATTTTATATATGGAGGGACTGTATGAACCTTGGGAGTATGCAAAACGCCTTAATACAAACGGAATCCATCCATATCATCAAACAATCAATAAGGAAATAGTCGAAGAATCCAAGCGTAATCATATTGCGGTTCGGCCGTTTACAATAAACGATGAGAAAAAAATGAAACAATTTATCGATTTTGGCTGTTCTGCAATCATTACGGACTACCCTAAAAAAGCCTTAGCGCTAATTAAATAACCATGAAAAAAATCCTGCTAAATCAGCAGGATTATTTATTTTGCTCACTAACTGGTGAGCTTTCTTTTTGAAATTTGTCCTGAACTTTATTTCTTTTCCGGTCACGGTGAAGAATAAATCCACCGATAAAGGATAGACCAGCTATAAAAAAGATAAGTCCAATCAAAAATTGAAGCATTAAGGACGGAATTGGACTGATTAACACTCCGAAAAACATGTCTCTCATAAATTTAATGCCAACTCCTGCTATAACGCCTGGTATTAGTAGCACGATTAGAGCTAATATACGTTGCATAATAAAGATCCCTTTCAAAAAAAGACTTCTTTATAAATGTAAGCTATTAAAAAAATTTGTCAAGATGAAGCTTTCAGGTTATTATGGTAGTGTGCACTTTATTGCAAATGGTAAAAATAAAGTGTGTAAAATATTGCATGGTCGAGTTTTGCGATTATACGGCTAGCTTCAGCGCATGCATTTATAAATAGGAGGTGACATTGGTATGCAAAAGGTTATGGTAGATTTGATTATAGATTCGACTCATGATGGAATGATTGTCATTGATATCAATAGCCAAGTCATCTTACTTAATAATAGTGCTTCAAGGATGATAGGTGTTGCAAAGGAAGACGCGATTGGTAAGCATATATACGAATGTATTCCTGATAGTAAATTGCCAGAGATACTACGAACTAGAGCTGTAGAAGTTAACCAAGAACTTGTTTTAGAAAATGGCCGTAAAATTATTACGACACGAATCCCAATGGTCAATGAATCAGGGATGCTTTTAGGGGCATTTGCTGTTTTTAAAGACATTACGGAAGTTGTAGATTTAGCTGAAGAAATAACGAATTTAAAAGAGATACAAACCATGCTTGAAGCCATTATCCAATCTTCCGAAGAGGCCATTACTGTAGTGGACGAGGATGGACGCGGGATAATGATTAACCGTGCGTATACACGGATTACAGGGCTTGAAAAGGAACAGGTTATTGGAAAGCCTGCAAATGCAGATATTTCTGAGGGTGAAAGCATGCACATGCAGGTTTTACGAACAAGAAGACCTGTTAGAGGTGCCCGCATGAAGGTTGGCCCTCATGACAAAGATGTAATTGTTAATGTGGCTCCAATTATTGTGGATGGAAAGCTTAAGGGAAGTGTTGGTGTCATCCATGATGTTTCAGAGATTAGCCAGCTAACTTCCGAATTGAATCGAGCTAGACATATCATTCGGTCACTTGAAGCAAAATACACATTTGATGACATCATTGGCTCTTCAGAAGAAATGGAATTTGCAATTGAACAAGCAAAACTTGGTGCGAAGACTCCAGCTACCGTTTTACTTAGGGGTGAATCTGGGACAGGCAAGGAGTTGTTTGCACACGCGATACATAATGAAAGTAAACGAAAATATAATAAATTTGTTCGGGTGAATTGCGCAGCTATTTCAGAATCACTGCTGGAAAGTGAATTGTTTGGTTATGAAGAAGGTGCCTTTTCAGGTGCTAAGCGCGGAGGTAAACAAGGTATTTTCGAGGAAGCGAATAATGGAAGTATCTTCTTAGATGAAATTGGTGAATTATCTTTAAACACCCAAGCTAAATTGCTAAGGGTTCTACAGGAAAGAGAGATTGTTCGCGTTGGAGGAACAAAGCCGATTCCGATTGATGTTAGAATTATTGCAGCCACTAATGTAAACCTTGAAAAAGGAATTGGAAACGGAACTTTTAGAGAGGATCTATACTACCGATTAAATAAGATTCCAATTTTTATACCTTCACTTCGAATGAGGAAGCAGGATATTAAACCTCTTGCGGAGCACTTATTACATAAAATAAATCAGGATTACGGACGTAATGTTGAAGGGTTGACTGAAGAATCTATTCAATATTTACTTCAATACGATTGGCCTGGGAATGTTAGGGAGCTTGAAAATGTCCTCGGAAGAGCCGTAATCTTTATGAATTATCAGGAAAGACTAATTGACGTGAAGCACATTCAGCCATTACATGGCGTAACAAGTAAAACCCTTGCCACAAATATTGCATCTGAAACAGAACTTAAAGATGTTCCCTTATCGGCTTTAGTTGAAAAATACGAAGCAAAAGTGATTGCCGAGGTGTTGAACTTAAATGGCGGGAATAAAACAGCGGCTGCTAAATCATTGGGGATATCTCTTAGAAGTCTATATTATAAGCTGGAAAAATATAATCTTGCAAATTAAAGCATGCAATATTTTGCAAGGTGTGCAAGAAGTTGCGCAATTGTTTTGTAGAAAATACTACACAATTAAGCGTTTTCAACACTTGAGAGTTGGCACGTTTATTGCATGTTAAATATGTGCATTAAACGAAGGGGAATCTTGATTGAAAAGAAGGTAAATTTGGATGAAATTGTATGATCTTATCAATAGTGCAGCTAAACATTCACAGGTCACCGTTGCTGTTGCTGCTGCCGAGGATGACGAAGTGTTAGAGGCAATAACCGAAGCAATAAACCACAGGCTTGCCCGATTTTTATTATTTGGTAACCAAGAAAGAATACACCAAATCCTTACTGCAAAAGGGTATACGGGAGAAGTCCTTAATGAACTACATGTGATAAACACAACATCACCGGAAGAATCAGCACAGGCTGCAGTCAGAGCTGTTCATTCAGGTGAAGCAGAAGTATTAATGAAGGGGAATATCCCGACATCTACCATATTAAAAGCAGTCCTGAATAAAGAATACGGACTTCGGACAGGTAATGTTCTATCACATGTGGCTGTGTTTGAGGTTCCAGAATTTGAACGCTTCGTTATTGTAACAGATGCTGCTATGAACATAGCCCCTGGGCTACAGGAAAAAGTACAGATTTTAAATAATTCCGTAAAGGTTGCGAACTCCATTGGTATTCACGTACCGAAAGTAGCACCAATTGCAGCGGTTGAAGTGGTTAATCCTGCTATGCAAGCAACAATAGATGCGGCAGTATTAACGCAAATGAATCATCGTGGTCAGATTCAAAATTGTATCGTCGATGGTCCATTAGCTCTAGATAATGCCATATCAATTCTAGCAGCAGAGCACAAAGGTATTACTAGTGCTGTAGCTGGACAGGCCGATATTTTGCTTGTTCCAACGATTGAAGTTGGAAATGCATTATATAAATCATTAGTATACTTTGCGAAAGCGCAGGTAGGAGCTGTAATTGCTGGTGCTCGTGCACCTATTGTTTTAACATCTAGGGCAGATTCTGCAAAGAGCAAATTATACTCGTTAGCATTGGCAGTATGTTCTGCCAGACAATAGTCAAACTAGGGGAGGAACTTACAAAATGGAAATTTTTTCTTACATGGAGAAATATGATTATGAACAATTGGTATTTTGTCAGGATAAACAATCTGGTCTAAAGGCGATTATCGCCATTCATGATACAACATTAGGACCTGCACTTGGAGGTACGAGGATGTGGACGTACGCTTCCGAGGAAGATGCGATTGAAGATGCATTAAGACTCGCTAAAGGGATGACATATAAAAATGCTGCAGCTGGATTGAATCTAGGTGGAGGTAAAACGGTTATTATAGGCGATCCTCGCAAGGATAAAAACGAAGAAATGTTCCGTGCATTTGGCCGTTATATTCAGGGGCTTAATGGCCGTTATATTACAGCAGAAGACGTTGGTACAACTGTTGCAGACATGGATATTATTCATGAAGAAACAGACTTTGTTACAGGAATATCACCAGCATTCGGATCGTCAGGAAATCCGTCTCCTGTAACGGCATTTGGAGTTTACCGTGGAATGAAGGCAGCTGCAAAAGAAGCTTTTGGTACCGATTCACTAGAAGGAAAAGTTGTTGCAGTTCAAGGTGTTGGAAATGTTGCATATACACTTTGTAAATACCTTCATGAAGAAGGAGCAAGTCTGATTGTAACGGATATAAATAAAGATGCTGTTGACCGAGCTGTTAGAGACTTTGGTGCGAAAGCAGTGGATCCCAATGAAATTTATAGTGTTGAGTGTGACATTTATGCACCGTGTGCACTTGGTGCAACAGTAAATGATGAAACAATTCCTCAACTAAAAGCAAAAGTTATTGCTGGATCTGCTAATAATCAGCTAAAAGAATCACGTCATGGAGATATCATTCATGAATTAGGAATCGTATATGCACCAGACTATGTAATTAATGCTGGTGGAGTCATTAATGTTGCAGATGAATTATATGGATACAACCAAGAGCGTGCACTAAAGAAGGTGGAGTCGCTTTACGATACGATTGAAAAAGTAATTGAAATCGCAAAAAGGGACGGTATCCCAACATATCAAGCTGCTGATCGTTTGGCAGAAGAGCGTATTGAAAGAATGAGAAATTCTCGTAGCCAATTTTTACGAAATGGGCACGACATTTTAAGTCGTAGAGGATAAGGATATTAGTAAGTGAGGGAAGTCTTAATTAAGGCTTTTCTCTCTTTTCCTTTTAAATATATCAAACAGAATGAGACGTAGCATTGCACAAAGCACTGGGGGTTTCACTATTGCAGGACAAAGAATATCGGATTCTCGTTATCAATCCAGGATCAACATCCACGAAAATTGGCGTCTATGATAATGAACGTTCTGTTTTTGAAAAGACGATTAGACATGATCGTACAGAATTAAGCGATTTTGAAAATATTATCGACCAATACGAATTTCGTAAAACAACGATTCTTGAAACATTAGTTAATGAGGGTATTAACATTTCAAAATTAAGTGCTGTCTGTGGTAGAGGTGGGTTACTGAGGCCTATACAAGGTGGCACATACAAAGTAAATGATGAAATGCTTCATGATTTGCGAATTGGATATGCAGGGCAGCACGCCTCAAATCTTGGTGGCATTTTGGCATACGAAATTGCATCTGGGTTAAATATTCCGCCATATATAGTCGATCCTGTTGTTGTTGACGAACTTGACCCAATTGCTCGAATATCAGGATTTGAACTGATTGAGAGAAAAAGCATTTTTCATGCTTTAAATCAAAAAGCAGTTGCAAGAAGGGTCGCAAAGGATTTCGGTAAAAGCTATGAAGAATTAAATTTCATTGTAACCCATATGGGCGGAGGTATCACTGTAGGAGTTCACAAACAAGGAAAAGTGGTAGACGTTAATAATGGGTTGCACGGTGACGGACCATTTAGCCCAGAACGTGCAGGGACAGTGCCTGCAGGTGATTTAATTGACCTTTGTTTTTCTGGTCAATATTTCCGAGAAGAAATCATGAAAAAACTAGTAGGTCAGGGTGGATTAGTTGGTTATTTAGGAACCAATGATGCCATCGCGGTTGAAAAAATGATTGAAAAAGGTGACGAAAAAGCGAAATTAGTCTATAAAGCAATGGCGTACCAAATCGCCAAAGAAATTGGTGCAGCAAGTGCAGCCCTATCAGGGCGTGTTGATGCAATTATTTTAACTGGCGGATTAGCATATGGAAATGAGTTTATATCGGAAATTTCAAATCATGTAAATTGGATAGCAGATGTAATCGTCCAGCCGGGAGAAAATGAATTGCAAGCATTGGCAGAGGGTGCCTTACGTGTATTGCGCGGGGAAGAAAAGGAAAAAGAATATCCGGGTAAACCCCTTCAAACCCCTGTCTTAAAATAAGTGTGTTAAAAGGAAGAAATTCCAAGACCGAATGGCCACAGTCATCGGACACGGTTAAACCTCCTCTGTAAAATAAGTAGAGCTAAGAAGGTGAGTAGGGTATGTCAAAGGAATATGATTTAGTCATTTTAGGCGGCGGTACTGGTGGTTATGTTGCTGCAATACGTGCCTCGCAACTTGGACTTAAGGTCGCAGTTGTTGAGAAAGGAAAACTTGGTGGAACTTGCTTACATGCAGGCTGTATTCCAAGTAAAGCTCTATTAAGAAGTGCGGAAGTATATGCGACTACAAAAAGAAGTGAAGAATTTGGTGTGATTGCAAAAGACGTAACCCTTGATTTTCAAAAGGTGCAGGATAGAAAGAATAAAATAACGGATCAATTATTTAAAGGTGTCCAGCATTTAATGAAACAAGGAAAAATAGATGTAATTGAAGGTATTGGACGTATTTTAGGTCCGTCTATTTTCTCGCCTATGCCAGGAACGATTTCTGTAGAAATGAACAATGGTGAAGAAAATGAAATGCTGATTCCTAAAAATGTCATCATCGCAACAGGATCTAGACCACGGTCTTTACCAGGCCTTGAGATAGACGGGGATTACGTCTTAACATCCGATGAAGCGCTACAAATGGACAGTTTGCCAAAATCAATTGTAATCGTTGGCGGGGGAGTTATCGGGATTGAATGGGCTTCAATGCTAAACGATTTTGGTATCGAAGTTACTGTACTTGAATATGCGAATCGAATTCTTCCAACAGAAGATCATGAGATTTCAAAAGAAATGCAACGATTAATGAAGAAAAAAGGTATAAAAGTCGTAACAGGTGCAAAGGTGTTGCCCGAGTCTCTTGAAAAAGGAGAGGGAATTACAATCCAGGCCGAACACAAAGGTGAAACAAAGTCGTTTTCTGCAGAAAAACTTCTTGTATCTGTTGGTCGACAAGCAAATGTTGAGAATATCGGTCTAGAAAATACAGAAATTATCGTGGAAAAAGGGTATATCGCAACCAATGAATTTTTCCAAACGAAGGAATCTCATATTTATGCGATAGGTGATGTAATTGGTGGTCTTCAGTTAGCTCATGTAGCATCTCATGAAGGAATTATTGCTGTTGAACATATAGCTGGTGAAAACCCGATACCAATGGATTATTCTCTCGTATCAAAATGTGTATATAGCAACCCAGAAGTAGCGAGTGTTGGATTCACTGAAGAGGAAGCGAAAGAAAAGGGTTATACAGTAAAGGTAGGTAAGTTCAATTTTAGAGCGATAGGAAAAGCACTAGTATTTGGTGAGTCAGATGGATTTGTCAAACTCGTTGTAGATGAGGCAACAGAAGATTTATTAGGTGTTCACATGATAGGGCCTCATGTAACGGATATGATTTCAGAAGCTGGTTTAGCGAGAGTACTAGACGCAACTCCGTGGGAGGTTGCACACACCATTCACCCACATCCTACTTTATCTGAAGCGATTGGGGAAGCAGCTCTGGCTGTTGATGGTAAAGCAATTCACGCTTAATTTATCTTAAGTGATGTTCGCACCTGCGACATTGTGTTTATTTAAAGGAGGTATTATGATGTCCGAAAATCGTCATCAAGCATTGGGTTTAAGTGATGAAGTAGTTCTCGAAATGTATGAAACCATGCTATTAGCTAGAAAACTAGATGAAAGAATGTGGTTATTAAACCGCGCTGGGAAAATTCCATTCGTTATTTCCTGTCAAGGACAAGAAGCGGCGCAGGTTGGTGCAGCATTTGCTCTAGATCGTGAGAAAGACTATGTATTGCCTTACTACCGTGATATGGGAGTTGTGCTCACATTTGGAATGACAGCAAAGGAACTCATGCTATCTGGGTTTGCGAAGGCTGAAGATCCGAACTCCGGTGGACGTCAAATGCCTGGGCACTTTGGACAAAAGAAAAATCGCATCGTAACTGGTTCTTCTCCTGTAACGACTCAGGTTCCGCATGCAGTTGGTGTAGCCCTTGGCGGAAGAATGGAAGGGAAAAATCTAGTCAGCTTTGTTACGTTTGGTGAAGGTTCTTCAAACCAAGGTGATTTTCATGAAGGTGCAAACTTTGCAGCTGTTCATAAACTTCCGGTCATTTTTATGTGTGAAAATAATAAATACGCTATTTCTGTACCATATGAAAAACAAGTAGCTTGTGAAAAGATTTCTGACCGTGCTATTGGATATGGGATGCCTGGTGTAACGGTTGATGGGAACGATCCACTTGAGGTCTATAGAGTTGTAAAAGAAGCAGCTGACAGAGGGCGCCGTGGAGAAGGGCCGACTTTAGTTGAAACCATCTCATATCGTCTGACTGCACACTCATCTGATGACGATGATCGTGCATATCGTGAGCAGGAAGAAGTAGCAGAAGCGAAGAAAAATGATCCCGTACTCTCGTTCGCTTCTTATTTAAAAGAGTCTGGGGTTATGGATGAAGCGAAGGAAAAGGAAATAGCAGATCGTGTTGCGACACTTGTAAACGAAGCAACAGATTATGCAGAAAATGCGCCATATGCTGAACCAGAGCAAGCTCTAAAATATGTATACGCTCAACAGTAAGGGGGAAATAGAATGCCTGTAATTTCATATATTGATGCCGTAACAATGGCGATACGTGAGGAAATGGAACGAGATCCTAAAGTCTTTATTTTGGGAGAGGACGTAGGGAAAAAAGGTGGAGTATTTAAGGCAACCAATGGGCTGTACGAGCAATTCGGTGAGGAACGGGTAATTGACACACCTTTAGCAGAGTCAGCTATTGCAGGTGTTGGTATAGGTGCAGCTATGTATGGAATGAGACCCATTGCAGAAATGCAATTTGCTGATTTTATCATGCCTGCAGTGAATCAAATCATCTCTGAAGCAGCTAGAATACGATATCGTTCAAATAATGATTGGAGTTGTCCAATTACAATTCGAGCTCCATATGGTGGTGGAGTACACGGTGCCCTTTACCACTCACAATCAGTCGAGGCCATTTTTGCAAATCAACCTGGTCTAAAAATAGTTATGCCTTCAACCCCTTACGATGTTAAGGGTTTGTTAAAGGCAGCAATACGTGATGAAGATCCGGTATTATTCTTCGAGCACAAGCGTGCGTATCGATTAATTAAAGGAGAAGTACCTGAGGATGACTATGTATTGCCAATTGGAAAGGCTGATGTTAAACGTAAGGGTGACGACATTACTGTTATTACCTATGGATTATGCGTGCATTTTGCTCTTCAGGCAGCAGAGCGACTCGCAAAAGATGGTATTCAAGCACATATCCTTGATCTTCGGACAGTCTACCCACTTGATAAAGAAGCTATTATCGAAGCGGCGTCTAAAACTGGGAAAGTCTTACTTTTAACTGAAGACAATAAAGAAGGTAGCATAATGAGCGAGGTATCTGCAATCATCGCAGAGCATTGTTTGTTTGATTTGGATGCCCCAATTAAAAGACTAGCGGGACCTGATATACCAGCAATGCCTTACGCACCAACAATGGAAAAGTATTTCATGGTAAATCCAGATAAGGTTGAAAAAGCAATGAGAGAACTTGCTGAATTTTAAATTTGCACTGCTATTCATGGCTTGAGAGAGGATGAATGGTGACAGAGGAGGTTTCATGATTGGCAACTGAAAGAATAACAATGCCCCAGCTCGGTGAGAGTGTAACAGAGGGAACGATTAGTAAATGGCTTGTAGCTGTTGGGGACACAGTAAATAAATATGACCCATTAGCTGAGGTCATGACGGATAAAGTAAATGCGGAGGTACCTTCCTCTTTTTCAGGAACGATTACAGAACTGATTGCAGAAGAAGGAGAAACATTAGCGGTAGGAGAAGTAATTTGTGTCATTGAAACAGCAGGCGGTCAAACCGAAGCATCGGCTACACCAGATGTTGAAGTAAAAGAAGAAGTAGCAGAAAAAGGTGCAGGTGGCGCAATCGAGCATAGTGATACTTCGAAGAAATTACGTTATTCACCTGCGGTTCTTAAGTTATCACAGGAACATAATATCGACCTTGCTCAAGTTAATGGTACAGGATCAGGTGGAAGAATCACTCGTAAGGATCTTCAGAAGTTAATTGAATCTGGACAGATTCCTACTGCAGGTCAGCAAGTCGAAAAAGCAACGCCTCAGGTTTCTAGACAACCAGCTACCAGCACAGCAAATAAGTCAGAACCAGCTCCTGGACCACATGTACCTGTTGCTGT
Organism: Litchfieldia sinesaloumensis; assembly: GCF_900156865.1. Lineage (GTDB taxonomy): Bacteria > Bacillota > Bacilli > Bacillales > Bacillaceae_L > Ferdinandcohnia > Ferdinandcohnia sinesaloumensis. The sequence goes on along the minus strand of NZ_LT732529.1, from coordinate 1,964,758 downwards.
AGGTGATATTGAAATACCGGTGTCTGGTGTTCGAAAGGCTATTGCTGCGAACATGCTCCGGAGTAAGCATGAAGCACCACATGCTTGGACGATGGTAGAGGTAGATGCAACCAATATGGTTGCCTACAGAAATTCACTTAAGAATGAATTTAAACAAAAGGAAGGATTCAACCTAACCTTCTTTGCGTTTTTCGTAAAAGCAGTTGCACAAGCATTGAAGGAATTCCCACAAATTAACTCCATGTGGGCAGGAGATAAAATCATTCAGAAGAAGGATATTAATATTTCAATTGCCGTTGCCACAGAAGATGCACTTTTTGTTCCTGTTATTAAGAATGCGGATGAAAAGTCAATCAAAGGTATCGCAAGAGAAATCTCTGAACTGGCTGCAAAGGTAAGAGCAGGAAAGCTTTCTGCTGACGACATGCAAGGTGGTACTTTCACAGTGAATAATACGGGTTCATTTGGCTCTGTTCAATCAATGGGGATTATTAATTATCCTCAGGCTGCGATTTTACAAGTTGAATCCATTGTTCAACGACCGGTTATCATTAATGGCATGATTGCAGTTCGTGATATGGTAAATCTCTGTATGTCTCTTGACCATCGTGTATTAGATGGCCTTGTTTGCGGACGATTCTTAGCCCGTGTAAAGGATATTATCGAAACTACCTCTAAAGAAAATACAGCTATTTACTAAAGACATTGCTTACGCAGTGTCTTTTTTACTATATAAATAGAAGTCGTTTGATTTCATTGCGACATTTTACTATATATACTAAAATTAATTTATACTGAAAGCGATTACGAATAGAGGGGGAAGTCTTGTGCCAAAGCCATCAAAAGAATACCAAGATATTACCTTCCCATCCATTGACTACGAGACATGGAAACAGGAAGCTGAAAAAACATTAAAGGGTAAACCGATTGAAAAATTATATACCAATACTTATGAAAAGATTGAATTAAAGCCTATCTATACAAAAGACGATATCCATCTTACCCCTTTCCTTAAAGAAATGCCTGGAGAAGGATCAAAAGTACGTGGCTCAAAACTAACAGGTTATGTGAACCAGCCTTGGTATGTCAGTCAGGAAATCGACGTTCATTCGCCGGAGGAGTTCAATGTTGCTTTGAAGGAAGGTTTAACAACTGGGCAAACCATGATTCATTTTTCACTGCAACCTCAAAATAGCTCAGAAAAGGGACTTGCCTTACATACATTAGAAGAAATATCAACAGCATTTAGAGGGGTATCCCTTTCATCTATACCTGTTCTAATTGATGTTAAATCAGATGTAGACTCCTTTTTATCACTCATTGCCACTTTTACAAAAGCGGATACTCTTACAGGTACGATTGGGATGGATCCATTGGCGTTATTAGTGGAAAAGGGGCAGTTACTAGTCAAACCTGAAATAGCATATAATCAGTTAACGAATTCAGTTAAATGGGCTATTGAAAATCATACAAAAATAAGGACTGTTCTTGTAAAAGGCACACCTTATCATAATGGTGGAGCAAATGCCGTTCAGGAACTAGCATATACAATCGGCACGGGAATTGAATACTTGAGTGAACTTCTTGAAAGAGGTCTTACCATTGATGACGTTGCGCCACGCATGACTTTTTCGTTTTCGATTGGTTCGAATGTTTTTATGGAAATTGCTAAATTACGTGCAGCAAGAATATTATGGTCAACTGTTATAGAGGCATACGGTGGAAATGAAGCTTCTTCCCAGATGCATATCCATGCAAGAACATCAGCATTTACAAAAACGATCTATGATCCATATGTCAATATGCTCCGATCCACAATTGAGGCATTTTCTGCAATAGTTGGTGGAATTGATAGTCTCCATGTATCAGCATTTGATGAACCGATTAAGCAATCCGACACGTTCTCAAGAAGAATAGCCAGAAATACACAGTCCATTCTTCGGGAAGAATCCTTCTTAAATAAGGTAATCGATCCAGCAGGAGGTTCTTGGTATGTCGAAACATTGACAAATGAAGTGGCAGAAAAGGCCTGGGAATTACTTAACGAAATTGAAGCAGAAGGTGGAATGCTTGAAGCGCTAAAAAATGGAAGTGTCCAAAAAAACATTTCAAGCGTCTTTTCACAAAGACAAGGAAATGTAAATCATCGTAAAGATATAATTGTAGGGACTAATATGTACGCAAATATTCATGAAAAACCGTTTAGTAACCTAGAACCCAAAGATAATACCACTACCAGTGATGCAGCAATCACTATAACCCCTATACATCCTGTAAGAATCTCAGAAGGCTTTGAGCAATTGAGAAAAGCCTCAGAGGACTATCTGAAAACAACTGGAGAACGACCAAAGGTAGGGTTGCTAAATCTAGGAACGATTCCAGAGCATAAGCCAAGAGCAGATTTTATTACAGGCTTCTTTGAAGCTGGTGGTTTCCAAGTGGTCAGAAATGATGGGTTTTTAACTGCAGAAGAAGCAATTGAAGGTGCAAAAACTATGAATCTCAAAATCTTCATCTTTTGTGGACAGGATGAAAAGTATAAAGAGATGGTTCCAGAAATTTGTAGCAAACTTAATGAAGATAATGATACCATTCATTTCTATCTTGCAGGTAAACAAGAGGATGAATCACTATATAGAAACAATGGGGTAAAAGACTTTATCCATATGGGAACAGATTGTTATTCATTTTTATATCAATTACAACATGTAATGGGGGTGAGGCAGCATGGCTAAAAGACTTGACCTTTCAAAAATAAAGTTAAAGAAGTCTGAAACACCATCGACTCCTGAACAATGGCGAGAAAAAGTGGAAACAGAAATTAAGCACTCAATCGATGAATTGTTGTTTGAAACAAACGAACAGATTGCTATCAAACCTTTATACACTGAAGATGACTTAGAAGGGCTAACGCATCTTGACTATATGCCTGGACTTCCTCCATTTCTTCGTGGACCATACCCAACGATGTATGTGAATCGACCATGGACCGTTCGCCAATATGCTGGTTTTTCCACAGCAGAAGAAAGTAATGCTTTTTATCGTAGAAATCTCGCGATGGGCCAAAAGGGACTATCAGTTGCATTTGACCTAGCCACTCACCGAGGCTATGATTCCGACCATCCGCGTGTAGTGGGGGACGTTGGTAAGGCAGGGGTTGCAATTGATTCGATATTAGACATGAAAACATTATTTGATGGTATCCCACTCGATCAAATGAGTGTTTCGATGACGATGAATGGCGCAGTACTTCCTATCATGGCATTTTATATTGTCACAGCAGAGGAACAAGGCGTTTCACCTGAGAAACTATCGGGAACGATTCAAAATGATATCTTAAAAGAATATATGGTTCGAAACACTTATATCTATCCACCGGAAACGTCTATGAGGATTATTTCTGATATCTTTGAGTATACGTCTAAAAATATGCCGAAGTTCAATAGCATTAGTATTTCTGGGTACCATATGCAAGAAGCGGGTGCACCAGCTGACCTTGAATTGGCATATACATTAGCAGATGGTCTGGAATATGTTCGAACAGGTATTAAGAAAGGAATTGATATAGATTCCTTTGCTCCTCGCTTATCGTTTTTCTGGGCAATTGGGATGAACTATTTTATGGAAGTTGCAAAGATGAGAGCTGCTCGCTTCATTTGGGCGCAAATGATGAAGGCCTTCAACCCTAAAAATCCGAAATCACTTGCGTTAAGAACCCATTCACAAACTTCGGGCTGGAGCTTGACTGAGCAAGATCCATACAATAATGTAACGAGAACATGTATCGAGGCATTGGCTGCAGCGTCTGGCCATACGCAATCCCTGCATACAAATGCACTTGATGAAGCAATTGCTCTACCAACTGATTTTTCGGCACGAATTGCTAGAAACACACAGCTTTATTTACAGGATGAAACGGGCATTTGCAATGTGATTGATCCTTGGGGGGGCTCCTACTATGTTGAAACGTTAACGAAGGAGTTAATGAATAGAGCCTGGAAACATATTGAGGAAATTGAGAGGCTTGGCGGAATGACGAAAGCAATTGAGACTGGACTTCCCAAAATGAGGATTGAGGAAGCAGCAGCTAGACGTCAGGCGAAAATTGATTCCGGCAAAGAGACAATCATTGGTGTAAATAAATATCGATTACAAAAAGAAGATCCAATCGATATTTTAGATATAGATAACACTGCTGTACGATTAAAACAAATAGAGAGACTTAATCACTTAAAATCTTCACGAGACGATTCTAAAGTACGCGCAGCTTTAGATGCTATTACACACGCTGTAAAAACAGGCGAAGGGAATCTGCTAGAATTAGCTGTTAATGCGGCAAGAGCCCGAGCAACATTAGGTGAGATTTCTAATGCAGTCGAAGAAGCTTCCCAAAGACATAAAGCTGTTATTCGTTCTATTAGTGGAATCTATAGCTCAGAATATTCAAATGAGGAAGAAATCATGAATATAAAAAATATAACTGACGAGTTTCTAGAGTATGAGGGGAGACGACCACGAATCCTGATTGCAAAAATGGGGCAGGACGGTCACGACCGAGGAGCAAAGGTAATTGCCACAGCTTTCGCAGATCTTGGTTTTGATGTTGATATTGGTCCACTTTTCCAAACGCCAGCAGAAACAGCATTACAGGCGGTTGAAAATGATGTGCATGTGGTTGGCATGAGTTCATTGGCTGCAGGCCATAAAACACTACTTCCACAGCTGATTGAGGAATTGAGGAAATTAGGTCGTGAAGATATTATCGTTATTGTTGGAGGCGTTATTCCTGCACAGGATTATGACTATCTAAAAGAGCAAGGGGCTGCAGCTATTTTTGGTCCTGGTACTGTCATACCTGTTGCTGCTCAAAAGGTTATTGAGGAAATCTATCGTCGATTAGGTTATGAGGAAGAAGGAAATGAATGATAAAAGAAATCGGCCTGAATGGGTACCAGATGAACCGTCTGATAGTTTTACAACTGAAATTGTAAAAGGTAAACATCATAGCAACCCTTCTACTACTAAACGAAAGTTTGTTAAAAGGAAAGAACGTACCACGGAAGAGTTTGTGCAAGGTATTAAAAATGGTGACCGAACCATACTTGCACAGGCAATTACCCTTGTTGAAAGTAATGCCAAACGTCATGAAGATAAGGCACAAGCGGTTATTAATGAGATTCTTCCTTATACAGGAAACTCTGTTCGTGTAGGTATTACAGGAGTCCCGGGTGCTGGAAAAAGTACATTCATAGAGAGCTTCGGTTCCTATTTATGTGAACAAGGATACCGAGTTGCAGTATTGGCGGTTGATCCAAGTAGTAGTGTGACCGGAGGAAGTATTTTAGGTGATAAAACGCGCATGGAATCACTGTCTCGGAATAAGAATGCATTCATTCGTCCATCACCATCAGGTGGGACACTTGGTGGAGTGAATCGAAAAACCAGAGAAACCATGCTACTTTGTGAGGCAGCTGGGTTTGATGTCATCTTGGTGGAAACTATCGGTGTAGGTCAAAGTGAAATAGTTGTTAGAAGTATGGTGGACTTTTTTCTACTACTTGTTCTTACAGGAGCGGGGGACGAACTGCAAGGTATGAAAAAAGGTGTGATGGAGCTTGCAGATAGCTTAGTTATTAATAAAGCAGACGGAGATAATAAGCAAAGAGCAAAAGTCGCAAGAGGTGAATACAATCGGATTCTTCACTATCTTCAGCCTGCAACGAGAGGATGGTCATCAAAGGCATATACGGTATCTGCACTTTATCATGAAGGAATGGAAGAAATGTGGAAGATTGTCATGCGCTTTGTAGAAACAACAAAAGAATCTGGCGTCTTTTGGGAGAGACGAAATGCTCAAACTAAGGATTGGATTCATGCGATGATAAAAGATTATCTTGAAACAGCCTTCTTTACTCATCCAGCCATTAAATCGCAGCTGCCTGTCCTAGAAAATAAAGTTGTAGAGGGTCACGTAAACGTAACAACCGCAGTTAAAGCATTAATTGATCTATATGAAACATAAAAAAAGAAGGAAAGTATACGTATACTTTCCTTCCATCTAGGGAGTTTAGGGGTATGATCTAGATGTATTATTTAGAATAACCCAATCCCTTTTTTTTAAACGTATTGAATCAGATTTTGACAATAATAGCTTAGATTTGTAAAAACACATACTAAATTGATATTATAAAGTAAGGAAAGATATATATTCACGAGGGAGTGTTCAAAATGCAAGTAGATTTTAATCTGTTTATGAATGATATCGTTCAAACAGCGAGAAGAGAAATCTCTGAAGCTGGTTATCAAGAACTAAAAACACCTGAAGAAGTTGATGAAGCACTAAACCGTGAAGGTACAACATTAGTGATGGTTAACTCAGTCTGTGGTTGTGCAGGTGGAATTGCTAGACCAGCTGCTGCTCACGCCATTCATTATGATAAGCGACCAAATCAATTAGTAACTGTTTTTGCCGGTCAAGATAAAGCAGCAACAGAAAAGGCAAGAACATATTTTGAAGGATATCCACCATCTTCTCCATCATTTGCATTATTAAAAGATGGAAAAATTGTAAAAATGATTGAACGTCATGAGATTGAAGGTCATGAACCAATGGATGTAATCAATAAATTACAAGATACCTTTGAAGAATATTGCGAAGAAGTATAAGAGGCCTTGAAGGCTTCTTTTTTTTGGTCAAACTCTTATAAAGTATGTATAATAAACTTTGAAAATGATGTATTTTCGCTTTAACTCTTTATATTAGTAAAGTATTAAAGGCGATTTCTTTACAACAGTTTTCAAGTAACTAGGAGGCTTTATTTAGGTCAACAGGGAGGTATCAACAAACAGCAAAAGGATATCCGAATAACTAGAAGTAAAAATGATAGAATTATTAATCTATTATTATTTTTAAAAAACATATTGTATATTTATGCAGATGTGTTAAAATACATTCTAACGAATAAATATAAATTATAAAGCAGGGGGAAATAAATAATGAAAAAGTTTATGCTAGTAACATTGATTACTATTTTATCAGTTGCGATTTTAGCAGCGTGTGGGACAAGCGATGATAATGCATCAGGTTCAGATAAGAAAAAGGTATTAACAATGGGAACGTCTGCTGATTTCCCACCATTTGAAACAATAGATGAAAAAACAGGTGACTATATTGGATTTGACATTGATTTAGCTAAAAAAATTGCAGATGAGTTAGGATACGAATTAAAAATAGAAAACATGGATTTTGGTGGCTTAATAAGTGCACTACAATCTGACCGTCTTGATTTTATTATTTCAGGTATGTCAGCAACTGAAGAACGTAAAAAAAGTGTTGATTTCTCTGTAGAGTACCACAAATCAGGGGAAATGTTCGTTACATTAAAGGATTCAGATATTAAGGCTTTAGAAGATCTTGATGGAAAAACAGTTGGTGTCCAATTAGGTACGATTCAAGAAGAAGGAGCTAAAAAAATTAAAGAAGAAACTTTAAAGAATCTAGAAATCTCTGCTTTAAATAAAGCTCCAGAGTTAATTCAAGAATTAAAAGCAGGAAGAATCGATGCAGTTTACTTAGATAAAACAGTTGCTGTTGGTTTCATCGAAAGTCAAGATTTAGTGGGATTTGATGATCCAACCGAAGCATCTCCAGGTATGGCAATTGCTTTTTCAAAAGGCGATAAGCTAGTTGAAGAATTTAATAAAGTTATTGAAGAAATGAAACAAAATGGTGAATTAGAAGAATTAGAAAAGCAATGGATGGAAGAATAATCATTAATTCAAATTTTCAGGTAGAAATGAGGTGTAAGGCATGGGTTTGGATATTGATTTTTCCGGAATCGTGCCTTCAATTCCGTTTATACTAGAAGGGATCGGCATTACCGTATCTTTTGCACTAGTATCGGCAATTTTAGGTTTAATTCTAGGAACAATTTTAGCGGTATTTAAAATAAGTAAGGTTTCATATTTGAAGTGGTTCGCGGATATTTATACATCCATTTTTAGAGGTACACCACTTATCCTCCAATTAGTAATTATTTATTTTGCAGTTCCACAGCTTTTTCAATATGATATTGATAAATTTGCAGCTGGGGTATTGGCATTCGGCTTAAACTCAGGGGCCTATATTTCGGAAATTATTAGAGCTGGTATTCAAGCTGTAGATAAAGGCCAACAAGAAGCGGCAGAAGCACTTGGAATTTCGTATCGTCCAATGATGTTGGATATTATCTTGCCACAAGCTGTTAAAAATATCTTACCAGCACTATTAAATGAATTTATTACGTTAACTAAGGAATCTGCAATTGTAAGTACAATTGGATTGTTGGATATTATGAGACGTGCACAGGTTGTTGGAGCAAATACATTCCGCTATTTTGAGCCGTTGCTAATTGCTGGTCTAGTCTATTGGATAATTGTTACAATTCTCACGTTCCTAGGTGGAAGACTTGAGAGGAGGTTGCGTCGTAGTGAGTAATAATCATATTAAAGTTGAAAACCTTCATAAATCATTTGGCAAACTTAATGTGTTAAAAGGAATTTCGACCAACTTCAAACAAGGCGAGGTTGTTGCGATTATTGGTCCTTCTGGGTCAGGGAAGTCAACATTTCTACGATGCTTGAATTTACTTGAAAAACCAACACAAGGTCAGATTTGGGTTGGTCAAGACGAAATTACAAATGCAAAAACAAATATTACCAAAGTTCGTGAACATATCGGAATGGTATTTCAGCACTTTTACCTCTTCCCTCATAAGACAGTTTTGCAAAACCTAACCTATGCGCCTATTAAGGTCAAAGGGGTTTCAAAAGTTGATGCCGAAGCAAAAGCTAAAGAGTTATTGAATCAAGTTGGTTTATCGGAGAAGGCTAATGAATACCCGAATCGTCTTTCGGGGGGCCAAAAACAGAGAGTTGCGATAGCTAGAGCATTAGCTATGGAACCTGAGATTATGCTATTTGACGAGCCAACATCAGCACTTGACCCTGAAATGGTAAAAGAAGTTCTTAATGTTATGAAAGGGTTGGCTCATACCGGTATGACAATGCTTATCGTAACTCATGAAATGGGATTTGCTCGTGAGGTAGCTGACAAGGTCCTCTTCATGGATGATGGAGTAGTCGTTGAAGAAACCACTCCAGATGAATTTTTTACAAATCCAAAAAGCAAACGTGCCCAGGATTTCTTAGAAAAGGTACTGTAAAAGGAATGATCACAAGATCATTCTTTTTTTCGTCCATATTAAATATAAGGGGAAGTTTTGTCTTTCTAGTAAATGACTATATAATGAAATAACTACCGATTAATAGGAGCTTGGTAATGTTTAAAATAGGGTATAGAACGTTAAAAACAGCTATAGGTGTCACGATATCAATAGCTATTGCAAAATTATTGGGATTAGATAGTTTTGCATCTGCAGGAATACTAACAATACTATGTATAAAAGTAACCCGTAAGAAATCACTGGAGAGTTCGTGGGAACGATTTGTTGCATGTGTAATTGGGATTGTATTTTCTTTTGTATTTTTTGAAGGGATAGGCTATCATCCTGTAACTATTGGGCTATTACTCCTATTCTTTATTCCAACAATGGTTGCTGTGAAAGCAAAAGATGGAATTGTTACAAGTAGCGTTATTATACTACATATATTCACAGCAGGAGATGTGACCCTGACCTTAATTTTGAATGAACTTGGGTTAATAGTCATTGGAATAGGAGTTGCGCTACTTATAAATCTATATATGCCAAGCGTGGACAAGCAGCTCTGGACATTCCAACAGGAGATTGAGACCTTATTTGGGAACATATTAAATGAAATGGTTCACTATCTAAGAACAGGTGAAAGTATATGGGATGGACGAGAAATAACAGCTGTAGAAGAATTATTAAAAAAGGCGAAAAGAACGGCCTATCTGGATATCGAGAATCACTTGATGAAGGATAGCAATTTGTTTTTTACGTATTTTGATATGAGAGAAAAACAGTTCGAAATGCTACAAAGAATGTTGCCAACAATTACATCGATTACTCAGTCAGTCGAACAGAGAACAATGGTTGCTGATTTTATTAAGGAGGTAAGCGAATCGATTCATCCTGGAAATACTGCTGAAGTATTTCTGAAAAAACTTGATGAGATGCGCAAAGAGTTTAGAGCAATGCCATTACCAAAAACTCGTGACGAATTTGAAACGAGAGCTGCATTGTTTCAATTTATTAAGGAAATGGAAGAGTATTTAATTATAAAAAGTCTCTTCAAGGGTTTACCAACGTAATTCCATGAAATAAAGAGGTGTCCACTATAAAATGGCACCTCTTTTTCACGTAACTATTTTCACATAACGATATTTATTTAGTATCGCTCGGTTTGGTGGACTTATCGTTTCATCTTTTTAGAACCACATACCTACGCCTGCTAACAGGGTAGTGATTAGCATTACAGCAATCATTAAATAAACAACAATTTTCTGAGTTTTACGGGACATGTTTCCTACCCCCTTTTTGCTTACATCATTTATTAATATTTTACCTCGAAATATCAACTTGGACAACCATTATGTATATTACTCTCTCTGTGAAAATACACAATTTTTGATGAATTCATGCTACAATAGAAACATGATATTAAACGCTTACAATTTTTGAGCGAGCGCTCGCTTGAGGAGTGAAGACATGATTAAAAAAATAGACCACATCGGGATAGCCGTTTCTTCCATTGAAGCTTCCCTACCATTTTACACGGATATTCTCAATCTTACATTAGATGGAATTGAAGAAGTAGAATCACAGAAAGTAAGGGTTGCGTTCATTAAAATAGGAGAATCTAAGCTCGAACTTTTAGAGCCTCTTTCACCTGAAAGTCCGATTGCTACATTCATAGAGAAACGTGGCGAAGGTATTCACCATATAGCATTAGGAGTTACGTCCATCGAAGAGCGTATCCAGGAAATCAAACAAAATGGCATTCAAATGCTAGCAGATGAGCCAAAGCTTGGTGCGGCCGGTGCAAAGATCGCATTTATGCATCCAAAATCGACAGGTAAAGTCCTATATGAACTATGCGAAAAGCCTAGCGAGGGGGAAACGATAGAATGATTGACATCTATGAAAAAATAAACGAACTATATGATCGCCGTCGAGAAGTAGAATTGGGCGGTGGTGACGAAAAAATAGATAAACAGCATGAAAAAGGAAAATTAACTGCAAGGGAACGGATCGATTTATTGTTAGATGAAGGTACCTTTGTAGAATTAAATCCTTTTATCCAACATCGGAGTATCGATTTTGGGTTAGCTGATAAAAAAGGACCAGGGGATGGGGTTGTTACTGGTTACGGAAAAGTGAATGGAAGACCAGTCTATTTATTTTCACAGGATTTTACTGTTTTTGGCGGAGCGCTCGGGGAAATGCATGCGAAAAAAATTGCCAATGTTATGGATTTAGCTGCTAAAAATGGTGCACCATTTATTGGTTTAAATGATTCGGGAGGTGCAAGAATTCAAGAGGGGGTTGTTTCTCTTGATGGCTATGGACACATTTTTTATCGAAATGCAATCTACTCGGGAGTCATTCCGCAAATTTCGGTGATTATGGGTCCTTGCGCAGGTGGAGCGGTGTATTCTCCAGCTATTACAGATTTTGTATTTATGGTTGAAAAGACATCCCAAATGTTTATCACAGGACCAAAAGTAATTGAAACAGTAACGGGAGAAAAAATTAGTTCAGAGGATTTAGGTGGTGCAAGCGTACATAATTCAATCAGTGGAAACGCACACTTCTCAGGGAAAACAGAAGAAGAGGTTTTACAACAAGTAAGAACTCTGATAAGTTATTTACCGCAAAACAATGAAGAAAAGGCACCCATCCTTCCTGTCCAGGAAAGTGATGATTACCGACCAGATTTAACAGAGATAATTCCTTTTGATGCAGTTAGGCCATATGATGTCCGGAAGGTAATTGACCAAATCGTTGATCAAGACTCCTTTATGGAAGTACAAAAGGATTTTGCGAAGAATATTGTTGTTGGGTTTGCGAGAGTTAAAGGTGAGGTGGTCGGGCTAGTATGTAACCAGCCAAAATACATGGCCGGCGGACTTGATATTGATTCATCAGACAAGGCATCGAGATTTATACGTTTTTGTGATTCATTTAATATCCCACTTATTACATTTGAGGATGTAACTGGATTTTTTCCAGGAGTTAAGCAAGAGCATGGAGGTATTATTCGACATGGTGCAAAGATCTTATATGCATATTCGGAAGCAACTGTACCGAAACTAACTGTCATTCTTCGAAAAGCATATGGTGGGGCCTATGTAGCACTAAATAGTAAGTCAATTGGTGCAGATTTAGTATTTGCGTGGCCGAATGCAGAAATTGCAGTAATGGGACCACAGGGTGCTGCTAATATTATTTTTGCTAGAGAAATTAATGAGAGTGAAAATCCTGATAAGGTCCGTGCCGAGAAAATTGAAGAGTATCGAGAGAAGTTTGCCAATCCTTATGTTGCTGCAAGCCAAGGCATGGTGGATGATGTGATTGACCCTCGTGAAACGAGAATCAAAATAATACAGGCTCTTGAAATGCTTCGCAATAAAAAGGAAACCCGTCCTAAGAAGAAGCATGGTAATATTCCGTTATAAGTGTAAGATTTGATTTTTCACAATAATATGGTAGGCTAATTTCATTAACCTATTCATCTTGGAGGTACATACTATGATTAATCAGGATAGACTTGTAAATGAATTTATAGAACTTGTTCAAGTAGACTCAGAAACAAAATTTGAAACTGAAATTTCAAAAGTGTTAAAAGAAAAGTTCACCGCATTGGGTGTGCATGTTGTTGAGGATGATACTACTTCACAAACCGGCCACGGTGCAGGAAACTTAATTTGTACCTTAGAAGGTACAAAGACTGAAGTTGATACGATTTATTTTACTTCTCATATGGACACAGTTGTTCCTGGTAAAGGAATTAAACCATCAATTAAGGATGGGTATATTGTTTCAGACGGAACAACCATTTTAGGTGCGGATGATAAAGCAGGACTTGCAGCGATGTTTGAGGCAATTCGTGTTCTTAAAGAAAAAAATATCCCACACGGTAAAATTGAATTTATTATTACTGTAGGTGAGGAATCAGGGCTAGTTGGCGCTAAAGCTTTAGACCGATCGTTAATTACAGCTAAATACGGATATGCACTTGATAGTGATGGTAAAGTCGGAAACATTATTGTTGCTGCTCCCACACAAGCCAAGGTTAAAGCAACAATTATCGGAAAAACGGCCCATGCGGGTGTTGCTCCAGAAAAAGGAGTATCCGCAATTACAATGGCTGCAAAAGCTATTGCTAAAATGCCATTAGGTCGTATAGATGAAGAAACGACTGCTAACATTGGCCGTTTTGAAGGTGGAACACAAACGAATATCGTATGTGATCATGTGGAGATTTTATCTGAAGCACGTTCTTTAGTAACAGAAAAGATGGAGAATCAAGTTCAAAAAATGAAGGATGCATTTGAATCCGTTGCGGCTGAGATGGGTGGTAGAGCAGAGGTTGAGATTACGGTCATGTATCCTGGTTTCAAATTTGCTGATGGTGACCATGTCGTTGAGGTAGCAAAACGAGCAGTAGCGAAAATTGGTAGAGATAGTGCACTACAGCAAAGTGGTGGGGGTAGTGATGCAAATGTCATCGCTGGACATGGTATCCCAACTGTTAACCTAGCTGTTGGTTATGAAGAAATTCATACAACAAATGAAAAAATGCCTATTGAGGAATTAGTCAAAACGGCAGAACTTATCGTCGCGATTGCTGAAGAAGTTGCTCAATAACAATAGTAGTGAAATTCCCTTTATCGGGAGTTTCACTTTTTTTATTTCTTTTCGAACTTAGGTGCAGTATGATAGAACTAGACTGATGTTACTACATATAGAGGTGAAAGATAGATGAAAGACCAAAAATTTGTTATTTTTTCATCAGGGAATGAGGAATTTGGTATCCCTGTTTTAAATGTTATTTCGATTGAAAGAGCACAGCAATTCAACGCGATCCCTCAGATGCCAAATTACATGCTAGGTGTTCTCACCATACGTGATGAACTTATTCCAATTGTAGATGCAGGAATGATTTTATTTAGTAAACCAACCATACAAACGGAACAAACAAAAATTATCGTAGCTAAAACTGATTCGCTATCCGTAGGATTACTAGTTGATGATGCTGTAGAAATAATCGATATCCCTGCTAATCAACTAAAACAACTAAGCCTAACCTATCAATTATCTTCTTATATAACGGGAGTTGCTACACTAGAAGAACGAATGATTACATTAATTGACCCATCTAAATTTATTTACGGTTTAGAGGGATTTGATATAGTTGAGGATCACATTCACAGCCACCAATAGTATAGGTGGCTTTTTCTATGATAAACTATTTATATCATTAGTAGGAAGTGCATATCATGAAGGAAATGTATCCGAAGAAGGGTAAGGTTATTTTACATGTTGATATGAATAGCTTCTATGCTTCAGTAGAGATGGCCTATGACCCTTCCTTACAAGGTAAACCAGTCGCTATTGCTGGGAATGTGGAGGAACGTAGAGGTATCATCATTACGTGTAGCTATGAGGCCCGTGCCTTTGGGGTGAAAACAACGATGCCATTGTGGGAAGCAAGACGCAAATGCCCAAATTTAATCGTGATGAAACCAAACTTTGAACGTTATCGTAGTGCTTCTCTAGCAATGTTTGATGTACTTCGTTCATATACAGACTTAGTTGAACCTGTTTCAATTGATGAAGGTTATTTAGATATAACAGATTGTTATGATAAAGGTTCCCCTCTTGAAATTGCTACTTCCATACAAGAAACCGTACGTAAAACACTATTGCTTCCTAGTAGTATCGGGATTGCGCCTAATAAATTCCTTGCAAAAATGGCATCAGATATGAAAAAACCTTTAGGTATCACGGTATTACGGAAACGGGATGTTCCAACGATATTATGGCCGATGCCGGTTGGTGAAATGCATGGTGTGGGATCACGAACTGCTGAAAAATTGGCTACAATCAATATATTTACAATCGGTGATCTTGCTAAAGGAAATGATGTTCAACTAAAGCAGTTATTAGGGATTAATGGGGAAAGGATTAAGCAACGAGCAAATGGAATTGACAAGCGTCCTGTCGACCCAGATGCAATATCGGTATTTAAGAGTATCGGAAACTCGACAACATTACCATATGACTCCACAGATGAAGAGGAGCTGCAGGGTGTAATAAAAAGATTATCTAATTCTGTTGGGGCCCGTATTAGACGTAAGGACATGCTCTCCAATAATGTTCAGTTAATGATTCGTTATGCCGATCGAAAAACCGTTACACGAAGTCGAAAGCTCGAGAATCCAATCGATCAGGATCATGAAATTTTTAACGCTGCGAAACACTTATGGAAGAAGCATTGGAATGGAGAACCAATCCGATTATTGGGAGTTACAGCCCAGGAATTAATTGAAAAACAGGAAGCATATAAACAGCTAGACCTGTTTTCTTATGAAAAAGAAGCAAAAAAGGAGCCTTTACTAAAGGTAATCGATGAGTTGAAAGGTAAGTATGGGAATGAGATTGTCTCGAATGGAATTAAACTTCCGAAGGAGAAAAATCCTCGTAATAATGAACATGGAACAAGCTTTGAAAAGGATTTTTTAAGCGATTAAAGACCCCAACTCAACTTGAGAGGGGTCTTTCCTATTTTTTAATCTTCAACAGGCCACCAGTGGAATCCGTCTTTTGCTAATAATTCGTCGGCTGCTTTTGGACCGTTTGAACCAGCTGGATAATTTGGAAACTCTGTTGCAATTTGGTTTTCCCAAACTTTTGAAATAGAGTCAATGTAACGCCATGAAAGAGCTACTTCATCCCAGTGGGCGAAGTTTGTAGTGTCACCCATCATACAGTCAAATAGTAGTTTCTCATAAGCTTCTGGCGTGTTAATGCCATCAATGCAATTATTGCAATAGTCAAGCTTAACAGGTAAAGTCATCGTACTCTGACCAGGTCTTTTCGCATTCAAATAAAGAGTAATGCCTTCATCTGGTTGAATATTAATAACCAAAAGGTTTGGATTTTGACGTTCGTTGTCTTCTTTATAATACAAGTCCATTGGAATATCTTTGAATTGAACAATAATCCTTGTGGACTTCTCCTTCATTCTCTTACCTGTACGAATGTAGAATGGAACACCCGCCCATCTAAAATTATCGATTAAAAGTTTCCCTGCCACATATGTTGCGGTGTTTGACTGTGGGTCAACTTTTTCTTCTTCACGATAACCAGGAACTTGTTTTCCATCTAATGTACCAGCATCATATTGACCTCGTACAAAGGAGTTTTTTACATCCTCTTCTTCTAATGGACGAAGAGCACGTAAGACCTTGATTTTTTCACTCCGAATTTCATCGGTGTTAAGTTTAATTGGTGGCTCCATTGCTAATAATGCAACCATTTGCAACATATGGTTTTGGACCATATCTCTCAGTGCGCCTGATTTTTCGTAATAACCGCCACGGTCCTCTACACCAAGTACCTCACTAGAAGTTACCTGGATGTTTGATATGTACCGATTGTTCCAAAGTGGTTCGAATATCGCATTTGCAAATCGAATAACCTCAATATTTTGAACCATTTCTTTCCCTAGGTAATGGTCAATTCTGTAAATCTCATCTTCTGAAAATGCATGACGTAGCTGCTCATTTAATTGCTTTGCTGATGGTAAGTTATGTCCGAACGGTTTTTCAATTACAAGTCTGTTATAACCTTCTGTAGAGGTTAATTCTTCAGCTTTCAAATTGACAGCGATTGTTCCAAAGAATTCTGGGGCCATCGCTAAATAAAAAATACGATTTCCTTCTGTGTTGTAGGTTGAATCTAGTTTTTCAGCTAGTTCTTTTAATTCCTTATAAGATTCCCGATCATTGACATTAAAAGGATGGTAGTAAAAGTGCTTAGAGAACTTTTCGATTTTCTCGTTTTGCTCCTCAAATTTTCCTTCTACCGAGTTTCTTACATTTTGCTGGAATTCTTCATTTTTTAATGGACGTCTCGCCACTCCGATTACTGCAAAATCTTCTGAAAGTTTTCCTTTTGTATACAGATTATAGATCGAAGGATAGAGCTTTCGATTCGCCAAATCACCTGTTGCTCCAAAAATAATTACGACTGATTTTGGTGCTGTATGTGTCATTTATATCCCCCACTTTTTAAGGCATTAGTAATATCTATTTAATGTATACTTTTTTGTTTAGTAAATCAACTAATTCAACTGAATTTTTTGTATTCATTTTTAAAGTATTCCTTACGATGGAGTTGATATTCAGTAATCGGAAGATAATCTTAACGAAGGGGCTTGTCTGGTGAACAAATAAGAGAATATGGTATAGTACTTATAGAGTCGTTTCATGGGAACGTTAAAATTTTATATCAATATTGGAGGATCTTTCGGTGGAAGTTGTATTTTTAGGAACGGGAGCAGGGGTACCTGCAAAAGAGCGGAATGTCACTTCAATTGCCTTACAAATGCTAAACGAACGAAGGGCAACCTGGTTGTTTGATTGCGGTGAGGCAACGCAGCATCAAATTTTACATACCTCGATAAAACCCGGTAAAATAGAAAAGATTTTTATTACGCATTTACATGGAGATCATATTTTTGGTTTGCCAGGTTTAATAGGAAGCCGTTCCTTTCAGGGAGGCGAGACTTTACTGACAGTATACGGCCCAAAAGGTATTAAAGCATTTATTGAAACTTCATTGACCATTAGTTCAACTCATATTCGGTATCCACTTACTATAGTAGAAATCGAAGAAGGTCTGGTTTTCGAAGATGAACAACTTTGCGTTACTGCTAAGGAACTTGAGCATGGGATTCAATCCTTCGGTTATCGAATTGTAGAAAAAGACCTCCCAGGAACATTGGACGTAGAAAAGCTATTAAAGGAAGGAATCAAACCAGGTCCCATCTACCAAAAAATTAAAGAAGGTTTAACAGTTGACCTTGAAGATGGTCGTCAAATAAATGGGGCAGAATTTATTGGTCCGCCTAAAAAGGGACGTATTGTGGCAATATTGGGTGATACACGTTATGTTAATGAGAGCATTGACCTTGCAAAGGACGCAGATCTGCTTATTCATGAAGCCACTTTTAGTTCAAACGAAGCTGACATGGCCCATAACTATTTTCACTCAACGACTACACAAGCGGCTGAAATTGCAAAACAGGCAGGGGTAAAGAGTTTGATTATAACGCATATAAGCTCAAGGTATCAAGGGAATGACAGTAAAGCGCTCCTAGAAGAAGCGAGGCAAACGTTCCAAAATACGTATTTGGCGAAAGATTTTTCTATGTTCGATGTATAGTAAGACGTTTATTAGTGGAGGATATAGGCCACTTATTGTTAAAAAATGGAATAAACCTAAGAACATTGTTAATACATACATTCGGAGGTAACCTACAATGAATTCAGTAATTGAAACCATTATGAATCATCGTTCGATTCGTAAATTTGAAGAGAAATTACTAACAGACGAACAAATTCGCACAATTGTTGAGAGTGCCCAAGCTGCCTCAACTTCTAGCTTTATTCAGGCTTATTCGATAATTGGCGTAAAAGATCCGGAAAAAAAGAAGAAGCTTTCTGAAATTGCCGGAAATCAATCCTATGTTGAACATAACGGACATTTCTTCGTTTTTTGTGCTGACCTCCATCGTCACCACGTCATTAGCCAAATGGAAGAGAAAGATTTATCCACTTCATTAGAAAGTACGGAGAAGTTTATGGTTGCTACAATTGATGCAGCATTGGCTGCCCAAAATGCGGTACTTGCAGCAGAATCTATGGGCTTAGGTGCTTGCTATATTGGAGGCTTGCGTAATAATCTTGATGAGGTCAGCAAACTATTAAATATTCCTCCACTTGTAGTTCCTCTTTTCGGTATAACGGTAGGCTATCCAGCCCAAATGACCGATAAAAAGCCAAGACTTCCATTTGAGCATATTTATCATGAGGATGAGTATAACCAGAACGAAAGTCTATTCAAAGAAGAATTATTAGCATATAATCAAATCATTTCTGAGTACTATACGAATCGTACAAATGGTAAGCGTTCAGATACATGGACTGCCCAAATGGCAAATATGCTTGAAAAACCAGTACGAATGTACATGAAGGATTTTGTGCAGAAACAAGGTTTTAACAAGCAGTAGTCTCTAAAATACTTGGAAGGAGCGGAAATCCATGGATATAAAAGTCAATCATAAATTAATCAAAGAAATGTGTGGTACCGTCTCCTTCAAAAGAGGAGACGCTTTTTATCGAACCAAGAAGGTAACATTCACTGAATACTCACCTTCTTCGTGCAAAGCGATTGTTAAGGGAACAGAGGATTTCCAAGTTGAGATTTCAAAAAATGCAAAGGGGACACTAGAGGTAACATGTAGTTGTCCTTCACTTGTCAATTTTGATAAGAAGTGCCAGCACATCGCTGCTGTATTAATTGCAATTCATGAACAACAAAATCAAGAGCCGCCTATTTTCTATGAATCCGATTCATCCAAAGAGGGAGACCTGACTAATGAATTTATAACATTATTTATAGATCGTCCTACACGTGCTAGTGGTCACCAACTCCATTTTGAGGATAGAAAGGTCTTAGAGGTTAACTTTATATGTAAACCTGTAAAGATATCAAATGAGCAAATCTTATTTGGATTGGAAGTTGAAGTTGAGGATACAGTGGTAAAGGATTTTCGTGAATTTCTTACAAATATTAAACATGGAAAGTCACATGTACTCTCTACGCAACTAACTTATGATCCTCATCAATATTGTTTTTTACCAGAAGTGGACAAATTGTTTCATCAACTGATTCGGGTTGCCGAGGATGAAACAATTTTTCTAGAGATGAACTCCGGTCATTCAAACTTCAAGGTCAGTCCCAAACTACTTCTGATTCCACCATCTTCTTGGGGTGGGCTAGTACCCCTTTTATTGCAATGCCCGACCGTATTTATAAAAAGTAATAAAGTTACATATAAAGGTTTGCAGATTGTTAACGAGCCACCTCCGCTTCATTTTTTATTTGAAGAGGGGGAAGAGAATGGGTATCGCCTAATGATAAATGGTTTCAACCGGATTATCATAGTAAACTCCTATAATTCAGTGTTAAGTGATGGTCGTCTTCATCAAATTGAGGGAGAGGATTGTGAGCGTTTATTAGAGCTTAAACGAATGCTTGCGAGTCCTGGTGCAGAACACGTACCTATTCCAAAAGAGCAATCTCGATTTTTTCTTGAAAAGATTGTACCTGGTTTAAAGAAAATTGGTGTTGTTCATATGTCTCAAGCGGTGACCAAAGAGTTCATGAAAACACCTCTTGTAGCAAAACTTTATTTGGATCGTCTTAGACACAAGTTACTTGTGGGTTTAGAATTCCACTATGAAAATATCATCATCCAACCCCTAGAGAATCGTGATTCTACAACTGGACCAATGGTATTTAGAGATATCGAGAAGGAGGATGAAATTCTACGGATCATGGATGAGAGCGGTTTTTCGAAGACAGAGGGCGGGTATTATATGCATAATGAGGAACTTGAGTATGAATTCTTGTATCATATCGTTCCCAAGTTGCAACCACTCTGTCAGATATATGCTACAACCGCTATAAGAAATCGCATCGTTTCGAAAAATGAACATCCGAAAATTAGAGTTAAAATTAAAAAAGAGCGAACTAATTGGCTGGAATTTAAGTTTGAAATGAGAGGTATTGCAGACCAGGAGATTAGGGAAATTTTAGTTGCTCTTCAAGAAAAAAGAAAATATTATCGGCTTAAAAATGGTGCACTCTTTTCACTAGAAACGAGAGAAATGGAAGAAATTGAGCGCTTTTTAAAGGCTGTTCCGGTTCAGGATGATAATTTTGAATCTAGCTTAGATATGCCGATTATTGAAGCTTTACCTTTTTTAGATTTAATTGATGATGATAACCAGATCTTCACTGCCGAGGAATCCTTCAGACAGTTTCTTGATACAATTAAAAACCCAAGCAAATTGAATATAGAAGTTCCAGAATATCTAAATTCAATTTTACGAGATTATCAAAAGCAGGGCTTCCGATGGCTGAAGACACTGGCGAGCTACGGATTTGGTGGAGTGCTCGCAGATGATATGGGTCTTGGAAAAACCGTACAAAGTATTGCTTATATTGTCTCAGAGCTTTCAACTATTCGTCACAGTAAGAATCCAATTCTTATTGTTTGTCCATCATCTTTAACATACAACTGGTTGCAAGAGTTAGTGAAATTTGCCCCCGAGGTTGAGGCGATTGTGATTGATGGAAATATGGCGGAGCGAAAAGAGTTGCAAAAAGCAAGTGGTGGAATGGATGTTCTAATCACTTCATACCCGTTAGTAAGACGCGATATTAAATGGTATGAATCGCAAAGTTTCCATACCGTTTTCTTTGATGAGGCCCAAGCTTTTAAAAATCCAGCTACACAAACAGCAAGGGCTGTAAAAAAAATAAAAGCTACACATCGGTTTGGATTAACAGGAACGCCAATCGAGAACTCAATTGAAGAACTTTGGTCCATTTACCATGTAGTGTTTCCACAACTTTTTAAGGGCTTAAAGGAATTTAGCCATCTATTAAGGAAGGATGTAGCAAGGCGAGTTCGTCCATTTTTGCTTCGGAGGGTTAAAGAAGATGTTCTCGCAGAACTGCCCGAGAAAATTGAGATTATGGAGTCTTCTGAGTTATTACCTGAACAAAAGAAACTTTATGCTGCATATCTGGCAAAGCTTCGACATGATACATTAAAGCATCTCGATAAAGAAACCATTCGAAAGAATCGGATTCGAATTCTTGCCGGGTTAACACGGTTAAGACAAATTTGTTGTCATCCAGCTCTGTTCGTAGATGATTATAAGGGAAGTTCCGCAAAATTTGAGCAGCTACTAACAATTATTGAGGAGTCTAAGTTGTCTGGAAGGAGAGTTTTAATCTTCTCCCAATTTACAAAAATGCTCGAAATAATTGCGAGGGAGATAACAAACAGGGGATATAGCTTCTTCTATTTGGATGGCCAAACACCTACAGATGAGCGAGTAGATTTATGTCATCGATATAATGCGGGAGAACGTGAATTGTTTTTGATTTCTTTAAAAGCGGGTGGAACTGGCTTGAATTTGACGGGTGCGGACACGGTTATATTATACGACCTTTGGTGGAATCCTGCGGTCGAGGAACAAGCAGCAGATCGTGCCCATCGTATTGGTCAGAAAAAAGTAGTTCAAGTCATTAAGCTCTTTTCACGTGGTACAATTGAAGAGAAAATGAATGAATTACAAGAAAAAAAGCGAGACCTAATAGCAGACCTTATCGATTCTGAGGAAAAAACGACACTGACAGAAGAGGATATTCGTGAACTTCTTATGATCTAATAAAGGGAGGCACTACCGGCTGGGTAGTGCCTTTGTTGTTATTAACTACGTTATAGCCAACCGCGGTCATATTGTTTAGGGGCATCAATCGAAACACCAAGTTCTTTAGCTGCAGTCCTAGGCCAGTAAGGATCACGTAATAGCTCCCGAGCGATAAAAATTAAATCAGCGCGATTATTCTTTAAAATCTCTTCAGCCTGAATAGCTTTTGTTATTAACCCAACTGCTCCAGTAGGGATATCTGCTTGGTTACGTATTTTATCTGAGAAACCAACCTGATAGCCAGGGAAAGCATCAATACTTGCGGGAACAACAGCACCAGAGCTGACATCAATTAAATCAACACCTTGCTCCTTCATCAGTTTTGCATATTCTACATAATCATCAGGAGTTAAGCCTCCATCTGTATAGTCGTTTGCAGAAATACGGACAAATAATGGACCATCCCATTCTTCTTTTACTGACTTTATCACCTCGTGCAGGAAACGATAGCGCTTTTCAGGACTTCCGCCGTACTCATCTTCACGTTTATTAGAAAGAGGTGATAAGAATTCGTTGATTAAATAGCCATGAGCACCGTGGATTTCAATAATATCAAATCCTGCTTCTTTTGCTCGCCTTGCTCCTTGCCCGAATGCTTCAATGATTTCTTTAATTTCACTACTTGTTAATTCTTTCGGTTTTTTATAACTTTCACTAAACGCTATCGCAGAAGGCGCCACAATATCCCCTTCAACAGTTGCCTTTCGCCCTGCGTGAGCAATTTGGATGGATGTCTTCGCACCATGTGCTTTCATCATTGAAACTAGCTTTTTAAAGCCTGGGATATGCTCATCACTCCAAATCCCTAAATCCTGTGGAGAAATTCTCCCCTGAGGAGTTACAGCAGTTGCTTCAACCATAATCAGGCCAACCTGACCTACTGCGCGGCTCACATAATGGGTGAAATGCCAATCTTCCACCATTCCATCCTCATTGTGACTTGAGTACATACACATCGGTGACATGACAATTCTATTTTTTAGTGTGACATTTTTAATCGTATACGGTGAGAATAATGCTGACTTCATGAAACAGGCCTCCTATATGTAAAATCGTTATCATTATATCACTCTAAAACGTATGGTCATAGTAATGTGACTATGATAGAAAAAAGCATCGATCAATTCATTGTCGATGCTTTCAACTTACTATTTAAGTGGTTTCTCTGCTAATTTCTTCCCAGTTTCTGTGCTAATTAGTGCAACCTTAGTCGGAATATATGTTTGTGATTGCTTATCAAATACATATCTTGTCTCGTAATAGGCTATTACATCATAATGAGCAATTCCAGATACAGCCTGGATTGAAACTATTTCTTGAGGTTTCATTTTTGTTAACTTATCGAAACGGTAATCGGAAGTTGGGTCAATCCAGGTTTCAATCTCAGCAAATCGTTTTTGTAATTCATCCTTATCAGCAAAGTCTCGATAACGTTCCTCAGATAACGGAATGCTGGCTTTTAGTTCAGTCTGTTTATCAATAAATTCTACTTGATAGTCCCCGGTATATTTCATTGAAAAACGCTTCTTTGAATCGTCAAACCAATTTACAGAATTGGGCTCTGGAAAAATTTCCTCCACTTTCTCCCCCGTATAGCTTAATACGGTTAAGCCTGTAATGCCTCCACTACCGACAGATTGAAAATAGAGGAGAATATCCTGTTTACCATTTTGTATTACGTCGGCAAACTTCATTTCAGCTAGTTGATATAAATCTTGTTTATTATCGTAGGTACTAAATTGCTCACCATTAATTTTAATTGTCCATTCATTCGCAAGATTGTATTGATTTTTTCTGGCGAGTAACTCAATAATATCCTTGTTCCCGTCACCATCTAAATCAACATATTCCTTTTGAACAATTGTAAAGGGGCCATAATCTTCATCGTTTTGTCCGGCATGCGTTACACTGTGAAAGCCGACGAGCAGGCCTAATGCTACTAAAAATCGAACCAGTTTCATAAAATCACCTCTTTTGGTAGGATAACCAAAAATGAAGAGGGATATAGATAAAATGGTTTATTTTGTATAAAAGTTTTCCGTATAATAAGGGTGAGATTCATTATTAAATGCAACTCCAACCCCTAAATAGGTATATTCCTGTTTTAAAATATTTTCCCGATGGCCCCAGGAATTCATTAAACCCTCGTGGGCAAAAATACTGCTAAATTGTCCATAGGCAAGATTTTCACCAGCAATAGTAAATAGAATCTCATCCTCAAGCATGCGGTCAAAAGGGGACTGTCCATCTAAATTGGTGTGGCTGAAATAATTGTGCTCTGCCATGTCTGAGCTATGTTTACGAGCTGTTTCTCTTACAGAGTCATCCCAATTAAGAATACCTAACCCAAAATTAACCCTGGTAGCATTCGTAAGGTCAAATAACTGATATTCAAATCCTTCCTTTAATTGCTCACTTGCAGAACTGTAGAAATCAGCTCTGTTTTGCTCAAGTGCTTCAGAAACGATTTGAATAGAGGTTACTGTGTTATCTTGATGTTTATCATAAAATATAGTGACATAGGTGCTATCGATGTAGAAAACATCGTAGTCCCGGTCCTGTTGAAATTCATAGTAGACAAATCCTTTTTGAATTCGGGTCATGGGTTCACCTAGTTGTTCAAGAACCACTTGTTTTGGGGTACCACGCTGGATCCCTTTTTTGGATGAGATGAGATCCTGGTTTGTATATAAACCCACCACATTATTCCCTTTGTCATAAGCAACCATGATAAAATTATGATATTCTTCATGATACGTATACCAGCTTGCTCCATATTCATTTTCTGTGATTCGATTTGGAGCACCGAGCTTCGCTTCCACATTCTCTTTGCTTTCCCCAAGTTCAATATTGTGTATGGAAAAGAGTTGTTCACTAGGTACATGCAATTCTGGTTTTTTCACATTGCTATTATCAATAATTGAATTTTCTGGGGCTTGTTCCTCTAAGCTTTGTAGTAATGTTCCGATATATTGGATGCCTTCATTGACTTTATCTTTGATAGTTGCAAGTTCCTCAGATTCAGAAACTCTGTCGATTTCGGATGTAATAGTATCGAATACTGATTGATTATCAGTCTTAGTAGCTAGTTTTTCTAATACGGTCCAACTGGCGTATAAGAAAAATATAAATGAAAAAAATAGAAGGATTCTCCTCATATCAAACCTCCACTCCCAATAAACCCTATAACCATTCTATCCAAACTTTTATGAATCGATAAGGGATTAAAACCGAAAAAGGAAAAAGGGGGTAGAATTACCCCTAGGCAGATTTGTTTTTTCCAATCCATGTAAAATATAGCAGTATCGAAATGAGCACAGATAATGCAGAGGTAATATAAATCGATTGATATCCAAAAAAGTAGGCAAGCTGGCCGAAAGAGATTGCTCCTATCCCAACGCCTAAATCAAACGAAGAAAAAAAGGTTGCGTTGGCCATTCCTTTTCGGTTACCTGGAGCAGATTGCACAGCCCATGCTTGTAAGGCAGGCTGCAGGGCGCCGAAGCCTAGGCCGTAAAGAAAAGCCGCAACATATAGTACAAGGCTACTAGGTAACCAAGCTAATAGAACCAGAGCTAATGCAATCGACAAGCTACCAGGTCCGAATACAGCCCGATGTCCCTTTGTATCATAGATTCGACCGGCAAATGTACGAGAAACCATTAAGGCAATTGCAAATATAAGGAAATACACTTCAATACCAGGAATTCCCTTTTGTACAGTATATAAAGGTAAAAAGGCTGCCATTCCTCCAAAAGGAACAGTTATAAAGAATAATAGAATGGAAGGGGGGAGGGCTGTTTTTTCGTAAAAATCCCATTTTTGAGTATGTTTTTGTACGGTTTCTCTTTTTTTGTAATGGATTCTGGAAGATAATATAAGTGCAACTAAACCAAGAATGGCACAAATGGAAAAGAGTTTTGTAAAAGAAATCGTACCAGCAAGTGTTAGACCTAACGAGGGTCCAAAAGCAAGGGCAAGATTACCGAATAGTCCAAAGTAGCCCATTCCTTCACCGCGTCTACTAGCGGGGATTAAGTCGGTTGCAATGGTTCCTGATGCCGTTGTTGAAAAGCCCCATCCAATTCCTTGAATGATTCGAAATCCGAATAAAAAGAGTAAACTTGTAATCAGCCCATAGGATCCAACGGAGAGGACAAAGATGGCTAGCCCAAGTAAATAGACGAATCGACGCCCCTTACTTTCCAATGAGTGACCTGCAAAAGGTCTAGCTAATAGTGCTGAAAAAGTAAAGATGCCGACAACTAAACCTATAAGTTGATCATTGCCTCCAAGTTGTTCCACAAAAAGTGGAATTGTCGGCAATGTCATCTGAAATCCAAGAAAAATAAAAAAGTTAGACATGCAAATAAGTGTAAAATCGCGGGTCCAAATTCTTGCTTTTGGTGCACTTAGTTGAGGTGGTGTTTCCTTTACTAGCGGTGTACTCATAGAATCTCCCCATCTTAAATTATTTCGGTTATCTAAATGTATTTTAGCAAAAATGCCAGTAAAATCCCACCATTGTACAGCACTTTTCCTCGGCTCGGCAAGATTCCACTGACTTCGACAAAGATTCAATTATTTTTTATCTGATACAGATTGAAGCATAGCTTCTCCAAGTTCGGCAGAGCGATTGGTAGCGCGTTTGATACAAGACACCATTGCTTGTTGGTAGTTAAATTGCTCCAATACATTTATACCTGCTTCAGTCGTACCACCCGGACTCGTTACTTCCTTACGTAATGTAGCAGGTTGCTTTGGTGAGCTTTTCAACATCTCTGCTGCACCAATTATCGTTTGAAGGATTAATTCCTTAGCAATTCCTTTTTCAAGCCCGATTTCATCAGCAGCTTTTTCCATAGCTTCTACTAAATAATATACGTATGCAGGGCCACTACCCGATAGACCTGTTACTGCATGAAGGTCCTTTTCTTCAACTGTTGTGACAATTCCAATCGTCTCAAATAATTGACGTGAGATTAGTAGATGGTTTTCAGTTGCATACATTCCTATCGATAGAGCGGTAGCTGATTTTCCGATAGTTGCAGATGTATTTGGCATTGCGCGAACAACAGGTACTTTTTTGTTAAGTAAGTCGGTAATGGTTGTGGTCGCTACTCCAGCTAATACAGAGATGATGAGTTGGTTTTCATTAATATGATCCTTAATTGCTAAGACGGCTTGTGCAACGTCTTTCGGTTTTATCGCAAAGATGATGATTCCTGCGTTTTCGATTGTTTCTTTTATGTTAGTGGTTATGGTTACACCGTAGGTTTTGTTTAATTCTTCTAGTCGTACATGGTTGGAGCGATTCATTACAGAAATCTGTCTAGGCATGAAAAGCTCCTTTTGTAGCATCCCTGAAATCATGGCCTCTGCCATTGAGCCGGCCCCAACAAATACAATATTTTGTTTCATTTCCATAACGTTTCCCTCCAGAGTTTAAAAAATATGCTGTTTTCAAAAACTGTATTGCTTTTTATATAGTTGAATATCTCGATGTAACAATCTTTTTGAGAAAGGGCCAGATAAAAAAGACCTATTCCATCCTTGAAAAGGACGGAATAGGTCTACTATCCGCGGTACCACCTTACTTAACAACTTGAAAAAGTTTGCTTTTTCAAGTGTTCCACTCAAAACCCGTATCGTGGGAGGACGGTTAGGTTTTCCTAACAGCTCATAGGTAGGTTCAATCAAGAAGTGGGCCATGAGATCTTTCAGCCGGTGGATCTCATTCTCTTTTCGCCATTGCATGATTTACTAGTCCTAATCAAAGCTTTTCGCATTTTATATTAATGGTCATTATGCACTGATTTAAAGGGGATGTCAATACTTTCTTTTTGAAAATTAGCCCAATTAAGCTTACATACAAGAGAAGTTATTCGAATATAATGACAAAATAAGGTGGAAAAGGTAAACTATAAATGGAAAATTGTAACGAGATTTATATTGATATAGTACAAAGGAGGTACGTATGAGTAAACTAGCGACCACGAAGGATGTTTTTAAAATAACCTTGCCAACACCTTTTGCTGTCGGGGATGTGAATGTATATGTTGTTAAGGGAGACACTCTAACCTTAATAGATGCTGGTGCAAAAACAGAGGAAGCGTGGCAGTCTTTTAAAGAGCAGCTTTTATTGCTAGGCTATAAACCTTCCGATATCGAGCAAATTGTAATCACTCATCATCACCCGGACCATGTTGGGCTACTTGATTATTTTAGTAAGGATGTCCCTATTATTGGTCACCCAAAAAACCAGCCATGGATTAGTCAGGATAAGCAATTCTTTGTCAATAGTGAGCCATTCTATAAAGAGCTTTTTATTCAATTAGGGGTTGATCCAGCATTTATAACTTTAATTGATATGGATGAAGAACTTGAATATTCTTGCCGTAGATCGCTTACTACATTAATCGGGGAAGGGGATATTCTTGAAGGAATGACAGGCTTCAAGGTGTTAGAAACTCCCGGACATGCACAAAGCCATATTGTTTTGTACAGAGAAAGTGATGGAATGCTCATTGCGGGAGATACTCTCTTAGCAAAAATATCCCCTAATCCGTTGCTTGAACCGCCACAATTTGGTGAAACGACTCGACCAAGACCACTAATCCAATATAATAATTCCTTGAGAAGGCTGCTTTCACTCGATATTTCAACGGTTGTAACAGGTCATGGAGATGATATTTTGAATGCCCATGAATTGATCCAAGAAAGATTTGAATCGCAAAAAGAGCGAGCATATCAAGTTTTACAAATGATTAAGAAAAAGCCAATGACTGCTTTTGAGGTCTGTAGACAGTTATTTCCAAAGGTATATTTGAAGCAACCTCTTTTTACTGTGTCTGAAACGGTTGGACAGCTTGACTTTCTCGAGGAATTGGGTGAAATTAAGATAGAAGTAGTGAACGGACAACATATCTATCACTCGAATTAAATGGAGGTTGAAATGACTGAATGAATTCAAGACTTAATGGGAAAACGATTGTTATTACTGGGGCTTCGAGTGGGATTGGCGAAAAAATTGCCTATCTCGTTGCAGAGCAGGGAGCAACTCCGGTTCTTTTAGCAAGGAGCCACGATCAGTTAGAAAGAATAGCAAAGAATATTGAAGAAAAGTATAAGATAGACTGCTTGTTTTACAAGCTAGATGTTCGTGATACGGAAAATGTAAAAGGCGTATTTGAGGATATTTTACATAAGGTAAACACGGTTGATGTTCTTGTTAACAATGCTGGGTTTGGTGTATTTGCCAATGTTGTAGATGCCAATATTGAGCAAATGAAAGCGATGTTTGAAGTGAATGTATTTGGACTCATCTCATGCACAAAGATGGTGCTGCCGGCGATGATGAAACAAAATTCCGGCCATATTATTAATATTGCCTCACAGGCCGGAAAAATCGCGACACCTAAATCGAGCGTCTATTCGGCAACTAAACATGCCGTCCTCGGTTTTACGAATAGCTTACGGATGGAGCTTGCAAGCACAGATATCCGTGTAACAGCGGTAAATCCAGGCCCGATTCGAACGCGATTTTTTGATATTGCAGACGAGTCTGGTACATATGCGAAGAATGTAAACAAGTTTATGCTAGATCCTGATGTGGTCGCTGCAAAAATTGTCCAAGCCATGTTTACATCTAAGCGTGAACTCAATCTGCCAGGCTGGATGAATGCAGGCAGTGTGTTTTATACCTTGTTTCCTCGACTTGTTGAAAAAGTTGGAGGGAAGGCGTTTTTTAAAAAATAATAGTATTCTTTTTGATACTCCTTTTTATAAAGGGGTATTTTTGTTTCTTGGAATATTTCCACTGATCTAATCAGTATAGGACCTCAACGAGAAACGATAAGAGGTATAGCGTTAGTGACCTAAAATCGGTATACCACTACTCTGCAGACAAGATTGATACAGGATTTATTTCTTGACGTTCATTTTAGATAATGAGTAAATTACATTAAACATATTGAGTTACTATGTATTAATTAATAAACTTGAGGGAGAGAGTTAGATGACAAAAAAAGACCAGACAATTAGCTGTGAAATACCTGCTGTATCCAAAAAACCAGAAGAAATAAAAGCTGATGGTTCCTTCAACCGTCAAACGAATCGTTTTACGAAACCGTTTGGAACTAAATCTGATGAGTTACCAGTTGAGGCGGGGCGTTATCGTTTACTTTGGTCGGCAGCATGTCCATGGGCACACCGATCTGTTATTGCTCGCAAAATTCTTGGATTAGAAAGCGCGATTAGCTTAGGGAAAGTGAGTCCAATGCGCCCTCGAATTGATCGTGTTGATTGGGAGTTTTCCTTAGATGACAATGGGATTGATCCTGTACTTGGCGTTCAGTATGTGAGTGAGGTTTATATGAATGCTGACCCTGCATATACAGGTAGGCCAACTGTGCCAGTTATGGTTGATGTTAAAACTAAAAAGGCTGTTAACAATGATTATTTTAAGCTAACCAATTATTTTGAAACGGTTTGGGCTCCTTTTCATAAAGAAAATGCTCCCGATTTATATCCGGAGGACTTACGAGCTGAAATTGACGCATTGAATGATGTTATTTTTCATGATGTTAATAATGGTGTGTACAAATGTGGATTTGCTCGTTCTCAGGAGGCCTATGAACAGGCTTATGATACATTGTTTGCTAGATTAGATGAGTTGGAGACTCGTTTGTCTAAACAGCGTTTCTTGTTTGGTGATTTCATTACAGATTCAGATATTCGTTTATACACCACATTGGTTCGTTTTGATGCTGCTTATTATTCTGCGTTTCGCACAAACCGAAATCTAATCCGTGAATTTCCTAATTTATGGGGTTATGCCCGTGACCTGTA
The DNA here is from genome assembly GCF_900156865.1 of Litchfieldia sinesaloumensis. Lineage (GTDB taxonomy): Bacteria > Bacillota > Bacilli > Bacillales > Bacillaceae_L > Ferdinandcohnia > Ferdinandcohnia sinesaloumensis. Next base: position 1,933,365 of record NZ_LT732529.1, on the reverse strand, counting down.
CCAGACTGTTGGTTTCGGTGAAACGACAGATTTTGATGCGATTAAGCGACATTACCATTTATCGATCACGATTGATCCGACAAAAGGTGAAGTAAATATTTTACCTAAAGGTCCAGACGAATCCGTATGGCTTTCTGAACATAACCGTGAGCAGGTAAGTGGAAAAAAAGAAAAGTTCTTAATACAAGGGTAGGTGTAAAGTGAGCATGAAAATTCGTGATGCAAAACAAGAGGAATTGGTTTTTATTCGAGAGCAACGAGTTGCTGCTTATCTTGAGCATGCAGGAGAAATACCAGCTGCACATTGGCAGGCTCTTAAGCAGGCAATATCCTCAAATGCTGATCGCCATCCTGGTGCGGAGCTTATCGTATGTGAGATTGCTGAGAAAATTGTCGGAAGTGTAGTCTTGTTCCCTGCTAAAACAGACGCATATGAAGGTCAGCTAGAGGAGCTGGATTATCCTGAAATTCGAATGCTTGCAGTTAGTCCTGAGGTTCGTGGGAAGGGGATTGCTTCAGCATTGATTGCTGAATGTATCAGGCGTTCTAGAGAAAAGAATCATGAGTTTATCGGATTACATACTGGAGAATTTATGAAGCAAGCCATTAAGCTCTACACAAAGCACGGCTTTGAGCGTTTGCCTCAATATGACTTCGAGCCTGCAAATGATGGAATTATTGTTATGGCGTTTCGTATGTCCATTTAACCTATATACTTCTAAAAACCAATGCGCTATTCCGGTGTATTGGTTTTTTTGATTTGCGCTTATTCCTTTAGGAAGCAAGGTTTTATACACAATGTCATTAATCCAAGAACATAATTGATTTATTTTCCATTGAAATCGAACGTATATTCCCTTAAGATTAAGAATAAAATACGAACATATATTCTTTTTGGAGTTGATGTTAATGGTGGATTACAGTCAGTTGCCCGTTCAAAAGATTTTGTGCGTGGATATAAAAAGCTTCTATGCAAGCTGTGCTGCAGTGTTATTGGGTCTTGATCCACTTGAGTGCTATTTGGCGGTTGTTGGGGATACCGAGCGCCAGGGGAGTATTGTGCTCGCAGCTTCGCCAAAGTTAAAACAGGAATTTGGGATAAAAACAGGGTCAAGACTCTTTGAAATCCCTAAAGACCCACGTATTCAAATTGTAAATCCGAAAATGGCCATGTATTTACGAATTTCAACAGAAATTACGAGACTTTTTAACCGGTATGTACCAAAAAGCGCAATCCATGTATATAGCGTAGATGAAAGCTTTATAAAGATTGATGGCACTGAAAAATTATGGGGAGATGCAACTACAATTGCTCATAAAATCAAGCAAGAAATTGAGGCCGAATACGGTCTTGCCTGTGCGATTGGAATTGGTCCGAATATGCTGATGGCAAAGTTGTGCTTAGATTTAGAGGCAAAGAAAAAAGGAATTGCAGAATGGACCTATGAGGACGTACCCGAAAAACTCTGGACAGTCTCGCCTCTACGAGAGATGTGGGGGATTGGCAGAAGGGTAGAGCGAACTTTAAATGGAATGGGAATTACAACCGTCGGCCAGCTTGCCCACTACCCACTTGAACTACTTGAGAAGAAATTTGGGGTGATGGGAAATCAGCTTTATTATCATGCTTGGGGTATTGATTTATCGGAAGTTGGTGCCCCTATTATGCAAGGGCAGATTAGCTTTGGGAAAAGTCAAATTTTGTTGCGTGACTATCCGGACCCGGAAGAAGTAAAGCATGTCATTCTTGAAATGTGTGAAGAAGTAGCTAGACGTGCACGACGACATAAAAAAGCGGGAAGAACGATTAGCCTAGGAATTCATTATAGTCAAGATGAATTTGGTGGAGGGTTTTACCGGTCAAAAACGATTGATACCCCGACAAATATCACGATGGAGATGTACCGTGTGTGCCTTGAACTTTTTGAGAAATTCTATGTAGGAAAAACAGTTCGTAAAATCTCAATTGCACTTTCCAACATAGAGGATGACGTACAAATGCAATTGGATTTGTTTTATCTTAATCGAGTTAAACAACATAAGCTTGGTTATGTGATGGATGGTATCCGTGGAAAGTATGGATCGGATGCAATACTGCGCGCAGTTTCCTACACAAAAGCAGGAACCTCAAGGCATCGCAGCAAGCTAGTTGGAGGACACAAAGCAGAATAATAACCAAAAGTGTAAATAATCTGAAATGGACATAGACTTAAGAAAGAGGTGGCAAGGAATGATACGTGATCGCGGAGCTATAAAATGGACAGCAATGATGCTGCCGGAGCATGTGAAAATACTTAGAGATTGGTCGGAAGAAGATACGTATGAGCAGAAGCCGGAACTTGATGAACAGCAAATTGAAGAGATGAATGGTACTCTTTGTCAGGCAATGGAAGAGGGGAGAGAGTTGATGATTACACATTATGAAAAAAAGCATCATAAACTCCTTCTTGGTACCATTCATCACTATGATGCTCTACAGGGACGCTTGCATATCATCGATAAATTTGGAGAAGTCCACTATATCCCTGTAAATATGTTGGTTGATTTGCGCTTTTCTCATTAATTTGGCAGGAATTTTAGAGTAAAGATAGAAATTAATAGGGTAAATAAATAGAATGGAGTAAAAATGATGTTTGTATACCAAATTGATGAGGAACTGTCTTTAAAATTAACAGAGCTTAGTGATGCAGAGAGAATTTTTGAATTAACTGATGAGTCAAGACCATACTTAAGAGAATGGCTGCCATGGCTTGATACGACAACAAAGGTAGAAGACACAAGGGCATTTATCAACATATGTAGAAAAAGCTATGCGGAAAATAAAGGGCTGCACACTGTTATCGTTTATAGAAATGAAATTGTTGGGGTAGCAAGTTTTAACGAAATTGATTGGAACAATAAAATCGCTTATATTGGCTACTGGCTTGGTCAGCAATACCAAGGAAATGGAATTATGACTAGGGTAGCTAAGGCGTTGACAGATTACGCTTTTCACCATTTGAAACTGAATCGAGTTGAAATCCGAGCAGCTGTTAACAATCATAAAAGCCGGTCCATTCCAGAAAGACTAGGTTTTATCAACGAGGGTCAGATTAGACAACATGAATGGCTCTATGACCATTATGTGGACCATATAGTATATGGCATGCTTGCAAAGGATTGGAAAACAGATTAAAGGAGCCCCGGGGCTCCTTTTTTACGTATCTTTCCCTATATGGAAAAAGCGGTATGTCATCACAAGTCCTATGAAGAACAAACAAAGGGCAAAGTAAGCAGGGAGAAGATGGATAAAAGTCGTATACCCAATTGCAAAGTGAATCCAAATCCCTGCAAAAAATGCAGGAATACCACCAATTAATAACGTCCACCAAATCCATTTATTCCCTTGCTGAAATCCCCACAGTGAAATTGTCAATACCAAAAATCCAACACTAAGCAACGCGCTTCCAAATCCTGCTCGATCATGAGCAATCACTGAAATCAATTTATCATTAAATAAATTAAGAATCTCGGGTGGCATACAAATATAAAGTAAATCAGTGGATACAAAAACATTTGTGATTCCTATATACGAAATCACAAGGCCTCCCAACACGAAAGAAAATCCTAGGATAACAAAAGCTAATTGTCCTATTAAACTACGTTTCCAAATCAAGTGATTGCGAATGTTAAGCGATGTAGGGGTGCCTTTGAGATCGCGTGTTTTCATATACCCAGTTAAATAGATGGGTAATAAGATAAGCCAAAAAATCAAATGAAGCCAGTCAAAATAGCCATACCCTATAAAAAGGAAAATGCCTAAAAATCCAAGGATCGCTGCGATATCAATGGCTTGTTTAGCCCAAAGGAGATGTTTACGGACCCCAAAACGTGCCAAAGCCATATAGACGATTCCTCCGGAAATCATCGTTCCGGCAAGTGTCATTCGATCATGTGCCATAAAATTAAGGATACGTTCATTAAATAGTAGAATCGCTTCTCGTTGCATCCCCAGAAACTGTTCATCATAAGGAAGAATAATAGTTGTTACACTGAAAAGAACAGCAATGACACCACCGATAAAGATAGATAATCCAAATAACCAATACCAAATCCAAGCAGGGTGGAGTGGGGGCTCCGGCTGAATTTGGTGTAAGAGTGCCTCATTAATTCGTTTTGTAAGTCCGGGGCCGGAAAAAACATAGCCAGAAGATAGCAATACAAGGTCAGCACCAGCATCGAATAGTGATAGAGCATCAGATGGTTCGTGAATCCCCCCAACTGAAATGATGGGGAGATTGAAACTATGATTTCGTAAATAGTGAATCGAATCTAGTAATCCTCTCAACTGAGAATCAACGAACATTTCCAAAGGCTCGTCTAGTAAAATGCCTGAAAAAGTAGACTGAATATCGGACAGAGGCAAATCTTTAAGTTTATCAACTGGAATAGAAAGATAGACGGGAAGGTTTGTATTTGAGCATAGTGTTGAAGCTGTCGTTACAAACGCAGCAACATAAGGCTCTAATCGAGTCATTAATTTCTGTTGTTCTTCGCAACTTCCATCCAGTCTTGCCCAAATTGGCTGTTTTGGTTTCCACTTTTTAAGCTTTTGAATGGTTTTATCAATTCCAATAGATTCATAGGTAGAGGGAAACACAATTTGACGTTTTTGCCAATCAACCATTGGAAGAGAAGGGCTCATTGACGGTTCTGTTGTCACCGGACCAATTTCAATAAATCCAAACCCTAGATTTGAAAAGGCTTTTGAGCCGGTTAAAAGCGGATCAATCCTTCCGGAAAGACCAACTGGACTATTATAGTTCACACCTTGTATTTCTTTTTTTACCAGTTTGGAAGACTCTTCTCTACCTAGAAAATGAATGAGACGGTGTCCTCCAGGGATGGAGGCGATTGTACTCATACCTCTGTGGATAAACTCCCGAGATTGAAAGATAGGAAGACGAGATACTATAGGTTTAAACAGTATTTGATACGACCAATCAGGCATATTTCGTTCCCCCATGACAGGCTTTTACCCGCATTGTATCATATAAATGGTGGTTCGCATAAAAAAACCGAACGCCACTGGCATCCGGTTCTGTTCGTTAATCAGTTGAAGCGCGCACAACCGACTCGAAATTCCCTTTATGGGAACCATCGCAAAATGGTTTATTTTTGGATAAACCACATCTGCATAATGAGAAGGTTTGTTTTGTTTGGAACTTATTTCCTTCCGCGTCAACTAAATCAACATCGCCTGTAATTCTTAATGAACCATTATCATTTACCTTAATTGTAACCTTTGACATTTTTTCAAAACCTCCTTAGAATGTCCTATTACTATAGATAATAAGGTAACATTTACCAAAATACAATCCATTATAAAGTGTTTAGTCATTGTAATGATATGTAGAAGGGAACAAGATATGTTAAAATAGGCATAAAATGAAGAAAGAGGAGACGGAATGAACATAACATTTACGGAACGTGCGGTTGAAAAACTTAACTCTCAAATAAAAGATAAGGAAAAGAAGTTGAAATTAAAATATGAAACAGAAGGCTGCGGTTGTGTGATGAGCGGAGTAACAGCATTGTGGCTTATAGACTCTGGTGATGAAGATGATTTAACCCTTGAAACAAATTATCAGCCTTTACTCGTTGAGAAATCAAAAATGGTATTTTTAGCTGATAATATGACTGTTGATTTTGTTGAAACTGCGAATTGTTATATGTTAAAAAGCCCTAACGAAATCTTAAATCCGCGAATGCGGTTAGTAGAAGTGAGTGGTGTACATGAGTACCAAGCTTAAATCAATACGAAGCATAGCAGAGGATAAAACATGGGTTTCATTTTTACATGACAACCACCCTTATAGCCTCCTGCATTGGTCAATTGCAGGGGTAAACCATGAACAAAAGGATGTATGGTTGCTTCAAGATGAAGTAAGTTTTGAGGTGCAAGAATTTGAAACTATTGAACTTGCACTAGCATGGATTGATGAAAACTTAACAGAGATCACAGATATATTAGGATAAGGGACTGAAAAATCAGTCCCTTACATATTTCTTAAAGAAGTCATCGATTACTTTCTCATAGGCTTCTTTATTATCAGCGAAAGAGTATGCGTGCTTTCCCTTCTCGGTTATGAGCATTTGCTTTGGTCCTTCTTTCATTTTATAGAGCTCCATGGTCATCTCAGGCAAAATATAATCATCTTTTGCACTGTGGATAAATAATATGGGGTTCTTAATGTTTTGAATGACGGAAACGGGAGAAACATCCTTGATACTATATCCATCCCGAAGCTTTAGGAAAACATTAGCAAATGGAAGAACAAGTGGTGCGGGAAGTTTATAATCCACTTTTAAAAGATACTTAAGCTGTGCCTCAAAGTCAGAAAACGGACAATCCACGATATAAAAATCAGCTCCGTCCTCAATCATCCCAGCGTATAAAAGGGTTGTTACTGCTCCCATCGATTCTCCGTGAATACCAATTGTACTATCATCGCCATACTTGTCTTTAATCCAGTTAACCACGGATTCTAAATCATATTTTTCATAATGACCATAGCTTGTTGTTCTTCCACCTGTTTCTCCGTGACGACGGTGATCGTATAAAAGTACATTCCAATTACGTTCTAGGAAAAGTTTCATGTATTTAATGGAATTAAGCTTGTTTTGTGTGACACCGTGAGAGATAATGATAAACTTTTTCTGTTCGGATTCTTTTACTAACCAACCCTTTATCATGTAGCCGAATCTAGATTGAATCAAAACGTCCTCTTTCTTAAGGGAATGGACCTCATCTAAGGTTAGACGACCTTCCCTTGTTTCTCGTGCAAGAATTTCATCATCTGTTTTTTTCTTCATAAACATTACTATGTTTGTAAAAATCATTCCAATTGTGGCCATATAGCCCACAAAAATTCCGAGGAATATAAGTATCTTTCTTAATCTCTTCATGAAAAACGCTCCTTCAATAATAATCCGAAAACTGTACGTTACCTTTATTATATCCTTTTTTAAATGATTCTCCATAATTTTCCTAAGACCTAAGTCTTAGCTAAAGATAAATCTCCGGCTCATTATACCAATATCTATAAGACGATATGATTAATTTATGCAAAATTACTATATTTTACCTATTTAATGAAAGAGGAGATTGATTATGAAGGTATTAAAGTTCATTGTACAAAGGAAAATCCTGATTACTTTATTGATTTTCTTAGTCGCAATACTAGGAAGCTATTCCTTTTTGCAGGTAGATAAGGAGCTAACACCAGCGGTAAAGCTAGACGGAGCTTTTGTGGAGATTTACGCGGGTGATATGGCAGCTATTGAAGTAGAAAGAACGATAACAACTCCGATTGAACAACGATTTTTAGCAATTGACGGTGTTAAGGGAGTCGACTCTACTACAAATATCGGTAGGACCGCTCTGAATTTGAGCTTTGAATCAGGACGTGGTGAAGAAATCTATAAAGAGGTGGGAGCAGTTGTTGCAACCGCTAAGTCAGAGTTTCCGGGTATAACGGAGGTTGCATCAGGTCAATACGGCGGGAGCCAAAGCTATGAATTCTTTATGGATGTTTCAGGAGGCAATCAGGAGGAAATGTCTTCTTTTGCTAAAGATATTTTAGAGCCAAGATTAGAGGCATTACCTGAGGTAAGGGATGTTTTACTTGTAGGCTTAGTGGAGCAAGAGGTAGCCATTAAAATAGACCGAGAAAAATTACGTGAACATAATCTGAATGTTAACCATGTAGTCGCAACAATACAGCAATCTAATGTTGAAGCAACCTTAGGTGAATTGCAAAATGAAAAAGATTCGCCATCCCTTAGATGGAGTACAAAGGTCAAAAATATAGAGGATATCGAAAATATATCAATCCCTACGCAAAATGGGTTTATTTTATTAAATGATGTTGCCGATATAAAAATTCTGCCTGTTGAGAACAATTCGTATGTGTGGAAAAACGGATCACAGGACTTTATTCTCGTACAGATTGGCCGTGTTTCAACTGTTACTCAAATTGAAATGGCGAAGGCAGTGCGTGCGGAAGTGGAGAAGATTCAAAGTGAAAATGTAGTAAAGGACTTTGAAATAAACGAAGTAGTCGCGCAAGCTGATTATGTCAGTGAATCAATTGATGGAGTTAAAGACAATATTCTAATTGGTGGAGTCATTGCTATCGTCATCTTGTTACTATTCTTACGTAATATCAGGGCAACGTTTATTATCGGTTTATCCATTCCTTCTTCAGTGCTACTTACTGTAACAGCAATGTGGTTATTTGATTATAGCTTTAATATGCTAACATTGCTTGGACTTGGATTGGGGATAGGAATGATGGTAGATTCTTCTATTGTCATCTTAGAGTCAATCTACAAAAAGAAGGAACAAGGTTTTGGGAAATTTGAAGCTGTTATTGAAGGGACCAAAGAAGTCGCTTCGGCAGTTTTTGCATCTATGCTGACAACCATCGTTGTTTTCCTCCCAATTGGTTTAATTGGTGGTGAGATGGGAGAGTTTGTGATAATGCTGTCTGCTGTTGTTGCAATCACGTTAATAAGTTCTGTCGTGATTTCTTTTACACTTATTCCAACTTTGTCAGAAAGCTTTTTAAAGCTTCGCAAACGAACTAAAGTGAGAAAAGATTCAATTGTTACAAAAGGTTATCGAAATGCAGTGGCTTGGGTGATTAAGAAGAAAAGAAATAGTTTTGCCTTGGTTACATTGTTTCTATTGATGCTAGTCGGGTCCATGTTTCTTGTAACAAAGATTCCGATGACAATCATGCCTGATATGTTAAATCGTTACGCAGAACTTGCTATCGACTTAGAACCAGGTTTATCTGTTGAGGAAAAACAGAATGTGGTCAATGAAATAAATAATAGACTACAAGCAGTGGAAGATGTGGAGACGAACTATGTCATGGATAATGGGAATATGGTATATACCATCATTAATATGACAAAGGGTAATCAGATAACCGTCGAACAAAAGGAAGTAAATGAAAATATTTTAGAAACGCTAAGAGATATGCAGAACGATTACCCGATTTCGGGAGTGCAAAGTGTAATGGAAGGCGGGGGCGGATATCCCGTTCAAGTCCATATAAAAGGAGATAGTTTTGACCAGCTACAAGCAATTTCAAGTTCATTTGCTGAAGAACTACAGAAAGTAGACGGTATTTCAGCAATTACAAGCTCCATTGAAAGAACTTCAGAAGAGCAGACAGTCGTTTTAAAAGAAGAAGAAATCGAAGAGGCAGGATTAAACTCTTTACAAGTCAAACATTTTATAGAAGAATCTTTTATTCAAATACCGGTCGGTTTGATTCAAAACCAGGATGAAACTCTTCCGATCAAGCTAAGTTGGGCAGTAATTCCAACCTCAAAAACGGACTTACTAGATATGAGTATAGCTGTTAATGGCGTGGAAAGACCGCTTTCTACATTTATTGAACTTGTAAGTGTTCAAACACCAAATGAGATTATTCATTCTGATGGAGAAAGACTTGTTACCATTTCTGCAGATATAGAAGATCGGGACCTTGGTGCTGTGAATCGTGATATTCAAAAAATAATAGACCGTTTTGAAACACCAGTTGGATACACTCTTACCGTTGGTGGAGATTTAGAACAACAACAGGAATTGATGACAGATATGTTATTTGTATTTGCGGTTTCTATTTTCCTAGTGTATGTGGTAATGGCTGTTCAATTTAACCATTTAGGCCATCCATTGCTTGTAATGTCCGTTATCCCTATTACAATTATAGGTGTGATCTTAGGATTATTTTTAACCCAAATGGAACTAAACCTCATCTCAGGAATGGGTATTATTATGTTAATCGGTATCGTTTTGAATAATGCGATACTACTTATTGATCGAACAAATCAGCTTCGAAAAGAAGGTTATTCAGTAGAAGAGGCACTTATAGGAGCGGGTAATGATCGGATTCGACCGATATTTATGACGACCTTAACAACTGTTGGCGGTATGCTACCACTTGCCCTTGAATCCGGAGCCTCCGGGAGTTATCAGGCACCAATGGCAACAGTGATAATCTCTGGATTAATGTTTGCAACGTTCATTACGTTACTGTTAATTCCTGCAGTATACCGATTGTTTACACGCACAGCTGAAAGCAAGAGAGCTAGAAATGTATCAAAAGCAAAAACGGGGCTAAAGACAGAAACAATCCCTGAAATATAAAAAACATCCCCTGGTATAGTCAATCAAAAACTGCGCCAGGGGTTGTTTATTACTGTTCTGAATTTTGACGATTCGTCGGGTGTAGGGCCTTTTCCATTTCCTCAGCAGCCATTGTATTGTTTGTTGTGTCAGCATTTGGTTTTCCTTTTTGGGAACGACCTTTGTCACGCTTAGCCATTGGTAACAACTCCATTTCCTATAGAGGATGTAATAATTTCATGGATAGGATGTGGAGAATTTTAAAAATTATTCTCGTTTGTCGTTTGTAATCGATAATACTTGCTTTCAATCGTTCGGGTCAGGTGGGGCTTAATTATATCAATAGCTTCAACCAGCTTAGGTAGTTCAATACCTGTCTGAATCCCCATAGACTCAAGCATATAGACAACATCTTCTGTAGCAACATTCCCAGTCGCGCCAGGTGCAAATGGACATCCGCCCAATCCTCCCGCGGACGTGTCAAAGCGGTCAACCCCAGCTTGAAGGGCAGCTAAAATATTTGCAAGAGCCATGCCACGTGTATCATGAAAATGTGCTGTTATAAGTGTATTTGGTAGTTCTTTTTTTAGTTTTTTAAAAAGGGAGTAAACCTCTTGAGGATTTGCTTTCCCGATTGTATCAGCAACACTTAATTCATCAACACCATGTTGGACAAAAGTAGAACATAAACGTAGCACAGCTTCTTCATCGACTTTTCCTTCAAATGGACAATAAAAAGAGGTAGAGATACAAGCACGTACAAAATAATCCTTTTGTTTTAATTCTTGAATTAGGGGTTTTAATTCCTCCATGCTCTCGCTTGTCGTTTTATTGATATTTTTTTTATTAAAGCTGTCACTAACACCGACAAACACTGCAACCGCTTTACAATTTGTATTGTATAGCCTTTCAATTCCTTTTCGATTTGGTGCAAGAACAATATTACGTGTACTGTCGAGACAGTTTGTAAGAATATCCTCTGCATCCTTCATCTGTGGAACCCACTTTGGTGAAACGAATGAAGTAAGTTCCATTTCTGTAAGTCCTGCTTGCTTTAGTTGTTTTATAAAATCAATTTTGACCTCAGTTTGGATTAGGTTCTTTTCGTTCTGCAGTCCATCCCTTGGCCCTACTTCAATAATTGTGACATGCTCAGGTAATTGCATCGACAACCCTCCAGCAAATGTATTGTTATCTCTTATTCTATTAAACCTATTTTACGAAAAGCAATACAATTTGAATTTTAGACAAAATAAGAGGTATTTCGAAAAATGCATCGAAATATATATGATAGTGAATACATAAAAACCTACCTATAGTCGAGTAGAATCAAGCTAAAAAGGAGATGTAGAAATGAATAATGAAGTTGTTATTGTAAGCGCTGTCAGAACAGCGATTGGAAGCTTTGGGGGAAGTCTGCAATCAGTTTCAGCTCCAGATTTAGGTGCTGTAGTAATTAAGGGTGCAATCGAAAAAGTAGGTATGGATCCAAATCTTATAGATGAAGTGATTATGGGAAATGTATTACAGGCTGGAGTAGGTCAAAATCCTGCAAGACAGGCTGCAATTAAATCTGGCTTACCACAGGAAACACCAGCAATGACAATTAATAAGGTATGTGGATCGGGTTTGAAAGCAGTTCACTTAGCAACTCAAGCTATATTAGCTGGTGATGCGGATGTGGTTGTCGCTGGTGGGATGGAGAATATGAGTCAGGCACCATATCTATTAAAGGGAGCAAGAAATGGCTTTAAGATGGGCGATCAGAAGATGATTGATAGCATGATTTCCGATGGGTTATGGTGTGCTTTTAATGATTATCACATGGGAATAACAGCTGAGAATTTATGTGATAAATATGAAATTACAAGAGAAGAGCAGGACCGATTTTCAGCACGCAGTCAGGAAAGAGCAATTGCTGCTATAGAAGCAGGTAAATTTATAGATGAAATAGTCCCCGTTGAAATTCCACAACGGAAAAAAGAAAGCATTGTCTTTGATACAGACGAATACCCTAAAGCAGGTACAACTTTTGAAAAACTTGGAGGCTTGCGTCCAGCATTTAAGAAGGATGGATCTGTGACAGCAGGTAATGCATCTGGAATAAATGATGGAGCAGCAGCGGTAGTTGTCATGAGTAAAAAGAAGGCAATGGAGCTAGGCATTAAGGGATTAGTTACCATAAAAGCAAATGGAAATGCTGGTGTTGACCCGAGTATTATGGGGATTGGACCTGTTGCTGCAGTGAATAAAGCGATGGAAAAGTGCGGATTAAGTATTAGTAATATGAATCTAATTGAAGCAAATGAAGCATTTGCTGCCCAGTCAATTGCTGTTGATCGTGAACTTCAATTCAATCATGATATTTTAAATGTAAATGGTGGTGCTATTGCCTTAGGACATCCAATTGGTGCAAGTGGTGCAAGAATTCTCGTCACTCTTATTCACGAGTTAAAGCGTCGTAATGAGCAATACGGATTAGCAACCCTCTGCATCGGTGGAGGTCAAGGTGTTGCGACAATCGTTGAAAATATTGAATAGTGGGGTGGGAAAATGAAATCAATATATTCCTCGTTCCTAGAAGCGGTAAAGGAAATCAAGGATGGCTCAACCATTATGGTTGGTGGGTTTGGATTATGTGGGATTCCAGAAAACTTAATATTAGCTTTAGCTGAATCTGGTGTGAAGGACCTAACCGTCATTTCAAATAACTGTGGAGTTGATGATTGGGGACTTGGTTTGCTACTACAAAATAAACAGATTTCTAAAATGATAGGTTCATATGTTGGTGAAAATAAGGAGTTTGAACGACAAGCACTATCGGGAGAGCTTGAAGTTGAACTAGTACCACAGGGGACACTGGCTGAAAAAATACGTGCAGGAGGAGCTGGGATACCAGCCTTTTACACACCTGCAGGAGTTGGTACACCGATTGCGGAAGGAAAAGAAACTCGTATGTTTAATGGCAAGGAGTATGTACTGGAAGAAGCATTTGTAGCTGATTTTAGTTTAATTCGTGCCCAAAAAGCGGATAAGATGGGAAATTTGATTTATAACAAGACTGCCCGGAATTTTAACCCGATGATGGCAGCAGCAGGGAAGGTTACTATTGCTGAGGTTGAGGAGCTTTATGAAATTGGCGAACTTGACCCTAATATGATCCAAACACCGAGTATTTATGTTCAGGGTTTAATTGTCGGTGAACAGCAGAAACGAATTGAGCGACTGACAATAGCAAAATAAAAGGGGGGGAGAAGGCTATGACAAATACTCGCGAAAAGATTGCAATGAGAGCTGAAAAGGAAATTGAGAACGGCTTCTATGTAAATCTCGGCATTGGAATGCCGACTCTTGTTGCAAACTATATTTCTTCTAATAAACAGGTTGTTCTTCAATCTGAGAATGGATTGCTAGGGATTGGTCCTTATCCAACAGAAGCGAATGTAGACCCAGATTTAATCAATGCTGGTAAAGAGACAGTAACAGCAATTCCAGGTGCCGCTTATTTTGATAGTTCGGAATCGTTTGCAATGATCCGTGGGGGCCATATTAATATTGCGATCCTCGGTGGAATGGAGGTTTCAGAGTCAGGTGACCTCGCTAACTGGATGATACCAGGAAAAATGATTAAGGGAATGGGCGGAGCGATGGATCTTGTGCATGGCGCTCAGAAAATCATTGTTATTATGGACCATGTTAATAAAAAAGGAAAAGCAAAAATCCTAAAATCATGTACGCTCCCTTTAACCGGAAAAGGGGTCGTAAACCGAATTATTACTGATCGTGCTGTAATTGACGTTACAGAAAGTGGCTTAAGGTTAGTAGAGGTGGCAAAAGGGTTTACCATAGAGGATATAAAGGAATCTACGGAGCCTGATTTACTAATTGATCAAGATGTTATCCTCGATGCGTACTAGAATGCTTTAGGAAATGACCTATAAGGGACTATTAACCATTTTGTGATATAATAGGTAGGCAACGTTTTAACGTATGGAGGGAATACTATGGCTAAGAAGAAACAACAAAAGCCATCTGTTAAAAAGCAGAATGATGAGAAGCTAAGCCTTGGGGATATACTCAATGAGGATATCGTCTCTAAATTAAAAAATACACAACAACAATTAAAGGCACAAGAGCAAAAGAAACAAGAAGAAGAACTTGAACGACATAGAGAAGAGCGCAGGCAACGCGAAAAAAACAAGTCATTTGAGGAGCTATTAAACGAAAGTAACCTTAATTGGTCAGAGTACAAATAACTCAAACCCCACAGGAACCTGTGGGGTTAAATTATGTGCTTATCTATGCTGAGCATAAACTGAAGCCTTTGAAATCTGACGGATGTGATGAATTTCTTCTTTTGTTAAAGGACTTGCATTAGCTGCCACTACATTTTGGTTAATTTGTTCAACAGTACTTGCACCTGTCACAACAGAAGCAACAGCATCCTCGTAGAGGCAATATTGTAAAGCAATCTCCGTTAGTGAGCGTCCAGTGTTTTTCAAACTGGGGAGTATAGCTTCAAGCTCTTCGAAAGAGTAATCAAGGTAGCCATTTTGTTTTATATGCTCACTACTATGCTCAATTGGTCGATTGGTGAGGAGACCCTTTGCAACGGGTCCACGGGTAACGACGCTGACTTCATGTTCCTTTAAAAAGGACAGGATTTCCTCCTCTGGTCGTCGATCTAATATACTGTATTGCATCATTACACTAATGATGGATGATTTTTTTACAAATTCACGTATGACATTCGGACGTATGGAGGAGATCCCATAATAGCGGATAACACCTTCCTGTTTTAATTCTTCGAATGCCTCAATTGTTTCGTCGATATTATCTTCTATTGTTCCACCGTGAAGTTGATAAAGATCAATATAATCTGTTTGCAATCGAAGCAAGCTATTCTTTACAGCCGTCTTTATGTAATTTTTTGATGGGTCCCATGACCAGCCTTCTTTTCCCTTTTCAAAACGATTTCCTACCTTAGTAGCCAAAATAATGTTTTGTCGCTTTTGTTTAATGGCCTTTCCAACAAATTCTTCATTTAACCCCTGGTCATATAAGTCGGCGGTGTCTAAATAGTTAATACCCGAGTCCAAAGCCGTGTCAATGATTTGGATGGCCTTTTCTTCGTCTGTTCCGATTGACATACAGCCTAGACCGATTTTACTGACAAATAATTGTGAAGAACCTAATCTTCTTTTATCCACGTTATCCCCTCCAGAATCTCTGTAAGTTCTAGTCATATTCTACTCTTTTCCTAATTGAACCACAAATGATACGAGGGGAAATGGGTATGTCTATTTATTCTCCTGTTTTCCCTTACCTTGATTAATCCATTCCTGAACAGTTTGATAGATGCGGCTATATTCTTTGAGTTTTGCGCGAATTTCCCAAGCTTTACCGACTAATGCTACACGATCTTCACCAATTACAATTTTCATAGCAAACCTCCTTGGGATTTTTTAAAATCCGAAAAGAACTATGTTAAAATGTATGAAGTTATACCATTTAGTAGAACAAGGAGCTGGCCAATATGGATCATTTACTAGAAAAAACGATCAGTAGAGACGTACTTTATGAAGGGAAAATCATTGATTTACATATAGAAGAAGTAGAATTACCAAATGGACATACGAGTAAGAGGGAGTTAATTAAGCATCCGGGCGCCGTTGCCGTTCTTGCTCTAACGGATGATAACAAGCTTTTGATGGTACAACAGTATCGCAAAGCATTAGAAAAGGTTATCGTAGAAATTCCAGCAGGAAAGTTAGAAAAAGGTGAACTTCCCGAGGTAACAGCAAGAAGAGAGTTAGAGGAAGAAACGGGTTATGTCTGTGAAACACTTACACCACTAATTTCTTTTTATACATCACCAGGTTTTGCGGACGAACTGGTTCATCTTTTTATCGCTAAAGGCTTAAAGAAAATCGAAAATCCAGCAGGCTTGGACGAGGATGAATTTGTGGATGTATTGGAGATTACTATGGAAGAAGCACTTGAATTTATAAAGGAAAAGAAAATTTATGATGCGAAAACGGCTTATGCGGTACAGTATTTACAATTACAACAAGCAATAGGAGAATAAATCAGGATGAACAATTACTATGTCGACCTGCATATCCATATAGGCAGAACAAATTCAGGCAGACCAGTTAAAATCACTGGAGCGAAGACACTTACCATCGGAAATATCCTTCACGAATCTACTGAGATTAAAGGAATGGACATGATAGGAGTAATTGATTGCCATGTTCCAGAAGTCATTGGTGAGCTTGAGGAATTAATACAAATCGGAGAGGTATATCCCTATGATGAAGGTGGATTGCGGTTTAAAAATGTTACGTTAATCCTAGGGAGTGAACTAGAAATATATGATGAAAACTGCAAGGGCCCCATTCATGTTCTAGCGTTTATGCCAACAATTGAAAAAATGAAGATTTTTTCGGCCTGGTTATCTGAAAGAATGAAAAATATTACGTTAAGTTCTCAACGAATTTATGTGAATGGCCGAGAGTTACAAAGGAAGGTAAAGGAATTATCAGGTATTTTCATACCAGCCCATGTATTTACGCCTTATAAAAGCATGTATGGACGAGGTGTCAAACAATCATTAACCGAAGTATTTAACGGAGAATTAATAGATGCAATAGAGCTCGGGTTAAGTTCGAACACAGATATGGCCGATCAAATAAAAGAGTTGCACTCCTATACTTTTGTATCGAATTCTGATGCTCATTCTTTACCGAAAATTGCGAGAGAATACCAAATTATTAAAATGATTGAGCCAACGTTTGAAGAGCTTCGCTTAGCGCTTCATAAAAAAGATGGTAGAGAGGTTGTCGCGAATTACGGGTTAGATCCTTTGTTAGGTAAATACCATAAAACAACTTGTGAGAAATGCTTTGAAATGATTGAAGATGTCACCGAAGAAGTTTGTCCTAGTTGCGGTCATAAAGGACTAGTCAAAGGTGTATTTGACAGACTGCAGGAGTTGAAAACAAGTGATGGTCCTAATCCTAATCGTCCACCATATGTGCATCAAGTACCGCTTGAATTTATTCCGGGTCTTGGACCGAAAACCTTACATAAACTTCGTGATTATTTTAAAACTGAGATGGCCATCCTTCATGAAGTACCAGAAGAAGAGCTAAGACGTGTAGTAAAAGGCCCAATTGTGGATCATATCATCCAAGCTCGAGAAGGAAGACTCCGCCTAAAATCAGGTGGCGGTGGGAAATATGGAAAAGTAGACTCCGAATAGGGGTCTTTTCTATTGAATATATACCAGCATTACTAGAAATAGTTTTGGCAAGTTGTCATAGAATTCTTTTCGTCCTCATAGAATCTATTAGAAGATTGATAGGAGGAACGATAGAATGAGAAAGCAACAGCCATATAAAACAATCGTAACTAACCATTTTCGTGAACATTCATCCATATACTTATTTATTTCTGTACTGTTCCTAATGGGGGTCATCTTTGGAGCAATTGTCGTTAATAGCCTTAACCCTATACAAAAAGAAGATCTTTTCTTCTATTTGAGTCGCTTTTTTGGTGAAGTTTCTGAAGGAACGTATGCAAATTCAACCGATATGTTTAAACAAAGTTTTCTTCATAATCTCAAATATGTAGGACTCATGTGGTTATTAGGAATTTCAATCATCGGACTTCCGATTATTTTAATACTGCTATTTTTAAAAGGGGTAGTTGTTGGATTTACGGTTGGCTTTCTCGTTAATCAAATGGGATGGAGTGGTTTTCTATTATCATTTGTTTCCGTACTTCCACAAAATCTATTAATCATCCCAACATTTATCGTTGTCGGTACAGTTGCGGTCGCTTTCTCACTAAAGATGATTCGTCAGCAATTTATGAAAAGGATGAACGAACCAATCTTACAGTTATTGACACGATATTCACTCTTGATGCTTGCAGTGAGTTTCGTAATTTTAACCGCTTCGGCAGTGGAGGCATTTGCTTCACCGGTTCTAATGAAAGAGATTATTGATGTGGTAAATAAATGATAATAATTATTAAGTGATAATTATTATTTTATGTTATTTATAATTATTTTATTTGGAGTGTAACCCTTCTTCTGGTATAATAATGAGGTAACGCGAGGGAGGGAAAGTTTGACATGGAAAATCGGATCGAACGAATAAAGAAACAGTTGCATTCGTCTAGCTATAAGCTAACTCCACAGCGTGAGGCGACCGTTCGGGTACTGCTTGAACATGAAGAAGATCATTTAAGTGCCGAAGACGTTTACCTCCTTGTTAAAGAAAAGTCGCCTGAAATTGGCTTAGCAACTGTGTATCGGACACTTGAATTACTTACCGAATTAAAAATTGTTGATAAAATAAATTTCGGAGATGGTGTTTCCAGGTACGACCTTCGTCAGGAAGGGGCAGCACATTTCCATCATCACCTCGTATGTATTGAATGTGGTGCAGTCGATGAAATCCAAGAGGATCTTTTAGAAGACGTTGAAGAAATTGTTGAAAAGAATTGGAATTTTATCATTAAAGACCATCGTTTAACTTTCCACGGTATTTGTCATCGTTGTCATGATAGAAGTACAAAGGATGAAGAAACTAATAATCTCGATTAAAACGGCCCTTATTCTTTAGAAAAGGGTTTTTTTTATTTTCCTAATGTTATAGATTTGATAACGTTACCTAAAAATAAGGATAAGCATGTATAAAACCAGGTGAATTTGGCATATCTTCTAATAGGATGCTTATATAAGAGCGTAATTTACTAATGGAGGATTACTAGATGAGACAATGGTTTCGAGTCGTGTATGATACTTTAAAAGTTTTTGTATTGTTTACCGGATGCACAGTTTTATTCTACTATGGTATTATATGGGTTAACGAAGAGTACCAAAATTACCGTAAATATGATGAACCAGAAGGATCTTCTGTTAAGGCAACCTCAATGATTGAAGAGAAGGAGGTTGGCTTGGTAGATAGATTACTGTTTTTTTACCGAAATGGGGAGTAGAGATTCGTGGAAGACCAATTAAAGGATTATTTGCATTATCTAGTTGTTGAACGTAGACTTGCAACCAATACCGTTAAATCTTATGAGAGAGACTTAAAAAAATACTATCAATATATAGCGAAGGTCGAAAATATTTCTTCCTTCAATGAGGTAAACCGTATACAAGTGATTCATTTCTTGAAAACATTAAAGGAACAAGGAAATTCATCTAGAACGTTGGCTAGGCATATTGCATCTATACGTTCCTTCCATACTTTTTTGTTTCGAGAAAAAATAACAGACCATGATCCTACAGAGCAAATTGAAACACCACAAGCAGAACGTACATTACCTAAGGTGTTAAACATGCCTGAGGTCGAAGCTTTACTAGATGCGCCGAAATTGGATAACCCACTTGGTATTCGTGATAAGGCAATGCTGGAGCTTTTATATGCAACAGGTCTTCGTGTAAGTGAACTGATCAACCTAAATTTAGCAGATATCCATTTATCAATGGGATTTATCAGATGCCTAGGTAAGGGGAATAAGGAGCGGATTGTTCCGCTAGGTAGTGTTGCGACTAAGGCATTATACCAATATTTAGAAAATGCCCGCGGACAATTGGTAAAGAAAAAGAAGACAGATGCTTTTTTTGTGAATCATCATGGAAATCGATTGACAAGGCAAGGATTCTGGAAAAACTTAAAGAAAATTGCGAGTACTGCGAGAATTGAAAAGGAACTAACCCCACATACACTTCGCCACTCATTTGCGACACATTTATTGGAAAATGGAGCAGACCTACGAGCTGTTCAGGAAATGCTTGGCCATGCTGATATTTCAACAACTCAGATTTACACACATGTTACAAAAACTCGTCTTAAAGACGTCTATAAAACATACCATCCAAGAGCTTAAAGTTGTTGGTAGATTGCTAGACAAAAATTGTCTAGCTTTTTTTAGTCATAGAATGTTAATAATCAAAGCAATGAAAGTACTTCCACTGATTGAAGTTTCGCTGTATACTCAAAGATGTCAGACTTCTGACCAATACATATTGTTGAATTATTGAGTAAGTTGTAGCTTGAAGGGAAAAATACAGGTTGAAAATAATAAAGAATATATTGGGAGGGAATTACGTGTCAGGATATACATATAAGCGTATTTTCTTAATTGTAATGGATTCTGTTGGGATTGGAGAGGCACCAGATGCGAAGAAATTTGGTGATGAGGGCTCTGATACATTAGGACATATTGCAGAAAAAATGAATGGTCTACATATGCCAAACATGGCAAAGTTGGGATTAAGCAACATCAGAGAAATACAAGGAATTCCAGTTCAAGATGAGCCACTTGCTTATTATACAAGAATGCAAGAGGCATCAAACGGTAAAGATACAATGACAGGACACTGGGAAATTATGGGTCTACATATAGAAACACCATTTAAGGTTTTTCCTGATGGATTTCCAAAAGAGCTTCTAGATGAAATTGAAAAACGCACTGGGCGTGGAATACTAGGTAACAAACCGGCTTCAGGTACAGAAATCTTAGTTGAACTTGGCGAAGAACATATGAAGACGGGTAAGCTGATTGTCTATACGTCTGCTGATTCAGTTTTACAAATTGCAGCTCATGAGGATATTGTACCAATAGATGAACTCTATAAAATATGTGAAATTGCACGTGAATTAACTCTTGATGAAAAATATATGGTAGGTCGTATTATAGCTCGTCCATTTGTTGGCGAACCAGGTAATTTCTCAAGAACTGCAAATCGCCATGACTATGCATTAAAGCCATTCGAGCGAACGGTTATGAATGAGTTAAGTGATGGTGGGTTTGATGTAATTGCAATCGGTAAGATATCCGATATATATGATGGTGAAGGGGTCACACAAACGTTACGTACAAAGTCGAACATGGATGGTATGGATAAATTAGTCGAGACCCTGGACATGGATTTTACAGGATTAAGCTTCTTGAACCTTGTAGATTTTGATGCATTGTTTGGTCACAGAAGAGACCCTGAAGGATATGGTAAAGCATTAGAAGAGTACGATGCACGTCTACCAGAAGTATTTGAAAAACTTAAAGAAGATGATTTATTAATCATAACGGCAGATCATGGAAATGACCCAACACATACTGGAACAGATCATACTCGTGAATATGTACCTTTATTGGCTTATAACAAGAAGATGGATAGTGGTAAGGAGTTACCATTACGATCAACTTTTGCAGATATAGGTGCGACTGTAGCAGATAATTTCAATGTAACCTTGCCTAAACATGGAAGTAGCTTTCTTTCAGAAATCAATAAAGGATAATAGTGGTCGATTAATGAGGAAGAAAAGGTGATGAAACGATGAGAATGGTTGATCTGATTGAAAAAAAACGAGACGGATTAGAATTGACGGCTGAGGAAATTAACTTTCTTGTGAATGGATATACAAAAGGTGATATACCTGATTATCAAATGAGTGCTTTTACAATGGCGGTCTATTTTAAAGGAATGACTAAACCAGAACAAGCCGATTTTACAATGGCAATGGTACAGTCAGGTGATACCATTGATCTTTCTGGTATTGAAGGTATTAAGGTTGATAAGCATAGCACTGGTGGTGTTGGTGATACAACAACACTGGTCTTAGCACCACTTGTTGCTTCAGTTGGTGTACCTGTTGCGAAAATGTCAGGAAGAGGGCTTGGTCATACTGGTGGGACGATTGACAAACTCGAGTCTGTTTCAGGTTTTCATGTCGAAATTAATAATGATGAATTCATTCGCCTTGTAAATCAAAATAAGGTCGCTGTCATTGGACAGAGTGGAAATTTAACACCTGCGGATAAGAAACTATATGCATTAAGAGATGTTACGGCGACTGTTAACAGCATACCGTTGATTGCGAGCTCTATTATGAGTAAAAAAATAGCAGCAGGAGCAGACGCTATTGTTTTGGATGTTAAAACAGGTGCAGGAGCTTTTATGAAGGATTTAGACGATGCGAAAGAATTAGCTAAGACAATGGTCGACATTGGAAATAATGTCGGAAGAAATACGATGGCGATTATTTCAGATATGAGCCAACCACTAGGATTTGCAATTGGTAATGGCCTTGAAGTAAAAGAAGCAATTGATACATTAAGAGGCGAAGGACCGGCAGATTTGGAGGAGCTTTGTCTCGTTTTAGGAAGTCAAATGGTCTTACTTGCTAAAAAAGCAAATTCTCTTGAAGAAGCAAGAGGCTTATTGGAAGAATCGATTAAAAACGGAAAAGCTCTAGAAACCTTTAAAACATTTTTATCATCGCAAGGTGGAGATGCTTCAGTTGTGGATTCTCCAGAAAACCTCCCGAGAGCAAAATATCAATTTGAATTTGAGGCGGAAAAAGATGGTTATGTTTCAGAGATTGTTGCAGACTCAATAGGAACGGCAGCAATGCTTCTTGGTGCGGGAAGAGCAACGAAAGAATCGACTATCGATTTGGCAGTTGGTCTGGTACTAAGGAAAAAGATAGGTGACAAAGTATCAAAAGGCGAAAGTCTTGT
The DNA here is from genome assembly GCF_900156865.1 of Litchfieldia sinesaloumensis. Classification (GTDB taxonomy): domain Bacteria; phylum Bacillota; class Bacilli; order Bacillales; family Bacillaceae_L; genus Ferdinandcohnia; species Ferdinandcohnia sinesaloumensis. Next base: position 1,910,639 of record NZ_LT732529.1, on the reverse strand, counting down.
TACAATTCACAGTAATTTTGAGGATGTTACTGAGATAAAAAGAAAGCTATCTGATAGCATTTCGATATCCACAGATAAAGTAACACCACCAACTTTAATCTTAGATAAATTAACATAAAAAAAATCCGAGGAGAAAAAATCCTCGGATTTTTTTTTGTTGAGTTGATCCTCCCCGCTTTAGATACAGGGTACGTATAGAACTTTATGTCTATAACTTTTTATGTATAATATTTGATTTGTTGGAAAAAATGGGAAGGTATAAAGAATGGAGGGTTTGGAGATGAAACGCTTTTTTGTTAGTGTGTTAATTTCAACAATCATGATCTTTACTTTTAGCCCTTTCGCTTCTGCACAGGAATCAACTGTTGATCTAGCGAATAATGCAAAATCTGCAATTTTAATTGAACGTGATACAGGGAAGATTCTTTACGAGAAAAACAGTGATGAAAAACTTCCCCCAGCAAGCATGACGAAAATCATGACAATGCTGTTAATCATGGAAGCCCTTGATAAAGGTAGTATTACCTATTCTGAGAAAGTTAGAACAAGTGAACATGCAGCATCAATGGGTGGCTCACAGATTTTCCTTGAGCCAGGCGAAGAAATGACAGTCGAAGAAATGTTAAAAGGTATTGCAATCGGTTCGGGCAATGATGCATCAGTTGCCATGGCAGAAAAGATAGCGGGTTCAGAAGAAGCTTTCGTTGAAATGATGAATAATAAGGTAGAAGAATTAGGCCTGAAAAATACATTGTTTCAGAATCCAACTGGCCTCCCTGCAGATAACCATTATAGCTCTGCACACGATATGGCCATCATGTCAAAAGAGTTATTGAAATACGAAGATATTACTAAATTCACAGGTCAATATGAAGATTATTTACGTGAAAACTCCGAAAATAAATTTTGGCTTGTAAACACGAATCGCTTAGTTCGATTCTATCCTGGTGTTGATGGATTAAAAACAGGCTTTACAACTGAGGCGAAATATTGTCTAACAGCTACTGCTGAAAAAGAGGATATGCGTTTAATATCTGTAATCTTCGGAGCACCAACACCGAAGGAGCGAAACGCACAAGTTACAAAGATGCTTGACTTTGGATTTAGTCAGTATAAATCACACCCATTATATGAAAGAAATCAGGAAGTTGCAGAAGCAAAGGTTAGTAAGGGTAGTGATAAGAAAATAAAACTTTTAACGTCAGAACCTATATCTCTCCTTACGAAAAAAGGAGAAAAAGTGGATGATGTGCAAAAAGAAATTATTGTAGATGAAAAGATTAATGCACCAATTAAAAAAGGTGATGAAATTGGGAAATTAGTGCTTAAAAAGGACGGAAAAGTGCTAAGTGAAAGCCCACTTGTAGCTGCGAAGGATATAGACGCTGCAAGTTGGTGGAAATTGTTTAAGAGAACAATGGGTTCTTTTAATAAGACTCCGTAATTTTCGAATTGTCTGATGGCTAGCTCCAGCGCCTAGCCCCTCGAGGTCACAAGCCAATCTGTCAAGAAGGTCAAAGAACAACCTTCTAGCCAGCTTTTCTTGTGCTTGTCGGACTTGCACAGGACAAGGAAGGCTTCGAGAGCATTAACATCGCACGAAGAAAATGCAAAGCATGGCATCGACGTTTGCCACAGGACGTGGCAGTTTTTAGTCGATGTTCCACTACAGCGCTTGCGCTTTTCAGCTTTTTTTGACGAATGAACACTAGTTTTGTCATCAAGAAGGATTCTGTTATGTGAATAGAGAAAAGACTCACTATACGATTTTAAGGAGGCATTGTGAAGTGAGTCTTGGAATTGAACTTGAGGTAAAAAACAATGTGTTGTGCATTCGGCTAATAGGTGAGCTAGACCATCATACAGCTGAGGAATTGCGATTAAAGGTTACGGATACAATTGAAAGTAATAAAATCAATCATATTTTATTGAATCTTGAAAAGCTTTCATTTATGGATAGCTCAGGATTAGGGGTTATTTTAGGAAGATATAAGCAAATTAAAAATCTAGGTGGGGAAATGGTTGTTTGCTCCATTTCTTCGCAGGTAGAACGTCTATTTGAGATGTCAGGACTTTTCAAAATCATTCGGTTAGAGCGTGATGAGTCTTTTGCGCTTCAGTCATTGGGGGTGGCGTAATGAAAAACGAGATGCACCTTCAATTCTCTGCGCTAAGCCAAAATGAGTCATTTGCTCGTGTTGCTGTAGCATCATTTATTACACAACTAGATCCAACCTTAGATGAACTTACTGAAATCAAGACAGTTGTGTCTGAAGCCGTAACAAACTCAATTATTCATGGATATGAAAGTGATCCAAGTGGGATTGTCTATATTTCATGCAAGATTGAAGACAGTACTGTTTATATCACCATTAGAGATGAAGGAATTGGAATTAACAATCTAGAGGAAGCAAGGCAGCCATTATTTACAACAAAGCCAGAACTTGAGAGATCAGGTATGGGCTTTACAATCATGGAGAATTTCATGGATGAGTTTGAAGTAGAAACAGGTTCAGCTAGAGGTACAACTTTACGGCTTATCAAGCATTTATCAAAGAGTAAAGCGTTATGCAATTAAGGAGACTTGCCAATGGATGTGGAGGTCAAGAACAACAAAAGTGAAACGTATTTAAAAGACAGTGAGGTTAAGAATTTAATCAAACTTAGCCAAGAAGGACGACAAGAAGCTCGTGATCTTATCGTTCAGAAGAATATGAGGTTAGTTTGGTCTGTTGTACAACGATTTTTAAATCGTGGCTATGAACCAGATGATTTATTTCAAATCGGCTGCATTGGACTTTTGAAATCTGTTGATAAATTTGATTTAACATATGACGTGAAATTTTCAACTTATGCTGTACCCATGATTATTGGTGAAATCCAGCGTTTTATACGAGACGATGGTACGGTAAAAGTGAGTCGCTCTTTAAAGGAGACCGGTAATAAAATCCGGAAGGCTAAGGATGAGTTGTCAAAACAGTTCGGAAGAGTTCCAACAATTGTTGAGATAGCAGAGTACTTAGAAATTACTCCTGAGGATGTTGTTTTAGCCCAAGAGGCAAGTCGAGCCCCTTCCTCGATTCATGAAACTGTGTATGAAAATGATGGCGATCCAATAACGTTGCTTGATCAAATAGCGGATAATAATGAAACAAAGTGGTTTGATAAAATTGCATTAAAAGAAGCAATTCGCGAGCTTGATGAACGGGAAAGGTTAATTGTCTTTCTTCGTTATTATAAGGATCAAACGCAATCAGAAGTTGCGACAAGACTTGGTATATCTCAAGTACAGGTATCAAGGCTAGAGAAAAAAATACTACAACAAATGAAGGACCGAATGGATGTATAATCCATTCGGTTTTTTTGCGTCTAGCTCTAACGCCTAGCCCCTCGAGGTCACAAGTCAATCTGTCAAGAAAGTCAAAGAGCAACTTTCTAGCCAGCTCGACTTGTGCTTGTCGGGGCTGTTCAAGGCGTTTCCGCATTTGAATATTTTGTCGTGGTAATTACTGGAGTTTCCGGTGCAATCGCATTAGAAAATAAAGATTTAACATACTACATATATAAGGAAAACAATGTGTAGGGTGTGAGAGTGATGGAAAAAACTATCTATGTTCGAATGCGCCATCGCGTACTGGTACAACCCAATGCAACCGTAACAATTGGACAAATTATTCAGATTAGTGCTGACGAACAAATTGCAGAAGAAATTAAGAATATTGTCATTCATCGAGTCAGCAAAAGAGATAAAAATATCATTGTTATTGATGTAATGAAGGTGATTGAGCAGATCAGGAAAAGGTTTTCACAAACTGACATACAAACAGTCGGACCTGCTCAAACCATCATAGAAGTAGCAATAAAGAAAAGACGATTTGCCCCAGCTTTATTTGTAGCAGTTTGGTTTTTGTTATTTGTGGGTGCAGCACTTACCATGATGAATTTTCATGAGGATGTGTCAATGAGGGAAGTTCATCTACGCATCTACACCATGATAACTGGTGACGAAGACCCAAAACCCTTGCTGTTTCAAATTCCCTATTCAATTGGATTAGGTTTAGGGATGATACTGTTTTTTAATCATTTTTTTCGTAAACGCTTGAATGAAGAACCAAGTCCACTTGAAGTAGAAATGTTTAATTACCAACAGGATTTAGATAATTATCTGATTCTTACAGAAAATAAAGAAAGTATGAAACACATCGATGACAATTAAAGTACTTTTCATCATTTTTATCGGCTTAGGAAGTGGACTTGCAGTTGGTGGTGGCTTTGTAGCCTTTTTAGCGGTTTTAGGGATAATACCGCGGCTAACCCAATTAACAAAAACAATGAAATACATCCGCTTATACGAGTGGAGTGTCGTGTTTGGCGCTGTTTTTGGTGGCTGGTTTACTCTTAATGATCATATTTTTTATCTATGGGATTACTTAGTAATTCCTGTGGGTTTGGCAAGTGGTATCTTTGTTGGAATGTTGGCTGCGGCCCTTACAGAAGTCTTGAATGTTTTTCCGATTTTAGCTAAGAGAATTGGAATTGAAGGTAAAATTGTCATCTTGGTAATGGCAATCGTTTTTGGGAAAATAGCAGGTTCCTTATTCCAATGGATGTACTTTGTTAGATAACACCATTCAGTTAAACCGATTTATATTTGAAGGAGTGAACACAGAAGTGGCTACTAAGAAAAAAATAAAAGACGATTATAAAAATAGTGTAAAAAAGTATCACCCGAAACCTAAATATTTCCTTAATTGCCTTAAAGCATTTCTAGTCGGGGGAGCTATTTGCTGTGTAGGGCAAGGAATCCAAAATTTTTATATTACAGTTCTTGATTTCTCTGAAAAAGATGCAGGGAATCCAACAGTTGCAACCCTTATCCTAATTTCCTCCTTGTTAACGGGTCTCGGGCTCTATGACAAGCTCGGACAGTTTGCAGGTGCAGGATCGGCAGTACCAGTAACTGGGTTTGCAAATTCAATGACAAGTGCTGCGATGGAATATAAAAGTGAGGGTATCGTGCTAGGGATTGCAACCAATATGTTTAAATTAGCAGGTAGTGTTATTGTGTTCGGAGCAGTTTCTGCTTATATTGTTGGGATGATTCGTTATTTCTTTAGTCTCACAATTTCTTGAATGATTAAGGGAGTGGACTTTGATGAGGTTAGTTGGTAAACAAACTTGGGTATTTGAAAATCAAATCTATTTAAAATCGACTGGCACTGCTGTAGGACCTAAGGAGAGTGAGGGTCCACTAGGTTCAACCTTTGATACAAAGCATGAGGAATTACACTGTGGAGAGGACTCCTGGGAGTTTGCAGAACGCAGATTAATGGAGGAATCAATTGAAACATGCTTGCAAAAGGTCAATCTTAAAAATGAAGATATCGATCTGTTTTTAGCGGGTGATTTACTAAATCAAAATATTACAACAAATTATGCAGCAAGACATCATCAAATTCCGTTACTTTGTATGTTTGGTGCATGTTCAACTTCGATGGAAACTTTGGCAGTTGGTTCGGCACTGGTTGACGCTGGATTTGCAAACAGAATCTTAGCATCAACAAGTAGCCATAATGCGACAGCTGAAAGACAATTTCGTTACCCAACAGAATATGGCGGGCAAAAACCCGATACAGCTACTTATACCGCAACTGGTGCTGGAACTGCATTGGTGAGTAAAGAAAAAGGTCCAATTCGTATAACGTCAGCAACAATTGGAAGGGTAACGGACTTAGGGATTACAAATCCTTTTGATATGGGTTCTGCAATGGCTCCGGCTGCAGCGGATACAATTGTACGACATTTTAAGGATTTGAATATGACACCAGATGAGTATGACTTAATAGCTACTGGCGATTTATCCGGTGTAGGAAGCCCAATATTAAAGGAATTGGTTAAAGAAGAAGGATATGATTTAGGTAACAAACATAATGATTGTGGGCTTATGCTCTATCATTCTAATCAGGAAGTGTTTGCAGGAGGAAGTGGATGTGCGTGTTCAGCGATTGTTACATATGGACACATTGTAAAAGAGTTGATTAGTGGCAATTTAAACAAAGTATTTATTGTTGCAACAGGTGCACTTCTGAATCCAACAATGATACAACAAAAGGAAACAATTCCTACGATAGCACATGGTGTAGTTTTGGAACGTGTTCAAGGTGGTGAGTAAAAATGGAATATTTATATGCATTTTTAGTCGGTGGAACAATTTGTTTGGTTGGACAGCTTTTACTTGATTTTGCTAAATTAACCCCAGCTCATGTGATGAGTGTATTTGTTGTAGCAGGAACCATTTTAGACGGTTTTGATTTATATGACAACCTAATTAGATTCGCGGGTGCCGGAGCGACTGTACCTATTACAAGTTTCGGTCATTCACTTTTACATGGTGCAATGCAAAGTGCGAAAGAACATGGTTTTATTGGAATTGGAATGGGGATCTTTGAATTAACATCTGCAGGTATATCCTCTGCTATATTATTCTCATTCATAGTGGCACTGATTTTCAGAGCGAAAGGATAGAATGTATGGATGAACCTAGAAAAAGAGTTATTCTAGTAACAGATGGTGATGAATACGCACAAAAGACATTAGAATTTATTGCAAAAGAAGTCGGAGGACGCTGTATATCCAAATCCCAAGGAAACCCGACAACTCTATCGGGGAAGCAAATGGTTGAATATATTCTCCAAACTAATCAAGAACCTGTATTTGTGATGTTTGATGACAGCGGGTATTTAGGCGAAGGAGCGGGTGAGCATGCATTAAAGTATGTGGCGACGCATTCAAAAATTGAAGTACTCGGTATTATAGCAGTAGCTTCAAAGACGCATCAAACAGAATGGGCCAAGGTGGATATAAGTATTGACCGGGACGGAAACTTAACCGAGTATGGTGTCGATAAAAGTGGGATAGCAGAATATGATATTGGTCGTATTAATGGCGATACTGTGTATTGCTTAGATGAATTAGATGTACCAATAATTGTAGGTATTGGTGATATTGGAAAAATGGCACGTAAGGATGATATTAAAATGGGTGCACCCATTACTAGAAAAGCGGTGGATCTAATACTCGAAAGGAGTGGTTACGATCGGAAAAGGAAGGAATATAACAAAGACTCCAATCTCTCCAGATTTGGAAAGTAACCATACGTTTTTCGAATCACGACTAGGTTTAGGTTCTGGAAATTTTGACATCGGTGTTAGAAAAATCAAGCTTTTAAAGAAAGAAGTTCATCTCTATTTTTTAAATGGGTTATGTGATACTTCATTTATTATTGAAATTTTAGAGGAACTTGTAAATATAAATGATAATGAATACAGTTCTGATCAAGCATTTCGTATTATTGAGAATCGACTTGTTCATCAACAAGTGTCTACAATTAAAAATCTAGATGAAGCAGTAGATACAATCCTTTCAGGACTCATCCTCTTTTTAGTAGAAGGGGAAGATTCCGGAATAGCCGTTGATGTTCGAAGCTATCCGGGTAGACAACCGGAAGAACCAGATACGGAAAAAGTGATTCGTGGCGCACGTGATGGATATGTTGAAAATTTAATTGTAAATACTGCATTGACTAGAAGAAGGATACGCGATGAGAGACTTAGAAATGAAATCATTCAAGTTGGAGAACGGTCAAAAACAGATATTTGTATATCCTATATTCAAGATGTAGCCAACCCAGATTTAGTTGACATTATTAAAAAAGAGCTGAATTCAATAAATGTTGATGGTTTAACAATGGCTGATAAGACAATTGAGGAGTTTATTGTAAATCAAGGTTATAATCCGTACCCATTAGTGAGATATACAGAACGCCCAGATGTTGCAGCTACCCATTTACTGGAGGGTCACGTAGTTATAATGGTAGATACATCACCTAGTGTAATCATTACCCCGACTACGATGTTTCATCATGTACAACATGCAGAAGAATACAGACAAGCCCCTGCTGTTGGTACCTTATTACGGTGGATAAGGTTTCTCGGAATATTAGCTTCAATCTTTCTGCTACCGCTCTGGTTCTTATTAGTACTAGAGCCAGATATGATTCCAAAAGCAATTGATTATATTGGCCCTAACGAGAAATCAAATATCCCAATTGTCGTCCAGATCTTTCTTGCGGATATGGGGATAGAATTTTTAAGGATGGCGGCTATACATACGCCTACACCGTTATCAACTGCAATGGGTTTAATTGCAGCGGCACTAATAGGTCAAATTGCTATTGATGTTGGATTGTTCGGTCCCGAGGTCATCCTATATGTAGCCGTTGCAGCCGTCGGTACATTTGCTACGCCTAGTTATGAATTAAGTGCTGCAAATAAAATTGCAAGATTATTTTTATTAGTGCTTGTTGCTATTTTTAAGGTACCAGGATTTATTATTGGTTGTACAGTTTACGTCTTGTTATTAGCAAGCATTAGGTCCCTAAATACTCCATATTTATGGCCGTTTTTACCGTTTAATGGAAAAGCGCTTATGCAAATATTAATACGTAGTTCTGTACCTGGAGCGAAGTTAAGACCAAGTATTGTACACCCTCAAAAACCGTTCAAACAATAGTTGCACCATATAAAACGATGTGTTAATCTATTTTTCATAGCACAGCGTTAAAAAGATAAAGACAGCTGATGACTATATGTATCGGCTGTCTTTCTTTTAGCAATAGGTACGTTTTGAAAAAGGTACCTTATATAGGGCTCTGATGAGTACACACTTTGAAGGAACGAGGGGAATTTATGTATTTGCATGGAACAAGCAAAGTAAACGAAAAAAACCACTTAGAAATTGGTGGAGTAGACACAGTAGAATTAGCGAAACAATATGGCACACCTTTATATGTGTACGACGTAGCACTTATCAGAGAACGTGCAAGAGGTTTTCGCGAAACGTTTAAAAGACTAAATGTCTCAGCTCAAGTAGCATACGCAAGTAAAGCCTTTTCAACAATTGCAATGATTCAATTAGCGGAAGAGGAAGGACTCTCACTCGATGTTGTTTCGGGAGGAGAATTATATACAGCACTACAAGCTGGATTCCCAGTAGAGCGTATTCATTTTCATGGAAACAACAAAAGTTATGAAGAATTAGATATGGCGATTAAAAATAAAGTGGGCTGTATTGTTGTTGATAACTTTTATGAACTATCATTATTAGAACAAGTTTGTCTCGAGAACAATGCAAATGCTAAAGTCTTATTGCGCGTAACTCCTGGAGTTGAAGCACATACCCATGATTATATAACGACTGGACAAGAAGATTCTAAGTTTGGATTTGGATTAGAGAATGGACAGGCCGACCAAGCTGTTGAACAAGCTCTACATTCAGAATCTTTAAACTTGTTAGGGATTCATTCTCATATCGGCTCGCAAATTTTTGAGACAACAGGATTTTTACTTGCTGCTCAGAAGATGTTTGCTAAACTAAAGAATTGGAATGAACGTTTTAATTTTGTACCTAAGGTATTAAATTTAGGTGGAGGCTTTGGTATCCGCTATACGGAAGAGGATAAACCACTTCCAGCTTCCGAATATGTTGAAGCTATTATTGGTGAAGTTAAGAAACTTGCTGATGAGCTCTCCATTGACATTCCTGAAATCTGGATCGAGCCAGGTAGATCAATTGTCGGAGATGCTGGAACAACCATTTATTCAGTAGGTTCTCGTAAAGAAGTACCTAACATCCGCCACTATCTTGCAATCGATGGAGGTATGACAGATAATATTAGACCTGCATTATATCAAGCAAAATATGAGGCAGTCTTAGCTAATCGAGTTAAGGATCCGATTGAAGAAACTGTATCAGTTGCTGGGAAATGTTGCGAATCTGGGGATATGCTTATTTGGGATTTACCATTACCAAAAGCAAACTCAGATGACATGTTAGCTGTTTTCTGTACAGGTGCATATGGTTACTCAATGGCTAACAACTATAATCGAATCCCAAGACCTGCAGTTGTATTTGTAGAAAATGGGGAAGCACAGCTTGTTGTTCAACGAGAAAATTATGAGGATCTTGTAAGATTAGACATTCCTTTAAAATCAAAAGTAACAGAATAAGTAGTAATACCCATAAAACCCACGAAAATAAATTCGTGGGTTTTTACTAATTCATTATTTGAAGAAATTTTTAATTGCGTCAATAAGGTTGACAAAGAATTCTTTAAGCTTATCTAAAAAGTTTTGGCCCTCTTCTGAACCAAGGAAGTTTGTTAACTTTTCCTTAGCTAGATGCAACTGTTCTCCAACTTGGTTCCAGTCAATATTTAGTTCCATTAACTTATTAAATAAATCCATTAGACGTGCTATGTCTGCATCTGTAAGTGTAATGCCTAAATCATTAGCTGCATTAATAATAATTGTGCGAAGTTCTTCATCATTTTTTGGTGCGTTTTTTGCGATTTCATCCTTAATTTTTGCCATTAAAGCTGCGGCATCTTCAGCACCGAATTTCTCACTTAATTTCGTCGTTTCTACCATTTCTTCATTGGCGGCTTGCTTTACATCTTCGGGAATTACGATGTCGGACGAAATTTCATAGGCCTTAATTAATCCTGTTAGAGCGGCTGTTCCTGAAACATTACCAGGTGCCGTTACGAAAATTTTAGCATCCTTTACACCAGCAGTAATTAGTGCATTAGCATACATTTCTTCTGTAATTGTTGTGATATTTTTAGTAACAGTAACATCTAATCCAGATCCTTCTTCTCCAATTGTGATAGAAGCTGAAGATAATGCTCGTGTCCCAATCTTAGCCTTGGGTATGTAGTTACCGAGATACTGATGCTCTTCCTCGTTTGTAACAATGACAATTTGAGGGTTCTCTGGCGCATTCATTTCTTTTAAAATGGCCTCTTTCTGTGATTCTGTCAGGTTTTCGCCAAGTGTAATAATCACATCTCCTGGTGCAGCGTCTGCGAAACTGAGTGATGGAAAAATGAGTGAAAATACGAGTAAAAACGTGAGTATAATTTTATATCTCAAAATTATTTCCTCCTTTAATTTTCAAAACAGGTACTTCATCGTACTTATTATACATTATTCTTAACCAAATATATCTTTTTGTCTGTCTTTAGAGGAAAACACTTCCTTTCAGGTTGGATTATTCGAATCATTTATAGTAAAATGAACTCGTCTATACATATGGACGAAAGAAAATGAGCGGAGGTTTCAAATGAAAAAAGCTAGCATCGAATTTGAAAACGGAGAAAAAATTGTAATTGAGCTATATCCAAATGAAGCACCTGGGACTGTAGAAAACTTTGAAAAGCTTGCTACCGAAGGGTTTTATAATGGTTTAACATTTCACCGAGTAATCCCAGGTTTTGTTGCCCAAGGTGGTTGCCCACGTGGTAACGGTACTGGTGGACCAGGATATTCTATAAAATGCGAAACTGAAGGAAATCCACATAAGCATGTAGCAGGAGCATTATCCATGGCACATGCTGGAAAAGACACTGGTGGAAGTCAATTTTTCATCGTCCATGAGCCACAACCTCATCTAGATGGAGTACATACAGTATTCGGTCAAGTAATAGAAGGGTTGGAATCAGTTTACCGGATTAAACAAGGTGACGTTATGAAAGAAGTTAAAGTTTGGGAAGAATAATTAGATAGTAAGATACAAGACACAACAAGTCTTCTGTTGTGTCTTTTTCTTTTTTTGTCCTATAATAGTGCATGAGGTGAGACTAAATGGGAAAAGGAAGATGGATTGTACTTTTCATGCTCCTTATACTATCTTTGGCATGGGGATTCATTTATTGGATTTTTATTGTTTAAATATAAATCAATGACGTTTTCTTAATAGTATGGGAAAGTGAATAATTCGACAAAATACAAGTAGTATATTATACTGTTCTAAATCGCTAAACTAATTAAATATGTTTCCTTCGGGGTTAGGTGAAATTCCTTACCGACGGTGATGAACAATTGTTCTAAGCCCGTGACCCATTTTAATATCAACTTTTGATGTTGATAGGCTCAATGTAGTCATAAAACTTTGATTTTAGTTAAAATGGTGGACTTTGGTGAGAATCCAAGGCCGACAGTTAAAGTCTGGATGGGAGAAGGATTTTAGTACGGTATGTGAAAAAAATTGTCCATGATACCTTTATTTGAGTTGGGCAAAAATACATATTTTGATACTTTAATTACATCCACAAAGACCCCGGAATGATTATCCGAGGTCTTTTTCTTTTTACAAACGAAGATTGGAAACACGCTACAAGTACATGATAAGAGAAAGGAGTGTTATTAGTGAGAGATCAGGATTACATGAATTTAGCGATAAATGTGGCAAGTGCTGGTGTTGGTCAAACAACACCAAACCCAGTTGTGGGTGCAGTTGTTGTGAATGAAGGACGAGTTGTCGGCATTGGCGCACACTTAAAAGCAGGAGAACCTCATGCTGAGGTCCATGCTATACGTATGGCCGGTGATAAAGCACATAACGCAACGGTCTATGTTACCTTGGAGCCTTGTAGTCACCATGGTAAAACCCCACCATGTGCGGATTTATTGGTAAATAATCAAGTCAAACGAGTGGTTATTGCGACAACAGATCCAAACCCCTTGGTTGCTGGAAATGGTATTGCAAAATTAAAAGCAGCGGGGATTGAAGTAGAGGTTGGTGTATGCAAGGAACAAGCAGATGAGTTAAACGCTGTATTCTATCATTACCTGGATAAAAAAGTTCCTTATGTTACTTTAAAATCTGCGACTACTTTGGATGGAAAGATTGCCACTGTGAGTGGTGAGAGCAAATGGATTACAGGTGAGGCTGCAAGAAGTGATGTGCATTTATATCGAAGTATCCACGACGCCATTCTCGTCGGGGTTAATACAGTGCTTGTGGATAACCCAAGTTTAACAACTAGACTTCCAAATGGTACAGGAAAAAACCCTATTCGGATAATCTTAGACTCGACTTTAAGGACACCATTAGATTCACAGGTTGTGAATGATGGTATGGCCGAGACATGGATTGTCGTAACAAATAAAGTGGGTAAAGAGAGAATTAATTCATTTTTAGATAAAAAAGGTGTAAGGGTCCTTCAGTTACAAGAGTCCAGCCTATCGATTAGTTCGGTGCTTACACTACTTGCTGAAGAAGGTATTTCCTCCGTTTTTGTTGAAGGTGGGGCAGAAGTGAATGGTAGCTTTCTAAAGGAAAAAGCCATTAATCAAGTAATTCTATATCTTGCACCAAAACTAATTGGGGGCAAGCAAGCACCTACAGCTATTGGTGGAGCTGGAATCCAATCAATTAATGAAGCACTACAATTAAACATTAAATCTGTGGAACTAGTCGGTAACGACATAAAAGTTGTAGCTGAACCGAAACAGAGGTGAATACATGTTTACAGGAATAGTTGAGGAAATTGGGCAAATTAAGGCGATAAATGGATCTCAGGAATCGGTAGAGATGGTGATTCAAGCAAAAAAGATACTAGAGGATGTCCACCTCGGTGACAGTATAGCGGTTAATGGGGTTTGCTTAACAGTAACTGAATTTACAGCCGATGGATTCACGGTAGATGTAATGCCAGAAACGGTGGAGTCAACATCGTTACGTGATTTACAAGTAAATTCTGCTGTTAATCTGGAGAGGGCAATGGCTGCGGGCGGACGCTTTGGAGGTCATATTGTTTCTGGACATGTTGATGGGGTCGGAAAAATTAGTAGAAAACAGCCAAGAGGGAATGCAATTTATTATGAGATTAAGGTTTCTGAGGAGATTGTACAATATCTGATATATAAAGGTTCAGTAGCAGTTGATGGAACGAGTTTAACGATTTTTGGACTTACTGAAAAATCATTTACTCTCTCACTAATTCCCCATACGTTATCAGAAACAATCCTTCGTAATAAAGGTGTTGGTGACATCGTGAATGTTGAGTGTGACATGCTTGGAAAATATATAAACCAATATATGCAACGAACATTTGAAAATAAAAAAACAATGAAATCAACCATAACCTCAAGTTTTTTAGAAGAACACGGATTTAAATAAGGAAGGGGGATTTGCAATGTTTAACTCAATTGAAGATGCACTTTTAGATTTGAAGCAAGGCAAAATAATAATCGTAAGCGATGATGAAAATCGTGAAAACGAAGGAGATTTCATCGCTCTGGCCGAGAATATTGCACCAGAAAGCATAAATTTTATGATTACACATGGTCGTGGGCTTGTTTGCACACCAATTACGAAGTCCTTAGCTGAAAAATTGAATCTTAATCCAATGGTATCCGAAAATACGGACCCACACGGTACGGCTTTTACAGTCAGTATCGACCATGAAAGTACAACGACTGGAATTAGTGCATTTGAACGAGCCACGACCATTAGGGAGTTGCTAAACCCAGAATCAACTGCATCTAGCTTTAAGAGACCAGGGCACGTCTTTCCTTTAATCGCAAAAGATGGTGGGGTCCTTAGTCGAGCTGGACATACAGAAGCAGCAGTTGACTTAGCTATTCTTTGTGGAGCTAAACCTGCTGGAGTTATTTGTGAAATAGTAAAAGAAGACGGAACGATGGCAAGAGTTCCTGACCTGCAAAAAATAGCAAGTGACCATAATCTTAAAATGATTACTGTTGAGGAATTAATCCGATATCGCAAACAATATGAGTATCTTACATTTAATGAATAGGCAATGAAACATTTTTTTAAAAATGAAGAAAATACCCGATAACATAGGAGGATGATTATGAATAAAATTTATGAAGGACACTTAGTTGGCACAGGATTACGAATAGGGGTTGTTGTAGCACGTTTTAATGAATTTATTACGGCGAAGCTTTTAAGCGGAGCGTTGGATGGATTGAAGAGGCATGGTGTGGCTGATGAAGATGTTGAAATTGCCTGGGTACCTGGGGCTTTTGAAATTCCTTTAATTGCAAAAAAAATGGCTGAATCGAGCAAATATGATGCAGTAATCGCATTGGGCACAGTTATTAGAGGATCAACGACTCATTATGATTATGTTTGTAACGAAGTAGCGAAGGGGTTATCGAAAATAACACTTGAAACAGGAAAACCTGTGATGTTTGGGGTATTAACAACTGAAACAATTGAACAAGCAATCGAAAGAGCAGGGACAAAAGCCGGAAATAAGGGGTGGGATTCTGCTGTTTCTGCGATTGAAATGGCAAATCTTTCGCGTTCATTTGAGTAATAAGATTACGATTGAATAGATTTGGAAGGTTTTGGATATAATTTAAATTTAAGGGTATTCCAAAAAGACACTGGAAAAATAAGATGGAAAATGATACTCTTAATAAATGTATTAGGGGTTAGTCCAATAGTAGTATAGATCACTGTGAGATATACTAGTTGGAAAGTTTTTCGATAATGAGGGATTTATATGTTAATTCGTTATAAAAAGAATTATGAGAAAATCGCAATGGGGCTTCTTTCATTCATGCCGACCGAAAAGGACCTTAAGAATCTGCAAGCAACTATGAAGCAATATGAAGAAGATGATACACAGCAGTTATTCTTATGGAAAGAAGAAGATATTGTAGGAATTATCGGAACAACAATCCATGACGGGAATCTTGTGGAAATTCAACACATATGTGTAAACCCATCCCATCGATTTCAAGGCATAGGGAAAAAGATGGTGAAGGCATTAAAAGAGCATTTTCCAGAACGTGAATTAAAGCCAAATGAAAATACCGCAGCCTTTTTTGAAAAATGCGATTTTTCAGAGGATGAGAAATGTATAGAGGGACAGTCTTAGGACTGTCCTTTTTAATTTGGAGGCTTTTGAATCTGTCTAAGCTTTCTTTTATGTCTAATTTGTTCCTCTCTTTCGGCAATGATATCGCTTCTGTCACGTAATTTATGCTTATGGACTAATTGTTTATTGGATAAATCACTAGCTACACCCCACGACAATCCCGATTGTGAAGCAAGATTAGAACAAGTTGTAAGTAAATTGTTTTCAAGTGGTAAATTGATGCTTTCGTATGGTTCACCTCTTTTGATGTCGTGAACTTTTTTATCTAGCAACACAACCAACTTATCAACCTGGAAACCAAGCCGAGCCAATTCGTCCTTTTGATCTTTACATATGGACCATGCACTTTTCATCATGCGTAAGGCACCTGGTAAGTTACCACGACGGTGATGATAAAGGGACACGGCAATCTGAATTAATCCAACCCAGAATATGCTTCGCTCAGGGATAGGCTTTTTTTTCCAATGCTCCTCTAAGACCTCATGGCATTCAAAATAGTCACGGTCACAGTGAAAGTGAAGTAAATAGTCAATAAATGCTTGTGGGTACAAGTGGCATAACATCTCCTTTATCACTATGTATGTGTAGTTTAACATAATTATGTAACCAAAACATGGAAAAATAAAGTGTTCAGCAGCTAGCCGAACACTTTATTAATCACCGTTTTTTTTTATTTTAGAACCAAGCAGCTCCAACAATAATTAATAGAATAAACAATACTACGATTAAGGCAAAACCGCCTCCGAAGTTATATCCGTCTCCCATTTATATTACCTCCTTAATTTTTCTTGGTACACAGTTATAGTATGACTTTTACTACTTCTTGTGTGGGCGAGTGTCTATATCCACCATATTTTTTAAAATTATTTGTGGGACAAATATCCATAAACCTTATATAGCTTGAATGTTAAATATGTTCTATACTAAAGATTGTGTTAAAATATAAAAATATGAAATTGTCATGAAGGGTATTTTTGGTGGGATGAGCGTGGATTTACATTACAACGTAAAAATTGACTCTTTTGAGGGTCCTTTAGACCTTCTTTTACATTTAATTAATCGTTTAGAAATTGATATATATGATATACCGGTAGCTGAAATTACGGAACAATACTTAGTATATATACATGCAATGAAAGAATTACAGCTAGATATTGCAAGTGAATATCTAGTCATGGCTGCGACTCTCTTGGCTATTAAAAGTAAAATGTTGCTTCCAAAGCAAGAAGAAGAGCTATTTGAAGGCGAGTCCGAATTTGAAATGGAAGAGGACCCGCGTGAAGATTTAATGAATCGGTTAATTGAATATCGCAAATATAAAAATGCTGCAGAAGATTTAAAGCACTTAGAAGAAGAACGATCTCAATTGTTTACAAAGCCTCCAAGTGATTTAAGTGACTTCACTAAGGATGTTCCCGTTAACTATTCATTAGATGTTAATATTTACGACATGTTAGGAGCATTTCAAAAGCTACTACGCCGAAAAAAATTACAGAAACCATTAGCAACAAGAATAACACGACAGGAAATTCCCATCGAAAAAAGGATGGAAGAAATCATCAAAGAACTAAGAGGTATTCGCGGGAAAAAGAAATTCACAGAGTTGTTTCCGTTCCATGATAAAAACCATATTGTTGTTACATTCCTCGCGCTTCTTGAATTAATGAAAAATAATGCTGTGTTAATTGAGCAACAGAATAATTTTTCAGAAATCTATATTTCGAGCTTGGAAAGGGATGTTAAGAATGAAATTAATTGATTGGAAGGCGATTGTCGAAGGGCTATTATTTGCTGCTGGCGATGAAGGTTTAACCTTAAAACAGGTGGCAATCGTTTTAGAAATAGATGAGAGCACCGCACTTGATATCATCAATGAGTTAAAGGATGATTACACCCAGGTAGGAAGAGGCATTAATTTAACCGAAGTAGCAGGTACTTATCAACTTACAACAAAAAAAGAACATGCTGCTTATCTCAAAAAGCTTGTAGAATCACCTACAACTACTTCGCTCTCACAGGCCGCTTTAGAAACTCTTGCGATAATTGCCTATCGCCAACCAATAACTCGAGCGGAAGTTGAAGAAATTCGTGGGGTTAAGACGGAAAGACCGATTCAAACATTAATAGCGAAAGCTTTAATTAAGGAAGTTGGACGTGTCGAAGGTACTGGAAGAGCTATTTTATATGGTACAACAAAGGAGTTCTTAGAGTATTTTGGACTAAAGACATTGAAAGAACTACCTCCGCTTCCTGAAAAAATTGATGAAGAATATGTACAAGAGGAAGCTGACCTCTTTTTTGAACGGTTTCAAGAAACGATAGAAGATTCAAAATAATTCGCCCATCTAACGTTTCCTATGGTAATATGTAGTTATCAAGTTGGAAAATGGTGGTTAGTGGGGTGGAAATGTGTTAATTAAAAATTGTAGCGGATTTGAGCTTGAAAAAACACTAAAAAACACGTTCGAGGATTTTTTTAACCAATCTGAAGTCGTTTTTGTTGAAGATGGGGAAGAAAAGAGGTTCCAAGTTCTTTACTTGCGTTATTTTGAGGAACAATTTACAACGTTTACTCCTTTCACTGAAGATCCAGTCTATACAATTGATACGAATGAAGTGCACTTTAAAGACCTTGTTGCGATCGTTTGCTTGCTAAAGAACCCCAGTTTCCGGAACCGTAAACGTCTATATATCAATGATCAAAAGCAATTTGAAGAACAGTTTAAAGGTATTCAACTGGATAGACTAAAAGAAATATTTACACATCTCCATCACAAAAAAAGCTTTGAAGTGAAATCACCTTTTGTAAATACTGAACAGACATAAAAGAGGAACCCAATTGTAATGTGTAACACAATTGGGTTCCTTTTTTCATTGTTTCATCATATTGTGGACGAAGAAATGAAAAAAGGCTGAGCTTTCAACAACTTTATGTCACGAATATCGGTAACACGCATAGGATAGTGACGATTAAAGCTGAGGGAGGACTACAATGGGTCATTCAGAGAGATATATAGAAGATGTTAAACAATGGTTTGGAGAGTTTAAAAAGCAATTTAAACATGTAAATAATAAAGAGCTTCAAACAAAAATTTCCAGTTTTGCGGAATTTCTTGATTCCCGAGATAAAGAACGAATATCTACTGATCTATTAGCATTACATGAACAAGTAAAGAAACTATATGATACAGGAGTTCGCTTTGCAGAAGAAGTGGGAGGAACCGAATTATACCAAGAGATAAGAAGGGTTGGTATTGGCCAACATACTTTACCACCTCTGCCCTATGACTATGATGCATTAGAACCTTACATTTCTGAAGAAATTATGAGGCTCCACCATGACAAACACCATAAAAGCTACGTTGAGGGTTTAAACAAGGCGGAGAAAATGATGGAAAAGGCACGTGACACAGGGGATTATGATTTACTAAAGCATTGGGAGAGAGAAGCTGCTTTTCATGGTTCAGGTCATTATTTACACACTATTTTTTGGAATGTAATGAAACCGAAAGGTGGGGGGATGCCAGGGCGTGACCTCCTTCGTCAGATTAATCGAGATTTTGGTAGCTTTGAAGTGTTTAAGAGACATTTCAGTGAAGCGGCAAATAAGGTGGAAGGTGTAGGGTGGGCGATTCTTGTCTGGTCACCAAGAGCCGGACGCTTGGAGATTCTGCAATCAGAACGTCATCAGCTACTGACACAATGGGATACAATTCCTTTACTCGTATTGGATGTTTGGGAACATGCCTATTATCTACAATATAAAAATGTTCGTGCAGATTATGTGAAAAATTGGTGGAATATCGTAAATTGGGACGAAGTTGATCATCGTTATCGAGAAGCATCCAAATTACAATGGAAGCAATATTAACATGACAATACTGACCAAGTCTTGGTCAGTTTTTTTGTTGTTTTTGGTGTCTATCTTCAGGCACCATAGGGTCGAGAATACAAGCAAATCGCTTTAGAATGCAAATAACGCCTTCTGTAGCGCATTTCTTGTGTTTGTCGCCGATAGCAGACACCTTACGATTTTCGTAGTTTGTACATATTTTATTCATATAGTTGGACATGTAGTGCATACACTTTTACAAAACAGCTAAAGGGACGGGGATCGAATGACATTTTTTCGCAGAAAAGTTTTGACACTACTCATTATAGCTATGGTTCTCATAGGTTTATTACCACAAAAGACGAGTGCACTTTCTGTTAGCGCAAAAGGTGCCATCTTAATAGAACAAGAGTCAGGTAGGATATTGTATGAAAAAAATGCTCATCAACGGATGAGAATCGCAAGTATAACAAAAATAATGACCGCTATTATTGCCATTGAATCTGGGAAACTCGAGGATATGGTGAAGGTAAGTAACAAAGCTGTAGGTACCGAAGGCTCCTCCTTATATTTGCAGCCAAACGAAGAAATTAAACTCGAACATTTAGTTTATGGATTGATGCTTCGTTCTGGTAATGATTCTGCGGTAGCTATTGCTGAACATGTGGGAGGGAGTCTAGAGGGCTTTGTATTTCTAATGAATCAAAAAGCTGCGGAGATAGGGATGCAAAATACTGAATTTGCGAATCCTCACGGCCTAGATGACCATGAAAACCATTTTTCATCTGCATATGATATGGCTATATTAACGCGATATGCAATGACAAATGAAAAATTTAGGGAGATATCTGGGACAAAGGTCTATCGGGCGCCAAATCCGAATGAAAAATGGGATCGTGTTTGGAGAAATAAAAATAAGTTACTGACACAGCTGTATAAGTATAGTACAGGCGGTAAAACAGGATACACCAAACGAGCAAAACGTACTTTAGTTTCGACAGCAGCAAAGGATGGAACTGAGTTAATTGCTGTAACGATAAACGCTTCGGATGACTGGAATGACCATATGAATCTATTTAATCATGCGTTTAAATCGTATGATTTAGTAGAAGTCGTTGATGATGGAGAATTACAAACGGACCATAGTTTTTACAGAGGTAAAGTTTTTGTAGATCACGAGTTTAAGTACCCACTCACAGAAAAAGAGAAGGAAGATGTAAGGCTCGATATAAGTTTCCTAGAACCTGATAATAAGAAGTGGCGTAAACCAGAAAATGTTCCCGATATAGTAGGGACACTTACTGTAAATCTTGGTGATAAGACGATTGAAGAAATGCCAATATATTTTGATAACGGTAACTCCAACAAGCCTAAGGAAACATTCTGGGAAACTCTCAGAAGTATTTTTCTAGTAATTCTAGGGGTTAGATAACGATGGTCAATATTATATGGGTTGCAATGACAATTATCGGAATAATCTTTGCTATAGTTAATGGAACAATTAGTGAGGTAAATGAGGCTATCTTTAAAGGGGCATCAGAAGCTGTCACCATTTGTATTGGCTTAATTAGTGTCCTCGTATTTTGGCTAGGCTTGATGAGAATTGCGCAAGAAGCTGGATTGTTAGATAAGCTATCAAAATTATTTCGTCCATTAGTTAGACGTTTATTTCCCGAGGTTCCGGTAGAACATCCGGCAATGGGCTATATTCTTTCAAATATGATTGCAAATATGTTTGGATTGGGCAATGCAGCCACACCTATGGGAATTAAAGCGATGGAACAGTTAAGAGAACTTAATGGTGGGAGTAGTTCTGCTAGTCGTTCAATGATCACGTTTCTAGCAATTAACACGTCGAGTCTAACACTGATTCCTACAACTGTAATTGCGATCAGGATGACTTATGAATCTACAAATCCAACTGAGATTGTTGGAACAACTCTGATAGCAACGATGTTTTCAACAATAGCGGCGATATTAATCGATCGGTATTTCCATTATCGACGAGTGAAGAAGGGTGGAGGGCCAGAATGACGATAATAAACTCTATATCTCTTTGGCTTATACCTGTGATTATAGGATTTATCCTTTTATATGGAACCTTTAAAAGGATTCCAACGTATGAAACGTTTGTTGAGGGAGGAAAGGAAGGAATTAAAATATCCTTTTCTATCATACCGTTCTTAGTTGGGATGTTAGTATCCATTTCTATTTTCAGAGCTTCTGGTGCAATGGAGTTTTTCATTAATTTAATCCGACCAGCTCTCGAATTTGTTGGGTTTCCAGCAGAGGTTGCGCCGCTTGCAATTATAAGGCCAATTTCGGGGACAGCAGCTTTAGGAATGACTACTGACTTAATTGCTACATATGGTCCGGATTCTTTTATCGGAAGATTGGCTGCTACCATGCAAGGTAGTACGGATACAACACTGTATATTTTAACTGTATATTTTGGAGCAGTAGGTATTAAGAAAATGGGAGATGCACTAAAGGTAGGACTCTTAGCAGATTTAGTCGGTATCATTGCAAGTATAGTTGTTGTTACATTAATATTTGGTTAAGGAAAACATGTGATAAGCGTGTTTTCCTTTTTTTATTTAGGAAAGTTCTGGGATGGGCATACTAGTTAGTGTTTTTATCTTGTACAAACACAAAGAAACAAGTAAGATGTTTAAGGGGTGAGCATAGATGGAACGTTTACAGAAGGTAATTGCACATGCAGGTGTAGCTTCACGGAGAAAGGCAGAAGAACTAATTACTGCAGGCCATGTTAAAGTAAATGGAAAAGTTGTGAAGGAGCTTGGGATTAAGGTCGGCTCAAATGATAAAATCGAGGTAAGCGGCATTCCACTTGAGAGGGAAGAGCCTGTTTATTATTTATTTTATAAACCACGTTCTGTGATTTCGAGTGTGAGTGACGATAAAGGGAGAAAGGTTGTAACGGACTTTTTTCCAGAAGTTAAAGCACGTATTTATCCAGTTGGAAGACTTGATTATGATACGTCTGGCTTGCTGTTACTAACGAATGATGGTGAGTTTGCAAACATATTAACGCATCCAAAATATGAGATGGAAAAAGTGTATGTTGCAAAAATAAAGGGAATTCCTCCTAAGGAAAAGCTGCGTCAATTAGAAAGAGGCATCATGCTGGAGGATGGAAAGACTGCCCCTGCAAGGGTTAAGCTAATTTCAATGGACAAGCGCAAACAAACCTCGATTATTGAAATCAGCATTCATGAAGGTAGAAACAGACAGGTCAAGAGAATGTTTGAAGCAATCGGTCACCAGGTAATGAAGCTAAAAAGAGAAAGATTTGGCTTTTTAACACTTCAAGGTTTACATACGGGTGAATTTAGAGAATTACTACCACATGAGGTAAAACAATTAAGGGCTTTAGCTAGTACAAAGGATAACCGTTTATAAAGGGAATTGTAATTAGATAACAAAAACAAAAATATATGAAACTTTAGCTGAAGGAAACGTTCTGCTAAAGTTTCATGAAACCTATGTTTTGGTAGCTCGTCAATAATGATTCTCAATTGTCACATAACCTTCAAATTCTTGGCGATGAAGGTTTCTTATATAGTGCTATAATGGCATGGGATGCACACATCTAATCTAATAAAAAAGGGAGATCACCATGAACAAGAAAAAGCGACGATTAGTAATTCGGACAATCATTTTATCACTTCTCGCCGCTGCACTAGTGTATACCTTGTATATCAATTTTTTTACGAGCAAGGAAAAGGTTGTAGTTGGGGATATGGCACCTGATTTTGTTGTTACGGATTTAGATGGGAAGGAACACCATTTGTCAGAATATAGAGGGGAAAAAGGTGTGTTTTTGAACTTCTGGGGTACATGGTGTGAGCCTTGTCAACGAGAATTCCCATACATTGATACATATTATCAGGAATACAAGGATCAAGGAGTGGAGGTCATCGCAATAAATGTCGGTGAACCGAAATTCAGCGTTAATAATTTTATTAAAAAATATGAATTATCATTTCCTGTAGTTATTGATAAGGGAAATCAGTTGTTAAATGCCTATGGAATTGACCCATTACCAACAACTTTATTAATTGATGAAGATGGGAAAGTTGTTAAAATAATCACTGGTGAGATGACAAGCAAGATGGTAAAAGATTATATGGAGCAAATAAAGCCATAGGGAGTTATTTTTATGGAAAATGTAAAATGCGAATGCGGACATGTGAATCCACACGGTACAATTTTTTGTGAGGCTTGTGGTAAACCTGTCCAAAGCGAAGAAGAAAGTCAGGATAGTAAGGACAAAAAGCAATTACTAGATATGAGGTATGAGGGAAGTGCAAGACGCTCTCAAACCTATAATAAATCCATCGTTGATAAAATATGGAACTTCTTTTCATCTGTTAAAGTTGGCATATGGATAATCGTTATACTATTAGTGGCTTCAGCACTTGGGACGATTTACCCTCAGGAATTATACATACCTCCAGCGATGAGCCCAGCTGACTTCTATGAACAAGAATACGGAATAACGGGAAGATTATACTACCAATTAGGTTTCCACAACCTCTACGGATCATGGTGGTACATGATTCTTATTGCAATGCTCGGTATTTCTTTAATTATCTGTAGTATAGACCGCGTTGTTCCTTTATATAAGGCGTTAAAGAAACAAGGTGTTACACGTCATGAGAGCTTCTTAAAGAGACAGCGTGTCTATGGGAAAAATACTGTTGAGAATATAGATACTGACTTTGAAATAGTAAAAGAAAAACTAAAGAAAAAACGTTATTCTGTTCGTGAAGAAAATGGTAATATCTTAGCTGAAAAAGGTCGTTTCTCAAGGTGGGGCCCATATGTAAATCATTGCGGTCTCATCCTGTTCCTGATTGGTGCCATGCTTCGTTTTGTTCCGGGAATGTATATAGACGAGGTTCTTTGGCTTCGTGAAGGTGAAACTGCTAGTGTTCCTGGTACGGATGGAAAATACTATCTAGAGAGTGAACGATTCATAGTAGAAGTGTATGAGAAAGGCAAAGAAAAGGAAGTTTTCGATGAGGCAATTGACATTGCTGGAAATTCTATGGTTGTAAAAAACTTCCAAACTGATGTAACCTTATACGAACGTACAGATGAAATCATACCTGGGGTTGAACCAGAATTAAAAGAAGTCAAATCTCATGAAATTCGAGTGAACGAACCTTTAAAGCATGATCATTATGCAGTCTATCAGGTTGATTACAAATTGAATGAATTTAGTTCAATGTCATTCAATATGGTAGACAAAGAGACGAACGAGGACTTGGGATTAGTTACGATTAATTTAATGGACCCACAAGAAAAATATGATTTAGGTAACGGGTATTCTATTGAGCTCGCAAGTTATTTTCCAGACTTCTTTTTTAATGATAAGGGCGAGCCAGCTACTAAAACAAAGATCCCAAATAACCCAGCATTTGTATTTAAGATGTATGCTCCAGATAAACCAGAAGGAGAAATTAGTTTCGTAGCAATTCAGCAAAACATAGAACCACTTGGTGATAATAAGTATAAAATGGCTTTTGCTGGTGTTGATATGAAGAATGTATCCGGCTTAACGGTTAGACGAGACTTTACATTATGGATACTAGCTCTAGGTGGTGCTATCTTTATGATTGGGGTTATCCAAGGGTCTTATTGGCATCATCGTCGGATTTGGATTCAGAGAAAAGATAATGAAGTTATTATTGCGGGTCATACCAATAAAAACTGGTTTGGTCTGAAAAATGAAATACGATTTGTTATAGCAGACACTGGAATCGCTGAACCTGTTGATCAAGTTGATGCTAAAAATAAGGAAAATAAGGAGGGATAAAAATGGCTGAATTAAGTTCAAATCTTCTTTACGCTGCTTTTATTCTCTATCTTGTAGCAACATTTATCTTTGGTGGCGCAATTCGTGATAAAAAAAGCATGAATGGCTATAACCGATGGTCACATATTGGGATTGTCATCACTATAATTGGATTTGTTGCACAGGCAGGATATTTTATTACACGCTGGATTGCAGCAGGACATGCACCAGTAAGTAACCTATTTGAGTTTATTACGTTCTTTGGGATGATGTTAGTTCTAGCGTTTATCATCATTTATTTTATATACAAAACTAGCATTTTAGGACTATTTACATTACCAGTTGCACTCTTAATTATTGCATATGGAAGTATGTTTTCAAGAGAAATTTCTCCACTCATACCAGCTTTGCAAAGTGACTGGCTTCATATTCATGTTACGACAGCAGCACTAGGCCAAGCTATTCTTTCCATTAGCTTTGTTGCTGGAATCCTCTATCTATTAAAGGGTGTGGATCAATCTGTTAAGAGCAAAGAAACGTTTTGGTTAGAATTCGTTATGTATATACTAGTTGTGGTTGTAGGATTCGTTGCTGTTTCTACAACGTTCGGTGCAATGAAATATGAATCAGTATTCTCGTGGGTAGATAAAGAAGGAATAGAAGCTGAGATGGTATATACTTTACCCGCATTGGTTGTACCGAATGAAGGAGAATTATTAACTGACGGCAAGTTTTCAAGCGGGGTTGAATTACCGGCAATCCTAAGTGCTAGAAAAGTAAATACTGTTCTTTGGTCAATAATAGCAGGATCAATTCTATATGGATTATTGCGTTTGATTTTACGGAAACGTGTAGGTGCAGCATTGCAACCTCTAACGAAAAGATTAAATCTAGACCTCACTGATGAAATTGGTTATCGTTCGGTTGCAATTGGATTTCCAATCTTTACATTAGGTGCATTAATATTTGCAATGATTTGGGCACAAATTGCTTGGACTCGATTCTGGGGCTGGGATCCAAAAGAGGTTTGGGCTCTTATTACCTGGCTCTTCTATGCAGCGTTTCTTCACCTAAGGCTTTCAAAAGGCTGGCATGGTAAAAAATCTGCATGGCTTGCAGTTATAGGGTTCTTTATCATTATGTTTAATACCATTTTCGTAAACCTAGTTATTGCAGGTTTACATTCATACGCATAACTATTGTGCAGCCTTCATCATCTAGATGAAGGTTTTTTTACAATTTTTGTGTCGAATTTTTGACTTTTACTAACGTAGGGAATACTAGTGTGATATATGTTATAGCTAATTATGACTTTTTTATGTACGATATGAGTAGATAGAAAATATTCTTTCGAATAGAAAATGGAGGAATAAGAAAATGGAAACTGAAGCAAGAATTTTGATTGTTGATGACGAGGAAAGAATTCGTCGTTTACTTAAAATGTATTTAGAACGTGAAAATTATGTAATTGAAGAAGCAGACAATGGAGATATCGCGTTAGAAAAGGCTTTGAAAAATGAGTATGATCTCATTTTATTAGATCTCATGATGCCTGGAAAAGATGGAATGGAAGTTTGCCGTGAGCTACGTGAGAAGAAATCAACTCCTATTATTATGCTTACTGCCAAAGGTGAAGAGGTTAATCGAGTACAAGGATTTGAAGTAGGAACAGATGACTATATTGTAAAACCTTTTAGTCCAAGAGAAGTCGTTCTTCGGGTAAAGGCGTTATTGAGAAGATCATCTCTTACAACTTACCTGCAAACGGAAACAACTGCAAAGGATGTTATTGTTTTTCCACATCTAACAATCGACAACGATGCACACCGAGTACTTGCAGACGGGAAAGAAGTAAGTTTAACGCCAAAGGAGTATGAACTATTATGTTTCCTAGCTAAATCTCCTGACAAGGTGTTTGATCGTGAACAGTTGTTAAAAGACGTTTGGCATTATGAATTCTTTGGTGATTTACGTACTGTAGACACTCATGTGAAACGTTTGCGTGAAAAATTAAACAAAGTATCTCAGGATGCAGCGAAAATGATAGTCACTGTTTGGGGCGTGGGATATAAATTTGAGGTCGGCCAGGAATGAAATTTTGGCGAAGTGTTGTAGGAAAACTATGGGCGACCATTCTGTTACTGTTTTCCTTCGTATTATTTGTTTTAACCATTCTTTTTATGGAGTATTTTGAGAATTATCATATTCAAGAAGCCGAAAGAAACTTAACACAGCTTGCGTCAAATATTGCTGTAATTATGGAGCAGCACGAAGATAAAGAAATTGCGAGATCAATTGCATGGGAACTCGTTAATGACGAAACAAAAGTTATTATTGCTGCAGATGAAGACACTTTCTGGGTGTCCCCTGATCGGGAACTAGTTGCAAACATACCTGCTGCTCTCATTATAGAGGACCCATACCTAAAGCAGGTTATTACAAATGATCAAAATAAAAGTAAAAAAATAGACTTACCTGTTGAATATGATGTGAATAAGCAATCGCAAGAACTTTTTGTAGTGGGAGCTCCACTTCATATTGAAAATGACCAAAAGGGTGCTGTATTTCTTTATCAATCATTGGATGTTGTAAAAAGTACAACACAACATACAACGCAGTTTATCTTTTTAGCAGCCGGTATTGGTATCGTCCTTACGACTGTCTTTGCCTTCTTCCTACTTACCCGTATTACGGCTCCTCTACGTAAAATGAGAGAAGCAGCATTTGAAGTAGCGAGAGGTAAGTTTGATACGAAGGTGCCAATTCTTACCCATGATGAGATAGGTGCTTTAGGAATGGCGCTTAATCAGATGGGTAGACAGTTAAAATACAATATGAACGCGTTAAATCAGGAAAAGGAACAGCTTGCAAGTATTTTAAATAGTATGGCGGATGGAGTTATCACATTAAACCGTGATGGAACGATTCTAGTAACAAACCCACCTGCAGAACGATTTTTACAAGCTTGGTACTATCAACAAGGAATGTATCAGGATGTCGGAGAAGAACTTCCGCCACAGGTAAGGGAATTATTTCAGCGTTCCGTATCCTTTGAAAAGGAGCAGATAATTGAAATTAGTCTTCAAGGAAGAACCTGGGTTATATTAATGAGTCCGCTTTATAATCAGACATATATTAGAGGTGCAGTAGCTGTTCTGCGTGACATGACTGAAGAAAGGCGTTTAGATCAACTACGTGAAGATTTTATTGCGAATGTGTCTCACGAGTTACGAACACCGATTGCCATGCTTCAAGGCTATAGTGAAGCGATTATGGACGATATTGCAAGTACAGAAGAAGAGCGAAAAGAAATCATTAAGGTTATCTATGATGAATCGTTACGAATGGGTCGACTAGTTAATGAGTTATTGGATTTAGCGAGAATGCAATCCGGAAATATCACCTTGAATAAAGAAATGGTGGACTTTGACTTACTGCTTGACCGAGTGGTTCGCAAGTTCCAGGGATTAGCAAAGGATAATCTAATCTCCTTGACTTCGATAAGAGAGGAAATAGGAGAAGTTAATTTAGACCCCGATCGAATTGAGCAAGTCTTTACTAATTTGATTGATAATGCAATCAGACATACCGATGAGAATGGTCAGGTTGAGGTACGTGTAACCGGACAAGAATCATCAATTAAGGTGGACATTATCGATACGGGTTCTGGCATACCTGAAGAAGACTTACCGTTTGTATTCGAACGCTTTTATAAGGCAGACAAAGCAAGAACAAGAGGAAAGTCGGGCACTGGATTAGGACTAGCTATCGTAAAAAATATTATTTCTGCACACAATGGGAATATCTCGGTCCATAGTAAAATTGGTGAAGGAACGACATTTACGTTCGTAATCCCTCGAAAAAGCGAATAATATGAATAAATGTGACGAAGATTCTTGTTCCATACGAAACATTTATCTTGTAAAAGCAATACTCATCTAGTAATATAATGATGTCAAATGAAATTAAAATTAAATAATAAATCGAAATTTTAGGTGTCATGAGAATATACATGTATTCTCAATAGACTTAAAAGGGAATCTGGTGAAAATCCAGGACTGCCCCCGCAACTGTAAAGGTGGACGAAATGAGAAGAACCACTGTATGATTGGATGGCAAATGCTGTTCATTATATGGGAAGGACTCATAGTAGGGAGAAACCTAAGTCAGTAGACCTGCCTAATTCGATTATCGTCTATTAATTCTTCGGGGTGTGGGAATTAACAATAAAACTATACAGTTGTTCATTGTTTTTTGTTAATCAAAGCCCATCCTTAAGGATGGGCTTTTTTAGATTCGGTATCTGATGCGAAAGCACTTTTACATAAACTACACAATATCAAACAAAAAGGGGAACGAAAATGATGAAAAAATTACTTGTTGCTTTACTCTCATTAGGATTATTATTTGGATGTAGTAATGACACTTCTACAAACGATAAGCAAAAAAATAATAACTCACAAGCGGTTGAACAAGAAGAAAAAGAAGAAATTGTAACAGTTATTGTTACTAAAAACAACGGAGAAGAAATTATTGAAGAAAAAGAAATAGAAATTGAAGCAGGCAAAGAAATTACCGTAATGGATGTTATGCAAGAAAACTTTGAAATAGAAACTCAATTTGATGGTGCTTTTGTTGCTAGCATTAACGGGATAGCAGGAAGTGAAGAAGAAAAAACATTTTGGCATCTTTCTGTAAATGGTGAAGAAGCAATGGTTGGAGCTAACGAATTAACAGTGGAGCCTGAAGACAAGATTGAATTCGATTTACAGAAGTATGAATAATGAAATTATCCGTTAAAAACTTGACGCTCTTGTCAATGTTAATTGCATTGTCAGTTGTAGGTCGAATTACATTTACATTCATTCCAAATGTCCAGCCCACAACTGCGATTATCATTATCACGAGTCTATTTTTAGGGCCAATTTACGGTGTGTTGGTTGCTGTGTTAAGTTCAGTTTTGTCGAATATGGTAATGGGTATGGGTTTATGGACAATTGGACAAATCGTAGCATGGGGCTTAATTGGTTTGATTAGTGGTTCCATACGTAAGTACCGTGACCGAATTCCAGTCGTAATTCTTGCCATTTACGCTGTGTTCTGTGGTTTTCTATATGGCCTAATTATCTCTATTCCACTTTATTTGTTCTCGGGTAAGTTTCTCGCGTACTATATCGCCGGATTGCCATTTGATATGAGTCATGCAATTGGTAATGGCATATTTTTTCTGATTCTATATCCAATCATGAGACTATTATTCTTAAAAAATGTAACAATCGCAAAGTAAGGAAGAATATTACCAAAATATTCTTCCTTTTTTTATAAAAACATACTATATTGGGAGTGTAACTTTTTTAAAAAAATGTACGACTAATGTAATGAACGGGAGGATTGCTATGGATTCCTTGTTTGAGGAACTGTATGAAAAGTATCATCACGATGTCTTCTCCTTCTTGTTTTATATGGTAAAAAATCGTGAACTAGCTGAAGATCTCGTTCAGGAAGTTTATATAAGGGTTTTAAAATCATATGATAGATTCGAAGGAAAGAGCAGTGAAAAGACATGGTTATTTTCAATTGCAAGACATGTTGCAATTGATTCATTTCGTAAACAAAAAGGCTGGAAGCAACGGATATTGGAAACCTTTGATTGGAGCCGTCAAGAGGTAAAAGATTATGCTCCACTTCCAGAAGAAGTAGCTTTACAAAATGAGCAAGTTCAAACAATGTACGCTTGTTTGGATCGCTGTACAACTGATCAGCGTATGGTTCTCATTCTACGATATATACAATCACTTTCGATTGCAGAAACTGCACAAGCATTAGGGTGGACGGAGAGTAAGGTCAAAACGACACAACATAGGGGTCTTAAGATTTTGAAGACGTATATGGAAGAATCAGGTGTGAAAGAGGGTGTAAATGATGAAAAAATC
Organism: Litchfieldia sinesaloumensis; assembly: GCF_900156865.1. Lineage (GTDB taxonomy): Bacteria > Bacillota > Bacilli > Bacillales > Bacillaceae_L > Ferdinandcohnia > Ferdinandcohnia sinesaloumensis. The sequence goes on along the minus strand of NZ_LT732529.1, from coordinate 1,879,296 downwards.
AGAGTGGAGTGATGAGCAGCTAGAACACATACTATCACAGATGCCAGAGGTTAAGGACCACCGTAATCCACATGAGGTTTATCAAAATGTAACCCGTAAAATGAAAAAAAGAAAGAAAAGGGTTTGGGTTATTCCTTCTTTTGCAACTGTAGCAGCGGTGTTACTGTTATTCATCCTAGCTCCTTCTTTCGTAAACAAAATGAATAACTCAGAAATTAATTCTGCTGATATGGCGAAAGACAATACTATACTTGAAAGTAACTCGGAAGCCAAGGAATCGACCCGGAATGACGAAGAAATGAGTACGTTACAAAGGTTTGAAGATCAAGAACGCGATGAAGATGCCACTATTTCTTCAGTTGAGGAACAACCAAGCCAAAACTACGTGGTAAATAGTGTGGGAGAAAATGAAGTTCTCTTAACATATGGTGTATATCTAGGCGGTGCCATGTTTCCTTCTATCGTATCAGTAGTAGTCGAATCAGACGGAGAAAATATTATTGAACAATGGCAGAAACATATTCCTTATGTCAATGAGATGATTAGAGAAAACCCTAGCTGGGGAATTGATGAGGTTCCAATATCCTTCTTTTCAGACTTCTCAGAAGTTGTAACGAAAGACAATGCGAAAGCTGTTAAAGTTGAAGTAGATAACACAATTCATACAGAGTCCTTTGCGACTGCTCAAACCGCTGAGTTTACACATACAATTAGTTCCTTCCGATACCTGGTAGAAGATTTTCAACATGTTGAACTTTATCAAAATAATCAACAAGGTATTATAATCGGGCAGAGTGGTATTGTTGAAAACCATATCGATGTTGAAAAAGATACGAAAAAGGCATATTTATATTATAAAAATGAACAATCAGATAAGAAAATGTTGGCTCTAACCTATGAAGACTTTAATACGATTGAGCAGGCACTAGAAGCCATGAAAGAAGACACTATTCAGGGCGACTTTATACTTCATAAAACTATCATATCGGATATAAAAGAAGTTAAACAAAATGGAACTGACTTAGAAGTTCATTTTAATGATAATGCTGCTCTAGAGAATTCTGATAATTATATTCTAATGCTTAATGCTATTATGTTAACGGCAAAAGAGTTTGATTTTGATACAGTAACATTCTATGGGAATATAGATCAAATCGGTCAGGTGAGATTCGGAGAACAAGTAAGAGTTCCGCTCGCACCAAATCCACTATAATATAACTCCATTAAAGAGACATTAAGTTGTCTCTTTTTTGTGTTTTAAATAGATGAATGGAATTACTTACATAATTCAAGAAAAATTTTCAAATAATAAGTAGGTGTCCATTTTTGCTTATCAATGAGGAGGTGTTCTTTCAACAAGCAAGGGTGAACACTAGAATATATATAGGATCATTTTCTTACTATTTGAGGAGGATAACAATGTTTGGTAGACGATTTTCATTTGCTGCTATTTTGGCAGCGTGTTTGGGATTACTCTTAGTCGGAGGACACAGTGCCAATGCACAAGAACTTCCAGAAGAAATAAGCGAGGAGTGGGCATGGCCGGTCGTAGGGAGGATCACTGATACGTTTGGAACTCGGCAGGGGAATCATAAAGGGTTAGATATTGCTGCTCCGCTCGGAGATCACATATATACGGTTGAGGAAGGGATTGTTAAAAATTCATCTTACAATGACTCCTATGGTCATGTGATATTTATTGAGCATCCAAATGGATACGAAACAGTCTACGCACACCTAAGTAAGCGTAGTGTTCAAGTAGGAGAAAAAGTGGAAAAGGGCCAATTGATAGGCCATATTGGAAGTACAGGTAATTCTACAGGTCCACATTTGCATTTTGAAGTACATAACGGTGAATGGAATTCTTTGAAAAACAAAGCTATTGACCCATTGTTCATTCTTACAGACGAACAGATACTCGTTCCGGCTTTAATGAAAAAAGAAACTGAAGAGGTGTCAAAAAACATTGAAACCTATACTGTTCAGACTGGAGATTGCTTATCTGTTATTGCAAGTAAAGTAGGGACAACAGTTGAAGAAATCAAGGTACTTAATCAATTAACAAATGATTTAATTTTCCCAGACCAGATCTTAATTATCGAAAAGTATTAAAAGTACGTATTCACCGGACCTTCCTGAATTTTCTCTAAAATTTTGAGCTTTTCCATTCCCTTCAGAAGGATTATTCATGTATAATGATAAAAACTTCGAGGGGGATTCTTATGCGTACTGATTATCACAATCATTTGGAGCTTGGCACACTTGAACTAGATTATTTAATGAAGTTTATCGATGAAGCAAAGGCAAAGAAGATTGATCATTTTGGTATTTCCGAGCATGCCTATCATTTTTATCAAACAAAAGATATTCTACGTAATCCATGGGTAGATGCAAGAAGATATTACGACATGAAGGATTATGTTGATTTATTTAAACTTGCATGGAAAAATAATATCGATGTAAAAATGTCAATTGAGATGGACTATACTCCCGGAAAGCATGCTGAAATGGAAAAGTTTATTTCATCTTATGATTTTGATTATGTAATAGGTTCAATTCACTGGGTGGATGATTTCGGTATTGACCTAGCGGAATTCCGTGAAGAATGGGATAAAAGAGATCTACACGATACATATACGAAATATTACAATCAGGTGATTACACTAGCTGAATCAAACTTGTTTGATATTATCGGTCATATTGATCTTGTTAAGATTTTTAAGTATATTCCTGAAGATGAGGAATTTTTACTCCATCAATTTGATCGTGCAACAACGGCGTTAGCGAATTCAAAAACATGCGTCGAAATTAGTACAGCTGGTTTACGAAAGCCTATTGGTAAGCTTTATCCAGATCCGCGACTCTTACAAATGTGCTTTGATAAAAATATACCTATTGTACTATCATCAGATGCACATCGACCGCAGGATGTGGGGGCTGATTTTGACCAAGCAATCGAATTAGCGAGAAGTGTAGGCTATAGTAAGCTTATGACATTTGAAAAAGGGGAACGAAAGGAAGTTCCACTTGGTTAAGGATATTAATAAACAGGCTCTAATAAGCCTGTTTTTTTGTGTCACAATAACTCAAAAAAAAAGAACCCTTTTCATATCAAAGGATCCTTCTCATTTTATTACTATTCAAATTTTAAAGGGTCACCATCAAATGGCTCGTCTGCAACTTTGATGGAGTCAGTAGGGCATCCTTCAAATGCATCGATCATATCTTCTTCTAATATTTCTGGAATTTCAACAATTCCTTGGTTATCATCAAGTGTAACAAATGCAATACCGTCATCATCGTAATCATAGATGTCAGGTGCAGCTGCACCACATGCACCACATGCGATACAAGTTTCTTTGTCAACAATGGTATACTTAGCCATGTGTATTAAACCTCCCGAAAATCGTAACATATTATACATATATATTTATATTAGTTCTCCATCCTACTTCCTCATAAGATGGAAACAGCTTCCTCATATTCATTGTAAAGCTGTTCACTAAACTTTTCAATAAAAATATCTAGAGTTCCCCTATTGTATAGGTTTTTTTACCTGAGAAAGGCTCGATCACATTTCCATATGAAAACATCCCACTCTCCGTTATTATTTGATAAAATAAGGGTAGCATTCATTCGACAATTTTCCATCCGTTTGTCGATTGAGAGGAGAGAAGAAGGTGAGCTTAACCTATCGTTCAATATTGATTTTATATTGTATACAAAAGCTGAACGGTGAACGCACTATTTATGGGACTTTTCACTTACTGAATGGCAAAAAATCCTCTCAAACAATTGGGGATGCTAATCTCTTTGACCTTACATTTTTGTTTGGCATTCTCAGGCCATTAGAAAGAGCTTGTTTTGAGAAAGAGATAAAATTCCTACGAGAGAATGCGCTTATTAAAGAAATGGATCCATCAAGTAAAAAGATTACCTTAACATCTAATGGAAAATTAATCTTAACAAAAGAGCTCAAAAAGAGACCTATTCCAATTCATTTAGATGGTTGGAAATACAATGAGAGATCCCAATTACTTTGGCGTAGACTTTCGTTGCTTATACAAGTATTGTCAAATTTAATAGATGAGAACAAACGCTATACTCCCATACAGCAGGATGAATCAATATCTGATTGGGTTAAAGCTTATTTGATGAGGTACGGACATAATCGATTTACGCTGGCTGATACTCTTTATAAAGAGGTTTTACAGTCCCTCGAACGGGTTTCAGAGCTTGAAGCATCCATATTTGTCATGAGACTAACGAGTTCAACAAGGATTGGCTATACAATTGAACAAATAAGTTCCTTTTTAGATGAGGATGAGGTATGGTGTCAGGTTCTGTTTATCCATACCTTACATACAATTATTCAACATGTTGAAAAAAATATGTTACATCTGCCGATTTTGGCTTCCATGATTGGCTCACACCATGAGGATGCTTTACTTACAACATCAACTCAAAAAACCTATCAGTTAATTATTGAGGGAAAAACAATTGAGGAAATAGCTTTGGTTCGTAACTTGAAACGAAATACAATAGAGGACCATATTGTTGAGGTGACACATCAACAGCCTAATTTTACAATTGAACCATTTGTATCACTCGAACATCAACAATTGATTTTAGCAGCGTATAAGGAGTTACATACGAAGCAGCTACGTCCTCTAAAGGAAAAACTGCCGGATGGTATATCGTATTTTGAAATTAGACTAGTTCTCGCAAGATTTGGTGGTAAACATGAATCTTACTAATATTTTAAAAGAAAAATTTAACCATAGTTCGTTCCGTGAGGGACAGAAGGAAATTATTGAAGACATTTTAGCAGGAAACGATGTGATGGCACTTTTGCCAACTGGTGGAGGAAAATCACTTTGTTATCAATTGCCGGCTCAACTTCTTGAGGGAAGTGTTCTTATTATTTCTCCATTAGTGGCTCTTATGGAAGACCAGGTGTTACAAATTAAGAAAATGGGTGAAAAAAGGGTAGTTGCTTTAAATAGCTTTTTATCATTTGAGAAAAAACGTAAGGTCATCCCGAACCTATACAAATATAAATATATTTTTGCATCACCTGAAATTCTACAGTCGAGTTACATTTTAAACCAGTTAAAAGGCATCCATATTTCACTTTTTGTTGTGGATGAAGCCCATTGTATTTCTCAATGGGGACATGACTTTCGTCCAGATTACTCACGATTGGGAAACATCCGTCTTGAAATGGGTTCGCCACCATGTTTGGCATTGACTGCAACCGCAACAAAAGAGGTACTCGAGGATATTCGCCGTACTTTACAATTAGCAAAACCGAAAATGCACATTCATTCAATGGACCGATCTAATATTGCCATCGCTGTGAAAAAGGTTGATTCGTTAGAGGATAAGAAGGAATTGGTTTTAAAGTATGCCAAGGAGCTAAAAGGACCAGGAATTATTTATTTTTCAAGTCGACTATGGGCGGAAAATATTGCTCAATACCTTAAAGAAGAAGGCTTTGGACAAGTTGCCTACTATCACGGGGGGATGGAGCAGGAAAAGAGAATGCTCATTCAAGAACAATTTATTAATAATCAACTCTCAATCATTTGCTGTACGAATGCTTTCGGGATGGGAGTAAATAAGTCGGATATTCGATACGTTATTCACTTCCATTTCCCATCTCAAATGGAAGCATATATACAGGAGATTGGGCGCGCTGGTAGGGATGGACAACCAAGTGTGGGCATTTTACTTTATAGTGAGGTTGATCGTGAAATTCCTCAAGGTTTACTTAAATATGAGTTTCCAACAAAGGATCAGACTAGGCTTGTAATCGAATATATGAATCATGAGATTCAAACAAAAGGAAAGTTTACGAATACAAAAGCAGTTGAAGAGCATTTTTTTACTGCATTTAGTGTCAACGAAGTACAATGGCGATTTATCCAGTTTTATTTACAATTGGGGGCAGTAGTTAATTCTACATTAGATATCCAACAAACAATTGAAATTATCGATAAAGCTGCGAATATGAGATACGTTTACAAGAAAAACAAATTGGATTTCATGGAGAATTGGTTACGAACGCAAGATTGCAGAAGGCGAGCTGTACTAGCTTATTTCGATGAAGAATTAGAAAAGAAGCCATCGTCTTGTTGTGACTTGTGCGGAGTGGATTGGGACATATACAAACAAGAAAAAAATGAGGGAGATGGTCTTGAAATACCCTCTTGGAGACAAGAATTGTATCGTATCTTCCACAGGAATGGGTGAAAAAATATGGGTAGGCGCCAAGCTGACATTATCAAAAATTTGCAGGATAAAGAAATCGTCTTTCATCTTTATCTAACTCAAGGAATCTTGCTACTAATTTCTTTCGGGCTTGGTTACTTCTTGTTCGAAAATTGGTCCTCATTTTTGAAGTTATGGATTTGGGATGACTGGAATATTCTCGTTATAGGTTCTGCGTTTGCACTCGCAGTTGTTTGTATCGATTTGCTATTAATTAAATGGCTCCCAGAAGCGATGTACGATGATGGAGGAATAAATGAACGTATCTTTCAAAGAAGAAGTATTCCACACATATTCCTTTTATGCGTATTGATTTCATTTTCAGAAGAGATATTATTCCGAGGGGTCATCCAAACTCACTTCGGACTTATTATTGCAAGTGTCATATTTGCGTTATTACATGTTCGTTATTTGCATAAGTGGGTTCTATTGACTTCTGTCGTTCTTTTAAGTTTTTTATTAGGATATATATATGAGATCTATCAAAATCTTTGGATTACGGTATATGCTCATTTTTGGATTGATTTTATTCTTGCTGTAAAGCTTAGGCTGGATTATGTGAATAGTCCAAAAGAGGAGGTATAGTCTTGAAACAGCCAGATGGAGAAGAAAATTTAGTGGATTTAGAAAAAAAGCCTTCGAAATTACCATCTCGGAGTGAAGTTCATAACAGGAAGAAAAAGAAGACAAAGTTTAAAGTTAAATATCCGATTATACGAATGTTGGCTCTCTTATTTATTTTACTTCCAGTTGTTATCCTCAGTTACAAATTTAATTCGAATCCGGAACAGATTGAAACTACTCCTGTTAAACGGAGTGCAAATTTTGAAAGTATTAGCTATGAGAATAAGGAAAACAAACCTCAGGAAAAGGATGAAGTTGTGGAACCTGAACCTGTTAAACAAGAACCAGAAACAGACCCAGACCCAGTACCACCGGTAGAAGAGGGAAGAGAACTGGAAGATGAAAATAAAGAAGATACACCTAATGAAGAACCAGAACAAGTGGTTGTCGAAAACAATACACAAGATACAACTGAAAAGACAAAACAAACAGAACAAAAGCAAGAAAAGCCAAATGATCGCTATGATGTTAAGTATCACAAGGTGCAAGCGGATGAAAATTTGTATCGAATTTCAATGAAATATTATAATAGCCGTAATGGTGAGGATTTGATTAAGAAATGGAATAACCTAGACGGAAATACGGTAATCGAAGGTCAGATTTTACAAATTCCAATTAAAATAAATTAAGATTAGCAAATAACGCGAGAATCATCGCGTTATTTTTTTTGACAGACATATACACATGTACAAGCTCATATTTTTATAGTAGTAGGTCTTAATGAAGGTTTGGAGGGATTGAAAATCGAAAAGAAGATAAGTGAGTTAAATGACTATACAGATGAAGTAACAAAACAAATGCTCCAACATTCTGTCGAGAAAAAGAGAAAATTTGAGAAGCTTAAGGCCAGAGCCTATTATATGAAATTAACGGTCCTGTTTCTATTGTCCATTTTTTTAGTATATGTCTATAAAACGATTGTACTTCCATACAGCCACTCCACTGAACTGATGATTAGTATATTTCTTGATGGCTCCATCTATTTCTTCTTTGTATTTGTAATTGGAGGATTATATGGTGGAGTCAGGTATTTCGACAAAAAGAAGGACGAAGCAGAAGATAAGTATCATGCAATAAGATGTGAGATTATAGATAAAAGCAAGGACTTATGGAAAGAACCAACACAATGGCGGGAGCGGCAGCGGGTATTTGAAATGATGAAAAAGGAATTTGATGTAAATTTATATCATGAAAGCAAATAATGGGATTCGACCCAAAAATGACAGAATTGAAATAGGGGTATTTTCAAACGCCTTGGAAATAGTGCATCCGAAAATACCCATATATATAAACTAACAATTTCATTTCAATCACTGGGTAATTTTATACTGAAACGGGTTAACTTGTTCCCATGCAAATCCTGCTTGTAGCAATAATATCTCATTAAGATGATTACCAAAGAATTGCATACCGACTGGGAGCCCGTTTCGATCCAGTCCCATTGGCACGGATAAGGTTGGTACTCCTGTTAGGGTTGCAGGAACAGTAAAAGGTAAACTACGCCTAATCACCTCTAAATTTTGCTCGACCCAATTGTGGGCGAACGCAGGAGTTGTGAAAGGAATTGTTGGACCGAGTAGTAAATCAACTTTTTTAAAGCTGTTATGAAATGCTTCGACCATTTTTCTTCGAGCTTGTTGGGCTTTGACGTACTTCGGTGCATTTGTTAATGTCCCAGAGAGAAGGGAGATTCGGTTATCTGCTGCATAATCTGTTGAGCGGGTTTTGAGATAATCATAATGAAAAGCTGATGACTCACTGCCGACAATACTATATCCGGCAAATGTAGACATTGTTAATTCAGGAATGGTGAGTTCTATAATTTCCGCCCCTAATTTGTTCAATACGGATAAAGCGTTTGTAAAGAGCTTTTCAACGTCTGAATCTAATCCCTTGAGATAGTACATAGGTATGCCAATCTTTATCCCACTTATACCTTTAGTAAGATCAGTCGTGTAGTTAGGAATAGGCACGTTGAGGCTAGCTGGATCATTCGGGTCATAGCCAGCCATTCCATTTAACATCAGTGCCAAATCTGCAACGGACCTAGCCATTGGACCAGCATGATCTAATGACCAAGCGGACGGAAAGACCCCATATGTGCTAACAAGACCATATGTAGGTTTTAACCCATACACTCCGCACATAGCAGCCGGTAGACGTATAGAGCCGAATGTGTCAGTTCCAGTTGCAAGTGTTGCCAGGCCAGCTGCCAAAGCAGCGCTACTGCCACCACTCGAACCACCTGGCATATAGTGAAGATTCCATGGGTTTCGTGTGGTACCAAAGGTAAGGTTCGTTCCAGATGAACCGAGAGCAAGTTCATGCATATTTAGTTTTCCTAACATGATACCGCCTGCAGCAAGAAGTTTATCAACGACAGTAGACGACTTATTAGGGACAAAATCTTTAAAAAGTTTCGAACCAGCTGTTGTTCGAATGCCTTTTGTATAGAAATTATCCTTAATGCCGATTGGGATTCCGTGAAGAGGTCCTTTGTAACCGGCCTGCATAATATCCTTTTCAGCTTCTTTTGCTTGTGTAAGAGCAATGTCATGAAGTGGGGTAATATACGATTTGATGGTTGGGTCGATTTTATCAATGCGGTTTAATAGTTGTGTTGTCAACTCTACAGGAGATAGTTGCTTTGACTTTAGTAAGGGTGCAAGTTCAGTAGCTGATAAGTATGCTAGATTTGTCATCGCAATAACCTCTTATCGACAATTGTAATCGGAACTTTTGAGTTTAAATTAGGAAAAGCATAAAGGCTTCTTTGTGCTTGATTAACTGTAAAAAGAATCCTCTGTATATGCGGAATATCAGTTTCGTAAATTGGTAAACCTTGAAAATATAAACTTTGCTTAATAAAGTTTGAATTATTCATCTTGCTTACCTCCCTAAAAGTTGAGTCGTGAAAAAATGGGAGTGCATCTTCCTACCAAGAAAGCAACAATAAAAAGAAATGAATCAAAGGAAATAACTCATGCTATTTCCTTTGACTCTTGAAAGTTATTAAACTCTATTCCAATATCTTTGTTGTGCCACGGCATTAATAAAATCAGGTCCGAAGTTAGGATTGTTTGCAGCAAAAACAACACCCTCTAAATTATTGTGTTTTGAGGTTGAAATAAAGGACTGCCCAGTTGTAGCTACTCCTATTGGTTTGTATTGTTCATAAGCTCGAACAAAAAATTTATTCATATTTTTAAAGAAATGCGGGTTATTCTCACTTCCGCCTACAACATAAAGAGCATCCACTAAATAAGGGCTGGAAGTAATAAAAGTTTGATCGACTTTTAGTTGTGTGCCATCTGATCCTACGACAGTACCAAGTTTATCACTTATAATAACGAAGAAAACCCCATTTTGTTTAAATAAGTTAAGTACATTGGCAACCTCTTGACCATTAAAACCATTACCAATTATAATGCCTACTTTTTGTGTAGCAGCATATTTAGGGGTACTGAATTGGCTTAAAGAAGGATAAGCAGTATCGACTGGTACATGTGTTCCTGTTGGACGCTCTACGCCAATATTATCAGCGACGATTGTGGCCAATTCCTTGTCTACATTTACTAATAAGTTCACATTTTGCTGACGGACAGATACGCTCTTTACCTTTCCTAGCTGATAGCTAAATGCTTCAATCGTATGTTGCTTTTCAACAGGTGTTAAGCTATTCCAAAAGATTCTTGTTTGCGAAAAGAAGTCATTAAAGGATTCGCTCCGAGCACGAACTACATGTCCTTCGACCCTTTTCGGATAATGCTCATATCCTCCCTGTTCTGGTGGAGTCTCATGTGGTGTATTATTAGCTAGTGAATTCATATGGTAATCAATCTCATCAACATCAATGCGATATCTCATTGGACCCCGGCGTGTATTGTTGTGAAACGGACAAATAGGTTTGTTAATAGGCAACTCCTGATGGTTTACACCAATACGATGATATTGGGCTGCTTGATATGCAATTAACCTTCCCTGTAACACAGGATCATTAGAAAAATCAATTCCTGGAACAACATTTGCAGGGTTAAATGCGACCTGTTCTGATTCTGTATGGTAGTTATCAATGTTTCTATTTAAAGTCATCTTCCCGATGATTTGAACGGGGATGAGCTCTTCTGGCCAAAACTTAGCAGGGTCAAGTATATCAAAATCATATTTAAATTCATCTTCAAGAGGTATTAATTGGACACCGAGTTCATATTCAGGGTAGAAGCCTTTGTCAATTGCCTCTCTTAAATCCTTGCGGTGGAAGTCAGGGTCTATCCCGCCGAGCTTAATTGCTTCATCCTGAAGCAGTGAATGAACACCTAGAACTGGCTTCCATACAAATCGAACAAAGGTTGCAACATTTTTATCGTTGACAAATAAGTACGTATTAATAGACCACGATTCCATCATACGGTAACTTCTAAGAATGCCTCGATCGGACATTACCCAAGTCGTCATATGAATTGCTTCAGGATTATTGGCTACATAATCCCAAAAGCTATCATGTGCTCCGGTAGCTGTTGGAATATCATCGTCCTGCTTGGCTTGGTACGCGTGAATGACATCTGGAAATTTCATGGGGTCTTGGTTAATAAGTACAGGCATTGCAATCATAGTCAAATCATAATTGCCTTCTTCAGTATAAAACTTAACACCCTTACAACGTAAATCCCTAGCTGTGTCGTAAGAACCTTTGGGACCTTGTACAGTAGAAAATCGAACTGTCAGAGGTGTCTTTTTTCCAGGTTCCTGAAATAAGCATGCTTTTGTTACATGCTTCATCGACCGATAACATTCAAACTCCCCGTGAGCACTGTATCCCCTTGCATGAACCACACGTTCAGGTTGTTCTTCCTTTACGAAGTGAGTCATTTTTTCAAAGTACCAGTAATCTTCGTGCAAGGTAGGACCGCGTACACCGGCAGTTAGCGTGTTTCTATCATTTGCGATTTTTCTTCCTTCATTTGTAGTCAATGGCTTCCCAGTATTTTGTACACGGTACTGATCCAATTGTCGTTGTTTGGCATCTTTAGCTGGTGGCTTCTGGTTTTGGTTTAGATTTCTTGATGTCTTTTCATCCATGTTATCACCCAACCTTATGTTTAAATATTTAGCCCTTATAATATATGAACGAGTATCCTAAATATTCTAAAATTGTATTATAATTCACCTACGAAAACAGTAGTGTGTATTTGTTAGATAGTTTTATTAATTTAATTCCCTAAGCATCCAGGTAATTGTTAGCCTTTTCAAGCATTTGTGGTATTATAGCGGTATATCTAAATTAAAATTGATGCTCATTGTAGAGAGGTAGGCCATGACTATGTTGTTTTTTTTCATTATTATAATAGTTGGATTGCTTCTCCTACTCTATATGTGGCGTGAAGCTAGACTTGAACGTGTTGTGACGAAAACACTCACATTTACGGAATTTCCAAAGAGTTTCGGTAAGATAACCATTTTTTTTATTTCTGATATTCATAGAAGAGAAGTCTCTGAAAAAATTATTAATGAAGCAAAAGGAAAAGCGGATATTGTGATTATTGGTGGGGATCTAACAGAGAAAGGTGTACCCTTTGAACGAGTTAAGAAAAATCTCCAGCTACTGAAAACGATTGGACCTTCCTATTTTGTTTGGGGCAATAATGACTATGAAGTTGATTATCACGAACTTGATTCTCTCCTATTAACTATGGGAATTAAGATTCTTGACAATACAGCAATGTTTTTTGAATCAGGAGAAGGTGAGAAGCTTGCCCTTCTTGGAATTGATGATTTGAAAGAGGGAAGAAGCAGGCTAGACCTTGCCCTATTAGACGCAGGAGATGAGGTGGGTTTTAAAATACTGGTTAGTCACAACCCCGCGATAATTAGTGATATTCAACCAAACCATACTATTAATCTTGTCTTATCTGGACATACACATGGTGGACAAATTCGGTTTTGGAAATTTGGACTCTATCCTAAAGGTGGGGTTACGTTTAAAAATGGTACTACCCTTTTCGTAAGCAACGGTTATGGTACTTCGGGTGTTCCGTTGAGACTTGGAGCACCAGCAGAAACGCATTTGATAACTATACAATCATCTAAAAGCTAAAGGAGTATTAACAGTGCGTAAAAATGCCCTAACAATACTAAATCAAGAACATAATTGATGTTCCTTCATAAAATAAAGAAACGGTTGTTGTAGGTGTGATGGTGAGGGAGGGTTTTTAATGCGTCTTGAACGCTTAACTTATAATAAAATAAAGATATTTCTAACATTCGATGATCTGGTTGATCGTGGCCTCACTAAGGATGATCTTTTGTCGGATTCGCTAAAGGTCCACCAATTATTTCGAGATATGATTGAAGAAGCAAATATAGAATTAGGCTTTGAAGCCGATGGCCCTATTGCTGTAGAAGTATATTCTCTACAAGCACAAGGAATGGTAATTATAGTAACCAATTCGGTAGGGGACCTTGAAGATGAAGAATTTATGGACGAAGATTATATTGAGATGCAGGTCACTCTTGATGAGAGTAAAGATATATTTTATGAATTTCATTCGTTTGAAGATGTTATCCAACTGTCAACAAGATTAACCAATTTATCTATTGATGGTGGTAAACTATATTCATTTAATGATTATTTTTATTTTTTACTCGAAGACAATTTGGAATTTAATACTGAAAACATCATAGCCATTTTAGCTGAATTTGGAAATCCAGCTACAATCACAAAACATCGAGTCCATGAGTATGGAAAAATCCTTTTTAACAAAGATGCAATAAAGGAAATATATAAGTATTTTATAAAAAAATAACAAACCTCTAAATTAGGTTTAGGGGTTTTTTTCCTTGTATTTAAAAGTAAGTTGTACCTGTCCTAAATCAGTGTTCTTAATTTAAGAATAAAAATAAAGATTCTTTCTTTTTATTCTTGCATAAACATATGGAAGGTGTATACTAGTGACTGGAAAGGTGGACAATAATAGAAATTCGAACGTCATGTTCACCGCACTTTTTGAACATCCTCTAATGGAACTGTGAAAAATCTTGGGAGGTTTACAAATGGTAGCCGAAAACAAAAAGGACATTACCAAACAGAATGAAAATAAAATGGATGTCCTCAAATCTACACAAACAGTTATACATAAAGCTTTAGAAAAATTAGGGTACCCTGAAGAAGTGTACGAACTCTTAAAAGAACCGATTCGAATGATGACCGTAAAAATTCCAGTAAGGATGGATGATGGCTCGGTAAAAATCTTTACAGGCTACCGCGCACAACATAATGATGCTGTCGGTCCAACTAAAGGTGGTATTCGTTTCCATCCGAATGTAACAGAAAAAGAGGTTAAAGCGCTTTCGATTTGGATGAGCTTAAAATGTGGTATCGTAGACTTACCATATGGTGGAGGAAAAGGCGGTATCATTTGTGACCCTAGAGATATGTCATTTCGCGAACTGGAACGACTTAGTCGTGGATATGTTCGTGCAATTAGCCAAATTGTAGGTCCAACAAAGGATATCCCAGCGCCAGATGTTTTTACGAATTCCCAAATTATGGCCTGGATGATGGATGAGTATAGCCGAATAGATGAATTTAACTCACCTGGATTCATTACAGGAAAACCACTTGTCTTAGGTGGGTCACATGGTCGTGAATCTGCCACTGCTAAAGGAGTTACGATATGTATTCGTGAAGCAGCGAAGAAACGAGGCATTAATTTAGAAGGTGCTCGCGTAGTTGTACAAGGCTTTGGGAATGCAGGTAGTTTCTTATCTAAATTCATGCATGATGCAGGTGCTAAAGTGATTGGTATTTCTGATGCCTATGGTGGACTATACGATCCAAATGGTTTAGATATTGATTATTTATTAGATCGTCGTGATAGCTTTGGAACTGTTACGAAGTTATTTAATGATACAATAACTAATAAGGAATTACTGGAGCTTGATTGTGATATTCTAGTTCCTGCTGCGATTGAAAATCAAATTACAGAAGAAAACGCACATAATATTCGTGCGGGTATTGTTGTGGAAGCTGCAAACGGACCGACAACACTTGAGGCAACACAAATCTTAACTGACAGAGGAATCCTGCTCGTACCGGATGTATTAGCAAGTGCTGGTGGAGTGACAGTATCTTATTTCGAATGGGTGCAAAACAATCAGGGCTATTACTGGTCAGAAGAAGAAGTGGAAGAAAAACTTGAAAAAGTAATGGTTAAATCGTTTGAAAACATCTATACAACAGCTCAAAATAGACGTGTTGACATGAGACTTGCTGCCTACATGGTTGGAGTTAGAAAAATGGCAGAAGCGTCACGCTTTAGAGGTTGGATTTAAAAACATACATGAACTAATTACTTGCAAGCCATATCGAAATCTCCTATCATCTTGGTAGGAGATTTTCTGTTGATAAGGTACAAACTGCCTTTATTAGTATGTTTTACAGCACATTTTCATTGATAGAAGGGCAAAATATTACAAGTTAGATTTTTTTGAAAATAAACGTATTGAAGATAGTAGGAGTGACATACATGCAATCGGAAGAAGTAATTATTATTGGGGGAGGCCCTTGCGGATTAGCAGCTGCAATTGCACTGCAGGATATAGGAATTAATCCTTTGGTAATCGAAAAAGGAAATATCGTAAATTCAATCTACCATTATCCAACACACCAAACGTTCTTTAGTTCAAGCGAAAAATTAGAGATAGGAAATGTTCCATTTATTATTGAGGGACGTAAGCCAAAGCGAAATCAAGCACTAGCATATTACCGAGAAGTAACCAAACGAAAGAAAATTAGGATAAATGCTTTTGAAAAAGTAACAGAGGTTAGAAAACTCGTGAATGGTCAGTTTCAGATTACAAGCTCTAAAGGTGAGTACCGATCAACATACTTAATTATAGCAACAGGTTATTACGATAATCCGAACTATATGAATGTTCCTGGGGAAAATCTCCCTAAAGTATTTCATTATTTCAAAGAACCACATCCTTATTTTGACAAGGATGTAGTTGTAATCGGTGGGAAAAATTCCAGTGTCGATGCAGCTCTCGAACTTGCAAATGCAGATGCAAGAGTAACAGTCCTGTATCGTGGTTCCGAATACTCTTCAAGTATTAAACCGTGGATCTTACCTGAATTTGAATCAATGGTCCGAAATGGTCTTATTCAAATGGAATTTAATGCGGATGTAGTTGAAATAACGGAAAATAAAGTAATTTATCAAGTTGAAAACGAGAAAAAAGAAGTGAAAAATGACTTTGTGTTTGCGATGACGGGATATCATCCAGACCACGGTTTTCTAGAGAAGATGCATGTTGAAATCGATCAAGAAACAGGAAGACCTTCATTTAACCCCGACACTATGGAAACCAATATAGAGGGTATTTTTATTTCAGGTGTAATCGCTGCTGGTAATAATGCAAATGAAATATTCATAGAAAATGGGCGTTTTCACGGAGATATGATTGCAAAAGCGATTCTAGGTAGGAAATAGGGGCTGTCCGATAAGTCCTAATAAGGCAAGGGAGAAAAACGTCTCGTTCTTCTCCCTTGCCTTTTTGAGTTTTTCGACTTTTCTCGGAAAATAGCTGACGGATGCCAGCTACTTTCAGTATATTGTGGGCTAATGGCACAATTCCAAACTCGTAACTGACAACCCAAAATATAAAAATGAGGGACTTTCCTTAAAGGCACTTTTCAATGACTTTTCGGACAGCTCTGTTTTTTATTTTAGAAAGAGTTCCTGAAGTTCGTTGTGTTTATTTGTAACCTCTAATGTGACTAGTAGTTTAAGTCTTGCTTTTTGCCCGTTTAAACCATTTGAAAAAATAACACCAAGTTCTTTCAATTGGCGCCCGCCTCCCTCATAATTGTATACGTCCTGTACATACCCATTAAAGCAACGGGAAACTAAGACGACGGGTATTCCACTAGTGATTAGTGCTTTTAGTTCAGGTACCATGATTGGGGGAAGATTTCCTTGTCCCAACGCTTCGATGACTAATCCATCAGGTTGTAGAGTTCGAATTGCTCTAATTACTGATCCATCCATTCCAGCATAAGCTTTTAGAAGGAGGACATTCTTGCTTACAGTTTCAATATTATAGGTTTCTCTTACGGTTGGTACGTGGTGAAATGTGATATTACGTTTGCTAACAATTCCTAAAGGTCCATATTGTGGACTTTGGAAAGTTGCGATATTACTTGTATGTGTTTTTGTTACGTTTTTCGCAGTGTGAATTTCATCGTTCAGAACAACTAATACTCCTTTTCCAACTGCGCTATTAGAAGCAGCAACGCGTACAGCTGAAATTAAATTATATGGACCGTCTGCTCCAAGTTCATTACTGGATCTCATGGCTCCTGTCACAACAATAGGTATATTAGATTGGACAGTTATATCTAAGAAATATGCTGTCTCCTCAAGCGTGTCCGTCCCGTGTGAAATTACAACACCCTCAATTTGATCCTCTTTAATGCTTTTTTCAATTTTTTCTTTTAAAATAAACATTTCCTTCTCCGTTATATGTGGCGAAGGTAATTGGAATAACTCTTCCACCTTTACGTTAGCAATGGATGATAATGCATCAGAATGTTGAAGTAGTGGATTTAGTTGATTTTGCTGTACGGCTCCAGTTTCTTTATCCTCCATCATTGAAATCGTACCGCCTGTATGTATAACGAGGATTTTTTTCATAATACTTGCCTCATTTCTATATTGAAAATAATCTTGGTTCCTTCGTATTTTCATTTACCAAATTACATGTTACGATAAAAGTGAATGTTTCTCAATTATCAAATAGATATTTTACATATCAGGGGGAAGAGGATTCTTATGGTAGCGGTAATTACCGCAGGGCTAGCACCCGGACTAGCGTTACTAAGTTATTTTTATTTGAAAGATAAATACGATGCAGAACCAATTGCAATGGTTTTTCGAATATTCATTTTTGGAGCTATCCTCGTATTTCCAATCATGTTTATCCAATATGTTTTAGGGGTCGAAGGGGTTTTTAATCATAGTTTTTTACAGGCCTTTTTAAGAGTTGCCTTGTTGGAAGAGTTTTTTAAGTGGTTTATTCTTTTTTATACTGTTTACCAACATGTTGAATTTGATGAACAATATGACGGAATTGTATATGGTGCGGCTGTTTCATTGGGTTTCGCAACATTGGAAAATATTCTCTATTTACTTGCTAATGGGGTCCATTTCGCAGTGGGGAGAGCCTTGTTACCAGTTTCTAGTCACGCGTTATTTGGCGTGATTATGGGGTTTTATCTTGGTAAGGCGAAATTTGCACCGAGGGATAAGGTAAAGTGGATATTGGTTTCTTTTTTATTTCCCTTTATGTTACATGGGATTTATGATTATATCCTTCTTTCATTGAATAAATGGATCTATATAATGGTGCCATTCATGTTTTTTTTGTGGTGGTTCGGGTTAAGAAAAGTGAAAATAGCAAAATCTTAGCCGTTGTTACCTGTCCTTATGGGCAGGTTTTTTGTTTTTTTTATATTTATTCTCATCGACAATGAAATCCTTCTGAATAAAATGCCATTTTCTACAGAAAATACATTGTAAGTATATATAGAAAATGGTTAGGGAGGTAAATGATATGAGCTTTAAAAGGTATTTGATGTTCCCCATCATCATTATCATGTTTGTAAGTGTGTTCATTGGCGGAACTAATAATAATGTTAACGCATTTTCTGGACAGGTTATTCAACGTGGTGCAACAGGAGACGATGTAATCGAATTACAATCAAGACTTCAGTATAACGGGTATTACCATGGAACAATTGATGGGGTATACGGATGGAGCACTTACTGGGCTGTCCGAAACTTCCAAAAAGCATTTGGACTTGAAGAAGTAGATGGGTTGGTCGGAGAAAAAACGAAAGAAATGATTAACCGATTTACCAAATACAATAAGCAATTTGTATATGATAATTTACGCAAAGGAAACCGATTTACACATTACGGCGGTGTTCCATTGAGCATTCAATCTGCTCCTTCTGAAAAGACTATTCAAAAAGCAAAAACAACTGCTGAGGCGAGACGGATTGAGATAGAAAAGCAATACACACCAGACCCAAAGCAACCGCAAGGTGAAGCACAGCAGCCAAAGCAGCCACAAGGTCAAGGTGAGACACAACAACCCAAGCAACCACAAGGTGGAGCACAGCAGCCAAAGCAACCACAAGGTGGAGCACAGCAGCCAAAGCAACCACAAGGCGGGGCACAACAACCTAAGCAGCCACAAGGTGGAGCACAGCAGCCAAAACAACCACAAGGTGGGACGCAGCAACCACAACAGCCACAAGGTGGTCAAGATGAGGCACAACAACCTCAACAGCCACAAGAGGAACAGGCTGAAACACAATCACAAGGACCAACAGCTGTAAATATGCCAGGTGGATTTTCTCAAAATGATATTCAACTTATGGCCAATGCTGTTTATGGTGAAGCTCGTGGGGAGCCATATATAGGACAAGTAGCAGTTGCAGCTGTAATCTTAAATCGTCTAGATAGCCCAACATTCCCAGACACAGTGTCAGGAATTATTTTTGAACCACTTGCATTTACAGCAGTTGCTGATGGGCAAATATGGTTGACTCCAAATGAGCAAGCCAAAAAAGCAGTAATTGATGCAATAAATGGAATGGACCCAACAGGTGGGGCGGTTTATTACTTTAATCCAGCTACCGCAACAAGTAAATGGATCTGGGGTAGACCGCAAATTAAGAAAATTGGCAGTCACATATTCTGTAGATAGATTGGAAGGTGAGATAGAATGCTAAGAGGAATATTAATTGGAGTACTTACAATCGGAATAATCGGAACAGGTTATTGGGGCTATAAAGAGCACCAAGAAAAAAATGCTATTTTAATTCAGGCAGAAAACAATTATCAACGGGCGTTTCATGATTTAACCTATCATATTGATCTATTACACGACAAAATCGGTACGACACTGGCGATGAATTCAAGGAGTTCACTATCTCCAACATTAGCAGATGTGTGGAGAATCACTTCTGAAGCACAATCAGATGTTGGACAGCTACCTCTGGCACTCTTGCCTTTTAACAAAACGGAAGAGTTTCTGAGTAATATCGGAGATTTTAGTTATCGAACGGCAGTACGAGACTTATCAAAGGAACCACTATCTGACGAAGAGTATAAAACCCTTCAACAACTTTACAAAAATGCAGAAGATATTCAAAAAGAGCTTCGGACGGTCCAACATTTAGCAATGGAAAATAATCTGCGCTGGATGGACGTTGAATTAGCACTTGCTTCAGGGGAAAAGCAGGCAGATAATACAATAATCGACGGATTAAAAACTGTTGAAAAAAATGTCTCGGCTTATTCTGAAGCTGAATTTGGTGTAACTCTTACAACAACTAAAAGAGATGGAGGAAAATTTCAAAACCTAGAAGGACCTGAAATCAACGAGGAGAAAGCAAAGGAAGTCGCAAAGAAGTTTCTTG
This sequence comes from Litchfieldia sinesaloumensis, assembly GCF_900156865.1. GTDB lineage: Bacteria > Bacillota > Bacilli > Bacillales > Bacillaceae_L > Ferdinandcohnia > Ferdinandcohnia sinesaloumensis. The sequence continues at coordinate 1,858,910 of NZ_LT732529.1, read as the reverse complement.
GATTAAAAGGGAATATTGAAATGAAAGTTACGGAAAACGGTGAAGGTTCACAAAATGGATTTTATAGTATCGAAATAAATGACCCTAAATCCAAAGTGAATACTTACATGGATATAACCAAAAAGGGAGGTATCCCTATTTGGGTAATTAGAAACCGAGAAGTTGCAAAAAGTGCAATCAGTCTTAATGATGCTTACAATCGAGCTCTTACTTTCTTAAAAGATAATAAATTTGAAAATCTGGAGCTCTTTGAAAGTGCGCAATATGATAATGTCGGTATATTTAATTTCGTTTCTTCAATTGATGGAGTGAGAATATATTCAGACTCCATTAAAATGAAGGTAGCACTTGATGATGGAAATATTCTTGGATTTTCAGCAAGAGACTTTTTAATGGCAGGTAAAATTGTACCGAAAAGCAAACCGAAAATATCAATGGATGAAGCTAAGGGGAAAATAAATCCGAACCTTCAAATCATGGAAAATCGTCTAGCCATTATTACGAACGATCTCAATCAAGATGTCCTTTGTTATGAGTTCTTAGGTACAATTGATAATGATACATACCGTATCTTTATCAACGCAGAAGATGGGATGGAAGAAAAGGTTGAAAAACTTAAAAATGCAGAGCCAGTATATAGCGGTATAAATAAATCATAATACATTAAGGAAAGCAGTCTTGCTTTCCTTTTTTTATACAACAGGGTCTCTTGCACAATCCTTTATGTTCGTGGTTTAATAAGAGCATACAGATTGTTTTTGAAAAGAGTGAACATCCGTGTTGAAAATTGGGGATATGATAAATCTTGAACCAACAATTAACTCTAATGATGAAAAATATCGTTGCAGAGTTGTTGAAAGAATAGACAATAAGATATATATAGACTATCCGGTAAATGACAAAACAGGAAAAACCGTCTTTTTATTAAATGGGGCGCAATTAAAGGCTTTTGTATCAGGAGACAGTACATCGGCTTATTTTTTTGATACTGTAGTGTTAGGTAGGGTAAAGCAGAACATCCCAATGATTGTACTTTCTTTCCCTGGAGAAGACCGCATGTATAAAATACAACGGCGCCAATATGTCCGTGTCGAAACTCCAGTAGATGTAGCTATACATAGCTTGAATGGTGAATTTTTACCGTTTGTATCAATTACGCATGATATCAGTGCTGGTGGGGCTTCTATCATTCTACCTTTTTCAAAACAATTAATACCGGGAACTGAAATAAATACACATTTCGTTCTTCCCGCCCTTTCTGAAGACTATCAATATGTGACCTTCAGATGTGAGGTAATCCGAATTGTTAAAGGTAAAAATGGAGAAAAAAATAAAGCGTCAATCAAATTCATAGATATAACTGAAAAAGAGCGACGACAATTGATTAAATTCTGTTTTGAGAGACAATTGCTTATGAAGAAAAAAGGGATAACGTTTAGCGAATCATAAGTTTTTTGTTTATCGAATAAATTTACACAACATTTCGCATACTAGTATAAAAACTTATTTTAGGATTGGTATGCAAAATGAGAAATTTCGAACGTATTTTAATCAAGCTTGCTATTATTCAATTTATATTTCTTCTTGTGGCACAGGCTGTTATTTTATACAGTCCATTGACTCCTTATATCACCAGAATGATTGAATATGAAGGTGTCGACAAATCAGACTCGACCAAAACCATTGAAACATTATTGAATAACAATTAAAATAAATGCAGGGATTCCCTGCATTTTTTCGTAGGAAGGAATACAGTTCAGTTGAATATATATAATATAGTTTAGGTGAACATGCTATTTAAAGTATTTCTAATTATCTTGTCTAGCTCCAGGCACAGTCGTCTCTTAGGTCTAAGATAGACACCGATTAATGGTCGTTTGTCTTGTCGTATAAAGCCGCATGCCTTGTGCTTTTCTTTATCTAACAGGAGGCATACATAGTTTATGGAGAAAAAAATTTCAATTGCAATTGACGGACCGGCAGCTGCTGGAAAAAGTACGGTTGCAAAGATTATCGCAAACAATTTATCGTACATATATGTTGACACAGGTGCAATGTATCGCGCTTTAACCTTTAAAGCATTACAACAATCATTAGACCTGGAAAGTGAAGATCAGCTTCTCGAGGCCCTTCAACATGCAAAAATAGAACTTCAACCAAGTGAAAATGGACAACTGGTTTTTATTGATGATAAAGATGTTACTGAAAAAATTCGTGAGCATGATGTAACAAATTCAGTATCAATTGTTTCTAAACATCGTAAGGTGCGCGAAAATATGGTGAAGCGACAGCAGGATTTGGCTAAACATGGTGGGGTCGTAATGGATGGACGAGATATAGGTACCCATGTACTCCCAAACGCAGAGGTAAAAATATTCTTACTTGCGTCTGTTGATGAGAGAGCTGTCCGTCGTCATGAAGAGAATCTTTCAAAAGGCTATGATTCGGATTTAGAACAATTAAAATCAGAAATTGCTGCTCGGGATAAATTAGATTCTGAAAGAGAGGTTGCTCCATTGCGTAAGGCAGAGGATGCAATTGAAATAGATACAACTTCATTAAGTATTGAAGAAGTTGTTGCACGAATTATGGATATTGTGAAGGAAAGGATTTGAACGTAATGAACCTTTATTCCTTTGCAAGAGGTTTGGTTGGAGCCATTATCAAACCTCTATACCGTATCGAAATCATTGGAAAAGAGAATATTCCAAATCAGGGTGGGGTCTTGATATGTTCAAACCACATCGATAATTTAGACCCTCCTGTAGTAGGAGTTACGTCACCGAGGCCCATTCACTTTATGGCAAAAGAGGAATTGTTCAAGGTACCATTATTGGGACCTTTATTGCCGAGAATAAATGCATTTCCGGTAAAGCGAGGAATGAGTGACCGTGAGGCCTTAAGAACGGCTATAAAGGTCTTAAAAGAGGGAAATGTGTTAGGTATTTTTCCTGAAGGTACTCGAAGCAGAGATGGCAAGCTTGGAAAAGGATTATCAGGAGTTGGCTTCTTTGCGTTACGGACGGATTGTGTTGTTGTCCCATGTGCGATTATTGGTCCATATAGATTATTTGGTAAATTAAGAGTAGTTTATGGTGAACCCATTAATATGGAAGCGTACAGAACAGAAAAGACCTCAGCTGATGTAGTAACAGAAAAAATTATGGATGCAATTGGAGAGTTATTGGAAAAATATAAATAGATTAAGAGTTTATACTTGACAAATAACTCTATTTATTAGAAGTTAATTAAAAGAATATTTTTAACTTTATTCTTTAGTGTATTAATCTCTAGTGAATAAAGTTAGCCTCCGGCGGATGCCATGATTTTTCAAGGGCAACTTTTCGAGCAGTAAGATCGAAGACTAGAAACGCGACGTCATGTGGCACCTCTTCGTGACCCACTTCCTGTGGGCCTAAAATCAGGCGCACATACGCCAAGGGGCATTTGATATAATTATATATACATAAATAGTTTTTGTGTTGGATATTTAAGGAGGTAATTGGAATGACGGAGGATATGAATCAAGTAGAGGTCAAGGAATTACAAGTAGGTGATGTTATCACTGGTAAGGTTACAAAAGTAGAAGAGAAGCAAGTATTTGTTTCAGTTGAGAACAGTAAGCTAGATGGAATCATTCCAATCAGTGAGCTGTCAAGTCTACATGTAGAAAAGGCAAGTGACGTTGTTTCTGAAGGAGAAGAACTAGAACTTTCAGTAACAAAAGTAGAAGAAGAGGCTTTAATTTTATCTAAAAAAGCTGTACTTGCTTCTAAAGCATGGGACGATCTTGAACAAAAATTCAACACGGGTGAAGTGTTTGAAGCAATTGTAAAAGATGTTGTAAAAGGTGGACTAGTTGTTGACTTAGGAGTAAGAGGCTTTATTCCAGCTTCATTAGTTGAAAACTATTATGTGGAAGATTTCTCTGATTATAAGGACAAGGCATTAACTGTAAAAGTGGTTGAACTCGATGCTGAGAAAAATAGAGTGATCTTATCACATCGAGCTGTTGTAGAAGAAGAGGAAAAAAATAAAAAGCAACACGTACTTGATTCTTTACAAGTAGGCTCTGTGCTTGAAGGTACTGTTCAGCGATTAACTGATTTTGGTGCTTTTGTTGATATCGGTGGTATCGACGGCCTTGTACACATTTCCCAACTTTCTCATGAACATGTGTCAAAACCTTCAGATGTTGTTGAAGAAGGTCAGGTATTAAAGGTGAAGGTATTATCAGTTGACCGTGATAATGAAAGAATTTCATTATCTGTGAAAGAAACATTACCTGGACCATGGGAGAATATCGCTGACAAATTATCAGTAGGAAATGTAGTTGAAGGTACGGTAAGAAGACTTGTATCATTTGGTGCTTTTGTTGAGGTTTTACCAGGTGTAGAAGGACTTGTTCATATCTCTCAAATCTCATCCAAACATATCGCTACTCCACATGAGGTATTAAAAGAAGGTCAAAAAGTTAGCGTGAAAGTCCTTGAAGTCAACGAATCAGACAAACGCATTTCGTTAAGTATGAAGGAACTTGAAGAAAACGTAGAAGAGGACTACAGTCAATACCAACAACAAGAGGAATCAACTGGATTCCAACTCGGAGAAATGATCGGTGACCAACTAAATAAATTGAAATAATAAATGGATGCTTAAAAGTAAAGCTCTCACCCAATAGGGTGAGGGCTTTTTACTTTGGATTCATTCGGTTTATATCTCTTGCTTCGTCGGGTGTGTCTAATCTTGTTGCACCCGGGTAATCAATAGACTGATCTCGATCAGATTCTGTTAAGCGTTCTTTTCTTTGCTTACCTTCTTGTCGATCCTTACCCATTTAACTCTCCTCCTTGTAACCCTACATAAGTTCCCATCAGTTGGGTACTGTAAGTAAGGGAAATTTATTATAAAATAAGTTTCTCTTTATTGTTTCTTAAAAGGAAAATTGGTATTCAACTGGGTTAAAATTCATCAATTCGAGACATAATGGGAATAATGGGAGGTGGAGAGGTGGACGGTGCCCTTTTTTATTGGATTTGTTGGATGGCCTGGGTATGTAGCACTTTTTTAATGAAAAAAAGTAGAGAGAGGTTTATCCTTTCTGTTTTGTTTTTAGTAATCATCATATTGTCACCATATTATGTTGTAATCGGTCAGTTTAAATTAAATTGCAGTATTTTTCCAATTCTCTTTTATTGCCTGAGAGAAATTTCGAAACTTCCAAAGAAGACGGTACTTTTTCTATTGATTTGTATCCTCACAATCTCATTAGCATACTGTAGTTTCTTAATGTTTGAATTATACGATCCGGTCTGGCTAGTTTTTAATCGGAATTTAATGCTAGGAGCTGCCTTAATATACGTTACTTTAATGTTATTAAAGGACTTCCGCCAACGATTGGCAGGGCTATTACTTGGTACCGTTCAAGGTGATGTTCTCTATGGAGTCGTTATTAATAAAGTCAATTTTTCATATGAAATTGGTTCATTTGTCTTTTTAGATGTAATAGCAGTTAGTTTCAGCTTTATTTTTGTGTGGTCAACACTTGAAATACTCTTACGTCATGTTGATGTAATCGTCCAAAAAAACACGAAGGAGAAACACGGCTAAATGAATGAATATACATACCCAATATTGTTTGGGGTCATTTTCGGAGTTGGTATACGTCTGTACATGTTGCGTACAGATTATCGGCAATATCCTACATATTTACATGGCAAAATCATTCATGTTGCATTAGGCTTTATTGCAGCAGGGTTGGGGACTGTAGCGGTACCTTCAATTATGGAGGAGGATTTCACTGCGATTACCTTCTTAACGATTGCCGCTTCACAATTTCGTGATGTGAGAAATATGGAACGAAATACCCTTACAGAACTTGATTCTTTTGAATTGGTGCCAAGAGGAAAGACCTATATTGAAGGAATCGCGGTTGCCTTTGAAAGTCGTAACTATTTGGTGATTTTTACTTCTTTTTTTTCTACCTTTGCTTATCTTGCTTTCAATATGTGGGTAGGAATTGTTGTAGGTATTGTATGTTTACTAATCTGTAAAAAATTAATGGCTGGAGGTAAACTTAAGGATATTGTTGATATTGAATATGTTGAACCTCATTTTAAGGATGCGGGTCTACACGTTGACGATATTTATATAATGAATATTGGTCTCCCTGCAAGACAAGAAGAGATTTTAAAGTACGGTATGGGATTTATTTTAAAACCTAAAACATTCAATGCTAGGGCCACAATTGCCAATCTTGGACAACGTCAAGCAATCCTACATGATATTTCAACAGCTTTAGGGGTAACCAGAGATTCAGGTACGCCAGCTCTCGTTCCTTTGGCCAAAAGAGATTTAAATGACGGGCGTGTGGGGATATTTGTTTTACCTCAAGAAAAGGATATTGAAAAAGCAATTGGGGTACTTGGAAATGTACCAACATTAGAGAATGCGATAAGAATGCCAACGGAGAGGGATGTTAACAAGAAGGGAAGGCCACTTAAATGAATATTGAAAAGTTTATCTTAGCAGCGATTAAGATGGAATCTTCAACAGTGAATGTAGCTGGTGGTACACCCGTATTTTCTTGCACCTCAAAGGTTGAGATGGAGACGGTTGCTGCTAATTTAGAAGCAATCTTAGATGGAATTGCTCATGAATTAAGTGAAAATGTATATATAATCGTAAAACACTAAACAATTGATTGTTGTACATTCTAATCTTTGATAGAATAAAAAAGCATGACCCTTCTAACTGGAAGGGTTTATTAATTTTCGTGTCTAGTTATATGCGCCATCGGATCTCGGGTCTAGGTCATTTGCTTCTGAAGGTAAAATACACCTTCTGTCAGCGCTCGTCTTATGCTTGTCGCCGACGAACTGGCGCATAGAGCTTTTCTAAATTACATAACATTGATTTTGTTCGAATTTTATGTGATATATGTTAAGAGATAAGTTAAGAAGGGAAGAGCGTGTGTGGTAAAACCAATTGTAGCAATTGTTGGACGACCGAACGTTGGGAAATCAACAATTTTTAATCGGATAGTAGGAGAAAGGGTTTCAATTGTTGAAGATGTTCCAGGTGTAACCAGGGACCGTATTTATAGTTCAGGAGAATGGTTGAATCAAGAATTTAACATTATCGATACTGGAGGTATTGATATTGGAGATGAGCCATTCCTAGCTCAAATTAGACATCAAGCAGAAATTGCGATTGACGAAGCAGATGTCATTATTTTTATGACCAGTGGCCGTGAAGGTGTGACTAGTGCGGATGAAGAGGTTGCAAAAATCTTGTATCGTTCAAAAACACCTGTAGTATTAGCTGTCAACAAAGTGGACAACCCTGAAATGAGAACGGATATTTATGATTTTTATACTTTAGGATTTGGTGAACCGATTGCTATTTCAGGCTCTCATGGAATTGGGCTCGGTGATTTGCTTGATGAAGTGATCAAGCATTTTCCAAAGGGTGGAGATCAAGATTACGACGAGGATGTTATTAAATTTTCTCTTATTGGTCGTCCGAATGTAGGGAAGTCATCCCTTGTAAATGCAGTGTTAGGTGAGGAAAGGGTTATTGTAAGTGACATTGCTGGTACTACAAGAGATGCTATTGACACAAAATACATGGTTGATGGTAAAGAATATGTCATCATCGATACAGCAGGAATGAGGAAAAAAGGAAAGGTTTATGAAAGTACTGAGAAATACAGTGTTTTAAGAGCCTTAAAGGCCATTGAACGTTCAGATGTGGTCCTCGTGGTATTAAATGCGGAGGAAGGAATCATCGAGCAGGATAAGAAAATAGCAGGTTATGCCCATGAAGCAGGTAGAGCTGTTGTGATAGTCGTCAATAAATGGGATGCTATTGAGAAAGATGAAAAAACGATGAAGGAATTCGAAGGAAAAATACGAGACAATTTCCAATTCCTTGATTATGCGCCAATTGTATTTTTATCAGCAAAAACAAAGCGCCGGATTCATACAATGATTCCGATGATTGATATGGCAAGTGAAAATCATGCTATGCGTGTTCAAACAAATGTGCTGAATGATGTCATCATGGATGCTGTTGCAATGAACCCAACACCAACGGATAAAGGCAATCGTTTGCGTATTTACTATGTGACACAGGTTGCTGTTAAGCCCCCTACATTTGTGGTATTTGTAAACGATCCAGAATTAATGCACTTTTCATATGAACGATTCTTAGAGAACCGTATACGAGATGCTTTTGGTTTTGAAGGAACACCTATTAAGGTATTAGCAAGGGCTAGAAAATAGAAAGGGGAGAGTGTAATGGAGAAAGTAACGGTTGTTGGAGCTGGTAGTTGGGGAACAGCACTTGCGCTAGTTCTTGCTGATAATGACCACGAGGTTCGGATTTGGTCACATCGTAAGGATCAGGTTGATGAAATTAACACGAAGCATACAAATTCAAAATATGTGCCGTCAATTGAACTTCCTGAAACAATCACCGGTTATTCAATCTTAAGTGAAGCATTGGAAGACGTAAAAACAATTGTACTTGCAGTCCCAACAAAGGCGATTCGTGAGGTTTTACAAAAAATAAGTCAGGTTATTACAACACCTTTAACCATTATTCATGTGAGTAAGGGGATTGAGCCAGATACATTAAAACGAATCTCTGAAATGATTGAAGAAGAAATGCCTTCAAATCTTTTAACAGACGTTGTTGTACTTTCAGGTCCAAGTCATGCCGAAGAGGTTGTACTACGCCATCCAACAACTGTTACTGTGTCATCCAAAAATATGGATTGTGCTGAATATGTTCAAGATCTATTTATTAATCAGCATTTTCGTGTGTATACGAACCCAGATATTGTCGGCGTTGAAATAGGTGGCGCCCTTAAAAATATTATCGCGCTAGCGGCAGGAATTACAGATGGGCTTGGCTATGGAGACAATGCCAAGGCAGCGCTCATCACCCGCGGATTAGCCGAAATTGCTCGTCTAGGTAGTAAAATGGGAGCTAACCCTTTGACTTTTGCGGGTCTAACAGGGATTGGTGATTTAATTGTTACGTGTACCAGTGTACATTCTAGGAACTGGCGGGCTGGAAACCTACTAGGAAAAGGTCAAAGTTTAAATGAGGTTCTTGATAACATGGGGATGGTCGTTGAAGGAGTTAGAACAACAAAGGCCGCCTATCAGTTAGCAACTAAAATGGATGTCTCCATGCCGATAACATTTGCTCTTTATGATGTCTTATTTAATAATCAATCTCCAAAAGAAGCTGTTGATAAGCTTATGTCCAGAGGAAAGACGAACGAAATGGCCGACCTCTATAACTTTATTCAGCAAGGACTGCCAGAATAAAGTTGTAATTTAAAAGAAAAGGGCTCGATGTAAACACACAGTCTTTATTTTGCGTGCATATGATGTCAAGAAGAATACCATTTTAGCGGGATTCCTAACAATTTCGCACAGCAAGAATATTCTAGTGACTAAAACGTTTGTACATTTCTTGTGAAAATAGGCATTAGACGATACATTTCATGCTGAATTCGCATAAAATGCAACGTAGTATACTGTGGGTCTGAGCGATTGGATAAGGTAATATTTAGTTCTTAACATTGTTAACAATGTTAAAGCCTTGGGCTTTTGTTACAGTTTTCGGTGATATTCTTGTGTAATCACGAGTCTGACGAAACCTGGACGCAACTATGCCGAGGTGTAAATGATTGATGCTGAAGTAAAGACGCCCCTCTTTACTTCAGTTTTTTTGTTTTCTTAGTGAACAAGCTTAGTTTAAAGGTACGTATTATGATATAATATTTGACGGTATGTTATGAGTTGGACAAGGGAGTGAGTAAGGTGACACCAGGATTACTAAAAATGTGGATATCGTTTGCGGGAATAGCATTTATGTTTATTGCTGTTATATTGATTTATCTAAGTCGTTATAAACTAAAAGGCTTCTTTAAAGGAATAGTAGCCACGCTTGCATATATTTTTATGATTCTAGCAGGAATAGTTATATTCCTTGTTGTGTTTAGCGGACCTGTTAGTGAATAGAGATACAAATATAAGGATGGTATAAATATGAAAGTTATGTTTCAACTTTTGGTAATTGTTTTTTCATTATCACTACTTACAGGTTGCCTTTATCCGAAAGATAAGCTTGCACAAAATCAAATTCCTTATGAGGATCAAATAGCTTCTGTTCAGAGGGCTGTTGATCAATTTAGAGAGGAATCAAATGGCCTTCTACCAATCCGAACGAGGGAAATGGAGACTCCTATTTATCAAAAGTATCCAATTGATTTTAGCCGGCTTTCACCTAAATACATAGCAGAGCCTCCTGGAAATGCGTATGAAACGGGTGGGGTGTATTTGTATGTATTAGTAGATGTTGAAGAGGAACCTACTGTTAAGCTCTTAGATGTACGGATTTCTGAAAAAATAAGTGAACTGAATTTACGAGTGGAATTTTATCGACAATCAAATGGTTTTGCGCCATTTAAAGAGCAAATTCAAACTAATATATTTACATTGGATCATGCCAAGCTAGGCTTAGAAGAAAAGCCTTATGTGGTTAGTCCGTTTTCAGGAAAAAATTTACCACTGTTGATAACGAATACAAATGAAATCGTGGTAGACTACCGTATGGATGTGTATGAGTTTTTAGAAAAGTATGAGCATGCCTATAAGCCAGGTGATGATGTTCGGGATCTTTTAGTTGAAAATTCGATGTTTGTTCCGACCAATTCCCTTCCGATAACGATTGATAATGAAAATGAACCAATTTTTTTAGAAAATTAAGTCATGAACCCTTCTTTTAGACATAAACTCTAAGAGAAGGGTTTTTCATTTTGTTCAAAAAGTGTAAGAAAGATAGCTTGCTAGTTGAATTACACGACCTTCTTTTTGAACTCACCATTGCTGCTACATATTATGGGGGGAATTTTTTTCTAGAAATAGTCATATTTAATTAGGACAACGTCATACAAATATAATGTCCTAGAATATGTAGTAAACGGATAAAATTATCCCAAGAACTGTAAAATCGGGAGGGATCACACTTGGAAAAGGTAGATATTTTTAAAGATATCGCTGAGCGCACCGGTGGCGATATATATTTAGGAGTCGTTGGTGCAGTCAGAACAGGCAAATCTACTTTCATAAAGAAGTTCATGGAATTAGTAGTTTTACCGAATATCGGTAGTGAGGCAGATAAGGCTCGCGCACAAGATGAATTGCCACAAAGTGCTGCTGGAAGAACAATCATGACAACAGAACCAAAATTTGTTCCAAACCAAGCAGTTTCGGTGCATGTAGAAGAAGGACTTGATGTAAACATTCGCCTTGTGGATTGTGTAGGTTACACAGTACCAGGTGCAAAGGGATATGAGGATGAAAATGGTCCTCGTATGATTAATACGCCTTGGTATGAAGAGCCAATTCCATTCCATGAAGCAGCAGAAATTGGCACAAGAAAGGTTATTCAGGAACATTCGACTATTGGTGTTGTCGTAACAACTGATGGCTCAATTGGAGAGATTCCAAGAAGAGATTATATTGAGGCAGAAGAACGGGTAATTGAGGAATTGAAAGAAGTAGGTAAACCATTCATCATGGTTATAAATACTGTACATCCTCACCATCCCGAAACAGATGCTCTTCGCCAAGAACTAAATGAAAAATATGATATTCCAGTTTTAGCGATGAGTGTTGAAAGTATGCGTGAAGCGGATGTATTTAATGTTTTACGTGAAGCACTATATGAGTTCCCAGTGCTTGAGGTAAATGTTAATCTTCCAAGCTGGGTGATGGTCTTAAGAGAAGATCACTGGTTAAGAGAAAGCTATCAGGACGCTGTAAAGGATACTGTCCAAGATATTAAACGATTGCGTGATGTTGATCGCGTGGTTGGGCAATTTAGTGAGTATGACTTTATTGACCAAGCAAGCTTAGCGGGTATTGAGATGGGGCAAGGTGTAGCTGAAATTGATTTATACGCGCCAGATGACTTGTACGATCAAATCCTTAAGGAAGTTGTTGGGGTCGAGATTCGTGGGAAAGATCATCTCTTACAGCTAATGCAAGACTTTGCTCATGCAAAAGCAGAGTATGATCAAGTAGCAGATGCACTAAAAATGGTGAAGCAAACAGGATATGGTATTGCGGCACCAGCTTTATCTGATATGAGCTTAGATGAGCCAGAAATTATTCGCCAAGGCTCAAGGTTCGGAGTCCGCTTAAAGGCAGTAGCACCATCTATCCACATGATTAAAGTGGATGTGGAATCTGAATTTGCGCCTATTATCGGAACAGAAAAACAAAGTGAAGAATTAGTCCGTTACTTGATGCAGGACTTTGAAGATGATCCACTTTCTATCTGGAATTCAGATATCTTCGGTAGATCGTTAAGTTCAATTGTGCGTGAAGGTATTCAGGCAAAATTATCATTAATGCCGGAAAATGCACGTTACAAGCTAAAAGAAACACTTGAGCGAATCATTAACGAGGGTTCGGGCGGATTAATTGCTATCATATTATAGGATAAAGGCTCCTTTAGGGAGTCTTTTTTTTTGCGAAATTGCATAAGATGAAGGTGCGTTTGCTATCTAAATGTTAATATGATAAGCTTTTTACAAAAAAATATAGTCTTTTTGGTGAAATATACATTAAAAGGTAAAATTTACGTTGAAATATATTGAATTATGTCTAATTATCGTTTATTATAAGGCATGTTGGCACCTAGTCAACAAGTTAAGAACCTATATGACGTGTGGCTTGAAGAGCAATGAATGATCAATCATATGAGTTGAAATCATATTTTGGGAGGAGGTGAATGTCATGAACAAAACAGATTTAGTTAACGCGGTAGCTGAAAGTGCTGAACTTTCAAAGAAGGATGCTACAAAGGCTGTTGATGCAGTTTTTGATTCTATTCTCGAAGCTCTTAAAGGTGGAGACAAAGTTCAGTTAATCGGATTTGGTAACTTTGAGGTACGTGAGCGTGCAGCTCGTAAAGGTCGTAACCCTCAAACTGGTGAAGAAATCGAGATTGCTGCTAGCAAAGTTCCTGCATTTAAACCAGGAAAGGCGCTTAAAGATGCAGTAAAATAATTTTTACATAGAACCTATGTGAAAGACACAAAATGCGTGTTCCAAAAGGGTCGTTTCTTACGGCTCTTTTTTTGTTTTATATACATACTTATGCTAGAATCAATGGACTAACTAGAATGTAAAATGAGGAGGGGTTGGCAAAAATGACTTCTATTGACTATAAGAAAATTGAACTGGCCGTAAACATGATATTAGAAGCAATAGGGGAGGACCCCGGGCGAGAGGGTCTTGTAGATACACCTAAGCGTGTTGCCAAAATGTATGGAGAAGTTTTTTCAGGTCTTCAAGAAGATCCAAAAGAGTACTTTCAAACTGTATTCGGTGAGGAACATGAGGAACTCGTGCTAGTAAAAGATATCCCATTTTACTCAATGTGTGAACATCATCTTGTTCCATTTTATGGGCACGCCCATGTTGCCTATATACCCAAAGGTGGGAAGGTCACAGGATTAAGTAAGCTAGCACGTGCTGTTGAAGCCGTGGCGAAAAGACCTCAGTTACAAGAGAGAATTACTTCAACTATTGCAGATTCCATTGTAGAAACTCTCAATCCTCACGGTGTGATGGTGGTAATAGAAGCTGAACATATGTGTATGACAATGCGTGGAGTAAAGAAGCCAGGAGCAAAGACAATTACATCTGCTGTTCGGGGACTTTTGCAAAGGGACCCAGCTGCTCGTAGTGAAGTATTATCACTAATAAAGAATTGACAACCTAAAAAAATTACGAGATAGTAAAATAAGGTAGAGATACGCTCATTTGTTAATGATGGGTTGTATGGTTCTATATATAGTGTTCATAGGAGTGAATAAGGATGAGTAAAAATCCAAACTCAGAGTTTATTGTTATTAAAGCAATAGAAGACGGGGTAAATGTAATCGGATTAACTAGAGGATCTGATACACGCTTTCATCATTCAGAAAAGCTGGACAAAGGTGAAGTTATGATTGCCCAATTTACAGAACATACTTCTGCAGTAAAAGTGAGAGGCCGTGCCATTATTCAAACAAGTCACGGAGAAATTGAATCAGAACCAAAGAAATAAGCAGGTAAATCCTGCTTTTTCTATTGAATACATAAAACTAAGGGAAAAACTATGCGATGTATGTTATAATTAACGTTGTTTTATAAAGACTAATGATAATGAACATAACTATAGATTAAATTGGGGAAACAAGGGTGATTGATTTGCATGACATCATTGAAAGAGTGGCTAATCTTAAGGAATCTATTGAGTTGAAAACAAGACACTCATACCTTCAAAGATATATGGAAACACCAAGCATAGATGAGGATAAGATATTATTATTATACTCCATATATGAGGATTTGCTTCTACCGAAGGAGCAAATGGAAAACTATATATTAACAACTATGCTTGTTCAACAGGCATTAGATACCCATGAAACAGTCCCCAATCGACTTACCTATTCAGATGAACGTTTGCGCAGTCAACAGTTAAGTGTTTTAGCAGGTGACTACTTTAGCGGGTTATATTATTATCTTCTCGCTGAAGCTTCAGATATTACTTTTATTCGAATTCTAGCTGAAGGAATTAAAGAAGTAAATGAAGCGAAAATCCATTTGTATCAAATGGATTATAACCAATTAGATAAGCTTTTTTCATGTTTGACAACTGTTGAGTCTGCTATTTTTCAAAAAATCGTGAAAAGCTTTCATATAAATAAATGGGTTGAACTTGTCGCTAATTTTTTAATGTTAAAACGATTATTACATGAAAGAGAACTCTACTTAAATAGTGGAAGTTCGATACTATTCAAATCCATTAAGAAGATCGTTTTTTCTAAGGGAGACCAAGACCAAGTAGTAGATACAGAGGTCATGGTTGAATTTAACAACCAACTTACGTATGTAAGTGAAAAACTAGAGCAGTTCATAGTGACAAATCCGAAACTAAATAGTATGTTACGTGATCGTATAAATGACTTACTCTTTAAAAGTACTTCGTTTGGAATGAAAAGAATCGCGGAAGAAGGGTAATTATGGAACAATCAAAAGAACAACGTGTACACCATGTTTTTGAAAAAATATATAAAAATTATGACCAAATGAACTCTGTAATCAGCTTCCAACAACATAAAGCTTGGCGTAAGGATACTATGAAACGAATGGATGTACAAAAAGGTGCATCTGCGTTAGACCTTTGTTGTGGTACTGCTGATTGGACAATTGCACTGGCTGATGCTGTAGGGTCAACAGGTAAGGTAGTTGGTCTAGATTTTAGTAAAAACATGTTGAAAATTGGACAAGAGAAAGTGGACAAGCTACGCTTAAATCAGGTTGAACTAATACATGGTAATGCGATGGAGCTGCCATTCGAGGACAATTCCTTCGACTATGTCACGATAGGATTCGGTCTTCGCAATGTTCCTGATTATCTAACTGTACTAAAAGAAATGCAAAGAGTAGTTAAGCCTGGTGGTAAGGTTGTGTGTTTGGAAACATCACAGCCAACAATGTTAGGGTTTCGACAGTTATATTTTTTTTATTTCCGTTTTATTATGCCGGTTTTCGGTAAACTTTTTGCAAAAAGTTATCAGGAATACTCATGGCTTCAAGAATCTGCACGTGATTTTCCGGGCATGAAAGAACTTGCAAACATGTTTCGGGAAGCAGGATTAACTGATATTGAAGTTAAACCTTACACTTTAGGTGTAGCTGCTATGCATTTAGGATATAAAAAATAGAATTTGTTCGCGTCATATTTTGTAGACTAAGGTGAAACTAATGAAATTATCTTTAATGTATTCGTATTTGAATACAGATTTAGCAATTATAGAGAAAGAACTTGAGGTTTCCATAAAAGGAAAGCATCCAGTTCTTCAACAAGCTGGACTGCATTTATTACAATCCGGCGGAAAACGACTACGCCCTGTCTTTGTTCTATTAGGTGGCAAATTCGGAAACTATAATATTGATGTAATCAAAAATGTTGCCGTTACCCTTGAACTTATTCATACAGCTTCACTTGTTCATGATGATGTGATTGATGACGCGGATCTTCGACGTGGTAAACCAACAATCAAAGCTAAATGGGACAATAAAATCGCAATGTATGCGGGGGATTATATATTAGGAAGCTCTCTTGAAATTATAACAAAACTTGATAATCCTTTGATTCACAAACTTCTTGCACGAACAATTGTAGAGGTTTGCCTAGGTGAAATTGAGCAAATCAAAGATAAATACCGCTTCGACCAAAACCTCCGCTGTTACTTACGACGTATCAGGCGGAAAACTGCTCTCTTAATTGCTAGTAGTTGTCAATTAGGAGCAGTTGCGGCGGATGTGCCAACTGAAATTCATAAAAAATTATTTTTATATGGCTATTATGTGGGAATGGCATTCCAAATTACCGATGATATTTTGGATTTTACTGGAACAGATGAACAATTGGGTAAGCCTGCAGGTAGTGACTTGTTGCAAGGGAATATTACATTGCCTGTGTTGTATGCGTTACAGGATGAAGTTCTCAAACAGCAAATTGTTCAGGTTTCAGAACAAACTACACCAGCTGAAATCAGACCTTTAATCACATCTATAAAACAATCAGATGCGATTAAACAATCTGAGGAGTTAAGTAAGCGATATCTAGAAAAAGCATTTCAAGTTTTGGACGAATTACCAACAGGACGTGCTAGAAATACACTTTACAATGTTGCAAAATACATTGGAAAAAGGAAATTTTAATCTATACATTAGTGACTTAATCACCTACCGAATAAAGTTGCAAACCAATCAAAATAGTGTTACTATTTTGATTGGTCGCTAAATGAGACTATTATACATACTTTTTTGGTGGGGTGGAGAGAATTATGGAAAAAACTTTTTTAATGGTTAAGCCTGATGGAGTTCAACGTCAACTTATTGGTGAGATTATATCACGTTTTGAAAGAAAGGGCTTTCAATTAGTTGGAGCTAAATTAATGGCTATTCCTAGTGAGCTTGCACAGGAACATTATGGTGAGCATAAAGAGCGTCCATTTTTCGGGGAACTAGTTGAATTTATTACGTCAGGACCAGTTTTTGCAATGGTTTGGCAAGGTGAAAATGTAATTGCGACAGCTCGTCAAATGATGGGTACAACAAATCCAAAAGATGCAGCACCTGGTACAATTCGTGGTGATTTTGGCTTAATAGTTGGAAAAAACGTTATTCACGGTTCTGATTCACCAACAAGTGCCGAGCGTGAAATTTCCTTATTCTTTAAAGATGAAGAATTAGTAACATATGATAAGCTAATTAATAACTGGATTTATTAATCCTGTTAAACCAGCTCACTGAGGGCTGGTTTTTCTTTGACACCCCACTTAGAACGATTTGCATAGAGGAGAAATTATGGACAGCGATTATATTACATTTACCCAACTTATAAAAAGAAAAACGGGAATAGATTTACGATTATATAAAGAGGCTCAAATGGTCAGAAGGCTAACATCTTTATATGAAAAGAGAGGTTTTTCAAGTTTCCAGGACTATTTTAAAGGGATTGAAAGTGATAAAGAGCTTTTGCATGAGTTTTTAGATAGAATGACAATTAATGTATCAGAGTTCTACCGTAATTCGAAGCGGTGGGAGGTTCTTGAAAAGAAAATAGTACCGAAACTGCTTCAGGACAAACGCAGTTTAAAAGTTTGGAGTGCAGCATGCTCAGCTGGTGAGGAGCCCTATACACTTGCAATGATCCTATCAAAATTTTTGCCGTTAGATAAAATAGAAATAGTAGCAACTGATATCGATGAAAATATTCTAGCTAGAGCAAGATTAGGTATATACCCTGAGCGCTCGCTTCAGGAAATGCCAAATGACATGAGGAAACGGTTCTTTACGGAAGACGGAACCTTCTACAAGCTTCATCCAGATATAAAGAAAACCGTAACATTTAAAAAACAAAATCTATTAGCAGATTCCTTTGGAACAAATTTTGACTTAATAGTGTGTAGAAATGTATTAATCTATTTTACAGAAGAAGCTAAGGACATGCTCTATTCTAAATTCAGTAACGCTCTTGCAAAAAACGGAATTTTGTTTGTAGGAAGTACTGAACAAATTTTTAATCCTGGATCCTATGGCTTAGAAACAGAGGACACCTTCTTTTATCGCAAAAGTTAGAGTGAAAGATTAATGACAAAACTTCGACTTTTTGCTAGGATAAAGTAATTGAATTTGCCGATGGGTGAATTCTTTTTCTTTTTCTAGGCAAGAAAGTCGTAGAAAATTTTGAAAAAATTTCACCGAAAATACGAAGATTATGATATATTGATACATAATCGCTTTAAATTACGAAAGTGAAATTGTTATTTCACTTTATATATAAGGAGGATCATTAATGAGATATTTAACAGCTGGTGAATCACATGGACCACAGCTTACAACCATACTTGAGGGTGTACCTGCTGGTCTAGAACTTACAACAGAAGATATCAACTTTGAACTTGCTAGACGTCAGAAAGGACATGGACGAGGCAGAAGAATGCAAATTGAAAAAGACCAAGTTCAAATCGCTAGTGGAGTAAGACATGGTAAAACCCTAGGTTCTCCAATTGCATTAGTTGTAGAGAATAACGATTGGAAGCACTGGACAAAAATTATGGGAATTGAGCCAATTACTGACGAAGAGGCAGAGGATATTAAACGTAAAATTACACGTCCACGACCTGGACATGCGGATTTAAACGGAGCTATTAAATACGGTCATCGTGACATGAGAAATGTTCTTGAGAGATCTTCAGCACGTGAAACAACCGTACGAGTAGCGGCTGGGGCAGTTGCTAAAAAGTTTTTATCAACTTTAGGAATCCAAGTAGCTGGACATGTATTAGAAATTGGTGGAGTACGTGCAAAGGATGCTACATATTCAACATTAGAAGAGTTAAAGACAAAAACCGAAGAATCTTCAGTACGTTGCCTGGATGAGGAAGCTGGAATCCAAATGATGAATGCAATCGATGAGGCAAAGAAAAATGGTGACTCAATTGGTGGGGTTGTTGAAGTTATTGTTGAGGGTGTACCTGCAGGTGTCGGAAGCTATGTTCATTATGACAGAAAACTTGATTCTAAGATTGCAGCTGCAGTGATGAGTATCAATGCTTTCAAAGGTGTTGAATTTGGTATTGGATTTGATGCTGCAAGAATTCCAGGAAGTAAAGTTCATGATGAGATAATTTGGGACAAAGAAAATGGATACAAAAGAAGAACTAACAATTTAGGCGGTTTTGAAGGTGGAATGACAAATGGTATGCCAATTGTTGTTCGCGGTGTAATGAAGCCTATTCCTACGCTCTATAAACCATTAAAGAGTGTAGATATTGAAACAAAAGAGGTATTTGAAGCGAGTATTGAAAGATCAGACAGTTGTGCAGTTCCAGCAGCTTCAGTTGTTGCAGAAGCCGTTGTAGCGTGGGAAGTTGCAAATGCAATTATTGAACAATTTGGACAAGACAGAATAGATTCAATCAAAGAAAATGTTGAGAAAATGCGTGAGTATTCGAGGGACTTCTAATGGACCAGTTGACCATTGCTACAAAATCGAAAACGTATCCGATGTACATTGGAACCGGAATAATTGATCAATTGCCCGAGGTTATAAGGGATACATGCAAAACCGTATCAAAGGTACTTGTTATAAGTGATAAAGCTGTTGCATCACTATATTTGGATAAGGTGCTAGGCATACTCAACCTACATTTTCAGAAACCTCTTTCTTTTATTATTCCTGCTGGTGAGAATGCTAAATCCTTTGAAAAGTATTATGAGTGTCAAACCTTTGCTCTAGAAAAAGGATTGGACCGGTCGTCTGTAATTCTTGCTTTAGGTGGGGGCGTAGTGGGAGATTTAGCAGGTTTTGTTGCAGCAACTTTTATGAGAGGTATCCCTTTTATACAAATTCCAACTACATTACTTGCCCATGACAGTGCGGTAGGAGGAAAAGTTGCTATTAATCATGAACTCGGAAAGAACATGATTGGCGCATTCCATCAACCCAATGCGGTCTTATATGATATTGATTTGATGAAAACATTGCCTGAGATTGAACTTCGTTCTGGTTTTGCAGAGGTAATTAAGCATGGGCTAATTTGGGACCCTGAGTTTTATCGTTGGTTGACAAATGAGATTACATCCTTAGAAGACTTACAAGGTGAAAAGCTACAACATGCTGTATTAAAAGGTGTATCTGTCAAAGCTAAGGTTGTCTCTGAAGATGAACAGGAAAAAGGGTTACGTGCAATCTTAAACTTTGGACATACCCTTGGTCATGCCATTGAAGCCGAATCGGGATATGGTAAAATAACCCACGGTGATGGCGTTGCGATAGGTATGATTTTTGCTTTAAAGGTCAGCGAGGATATTTTTAATATTAATCTTTCATCTGAGAAGTTGCGAGAATGGTTCAGCTTATTTGGATTCCCAACAAGCATTCCAGACGAAATAGACCGTAATAAATTACTGGAACGAATGAAACATGATAAAAAGGCAACTTCAGGTAAGGTAAGGATGGTTTTATTAAAAGATATTGGAGAAACGGCGATTCAAGATATAGATGATGCAAACTTACTGCGTTTCTTGAATGAGTTTCATTAAATAAAAAGACAGAGGGAAGGAGGAGCATAGATGATTAGGGGGATTCGTGGCGCGACAACGATTGATAAGAATGATAAACAAGAGATACTAAATGCCACTGAAAAGCTGTTGCGTGATATGATTACTGAAAATAAGCTTGAAGCAACAGACGTTGCACAAATCTTATTTTCGGTAACGGAGGACATTGATGCAGCTTTTCCTGCTGCAGCTGCTAGACAAATTGATGGTTGGGCATTTGTACCAGTTATGAGCATGAGAGAAATTCCTGTTCCAGGCTCACTCCCGAAGTGCATTCGCGTAATGATGACTGTAAATTCAACCGCGAATCAAGAAGAAATACAACATGTATATCAAGGTGGAGCTATTGTATTAAGACCGGATCTTTCAACAATCCAGGGAAAATAGATCAAATTTTCCATAGATTTTTAGCTTAATAAAGTATTTATTGACAAATCGACTTGGCATAGGATAAGATAAACTAAATATTTATTATAGTTAGAGTTTAGTGAGTTTTCAGTGAGTTTTATTAGTATAGTTTAGAGCAGAGTTTAGGGTAGATGAGAATGAGAGAGTTTAGCTGAGGTTAGCAGAGTTTATATTTGTACACTTCTACCCAAAGATACGGATGTGTCTTTGGGTTGTTTATTTTTATCGCTTTTTATTTATTAAAGGCGATTCCTATCTTACAACACACCTCCTAAATCCTCATTCTCCATATAACATGGAGGAGTGAGCCAATTGAATAATTATGATTTTTCCTCGTTTGCGTCCGATGCAAAGGACTATAGGACAATACCGATTGTTAAACGTTTCTTAGTTGATACGTTAACACCTATTCAAATTTTCCAAAATTTAAAAAATGAAGCATCTTTTCTATTAGAAAGTAAGGATCATGAATCAGATTGGTCACGTTATTCATTTATTGGTTTGAAGCCATTTCTATTTATAGATGAAAACAAGGGCCAATTCTATGTGAAGAACGAAAACCAGCAAAGCATGGCAAAAATGCAAACCATAAAAGATGCCTTTAATTGGATTAAGGAGTATCTTGTTTTAAAGCCGCTTGATATTGAAATACCTTTTTATGGCGGGGCAGTTGGTTATATTGGCTATGATGCCATATCCACTTTCGAGAAGGTCGAGGAGCATCAAAATAATGATTTAAACATGGAGCGCTACCAATTTTTCTTTTGTGAAACAATTTTAGCTTTAGATCATCATTCACGTGAATTGATTGTCGTCCATTTTATTCGTCTGAACGGTGATGAGGATGACCGTATTAAAAAAGCTGTATTTGAACATGCCAATTCAAAAATTAATATGTATTTATCGAGAATTATTCAAAACAAAGAACAGAGTGAAATGCTTTTACTTCCAAAATTAAATGAAATTCCAAACGTATCAGATATCAAAACCAACTTTGAGAGACAGGATTTCCTTAATGCGGTAGATAAAATTAAGGAATATATCACCGCAGGAGATATCTTTCAGGCTGTGTTGTCACAGCGCTTTGAGATTCCGGTCTCTGTAAGTGGGTTCCAGTTATACCGCGTTTTACGGATGGTAAATCCATCACCTTATTTATTTTATATCAAAATAAATGACATTGAGATTGTAGGAAGCTCGCCTGAACGGTTAATTAAAATTCACCACAAACACCTAGAGATTCATCCAATTGCAGGCACAAGACGCAGAGGGAAGTCTAAGGAAGAAGATGATGCGCTTGCAACTGAATTGCTTCAGGACGAAAAGGAAAAAGCAGAGCACTATATGCTGGTTGACCTAGCAAGAAATGATATTGGTAGGGTTTCTACATTTGGCTCTGTAAAAACACCAGTATTAATGGAAGTTGGACGTTTCTCCCATGTGATGCATCTAATATCGAAGGTTACAGGTGAATTGGGTGAGAACATTGACCCGTTAGATGCGTTACTTGCTGCATTTCCAGCAGGTACAGTATCAGGTGCTCCCAAAATACGTGCCATGCAAATTATTTCTGAGCTTGAACCAACAGCAAGAAATTTATATGCGGGAACTGTTGCTTATATTGGGTTTGATGGAAATATTGATTCTTGTATTACAATCCGAACAGCAATTATTAAGGATGGTATTGCTTATGTTCAGGCAGGGGCAGGTATCGTTGCTGATTCTATTCCCGAGCATGAGTGGATGGAAACAGTAAATAAGGCAAGTGCATTAATTCAAACCATTCAATTAGCACAAGAAGCTTTCGACAAGGAGGATATTCATGTTTAAACAACTTTTAAATAAATGTATAAATGGTGCACTTCTAACAGAAGAAGAAAGTTATCAAGTGATGGATGAAATCATGTCGGGTAATGCTACTGCAAGTCAAATTGCTAGTCTCCTATCAATCCTCCGATTCCGAGGAGAAACGGTCGATGAGATTACCGGTTTTGCAAGAGCAATGAGAGACCATATGATGCAGCTAGATTATGAGAGTGAACAAGTGATTGATACATGTGGAACTGGTGGAGATGGTGCTTCGACTTTTAATATTTCCACTGCATCAGCGATTGTCGTGTCTTCCTTGGGAATTAAGGTTGCGAAGCATGGAAATCGTGCGGTTTCTTCAAAAAGTGGTAGTGCTGACGTCTTGGAATACTTAGGTGTGGAAATACAATCAACTCAAGAAGAAGCAAAGGAAGCGTTAAATAAACGAAATATGAGCTTCTTATTCGCACCGATCTATCATGCAGCAATGAAGCATGCAGTAACGCCGAGAAAAGAAATCGGCTTTCGGACGATTTTTAACCTCTTAGGGCCAATGGCAAATCCAGCTAGGTGCAAAAAACAAGTCTTGGGTGTGTATTCAACCGAGTATGCAGAAAAGATGGCACATGCACTTCAAAAGCTTGGCTCAGATCACGTATTATTTGTGTCAGGGCGAGATGGACTCGATGAATGTAGTATCACAACTGAAACAGATATTGTCGAATTAAAAGATGGTGAGATTAGAAGATTTGTTTTATCACCTGAAGATGTAGACCTTCCACGCGGAAATATGGAAGATATCCAAGTTTCTTCTGTTTTGGAAAGTGCCAACCTGCTACGAGATGTTTTATATGGTAAGGCTAATCAGAGTGCAACGAATATTGTTTTACTAAATGCAGGAGCAGCTATTTATATTTCAGGAAAGGTTAACAGTATTCGCGAAGGTGTAGATTTAGCTAGGGAAGCAATGGTAATGGGGATAACTAGAAGCCATTTTGAACAACTAAGAAATCGTGAGGTAGAGTATCATGCTAAATAAAATTTTAGAGCAAAAGAAAATAGAAGTTTCAAATATTCAATACCCGGAAGTAAATGGTCAGGTAGAACGTAAGTCTTTATACAACGCTCTTACTAGCCCGAACCGTTTGCTTGGGATTATTGCCGAAGTGAAAAAGGCTTCACCTTCAAAGGGAATCATACGTGAGGATTTTCAGCCTGTTTCAATTGCAACTGAATATGAGGAAGCACAAGCGGATGCCATTTCTGTACTGACAGATGAAAATTTTTTTCAAGGATCGATGGAATATCTAATGGACATAAAACAAAATGTCAGCATTCCTGTTCTGCGTAAAGATTTTATCATTGATGCAAAGCAAATTGTACAGAGTGAAAGGATCGGAGCGGATGCGATTTTATTAATTGGTGAGGCGTTAGACCCTATCCAATTACATGAATATTATTGTGAGGCATATGAACGAGGCTTGGAGTGTCTAGTTGAAGTACATTCACGAGAGATATTGGAAAAAGTATGTAAGCTATTTACTCCTAAAATACTGGGTATTAACAATCGGAACTTACAGGTGTTCGAGACATCAATTATTCATACAGAAGAGATTGCCAAGGAAGCTCCTTCCGAAAGTCTAGTTGTAAGTGAAAGTGGTATTCATACTCCGCAGGATATTAAGGATATCATCAAATATGGTGCAAATGCTGCTCTAATAGGAGAAGCATTCATGCGAGCAGAGTCCCCTGGAATTGGAATAAAGCAAATGTTTGGAGAGGTTCCAAATGCAACGTCCACTTATTAAATATTGTGGAAATAAATCATGCGAGGATGTACAGGTCGTTTCCCAAAGTAGAGCCGATTATATAGGGTTTATTTTTGCTAACAGTAAACGAAAAGTTAATCCAGATGAAGTGAAACAATGGCTACAAGAAGTGGATTTACATGGCAAACAAACGGTAGGAATCTTTGTTAATGCAAACTTTGAAGAAATAGAAACCGTATTAGAAATCGTTCCACTAGCCATCATTCAATGCCATGGAACAGAGTCGGTAGATTATATTAAACAGGTTAAAAAACGAACAATGAAGAACGTATGGAAGGTTATCCATCATGCTGATCAAGCTTTGGAAACAATGAAGGAATTTGCAGGTATTGTTGATGGGTATGTGGTTGATACAAAGGTAGCAAATATGTGGGGTGGCTCTGGAGTTTCTTTTAATTGGGAGGCTATTCCACTATACCACCAGGAAGCGAGGAGTCAAGGAGTACCTTGCTTTATTGCTGGAGGAATCGACTCTAAAAATATTGAACGGCTCCTAAGTTACAATATCGATGGTTTTGATGTTTCAAGCGGTATTGAACACCAAGGAAAAAAAGACCAGACAATTATACACACTATACAGAAACGGGTGGATGAATATGTTGAACGTACCTAATGGTAATGGTAGATTTGGAGATTTTGGCGGAAAATTTGTACCAGAAACATTAATGAAACCATTAGAAGAAATAGAAAAGGCATTAGCAGAAGCATATCAAGATGAACAATTTCATAATGAATATATTCGTATTTTAAAAGAGTATTCAGGTCGACCTACAGCACTTACATATGCTGATCACTTAACGAAAGAGTTAGGCGGAGCGAAAATCTTCTTAAAACGTGAGGATTTAAACCATACAGGTGCACACAAAATCAACAATGCGATTGGCCAAGCTCTCCTTGCAAAGAGAATGGGAAAGAAAAAGATCATCGCTGAAACTGGTGCAGGACAGCACGGGGTAGCAGCTGCTACAGTAGCTGCAAAGTTCGGACTGGAATGTAAGGTGTTTATGGGAGTTGAGGATATCGAGAGACAAAAGCTGAATGTATTTCGAATGGAGCTTTTAGGTGCCGAGGTTATCCCTGCTACTAGTGGGAATCAAACATTAAAGGATGCCACGAACGAGGCAATCCGATACTGGGTTCAAAATTGTGAAGATCACTATTATATGATTGGGTCGGTGGTTGGACCACATCCATATCCGAAAATGGTTCGTGATTTTCAACGAATTATTGGTGATGAAGCAAGAGATCAATTCTTGAAAGCAGAAAGTCAGCTACCTTCTGCAATTGTTGCCTGTGTAGGTGGGGGAAGCAATGCAATGGGTATGTTCTATCCATTTTTAAATGACGACGTCCGTTTAGTTGGGGTAGAGGCAGCAGGGAAGGGTGTTGATACATCCTTGCATGCTGCAACAATTACAAAGGGAACAAGAGGAATCATCCATGGTTCATTAACCTATCTTCTGCAAGACGAACATGGTCAGATTACAGAACCTTATTCTATTTCAGCAGGCCTTGACTACCCGGGTGTTGGACCTGAACATGCCTATCTTGCAAATAATGGAAGAGTAAACTATGTGGGTGTTACAGATAAAGAGGCCCTTGATGCGTTACAGATGCTAACACGGGTTGAAGGGATAATTCCAGCGATTGAGTCTGCACATGCGATGGCAAAAGCAATTCAAATGGCCAAAGAAATGTCACCAGAGGAGTCAATCCTAGTATGCTTGTCTGGTCGTGGTGATAAAGATGTTCATTCACTAATGACGCATTTAGAAGAAGGGGGAGCTAAAAATGAACACAACGTTTACGAACCGATTACCCAAAACTGATAAACTATTTATCCCATTTATTGTATCAGGTGACCCACATCCTGACGTAACAATAGAAATCGCGCTTTCCTTACAAGAAGCAGGGGCTTCTATCCTAGAACTAGGAATACCGTATTCTGACCCTTTAGCTGATGGACCTGTTATTCAAAGAGCTTCCGCTCGTGCTTTGAAAAATGGGGTAACACTCAAGAATTCTATGAATCTTGTTTCAATAATGAGAAAAAAAGGACTAAAAATTCCTGTAATTATCTTTACCTATTACAATCCTGTGCTACAATTAGGAGAAGAAAACTTTTTCGCTTTAGCGCGACAAAATGGTATAGACGGTTTACTCATTCCCGACCTTCCCTTTGAAGAAAGTGAAAACCTAAGAAGGAAATGTGAGAACGAGGGATTAAAATTTATCTCCTTAGTTGCTCCAACATCTTCAAGTCGAATTGAAAAGATTGCCACACATGCACAAGGGTTTTTATATTGCGTTTCATCCCTCGGTGTTACAGGTGTTCGAAATTCGTTAAATAAAGAGGTATACTCATTTCTACAAGAGGTAAAACGGTATAGCAATATACCGGTAGCAGTCGGGTTTGGTATCTCTAATTCCTCTCAAGTAGAAGCACTTAAAGACCACTGTGATGGTGTAATTATGGGAAGTGCCCTAATTCAAAAAATTGAAGAATACCTACCGGAATTAGTGGATGAAGAAACAAGAGCTACCGCCTTATGTCATTTTAAGAATTTCATTAGTGATGTATTGCATCCTATCAATAAATAAAGAGGTGTAGCTTCAGATGAATGTCAAAGAACAGCTATTGGATTTAAAACCATATCAACCAGGAAAACCGATAGAGGAAGTAAAAAAGGAATATGGACTAGAAAAAATTGTAAAACTAGCATCAAATGAAAATCCTTATGGATGCTCAGAGAAAGCGAAAGAAGCAGTGAAAAACAGCCTAAATTCATTCGCGATATACCCTGATGGTTATGCTACAGAGCTTCGGGAAAAGCTTGCAAAGCATTTAGGTGTGGATGGATCACAACTTCTTTTTGGAAATGGATCAGATGACGTCATTCACATTATTACAACTGCCTTGCTGGCCCCTGGTAAGAACACAGTTATGGCCAATCCTTCATTCTCTCAGTATAAGCATAATGCTGTTATTGAGGGGGCGGAGGTTCGTGAAGTAGATTTAATAGATGGACATCATGACCTTGAAGGAATGCTTCAGAGAATAGATGAAAATACTGAAATTATTTGGGTTTGTTCTCCAAACAATCCATCAGGAGTGTATGTTGATTCTAATAGTCTTCATCATTTCTTAAAACGAGTTCCAAAGCATGTCTTAATCGTAATGGATGAGGCATATTATGAGTTCGCTGCCGATGAAAAAGATTATCCAAACACGGTAGCGCTTCTAGATGAATATACGAACCTTCTTATTTTGAGAACATTTTCGAAGGCATATGGACTTGGTGGACTTCGCGTCGGCTATGCAATTGGAAATCGTGATTTTATTCATAAGATTGAACCTGTAAGGCAGCCGTTTAATTCAAATCGAGTTGGGCAGGTAGCAGCAATCGCCGCATTAGAGGACCAGGATTTCATTGCTTCTTATGTTAAAAAAAATAAACAAGGCTTACAGCAATTTTATAGATTCTGTGAGGAAAACAATTTATCTTATTATCCATCGTTTGGAAATTTCATTTTGATTGACTTTGAACAACCTGGAGATAATGTATTCCACTATTTATTAGAGCGTGGCTTTATTGTTCGCTCAGGTAATCCTCTTGGTTTTCCAACTAGCGTACGGATTACAGTTGGTACCGAGGATCAAAATAGTGAACTTATTGCAATACTTACAGAAATGCTATCAAATCAAAAGAACTAACACTATGGGGGTTCAAACACAACCCCTATTAAGTGTTTTTGATCTATTGTTTAGCGCAAGGTGACATTTGCTCAAAGGTCTAAGACAACTGTTAATGATGGTTTTACTCATAATTCTTGTTGCCTAGAGCTATGTGCCTTGTGCTTTTCTAAATTCGGTGGTGAAATGAGATGGAAAGAAATGTTTTAGTAATTGGACTTGGTTTAATTGGTGGTTCAATTGCACTTGCGATAAAAAAGGAACACCCTCATGTTACAATTTATGGTTATGATCTAAATACTGATATCCCGCCACTCGCAAAAACTTTAAAAGTAATTGACGAAGTGGTCGTTAAGTTAGAGGATGTTATACATACTTGTGATTTTATTTTTATTTCTGTTCCTGTCAAACAAACAGTTGATATGATTCACGAATTGAGTTCCTATGAACTTAAAGAGGACGTCATTGTTACTGATGTAGGTAGTACGAAGCAGCAAATTGTTCAAACTGCAGACTCAATTTTTAGTAATCTGGGTGTTACTTTTATAGGTGGTCATCCAATGGCTGGATCTCACAAAAGCGGGGTAGTTGCGGCAAAAGAACATCTATTTGAAAATGCCTTTTATATCTTTACGCCTCATGAAGAGACATCGTCCACTAAGGATGGTGTCGAACGACTTAAAGGCCTATTGAGTGGTACAAAAGCGAATTTTGTGATTATGACTCCTGAAGAACATGATCGTGTTGCTGGTGTTATTAGTCATTTTCCACATATTGTTGCGGCAAGTTTAGTTCATCAAGCTGAAAAGTATGACAATGAAAATGAGTTAGTTCGTCCCTTAGCTGCAGGGGGATTTCGTGATATTACTAGAATCGCTTCTAGTAATCCGTCAATGTGGAGAGATATTTTAATCCAAAATCGAAATGTATTATTAGACCTTTTTGATAAATGGATTGACGAAATGGAATATATACGAAATTATGTGGCAAATGGTAGTGGTGATGATATTTATAACTATTTCATGGATGCCAAAAATTTCCGAGATGGGCTGCCAAACCGTACAAAAGGTGCAATTCCATCATTTTATGATTTATATGTTGATATACCAGACTATCCTGGGGTGGTTTCAGAAATTACTGGACTTCTTGCAGGAGAAAGAATTAGTATTACCAATATTCGAATTATCGAGACGAGAGAAGAAATCTATGGAGCGTTACGGATTAGCTTCCAAAGCGAAGAAGACCGTGGAAAAGCTAAGGTTTGTATTGAAAGCAAAACGAATTATGAAACATTTTATGGATGACCTAATTTTTTTTATTTTCAAACGCCAAGGTCGTAATTGATTAGGGAGTGGTACTATGAATACACAAAAGCTACAAACAAATATTGCAGGACTAAATGGATCGATTGATATTCCTGGTGATAAATCAATATCCCATCGTTCTATTATGCTGGGTGCTATTGCACAAGGGAAAACGATTGTGGATAATTTTTTACTAGGTGATGATTGTTTAAGTACGATTAGTTGTTTTGAAAAATTAGGAGTAAAAATTTCACAAGATAATAATCATGTTGAAATTGAAGGAGTAGGATTTGATGGCCTGCGTGAGCCTGTTGAGGTTCTAGATACAGGAAATTCTGGAACGACTACTAGATTAATGGTAGGACTTCTTTCTGGTATTCCAATTCATTCATGTATGATTGGTGATGAATCAATCGCAAAAAGGCCAATGAAGCGGGTTACTGAACCATTGCGACAAATGGGCGCGAAAATCGATGGAAGAGAAGATGGGAATTTTACACCACTCGCAATTCGTGGTGGCTCTTTAGAGGGAGTTCACTATCAATCACCTGTTGCTAGTGCACAAGTAAAATCCTCTATCCTATTAGCGGGCTTAAATGCAACAGGTACAACAACTGTTACAGAGCCCCATAAATCAAGAGACCATACTGAACGTATGCTGCGTGCCTTTGGTGTTGAGGTTGAAGAAAATGGTCTAACTGTAACGATTAAGGGTGGCCAGAAACTGACAGGGACAACAATTCAGGTCCCAGGTGATATTTCATCTGCAGCATTTTTCCTTGTTGCAGGAGCGATTGTGCCAAATAGTCGAATTACTTTAAAAAACGTTGGAATGAACCCAACTAGAACAGGTATAATTGATGTTTTGGTAAAAATGGGTGCACGTCTAGAAATCGAAAATGAAAGAGTCGAAAATAATGAACCGATTGCGGACTTAACCATACAGACTTCTAATTTAAAAGGAATCGAAATTGGTGGCGATATTATTCCTCGACTAATAGATGAAATCCCAGTTATTGCCTTGTTGGCAACACAAGCGGATGGAAAAACGATCATTAAGGATGCTGGCGAGCTAAAGGTAAAAGAAACAAACCGGATTGATACAGTCGTTAGGGAACTCTCAGAACTAGGAGCTGTCATTGAGCCGACTGATGACGGAATGATTATCTCAGGTCAAAAGAAACAATTAACTGGTGGCGACGTTCATAGTCACGGGGATCATCGAATTGGCATGATGCTTGCGGTTGCTGCTTGTATATCAAACGGTGAAGTAAACCTTACGGATTCTGAATCAATTTCAGTCTCTTACCCAAGTTTTTTTGAACATCTTAATGTGTTAATTGAAGGTAATTAATAATTAGACCCCATGAAAACTATGTTTTCATGGGGTTTTGCATATGTGGATAAAAACTAACATACATTCACTACTTATCGCATAGCTTGTCTTAAGGGATTCGTATTGAAAGGGGAGGTTTGATGCCATATATATTAGAAAAAGCGAATGTCTTGAAAAATAATAAAGTTGTCACATGTTCAATTCTAATTAAAAATAAACGTGTCGACTATATGCAAGAAAACCTCAAAAGACTTTCTTTTATGAAAACGAACTTGTCACACTATTTATTAACGCCAGGGCATGTTATGGTAAACTACACTTTTTCGAAAAAAAAGTCATTTCAATCCTTTAAAACAGAAATAACGGAGAACTACTTAAAGAAGGGCTGTACAACCATGCTTGTCATTAGTGATGTCAATACCGAACGTGAAATTATTCCTACTTTAAAAAATACAAGGCATTATCTATTAAATAGCCCTATTGACTATTATTTAGGGATTCGTATTCCTCTTGAAAGCCTAACGCCCCCATTCCTTGTCACCTGTAGACGTAATAAGATACCTGTCATCATCGTTACGATAGAAAAGGTGGAAGACTTATATAAGATTCCGTGGGGGTGGATAAGGGAGTCTTACCACTCCTACCAAATACCGATTATCCCTGAGTGGAAAATAAAGGAAAAGGCGATTTTTAACAGCAAGCGAAAAGATGAGATTTGGAAAACAATTATGGAGGAAAATCGAATTCCTACTATAGTAGATCGTCCGAATGAGGATGAGCCTCTGACAATTGATATGTTAAAAAAGATTGGAATTTACCCGAATAAGGGGGATATACGCGTCGGAGGGGAATTGGATTACAATCTATATGATCATGATTCTATAGGCTATTCAGTTGATGAAACGCCGTCTCTCGATTATCATAATCTTATACCGACAATTACCATGCATAAAGGGAATTTCACTAAAGTAGGCGAGAAAGTATATTTCAGGTCTGGCTTTGGAAATGAATGTATAGTAAAAAAGCCTGGTTTTTTTGTATCGTCCTACGATGTGATGTAATGTAATGGTAAAAGAGAGATAGGTAAGAGGAGTTAATCATTTATGAATAGATTAGAGGATGCTATACAGCTTGTTGAGGATGGTAAAGTTGAAGAAGGTCTCAAAGCGATAAAAAAGCTCAGGGAATACTCAACTGATGATGAGAAGTACACCATCGCTCAAAACTATTATCAATGGGGCTTTGTGGAGGATGCAAAGGAAATTGCAGAAGAATTAATAGCACGTTACCCTGATGAAGGTGAACTTTTTGTGTTTTTAGCAGAAATGATGATTGACCTTGATCAAGAAGAAGAGGCTATTCAGTTATTGGAACAGATTTCTGAAGATGATCCTGTTTATTTGGAGTCCCTTGTTTTACAAGCAGATTTATTCCAAATGCAGGGTTTACACGAGGTCAGTGAACAAAAGCTACTTTTAGCAAAAGAAAAAACAGATAAAGAACCAATCATTGATTTTGCTTTAGCTGAATTGTATTCAAGCCACGGCGAATATAAGAAAAGCGTTCCTTATTATGAGAAGGTACTAATAGAAAACGATGAAATTGCAGGTGTAAATGTGAATGCACGAATAGCAGAAAGCTTTAGTGCAATTGGTAAGTTTGAAGAGGCTCTTCCTTATTATGAAGAAGCCATCAAAAAACAAGAAGATAGTAATACACTATTTGGATTTGGTGTTACTGCCTTTCAGGCTAAATTTTTTACTAAAGCAATTGAAATCCTAACTAGATTGAAAGAGCTTGACCAGGACTACGGCTCTCTTTATCTTTACCTTGCAAAAGCATACGAAGAAGAAGGTATGATCGAGGAAGGTTTTAAGATATCATTGGAGGGACTTGAGGTAGACTCGTTAAATAAAGAACTTAACTTTAACGCAGGTAAACTTTCAATGATGCTAGGTGATAAAGAAAGTGCGGAAAAATACTTACGGGCTGCTGTAGCAATTGATCCAGGCTATGTAGAAGCAACTCTACAGCTTTCAAAATACTTGATTCGTGAAGAGAGATTTGAGGATGTTGTGGAATCCCTTGAATCTGTGATGAGTTATGGTGAGTTTGATGAACAATTTGAATGGGATCTTGCATTTGCAAAAAATAAATTAGAACAATATTCGGATGCATTAAACCATTACCGTCGTGCATATACTTCTTTTAAAGAAACTCCAGAGTTTTTAGAAGAGTTTGGATATTTCTTAATGGAGGACGGTAAACGTCAAGAAGCGATTGATATTTTCAGGCAACTCTTAAAGCTTGACCCAATGAAGTACGAGATTGAGGAATTACTTTCTGAACAGGAATAATCGTAAAGTTTTGTGAACGCTGGACTTTTTTTAACATGCTTTTGAAGGATATTTTAATGTGAATGTTGAAGTATATTCAGTACATTAATACTCAATACTAGCAGAGGAGGGAAGCATGCGATGACTACCCCTGTATCTGTCAACGAGAAAAAAGACTTCATTCGCTGGTTTCTGAATAATTATCAGCTAAAGAGAAGAGAGTGCGTTTGGATTTTAAACTATTTAATGAGCCATGACCTGCTCATGAAAAATGTACACTTTGTAGAGCAAGCCCAATACTGTCCACGAGGAATCATAATGTCAACTCATTGTGTAGATGATGTACCATTTCGTTTTTATAAGGAAAATGTCATGACAACGGATGCTGAAAAATCCTTTCATGATATTCGCTTAAACAGAGATGAGGAAATCTATATCCAACTGAACTTCAGATCCTCCTTCCATTCTCCTAATTATGTGGCTGTTCTTGAAGAGAACCCATATATGCCAAAACATCTTCAGGTGAATGAACAAGATAAAGAGCTTGCTAAAAAGTTTCTTGAGGAATCGATTCATATGTTTCAGAAGGAACATTTGTTAAAACGGATTGATGAGGCACTCGACAGACAAGACGAGACAGAATTTAAGAGGCTAACGGAGCAACTTAAACAAATATAACAGATATTACTTTTCTAAGGCTGACAGCGTGTCAGTCTTTTTTATTTGTACAAAATATGGTATGGTAGTTTGGGAGTTTAGCTCTAGAATAGCTGAACATAGATGGGTTAGAAATTGCCAATGGGAAAGGAAGCTTACATAATGAAATGGGTTACAAAGGATATGGACGTATATTTACAAGCGAAGGAATATGTCGACACGGCTGTTATTCCTCTAATTCCTGTTTCGCTTGAAGGGAACCTAAAAAACACAGTTTCTATGGGAGAGTTTATTACCATCCTCTCAAATGAAGTAGAACGACAGTTTAAAGGAAGAATCATATTGTTTCCGGCCTTTACATATTCAACTGGTGAAGAACTCCAAATGGCTAAAACCCGTTTGAATCAATGGACAAGCGAATTTAGTGATGGAGGAATGAAACATACCATTTTTATTACTTCTGATAGCAGCTGGAAGCAAGTAGAACAAGATTTAAATGGCTCACTTATTTGGCTACCGACATTACCGCTAGAATATGTTGAGGAAAAATATAAACAAACAATGCTACAAGATCAGATGAAACAACTAGTTACATTATTTACGAATATCTGGCAAAAATAATTTCTTCAACATTATGTGGCTATAATAATGAAAAATTCCTAACTTTTCCTAAGAAAGTCACATAGTTGCCATTGTTTCGGTAAATCCTATTATTGACCTTCACCAAATATTGATATATCATGAGAATGTCCTAGTTTTAATTGTGTACAATTATGTCCGGAGTGGACTTAGCTTAGCATAGAGGGGGGAAAAAAATGAGCGAGAATAAACAACGGGTTTCAAGACGTCAATTTCTAAACTATACTCTAACTGGTTTAGGTGGTTTCATGGCAGCTGGGATGCTAATGCCAATGGTCCGCTTTGCAGTTGATCCATTACTTCAGCCATCAGCAGATCAAGACATGGTACAAGTGGTGAGTGTTGATAAGATTACAAATGAGCCTCAAAAATTTGATTTCAAAGTGAATCAAGTTGATGCATGGTATGAATCAGATGTTTCAGTTTCAGCATGGGTATTTAAAAATGATAACGGCGACATCGTAGCACTTTCACCAGTATGTACGCATCTTGGGTGTGCAGTATCTTGGGCTGAGGATCCAGCTAACCCGAATCGTTTCTTCTGTCCTTGTCACTATGGTTTATATGAAAAGGATGGTACAAACGTGCCTGGTACACCACCAAGGGCTCCACTAGATGTTTATGAAAGTCAAGTAAAAGATGGTTATTTATATTTAGGAAAAGCGAAACCAAGAGGAGGAGCGTAATCAAATGTTAAATAAGATTTTTGATTGGGTTGACGAACGACTTGATATTACTCCTCTTTGGGCAGATATTGCGGACCATGAGGTTCCTGAGCATGTAAACCCAGCGCATCATTTTAGTGCGTTTGTTTATTGCTTTGGAGGACTAACATTTTTTATCGTCGTCATCCAAGTTCTTTCTGGTATGTTCTTAACAATGTACTACGTGCCAGATATCATCAATGCGTGGAATTCTGTATATTATTTACAAAATGAAGTAGCGTTTGGACAAATTGTCCGCGGAATGCATCACTGGGGAGCAAGTCTAGTAATCGTTATGATGTTCTTACATACTCTTCGTGTATTTTTCCAAGGCGCATATAAAAAGCCTCGTGAGCTTAACTGGATTGTTGGAGTTTTAATTTTCTTTATTATGCTAGCACTTGGTTTAACAGGGTATCTACTACCTTGGGACATGAAAGCGTTATTCGCAACAAAGGTTACACTAGATATCGTTGATGCTACTCCTATTATAGGGCCTTATTTAAAGACTCTATTAGCAGGACATCCAGAAATTGTTGGTGCACAAACACTAACACGTTTCTTTGCGATTCATGTATTCTTCTTACCTGCAGCATTATTTGGTTTACTAGCTGCTCACTTTATCATGATTCGCCGTCAAGGTATTTCAGGTCCATTGTAGGATTGAAGACTGTGCATTCATGGTAAGTGACTTTTAAATGCACAGCATACATGAATACCTTTGAGGTAAAGTACTCGAATTTGTTCAACTTGTTTGAAAAGATATGTGCAAACTCTTTTGAATGATAATTCTCTAAAAAGGAGGGGGACCGATTATGCATCGCGGAAAAGGAATGAAATTTGTTGGGGACTCCCGTGTTCCTGTGAGCAATAAAAAGCATATTCCCAAGGATTATTCCGAGTATCCAGGAAAAACAGAAGCGTTCTGGCCAAACTTCTTATTGAAAGAATGGTTAGTTGGTTCTGTTTTCCTAGTGGGCTTTTTATGTTTAACAGCAGCACACCCATCACCTTTGGAAAAAATCGCTGACCCTACTGCGGCAGGATATATTCCATTACCAGACTGGTATTTCTTATTCTTATATCAATTGCTTAAGTATTCTTATGCATCAGGACCTTATACTGTAATTGGTGCACTCGTAATTCCAGGTCTTGCTTTTGGAGCACTTTTACTTGCTCCATTCCTAGATCGTGGTCCAGAGCGCAGACCAGCAAAGCGTCCAGTTGCAACTGGTCTTATGCTATTAGCAATTGCTGCAACAGTTTACTTAACATGGGAATCTGTTTCTCAAGTAGACTGGGAAGCAAGAGCTGAGTCTTCTAAGATTGTAGCAGAAGCAGAAATTGATAAAGAATCGGAAGGATACTTGCTTTATCAAGAAAAAGGTTGTATCGGATGTCACGGAGGTAGCCTAGAAGGTGGACCTGCAGGGAAAGCTTTAGTTGATAATGGTTTAGAACCAGATGCAATTAAAGACATCGCTAAGAATGGTCAAGGGCAAATGCCTGCTGGTTTATTCGAAGGAACTGACGAAGAATTACAAAAACTTGCAGAGTTTATTTCAAGTGTAACCTCTAAATAATCAAACTAAAAGCTGACTCTTGGGTCAGCTTTTTTTAATCTTGACAAAGCAACCCCTGTGAGAGAATCTTGAAGTAAGAAAAATGGAAGGTTGGTACATATATGAAATGGTTTGCCTATTTAATGGGACAACGTTGGGTGCTTTTGATTCTTCTGCTCATAAATGTTCCAGGAACAATCTATGGCTATGTTTGGTATGAAAGTCAGTTAGCTGTTACACCTCCAAAATACTTAATCTTTGTTCCGGATAGTCCAACAGCAAGCTTGTTCTTTTGCTTTGTGCTAATTGCGTTTCTATTACGTACAAATTGGCCTCTTATTGAAGCGCTCGCAATTGTTACTCTTTTTAAATATGGGATCTGGGCAGTTGTAATGAATATTCTTACTTATTTTGTTGATGGGTTAGATATTTATGGATACATGCTTATACTGTCTCACTTAGGCATGGCGATTCAAGGATTGCTTTATGCCCCGTATTATCGCATAAAGCCTATTCATTTAATTATTGCTGCTGTATGGACTTTACATAATGACGTGATTGATTATGTGTTTTTTATGATGCCGAGATATAGTGTTTTGGATCAATATATACCACAAATCGGCTATTTTACATTTTGGTTGAGTATCGTCTCAATTCTAATCGCATATCTTCTTTGTATTAAAAAAGACCGGTATAAATTAGAACTACTATAATCAAATACGCATATGCGTATTTGCGCCCGATTTTTTTTCGAGCCTGCTCGAAAAACACCTTTGAAAAATCGTGGCATCCGCCGGAGGCTTTATTTATATTAAGCAGAAGTAAATACTTCTGCTTAATATAAATAAAAAGTAGGTCTACTCTTGTCCAAACTATCATACATTTTACTAGATGTTGAGGAGGGACAAGTATGAAAATTTCTAGAATGATATGTATTATTTGTTTTATAGTTATGATCCATCCTATATCCATAGCAGCTGCCTCCAACGAAGAAAACTGGGATAAGCTTGATCAAATTTCCGATCAAGCCCTGCAAATGGTGAAGCAAGAAAGATACCAGGATGCTAAGCAATTTTTAACACATTTCTCTAACGAATTTTTACGAATGAGTCAGAGGGAACAATCATTTTCAATGGATGATCTACGTATTATCACCAGTACTCATAACACAGCATTAGATGCTGTTAATTCATCATCCCTTAGCTTTGAGGAGAGAATTAATCGAGTGACACAATTTCGTTTGGTCATTGACGCGATGAGATCCGAGCATCAGCCAATGTGGACGGAATTGGAAGACTCAATCATGACTACATTTGGTCAAATGAAAGAAACGGTAGAGGAAGGGGATACCGAAAATTTTAATCAACTCCTGACTATCTTTCTATCAAAATATAATATGATTCATCCAAGCATTACTGTCGATATGACACCTGTGGATGTTCAAAAAATAGATTCACATATTGCATTTTTAGATGAGTATCGAAATGAAGAACTAAAAACAGCTACTAGGATACAACAGCTTGATCAGATGGAACTTGATCTTAAGAACCTGTTTGAGCGTATGAAAGAGGATGAGGCCGATCCATCCCTTATTTGGGTGATGATCTCCACCGGAGGTGCTATAATTCTCACATTAATTTACGTCGGTTGGAGAAAATATAAAGGCGACAAACAAAAAAGACAGAAACAAAGAGATTATGAGGAACGGTAGAGGTGGGTGAGACCCACTTTTTCTTTTTTGATTTTTGTAAGCAAGACAATTGACTTTACGTACGACTCTCACTAAAATTAAAGTATATTAAAGTTTGGAGGATTAAAGAATGATTCTTGTATATTTTGCTTTGATCATTATCATTCCAATTTATGCGCAAATTAAAGTGAAAAGCGCATATAAGAAGTATTCACAAATTCCTTCTTCATCAGGTATGTCAGGTGCAGAAGTAGCTAGAAGAATACTTGACCAAAATGGCTTGTATGATGTCAGAATCGAAGAAACGCCTGGTGTGCTATCAGACCACTATGACCCAAGATCAAAAGTTGTTCGACTTTCAACTGAAAACTATTACGGAAACTCAGTTGCGGGTGCTGCAGTAGCTGCCCATGAAGTAGGGCATGCTATTCAGGATCAACAAAACTATGCATTTTTACGTTTCCGCCATGCGTTAGTTCCTGTAGCTAACATTGGTTCAAACTTTTCGTGGATTTTAATCATTGCAGGTATGATATTTACAATACCTAGCCTTATGCTATATGGAATTATCTTTATGGCGGCAGCAGTTTTATTCCAGTTAGTAACTCTACCTGTTGAATTTAATGCTTCGTCACGGGCAATGAATGAAATTGTATCAGCAGGTGTTATCCGAAACGATGAAGAGCGTGAAACGAAAAAGGTTCTAAACGCAGCGGCACTAACGTATGTGGCAGCAGCAGCAGTAGCAGTACTTGAACTATTAAGATTAATCTTAATGTACACAGGAATGACTCGTTCAGAAGAATAGATAAAAACCAGTTATCGATAAAGATAACTGGTTTTTCTTTGTCAGCTTACTTAAGGGAGTTTTAAACCTTCATATCAATGAGCAAATTTTTCTGTAAATACGGTGCTAATCTCTCACCTTTCAATTGGTTTTTTTTCTTCATCTAATGTAAATCCTTCTCCTAGTACATCATGAACATCACTAACAGAGACAAAGGCATGTGGGTCTACTGAAATGATAACCTGTTTTAAGCGGCCAACCTCGCTTCTACCCACGACACAATATAAAATATGCTTCTCTTGTTTTGTGTATGATCCCATACCTTTTAATATTGTGACACCACGTTCCATCTCATGTAAGATTTTTTCTGCAATTTTATCATTTTGCTCAGAAATAATCATTGCACCTCTTGCTGCATATGCACCCTCCTGCATAAAATCAATCACCCTTGCTCCAATAAAAACGGCAAGCAATGTGTACATGGCTTCTCTATGTGAAAGATAAAATATGAGAGAGACTGTGATAACAACCGCATCGAATAAAAACATAGTCTTACCCATCGACCAACCAACGTACTTTCGGACAAGTCGAGCAATGATATCTACTCCACCAGTTGTACCTCCATAGCGGAAGATAATTCCGAGCCCAACTCCAATAAAAACACCCGCAAACAAGGCTGCAAGCATTAAATCTCCATCAAGGGGAATTGCAAATTGATACCGTTGAAATATCCATAAGAAAACGGAAACACTTATTGTGCCGATAAGTGTATAATAGAACGCAGTACGCCCAAGTAGCTTCCATCCAAGTATAAACAGTGGGATATTTAAAATTAAGTTTGAGTAGGATGGATCAAATTCAAAAAGAAAGTAAAGCAATAGGGTAATTCCGGTGAATCCACCCTCAGCAAGATTATTTTGCATATTAAAATGGACAATCCCAAAAGAGAAAATTGCAGAACCTAGTAAAATAAAAAAGATACTTTTAATTGATAACTTCAACGTAATTTACCCCCGAATATAGAAATTATTGCCACCTTATTATAGAGTATGGATAAAATACTTACAAATCATGTCATGTAAAAGAAAAGTTTGTCAAAATACCATTATTTGAGCTAACATAAGAAATAGAAATGAAGAGGTGATAGATATGGCAGATAAAACAATGAAACAGCTTCAGCAGGAAGTTGATGCATACATAAGCCAATTTAAAGAAGGGTATTTTAGTCCTCTTGCACTACTAGCAAGACTAACTGAGGAATTAGGAGAACTAGCCAGAGAAGTGAACCACCACCACGGTGAAAAACCTAAGAAAGAGACTGAAGCTCAAAAAACGGTTGCTGAAGAAACAGGCGACATGTTGTTTGTTCTGATTTGTCTTGCAAATTCCTTGAACATTGACCTTGAAGACGCACATAATACAGTTATGAACAAATTTAATACAAGAGATAAAGACAGATGGACTCGAATTGATACAAACAACTGAGGAGGAAACGAGATGAAGACAATAAGAATTGTAATCGCAGGGCCGAGAGGGAGAATGGGAAAGGAAGCTGTTGCTCTTGTACAAGAAACAGAGAATTTTTCCCTTGTAGGCGTAATTGACCATAAAAATAACGGAAAAACCTTAAGTGAGGTTGAAGGTTTTTCAAATGCAGATGTTCCTATTTATACGGATATTAGAGAAGCGTTTAAAGAAACAAACCCAGATGTGTTGATTGACTTGACCACACCTGAAACTGGTAAATATCATACTGAGGTTGCTATACAACATGGTGTACGCCCAGTTGTGGGAACAACAGGTTTTACTAAAGAAGAATTAGATCGATTGGCAAATCTAGCGGAGGAACGTAAAATTGGGGCTATTATTGCACCTAACTTTGCTGTAGGAGCGGTATTAATGATGAAGTTCTCTCAAATGGCAGCTAAATATTTTCAAGATATCGAAATTATCGAGCTACACCATGATCAAAAACTTGATGCTCCATCAGGGACAGCTGTAAAAACCGCAGAGCTTTTAACAACAGTTAGAGAAGCTAAGAAACAAGGACATCCTGATGAGAAAGAAACAATTCAAGGTGCCCGTGGTGCAGAGTACGATGGAATTCGTATACATAGCGTAAGACTGCCAGGGTTAGTAGCTCATCAAGAAGTAATGTTTGGTGGCAATGGTCAAATGCTTTCTATCCGCCACGACTCGTTTAATCGTGCTTCTTTCATGTCTGGTGTGAAATTATCAGTGGACACTGTAATGAACCTAGATGTTTTAGTATATGGATTAGAAAATATTATCGAATAAGGGGATACGATACTATGAAAATTGCTTTAATTGCTCACGACAAAAAGAAAACAGATCTTGTTCAATTTTCTACGGCTTATAAAAGTATTTTAGAACGACATGAATTATTTGCTACAGGAACAACGGGCTCGCGCATTAGTGAAGCTACTGGTCTCCAAATTCACAGATTTCAATCTGGGCCATTAGGTGGCGACCAGGAAATTGGTGCAATGATTGCAAATAATTTAATGGATATGGTTATCTTTTTTAGGGATCCTCTTACAGCTCAACCACATGAACCAGATGTTACAGCACTCATTAGACTATGTGATGTGTACTCTGTTCCATTAGCAACAAATATGGGAACTGCAGAGGTTCTGATTCATGGATTAGAACAAGGATTTATTTCATGGCGTGAAATTATCCGTGATAGACAGGAAGGAAATAATTTATAAGTGGACCAATAATGGGAGATGCGAAAATGAAACTAAAAATTGGGATTACCTGTTACCCTTCAGTTGGAGGTTCGGGTATCGTAGCAACAGAGTTAGGGAAGTTGCTAGCGGAAAAAGGACACGAAATTCATTTTATTTCTTCAAGTCTTCCGTTCCGTCTTAATAAAATATATCCGAATATTTATTTCCATGAGGTGGAAGTCAATCAATATTCCGTCTTCAAATATCCACCTTATGACCTAGCGTTAGCAAGTAAAATGGCTGAAGTTACAAAGCGGGAGAAGCTAGATCTTTTACATGTGCATTATGCTATTCCACATGCAGCGTGTGCTTATCTGGCAAAGCAAATGGTTGGTGGGGACGTAAAAATTGTAACGACCCTCCATGGAACAGATATTACGGTTCTTGGTTATGATCCGTCTTTAACAGACTTGATTCGGTTTGGAATTGAACAATCAGATGCGGTTACAGCTGTATCACAATCACTTGTTAGTCAAACCTACGATTTAATTGAGCCAAAAAAAGAGATCAAAACTATTTATAATTTTGTGGATGAGAAGATTTATTACAAACGTGATGTCAGGGATTTGCGTCTGCAATATGGGATAGAAATGGATGAAAAAGTCGTCATTCACGTTTCGAATTTTCGAAAGGTAAAGCGTGTCACTGATGTTGTCCTAGCATTTGAACTCATTCAAAAGAAAGTAAAATCAAAACTGTTATTGGTCGGAGATGGTCCGGAGTTAACTACTGTCTGTAAACTAATAAAGGAATTGGGAATAGAGGACCGAGTACTACTCTTAGGTAAGCAGGAGAACCTTGCTGAACTATACTCCATAAGTGACTTAAGTCTGCTATTATCTGAAAAAGAAAGCTTTGGCCTAGTCCTTATTGAAGCCATGGCTTGTGGGGTTCCTACAATTGGAACAAATATCGGAGGCATTCCAGAGGTAATTGACGAAGGAAGGGATGGCTTTATTTGTGAGCTTGGGGATATTCCTGATATTGCGAACAAGGCAATTAAATTATTAAGCGATTCTACACTACATAAAACGATGTCAAAACAGGCGATTCAATCTGTACAACTAAAGTTTAACTCAGAGCGAATTGTTAATGATTACGAGGACTTATATTATTCTATTCTCTCGAATAAACGTTGATAGGGGATAATGGAGATGAAGGAACCATTTAGAAAAGCGAAGGCAATTCTTACGAAACTACATAACAATGGATATGAAGCATACTTTGTGGGTGGTTCAGTCCGTGATCATCTCCTCGATCGGCC
This sequence comes from Litchfieldia sinesaloumensis, assembly GCF_900156865.1. GTDB lineage: Bacteria > Bacillota > Bacilli > Bacillales > Bacillaceae_L > Ferdinandcohnia > Ferdinandcohnia sinesaloumensis. The sequence goes on along the minus strand of NZ_LT732529.1, from coordinate 1,815,421 downwards.
CATCGGCGATATCGATATTGCAACCTCAGCACTACCAGGGCAAATAATGGCTGTATTTCCTAAGACAATAGACGTTGGAGCAGTTCATGGTACAGTGATTGTATTACATGAAGGTGAGCAGTTTGAAGTGACCACTTTTCGGACAGAGGAAGGGTATGAGGATTACCGTAGACCCTCACATGTAGAATTTGTCACATCACTACATGAAGACCTTAAAAGACGGGATTTTACAATGAATGCGATTGCGATGACAATTAATGGGGATATCATTGATCCATTTAATGGAAAGCAAGCGATTGAAGAGAAGAAAATCCAAACAGTAGGAGACCCTAACGAACGTTTTCGTGAAGATGCACTAAGGATGATGAGGGCTGTTCGTTTTTTAAGCCAATTATCCTTTTTCTTATGTAAAGACACACAGTCAGCTATTAGAAAAAATGCACAGCTATTAGAAAAAATTTCAGTTGAGCGAATTACAATTGAGTTTGAAAAAATACTAGCAGGGCCGAATTGCCAAGAAGCTTTTCCAACTCTAGTAGATACAAATTTAGTTCAATACATACCTGGATTTGAAAATGAAACGAAAAGTCTTGCAACTTTTTCTACATATAACTGGAATCAACTAAAAGGAAGATCTGAGTACTGGACGCTAGTTTGTCATTTATTGGACAAACAAGACATAAAGAGTTTTCTAAGACAATGGAAGTTACCTAATAAAATAACTGAACAGGTCATAAAAAATTTGATATGTTTGGAGTCCATCCTATTAAAAGGATGGAATAAGCGGCTATTGTATGATAGTGGAAAAGATTGTATCCAACAAGTGGAGCGTGTCTTGGGTGTTCTTGGTACATACCAAGAAGTATCGCTGTCTGAAATGTACAATAAACTACCAATTAAACAACGTTCTGACATTATGATTACCGGTGCAGATTTAATACGTTGGTACGATAGAAAGCCAGGAAAATGGGTCTCAGAGACCTTTGAGAGAGTTGAGAATGGCATTCTTGAACAAAGTGTAGAAAATAACCAGGAAATGATAAAGGAGTGGCTTCTATCTTGCAATCCGAAATAAGAAAAAAATTGTTGGAGGTCTTCTCTAGTGCTAACGGTGAGTTTATCTCTGGGCAAAAAATAAGTGATCAGCTGGGCTGCTCACGTACTGCAGTGTGGAAGCATATTGAAGATTTGCGAAGTGAAGGATATGAGCTAGAGGCTGTTAGAAAACTCGGATATCGAATTATAACAAAGCCCGATAAAATAAGTGGGAATGAAATACAGTTAGGACTAGAGACAGAATTTATGGGTAGGTATATTCATTTTGAAGAAACGGTTACCTCAACCCAAAAAATTGCACATCGTCTTGCTTACGATGGAGCAGAACAAGGTACGCTTGTTGTAGCTGAAGAACAGACAACAGGTCGTGGGAGATTGGACAGGTCTTGGTATTCGCCTAAACATACAGGTATTTGGATGAGCATGATTTTGAGACCGCAAATTCCACCATCCCAAGCTCCACAATTAACGCTATTAGCGGCAGTAGGTGTGGTCCAAGCAATTCAAGAGGTGACAGGTCTAGAGCCGGATATTAAATGGCCAAATGATATACTAATAAATCAAAAGAAGCTCGTAGGTATTTTAACAGAGCTTCAAGCAGAAACCGATCGTATCAATTCTGTAATTATTGGTATCGGCATTAATGTGAACCAGGAATTAAGCCATTTTCCTGAAAGTTTACATTCGATTGCTAGCTCACTTGCGATTGAAACAGGGGAAAAAGTGGACAGGGCAAAATTAATTCAGGTAATTCTATTGAAAATCGAAAAGCTATATAAAGAATATTTAAAGCATGGTTTTAAGGTTGTAAAACTATTATGGGAAAGCTATGCGACAAGTATCGGAAAACAAATCATTGCTAGAACTATTTCAGGCTCGATGGAAGGGAAGGCAATTGGAATAAATGAAGAAGGTGTGTTGCTTCTAGAGGATGCAACAGGACAATTACATCATATTTATTCTGCGGATATTGAACTGCCTAAAAATTAAATGTAGAAATAAGATTGAATTTTTTATATAATTCAATGTAATGGGTGGTATCCATTTTGGAACTACACCATGCACTACATTTTTACCTATGTTTTTTACAATTATATTCTGCCTTGATCCAATGGACTGGGACAGAGGGATGAAATTTGCCGAACTCATTTATGTTTTAATCCTTCTTTCTCTCTGTATAGAAAGAGGGATTTTTTACTTTATTTATGAAAAACAAACCACGAATCGGTCTTTCATCTCCTCTTTAGGAAAACTCAAGAAAAAGCCTGGTAAAGGTGAGTTTAAAAGCCAAAAGGAGGAAAAAGGATGAAACAAACAACGGATTTCATGAAAATGAAAAAAAGTAAGGAACCAATCGTTATGTTAACGGCCTATGATTATCCAACTGCAAAACTGGCAGAGGAGTCGGGGGTTGATATGATTCTTGTCGGTGATTCACTAGGAATGGTGGTATTAGGCTATGATTCTACGATTCCAGTGACAGTGGATGATATGATTCATCACACAAAAGCCGTAAAACGTGGTGCCAAGAATACGTTTGTTGTGACGGATTTGCCGTTTATGTCTTACCATGTCTCTCGCACCCAAGCCTTAACAAATGCCGCTCGAATTATGCAAGAATCGGGTGCAAATGCTGTTAAAGTCGAAGGAGCAAAGGATGTTATATATACAATTGCATCTCTAACAGATGCTGGGGTACCAGTTGTTGGACATTTAGGGTTAACGCCGCAAACTGTTGGAGTCTTAGGTGGTTATAAGGTACAAGGGAAAGATGCTGATAGTGCAAGACAGCTTATTGAGGATGCGAAAAAAGTGGAGGAAGCAGGGGCAATCGCTTTAGTATTAGAATGTGTGCCGAAACAGTTGGGAGAAGAGGTCACAAAAAATATTTCAATCCCTACAATTGGTATTGGTGCTGGTAACCATACAGACGGACAGGTTCTTGTCTTCCATGACGTCGTTTCATTTGGTGTAGACCGTGTTCCTAAGTTTGTTAAACAGTATGCATCTGTGAATGAACCAATCGTAAAGGGACTTTCAACGTATGTAACTGATGTGAAAACTCGTGCCTTTCCCGAGGAAAAGCATTCATATACGATGAAAGAAGAAGAACTTGCTGGACTTTACGGGGGAAAATAAAAATGAAGGTCATCACATCGATTAAGGAAATGCAGAAATACATTAAGAATCAAAAGAATGAAGGTAAAACAATTGGGTTTGTACCAACGATGGGGTATCTTCATGAAGGTCACTTGACGTTAATGAATAAGGCTAGAAACGAAAATGATGTTTTAGCTGTAAGTATTTTCGTGAACCCACTTCAATTTGGTCCAAACGAAGATTTTGACTCTTATCCAAGAGATTTTAATCGAGATTTTATGCTTGCGGAAAATAATGGGGTAGATGTAGTGTTCCACCCATCTACTGAAGAAATGTATCCCAACAAAATGTCGGTGACTGCCAATGTTCACTCAAGAATTGATGTACTGTGTGGGAGACAACGAAATGGACATTTTGATGGTGTTGCAACAGTTCTTGTTAAATTATTTAATATCGTACAACCAGACCGAGCATACTTCGGATTGAAGGATGCTCAACAAGTTGCAGTTGTCGATGGTCTAATAACTGACTTTAATTTTCCAATCACCCTAGTGCCGGTTGAGATTGTTCGAGAAGAGGATGGGTTGGCGAAAAGCTCACGTAATATTAACTTAACCGCTAAAGAGCGAGCGGAAGCTCCAAGATTATTTGAAAGCCTTCAAATGGCAAAGCAAAAGATAGACGAAGGTCAACGGAACCCAAAAGTGATTGAAGACCTTATCCAAGCGCATATTACAACTCATACATCAGGAACAATCGATTACGTTGAAATGTATCGTTATCCAGAGCTTGAAGAACTATCTGAGCTAACTGGAAAAATCATTATTGCAATTGCAGTCAAGTTTACAAAAGTTAGACTTATTGATAATATTACTTTTGATGTATAGATATTTTATTGAATCTTACAGATTATAGGGGGATCATCATGTTCCGTACAATGATGAATGCAAAAATCCATAGAGCCCGTGTAACAGAAGCAAACTTAAATTATGTAGGAAGTATAACGATTGATGAAGATATTCTAGATGCAGTCGGAATGGTTGCTAATGAAAAAGTACAAATTGTAAATAATAACAATGGGGCTCGTCTCGAAACATATATTATTCCTGGTGAAAGAGGAAGCGGTGTTTTCTGTCTAAACGGTGCAGCCGCTCGTCTTGTCCAACAAGGGGATGTCATTATTGTCATCTCATATGCAATTGTACCTGAGGAAAAACTTGCAGAACACAAGCCAAAGGTAGCCATTATGAATGAATATAATGAAATTAAAGAATTAATTCATGAAGAACCAGCAGCAACTGTACTTTAAAAATGTGGAACGCCCCCAAATTGGGGGCGTTTGTGTTAGGAGGTGCACCATATGAACAAACGCTTTGTCGTAGTAGACTTAGAAACAACAGGAAACTCTCCAAAAAAGGGTGATAAAATTATACAGTTTGCAGCAGTTGTCATTGAGGACGGAGAAATCATCGAAAGATTTGCGACCTTCGTTAATCCCAAACAAGACATCCCTGTTTTTATCGAACAATTTACAGGTATTTCAGATGAGGTTGTTGCAAATGCTCCTGATTTTTCAATTGTGGCTCCTGAAATTATCTCAATGTTTAAAGATTCATATTTTGTTGCTCACAATGTCCCCTTTGATTATTCCTTTTTACAGGAAGAGCTTGCTCAATGTGGGTACGATAATTTCCACTGCCTAACGGTCGATACAGTCGAATTATCGAGAGTTATGCTCCCACTTGCTGATAGTTACAAGCTTGGACAACTAGCTGAATCCCTTTCCCTAACACATGAAAATCCTCATCAGGCTGATAGCGATGCAGAGGTTACTGCTGAAATTCTCATGAAAATCATACGTAAAATGAAGCAGCTACCGCTAGTTACGATACAGAAGCTTTATTCCCTATCATCCTATTTCAAAAGTGATATTCGTGAAATATTGCGAGAGATGATTGATGAAAAAGTAAGTAAAGCGAACAAGGAAGTGGGGTTTGATATTTATCGTGGAATTGCACTACGCAAAGCATCCAAACGAAATGTAAAACAAACGAAAAAAAGAAATACATACACAGAAGAGTTTCAATCAGTGATACAAGATTTTCCTTTTAGACAAGGGCAGCTTGAAATGGTACAAACTATTCAACATGCACTGGAAACAAATCAACATGCTGTAATTGAAGCGGGTACAGGAATCGGAAAATCGATTGCTTATTTACTCCCAGCCATTTATATATCAAAGACAAAGGGCAGGTGTATGATAAGTACGAACACACTTCAGCTTCAGCAGCAGCTAGTAGAACGTGATATTGAGAAAATTAGGAGAATTTTGCCATTTGATTTTGAAGTGGCACTTCTAAAGGGAAGAGGAAATTATCTTTCGTTAAGAAAGTTTGAACAGTCACTTTATGAAGACACTGATAACTATGATGAAGTTCTAACTAAAGCACAGATTCTAGTATGGTTAACGGAAACAGAAACAGGAGACATTGATGAAATTAACTTACCATCGGGCGGAAAGTTATTATGGGAGCGTGTAAAAAGCACATATGACAGTATAGAATACAATGACTCAATTTGGGAATCTAGATGCTTTTATCAAAAAGCCAGGAAACTTGCTGAAAATGCTGATATATTAATTATTAATCATGCTTTACTCTTACAGGATGTACATCATGATTTTGAAATACTTCCATCATACGATTATTTAATTATAGATGAAGCCCATCATTTTGAAGCATTAGCTAAAAGGCAAGTCGGCTTAAGTATTCATTATTTGGCGATTCATTCTGTCTTAACGAGAATAGGACTCCTAGAGTCTGACGATTTATTATCAAAATCAGCTGATCTCATGAAACGAATTGGGTTCGACACAGATGATACGTTTGGGCGTGTAAATCAAACCCTAAAGGATATGAAGGCATCGATTAGCGACTTTTTCAGAATGGTTCGAGGTCATGTTCTAACTCATATGCTTCCTGAAGGTGAAACGAATAGGATTCAATACTTATTTGAATCAAATCGTGAGACAAGTGAATATTGGCGGGAAGCAACCGAACAGCTCGCCAAGATAAATGTTTTAATTAAGGAGCTTTCCAATAAGCTTGAGTATCAGAATCAAATTATCCTACAAAACAAATCCTTATTAACGCCGTTACAACTCGGTTTATTTAATGATTACGTGTTAAGCATTGATTTGTTAATGGAGAAATGTACAGTTATCAACACCTTATTTGATAATGAAACTTTTGAAAAGCGAATTACTTGGATAGAGGTTGATCCAAAGGGACCTGTGAATTCCGCAACTATTTATGCTGAACCAATGGAAGTATCTGATTATTTAGCAGACCGATTTTTCACCTTCAAGAAAAGTGTAGTCTTAACTTCTGCAACATTAACGGTTGATGATTCCTTTACCTATATGATTGAAAAAATGGGATTATTGGATTTTCAACCTATTACATTACAGATTCCATCACCTTTTGATTTTGAACAACAAGCAGCGATGATGGTCCCAACAGATGTACCGTTGGTAAATATGGTCTCACCTGATGAGTTTGTGGATTCCATTGCAATCCATATAGCTGAAATTGCGAAAAAAACCAAAGGTCGCATGCTTGTTTTGTTTACTTCTTATGAGATGCTGCAAAAAACGTATGTAAATTTAAAGAACATGGTGCAACTTGAACAATTTGTATTAATTGCTCAGAGTATAAGTGGTGGTAGTCGGGCAAAATTAACTAAAAATTTTCAAGCCTTTGACAAAGCTATCCTACTAGGAACTAGTAGCTTTTGGGAAGGTGTGGACATCCCTGGTGAGGATTTAACCGCACTTGTCATTGTCAGACTTCCATTTGCTCCTCCTAATGATCCAATTTTTGCAATGAGGAAGAAGGAAGTAGAAGCTAAAGGGGGCGATTCTTTTAAGGATCTTTCTTTACCCGAAGCAATTATTCGTTTTAAACAGGGTATAGGTAGGTTAATCCGCTCGGAACAAGATAAAGGCATTATATTCATTTTGGATCGACGGATTATAACAACTCGTTATGGGAAAATGTTTATTCGCTCTATTCCGAATATGAAATTCATTCACAAACCACTAACCGAGTTAGTCGAACAAATTGAAGAATGGCTCTAAAATAGAAGAAAGCTGCATTTATTTAGGGATTGGTCTTCAGTGCAAACCTAATTATTGGAGCGGAAGAACAGTAGCTCTAATAGACTTAAAAAAGACCTGTCAAAAGACAGGTTAAGGCATGGGATTAGGAGTTAATTTTTTGTCGAAATGGTATTGTGAATGGTATTCCACCTGTTATAATGATGTAAGGTAACGTTAGTCAACTTCAACTGTAATGTTGTAGTACTCTTATTGTTGCCGTAATAGATAATCGTATGAATAGTAAAATTTGTGATGAATGAAGGGAGCGCTCTTGCTTGGAAAGTAAGATAGAGGTTCTATCGACAGTTAAAATTCAAAATACCTCTGATTTATATAAAATCGTTGATTTATTAAACCGAACATTAAAACATGAGGATCTCATGTTTGGGTTAGCACTTGATCGAGAAGATGAAAATCAAGCAGTTTTTACAATTTATCGTACGTAAAGTAGTTGATTAAAATGAAAAAATGGATAATAGGGATACTCATCCTTTTCCTCTTGTTGATTTGTTGGAGAGGAATCAGTATATACCAATCCGCCATGGAGCCACTAGAAAGTGCTCAGGCAAAGGGAAATGAAATCGCCCTTGAAAAAACACCAATTGAAACAATTGAAGAGAGCTATACATATTTTGGAACAACCGCTTACCAAGTTGTCATCGGGAAGAACGATAAGGATCAGAGATTAATCGCATGGATTCCAGAAAAAAAGGGAGAAATCATAACGCGATTTGAAAAAGATGGCATCAGCGAGAAAGAGGCGCTTGCTATCGTAAATAATGAACGGAACCCAGAAGAAATACGTTCCGTGAAACTAGGAATTGAAGATAATATCCCGATTTGGGAAATTATTTATATGGGTAGTGATCAGCGACTGACTTACCATAAACTGTATTTTGAAAACGGAAAATATCGAAATTCAATCAAACCATAATCATGGGGGGAAAATCATGAAATTAGCAAACAGAGTAGCGGCCTTAACACCTTCTTCAACACTCGCTATAACAGCAAAAGCAAAAGAATTGAAAGCCCAGGGACATAATGTCATTGGTCTTGGTGCAGGTGAACCTGATTTTAATACGCCTGATAATATAATTGAAGCAGCTATAACTGCAATGAAAGAAGGACACACAAAATATACTCCTTCTGCTGGTTTGCCAGCATTAAAACAATCAATATGTAAAAAGCTTTTAACAGATCAACAATTGGAATATAAACCAAGTGAAGTATTAGTGGGAACTGGTGCCAAATTTGTTTTATATGCATTATTCCAAGTACTTTTAAATAAGGATGATGAGGTTATTATTCCAACACCATACTGGGTCAGTTATCCGGAGCAAGTAAAACTTGCTGAAGGAGTACCTGTGTATGTTGAGGGGAAAGAAGAAAACCAGTTTAAGGTGACTGTTGAGCAGTTAGAAGCAGCTATCACTGACAAAACTGTTGCACTAATCATCAATTCACCAAGTAACCCAACGGGCATGCTTTATTCGAAGGATGAACTACAGGCGATTGGAGAATTATGTGTAAAACATAATATCTGGATTGTATCAGATGAGATTTATGAGAAACTTGTTTATTTTGGGGAGACACACTCATCAATTGCTCAGGTTAGTGATGAAGTCAAAGCAAAAACAATCATCATTAATGGTCTTTCTAAATCGCATTCAATGACTGGTTGGAGAATTGGCTATGCTGCTGGTCCTGAAGGCATTATCAAGAGCATGACAGACTTATCTAGTCATAGTATTTCAAATCCAACTTCCATTGCGCAATATGCTGCGATTGCAGCATATGAAGGATCACAAGATCCTGTCGAAACGATGAGGCAAGCATTTGAACAGCGACTAAATGTAATTTACGATAAGCTAATAACCATTCCTGGTATTTCCTGCATTAAGCCACAAGGGGCATTCTATTTATTCCCAAATGCAAAGAAGTGTGCAGAATTAACTGGATATAACAATGTGGATGACTTTGCAACTGCTCTTTTAGAGGAAGCTCTAGTAGCGGTAGTCCCAGGTTCTGGCTTTGGTGCACCTGAGAATATTCGTCTATCTTATGCAACGTCACTAGAACAATTAGAAGAGGCAGTAGACCGTATTCATAAATTTGTTGAAGAAAAAATGTGAGAAAGTGGGGCGATTCTATTTGGTTTTATACCAGAATGGGACGTCCCTCATGCTTTTCTTGCTTCATTATGACAAGAAATGTATAATTAAGTCTGAATTACATAAGAAGGTTTTACGGTTTTGGAGGGACAATTGTGAAAACAACTATTGCAGAGGTTAATAAATATGTAGGCGAAGAGGTAACAATCGGTGCCTGGTTAGCAAATAAACGTTCAAGTGGTAAGATTGCCTTTTTACAGCTTCGAGATGGGACAGGCTTTATCCAAGGCGTTGTTGTTAAAGCTGAAGTGGATGAAGAGGTTTTCAAAAAAGCAAAATCAATTACACAAGAATCATCCCTATATGTAACGGGTGTTGTAAGAGAAGATGAAAGATCACCGTTTGGTTATGAGCTAACGGTAACAAATATAGAAGTGATTCATGAGTCTGTAGATTATCCGATCACACCAAAAGAACATGGTACAGAGTTTTTAATGGATCATCGCCATTTGTGGCTTCGTTCGAAAAGACAGCATGCTGTCATGAAAATCCGTAATGAAATCATTCGTGCTACATATGAGTTTTTTAATAATAATGGATTTGTAAAAGTTGATCCACCTATTTTAACAGGAAGTGCTCCTGAAGGAACAACTGAACTATTCCACACAAAATATTTTGATGAAGATGCGTATCTCTCTCAAAGTGGGCAGTTATACATGGAAGCTGCCGCAATGGCTTTAGGGAAAGTATTCTCTTTTGGACCAACTTTCCGTGCGGAAAAGTCCAAAACAAGACGTCATTTAATTGAATTTTGGATGATTGAACCAGAAATGGCATTCTATGAGCACGAAGACAGCTTAAAAGTACAAGAGGAATATGTTTCTCATCTTGTACAGTCCGTTTTGAACAACTGTCATTTGGAATTAAAGACATTGGGACGTGACACAACTAAGTTAGAGAATGTAAAAGCACCATTCCCACGAATTTCGTATGATGATGCTATAAAGTTTTTACATGAAAAAGGATTTGACGATATACAATGGGGAGATGACTTCGGAGCTCCACATGAAACTGCTATTGCAGAAAGCTTTGACAAGCCAGTGTTTATTACGAATTATCCAAAAGATATTAAGCCGTTTTACATGCAGCCAGCACCTGACCGAGATGATGTAGTCCTATGTGCAGATTTAATTGCTCCTGAAGGCTACGGAGAGATCATTGGTGGTTCAGAAAGAATCCATGATTATGACTTTATGAAACAACAACTAGAGGCACATGGTCTAACTAGCGATGCCTATCAGTGGTACTTAGAATTACGTAAATATGGTTCTGTTCCACATTCAGGTTTTGGACTAGGCCTTGAAAGAACAGTAGCATGGATTAGCGGTGTTGAACACGTACGTGAATCAATACCATTCCCACGCTTACTAAACCGTCTGTATCCTTAATAAACACTTACTAAGGGGACCTTCCATATAAATGAGGAGGTTCTCTTTTCATTTAATCTAAAAACATAAAACCAAATATTTCTTTCTTATTCCTTCGCGTATTCTCATGTTATACTAAGCTATGAAGAGGTGTTTATACATGAAAATGGATAAATTTATTGATTTATTCGAACAAGGCAGTATTTCTATTCCGAAAATGTTAATGTCCTCGTATCGACATCTACAGTTAAACGAAGAGGAAATGATGGTGCTCCTCCATATTCAAACTTTTATGGATAGTGGAAACTCTTTTCCTACACCAAACGAAATTTCAAATCGCATGACAATAACTGAAGAAAAATGCATGGATATCCTACGTCAACTAATTCAACGTGGCTATTTAGAGATAAATGAAGGAAACGACGAAAAACGACTTATCTATGAAAAGTATTCTTTACGACCACTTTGGGAGAAAATGCTCAAGTATGTCGTTCAACAAAATATGGATGAAGAAAAGGAAGTTGAAGTACAGCACGAGAAAGACTTATATACCATTTTTGAACATGAATTTGGACGACCCCTTTCTCCATTTGAATGCGAATCTTTAGCGATGTGGCTCGATCAAGATCACCACGACCCATCTATCATTAAGGCCGCATTACGAGAAGCAGTTATGTCTGGAAAGCTTAATTTTCGCTATATTGATCGAATTTTATTTGAATGGAAAAAGAATGGTATACGCACTATCGCCCAAGCTCAAAATCATTCACAAAAATTCCGGCAATATCAACAAAAACAAAAACAAACTGATCAAACACAACCAGGGGAGTACAAGCGTACTATTCCATTTTATAATTGGTTAGAAAGTTAAATGTTCTAATAGGAGAATCCTTCATATGTGAACATTCACTAAAAATAAGGTGATATATATGCTAAATAAACAACAAATTAGATTATGTCTTGATACAATGGGGGAGATGTTTCCAGATGCTCATTGTGAACTGAACCATCGAAATCCGTTTGAACTCGTCATTGCAGTTTCTCTATCGGCGCAATGTACAGATGCGCTCGTGAATAAAGTAACAGCATCTCTATTTGAGAAATATAAGACACCTGAAGATTATCTAGCCGTTTCGCTTGAAGAACTTCAAAATGACATTCGTTCTATAGGCCTGTTTCGCAATAAAGCAAAAAACATTCGTAAATTATGTCAAATGTTGATTGAAGACTATGGTGGAATCCTTCCCCAAGACCGTGATGAATTAACAAAACTTCCTGGTGTTGGTAGGAAAACGGCTAATGTCGTGGTCTCTGTCGCATTTGGAATACCTGCAATTGCGGTGGACACACATGTAGAAAGAGTCAGCAAAAGACTAGGATTTTGCCGTTGGAAAGATTCTGTCTTAGAAGTTGAAAAAACATTAATGAAAAAGGTACCAGAGGATGAATGGTCGGCAACCCATCACCGAATGATCTTTTTTGGAAGATACCATTGTAAGGCACAAAATCCTCAGTGTGAAATTTGTCCACTATTAGAGGTATGTAGAGAAGGTAAAAAACGAATGAAAGCGAAAGATAAGGTTGGTTAATGAGGAGCTATTGTCAGATATTAGGGAGAAATGGGATGTTAGAAATGAATATCTCATCAGCCTTTTTAAAAATCGTGAAAAAGCTGCAATTAAAGCCCCAATGAACGAAGCTATCGATGATTTTCTGACTGTTTTATTTCTTGTTAATGAAAAGGACAATCCTAGTTTGAAGGAATTCCAAAAAGTCTCAAATTCGTTGAGCTGTAAGCCGATTAATCTAGATGAACGATTTCAATTTATCTTAAAAAAACCACATCAATATCATTCATTCGTCCAATTAAACGAACTTTATCAAGAACTCTTAAAGATTTATGCAAAAATGAAGATACTTAAGAATAAAAAATAACGCACATTTTTGTGCGTTATTTTTTATATCTATTCTCGATCTCCGCTGCCAGGAGGGATAGGAGGGAAGACTGGTGCTTCGGGATCGCCTTCAACATCTCCAGGACCATCTCCTTCTCCACCATCATTCCCGTTGCCATTACCTCCACCATTACCATTACCATTACCATTACCATTACCATTACCATTACCAGGTGGTAGGGGAATTTCGATTTCCTCCTCTACCGGTTCCGGAATTTCAATTGTATTTGATGTAGGCTCACTACGTTTTTCTGGATTCTTATCATTCACTGCAGTTACAGTAAATTTGTAAATGGCTCCAGGAATCGCATCAGGTACTGTATAGCTAAGTTCTTTCGTTGTCGTAAGCACCTTAGCTGGTCCTTCGTCAATTGATACACTGATTTCAAAACTGTTTGCTTCTATTTCGCCTTCAGCATATGCCCAAGATAAATTGATTTGGTTTGTTACTTGATCATACATGACATCTAGATTGGTTGGTGTTGTAAGCTTATCATATTTATCAGAAACCTCAGTTGGTTCAGTTCCCTTAATGAAATATTCATACACAATTTCCTCTTTCGGTGTATATTCACTAGGGAGCTTTGCAGGGTCAGACCCTTTTTCAACACCTACTTTAACAACTGTTTTCGGCATGACAAAATCCTCTGCCTCTTTTCCTTCAGATAGCTTGGTAATAATGTCACGGAACAGTTTGAGGGCTAAGCTTTGTTCATTAGATTTAATCGGATTACGATTACTACTATATCCCGTCCAAATTGCAACAGAATAGCTTGGTGTATAGCCACTGTACCAAACATCTGGAACACCTGATTTAATATTAAAATTCTTCAAATCATCGGGTGAGTAATTTGTTGTACCTGTTTTACCAGCAATCTGTAATCCGGAAACATCATATCTCCGTCCTGTCCCATAGTCCATAACGGATTTTAACATATCTGTTATCATGAACGCTGTTGCTTCAGACATTGCAGCTTCAGGTTCTGGAGCAAGAACAACTTCTCTATTATCAGGGAAGACAATTTTCTTGACGGCATGTGGCTTTATATAATTTCCTTGGTTTCCGAATGCTGCATAAGCGCCAGCCATTTGGAGAGGGGAAACTCCGCCGTCCATTCCACCTATCGAATAAGGTTCACTTATTGTCTCTTCCAGTGGGATGCCAAGTCGCTCGGAAAATTCCCTCACTTTTGATGTTCCAACCGCTTGAAATGCTTTAAGGGCAGGAATATTTCTCGATAGTGCTAATGCGTGTCTAGCTGTCATTTGTCCCATATGTTTGCGGTCATGGTTATTAATGGGCTTACCATCTGAGTATGTGTATGGTTCATCTTTAATTTGATGGTATGTTGACCATTTTAAATACTCAACTGCTGGACCATAATCAAAAATTGGCTTAATCGTAGAACCAGGTTGGTTTTCGGTTTCAAGGGCGAAATTTCTGCGATTATTTTGAGCTTGGTTTCGACCGCCACCCAATGCTCTAATTTCCCCAGTTTTTGTGTCAACAACTGCAATTCCTGCCTGGAATTCGTCGTCTGGAAACTGAATATCTGGGTTTTGATTTGCTAATAGTGAATCAATATGTGCTTGTGCTTCTGGATCAAAAGTAGTATAAATTTTTACTCCTGCATCATGCACATCAATATCTCCATACTCTTTTAATTCCAATTTCACTTGATCCATGAAAGAATCAATTGGTTGAGATTGCTCTTTGGATTCTACAATAGATGATTCAATTGGAATTTTTTTAGCAGCTTCTGCTTGTTCTTTTGTAATAAATTCATGTCTAACCATTAAGTTCAAAACAACATTTCGTCGCTTTTCTGCTCTTTCAGGGTGGACAAATGGGTTGTAGATACCTGGATTTTGTCCACTACCTGCAATAAAAGCAGCCTCATGAAGCTCAAGCTCGTCGAGTGACTTATCAAAATATAATTCAGCGGCTTTTGAAACACCATAAGTGTTACCGACACCGTAGTATATTTTATTTAAATACATTTCAAGGATTTCATCTTTAGAATACTCACGTTCCAATTGAAATGCTAACCAAAGCTCTTGTACTTTTCTTTTAATTTTTTTCTGTCCTTCTTCGAAGAATGAGTTTTTGATTACTTGCTGCGAGATAGTACTTGCACCTTCAGCACCGAATCCGTCCTTTATATTGGCAACAACTGCTCCACCGAGGCGAATGATATCCAACCCATGGTGTTCGTAGAAACGGGCATCCTCAACAGCTAAAACGGCATTTTTTAAATCATCAGGAATACCGCTGAGAGGGACATATGTCCGTTTTTCAGCACCGAATTCATAGATTTTATTACCATTCATGTCATAAACCTTTGAGGATTGTGGGTCCTTCAATAAGGATTCATCTAGTTCTGGAGCACCGCTAGCAAGTACCAAAAATGTAGTTGCACCCGCAACCATCCCGACAATTCCAATGATTAAGAAGATTAATAAGATACGTTTGAAAATTGAACCTTTTGTTTTTTTACTCTTTTTTTTCTTTTGTTTTGACATTCTACGCGCTTCACGTGATTGATATTTTTCAGACATATTGTTTCCTGCCTTTCAAATGCTTTCCAACGATTTGACGAATTATAATAAGGAAATGTTTCATTGTAAGTGAATTTTCATATTATCCTTGTGTTAAAAATATAACTTGTCAATGATTTTAATATAGTCAATTCTTGGGCGATAGCCAATAGTTAATGGATGGCCGTAAGTTTCAATTTCTTGTTTTGTAATTGATTTTCGTCCATCGGTGTTTTTACGTTTCCAGAAGGTCAGCAAGTGTTTTGCATCAAGGAAATACACTTCCTCTAATGTCGAAAAACGAAGGATTACAAAGCAAATGCCTTCCTGATTTATACAATCGGACATATGCTTAATTTGATGTTCATGAAAGTTTTGAAGCGGAAAAGAAGTCTTGTTTTTTGTTTCCTTTGCTTCAAAATCAATATATCGGCCTTTGTATATGCCATTGTAATCCGTAGTAGATGCTTGTTTAAAATATGCTTCTTTAATCACTGCTGCACTTCTTTTTGGATAATCTACGTTTACAACTTGTACAGGTGTTGGTTTCTTATGTATAACCGCAATTTCCTGTTCTAGGTAAAAGAGATTTGTCTCATTAAGGTCCTCTTCTAGTGTCATTCCACGATTCCCGTATATTCTCTGTTTGAGATGTGGCGTGTTTTTTACTTGTTGGGGCTTATACACCTTCCCATTTGGATATCGCAACTCCATTTTTTCATCCCCCTTAAGAAACCTATTATATCAAAATTTCATATAAAAAGTTTAACGAAATTGTTTCATAAGTGTAGAGAACTAGAGAGTTATATTTCACTATACCATACTATTCGGCAGGATATATACTTTTGGGGGCGTGTAGGGCAAATGGCTGGACACACTATATGGTAAGAGGTGTAGTTAATATGAATAAGTCTTCCAAAGTTACTAAAATAGAGTCCTTTGTAAAAGAGCGCAGAGAAGGGGACTATCAATTGACCATAGATGAAAAAGAATTACTGTCTGAGATCCAGTTAAGAGTCGATAAGGGAAATCTTGATAATATCTCAAGGACAAAGAGTTACGCGAACTATTATAAACGACATAACGAGATAAGATGGTCGTTATTAGCAAGCATGGTATCACGAAATGCTGGATGGAATATGACAGATTTAGAAGGGGAGTGGTACCCGAAATTTCTAACTAAAAAAGAAAGAAACGTGTTATTTCAAACGTATGAACGAGCAAATTGGCTAATTTTTGCAGATGCCTACCCCCAGTTGTTAGTGTATGAACATTCGAAAAGGTTGGGAAGGCCATTGTTTCATCTCTTAAGAATGTTTTCGGTGTCACGGTTTATTGAAACCGAGTGGGAATATTACTGGATATACGGTGAAGGAAATCGTCTTATTAAGGCACAAATCATAAATGAACAAAATATAATTCAAAAGCCAGTAATTGAACACCCTTTTTATAAAAAGAATGTATTTCAACGTTATTTTTACAATCTACAGGATTTTTTGCATTTTAGCTCTGTACTTTTCCCGACCATGGATGGAAGGTTATTTGGATTTTCAGTTCATAAATTTACGAAACTGGACGAAAGGATTGACCTTGGGAAGAAGCTTGCATCCTTATTATTTCACAAGGATTATTACGATTTATTCCTCAGGTTTACAGTTACAGTGGAGCATACAGGATCACGGTTTGATTATGAACGTTATTTATCTGAAAGACGTTTTCGAAATACACCCTTCTTACGAACAACCTATCCTATTATCAAGCATGATAGAAGTAGGGGACATGATTGGTATAGAGGAAAAAGGAAGGCTAGATGGTTTGAGGATGTTGAGTTAGGAAAACAATATGAAATTTCAAAATGGTATTTGAAAAAACAAAAGCAAATCCAGGCGGGAATTTTAATTGAGGAGTTATTGAAAAACAAAGGCTGAGCTTTCAGCCTTTGTATGTATTATATTATGTTGATGGTCGATCAGGACCTTCTAGTTTTTTGTCTCCATAACCAGGGGCCTTCTCTTCATTACGTTCTTGCTTATTCTTCTTTTTATCTTGCTTTGCCATGGAATATTCACCTCCTCTTAGTAGTGTTGGCATTTTCCTAAAAACCATTCTAAAAATGTATGAAATGGATGTCGAATAAGGAGACATATGGTGGAGGAATTCCACTTTCTTTGACGAATAGAAACTAGTTTTGTCAAGCTTGCAGGAGGAAAATGTATGGCAACGAATCTATATAAAAAAGAGGTATGGGAGGATGGATATAATGAAGGATGGACTTACCAATAAAGTAGATGTTCTTGAAAATCTTGATCAGTTGCTTTTTTCGTTAAACGAAATTGATAGACAAGTCGAATCTAAGATAGAGGAACATATTCAAGAAGTGGGGAACCAGACCACAGAGCATTTAATAGAGCTTGAAAATGATATCAACTCCATACGTAGTGCGTATCAAAACAGAAAACACGAGGAAGTACAAACTAGCGAAAAGAATCATTCCTATCACTTAACATTAAGCTATTAAAGCGGTATGATAGTTGTAGAGGTGAGAGAATGTATACGGAACTACTCGCAAAGACAAATTTACTTAAAGAGCTCTGTGTTCAATCATTGAGTCGTTTAGAGGATGTGAAGCAGAGAGAAACATATGAGGCTGATTTTTACAAAGAAGTAAAGCCATTTGTGGATGATACAATGGAAATAGCAGACAGTTGGAGAGATTTAGCGATAGCTTGGATTAAACGAGAATTTCCTAAAAATCTTCATCCAAATCAAATTGATGCTACTCATGAAAATATTCAATTGATTTCTATCCAAAGCTTTTATCAGGATACAAAAGTAAAGCGATTCAAGAATATGTATGAATCAATCCAATACGTACTTGATGGTATCCTTGAAAAGGTAACAACAAAATAACAACCCTCTACTAAAAGATATCCTTAGAGAAAGGTATCTTTTTTTTTGAACACCTAACCCCATTTTTACATAACTTATAGAAAAAGAACATCACAGGAGGTTTGTTCCACATGTATCAACATTTTCGAAGGAACCAAGCTGTTAGCCCCTTCGGCTCTCCGTGGCCTTACTATGGTCAGCATTCCTATCAACAATATTATGGTGGAGGAAATCAATATCATTATAACTGGAATCAGTACCCTCCAAATACCCACAAGCAATTTGCACCAAATGCTTACCCAAATTTCCAGCCCTATGGACAGCAACCGCCATATTCAACGCCATATCCAACCGGTATGGGTCAAATGAAACAAAAAGGGGCGGGGAGTATTCTAACCCAGTTTAAAAACAAGGATGGAACCTATGATATTAATAAAATGATGGATACGGCAGGTCAAATGGTAGGGGCAGTCAACCAAGTGAATTCCATTGTTAAAGGATTAACGAAGACATTTAAAGTCTAATTACTCGTCCTATACTGTAAATACCAACAAAACGAAAAGAAAGCTGTCATGGTAGTTTCAGCTTTCTTTCTACATAAGATTATATTATTTTTTTTTCTCATTATATTGCTTCGCCAAAAGCTGCAATGCTTCATTATAGGACAAACCTGAATTTGCATTAAGCCGTTTTACTTCCTCTACATTTGTGTCTGAATACTGTTTTGTACTAAATCCTTTTGCCATGTCATTCACCTTTTCTATAGCAATTCATACACTTCGTTAAGTTGGTTCACTCGTTTAAAATCTCTTTCATCCATTGCATAATTAATCTCATCTGGTAGAACATTGTTTAAAAACTCGATTTCACCTTCATCCAAGTCCCTTACAAAAGCTTCTTCAGAGGCATACTGATTGTTTACGATTTTTGTAAGGATAGCACGACTTGTCTGATTCTCATCGCCATAATTTGAAATTGTCTCAATTAAGTACCCTAATGTTTTATCCACGATATTATCACCATTTCATTATTAAGATTAAGATTCTTCAAAGAAAGAGGTAAATTCCTCTCTATTTGATTCATTGAAATATGGATTATCCTCGGTTGCATCCTTTGGATCAAGATTGGTTTTAATGACAAGGATGGGTTCATCGCTCGCCTCAGCAATTATCCGGTCATTCAATTCTTTAAAATCAGGTAAGTTTTTGTTCCCTAATCTTTTATCCACGATTCCACCTCCTAGCCATATCATGCTAATCTTTATAGAAAAGTATGTAAAAAAGAGCATGTAATTTACACGCTCTCATTCTCATCAATTGTAATTTTACGTTTTTTTAGTTTTGGTGCCCGGATTTTAAGGACTCCATTTACATAAGATGCTTTTAGTTGATTGGTTCGAACAGGGTATGGTAATGCAACGGTCCTGCTTGCTTTGTTAAAAGAGTGTTTTTTTACATAATAGTGTTTTTTCTCGTTGTTTTCTTCTATTTCTTCAATATGGTTAACAGTGATCGTAATATATTTCTCAGAATACTCGATATCAATTTGTTCCTTTTTGACTCCTGGTAAGTCTGCTGAAATAATAAGCTCTGCGTCCGTTTCATACATATCAATCGGGATGGTTGATAGGGGAAAGGGTCTTTCAAAAAACTCATCAATTGTATCTAATAATCGTTTAACCGGTTTATGACTAAAGAACTCATTCATAGATTTCATAAGTGGCCCGAAAGAATCATCGTCAAATTTTCGGTTGGATTTATCATGCTTATCGTCATTCACACTTTTTCTCCTCCATAGTCGTATTTTCTACTGACACTATATTCAATTGAGTTCAAAGTGTTTAAATTTTGGGCTAATATAAAGGTAACAAATGTTTGAATAAAGTAAAAAAGAACTAAGTTTGAATGACTCAGTTCTTAGAAATTTTATATAAATAATTCTTCTTCTAGGCTTTCAAAGTCCACGATGATGTTTCCTTGTTCATTGACTTCAATTATTTCCTTTTTCTTTAATTTGGTTAAGGTTCTGCTGACTGTTTCACGAGTTGTTCCAATCATATTAGCTAAGTCCTTATTTGTGAACTGAGTGGTGATGATGATTTTAGCATCGGAAATCTTTCGCCCGTCAGTATTACAAAGTCGCATGATTAATTTAATAATTTGTTCATATGTATTATTTAATATTTGGGCTTCTAGTCGATTTTGTAAATCAACTATTTTTTCACCCATAACTCGAAAAAGCTTAATACAAACTTGTGGATGCTGCAGGAGTAGGTTTTCAAAATGAGAGATTGAGATAACTACAGCATTTGTATTTTCTTGCACTAATGCATAAGCGGGATAGTTTCCTTTGCGAAAGAAACCGACGTGAGGGAACATATCACCATCTTTTTGGACTGTTACAATCTGCTCTTTGCCATTAATATCATTTTTATATATCTTTACTTTTCCTTTGTAAATAAAATAAACATTTTCTAACGGGTCTTCTTGCATAAAAACATGAGTCCCTTTTTTATATTGTCGATATTGGGCAATGTTAACGATTTCTTCCAGTTCATTACTAGTTAATTCTTTAAAAAGTGGAACCGTTCGCAAAACTTCAGTAATTACATTCCGATTCATTTGTTTTCACTCCATGTCTTCGCACTATTATCTTAAGTGTAGCAAATAACAAGATTGTCGGTAAAGCACTTATCCTAACCCATTCAATAATTATGAAATTGAGTGAAAAGGTTGTGAAAATCCGAGCAAATTTGATTCGTAATACGTACGTTTTACAATTATAGGCAGAAAGTGGTATAATATAATATAAACAGAGATAAATTAATAGTAATGCTTATTATAAGGAATTTCTCATAGGAGTTTTTCGTGCTAACGAATAGTGTTTATAAAGGATTTTGAGCCGAGTAAAACACACTTTATAATAAGTTTTTTTATTTTGTCGCTTGTATGTATTTGTATTATGGAATAGTTTCGTGCCAACCAAAACAAAGGAGATGATACGAATGGCTTTTGGAAGAAGACCAGTCGAAGAAATTGTTACGGAAGAAACGAAGGTGTGGGAATGCACATCTGAGGAATGTAATGGATGGGTACGAGATAATTTTAAGAGTAGTCAGGAACCAAGTTGTCCATTATGTGGTTCTGCTATGGAAACCGGTACAAGATTACTACAGGTTGTGAACAATCATAATAAGAGCTTTTTAGCATAGTATCATTGACTGTTTCCTCCATCTTACACTTTTTTTAAAAAAATAGAAGATATTTTGGTTATAAAAAGTTTTATGATGGTTATAATAATTCATGCATTACCTTGCAACAATTTTGTTGCATTACATAGGAGGAAGCAAAATGGCACAAGGAAAAGTAAAATGGTTTAACAGTGAAAAAGGCTTTGGATTTATCGAAGTTGAAGGTGGAGACGATGTATTCGTACACTTCTCAGCAATCCAAGGTGATGGGTTCAAAACGTTAGAAGAAGGTCAAGAAGTTAGCTTCGATATCGAAGAAGGTAGCCGTGGACCTCAAGCTGCTAATGTTCAAAAAGTATAATGGACCATATATAAACCGTTCAAAACAGATTCTATTTTAGAGTCTGTTTTTTGTTTAAAGGTACAGAAAAACCCCCTACATTCACAAAAATGTAGGGGGTTTTTATTAGTTTGTAGCGGGCTTAGCTGATTTTGCTTTTTCAAACTGTGGCGTAACCTTTTCGCTAACGTCTACTCGTTTGATAAAGAGTGCTAGCACTAGAGCAACAATATTGATCCCTAAAGCAACAAGGAAAGAATAATTAATTCCAGCAAGTAGTGCTTGTTGACCAATTAGATCCTGAGTAGTTTGTGTTAATGTGGTTGGGTCTACATTTGCCATCAGGCTTTCACCTTCTGACTTTGATACACTATTCATAACAGTGACTAATACCGCTGTACCAATTGATCCTGACACTTGTTGAGCTGTATTATTGATAGCCGTTCCATGTGGGTATAATTGAGCTGGTAGCTGATTTAATCCATTTGTCATAATTGGCATCATGACCATTGACATTCCGAACATACGAAGCGTATATGTTGTAACGATATAGGTATAAGAAGAATCAATCTGTAACTGTGTTAATAAATAGGTTGATACAGCTGTTATTCCAAGTCCACTGATTGAAAGAAGACGTGGCCCAAATTTGTCGAATAATTTACCAGTAATTGGTGACATTATTCCCATTACGATGGCACCTGGGAGTAGCATTAACCCTGATTCAAATGGTGATATTCCACGAACACTCTGTACATAAGCAGGTGTTAGTATCATTCCAGAGAACATCGCTACCGCATTTACAATAGCAATGATTGAAGCAAGTGCAAACATTGGATATTTATATGCTCGTAGATCAAGAATTGGTTCCTCAACTTTTAGTTGGCGTAAAACAAATAAAATTAAAGTAATACCACCAATTATTAAAGATGTCATGACGAGTGCATCAGTCCATCCGTCATTACTTACAGAGCTAAATCCATATAATAATCCACCAAAACCAAGCGTTGATAGGATTACGGACAAATAATCGATTGTAGCATTCTTGTTTACGTCCATAACATTCTTGGATTTCCAAATGGCAAGTACTAAGCTAATTACTGCAAGAGGTAAAATCATTTCAAACAGTACTCGCCAATCATAATGTTCTACAATATAACCGGATAAAGTAGGCCCGATTGCCGGTGCAGTAATCATTACTAAACCGAAGATACCCATTGCCGTACCGCGTTTTGCAGGAGGAAAACTAATGAGCATAATGTTCATTAATAATGGTCCCATTACGGAAGAACCTGCCGCTTGAACCATTCGTCCAGAAATTAAGACTCCAAAATTTGGAGCAAATGCAGCCATTGCAGTTCCTAAAGTAAAGATAAGCATGGATGTAATAAATAAGCTTCGATTCGAAAAGCGTGTAATTAAAAACGCTGAAGCTGGAATCAATACACCGCTGACAAGCATATATCCGGTCGCAAGCCATTGAACAGTTGAGTAGTTTTCAATATTTAAATCAATCATGATAGATGGTAGTGCGACATTTAACAGTGAGTTGTTTAAAAAGGAAACAAATGCCCCAACAAAAAGGATTGCTAACATCAGATATGGAGGCTTTTTTTCTTCTAATGTTGTACTCATATATTTTTCTCCTTCTTTCATTCATAAAATGGATACTTGAATGATTTTATACCACAAGTTCAATTTGTGCAATATATTTATACTTAGGGTATAATGTGGTTATGAAAACAATAAAATTTGAACGAGGGAAGCGGTTGGAGGCCATATGAATAAACGAAGGAGACGGGTTGCGGACGCGGCATTAAAATTATTTGTAGAAAAAGGAATTCAACAAACATCAATCCAGGATATTATTGAACAAGCAAATATTTCTAAAGGGACATTTTATAATTATTTTTCAAATAAAAATGATTGTATTGCAGAGATTTTAGAAGAGTTACGCTATGATGCAAGTCAAATTCGCATGGAGATGCAGGTAGGTAAAGATGAAACAGACCGACATGTTCTAATTAATCAAATCTCCATATTAACTGAATTGAACAAGGAACGTAATCTTAATTCTCTTTTTGAAGCGATATTAAGTAGTAATGAAGTTGAATTGAAAAAGATGGTGCTGCACCATCGTATACATGAAATGGAATGGTTAGCAGGGCGTTTTGTAGAAGTCTATGGGGAAGATGTAGAGTCATCTGCTTTGGAGCTTTCAATCCTATTTTATGGAATGATGCACTATATCTTATTTACGGTAAAGTTTACAAATAGTACAAAACCAGTTCAACAGATTGTCGAAGTGTTATTAACATACTTAGAGGCAATCATCCCAATAATCAATCAAAAGGGAAGTGCTTTGTTAGATTCATCTTCACTTCATTTTATACAATCGAGAGTTGATCGAAAGGTATTATCTCTTGAAGAACTTTTAGAATTAGCAAAGAATTTAGAGGAACAAGCTACATTTACAACTGATCAGCAAGATTTGTTCGATACGATTGTAGATGAACTAAAGCGGGATCGGATTCGAAAAAGTGTACTACAACCCTTGATTAAACCTTTTCAGCAATCTTTTGCACAATCGGATATGGAAGGACAAGTCAATACTTTTACAAATTTCCTTTGGTATTATTCAAGAATGATGTGATACTAAAAGGTAAAGAGGTGATTATTATTACGAATAATGAGTTAGGTTGGAATTTTGATAATAGCTATACTCGGTTACCCAATGAATTCTTTACAAAGACAAACCCTATTCCAGTAAGTGACCCGAAGTTAGTCATACTAAATGATTCTTTGGCGCAGTTACTCGGGTTGGATGTAACGGAATTAATGAACCACGGTGTGGAGATTTTTGCTGGTAACCGAATCCCTGATGGTGCAGAACCACTTGCACAAAGCTACGCCGGTCATCAATTTGGGCATTTTACAATGCTTGGGGATGGCCGAGCGGTGTTGCTTGGTGAGCAGATTACACCGGATAAGGCTCGATTCGATATCCAACTAAAAGGAGCGGGACGTACACCTTACTCACGAGGTGGTGATGGTCGAGCGGCAATTGGTCCGATGCTTCGTGAATATATAATCAGTGAGGCGATGCATAGTCTTCGGATTCCAACTACTCGAAGCCTAGCTGTGGTGACAACTGGAGAGCCAATCTACCGAGAAACAGAGCTACCGGGTGCGATTCTTACACGTATTGCATCAAGTCACATCCGTGTTGGTACGTTTCAATTCATAACAGGCCTTGGTAAAATAGCGGAACTAAAGACTTTTGCAGATTATACAATTGACCGACATTACCCAAACCTTAGAGATGCAGATCACCCATATCTCGCCTTGTTACGAGAAGTCATTAAACGTCAAGCATCCTTGATCGCAAAGTGGCAGCTTGTAGGATTTATTCATGGCGTCATGAATACTGATAATATGACAATAAGTGGAGAAACCATCGATTATGGACCATGTGCTTTCATGGATACATATGACCCAGAGACGGTTTTTAGCTCAATTGATACAGGTGGACGCTATGCATATAAAAATCAGCCATATATAGGTGGATGGAATCTAGCGAGGTTTGCAGAGAGCTTGCTGCCTTTATTGAATGAGAATGAAGAAAAAGCCCTTCAACTGGCACAAGATGAAATGACAAAATATATTGGGATTTATCGTGAATATTGGCACGATGGTATGAGGGAAAAGCTTGGTTTATTTGACCAAGAGGAAGCAGATCAAGATCTTATTGAAGAATTGTTAGAGTTGATGAAAAGGAACCAATTAGACTTTACGAATACATTCGTGGCGTTAACCTTTGATACACTTGAAAACATTAAGGGATGTAGAACGGACGATTTTAAAAAGTGGTACGATAAGTGGAAAGAACGACAAAATAGACAAACGAGATCAACCGAAGAAATTCATGAACTAATGCGTGCTTCGAACCCGGCTATCATACCACGAAACCATCGTGTTGAAGAAGCATTGGATGCTGCGACAGAAGGTGATTACAGCGTGATGGAACGGTTGTTAGAAGTACTTAAGAATCCTTTTGAACATACACCTGAACAGGAAGCTTACGCGAATCCACCTGAACCAACTAACACACCCTATCAAACATTTTGTGGTACTTAAATATGGTCATTTTAGGCACATCAATTGGTGTGCCTTTTTAGTATACTAAATTTCCCATTTGAAATTCGATGGCATCCGGCGGAGGATTGACTTTATTTAGCAGGAAAATATTGCTGAATAAAGGTTAACACTTCAAAAACGAACGTTTATTCTGTACAATGTATAGTAGAAATCCCTGAGGTGATTCATAATGAAGTTTCGAAAAAATATTCATGAACTAATAGATCTCATAAAAGACAACCCGCAATATAAGGAGAATATTGTACATTGGCACACAATTGAAGCAACAGCTGCCAAATTGGTGGACATGCCGCTTTCTGTAGATGATAGATTACGAGAAGCATTAGCTAATAGAGGAATCAAGCAATTATACACTCACCAGCATTCTGCTTATGAACGAACACGTAGTGGAAGTAATTTTGTTGCTGTAACTCCTACAGCGTCTGGTAAAACGCTTTGTTACAATCTGCCCGTGCTACAGACTATAGTTGAAGATGATCAAGCCCGTGCCCTTTACTTGTTTCCGACAAAAGCGTTAGCTCAAGATCAAAAAAGTGAGTTAAATGAAATCATCGAGGAAATGGGAGTTGCGATTAATAGTTATACCTATGATGGCGATACACCGGCAAATATTCGTCAAAAAGTTAGAAAAGCAGGTCATATCGTCATTACTAATCCCGATATGCTTCATTCTGCAATTCTACCTCATCATACAAAATGGGTGTCCTTATTCGAAAATCTAAAATACGTTGTGATTGATGAATTACATACATACCGTGGTGTATTTGGTAGTCATGTTGCTAATGTAATTAGACGATTAAAGCGAATCTGTCAATTTTATGGTAGCAACCCCATTTTTATGTGTACATCTGCTACGATTGCAAACCCAAAGGAACTCGCTGAAAACTTAACCGGATCTAAAATGGAATTAATCGAAAACAATGGTGCACCCACTGGCAAAAAGCATTTCGTCTTTTACAATCCGCCAATCGTGAATAAACCACTCAATATTCGTCGGAGTGCGACACTAGAGGTGCGAAAATTAGCTAGTGAATTTTTAAAAAATAAAATTCAAACCATTGTATTTGCACGAAGCAGGGTGAGAGTGGAAATCATCCTAACTTACTTACAAGAGCTTGTTAAACATAAACTTGGTCCTAAGGCAATCCGTGGTTATCGTGGTGGCTATCTGCCAAAACAAAGACGTGAAATTGAACATGGACTACGAAACGGGGAGATTTACGGGGTTATCAGTACAAATGCTCTCGAATTAGGGGTTGATATTGGTCAGCTTCAAGTGTGTATTATGACAGGTTATCCTGGAACAATTGCGAGTGCATGGCAGCAAGCGGGTCGTGCTGGTCGTCGCCAAGGAGAAGCCGTGATTTTTATGGTTGCAAGCTCCAATCCGCTTGATCAATATATGATTCAAAACCCAGAATACTTTTTTAGTAGAAACCCTGAGACAGCACGAATTAATCCTAATAATCTTGTTATTTTAATCGACCACATTAAATGTGCTGCTTATGAATTGCCGTTTAAAGAGGGCGACACCTTTGGAGATCTCGACCTTGAAGATATATTAGAGTATTTAACAGAGGAAAGAGTTTTACATCAAAATGGGGATAAATGGTACTGGATGAATG
Organism: Litchfieldia sinesaloumensis; assembly: GCF_900156865.1. GTDB lineage: Bacteria > Bacillota > Bacilli > Bacillales > Bacillaceae_L > Ferdinandcohnia > Ferdinandcohnia sinesaloumensis. The sequence goes on along the minus strand of NZ_LT732529.1, from coordinate 1,787,876 downwards.
ATTCTTTTCCGGCCCATAACATTAGTCTTCGTTCGGCTTCACAGGAAAATGTTGTGATTATTGACCAAACAGATGTTGCAGCTGTTAAGGTTATTGGTGAAATGGATCGTTTTAGTGCAATGACATTGCTTCATGATGAAGCAATCTATTTACATCAAGGAGTTCAATATCAGGTGGAGAAGCTTGATTGGGAAGAAAAGAAGGCATTTGTTAGAGAAGTAGATGTCGATTATTTTACAGATGCTAATCTAGCTGTGAGTCTTCGAGTTTTAGAAGTTGATAAAGAGCGTCGAGAGATTTCAACTGAAATTGGCTATGGTGATGTTTCAGTTCAAGCTATGGCTACGATATTTAAGAAAATTAAATTTGAAACACATGAAAACATTGGTTCAGGTCCAATTCATTTGCCAGAAGAGGAGTTACATACATCTGCAACATGGATTAGCTTGAAAAAGGCTGAACTTGACGGAATGAGTGAACAACGGATTGAGGAAGGTTTAGTTGGAGTCGCTAATGTTTTGCGTCATGTTGCCCCGTTGATGACGATGTGCGACCCGTCAGACTTGCATGTGGTGCCTCAGGTGAAGGCTGTACATAATGAGCAGCCAACAATCTTTTTATATGATCGTTACCCAGGTGGAATTGGGTTAAGTGAAAAAGTGTATGAGGCCATGGAGAATCTTCTCAACGAATCGCAAAAGTTGATTCAAAGATGTTCTTGTGAAACAGGTTGTCCTTCCTGCATAGGCACTGAAGTTTTAAATGAGCGCGCGAAAGCAGATTCACTTAACTTGATTGAAAAACTCAAACTCGGTTCGAGATAGTAAAGGTGATACAAATGTCCATTAAATCGAAATTAAATCGGTTAAAAAATCATATAGTGAGAGAAGAAGAAATTAAAACTACCCCTTCAAAACCTAAAGTTGAGGAAGGATTAGAAGAAATTCCCTTTCTTGATAAATGGAAAGAGTTTGGAGCAGAACCTTTTTTCTTTGATGGAAAATATTGTATGGTTCGAAGGGTAGTTTATCCATTGAATTATCAACATGGTTTATATTCGTTTTCCTCATTAAAAGAAGTTATTGAGATGTGGAATACTACAACATTGAAGCATCCTTTGTCGGCAAAAGGTCACCAACTTTCGGATTTATTCTTTTTTGATACTGAAACGACAGGTCTAGGCGGGGGGACTGGCAATACGATTTTTTTATTAGGACACGCAAGAGTTCAGGGTGACAAAGTGATACTCACACAACACTTTTTACCAAATCCTGGAAGTGAAGTTGCGTTATATCAAAGCTTCCTAACAAGTGTTGATTATACAACGCTTGTTACATATAATGGAAAATCTTTTGATTGGCCACAGGTCAAGACTCGACATACCTTGATAAGAGATGCTTTACCAAAGCTTCCGGAATTTGGACATTTCGATTTGTATCATGCAGCTAGAAGACTGTGGAAGAACAAACTTGATTCAGTGAGACTTTCGAATGTGGAGAAAGAAATTTTAGAAATTAAGCGTGAAGGTGATGTCCCTGGATATTTAGCACCGATTCTATATTTTGATTTTGTAGAAAATCATGATCCTGATGGTATCTTTGGTGTTATGCGTCATAACGAGATTGACATTTTATCACTGCTAACACTCTATATACATTTATCTGGAGCTGTGATTTTAAATGAGAAGCACAAGTATACCTCCGATAAATACGAAGTGGCTAGGTGGCTTGAGGCACTAGGAGAGACCACTAAAGCACAAGAACTTTATGAGCAAGTTGTTGAAGTTGACTCAGATAAGGAAATGAAGGCAAAACTTGCAATGGCATATCTTCTAAAAAAAGAAAAAAAATATAGTTCTGCAATGGAGTTGTTTATAGAGGTACATGAAAAAGGTGACGATACAGATGCTGTTGCGGCAAGTATTGAGCTTGCGAAATACTTTGAACATCAAATAAAGAATTACGAAACAGCAATTGATTTCGCAAATAGTGGTTTTATGAGGTGGGAAGTCTCCAATAAAACAAGTAATAAGACAAAAAATGCAAAGCTAACGATGGAATTTGAGAAGCGTATAAAACGATTAACAAAGAAACTTCGAAATAGTTAGAAAATATTACCCGGGTAAGCGCAAAATTAGCGGTTTTTCGCGTTTTAGATGTCGATTTTAATGAAATTTGAAGGCTTCCTTCATTTGTCATTGTAGAATGCTGTAATACCATGTAAAATAGTGTTTTGTGTAAGGGAATATTATTTTAGATGGAGAGAGAAATTTATGTATAAGAAGATCTTATTTCTATACTTTTTTATGCTTATATTAACCGTAATTGTGTTAACAGGAATTAAAGATAATCCATACGCTGTTTTATAAAAATAGGTGACTAAAAAGAGGATGAAAAAGAACGCTACCGATGCATCATATTCACCGGACTTTTTAAAATTCCTCTAAAAATAGGTGTTTAAAAAGGAGGATGAAGAGGACCAAGAATTTCAAGGCGGCGCAGCTTTGAGTACCGGAGCGTATGTAGTTAATACGTGAGGAACGGAGGAGCAAGCCAACGCGCTTCCACAGGATGTGGTGACTTCGACGTTCGACACAGGACGTGTCGGTAGTTAGTCGAAGTTCCTATACCGATGCGTCATATTCACCGGACTTTTTAAAATTCCTCTAAAAATAGGTGTTTTGATTAGTACATGACTCCACCTTCCTTCATAGGCTATTAATGTAATAACAGATGAAGGAAAGGAGATAGATAAAATGAATGGAAGACCATGTGTAATGCCACCTATCGTTCACCCAACAAAATGCTGCACACAGCATCATAACTTTACAACAATTGTTCCGCATATTCATCCTTCACATACGCAACATGTAAATCACCATATGTATCAGCATATGCATTATTACCCACACACAGAATCTGTTGCGAATGAGGTTTCAAATCAACACTTCAATTGCGGAGCAAGACCACCTGGACCAGGATTTGGAGTAAGACCGCCCGGACCATTTATGGGTCGTTAATCTAACTAATAATGTAAATGAAAACAAACGTGAAAAAAATTTCATCTGCAAACACAACAGGAACTGTAACGGTTCCTGTTTTACATAAGAGTGTGAAAAAAACGTTCATGAAAGGAGTCATGGCATGATCAAGGTTGTAGCGATTACCGGCTATAAGCCATTCGAAATAGGAATTTTTGGACAGGACCATCCCGGTGTTCACTACATAAAACTTGCCTTAAAAAAACAGCTCATTCCTCTAGTTGAGGATGGACTTGAATGGGTCATTATTAGTGGACAGCTTGGTGTTGAATTATGGGCTGCAGAAATTACCTACGAGCTTCAAGAGAGTTACCCTGACCTGAAGCTTGCAGTTATTACTCCGTTCCTTGAACAAGAGGAAAAATGGAACGAAACAAATAAAGAATACTATCAGTTTATCTTATCCCAAGCGGATTATGTAAATAGTATCACAAACCGTAAATATGATAATCCATCACAATTCCGTTTGAAAAATGCCTTTTTTCTAGAAAAAAGCGATGCTTTATTAATATTTTATGATGAGGAAAAGGATGGAAGTCCACGTTATATCTATTCGGATGCGAAAAAGAAAGCTGAAGTAGACGGGTATTCGCTTATTACTATTAATTCGTATGATTTACAGGCAATTGTTGAAGAAGAACAGTTTGCAAACAACGACTTCTGAGTAATCGAACCAAATAAAATTGACAATACGCTAAAAATTTGAAAAAATAGACGTAGGAATAATGGGGAAAGTGTATCGAGGTGAAAGATTATGTTCTCAGATAAAATAAAATTAAATGCAACACAGATACTTGAAAAAGAGTTTAAAACTGGCATGAAAGGCTATAAACAAGAAGAAGTTGATAAATTTTTAGATGTGATCATTAAAGATTATGAAACATTTGCTCAAGAGATTGAAGAACTACAACAAGAGAATCTTCGTTTAAAACGTCAGCTTGAAGATTCCTATAAGAAACAACCACAGGCACAAACGGGTACAACCAACTTTGATATTTTAAAACGATTATCGAACCTTGAAAAACATGTATTTGGTAGTAAATTATACGATTGAGCCAAAAGTCTAAATTTCGTCCTTTAGATTATGGGAAAAACTTACAGGTTGTTATTACTTGCAAAAGTATTGTTTTTTTACTATACTATTCTAGCACACATTAATAACGTTCGGGTAATCGCTGCAGGGCAACTTGCAGAGGAAAGTCCATGCTCGCACGGGCTGAGATGTCCGTAGTGTTCGTGCCTAGCGAAACGATAAGCTAGGGTAGTGGGGCTTTTAGCTCTGCTAACGGCAGGGAAAAAACCTAAGTCCTTTTTGGATATGGTTTGACTACCTTTAAAGTGCCACAGTGACGAAGTCTTGTAAGAAATTACAAGAGTGGAACGAGGTAAACCCCACGAGCGAGAAACCCAAATAATGGTAGGGGCACTTTCTCCGAGGAAATGAACAAGGAGAAGGACAGACGTACTTACGTCTGTAGATAGATGATTACCACCTGAGTACGAGGCATACGTTTTGCCGATTGAAGTACAATGGTACAAAACATGGCTTACAGAACGTTATTAAATAAACGACTTATATGAATAAAGAAAATGAAGCTCTTCAAAATTGAAGAGCTTTTTGTATGCTTGCATTCTTTTTGCGTCAGCAACCTTGCTTTACACAAAAAATTTCTTTATTCTTTTACTATACGATGTACATAGTTAGGGTGAACATACATGGGAAAAATAACGCTAATTGCCACAGCGGCAATGGGAATTGAATCAATTGTGGCCAAAGAAGTACGGGATTTAGGCTATGAATGCAGTGTGGAAAATGGGAAGGTCATCTTTGAAGCTGATGAACAAGCCATCTGCCGTAGTAATCTTTGGCTTCGTACAGCTGACCGCATTAAATTAAAGGTTGGTGAATTTAAAGCGACAACCTTCGATGAATTATTTGAAAAAACAAAAGCCTTAAATTGGGGTGACATTATTCCGGAGAATGCTGAATTTCCGGTTATTGGAAAATCGGTGAAATCCAAGCTCTTCAGTGTCTCGGATTGTCAAAGTATTGTAAAGAAGGCTGTCGTTGAGAGCCTTAAAAAACATTATCGCAAAACATCAGGTTGGTTTGAAGAGACTGGTCCATTGTACCGTATAGAAGTGGCGTTGCTTAAAGATGTTGCAACTTTAACAATCGATTGTAGTGGTGTCGGACTTCATAAACGCGGATATAGAGCAGATCAAGGGGAGGCCCCTTTGAAAGAAACTCTTGCTGCAACTTTGGTTATGTTAACAAATTGGACACCTGATCGACCTTTTGTTGATCCATTCTGTGGGTCAGGAACGATACCAATTGAAGCTGCAATGATTGGGCAAAATATTGCACCTGGTTTTAATCGTGATTTCGTATCCGAAGAATGGGATATTATTGGCAAGAAAAGATGGGATGAGGCACGTCAAGAGGTGGAGGACTTAGCGAAGTATGACCAGCCACTTGATATTAGCGGCTTTGACATTGACCATCGAATGATTCAGATTGCAAAGGATAACTCTGAAGAAGCAGGCTTCGGTGATTTGATTCATTTTAAACAAATGCAGGTAAGTGATTTTACAACAACAAAGGAATATGGAGTAATAGTCGGAAATCCTCCATATGGAGAAAGACTTGGTGAAAAGAAGGAAGTTGAAGAAATGTATCGTAGGATGGGAACTGTTTTTCGTCCACATGATACATGGTCCGTCTATATGCTAACATCACATCCGGAATTCGAACAACTTTACGGAAAGCCTGCAACAAAGAAACGGAAACTATTTAACGGTTTTATCAGAACAGACTATTATCAATATTGGGGGAAAAGACCCCCAAGAGATCGTTAAAAGATTTGTTTCTTAAATGGCGCATATCTTATGTATAGTTCCATTCCAAAGTTCATATACTTTATTGGTGTCTACAAAATTGCCAGGAGTGAGTGAACAATGGATTACTTTGAGTTTAAAAAAATTCAAGATGCGTTGAATGATACATACAGGGCACTTGAAAATGAATTGGGAGAAGAGATTGACCCATTAAAATCTCTTGCAAATGCTAAGAATGATCTTCTCCGTGCCATCTCCCATTCAACTGCTATCGATGTTGACTTTTTACGATATAAAAGTGAATGAAAAGAAATCAAAGAAAACTCGCCTCGGCGGGTTTTTTCTTTTGCCACAATATTGACTTCCCATATCTGGTAGTAGATAATTAAAAATTGCACGTACCTTAGTTTGGGGGTTTTTACATATGATTGGTGAAGGGTTACCCTTTCAAATATCCAGAAATGAAAATTTCTTTGATAAATTAAACGAGTGGATTGGGGATGTTTTTTACGACATCTTACCTGATAAAGGATTTGAGCTCCGTGATGAACAGATCTTTATGGCATTTCAGTTAGAGAAGGCATTTAAGGAAAAATCAATTGTATTCTCAGAAGCCGGTGTGGGTACCGGTAAAACAATAGTTTATTTACTTTATGCTATTTGTTATGCAAGGCATATGAGAAAACCTGCTATCATATCTTGTGCAGACGAGTCCTTAATTGAACAACTTGTTAAGCCAGAAGGTGATATTGCAAAAATTGCAGATGCTCTTGATTTAACGATTGATGTTCGTCTAGCGAAAGCTCAGGATCAATATCTTTGTATACGCAAATTAGAGGATACCACTCGTCGAACTATGAATGAAAAAATTGCAGGCGTTTATGAAGGGCTTCCAGACTTTGTTCATAGTCATTCGACCTTACAAGCATTCCATCATTATGGAGACAGAAAAACATATCCAGATCTTTCCGACGAGGAATGGAAGAGTGTGTCATGGGATAGTTTTCAAGACTGTTTATCATGTGATTTCCGTCACCGCTGTGGCTTGACACTTTCAAGAGAACATTATCGCAAGGCTGTGGACTTAATCATTTGCTCTCATGACTTCTACATGGAACATGTGTGGACAATGGAGTCTAGAAAACGCGAAGGACAACTGCCTTTTTTACCAGAGAGTAGTTGTGTTGTGTTTGATGAAGGTCATCTATTGGAGTTCTCGGCACAAAAGGCGTTAACGTACCGTATTCAAGAAACAACATTGGAATCACTTCTAACAAGGTTGTTAGAAAATGATATCCGTGAAGAATTCGCTCAATTAATAGAGGATACAATTGAACAAAACGAGTATCTTTTTAGGAGACTACGAGAAAATAGTCTAGTTGTTGAAGGTTCTGAACGGATGGATATAGAGCGAACAGAGAGACTAGTCGCTGAGGCTCGGAAACTACATCAAATGATTGGGGATATAGGAAACAATCTTGTATTTGAGGCTGAAACATACACAATTAATCAATATGATTTACATATTGTCGACGAATACTTAGATCAAATAGATTACTCTTTAAAACTCTTTGGTGATGAGAACGACGCGATTACTTGGGTTGAAGCTGACGGTGAAAGCCATACACTGGTCATCATGCCGCAGGCCGTTGAAACTATTCTTGCAGATCAGGTATTTTCGAAACAAATCCCTTTTGTATTTTCTTCAGCTACATTATCTGAAAATAAGTCATTCGACTACATTGCAAATAGTTTAGGTATTAAAAAATATCAATCATTTTCGGTCGAATCTCCATTTGATTATGATCATCAAATGAAAATACAAATGCCGATGTTTGAAACAAGTAGTGATATGTTTCTTTCAAAGTCTGAGTTTGTTTATAATGAGATTGAGAAAACAGAAGGCCGAGCACTCCTATTATTCAATTCTAAGGAAGAGCTTCAACGATTTAAAGAAAATTGCACATTTGGTAAATATGATATGTTATTTGAAGGCGACCGAGAAATAAGTGAACTTGTTTCTCAATTCCAAAATAATGAACACAGCATCCTTTGTTCCATTTCCTTATGGGAGGGACTTGATATCCCAGGTCCATCATTATCCAATGTGATTATTTGGTCGTTGCCATTTCCACCAAATGATCCTGTTTTTCAAGCTAAACGAAAGAATGCTGAAACTCCATTTGAGCAAGTGGACTTACCATACATGCTCTTGCGCTTGAGGCAAGGAATTGGTCGCCTTATCCGTACGAGTGAGGATTCAGGAACTGTTTCTATTTTTCTTGATGATACAACTCCAACTGAAGTTATTGATCAGGTTAAAAGTGTATTACCAACAAAAGAAAGGTAAGGGGAGAAGACCGTATGTCAGAACAATTAAAACAAACTGAAGAAAAATTACTTGAGTTAGTGAAGAAGATGACAAGCTATAATGAGGCAATTGGAGTAATGTATTGGGACTTACGTACAGGAGCTCCAAAGAAGGGAATGGAGCAGCGCTCTGAGGTTATTGGAATGCTATCCTCGGAGAGCTTTGCGCTTTCCACCTCTACCGAAATGGAATCGTATTTAAAGGAACTAACAACGCCTGAGGCACAAGCACAGCTTAGTGAAATCACAAAGAAAGTGGTAGAAGAGTGTCAGAAGGATTTTGAACGTAATAAAAAGATTCCAGCAAGTGAATTTCGTGAGTATGTAATCCTTCAATCAAAGGCTGAATCAGTTTGGGAGGAGGCAAAAGAGAAATCTGATTTTGAAATGTTCCGCCCATATTTAGAAAAGCTTGTAGAGTTTACAAAGAAATTTATTAGCTACTGGGGATATGAAGGAAATAAATACAATACATTACTTGATATGTATGAGCCAGGCGTAACGGTTGAAATTGTCGATAAAGTGTTTGCTCAATTACGTGAAAGAATCGTTCCGCTGGTTAAGGCAGTAACTGAATCACCAAACAAGCCAGAGACTTCATTTCTATTTAAGGAATTTCCAAAGGATAAACAACGTGCTTTTAGCTTGGAGATATTAAAGAAAATGGGATATGACTTTGACGCAGGTCGTCTTGATGAAACAGTTCACCCATTTGCGACTGGCTTAAATCCAGGAGATGTTCGTGTTACAACAAGCTACGTAGAAAATGATTTCAGAACAGCTGTCTTTGGTACGATTCATGAAGGTGGCCATGCTCTATATGAACAAAATATTTCACCGGATTTAGTTGGAACAAACCTTGCACAAGGTACCTCAATGGGAATCCATGAATCTCAATCCTTGTTCTATGAAAACATCGTTGGTCGCAGTCTACCACTTTGGAAGAACAATTATGAGTTGTTAAAAGAATATGCTAGTGGTCAATTTGATCAGGTATCTGTAGAGGATTTTTATCGTGCAATTAATGAATCTAAACCATCTCTGATTCGCATTGAGGCTGACGAATTAACATATCCTTTACACATCATGATCCGTTATGAAATTGAAAAAGGCCTTTTTAACGATGAGATTGAAGTAAAGGATTTACCAGAGATCTGGAATGCGAAATATGAAGAGTATTTAGGTATTCGCCCTGATAATGATGGAAAAGGCGTGTTACAGGATGTCCATTGGGCAGGAGGAAGTTTCGGTTATTTTCCTTCCTATGCACTAGGCTATATGTATGCAGCCCAATTCAAGAATAAGATGGTAAACGATCTACCGAATTATGAGGATCTATTAGAAGAAGGAAACTTACTTCCAATTAAAGAATGGATGACTGAACACATTCATAAGTTTGGAAAACTAAAAAAACCATTAGAAATTATTAAGGACGTAACAGGTGAGGGATTGGATGCGAACTATTTAATCCAATACTTAGAAGAGAAATACAAAGAAATTTATAAGTTATAAGTTAGAAAAAAGCTACGCAACTTTTGATTGCGTAGCTTTTCATTTTATTAGAGAATATTTTTAAATGGTTTTGCTCCTGGTGGTGCGTTTTGAATCATATCTACAAATGGAATAGTATAAGCGATTAAGATTAAAACAACTAATACACCAACCCATAGCTTCCAGTTTTCTAAGAGCATAGGTGTTTTTTCTGCTTCTTCTGCTACTTCACCAACAGGGAATTCAGTTTCTCCTTTCGGTGCAAAGAAAGATAGATTAATAAGGATTACAAGAATTAGGATGATACCAATAAATAGTATTGATCCGCCAATCGCTTGAGCAATTTGATATGGTATCCAATCCATTGCTTGAGCTGAATCACCGTATGTTGAGAAAGAAGAACGTCTAGGTGCTCCTAATAAACCTGCAAAGTGCATGGAAGCTGACATAAATGTCATTCCGACTGTCCACACGATTGTTTGTACAATTGCTAGTTTGTTCATAGCTTTTGTCATCACACGCCCTGTTAAATGCGGGATTAACCAGTAGGCGATACCAAAGAATGTTAATAATACAGTTGTTGCAACGGTTAGATGGAAGTGACCTGTAACCCAGATGGTATTGTGAATAACTTGGTTCATCTGGTGACTAGCATTGATAATTCCACCTGCACCTGCAGGAATAAAGAATAACATCCCAATGAATGGAGCTAGGAAACGAGCATCTCCCCAAGGAAGCTTTCTAAACCAACCAAATAATCCTGTTGCACCCTTAGATCTTCCATATAATTCGAATGATGCAAACAATGAGAATGCCGTCATGAGAGACGGTATAACCACCATAAATGTTAGAACTACTTGAAGATACTTCCAGTTAGGGTCGATACCTGGTTCCGTTAATTGATGGTGGAAACCAACTGGAATTGAGAATAGCAAGAACAAAATAAATGATAGACGAGCTAAAGCATCAGAGAAAATCTTTCCTCCGATAACCTTTGGAATGACAACATACCACGCCATGTATGCAGGTAATAACCAGAAGTATACAAGCGGGTGACCAAAATACCAGAATAATGTTCTACTAATAAGGACATCAATTGTTTCAACCCAGCCAAATGACCATGGAATAAATTGAATAAGTACAGTTGCCGCTACACCAAGAGTTGCAACTAACCATAAAATCATGGTCATCACTGTCATAAAGCTTAATAGAGGTGTTACTTTACCAGGGTTTTCTTTTTTCCATTTTCCAAAGTGAGCGAACATACCAATTCCGCTAATCCAGCTACCAACAACAACAAGTGCTAATCCAATATAAAAGAAAGGATGTGCTTGTAGGGGAGCATAGAATGTATAAAGTACGGATGCTTCACCTAATAGAATCGTAGTCGCAGTTGAAGCCGTTCCGATTGTCATTGTCCAGAATCCAATCCAACCAAGTAAACGAACTTTTGGTGAGAGTGTTCCTGCTGTTTTACTTAAACTTGCAAATAAGAAACCTATGATAAAGAATGTAGTAAGTACAAGTGCTAAAAGAACTCCGTGAACGGTTAATAATTGGTAATATCCAATTCCTGCCGGTAATGTGAACTCTCCAGAACGAACAAGTGTCTGAAGTAATCCTGCAGTTCCTCCTAGGAATAAAGCAATAAAAGCTACATAAAAGTGCGCCATTGCTAATTTTCCATCTTTTTTGTCTACTCTAATGGTTGTATCTGCCATTATTCAGTCACCTCAACTTTCGCCATCATTAAGTGGTGTCCAGCTCCACAATATTCATTACATAAGACTAAGAATTCACCTGTTTTAGTAAATGTTTGTGTATAAGTGCTGACATAGCCAGGTTCAACCATCATGTTGACGTTTGTACCGGCAATTGCAAACCCATGAACAACATCTTTTGTTGCTACATTAATTGTTACTTCGGCACCTTTTGGGATTTGAATCGTATTAGGAGTGTACGCGAAAGCCTCTGCAACAAGATTTAGTTCGTATTTATTACCTTCAATATGAATAAGTCCAGGATTATCAAATGGTGCCGTTTCTGTTACTTTTTCAGGATCAATTGTCTTGATACTACTTGCAGGCTGGTGGCCCATAGCAAAAGCGCCGACACCAACAATTCCAAGGAATACGAAAAGTATCCCAATACCAAAAGTGAGCCATATTTTTTCAAATTTATGCAAATGCATGGCTTTTTCCCCTTTCAAATTTCCGCATTCTGTTTCTGTTTGTTTTTTCATAAACTAATAGTAGTTCGTTTGTTTTAAGTATCATTTTGTGTTTCTAGATAGAGAGTGTTATTACAACCTGTCTAGAAACAAGAAATAGACACCAACCCAAGATAAAATTAAGAATAGTCCCAGTAAAAACACAGATGTTAATGTTCCTTTTAAGGAAGTTTTCTCATCTTCAATTTTTGTCTTTTGGTTTGTCTTTGTAGTCTCTATCTTTGCCATTCCTCTCGACCCCCTTCAAGCGTTAATTCAAAGGTTTTTACATCTTCATCATACAAAACAATTTGTTAAAATCTATACGATTTTGGCTATTTCACAAATTGTTCATTCCTAAGATAATCACTATATTAATGGTGTAAACTTAATAAAACAGTGATTTTTATCACATTGGCATAGGAAAATATTTGAATAATTTGTGACAATCCAATAACAGCATGTGAATGTGAAACATATACTATGTTGAAAAGGATGTGTGCAGATGATTAGGTATTATTGTTCTAGATGTCATACGCTCTTATTAAATAACAAAGAAAGATGTTTTAAATGTGGGAATGAAACCATTAGCCAGATAGAAATTAATGTCCAAAATAACAAACAAAAGCCTTCTTAATCACTATTTTTAAATAGTGATTTTTTTAGAGAGTAAAAAGGTAATCGTTATTTAAAAATAGCAGAATCACGTCATTCCTTTTCGAGATTTTTCATTTTTGATTCACACCCAAGGCATCTCTACCATACTCTAAATTAGGCGAATGTCTACAAGGAGGTATGTAGGTTATATGGCAAAAGTTAAAAATTATTATGCAGGCACCAATTCAAGTATAGGTTTTTATTCGTTGTATGATGAGGCTTTAAAGGGTCTGGATACTTTATATATCTTAAAAGGCGGTCCAGGAACAGGTAAGTCCACATTTATGCGAAAAATCGGTTTAATCTATATGGATAAAGGCTATGATCTCGAATACTTACATTGTTCTTCAGATAATCAATCTATTGACGGAATCGTAATTCCTGAATTGAAATTAGGATTTGTGGACGGTACGGCACCACATGTTATTGAGCCGAAGTACCCAGGAGTCGTCGAAAAGGTAATTGACCTCGGTCAGTACCGCAATGACGGGTACCTGAAACAATATAAAAGTCAAATTATTGAATTAACAGACGATATATCTAAGAACTTTGAAAATGCGTATAATACGTTTGCTGAAGCAAAGAAGGTACATCTAAAACGTGAGGAAATTTACATCTCATCAATGAGTTTTAAAAAAGCAGATGGTGTTGTTCAGAATTTGATCGATACGATTTTTAATAAACCATTTGATGCAGAAGAAAATCCGACAAACCGTAAGAGATTCTTTGGAGCTGCTACACCAAAGGGTGCAGTAAATTTTATTGACAATATTACTGAAGAGTATGATAAGCGTTATATTATAAAAGGAAGACCTGGAAGTGGAAAGTCGACTTTAATGAAGAAAATCGCAAAACATGCCGAACAACATGGTTTATCAGTTGAATACTTTCATTGTGCCTTCGATCCGAAAAGCATCGATATGATTATTATTCCGAAACTAAGTGTGTCAATTGTAGATGGTACGGCACCGCATGTCGTAGACCCATTTCGCGAACAAGATGAAGTTGTGGATATGTTTGCTTTATGTATGGATCCTAAAATCGAAAGTACCTTTAAAAAAGAAATTGAAGAACTTAATCTTGAGTACAAAAACAAAATGACAATTGGTACAAATTTCTTAAGTGAAGCAAAGCGACTCCACGATAAACTTGAAGAATACTATAAAGCTGCAATGGACTTTGAAGCAATCGATAAAAAACGAGAAGAACTTGTCAAAACATTACTAGAGGAATAACGAAACGGTACAAAACCATCATAGTTTGCGAATACAGCTTTTTAAAACAAGGCAAAATTTTACTGGTGAATGTTTGGTAGGTATGAGTTATACTATAAATGCACAACAACAAAACAACTCCTTTGAAACGTGAGCTTTCCCATCCCTGGGGAGGCTTTTTTTATGTCTACGATTTATCATCTTGCATACTTCTGTTAAAACTGGAAAAAGTAACCTTAAGAGTTCCTTCTATAAGAGAGGATGGGCTTTTAATGCCAAAAATCATATCGGTTGGGGTATGCAATCCACCCTATAAAATGAATCAGGTAAAGACAACTGAGTTTATCAGGGACTTGTTCCATGAGCACTTTCCAGACATTGATCGTCTTATTAAAGTGTTCTCAAACAGTGAAATTGAAGAACGCTATTTTAGTAAACCTTTGGATTGGTATGGTAGGGACCATAGCTTTGAAGAAAAAAATAATACATATATCGAGAAAGCAGTTGACTTCGGTACCAAAGCCATTCGAGAATGCTTAGAAAACAAACAGTTATTATCAAAGAAAATGGATACTAAGGAAATAGAAGCTGTTATTTTTATATCAAGCTCAGGAATAGCGACACCAAGTATTGAAGCGAGAATAATGAATAAAATGGACTTTAACCCTCATACAAAGCGTATACCTATCTGGGGGCTCGGCTGTGCAGGTGGTGCTGCAGGACTCTCAAGAGCTTTTGACTATTGCAAAGCCTATCCAAAGGCAAAAGTGCTTGTAGTAGCCGTTGAACTTTGCAGCTTAACATTTCAAAAAAATGATTTTTCGAAAAGTAATTTAATTGGAACATCACTATTTGCAGATGGAACAGCCTGTGTTTGCATAGCTGGAGATGAGGCTAACCATTACTCAACAAGCGATATCCTGCCAAACTTTGTCTCTTCTCAATCGACATTGATGCCGCATTCAGAGGGAGTGATGGGATGGGACATCAAAAACACCGGACTACATGTCATCTTTTCAAAAGATATCCCAAGTATTGTAAAGTCATGGTTAAAAGGGAATGTGGATGAATTTTTAGATCCAAATCAGCTTGAAATGCAAGATATAAGGCAGTTTATTGCGCATCCAGGAGGCAAAAAGGTATTGGATGCCTACGAAACTGCATTACATATTCCAAGCTCCATGACTGAAACTGCTCGGAATGTGCTCCGTAACCAAGGTAATATGTCATCTGTAACCGTATTGTACGTACTAAAGGATGTTATGGAAAACAGGCAAGCGGAAACGGGCGATTATGGATTAGTAACAGCATTAGGTCCGGGGTTCAGCTCAGAATTAATCCTTTTACAATGGAGGAAATAGGATGATATTTTGGATAATAATTATGGTGGTAATCGCACAAAGATTACTTGAATTACGCATAGCAAAACGGAATGAAAAATGGATTTTGTCACAAGGGGGCTATGAGGTTGGACATAGTCATTATAAATACATAGTACTGATTCATACATTGTTTTTTATTTCACTCATGACTGAGGTTGTCTTATTTAGGAAAGAGGTATCTGACATTTATCCACTCTTCCTTATATTGTTTGCTTTAACACAGGTAGGAAGGGTATGGGCATTACGCTCGTTAGGGAGCTTTTGGAATACGAAAATTATGATTTTGCCAAAGCATCAGGTGCAAATCAAAGGTCCGTACAAGTATGTGAAACATCCAAATTATGTAATTGTAGCGTTAGAATTCATACTTATTCCGTTGTTGTTTCAGGCGTATAGTACTGCCATCATATTTTCTGTATTAAATGCAATTATCATGTCGGTCCGGATACCGATTGAAGAGCGTGCATTAGGAGTGCATGATGAATATCAGAAACTTGGCAGGATACAAAATCGTTTAATACCTTATGTAATAAGATCATTAAGAAGACAATGAAACCGGGTAAATCCTGGTTTTTTTGTTTAAATAACATCAAAATCGTAGATTCTTAATTTTCTGCTTTGTCAAAAGTATGGAATGTAGAGTAAAATACACATATATCTATATTTATATGCACAGCACAATAAGGGGACTAGACATGATTCAAACAGGGAGAATTAAAAGCGTCACAAAGGAAGACTTGGAAATGAGACTGTCTTCCTTGTATCATATTTTTGAGACAAACAATGACAAAGAAAGCAGTGCAAAGATCATTCAACTGCTAAAAAAACTAGTGAACTCTGAATATATGATTGGCTTTTCAGGCCATTTCTCAGCTGGAAAATCGAGCATGATTAATGAACTCATTGGGGAGAGTCTCTTACCTTCAAGCCCGATTCCAACCAGCGCAAATTTAGTGAAGGTAAAAACAGGTCGCGAATATGCGCGTGTCTATTATCGTGACGGAAATATCATCGAATATCCGCACCCATATGATTATAATGTGATTAAATCATATGCAAAAGACGGGGAGGCGATCGAATCAATCGAAATTAGTCATGACAATAAGAAACTCCCAGAGCAGGTTATTGTCATGGATACGCCTGGTATTGATTCAACCGATGATGCTCATCGCGTTTCTACTGAATCAGCATTGCATTTGGCGGACTTACTCTTTTATGTAATGGACTATAACCATGTTTTGTCAGAGTTGAACTTCCAATTTACTAAGGAGTTAACGGACCGGAATAAGACCGTCTATTTAATAGTCAACCAAGTCGATAAGCATAAGGAATCAGAGCTAAGCTTCAGATCCTTTAAACAAGGGGTAGAAGAAGCGTTTCAAAATTGGCATGTAGCCTACTCCGATATTTTTTATACGACATTAAAAGATCCAACCAACGAGCATAATCAGTTTCAGCAAGTACAACAATTGCTACATGAAAAAATTGCAAACAAGGATCAGCTTTTAGTTGAAGGTGTATTTCATTCAGCAAAGCAAATTATCTTGGAGCATATTGCATTCCTCGATGATAAAAATGCAAACGAACTTGAAGCAACAAAGGAGAAGCTCCGTTCGTTAACCGAGGCACAAAGGAATTCGATTCCTAATAGAATAGATGAATTAACGAATCAATTAGAGGGATTTGAGAAGGAACGCGAACAAATTGAAACAGAGTTTATTGATGAAGTTGAATCAATTCTCTCAAATGCAATATTAATGCCTTTTCAAACTCGTGAGCTTGCAAAGCAATACATTGAATCTGCTCAACCAAATTTTAAGGTCGGTTTATTATTTTCAAAAAGTAAAACGGAAAGAGAACGCGAGGACCGCCTACATGCTTTCTTTGAAGATGTAAAAGAAAAGATGTCCACGCAATTAGAATGGCACTTAAAAGATTTCGTAGGGAAGTTTGTTGGAAACCTACGTCTGTCAACACAGCCTACCGGAAACGAAATGACTATTGAATTTTCTCCCGAAGAGCTTCAAGCTTTAGTAAAGCCCGGAGCAGGTGCCACGGGGGAATATATCTTAACCTATACAGACGATGTAAGTCATTATATTAAGAGAAAATATAAACAGAAGGCTGTTACATTACTACATGGGATAATCGAGCAAATGAGGGCTGCTAATTCTAAGCAAGAACAAGATATAAATGCTGAATTGCAGCAATATGGTATTTATCAAGAAGCGTTTATGACCCTCAAGAAATATGAATCAAAACGAACAAAAACACGTTCGGAACTTGACGATATTATTCTTGGGGATAAGGAGTTAACTAATAGTGAGAATGCAGAACAATTGCTCTCACGTTTTGCTGAAAAGGTTGAGATTTCATCAACCGATACCATTCTAAAAGAAATGGAGAAACAAAAAGAAGATGCTCCTAAATCGGATATAGTGAATGAACATCCGAAGGAAGAAAATAGAGGTTCTTCTGAACAAGCGATTCTTCACTTTGAAAAAGCACATGAATTGATTAAGCCTATAACCGGTCTCTCAATGCTTGCAAAGGATATTGAGGAGAAGGCGTATCGCTTAAAGCATAAACATTTTACTGTTGCATTATTCGGAGCATTTAGTGCTGGAAAATCGTCATTTGCGAATGCATTAATGGGGAAAAAGGCACTCCCGGTTTCACCGAATCCAACGACAGCAACCATTAATAAGATTACGTTCCCAACAGCAGAGCATAAGCATGGAACAGTACGTGTGAAAATTAAATCAACCAATCAGTTACTTGATGATATCAACCATTCTCTACACATTTTTGGTGAGAAAGTGGGAAGTCTTGATGCAAGCATAGATATCATACACGCTAAAATAAGCAATATTGAAAAGATTGAAGCGAAAGAAAAACCACATTTTTCATTTTTAAAAGCAGTAATGGCAGGATTTGAAAACATTGCTTCAAGTTTGGATCAAGTGTTGATTACCGATATGGATGGCTTTAATGAATATGTGGCAAAGGAAGAAAAAGCGTGCTTTGTAGAATGGATTGAACTTTATTATGATTGTCCATTAACACAGCAAGGCATAACATTGGTTGACACACCAGGGGCTGATTCCATTAATGCGCGCCATACAGGTGTAGCATTTGAATATATTAAAAATGCTGATGCAATTCTATTTGTGACGTATTATAATCACGCTTTCTCTAAGGCAGATCGTGAGTTTTTGATTCAACTAGGTCGTGTCAAAGACACCTTCAGTATGGATAAGATGTTTTTCATCATAAATGCAGCAGATTTGGCAAACTCGGAAGAAGAGTTATCAGATGTGAAAGAGTATGTAGAGTCACAGCTTGTAAGCTATGGAATTCGATTCCCACGACTTTATAGTGTATCTAGCCGAGCAGCTTTGCTTGAAAAACTTAATGAAGACAGTCAAGATGACCGTGGAATTCTTAAGACATCTGGGATTGAGAGGTTCGAAGCAGACTTTCATTCATTTGTCATTGATGAATTAACAGAGGTAGCCGTGAATGAAGGCTATATTGATATTCAGCGTGCAGCGACGATTATTGATTCCTATATTCACTCAGCAAAGGAAGACAAGGGTATCAAACAGGCACGACTTGAGGAAGCAAAACAACAGCATGAAAAGATGAGATCTGTTGTAGCTGGAATTGATGGAAATAAAATATTTGAAAGTGTTGAACAGGAAATCAAGGAGCTTAGCTATTATATAAAGCAAAGGGTATTCCTTCGCGTATCAGAAATGTTTAAGGAAGCTTTTAATCCTGCATCACTTAGAGACGATGGTCGTGATTTGAAAAAGGCGCTACAGTCATGTTTAGATGAGTTCTTAGAGTCAGTTGGCTTTGATTTGGCCCAAGAAATGCGTGCGACTTCATTGCGCATCGAAGCATTCATTTCTAAACGATTGCATGGTCAATTATCATCCGTTAATGAACAAATTAAAACAATCAACTCAAATATGAGCATTTCCGAATCGGTTGAGGTCAGTTTTCAATCGATTGAGTTTACAAATGGTCTTGTAAACGAAGAGCATTCACGATATAAGAAAGCACTCTCCATGTTTAAGAGTCCAAAGGCTTTCTTCGAAAAAAATGAGAAGAAGCTCATGCAGGATGAAATAGAAGGATTGTTAGATACACCAGTTGGCTTGTATCTTGAAGAAAACCAAGCATATCTTGTTGAGTTTTATAAACAGGAATTTAGTAATTGCCTTCAAGTGATTCAAGAAAATGCACTACAAGAAATTCATTCGTATTTTGATGGAGTTACCAAGATTTTGTCTGAGGATATTGATATCGCTAGTCTTGAACAGGTACATGATACGTTAAATAAATACTATTCGGATCGTATGGGGTGATTGATTTTGTACCAAGCAAAATCAAAATACCATGCATGTGCTACCTGTGTTCACTTTATTGCTGAACGTAAAGATGGTAAGATGTCATACAGATGTTCACGTTTAAACTATGATACGAAACCAGAGTACCAATTTAATTGTTGGGAACCAAAACCCCATATACTAAAGTTAATGACATCGGAGGAGAAACAATGACGAACGTACATGAAGCAATCACAAAACATTCAAATGGTCAGCACGCAGTTGTAAAAAGATTTGTAGGGCTAGAACAGCAACGAGAACTATTTATTGAAGAGGCAGTTACGTTAGCAAAACAAAACAAAGAATTCACTGTCGATAAAATCAATAGGGTTACAAATGAAATGAATCAGTTGGCTCAAAAAGGGATTGTACCATTACGTAGGCTTGTAACGGTTGAGATGGTAAAAGAATACGCAGGACGTAACTAAACATAATACATGCTTGTTAGGTAATACTAACGACAATCTCTAATAAAGGAGACATGCATGTTGAAAAAAGATAAACAACCTGAATCGAAAAAAGCTAAAAAGCAAGAGGGAAAGGGTACAACACCATACCACTTTGCTTCTTACGCCGAGATTGAAGTAGAAAAAATGAGAAGTAAATAAGCTTAAGTCCTCTATTATAGAGGGCTTTTTTCATTTCTTGGAAGGAAGATACAAATAAATGCACGGTATATATATGGTATAATACTGTCTATGATGACTTTTAGATAGGGAGGCCATGCTGATGAAAAATCAGGTTTTGTTAATAGATGGGATGGCATTATTATTTCGTTCTTTTTACGCAACGGCGATGAGTGGTTATTTTATGGTAAACAGTAAAGGTATTCCGACCAATGGAATTCACGGATTTATAAAGCATATGATGACTGCAGTCAATACGTACAAGCCTTCCCATGTGATTTGTTGTTGGGATATGGGAAGCTCTACCTTCCGGACGGAAATGTATGGTGAGTACAAAGCCAATCGTGGTGCACCACCGGAGGAGTTAATTCCACAATTTGATCTAGTTAAGGAAGTAGTTGAATCATTCGATATCCCGAATGTAGGGCTTTCAGGCTATGAGGCTGATGATTGTATTGGCACACTTGCTACTCAATATAGTAAAGATTCTGAAGTGATTATATTAACAGGTGATCAAGACATTCTGCAGCTACTAGACGACAATATTACTGTATTAATTATGAAAAAAGGAATCGGTAATTACGCGGAATATACAAGTGAAACCTTCCTGGAAGAAAAGGGAATACGTCCGCAGCAAATGGTTGACCTAAAAGCGCTAATGGGTGATTCAAGTGATAATTACCCTGGTGTAAAGGGAATCGGTGAGAAAACGGCACTGAAACTTCTGCAACAGTATGGTTCCATTGAAGGAATCCTCGAAAACGTAGAAAATTTGACAAAGGCACAAAAGACCAAAATCAAAGAAGACTTGGACATGCTTCATTTGTCTAGAAAATTGGCGAGAATTCATTGTGAAGTCCCAATTAACTGTTCACTTGAAGAGGCGTTAATTCAAATTAATCGTGAAAAAGTGCACGAAAAATTTTCAGATCTAGAGTTTAAGGGCTTGGATCAATTTATTAGCTAGGAGTACTCAGTTGAGTGCTCTTTTTATATAAAATAAAAAGCTGATTTATTGCTGATTATTTAAAGCTAATTATTATATTTTTCGGCGATTCGGATGCCCCCAAAAGGGACATCCAAATCCAAATATTATCACTTCGTATTTGATTTCTTCGCTCTGTTCTCAAGTTCGCTTTTAGGTTCCATAGAGAATTCAGTATCTTCATTATAACCCTGTGGATTTACACCTTTTGGAGCCTTTCCACGATTATTTGCTTTTTGTGCCATCATCAATCACCTCCATTTCGTATTATTTCCAACCCAATTTGTAATATGTCTTGAATAGAAAAGGAGGCGAACTAGGAAACTAATCATGAGGTGAGAAGCGTGAATAAAGGGATCTATACTGCGTTATTGACCATTGGTCTTGCTCAATTCTTAAAAATTCCAATCAAAAAAGTAAAAACGGGTAAATGGGATTGGGGTACTTTTTTTGAAACTGGCGGAATGCCAAGTTCTCACTCCGCAGGTGTTTCATCATTAGCTACATTTATAGCGTTAAGACGAGGTGTACCTACAATAGATTTTGCCCTATCTACAGTATTTGGGTTGATCGTTATGTATGATGCTCAAGGGATTAGACGCCAATCAGGTGAACTTACAATTAAGGTTAACCGACTTGATGAGCAAATAGAGCGTTTAGCAGGACAAAAGGACCATCATTTTCATGATAATAAGGAAAGAAAACTGAAAGAAAGACTTGGCCATCAGCCACAAGAAGTAGTTGGCGGGGCAATATTTGGAATGATTGCAGGAACAATCGCCCATTTTTTAACAAAAAAATCGTAGTATTTCGACAAAAAATGCGGTACTATTAGGGTATCATTTTTTGTTGGGGATGGGGCTTTTGTTTACATTAGAAAATAAAGTAAAAGAGTATTTGCAGTTTCTAGCGCAAAAGGGCTTTAATCTCGGGGATGATGCAGTTGGCTTCATTTCTTTCGGCCAGCATTATACTGAGTCGACAGATGAGATTGTCAATGTAGCAATCGAAATTACATTGAAAGCACAAAAGGAATTTGACGGAAGCTTTTTCATTTCATTATTGGAAATGTTAAAGGAAAACCAAATTCAAAGTCGAAAGCAAGCCTATCAATTTGTGGAACAACGAAATATAATGTCATAAACCCTTGGTATACATCCAAGGGTTCTTTTACATATCGTTTTTTCGAACAGCTTGTCTAGCTAATTCATCTGCGACCTTATTTTGTGTACTCGGAATCCATTTAAGGAAAAACAAATCGAGTTCGTTAGAAAGCTTTATTGCCTTCTCGAGCAACGGCGCGAATTTTTTATTTTTCACAAACTCTTTCGCGATTGCTCGATCAACAAGCTGGGAGTCTGTTCGAAATGATACTACACGGTAATTGTTTGTGATACAAATTTCTAAACCTTTAAGCAGGGCGTAATATTCAGCTTCATGATTGGTCATGATGCCAAGTGGGATAGAATGTTTTTCTACAATACCATTGCCTTTTATAAAGACACCGGCTCCAGACGGTCCAGGATCACCGGCGCTTGCCCCATCTATGTACACTTCAATCATTAGGTGCCTCCATAAATATAAGTTGTTATAAGCATTTTATCACCTGAAAACCAGCGTGCAAAGTGGAATATCTAACATAAGGATGTCTTTTACAGACATCCTTAACTAAGTCAGTTTTGAGTTTTATGAAATCTTCTCGCGATATAAATAAACGGGGTATCCAGTATGGCAACCAACCATTTTATAAAATAGGTGGTTATGAAAATCTGAATCCAAACGTCAAATGGATACACGCCCAGAAATGCAACACTTGTAAAGATTAACGTATCGACCAATTGACTGATCATTGTGCTTCCGTTATTTCGAATCCATAACTGATTGTCTCTCGGAAAGCGTTCTTTCAATTTTGCGAAAATGATAACATCCGAATATTGGCTAATAAGAAACGCCAGTAGACTTCCTAATGCAATCCGTGGAAGTAATCCAAAGATAGTCTCTAAAGAACCTTGGGCAAAGTCCACTTCATGGGGGTCAAATGCTAGGACAAACTGCATGATTATTGTCATTGCAATTAATGTGAAGAATCCAAGCCACACACCTTTTTTTGCTTCTTCTTTCCCATATTTTTCATTTAAGATATCGGTTATTAAAAAGCTAGTCCCATACATAATATTACCGAGAGTGGCCGTTAGACCGAATAATTCAACTGTTTTTACAACCTGTAGATTGGCCACAACAGTTGAGAAACCAATCCAAACAAATAGCCCAGGTTTGCCGAAAAAACGGTAAATAGCAAGTACTAACACAAAATTGACAATCGCAAAAATAAACCAAAGTATTTCATTGTACATAGTATTCCTCCTATAGTTTTGATAACGCGGGAGTTCACGAACCGCGAAAGGATATCGTTTAATTGTCAAGAGTTTATTATAGTATGATATGAACAAAAGGGGAAGTACCTAAGCTTATGGAAAAAGTGTATAATGAGTAAAATATTAGGAAAAATGAAGATACGTTCCATTAGAGAGGATGAGCGTGTTGAAACTTAAATTAGAATGGACATATAAAACGCCAAAAAATCAAGTCATTACGTTATTGTCAGATGAAGTTTCTGCAGAAGAGGCACTTTTGATTGCGGATGATTTCGAGCGAACGGGACGCACAAAGGATCTTGTTTTCTATGACGAACGTCACACCAAATGGACAAAGAAAGAACTTTTAAAACTGATTAAAGAAATTGAAACCGAGCCCCAGGACATCATAGCCTATTTTGATGGTGGGTTTGATATACAAACAGGTAAGGCTGGACTAGGTGTTGCTATTTATTATACGCAAAATAAAAAATCGTATCGGGTTCGAGTCAATGAAGTGTTTGAAGAAATGGAATCAAATAATGAGGCCGAATATGCAGCATTTTGGCTCCTGTTAAATACGTTAGAGGAAATAGGAGTGCATCATTCTACGGTAACCTTTAAAGGGGACTCGCATGTAGTGTTAAAGCAGTTGTCTGGTGAGTGGCCATGTTTTGAGGAAAATCTAAACAGATGGCTTGATCGTATTGAGGCTAGAATTGAAAAATTAGGAATTCATCCAGTCTATGATCCAATTGCTCGAAAAGCAAATGCAGAAGCAGATAGACTAGCTACACAAGCTTTAGAAGGAACGATTGTTTCTAGTAAATTTGAAATAAAAGGGTAAGTAATTAAGCCTACCCATCATACTCATTAAATAGGTGATTTCTAAGGGAGTAGGAATTCGTTCGTAGGGAGTGTCGTGAACCGATAAAAACAGGAGTTGATTATTTTCATGAAACGTAAGGAACTTATATTGGAAGTTGGTGAGGTGCTTGACACTTACTGCCAAGATTGTTTTGTAAAAGAACATTTTCGTAAGGAACATGGAAAGCGCTTTGCCCAAAATTTTTGCATCAAGAACTGCACTGTAGGTCAAAAGCTTAAAGAATATGGAAAGAAATTATCATAATGTATGTAAAAAGGGCTCTTTGTATGAGAAAGAGCCCAAAGAAAAGGCTGATAAAAATCAGCCTTAGTCACATTTTATTTTTAAAATGTAGGAATTATAGCTTTACAACGTTAGATGCTTGAGGTCCGCGATTTCCTTCAACAACTTCGAAAGAAACTTCTTGACCTTCTTCTAAAGATTTGTAACCTTCGCCTTGGATAGCAGTGAAGTGTACGAATACATCGTCTCCACCTTCAACTTCGATGAAGCCAAACCCTTTTTCGTTGTTAAACCATTTAACTTTACCGTTTTGCATTATGCATTTCCTCCTAAACCTTCGGCACTACCGTGCAACGTAAAAATTTTTATCAGATAGCCACTCATTTATGTATCTTTACTATTAATATAGTATAAAAAAATACTAAACTACTTGCTAAATGATGATTTTAATATACAACCTTACTTGTGTTAAGTCAAGGGAATAAAGGGTTTTTTACGCATTCTTGGAAAAATTTTGTGCCAAAATATATAAAATGCTCGATATTTTTGTATATTCTAATAATTATTGTGGAATTTCCATTTTCTGATATAATAATAGAAACAAAGTTTTACTTTAGTGGGGAGTCTTTCATAATGAAAAACATTCAAACAAAAATCACAGTTATTCAGCCAAATGAGCTTGATATAATTATCAACAAGCTCGAAAGCGGATACATTGATGCACCATCAAAAAAGCCGAATGTCTCATTCATTAGCAGTAAACTTGAGGAAGCGATTGACCAGGTAGAGGATATTTTTTATTTTGTAAAACGACATTCCAAGTTACCGCTTACCGAAATCAAGCAAACAGTGATACCGATTATTCAAACAGCTTCAGAAATTCCACAATTTTTTCATTTGTTCTATAAGCTCCAATCAGCCGATGATTATACGTATCGACATAATATCGGAGTTGGTGTGATTGCAACATTAATTGGAAAATGGCTTTCTTTATCTGAAGAAGACCTACATGATCTAACAATTGCTGCAACTTTGCATGATATAGGTAAAACAAAAATCCCCACAGAAATATTAAATAAGCCTGGTAAGCTAACGAAGGCTGAATATGAAACGGTTAAAAAACATACGATTTATGGATATGAAATACTAAAAAACACTCAAGGAATCAACCATGAAATTAGTCTTGTAGCCCTTCAGCACCACGAAAGGGAGGATGGTAAAGGATATCCATTTAATCTACAAGGATCAAAAATAAGTTATTATTCAAAAATTGTAGCTGTCGCAGATGTTTTTCATGCGATGTCATCGAACCGAGTTTATCATGATGCAACACCATTCTATCAGGTTATTAAACAAATGAATGAGGATATGTTTGGAAAGCTTGATTCAACAATTTTAATGCCATTTTTACAGCAAATCATGAATGCATTAATCGGTCATCAGGTTTTACTTACTGATGGCAAAATTGGAGTGATTAAATTTATCAATCCTTATGATTTATTAAATCCATTAGTTGAGGTATCAGATACAATTATTGATTTATCGATCCAAAAATCAATTCAAATTGAACGAGTTTTGTCAGAATAACCATTTGACGGAGGCTACTAATATGTTCAGATACGATTATAATGGAAAAGAAATCATCATCCGATTTACATTAAATATGAAAAACAAAGAGATTAATAAGGATTACATATATCGAAAAATTATCTCCATTTGTGATAAAATGATGGATGCAAACCATGGAACATCCTTTATTATTGAAGATGATAAAGGCCGTTTGGCCGTTGGAACTGTGCAGCACAGAGAATTATCCGTTATTTCGATCCATCATATCATCGATCACACACAAATGTACATTGACAGAATCGAAGCTAAAAAACCATCATAGATGGTTTTTGGCTCCTCTTACTTTCCACAATCGTAACCCCAGATTCTTCTACAAAATTCTACCTTACTATACATATGAAAGTTTTGATAAAATGAATCTAGTAATGCGTGTTCAAACAGGAGGATAAAAAGGACCCGTCGGGGTTTAGTCGAAGTCCCTAAACCGATGTGTCATTTTTACCGACTTTTGAACATCCTTTAGTAGTGTAATTGAAAAGAGGATTAATATGAAGGTTATAATCGCAGAAAAACCGGATCAAGCGATGAAGCTTGCCGCACCTTTTAAGAGTAAGAAATCTCAAGGATATATTGAGGTTGCGCCCCATTCACTATTTCCTAAAGGAGCCTATTTCACCTGGGCAGTTGGCCATATATGTGAGTTACTACCCCCAGAAGAATACAATCCTTCCTGGAAAAAATGGAGAATTGATACTCTCCCCATTATTCCTGAGCATTTCTCATATCGTGTCATGAGATCAAAATCAAAACAATATACCATTATAAAAAATCTTCTTCGAAAACCAGAGGTGACCGAAATCATTCATGCCGGAGATGCTGGACGAGAAGGTGAATTGATCATCCGAAATATTATTGAGATAACTAAGGTATCTAAACCTATAAAAAGACTTTGGATCTCTTCGCTGACTGAAAAGGCAGTAAAAGAAGGTTTTCAAAATTTACTATTTGAGCAGGACACCAGAAATCTCTATTATGAAGCAAAGGCTCGTGCATGTGCAGATTGGATCGTGGGCATGAATGCTTCAAGAGTATATACATTATTACTGAAGGAAAAAGGAGTATCTGACGTATTTTCTGCAGGTAGGGTACAAACCCCGACCCTAGCCCTTATTGTAAAACGCGAGAAAGAAATCGCGAATTTCAAATCGCAAGCTTTTTGGGAAGTGTTTGCTAACTTCGAAATGAATGGCAAGCAATATGAAGGGAAATGGATGAAGGATAATGAATCTCGACTTTCATCAAAAGAAATGGCGGAAAAAATTGCTGCTTTCTGTAAGGACAAGCCTGCTGAAGTTGTGGAGGTAGAAACAGAAAGGAAGGAATATCAGCCCCCGTTATTATTTAATTTATCTAGTCTTCAGGCAACTGCAAACAAAGCTTATAAATTTTCGCCGAAAAAGACATTAGATGTTGCCCAGAGTCTGTATACAAAAGGGATTATTTCCTATCCACGTTCAGATTCAAGCTATATCACAAAAGGGGAAGCACAAACCATTCCAGAAATTTTCTCGAAACTAGAAAAATGGGATGAGTACAAAGGCTATTTTCCAACCCCAGTAGCTTCAATTCTCAATAATTCCCGATATGTGAATGAAAAGAAGGTTACTGATCACTATGCGATCATCCCGACCGACCAAGTTCCTAACCCTGCAAAACTATCGGGTGATGAGCAGAAAATTTACGACCTCATTGTAAAAAGGTTGATAGCAGCCCATTACAAACCAGCTATCTTTGACTATACAACCGTTAAGACCTTGGTAGATGGTCGCGCTGAATTCATTACAAAGGGCAAGGTGAAGCTTCAGGATGGGTGGAGAAAGGTACTCTTTCAAGAGGATTCCAAGGATGATGATGTCATTTTGCCACCACTTGAAAAAGCGGAAGCTGGAATTGTCGAAAAGAGCTTTACAAAAGAGGGGAAAACACAGCCACCGAAACGCTACACAGAAGGGCAACTAATTACCTTAATGAAAACTGCCGGTAAGCATATTGATAATGACGAACTTGAGAAGGTACTTGCAAAAACCGAAGGACTAGGTACAGAAGCCACCAGAGCTGGAATCATTACGATGCTTAAAGACCGGAATTATATTAAGGTTGAAAAAAACCAGGTGTTTGCAACTGAAAAAGGGATACTTTTAATTGATGTAATTGGGGATAGAATCTTAGCGTCACCTGAAATGACAGCTAAGTGGGAACAGCGCCTACATGAGATTGGTAAAGGACAAGCAGCTCCAGCTTCGTTTATGATGCAGACAAAAAAGCTGTCCCAAAAAATCGTTGATGATGCGAAAGAACAAAGCGGAGTATGGGATCTGTCACATGTTAACATCGAAACTATTAGTTCGCAAAAAAGCTCATACAATAAAAAAGAGATTGGAACTGTTGTAGGAACTTGTAAAAAGTGTGGTGGAGATGTCATTAATAAAGGCAAATTTTATGGATGTGCAAACTATAAAAAGAATAACTGTCAATTTACGATTTCAGGGAGAATTCTAGGAAAGACAATCTCGAAAACAAATGTACAAAAGCTGCTCTCAGCGAATAAGACTAATTTAATAAAAGGCTTTAAAAAAGCAAATAAAACGTTTGATGCGTACCTTATTTTGAATGAGCAAACAGGGAAAATAGAGTTTGAATTTCCAGCTAAGGTGGCAAAAGAAAGTTAATCTGTAAGGAAGAAAAGTCTCTTTTCTTCCTTTTTTAAATTTTGGAAAAATATTATTGAATCTAAAACAACTAAACTATATAATAAAATAAATACTGATACGTACACGTACTAAAGGAATGGATGGGTTTACTTGTTATTTGTTACTGAAATGCCAATAGAGGCGCGAGAGAAACTTTTATTTGCTGGACTACAGCTATTTACAGAAGCGGGATACCAGAAGACATCAGTGCTTGAGATTGTGGAAATGGCACGTGTCTCGAAGACAACCTTTTATCAGCATTTTAAAAGTAAAGAGGATATAATGGTTGCCTTGTTTGAACAGGTTGGTAATGAGATGACAGAAGAAGTTAAACATGCGATTTCTCAGGAAGAACGAATGGCATATAAAGCGTTTGCTGGAATTAATCGCTACATTCAAATCTGTTTTGAAAATAAGAATGTTGCGCAAATATTATTGGTTGAATCAGTTGGTGTATCTAGAAATGTAGAATTAGTAAGACAGAAATCACATCAAGTATTTGCAAAACTCATTCTTCAAACGGTTGAAACAGGGCTTCCTACTACTGTTACACAAAAAGAAATGAAGATTGTGGCTCAAGCAATGGTTGGGGCGATTAATGAAGTAATCATGCAAATGTTTTTTGATCATAATGATGAAAAACTCAACTTCGAAGACATATCTCGATTGCTTAACCGGATTGTTATTTCTGCATTCGTAAGTCTTGGAATGCAGGAATAAGTTTTTTTGTAAGGTGGATACGAATGCGTACTCGTTTTTTTTCTAGTTTTTTACTAGATTTATATAATTAAAGGAGGATGGCAACATGACAAATAGTATTGAGAGCTACACGTTATCTGAAATGATGCAAAAAATTGAAGAGGTAATTAACCAAAACCCTACCCCAATACAAGGTTTGGATGTAATCTATCAGTTTTCAATTACAGGAGATGAAGAAGGCACTTATCAACTTAAATTAGCTGAAGGTCAGGCGAAGGTGTCGGAGGGTAGTGAAGGTGCAACTTGTACTCTGGTCTTATCCCTCGCAAACTTTAGACAGTTTTTGCTAGGGAAACTTAATGGTACTGCTGCTTTCATGACTGGAAAGCTTAAAATAAAGGGGGATATTGGTAAGGCCATTAAATTAGAAGGACTTTTACGTGAATATAATTTAAAAGAACACTTGTAAAAATGAAAGTAGGTCTAGTGGATACCCACTAGGCTTTTTGTTATCGATGTGAATCTTTGTCGTATTGTTTCCTGCTTGTTATAATGATTGGTAGATTGAGGAGAGGGTGAATATGAATGGTTGGTTCAAAGTGGCACGAAGAGGCGCAAAAACAATGGGATAGTCGAGCAGATTTTTGGAGTAAACAAAGCCAAGTAATGTGGAACTCGGGAAGCCGTTCCACCATTATACCGTTGTTTTCGAAGTACATAAAGGACAATTCTCATATTTTAGATGCAGGTTGTGGAGATGGGTACGGAGCCTACTTACTTGCTGAACTTGGCCATCATGTGGTAGGTGCCGATTTATCTGTTGAGATGATTGAAAAAGCAACTGCAAGAAATGATTCCGAGAATCTTTCATTTATTCAAGGTGATTTGACCGCTCTCCCGTTTGAGGACGAGGCCTTTTCTGGAATCATGGCAATTAACTCCATCGAGTGGACAGAAGTACCGTTACAGGCAATCAGTGAAATGAAAAGAGTAATGAAACCGAACGGAATTTTATGTGTTGGTATTTTAGGGCCAACGGCTGGCCCACGTCAACATGCATATCGACGTTTATACGGAGATACTGTTATTCAGAATACGATGATGCCCTGGGAGTTTGAGCAGCTAGTTACGGAAAATGGCTGGAGTCTACTAGATGGTCAACCAGTATACAAAGATTCTGTAAATGTAGCAACAACAAAAGGACTGCCGAAGGAACTAAAACAAGCATTATCGTTTATGTGGGTGTTTATTTTAAAGAAGGATTGAGAGTAGTAAGACGCTTGGTTCTGAAGCTGAAGTGAATTCAATTTATTCTGGGATGTGTAACCGAAAAGTTCGCCTTAGTTTGCGGAGGATAACGGAAGCTGGTGTTGCGTGCCCAGTTGACTCACCAAGAATAGCCAACTGCTGCGAAACCAAATAGCACACAAATAGCTAAAGAAGTGTAACGAAAAAGGTATCCCGAGTGCGAGATACCTTTTTTCTATTCCCAATCATAAGGAGTTTCTTGATACACATAATAATTGAGCCAGTTGGCGAACAGCAGGTAAGAGTGTGAGCGCCAGCTATGTACAGGTGCATTTGTGGGATCATCCTTTGGAAAATAATTAACAGGCAAGATATGATTCCCTTTTGCTAGGTCTCTTTCATATTCCTCTTTTAAAGTGTTGACATCATATTCAGGATGGCCTGTTAGGAATATGTGTTTTCCATCATTTGATGCAACAAGACATACGCCAGCATCATCTGAAACAGATAAAAGAGTTAAACCTTCAGCTTTTTCAATTTCTTCAAGTGCGACATCTGTAAATCTAGAATGCGGGACAAAATACATATCATCAAATCCACGAACAAGCTTAAATTCCTTATTAAGCAAGCGATGGTGAAAGACACCCGTACATTTTTCAGGAAGTGGATGCTTATTCACACCAAAGTGATAGTATAGTCCGGCTTGTGCGCCCCAACAAATATGTAAGGTCGATGTTACATTTGTTTTCGTCCATTCCATGATTTCCTTAAGTTCTTCCCAATAATTGACATCCTCAAATTCAAGATGCTCAATTGGTGCGCCAGTAATAATCATACCGTCATACTTTTTGTGCTTGATCTCAGAAAAGGTTGTATAAAATTTCTCTAGGTGATTTCTTCCAGTGTTTTTTGAGACATGCGTTTCTGGGAATAAGAAAGTAATATTCAGCTGCAATGGGGAATTTCCAAGTAGTCTAAGGAGCTGTGTCTCTGTACGTTCTTTTTCAGGCATTATGTTTAAAATCACTATATTAAGTGGACGAATATCTTGGCTATAAGCACGGTCCTCATCCATCACAAATATGTTTTCAGATTCTAACACTTCTTTAGCTGGCAAATCATGAGGTATATTAATTGGCAATCCTATCATCCCCCGTTTCATCATTATACAAATTTTACAACAATTCACTCATGATAATCAATTAAAATATCTTTAACGATTTTTAGTGATAAAGGAGGGGGTGAAATAAAGAAGTTTTCCCTTTTAACCAGTGTATCAGTTAGGGTAAGATAGAGGTGGTAGGGAATTTTTTTACTAATTGAATCTTGGGGGAAATGTGCATGGAATTATCAACGAAGTATAAGTCTGATATTGAAATTGCTCAAGAAGCTGTTGTAAAGCCCATCAAGGAGATTGTCGAGCAACTTAATTTACTTGATGAAGAAGTAGAACCCTTTGGTCATCACAAAGCAAAAATTTCCTTGGACGTGATGAAGCGTCTTGAAAAAAAGAAAGACGGAAAGGTCATTCTCGTCACATCGATTAATCCAACACCAGCAGGTGAAGGGAAGTCCACGGTTACAGTTGGGCTTGGACAAGGATTAGCAAAGCTTGGAAAGAAAGCTATGATTGCGATGAGAGAGCCATCTCTTGGACCTACAATGGGTATTAAAGGTGGAGCAACTGGTGGAGGATATTCACAGGTGATTCCAATGGAGGAAATCAATCTTCATTTCACAGGAGATTTTCACGCAATCACGACTGCAAATAATACATTGTCTGCCTTAATCGATAACCACATCCATCAAGGAAATGAACTTCAAATCGATGTAAGACGTGTAACTTGGAAGCGGGTTGTTGATTTGAATGACCGCGCGTTACGAAATGTAATAGTTGGACTTGGTGGACCAACACAAGGAGTTCCACGTGAGGATGGTTTTGACATTACCGTGGCTTCTGAAATTATGGCGATTTTTTGTTTGGCGACGGACATACATGATCTAAAAAAGAGACTATCAAAGATTGTGGTTGCTTATAATATACATAAAGAACCTGTCACAGCGAGTGATCTTGGGGCAGAGGGTGCACTTACCCTTCTATTGAAGGATGCGTTAAAGCCTAATTTAGTTCAAACTCTTGAACATACACCGGCCCTAATTCATGGTGGACCGTTTGCGAATATAGCACATGGCTGTAATAGTGTGATTGCTACGAAAATGGCGGCGAAATTAGCGGATTATGTTCTAACTGAAGGTGGTTTCGGTGCAGATTTAGGTGCTGAAAAATTCCTAGACATAAAAGCAAGATATGCAAATATAAAGCCTGAAGCAGTTGTGATTGTTGCAACCAATCGTGCTTTAAAGATGCACGGTGGGGTTGCAAAGGAAAACCTAACTAAAGAAAATGTGGAAGCACTGGAGAAGGGTTTGGAAAATCTGCAAAAGCATATTGAAACCGTTCAGGCTTTTGGATTGCCTTTTGTTGTGGCAATCAACCGCTTTGTAACTGATACAAAAAAAGAAGTGGAAAAGATTCAATCCTGGTGTGCAGAGCATTCATACCCAGTCGCTCTAACTGAAGTTTGGGAAAAGGGTGGCGAAGGTGGAAAAGAGCTTGCGAAAAAGGTTCTCGATGTCATTGAAACAGGTGAAAATCATTTTGCACCAATATATAAATTATCAGCTCCAATTGAAGAAAAGGTAAAGACGATCGCAAAAACCGTTTATGGAGCAAAGGATGTTGAGTTTTCTAGTAAAGCGAAAAGGCAAATACGCGATTTCGAAAAATTCGGTTGGGACGATCTCCCAATCTGTATGGCGAAAACGCAATACTCGCTTTCAGACGATCCAACTTTACTTGGAAGACCTACAGATTTCACCATTACGATTCGCGAGTTTAGACCATCAATCGGTGCTGGTTTTATCGTTGCTCTAACTGGTGATGTTATGACTATGCCAGGACTGCCGAAAAAGCCATCTGCACTTAAAATGGATGTCAATGAAGAAGGAAAGGCAGTCGGCCTATTTTAATGGAGTTTGAAGGGGGCTTGGCCCCCTTTTATGATAAGGAAGGTATTTGTATGTTTCATCCAACTGTGTTTGATAACCTCAAGGTTGTAATTGAAGGGGCTTTATATGATTTAGATTTAGAAGGACCTCTTCTAATTATAAATCGCCAGGATCTAGTGGAGATGGCGAGACTAGGTAGGAATTACCGCATTATCTTTAAGGATAAATCCATCGACAACATTCAAGCCTATATTGATTTAAGAATTGACCTTGATAATCTGCTTACAGATTTAAGACGCCCTGATACACAAAGTCCGGGGTGTCGCTTAGAAATTGGATTTATTTTTAAAATGGATTCATTAGATGTTTGTCCTAAACTTGAAGCAGTGTTATCTGCAATCTGGGGTGATACACGGGACATTCAACAAGAAATTTCATTTCAACATGGTGTGAATGAATATACGAACAATAGTAAAATTATTTTTCACCGGTTAATTTATGAAGACAATATCGATGATTTACTTGAAATGATTGACTACATGATCGATTCAATCCATCAATTACATAAAGCAATTAGCTGAGGGCAGAGATGCCTTTTTTTTATAGAAAAAGGGCTGAATTATCAGATAATTTTAATGATAATTATGATATAGTAATAATATATATCATAAAATAGTATTAGTTGTGTAGATAAGGGGGCGAATGAATGGGGAAAATAGCATGGGTAACAGATAGTACGGGATTTTTAGACGACGAACTCTTAAATCATGAGGATATTTATGTAATCCCGATGACTGTCTTTTTTGATGATGAGGAGTACCTTGATGGAGTCACGATCACACCGGCTCAGTTCTTTGAAAGGTTAGAAACGACGAAGACAATTCCAAAAACCTCACAACCTTCCATTGGAAGCTTTGTAGAATTATATAATAGCCTTGAAGATAATTATGATGAAATTATTTCGGTTCATATCTCTGAAAAATTAAGTGGGACTGTTTCGTCTGCAAGACAAGCAGCCGAATTGGTCAATATTCCAGTAACAGTAATTGATTCAAAAATTCTAACCTATCCGATGACAAAACTAATGAAGGAAGGTATGAAACTCATCCAGGAGGGTGGTACATCTGCTGATGTTCAAAATCATATTACAGATTTATCCGAGAAACTAGAAACATACGTAATCATCGGAAGTTTAGAACAACTACATCGAAGTGGGCGAATGAACACTGCTCAATATTTTCTCGGTAGTATGCTGCAAATTAAACCAGTCATACAGATCCTCGATGGGGCACTTTCTGTTAAAGAAAAGGTTCGTTCTGAAAATAAAGCTACAAATAAAATATTAGGTTACCTAAAGGATGCGATTGAAAAAAATAATATTGAAGAAGTCCATATTTTATATGGCTTGGACGATTCAAAAACAAAAGAATGGGAACAGGAGATTAGAAAGTTTGCTCCTGAAACCATTTCAATCAAGACTTGTCCTCTTGGTGTGGCGATTGGCGTCCATGCGGGTAAAAACACCATCGGGATTAGCTGGTTGAATAGATAAGTTTGTCATCCTATTATTTAACAAGCACATATTGTATTTCGTTGTGAGATATATGGGCAATGGCTTCGATTTTGTACCCGATACTTAAAAATTGGGAAATGGTTTCGGCACAGTTTGGATGTGGTGGTTCTGTAGGGGCATGAAGACTTTTATGAAGTTGTAAAAATTTATTTGTAACAGGATTACAAGTAACAAGTACTACGTGACGACCATACCAAGCCGTTCCGATTTCACGATTTCGACCACCTGGATGATACATAATCGTATACCACCTTTCAAATGAGCCAGAATAATTCTGGCTTATTTTATTTTTATAATTCAGTCGCCATCGTCCTTAAGTCGATACTCTGGAAAGCCTTCTGGCAGTGTTTGTCTTATACTTGTCGGGAACTGACGGACGCATTGCACTTTTTTTATTTTATGCAAATCATTCAGCTCGCGCCACAGTTCAGTTACAGCTTTAATATGGTACAATGGAAACGAAATGAATGTCAGTGGAGGATAACATGGAGTTACAAAAATGGATTGAAGATACTACAAACTTTGTGAAAAATATTTTATCGTCTGATAGCAGTGGCCATGATTGGTGGCATATCGAACGTGTTAGAAAAGCAGCCATTGAAATTGGTGAAAGAGAAAATGCAAATATATTCGTTGTTGAAATGGCAGCATTATTACATGATGTAGCTGATGAAAAATTAAATGAATCAGAAGAAGAAGGTCTAAAGAAGGTGAGAGATTGGTTGTCATCCTTACAATTACCTTATCCTCAACAAGTGGAAATCATCGAGATCATCTCAACAATGTCCTTTAAGGGGGGGAATCGACCTCCAATGAAAACAATTGAAGGCAAGGTTGTTCAGGATGCTGACCGATTAGATGCGATTGGTGCAATTGGCATTGCAAGAACCTTTGCCTATGCGGGAGCCCATGGGGATTTAATCTATGATCCTCATCTTCCGTACAGGGAAGTTCTAACAAAAGAAGAATATCGCAATGGTAAATCGACAGCGATTAATCATTTTTATGAAAAATTACTTAAATTAAAAGATACCCTAAATACAGATGCAGCAAAAGAAGTAGCACAAAAACGCCATGATTTTATGGTAGGCTTTCTGGAGCAATTTTATAAAGAATGGAATGGACAGTTATGAGGCTATTAACCGTAGAAAATGTAGCAAAAAGCTATGCTGAAAAAGCGTTATTTGAAGGCATTTCTTTTAGTATTACCGATAATGAGCGAATAGGAATAATCGGTGTAAATGGAACTGGAAAATCTACATTATTAAAAATTATTGCCGGTGTAGAGGAGCCAGACCAAGGCGAGATTACTCATTCCAAAGGGTATACAATTGGCTATTTACCACAGCAACCTGATTTTACAGATGGAAACACCGTCCTAGATCAAGTTTTCCAAGGCAACTCACCTCTTCTTCGCTTGTTGAAAGAATACGAGGCTGCGATGATTCAGATTGAAAAAGACCCGATGAATACAAAGAATCAGGAAAAGCTGTATGACCTTCAACAAAAAATG
Organism: Litchfieldia sinesaloumensis; assembly: GCF_900156865.1. Lineage (GTDB taxonomy): Bacteria > Bacillota > Bacilli > Bacillales > Bacillaceae_L > Ferdinandcohnia > Ferdinandcohnia sinesaloumensis. Next base: position 1,750,841 of record NZ_LT732529.1, on the reverse strand, counting down.
GATGCAGCCAATGCATGGGAAGCAAATTCGAATGCGAAAGCTGTGTTGTCTAAGCTTGGGATATCTGATTTTGCTCAAGATGTAATGGAATTGTCAGGTGGACAAAAGAAACGTGTAGCTCTTGCACAGAGCTTAATTGAAGTTCCAGACTTACTGATATTGGACGAGCCAACGAACCATTTAGATTACGCTACAATCAAGTGGCTTGAGGATTACCTAGCAAAATACAATGGTGCTTTGCTTGTCGTAACCCATGACCGATACTTTTTAGACCGAGTTACGAACCGCATTGTTGAACTTGACGAAGGAAATCTGTACAGCTATACCGGAAATTATAGTAGCTTTCTAGAAGCAAAAGCACTTCGAATGGAACAAGAGCAGGCTTCAGAACTGAAGCGCCAAAACTTATATAGACGAGAACTTGCTTGGATTCGTCGCGGCGCAAAGGCAAGAACAACCAAGCAAAAAGCTAGGATACAACGATTTGAAGAAATCGAGAATGGACAAAAGACGATAAATACAGAAACACTCGACATTTCTGTTGGTGGTAGTAGGCTTGGTAAAAAAGTCATCGAATTAAAGAATATCTCTAAAAGCTTTGGGGACACGAAAATTCTAGAGGATGTCGACTTGCTGATTAAACCAGGGGATCGAATCGGAATTGTCGGTCGAAATGGTAGTGGTAAATCAACATTGTTAAATATCATTGCGGGAAAAATGTCTGCAGATGCCGGTGAAATTGAGATTGGTCAAACAGTTAAATTAGCTTATTATACACAGGAAAGCATGGATATGGACGTTAATAAGCGAATGATTGAGTACATTAAAGAGACCGCTGAAATGATTCATACTCTCGATGGTAAGATGATATCGGCAGCACAAATGCTTGAACGCTTCTTATTTCCTATGCACACTCATGGTACACCGATCCGTAAGCTTTCTGGTGGGGAAAGAAGACGATTGTACCTATTGAAAATCATAATGGGTGAGCCGAACGTTCTTTTACTGGATGAACCGACGAATGATTTGGATACTCAGACATTAACTGTGTTGGAAGATTATTTGGAGGAATTCCCGGGAGTAGTGATTACAGTTTCTCATGATCGTTATTTCTTAGATAAGGTTACCGATCAGCTGTTGATTTTTGAAGAGGGGCATAAAATCACGACTTACTTTGGTGATTATTCGGACTATCTCGAAAAAAGTACGTCACAGCCATCAGCAGTCGTGCAAAAGGTTAAAGTCGAAAAGACTTCTAATCAAGAGGAATCAAAACCAAAGAAAAAGAAACTATCTTATAAGGATCAGCTTGAGTGGGATGAAATTGAGGGTAAGATTGAGGCCCAAGAAGCAAAAGTTGCAGCCTTAGTAAAAGAGATTGAGGCAGCAGGAAGTGATTATCAAAAAGCCCAACAAGCAATGGATGATCATGAAAAAGAATCTGAGGTTCTTGACCAATTACTTGAACGTTGGGCCGAACTATCAGAACTTGTATCTGACTAATACACATTATTATCATACATTGGGCTCGGTTTAATGCCGAGCCCTCTTTCTTTGGTTCATTACCTTATTAAAATCTTTTCGCACCGAGATATCGTGATTGCCAGTAGTTAATGGTCATATCACCAATGCTAATGCCATCTGATGAATCGGCATGAATAAATTTGTTATTTCCTAAATAGATTCCTGCATGAGATGGTCCAGGTTTATACGTTTGAAAAAAGACAATATCACCAACACTTGGTACTGATACATTTGCACCCTGGCTCCAAATTCCTGGAACAGTTCGAGGGATACTAACACCTCTTTGAGCAAAAACAAATTGTAAAAAACCACTGCAATCAAATCCACTTGGTGATGTGCCACCCCATACATAGGGAACGCCAAGATAATTCTTTGCAATTGAAATTACCCCAGCATCAACAGGTGGAGCCTCAATTGTCTCGACAGTAACTTCTGCTGCTTCGTTTTCAGAATCTGATTTAGTATTTGTGTTTGTTTGTTGTAGCACTGTGTTTACGGGTGCTTTCTTGATTGTTAGACCTCTTACATTTTTATTTTTCATAATGTGATCGATGGTTTCTTCTGTCGCAAGACCATCTCCTTCTAAATTAAACTTCTTTTGGTAAGCCCTTACACTTTCTTCCGTTACTCCCTCAAATTTCCCATCAACCAAGCCTCGATAGTAATTTAATCTTGCTAATTTAGACTGTAGTTGTTTTACCTCTGGACCTTCGTTTCCTACTGTATAAAAGGAGGGTCTGGGCTCTGAAATCACCTTATTTAATTTTTCTAATGTTTCTTCACCAGCAATTCCATCAATCTTCAACTCATATAATTCTTGAAATCTCTTAATAGCTTCTTGAGTTGATACACCATAGTAACCATCAATGGTTTCATAGTAAAAATTTAACTTATGTAACTCAAATTGTAAAAAACGAACGTTGAAACCTGTGTGGCCATAACGTAATTCCTGCTTTGTATCAAATTGATAGTGTTTGTAACGTAATGGATCTAGATTTTGTTTTTCAGATGCTTCTGATGTATGGGGGGAGCCAAAGAAAAATCCAGCTGCTAGAGTTGTAACAACAATGGCCTCGCGTGTTCCATAGCGTTTTTTCATTGAAGTTCCTCCTTGTTGATTGCAAAAGCAAAGATAGTCTAGTTTTCGAATGGGTTTGTTGTTTAAAAAGGCTATGGAATAAATGTAGTACCGTATCTAAGATTAAAACATAAATTACTAGGTAAATCCTCATAACAACAAAGTGAAAACATCAAATGATAATACATGTTTATGATATTGGGGCAAGTAAGCGATTATGACATAAATTTCGTTAATTAGTACATAAGCGCTAAAAAGAGACAAGTTATAAAAAAGTAAAAGACAACACTATCTGAGAATGAACTTACTTATAAAATATTTAGTCAATCAGTGATTGGCTCTTTGCACTCTTGAAGTCTCGAAAATGGATATATGGTGATTTCGTATGCTACAATGGCGATAGAATATTCGTAGGAGAAGGAGCGGTAGCTATGAAAATTAAGTCGATTGAACCCACACCAAGTCCAAATACAATGAAAATTATCTTAGACGAGGAACTTCCTAAGGGAAAAAGTAATAATTATAAAAAAGATAATATCGATCAAGCTCCACCCCATATCAAAGAAATCATGGCAATAGAAGGTATAAAAGGTGTCTACCATGTTGCCGACTTCTTAGCGGTAGAACGAAATGCTAGATATGACTGGCAAGAGCTCTTGCCAAATGTCCGTAAAGTTTTTGGGGAAGAAGTAGACGAATCTAATAATGAAGGCCCTAAGCTTGATGAACATTTTGGGGAAGTTAAGGTATTTGTTCAAATGTATAAAGGACTTCCGATGCAGGTAAAACTCCATGACGGTGAACAAGAGTTTCGTTTTGGTTTACCAGATGTGTTCAAAGAGTCTTTATTACGCGCCCAAGAGGAATCTGGAAATGTCGTATTGGAGCGGGAATGGAAAGAACAAGGTGTTCGCTATGGCAGCCATGATGAAATTGGAAAAGAAGTTGTTGATGAACTGGCGGCAGCTTATCCGAAAGAACGTCTCGACCGAATTGTAAGCCAAATTGCAGAACAGACATCTTCAGTAACTGTGCAAAAAAGACAATCATATAAGGTTACTTTGGAGATGCTAGATGATTCTGATTGGACAAAAAGGTATGCAAGTCTAGAACAAATGGACCCAGAAGAAGAAGATATTCCCGTACTTGCGAAAGCGTTAAAGGATGAAAAAGCATCGATTCGTCGATTAGCGACTGTGTATTTAGGGATGATTGAGAAGCCGTCAGTATTACCGTATCTATATGAAGCCCTAAAGGATAAATCAGTTACAGTTCGACGAACAGCAGGGGATTGCTTGTCTGATATTGGTGACCCGGCTGCCATCAGTGCGATGTGTGAGGCATTAAAAGATTCAAGTAAGCTTGTCAGATGGCGTGCAGCAATGTTCTTATACGAGGTTGGTGATGAAACGGCACTTGACGCTCTAAAAGAGGCTGAAAATGATCCGGAATTCGAAGTGAAAATGCAAATCAAACTGGCTATTGAGCGAATTGAAGGCGGGGAAGAGGCCAAAGGTTCTGTCTGGAAACAAATGACTGAAAGTCGAAATAACTAACGCTGGTTTATCAAAACGTTTAGATAAAACTCATGTTACTGGTTTAAATTGGTTGTTGAAAATTGATTTCACTTGGTCACATATAGTATGCTTAATTTATTGAATTTATTTAGGGAGGGATTCTAATATGTCAATGGCATATGATGAATATATGAAGCAAATCGTGAAGCCGATGCGCCAGGAACTTGTTGTTTCAGGCTTTGAAGAGCTTCAAACTGAGGAAGAAGTCGTGGACTTCATGGAGAAAGTAGAAGGTACAACATTAGTTGTTGTTAATTCTGTATGTGGATGTGCTGCAGGGCTTGCAAGACCAGCGGTAACACAAGCTGTACTCAATAATGAGAAGAAGCCTGATCATCTTGTGACGGTATTTGCTGGACAAGATAAAGATGCTACTGCAAAAATGAGAGAATACTTCGAAGGCTATGAGCCATCGTCTCCATCAATGGCATTATTAAAAGGTAAAGAGGTAGTTCACTTCATACCAAGACATGAAATAGAATCAAACACTATGGAAGGTATTATGGAAAATATCACTTCCGCTTTGAATGAGCATTGTTAATTAGTTTTATATCTCCTAAAAGGATGTCTAAATGGCATCCTTTTTTGTGCAAAAGGTGACGCTATGATTGTAACAACAGCAGGACGAACAAATGAAATAATGGTGGAATTAGCAAAGGAAGTAGCTGTGGAACTTGAGATTCCATTTGTCGATAGGAAAAAACGTTCCGTATTAAGTATACAAGAACAAACCAACGAAGATATTCTGGTTGTTGGGAAGAACCGATTTGAAATTCATCCGCTGCATGGGGAGGCCCTTTTCTTTCACCCGAACTCCTCAATGTTTCGAATGAAACGAATTATGAAGGGAGAGCATGACCCTTTTGTTCAAGCATGTGGTCTTAAACAGGGTAGTACAATTTTAGATTGTACATTGGGTTTAGGTTCTGACAGTATTGTCGCAAGCTTTGTAGTAGGGGAGCCGGGAAAAGTCACCTCTATTGAGGGAAATAAGTATCTATACTATCTCTTAAAAAGTGGATTAAAAAGCTGGGATACCGGCTCTTTCGTCATGAACGAAGCAATGGCACGGATTAAAGTGAGACATGATGACTTTGAAAAATTTCTGGCAGAATGTCCTTCGAATAGTTTTGATGTTGTCTACTTCGATCCAATGTTTGAAGAAACAATCGATGAATCTGAAGGGATAAAAGGACTTCGTCATTTTGCTATTTATTCTACGTTAAGTGTTGAAACAATTGAATTAGCTAAAAAAGTCGCAAAACAGAGGGTAGTTTTAAAGGACCACTGGAAAAGTGAAACATTCGATAAGTATGGGTTTACCGTTTTCAAACGAAAAACAGCGAAATTTCATTTTGGTGTGATTAATGTAGAAGGTTCTTGATAAAATGAAAATCGAGAAGTTGGGTTCGCTGATTCACCGTTTTGGTGAAGAATACTACATGATAATGCGGGATATTTTGTATCGCCATTGGTTACGTTATATAACGGAGGTGATAATCTTGGCTAAGCGTAAAAAGGACCCTTCAACAATCGGTTTAGACTCTCCTCAAGTAGAAGGACAAGGAACAACGAATCAAGAAACAGGGCAAATGAAAATGGATTCCTCAAGACGTAAGAAAAAGAAGAATTAATTTTACTTAGAGCATTACATATATCGATATATCTTTAAAAAAAATAAAACCCGCTGTTTAGCGGGTTTTATTAATCAGCGATACAACAATAAATAAAATATGCTAGGGTAACACCGCTTGCAATACCAAAAATCCATTCCATCATCGTAGAGTCCACCTTTCAACTATGTATAGTACCTCTATTTTATCAAAGTATGTAGTTTTTATGAACTTATTTTTACAAAATAGTGTCATACATCATGATTTTGGTTTTTATTAAAAATCTGTTGTTGGGCATTTATTCTTATTTTTTCCTATTTTAATAAATTCATAGTAAAACTTTCAGCTAGTTTATGATAAAATGGGCGTAAGGGTAAATGTGCTGAAAGGGCGATTTGGTTATGAAAAAATGGTTGCGTAAAGCGTTAGTTGTCTCATTTTCCATTTTAACCCTTGGTTTGGTAGCACCTCCACCAGCTCTAACGATGGAGCAGACGGATGCAGATAAGCCAAGTAAATTAAATGCGTTTAATGAACAAGATAATGAATCAAAATTATATTCTAATTATGAATATGATTATGGCTATGATAGCAGAGACTTTGTTACATATGCTATGACACAGGCAGAAACGAAATCTTTCGAAAAATTCGGAAGTAAAATTGGGCCTGTAATTGAAGATGAATTCCGAACACAAATTTTACCTCAAATCGAAAGAGTTATTGAACTATTAGCAGAACAATACCCAGCTGAACAGCTTAACCAACTAGAGATTTCAGAGCAACCGTCTGGCGGAAATGGCGAAAAGATTTTTCATATTTTCGATAAAACGAATGGAAAGGATATCGTTCGTTTTCATGTGAGAAAAGATCATCCACCACTGGATGGCTATTATTTTAATTTTCATTACCACACCCACCATGATGGTTTTCAAACTCATCATACATTAGGTGATATTTATTGGGATAAAAACACTCCGCCGAAATGGCTAAGTTAATAATGATAGGCAATCCAGAAGTAGGCTTATAGGCACTGGATTGCCTTTTTTGTTTTTAGAATAACTTTCCACTCTTATTCTGGCAGACTCATTTTTGGGAATATGATATACTATTTTTACAATTTAAAAGTTTCGAATGCACGGTTTTTGCATCTTTGAATCTATTACATGTGGGTGAGCATTCTATGAAAAAAACAGTTATTCTAACACTTCTCCTTGTATTAGTTAGCTTCACGTATCATCCCGGTGAAGCGTCACCTCATGGAGTTCCACTAAAAGACTACCAATCCCTAACACTTTATACAGCTACTTCTATATTAGAAAATTATGAAACGATTAAGGATCTTATCTTACTTCCAGAAACATCGTTTAATGAATTGGCTGCTGCACAAATGATACAACGTATCAATCAAATCGATGTACCTATTTTGAAGGGCTTAGTTAATGAAGGTATTGTGCTAAAGCTTTTTACAGGTAATCTAACAGACGAGCCAACTGCAGCCTATTTGAAAGGGAAAAAGCCTCGTGGGTATACCGAGAATGGTCCGACATGGGACGAGGTCCCGGGCATTGGAGGTTCCGAGGTTGTGCTGGCGAAAATTGGATCAAGTGATAAAGGAAAAGGTCACGGCTCAATTAATTTAGAACTACATGAATTGGCTCATTCGATTGACAGATTTGTGTTTGACTCGATAAGTGAGGATCCGTATTTTCTAGCAATTTGGGAAAAAGAAGTTAATTTATTATTCCCGAATCGTTCCTATTTTAGCGACTTTCCGGAGGAGTATTTTGCTGAAAGCTTTGCCATGTATTATTTTACTGATCAAACTAGAAATCACTTGAAGCTAGTTGCACCAATGACTCACCAACTTTTTGTCGATTTAAGTGAAACTCAGTCATGATTTGTAGTAAGATAATAACATGATGAAATGCAAGGAGTGAATGGATTGAAACATGGGGAAAATGCGTACCTTGAGCTGTTAAAGCATGTTCTTGAACATGGTACGAAAAAGATGGACCGAACAGGAACGGGGACTGTTTCTGTTTTTGGGTATCAGATGCGTTTTAATTTGAGTGAGGGTTTTCCACTACTTACTACAAAAAGGGTTCCATTTCGTCTAATTGCTAGTGAACTGCTTTGGTTCATTAAAGGTGACACGAATATCAGGTATTTGTTAAAAAACAATAATAATATCTGGAATGAGTGGGCTTTTAAAAACTGGGTTGAGAGTGTTGAATACAATGGACCTGATATGACGGACTTCGGAAATCGAAGTCAAGTTGACCCGGGATTTAATGAGTTGTATGTTGCTGAAATGGACAAGTTCAAAGCGCGCATACTTGAGGATGATGAGTTTGCCAACAAGTACGGAGAGCTAGGACCTGTTTATGGAAAGCAGTGGCGAGCGTGGGAATCTTCACGTGGTGAGACCATTGATCAGTTGAAAAATGTAATTAATCAAATCAAAAATAATCCAGATAGTAGACGTCATCTAGTTGTCGGCTATAACCCTGGGGATGTGGAGTTCATGGCATTACCGCCCTGCCACAGTCTGTTCCAATTCTATGTGGCAGATGGGAAATTGAGTTGCCAGTTGTACCAGCGATCAGGCGACTTATTTTTGGGAATTCCCTTTAACATCGCAAGTTATGCGCTGTTAACGCATCTAATCGCATATGAATGTGGATTAGAAGTTGGGGATTTCATTCATACAATTGGTGATGCCCATATTTATACGAATCATATCGATCAAGTGAACTTACAGTTAAGTCGTGATCCACGTCCGTTCCCAACTTTAAAAATAAATTCTTCTGTAGAATCTGTTTTTGATTTTGAAATGGACGATATCGAGATTGAGGGCTATGATCCTCATCCAACAATTAAGGCACCAGTTGCTGTATAAACATTCCTATTTCTTTAAGCCTAGGGTATAATTTCCCTAGGCTTTTCTTTTATATCTGAAGAAGTCTTGACTTTATTTAATTTTTGAGCAGTAGAGATTGAAGACTAAAAACGCCAGATTATATGGCAATGTCTTCATGCTCCAGTTCTTGAGGGCATTAAAATGGGCACAAATACATCAAGGTGTATTTGAATAAATGTGAGGATGATTAAGATGATTTCATTACTAGTTGCAATGGATAAAAATCGATTAATAGGTAAAGATAATGACCTTCCATGGCGTTTACCTGCAGATTTAGCGTATTTTAAGAGAGTGACGATGGGCCACCCAATCATTATGGGGAGAAAAACATATGATTCAATTGGACGACCACTCCCAGGACGTGAGAATATCATTGTTACACGAGATACCTCGTACAAAATGGAAGGGTGTAAAGTTATTCATTCCATTGAGGAAATTGTAAAAATGAGAAAAGAATCAGAACAAGAATTATTTGTCATTGGTGGTGCAGAAATCTTTAAAGAGATTCTGCCATATTCAGACCGTTTATACATAACTGAAATCGAAGAGGAATTTGAAGGAGATACGTACTTCCCTGCCTTTGATAAATCTGAGTGGAAGATCATCTCAAAGGAACAAGGCATTAAAGATGAGAAAAATCCATATGATTACAAGTTTCTCGTCTATGAAAAAGATACACAGAACTAATAATGTAAACACTATGATTTTCGCGCCTGAAAATCATAGTGTTTTTTATTTAGAAAAAACGATGAGTGATCAAGGTGCAAAGAAACCGTATAATTAATTCCTAATATAGAAAAAATGATAATAAGAAACCATGATAGGAGTCCTAAAATGAAAAAACGTTTACTATGTACTGCAGTTCCATTTTTTCTGTTACTGATGTCAGGATGCAATGGTGATGATGAACAGGTAAAGGAGGTACCAGAAGATATACCTGTCGAGGAAAAAGGTGCCACGTCCCAAGAAAATACAAATCAAACGACTGATGCACCATTTAATTTTACACACTTTGATTTGGATGTAGATTATGCCGAAAACCAGGAATTTGATTTGGATTATGAAAATGAAAGAGATGAAATGGAAGTTGAATTGAAGGATGATAAGGGAAGCAATGTTCTTAAGGGTGACGGAGCATTTGAAGAGGTAAGACCAAAATTTGAACAACTAACCTTTGACAAGGATACACCTGACGAAGAAGTGATTTCAGCAGTAACAAAAGCATTTGAGTTAGAAGAAGATTATCAAAGGTTTGAGTTAGAAGTTAAATTTCTTGATGGAACAGAAAAAGAGTATAACGCAAAATCATAGCATGTATAGTAAATTAAAAGGGGCTATCTAAAAGGTCACGTTAAACTGACTTTTCGGATAGCCCCTTGAATTTTTCTCTAAATTTACGATACAAATGGCACATCCACTACATAAAAGAGGATGCTGAAAAACATGGCTGCACTTCCTGCTAAAACAAATAAATGCCATATCGCATGATTATACGGTAGCTTTCTCCATACATAAAAGACAGCTCCTACCGTATAAAGCAGTCCACCGGTTAGCAAAAGCATAAAACCGTTAAACCCAATACTCTCATACAATGGCTTGATACCAACGATGATTAACCAGCCCATAAGAACATAAAAAACCGTCGAAAGAATCATAAACTTTTCAACGAAAAAGACTTTGAACACGATCCCGAGGACAGCCAGCCCCCATACAATTCCAAAAAGCGTCCAGCCTAGCCAGCCTCCGATTGTAACCAAAACAAATGGAGTATACGTACCTGCAATCAATAAATAAATCGCCGAATGATCCAATATCGCGAATACTTTCTTCGCTTTTGGATGTGTAATGCTATGCAAAAGGGTTGAGAACAGATAGAGAAGAAACATTGATGCACCAAAGATTGAAAAGCTTACAACATGCCATGCGTTTCCGTATTTAACCGCAAATACGATTAGTACGACAAGTGCGGGAATACTAAGTAGAACACCAAGACCATGTGTAATTGCGTTTGCAATCTCTTCTTTTAATGACTCCTGTCGATATGTCATTTCACTTTCACCTCAAACTACGTTTTCTTCCTATAATCATACTGCTAATAAAAAGAGAATACAAATGACAATCGTAATAAAAACAAAAGAAAAATCTCGAATTTTAATGGAAGCGAATTCACGACGAAAGGTTATAAAATATTTAGAAAATTTCACTACAGAATGGAAAATTCATGTTATAATGAACAAATTAAATCTTCATTACTGTACTGTATTGTAGTGTAAATAAGTGAAAGGGGATATGGGGCTCATGGCACACGAGGTTAAACAAAGACTTGATGGGATCCATGTAGAGGATATCATTAAAGCAAATCAAACATTGAAGGATGTTATTATCCATACACCTTTACAAAGAAACGAATTGCTATCTGAACGTTACGAATGTAACTTACTAATAAAACGAGAGGATTTACAAATTGTACGTTCTTTTAAAATTAGGGGAGCTTATAATCGAATTAAAAATTTATCTGAACAGGAGCTAAAAAACGGTGTAGTTTGCGCAAGTGCTGGTAATCATGCGCAAGGCGTCGCTTTTTCGTGCTTTGCGTTAAAAATCCAAGGGAAGATTTTTATGCCTTCCACTACACCAAGACAAAAGGTTTCACAAGTAGAGGCCTTTGGGCGGGACTATGTTGAAATTGTGTTAACTGGTGATACCTTCGACGATTCTTATGAAGAAGCAGTAGCATGTTGCAACAGAGAGGATCGTACCTTTATCCATCCGTTTGATGATGCAGACGTTATGGCAGGACAAGGAACGGTTGCTGTTGAAATTTTAAATGATTGTGCAGAACCAATTGATTATGTCTTTGCGGCGATTGGTGGAGGTGGACTTATCTCAGGTATTTCCACTTATATGAAGAGCATTTCTCCAGGAACATCAATTATTGGTGTTGAACCAGAGGGTGCAGCAAGCATGAAAACCTCGATTGCTAATGGGTCTGTTACGACCTTGCCTAAAATCGATAAATTCGTTGACGGCGCTGCAGTTAAGACTGTAGGCGAACAAACGTTCGTGATTAGTAAAGATTTAGTTGACGATATTATTGTTGTGCCTGAAGGAAAAGTATGTACAACCATTTTAGACTTATATAATGAAAATGCTATTGTTGCTGAGCCTGCGGGGGCACTATCGATTGCGGCACTTGATTTGTACAAGGATCAGATTAAGGGGAAAACGGTTGTCTGTGTACTCAGTGGTGGAAACAATGATATCAGCAGAATGCAGGAAATTAAAGAGCGTTCAATGTTGTATGAAGGATTACAATGTTATTTTATCGTGAATTTTCCACAAAGAGCCGGTGCTCTACGTGAGTTCTTACTTGATGTTTTAGGGCCAACTGATGACATTACTCGCTTTGAATATACTAAGAAAAATAACAAGGATAACGGGCCAGCACTAGTTGGAATTGAACTTAAGAAGAAGGAAGATTACGAAGCGCTTGTAAATCGAATGATGAAAAAGGGCTTTCCATTCCGTGAACTTAATAAAGAGAACACTCTCTTCAATTTATTAATCTGACGACGAAAATTTTTTTCAGTTTTGGTCCCCAAAACTGAAAAAGTTACATAATTAGACAAAGACGTAATGCTTGTTCTCATGTATAATAAAGGAAACGGGTGAAAAAGGACTGATAGTTTGCTATTTAAAAGCCTAGAGTTCAAGAATTGTTATGGACAGAAGGTAAAAGTAATAGAAATTCCAGTATTGGAGATAGGCAACACATATCGCTTTATGCTCGATTTTCGTTTGCAAGCATATTTGTCGAAAATCATGACAAAATCAAGTCCAAATCAAATCTATTCGTTCCGAGAACATTTGAAGACAGTACTAAAATGGACTGATTATGAACGGATTTTTCAACTAGATATTTTAAAACATAATGCATAGTAGTTTTAGAATGAGCTGATTTTAAAACAAAATCGGCTCTTTTTTTTGAGATACAAGTATAAAACTTCGAATGAATAGTTTGTTTTGATTGCCCGTTATAAAAATGGACAAGCTAATTAGTAAAAGATAGCCAGACGTAGGAAGTGACGTATGACAAAAGTAAAAATTGTAACAGATTCAACTGCAGACCTATCAGAGGATTTAGTAAAGGAATTAGGAATCTCGGTCGTTCCATTATCCATTACAATCGATGGAGAAACGTATCTTGACCGTGTAGATATTACACAACAGGAATTCTTAAAGAAAATGAAACAGTCAGCCGAACTACCCAAGAGCTCTCAGCCAGCAGTTGGCCATTTCGTGGAGTTATTTGATCGTTTAGGAAGTGACGGTAGTGAAGTTATCTCGATTCACATGACAGGTGGAATGAGTGGAACAGTCGCATCTGCAGAAAATGCTGCTAGGCTAAGCGAATCAGATGTTACTGTAATTGACTCCATGTATATTTCTAGAGCTCTAGGATTTCAAGTAGTAGAGGCAGCCAAAATGGCTAATGCTGGGCAATCAAAAGAAGAGATCTTAAAACGTGTTCGTGAAATCAGAGATAACTCAACATTATTTGTGACGGTTGATACATTAGAAAACCTTGTAAAAGGTGGCCGTATTGGAAGAGGGAAGGCGCTAATAGGTTCCTTATTAAATATTAAGCCAATCGCCTCTTTGCAGGACGGTGTGTATACTCCGGTATCAAAAGTTCGAAGCCATGCTCAAATTGTAAAATATTTAAGCAAAAAATTTGCTGAAGATGTTAGTAATAAAACAATTAAAGGAGTTGCGATTGCTCAAGTGGACGCAATGGAGCTAGCAACCAATTTGAAAGCTGCTATTAAAAAGCTTACTGGCTATGAGGCGGTCGACATTGTCGAGACAACTCCTGTTATTAGCACCCACACAGGTCCAGGTGCAATTGGATTTATGTATTACGCAGAATAGAATAAAAAAACGACGTGTGAGCAAGTCTCACACGTCGTTTTTATTAAATTCCGGGCATTGGAGTTGGTGTTGGATTTGAATAGCCTTCTTTATAGGTTTCATCGATTAGGGAACGGATTTCACTAGGTGACTTCCCTTGTGAAAACTCAAGCACAGCTGTGGCAGCAATATCTAAGCATACTCCACATTTTGTACCGTGGTCATCCCACACAATTTTTTCGCCCTTAGTATCGTGAACAAAGCAGTCATAGCTATCGCGATGGCCAACAGAATCTGCACACCCACAATAGCATGGTATCGTTTCAAGTAAATCTTGATGCATCGCCGCGGCCTGATAAATTGTCACCATTTCCTCTGATTTATCTTCTAAGAAGGAGGGAAGTACTTCTATTGATACTGTTTCCTCACGTATATCTCCCATTACATGGTCTTGCCCTTCAGACTCATGACTTTCTTCACTTTGAGAGCAACCAAACGTTCCAAACATGAGCACTAGTATAAGGAGGACATATCGTTTTTTCATGATTAACAACCTTTCGTTTTCTATGTAAGTCCATTTTATCATATCAAACGTAATCACCATATGAGTTCACTATTTTGTCAAAATAGACCGTTGCATGTTTTAACAAGAAAAAAGGATATCAAAATCGATATCCTTTACTTACCTTCTGTGTCTTCCTCAGATAAATCTAATTTTTCTCCACCAATCGAAATATATGACATGATATCTAAGTCTGGCTTTGCTTTCGCCATACCTTGAATGTAGGGTGTAATCGTGTCTTTAAAATCCTTACTTACACCCAATTCTTCACAATGTCCATAGACATACATCTTCTTTTCATCAAAGAAAAAAGAGATATAACCGAGTGCCTTTTTTTCTTGATTGACAATATTTAATATTTGACAATCTTCCTTTATGACCTCTGGAGAAACGAAAATTTGCACGATAACCTCTCCTTTTTAATGTAATTTAAATGAAATAAACACGAAGTATCCAACGGATTATTAAGTAAGTTGTAGCTTTTTGAACAATGAATCATTTGTTTCTTTATTTGGATTTTTCTTTTTTACATGAATTAACATCATACATAAAAAACCAACGATCAGTGTTAGTGACGCAGTGGTTAAAAACATGCCTGCTCTTGACCAATTCATGAGCCAGCCATAGATAGGTGGTCCGACTGCCACACCAAGAAATCGGACGGACCCATAAAGAGATGTCACAAATCCTCTTTTCTCGGTTGATACAGACCCCGTAATGAAGCTGTTAATACATGGTAACACTAAACCAGTACCAATACTGCTGATCGCTAAGACCGCAATAAATGGAATCAAGCTTTCAAAAAAGACTAACAATGCAAAGGATACAGTCATAAGAAAAAGACCTATGATGATGAGTTTCTTCATGAGTGGCATTTTCTTACCAATTTTACTACCTGTTATATAAGATGTTGTAGTCATACACAAAAGCGGGATGGCTAGTATAGCTCCTTTAAGTACACCATCCGTATTATAGGTTTTTTCAAGTACATCGGATAAATAGAAGAGAATCCCAAATAGGGTAAATAAACAGGTTGCTCCAGCAAGGTAAGCTGTAAATAACCATCTACCTTCTTTTTTAAAGACTGAGAATAATCCCCTCACATATTGCTTTAATGGTGGTGGTTCTTTCTTTTCTTTCTTTTCTTTGACAAAGAACATCGTTAGAAGTACGGAAATCAAACAAAAAATAGGGAATGCAAAGAAAGCAGCATACCAAAATAATAATGCAAGAAGGGAACCGATTATTGGTGATATTACCTTCCCAAAACCATTGGATGCTTCTACAAGTCCTAAGACTCGGCTTTGTTTGCCACCTTTAAACAAATCACCAGTAAGTGCCATTGCGATAGGTGCTGTTCCTGCTGCGCCGATACCCTGCATAACCCGACCAGCCATGATCCAAAAATAAGGGTTGGAAAACCATGCGGATGCAACCCCTGCAATCAAACCACCTGTTCCATAAAGAATGAGGGCTGGAATAATCACCGCTTTCCTTGTAAATCTATCTGAAAAATAGCCGAGCAGTGGGATTGATATCGCCGCTGCAACTGAGAATGCAGTTATGACGAGACTCACCTGAAATTGGCTAATCCCAAGCTCTTTTTGCATTTCTGGTAAAACAGGAATGAGCATTGAATTCCCAAGCACCAGTATTAATGGAATAGAACCAATCGCAACAATTGTCATTGCTGAATTTTTTTGACTGGACAAGTTTTTGCATCTCCTTCTTTTACGGTGTGTAAAAGGCTGGATGAACTTCATCCGTTCCTCTCTCGTTGTTTTGAATCAATTATTGCCTTACTATTTTTTCAAATTATCCTGATACCTATTCTGTTAGTAGTTTCCAATTGGGGGAATGCCTAGATTACGCCCATTATATACACCATTTACCTATTCAGCGAATAACATAGCAACTGTAAGAAGTTGGGTAAAGAACTATGCGTTAGCGTCTTGATAGAGGAAAATCGACAACTCACACTGTGACTGTGGCAGAAGTTGATTATCAGCACATCTTCGAAAAAAAGCCTTGCATTTTCTTCGTGCATGGTTATGCTGTCGAAGCGTTCCTTGTCTTACGCTCTGATAAAGGAGGAAATACCCTATGGATTTTTTAGAAGTTCCATTTCGAACAACGGGTGAACGAAGCTATGGACTTACCTCAATCGCAGATTTTGGCACTCCGATAGGTCAGTTGGAGTCATTTTTAGAGGATTATCATTCCTATATTGATATCGCGAAGATTGGGATTGGCTCCGCTTATGTGACCCCAAACCTACAAGAAAAGATCAATCTCTATAAAAAATATAAGATAATCCCATATTGTGGCGGAACGCTTTTCGAAAAATGCTACGTACAGGAGAAAATCGATGAGTACGCAAAGAGCTTACAAGAACTTGGGATTGAATGGATTGAAATTTCAAATGGAACGGTTGATATCCCACTTCATAAAAGAATTGCATTAATTAAAAAGCTCAAACATCAATTCAATGTCATTGCAGAGGTTGGTTCGAAAGATCAAGATAAAGAAATGCCGTTATCCGAATGGGAACAAGAAATTAACTTACTACTTGCGACGGGTTGTAAATATGTAATTACTGAGGGGAGAGACTCAGGAACAGCGGGTATTTATAATCGTTCTGGTCAAGTCAATATGGAGTTGATTCATCAAATTTCATCAAATATTGATGTGAATAAAGTAATTTTCGAAGCACCTACTCCAAAACAACAAATGTTCTTCATTAACCAATTTGGAACAAATGTTAATCTTGGAAATGTCAAAATACAGGATGTGCTCGTGTTAGAAGCACAGCGACTTGGACTTCGCAGTGAAACCTTTTTCATGGGAGAGAAATCATGGAACTTACCCTAATAAGGCATCTTCCAACTAGATGGAACGAATTAGGAGTTCTGCAAGGAAGTAAGGACATTCCAATTTTAGAGGTTAATGATACGAACAAATTGGCGATTGATGAAAATAAACAGAAGTTAAAACAAAAATACTCTCTGGTGTTAACGAGTACATTAATCCGTACTCAACAAACCGCAAAAGCTTATGGTTACGAGGACTTTAAGCTTGAACCACTGCTGAATGAGCTCAATTTTGGTGAATATGAAGGGAAGGAAAAAAAGCTTCTGATTGATGCTCATAGTAGTGACTGGTTTTCACAGCCACGTAAGCTTGAGTTAGGTGAGAGACTGGTTGACTTGGAAAACCGAATGCTTACTTTCATAAAAAAATATAAGCAGTATGAATCGATATTAGTATTTGGTCACGGTTCATGGATTCGTGCATGCTTATCACATTATAGATATGGCACGATCAATAAAATGAATCAGTTCGAAATAAAGAATAATCAGCTGCTAACAATTGAGGTTCGAGAGGAGGAATTCGAGATTGAGCGCTATCACCTATGAAAATTGGAACGAAAAGAGGGTAAAGGAAGTAACGGAAGCAAATAAGGATTACTACGACATTTTAAAATGGGCGTATCAAGCATATTCAGCTGATGAAATTGTCTATGCCTGCAGTTTCGGTGCAGAAGGAATCGTTCTTATTGATCTATTATCAAAAGTCAATAAGGGGGCTAGAATTGTTTTTCTTGATACAGGGCTTCATTTTAAAGAAACATATGAACTCATAGATAAGATAAAAGAAAAATATCCTACTCTTCAGATTGAATTGAAGAAACCTACCTTAGATCTCAACGCACAGGCGAATCTTCATGGAGATGAACTATGGATGACGAATCCGAATCTGTGCTGTCAGATTCGAAAAATTGAACCATTGCAAGAGGTGCTAAATGGCTCAAAGGCGTGGATTTCGGGTTTGCGTCGGGAGCAAGGTCCTACGCGAAAAAACACAGAATATCTGAACAAAGATGAAAAATTTAAAAATATTAAGATTTGTCCACTGATCCACTGGACGTGGGATGATGTTTGGAACTATATCAAACTTAATAACCTCCCTTATAACGAATTGCACGATAATCATTACCCAAGTATTGGTTGTGCCCCTTGTACGAACCAAGTGCTTAATGGTGATTTACGTTCGGGAAGATGGGCAAATTCTACAAAAACTGAATGCGGGTTACATGTAAAAGAATAAGGGGGTTTTTTTGGTGGCATTAAGTAAACCGCATGGCGGTACACTAGTTAATCGTATTAACCCAACGTATAACTATGATGATATTGATAAACAGATTGAACTTAGCAATATGGAATTAAGCGATTTGGAGTTGCTGGCAATCGGAGCATACAGTCCACTCGATGGATTTATTGGTAAGGAAGATTACGAATCCATAATCCATACGATGAGACTTGCCAATGGTTTGCCATGGTCGATTCCAATCACCTTGGCTGTAGACAAAACGACGGCAAAGAAGATATCAAGTGGTGATAAAGTTCGCTTAGTTCAAAATAATGAGGTATATGGGGTTATTGAAGTTACTGAAAAATATGTACCGAACAAAGAAGCAGAGGCCTTTAAGGTGTATCGTACAACGGATTCGGCCCATCCAGGGGTTAAGAAGTTATATGAAAGACCGGATGTGTATATTGCAGGGCCTATCCATCTTGTTAACCGACCGAAAAAGAAAAAGTTTGAAAAATTTTATCTGGATCCGAGTGAAACAAGAGCTGTTTTTGAACATTTAGGATGGAAAAAAGTAGTTGGATTTCAGACAAGAAATCCTGTGCATCGTGCTCATGAATATATTCAAAAGTCGGCGCTTGAGGTAGTAGATGGGCTATTTTTAAACCCATTAGTTGGTGAAACAAAAGCTGACGATATCCCGAGTGATATACGGATGGAAAGCTATATGGTCCTCTTAGAAAAATATTATCCTAAAAACAGAGTGTTCCTATCTGTTTTTCCAGCTGCAATGCGCTACGCAGGTCCTAGAGAGGCTATTTTTCACGCACTTGTGCGGAAAAATTATGGGTGCACACATTTTATCGTGGGTCGTGACCATGCCGGAGTTGGAAATTACTATGGCACCTATGATTCGCAGAACATCTTTAGTCATTTTACTGAAGATGAACTAGGGATCTCACCATTGTTTTTTGAGCATAGTTTTTTCTGTCAAAAGTGTGGGAACATGGCCTCAGCCAAAACATGCCCTCATAGCACAGAAGACCATGTTATTTTATCGGGTACTAAGGTCCGTGAGATGCTAAAAGCAGGACAAAAGCCACCAAAGGAATTTAGTCGACCTGAAGTAGTCGAGGTCCTTATTCGAGGGATGGCAGAACAATATTCGAAAATTTAACTTTATTCAGCTAGAAATCACGCTTCCATTAATGGAATAAAAGATTGATAAAGTACACTTCAGTTGGGGTTCTAACCCTGACTGAATAAACTAAAAGCCTCCGGCGGATGCCACGATTTTTAATAGGTAAATTTTCGAGCAGTAAGATCGAAGACTAAATACGCCACATCATGTGGCAACATCTTCATGACCCACGTCCTGTGGGCCTAAAATCGGGCGCAAATTCGCCAAGGCGTATTTGATAGGTGGGGAATATGGGCGAAGAACAACATTTAATTTGGCATCAATCAACAATAACTAAACAAGCACGACAACAACAAAATAATCATAAAAGCTGTGTAATTTGGTTTACCGGCCTTTCGGGATCGGGTAAATCTTCTTTAGCAAATGCCCTTGATAAGGAGTTATTTTCACTCAATATTCAAAGCTACGTCCTCGATGGGGATAATATTCGCCATGGCTTAAATGCAGGACTTGGTTTTAGCAAAGAGGATCGGAAAGAGAATATTCGTAGAATTGGTGAGGTGTCTAAGCTTTTCGTGGATAGTGGTCAGATTGTCTCAACAGCATTCATTTCACCATTCCGTGAGGACCGTGAACAGGTAAGAGCCCTGTTTCCTGACGGAGAATTTATTGAGGTTTTTGTCAAATGTCCGATATCAGTTTGTGAGAATCGTGATCCAAAGGGCTTATATAAGAAAGCAAGAAGCGGGGAGATCTCCGAATTTACCGGAATTAGCTCCCCCTATGAAGAACCGAACCAACCCGAACTGGTAATTGAAAGCGATAAATTAACCATCTCTCAATCGGTTGAAACCATCATTAGCTATTTAAAGAATAGGGAAATTCTTCTTTAAGTAAGAAAGTATTCAGCTTTCTTACTTATTTTTTTCTCCAACCAAATGATGGTGTTGTAATAAATGAAGGTGCTCTCAGATGATAGATAAAGTCAATAATATTGGTAGAAACAGTCTGACAGAGGATTGCGTAAAACACAATTCGGATATCAATGACAGAAGCTGTTAGTAGGAAAATGAAAAAATTCAGCCATAACATCACTTTACCTGGTGACCAATCATTGTATTGTGCAATCATCAAAGTCGGGATAACCATTCCACCACTTGAAGAACCGCTACGGATTAAAAGCCCGACACCCACTCCAAAAATCATCGCTCCCAAAAGTAAATCAAGCCAGAAAAAGGGTGTTAAATATGTGCCAAGGTTTGTCGTGAAGCTAACGGTTACCGACGTAATTGTAACAGCAATCATCGTCTTCACAGTCCATGTGAATCCGAAATATTTTAAAGCTAGTACCAAGAAGGAGAAATTGACAATCCATAGGGACATGCCTAAGGGTAGCTGAACCCAATGGTTCAACAATATTGCTAATCCTGCAGCTCCACCGGAAGGGATATTATGAGGAAATAAAAATAAGGACATGCCAAGTCCCTGTAATAGTGCACCAACTACGATACATACATACGTAATTACAATTTTGGGCATTTGAAAACATGACCTTTCTGACAAGTATGATAGAACCTCATAACTTTAACCCCCTAATAAAACTAACTCTCCTTGTCCATTTTATGATGACAAGCTATTCAATATGTTCGAAAATTGTTCACAGCCTATTTAGTTGTATCTTTGTAATAAGTTCTTTAAAATAAGATTTGAATTCATAAAAAGAAGAATGCAGGTGAAGATGTGAAAAAGATAAAGATAATGGGTGTAATCGCACTTATTCTTATTTTAGCTGCTTGTGGGAATAGTGGAATTGCTAATCCACTTAATTATGAGGTCTCTGATTTTTCCTATACTGATCAGAACGGTGAAAGCTTAAGCCTGAAGGATTTAGAGGGAAAAGTATGGATAGCGGATATGATTTTTACACAGTGTGACACGGTTTGTCCACCGATGTCAGCACATATGGCCAAGCTTCAACAAATGGTAAAAGATGAGGGGCTAGATGTTGAATTTGTTTCTTTCTCTGTGGACCCAGAGGTGGATACACCTGAAATGCTGAAGGAATATGCGGAAGGGTACAGTGATGACTTATCTAACTGGCATTTGTTAACTGGATACAGCTTAGAAGAGATTACTAAATTTGCAAAAGACAGTTTTGCCGCAATAGTTGCAAAACCAGAAGGACAAGACCAAGTTATGCACGTCATCAATTTTTATTTGGTTGATCAAAATGGAACGGTCCTAAAGGATTACGATGGAGTCTCAAATACTCCGTATGAAGAAATCATTGAGGATATTAAAAAAATTCAATAGCACAAGTAAGGACTCCATCCAGGTGGAGTCCTTTTATTATTCATTAATCCTCTGCCATTTCAACGCCTTCTTCCACTATTGTGTTAAGTTCTCTCCAGAACAGCTCGTGGCTGGTAAACGTATAGCAGTTACGTGCGATTTGCTCCGGGAATTCTTGTTTTTCCTGTGAATCTATATGTTCCTTCTTCTCCATGGAACGACCTCCTTTCATGTATGATTTCTTGAACAAGTTCACCTGCCGTTTTTGGGGAAAGATGAGCATGAAATCCATCTATATTTTTATAAAGTTGGTTAAGCTTTTTAACCTCTTTCAGCAATAACCCCTCAAAATCGTAAATTTCATCCCAGTGAGGTAATTTAACAACTAAACCCATTTTCAATAGCTCGTCTAGGTTGATTTCTTCTTGGCCGGGAAGGGCGTGATAGATAAAAGTAGGGATTCGCTTCATTAAACATTCACTAATTGTCACACCACCAGGCTTTGTAATGACCAAATCTGTTTTTTCATAGAGCTCATTCATTTCTTCGCGTGATGAGATGTAACGAAGAGGGGTGATTCTTGGGTGGCCAAGACTTTTTAGTTTTGTATACAAGCGATTATTTTTGCCACAAAGAATTTGGAAAGTTATTTTTTTCGATTGAAGCAAGGTTCCTACAAGCTCTTCAATCGCGCCAACACCTAGACTCCCACCCATGATTGTACAAGTCAGCCCATTAGCTGGTTGCGATATCCTAGAAGATTCATTTTGCAATAGAGGATGAACAGGGATCCCAGTCACAAAAATTTTTTCCTCACTGACACCTTTGTCTAACAAATATGTTTTCATGTTCGCATGCGCGACGAAATGATAGTCAATATGCCTAATTCCCCAAAACGTATGGATGAAAAAATCGGTATAGACATTTACAACTGGAGTGTTCAGCTTCTTTTTTTCTTTTAGTTTGTTTAACATGTATGAAGGTAATGCATGAGAGCAAATAATTAAATGTGGATTTGTTTCGAAAATGAGTTTGTGCACAAATTGTTTAAAAAGGAGCTCGTAAAGACGATAGTTTTTATCCTGCTCAATTTGTTGGAATACAGATTTTTTATAAATCCAGCTATAGGTTTTTGGAAAGAGGTGTATCCACTTAAGGTAAATAGAAGAGACAAGGGCTTCGATTTTACCATATGAATAATTCAAAATATCGATTTTTTCGCAGTGGAAAGAGGGGTCGAGTGAATCAATTATTGCATCTGCCACCTGATGATGACCGGATGGAAGCTGTAAGAAAGGCATAAATAGAATTCTTTTCATGAAAAATCCCCCTTCATAACATACATCTATATTTTTTAGAATGTGTCTCGTTTTTATCCTTCCTAACTTTTCCAAAATAATTTCTTCCGAAAATAGAGAAAATGAAACTGAAAAAGCTAGTAAAAGGAGAAATCATATCGATGCTCGCAAAAATGAAGGTATGCGTAATTACAGTATGGACCATTCTAGATCCGCTTTACTATGCGTTTACACGCCTTAAATACGTTGAAGACAAGGAAATCTTGCGAGTGAGAGTTACGAAATATAAAGGACGGCCTTGTGTCCTTTCTGACGGTACCGAAATTAAACGAAATGATCTATTAATCAAAATACATTTACATAATGTAATGTTACTAAGAGAATTGATGAGTCTTAAAGGAGAGACGTCAAAAGCAAGAGTGATTTATAACCATGTAAAGTCCGCATTGCCAGGGGTTGCAAACTATTTGTATAACCATCCCAAAAAGGATGAAATAAAAGGAATCATCGGGATTACCGGGTTAAACAAGGGCAGCAACCGATTAGGTTTTGAAACAGTTGCAATTTCAAATAGAATCTACCTCTGGTTCAAATTCCTAGTCATTCTCCCGATGTATTGTATGTCAGTATCTTCTATCTCAGCGAAAAACATCCGTAGGCCACCTATGTATTTACTCATGTCCAAAGATAAGCTATTTGAACTGTATAAGTAAGCATCCATTCATTACCACTGCTTTTCTCGATTTCTATTATTTATAATGGAGGAGAGAAGGTGGTGTTTTTTTATGAAACTTCTGCTCGCAGTTATCGCGATACTAGTAGTTTTTTATTTTATTAGAAAAGCAAATAAAAACACATATCATGTGAAGTTAAATAAAATTGCTGTGAAACCTGAACAAGCTATTCAGAATTCAACAGAGGTTACGATTTTACACCTGTCAGATTTACATCTTGAAAACCTATCGATTTCCCCTGATGAATTGTACAGACAAGTGAAGAATGAAAAGATAGATATCATTGCTATTACAGGTGACTTTTTAGACCGTACTCGCAGTATACCGAAACTCATTCCTTATTTAGACGTTTTTAAAAAAATTGCACCTACACATGGCACTTTTGCCGTGTTTGGTAATCATGATTATGTATTACGACAAAAGAATTTTGTGAAGTTAAAGCAGCTTTTAAACGAAAATGGAGTAAAGACATTCCAAAATGAAAATGAGTCCTTCATGATTCACGGGCATCGTCTGAATTTGATTGGAATTGATGACTTTAGTACGAAGCGTAGTAATCTGGTAGAATCTTATGCGTCATTAAAGACAGGCTACAATTTAGTATTAACCCATGATCCGAACCTAGTCTTGCATATGAAGAATTATCATTTTGATTATCTATTATCCGGTCACTTTCATGGTGGACAAATTTGTTACCCGAAACCATATCACTTGGTGAAAATGGGGAAACTTGTTAGAATGAATATGATAAAAGGTTTTCACATACACGACGGAAAACAGTTCTATATCAATGAAGGATTGGGGCAGACAGGAATTAATATCCGTGTTCGCAGTAACCCAGAAATTACTATACACACGTTAACACTAGGTGCTGAGGATGTAGGTAATAGACAAGCTATATAAAATGCCCATTGTATATCTGAAAGGAAGACGTCCATTTAGACGTCTTTTTTCATCATTTACTAAGAAGCGTTGGCTTGTTTAATAATTGTCTAAAAATAGTACTAAGATTCCAAGATATTTCTCAAAATGTGAATCCTTCAAGGTTTTTTTACGTATGCTATAGTACTAAACTTGTAGACAACAGTCTGAATGGAAATGTGGTGAGTAACTTGAACAAGTTTTTAGCTATTTTAATTTTTGGTTTTTTAATGAGTGGTTGTTCCGGGGTTATGCCTGCGACGACGGGTGAATCCACCAGTCAGCACGATACAGGTCTAAGTCCAAAAAGTGAAATTCCCGATGATTTTATTCCAAAAGATATTCAGATTGCGTCAATTGGCGACTCTCTTACAAAGGGTGTCGGTGATGAAACAAAGCAAGGTGGATATACTTCTTTACTAGAGAAAAAATTAATCCAGGAAAAAGATGTGAAATCAGTTACAATCCAGAACTTCGGCGTGAAAGGACATAAAACAACTGATCTCCTTAAACGATTGCAGATTGAGGAAGTTCAACAAGGGATTGCGGATGCTGACATTATTATCATTACAATCGGTGGAAATGATATAATGAAAATCGTAAAGGATAACCTCTTTGATTTATCACTTCATGTGTTTCAAAATGAACAGGAAAAGTATGAGGTTCGCCTCGAAAAAGTCCTTGAAAATATTCGAAATTATAA
This sequence comes from Litchfieldia sinesaloumensis, assembly GCF_900156865.1. GTDB lineage: Bacteria > Bacillota > Bacilli > Bacillales > Bacillaceae_L > Ferdinandcohnia > Ferdinandcohnia sinesaloumensis. The sequence goes on along the minus strand of NZ_LT732529.1, from coordinate 1,725,475 downwards.
TAGTGATGCAGAAATTGTCCTGGTGGGCCTTTACAATCCGTTTGGCTGGTTTATTGACCTATCTACGGAAATTAATACAATTGTTGACAATTGGAACGAAGGCAGTCAAAACATTCTTTCAAACTTTGAGCGTACCAAATTTGTGATGCTAGACGATGTATTTAGTCAATCTAGTGATAATCTTTTAGCGGATGATGAGTTTCATCCTAACGCAAAAGGGTATGAAATAATGAGTGAGAGGATTTTTGAGACAATCATTAATGAGTGATTTCCTTCGTAGAGGGGGTCTAGGATGAAGATAAGAAACAAATGGAAATTTCTTTTTCTCACACTGATTGGAATCAATCTTGTATGCGTGTTACTGTTTTTCGGGTTCCTTTTTGCTCCGAATAAAGAGGTCAAAAAGAAGGAAATTGTGGATTCCAATGAATATGTAAATTTGTCGGTTCAAACGAACAAAGAGGACCTGACGAGGGTTATCAATAATTTCTTAAAAAAAGAAGCAAAGAACAATCCGTTAAACTATAAGGTATTATTGACGGAGCGCGTTATGCTTCTTGGAACCATTACCGTTTTTGGAAAAGAAATTGATATGGTGATGACTTTTAAGCCCGAGGTATTAGATAATGGCGATCTACGTTTGCAACAGGAGGCATTTACTGTCGGACAGGTGAGTTTACCAGTATCGTTTGTCCTAAGATATATTAATGATTATTATAATCTTCCTGAATGGGTCCAAATTGATGCGAAGCAACAGGATATTTATGTGTATTTGTCTGAAATGGAAATGAAAAGTGATATGAAGGTTGCAGTCGAAACCTTTGACCTAAGCAAAGACGAATTAAGGTTTACCTTACAAGTTCCGACCAAGTAAGTTAAAAGCAAATCAGAGTTGATTTGCTTTTTTTCTCCTGATTAGTACTTGTAAATGAACATATGCTAGTATAACAATATACATAAATTTATTGGGGGTAATAATATGGTTCTTCCAAACTTTGAAGCAAATTTGCAAAAATACGCAAGATTATTAGTCGCAAATGGGCTTAACGTACAAAAAGGTGACTGGGTAAAAATGACGATTACGGTTGATCAAGCTCCACTTGCTCGACTTGTAACAAAAGAAGCATATGCACTTGGTGCCCAAAAGGTGATTGTAAAATGGTCTGATGACGAAATTACAAAACAGCATTATCTTCACCAGCCAGAAGAGGTATTAACTGATATTCCAGAGTATGAAATTCAAGAATCTGATGACCATGTTTTAAATCATAAGGTGTGTCGTCTCTCGATTGTATCTAGTGATCCAGGAATGTTGAGTGGGGTCGATTCTTCTAAAATTTCAGCATATCAGAGTAAGGCGGCAAAGGCTTTTAAAGTACAAAGAGTTGCCACACAAAATAATGACTTGAAATGGACTGTTGCAGGTGCGGCAGGAGCCGGTTGGGCAGCAAAAGTGTTCCCAAATCTAGCAACATCTGAGGAGCAGGTTGATGCTCTTTGGGACCAAATTTTTAAAACATGCAGAGTTTACGAGGATGATCCTGTCGCTGCTTGGGATGAACATACAAAAGTTCTGAACGAGAAGGCATCTCTATTAAATGAGATTCAGTTTGATTCGCTTCATTTCCGTGCACCTGGGACTGATTTAAAATTAGGCCTACCGAAAAATCATATTTGGGACAGTGCAAGAAGTTTCAATCCTAAAAAAGAGGAATTTATAGCGAACATGCCAACTGAAGAGGTATATACTGCTCCAGATACGCGTCGGATGGACGGTGTTGTTCGTAGTACGAAGCCTTTAAGCTATGCAGGTACATTAATCGAAGGCATCGAAGTTCATTTCAAGGATGGTAAAATTGTAGACATCTCAGCGGAAACCGGAGATGAAATTATGAAAAAATTGGTATTTGATAATGAAGGTGGAACGGGTCTTGGTGAGGTTGCATTAGTACCAGATCCAAGTCCAATTTCAAAATCAGGTATAACGTTCTTTAATACGTTGTTTGATGAAAATGCATCCAATCACCTTGCGATTGGTGCGGCATATCCGACTAATCTTCAAGGTGGCACCAAAATGAATGAGGAACAATTGAGAGAAAATGGACTGAATGTGTCAACCGTTCACGTTGATTTCATGATTGGTTCAAGCGAAATGGATATTGATGGCATCAAGCAAGATGGTACAGTTGTTCCGATTTTCAGAAATGGAGATTGGGCGATATAAGATGTATGAGGGGGTCCAGGAGACAGCTTAGTAATAGCCGTTTCTTGGGCTTTTTTTGTAAATCTTAAATCACACTATTGTTGTTTAACCAATTCTTCCTCAACTAAAGCGTCTAATCGTTCAATCATGTTCTTCGCTTTGTCTTCATCAATTTGTCGATAATGGTGAAGTCCGCCTTCTTCTTCATCCATTTCATCAGCAAGCTTTGTGATGGCTTGAAGAGGGGTACGCTTGATAAAGCCTTCCTCGATATACGAATCAGTATGAAATAAAATCGCATAGGCAATTTCTTTTGCATACTGTGGATTTTCACCTAATCGAATTAATAACTTATGTGCTCGTTCTGCCCCTTTAATGGCATGAATGTCATTTTCCTTGTACAGCCGATAATCCCATTTGCCGTTTTTGTACCATGTATAGTGGCCCATGTCATGTAGTAAAGCTGCCTTTGTAGCAAGATCAACTGACACATTTTGCTGCTTGGCCATTTTAAACGCATGGTATGCACACGCGATAGCATGAGCCTTCCCTGAGCGAGACAGGTACTTTTGGGCAATTCTATGAGTATAAACTTCGGATAATGTAACGTATCTCATTATATTTGGCCTCCTACTAGTAAATTTTTAGAATTTTATCATGTCTTCTGTATAATATCAAGATATTATCATCTATTTTGATTGGGAATAGGTGGAAGAACCATTTATTCATGTTAAAATGAGTTTAATTCGAATAGAGTGGTGATCGAGTGTTTTTACGAAGTGTTAAAATAATGTCTGACAACATACATAATGTACGCGAATATCCGTTTTCAATACCTAGTATAAGGGGGCTCGACCAACTTGATTTTCATGAGCCTGTGACGTTTTTTGTGGGGGAGAATGGCTCTGGAAAATCTACTCTGCTAGAAGCAATAGCCCACCAGTGTGGTTTTAATAGCGGAGGAGGAGGTCGAAATAATTATTATACATTTGAAGATGCAACACCTGCCTTAAGTGAGTATATTCGGCTGTCGTGGATGCCAAAGGTCAATCAGGGTTTCTTTTTACGTGCAGAAAGCTTCTTTCAGTTTGCCTCTTATTTAGACCGACTGGCAGAGGAGGACCCTACGTTTAACTATGAGGGATATGGCGGAAAGTCGCTTCACGAGCAATCACATGGTGAGTCGTTTTTGTCATTATTCATAAATCGATTTGGTGATCGTAGTATTTATCTGCTGGATGAGCCAGAGGCAGCATTGTCTCCAGCACGTCAATTGGCTTTTTTACGAGTGATTCATGATCTGGCAAGAGCAGGCGATACACAGTTTATTATTGCCACACATTCGCCAATCCTCCTGGGTTATCCCGGGGCACAGATTTATAATTTTGATAGTAGTCCGATTGAGGAGATTGAGTACGAGGAAACCGAACATTATCAGATTACGATGGGCTTCTTAAACCGTAGAGAAGGGTATTTAAAAGAGCTATTTCGTGAGGATGAAGAGGACTAGCATTCCACGAAACTGCCAAAAAGACTACCAAACCGGTAGTCTTAAATTAACTGTATTAATGCTCCACCAATAGCGCCCGTTACAACTACAATCCAAGGTGGAAGTTTCCAATAGACAAGCATGCTGAATAAGATTGCTGCAAACGCGAAATCTATCGGAGCGAATACGGAACTGGTCCAAATCGGGTGGTAGAAAGCAGATATTAGAATACCTACAACTGCTGCATTTACTCCCATCAGTGCACCTTTAATCTTAGGGTTTCTGCGTAGAGAATCCCAGAAAGGTAATGTTCCTAAAATGAGAAGAAATGCGGGTAGGAAAATAGCAACCGTTGCTAGTAAACCACCTTGCCAGCCATTCATTACAGCTCCGAGATAGGCAGCAAATGTAAACAGTGGCCCTGGTACAGCTTGAGCAGCACCATACCCAGCTAAAAAGGCTTCCTCGCTTAACCAACCAGTCGGAACAAATTCTCGTTCTAGTAGAGGTAGTACGACATGACCACCACCAAATACAAGAGAACCTGAACGGTAAAAGCTATCAAACATCGCAACCCATTCGAGTGAGGTTGCTTCTCTTACAATCGGTAAGAGGATGAGTAGTCCGAAGAATAATGTTAAGCAGATAATAGCAAATCCTCGAGATATAGGAACCTTTATATTTGCAACCTCGCTGTCTGTTTGATTCTTAAAGAGTACAAAACCTAAGACTGCTGCAGCAAGGATAACACCAACCTGTGTAAAAGCAGTTTGCCATAATAGTGTCGCAACTAATGCAAACAGTGCAAGTGCTTTTCTCGTTAAATCTGGAGTTAACTTTTGTGCCATACCAAGAATCGCATGGGCAACTACGGCAACTGCAACTAATTTTAATCCATGAATCCAGCCGGCTGTTCCAACATCTAATCCTTGGAGAATGAGTGCAAACACAATTAGTGCAATTACTGAAGGTAGTGTGAAGCCTAGGAAGGACACGATACCACCGAGGACACCTGCTCGCATTACACCAATTCCGATTCCGACCTGACTGCTTGCAGGTCCAGGTAAAAACTGACACAAAGCTACCAGGTCTGCATATGTTTTCTCATCCATCCACTTACGGCGTCGAATGTATTCTTCATGAAAATAACCTAAATGGGCAACTGGCCCACCGAAGGAGGTTAGCCCAAGTCTTGTTGAAACTAGTAAAATCTCTAGTAAGTTTTTCATTCTGTTCTCCTCTCAAATTAATCTTTGATTTCCTTAAAGAGCTCGTATGCTTTGTTTCTAGCTTCGATAAGGATAGAATTTCCTTTATCCGTTGTGGTATAGTACTTTCTAATTTTACCTTCTACATTTTTTTCTTCTTTTTCAAGAAGTCCATCTGATTCCATGCTGTGGAGAATGGGATATAGTGTCCCGGAACTGATTGTATATCCATGCTCTCTAAGTTCTTCTAGCATCCATGATCCGTAAATAGGATGTTCCTTTGCATGGTGTAGAATGTGAATCTGAATGAATCCGAGAAAAAGTTTACGTAGTATTTTGTCTTCCACTGCATTTACCACCTATCAAATTAATATTGATAATCAATATCGGAAATCGATATCGGAATTATAGCATGGAAAAGTGATAGTGGAAAGAGGTGAGTTGAAAGTTTACAAACTCTTTACATTTCTGAAACCTTTTTAATAAGCCAACCGTAATACAATGTAAAGAAAGGATGTGGGGCGATGAGTAAATATTCAATCGCGGAATTTATTAGGAACACCGAACAAGAGGACAAGGGAGAAGGGCTGTTTGAATTAGAGACTCCTAGAATGCTTGAGGTTAATTTGAACGGAATGGTATGGGCAAAAGCGGGTTCCATGGTTGCTTATAATGGGAAAATCAAGTATGAGCGTGAAGGGATTCTTGAGCATGGTCTAAGTAGTATGTTTAAGAAGGCTTTTACTGGTGAAGGAGCTTCATTGATGAAAGCAAACGGTCAAGGAAAATTATACCTGGCCGACAGCGGGAAAAAAATTATTATTCTAGAACTTCAGAACGAATCTATTTACGTAAATGGAAATGATCTACTTGCTTTTGAACCTTCACTTAGACATGAAATTAAGCTGATGAGACGTGTAGCAGGAATGATGGCTGGTGGCTTATTCAATGTCCGTTGTGAGGGCAGTGGAATGTTAGCGATTACGACTCATTATGAACCACTCACATTACGGGTAACTCCAGGCAAGCCGGTTATAACCGATCCAAATGCAACCGTCGCTTGGTCTGGGAATCTTCAGCCAGAGTTTCAAACGGATATATCCTTTAAAACCTTTGTTGGCCGCGGTAGTGGCGAGTCGATCCAGATGAGGTTTGAAGGGGGTGGCTTTGTCATTGTTCAACCGTATGAAGAAGTTTATATGCAGCAATCCAATAGTTAACCAACGTGAAGAAGCATGGTTCGGTCCATGCTTCTTTTTATCATCATTATGGTCCCCACAGGACATCAACGAGTTCGCCTTTAAAAAGATTCGTATCAATGTTACAGGTTTCTGCGTCTAATCCGTATTGCCAACCCCATGCCAGTGAGCCTTCTGGGGCGGACGGGTTGAATTCAGGAGCTTTCGCTTCTGCTGTAATACCTATACTTGGTGCCGCTGTCCATATATAGTTCTGTTCAATAATAGCAGGGTTATTTTGACCTGCCTCCTGGTAAGCTGCAAATAGTGCTTGTTCGGGATCAAAGACACCGTAAATCCCCGATTTATACTGTGAACCTTCTATCGTTTCAAACCATCCTCTAATAAACTCTGAATCTACTGGGTAATCTGGTTCGATATCTGCAAATATCGCTACACCCTCAGGAATGCCAAGCTCATCCGCCATTTTAATAGCTTCATTTGCTTGGGAGACACCATTGTCATAACCTGTCGCATCATTGAAATGGTTATAGATTGGGAGGATGAAATCTCCTTTGGCATGGATGATTTTCACCTGTTCTTCAGTAAGACCTGCTGAAATTCCTTCACGATCACCTAAATAGCGTCCAAAGATAACGGGATCACCGAAATTCTCTTTTACACAAGCATAAAAATCGGTTGTGGTTTCGCTTGCGGAATCGATACCCCAGACAATATCAGGTAAATCATCACTTGGTTTAGCTTGCTCTTCGCTGTTTTGCTGTTGCTCATTCTCGTTTTTTTCCTTTTCTTGCTCCTTCGGCTGTTCATCTTTATTGTTGTTTTGCTCATTTTCGTTATTTTTTTCATTTTCATTCTTATTTTCTTTCTGCTCATTGTCTTGTTCGTTGACTTGAGGCGGCTTGTCATTGGTTGAAGGAGGGGGTGTTGATGGTGCTTGGGCGGTAGGGTTTGATGCTACAGGCTTAGGATTGTCTTCGGTAAAATAGAAATACACCGCACAGCATAAAAGGAACCCAATTACGATTGTTAAAACTCGATTAAATATTGTTTCTGTCATGTCATCACCTCACCTTGATTTTTTATTATATGTGAGGTGTGAATGAGTGGTGTGGGTATGGGGAGGCGGTTCTGATGTTTCCCGAGTGTTGGGCTCACTCATTCTTCTTATTTTTAGTGCTGTTGATCCCTTGGATGGTGTTTCTTATAATAAGGTTTAAGAACTATTCTGACGAACAAGGATGAGAAGTTTAGTAGAAGAAGGAATTCGTCTCTTCATTACAGAATAATGTATATATGATGAAAACTGGACGAGGTGGTATTGTGGTAGGGGAATTAGAATTGGTTCTAGATGTAAAAGCGACACTAGGAGAAGGCCCATGTTGGGACCGTGCAAAACAATTATTGTATTGGGTAGATATTTTAGAAAAAAAGGTAAACATTTTTAATCCAGTTACAAATGAAAACCGTGCAATTCAGTTAGAACAATATGTTGGAGCAATTGTTCCTAGGAATATAGACGAAGCTGTATTGGTATTGGAAAATGGTTTTTACTTTTTAAATTATTCTACGGAAGAAGTTATCCTAATTGATGAACCGGAGAGGCATTTGGAAAATAATCGATTCAATGATGGTAAATGCGATGCATATGGACGTTTTTGGGCGGGTACGATGGATAAATCTTCAGCTGAAGAGCAAGGTGCTCTTTATTGCTTAGATACAAAACGTAAAGTAAAAAAGAAGTTAGATAAGGTTGGATTATCAAATGGGCTAGCTTGGTCCCCGGATAATAAGTTTATGTATCACATAGATACTTTAACTAAAAAGGTTAGTTGTTTTAATTTTAATATTGAGACGGGAGATATTGAAAATCCAATTGATATTATTACATTCCCAGAAGGTGAGGGATTCCCTGATGGGATGACGATTGATGAAGAAGGAATGTTGTGGATTGCCCATTGGGGTGGCTCAAAAGTATCTAGATGGAATCCTAAAACAGGAGAACAACTAACCGCAATTGAGGTCCCAGCATTGAATGTAACATCGTGTGTATTTGGAGGAAAAGATCTGAGTGAATTGTATATAACAACTGCAAGAACCGGATTAAGTGAAGAACAGTTGAATAATTACCCTTTATCAGGAGGGCTTTTTAGGATTAAACTGGATATAAAAGGAAGTCCAACTTTTTCATTTAGAGGTTAGAAATAAATACTCCATGGAACTGGGTTCAGAAGGGTTCTAAAAATATACTAGAAATTGAACTTCTTACTATTTGGGAGTTCTTTTTTTTATATAATATTAACATTAAAAACGCTAGGCTATTAGAGCCTAGCGCGTATGAGGTAACTATTTACTTTTTGCAAGTACTTGTTTTACGGACTGTTTTCGTTGGTCATTATTTAGATAGGCCGTAGCCATAGCCACTAATAGTAATATTCCTGTAACAGTGAACAGCATTTGCGTTGGAAAAATACCTCCAAGTAAACCTCCAATCAGTGGTCCAAACATACCACCAATTTGATTGGCTGTTTGGTTTAAACTAAAAGCTCTTCCACGAAAATCTTCTGGCGTGTATTTAACAATGAGCCCGTTTAGAGCGGGGAATATCGCACAGAAAAAGATTCCATATACAAAACGAATCATCGAGAAGCCCCAGATATGGGTAAAGATAATTTGAGCCAATGTTCCAATCCCAGCCCCTAAAAGTCCGATAAATAAGATGCGGTGGAAGCCAACTTTATCTGCCCATTTTCCCCATACCGGTGCGAATAATGCACTTGCGAGTCCTGGTAATGCGATGACAAAACCAGTTAGTAACGTCGCATAGCTGCTATTACTAGCGATACCGGCAATGTATAAAGGTAGAATCGGGTCAATAATCATTGTAGAACAGCTAACCATTAGCGTTAGAATTAATACCAGCAAGAACGGACGATTGCTGATCGCGATGCTAAAGTCCTTGATTACAGATCCTTTTTCCTTGCTTGCCTTAAAATTCTCTTCTCTTACAAAGAAAATAATTAAAATTGTGGCAAATAAGACAATGATTCCAGCACTTCCGAAAGCCCAACGATTACCAAATAATTCTGCTAGCCCACCACCAAGAAGGGGTCCTAAAATCATCCCTGTAGCTGCTGCTGATGAGATCATTGAAAGGGCATAGCCCACATTTTTTGTTGGAGTATTGGTTCCAACGAGGGCAATCGCACCAGGAATAAATCCAGTAAGTAATCCTTGCATCACTCGTAGTCCTAAGATTTGATAGGGATTTGTCACAAAAGCCATTAATGTATAAACAAGAAATAGGGCAAATCCTGCCCTTATGATCATTGGTTTACGTCCATATTTGTCTGCAACTCTTCCCCAAAAAGGTGTCGCAAAGGCACCTGCAAAAAACGCTGCTCCATAGATTAGTCCTGACCATAACTCAGTGTTTTCGTGCACCCCGATCTCTAATAGAAAAATAGGTAAGAAGGGGATAACCATTGAGAAACCAGAGGCTGTAAAGAAGACTCCAATCCAAAGAACCCATAAATTTCGTTGCCAAGTCGGCATGTTATTTTCCATCTCCTACGTATGTTCTTAACTAATAATAGATTTATAGTAACACATTTTTTGGATATTTTCACGGGCGAAAGTTTCGGGTTTAGAAATACTTTGGGTTGCTTTACAGAAAATTATAAAAACTATCTTTTTCATCTTGGAAGAATATGTTATTCTCATCTTGGAGGTGTAAAATTGAATAAACCTACACAATTACTGGTTTCGGTTGTTCTAGTTTTTTTGACTGTTACGTTATTCGTGAAAGGATTAGAACTTTGGTCAATTGGTAGTAATGTAGATGGAGATGGCATCGGTATATATTTTCTTGGAATGGAAATTAATGATCGTGTGCCAGTAAAGAGTATACCGGGATATACAACCGGCTTTTTTATTTTAAGTTTTGCAGCTTTCCTAATTACTATTGCACTTGCACGGAAAACGTTTCTTTCGGAAAATATGAGCTGAGATATTAAGTATTTAATACATAAAAAGGAAGTACTCAGTGATGCTGAGTATTTTTTTATGTGGAAAATAGCCTTGTATTTGATGTAGCGGTCGAGATTAACTGCTTACATTACAGTTGTTTCATTTTGATTAAGATTTTTCAGTATAATTACAAACGAGTTCTCTTAGTTGATAAGACATTTACAAATCAAAGACATTGTCATAAACAACCTCCTTCTGATGCTATAATACGATAACAATAGTTTGGAGGTTATTTGATGGCTACTAAGCGAGAGTATTATTTTGATAACGCAAAGTTCATTTTAATATTCCTTGTTGTCTTTGGACATTTTATCCAGCCTTTTATAAATGATCATAAAATCGTCATGACAATTTATCACTTTGTGTATTCGTTTCATATGCCTGCATTCATTTTAGTTTCTGGTTATTTTGCAAAAGGCTTTAAGAAAGAAGGCTATATTAAAAAGACGGCGAAAAAGCTGTTAATTCCATATTTAATTTTTCAATTACTGTATACAATTTATTATTACTTTTTATATAAGGGTGAGTCACTACTCTTTGAACCCTTTAATCCACAGTGGTCACTCTGGTTTCTAATTAGTTTGTTTTGTTGGAATGTGATGCTGTATGCGTATACGAAGCTGCCAATGAAATGGTCGGTGGCGATTGCGGTCTTAGTAGGAATTGGGGTTGGTTATCTACCATTCGTGGAAAACTATTTAAGTTTATCACGAACCTTTGTCTTTTTCCCACTGTTTTTACTAGGATTCTATTGTAAAAAGGAACATTTCACAGCGTTAAAACGCCCTGCAGTTCAGGTGGGGTCAGCGTTAGTTCTTTTGGCGATTTTTATTGGTTACTACTTCATTCCAGAATTCAATACCGGCTGGCTACTTGGTTCAAAGTCCTATGAGACGCTTTCTCAGGAAAATCTAGGTGGGCTTATAAGATTAGCAATCTATTCGGTATCCATTGTAATGACGGTCGCGTTTTTCTCATTGCTACCAAAAAAACAATATTTCTTCACAAGTTGGGGACCACACACATTGTATGTCTACTTGTTACATGGATTTGTTATTAAGTATTTCAGAAATAGTGAATGGCTTGACCTTATAAGTGACGTCGGAAATATTGCGATACTGGTCATTGCCTCACTAATACTAACATTGCTATTGTCAACCAAAACAATACGCGCGATAACACAACCGTTAATCGAGTTAAGAATTTCCATTCTAAAGAAGTATATTAGAGTTTAGATCCGTAGGGACTGTTCTCTTGGTTCCAGTACACACTGGGAATTTGAGAATTGTCCCTTTGGTTTTTGTTAAAAACGACTAGCAGGGCTCCGTGGTTCTAGGCTTTATAGTTCTGGGCTCTTTTAATAAAGGATTGTTCATCTTCAATTAGGCCACAGACTCCACATTGAACTTTGATTTCTGGTCCTCGGTATGGGACATGAAAAGGATCAAGGTTCGCAGTGTATTCTTCTACAACTTCACCACTTTGTGGGTCCATTTTCACTGATTTTGGTACTTGTTCAATAATATTAAATCTGGAACGATTGGATTTGCAATTAGGACATAAATAAGGACTACTCATTTCTACACCTCCTAATTTTTACTTTTTCCATTTTTGGTTAGAGTATGAGCGTATTTTTTTGTAGAAGCGATAGAAATGATATAATGGTGATAGCAAAAGGTGAAAGGAAGAGGTACATGGAAAATACACATGAAAAAGTTGAAAAAGCGACCTTTGCGGGTGGTTGCTTCTGGTGTATGGTTAAGCCGTTTGACACACAACCAGGCATCATTGAAGTGGTTTCTGGTTATACGGGCGGAACGAAAGAAAACCCAACATATGAAGAGGTTTGTTCTGAAACAACGGGCCATTACGAAGCTGTGCAAATCACATTTAACCCAGACATTTTTCCTTATGAAAAGCTAGTGGAGACCTTTTGGCAGCAAATTGATCCAACTGATGCAGGTGGACAATTTTATGACCGTGGCGAATCCTACCGAACAGCGATTTTTTATCATAGCGAAGAACAGAAAGAGATTGCCGAACAATCGAAGCAAAAGCTTGCAGAAAGCGGTATTTTCTCAAAACCGATTGTAACGCCAATCATTCCTGCGAAAGAGTTTTATCGTGCTGAGGAGTATCATCAAGATTATTATAAGAAAAAACCTGAACACTATAATCGTTATCGAAAAGGATCTGGTAGGGACACATTTATTAGAAAGCATTGGGCGGCAAAGGAATTTGAAGAGGCGAAAAAAAATCTAACAGACATGCAATATTATGTAACGCAGGAGCAGGGTACTGAGCCTCCGTTTCAAAATGAGTTCTGGAACAATTTTAAAGACGGTATTTATGTCGATATTGTTTCGGGCAAGCCGTTATTCAGTTCGCTGGACCAATATGATGCAGGCTGCGGCTGGCCAAGTTTTACCAAGGCGATTGATGCAAAAGAAATCGTGGAAGAGCTTGATACATCTCATGGGATGATTCGTACAGAGGTCAGAAGTAATACCGCCGATTCACATCTTGGGCATTTATTTTACGATGGACCCGGCCCAACTCGTATGCGCTACTGCATCAACTCAGCGGCACTTCGATTTATCCCGAAAGAAGACCTTGAAAAAGAGGGCTATGCCGAGTATACCAAGCTTTTTAGCAAATAATACTTATCTAGTAGATGTCTATACAACTATTGGTAGAAAAAGACTATTTTAAAATTTGTTGGTTGACTCTGGTAATCTGCGGTGCTATGATTAAGTAGACCATTTTGTTGCGTTATATAAGTTTAAAAGTTAGAAAAGATCGTTAATTTCAATTTGAATTAGACTATTCTTCTGAAGTTATATGTGAATTTGTTTTAGATTTATGTAAGTGTACAATGGTTAATTTTTTAAATGCACAAATGGTTTGTGTGTTCATTTTAGGAGGCATATTTCATGCAAAATGGTAAAGTAAAATGGTTTAACAGCGAAAAAGGCTTCGGATTCATCGAAGTACAAGGTGGAGACGATGTATTCGTACACTTCTCAGCAATCCAAGGCGATGGCTTCAAAACTTTAGAAGAAGGTCAAGAAGTTTCTTTCGAAATCGTTGAAGGTAACCGCGGACCTCAAGCATCTAACGTAGTTAAATTATAATCTAACATATAAATGAAATCACAAAACAGTCCTACGTTGTAGGGCTGTTTTTTTCATGTGTAGGTGTGCGGGTTAGGTTAGGGATCTCTGTGCGGGCAAAAGTGGAAAAAATAGGGATGTGTCGCTGCAAGAGATGTATTGCGGTACATGCAGAAGTGAAGAAGGGTTGGGGATGTCCCGCAAGAAGAGTCTCGCGGTACACGTAGAGGCAAAAAAACCTTGACGATGTCCTACTAGAAAAGTACATACATTCAGATCACACTTCTATTCCCCCGTAGCAATTAACACACTCAAGATAACCTCTCTTTCACCAACTCAATAAAGTTTTTCGCAGGGGTGGAGACGTAATGATGCTCAAGCCAGATGACTCCCAATGAGGAAATCAGATTGGCATCTTCAATCGGGGCAGAGTGGAGTGTGTTGTCTCCATATACGTCCAGTACGGATTTTGGCACAATCGTCGAACCCATTCCATTCTTAACCATTTCCATTAGAACATGCATATCAGAGCATTCTGCAATGCTTGTAAAACGAAGTTTCTCACGTGAGAATGCCTCGTGGATAATATTGTAGCTTCCTAGGCCCTCAGTACTAGGTATGATGAGGGGGAGATGCGAAATCTCCTCAAGTGTCACTGATTGTTTTTTCTCATTGCTTACAAACACAAACGGTTCATTGACGAGATGCTGAAAAATAAAATCTTGATGCTCTAATGGAAGACGAACAAAGGCCATTTCAATTGCTCGTGTTTTTACCATTTCTGCAAGGTAAAAGGAGTCATTTTGAACAATCTTCAATGATACTAATGGGTATTTATCATGAAAGGCCTGCAACATGTTCGAAAATCTTGATACGGACAACGTATTAATTCCAACAGCAAGTACGCCTCTTTTTCCTTCCTCAGTTTCCTGTATTTCATTTTTAACTTCCTCGATATTGTGAACGAGCTGTAGTGCTCTTTTATAGAGAAGCTCACCTTTATCGGTTAACTCCATCCTCTTACCATTCCGCTCAAATAATTTCACGCTAAGTTCTTCTTCTAATTGCTTCAACTGCATACTTAGTGGTGGTTGTGACATATGAAGTCGATTGGCAGCGGCTGTAATATTTTTCTCTTCAGCGATTGCAATAAAATAACGCAGTTGCTTAATATCCATCCATTTCACCTTCTATATAAAAAAACTATGGTTTCTATATGAATTATATATTTTTAATATAGTAAAAGTCCATGGTATGATAAACATCGTGTTTTATATGGACGTTAGAGAGGTGATAAAGATGGAACGTTTTTTTAAATTACAACAACATGGAACTACAATCGGACGAGAATTTTCTGCTGGATTTATCTCATATATAACGGTTGTTTACATTATTATTGTAAATGCTACGATATTATCAGTAGCGGGTATTCCGATGGAAGCAGGAATTATTGCGACCATTTTAACTAGTTTTCTAGGTTGCGTGATTATCGGGTTCTGGAGTAATACACCAATACTCCTTATTCCTGGAATGGGACTTAACGCAATGTTTACTTACACGATTGTTCAATCGGGTGGTTTTACGTGGCAAGAAGCATTGACGATGGTATTCGTTTCAGGTCTGATATTCATTGTAATTGCTTTTACTCCGTTAGCAAAAGTAATTACTTCTTCAATTCCGAATTCGTTAAAAGAAGCAATCACAATTGGAATTGGAATTCTGTTAATTTTAATCGGGTTTGACAATGCAGGTATCATCACAAGCTCAGAGCATACTTTACTTGCGATTGGGGATCTTAGTAGCCCGACTGTTATTACGACTTTCATTGGGTTAATTATTACGGTTATATTATTTATTAAAAATGTACCTGGTAACCTACTTTTAAGTATTTTAATTACGTCGGTATTAGCGATTTGGTTTGGTGGAGCAAGCTTCGAAGGCGTCTCCTTATCGACACCTGATTTTAAAGAATACTTTGGGGTGTTTGGTCAATTATCATGGGCTCAAGCAGGGAACATCATTTTTTGGTTAACTTCAATCTCATTAGCGATGGTCCTAGTCTTTGAAAATATTGGTTTGATACACGGACATACTAATATGCTAAAACGCCCAGAAAGTAGCAAAAAGTCACTTCAAGCAACTGCGGTATCTGTGTTATCGTCAGGTGTTTTTGGAACAAGTCCAACAGTGGCGTCAGTGGAATCAGCCGCTGGGATAACCGCAGGTGGAAGAACAGGACTAACTAGTATCGTTACAGGGGTTATGTTTTTAGTATCCATTTTATTTATTCCAGTAATTAAAATCGTTCCGGCAAGCGCGGTATCGCCAATCCTTATCTTAATTGGTGTACTAATGTTGCAGAACATCGTCAATATCTCGATGGAAGATTTTACAGAAAGCTTTCCAGCACTGTTAATCATTGTATTAATTCCATTAACCTACAGCATAGCGGACGGTATGGCAATCGGTTTTATTATGTATCCTGTGATGAAGCTATTAATGGGTAAAGGCAAGGAAATCCATCCAGCACTCTATATGATTGCAATTTTGTTTATTAGTAATTTTGTGATTCAGTACATGCATTAATATATAGCAGTCCTTAGGGGCTGCTTTTGTTGTATGGATGAAAACTACCTAATCTTGGCTTACGTGATATACTGATACAAAATGCTTAAAAGGAGAGAGACGTTTAAGTATTCGCTTTGAAGTGAAGAAGACTTTGCATGTCGGACAAGAAGCAGTCTACAAAAGATTATTGGATAAATCGATGGCCGGTACCTTCAAAAAAGCGTGTGAAAAAGATTTAAATGCCTTAAAAAGCTATCTAGAAGCAAAAAAATAGTGGTAAAGTGATTAACCTTTATCTTACATTCCAATAATGGAGGAGGTATAATAACCTCTTTGTAGAATTTACATACTGTAGGAAAATAATTGGAATGTGGGTGAATGGTATGGGAAGAATCGTACATTTTGAAATACATGTTGATGACATGGATCGTGCAAAAACGTTTTATGGTGAAGTATTTGGATGGCAATTTCAAGATTGGTCTGATTATGCAGGGATGCCTTACTTTGGGGCTGTTACAGGAGACAAGTCAGAGCATGGTATTGATGGAGCGTTGATGCAAAGGCAAAGTCCTCCCCCAGGAGCAAATCAGCCTTTGAATGGTTATGCTTGTACAATGGGTGTGGCAGATTACGATTCTGTTGAACAGAAAATCTTGGCGAATGGTGGCAAGGTTGCTATGCCGAAATATGCGCTTCCTGGAATGGCGTGGCAGGGTTACTATATCGATACAGAAGGAAATATCTTCGGAATTCATCAACCTGACGAAAACGCAAAATAGGTTTTAAAAAAGCCTTTTGCCCAAAACGGGTGAAAGGCTTGTTAGTTGCTATGTATTTGATTTATCGATGCTGATCGAAAAGAATTTGATTGCCGTCAGGATCTTCTATTACAAAATGTGCAGGTCCTTCACCAGATTCCTCTGCTTCGGTTAACATGGTGATTCCTTTTTCTTTTAATTGCTTTTGGATATCACGAACGTCTGTAAACGAATCGAGATTTTGGGCGTTTGAATCCCAACCAGGATTAAAAGTGAGAATGTTTTTATCAAACATTCCCTGGAATAATCCGATGACAGTGTTCTCATTTTTCAAGATGAGCCAATTTTGAGAGATGTCCCCACCAAGCGTTTTAAATCCAAGGTTTTCGTAGAATTCCTTTGACTTATGGATGTCCTTAACGTTTAAACTTACTGAAAAAGCACCTAGTTTCATTATTTTCTCCTCCTAAATTGTAATAATTTAACTATAAATGAGTGTGTAGAAAACCACAAGAATCACAGGATATGTTGCATCAAAAATAAGATTTTAAGAAAGGGTGAGTCGTGTGACCTATGATGAGATAATGCAAAAACTTGAAAAATTAGGTTCCGAACAAATAAAGCAAATTTATCAGAATCACGGTGTAAAAGAGCCTCATTTTGGAGTGAAAATAGGAGATTTAAAGAAGCTTGTCAAGTTTGTAAAGAAAGATCATGAATTAGCACTGAAATTATATGATTCTGGTAATCACGATGCCATGTATTTAGCAGGTCTTTCGGTGAATCCTAAGTTAATGACGAAGGAGACGTTACAAGATTGGGTTTCTAAAGCATATTGGTATATGGCTGCTGAATACACGGTTGCACAAGTGGCAGCTGAAAGTGAGTATGCGCTTGAATTGGCTAGAGAATGGATGAACGCAGAAGAAGAAATGATTGCAGTTTGTGGATGGAGTACATATTCAAACTACTTATCAATCACACCAGATGAACAACTTGATATTTTAGAAATCAAAGAGCTTTTAAATCAAGTGAAAACGAACATCCATGAAGAGCGAAACCGCGTACGGTATGTTATGAATAGCTTCGTCTTGTCTGTGGGTACCTATGTGGCTGAACTAAATGAAGAAGCGAAGCAAGTTGCAGAACAAATTGGAAAAGTGCATGTGGATGTCGGGAATACTGCATGTAAGGTTCCACTGGCGGCAGATTACATAAAAAAAGTGGAAGCGAAAAATAGAGTAGGTTTGAAGCGTAAGACGTGTATTTGTTGATTATGAGTTGGACATCGAAAACGAATGAAGGTGAAATAAATGGAAAACGGAAGAACAATAGAGGCGGTTGACCAGTATATTTTGGATCTACCAGAAGAAATTCAAAGCATTACGAATGCATTACGAGACATTATTTTGAATACGTCACAGAACTTAGTTGAGGAATATAAATGGTCCATGCCGAATTACAACTACAATGGAT
The DNA here is from genome assembly GCF_900156865.1 of Litchfieldia sinesaloumensis. Taxonomy (GTDB): domain Bacteria; phylum Bacillota; class Bacilli; order Bacillales; family Bacillaceae_L; genus Ferdinandcohnia; species Ferdinandcohnia sinesaloumensis. The sequence continues at coordinate 1,707,432 of NZ_LT732529.1, read as the reverse complement.
TGGTTTGTTATTTGCAATCATCCAAAAAACATGTGAATCTCGGTTTCCATAGAGGTGTTGAACTTCAGGAAAACGATAATAATTCACTATTACAAGGTTCAGGAAAAGGTATGAGGCATATTAGGATTAAAAAAATGGGAGACATTCAGCCAGAGCTTTTTGAGTCTCTTATTAAAAAAGCAATAGAATTAAATGAGAAATAAATGTGAAGGTTCGTCATATGACGAACTTTTTTAGTAGGGAAATTACGGTACAGCACATTGAATTTTAATCTACTTAGGAGTAAGATTCTATTTATTCAAACTTGTAGATTTATAGTGTTTTCTGCTGTAATTGATTTGGAGGTTGTCATAATGGACTTTGAAGTAATTATTGTAGGTGCAGGCTCGATGGGGATGGCCGCTGGCTATTATCTGGCTAAGAAAGGGAAACGTGTCTTATTACTAGATTCTCACAATCCACCACATACAGAAGGCTCGCATCATGGGGAAACTCGAATCATTCGACATGCCTACGGTGAAGGTGAAAGCTATGTTGAGATGGCGCTTAGAGCACAGGAACTGTGGAATGAGTTACAGGAATTATCGCCAGAAGAGATTTTTATAAAAACAGGTGTTTTGAATGTTGCTGCACCTCACTCGACATTTATTCAGAATGTCATAAGGTCGGCACATAAATATTCATTAAATGTTGAACAGTTGTCAGCTGAGGAAATTACGCGAAGATGGGACGGTGTTACTGTGCCTGAAGGCTTCATTGGCTGTTATGAACGTGATTCAGGTGTTCTGATGAGTGAGTTTTGTATTAGCGCGTATAAAACGCAAGCGCTGAAACATGGTGCCATTTTTAAACCTTATTCACCAGTTACATCTATATCGATTTATGAGAATCATGTACAGGTAAATACCGAGACAGAGATATTTACAGGTGAAACACTCCTTGTCACTCCTGGTGCGGGAGCGCGAAAACTACTTCCGCTCGTTGGCTTAGAATTGCCGTTACAGGAAGTGAGAAAAACGTTTTCGTGGTTTGATACAGATGAGGAAATCTATCATTCTGACATATTCCCTGCCTTCGCCTTTGAATTACCGGATGAAACGTATTACGGATTTCCGAGTATTAACGGAGCGGGTGTTAAGATTGGAAGACATGATGGAGGTCAACCTAGAGATATGGATAAACCAAATCCGGAATTTGGATCCTATGAACAAGATAGTGCTGATGTAAGTCGTTTTGCAGAGCGCTATCTTCATAAAGTCGGAGAACACAAGCTGGGGAAGGTCTGTACATATACAAACACTCCAGATGAGGATTTTATCATTGACAGACATCCGAAGTATGACCATGTTGTGATTGCTTGTGGCTTCTCAGGGCACGGTTTCAAATTTAGTAGTGTCGTAGGAGAAATACTTAGTGAGTTAGTAACGGGAAATCATCAAACAACGTTTGATATTCGCCCATTTGCTATTCAGCGGTTTAGTAAATAGAGGATAACGAAGGCAGTCCAAATCGGACTGCCTTTTGTGTAGAAACTGGGACAAGGGACCTGTCCCTTTATCAAATATCTTAATTTTTAATAAATTTGTGCAATATGATTGACAGGTATTCACTTTTCTTATTACTATTATGTTATATAAACGGTAGAAATAAAAACGTAATATATAGTGAGTGGGGAGTGAAGGAGTTTGAAGCTTAGGGCAAAAAGAAGTGAGTTAGTGGAAGTAGCAAAGGGTACTATTCCTGCCGATTTGTATATTAAAGGTGGGACAGTTATTAATGTGTACTCTGGAGAATTTTTAAAGATGAATGTAGCCGTATATAAGGACAGTATAGCGTATGTTGGTGAAAGTGAGGCAATGGTGGGGGAACATACAAAAGTTATAAATGCCGAAGGAAAGTATGTATCGCCTGGGTTTATTGAGGCGCATTCTCACCCTTGGGTTGTTTATAATCCAATCAGTATGACGAGCAAGGTGTTGCCACTGGGCACAACCACCTCGGTTAATGATAATCTATTTTTCTACTTACATATGGGAGCGAAAGGCTTCATGGATATGGTTCATGACTTGAAATCTTTACCAGGAAACTTTCTTTGGCTTGTTAGACTGGTTTCGCAAGCTGATTATCCTGGTGAACGAGACTGGTATAACCATGAGGACATCAGGGAGCTTTTAGCAATGGATGAGGTAGTTGGTTCAGCGGAAGTCACACGTTGGCCGTTGCTTTATAATGGAGATCCATTCTTGCTTGAAACAATGGACTATGTCAAAGAGATTGGAAAAATTTCTGATGGGCATACTTCAGGTTGTTCATATGAAAAATTGAATGCGATTGTCGCATCAGGTGTGACAGCCTGTCATGAGGCGATTACCGCAAAAGAGGCACTCGATCGACTTCGATTAGGCATGTGGACGACACTTAGAAACAGTTCGCTCAGGCCGGACCTTGAAGAAGTGATAAAAATGATAACTGAAGGAAACGTTAATACAAGTCGAATCGTCATGACAACGGATGGGCCACACCCTGGTTTTATTGAAAGAGAAGGCTTTGTCGATGGACTTGTGCGTCGAGCGGTCGAACTCGGGGTACCTGTCATGGATGCCATCCAAATGGTGACAATTAATGCCGCAACTTTTCTACGTCTCGAGGATTATATCGGCGGAATAGCACCAGGAAGAAAGGCAGACATCCTATTACTACCTGATTTAGTCGATTTTAGACCTGATTTAGTTGTAGCAGGTGGCGAAATTGTCGCTGAAAATGGTCAATTATTGGCATCGATGCCTGAAGTAGACTGGATGAAATACGCTGTACGTGAAGCGTTTGAATTTCCGAAATCTGTTCTCGAAAACCCAAAACTTTATCAATATCCACATCATGATGAACAACAACCGTTACCTGTTTCTTATTTTAAGAGTAATGTCATTACTGCTAGGAAGGATACGATAATCCCGTCTGTGGATGGTTACGCCGATTTGTCTGATCAAGAAGGGCTTATGTATTCCGCGTTGATTGATCGTCGTGGGAATTGGATAAGCAGAGCCATCTTGGAGCGATTTGCTGTTACGCTTGATGGAATGGCCTCGACGTATAATACAACCACAGAATTACTGGCTGTTGGTAGAAGTCCACAAGCAATGGCTAAAGCTGCAACGCGCGTACATGAAATAGGCGGGGGAATCGTTATTGTTGATGGTGAGGAAATCATCCTTGAAATTCCATTACCACTTACAGGAATGATGACAACGAGTTCATCATTTGATAAAGCAGTCGAATATCATGATGATCTTCTTCAAACCCTGCAAGAACGTGGATTTCCATTCCATGATATACTGTATACGTTACTCTTTTTAACCTGTGATTTCTTACCAGGTTTACGCTTGGTACCTTATGGGTTATACGAAGTGAAGCGGGATGAGATTTTGTTGAAGGCGGAAGCGTTTACAAGGGAAGTTACGAAATAAGTAATAGCAAAACCTACAAACATATAAAACTTGTTTGTAGGTTTTTTTTATAAGAATTCTTTAATAAAGGGTTTTGTTAATGGTTAAACGCCTCACCAAGAAAATCCAATAACGCCCTTACCGCAAAGGACTGGTATCGGTCTTTTTTTGTAATAACCGACAGCTCCCACATTGGTGGGGATTCTATTGGAATCATTGTGATGGTGGATTCATCCATTTTCGAATAAATGGATTTTGGCAAAAGGGTAATCCCAAGCTGAGCGATGACCAGTTCGGTGATTAGGTCCCATTGCGAACTTACATACGCAATGTTTGGAGTAAATCCTGCACGCTGACAGTGCTGGATAATTAAATGATGCAAAGCAAATTCTTGATTAAATAGAATAAACGATTCATGTTGTAATTGTTCTAGTTTAATAGTTTCCTCATTTGAGAATGGATGATCCGGGTGAGTAAAGAGCATAAATTCTTCTTTGATAAATGGTTGGACGCTAAATCTTTTGTTGTCTGTTGGATTTACTACAATTCCAACGTCAACTTGTCCATCATCAACAAGGTGTTCAATCCGTTTGGCCCCAAGTTCGATTAATTCTAGTGAAACGTGTGTATGTTGCATGCCAAACTTCCCGGCAATAGTTGGGAAGAAAAGAGTACCAATCAAAGGGGGTATCCCAATTTTAATCGTACCGGTTGGCAGATTCATAAGATCATCTAGTAGAGTATGAAGTTCTTTGGTAGAGCCAAGGATTTTAGTTGCTTGCTTATAGACAATTTCACCCGCATCCGTCAAAACCAACTTTCGGGTTGACCGTTCAAACAGCTCGACATTGAGGTCAGTTTCCAATTTTTTAATGGACTTACTTAATGTGGGCTGCGATATATAGGTGTTAACTGCTGCTTTTGTAAAACTTCCATAATCGACAACTTCCATAAAGTAGCGTAAATCTTTCAGTTCCATTGAATACTCCTTTTATTCCAATTCGTAATATTGATTATTCTTATTATTCATTTTACGGATAAATATGGTTGTTGTAAAATTTTATTAAGAAGATACTGAAAATTTCGAAACGGAGTGGCGTTGAGAAGTATTGTAGGAGGGGAAATGTATGAAAACAATATTTACAAGCTTTGAAGAAGCTGTTAGCGGTATCAAAGATGGAATGACTTTAATGGTAGGTGGCTTCGGCCTTGTAGGAATTCCGGAAAATCTGATTCATGGTCTACGTAAGACGAATGTAGGAGATTTAACTGTCATTTCAAATAATTGTGGTGTAGATGATTGGGGACTCGGTATCCTATTGCAAAACAAACAAATTAAAAAGATGATCTCCTCCTATGTAGGAGAAAACAAAGAATTTGAAAGACAGGTTTTAAGCGGGGAATTAGAGGTTGAACTTGTCCCACAAGGTTCGTTAGCAGAAAAAATTCGTGCTGGAGGAGCGGGGATTCCAGCATTCTACACACCGGCTGGAGTAGGTACACCAATAGCTGAAGGACGAGAAACTAGAGAGTTTAATGGAAAAGAATATCTATTAGAAGAAGGGTTAACCGCTGATTTTAGTTTAGTAAAGGCTTGGAAGGCGGATAAAATGGGGAATTTAGTGTACCGAAAAACAGCACAAAACTTCAATCCAATGATGGCTGCTGCTGGAAAATATACGATTGCAGAGGTAGAGGAAATCGTCGAGGTTGGCGAACTCGACCCGAATGAAATACACACACCAAGTATTTATGTCCAAGGTCTTATTGTTGGTAAACACGAAAAACGCATTGAACGATTAACGGTTAGTAATTAAGGAGGTCTAGTGATGTCGAATAACGTAAGAGTGAAGATTGCACAAAGGGCGGAGCAGGAAATTCAGGACGGAAATTATGTGAATCTTGGTATCGGAATGCCGACAATGGTGGCGAATTATATTTCTGACAATAAACATGTGGTTTTGCAATCGGAGAATGGATTATTGGGTATTGGACCTTATCCTTCAAAGGAAGAGGTAGACCCGGATCTCATTAATGCTGGAAAAGAAACAGTCACGGCCATTCAAGGTGCAAGTTTCTTTAGCAGTTCTGAATCATTCGCAATGATACGCGGTGGGCATATTGACATTGCAATTCTAGGGGGAATGGAAGTAGCTGAGAATGGCGACCTAGCTAACTGGATGATTCCCGGTAAGATGATTAAAGGTATGGGTGGTGCGATGGATTTAGTGCATGGTGCGAAAAAGACAATCGTCATTATGGAACATGTAAATAAGCATGGTCAACCGAAGATTCTGAAGGAATGTAGTTTACCACTCACCGGTAAAAGAGTCGTTGATCGAATTATTACAGATCGAGCAGTTATCGATGTAACAGAGAACGGATTGAAGCTAGTTGAGGTAGCGAACGGATACAGTATTCAAGATATAATTGAATCCACAGAGGCCGAATTAATTGTTTCAGACGATGTGAAGCAAGGTGCATATTAATAAGAAAAACAAAAACCCCCAACATAAGTGTTTGGAGGTTTTCTTATTAATTATTTATTGGGTAAGGTCAACCTTATCCTTTAAATAAACATCCCGGCAATGGCTGCATTTAGTAAGGAAGCTAGCATTCCAGCAGCAACTGCTCGTAACCCTAATTTAGCGATATCAGATCGGCGAGAAGGTGCTAGTCCACCTAATCCCCCAAGTAAAATCGCCATTGAGCTTAAATTGGCAAAGCCACATAAAGCAAAACTTACAACGATAACGGTTTTTTCAGTTAGTTGGCCAATTTGAGGAGCAAAGGCGGAATAGGCAACGAATTCGTTTAAGACTAACTTTTGACCTATAAAACTTCCTGCTGTAATCGCTTCTGCCCATGGTACACCTATCGCAAATGCTATAGGTGAAAAGATAACACCCAATATTCCTTCAAGACTTAACGCGTCGTAATTAAAGATGTTTCCAATACCACCCAAAATCCCATTAATTAACGCAATTAGTGCAATAAAAGCTAATAACATGGCCCCGACATTTAAAGCGAGCTGTAAACCATCACTTGCACCACGTGCTGCTGCATCAATGACATTCGTAGAATCTGTATCTTTTTCCATTTCGAATTCTTTGACGTTAGAGCGGTCGGTTTCAGGTAGCATAATCTTTGCTAAAACAAGCCCAGATGGTGCAGCCATAAAACTTGCTGCTAGAAGGTATTCTAAGGGAACACCTAATAGTGCATACCCAACAAGAACGGACCCTGCAACAGAAGCAAGTCCTCCTGTCATGACGGCAAAAAGTTCAGAGTTTGTCATTTTTGCTAAGTAAGGCCGGATGACTAACGGTGCTTCTGTCTGGCCAACAAAGATATTAGCTGCTGCAGACATAGATTCAGTCATGGAGGTTCCAAGTAGCTTAGATAAGCCTCCGCCAATAATCTTAATAAACCATTGCATCACCCCAAGATAATAAAGAACAGAAATGAGTGACGAAAAGAAGACGATAATGGTTAATACGTGAAAAGCAAAGATGACTCCGAATTCATTGGTATTGGCCAATGAACCAAATAGAAAAGATATACCTTCATTCGCATAATTTATAACATCTTGAACTCTCGCTGAAAACCATTTAAGTGCTGCTCTTCCTGCTTCCCATTTTAAAACGATGAATGCAAAGCTAAACTGGATGAGTAAACCAATAAGAATGGTACGGAGATTAATACTTCGCCGTTTTTGGGAAAGTAATAAAGCAATCCCTAAAACTACAAAAATTCCGAATATCCCCCAAATAACGTTCATCAAATCACCTCTAACGGTAGATTTATCTTTTTTGGTAGGTAATATACGGAATTAATTTGATCATTGGATAAGTTATTACCGTATTACAGCATCTACATTATATGGTTGGTCGTAACCAGCGTAACCTGGTATGGACCAAATACCGATTTTAGCATTTTTTGCCTCTTCAAGAGCGTCAGTATAGTCATTAAGATATTTTTGATCTTCATAGATGTACCGTACGGTGAGTAGTCCTTCTCTAAGCATCATTTCTTGGATGTTTTCTCCACTTGGTAGAAATCCGTAGACAAGCAAACGGTCATACTTATCACGGCTATCACCTTTACCCAACTCAAGAACAATTTCTTTACCCTCAACTAAATCATTTAGGAAATCACGAGCTTCTTCAGCATACGGCATTGGCCCACCTTTAATTTCACTAGAGTCCACTAGTAAAAATCGAAGGGATTCCTTTTGCCCGTTAACGATGGCTCTACATGTGTCACCGTCATAACATGATTCAATATGAGCCGTAACAACATTATCTTCATTAACCTCTTCGGGTAATTTCGTAAGGACATCAGCTAAGCTTTCGATCTCACCGGCAAGTTCAGCAGCATTTCCAACTGCATCGCTGACTTCTTCTAGTTCTTGTGAACCAACCACTTCGCTGGCTTTTTTTACGTTGTCAGCTAAATCCTGAATCCCTTTACTGTCAACAGAACCCGTACATGCGGATAATATAGTAATGATGAATAGAAGGATGGATGTTTTTAATACGTTTTTCATGATATCTTCCTTTACTATTGTAACTATGGTACTTATTAATCATAAGGAAAATCACTTTATTTTCAAGAGAAACTTGTAAAATTACTACCTAAGTAGCAACCTGGAAGATATATGAAAAATACATATTTCAATCATCGACTGAAATGGTAAAATACCATATAAGACGGTTTATTGGAGGACAATCATGAGTGAAACATTGGGGAAAATACAGCGTTTTTTACCAGTCAAAGTATACGATAAAGAGTCAGAATTTGATGAAAGTAGTTTTGAAATAGTTGATGCCGAGACGAATGAGGAAATCGGTAGTTATTCTTTAAATGAAAACGGGGAGCTTGTTGGATTTTCATTAATGGATGAACCTTCAAAAGGTAATCTTCAAAAAGAACAAATGGCTGAAATAGCACAAAAATTTGTCGATACCTTTTATCCGGATCAAAAGGAATTTGAACTATCTGCCATTCTAGATTTAGATAATCCGTATATGATTTCATATGAAAAGAGAGATGAAAAGTACGGAATCTTTATCCATAGTACTGGTTTTACCGTTTCCGTTTCAACGTCGGGACAAATTACAAGCTTTTATTGTGCGGATGATGAAGAGTATGAAGTTCGTTATACCGATATCGTAGTATCAGAAGAGGAAGCTTTGGACAAATACATTAATGGTATAAAGTTCGAGTTAAGTATTCAAAGATTTAATCGAGATATATTTGAAAATGGGGATGATCAATACCATCTAGCTTATAGTGTGATTGAGCAGCTTATGGAAATCCCTGTTAACGGTTCTGAATCATCTAGTATTCGAGAAGAGTTTGAGATGGATTCAGAAATCGAAAAAATGGTAGTTCATAATCATAATATCTATGAATTAATCGGCTTAACAGCTGGGTACAAGCTTTTAGATAAACGGGTCAAGGAAGGCAAAGTGATTGAAATTTGGTCTACACTAGAGTCGATTGGTGAATATAGTTTTGACATGGAAGAAAGTGATGACCATGTGATTAAGCTATGCTTTGATGAAGAAACGAATTTGCTTCTACAGGTTGTAAGCGGTGAAGAGTATAACAGTGGTGGGGAAGACATTGGCGTAGACCGTGCGAAGGAACGTGCGCTAGAAGTGTTGTTTACGCTGTTTCCTGATGCGCATGAAAGGTTCCGTTTAGAAGCCTCTGAAACCGAAATGGATAATTTCGAAGATGAGGTGGAAGAAGTTGAGGATGAAGGTTTTACACCAGATGAATTTATAGATGGGGAGTTTGAAGAGGAAAACTTTGATGAAGACGAATGGGACGAATATATTGAGCAAGAGGATAGCTATGCATTCTATATTCATGTGTATCATAATGGAGTTCGAATTGATCAACATGTTTCAATCATTCAAGTAGGGCAGTTTACAGGGAAAATCACGCATGTAAACGTAGATTTACCTGATGCGGATATATTTGAAAATTTACGAACATCTCCTGAAGTTACGATTGCAGAAGCGAAGGAAATCTATAAGAAACATTTGAAAATGGAATTAATGTTCATCCGTGAATACGATGAAGATGGAAAGTCCATCTATACACTGGCATATACTCCTAGTTTTCCGAGTACGGTTGGCCATGTCCGGGCAATCGACGCAATTACAGGAAAAGCCATGTATGTAGATGTAGGAGATGCAACTTTCTTCAGTTAATACTTAGGTCAGGTACATTGTGCCAAAATGGATAATGTACCTGTCATTTAACACAGCTATTTTTTAATCATTGGCTTTACAACAGAATCTGCTCGGTTATACTTAATGATTTCGAGAAGCTGCTCCGCCATATAATTAGGACTGTATTTGAATCCGCCGTTTATCCATTCTATCACCATACCCAATATCGCATAGGCTTGATAGTTGGCATGGATTTCTCTATCAATTCTTTGGTTACTAAAGGAATCATGTAAGTCAGTTAACACAAGCTCCTTTAAGACAGTGCAAAACTTGTTTTGAAAGCTTGTCAGGTTGGTTGTTTTAACGATATGGGTATAAAAATTTGCATATTTATATACGTGATCAAAGATTTTTACAGCGGATGTCGTTAGTTTTCGGATTTCAAGTAATTCAACTCTTTTATATGGTTCACGGTAGGATTCGATTAAATCTTCTATTACTTCGTTTAAAATTTCATTCAAAATGTCCTCTTTATATTGATAATGTTTGTAAAATGTACCACGATTTAAGTCCGCTACTCGCACAATATCAGTTATCGAAATCTCCTCATAATCCTTTTCATTCAACAATACTAAAATGGCATCCTTCATTGCTCTCTTCGACTTAATTATTCTTCGGTCTAGATAATCATTTTTACTGGACATGTAGTTCCTCCTGTGTTTAGTTACCTGAAATAATATACAAAAGGGTTGGTTTTTGTTGGTTAGTAAACAATATGAAACGATTTTGCTGATTGTAAGCGGATTAACTCTTTTATTATACTAAAAGTAGTTATTGAATAGTAAACAACTGTTTATTAATTCTAATGCATTCTATCATAATTGGAGGAATGAACATGAGACTTGAAAATAAGGTATCTGTAGTAACTGGTGCTGCTTCAGGAATGGGAAAATCAATTGCTATTCTTTATGCGAAAGAAGGCGCGAAGGTAGTCGTTTCCGATATTAATATTGAAGCTGCTAATGCAACGGTTGAAGAAATAAAAGCCAACGGTGGCGAAGCAATCGCTGTTATGGCAAATGTTGCAAAAGAAGAAGATATCCAACACTTAATCGACACTGCTGTGAATACGTATGGAACAGTGGATATTTTAGTAAATAATGCTGGAATCATGGACAACTTTGAACCTGCTGGTGAAATTGAAGACGAAAAGTGGGAGAGAATATTTGCAATCAATACAACTAGCGTCATGCGTGCAACACGTAAAGTACTTCCAATCTTCTTAGAGAAACAAGCTGGTGTGATTATTAACGTAGCATCTGCTGGTGGACTTCAAGGGGCTAGAGCGGGTGCGGCGTATACGGCTTCTAAGCATGCGGTAGTTGGATTTACGAAGAACACTGGATTTATGTACGCACAAAATGGTATTCGTTGTAACGCAATTGCTCCAGGTGGTGTTGAAACAAATATCAGTGCGTCAATGACAGGTCGAAGTGATTTCGGAATGGGTCGCATTATGCCAGGATTGGCGATTAACCCACGCACAGGAAAACCAGAAGAAATTGCAACAATTGCTTTATTCCTTGCTTCAGATGACGCAAGCTTCGTAAACGGAACAGTTGTAACTGGAGATGCTGGCTGGACAGCGTATTAATTTCATAACTTCCAACAAAGGGACAGGCCAGTGTACCAATATGGACACTGACCTGTCTTTATTAATTTTAGTACGATTACATGTTCCTTCACTCAGTGGGACAGTGGACTCTGTCCCAGTCTTACTCTCCGATACCATTATCAACTATTTTTATTTCTTTTAATGGCCAATAGACGAGTCTTGTTGTCCCGATAATAGTCTCCATTGGTATTGCTCCTATATGCCGACTGTCCATGCTGTTTCTCCGATTGTCACCCATGACAAACAAATGTCCTTCAGGAACGACCTCACTACGTAATGGGGTCTCTTGTAAAGTGAATGAATACGTTAATGGCCCGTCTATTACTTCCTTTTTATATGTAGCTAGATAAGGTTCATCATATCGTTGTCCATTTATATACAAAATATCGTCTTTGTATTCGACACGATCGCCTGGTAATCCGATAACTCGCTTGACATATTTTTTTTCCTCAGTTGCCTGAAATACAACGATGTCAAACCTTTGTGGCTCACCAATTTTCGTAACAATCACACGGTTTTGGTCGTGTAAGGTAGGGTTCATGGAGGCACCTTCAACTAATGAGGGTGTGAAAAAGAATGTACGAACAATTATTGCGATGATCAGACCAATAAATAAAGCCTTTATCCATTCCCAAACTTCATTTTCAACTTTGACCAACTGGCTTCATCCCTTCGTTTAATTCATATGTATTTCTTTATATTATAGCATGATGGAACCCAAAAATAGGAAGAAAGTTAGTGGGGATTTTGAGAAAAGAGTGTTTAAGTATAAATGATTTGTGGTACAAGGGACCTGTCCCTCTGTCCCAATCAAAAAAGCTAGAGTCACATGGTGACCTAGCTTTTTTAGTATGTTCATTGAGCATTAAATGTTTATCCACCGTATTGATCCATGACCAGTATGTGGGTGTCCTTTTGATTGGAGCCTATAGTATTCATGTTCTAAATCGGACAGGGATAGTTCAAAGAGATGTTTACCATCATTTTTATAATGATTGGACTCACTTAACTTTTGAATAATAAAATTTTTCCGTTTCTCTTCATTTACTTTAAATAAGGCCATGATTAACCTCTCCTTTCGAAAGTGGCTTAGATAAGAAGAGGTTTTTTAAGAACCGAATAACCTCACTCATCGTTCAAGCATGTAAGCTTGCAGGAATTAGCACAGTATTCCAAGGAATCTGTTGCTGAGGTTTCATCGGGCCAGTCCCTCCACCTCTCTGGATAAGTAATTTATATGTACATATAGTTTAATCTAATTATTCCGATATGTCTACTTGAAATTAGATTGTGTTAGATGAAATGCACTGTATTTTTTGTTTGATTTCTTTACACTTTCTTTATACTTTTCTAGTCTAATTATTTATACCTCGGACCTATACTAAGTTTATCAACAGTGAGAGGACGATTTTTTTATGTCAGAAATAATTCTTAAGGCTACGAATGTTTCAAAAATATACGGTAACCATAAAGCACTCGATAAAGTATCGATTGAAATAAAACGAGGGATGATTTACGGATTAATTGGTGAGAATGGTGCAGGAAAATCGACATTCATGCGGACAGTGATGGGGTTAATAAAAGTTGATGAGGGTAATATCGAACTGTTCGGCCAGACAGGAACAAAGGGATTGCAACGTGCTAGGCGTAAAATGGGACAATCGATTGAAACGCCTGCTTTATATCCTGATTTGACAGCAAGAGAAAATTTAAGGGTACAAGCCGCGAATGGTGGAGTAAGTGATCGTGAAATTGAAGAACTGCTTAGATTAATGAACATTAGCCATACAGGGAAGAAGAAAGCGAAAAACTTCTCTTTAGGGATGCGTCAACGCTTAGCGATTGCGTCAACTCTAATTTCAAACCCTGAATTCCTCATTTTAGACGAGCCGATAAACGGTCTTGATCCATCAGGGATTGTGGAAATGCGAGAAATTATTCAACGACTGGTGACAGAACGTGGGATTACAGTGTTGCTCTCAAGTCACTTACTAGATGAGCTTTCACAGCTTGCGACACATTATGGGATTTTGCATGATGGAAAATTAATTCGTGAATTTTCTAAAGAGGAGTTAGCTCGTGAAACTCGCAGGTACATCGAATTAGAAACAACTGAAGTGCAACGTGCAGTTGTCGTACTAGACGAACTTGGAATTAAGGATTATCAAGTTGTAAACGGAACGGATATCCATATATTTGAACGCCTGGATGATGTTGCAGCTATCAATCGCACATTGGTTCTTGCAAATGTGGATGTAACACGAATCGGTACAACTAGACAAAAACTCGAAGATTATTTCTTGCAATTAACAGGGGGAACCACACATGTTTAATCTTTTAACAGCGGAGAGAATTAAATTAATACGAAGTAAAAAATTATGGATTGTCTTGGTTATTTTATCAGTTCTACCTATCTATCAAGCTGCAAATAGCAAATTAGCCGTACATTTTGGGGCAGAACTAGTCCAAGCAGTTGATACAGTTATAAACGGTGCAACGGGTATTTTAATGATGGAGAAAAACGCATTAACTATCTTGCTCGTCATCAGTGCTTTTGTGAGTTTCTTTATTGGGGAAGAATTTCAAAATGGTACCATTCGGAATACCTTGTCATTAGGTCGCAGCCGCACACACTATTATCTATCAAAATTTGTGGTAGCTGCACTGCTTACTCTCGTTGGAGTGATTGTTATGAGCGCTCTAGGTATTATTAGTTATTCAATCGTATTTGGTTTTGGGGGTGTTGCTGAAATTGGTCATTACCTTAGCTTTGCGGTAAAATCTTTTAGTACTCTTTATATATTAATATTGGCTAATGTATCGATATTTGTGATGATTAGTTTTTTAACCAAAACTAGTGCCATCTCATTGGTTTGGAGTTTTATATATACAATTGGAACAGGATTTGGTGCGGGAATCTTCCAACAAACTGAAAACTTTAAGCACGTCACTTTCTGGTTTACTGAATCATTCTTATTTTATTCAGATTTTGCAAGCCCAGTGGATATTGCGAGATTTCCTGAGATGATATTGGTAAGTGTTATTACAATCGTGTTATCATCAACAATAGGAATTCTATTATTTAATCGAACAGATATTAAGTAGGGAAAGATATGACAACGATACTAATAATTGAAGACGATATGGCGATTCATTCACTTATTAAAGAAACCTTGGAGCTCCACAATTTTCAAACACTCAGTGCTTTTTCAGGGACTGAAGGAAAATTACTCTTTGAACAAAATCAAATTGATGTTGTTCTATTAGATCTGATGTTGCCTGGGATGAATGGAGAGGAGTTTCTTCAGACACTCCGGCAGCACTCGAGCATTCCTGTAATTGTTATTTCAGCAAAGAATGATCAGGATTCGAAACTCGAGTTGTTGACGAATGGTGCGGATGATTACATCATAAAACCCTTCGATGTGAAGGAACTTCTTGCAAGAATTCAAATTCAATTACGTCATGCTGAAAAAGCATCTTTTAGCTCAATGAAAGAAATTCATTATAAGAACATCCGTGTTAATTTAGACACGCGTGAAGTGAAAATGAATGAACAACACATACATCTGACCGGACGTGAATACGCGATTCTTCTTCTTTTTTTAGAGAATCCACAAAAAGTGTTCAGCCGTGCTAATATTTATGAAAGTGTCTGGAAGGAACCATTCTTTGATAGTGATAAAACAGTTAACATGCATATCAGTAATTTGCGTAACAAACTTAACCAAAACGGTACAAACTATATTAAAACAGTTTGGGGTATTGGTTTTAAATTCGATTGAAAGGAGCGTACTACGATGTGGGGATGGATTTTTGTCTTACTTGCATTAGCGCTTCTTTTTTATATTTTTTTACTAAAGAAACAGCTGTTGACATTGAAACGTGAAGTTAAGGAGCTTCCTAATCGGTCCGCCTTTGGGGGAAGATTATCGTTAGATTTTCGTGAGAAGGCGCTGATGGAGTTGATCGATGAATTGAATCAAATGGTTGATGCGTTTGAGGAGAAAAATCGTCAAGCAAAACAAATGGAAGAGAATGTGAAGCTATCCATTGCGGGGCTATCTCATGATTTACGAACACCTCTCACGTCAATTAAGGGCTATGTGCAATTATTACATGCAACGACTGATGAAACGAAGAGGTTGCATTATGTAAAAGTTATCGAACAATCTGTGATGCGTCTAATTGAAATGACAGACCATTTTTACGAGTTGGCGCGTATTGAAACAAATCAACGTGAAGTTAGTTTTACTACGATTTCGCTTTCAAATCTAGTAGAGGAGATATTCCTGACTTATTATGATCAGTTCGAAGAAAAGAAAATAGACCTTCAATTTCAGGAGCAACGAATGAATCGGCAAATTATTGCTGACAAGTTAATGCTAACACGTGTAATCCAAAATATCGTACAGAATATCCTTCGTTATGCTAATAGTAATGCCGTAATTAGCTACAGTAGAAATGAAAAATATATCACTCTGAACGTAAAAAATGATATAAAACCCGATAGTAAAGTTGCCGTCGAAAAAGTATTTATGCGATTCTATACGGAAGTTACCAGTCGAACCAATACGGAAGCGAGTGGTCTAGGTCTATATCTGTCTAAAAAACTTGTTGAAAAAATGAATGGAGAAATGACTGCAGAATTGGATGGAAACTGGTTTATTCTCACTATTCATCTTCCTATCGGGTAGAAGTAGCGCGGATTAACCTGAACCATCTCCTTAAAACTAAAATCTCATTTTCATTATTATATTTTTTAGAAAACTAAAAAAGTATGATAGAATATGATTTTGAAACCTATCATTCTACGGAAAAATCCGTAGGTAATGGGAAACTTAGGTAGGACAAGGAACATAAGTCCTGGCAACTTAGAGGAGCATACTAGTATGAATGCGGAATTTTTCTATATTGTTATTATTATTGGAATTGGATATTTACTGAAACAGATTGGTGTTTTGCGGGAGAAGGATGGAGAGGTAATCTCCAGAATTATATTTAAGCTAACACTTCCTGCACTAGTGGTAGTGACGTTCGATTCGGTAGAGATTCAAACGAATCTTATTTTGCTTCCTATTATTGTCCTGGTTTATGGAATTATCGTTTCATTACTGGGTCTAGTCATCTTTAAAAATGAGGAAAAAGAATTAAAAGGGACATTTTTGATGATGTCCTCAGGTTTTAATGTTGGTTTGTTCGCATTTCCTCTCGTTTTTGCATTATGGGGAATCGATGGATTATCATACTTCAGTATGTTTGATGTCGGAACATCCTTTATTGTCTTTGGTGTTTCCTATATTTTAGGAAGTTATTTCTCGAAAGAGGGGCTAAGCCTTAAGCCGATTGAAATTGTAAAAAAGCTTGTGAAATCAGTTCCGTTAATGACCTATATATTCGCGAGTATTTTAAATTTAAATCATATTAAATTACCGGAAATGGTTATTGATGTGGCTAGCACGATATCAGGAGCCAACATACCGCTAAGTTTACTACTTTTAGGGCTGTATTTAAATTTTAGATTTGAAAAGCAATTTGTGAAGCCGTTGCTTAAGTTTTTAACATTCCGGTACGGAGTTGGTTTACTGGTGGGGCTAACCTTATTTTTCTTACTCCCGTTCGAGGAAATGTTTCGTTACACCATTTTAATTGGCTTACTATTACCAGTTGCAGCATCTGCGATTCCGTTTGCAGTTGAATTTAAGTATAGCAATGAAAACATTCGCTTAATTGCAACCGCCACCAATATTACGATTATGGTGAGCATCGTGTTGTTATATGTAGTTGCGAATTTAATTTAACAAAAAGGCTTTGTTAATTTACTTGATTATTGAAGAATTATAAGTGTAGCGGAAGGCGGCGACTCCAGTGGGAATAGCATGAGGTGAAGACCCCGCAGACAAGCTTGCTTGTTGAGGAGGCTGAGGCCATGCCCACGGAAAGCGTCCGCCTGAAGCGGTAATCAACAACGTTGAACAGAGCCAAGAAAAAAGCAAGGACTGAGGTGCGCAACCTCAGTCCTGTTTTTGTCTCACTCTTCTCATGTCAAACATTCCTGTTGATATTTCATTCAATTTATTGAGGAACCGATTGAAGCCAAATCCAACAAAAAAGGCGACACTTACTTGTGCAAATGGACCGTCAATATTGTCGGTAAAATCAATTAATAAAATACCACTTTGAATTAAGGTGACGGCAATAACTGCCGTTCCCGTCGCAAAGAGTGGAAAGAATATATACATAACCCAGTGCCGGGGATCAATTAATTTATCATTCATGTAATGGGAACAGAACATATATAGGTGTCTTAGTGAGCCGCCAATAGCACCAGCGAAAAAGTAATATAAAACCATTTTGATATTTTCCTGCAAGTGTAGAGGTTCATCAAGTATATCCATCCACAAAACCGCTATCGCTAAAAAGCTCCCGAAAAATAAGACGGAGAGGTAAACTAAAATAAAGAATTTCAACCAACGTTTCAAATCATCACCCCATTTATGACATTTTATGGGACGCTTTTGAGAAACGTGCGTAGGCATATGGTGATTTGTCGATTTGTTATATTTTTGGAATATTTGTAAAAGTTGATGTATAGTATAAAGGTGATTCTTATGTTTGGTAGAAAAAGGATGTGTTGTGGTGAATACCGGGAAAATAGCAAAGCAATTAAATCGCTTGATTTTTTCCATTTTGTTATCTGGTTACAAAAGATGTAAACCCGATTGGTACAAACCCTTTCGCGAGCAAAGGCACCATTCTCTTTGGTTGATTACAAAAGGGAGCGGGGAGGTTACGATGGATGGAACAAAATATAAATTAAGCCCTGGTAAACTTGTAGTATTTAAGCCAGGCATGATTTGTGAAAAAAGGACCTCGTCTTCCAATCCACTTGAATTTTACTTTGTACGTTTTACGTATGCCGTGGCATATGAAGAAAAACAAAACTGGCATTTCGAGTCTCCTGATAGCACAGCCTTTCCTTTACAAGGAGTGTTTTCGATTACAAATAGCGGTAACATGATTCATGAATTAGATCACATCCAGCAACTTTCCCAACGTAGAGGTCCAACTGTAGCGATGCGACGTAAATTACATTTCCAGGAATTATTGCTCATGATTGTTCAAGATTTTCGGTCGCAAAAAATCGCTGGAAACTCAACAATGGCCATCGATACAACGATCGACTACATAGTAACCAATTATCACGTACATATGACTTTAACAGATTTAGCAAAAATGGCAGGTTTGAGTACGAGTCATTATGCTCGCCTTTTCAAAGAGTATGTTGGCTACAGCCCGATTGATTATTTAACTCATGTACGGATTGACCGTGCGAAGGAATTATTAGCAATCTCTGATTTTCGTATTAAAGAGATTAGCCAAAGCGTAGGCTATCAGGACGAGTTATATTTTAGTCGAATTTTTAAGAGAATCGTAGGCGTTTCACCGACTCAATTTAGTGACAACCATAAAACAATTAGTAGTGCAATGAAAAAATGACTACCTTATTCACATAGGAAAGTAAGGTAGTCATTGTGTTTATTACTGATACAATCTCTTCTTTTGCTTTTTGGCCATTTTTTGTTCGTTTTGATTCATACATAACCGATAATAGGCGCCTTTTTGTTGGAGAAGACTTGCGTGGTCACCCATTTCAATAATCTTTCCTTTATCTAAAACGATGATGTTATCGGCATGCTGAATGGTGGAGAGGCGGTGTGCAATGATAATTGTCGTCCTGTTTTTTGAGATTTTCTTAAGTGTATCTTGGACAACAATTTCTGTTTCTGTATCAATATTTGCCGTTGCTTCATCTAAAATTAACACATCAGGATTTGCAATCATCGCGCGTAAAAAAGAGAGAAGCTGTCTTTGGCCAGTTGATAGAACCGTTCCTTGTTCTCCTAGTAAGGTTTCATATTGGTTAGGTAAGTGACTAAAGAAAGGGTCAATGCCGACAGAGCTCGCAGCACGAATAATATCTTCATCACTTATGTCTCGATTATTTAAGCGAATATTATCAAATACCGTCCCTGAAAACACAAAGCTATCCTGCTGAATAATCCCCACATGCTTACGTAAATCACTTATCTCAACATCTTTTATCGACACCCCATCTAAATGAATACTTCCTTGTTGAATATCATAAAAACGATTGATTAGCTGAATAATGGAGCTTTTTCCTGCACCGGTTGCCCCGACAATTCCGACTGTTTCACCAGGAGAAATGGAAAAGCTAACATCCTTTAACACCCAATCTTTTTCCTGATAGGCAAACCATACATTTTTAAACTCAATTTTTCCATTGACCTTATTTGGTAGTTTACTAGCATCAGGTTTGTTTACAATGGATGGTTTAGTCTCCAATGTATCGAAAATTCGTTCGGCAGAGGCAAGGGCTGCTTGAATTTGATTAAATCGATCAGCAAGTCCGCGTAACGGCTCGAAAAATTGTCGGACGTAATGAGTAAACGCATACACAACACCAAACGTTAATGCACCATCAATAACATTTCTCCCTCCGTACCAAATGAGCAGTGCCATCGATATATTTCCAAAGAAGCCTATCGAAGGATTAAAAATGGAGCTCAAAACGGTTTGGCGCATACCGGCTCGATAATGTTCTTGGTTCAATTCATTAAATTGCTCTAATTGCTTTTCTTCACGAGCAAAGATTTGAATGACTTTCATACCTGATAAATTTTCAGCTAAATAGGCATTTAATTGACTTAAGACTAACCGAAGATATCTCTGGGCTTTTCGCAACACTTTTTGTAAATAAAGGGTGAGTATGGCGATGAGAGGGATTACTGTAAAACTAATCAACGTAAGCTTTACGCTCATCTGTAACATAATCACGACAATTCCAATTAACATCAATACTTCTCGGATTAAATTAACAATAACTTGAGAATACAATTGATTCAAAGCTTCAACATCATGTGTAATTCGTGTGACTAGACGACCAATCGGATTTTTATCATAAAATGAAACCTGCAGACGCGAAAAATGCTTCATCATGGATTCACGAATATCGTATATGACGGATTGCCCAGTAAATTGTAAGGTATTATTCTGAAAATACGTAGTGACAGAAGAAGTAATAATCAATATAAAATAGAGGACACCGAGCCAAATCATTCCTGAATAATCATGGCTTCGAAATAAGGCTTGCTCATCGTCTTGCAATGATATAATCGGGTAGTCCATTCCATCTATAGCAATTGTGTCGTTGGAAAGTTGAACATCATTTTGATTCTTTATACCAGTATCCCAGCCATGTATGAGGTAATGTGACCCTTCAATGGAGACGATACTTGCTTTTTGAACAGTTGCAGGGAGTTCATGATCAGTTTCGCTCATACGAAAATACGTATGTTCCTCGAAAGTAGTGATTTCTTTCCCTTTAACTCCTTGTTCATCCAAAACCTCTAATACATGCTCCTTTTCGGAATGGTCGACAAAAATCATTGGTGCATAGATTCCATTGATATGACTGTCAATCGCAACCTTAATGATATAGGGCTGTGCTAGACTAGCGATAACAATGACGGTTGTTAAAAGGAGAGAAAATACAAACAATTTCCAATATGGTTTTGCAAAGGTAAGAATGTGCTTTAATAATTGTTTATCACTATATTTTTTGGGTCGGTGTTCTTCATTAGTAGGAATGGTCAATCCCTCCTCTTAATCGCAATCTTTTTTCCTTTTGAATGGGGCAGTTGAATCGTAAGTCCGCTTGATTGTTGTACATACATTTTTTTATAGATTCCATCATGTTCGATAAGGGACTGGTGTGTACCATGCTCGACGATTTTTCCACTGTCAAGAACAATGATTTGGTCTGCATGCTGAATGGTCGATATTCGATGACTGATAAGAATTGTGGTGCTTTCTTTCATTTTTGTTTTCAGTGTATTTAGGATATTCTTCTCAGTCTTTGAATCAACTGCAGAAAGACTGTCGTCGAAAATCATGATAGGCGCCTTTTTGACCAAGGCACGAGCAATACTAACCCGTTGGCGTTGTCCACCGGATAAAGACAAACCTCGTTCACCCAATTTGGTTTCAAATTTATGAGGCAATTCGAGAATATCGTGATAAACATGGGCTTGTGTGGCGGCCTGTTCAACTTGATTGTCATCATATCCCTTTGGGTCAAACCCGATATTTTCTTTAATCGTCGTGGAAAACAGAAAATTGTCTTGTGGCACATATCCAATCGATCTTCGCAATGTCTTAAGTGGGATATCTCGAATATCTGTATCATCGATATAGATGGTATTTCGCGCTGGATTGTAGATTCGTAGAAGTAAATTGACAAGTGTTGATTTACCACTACCGATTTTTCCGACGATAGCTAGGCTTGAGCCTTTTGGAATATGTAATTCAATATCTGATAGTGCTTCGTCTTGCTTGTTGTGATAGGAAAAAGAAAGTCTTTTAATCTTGATGTCACCTTGTAAGGACGGTATATTCACAACACCCTCTTCATCTTTTATCGTTGGTTTTGTGGAGAGTACTTCTCTAACTCGGATATCGGCAGCTGTTCCTTGTTGCAGTAAATTAATTACCTTCCCTAAGTTTTCAATAGGGGCGATGAGGAGTGACAAATACGTATTAAACGCAACAAATTCTCCTAGGGAAATGGTAGTTTGCATGACGAGTATTGACCCGAACACAATAGAAATGAGATAACTTAATCCGACGATTCCTTGACTAAGAGAACTAAATAGAGAGTTTGATTGAATTAATTGTTGATTCGCATGGATATTGTTTTGGTTTTCTTTTTCGAATTTTTTTAGTTCAGAGCTTTCTTGTACATAGGTTTTAATGATTCTGATTCCAGAGCAATACTCCTGCACTCGACTTGTGAGGGCGCCGATGACTTCTTGGACTCGATTGGACTCCGTTCTGATTTTAATCCGAAACCTATAAGCCAAGTAGGTAAGGCCTGGAAGTGGTAAAAGGACTAATAATGTTAAGTGAAAATCAATGGTTGTAGCCATCATCAAAACAGTAACGGTAATAAGTACGATTGCTTCCAAGGCTTGAAAGACACCTTGCATACAAACCTGCCTTAACACACTCACGTCATTAACAGCATGTGCCATTAAGTTACCAATTCGTTGATTTTGGTAATATTCCGCTTGTAGCTTTTCCCAATGTGAAAAGAGACGCTCACGAATATTCCGTTCTAGTAATCTTGATAATTGGAAAATATAAATTCTTCCTGTCGATCTGAAGGCAAAAACCCCTAAGCCTACGATGACCATCCAAAAAGCAATTTTCAGAAGTTCTCCGCTGGTTGTCGAAAAGCTTTGTAATCCATCTGTAAAGACCTCAAGTAACATAGGTACAACAAGTTGCAATACAAGTGAGATAGTTAATAAAGTGGCACCAATCAAATATCGCCATTTGTTCTGAAATAAATGATCTCGAACAATCGATTTATCAGCCAAATCCATCACCTTCTAAAAAATGTCGTAAAGTAAGAGTACCTCATAACGAAGAATGGGAACATGGATTTCCATATCAACTTACATGGATTATCTGACTATGGGACGGGTGGGACACAGGTGCATGTTCTAATTTATGGAGAGAGAATAAAAGGGATGATCTCAACCATAACAGGGGTTCCAAGGGAGAGTTTTTGTCTTTAGAGACAATGATACTGAGGATGATAAGGACATTCTTGCTGAGCTTGTTTTTTACTTGTAACTTTTTTGTGTTTGAATCGTAGTAATGGGGTACTATGTTTGTATACATAAGAACTTGGGATAATGGACTTGTCCTCAGGCCAGGAAGGAGAAGTAGTAATGAAGAAAGAGGATAATGGGTTGCGCCCGTTTTTTCGGTTGATTTTATCTACGAATATACCAAAGGCAGCTCTTGCTGTTGGTTTAATTGGAAGTATTATTACAACGTTTGTCGGATTAGCCATTCCGTTGTTGACAAGGGAGCTAGTGGATGGTTTTGAGGGTGTAACCCTTAATGCAACACTGATCGCCGTTATTGCTGCTGTGTTTATTTTGCAAGCGGTCGTTGATGGGGTATCAACCTATATGCTTGCAGCAGTTGGTCAACGGATTGTTGCAAGGCTTCGTGAAAAAATGTGGGAAAAGCTCATTCGTTTACCGGTCAGCTATTTTGATAAGCAGCAAAGTGGGGAGTCAGTGAGCCGCGTTGTGAACGATACAGGTATTGTAAAGGACTTAATATCTCAGCATTTTCCGCAATTTATTACTGGGGTTATTTCAATCATTGGAGCAATCGTAATTTTACTGATTATGGATTGGAAGATGACACTACTCATGCTAATCTCCGTTCCAATTACAATGGTCATTATGATGCCATTAGGTAGTAAAATGGCGAAAATCTCACGTGGTTTACAGGATGAAACCGCAAAATTCTCGGGAAGTATTCAACAAACGATTAGTGAAATCCGATTAATGAAGTCCTCAACAGCTGAAGGCTTTGAAGAACAAAAAGGTGTTAGTGGTGTACGGAATTTATTAACATTTGGATTAAAAGAGGCACGGATTTTTGCGCTAATAGGTCCGATTATGTACACAATGGTTATGATTGTCATTGTAATTATTATCGGATACGGGGGCATTCGCGTTGCAAACGGCTCGATGACAACAGGTTCACTCGTTGCTTTCTTGCTCTATCTGTTTCAAATCATTTTTCCTATCACTTCATTTGCGATGTTTTTCACCCAACTACAAAAAGCAAAAGGGGCCACTGAGCGGATTATTGATATCATTGAACTTCCGTTAGAAGAAGGACAAAAGGGTCGCGATATGGATATTTCAAATTTGCCAATTCATGTTGAAAATGTATCCTTCGCTTATAGTGACGAGGAACCGGTTATTGTGGATGTGTCATTTGAGGCTAAACCTGGTCAAATGATTGCCTTTGCAGGACCGAGTGGTGGTGGAAAGTCAACCATGTTCGGACTATTAGAACGGTATTATGAGCCAACATCAGGTGAGATACGTATCGGTGACATACCAATTCAAGAACTTTCATTAGAATCATGGAGAAGTCAAATTGGCTATGTATCGCAGGAGAGTGCGATGATGGCTGGAACGATACGAGAAAATCTGTGTTATGGGTTAAAGAAAGGAGAAGAAATTCCAGATGAGCGTCTCTGGGAGGTTGCAAAAATGGCCTATGCTGATGAATTTATTCGAGCCTTCTCACATGGTTTGGACACAGAAGTAGGTGAGCGCGGTGTTAAATTGTCAGGTGGTCAAAGGCAACGTATCGCGATTGCACGTGCATTTTTGCGTGATCCAAAAATCTTAATGATGGATGAAGCAACAGCAAGCCTCGATAGCCAATCTGAAAGTATCGTTCAAGACGCATTGTCACGCTTAATGGAAGGGCGCACCACCTTTGTTATCGCCCATCGATTATCAACTATTGTCGATGCGGACCAAATTATTTTCATCGAAAAAGGAAAAGTAACAGGAAAAGGAACACACCAAGAATTAATCGACAAACATGAATTATACCGTAGCTTTGCTGAACAACAACTAACCTAAAATACGAAACAAGGGACAGTTTCAGTTTCCATTGGATCTGTCCCTTTTACAATGAATCTCCGCAACTATTTTGCTAAGTCTCTACGATTAGCCGATAATGGCGGCTGTTCTAGCCACTTGTTTGCAATCATAAGATTTACTCCATCCTCTGAATACTTCATGATCTCAGATGTAAGTCGTGTGTAGTCTACAATTAAATCGCTTCGTTGACTCTCGGAGATAGCCACCCCATAGTTGCCAATTCCCGCATAAATCATCAGCCCAAAATGAAACATGATCAATTTATCCGAAAAGGGTGATTCAGTTGAATCTGTTATTTCATGTTCTATTGACATTGGTGTAGGAAGTGAGCACATCTCCATGTAACTCTCCATTACTTTTATTTGCTTTAGTGAAATTTCTTTTCCTCTAAGTATGTATTTCCGAACCTTTTCAGATTCCGTGACTTGACTAAAAGCGGTAGCCATACAAGTTCCTAAAAAGTTAGTAACAATGTTTGAATATAGATTTGTTACTTCAAGAGCGGACAATTCTTCTATATGAACCCATTAAAAATAAAATTCCCAATATAGGGGAAAAATATAAAAGAAGTAGGTTTTATCATAGAGCACAATATGAATGGAAGGAGAATATTCAATGAGTGAAGCGACAATCTTTATAAAAGAAGCAACTAATGAGAAAGATATACAAGAGGTAGAATATCTGATTAATCAATTGGAAGGGGTAGAGCGGGTATTAATCGATACGGTTGACGGTGAAGTAAAAGTAGAGTTTGACGACCAAGTGGTTTCAAAAGAAGATATACTATCTATACTTAAAGATAATCATTATCAAATCTGATTTGTTATTTCTGAGTAGACTGAAATGGAATAAACATTAAATACAATATTGTTATATAAAAAATAACTTTTTTAAAAATGGTATTGTCATATTTTGGTTGTTGATAAGAGTTTTACAACATGATACTATACATATTGTTGATTCGTTATTACAAAACATCAACGTTTTGACACCGGGAAATTATTATGTTACAATAATTTTATCTTTGAGATATCTATTGGGAAATTACTTTTGATAGATTTTCAAAAAAAGTATTGACTAAGGTTAATGCGAAATGATATATTATTAAAGTCGCTTTTGAGCGGCGGGTTA
>NZ_LT732529.1:1444531-1678998 GCF_900156865.1 Litchfieldia sinesaloumensis | reverse complement strand
TATTGAGCAATCAATACTCTTATTGGAGAGTTTGATCCTGGCTCAGGATGAACGCTGGCGGCGTGCCTAATACATGCAAGTCGAGCGAACTTTTGGGAGCTTGCTCCCAAAAGTTAGCGGCGGACGGGTGAGTAACACGTGGGTAACCTGCCTGTAAGACTGGGATAACTTCGGGAAACCGGAGCTAATACCGGATAACATCGAAGACCACATGGTCTTCAATTAAAAGGTGGCTTTTAGCTACCACTTACAGATGGACCCGCGGCGCATTAGCTAGTTGGTGAGGTAACGGCTCACCAAGGCGACGATGCGTAGCCGACCTGAGAGGGTGATCGGCCACACTGGGACTGAGACACGGCCCAGACTCCTACGGGAGGCAGCAGTAGGGAATCTTCCGCAATGGACGAAAGTCTGACGGAGCAACGCCGCGTGAGCGAAGAAGGCCTTCGGGTCGTAAAGCTCTGTTGTTAGGGAAGAACAAGTATCGTTCGAATAGGGCGGTACCTTGACGGTACCTAACCAGAAAGCCACGGCTAACTACGTGCCAGCAGCCGCGGTAATACGTAGGTGGCAAGCGTTATCCGGAATTATTGGGCGTAAAGCGCGCGCAGGCGGTCCTTTAAGTCTGATGTGAAAGCCCACGGCTCAACCGTGGAGGGTCATTGGAAACTGGGGGACTTGAGTGCAGAAGAGGAGAGCGGAATTCCACGTGTAGCGGTGAAATGCGTAGAGATGTGGAGGAACACCAGTGGCGAAGGCGGCTCTCTGGTCTGTAACTGACGCTGAGGCGCGAAAGCGTGGGGAGCGAACAGGATTAGATACCCTGGTAGTCCACGCCGTAAACGATGAGTGCTAAGTGTTAGAGGGTTTCCGCCCTTTAGTGCTGCAGCAAACGCATTAAGCACTCCGCCTGGGGAGTACGGTCGCAAGACTGAAACTCAAAGGAATTGACGGGGGCCCGCACAAGCGGTGGAGCATGTGGTTTAATTCGAAGCAACGCGAAGAACCTTACCAGGTCTTGACATCCTTATGCCATCCCTAGAGATAGGGCTTTCCTTTCGAGGACATAAGTGACAGGTGGTGCATGGTTGTCGTCAGCTCGTGTCGTGAGATGTTGGGTTAAGTCCCGCAACGAGCGCAACCCTTGATCTTAGTTGCCAGCATTTAGTTGGGCACTCTAAGGTGACTGCCGGTGACAAACCGGAGGAAGGTGGGGATGACGTCAAATCATCATGCCCCTTATGACCTGGGCTACACACGTGCTACAATGGATGGTACAAAGGGCAGCGAAACCGCGAGGTTAAGCGAATCCCATAAAACCATTCTCAGTTCGGATTGCAGGCTGCAACTCGCCTGCATGAAGCCGGAATCGCTAGTAATCGCGGATCAGCATGCCGCGGTGAATACGTTCCCGGGCCTTGTACACACCGCCCGTCACACCACGAGAGTTTGTAACACCCGAAGTCGGTGGGGTAACCGCAAGGAGCCAGCCGCCTAAGGTGGGACAGATGATTGGGGTGAAGTCGTAACAAGGTAGCCGTATCGGAAGGTGCGGCTGGATCACCTCCTTTCTAAGGGAAAAGTCGAAAAGCGAAGGTGACTGTTCAGCCTCGACAAGTGCTGGAACTTCTGCAGGAAAAGTCGTTAGACTTTGACAGAAGAAGTGAAGCAACCTCGAGAGGATAGGAACCATAGCTAGACATAAGAAGTTCTACGAACTTCATAAAAAGACGCTTTGTATTGTGGTCAGTTTTGAGAGTGCTTTTTCTACTTTCAGAAGATAACTCACTGATGTAAAAATCAGTAGCTTCGTTCTTTGAAAACTAGATAACGTAACAAAACATTCATTGAAGTAGTAAAAGTTCTTTTAACAACTTTAGGCGCACGAGAAGCAAGGAGTTCGAGGAACCGAGTGAGGAAGCACCGGAGCGTACTTAAGGTACGTGAGGATGCTGACGAATGAGGTGACGAAGAAATCCGCCGCTTATCGAAGCCGAACAGGTTAAGTTAATAAGGGCGCACGGTGGATGCCTTGGCACTAGGAGCCGATGAAGGACGGTACTAACACCGATATGCTTCGGGGAGCTGTAAGTAAGCATTGATCCGAAGATTTCCGAATGGGGAAACCCACTGCTCGTAATGGGGCAGTATCCTTACCTGAATACATAGGGTAAGAGAAGGTAGACCCGGGGAACTGAAACATCTTAGTACCCGGAGGAAGAGAAAGCAAACGCGATTTCCTTAGTAGCGGCGAGCGAAACGGAAGATAGCCCAAACCAAGAGGCTTGCCTCTTGGGGTTGTAGGACACTCTATACGGAGTTACAAAAGAACGAAGTAGACGAAGCGACCTGGAATNCAACCGGAATGTACAATGTACATGAGGATTGGAGGGAGTGCAGCTGACGCAGAAATCTGCCGCTCATCGGAAGCCACCGACCGAACACGGAAGTTAAGCTTCAGCGCCGATGGTAGTTGGGACTTTGTCCCTGTGAGAGTAGGACGTCGCTAGGCAAGTAAAGGATCAACCATAGGGTTGGTCTTTTTTTGTGAGAAAAACCGAAGGTTTTAAAAATCTTTAAAATAGGTACAGAAAGAAATCCAAATACGGTGGGTTTCGAGGAGCAAAGAGTTCAAGGAAGCAAGTGAGCGACAACCGGAATGTACAATGTACATGAGGATTGGAGGGAGTGCAGCTGACGCAGAAATCTGCCGCTCATCGGAAGCCACCGACCGAACACGGAAGTTAAGCTTCAGCGCCGATGGTAGTTGGGACTTTGTCCCTGTGAGAGTAGGACGTCGCTAGGCAAGTAAAGGATCAACCATAGGGTTGGTCTTTTTTTGTGAGAAAAACCGAAGGTTTTAAAAATCTTTAAAATAGGTACAGAAAGAAATCCAAATACGGTGGGTTTCGAGGAGCAAAGAGTTCAAGGAAGCAAGTGAGCGACAACCGGAATGTACAATGTACATGAGGATTGGAGGGAGTGCAGCTGACGCAGAAATCTGCCGCTCATCGGAAGCCACCGACCGAACACGGAAGTTAAGCTTCAGCGCCGATGGTAGTTGGGACTTTGTCCCTGTGAGAGTAGGACGTCGCTAGGCAAGTAAAGGATCAACCATAGGGTTGGTCTTTTTTTGTGAGAAAAACCGAAGGTTTTAAAAATCTTTAAAATAGGTACAGAAAGAAATCCAAATACGGTGGGTTTCGAGGAGCAAAGAGTTCAAGGAAGCAAGTGAGCGACAACCGGAATGTACAATGTACATGAGGATTGGAGGGAGTGCAGCTGACGCAGAAATCTGCCGCTCATCGGAAGCCACCGACCGAACACGGAAGTTAAGCTTCAGCGCCGATGGTAGTTGGGACTTTGTCCCTGTGAGAGTAGGACGTCGCTAGGCAAGTAAAGGATCAACCATAGGGTTGGTCTTTTTTTGTGAGAAAAACCGAAGGTTTTAAAAATCTTTAAAATAGGTACAGAAAGAAATCCAAATACGGTGGGTTTCGAGGAGCAAAGAGTTCAAGGAAGCAAGTGAGCGACAACCGGAATGTACAATGTACATGAGGATTGGAGGGAGTGCAGCTGACGCAGAAATCTGCCGCTCATCGGAAGCCACCGACCGAACACGGAAGTTAAGCTTCAGCGCCGATGGTAGTTGGGACTTTGTCCCTGTGAGAGTAGGACGTCGCTAGGCAAGTAAAGGATCAACCATAGGGTTGGTCTTTTTTTGTGAGAAAAACCGAAGGTTTTAAAAATCTTTAAAATAGGTACAGAAAGAAATCCAAATACGGTGGGTTTCGAGGAGCAAAGAGTTCAAGGAAGCAAGTGAGCGACAACCGGAATGTACAATGTACATGAGGATTGGAGGGAGTGCAGCTGACGCAGAAATCTGCCGCTCATCGGAAGCCACCGACCGAACACGGAAGTTAAGCTTCAGCGCCGATGGTAGTTGGGACTTTGTCCCTGTGAGAGTAGGACGTCGCTAGGCAAGTAAAGGATCAACCATAGGGTTGGTCTTTTTTTGTGAGAAAAACCGAAGGTTTTAAAAATCTTTAAAATAGGTACAGAAAGAAATCCAAATACGGTGGGTTTCGAGGAGCAAAGAGTTCAAGGAAGCAAGTGAGCGACAACCGGAATGTACAATGTACATGAGGATTGGAGGGAGTGCAGCTGACGCAGAAATCTGCCGCTCATCGGAAGCCACCGACCGAACACGGAAGTTAAGCTTCAGCGCCGATGGTAGTTGGGACTTTGTCCCTGTGAGAGTAGGACGTCGCTAGGCAAGTAAAGGATCAACCATAGGGTTGGTCTTTTTTTGTGAGAAAAACCGAAGGTTTTAAAAATCTTTAAAATAGGTACAGAAAGAAATCCAAATACGGTGGGTTTCGAGGAGCAAAGAGTTCAAGGAAGCAAGTGAGCGACAACCGGAATGTACAATGTACATGAGGATTGGAGGGAGTGCAGCTGACGCAGAAATCTGCCGCTCATCGGAAGCCACCGACCGAACACGGAAGTTAAGCTTCAGCGCCGATGGTAGTTGGGACTTTGTCCCTGTGAGAGTAGGACGTCGCTAGGCAAGTAAAGGATCAACCATAGGGTTGGTCTTTTTTTGTGAGAAAAACCGAAGGTTTTAAAAATCTTTAAAATAGGTACAGAAAGAAATCCAAATACGGTGGGTTTCGAGGAGCAAAGAGTTCAAGGAAGCAAGTGAGCGACAACCGGAATGTACAATGTACATGAGGATTGGAGGGAGTGCAGCTGACGCAGAAATCTGCCGCTCATCGGAAGCCACCGACCGAACACGGAAGTTAAGCTTCAGCGCCGATGGTAGTTGGGACTTTGTCCCTGTGAGAGTAGGACGTCGCTAGGCAAGTAAAGGATCAACCATAGGGTTGGTCTTTTTTTGTGAGAAAAACCGAAGGTTTTAAAAATCTTTAAAATAGGTACAGAAAGAAATCCAAATACGGTGGGTTTCGAGGAGCAAAGAGTTCAAGGAAGCAAGTGAGCGACAACCGGAATGTACAATGTACATGAGGATTGGAGGGAGTGCAGCTGACGCAGAAATCTGCCGCTCATCGGAAGCCACCGACCGAACACGGAAGTTAAGCTTCAGCGCCGATGGTAGTTGGGACTTTGTCCCTGTGAGAGTAGGACGTCGCTAGGCAAGTAAAGGATCAACCATAGGGTTGGTCTTTTTTTGTGAGAAAAACCGAAGGTTTTAAAAATCTTTAAAATAGGTACAGAAAGAAATCCAAATACGGTGGGTTTCGAGGAGCAAAGAGTTCAAGGAAGCAAGTGAGCGACAACCGGAATGTACAATGTACATGAGGATTGGAGGGAGTGCAGCTGACGCAGAAATCTGCCGCTCATCGGAAGCCACCGACCGAACACGGAAGTTAAGCTTCAGCGCCGATGGTAGTTGGGACTTTGTCCCTGTGAGAGTAGGACGTCGCTAGGCAAGTAAAGGATCAACCATAGGGTTGGTCTTTTTTTGTGAGAAAAACCGAAGGTTTTAAAAATCTTTAAAATAGGTACAGAAAGAAATCCAAATACGGTGGGTTTCGAGGAGCAAAGAGTTCAAGGAAGCAAGTGAGCGACAACCGGAATGTACAATGTACATGAGGATTGGAGGGAGTGCAGCTGACGCAGAAATCTGCCGCTCATCGGAAGCCACCGACCGAACACGGAAGTTAAGCTTCAGCGCCGATGGTAGTTGGGACTTTGTCCCTGTGAGAGTAGGACGTCGCTAGGCAAGTAAAGGATCAACCATAGGGTTGGTCTTTTTTTGTGAGAAAAACCGAAGGTTTTAAAAATCTTTAAAATAGGTACAGAAAGAAATCCAAATACGGTGGGTTTCGAGGAGCAAAGAGTTCAAGGAAGCAAGTGAGCGACAACCGGAATGTACAATGTACATGAGGATTGGAGGGAGTGCAGCTGACGCAGAAATCTGCCGCTCATCGGAAGCCACCGACCGAACACGGAAGTTAAGCTTCAGCGCCGATGGTAGTTGGGACTTTGTCCCTGTGAGAGTAGGACGTCGCTAGGCAAGTAAAGGATCAACCATAGGGTTGGTCTTTTTTTGTGAGAAAAACCGAAGGTTTTAAAAATCTTTAAAATAGGTACAGAAAGAAATCCAAATACGGTGGGTTTCGAGGAGCAAAGAGTTCAAGGAAGCAAGTGAGCGACAACCGGAATGTACAATGTACATGAGGATTGGAGGGAGTGCAGCTGACGCAGAAATCTGCCGCTCATCGGAAGCCACCGACCGAACACGGAAGTTAAGCTTCAGCGCCGATGGTAGTTGGGACTTTGTCCCTGTGAGAGTAGGACGTCGCTAGGCAAGTAAAGGATCAACCATAGGGTTGGTCTTTTTTTGTGAGAAAAACCGAAGGTTTTAAAAATCTTTAAAATAGGTACAGAAAGAAATCCAAATACGGTGGGTTTCGAGGAGCAAAGAGTTCAAGGAAGCAAGTGAGCGACAACCGGAATGTACAATGTACATGAGGATTGGAGGGAGTGCAGCTGACGCAGAAATCTGCCGCTCATCGGAAGCCACCGACCGAACACGGAAGTTAAGCTTCAGCGCCGATGGTAGTTGGGACTTTGTCCCTGTGAGAGTAGGACGTCGCTAGGCAAGTAAAGGATCAACCATAGGGTTGGTCTTTTTTTGTGAGAAAAACCGAAGGTTTTAAAAATCTTTAAAATAGGTACAGAAAGAAATCCAAATACGGTGGGTTTCGAGGAGCAAAGAGTTCAAGGAAGCAAGTGAGCGACAACCGGAATGTACAATGTACATGAGGATTGGAGGGAGTGCAGCTGACGCAGAAATCTGCCGCTCATCGGAAGCCACCGACCGAACACGGAAGTTAAGCTTCAGCGCCGATGGTAGTTGGGACTTTGTCCCTGTGAGAGTAGGACGTCGCTAGGCAAGTAAAGGATCAACCATAGGGTTGGTCTTTTTTTGTGAGAAAAACCGAAGGTTTTAAAAATCTTTA
This sequence comes from Litchfieldia sinesaloumensis, assembly GCF_900156865.1. Taxonomy (GTDB): domain Bacteria; phylum Bacillota; class Bacilli; order Bacillales; family Bacillaceae_L; genus Ferdinandcohnia; species Ferdinandcohnia sinesaloumensis. The sequence continues at coordinate 1,672,009 of NZ_LT732529.1, read as the reverse complement.
AAATAGGTACAGAAAGAAATCCAAATACGGTGGGTTTCGAGGAGCAAAGAGTTCAAGGAAGCAAGTGAGCGACAACCGGAATGTACAATGTACATGAGGATTGGAGGGAGTGCAGCTGACGCAGAAATCTGCCGCTCATCGGAAGCCACCGACCGAACACGGAAGTTAAGCTTCAGCGCCGATGGTAGTTGGGACTTTGTCCCTGTGAGAGTAGGACGTCGCTAGGCAAGTAAAGGATCAACCATAGGGTTGGTCTTTTTTTGTGAGAAAAACCGAAGGTTTTAAAAATCTTTAAAATAGGTACAGAAAGAAATCCAAATACGGTGGGTTTCGAGGAGCAAAGAGTTCAAGGAAGCAAGTGAGCGACAACCGGAATGTACAATGTACATGAGGATTGGAGGGAGTGCAGCTGACGCAGAAATCTGCCGCTCATCGGAAGCCACCGACCGAACACGGAAGTTAAGCTTCAGCGCCGATGGTAGTTGGGACTTTGTCCCTATGAGAGTAGGACGTCGCTAGGCAATAAAGGATCAACCTTAGGGTTGGTCTTTTTTTATTCGGGAAAACCGAAGGTTTTAGAAATCTTTATGATAGGTACAGAAAGAAATCAAAGTCCGGATTTTATACCTTTTAAATCACCATATTGGTCTACAATGTCTTTGAGCTGATGTAATGTTGATACAAAATAACTTTGTTCGCTTTCAAACTCAAATTGGAGAATATTCTCGTGATGTGCTACTTCTTGAAAATACCCTTGAATGTTTATCTGGCCAAATTTATTAAAGCTAAGGTTAATTTTAAGATTATTTTCTGATTCCGAAAAGGTTACAAAACCTTTTAAATTGTTATAGCACTTTTGTAACTGAGTGAAAAACTCGTATACCTGACCAGTTGAAAACCATATTTCGGCATTTTTAACGAAGTAACTCCCACTCTTAATCTCTACTATGCCTTTCACATCATAACCGCCTAAATAACTTGTTTCATTTGGAAAACCATATATTTCATTTAATCCAATTCGTATGAATCCTTGCTTACCCTTAATAATGAACTCATTCATTTTATACAACTCTTTTCAACTAGACTTTAATGTCGATAATCTCTCTTAAATTAGTATTAGTGAATAACATGCAGCAATCAATAACCATTTACTTTACCTATGTTGAATGAAAAGGATAAGGGCTCTAGAATTTATATCAAATCCTCTTCAAGAAGCGAATGAAGGGGAAAGGAAACCCTAGAATCTGATTAAAATCCCCTTCATAAAGCTAATGAAGAGGAGAAGGGGCTAAGCATTTTATCCAAATCTCCTTCATGAAGTCAATGAAGAGGAAAAAGGATTTAGAATCGTATCTAAATCCCCTTCATAGTATTCAAAAACTATCTATTATCCTTTTGAAAACTATTCTACTATAAACTTTTGTTGAGTCTTCGTGTACCTATGTATAAGATTAATCCCATCATAGAAAATACATTCAAGACGACACTACCTGTTAATAAAAGTATTTGAATTAATTGTGGTAATGTCGTAGTTAATGCTATTAGTAGAGTACTACAACCTATTAATAACATAGCAATCAATAACGGTAGGTTTTTAACCATAATTAGACATCTCCTTTTCAAAGTTTATTATATCATAATAATATATGGATGGGGTTTTTAGGAGATTATTAGATACCTACCAATGAGATCCTCAGAGTTAGGAAAATAATTCTGGGTCTTCTTTTAGTAAGTGGGTTAACAAATCTGTCATTTTTTCCGTATCGCAGACTCTTACAGTTGCATCACCAAAGTGCCCCTTATACATTGCATCATTATGTAGAAAAACATCTTCTACTCGTCCATATTTCTCTGAAGTATGACCAATATGTCGTCGTTGCGGGACCGATATCTCTGTATTATCCGGGAGGATGGTATATAGCATTTCGTGTTCGTCCGTTAGACGACCTGGTATGTCGAGCCATTCTTCAACTCCATGAATATATGTGCATCTACGTAAATCGACTCCAATTAATAGAATACTAGCTTTATGATCCAACAATTTCCCCCAGCTAGAACCTCTTGCACAAGGTGTATCAAATTGCTCATTTCCCGCAACAAAGTCACTTGCTCCTTTTCCCAAGGCAGCAACAGAATGAGTAGGGTGCCATGAACGAATTACCCCTGGCCGTTTCCGGAAAAGCTCAGTTAATAAGCCTACACACGAAGGAGAATCCATTACATCAAATCGAGGATTTTCACTTTTTATATATGACCAAGTATGTGTTGGGAAAACCAGTAGGCCATTTTTCATATATTCGATTAGAGCATCGAGGACTGTATCTGCACCGCCTTCGACTTCTCCAATGCTTTTCATCGACGAATGAACAAGTAACGTTCCGTTTTCATCAATACCAAGTTCTTTTAGATGGTCTAGTAAATCTTGTTTTGTATACATTATCTTCTACCTTTCTATCTAATCTGCATTATAGCTATAGAATACCATAGTTCTACTTAAGAGTATTGGTCAGGAGAGTTTATTGGAAATTTTAAACAGAATGATCGTTGACTTGATAAATATAATGTTATATATTTATAACATTATGTTAGAAATATATAACATTTTATAAGGTGGTTATGTCTATTGCTAAAAACAAGGTTAAAGGAGTTTCGCGTAAAACATGATATGAATCAGAAAACATTGGCAGATTTGGTCGGGGTGAGAAGGGAAACAATCGGTCACTTAGAACGTGGGGCATATAGTCCTTCGCTTAAATTAGCGTGGGATATTGCGAAGGTTTTTAAAGTACCGATTGAAGAGATTTTTCAATATGAGGAGGAATGAAGCTATGGATGAAAGGAGTCAACAGCTTATATCAAAAGGAATTGCAATCACATTAGCACTCTTGTATGTTGCTCTGTTTGTTTCAGCGATTTGGAAATATGTAAGTACCAAGGATATTACAAACAGTACGTTGGAGATTATCTTAATTGTTATGATTCCAGCATCGATTGCTTGGTTTGCACGCAAAGATGAAAGTCTTACTATACCTAGGATGATGTCAGGAGAGACAGTTCCTACAGGTACTGATGTTCCTTCAAAAAAAGCAAGAAAGCGTCATTATTTTTGGGATTCGTTAGGTTTTGCCCTGGTTGTTTTGGTCTTAAACATTCTCACTACATTTTTATTAGAAAAGGACTGGGGCAGCTTTCACTTCTTTACGGGATTGAGCGATACCATGAGCATGGTCATCTTGCTATTGATTGAATTCCTTATCTCAATCTTGGTATTTTATGCGATTTCGTATATGTGGGATGAGTTCACTATAAAAAGATACAATCATAAACTACAAGAGTTGGAGGATCTTGATGAATAAATATGATGAAAAGGTGCTTCAGGTAGCACCCAAAAATGCTGTGATCTATGAACTTTTACGAAAAAAAACAAGGGGATCAAAAGGGGAAATAATAAATTTTTTACTTGAAGGGTTGCTATCATTTGGCGATGCGGTTAAACAATTGGACACAAGGGAAGCTTTTTATCTTGTCATGAATGAAAACAATGCAGAGTTGGTCACGCTCCAAAATGATTTAACAAGTGCAAACCTGGATGTAACAAGTTCTGTCCAAATCTCATCCGGGAAAAAACATTTTCTATTCGACGGCTATAAATACAAACTTTATCGTAAAATCCAATAACCTTGGGACAAGGGGACAGGTACATTGTCCCAGGTTTACAATACACCTGTCCCTCTAGTCCTATTTCGTTTCCGTTTTGTTTTTTGATTGTTTTTTGTTATTTTCTTTATTCTTAATATGTCCTTTTGCATCTACTTTTGAATCTCTTAGCACAATTCGCACCTCCAATATCTTATTTATATTTTTCCAAAGAAATATGACTTTATTCTTTTGCTATTCAACGAAAAAAAGGACACCGGTAATGGTGTCCTTTACTGATTATACGCCTGGAAACCAGCCAGGACTGTTTGTGATAATATTCCATAATGGGTCTGGGATCACTAATTCTTGTTGTTTTGTTTTGTCTAATTTTGTTACGATTTCATGTTCCTTATTTTCGGCTACTTTTTGAACCCAATCAGGATCGATGATTAGCTCTCTTCCTAGTGCGAGTAGGGGAATGCCTGTTTTAAAGGCGTTGCGAGCTTCATCAGCTGAGTAGATTGATCCAACTCCGATCAATGGAACGCGATTATCGATGGTTTCAAGTAAGTAATCGATACGAGTTTTACTGGTATCCTCGACACCTCTTCTTGCTGTTGAGAAGAAATCAGCTAATGAGACGTGTAGATACGTTAAGCCTTTAGTAGCCAAAGTATCGACGAGTTTAAGTGTATCACCCATTGTGATTCCAGGTTCTTCTGGTTCTTCAGGTGAAAAACGGTACCCCACAATAAACTCAGGAGTCGCATGTTCTTTTACAACCCTTTGTACTTCATCCACGATTGCAAGAGGGAATGTCATTCGTTTCTCAACACTTCCACCATATTTATCTTCACGACGATTTGAATGCGGAGAGAAGAATTGCTGAATGAGATAGCCATTGGCACCATGGATTTCAACGCCATCATAGCCAGCTTCAATTGCAAGTCGAGTTGTTTTTCCGAATGCTTTAATAATCTCTTCGACTTCTTGATCGGTTAACGATCTAGGTTTTATATCCGGATCGTCTGTTGATACTCCAGGTCTTACTGCAGGTACATCACTTGCACTTACGAGTTCTCGGTTTGGAACCAATTCAGGAGGGCACATTCTCCCACCGTGAAAAATTTGTAAAATGGCTTTCGCACCTTGATTTTTGATTGCATTGGCTAATTTAGTCAAGCTTGGAATCATTTCATCTTTGTCGCCACTAAACTGACCGTGGAATCCTTTTCCGTTCGGTGTAACATATGTACAAGCCGTGATCACCATACTAACTCCGCTGGAACGGCGCGCATAGTAGTCTAATTCAGCGTCTGAAACCGTTCCATCTTGGTTAGAAGACCAATGTGTCATTGGTGCCATAACGAGCCTGTTTTTTAATTCAACCCCATTCGGGAGTGTATAAGAAGACAGCATTGCTTGTGTGTCTTGATTCATTGTAAAACCTCCTTAAAGTCGTTGCACCTGCAAGAAAGTAAAGGTATATTACCACATTATACGTAGCTAATAACCTGCACTTTATTGCATGTAAAATAATGATACCCTTAAAAAGAAATGATAGGAAATATTTTGCTTTTGTATAAAGCTCTACAGTAAACAAAAAGCGAGCTAGCCATAATAATAGCCAACTCGCTTACGTAATGCCCCTGCCAAGGACCTTTATTTTACCATAAATATGATGTAATTAGGGGTTTTCCTTATTTACTGAGAAGATTTATGTATAGATCTGTTTTCCTCTAGTTGAACTTTTTATTCATGTCATTTCCTTCTTGAAGTAGAATTGGCCACAAAGCCAATCTATATTTTACCATTTTCTTTGAATACAATTGAATGATAGGTCTAATGAGGTCTAGTTTCTATTTAATTAATCGTAAAATTATCTTTCCTACGTAAGTGTATTAAAGACCTATAAATGGAAACTGTAATAGGTAGGATGGAGGGAGTTTATGAAGAAGGATAAATTTGTTTTATTTTGTTGTTGGATCATCGGCATTGTACTCTTAATTAAATTTGTTCCGAAAAATAAACTAAGGCACGCAGTCGTTCCATTCATGTTTAAGCAAGTAATCACTTGGTTGTTTGGGTTAATTGTCGTGGAAAAAGGGCTTATTAAGTACCCTGTTCGGGAATTTAAGAAGGCATATAAAGGTAGTTTTTCTTTTGAGTATTTCCTTTATCCTGTCCTATGTACCTTATTTAATTTATATTATCCTGGAAAAGGTAGTCGCCTTTTGAAGTTTGCTTATCTTAATATATTTTCAGGTATCCCCACTATCCTTGAAGTATTTATAAAAAAATACACGAATTTAATTAAATACCGAAAGTGGCAGTGGTATTTGAGTTACAGTACGATGGGGATTACCTATTATTTATCGAGAATGTTTTACCGTTGGTTCTTTAAAGTGAAAGATATAGCCTCATAGTTCTTATAAATGGTTTCAGCAATGCACAAGCTGAGACCTTTTTAGTTTTTGAAACGAGCCCAAATTCTCAATAAATGTAAATTAATGAAACTAATTAATTGTTCATTCGTAAATAAGATTAGTTAAGATGAACGTTACTAAAAGGAGGTGCTATGTTGGAAAATCATGTAGAGGACATTTTAATGATTATTAGAAAGTTAAAGAGTACTCTCAGTAAAGAAAGTTCTAAAAAACTTGATTTAGATAAAAACGAACGCGTTGTTCATAGGCTGGCTTCATTTTCAGAAAACTGTGAAGTATGTCAACAGGAATTGCTTGCATTAAAGGATCACTTTATCCAACTCGAAGACAAAGTAGATGGATTTGATATGGAAGTAATCAAACAACATAAAAAAATGTTCCACGCTATTGTATCTCATCTTCAAAAGAAACATAAGCTGGTTCCTGAGAATATGTATCTAACATTATATATGTCCATCGGTATTAGCTTGGGCATGGTGTTTGGATTAACGATTTTTGATAATATTGCGTTAGGAATGCCGATTGGTATGTGCTTAGGTATCGGGATTGGTGCTGGTTTGGATGCAGATGCTAAGAAGAAAGGTATGACAATATAGACTTTAGTCTCGAGTAGACCTGGTTCTTTGTTCCCCTTGCCTTTTGCTAGTCTCTATGTTTAACTAGTATCTAGTAAGTTAATATTCTAACAATTCGACTAGGGGAGCATGTTTGTGCTGAGAGATAGGAATATCGACCCTTTGAACCTGATCTAGGTAACACTAGCGTAGGGAAGTGGAGTTGGTATTTTCGTGTACACGAATTGCTATTGCCGAACCCATTTCTATTTACTAGTGATGGGTTTTTTTGTTGTTCCTCCCTGATGTCGAACGTAGAGAGGGGAAATGGTAGTGAGTCAGTTATTTACAGATCGTTTATGGAAACGAGTCGAACCAATTTGGAATTCGTATTTGGAGCATCCTTTTGTGAAGGGGATTGGTGAGGGTTGGTTAGATAAGGAAAAATTTAAGCATTATATGAAGCAGGATTATGTGTACCTGATTGAGTATAGCCGTCTATTTGCATTAGGGAGTGCCAAGGCCCCTGATTTAAAGACGATGACCATTTTTGCTAATCTCCTTCATGGCACGTTAGAGGTTGAAATGGATCTTCATCGTCAATATGCGGCTAGATTTGATATCTCTCCAGAAGAGCTAGAGGCAACAAAGCCCGCATCAACCACAACCTCTTATACAAGCTACATGTTAAACGTTTCGCAGCTTGGCGGTGTCGAAAATGTGGTGGCTGCCGTTCTTGCCTGTGCATGGAGTTATAGTTTTATCGGTCAAGAGCTAATGAAATGGCCAGGATCAACAGAACATGAATTTTATGGTGATTGGGTCAAAATGTATTCATCCAATGAATTTACCGAGCTAGCTGAGGATTGTAAAAATCTAATCAATGAGATGGCGAGTGGAAAACCTGAACGTGATCTAGCTGCGCTTGAAGAAATTGTTGTGAAAACAAGTATGTATGAATACATGTTCTGGGAGATGGCGGAGAACCTCGAGGAGTGGCCGATTAAAGAGTGAGCCGGATTACGCAGTGTGTTCGAAGAAACAGAGATTCAATAATTCTCTGTTTCTTTTTTGTATCTTCAATTTTAATTGATCTAATTTAGGAGGTTATCCTTTTACGATGTCGAATTAATGAGTATCAAGCAGATAGAAGGGAGATCGTATGCGCGAATTTGTGAAAAACATCTTTTTGTCATTAGTGGCTATTTTCCTGTTTGCCCTATTTTTGAAATTTGAATATCACTTGAATCTCCTTTATTTCCATTGGACGATTGAGTTTATTGTTCTTCTTTTAGCTATCGTTCTTATTGTTTTGTTTGCGAGTAAGCTAAGTAAGTGGATGGCGTCACTTCGCTATAAGCCTGTTATTGAAACCGTTATAAGCTTGCTGCTTCTCGTTTTCTTTTTGCACGAGCTATTTACACCATACTTTTACCAGGAAGACTATTTAAGTAAAGTCGGTCTTGAAAAAATTGAAAAGTATAATCAACTCACTAATTCTGATTTAACAACTCAGGAACGTGAAAAACTATCAAAAGAGGCCGTCGTCAAGGAAATGGCTGTGTCCTTTAGCATTACTGGCTATTATCCTCGTTTCGACCTGTTAGAAAATGTGAGAGTAATTGATTTCAGTCGGAGGTTCAATCAATATGAATTGGTTATTGAGGGTAATCATCCTGAGCAAGAAACCACGCGAACCTTGCAATATACTTTCGCTAAAGAGGGAATGGGTTTTAAGATTATTGGGTTTGCGGATTTGAATTAGACTTGAAAATAAGATTTCGATAAAATCAAGCGCAGTTTATATTTACGCATGATTTGATTGTGATAATATGAAGAAATGATGTGCATGTGGATAATTATTCCAGTTGTGAGCGCTAATAGGGGTGATTTTACCATTTAATGGAAGTTGCGCATGTTTTCTTACACCCAACCTAGATCAAACCATGCGCAATTCATATTTCCGCATGGTTTGATTGTTAATTTATGAAGAATTGATGCGCATGTGGATATATATTCCAATAAGGAGAGCTTATAGGGGTATTTTCACCTTTTATTGGAAGTTGCGCGTGTTTTCTTACACCCAACCTATATAAAACCATGCGCAAAGCCTTTCAACGTTTCTAGGTGAGACTAGCGCTTATAATGAACAGTTTTAATAATTTTCACGCTAACATCTATCTTTTTAATAGACTCTTTACTAATTGAATTAATCGTCTGGAGATCCCAATCCTTTAAATGATACCGATAGGCCTTTTCGCTAAGATTGAGTAAATCAACTTGCAGTTCCTCGCTTTTTTGCAAACTCTTTTCAAGATCCTCTTTTATTTTCTTTTCAGCTTCCTTCACGATTTTACTATATCCTATATTATCTAGATTTTGTGAGATTTGGGCATTCATTTTCAACGTTAAGTGATAACTAGGTGTTTGGCCATCTAGGACTTTAATGGTATAAGTGGGTTTTTCCATAATCAAACTAACCTTATCTTCAAAAAGGTTATATGGAATCTTGTTTGCTTCTTTGGACAACCATTTTATTCCTACAAGGTCTTCATTGGGTACCCATCCTTTATAGCGTTGTTGTGACACTGCAAATCCACCCGATACAACAGGGACCTTATTCTTCTTATCATCTTCTGAGAAGCTCGCATCATTTAACGAGAGTGAAGGGATGATAAATGACCCAGCTGGCTGGTTGTAGGAAGAAATGAATTTATTATACTCTTTAATCGGAATCGTCATGGTATTTTTTATAAGTGATTCTGGATTGTGAATAATTGTATATAGAGAAGGAAAATTAAAGAAACTTTCTCCTAATAGGATTTCTTTGATATCTTCTCTTGTACCCAAAAACCAGATATTATAACGAAGGAAAGGGTTTTGACCAATATATTCAATGATGGAATCAAGTTCATTTTTTATCACATTTTCACTTAAAATAATTGAACTAACATGCCCGTAATAAAAAGGTAGAGCGGCATTTTGTTCTAACGTGTTAAGTGCTGCTTGGATGCTCTTCGCCTTGGCCTCTCCAATTAAGCTTGGGACTGACTGTTGAAGGGAAGTAGTACCATCTTGTTTTGCGATGTTCGCAAAGTTTTGTGCTTGCGTATAGACAACAAATTCACCATCAACAAAATCGATTCCGATTGCGGTAATATAGGCTTGACTTTGAATTTCCTTAGCACCACATCCCACAAGAGACACAAGTAAAAAACATACAATATTAACGAAAAGAGCCTTTTTCATAGATTACTCCTTTTGTTTCTCGCGATCAGAATCGACAGGCTGAAATGCTTGGTTTCGTTTCCTCATAAATGGAAAGGGAACCCTGATAACACTCTTAATAATATCCGGTAGGTTCGGTCGTGATAGGGCTGTTAAATAAGGATAACCAAAGCTCTCTGTTGAAGCGAGTGCAGTTATAATAAAGAAAAATGCAATAAAAAAACCATATAAACCTAAAAATGAAGACATGAATAGAACAATAAATCGTAATATCATGATATTGTTTGAAATGGTCTGATTAATAAGGATGTAACCAGAAATCACTGTAATTGAGATGACGACAAGACAAGACGGTGAGGTTAGTCCAGCTCGAATTGCTGCGTCCCCAATAAATAAACCTCCTAGAACAGCAACGGTTTGTCCAACTGGTTTTGGGAGACGTACCCCAGCCTCTTTAAATAATTCAAATAATGCAAGCATCAAAAAAGTCTCCATCGGAGCGGATAAAGGAAGACCTAATCGGGATGCCGATATGGTTGCTACAAGTGAGTAAGGTATCTGGTCGATTTGAAAGGTAATCAGAGAAATATAAAACCCAGGTAAAAAAATGGTAATCAAAAGCGCGAAGAACCGAAATAAACGAACAACACTGATGTAATAGAAACTCTCGTGCATATCTTCGGGTGAGAAAAGCGTTTGGTTAAAACTTGTGGGACCTATCAAACACGATGGATTCCCATCGACTAAAATGACAAATCTCCCTTGAGTTAACGCTCTCACTGCAAAATCAGGTCTGCCAGAATGATCCATTAAGGGAAAGAGAGAAAACGTATTATCAAATAGACGTTCCTCGAGTAGGTAGCTGCTAACGAGAATATCTACGTGAATGGACTCGATTCTTTTTTTAACTTCTTCTAACAAAGAAGGATGGATAATATCGTCTATATAGTGTAGAACAACTTTTGTTCGACTCCGTTCTCCAATTGAGTATTCAATACATTTTAGGGAAGAGGTCTTTAGTCTTTGACGAATCAACGCCATATTATCTGATATATTTTCTACAAATCCGTCTCTAGGACCCCGAACAGATGATTCTAGGTTGGTTTCTTCAGGACTTCTCTTCGGAAATTTTGATACGGGGATAAAAAATAAATCTCTCATATCGTGACTAAAGACAAGTATTTCACCTGAAAATAGTTTTTCTTCAATCTCTTTTTTTGCCTGGCTTGCATCCTTTGGTTTACTTGTTTCAAGTACATTGCTTATGCATTCATAGGTTAGCAATCCATTGATTTCCCACACATGGTAAAAGGTAGGGAGGATGACTTCATTCATCGCATTCATATCGATTAAATGAGGGCAATACATAAATTGTACAGTGAAATCTTCATACTTTTGTTCTTTTACCACAATATCTGAAGAACCTTTAAACCAACTCTCCAGCTGGTTAAGGATTGCCTCAACCTTGTTCGTTTGTAGTTTCTCCATGTTGTTCACCCGCCGAACGAATCAATAATAAAAATAATAGAAAGATACCAATCTCAACTCCAAGGCTAATAGGGAAATAATAATTCTTCAAAAATAAAAAAAAGGAATGCGCATCCCATGGAATATAGACACCTATAATTACAAACGAATAAAAGGTGGGTAGTACCCATGCAGACCGTTTGCGATATGTAAACAGCCTGTTAACAATAAACATAGACAAGCTGATTCGAACAAAGGAACCTGACAGCCATTGAAAAATGGAAAGGAAGTCTAAGCGTGTCATGTGTTCGCCCAATTTTAACAACCGCCACTCCTCATACGCAGGGTTTCTCATTTTTGCTGCTTCATGTGGTCCAAATTCTGAAATAGCTCCTGTAAGGGGTCCCAATATTAATAAGATAAGCATGATCCCAGTTACGAGTAGCCATTTAGCCTTAAGTTTATTTTTAATATAAGGGGTTAAAAACAGTAGAAAAATGATATCAAATAAACCAGAGCACGAATAAAGAATTCCTTTGAAAAATTCGCTATACCCATTTTCAAAGATTGGAAATAGTAATTCATAGTTCTTGTTTGGAGTATTTCCGATTCCAACTATAAATCCAAAAATTGAAACAATAGGTAAAGATAGCAGTGAAATTGTACAAATTGCTAGTAACCCTTTCGACGTTGCAAAATAACAAACCACTGCGAACATGATGATTATCACAAAATCGGGTGTTTCGAGTGCGTAATTGCCTTTTGCCCAAATATAGGTGAACTTTAAGGTAATCAAGGCGACTAGTAAAAAATAGGCCCCGAGTATCACTTTAAGAAGGAAACGAAACGCCTTATATTTACACTTTTTATGGAGTAACGAAAGTATGTCTTCGTGTTTTGTTCCTTTTTTATACAGATAGAAGAGCAGTAGAATCCAAATTATAAAAGGAACTGCACTAAAAATAACACTCAACCATGAATCTCTGTTCGAGGTGGTTAATAATACCGGTATAATCAGGACATGTACCATAAAACCAGTGGACATAATCAATAGCACATAGATATGAACTGCGCTAATTAGCTTTCCATTCATAGGAGCCACCTTAACAACTGTATTTTATTTACTAGGTTTTGTCTTGGGGATTGATTTTATGCAGGAAAGAGAAAGGACAAGTTAATCCAAGTATGTTCATATAAAAAGGATATCTCTCTCAGGTACCGAATAATAGAATAATGTCTTAAAATCTAGATGAACATAGACTTCGATGTCGTATGTAAGACGTTGGGTTCTAAGCTTTTAGGGAGGAGTACTAGAGGTGAATCAACCAAATATAGATGAATTTTTACATGAACAAAATAGAAATATGGAAGCATTATATAAGCCAGTCCTGTTGAACCACTGGATGGCTGCAACTACTGGGGAAAAAGTGTGGAGTGAAAAGCATGAAGTTGCTCTAAATCAATACTTTGAGAATTTCTCAGATACTAACACCTTTCAAAAGGTAGTATCATTGAAAGAAGACAATACTTTGTCAGCTACCGAGAAACGACAAATTGACGATTTGTATAATAAAATGATCACAAACCAGCTTGATCGTAATATAAGACAGCAAACGCTACAACTTGAAAATGAAATCTCCCAAACTTTTACTACGTATCGACCTATGTTAAAAGGAGAAGAGGTTTCAAATAACGACTTGTTACAAATTCTTCAGAAAAGTAAGGATGATAGTGAACAAAAAGAGGCTTGGCTTGCAACTAAGCAGGTAGGTAAGAAAATCGAGGAAACACTCCTGAAGCTAGTTATTAAACGGAATGAGGATGCAAGAGCACTAGGATTTTCCAATTTTTATGAAATGAGCTTTAAAACACAAGAGTTAGATATTGATACCGTATTTCGCACATTTCAAGAGCTAGTTGACTTGTCTGATGAATCCTATCTTAAGGTGAAAAATGAAATTGACGAAGAACGTGCAGAATTCTGTGGAATAAAAGTGGAAGATTTGCGGCCGTGGCATTATGTTGATCCGTTTTTTCAAGAGGCCCCTCCGGTTAGTGGTCTTGATTTGGACACATTCTATGAAGGCAAGGATCTAGAAGATATCGCAAAGAACACGTTCGAAACAATAGGATTAGATGTTGAAGATATACTTCGAAACAGTGATTTGTATCCGCGAGAAAACAAAAATCCCTTCGGTTTCTGTACAAATATTGACCGTAAAGGGAACATCAGGATTCTAGTTAACCTTAACTCTAGTACATATTGGGCAACGGCCTTATTACATGAACTCGGACATGCCGTCTATTACAAATATATTGATAAGGAATTACCATTTATCCTACGGTTTCAGTCACACACCATCACGACAGAAGCGATTGCTTTATTTTTTGGAAGACAAACAAAGATGGTAGAGTGGCAACAACGATTTTTAGGTTTAAATGAAAAACAAGTTAGCGAACTGAAACCAGCTATGGATAAAATGCTCACACGCCAAATGGTAGTTGCAGCTAGGTGGATCATTACGTTTGCGTTTTTCGAAAGAGAATTATATGAGAATCCACATCAAGATTTAAATAAATTATGGTGGGATTTAGTTAAAAAAATACAATGTATGAATCCCCCAGAAGATACTAGTCATCCTGATTGGGCATCGAAAATGCACTTTTCGTTAGCTCCAGTATCATATCAAAATTATCTTTTAGGAGAATTAATGGCCTCACAGTTGCATCATTTTATCGATAAGTATGTATCGAATGATTTATATCATCCTAAAGTGGGTGATTACTTAAAGAATGAATTTTTTAATTCAGGAGCTACCTTACAGTCGAATGAAAAAATAAAGAGTGCAACAGGTGAATACTTAAATCCAGTCTATTTTGTTAGGCAATTTTTAAAAGGATAGGAACTTGTTTTATCAAAATAATCGAATTTTTCTGTTGACGAGCTCTTGCTAATTCAGTAAGATTAAGTTGTTAAATATTACTAAATGAATACGATTATCTCTTATCGAGAGTCGGGGGAGGAACCTGGTCCGTTGATCCCGCAGCAACCGTTATATTGATAACAAGGTGCTAATTCCAGCAAGCGATAGCTTGAAAGATGAGTGTAGACGTACATATTGCCTCTTCCTCATTGGAAGGGGCTTTTTGATTTTCACCTGTAGTGAAGATTTTATTTGGTAGAAAAATAGCAAAGGGAGAGATGAAAAATGACAGTAATAAAAACAGACAGTTTGTACAAAAAGGAATATTTCGGGAGACTTCCAGAATTAAAAAAATATGCACCGGAGGCATTTCAAGCTTTCATTAAGTTTGATAGTCAAGCATTAGCACCTGGAAAGCTATCTGTAAAGCAGAAGGAACTTATTGCTGTGGCGGTAGCTCATATTACAGGTTGCCCTTATTGCATCGAGCTACATGTTGGAAACGCAAAAAAGAATGATTCAACGAAAGAAGAAGTGACAGAGGCAATTTTTGTTGCGACAGCATTGAAGGCCGGTTCTGCTTTAGCTCATGGTGTCAATGCACTGAATGCTTATGATGGAAATAATGATGAAGAGCTATATAAAGCGGCTTATTTTGCAAGACTGAAGGAATTTGCGGATTTGAATGGAGAGGCTTTTAAAGCATTTATTGATTTTGACGGAAAGTCTTTAAAGGCACAAAACCTAACTGAAAAAGATAAAGAGTTGATTGCTGTTGCTTGTGCGCACACAACAGGATGTGCATATTGTATTGACTTACATACGAAAAATGCGAAAAAAGCGGGTGCTGATTTAGAAGAAATTTCAGAAGCGATTTTCGTAGCGGTTGCCTTAAAAGCAGGTTCTGCCTTGGCACATAGTGTGAATGCATTAAATGCTTATGATGAGAACTAAATAATAGATGTAAAAATGAGACAAAGTCATCAATGATTTTGTCTTTTTTTTATGCTATTTTTTGTGGTTTAGGAAAAGATACTAATGCAAATTACAGGAGGTGTATGACATGAGTGATGTATATCGAGATAAAATCGTCGTCTTAGATGAAAATGGGGATGAAAAAGAGTTTTCAATTGAGGCCTTATTTGATATGAAGGACAAAACGTTTGCCTTGTTACGCTCAGAACAGGACCAAAATAACACCTTTGTCATGCAAGTGGAGAATACTGATAATGGCCAATATTTGAAGGGAATAAATGATCCTTCTGAACGTGATATGGTACTAGATGCATATGAGATAGCTGTAGATGCGAATCCGGCGGACTGAGGATTCCATGGATAAAAAGATAATAGATGTCATTGATCCCGAGCTAATTGAACAAATCGATAGAGAGATCAATGGTTTGACGTTTACAAAGAACTTTCGGTCTCCTTCGGCAGAGGAGTGGTATGTTTTTTTACCGAGCTACAAAGATCCGGTAACCGGAGGAGCGGCTGGCAAGGTCATTATTCACTATAACCTCTATGATACCAAGGAGATTTTTATCAATACCACGATTATCTATGATGATCCTGCCTTACATAAGGAATCACTACATCAGCTTGTTTATGCCATTTCGGATGAGCTTGTAAACCGATTGGTTGGTTACGCAGATACATTGCTCTCCGTTCATGCTGGTGAAAACTCCTATAACGCAGAATACCAAAACTAGAGGGGTTTACGATGGTAGAAAAAATCATACAAAATATTCAACAATATTCAATTCCACTAACTGATTCGAAAAATGACTTTGATTCACTTGTACACGCGATTACAAATCAGAAATACTTACTACTGGGTGAATCTTCACATGGGACGTCGGAGTTTTATAAAATCCGAGCGGACATCACCAAAAGATTAATTGTTGAAAGAGGTTTTACTTTTATTGCAGTAGAAGGGGATTGGCCAGCATGCCAAAAGGTGAATGCCTATATTAAAGGGTACTCCACAGAATTTAATCATGCTCGTGATGTTTTGATGTCCTTTAAACGTTGGCCAACGTGGATGTGGGCAAATGAAGAAATCATTGACTTAATTGAATGGTTAAAAGACTATAATTCCGAACGTCCGAGTGAGAAGAGGGTTGGCTTTTACGGGATAGATATCTATAGTTTATGGGAATCAATGGATGAAATTCTAAAGTATTTGGAAAAACGAAATTCCCCTGATTTTGAAATTGCTAGAAAGGCATTTGCTTGTTTCGAACCATTTCATCGTGATTCGGAAAAATATGCATTATCTTCTGCCTTTTATTCGGAGGGCTGTCATGAAGAAGTGACTAAACTGCTATCGGAAATCATTCGAAACAAATATGCTTATGAGACTGATGAAAGTAGTTTGAACCTCGAGGTCAATGCACTGATCACGGCAAATGCCGAAAACTATTATACAACGATGGTTACAAATGATAATGAATCATGGAACATACGAGACCGTCACATGGTTGAGGTCATACACAAGATTGATTCCTTCTATAACCATCAATCGAAAGGGATAATTTGGGAACACAACACTCATGTTGGGGATGCAAGAGCGACGGATATGGAAAGTGAAGGTCTGGTCAATGTTGGACAGTTGATACGGGAACAGGCTGGTTTTGAAAATGTGTTTATTGTTGGCTTCGGTACACATCAAGGTACAGTAGTTGCGGCCAGTGAATGGGGTGTAAACTTTGAGATCATGAATACTCCTCCCGCAGTTGCTGGTAGTTGGGAACATCTCCTCTATAAAGCGGGGGCTTACGATAAACTTCTCATTTTTACAGATCAAAACAAACATCACTTTTCGAATACACTAAGACATCGTGCAATTGGCGTTGTCTATAACCCCCAGTATGAGCATTATGGCAACTATGTCCCGTCCGTGATTTCACAACGATATGATGCGTTTATTTTTGTCAATCAGACAAATGCGCTAACACCACTTGAAATCACAGAAGTATTAATTTAAGTTGTATAAATATTCAAAGGTAAGAGTTCAGTGTTACTAAACTCTTACTTTTTTAATTAAAACCAGATATCCAACCATTCTCCTAAAATAGTAAATATATCAAATACGCTCGTATATGGAGTATATTCCCATCTAAGGGAGTATGTTTCCATATCCTCGGAGTCAGCCATACCACAGCGTGAATAATCCTTTAATATCACTGAAAATTCAAAAATATGAGGTTTGAGCAAGGCGTCGCAAAAGATATACAATTTTAAGGACGAAAGATTTTCTAGTACTTATGTTTCAAAAAACGTGTTGAAACAAGCATGACAATAGCATTTTTTGCTATGTTAAAAAAATGTAGGGGGTAATTAGGTAGATGAAGAAACGACTATCGATTTTATTTTTAGTACTAGTTATGGGAATCATGACAGCCTGTGGAACAGGTCAAGAAGCGGGTGGAACGGAGAATAAAGGTTCTTCTGGAAACGCGGGTAGTGAGTCTACTAGTTTACTAGATGAATTGAAAGAAAAAGGAACGGTTACAATTGGTTTTTCGAACGAGGCACCATATGCCTATCAAGATGCAAAAACCGGTGAATTAAAAGGAGCAGCTGTTGAGGTTGCGACGAAGGTTTTTCATAATATGGGAATAGAGAATGTAAAAGGGCAAATCGCAGAATGGAATCAACTGATTCCTGGTGTAAAGGCAGGCAAATTCGATGTAATTACAGCGGGTATGGCGATTTTACCGGAGCGTGCTGAACAAGTGACATTTGGGGAACCAGAAATCCAATATGGAGAAGGCTTAATTGTTGAAAAAGGTAATCCATTAGATTTACATAGCTATACAGATATTGCCGACAATCCTGATGTGATTGTAGCAGTCATGTCCGGTGCAACAGAGGTTGAGTTCTTAAAAGAAATGGGTGTTAGCGAAGATCAAATCCTTGAAGTAGCTGACATTCCAGCCACATTCTCTGCTGTTCAATCTGGTCGTGCTCAAGCAACTACAGGAACAGAAATGACAGTGAAAATGGCATTGGAGTCTTCAGACCAGGATGCGCTAGAATTTGTTGAAGACTTTGAGCAACCAGCGATCAAAGGCGTACCAAGCTATGGTGCTGCTGCATTTGCTCAAGGTAATGATGAACTTGTAGAAGCTTACAATGCAGAACTTAAGAAGTTAAAGGAAAGTGGAGAGATTCTTGATCTCATTACCCCATCTGGTTTTGGTGAAGGGAACCTTGTACCGAATGATTTAACGACGGAGCAAGTGATCGACAGTTTAAAATAACACGGGGAAAGATGGACAGATCTCCTAGGTGAGGAGGTCTGTTTTTTTCCATATAAATGAGGTGAGTCCAATTAGTCAATTAGGAGAGATTTTTTCGATATTACTTCAAGGTTTAAATATTACGATTTTAATTTTAGGTGCTTCTGCATTCTTTTCCTTTATTGTCGCATTTTTAGCGGGGTTTGGTCGATTATCAAAGAATGTCATTATACGAAAGGGGACAGGGTTTTTCGTCGAGATTTTTCGCGGCACCTCTCTTATCATTCAGTTGTTTTGGTTCTTTTATGCACTTCCGATTTTGTTTGGGATTGATTTAGGTTCTGAATTTTGGGCGTGTGTAATTGCGATCTCGATGAACTACGGAGCTTATATGTCAGAAACCGTTCGCGGCTCGATTCTCTCAGTTTCACATGGACAAACTGAAGCGGCTATTGCGCTAAATATGTCGCGCTTTCAACGGATGAGACTTGTCATTTTACCACAAGCGATTCGGATGATGCTGCCGGAATTCGGGAATTATCTTATTCAAATGTTAAAGGCGACTTCACTTATCTCACTTGTAGGCTTAGCTGATATTGTCTATCGAGGTCAGCTTTATACGAATACCAACCTTTCTACAACTCCGACCGTTTACTTAGCCATTCTTGTCTTTTATTTTGTTATTGCGTTGCCATTAATCGGTTTAACGAAGTGGGCGGAAAAACAATCAGCGAAGGGAGTGGCAAGTGAATAATGTGGGATTGGAATATGTTTTTTGGATCACTCCCTGGGATTTTCAAAGGGATGTGGGTGACCCTTGGGGTGACGCTAGCCTGTTATCTATTTGCGATGGTGTTCGGATTTGTTTGGGTATTTTTAAAACGCGTTCCATTTAAACCCTTTCAGTGGCTCGTGTCATTTGTGCTTGAATTTATTCGTTCGACACCACCGCTCGTGCAATTATTTTTCTTGTTTTTTGGGTTACCAATGGTTCCCTATGTGGGAGTGAGTTTAAGCCCGATTACAGTTGCTGTACTAGGTCTTGGTGTTCATTTTAGTACATATATTTCTGAAATCTATCGTTCTGGAATTGAATCCGTAGATAAAGGGCAATGGGAAGCTTCGATTGCGCTAAATATGTCGGTGAAAGATAGGTGGACAAAAGTAATTCTACCACAAGCGATTCCACCGACCATCCCTATGTTAGGAAACTATTTAATTATCATGTTTAAGGAAGTTCCTTTGACATCGACCGTGGGTGTTGCGGGAATGCTCTTCATGGCGGATCGATTCGGTGCGAAACACTGGGCTTACTTAGAACCTTATACATTAGTGGCGATTTTCTTCCTATTATTAAGTTACCCATCAGCAGTCTTAATCAAAAAATTAGAAAATAAATTGAATCGTCGATTTGATAAGAAAAATCCAACAGGAGCTAACAATGTAAAAAAGGGAGTGGTAGTCGATGGCTGATCCGATTGTAACCTATAAAGATGTAACAAAATCCTTTGGTGAGGTGGATGTCTTAAAGGGGATTAACTTAGACATCGCACCAGCTGAGAAAATCGCATTAATTGGACCGAGTGGGTCTGGTAAAACAACAATCATTCGGTTATTAATGACGTTGGAGGAGCCGACTTCCGGAGTCATTGAAGTGAGTGGTCAAAACCTTTGGCAAATGGAGAGAAAAGGTGAATTAGTGAGGGCCAATGAAAAGCATTTAAGACAAATCAGAGGCGATATCGGGATGGTATTTCAGCACTTTAATTTGTTTCCTCACATGACCATCTTAGAAAATTGCATGACGGGTCCAATTCATGTAAAAGGCCAATCGAAAGAAGAAGCACGTAAACTTTCTATAGAAATGTTAGAAAAAGTAGGCTTAGGTGATAAATTAGAAAACTATCCAAATCAGCTTTCAGGAGGACAAAAGCAGCGGGTGGCGATGGCACGTGCGCTCGTCATGCGTCCGAAAGTGATGCTATTTGATGAAGTAACATCTGCCCTTGACCCCGAGCTAGTGGGAGAAGTTCTAGAAGTCATCCGTGAAATTGCCGAAGAAGGCGAAATGGCGATGGTTCTTGTGACTCATGAAATGGACTTCGCACGAGATGTCGCTGACCGGATTATTTTCCTAGAAAATGGTGTGATATCGGAGCAGGGAACACCGGAAGAGGTACTAGAAAACACCGAAAGTGAACGTCTTCAGCAGTTTCTTAGTCGTTTTCGGTCTTAATTCTTAATTGTTTTTATTTTAATAGGGACTACATCCTTTATTTAAGGTATGTGGTCCCTTTTTTCATTTTCCACGTCAATCCTCATTCTAAAAACTAAGAAAATCTTAAGAATTTCATTGAGTGTTTATTAAGATTTGATTGCTATCATTCCTTTATAGTAAATTCTAAGGAGTTGATAGAATGTTTAACACCACAGGTAGGAGTGGATTTTTATGAATATATTGGTTTGCGATGATGACAAAGCGATTGTTGATGCGATTGGGATCTATCTAGAGAATGAGGGCTATGCCATTTTTAAAGCCTTCAATGGTCTTGAGGCAATCGAAACAATTAGAGAACATGAGGTTCATCTCATTATCATGGATATTATGATGCCGAAGATGGATGGCATACAAGCAACGATGGAAATTAGAAAAGAAAATAATATTCCATTGATCATGCTTTCTGCCAAATCGGAGGATTATGACAAAATCGTCGGCTTAAATATGGGGGCGGATGACTATATGACAAAGCCTTTTAATCCATTAGAGCTAATTGCGAGGGTAAAATCCCAGCTAAGAAGATATACAAGCTTAGGTGGCCTTGAGACAAAGAGCCATGTCTATCAGTCGGGTGGACTCATCATCGATGATGAAAGCAAAATAGTAACCGTTGATGGTCAGGACGTACATCTGACACCAGTTCAGTATAAGATTGTCAGACTTCTGACGGCAAATGCTGGTAAAGTATTCACCATCGAGGAGATTTATGAAAAGGTATGGAATGAACCATCCTTTAATCCCGAGAATACAGTTACCGTTCATATTCGTAAAATCAGAGAGAAAATCGAAATAAATCCAAAGGAACCAAAATATTTGAAGGTGGTGTGGGGAGTTGGATATAAAGTGGAAAAATTATAGCCATTCTATCATAACGAAAATCATTGTGTTTATCATTGCAATCCTCTGCTTCTTGGGTATTGCTCAGGCAGTTATTGAAGTAGAGATTGTGAATGACGGAAATTTTAGTAGTGTAACGGAAGATCATTATTTTGAGAGTAAAGCGTATGTAGAAGAAAGTGAAGCATTAATCAGGGACCTCACTAGTCTAGTCGGGAAGTATAAAAATGAGGAACATATCTTAAGCGGAAATACCATTGACGAGGATGAATGGAAAAGGATAGAAGATAATTTATACTACTCGGAGTTTCAACATTCCAGAAGCTATAATCCGAAGTTAGGGGAAGAGAAAAACTACGATACATTTAAATCTGAATTTGCTGACAAGCTCAAGGAAGAGAAAGATAATCTGATCAAGGAGGATTTACGAGAATTTCATAAAATCGTCCAAAATCTTGAAGAGTATGAGCTCTATTTTTATGCAAGCGACGGTACCAATGTATTTGCAAATAGCTCTCGAACAACAAAAGAACAGTTTGAAGCCTTCCCTGCATCTATGATGATTGAGGAATATAAACAAGAGTTTTATCCAAAGGAAACGAAAAACAATGAACATTTATCAAGGATTACAAGACAAATAGATCGTTTAGACGCTACTAACACCGTTCTATACGTCGCGTTTTCGGAACCATTTTTACAACAAAAAGCCTTAAAATGGCAAGAAGGAAAAGCCATTGCTAAAACAAATTTATATCGATTAGTTGGATTTTTAGCTGGATTTATACTTTCATTTAGTTATCTTGTACTAGTAGTTGGACGAACGTCATTTAGCGATAAAGAGCTACGCTTCCGTCCTGTAGAAAAATTGTATAATGACGTAAATATAGTCATTTGTATTCTTTTATTTCCGCTTTGGATTGTATTAGTGGATGATGTGTTTGAAAATATGCTAAACATGTTTCCAATCATATCGATACCGATTGCCTCAGTAACATTATTATTGATTCTAATACTTGTAAAGCATGTGAAAAATAGAACCCTTATCAAGCATACCTTGATTTATACATTAATCTCTAAAGTAGTGACATTCATTGGAGATGTGTATAAGAGCGGTAGCGTTGGTATAAAAACGGTATTGCTAGTAATTGGATACCCAATTTTGATTGCTTTAACCTTCTTCATGTTCCCGATTACAATTGGGGTAGCAGCATGGTTTGCCTATAAAAAGGTCAAGAGTTTTCAAACCATCCAAGAAGGAGTCGAAATGATTAAAGAAGGAAATCTCCATCACCGGATTGAAATAAACGGAAAAGGAGAATTCGCGAAATTATCTTCGAATGTGAATAGCATAACGGATGGCTTGAAAAAAGCAGTGGACAGTGAGTTGAAAAGTGAGCGCCTAAAAACAGAGCTTATCACCAATGTATCCCATGATATTCGAAATCCATTAACTTCCATTATCACGTATGTGGACTTGTTGAAGCAGGAAAAGGACCCAACAAAAAACGCTGAATACATCGAAGTTCTGGAACAAAAAGCACAAAGACTCAAGCTGTTAACGGATGATTTATTTGAAGCCTCAAAAGCTTCTAGTGGAAATATCCCTGTAGATCTAGTGAAAATTGATATTGTGTCATTAATTACCCAGGGATTAGGCGAAGTGAATGACAAAATCGAAGAGATGGGATTAGACATGAAACTGAATCACCCGGATGAAAAGGTGTATGTAACGGCCGACGGGAGATTACTATGGAGATCGATTGAGAATGTACTCTCAAATATCTTTAAATATGCACTTGAACGCTCAAGAGTGTATATCGATATTGAAGATGTGGGCAACGAAATTCGTATTAGTTTTAAAAACATCTCAGCATATGAACTAAATATCTCAGCAGACGAACTAATGGAGCGCTTTAAAAGGGGCGATGAATCTAGAAATAGCCAAGGAAGTGGCTTGGGACTATCAATTGCGAAGAATTTAATTGAACTCCAAAAAGGAAAATTCAACATTCACATTGATGGCGATCTATTCAAGGCGATTATTCATCTGCCTAAGTTTCCACCTGAGAATGAGTAATGACGTTGTCTCTTGAAAGTATTTTTTAAAACATTATGTTGTTATAGATGACTTAGTTCAAATGAGTTGATTGAAGCGGAAGGCTTCCGCCTGCAGTTGAAATCAACAGTGTTATAAAAACAGGGAATAGGATATCAAGGGATGTCCTATTCTTTTTTGGATACGGAACGTAAAAGTTAAATGGTTTTTATTAAAATAAATAAAATATTTATTGATATTCAATAAATGGTAGTTTACAATCAATTCTAGGAAAATAGCAAACCTTTCTTGCTTAAAAGTTGAAATCCAAAAAATAGCAAAGTTAGGAAGGGGAAAGGAATGTAATAGAAGCAGTGGAGAAAAATATAAAAACAATATATGTTTTATTAACGGATACAGGTACATTATTCACGAAGATGATCAAATGCTTTACAAATGCACCTTACAATCATGTTTCCATCGTTTTTGACGAAGAACTCGATGAAATGTATAGCTTTGGTCGAAAATACCCGAGGAATCCACTAATTGCTGGCTTTATACGAGAAGATGTCTACTTCGGTACATACCGCTATTTTCATAACACTAGATGTCTTTTATTAAAGATTGATGTTTCTGCAAAGGAATATTCTTGTATCAGAAATGTGATTCAGAATTTTACTAGAAATAAAGATATGTATTCTTATAATTTACTAGGTCTCCTGGGTGTAGCTGTTCAGCGTCCAATCATTCAGAGAAATAAATATTTTTGCTCTCAATTTGTTGCGCAAGTTTTTGAAAATAGCGACATACCTTTATGGAATCTCCCTTCTGCTCTCGTAACACCAAATGACTTTTTAGAGCATCCGCGATTTGAAGTCGTTTATGAGGGGAAATTATATGAGTATCCGTTACTGAATCAATTACAAGTAAATAGATTTCAATTGGATCATTCAAAGTAAGCAGACGATAAACTCTTATAAAAAAGTTGACTGGACACTAATCGGTGTCATATAATTAGGACACCATTTGGTGTCGTATTAAAAAGGGGGAGGAGGAATTTGAACGAAAAAGAACAAGAACGTGATGTTTTTGCAGCCATTGCTGACCCTACAAGACGTGAAATGCTACATTTGTTAGCAGAAGAGGAAGAGTTACCTCTTTATAAAATAACTCCTCATTTTCAGATGGGACGCACTGCGGTTTCGAAGCATCTGACAATCCTAAAAGAAGCTGGATTAGTTCTTGACCGAAAAGTCGGTCGAGAAACAAGATATCGAATAAATGCAACTCCATTAAGAGAAATTAAAGATTGGGTTTCGTTTTATGAAAAGTTTTGGACTAATAACATGGCAATTTTAAAAAACTTGCTTGAGGAGGAATAAAGAATGGCAGAGATTTCATGAAGGATATTCGATTTTTGACCTGACAGATATGCAGTTAGATAAGCTAATGATCGTTCTTCAACAATTTAATGACCCAGGCGCTAAGCAGATTTTAGCTGGAATATTAGACCGTGTGAAAAGTCTGTGTGAGATTGGATTGGGGTATTTGACATTAACAAGGGAGACGCCGACCTTATCTGGTGGTGAGTCTCAAAGGGTTAAGATGGTGAAATACTTATCTAGTAACCTAACGGGATTAATGTACATCTTTGATGAACCAAGTACAGGGCTACATCCACGTGATGTTTACCGGCTAAATGAACTACTGGCTAAGTTGCGTGATAAGGGAAATACGGTTCTAGTTGTGGAACATGATCCTGATGTTATCCAGATTGCCGACCATATTATTGATGTTGGTCCACATGCAGGTTCTCGTGGAGGGAACATCATGTACAGTGGCAGCTATCAGGGACTATTGTCTTCAGATACACTAACTGCTCAATATTTGAATAAGAAGATGGAACTGAAGACAAATCCGAGACCTGTCAACAAATTTTTAGAAAGTCGAAAAAGTAGCCTCCATAATTTGAAAAATGTGAGCATGCGTGTACCAATTGGTGTCTTTACCGCAGTTACAGGAGTAGCGGGATCTGGTAAAAGTACACTTGTGAACGAAGTGTTTGCAAAAGATTTTCCAGAGGCAGTTCGAATTGACCAAAGTCAAGTTCACGGAAACATTCGTTCAAATCCTGCGACCTTTTCAGGAATTATGAATTCGATTCGAAAAGCATTTTCAGAAGCAAACAATGTGGAAAGTGGATTATTCAGCTATAACTCAAAGGGTGGCTGCGAAACATGTGGTGGAACCGGAACAGTTGAGCTGAATATGTCGTTTATGGACAAGATGGAAATGGAATGTAGCGAATGTCATGGCGACCGTTACAAACAGGAAGTTCTCCAATACCTTTATAAAGGAAAGAATATTGTCGATATCATGGAAATGTCGGTTGCTGAAGCAGTGGACTTTTTCGAAGCAAAAGACATTAAGCGTCAGCTGACAAGCATGGAAACAGTAGGATTGGGGTATCTGTCTCTAGGTCAACCACTAAGCACTTTATCTGGTGGAGAGAGTCAGAGACTGAAACTAGCCAAAGAATTAAACAAAAAGGGCAATATCTATATTTTAGATGAACCAACCACAGGATTGCATCTTTCCGATGTTGCCAATATCCTACTGATTATTGATAAATTAGTGGAAAAAGGGAACACAGTCATCGTCATCGAACATAATCTGGACGTGATTCGAAACAGCGATTGGATCATTGATTTAGGTCCAGATGGTGGTACTGGTGGGGGAGAAATCATTTACGAAGGCCCACCAGCAGGACTTTTAGAATGCGAGCGTTCGGTTACGGCGAAGTATATCTAAGAAAAAAGGGGAATTTTAAGTACAAAACATTAAATAACACATTCAATAGCAGTCGAAATTGTATAGGGTTTCGGCTGCTTCTTTTTGTTAAGATTAAAAGGATTTATTTGCCCGACATTTCTTGTGCAAATATATCGGATTATTTCCTTACTACTGACTTAATTCTATTACCTTTGTACTAAAAATCTATAGAGGCACATAAATCCTTCTGGTGTAATGATGCTAAAGTGGACGGTGTAGTTATCGAGATTATCGTTATTTCAAATATGGGAATATCGAATCAATTGTCTTTTGAAGGTTAGTTGCCTCCTTTTCATATACCTTTTTGGCTTCTGGATTATCCGTCTGTAGTGAAAAATGTTCCAAATCAGCCTGTATCTTTTTCAGGGTCTCTCCGAGTGGCTGCCTTTCTTCAGTTATATACCGTTTTGCTTGATCTTTATATAAATCTACATATATATTCCCTTGGGAGTCTATCTGGGCAAGGAATACTTCTTTGAAGTCTTTCGCTCCTTGTTTCTGTATCTCACTTAGTAACCATTCCTTTGTATGACCACGTTCTTTTAATCCTCTATCTAACAAAATACCATCCATAATTAGAATAGTTGGTCCATGTTCCTTTTCCAAAGAGATTCCTATTTTATGAGGCGTAAGTGGCTGTTGATTAGAGTTTAGCATGACACTAAGCTGTCCGTTTGTCTCTAAGACCGCCATTTCTACGTCTGAAACCTTAAAAACTCCTTTCTCCCTAAGTAATAGCATCAATTCATCAGCGGTTACCAAATTTTTTTTCAAATTCTTTTCAAGAATTTCACCGTTCTGAATTAGAATTGTTGGGCTACCATCTATCATTTTTGTAAACCACATAGACTTCAAACTAACATATGCTAAGATAATCGGAAAAAGCCCCCAAACAAGCAATGCAAGCATTCCGTTTATAGCTTTGACATTCTGATCGACAGACATGGTTGCAGCAATTGAGCCGATTGTGATTCCTACACAATAATCGAAAAAAGTAAGTTGGGAAATTTGCTTCTTTCCCATTATTCGGGCCATCAGCAACAACAAAACAAAAGCTACAATCGAACGAATCAGAATCAACACCAGTTCAGGCATGACATATTTCTCCTTCAGCTTTTTTTGTTTATTTAATATACCCATTATTGGGTAATATAGGTAATAATATTCACTCTGTAAGGAGGAAGTATCATTGATTAAAAAAAATAGTATCTGTCTGTTGCTATTCGTCCTGCTTGCTGGATGTGCTAATACAATCGGTGGGGATCTCTTCTACAACCACATTGATCAGCTTGAAGAGGCATTGGACCAACCGGATTGGGAGCAAATTAAATTGCAAGCTGAAGAACTAAATGACATTTATATAGATAGCAAATGGAAATTACAATTACTTGGCGATGAAGGGGAATATGAACAATTAAATGAAAGTATACAAAAAATAATTGCTGCCGTAAAAGAAGAGGATACCACAAATGTGAGAATGGAATTAGCAACAGCTAGATCCCTTGTAGCAGATATCTATTCATTATAGGTTTTCATCACATAAAAGGTAGGTCTCCATCGGGTGATAAAAAATACCGATTGTCTCTATTAAGTGGAAATTTTTGAGATATTTCCCGAGGGTGAATCATATCTTTTAACGATGGGGGGGACTTCATATGAATGATGAGCATAATGGTAGGAAGAACAGTAAAGAAGAGCAATTAGAAGCATTTAGGGTTGATGACAAAGGCAAGACACTTACAACCAATCAAGGGTTAAAAGTGTCAGAAGATGAATTTTCTTTAAAGGCAGGTGTTCGTGGTCCGACCCTACTGGAGGATTTTCATTTTCGAGAAAAAGTAACGCACTTTGACCATGAGCGAATTCCAGAACGGGTCGTTCATGCCCGCGGTTTTGGCGTACATGGAGAATTTCAGTTATACAAAAATATGGAAAAGTATACAAGAGCAAAATTCCTGCAAGATACTTCCAAAAAGACTCCCGTATTTGTCCGATTTTCTACTGTAAATGGAGCGCGCGGTTCTGCGGATACGGTTCGGGATGCCAGAGGATTCGCGACTAAATTCTATACGGAGGAAGGGAACTATGATTTAGTCGCAAATAATATCCCGGTCTTTTTCATCCAAGATGCCATTAAATTTCCTGATGTTGTGCATGCCTTCAAACCGGAGCCTGATAATGATATTCCGCAAGCCTCCACTGCCCACGACACCTTTTGGGATTTTGTCGCGAATAACCAGGAATCTGCACATATGATCATGTGGATTATGTCAGACCGTGCCATTCCACGTAGCTTCCGAATGATGGAAGGATTTGGCGTCCATACGTTTCGCCTTGTAAATAATCAGGGGAAAGCCCATTTTGTGAAATTCCATTGGAAGCCTGCATTAGGAACGCATTCCCTTGTATGGGATGAGGCACATAAATTGGCAGGCATCGATCCTGATTTTCACCGTAATGACTTATGGGGTGCCATCGAAAAAGGGTTTTATCCAGAATATGAATTGGGAGTTCAGATCCTTGCCGAAGAGGACGAATTTAGTTTCGAGTTTGACATACTAGACGCGACAAAGCTTTGGCCGGAAGAAGTCATTCCAGTAACGATCATTGGAAAGATGACCCTGAATCGGAATGTAGACAATTTCTTTGCAGAAACGGAACAGGCTGCGTTTCATGTGGCGAATGTTGTACCTGGAATTGACTTTACCAATGATCCGTTATTGCAGGGGCGCCTGTTTTCGTACTTAGATACTCAATTAATCCGTCTGGGCGGTCCTAATTTTCATGAAATACCTATAAACAGACCCGTTGTACCGTTCCATAATAATCAACGTGAAGGTTACCATCGCCAGACCATCAATCTCGGGAAAGTGAGTTATCACCGAAACTCTTTGGCTGGTGACACCCCGGCGCCTGCAAGTGAGGAGGAGGGGGGATATGCCACCTATCAGGAAAAAGTGGAAGGGCGAAAAATCCGCGCTCGAAGTAAGAGTTTTACAGATCATTTTTCTCAGGCTACCCTTTTTTGGAACAGCATGAGCGAACCTGAAAAAAAGCATATCATTGAAGCGTTCAGTTTCGAACTGGGGAAAGTAAAAAGTGAATCGGTAAAACAGCAGGTGGTGGATATGTTTGCTAATGTGAGTATTGAGTTAGCAACCGCATTTGCGATAAAAATCGGGGCAAGTCCTCCTAAAGGGAACGGTTCGACCATCACAAAATCTTCCCCTGCCCTCAGCCAAGAAAATACACCAAAATCAGCAAAAACACGTAAGGTAGCTGTAATACTGACAGATGGTTTTAATGGACCGGAGATTAAATATGTGCTGGACAGACTGATGATGGAAGGACTTATCCCGGAAATTATCAGTGAAAATATTGGGACTGTGCACGGTACAAATGGAGTTAAAGTAAAAGCGGAACATACCTTCCTAACTGCGAAGTCGGTGTTGTTTGATGCCGTCTATATGATAAGAGGAAGCAACAAAAACAATAAGTTCAACAAGGATGCAGCCTACTTCATTGATGAGGCATTTTCACACTATAAACCGATTGGAGCGACCGGTGTTGGAATCAAATGGCTGGAAGTAAATAAGTTAGAGGGAAAGCCGGGAGTAGTTACGGGAACTGCCCCCGTAGAATTTGTATCAAAATTTGTGGAGGCGATTGGTGCCCATCGTTTCTGGGAGAGAAAGTTAGTTTGAATTAGATTTCATCTGCAAACAAGAGCACTGTAGTTTCTAATTAGGGGATAGAAGGGTACTGAATTTTAATATACATTTTCTTTCACATTATATTTTTGATTAAGATGACGAATCATATTGGCACGAGGTACGACTCGTATTATATGAACAATATCAAACATTAGTTAATTAACGAGTATTAATGAACATTTTAACGTAATCTTCAGGTCAATCATTGCCGTTAGACTGTTACTAATAGGATCACGAATACTAAGTCAAACAAAAAAATCTCTCAAAATAGGATAAAATTATTTTTAAAGGCCAAGTTGTATATGGCTTTTTTTTTGGATTTAAGTTCCCCTAAAAGTTTCCTATAAAAATTCATAAGAGCCTATATATCGTTCATACTAAACAATACTTGTATTATCACTGAATAAAGCAGTTTAGTTTTCAATAGGAACGACTGCTTTTTTTACTATCATATTACCTAGCAAGAGGTGGAGAACAATGGCTTTTCGCTTTAGAAAGAGTATCAAAATAGCAAAAGGTGTTCGGTTGAATTTTGGTAAAAAGGGGGTGGGGGTTAGTTTCGGTACAAGAGGAATGCGTTATTCGATCCATTCATCTGGAAGACGAACGAGGTCTGTTGGAATTCCGGGAACAGGCATCTCTTATGTGAAGAGCACTACTGGTAAGAAAAAGAAAAATACTCAAGGAACAGTATCCTCCACTTCTACAACTCATCCTGCAGACAACCAAGCTCTCGTCGAAGAATATAATCGTCAAATCCAAGCAATCACATCCTTGCATCAAATTTCCCCAGAACCAATTGATTGGAGGGAAATTCAAGCAATACCAGCCCCATATACACCAGGGGAAATGGGTCCATTACAGCAAGAAGCGGTACATAAGTATCAGACATACACACCAAACTTTTTTGAACGGATCATCAAGAAATTAGCACAACGTAAGAAGGAAAGATTAAATCAAGCAATCCAGCAGGCCAAGCTACAGGATCAATCAGATTATCAGGAGTGGCACGAATTAACCACTTTGGCAAATGCTGTATTAGCTGGTCAGGCGCGAGCCTATCAAGAAGTAATCGCGGAAAGTAGTGAGTTTCAAGAATTATCATATGTTTTCAAGGTCCATGATGCCCATACTGTAGAATTGGAGTTCCAGGTGAATGGAAATGTAGTTCCCACCGAGCAATTGTCCTTAACGAAAACTGGTAAAGTCTCCAGGCGTCAAATGGGCGTATCTAGATATCATGAAATTAAGAAGGATTATGTTTGTACTCAAGCCATTTGGGTCGCTCGTCATTTGTTTGCTTTTTTGCCAATTGAGCGGTGTTTGGTCCATGTGACCGAACATGCGTTGAACACTGTAACCGGAAATATGGAAAACCAAGTTCTGTTATCGATTTTATTCAATCGGACGGTTTTGGATAGACTAAACTTTGCAAGACTTGACCCTTCTGACGCAATGGAAAATTTCCAGCATCATATCGACCATCTGAAGACAAAGGGCTTTCGACCAGTGGAACGAATTACAGATTGGTAGGTGATAACATACTATGAGATGGACTATAAAAGAAATCGCAACGTTTTTATTTCCTGAGTGGCAAGTCGTTCGTAGCATAAAAAAATATGGCTGGATTAGAAGGGATGGGATTACATCCACAACTCAAACCCATTCTGCACAACAAGTGCGACAAAACCAAGTTCCTACGTCCATGTCACGACCTACAGGGAAAGGTGGGATCCCAGCTGCTCATAAACCAAGTACGAATCATCCTATCACCCGAAAAGAAAAGCAGCCTATTGTGAAAAGCGACCAATTGGACATCATTTTTTACACGATACGAAGTGAAATGGGTCAGAAAATGGTTGGACAGAATCGATATTTAGACGAGCTATCTTTGGCGATTAAACGACCATTTGTGACAGGTATGACAAAGGATAAACCGAAGAATTCCATCGTTTTATTTGGTCATCCAGGTTCAGGTAGAAAACAAAGTATAACGGCAATGGGCAAGTTATTAGAAAATCATAAACTAGTGAAGTACGATACCATTTCCATCCTGGATTTAGCATCATATACAACCGATTCTGAATTTCAGTTATTTTTAACGGACTTATATAAATGTTTATATGCGAAGTCGGATATCGTTCTCTTTGAACATATTGATAAAGCACCATCCAGAGTGCTCGATTCTATCACACAACTAACTACAACTGGAAAATATTCATTACCAGCACGCTATATCATGGACAAAAATAATCTGGTTGAGGCAACAGGGGCGTTACTACAGCAGTCGATTAGTGAGATATATGCGAATGGGAAATACTTTGCTTTTCTTTATGATAAGACGGAGCAAAGCTTGATGGATTTAGTAGGTTCCAATTTTATGGATGCCGTTGGTGATTTTATTCATATAGAGCCGTATTCCGAAGAAGAAAAGAAGCAGTTGGCAGAACGTGCTCTTATGGGTATACGGGAAAAAGTGGGCAGTCAATTATCGATGGTTCTGGCATGGTCAGATGATGTTGTTTCATATATTGCAGAGTACTTCTCTGAATCAACGGGCATAAAAGGATTAGAAAATGTAGCAGAACAAGAAATTTTTAAACCATTGGCGGAATTTAAGTTGAGAAATACGGAAATGGTGAATGTTCCGGTCAATTTAATGGTAATCAATGGCAGGATAGCAGCACAGATCAATCAGGAACGTATTCCATTACATACCTTCGTTCGTGATACCAATCGGGCAGGATTAGAAGATATTAAAAAAGAACTGGATTTGATTGTTGGATTAACAGAAGTGAAGGACTATGTGTTGCAATTGGAGGATCATGTCAAAATCCAAAAACTTCGACAAAGTCAAGGAATGAAGAATTCGAGAATCTCTATGCATATCGTTTTTACCGGAAATCCTGGTACAGGTAAAACGTCGATTGCTCGGATTGTTGCGAAGTATTTGAAAGCGATTGGTGTGTTATCTACGGGTCAGTTAAGGGAAGTTAGTCGAGCGGACTTGGTTGGAGAATATGTGGGCCAGACTGCCAGACTTACGAATGATGTGATTAAGTCAGCACTTGGGGGTGTTCTGTTTATTGACGAAGCGTACGCTCTTTTTCGAAATGAACATGACACATTCGGTGTAGAGGCAATTGATACATTGGTAAAAGGAATGGAAGATTATCGGGATGATTTGGTTGTCATTCTAGCAGGGTATAGTGAAGAGATGGAGACATTTTTAAAAGCTAACCCCGGCTTGAAATCACGTTTCCCCAATATTGTTCATTTCCCTGATTATACATCAGATGAGATGTGGGAGATTACAGAAATTATTGCAAATCAAAAAGGCTACACGATTGCCGCCTCTTGTCAGAAACCACTGATTGACTTATATGATAAGAGCCAAATTAAAGGGAAAAACGACAGTGGAAACGGAAGGCTTGTTCGAAACACAATCGAGGCAGCTATTTTGAATCAATCACAGCGGTTAATTCGAGAGCAGAATGCTAACATCAATGAGTTGACGTATGAAGATTTTAAATTTGACGATACATCAAGCTTTGATCTGGAAGCTAGTTTGGCTCCGATAGTAGGGCTGAATCATGTGAAGGATTTTGTTCGGAATCAATTTCATATGTTAATTGCACAGGAAAAGCGAAGGAACGCAGGATTGAAGGTCGATACGTCTCAAACGTTACACATGATTTTTAGCGGGAATCCCGGGACGGGAAAAACAACGATTGCGCGAATTATCGCAATGATGTTTAAGGAGATGGGACTGTTAAAATCCGGACATCTTGTAGAAGTCGATAGTGGTGGATTGACAGGGCAATACGCAGGACATACAGCGAAGAAAACCGAGGAAGTGTTTCGTTCAGCTCTCGGTGGCGTGTTGTTTATTGATGAAGCATATGCACTGGCGACAAGTGGTGGAAGTTTTGGATTAGAAGCAATTAATACGTTAGTCAAGCTGATGGAGGATTTCCGTGAAGATATTGTTGTCATTTTAGCTGGGTATGAAAAAGAGATGGATGAATTTCTCAACGTCAATACAGGGCTTGAATCTCGCTTCCCGCATCGCATCCATTTTCCTGATTATTCAGCAAGAGAATTGTTTGAGATTGCGAAAATACAAATTTCTTTTAAAGGATTTACCCTTGCCAAAGCGGCTGAATCGGTATTAATGGAGGAAATTACAAAGAAACATCGAAAAACTATTGGTGAATCTGGTAATGGACGGATGATTCGAAATTTTATTGAAGAGATTACACGTAATCAATCGGTTCGAATTGCGATGAATGATGTACCTGTTGAGGAGCTAAATGTTATTTTACCAACAGATATTAAGCCAACCGAGCGGGTCTTGAAGAATTTTGACTTAGAAACCGAACTTGCTAGCATTATTGGTCTTGATGAAGTGAAGGATTATATCCGCAGCTTACAGGCTCGATTACGTTTGGAAAAAGAGCGGAAGAAATTTGGCTTGCCAGTGGATGAAACACAAACGTTGCACATGATTTTCAAAGGAAATCCAGGTACAGGGAAGACGATGATGGCAAGAATTGTGGCGAATGTTTTATATAATCTGGGTGTTATTCAAACGAACACATTAGTGGAAACCGATCGCGCCAACTTGGTTGCTGGCTATGTTGGGCAAACGGCAATTAAGACAAAAGAAGTGATCATGGAAGCATTAGATGGTGTACTATTTATCGATGAAGCGTATGCACTTGCTCAAGGTGGTCCAAATGATTTTGGTAAAGAAGCCATTGATACGCTAGTGAAAATGATGGATGACCATCGGGATCGGCTTGTCGTCATTTTAGCAGGATATGAAGACGATATGGAGCATTTTTTAAGCTTGAATCCTGGTTTGCGTTCCAGATTTCCAACTATTATTGATTTCAAGGATTACTCTCCACATGAGTTAATGGAGATTGCGGAGAAGTTTTATGAAGAAAAAGGCTTTGTACTGACGGAAGATGCAAAGGACAAGCTAATGGACATATTCCAACGTGTGGACTCGATGGACAACTTCGGAAATGGCCGTTATGTCCGAAATGTATATGAAAAATCATTGAATCATCAGGCTAGTCGTCTAAGCCAAGAGAAGGAATTAACCGAAGAAATGCTCACGACTATTACTCTGGAAGATATTAAAGAGGTGTAATGCGATGCGGAAAATACTTGGGAGTACGATGGCGTTTGTATATTTAATCTTTCCGATGAGCTTTATCCTGCTTATTTTGCTGGTTACCCCTTTGATGTTCTTTTCAGATGTGAGTGCGATTCGAACGTCTGGTTTTGCAGGGCCTGATACTGCACTATCGATGATTGGGGTAAGTGGACTTGTAATTGGGATTTCATTACTGGTGCCAGTCTTTCGGAGAATTTACGCGGTTTTTCCGTGGTTGTATCCTTTTGTGAAGATCTTTTTTGTTGGCATGGTCATTATTAATATAGCCCTTTCCATTCTGAACTTTGGTTATCAAACAGGAAGTGATACGAGACATACGCTATTTTTTATCTTAATGATTGTTTTTGTTGTAATAGGACGTCTCGGGATGAGTTTCTATTTTCATCGAAATCCTGTCCATGAAGAAGGTGAGTAACAGTGAGCCAGAATAAAAAGGATTTACGAGAACGAATCCAACGTGCTAAAGAAAAATCAAAGAATGCTGGACAACCAAAGTCCTTTGGCGACGAACCTAGTGAAATTGATGTAAGAGATGAAATTGTGCAGCAGGATTATGATGGACAGCCTGTAGAACAAGAAAAAAGCCCGGAAGCTGCTGTGCCTTTAAATAAAGGCAACGTATTCCACGGTAAAAAGTTAAAAGGGATGAAACGTTTAGGATATATGGCGTTAGCGGTTGGAATTATTGCAATGTTCCTAACAGACACAACAACTGTGGATACATCAGAGTCTGCGAGAAATGCACTTGAAAATCAAGTTTCAACCGCAATATCCGCAGGTGTCGTACTCCTCGAAGATGATGAAAATCTAGGGGCACAGGACTACACAATAACACATGCCTCTGATGTGGATGAGACAAAAATCTGGGTTTGGGATTATGCCGCAGAGGATGGCGACTATGTCCAAGTGTTGGTTGATGGCACCCCCGTTTCGGAGTCTTTTATGATTCAGCATAAACCAAAGGAATTAACGGTTCCATCGACAGGATCTGTCCAGATAAAAGGAATCCGAGATGGTGGTGGTGGAATTACCTATGCAGTCCGATATGACATTAACGGAACGAGTTATTTCAACACCGCACCTGAAGGGGAGTTTAACACATATGAGTTGGTGAGGTGAGGGGGAGAGGGTAGATCGCGAGAGAAGTGAAAATTAGGCTAAACGCAAAAAACACCGTTTCTAATTACGGTGCTTTTTGTATGAAGTTTTCTTGATTCAAAACAGGATTTGTTAGATTAACAAGTCGAAACGGCAAATCTTGACTAGAAACGTGAATCTTTTATTGATTAGTGTTGGATGCGATTGAGTGAAGAACGCCACAATCCTTAACAAAATATGTTAGTTTCCATTGCTAGAAATTCCTTTGAAATCTCTGTATATTGATAATATAAGGAGATGAAAAATATGATTGGTATGAATATTCGTGTGTTGCGTAAGAAGCATAAATTGAGTCAGGAGCAATTGGCGGAGAAGGTGAATGTATCACGTCAGACTGTGGCGAAATGGGAAAACGATGAGGCGCTGCCTGATATATATAAATGCAAAATCCTTAGTGAAATTTTTGAAGTGAGTTTGGACCAATTATCACGTCAGATGAAAGAAGATGAAGTAAACCAGCTAAAACCTAAGGGAAAACAGTTCTTCGGGGTTGTGAAAGTAGGAGAGCGTGGTCAGATTGTGATCCCGAAACAGGCACGTGAAATGTACCAGATTCAAGCGGGTGATAAGTTGGTTGTATTAGGGGAAGATGCGACTAAAGGGATTGCTATTTTAAAAAGTGATGGCTTTCTTGAATTAGCGGATATGATACGTCATGCACAAGTGGAAGGTGAGAATGAATGAGTAAAATTGTTTTCTTTTCACTACCCGCACATGGTCATACGAATCCTACAATTCCGGTTGTAACTGAGCTTGTAAAGAAAGGTCACGAGGTTTGGTATTATTCTTTTAGTGAATTTAAGCAGAAGATAGAAGATGCTGGTGCTACTTTTATCGGTTGTGACGACTATTTGCCGAGAGTATCTGAGGCAGAGGTTGAGCGTAAAGTTGGAAAAGATTTTGCTGCATTAATCGAAATGGTTGCTGATACAACGATTGCTTTGGATAAAATGGTATGTGAAGAACTGCAGGAATTACAGCCTGATTGCATCGTATCAGACTCCTTAAGCATTTGGGGAAAATTATTTGCAAAGAAACTGGACATTCCATATATCAGTTCGACGACCTCTTTTGCGTTTAATCGGTATACCGCGAAGACAATGAAGCGAGGTTTCAAGGAAATCTGGAGAATGATTGTTGGGATGCGAAGGATTCAGGCAAAAATCAAACAGTTAAACGAGCATGGATTTAAAGTCGAGAATTTTGTCTCGTTAGTTGAAAACAATAATGACACAGACACGATTGTCTATACGTCAAAAGAATTCCAGCCAATGGCCGAAACCTTTTCTGAACGTTATGCTTTTGTTGGCCCATCCATAAGGGAGTCGGTCCCGACACAACATAAAGAGAACAGGAAAATTGTCTATATTTCGCTTGGAACAGTACTTAATCAGAATCAAGACTTTTACGAAAACTGTATAAAAGCCTTTGCCGATGCGGACTATGATGTCGTGATGTCAGTCGGTGAAAAAACGGATATCACATCTTTAGGAAACATACCTGAACATTTTACAGTGAAAAATACTGTCGATCAGATAGCGGTCTTACAAGAAGCTGATGTATTTATTACCCATTGTGGGATGAATAGTGCGAATGAAAGTTTGTATTTTGGCGTTCCGATGGTGCTATTTCCACAGCATAGCGAGCAACGAATGGTCGCTGATCGAGTGGCCGAGCTAGGTGCAGGCGTCATGCTTAAAGGAAGTAAGCCGAATGACTTGGCGACTGCAGTAGCTGACTTACTTGGAAATCCGTCCTATCAGAAACATGCGCAGGCTCTGTCAGAAAGCTTTAAAAAGGCGGGTGGAGCAGAGAGGGCAGCGAATGTGATTTTGGCTAAAATAAATGATTGAAGATAAGCGAAAAAAGCAATTCCTACTTAACTGAAGGAATTGCCTTTTTTATTAGTAAGTGAAAGATAGATGGATAGTAAACCGGTTAATGCCAATAACACAACCAATATCTTAGTGAGCAATGCGATATCGGCAGCAAATACTGATATTGTATGCCAGGGAGTTCCCACGCTATAGATGAGTGTTGGAATGATAGCAATCGATACTATCAATAGAACGATACCGGTGATACGCCATGTGTTTCGTTTACGAATGTTTGCGGATTTAACCTTTACTAAGAGCCAAATGAGCAGGATGAAAAGTAAAAAGACAATTCCTAATAAGATTAGTTGAGTGGTAGGGGTGTTTGTTGGTACATCTATAGGTTCATTCCCATGTAAAATATCTATAATCCCTTGTTTCAGGTAGTGTAGTGCTTCTTCCTCTAAAATATGACTTTTATTCGTAAGGATAACGCCGCCCCAATCCGATTCTGGTAGATAGAATACTTCTGAACGGGAATCAGGAGTTGAGCCTGAATGCCATATCATTTTTTTATTCGAATTTGGATGTGAGATTCTTACACCGAGTCCATAAAAGCGGTTTTCACCTGTTTGGACATACGGCGTTAGATAAAGGTTCATCGTATTTTCACTCAAGAAGTTAGTACCGTGCTGGCTAAGTAATGTAAGGTATTGAACCATGTCTGTTGCACTTGCCGTAATGTACCCATATGGTGCGCCACCATTATCATATGTGACAGCACTTTTACGGGGGATCCCGAACCATGACTGATAACCAGTTAGATATCCTTTTTCATATGCCATTTTAGTATCAGCTGCTGCATGATTCATTCCTAAGGGTGAAAAAATTTGTCTATCCATGTACTCAGAATAGGTTTGATTTGTGACTTCTTCGATTAGTGCAGCAAGGATTGCGAAATTAGCATTGCTATACTGATGCTTTTCTCCAGGTTCTGCAGTCAATTTATCGTTTGATAAACGTTCTACATTCTTTTTAATAGCATCTAAATCTTTAGATTCTTTGTCTGAAATAGATAATCCAGAATACGTACTTAACCCACTTGTTTGGGTAAGCAGATGTTCAATGGTAATTTGGGATGCTGCTTGTTTATCGTGCAGGGTAAACCATGACAAGTATTTTTGGACCGGATCATCTAAACCCACGGTACCGTCTTCAATTAACTTCATTATCGCTAAGCCTGTTAATGATTTACTTATTGACCCTATTGTAAAGGGAGTTTCAGTCGTCACTTTTTCTTCGGATTCTCCTGTTACACCCCAGGCATGAGAGTAGTAGAGGTCGCCTTCATGAACAATAGCAATAGATGCTCCAGGAATTCTATGCTCTTCTAAAAATGCTTCGACATAAGTATTTAGCGTGCTCTTTATGTCTTGTTTTGCAAGGATTTGTGAGACTGGTAGAAATGGAGAAAACGTAAGAAATAATAAACACACAAAGACAACTTTTGATATCGTCGTTTTTATTTTCACGGTAACTATCACCAAATTCTCAATTTTTGTTTAGTAAGCATTACTACAAGCACCGATAGTAAACAAGCAATGGAAATGCTAATCATCATTAGTAAAGAATTCCACCATACATTATCTGAAATTCGGTAAAAGATATTGTAATCAAAGGCACTACTAGTTACCAAGGGATTAAAGGATTCAGTTAAAAACATGGAGAGGAGCAGTTGAGAACCAAGATATGTAAGAAATAAAGTAAGAAATCCTATCCCAAATAAAAAGCCGGTTCTGCTTTTGGAATTTCGAATCTGTTTTATTTCAGCATGAAGATCGATTCCATTAATCTCCAAGAAATCTTTGACAAATGTCGCGGTATCCCCAAGTTCGTCTATACTGTCCCGACCATGTTCACGAGATTCTTCGATATGCTCTATAAGCTGCTGTTCAATATTCTTTCTATCCTTTACACTTATTTGATAGTGCTTTAACTCACTCATCACATCATTTAAAAACTTTTTTTCTTCCATATTTAATTTAACGTTCATTACAAATCATCTCCCATCAAATCACTTTGAAGTAGGGATTTTATGTCCTGCTGTAACTCTAACCACTCATTGATTTTAATCTGAAGATGCTTTATCCCATTTTCATTAATTTCATAATACACTCTGACCTTCCCGTTATCTGTCATTTCACGGTAAGTATCAACCCATTCTTGATCTTTGAGCTTCGTCAGAATAGGGTAAATGCTTCCCACTCCTTTCAGTTTTAAATTGTGTACTTCAAGCTCCTTCATAATTTCATACCCATAGCTTTTTTTCTTAGACAAAATAGATAATACACACATTTCTAAATGACCTTTAATCAAACTAGTTCTATCCATAGGTTAAATTTAACAAAAATATATACTTCAATCAAGTATATGGTGAAAATAAAATACATTATGATTGGTCATCATTGAAGGGAGAGGGGATAGGAGACTGTGTTTGGACACCAATATATAGTAACTTTGATGGAACAACAAAAAGGAAGTCCATTCCTAAGAACGAACTTCCTTACCTTTTAACAATCTTTTTAATAAAACCTCTTAAATCCTTCGAAATGCTTTTTCCAATAGGACTCATTTAGATTTGAAATCATTACGCCATCATTGGAAGCGTGGATGAATTCGTTGTTTCCAATATAAATCCCAACATGTGAGATACCAGCTTTGTACGTACCTTCAAAGAATACTAAGTCTCCGAGAGTTGGATTAATTACATAATAGGAGCGCATATGGTAGCCTTCGCTTGAATAACGATTGGTATTTAAACCTGCTGCCTTATATGCATAGTAAATGAATCCACTGCAGTCAAACCCATTTGGTGTCGAACCACCCCACGCATATTTTGTTCCCAATTGGCTTTTTGCTACTTGAATCAATTGATCGACATTGTATCCAACATTACTTGGTGGCGTTTCTTCTTTCGGTGTTTCCACTTTAGCGCCATCACCAATTGTTAGCTTTTGGCCGATATAGATCATATCTGAATTCAAGTTATTCCATTTCTTAAGGTTAGCAACAGTTACTTTATAATCTAAGGCGATTCTTGATAAGGTATCACCTGATTTTACTATATAAACAGTAGCTGTTGGAGCCGGAGCCGGTGTGGTTGGTGGGGTCACCGGTTTCGATGGAGCTGTGTTAGTTGGTGGCGCCGTAGTTGTCGGACTACTTACAACAAACACATTGCCAGGAAAAATAATCGTTGAATTCAAGTTATTCCACTTCATTAAATCATTCAAAGAAATCTTATGTTTGACTGCAATACCACTGAGTGTATCACCAGATTTTACGGTGTATGTAGATGCTACTGATGAACTTGGTTTTTCAGGTTCTTTTTCCTTCACAGGTTGCGTGGTGTTACCTGATGTGTCGTTGCTTGATTGTACTTCTGTTTTGAGGACTTGATTTGGGAAAATCAAATCACTCGTTAAGTTGTTTAACGACTTCAATTGTGGAACCGAAATATTATGCTTTACAGCAATTTTCCACAGTGAATCGCCACTCTGTACCTTGTACGTGCTAGCCTCTGCCTCTTCTGCAGCAAATAAGGCAGCGGCAATGATGGCAGTCGTCGTCACGGACATTTTCACTTTCTTGGTAGCCAAGTTTTGTACCTCCTCGCTAATCTAGTAATCTCATAAATTATACTACATGATTGTCAAGGTTTGTAGATTAATGTGGA
The DNA here is from genome assembly GCF_900156865.1 of Litchfieldia sinesaloumensis. Lineage (GTDB taxonomy): Bacteria > Bacillota > Bacilli > Bacillales > Bacillaceae_L > Ferdinandcohnia > Ferdinandcohnia sinesaloumensis. The sequence goes on along the minus strand of NZ_LT732529.1, from coordinate 1,629,915 downwards.
AATTAAGGAAAGGTTGACCAATTTAGGCTAAAAAAGACGAAGTGCGTAAAAACAGATATATTAATAGGAACACTTAAGCCTTTTTGTTATAATTGAATTTGCTGTATTTTAATGGAAGGTGACTGCAAATTGTCATCTGAATGTTGTACATATGGAAATAGTGGGGGAAGTTACTGTGCGAAAGCTACTTTTTTTATTCATCATCTATGCAACCTTTATCAGTTTAGGATTGCCCGATTCCATTTTAGGTGTGACATGGCCTATTATGGTGGGGGACTTTCATGTGGCACTCAGTATGGCGGGGATTATTTCGATGACCATAGCCATTTGTACGGTCATATCTAGTTTACAAACGATGCGAATCACGAAAAAATTTGGAACAGGTAAGCTAGTTTTAGGTAGTGTAATGCTTACAGCGATTGGATTATTTGGATTTGCATTTACACAAAATTTCTATTTTTTAATTGTAGCAGCAGTTCCGTTAGGTTTAGGAGCGGGTGCAATTGACACTTCATTGAATGACTATGTAGCTGTTCATTTCAAAGCACATCATATGAATTGGCTACATGCATTCTGGGGAGTGGGGGCAACGTTAGGTCCGGTAATTATGGGGGTTGTCTTAAGTAATCAGTTTTCCTGGAGAAACGGTTACATGATCATTGGCGGTATTCAAGTGGTGCTGGTATTGATTCTTTTCTTCACTCTCCCTCTTTGGAAGATGAATGAGAATAAAATGGCTGATACATCTGATGAGGCTACAAGCTCATTTAAGACGGTAGTGAAACAATCAGGAGTTCTCTTTTCTTTAGTTTCGTTCCTGTTTTACGTTGGACTTGAAGGGACTATTTTTTTATGGGGCAGTAGTTATTTGATTGAGGAAAAAACGTTATCAATAGCAACTGCTAGTTTTATCATTTCCGCTTTTTTTGTTAGTTTAACAGTGGGAAGGATTCTTTCCGGATTTATCTCGTTTTGGCTTTCGAATCAGAAACTGCTGTTGATTAGTGAGATTTTGCTGATTTTTGGTATATTGACGGTTGCCTTCGGTAGGGGAAGTGTTTTATACGGTGGATTTATTCTCCTAGGTCTTGGGTGTGCTGCCATTTTCCCGACCATGATGCACGAAACACCGAGAAGGTTTGGAGTCAAGGATTCCAGTACGATTATGGGATTGCAAGTTGCTTGTGGCTATGTTGGAATCATCATCTTGCCGCCACTAGTGGGATTCTTACTTCAAGGATTTACTATGAATCTATTTCCAATCTTTTTAATTGTGTTCACGGTTGTTCTACTTGGAGCAACACTGGCAATTGAAAAACGGAGAGTGGTTGATAGTCTTTAAGAAAGATAGAGTTTATAACCAATCGACATGTGTAAGTACATGTCGGTTTTTTCTATTTTACCTGTAGATGGTGGTTTTAATAATAAATTTAATATAAAAATAGATGTAACCGCATACATTAAAAATAGGTAAAATTATTAATAGAGGAGAATTAAAATGAAAAATCGAATTGATCCTGAATTAAGAGAAGTCCTGGAGCTTTTTCCACCGCTAGATTTAGAAAATCTTGAAGCAGCTAGACAGGGTATGATTGAAATCTCACAAACTATCGAAATACCCGTTGATGAGTCTGTATCAATATCAAATCGAATGATACAAGGACCAGCAGATAACCCTTCTGTTCGGGTACGTATTTACGAGCCAAAAGAAAAAAACGCGGCTTTACCAGGATTATTATGGATACATGGTGGTGGCTATGTACTTGGTGTTCCTGAAGGTGACGATGTATTGTGCCAAAGATTTGTTACAGAAGGGGAATGTGTGGTTGTCTCAGTTGATTATAGACTAGCCCCAGAGGATCCTTATCCAGCGGGATTAGAGGATTGTTATTCTGCGCTTAAATGGTTTTCAGAAAATGCGGCTGATTTGGGTGTAGATTCTTCACGAATTGGTGTGGCAGGTGCTAGTGCTGGTGGAGGGTTAACAGCTGCCTTATCATTACTTGCTAGAGATCGTAAGGGACCTGAATTATGTTTCCAAATGCCGTTGTATCCAATGATTGACGATCGAAATAATACCCCGTCAAGTCTTGAAATTACAGGCAATATGATATGGAATCATGATTTGAACCAAAAAGGTTGGGCGATGTATTTGAATGGGGCGAATGGAACAGAGAATATTCCAGCCTATGCTGCACCTGCTCGAGCTATAGATTATTCTGGACTTCCCTATACGTATACGTGTGTTGGCCAATTGGACCCGTTTCGTGATGAGACACTCACCTATGTCCAAAAACTTTGTCAAGCAGGAGTAGATGTTGAATTTCACTTATATCCTGGATGCTACCACGGATTCGAAAGTGTTGTACCACAAGCAAGCATCAGTCAGCGTGCACTGGGTGAGTATATTGGTGCAGTGAAACATGTTCTACAGCGTAAACAACCGATAGAAAATAAATAATATAAATGGTGCCATTCCCTCAGTTATTCGTGGGAAAGGCACCATTTTTAAAAGTTTACTTATATAGTATAATTAGTAATATATAGTGCGAACGAATTTAAGATTATAATCTAAGATTGATTGTTTTTAATCACAAAGGAAAGGAGCTATCAAATGCACTGGATTTATCTAGGTTTTGTAATCATTATGATAGGATTTGGGACTTGGGGTCTGGTAGCTAGGGCAAAATGGTTAGAAAAGCAATCCAATAAACTAAAAAAAGAATCTGATTCATAGAAATACCTCACAAGTTGAGGTCTTTTTTTGCTCTTCTAATCATCTCAACAATAATGTTATTAGTTTTTGAAAAGATGAATAAGCATTTGTTCCTCTTGTTTTTCAAATGCCAAGTTTTCCCCCGAATTTAATTCTATCTTTAAACTCTCCATCTTCGACTCCAAATCACTCTTCATCATATCCAACTTCTCATCCGTGGCTAGGCACAGGTCAAAAACTATTTAAAGACTAAGCAGGATTTTAGTAATTATGCTAGAATTTTATACTAGATATGAAATTATTTAAATAGTCGGAATTAGTGAGGTAGTTTAGTTATGAATAGTATCGAAATAGACACGCGGGAGATATTGGACAGAATTACAGATGGTTTTTTTGCATTAGATAACAGCTGGAATTTCACCTATGTGAATAAAGAAGCAACCCGTCTCTTATTTCGTAGTCGAGAGGACCTTGTAGGCCGAAATGTATGGGATGAATTCCCCGAGGCAGTGAGTTTACTCTTTTATGAACAATATCACAAAGCTGTTTCTGAACAAGTTTCCGTTAAGTTTGATGCGTATTTTCCACCATTAAAAACATGGTATGATGTGACGGCCTATCCATCAAAAAATGGGCTAACTGTTTATTTCCAAGATGTCACAAAAGAAAAAAAGTCATTGTCACATGATGCACAACAGTATAAATCCCTTTTTGAATATAATCCTGATGCTGTATTTTCCTTTGATCTAAATGGAAGATATCTCAGTGTAAATTCGGCTATGGAAGAGCTATTAGGTTATAGTGCAGAGGAATTTTTACATTTAACATATGTACATCTAGTTTCCGAAGATGTGTTAGAGATGACTTCCGAGTTTTATGAAAAGGCAGTCATGGGCACAACCCAACATTATGAAACAAAAGCATTGCACAAGAATGGTCATGTTGTTCATTTAAGTGTTACCAATATGCCAATCATTGTTGATAATGAAGTCGTTGGAGTATATGGGATTGCAAAAGACATTACAGATAAAAAACTAACCGAACAAAAACTAGTGAAATCTGAAAAGCTTTCAGCAGTTGGACAACTCTCAGCATCAATCGCTCATGAAATACGAAACCCCCTCACAGCGCTAAAGGGATTTCTACAATTAATGAGTTCATCAAATGAAAATGTTAAAGATAGTTATCTTGAGATTATGGAAAAAGAAATCGAAAGAATCGAAATGATAACAGGAGAACTATTATTACTAGCTAAACCACAAGCCCATCATTTTAAAAGTGAAAATGTAAAAGAAATTTTTGAAGATGTAACTACACTTCTTGGGTCTCAAGCATTGATGAATAACGTTGATATAAAAGTAATGTATGAAGATTTACCACCAGTGCGTTGTATTGGAAATCAATTAAAGCAGGTTTTTATTAATCTTATAAAAAATGCGATAGAATCCATGCCAAATGGTGGAGAAATCACTGTAAATCTTAAGAAAAAAGATAAAAATACAGTATGGATTCAAATTGCTGATCAAGGATGCGGAATCCCGGAGGATGTAATTGAAAATATTGGTATTCCTTTTTATACGACGAAACAAAGAGGGACAGGGTTAGGCACGATGACTAGTCTGAAAATTATTGAGGCACATAATGGCACAATGGATTTTTCCAGTGAAGTAGGAAGGGGAACGACCGTTACTATTTACTTACCGATTGATTCTTCCATATAAAAAAATTAGAGCTGAATCAAATATGCCTATTGACAAAAATATGAAATAAACATACACTAAAAACAACTATTTTGTTTAACAAGGTAGTTGTTTTTAAAACGACTATCTTGTAATACCAACTACCCTTCTTAAATTTTTTCGTTTTAAAGGATTGTTGAAATGATAATAACTTGCAAATCTAGTTGATTGAAGCGTAAGGCGGTGACTCCAGCGGGAAAAGCGTGAGCATTGAGACCCCACAGGAGCGCAGCGACGAGGAGGCTCAAGCCACGCCCGCGGAAAGCATCCGCCTGTAGCGGAAAGCAACGATATTAGATTCAACTAATACGTATAACCAGCTTTTTTTTACCAAGCTAACTTGCATTACCTAATAGCTAAAAAGAGTATTTTTTTTATCGTTCACTACCTTGTTTAGCCAAGTAGAGGAGGAATTAATGTTGAAATGACAATTAGAAGCCAATTGTTAAAAGGGATTTTAGACGGATGTGTATTAGCTGTCATTGAAAAAGAGCCTGTCTATGGCTATGAGCTCTCACAAAAACTGTTGAAGATTGGCTTAGCCGATGTCAGTGAAGGCACCATCTATCCAATTCTTTTAAGACTCCAAAAAAACAAACTCATTCGGGGCGAAATGCGACCCTCAGAATCTGGACCCAATCGCAAATATTATTTTTTAACAGACGCTGGGCAAGAGGCATTAGAGAGGATCACAGAAGAATGGCAGGAAATTTCAAAACCAGTCAATGAATTACTGGTGGGGAGGCGAGAAGGATGAATGTCCAAAAATTAATAGAAGAAAACAATCAAAAACGAGAATTATTAACAGCTGAAAATGAACGATATTACGGTGATCTACTGATTTACATTCGACTAAAATTTACCCTCTCAGAGCAACAATCAGAAGAGGTATTAATGGAAATGCTTGATCATTTACTGGAAGGACAACAAGAAGGGAAAACGGCAAAAGACATATTTGGTGATGACCCAAGGGCATTTGCGGATGAACTGATTGAACAACTTCCACGAGAAAAGAAACGGGAACTTATCCCGTTTATAGGAGGAATCATTGCCATTATTGTGGGTTGGTTTTTGGTCATTCGAGGCGCTCTATTTCTTGGTTTATCGCAATTCATTGAAGTCAAAACGGATGTTTACCCATTATCCGTTTTAATGGTTGCACTAGTTATTGCTGGATTTGTCTACCTCGTTATAGTTTATATCTTAAAGCTTATAGAAAGGTCCCTGTTCAATGAAAACCGGAGTCTTCGAAAGGACTCGATAAAAGCGGGTATTATGGCAGCAATTGGAATGGCGGTTGTACTAGTTGGGGCCAAATTCACACCAGATTTAGGTCCGTCTTTTGAGTTTTCATGGTGGGCGTCATTCCTTATCGGTGCGGTCCTATTGGGGATTTTGTTTGTGAGAAAGAAACGAAAAAGTGCGTAAAGGAGGGAATAGAATGCTGTCTACAAAAAGTAATACATTTATTGATAATCTACGAATGTATTTAATGATGTCAGGTAAAAACGAACAAGAAATTTCTGAGTTAACTGAGGAGTTAAAAGATCATCTGATTGAAGCAGAGAAAAGTGGTAAAAGCATCGATGATATTATTGACCAAACACCTGAGCAATACATGGCTTCTCTCAAGCAGGAGATGAAGACGGATTATAAACGTTTAACCAAATTTCTCCCTATTTATTTTCTTGGAATCTTTGCCTATTTTCTATTAGGCCCAGCGGTAAGAGGGGAGTTTCAACTAAACATCATCCAGGTTATCGGCTTACCGATATTTGCTGTGATTGGACTGCTCATTTACACGTATTTTTTACAACAGGCTGGCAGAAAGCAATTTTCGATGAAGAAGTTTTTTCTTGGGGGAGTCGTTTCGAGCTCAATCGTTACCCTCATTGCAATTCTCATATTGGTTGTAAGTAATTTAGTTGTAGAACCGTTTTTTATTGATAATGTGATAACGGATATGATTGTGATTGCAATCTGCTGTAGTATTTTTGTCGTAGCCGCGATTTGGAGTAAATCATGGCTCTCGCTTTGGTTACCGGCTATCCTGATTATTCCTGATGTATTCTCAAGGTTTACGAATTGGGATATAGAAAAAATACTAATCATCCAAATTGCTTCCTTCGTATTAATGTTCGTCGCGTTGTTAGTAAATATCTGGATCATCGAAAAAGGGAAAAAAAAGCTCGCTTAGTGTTATTAAACATTAGATGAATTTGAATTATTATGGTTAAATAGTAGTAGAGATTATATGATTTTAATGGAATCTATCATAGTGTAACTATAAGGTGACCCCCAGTGTAATCTCGTATTACCATACTGGGGGTTACATATTTCTTATCAGGTTTGGGGCGCGTGGTCGGCCCCACAAAAGTAGGTGAGTAGGATGAATAGTGTTGAGGTACGGGTGAGAGGTTTTATTGAAGATATCGGACACCCTCGACAAAAAAAGAAGATTAATATAAATGATTTAGAATTTCAGCTACGGAATCTAATGGATGATTATTACGAGATGGATGGGTACTCGCTATTTTATCAGGCAATTGAAACCTTACAGGCGGAAGGACAGTTGTCACCGATTCAAAATAAACAATATAACGGTAGAACACCGTCTCTACCACTCTATTATTGGGTACATACGAAGGTTCAGGAAGAGAAATGGGATCGTCTTGAGATGATGAAGCTAAGCGATCGGTTTGATTTTTCTTATTATGAACGTCATCCTGAATGGCAGACGCAGGACGAATGGAGTCGGATTCAGAATGTATACCAGTTTCTTCAATCGAGTCAGGAGCGGGAAATCGTCTCTGTTGAAGAAAGATGTCTTGAGCTCTTTGGCCATGAAAAATTTTTACTAGACTCTACTGAATTCCCTGAGGGAAGCGGCTTTTTAACCCGAATTGGCGTGTCAGAAGAGCAACTGAAAATGGTTCACTACGGGGAGCCATTTGTATTCTGGATGAAACAAGGGAGAGAAATAAGTGAGATTCAACGTGTCCTTATCGTTGAAAATCTATCATTCTTTCATACGGCGATTAAGTTGTTGGAACAAGATCTTCTTGATTATGAACCTGAGCTCATCATTTATGGTGAAGGAACGAAAATCGAGCGGAGTTTTTCGTTCTTCTTTCGGATGTTTCCGGAGAAAAACTATCTCTTTTATTACGCAGGGGATCTAGATGCAGCTGGTTATGGCATCATGGTCAGGCTGATTGAAAAATACCAGAATTGTAGCATTCAGCCAGCTTTAAAGATTTACCGTAAGATGCTCCAATGTGCAGAACAAAAGAATGTGCAAAAAAGAGGTCAAACTCAAAACACAAGCTATCGTGATTCGTTCTTGCAATGGTTTACCGATGATGAGCAAGAACTCCTGATGCAATTATGGGAGGAAAATAAGCGAATCCCTCAAGAAGTACTGACAATTGAGACATGGAGGCGATGGATGTGAACGAATCATGGGAAGGATTCGCCCAGAGAATGCAACGATTAAATCCCCTGTTTGAGCTTGGGAGAGGGATGGAAGTCGGGGAACTGAAACCTCACCTCCAAACGATCCTCATGCAAGTACTCCTGACGATTTTTTATCGAGAGTTAAACGATGACGATCAGCGCCGGAAATCGGACATTAAATACATGGTGGAAGATGCTGTTAAGCAAATGAAGCTTTTGGCAGACGAAAAGCAAATTGAACGGATTACGACTGGTCTCCTTTATCAGGGAAAAGAGGAATTAAGTAAGCCGTTTGAAGCATTGTATTATGATGAAATCAGACAATCCTGGGAGACTCAGGTATTTCGATATGTCGAAATGGATGAATTATATACAAATTTAGAGTTTGGTGGCTCGATTTGTTATAAGCTCACAGATGTCGCTCAGGAAATGATTTTTATGAGTAGGGAAATGGCGGAAGAATTTTCGATTACAATAGAACAACTCTATAGCATGCAGTTGATTAAAAACGGTAATTTTAGAAAAGCTACACGAAACCTCGATCACCTCATTTCACGCGTGAACCGCTTAATGGCAAATGAATTTACCTTTCAAAAGGAAATGATCAATAATCCCAAAATCCTCTTGATTGAAGAAGAATGGCAAAGGGCCGACAATCGTGTCGAAATCGAAAAGCAATTTGAGGAAGAGAAAAACCACTTCCGGACCATCACAAGTATGTTAGAAAAAACAAAGCGACGAAATGAAGAGGATGACTCGATTCAAAAGGAACTGATTCTTCTTCAAGAAAAAATCGGACATTCAAGGCAGCTTCATGATCGTTTTGCGAAGCTCGTCATTCAAAATATCTCCTATGAAATGAAGTTAAAAGCAGAAAACCCATCCTTGTTTTGGGAAAACAGCCTTGTTTCATTTCGCGAGCATTATTATGAAAACTGGTTGATGAAGGAAGGCGTCCGTCGTTTTAGTACAGTGGAACGTGTTCTTTCTCCGTTATTCTCACCGAAGAATGAATTTATCTTGCCGCTCGATTGGATTTGGGGTGAACAAGAATTTGATGAAAAGCAAGGACCGGATTTGATTGTGGATGAAGAAGGCGACGAAGATAAGACTCAAGTCAGGGTAACAGACTGGGATTCTGTCATAAAAGCATGGAGTTATGTGTTTCAATATCTACAAACATACGGCTCTTTTTCGTTAACAAATTTAGCAGACCTTCCATTAGAGGTGCAGGATTTATGGTTTGAGGAATCTGAGACGATTGATTTATGGATGATGTTCGATAAGAAGCCATTAAAGGTTCAAGTCTTGTATCGAAAAGAAGAAACGTTAAGTGATGAGCGGGAAATTCTTCTTTATAAATTAATGAACGAATATCCGCAATTTGAAATATTTGAAGGCGCAAAGATTTTTACCGAATTTGATCCTCAAGCGGAGCCCTTTACTTGGCATCGAATGAAAATTACACCGTTTAAAATATGTGTACAGGAGGAGAAGGGATGAATGCAGAAACCATTAAACAAGCATCAGCTGTCTATTTTACACTCTTAAAAGACAAGGTCATTGATGAAAATAGTGAACACTTTCAAACGTATTTTGATCCAGAAGTGAGGCAGACGGTACTTCTCTTAGCGGATGAGTCAGGTACGTATATTATTGAAGCACCGAAACGAATTCAATTAGTGGTTCAGCCAACTGGCTCCGTTTTTGCGACCAATTTTACTCATATGAAAGAAAAGCATCGACAAATCGAAACGAAAAAACACTTTCATCTGATGAGTGTAATCATGATGTCTTTTTTAGCATTAATTGACCGGAACCAAGCAGCAAAAATTCGCACAAAGCGTGAAGGAATTAGCTATTACGCCCTTGAACGAGAAGTCAATAACCTAATCATTAATTGGGACAATGTTCTTAAAACAACACCTCATTTCGGGGAAGAAGAACGGATTGATATGAAAGAAGTGGTGACGACCTGGAAATACATGGAGGTTGACTCGGATGATTTTGGAGTAAAAAAAGGAAATCGACGTACGAGAATCGGTTTAATTGCGAGCAGCATGCGGCTACTTGAGACAGAAGGGTTAATTGTCATCCTAGACCGTGATGACATTCCGAAGGTAATTCCAAAACAAGAATTATTTGAGCGAATTGAATACCTGTATCACGACTATGATCGCTATGAAATGGTAAAAAAATTGATGACAACAGAGGAGGATGGGCATGCCGAAGATCCATCGGATTAGAATTGTTGGCCTGAAATATGATGGCATGCAAAAGCAATATAAAGATACGACATTTAATTTTCATAATGAGGAGACCTCGACAAACGGCCTCATTGCGATGATGAACGGTGGTGGGAAAGGTGTATTCCTACAAACGATTTTTCAAATCCTTAAACCTGGGACATCATGGGGAAAGCAGAACAATCGGTACTACCAGCAGTTCTTCTTCAACAATAAAGAGCAATTTATTCCCTACACCTTCCATGTTGTCATTCAATGGGAATTGGACGGGGCAGACGGTAGACATCTAATTACAGGTGGTATGTTCTCAGCTGAACAGCGGATTTCGATGAGTGAAGAAGCGGAGAATGACCGGAAAACTCTTGAACAAGAAGCAAAAATACTACCGAATATTACCTTTTATACAAGAGATTTTGAAAAGAATGAAGAAGCGGCGCTCGAACATATCCCACTCTTTGAAAATGGTGAAGTGGCTGAAACGGAAAGCCTGAAGGACTATTTAAAATGGAACGGGTATGACGTGTACCGAGATACGAAGAAGCATTACCGCATCCTTGATACATATGGGATTAACCGTAAAGACTGGGACATCATGAAGGATATTAACAAGGATGAAGGTGGAGTTGGGAAATACTTTGAAGGAGCTGAGGATGATCATTCGCTGTTCCAAAAACGAATCATTCCGACGATTAGCGCCGTTCTCCATCGAACCGAGCATCAAAAGAATGACCTTGTCGAGATTTTTAAGAGTCAAGCAAGTATTGCGAAGGACCTTCCTGTTCTTTTAAAACGAGAGCAAGCTCATAAAGAGTTCCTTGAAGACATTGTTCCATTTGAGGAGCATATTGAAAAGGGAATCCAGCACAAAGAAATTGTCGATGAAAGTATCAAAGTAGGAAGACAATTGCTTGGAGCACTGCAACATGTGAAGCAAACCGAGGAAGAAACCTTGGTTACATTAGAAAAGGAAATCGAGAAACTAACCGAAAAGCAAGCCGATTTACGCTTTCAAAAAGACAACCTAGAGTACGCAAAAGCGCACCAGGAAGTACTAGAGTGGGAAAAGAAAGTGGTCGAAGAGAAGGAGAAGCATGCAGAATTGGAGGCTCTTGTTCAAGAGAAACAAGAACGTAAAGAAGAGCTGGCTTTTCACGTGTTATTAAAGGAATGGCACGAAAACGAGCAAGTCATTGGATCTCTTTCACAGCAAATTGCCAAATTGGAACAAAATAGTGGCCTAGAGCAAGTCAATCAGCGAATGGATGAAATCAAACAAGAGGCCGCAACAAAATGGGAGGAAGCACATCAATCATTACAAGAGGCGATTACTCAGTATGTGGGCTATCAGAAATTTTTAAAGCAAAAAGAAAAAGAACTGTCACGCCAGGAAAAACAAAAGACAAAGGATATTGCAAAGCTAACGAGTGAGATTGATCTACTCTATACACAAATACATGCGTTTGAAACGAAGGAAGCAGCACTAATTGAGGAATATGGTGACCGGTTAACCTATGACTTAAAAGGATTTATCGAGAGTCTATCAAAACAAATCGAAGACAAAAATAGAGCAATAGAAGAACTGAATAGTAAGATGAAAGAATCAAGTGAAAAGCAAAATCAACTTGCTGCTTCACACGGTACACTTTCCCAATCGATTGAGTTTTCTGAGCAAAAGATTAAAGAATTAACAGCAAAGAATGACGTGCAAAAGCTAAAGGAAGGAAAACTTTATGATAAGATTCATGGTTTACTAGATGATGTCACGGTACCGTTCACCCATTCTTTACTCTCAAAATACGGAATGCAGATTGAAGAGCTACTGAGTCAAATCCTGCAACAAGGCGAACAGCTTAAGAAAGAACTGTGGGAAACCCAGCTCGATCATTCATTAAATGATGAACACTTTTGGGTCGCAAATCGTGATGTGAAGGAATTAAAAGAATGGATTGATGAGAAGACGGGCATTGATGTCTTTTACGGAAGCCAATTTCTTCAATCATTGTCTGCAGAAGAAATGGCGAAGTATCTAGTAACCTATCCACTGCTTCCATATGGATTGGTCGTGAACGGGCATCAATGGGAGAAAATTAATCAGCAGGCTCTTTCAGGAAGAATGTTCAAAAGCCCTGTACCGATTTTCTTACGTGAGGAAATGAACAACGAACCTCAAGAATCATCTTTTGTGATGCTAAATGGTACGGAACGAGACCTTTTAACCGATAAGAATTATTTTACGAGCTGGAAAAGAGAGATTGGTAAACAAATAGAAGAAAAGAAAGAAGCACTTTCTGAAACTGAGTTAACGGAAAACACATTACGAAGCATTTTAAAAGAAATCGATCGTTTTGCTTCCAATGAGCTTTCAAGTGATTTCGAAAAAGCGATTCACCACGAACAGAATGCGCTTGTCTCGAAGAAAGCAAACTTACAGGAAGTCATCCTACAACAAGATAAGGAAAAAGAATATCAAACCCAACTCACCGAACAGCTTGAGAAAAACAAGGTGAAAATTGAAAAGCTTTCAAACGATGTTGAAAAGCTAGAGGAGTTCGAGGATGAAAAAGCTCCACATCTAGAAAATAAACGAGTGAAGTTAGAGAAAGAGAAACAAAAGGAATCTCTTACTGTTGAACTGAATGAAATCGGCAACGAACACGAAACAATCGTTGAGCTACAAAATAAGTGGAGCCAAACCTATTTTGAATGGAAGCTTACGACAGAGCAAACTATTAAGGAGATTGCTTTCTTTATTGAAGGTGCAGCTTTTCCTGCTGAAGGCAATGCAGATCAAAGTGAGGAAGTCCCTCAGCTATCTCCACACGTACTAGCTGAAATCACGGGAAGCATTGATGAGTTAAAACAGCTGCAAAAATCAAAAGAAGAACAAGCTCAAGAATTACTCATTATCCAAGCGAAAAAGGATTCTGAACAAAAGCAGCAAGTGAAGTTAGTGAAAAAACTCCAAGTTCATAATGAGGAATGGAGTGAGGTACCGGTACCCGAGGAACCGATTAGTATCGTTGAAAATATGCTACAAAGTGCTCAAAAGGAATTGAAAGCGGCGGAAAAGGAAGAGCGCAAACAAGGAACGGCTGTTACGGTGGCCGAAACCTCAGCCAAACACGCTTCTGAACAGCGTAATAAGTTGAAGAAAAAAGTAGCGAAGCATGAAAAACAGCCTGAAGAATGGGAAGACCTAGACCTTGATGTAAAAGCGGTTGAAATCAATGACCAATCGAAAATCACGAACGCCGAAATCAAAGAGGCTGAGAAAAAACAGAAAGAAACAGATGCGAATATCACTGGCTATGAAGGAGATTTATTGACGTTATCTGTGGTTTTAAAGGAAGACGCCGCAGCCTTCACGGACGAGGATATTGAGAAAATCAAGAGTCAAGGTAAAGCCTGTATTCTAGCATGGTGTGAGGATCATCAAACGATTCAAGATAAAGGTCAAGAAAAGCATGCGAAAATCGAACAAGCATTGCGCAATCTAAAGCTAGCAATTGAGGGAAAAGATTGGGAGATTCGTTTCAAGAATGAAGTGCTAACGACACTTGATCATATGGATACGAGACATTATCACCATATTCAAACGATCGTGAAGAACATGAAACGTTTTTCACTCAGTGGATTAGAACAACTTGAGCGTGACAAAGAAAGGGCAGAGAAGGCACAAAACTTCTGGGCGAGCCGTGCCAGTATGAAGGTGATGAGCATTTCAGAAGCCATCCGCTCAATGATTGCAAAAATGAAGCTGAAAAACGAGCGTGGATCCTTCCCACTTGTCCAGCTAAAGAATGATATTTTACCTAAAAAGGCAGAAGACATTGAGCCACTATTAAAGCAGCATTTTGTCGCAGCAATCAATAAAATCACGAAGCAATTTGAGATGATTGATGATAACAATCTAGCATTAGACCAGGAAATCAAACAATTGATTAGTGATGAGCAGATCCTGTTTGTATCACTTCGAAATCAGTACCCAGAGCTACTCGTCTATAACATGCGAACCGATAATGCCTTTATGTACGGGAAACCGCAAAGAGAGCATTATTCAACATGGCAGACGATTAACCAAGGCTCAAAGACGAAGTCGGATGGTAGTGGTGGCCAGAAGCTGTCGGCACGAATGGTGATGATGATGATGCTATTGTCTGTGAAGAGCGAAACCGATCAAAGCTGGGTTCCGTTAGTCTGTGATAATCCGTTCGGACAAGCAGCCTCCGCCCATGTTCTTGATCCGATCTTCGCAGTGGCAGAAAAGCTGAAATTCCAATTTATCGTTGTTACGCCACCAGAACTGGTCAAAACCGAAATCAGCCAGCGATTTGATGCCTATTACAAATTGGACTTCATTCGTGAAAAAGGAAAAGAAATCGTCTCCGATACGATTGTTCCGGCATTTCGGATCTATCAGGATATGGGGAATGTGTAATGAGCAGAATAAATATACTACACCCAAAGGTTAGATTTGCCTCTAACTTTTGGGGTGATTAATTGCGGTAATTAGGATGTTTGATGGCATGCTACTCAGTACTTGATGAGATTCATGCTCATAATAATGATAGAAATATAGACCGTTTTAAAGCGATATCCTTGATATGACTATAGATACTCTTACTTACTAATCAAACACATAGAGACGGCCACCATGAAATGTAGCCATCTCTCTCTTTTATTTCGTTAGTCCTAAAATTAATTCCTTATAAATATCGAAAAATGCAAAGTAATAGTCTTTGTAGACGTATTCATCTGTTTTGTGTGCCATTTTTGTTTCACCTGGGCCGAACATCATGAATGGGAAGTTTTCATCTTTATCTCGTAATAGGTTTGATGCATCGGTCACTCCAGGCGAGCCTTTAACCGAAATGTCTAGATTCAAATGTTTTTTACCGAGTTCTTTAGCAAGCTCAACCATTTCAGACTTTCCTGAAGTGAACACGCTTGGTAATGACATTGTCACTTCAACTTCAATAGTAGCACCTTTTTCATTGTACTCTTTAGCTGTTGTCTTGAATAAATCAATGACTTCATCGTTATCAAATTCTGGAATTGTACGGACGTTTATTTCAGCGACTGCTTTCTCCGGAACCGAGTTGACCTGGTTTCCCGCAGTGAAAATAGTAGTACTCATCACCAATTTATCTAGTACTTCATTTTTACGCTCATCACCATTTAACTTAGCGTCTAGTTCTAATAGATATTTCATCAATGGATTAATCGCGTTATAGCCTTGGTCAGGCATCGAACTATGCGCTGCTTCACCGACCGACGATACACGTAAGTTAAGCGAACCTTTGTGTGAGTAAATAATGGTGTCATGAGAAGGCTCAGCGACCCATAGATAATCGACATCATCCATATAGCCTTCTTCATATAATTTCTTAGAACCTGCGCCACCAACTTCTTCACCAGTTGTAGCCATAAAACGGACTGTACCATTTCTTAGTTCATTATTTTCTTTGAGTTCAATCATCACTAGAGCAAGGTTTACCAAACCTGCTTTCATATCATTTGTTCCACGTCCGTATAATTTTCCGTCTCTTTCTGTTAATGTGAACGGATCCGAAGACCAGTCGCTTTCATCACCAGGAGAAACGACGTCCATATGACCAGAAATGCCGATGACTGGACTGCCACTGCCAATTTCAGCCACCAAATTCACACGAGTGTCTGTAACGGGAACAATCGTAGATTCAATGCCGTATTGTGAAAATAGATCCCTCAAGTAATTGGCCACTTCGATTTCGTTTTCATTAACGGATTTAATCGCGATGATGTCTGATAAAATCTTTATTTTTTCTTCCTCAGTAAACTGTTTCAAATGCAATTCCTCCAAAATCCTTCTTGTTATCCTTAATATAATCTATTTGTATTTTATCCAAAAGTAGAATAATACACATCTTAACGTTCTTTTCGCAGGAGTTGTCTTCCTACCAACCTATCATTCATGTATGTTAAAATAAGGAAAAACATCATGAAAGATAGAAACGGGGGCTAAAAAGTGCTAAAAGATAAAATCGTAGAAACTAGGAAAAGTCTATTGCAACAAAAGAAAATGCAGACAGAAGAGGAATTGAAAGCTGGATATCGTGTGTTTCAAGAGAAATTCCATCCTGATCAGTTACGAGCATTGAATGGCAAAGAGCTATTAGATACGATGTTTAATCTAGGAAATCGTGATAGTTTAGTATATTGGTTGGAATTTAAGAATGATGATGATTTCCAAACGACGACCTATGGAAGTATCTCGGGTGGAAGTGCCTATAAATATATATTATTTCCGCGAAGTAGTGACGGGGTGTGGATGACAGGAAGCGGCCAAAACCCAGTTGAGTTAACCGAAGACGAAGCCTTAGATACAGCGGTTCAAGTTAGGAATGATCTACTCGTAGGTGCTGAAATCATCCAGAAGATAGTAGGAAATGATACCGTAACCGAATCGGATTATCTAACACTACAGGCAGAGTTAGACAGTCGTCTCGGTTTCAATATGAATAATTTGGGATGGGTACATAAATATTATCACTTAATTTACCCTGACAAAATCGATGATTTTCATAATAAAGATTGGCAAAAAAATGCGTTAATCAAGATGCAAGTCAAACCGGCAACACCTGAGCGACTGTATACATTGTCAGGACAGCTCATGGTACTCGCTAAACAATTTGGGGTTCACATCAATCATTTTACAATGGTCATTAATGAGCTTCACGGGGGTCCTCATAACTATATTCGTGTTGGCACAACGGATGGCTCCAACAGTTATTGGGATGACATGTATACGAATGGATATGTGGCGATTGGTTGGCCTGAATTAGGGGATTTGAGCCGCTTTGATACGATGAAAATCAACCCGATGAAGGCAGAAATGAAGAAAATCTTTGAAGAACATTACCCAACACAAACACCCCAAGTGATTGGAAGATGGACGTCACAGGTTGCAGCCTTTTTAACTCGTTTGAAAAAAGGGACAATCGTCGTTGCAGCAGATGGTGAAACGATTCTTGGGATTGGTAAAACAACAGGTACATATACATTTCGAGAAGACAAAGAGTTCCCACATACGATTGAAACTCAATGGTTACACAAGGTCAATCAGAAATTACCGTTTCCAAGAGAGGGAATCCTAACGACGGTTCACACTCTGAAAAACGTAGATAATCTTTTAGAAATTGAAAGTATTCTATCACAAAATGGGACAAGCCCAGCTGAACCGAAACCAACCGGACAGCTAGAGAACTTAACAGGAATTGCTAGTAGGATAGAAGGAATTTTAAGACGGAAGAAACAAGTAATACTGTACGGACCACCTGGAACGGGGAAAACGTATCATGCGGAAAAAACAAGTCATGAATTATCCGCTCGACAGTTGTTCCACAAAAGCTTTCACCAGCTCACTGAACAGGAAAAACGGACGATTACTGGAACTGCAACAGAGCGAGGAACAGTTCGAATGTGTACTTTCCATCCTTCGTATGGATATGAAGATTTCTTGGAAGGAATTAAACCGAAAATCGTCAATGAAAATACTCTATTTGAATTAAAGGATGGGATTTTCAAGACGATTTGTAGCGATGCTAGAAACAATCCAGAACAAAACTATTATTTAATTATCGATGAAATTAACAGAGGCGATATTTCAAGGATATTCGGTGAATTGATTACGAGTATTGAGTCGAATAAACGAGGAAAAGAAGTCATTTTACCATTATCGAATGAATTATTCTCAGTTCCAGAAAATGTATATATTATCGGGACGATGAACACAGCTGATCGATCGATTGCATTATTGGATGTTGCGTTACGAAGACGTTTTGGCTTTATCGAACTTCTCCCTGATTATCACTTATTAGAAGGAGTTGCTATCAAACATTTACCATTAGGGGAATGGTTGCAGGCATTTAATGGCCGGATTGTTGAGTACTTAGGTCAGGATGCGAGAAACTTACAAATTGGTCATTCCTACTTTTTAGAAGGAGAAAAGCCAATTATAAATCACATCAGATTCAAGCAGATTATCGAAGAGGATATCCTTCCATTGATTGAAGAATATTGTTACGGAGATTATACGGTCATTTCTAAGATTGTTGGAAATGGAATTATCGATTTGAAACACAAAAAGGTGAAACAAGAGCTATTTGACGAAGAACATATCGAAACCCTATTAAATGCATTACTTGATCCAACTCCAGAGCTAAGTACTATCATCGCGAATGATGAGGATGAGAACGATGAAGATGACATCGAGGAAAGTACGGCTGAGTAACATGAAAATAACACTAAGAGAATGGCAAAGTGAGGTTCTGCAAGAAGTCGAACTTAAGACCAAACAAGAGCAAGAGCTTGCGAGAATGTTAACGGAGAGTGAAATCGTTAAGATAATCGAATTAAAAGAGGGCCTGAGCATTAGTACGAATTCATTTGTCGGTTCCATCCAATTAGGGGATATACAGCTTAGTATTATGCCGAAAATACAGGGAATGGAGCTACTAACTTTACTGAATTATGCCTATTACTTACATGATATTAAGATCATGCATCAGTCAGATTTCAATCTTGAGTCTTACTCCTTTTTAGATATCATCATCTATCAATTATATATCCATACCGAGGATTTATTGAGTAAAGGAGTCCACAGAGGGTATATCAGAAGGGAAGAGGATTTGGCATCTCCTAAAGGTAGACTGGATTTTACGAAGATCGCCAGAAACCAAGCCTTGAAAAAAGCTACATTACCAAGTCGGTATTATGAGCGCAATGAAGATAATCTATTAAATCAAGTGCTGCTAGCGGGATTAAAACGATGTGTTACGTTAGTAAATGACCAAAATCTTCGAATTCATTTACGTCGACTTGTAACGTACCTAGATGAGTATATTTCATCCATTGTGCTAACAAGACAAATCATTCAGAAAGCACAACGTACGCTCAACCGTTTATCAGAAAGATATCGGCCTCTACTTGAAATCATTACGTTACTTCAAGAGAATCAAGGGATTCAGCTTGATGGTGAAAATCAGGTTATGTCCTTACACGGTTTCTTCTTTGATATGAATCGTTTTTTTGAGATGTTAGTCAGTAAGTTAATTCGGGAATTTGTGCCAGACTATACCCTAATGGATCAGCATCGTCTACGTGGTATGTTTACATATGAAGCAAATCAGAATCCGAAACATAGGAGATCTCCGACGCCAAGACCAGACATTGCTATCATGAAAAACAACAAGGTAGTGAAGCTGATGGATGCAAAATACAAAGACCTGTGGGAACATGCACTACCACGTGACATGCTCTATCAACTGGCGATCTATGCACTAAGCAGTGAGGGGAACAAAACGGCAACCATCATCTATCCTTCACTGAATGAAATGGCAAGTACACAAAAAATCAATATCTCGAACCCGACGTCGTCTCATCATTTGGGCTCGGTTATTCTGCTCCCACTACATGTAAATTATGTAGCCAAATGTTTAGAAGACAAATCAAGAAATCGGAAAGAATTAGTGAAGTACATGAGTTCATTTGTTTAAGTTTTAAGAGTGATATTACATCAAGACGTTGGTTTATGAAACCGGCGTCTTTTTTTCGTAACTTCACCCTAAGACAAATACCAATCGAAATCGTACTATTTAAATATGTATGCTAATATCTAACTATATTCATAAATTAATAGATAAGAAAAGAGACGAATTAAACGGGGGGCGATGAGTGGTGTTTGATTATAAGCAATATGATGGCCTAGGTTTAGCACAGTTAATTCAAAAGAAAGAGGTTAGTGCAGAAGAAGTCCGAGAGATGGCAATCCGTGAAATTGAGCAAAAGAACGGGGTACTTAATGCGGTCATTCATAAAATATATGATCATCCGCAAGAAGACAATCAAGCTACCGGTATATTTGCCGGCGTTCCAGTGTTAACGAAAAACATGCTGCAAGAAATAAAAGGACAGCCGATGACAGAAGGTTCGAAGGTGCTAGCTAATTTCATTGCCGACGAAGATAGTGAGTTCGTCCGTCAAATCAAGGCAAGTGGTATCACAATCTTGGGACAAACCAATGTTCCTGAGTTTGCGTTAATGGGTGTAACGGAACCAGCTCATAACGGGCCTTCACGAAATCCGTGGAATCCTGAGTATACACCAGGTGGTTCCAGTGGTGGCTCTGCAGCAGCTGTTGCATCAGGAATGGTTCCTATTGCTGGAGCAAATGATGGCGGCGGGTCGATTCGGATACCGGGTGCGTTTTGTGGACTATTTGGCCTTAAGCCTACTCGTGGTCGAACGCCAATTGGACCTAATCGTGGGCGCTCTTGGCAGGGCGCGTCAGTCGATCATATATTAAGTCGTTCGGTTCGAGACAGTGCAGCGATGCTTGACCACTACGAGTTCGACCGTGCATCGGCCTTTATAGCACCGCCATTTAACGGCTCATATTTGAGCGCATCACAAACACCTATTACGCGTCCGCTAAAAATAGCATTTACAACAGATTCACCTTTAGGCACGAGTGTTCATCAAGAATGCAAGGACGCCGTAGATCAATCTATAAAACTTCTAGAAAGTATGGGACATCACGTGGTAGAAAAAGAAGCACCTATCGATGGTAAAAAGCTTGCCAATAGTTATTTCATGCTTTATTTTGCCGAGGTTGCTGCAACTTTTACAGCTATTGAAGAAGTAATTGGACGAAAAGTTACTTCAAAGGATGTCGAACCCACCACCTGGATTCTCGGGCTACTTGGAAAAGCGGTCTCTGCAGGGGAATTCTTAACGAGTTTAAAATATTGGGATAAAGTTGCTATCCAAATGGAAGAGTTTCATGACGACTATGACCTATACATCACACCTACAACCGCATTCCCACCATCAAAGATTGGAGAACTTGATCCTACTTCAATGGAGAAAATGTTAATCCGAGCAGTAGGTGGTCTAGGGTTAGGTGGTATCTTGAAAAAGACAGACTTTGTCGATCAACTTGCCAACAAAAGTCTCGAGCGAACGCCTTTTACCCAACTCGCTAACTTAACAGGACAACCAGCCATGACACTACCACTACATCTAACAAAGGATGGACTGCCATGTGGTGTACAAGTAATGGCAAGACGAGGTCGTGAAGATTTACTATTACAGCTGGCAGGACAAATGGAACAGACTGATAGGTGGGTGGATGTGAGAGAGAATCCGTTTTACTAATTTGGGTTGGGCCAGGCCACTAGTTTAAACGTCTTATATACTGGAGGTCTGACCCAATATTTGGGACTGACTAAAAATAATCACTTTTTGTCGAAAATATCTTGTAACATTTCTTCCATATTTCTGATATACTGTTATTAACAATTAACGAAATGTTAATTATAAATTCCTTTTAAAATAGAGGTGAGCCAAGGATGAGCGAGGAATCGTTACAATATGATGTGAGGAATTATCGGACTCCAGATGGCTATACGAGTGATATTGCTGTTTTTACAATCATTTCAACAGAGGTTGCTCCATATACACCGCCAGAGAAAACATTAAAAATAATGCTGATTAAACGAGCAGAGAAGACCAAAGAAGGTGAGCCTAATATCGAAAGAGGGAAATGGGCATTGCCTGGTGGGTTTATCAAGCCTGAAGAGACGGCTTATGATGCGGCTGTTCGCGAGCTAAAGGAAGAAACGGGTATTGATGGATTAAAGGTTAAGCACTTTGGCGTCTACGACAAGTTTGGTCGAGACAATCGGGGCTGGATTATTTCAAATGCTCATTATGCAATCGTGCCAGAAAATAAGCTAGTGAAAAGAAGGGCAGCAGAGGATGCAGCCGATGTTGAGCTATTCACGATGGATGAAGTGTTTAAGCTGGACCTAGCTTTTGATCACAAGCAAATTATTGAGGATGCGTTATGGTTCATTAAAAAAGATATGTCATTAACAACGCTTGCGAAAAACTTCTTACCAAAGGAATTTGTTCTGTCTGAGCTGCAAGGGGTGTTGCTAACGGTGATGGATGAACCGTGGCTAAAACTTGATTCACAATTTTTCAGAAAAGCACCAACGCTTCCGTTTCTTGAAAAAGTCGTGAAGGATGGAGAGCCTCAAAAAACAAATCGCTGGTCGAAGAATAAAGCACAGCTCTATCGATTTAATGATTTTGATCCATATGTATCTATTTATAATGCCAAGTATTAATTTTTTTCTTTGTTATAATTAACAATTTGTTAATTGATAGTCAATAAGGGGTGGGAAAAATGAAAGTTTTAAAAGACTGGACCTTGTTTGAAAAGCTATGGCTTGTGACGTTTACACTGGTGAATGTGTATTTATTCTTTGTCTGGGATGATACGCTTCTAGGTTTTATTACCTCGATTTCCGGAATGCTTTGTGTGGTGCTGGTGGCGAAAGGGAAGATTAGTAATTACTATTTTGGGATTATTCAAACTGGAACATATGCGTATATTGCTTACGGATATGGCTTATATGGCGAGGTTATGTTGAATGCCTTGTTTTATTTTCCACTCCAATTTGTAGGGATATATTTATGGAGTAAACATAAAGCAAAGCAAACCATTCAAGGGGAAGAGATAAAAGTCAGTGTCTTAACGAAGAAGGGCTGGACCCTTACTCTATCTTCATTCGTAGTCATCTTTGTCCTCTATGCATTCCTACTTGAAAGAATCGGTGGCAGTGTTGTCTGGATTGACTCGGCAACGACGACATTATCGGTGATTGCTCAGCTTTTAATGCTCAAGCGATTCACTGAACAGTGGTTATTTTGGATTGCGGTGAATGTACTTTCCATCTCACTTTGGGTCAAAGCGCTACTCTTACAAGGAGGAAACGATCTATCCATGCTGGTCATGTGGTCGGCGTTTCTGATCAATAGTATCTACGGATATTATAACTGGTCGAAAGTATATAAACTCCAGAAAGGGGAAGATGTTTTATGAAAAAGGTTGGATTTTTCGGTGGAAAGTTTTTACCATTGCATCAAGGTCATGTGTACGCCATTATCAAAGCTTCAACAAGGGTTGATGAATTGTATGTCGTGTTGTCTCATAGTGCAAAAAGGGACCGGGAGTTGTGTGAAGCAAGCAAGTTCCCTTATATTCCGAGCCGAATTCGGCTACGCTGGCTTTCGCAATTGACAAAGGATATGAAACACGTCAAGGTTATCGAAGTGGAAGATCATGATGGGGATGAAGATTACGATTGGAGTAAAGGGGCCTCACAAATAAAGGCTGCGATTGGGAAAAACATTGATGTCGTATTTAGCTCCGAAGTGAATTACGACTCAATTTTCAAAGACCTCTACCCTAAAGCAACCCACATGTTAATTGATAAAAACAGGGACCTGGTACCAATCTCGGCAACGGAGATACGAGAAAAAGGTGTGTTCCAAAACTGGCAGTACATTCCCGAGGTGGCGAGACCCTTTTTCGTTAAAAAGGTCGTCATTCTAGGTACGGAAAGCTGTGGGAAATCAACATTAACTAAAAACCTAGCACTCATGTATAACACAACCTTTGTAAGTGAATATGGCAGGGAATTATGTGAAGAGTTGGGTGGCTGTGATGGCATTATGCTAGACGAGGATTACCCACTCATTGCATACGGTCACAAAGTAAAAGAATACGAGGCTATTAAACAGGCAAATAAGCTTGTCTTTATCGACACGGAAGCAGCTGTCACGCAATTTTACTCTGAGCTATACAACCAGAAAACGCAGCGGGTACTAGATGAAGTGGCTAAGATCCAACAATACGACCTTTGCCTTTTTTTAGAGCCTGATGTGAAATGGGTTGATGATGGCTTAAGGGTGCACGGGGAACAACAGGTGCGAGAAGAAAATAATCAACGCTTAAAAATGATCTTGAATCAATGTGGGATTGAGTACGTGAGCATAAGCGGGACCTATCAAGAGCGGTTAGAAAAGGCGATTGAATTGATACGGGAGAGGTTTGAGATTTAGGTTTGTCTATCCCCCAGTAGGGTATGACGTGCTGGGGGACAATAATCATTTTACTTCTAATAACTGACTATGCTATCACAGTGATAACATCTAAAAGAATGTGATTCAATGTATTGGGAAAATAGCAATTTGTGAGGAAGTTAAAGTTGCTGATTAATAAGTTGCTGTAGTTTTCGCTCATGTTGAGCAGTTTTGTTTAAAATAAAATCAATTGTTTCTTTGCTTTCTGTCATCTCAACACGCATTCCATCATATTTCTTTTCAAATCTTTCTAATCGCTCATCTATACGTGCAAAACCTGTATCCATTTTCATCTCCATTCGGTCCATCTTGGATTCCAAATCATTCTTCAACACATTCAACTTATTATCAACTTTATCAGAATATAGTTTAAATGCGTGTAATATTTCTTTAAGCATTGTTTCTTGTTCCATCAAACTCACCACCTCTAAAAAATACTATAAATGATAGTACTGAATTATGGAAGGTGATTTCCGAGGTTCATTTAAAAGGATGGTAAGTACACTTATAATGAAAAATAGCTCAGTACATGAACACTGAGCTATTTATATGACATTTAATAATCATTACCAGTAGTACGGATACCCAAATCCATAGCCAGGATAGCCATAGCCATAAAATGGGGCAAACAATGCGCTGCCTAATAAGCCGCCTGCAAGCCCTCCTAAAAATGGACTAAATCCCCATCCCCATGGTCTACCGAAACCAAACCCCCAAGGTCTTCCAAATCCCCAAGGACGACCAAAACCAAAACCCCATGGTCTACCAAATCCAAATGGTCTTCCGAAAATCCTTTCATCATTTCCATACGATGGAACAGGTTGATATTCATTATACATCGGTTCATTCCTCCTCATGAGCATTACGAAACTCATACCTGAGCATTCAACCTAGTGTATGTGTCCATACGGGAGGAAGTATAGATGATTGCCTAGTAGGACTGGTTTTTATCTAGGAAGTTTATTTAAATTTAGGGGTTAAATTAACCTTAATCCCCAATAAGAATAAGGATAAAAAACACAAGTATCACAAGTATTACTGCCAAAATAACGTTCCACCATTTAAGTTTCACTCTTGTAAGTAAACGGTCAACGATAAAAAAGGATATCGCAGAAACCAGACTAAGAACGAGAAACACGGATCCGAACAAACAATGAAAGAGAAAGGAAGTAATCTCTTGAGACTTGGTCGTCGTGAACATCTTTTTACTCATCCAATCACTAGTGATGGATGCGATAACCCCATATGTAATAACAATCATTACGTTTAAATAAAACAAGTTCGCAAATCCATTCAGGTTAGATTCACCAGGAACCATAAAAATCAATACAACTACTAAGCTACTTATGATGGCCGTTAAAATTTTTCTTCTGATTATAATTGACATGGGCTTGCTGCTCCCTAATTTAAATTAACTGTACCAAATGTTGGTAGTCTTTTAGATTTTACTATAAATATTGTCTGGCATAAATACTTAATTGAAAACCGATATTCAGTAAATATCATATTAATGTGTTGTATGAACGGTAGTGAATAAGAGTTGATTGCATTTATAGTCTAATTCTCTCTACACATTCACTTTAGAGTGTGCAGCTCGCGAATACCCCGCACTACCAAAATCGTACAATAGTGAAACTTTGTTCCATCCATTTCGTATGTTTAGTAGCATGACAACATAAAGGTATTGATTATGTTCCTGGACAGTATTTAAAAAGAGAGTTGGATGTATATGTCTGAGCACAATGATCAATCATTTCGTGAAAAAAATGTAAAACAAAAAATAGGAACAGTTGTGGGAGTAACACTTTTTGTAGCCGTGGTGTTAGGTTTTATTATCGGGATTTACCTCTTTGGGATAGCGGGTATTTTCGAGTTGCTTGGTATTCAGTACAATTCCATTTGGTCATTGGTTATTTTTGTTGTCAGTTTTTTTATTCTAGCTACAATTGTTGAACTGTTTTCTAAACCGATATCTGCTCTATTTACGGAAAAATTGACAGGGAAGTTTGAAAAGTTGTTGATTCAGTTTTGTATTCAAGGTCTGTCAAATTGGTTATGTCTTTCGATAGTGGATGGGTTTATGGACGGTATTACATTCACCTTGATAACAGGGTTGATGGTTGCGGTAGTAATAACTTTAATTGAATTGATATTTGAAGAAAACGAAAACTGAAAAAGCAATCGCTTCTTCAAATAATAGTTTGAATCTCAAGGCAATGGTTGTCAAATATATTTGACACATCCATTGTCTTATTTTATGATATTAGTGTAAAAGGTTTTTTACACCTTATTATGTGGAGGCAATGAAATGGAAAACAGAATTAAGGAATTCAGAGAAATAAAAAGTCTTTCACAAGGGAAATTAGCAGAATTATGTAATGTGAGTAGGCAAACCATTAACGCTATCGAGAATAACAAATATGACCCAAGTTTGCAGTTAGCATTTGATATCGCAAGGACTTTAGGAGTCGCTATGGAAGATTTATTTATTGTACGAGAATGGGGGAAAAAGGCGTGAAAAGCAAAAATACGATTGCTATTTTAGTCTTTATTGTTTTTCTATTAATTGCAGGTTTTACCTTATACAAATGGATTAGGTATGGAACGATAGATGCAGCTGGTATATTTTTTAGCTTTCTAGCTCTGAGCTATTTTTTTAATTCGCTGAATTGGGGTCATCATGAAGGTGGTGGCGAGAAGGATGAATTAGATCGCCATATTGAAACCCAAAGTGCCAAAATAGGTTATTATGTCCTGATGGTGTTATCTGGATTAATCTTATTTATCTCTGAAGGAACAGGCAACTTCAATGAAATAGAAAATTATCCACTTGTTATAGTGGTAGGGCTTACTTTTGTTACAGTCCCGATTACCGAATTTATCTATGCGAAGAAGTTTAAATAATACGGTTAAAACTCAAAGCGCAGAAGTTGGCTAATCCCACTGCGCTAGTTTTATTGTCTGTTATCTTTTACAACAAACGAGACAGGATAGTTACAGAAAATATATAATTAAATGAGACTAATTAATGAGGTGCGAAATGAAAGTATTTTTAAAATTATCTATCGGATTGGTTTTTATTCTTATATTATCAGGGTGTATTGGTGAAAGTTATGATTTTTCACCTCCCACCATTACACTTTCAAGTAACAGCAACATGTCATCAGAAGAATTAGTAGAGGCCAATATCGATTGGCGTGGAGAAGGTAACAACCCGATTGATAAAGAAACAGAAGATAGTATAGCGTTAGCCAAACAGCAACAGCAGATGCATTTTATTGCGGGAGAAAAAGTTGATTTGCTTTCTAATCACGCAGATTTCAAGACCGAAGCGTTACGTGTTTCGGTTTGGCAAAATGATAAAAAGCTAGATTTAGAAGTGACTGGTATTTCCTTTTATTTACCGAAAGAGACAGGTGACTATGTAATTGAGGTAAATCTTCAAACGGATAGAGGGAAGGCTCAATATGTTGGCAATGTTTTTATTAAGTAATTGATTATACTTTAACCTAAAGGGTGCGTTGATTCAAGAAGGATAAATGCACTTTTTTTGTTGAAGTTATTTAGCAACGAAGCAGTTTAGTAAATGAATGGATATAATAATATAGGTTGTAATATAGGTTGAATTATATTTTAGAAAATAGATTCTAAAAGGGGTAGATTTATAATGGAAAAGGTCACACCATTTTTAATGTTTCAAGAGGGCAAAGCAGAAGAGGCAATGAATTTTTACACATCTCTGATTGAGGATTCAGCAATTACAAATATTGTTCGATATGGTGCAAATGAAAGTGGGGATGAAGGAACTGTTATGCAGGCTACTTTCACCTTAAAAGGTCAAGAATTTATGTGCATAGACAGCAATATTAAACATCAGTTTTCCTTCACACCTTCATTCTCATTATTTGTTACTTGTAATACTGAAGAAGAACTTGACAATCTTTATCAGAAACTGAACGAAGGTGGACAAGCACTGATGCCACTAGGAGATTATGGATTCAGTAAGAAATTTGGCTGGCTAAATGACCGTTTTGGAGTTTCGTGGCAACTGAATCTACCTAAATAATATGAAGAACTTAATATCCTGTTCATACCGATACTAAAAAGCATATATTGTTAAACTAACGGATAGCGATGATCCAAGAAGGATTATCGCTTATTTTCGTTGAAGTTATTAAGCTAACGAGGCAGGATAGTGCAACAATCAATTGGGGATATGTGGTAACCTGTAATAAATTAAGGGGGTGGCAAATTGAAAAAATACAATATTTTTTCAACTGTCTGTATAGGGATATTTATTATTTTATTTTCATTAATGTTTAATGGTGTATCTTTTGGTTCATTAGGTAGAATGGCAATAATCTCAATGTGTTTATTTCCGTTATTAGGAGCATTTTTGGGGATAAAAGGGAAAAATGGGATATTAATAATACTTAATGTTCTTGCATTTATCACAATAGGATATTTGCTTTTGCTTAGTGGAATGGGTGAAGCATAAAGAACTAACGGGTGCGATGATCCAAGAAGGATTATCGCCTATTTTCGTTGAAGTTATTAAGCTAAAGAAGCAGAATACTTCAATAACGAAATATTTTTAAGTGGTATACGTAAGAAAGTATAATTTCCTTTTTATTAATGTAAGTTTATGGTTCATGAATAAGGGAGGAGATATTATGTATTATGGTTTTTACGATAGTATTATTTCAGCCATTTATACGTTACTGTTTTGGTGGACAGTCTTCTTTATTTGGCGAAGGTTAGTTAATCGATATCCTGAAAATAATTGGAAAAGGGACATCGTACTAACATTAATACAAAGTGTAGTTGTCTTAATTTTACTTCCTATCTTAGACAATATTATTAGGCATTAGGTTTAAGTAACAGATTTGGTAGCTTCATTTAGGCTAAATACGCCAATTGAGCTAAGGCTCTCTTAGAGCGAAAAATTATTGAGCTAACGGGGCATGATAGTTTAAGAATAATTATTGGACTATCGGTCTATTTATTCTAATTATTCGTATTATGTTAAGGAATAAAACGAATTTGAGGTGGATAAATGAAAGCCATTGTGTACACAATGTACGGCCCCCCCGATGTTCTTGAACTTAAACAGGTAGAAAAACCTATTCCCAAAGAAAATGAAATCTTAGTTAAGGTAAAAGCCACAACCGTAACAGTAGCAGATATTCGGTCACGGAGTTTTACAGTTCCTTTTGCTTTTTGGCTACCTGCACGTATAACACTTGGTTTAAAACAACCAAAAAAAGAAATATTAGGAATGGAGTTAGCTGGAGAAGTTGAGTTAGTTGGAAAAAATGTAAAAAGGTTTAGGCAAGGAGACCAAGTTTTTGCAGCAACCTTGGCAGGGTTTGGTGCTTATGCCGAATATAAGTGTTTGGAGGAAGATGGTCCTGTAGCAATTAAGCCTTCCACTATAACTTATGGAGAAGCTGCTGCCATTCCTATTGGAGCTCGTACAGCATTGTATTTTCTTAAGAAAGCAGGTATAAAGAGCGGTCAATCAGTTTTAGTCTATGGTGCTTCAGGAAGTGTAGGAAGTTATGCGGTTCAGATTGCTAAATATCTCGGAGCAAACGTTACAGGGGTATGTAGTACCGCGAATTTAGAATTAGTAAAATCTCTGGGAGCTGACAAAGTAATTGATTATACAGCAAGGGATTTTTCTAGTACAGACGAATCATATGATGTCATCTTTGAAGCGGTAAACAAGAGTTCCTTTTCAGCTTGTATGAAATGGTTAAAGAACAACGGTACCTATATAAATGTTACTGAACCGCTACCAAGTGTTCAAATGCTATGGACTAAGTTGACAAGTAGCAAGAAACTATTATTGAGCCGAAATCCACCTGAAACTTCAGAAGCATTAAACTTCCTTAAAGAACTTGTTGAGATGGGAAAGTTAACAGTTGTTATTGACAGATATTATTCGTTTGATGAGATTGTGGAAGCTCATAGATATGTCGAGAAAGGACACAAGAAGGGAAATGTAGTTATAAATGTAGAACATAACAACTAATATAAGAAGACTAAATGCACACTTCTTTGAAGAGTATATTGATGAGCATTGGATGAAAGAGGACATGAATCAGTTGGATATTTGGTAATACATAAAAATCATGAATTGAAGCAACTACGAAACTTAATCTATTCTATTAAAGATAAAGCCAAGGACAAAAAACATATAGAAAGATACACATCCGAATTTGCCAATTCAATGATTTCGGTTGAAGTGGAATCTTATGATATAGAATTTATTCTAAATGAAACAACCATCTATCAACAAGTTGTTAAAGACTCTGAACTTATTGGCTATATAGAACGTATTACAAAAAACGATATTCCCATTACAGTATTAAATAAGAGTAAGATATAACTTGCATCTAAAAATTTAAGAAAATAATCCTTACTTAAAACAAACAAATGAACGATTAAGGATTTATTCCTTGAGTATTTTCTTTGATGAACTTATTCAACAAACGGGGTGCTTTACTTCAATTTGGAGTGAAGCCTTTTTCTTTTTCAAGTAACGGGGCAGGAATGTTCAATAACAATTAAAGAGTAAGGGGGAATTTAATTGAAATATATCGGTATCTTTATTGGCCTTTTTGTTCTGTCATTCATTGTCTTTAATTTAGTAGCACTGGTAACTGGTGCAACAACAAATGAAGTAGAAATGGTAGCTCTAATAGTCCTTTGCATTCAAAATATAACAATAATTACTTTGCTCATTTATATTGCACAAAGACTAAGGAAAAAGTAATGCTTTTAAGCTTACTGGTGGCGATAGCAGAACAGTCCTGCCGCTTCTTCAACTATTGGGTAAGTTTACTTCCATAAGCAGGAAATCTATACATTGAAATTGAATTTTATAATTAATTGTAATATCTGAGCTTATTGGAGTGTGTATTTATGGAAAAAGGAATGATTATCGTTCTAAATGGTGTATCAAGTTCAGGGAAATCAACTTTAGCAAAGGAAATAACAAAGTTACTTCCTGACTTTTTTGCTTTTAGCGTAGATGATTATGATTTAGTCGTAGAAAAGATGGAAGATAGAGATAACCAGCGGCTAATACCCGTTGGAACAGAATATTTTTATTATAGAAATGTGGCGATGTTCTCAGAACGAGGCATTAATTTAATACTTGACCAAATTCTCCATAACCCCTTAACATTACAACATTTTTATAAAACACTTAACAATTACCCAATCCTTCTTGTTGGGGTTCATTGCCCTGTCGAAGAGCTAAAACGTAGAGAACATTTCAGAGGAGACCGGCAAATTGGGCAAGCAATTTCTCAGCTCAATTTTGTACATCGGCAGGAAATTTACGATGTCGAGATTAATACATACACTCAATCGATGATGGAATGTGCAAAAGAAATTGTGGACCGATTGAAATTTGATTTTCATGAAATAGAATATAGTAATAATTGTTAAATGATCTTGTTTAAAAGTCGATTTTCTTTGTGATTGTGAAGAAATCCACTTAAACTATAGGCTGCTTTCGTTGAACAAAGCGATAAGAACCTAAATGATCCTTTTTGTATTATGTTTTTCCCGGTTGGAAGATAATAAAATAGAATCCGGGAAAATATAAAATCACTTGAAATTTATGCTATTAGCCCTAGGTAATTATTTTATAATTCATATCCATTAAAGTTTCTTAATCAAAGAGGTGTAGTGCAACGTGGGTAAAGTATTATCTGGGGATTACAGCGGATGTTCCGTAAGAGCAAACAAAAAGAGCTTAAAAATCGAATACATATCAGCTAGTCTGTTGAACAAGCGTACTATTATTAACGTTATTAAAGACAAAGGCAATCATGTGAGAGTAAAGTATATAAATAATGGTGCTGAAAAGGAAAGCGTCCTTGATTTAACGGATATGGAACATCAAGTTCTTATGAATGTTCTTACAGAGCAGGCTGATCAAGACATCGAAGTATTGAAGCTAGCACCAGAACCAAGGCAATCTAAACAGAAAATAAAGAAATGTATGACATGTAAAGTGGTTAAGAATATTGAATTATATTCAAGCCCTTCAGCTAGAAAATGTAACGAATGCAAGGAAAAAGATGAAAAAAGAGCAGAAGAGGCTAGGATAAAGTATGAGGCAGAACTTGCTGAAGCTCTGAAACATGGAAAATTTTGCAGAGGCGGATTTTGTGTAGAGGGAATTTATAATGATTTTGATAGAATTAAACCTTTTTCCGCTTTTAGAAAAGATAATCGCTTCAAGGATGGTTACGCTGATTGGTGTATCGATTGTGAAAAAGGCAGAAAAGAGTATTATGAACATATTTATTCAGGTGGCACAGCAAGCTCATTCCGGGAATTGAAATCTGCGTCTAAACCATCTCCAAACCCAATAAGGTCAACACATGCACCAAGTAAGCCTAAGAAGTCAGGATTCTGGGCGACTATCAAATCCGCACTAGGATTAAAAGGAGAAAACTAGCAGCTAATGAAGTCGGTTTCTGATTCAACTACAGATCTCCTTAGTTTTAGAAACTGAAAAGAACCTAAGTGGTCCTTATTTGTTTACGAAGGGAGAAATAAAAAATGAATAGGTTTTATGTGGCATCGAGTTTTAACAACATTGAAACAGTTCGTAACGTTAGTAATCAATTAAAAGGCAAAGGCTATATTCATACATATGATTGGACTAGAAATGAGAGGGCAACAACAATTGAGGATTTAAGGGAGATAGGCTTACAAGAAATAAACGCTGTAAAGGATGCAGATTTTATCATCGTTTTATTACCCGCAGGAAAAGGAAGTCACATTGAATTAGGCATTGCTCTTGGACAAGGCAAAAGAATTTACCTCTATTCACCAAATCATGAGATAAACAATCCCGAGACTACCAGTACGTTTTATCATGTATCAGAGGTTCAAAAATGCATTGGTACTATTGAGGAGTTAATTGAAATAGTCACAAGTACAAAGGCGTTATAAAAAAACGGCCACAAAGGAAGTAGTGAGAATAAATAATACATTTTATTATACCTATCCAATACTGGGCTTTTTGAGGCAGCAGATCTTAGGGAATGAGAAAATGGCGATTAGTAACGAAATTACAGAATCTAAAACTATACCATATAGATTGATTGAACAAAAAGAAGAGACAGATAACGTAGTTATTATCTTACCTGGGACTGGAGACACCGCGCAAGCTCCGTTGAAACATATCGAACCAAAGCACTTACATTAACAAGCGGAGGGTTTTTTTACTTAACAAAACGAACTAGTAATAGTAGTGATTGGGTAGTCAATATTACAAACTAAAAGGATGAGATGAACATTGAAGAAATTCTTGTTGGCTTTTATTAGTATCTTTATTATATATATATTGTTGGACTATATAAATCAAAAAAATGTCGAAACTACACTCGCTGAAGTCCAACTTAATTTAGAAACTGATAAGTCAACAAGTGATGGAATTTTAATAGAAGGAAAGATTGATGGTTCATTACCGAAGTTTGCTAATAATCAATTAGCTTTGGTTATCCCGTTTGCACAGGAAGCAAGGGTGATCGAAATATTATCACCGAATCCGAACATTGAATTTGTATCGCGAGACGGGGAATTTCATTATCTTAATATAAACAATCTAAACAACTATCCTTTTGAATTTTCAATACAAATAAGAGCTGAAGAATTAGAAAAGATAAAACAAATTGATGGATTTATTCAATCCAAGCCTATGGGAATCATACCTCATGAATATCTATTATCAGATAACAACGGCAGTTGATGAATTCTTAGTTAGTAAAAGAACATTGATTTCGATTTTTATAATAGCTTCAATCTAAAAACAGGTTTTGCTAATATAAAAGACTAGCCTCAATACGTAAATAATAAGGCTAGTCTTTTTTCAGTTGAGAAAGCTCTTATATAATATATGCTACAATATGAAAAGGGTAAACTTTGGAGGCAAATCAATGCAATTAGACTTATAAGAAAAATTAAGTTCTTGATAAATCCCTTCAAGTACATATACTGAAACAGTGTTTTAATAAAGGAGTTGTATAAAATGAATGAAACTAAAGGTACAGAAATAAAACGTACTTCAAAAGCAGAGAACATTCTATCTCAAATTGAGAGTAAAACGAAGTTAGGTGATTTACGAAAGATTGCGAAGGAGATTAAAAAAGATCACGAACTAGCTATGGAACTTTGGTCAACTGAAGAGTTTATGCCCAGACAATTAGCTATCTTAATTATGGATAAAAAACTTCTTTCACAAGAGGTGCTAGATAAGCTTGATAAGGATATGCAGACTCACACTTTTAAAGAGCGAACTAACTTAATAGATTGGTTAATGGCTAATCAGCTCACCAAAGACAAGAAGACAATTGCACTGATGGAGTCATGGGAAAATAGCCCTTCTGCTCTTCAAAGGCGAGTATTCTGGTATTATCAAGGGCGATTGAGATGGACTGGACAAACACCGCCTGATAACACCGAATATTTGCTATCTGCAATAGAAGCTACGATTGCGCAGGAAGAGCCGGAAGTTCAATGGGCTATGAATTTCACTGCAGGCTGGATAGGCGTTTATGATGAAAAGAACCGTGCACGTTGTATTAAAATTGGAGAGAGAACGGGTCTTTACAAAGATGAAATGGTATCAAGAGGATGTACTCCAAACTATTTGCCAGAGTTCATTACAATTGAAGTTAACAAACGATTTAATAAGTAGTTACCACTGAAAAATATGATGAACAGTAGATAAAAGAAACAGAGGGGAAAAGTCTTGGAAATCTATATTGTATTAGCAGTATTTTATTTATCATTTTTCACTTGGCTATCACTATCATATATTAGAAATAGTAATGGTGGTACTGGAGATTCAAAGAGGAAACGTATTTATGTAGGATTCTTACTAACTCTTAGCCTCTTTCATTTTTTTGGTAATACCGTATTTGAATTGAATGCCTCATATGGGTTACCAATAACAACGGCAATCATTTTGTTATTTAGTATTTATATGTCGATGGTTGTAGTCAAAGATAAGAAAACGGGTAAGGTTATCGAAGAAAGTAAGTAGTAGTTAAAAAATAGGTGAGGCTTCATTTAAAAGTATGAAATGTGATAAAGAACGAATTCTCAATGGTGGAATTCGTTCTTTTTTTTCTAAAAAAAGGATAAAAAAATGTGTTTGTTGAAGTTATTAAACTAAAGAAGCAGGTTGTTGAAAATAATAAGCGAATTTGGAGGGGGGTAAAGTCAGAATGAAAAAGAAAATATTATTTTTTCTTTTAGTGTTTGGCATTGGATTTTCATTTTACTATTTTAATGAATATAAAATTGAAAATGATAAAGAAGCTATTCAATCAAGTTTAAAAGTTTGGCTAAATAGAGGGTATAGTATGGAAGTTTATGACCCTAATATACTAAAAGTGGTACAACTTGATGATTCAAAATCCTATGTATCATTATTTCAATTCCATGAAGGGTATGGATACGCTCACCTTGTTGAAGGAATAAATGGTAAGTTGAAAATAGTTACGAGTAGTCATGGCGGGAGTTTAATTAATAATCGGTTAATAGAAACAAGTGAAGGTAATTACATAGTTTTATATGGGAAAAACCCTAATTTGAAAATTAACACTATGTTAATTAATTCAAGAAATAAGATACATGATCTTAAATTGAACATGCCTGATGACGAAACATTACTTATATACGAAAAAGTACCTGATCATTTTGAGAACCCTCTTCCTGATGAATTTATATTATTAGATGGAAACAATAATGAAATTGAATTAATCCCTTACTTCAACTAACGGGTGCGAGGTTTGAAGGATTAGAGCTTTCACAAGGGGCAGCTAAGTTGAATAATAATTTGGTAATATTTTATATACGAAAAGTGAACGTTATGTTACGATTAGTGTAAAATTACACAATTATACTTTTGGAACATAGGAGAGCTACTATGAAAAAAATATGCATTGGTATCTTATTTGTTATTTTATACTGTTTTCCATTTGTATATTTTTCAATGAAACAAGACTTTACTAACCATTCTTTAATTGGGTATCTGATAATGATTGTATCAACTTCTATTCTTGCATTCCTATCGAGATATTTTTGCAATTTCATTCCATTTATTATCGGAAATATTTTTTCTATGATAATTTCATTTTATTTTAATGGTAGTATGTCGGATACAGAAATGTGGGATGGCGGTTATTTTAAACCCTTTTCTTCTTCTCAACTAATAGTAGTAGTAAGTCTACTGAATTTAATTCCTCAGTACATAGCAATGATATTAGCAAAAAAGGTTCATAATATTAATAAAGTTTAATATAAAATAGATTTCTGTTTTATGATACTTCAATAATTTGTAAAAAAGGAACCGGTGCGTTGTTCTGAGAAGGATTGACCACCTTTTTTGTTGAATTTCTTATTGAACAAACGGAGCAGGTTAGTGCAAGGAAGGATTATTCAAATAGAGATAATGTAAAGGTAGGTGCCAATTTGTTTAAGGATAGCATTAGATACCCTTTACTTTTTTTTCTAGTAACAACCATTTGGCAGTTAATAGTTAAAGAAGAGGTTAATTGGATTGATAATGTAGGGGTCTGTTTTATAATGTTTTTGATTTTCCTATTTTATAATTGGGCAAAAACACCCTATAAGCGGAAGGAAAACAGCGATGAATAAAATTTTCTAAGGGGTGCGTTTCCTCAACAAGGAGGAAAGTATTTTTACTAACGGCGCGTTAATTTAAGATCCAGTTGCCTTTCCGGCTATCTTTTCTTGACGAACTTAGAAAACGAAATAAGACGATTAAATGGAAAGAACAACACCTTTTAACTAACGAGGTAGGGTAATGTGATATTATATTAAGGAAGTGATTATATGAACAGGAGGAAGCGTTATTGGATATTAATGCCACCTTTTCTTCTTGTGATGTTATTATTGTTTTATATTATACCAAACCCTTATAAAGGACTTGCTACAATCGTACCGCTTGTTTTTTGGGTTGTGTTGTGGATTTGGAACTATATTGGGAATGAAAAACAAAAGCAAATCGAGCGATAATTGTTGTTTACTAAATCTGAACAATTATTTTGCTTGTTTCCTATTTATAGCAGGTTACAATTAAGAATAAATAAATTTTACAAATAAAAAGGGAGAGTGTCGATGAATATACATTTAATAATTTTTGTTGCTTCGATGAACGAAGAGCAGGTAGTAACGATGAAAAAGACCTTTCAATCTGATTTTCGGCCTGTAGAAGGAGATATCATCGATGACCCAGGTTTCTCTCCTCAGTTTCACAACGGCTATGAAGTGGTTAAAGTGACAGTTAATTATGCGACGGAAGAATGTTGGGTTTCATTAGCTCCGCTTGCGGTGGAATTA
This sequence comes from Litchfieldia sinesaloumensis, assembly GCF_900156865.1. Classification (GTDB taxonomy): domain Bacteria; phylum Bacillota; class Bacilli; order Bacillales; family Bacillaceae_L; genus Ferdinandcohnia; species Ferdinandcohnia sinesaloumensis. The sequence goes on along the minus strand of NZ_LT732529.1, from coordinate 1,592,383 downwards.
GAGGAAATATCAATCGAGGAGTATGTTGAAAAGCTCCAAGCGCATGGCTGGCAGGTTTTCGAAATAGAAGAATGATAAGATAATATGGAAGTTAAAACGGTAAAGTTTGTGAGAGAACAAACAGGTATGTCTTTAATACAGGCAAAAAAATTTGTAGATGCTTGTAAAGAATAGACAAAGGGATAATTTCTATACTGAACTAACGGATCACGATAGTTGAATAAATCACCTTAGTTATTTAAAAACTAAACGGTGAAGATGGTGCAAAAACTTGTAATTATATATTAATAGTAGGAACCAGTGCGCCATACTCTGACGGGAATGGATGACTACTCAGAAAGAAGCAAATACTTAGCTTAATTACATTTTGTAGGGAGTGCTATTGATGCGTGCAGTTGTTATAAATGAATATGGTAGTAAAAATGTGTTAGTAGAGCAGGAGCTACCGAAACCAGAAATAAAAGCAAACCAAGTACTTGTTGAGGTTTATGCAACTTCCATTAATCCAATTGATTGGAAGCTTCGAGCGGGTTATTTGAAGAAAATGCTTGATTGGACATTCCCTATAATCCTTGGCTGGGATGTTGCTGGTAAGATTGTTGAAGTTGGTGATGAGGTGAAGTCCTTTCAGGTCGGGGATGAAGTTTTTGCGCGACCTGATACGACCCCAAAAGGTACATATGCGGAATTTACTACTGTGGATGAAGAATTGCTTGCCAAAAAGCCTAGTAACTTAACATTTGAAGAAGCTGCATCTATTCCATTAGCTGGCCTAACTGCTTGGCAGTGTTTAGTGGATAACACAAAAGTCAAGCAAGGAGATAAAGTACTCATACACGCTGGAGCTGGTGGTGTAGGAAGTTTGGCTATTCAAATGGCAAAACATTTAGGTGCTTATGTAGCTACAACAGCGAGTGGAAAAAATGAAGCATATGTAAAAAGTCTGGGTGCAGATGTGTTTATTAATTACCGTACACAACAATTCGAAGAAGAATTAAGTGATTATGATGTGGTCATTGATACAATGGGTGGCGATATTTTAAATAAAAGCTTCAAGATAATAAAACCTGGTGGCAGACTAGTATCTATTGCCGGACAACCTGATCCGGAATTAATAGAAAAGCATCAAATAACGGCAAGCTCCTATTGGTTAACGCCAAGTGGTAAACAGCTAGGTGAAATTGGCGATTTGCTTGAGAAAGGAATACTTAAGCCTCAGGTTGGTAGTGTATTTGGTTTTTCAGCGGAAGAGTTACAAAAAGCACATGAATTAAGTGAAACAAATCATGCCAAAGGGAAAATTGTAATTAAAGTTAAATAACGGTAGAAGGATTAACGTTTAGTGAACTTAACTATCGTGCCCGTTTGTCGATTGAGCGTCTTTTTCTTATTTAATTTACGATAGCTTTAGTTGAATAAATCTCAACATCACCTGAACCCATTAATAAAACATAAGAAGCTGACTATTTGCACGGATATGGAAGGTGACACTTGATTTTCCTTCTGAAACAAAATGTTTTCATAATTAGTAAAATGGTATTGACTTCCAAATGCATGTGTTATATATTCTATTTAATTTAATAAAAAAATTCTTATCCAGAGAGGTTTAGGGAATGGCCCGATGACACCTCGGCAACAGGCTTAATTGCACTGTGCCAATTCCATCAAGCTAACATGCTTGAAAAGATAAGAAGAGATAAATGCGTTCGGATATTTAACCTCTTCTTGTCATGAGAAGAGGTTTTTTTCATTTTTGAGCCCTATAGAATTTTTTTTAGAAAAAATCAAATAGGAATGCCGATTAGTCAACTAAAGGCATCATGTTATTCATTATGGATAGCATGATGTCTTTTTTTGTAATAAAAACACAATAGGAGGAGATTTTTGTGTCACAAACAACTAAATGGAATCAAGAAAAATTGGGAGGAATTCATGCCATTCCAGAGCTTGCGCCACAATGGAAAAAGTTAGATCTTGCAGAGATTTTAAAGAGAAAGGCAGCCTTTGTTTCTGTAAGCCAGAATAAATCCCTTTATGAATCATGGGGGGCCCAAGGCCAAGAGAATCACCGGGAAAGAGGAAGTTTACCAGCAACTATTAAGGTTGTGGAAGCTGCAAGAAAGGCACGAAATTTTGTATCTTTTAGTTGGGTTGGGTACAGCGTGTTTCGTGAAGATTACCCACAGACCATTTTCGATAAGGTTCAATACGAGACTTGGATCGAAAACCTTAGCTTTTCAAAGGAAGAGAAGGAGAAAGATAATGAACTGGTTGATGAGTTACAGGAACTTGTAAGACCAGGAGATTTGCAATTCAATGAACTGGCATTACAATCCGCCTTTTTTGGGACACCGCTTCCGCTTGAATTAGCGCGTAAGAATGTTGAAGTGATTGTGTTTACAGGAATTCATCTGGATTGGTGCGTAGAAGGTAATGTTCGCCTAGCACGTGACAATGGTTACTTACCAATTGTAATTGGGGATGCAACTGGATGTCGCTACCCTGAGGAGGAGGCAGCTGCACTACAGCGAATCAATAATTATTTTGCACCCGTCATTTCTGCAGAAACATTCGTCACTCTTTTGGAACAGCCTGTGGAAACAAAGGAAACAAGGAAACAACGGGACGATTCTAGTGTTAGTTTGACGTGAAGTTGTGTTCAGTAGATTGACAATAAATGAAAGGAAACAACCATAGGAGGGCAATCATCATGAAAAAAAGTGTAGAATCTACTAAGATTCGTAATGAAACTAGAGAAGTGTATTCATTTAAGCAGAGTGAACATCTTAATCTACCTGATTTACAATTTTATCAATGGTGTAATAGTCAATACGGGGTAAATAGGGGTGTCTTTAATACGATCGATAACTGGTTTTATGAAAATGGAATGATCAATATCCATTACCGTCGTATCTATCTTTTGGCTTTTCTAGATTACACGATAGAAGAAGGTATAAAGCAGGAACAAGATAAATTTATCCGGTTTGGAAATGGAGGACTAACAAGAGAACTTCAGAAGTTTTATAGACCGAGAAAACGAGTTTCCAGAAATAAACAGAAAACCGTAAGTGAGGCATGATACTTTTTAAAAATACATGGCTGGAGGAATGAGAGATGACAGTAACGATAGAAAAAGCAAGAGGTGTATGGGGCAGTGCTCCTAGTACGAACTATGAACAATTAGCAACAAGGTATAGAGATATTTTTCAACGAATACGTGAAGGTGCGGTTCACCGAGAGAATGAGAGAAAACTACTTTTTGAGGAAATCAACTTGTTAAAGGAAGCGGGTTTCGGTGCGATTCGGATTCCACGTGAAGAGGGCGGATTGGGTGCAACGATCCCAGAGTTATTTAATCTTCTTATTGAATTAGGAGAGGCGGATTCGAATCTACCACAAGCATTACGAGCACATTTTGCTTTTGTGGAGATGGTGTTGAATTCACCAGAGGGTGAACTTAGAAGTACGTGGATAAAGCGCATTTTAGAGGGAGATATTGTTGGCAATGCATGGTCTGAAGTTGCTGGTGCAAAGGCTGGCACGTTCTTAACGAAAGTGACAAAAGGAGAAGGAGACCAGCTGTATTTGAACGGAACAAAATATTATTCGACGGGCACCATTTATGCCGATTGGATTCTTGTTTTGGCAACCAAAGAGGAAGAAAATAAAGTCTTTGCTGTTATTTCAAGATATGCAAAAGGCGTGAACGTAATTGATGATTGGGATGGCTTTGGTCAAAAATTGACGGGTAGCGGAACAACAACGTTTACTGATGTGCAATTACAGGAAAGTGAAATTCTAACAGAGGAGTTTAATGCTACATATCAAGCTGCCTTTTTTCAAATGATGCATTTAGCGACTTTAGCTGGGATTGCCCGTGCAGCTGCAAATGACGTTTCAAAAGCAGTAGCAGAACGAAAAAGAACCTATACACATTCAGCGGGTGCTCGTTCAAGTGAAGACCCGCAAGTTCTGCAAGTGGTCGGAAAAATTCATAGCTTAGCATATTCCTCTGGAGCCATTGTCCTAAAAGCAGCTGAATCTTTACAAAATGCCTATGAGCTGCATCTGGCTGGAAACGGTGAAAATAAAGAATTGGTAAATGATGAAGTAGAAATAGAAGTGTCACAAGCGCAAGTTGTGGTCAGTAGCTTAACACTTGATGCAACAGCATTATTGTTCGACGCATTAGGAGCTTCGGCCACATTACCAACCAAGAGCTTTGATCGCTATTGGCGTAATGCACGAACCATTGCCTCTCATAATCCTCTTATTTATAAAGAGAGAGTAGTAGGTGATTATGCTGTTAATAAAACGCGCCCACCTTATGTATGGCATGTGGGGAAGAGTAATATATCCTCTTAATATCAAGAAACACTGAAAACACTGGGGACGGTTCTTAAAGGGGACAATCGGAAGTTTTGCACGCAAAAAGGCACAATAGGGTTCTTTTGAAGAATGTGGTGTACCCTTAAGTTCAAACTTGCATGTCGTATGGAATCTCACCTTTCTTACACAAAAACCAATTTAGCCGAAAAGTTCAGGTGGAACATCAATTCTTTTGGCATGAGAAGAGTATATAAATAATAACCCTGTGGTTGACCAAACTTCATGACGTTTTCAATGTTGATAGCATTTACATAAGATTACAAAGGTAAAACTTGTACACTATGGATGAATTTGTGATACTATATTTATATTAATTTCATATAAATCCGCGAAATTGCGGTAGAGGTTCTAGCACCCCTCTCTAAAAAAACTAAGAAGAAGCAGTACTTCTATCTTGGGAGTACTGTTTTTTCTTTTGGAAGGAGAATTTTTTATGATAAAAGATGAAAAGGCAATTGTGGTATTTAGTGGTGGACAAGACAGTACTACTTGTCTATTTTGGGCACTACAAACGTTTAAAGAGGTAGAGGTAGTTACATTTAATTATAATCAGCGACATAAGCAAGAGATTGAGTGTGCAAAAGAAATTGCACAGGAATTAAATGTTACACATCATCTTCTAGATATGCAATTATTAAACCAACTTGCTCCTAATGCGTTAACTCGGAATGACATTGAAATAAAAGACGGAGAAAATGGTGATTTACCATCGACATTTGTTCCAGGTCGTAACTTAATCTTTTTATCATTTGCTGCGGTATTAGCAAGCCAAGTGGGTGCAAAACACATCATTACTGGTGTATGTGAAACGGACTTTAGTGGATACCCAGATTGTAGGGATGCATTTATTAAATCTCTAAATGTGACAATTAATCTATCAATGGATAAACCATTTGTTATTCATACTCCACTAATGTGGTTAGATAAGGCAGACACATGGAAATTGGCTGCTGAATTAAATGTACTAGATTATGTCCGTGAAAAAACCCTAACTTGTTATGAGGGAGTAATTGGGGATGGTTGTGGAGAGTGCCCTGCATGTAAATTAAGAAAACAGGGATTGGAGAAGTATCTTAAATCACTAGAAGGAGCTGAGGCATAATGGGATTAGACTTCTTCGGTTTTAGAATAGTAGAAAATCTACAAAAAATAGATCAAGATATAACTAAAAATGAACTTAAGTATCATAAAAAGAGAGTACTTGTGAGCAAGGAATTTACTTTTGATGCAGCACATCACCTTCACTGTTATGAAGGGAAATGCAAAAATCTTCACGGGCATACGTACAAAGTGATATTTGGTATTAGTGGGTATGTAGATGAAATCGGTCTTGTAATTGATTTTGGGGATATAAAAGAAATTTGGAAAAATGAGATTGAAATTCATCTCGATCATCGATATCTGAATGAAACTTTACCCAAAATGAATACGACAGCAGAAAATATGGTTGTTTGGATCTATGAAAAAATGAAAGAATCACTAGATTCTGAGAAGAATAGGAAACAATACAATGGGGCGAGAGTAGAGTTTGTTCGTTTATACGAAACACCTACAAGTTTCGCTGAGGCAAGACGGGAGTGGATGGAGCTTGACTAAAGTACCAGTGTTGGAGATTTTTGGCCCAACCATCCAAGGAGAAGGAATGGTCATTGGTCAGAAGACGATGTTTGTCAGAACAGCGGGTTGTGATTATTCTTGTTTGTGGTGTGATTCGGCGTTTACTTGGGATGGTTCTGGCAAAGATTTAATCAGGCAAATGGATGCAGAAGAAATTTGGCAGGAACTTGTTTCCCTCGGTGGGGACGGCTTTTCTTTTGTCACAATATCGGGTGGTAATCCAGCCCTATTAAAAAATTTAAAATACTTCGTTTCCCTTTTAAAAGAGAAAAATATTAAAATTGGGCTTGAAACACAGGGAAGTAGATGGCAGGATTGGTTTTTAGAAATTGATGAATTAACCATTTCTCCTAAACCACCAAGTTCTGGAATGAAAACAGATTTTGATGTATTAGATATGATCATTAATAGAATGTATGCTCAAACATCAACTAATAATATAAGTTTGAAAGTTGTAGTCTTCGATGATGAGGATTATAAATACGCAAAGAATGTACACCTTCGTTATCCAGAAGTTCCATTCTTTCTACAAGTAGGAAATGAAGATAACAAAACAACGGATGATAAACATCTAATTCAGCAGTTATTACTAAAATATGAATGGCTCATCGATAAAACGATGGTAGACAATGAATTCAAGAATATAAAAGTACTGCCACAACTCCATACCTTTATTTGGGGAAATAAACGTGGTGTGTAGGTAAGTGAAATATATTAATAGTTTACCAGTAGGAGGAAACAAAATGTCAAACATCAATCACGCACAGATTGAAGAGGCCGTACGTTTACTATTAGAGGCTGTTGGTGAAGATCCTAGTCGGGAGGGACTTCTAGATACACCTAAGCGTGTTGCAAAGATGTATGAAGAAGTGTTTTCAGGACTAACGACGGATCCAAAGGAATTCTTTGAAACTATTTTTAGCGAAAATCATGAAGAACTTGTATTAGTGAAGGATATCCAGTTTCACTCAATGTGTGAGCATCATCTTGTTCCTTTTTACGGAGTTGCTCATGTGGCTTATATTCCAAGGAATGGAAGAGTAGCGGGTTTAAGTAAGCTTGCTAGAGCAGTTGATGCAGTTTCTCGTAGACCTCAACTTCAAGAACGAATTACTTCAACCGTGGCAGATACTTTAATGGAAACATTAGATCCACATGGTGTTATGGTTGTAGTTGAAGCCGAGCATATGTGTATGACGATGCGTGGAGTAAAGAAACCTGGGGCTAAGACGGTAACTTCAGCAGTTCGAGGAGTATTAGTCAACGATACTCATACACGTTCAGAAATACTAAGTTATATAAATAAGCAGTAAGCAGTAGAATATCACAATTAGGGCCAGACCTCCGAGTGAACCAAGGCGTTAATTCACCGGGGGTCTGGCCCACTTGCTGATTATCAAAATTCTTGTAAAATATTATTTCCAATCAGTATACAAAGTACAATCAATGTAATCCCTACAAGCCAATCCCCTTTACTTTTAGGCAAATCAAAGAATTCCATCGTTTCTTTATCATAGTAGACAATCTCTTTCTTTCCTTTATCTTCTTCTTTTATCGATTTATCTCCTAAAAATTGATACGTTTGACCATCAACCTCTACCCGATAGATAGGACTGATGTGAGTCCGTGGCGGAGTTACAACCTCATGGTGAAAATGATAAAATGTGACAATTCGTACCTCATGAATGATTGCTTCAACAGGGGTTAACGCCTTTTTACTGATGAACGCTCTTTTAATACTATAAATACCAGTAAACAAGAATAGAATCATGAAAAAGGATAACCCAATGATATTCGATATCGTCGTCATGAAAGGTGCCTTGTCGATTAGAATAAATAAAATGGTTGTTAAAATGGAACCGATACCGAAAAAAATAAAGGGCTTATAGACTTTTGATTCCACCTTTACATACTCTACAAATTCAAAATCAGCTACGTTTTTCTGTTCATCGTAAGCCGGATAGACGTCTACTATTTGATTGACTTCTAAATCGATATGTACGTTATCTTTGCTGATTTGAACGGTTTCGTCTTCAACGGTTAATTCAAAAGTGAACGTTGTTCTTCCGCGATATCCCTGAATCACTTCTTTAGCTACAACAAGTGCTTGATAGGTTTTAGCCTTTCTCAACCGTTCTTTTGCTTTTTTAGTATCTTTCAATTCTTTGTAAATAATAGGGATGGATAATAAAGAAAGAGTTATAAATATCGTGGTCAACACACTGAACCCTAGCCAATCATGGCATATCCATAACATGATCCTAAACAAAACAATCAGACATATGATTAATACTCCTATTTTGTATCCCCCCTTGTAAGGATTGGTTTTTCCATATATTTGCTATTATATAAGAAATTTTAATAAATTCACATTATTAAATTAGGAGTAAGTTCATCTCGTATGAACCAACTAAAAAGGGGAAGCTCAGCTCTACCCAATACAAAAAATGAAAAAGCCTTTGCTATTGACATTACGTCAAGTGATATAGTTCAAATGGAAAGGGAGTGAAGACAAATGACAATGGAGAAAACATACTCGATTGGAGAATTTGCGAAACTTACAGGAATCACAGAACGCACACTAAGACACTATGATCAGATTGGGCTCTTGAAACCTTCGGAATACACAGAACGTGGACATCGGAAGTATAACAATACATCCATTGAGCAGCTTCAAAAAATACTAGTGCTAAAATTTTTAGATATGTCACTGGAGGATATTTCAGAGTACCTTAAGCAACCCCAGCAGGATATTGCAATGACGCTCACCACTCAGGCAAGGATGCTGGAAGAAAAACGGAAACAAATTGATACGGTTTTACAAACCATTGCCCGTGCTCAAGAAACCGTTTCAGGACCTGAGACTGTCGACCATGATTCACTGCTTGTACTCATTCATGCCTTGAAAAATGAAGAGGCACGAACTCGCTGGTTAAATGAGCACGGTGCTAATTCGGTATATAATAAATTGCACTCGTACACGGCGCAGCTTGATTTGGATCAGGAAATGGCCAGATGGTCTAGCAAAATGAAGCAATTCATTCAAGAAGGAAGAACTCCGAATGATCCTGAAGTGGTAGAACATACCGAAGCCATGGTGTCGTTTATGAAGCCTGCAGTTGGGGTTTTATGTTAAAATCCAAATGTAACATTATGGATATTAAACTAAAGAAGCAGGTTAATTCAAGAAGATATTGACTGTTAATTAGTTGGCAAAATGAGAGGATTGGACTAAATGACGAAAGAAATGTTTGTGCAATTAAGTCATTGTAATTTATATGCTAAATTAGTGGGAGATAATTCCGGAAAACCAACAATTGTAATGGACGCTGGATATGGAGATTACTCCAAGGCTTGGGATTCAGTAATTGAGGATATTTCAATGCTCACTACCGTTTTAATTTATGATAGGGCTGGACTTGGGAAAAGTGAAAAAAGTTCGAATCCCAGAACTAGTCGTGAGATGGTAAGAGAATTGAAGGAACTTCTTATTGAAGCCAAGATTAAACCTCCCTACATATTAGTAGGTCATTCATTTGGTGGAGTTAATATGCGAATGTTTGCAACTGAATATGAAAATGAAGTTTGTGGACTTGTCTTGGTTGACTCTACACCTGAAGATTACAGAGAAAAATTTCTTCCAACGATGTCAAAAGAGTTTCAACAAGCATACAACAAGCAATTCGTTTATGAAGGTAATTATGATGAATTTATGGAAAGCCTAAAGCAGTTAAAAGAAACTAAACATAAATTAAATGTCCCACTTATTGTTCTTTCAGCTGGTAAAAAGGCTCATTATTCAAAGGAATCACAAGAGTTATGGAATGAAATGCAGAGAGCAATTCTTGAAATATCCTCTGATGGTGAATTGGTTATAGCTGAAAACAGTGCTCATTACATACAAAATGATGAACCCGAAGTGGTAGTCAGTGCGATAAAAAAGCTAACTGATAAGATTAGATTGTGAAGTAATGTACTTAACCTAATAGGTGCGTTGATCAAAGAGGGATTCATGCATTTTTTTGTTGATGTCATTAAGCTATCGAAGCAGAAGAGTTGAATAGATATGAAAAAATTGTTCTTACAAAGGAGTTAGCATATGCAGCATTTAAATGAGAATTAGAGTTTTTAGTTACTACGTAATTCGATGATTATGCACATGAAAAAGCCCCCTAATTAAGGATGAAGGGGGAGAGGAACAAGATGTACGTCTAAAAAATAAATCTATAACACAGGGTCCAGTTCCTAAAGCCACCAGTAATTTGAGTAGATATGAAAAAATTTAACATTTTTTCTTTTTGCATTTTTTATTATCAGCGAATATTGCGATAAGTGTACCCGACAAAACAGTCATCCATAAAATGAGATCCATTTTTCCACCTCCAATCGGCTAGTTATATAATTATACTTTGGATAGTGCGGGAACAGCAACTGCGGATTATCGAGATAAAATAAAAAGTTGATGTCACATTTCGACTAAATAATGAAGGGAACACTGTCCCTGTTGAACTAAAGGTGCAGTTTAGTGTAAGAAAAAACTAAAAAAACCCATCTTATTTTATTGTGTATTAATACTGACTGATGTATATTTATCCAAAGCTGTTTTTAGGGGGATGGATGATATTATTATGAAAATGGTTTGTGAATCCGAACAGTTAGAAGATTATTTGCTTGAATTAGATGAAGTTAATTACTCTAGTTCAATTGTTAGGGATAAAATTGAGGAACTATTCACCCCAACTCAAACAGAAATTGAAAAAGCAAAGATTGCTAGATTTTTACTAATTTGTGGAATTGGATTGGCCATATTCCGTAAGAATGAAAAAATAAAAAATGGACTAGAAAAGATTATTCTAATGCCTATCTCTTACCTGTTTGCTCACTTAACTATAAAAGGTCTTCACTCTACAACTTACCTTGCGAGACGAGATTTTTTTGCAATATTACTAGTCACAATTTCTTTATATGTTGCGTTGTTAGCTGGAAGAACATATTAAAAAAATATCAACCAAGAAGCCGAAAAGTACTTTATAATAGTTCTTGTTTTTATAATAGACTCACTAATCAGCGATTTTTTTCTTAAAAGGTTTCCTGATGGATTCAGATCTATAAAAACAGGGCCAAAAAGTATCCTATGAATGGGTTGAAAACCCAAATTCTACTGTCCAGGCTTAAATTGCAGAAGATGGACTCATTATTTCTGATTAATGAGTCCATTTTCAACGAACGGCTGCAATTAGTTTAATGGAGTAACCAGTTATTAAAATTAGCTGCTCCATTAAATTTGTTAGATTGATAAAACTAGCAAGTGCTGGAAATGGTTGTTGAGTATAGCAAATAAACCACTTACAACTCATGAGTCTGTATTATTTGACCTAATCGGTTTTAACTTATCCGCTATTGTTACCTTTATTACATGAAACCAAGGTGCTTCAAGGATTAGACGGAACAGCCACTTTAATGCTTTTTTACTTTATTGTATTGATAGGTGGAATAGTCACAATCATTGTAGGTCTATTCACTAAAACGAAACAAAGTGAAACCCCAAGGGTCTGACTTTTCAATAGGGGAAAAGGATTTCATCCGAGGATGTTATAAGTATTGAAAGGTATCAAACCTTCATTATTGAAGTAACGGGTGCGATGATCCAAGAAGGATTAACGCCTATTTTGTTGAAGTTATTTAACTAATGAAGTAGGATTGTTGAATAAGAAAGGCTATACAATTTCTATTAAGTAACAATTGAAAGTAAGTTATAGGGGGGGATGAGATGAATAAGTTAGGATTTTTTTCTTTTCTAATGGTTATTGCCAGTATTATTTCATTTTTAATTTTAAGAGGACCTAATGCGAATTTATTGATGGGTATTATCATTCTAGGGACACTTTCGCTATTGGGTATTGTATTTGCAGTGCTATCAAAGAAGTGGTTGTCAGGAATAGTGGGTGGTCTATTAAATGGTGGAGTCTTGGTTTTTGTATTTTTCCTAGTGTTAGCAAGAGGAATCGCTGGCTAGGTTTTCGATTTATATATTCTTCTTAATGGTGCTTTCCTTACAGGAGGAGAAGTGCCTTTTTTGTGGAAGTAATTGTACTAAAGAGGGCAGTTTTGTTAAAGAAGGACTGTCTTAATTAGTTAACCAAATATTTATTATGAGTGGCTCTATAGGAAGGAGGAAAACATTTGAACTTGAATTATTTCATTTTTAATTCAATCCCTGATGATGATGTTTTAGATGGAATTATAGAATTAAATAAACTTATTTTTGGTACTACTGATGATTTGATTAGCAAAATGGCAAATAAACCTAAATTATTGGTTATTACTGCGATGGATGGTATGAAAGTTATTGGATATAAGATTGGATATCAAATTGATAATAATAAATTTTATAGTTGGTTAGGCGGTGTAGATCCTAATTACAGAAAACACGGTATAGCTTCTGAGTTAATGAAAAAACAACATCAATATTTAAAGATAAATGGGTATAGTGTTGTCCAGACAAAAACAATGAATAAATGGCGTAATATGCTAGTTTTGAATATTAAAAATGGATTTGATGTTATTGATACCTATACTGACGAAAAAGGATTACATAAAATCATTCTTGAAAAGAAATTATAAATGGCTGGGGAAATTGAATCCAGCCATTTTTTATTCTTCATTTTTTCGATTTACTTCATCCAATCAGGTCTATGGAAGCCTTGAAACTGTTGATCTATTACTTTCTTGAATGCATCTGATTCTACTGCTTCTTTAATGTCTTTTACATATTGCTTATCAATATTTTCCGTTTTTACAACGACTCGGTTGATGATGTTTTCAGGCAGTTTATCTCGAACAAGAGCAGAAGTTAAGTCTAGTCCAGCTGATATCGCAAAGTTACCATTAATTGCAGCAAGGTCTACTGATTCTAAGGTTCGTGGTAATTGGGCTGCTTCAACTGGCTTAAATACTAACTCTTTAGGATTGCTCGTGATGTCTTTCTCGGTAGCTCGGAGGGGATCGATATTACTATCAAAGTCGATTACTCCATTTTCTTTTAATACGGTAAGCCCTCTTGCTAGATTCGCAGGATCATTGGCTATTGCAACTGTACTGCCCTTTTCGATTTCATCCAATGAATCATACTTATTGGAATAAATGCCAATAGGTGCCGTTGGTACCGTAATCACGCTGGTTAATTCCATGTTATTTTCCTTAGCAAATCCATCCATATACACTTTGTGTTGAAACAAATTTGCATCCAAAGCCCCGTTGTTAAGAGCAATATTTGGTTGTACATAATCATTGAATTCTTCCACTGTGACTTTATATCCTTTTTCCTCAAGGTAAGGCTTTACTGCTTCTTCAAGCATGTCACTATATGGAATGGTTGCACCCAACACTAACTCTTTCTTTTCTGCACCAGATGCCGAACTGTCATTAGAGCCACAAGCAGAAAGTACACTAACCACTAGAAATGATAGAAGTAAAAAGATCATTTTTTTCATTTTTCATTACCACCCTGAATTTATTTTTTATCGCTTGTTAACAGCCTTTGCTATAAAGTCTCCAAAATACTGAACGAATTGTACTAACACAATTAACAAAATAACCGTAGTGAACATCACCGTATTATCATAGCGATAGTACCCATATCGAATGGCTAGATCGCCAATTCCTCCACCGCCGATTGTACCGGCCATTGCGGAATAACCAATAAGACTAATAGCAGTAATGGTTAACCCTGTAATGAGACCAGGTTTTGCTTCTGGGAGGATGATGTGCCTAATTATCATCCATGGTGAAGCGCCAACAGCAACCGCCGCTTCAATGACACCTTTATCAATTTCCCTTGCGGACGATTCTACAATTCTTGCATAAAAAGGGATTGCTGCTACAGACAGAGAAACAGAGGCAGCTAATGGTCCTATCGTTGTTCCTACTAGCAGGTTAGTAAAAGGCAATAAGAAGACAAGCAGGATAATAAACGGGATCGACCGAATTAAGTTGATGACGACTCCTACTAACGTTTTTACCCATTTCTTTTCTAAAAATAGCCCCCGATCGGTAACAAACAAAGTAATTCCTAATGGCAAACCCAATAAAACCGCGACCACTAAAGCAATTCCGACCATCAGTAACGTTTGTAAAAAGGCTAGATTTAACTCAGGTAAAAGTTCTATCACACTACTCATTTTCAACCACCTCCACGACACTGACACGACCGCGAAGATAATCGATAGCCTTTTCAACCTCTTGTTCGTCTCCATTTAGCTCCATGATGAAAATACCTAAAGGAAGATCTTGAATATATTCTACCTTGCCATGAAGAATATTCCCCTTTACTAAAAATGTCTGCAGCATATCGGATACAACCGCTTCTGCCGCTATCTCTCCCCGAAATTGAAGTCTAACTAATTTGCCTTTGATACCCTCTACTAGTTTTCTAGGTAGTTTGAAGCTAAGTACTGTGTCAATAAATCTTTTTGTTAATGGGTCAATTGGGTTAGAGAAAATCTGATAAGTTGGACCTTGTTCGACTATTCTTCCGTCTTGCATGACGGCACATCGATGGCAGATTTCTTTCACAACTTCCATCTCATGCGTGATAATCACAATGGTTAGCCCAAGCTCCTTATTTATCCTTTTTAATAACGCTAATATGGATTGAGTCGTATTTGGGTCTAACGCTGAAGTCGCCTCATCACATAAAAGAACCTTTGGATTATTTGCGAGCGCACGGGCTATACTCACTCGTTGCTTCTGACCACCACTGAGCTGGGCAGGATACTGATTGATTCTGTCTTCAAGCCCAACTATGGTTAACAATTCCTCCACACTTTCTTTTATAATGCTATTTTCCACCCCTGCAGCCTTTAGGGCAAAAGCAACATTCTCATACACTGTTTTGGAAGCAACCAAATGGAACCCTTGAAAAATCATGCCAATTGATTGCCTTGCTTTACGGAGTTCTTTGCTCGATAACTGCAAGAGATCAACACCATCAACTTTAACGATACCAGACGTGGGTCTCTCCAAAATATTCATACACCGTAGCAGCGTACTCTTTCCGGCACCACTGTAGCCGACAATACCAAATATTTCACCCCTATTAATTGTAAGCGAGACATTATCGACACCGATAATTCTATTCTTTTTGCTGACATATTCTTTTGTTATATTCTTCAACTCAATCATAAGAGCTGTTTCCCTCACTTCCATCTCCAGACATATTTCTACTGTTTAGCAGGGACACGTCTATATTTACTACCAGGGTGATCTTCTGGCAATATACTTTTACCCTGTGGAAACAACTTTTCTCGTAACGTACCTTGCTTATATTCAGTTTTGTATAAGCCACGTTCCTGTAAAATAGGTATAACTAAATCAACAAAGTCTTCCAAATCACCAGGTGTGACTAAATGGTTTAAGTTAAAGCCGTCTACCCCTGATTCTTCAAACTGGTACTGAATCGCATCAGCCACCTCTATAGGGTTTCCGACAATGATACTGTTACGGTCCAATGACTCAAAACGGTTCAATACTTCACCTACTGTTAATTGTTTTGGTGCATCCTTGGTAAGCAGAGCGGCTTTATAGTGCCCGCCTTCTGTCTTCTTTTTATATCCAAATGGCTCATCTGGATCTACATCTTCATATTCGGCAATGTCATATCCACTTGCCCCATACTGTGCTTTTGCAGCATCTGGGCTCCACATCTTGTTGTATTCCTGAAATTTCTGTTCTGCTTCCTCCGTCGTTTCTGCGACAATCACACTTAAGAAAGAAATGATTTTGAGATGTTCTGGATTACGGCCGTGTTTTTCCGCTCTCTTTCTAATATCGTCTGCATAATATCGAATTCTTTCAGGCGTCGGACCTCCAACGAAGATACATTCCGCATGCTTTGCAGCAAATTCACGCCCTTTTTCAGATGTACCCGCTTGATAAATAACAGGTGTTCGTTGTAATGAAGGTTCACTTAAATGCGGCCCTTCGACTTTGAAATAAAGGCCTTCATGATTAATTTCATGTACCTTATCTGGGTCAACAAGCGTTTTATTTTTAACATCTTCAACAACTGCATCATCTTCCCAGCTTTGCTCCCACAATTTATACGAAACATCGAGGAATTCATCTGCAATATCATAGCGCTCATCATGCTTAATCATATCTTGCAGACCGAAGTTTCTTGCAGCATTTGGTAGATATGAAGTTACCACATTCCATGCAATTCTTCCTTTTGTTAAATGGTCTAAGGTAGAGAAACGTCTAGCATTACCAAAAGGTGCTTCATATGTAGTACTTACTGTAATTGCAAAGGACAAATTTTCAGTGACATGAGCCATTGCAGAAATGAGCAACGCAGGATCATTTAATGGTACCTGCAATCCATCTCGAATGGACGGCGCTTTACTCTTTTGATACACATCATAGATTCCAAGGACATCCGCGAAAAATACCGCATCAAACTTTCCTCTTTCTAGAAGTTTCGCCAACTCTACCCAATAATCTAAATCCTTATATCGACGATGTCTTTGATTTTTCGGATGCTTCCAAAACCCATGTGAATTATGCATGGAACTATTCATTTCAAAGGCATTTAAGATTATTTGTTTTTGGTTACTCAACTTTCATTCCTCCAATTGATAAAATATTTTTACAAATAAAAAAACCTCTTCTAAGAAAAGAAGAGGCTTTTACACACAAAAGCACAATCCTTCCTTATCTATCAAGCTTATCGCTTGCTGGAATTGGCACAGTGCTAGTAAGCCTGTTGCCGAGGTATCAAAGGGCCAGTCCCTCCACCTCTCTTGATAAAGAAATCAGTTTATTAAATTTAATCCAAAATATACATGAGAATGAAAATACTGTCAACAAGTATTTTTAATATTTTTATGATTCATATTTGAATTTATTTTTTAAATCTTGACAACCATAAAATTATCGTATAATGTGTATTCTAAAATTACATAGTTTCAAAACTTATCAAGAGTCAGGGGAGGAATCTGGTCCTACGATCCTGCAGCAACCTCTTATTTATTAAGAAAGGTGCTAATTCCAGCAGACATAAGATGTCTGACAGATGAGAAAGGATAGATTATCCGAAGTCCTCTTTCATCGCCAAGAAAGTGGACTTTTTTATGTTAAAAATGGATGGAGGAATGAGTATGACAATTGCATTTGTTCAATCAACAGAAAGTAAGATCCAACAAAATTTACTAAAACAAGCCGAAGAGTTAGCTGAAACTTTTAGAGAAAGGTCTGCCGAAATTGACGCACAGGGAAAATTCCCTTTTGAAAATTTTGAGGACTTGAAGCAAAAGGGGTTCTTAGCACTTACTGTACCAATTGAGTATGGGGGCCATGGTATTAACCTATATGAATATCTCAAGATTCAAGAAATTATTGCGAATGGGGACGGACCAACTGCCCTGTCTCTCGGCTGGCAACTCGGCGTGATTCTCGAAGCAGCTGAAAGTAGAAACTGGAACGAAGAAAGCTTCGCCAAGATATGCGATTTAATCGTAAATCAGAAAGCACTCATTAATCTTGCTCAATCAGAACGTGCGACAGGAAGTCCTTCTAGAGGTGGCGTGCCTACGACTACCGCGATTAAAGAAAAAGACGGATGGCGCGTAAATGGAGCTAAAGCATTCACTTCCATGGCCATTGCACTCGATTATTCCATTGTTTCAGTTGATGTCAATCAAACTGGTACAAAAGGGTATATTTTAATTGATCATAAACTTGACGGGGTTCAGATAAAAGAAACCTGGGATAGTGTTTCCATGAGGGGTACTAAGAGTGATGACCTCATTCTAGACCAAGTCCTTGTCCCTGAGGATGCATTATTGGTAGAAGAGGATATCAAAAAACCTTCACCAAAAGGCTGGTATTTGCAAATCCCTGCTGTGTACATTGGGATAGCTACTTCCGCTAGAGATTATGCAATAAAATTTGCTTCTGAATATAGCCCTACCACCCTACCAGGTCCGATCAAAGATGTACCAGAAGTACGAAGAAAAATTGGAGAGATAGAATTAGAATTATTTAATGCTCGCGAAGTCCTCTACTCTGTCGCAAGAAAATGGGTTGAACAACCTGAACAGCGAGGTAATATGGGGGCAGAACTAGCAGCTGTAAAACATATCGCAACAAACAGCGCAAACAAAATAGTGGATTTGGCAATGAGAATTGTTGGAGCTCGAAGTCTTTCCGCACAAAATCCTCTCCAACGGTATTTCCGTGATGTTCGTGCAGGGCTTCATAACCCTCCAACAGATGATACAATCGTTTATAGCCTTGCAAAATCAGTGTTAGATGATTAAGAGTATATTACCTATATTCTAAGGAAAGTGTGTATTTGGTCTGCCCAGAGATGGTAAGAGAGGTTCGTGAACAAGATAGACATAGTCTATATAAAAAGTACTTAGGAGAGATTTTTATTGGCATCTGAAGATTTTCTTTTTACTAAAAAACCTTACTACCTTACTAGATGAAATAGAAAACTATCATAAAAATAAAGAAAAGGCACCAAACTATCCAACCAGACTTCCATTCCGAACACTCGAATTTTACTGAGTGAAAGCACAATTTATCTTGGTGAAAGTAAATGGGATGCCTCCTCGGAGGTAAAAGGTGAAAAACTGAATCTAAGAAATATACAATTACTTAGACATCAAATTTTTACAGCTTATCTACACAAGTGGTTTGAACAAGATTTTACAAGTTGGGAAGAATTCACTCAACATGTTGGTGAAGTTATTACAGTACCTCGTGGGAGTAAGAGAGTTCCCGCAGATAGTACGGTCTTAGCTTATAATTTATGTTCATTATTACAATCCATAAAGAGCCACTTTCATGGAGAAAAACCTTCCATAGTAAACATGTTACTTTACCTACATCAAGGAAAAAACACCTTAAAGATACCAACTAGAGTAGATGATGACTTTAAATTAGTACCAATTGATTATACTGTGGTTTTTGTGGAGTTGGTAGTTACATAGAAATTTAGAAAAGAATGACTTAATAATGACTTTGATATGACGAATTGTAAAATAAAAACATATAAAATTGGATATATTTTCCTAGTCCCTTTGATATAATTAGTCTATAAACACTAAAATTCCCTGGAGTGATAACAATGAAAATACAGATGCAAGACTTATATCACGGAGCAGTTCTTACACAAATTACAGAACATCCTTCTTTTACAGCTTTGAATAAACCAGATTCATTGTACGGCCATTATCAGGTAAACCATGATACTAGGATATTTGTGAAATATTTATCCAAAGAAACTTCACCATGGAGTTTCAAAATCAGTGTTTCCGAGATGCAATCTATTCAAAGTGATATGGATGTAACGAAAAATGTATTCTTATGTTTAGTATGTGGTCAGCAAACTATTTGTGCGTTGAACATTCAAGAATTCTCCAATTTAATTGATCTAACTTCATCGGAAAACCAATACATAAATGTAGAAGTCCCAACTGGAGGTTCCATGCATGTAATAGGAACAGCAGGGTCTCTTGAAAGAACACTTCGACATAATTCTTTTCCAGACAAATTATTTACGAAGTCATTAGAAATGGTAGATTAAATAACAGTTGTCTAGTTTCTTTTACATTTAGAGCAGTATTATGTTGGTAGGAGACAGGATGTCCCTTGCTTTAGTAGATTTTGTAGAAAAAATATAGGGGTGGAGTAGTCCATGTTAGATAAAAAGTATAGATTCCTGAATCACGGAAATGAATTGATTGATAGTATTCAACGTAAAATAGGCCAGCAGTTTTTGCCAACCTATAACCAAACAGGTGTGACTTTTTTCGGTCCAAAAGGAAGAATACTAAAAATGGTTAACAATAGTCGGTGGATATACTTTGAATTTAATGTGGCTGTCCCTCCATCTGAGGGTTTGATCATTTTTTCCGAAAGTGAAGCTAGAGAGAAACATATGGGAACTTGTCGTTGGGTTTATAAAGGAAATAGTTTGGATCAAGTATATAAGTTAGTAGAGGAAGCTTTAGAAAACTATTAAAAAGGTCGGGATATAGTGAAAAACAATGATATGCTTCCCGAAATAATTGTAGAAATCTATAAAATTGCAACACCAAAGTGCGGATATTTTGTATTCTGGGAAACGAAGTCAAAACGTCTAGATATAAACTCAGAACCATTTAAAATAAAGGAAGGTGATAGTAAATATCCATTTGAGCATCACATAAGTGGTGAGGATTTACTATTTTTTCGAAAGTTTAATGAAAATATTTTCTTATATAACAAACAATTCACTGCACAATCATGGGAAGATGCTATGAAGTATGAAATTTATACTATTATAGTGCATGGTTGGTTAGACCGTAAGTCCAAAGTTGCGGATGTTTTCGTGAGATTTGTTTGGACAGGGGAAAAAATGAAGCAAGGGAAGTTACTATACAAATAGTGGCATAGTGTAAGTTGCGTGGCAACTTGTAGAGAATAGATGCAAGTTTAGTGTAAGTCCCTTTCAATAGGAGGGTGAAGGAGTGAAAGACAAAGAACTAATTGACGCTCTTGAACAGTCAGAAGCAAATTTACTTGTAGAACTGCGAATGGGAAATGCGTTTGATGAAAAGGAGTATGAAAAGGTAGTTAATGCTCTAACTGTCTGCGCTGACGAATGGGAAAATCGAGCGAGTATACCTGTAGATGTTCTCCATATTTTAGTCGGACTATATGATGAACTATACAACTTTTCACTCGTATATGGCGGTGAAGTATCAGTTCGTATTAGGAACGCAGCCGAAGAAAGTAAAAAGCTGATTCAAAAGTGTACAAGAGAAGCGGGTGAAATTGAGCCCGAAAAAGCTAAAGTGATTGCCAGACTGATTGAGAAAATTAACGAAAACGGAAATTTTTTCGAGAAACTGCAAAAAGGAAAAGGGTTGGATGAACAACAGTTTGAACGAATCTATCAGGAATTAAACGATAGTATCGACGTTATTTACTCCTGGGAGGACATTCCGAAAGTATTGGTTACTATTCTTATTGATCTTAGTGAGTTGGATTTGTTTGTCGCCCAATATCGAGATGAATTTAAACAACTAGAAGAGGCAGATAAAATATATGGTGCGCATGAACGTGTTTTTAGTTTGATTTTTGGTTGAGCAGGTGAAAGGTTAGATAGATAGATAACGGTTCGACCCCGACCACTGGTTGTTTAGGTAAAAGCGGTTAAACTCAGAAACAATAGAACACTTACGAATGTGCACATTTTTAAACAGATATTAAACTAAAAGGACGAATTAATAATGTTGAATATTTTTCAATATCAAGGTCAAGAAGAGGATCATTATACTCATATTTTAATGTCAATTCTTGCCTATAAAAATTCAATGATAGTTCCTCAGTTTCTAAGAACAATTATTCCCAAACAATCTGAGATGATGGATTTCTCTGAAATAATAGTCATCACACGAAAAAAATCATGTCCTCAAACATCTAAAAAACATGAATACATAATCGGTATTGCTCCCTATACTAGTGCATTGTCTCATTCTCCACTACAAGATAATAGTGGATCGATTCCCGATGCTTGGATATGTGGAAAGAATTTTAATCTACTTTTTGAATTTAAAATCAGAGGAACACTAGATGAAGGCCAATTAAATGCGCACAAGCGTCTCTTGACTAACGGAGAAGAGGTATTACGTCTTAACTGGAATATGATTTTTAAAGCATTAAAAGAAATACAAACACATGATGAAATATTAAAGTACCTAATTCATAATTTTCTCGAACTTAATTCCAGGTTTAAATCCAAGAGACAATCATCAGGTATGCCAAAGGAAATTGTTGGTGGGAAATCAAAGAAAGATGAATTACATTTTATCATTACTGGAAGTAGGATAGCAAAGCCTTATAAAGTAGAAAAGGTGTATCAAGAGGAAAGAACCATTCTAAATACTAACATAGATGGAATACAAAACGCACGAAGATTTATTGCAAGGTATGTAAAAGAGAATCATGAGCATCTTCCATTGGAATTTCATAATGAAAAGACTTTAATAACGGATTATTGTATAGCTCCTGGAAGAGCTGAACATAAGAATTCTTGGAATCAATGGAGACTTGGTTCTTATTTAAAATAATGAATAATATTAAGATGTCCTTACATTATAACATGACATTACGAAGTGGATCTTTTATGTGAGTTCCAATAACTTTCCTTATCAAAATAATCAATTCCATTAGGCATGTTATGATAAAATTTCTTGGATTAGAAAGCGGTGATAGTGTGCAAGAAGAGAGAAAACCAATAATAGGTTATGAAAATCTTTATGAGATAACCAGATCCGGAAAAATATTTTCAGTTAAACGTAAAAGAACAATGAAAAGGCGTGGAGACGAATATGGATTTCATGTAGTTAAGCTCTCGAAAGAAGGTAAAGCAACTAACCACAATGTTTTTGAACTGTGGCAGAAACACTTTCCTGATATTAGTGAAAGTGAATATAGGGGAGCAAAGAAAGTTATATATTAAGTTAATTATTAGTAAAGATACATTCAAATTTAATAGAATTATTTACAGTTATAAATAAAAATCTAGTCATTATACTAATTTACGATTTAGCTATCCGTCACTTTTTAAAGTAATAAATATTATAATACATTTTGAGGTTGTTTCTATGATTTCCACTCTTTTTAATTTAATAATTTCCTAGGTAAGCGCACTAAGTGACAATTCATAAAAAATTCAGGTAATAAATGTAGTTATTTGTTAATATTTGAAGTATCAAGGAAATTATTAATGAACCTCCTATATAATAGAAATCTAGGGGGATCACCGTTGTATAAATTTGCATCCAAATTAAAAGGCATTTGATGACGTTTTTTTCAAAAATGAATTAAACAAATAGAAAATATAATCCTATGAAGTTGTTGACGAGTCTATTCAAAAAAATACGTTGTAAGTACTGTATATATAAACCTATATTAATAGAAATAGTATTTATTACGTTGATAAAACGGTTATAACTTTTGACTCTTGTATATCTAATAGAAAGGTGGCCAGTTTATAGTGGACTTTAGTAAAGAAATAGAAAGTAAATCACAGGAATTAAGAAATATATTGTCAAAATATAGGAATCGCGGCTTAAAAGATACAGGAAGTATAGGAAATAGTTGCCATATTAAAACTTTCAAACAAGTTACTTTTAAAACGAGAGGAGAGGGTAAGTTTAGAATTGGTAAAATAAACGATAATTTAGATAAAAAACATATGACTATTAGATTAGATCTTCCAAAAGATGAATTTTCAGATGAATTTCTTATGAATTCAACTATGTTTAGGAAGGTTATTCCTCGAAAACAAAGGACTAATTTTACTTGCTTAAAAATACATAGAGCTAAATGGGATGGTAGTGTTTTTGACACAATTGACATCAAGTTATATGAAGAAGATATCGCAGCATACAATTTCAATTCTTCTACATTCTTAATTTTTATAGATTTACTTATATTAAGAGCCACTGGAGAAATAATTGAAATCCCTAATAACTAATCTGAATTCACAAAAATGAAAAATGATTTAGATAGCAATTAACAATCTATGTCATGAACAAAAAGATTTAAGTTTTAATGACAAGTAAAGGGGAAGAGTAAATGAGTAACTTCCTTTTGACTTATGTTGATTCTAAGAATAGCTATACTTCCTGGTTTAAGAAGTGTTGTGTTACGTTTGTTTTTGAGTAATATTGATAGTAAGATAGTGGCATCACTTCAAGTAAAAAGGATGAATAGTAGATGGCTGATACATCAAAAACAACGCTAATCATGAAACGCTCTTTCAACGTTCCTGTTGAAAAGGTATTTGAAGCGTGGACGAATTCTGAATTAATGAAGAAATGGTTTTTTACAATGGAGCATACCAATAAAGTGACAAAGAATGATCCTAGAGTTGGTGGGAGTTGGGAAGTTGTAGATCACCGAGAGGGGAAAGACTATCGAGCGATTGGTGAATATATAGAAATGGAGTCGCCCCATAAAATCGTGTTTACTTTTCAGATGCCGCAATTTAGTGATTTACATGATATCTTAACTGTGGAATTAAATTCGGCTGAAGATGGAACAGAAATGACGTTTACTCAGGAAATTACGGTAATCCATGAAGAAGATTGGACAGCAGAGGATATTGAAAAAGCGCATGAGGATTGGAAACGAGAAACAGAACAAGGTTGGCATTATATGTTCTTAGGGTTAAAACAGTTATTAGAAACCGGTAAAATTGAATATCCAAACTTCTAGTGAGTTTGGAAAACAGAGCCCCAGCACTAGAAATTATGAAACCATTCTAAATGATAACTACAGATTATCCCAGTGATCAAAAAGACCGATAACTATTTTGTATCGGTCTTCTTGTATTGCTCGGTATAATTTCTTTTCGCTTCCATTTTAAATTGTTCAAGACTATCTAATCGCAAGCGATAATTCGCTTCTTCAAAAGTACTAACTCCAAATTCAAACACTCTTTTTGGAACTGACACATTTTTCACACCATACACATGCGGTTTATGTAAATGACCATAGTTTGTAATAGAACTACCGTAAATATCTTCACCGTAATTTTTCTTGAATTGTTCTAAATAACTTTCGAAATTAAAACCGTTTTTCTCAAAGTATGTGACACCTACTCTATTTAAATCCATATCATAATGTTTATTTACAATTTCGTTTACTTCTTTTGCAATGAGATAATCAGATTCTAGTTCTTTTTCAATATCGATTTCTTCACGAATAACGGAATAACTGATGGTAGGGTTAATCCTTCCATAAGATACAGAAGTTAAATTAGGTCCTCGTATACCTTCTGGTGAAAAGCTAAGATAACCGTTAAATTCATTATCTTTTCTGTATGTATTCATAACATCAAATATTTCTTGTCGTATCCGAAATGTTTTACTATCGAACGTATCCCTAACAGAATTGTCTTGTTGGTCAATAGAAAGTTGAATCATAAAGCTAGGATCTCTCTCGTCGTAAAACACTCCAATGAAATCTCCTTCCTTCACTCCATTGGTAGATCGACCAGATTTATAAACAAAACCACTAGAAATCATTAAATCGTGTGTTTTTGTTAAATAATCGACAAATTGTTCTTTGACTTCTGGGTATTCTTCTTCTTGCGTGTTACTCATAATTTTCCATACAGCACCTACTACTAGTAAGGCTGCTATAAAAATAAATAAAGCTTTGTATTTCAAAAAAATCACTTCTCTTCTTTTTTAATTCTCCGAGTAAAAACATATTTATTTTCTACATAACTCTTACTCCTGAGATTAGTTATTTTAATATAGCAAATTATGATGGATGCCCGCCTTTATAGCAGCTTTAAATAGTGTAACTAAACGTGTCGGATTCTATATTAACAAAACTAGTTATCGATATCACTGAGCATAAATAACTAATTTCCTCGACACAATCTATCACATTATGGTGGCAATGCTCATCTACAGGTAAGCGAAATATCTCGGAATCTAAAAACAATGGCAAAGGACTTTAGTTGTCCCGTGATTTGTTTGGCAAAGTTAAATCGTTCAGTCGAAACAGAGCAGAAAAACGACCAATGATGTCTGACATTCGAGAATCAGCAGCGTCGAACAAGATGCCGATATGATTCTGTTTTTATACCGCGAAAAGTATTATGACAAAGAAACAGATAATCCGTTCCTAGAAATCATCGTCTCAAAAAATCGAATCGGCCCAGTCGGAACCATTCAAGTCAAATACAACGAATTTAACGAACGCTAGACTAGTGGGGCAACGGGGTTGGGACACGGGAACAGGGGTTTGGACGTTAGAAAATTTAGAAATACTAAAGAAACGCAGGCAGCATCTAGAAGTTATATTGTCCATTCATCAATTGATATACTATAGTATAATTGGTAGAAGGAAATACCAGTTCAATCAAGAACCATTTAAATAAAGAAGGTGTTGTGAAAATATGATACTTCAATTAAAAATTACATTAAAAGGATCGAAACCACCTATCTGGCGTAGAATCGAAATTAGGGATTCGATGACCTTTTCTGACCTTCATAAAGTGATTCAAATTGCTTTTGAATGGTGGAATTATCATTTGCATGGATTTGAGATTAGGAGATTAAATTCTGTTCAAATGAAAAATGCTGTCTACATAGGCCCTATGGATGATTCAGAGTATGGATTTTCAGATAATGATTTTGATGAAGAAGATGTTTTATTAAAGGATGTTTTTAAACAGGAGAAAGACCGAGTGGTCTATACATATGATTTTGGGGATGATTGGGAGCATGAGATTGTTCTAGAGAAAATGTTCCAAGAAGAAACAGGTACATTTTACCCACAATGTACAAAAGCGATGCGTGCAGCACCTGAAGAGGATAGTAGGTTTGAATATTTGGAAACTGGTATCGTAACAGAAGATATTGATTCAAAAGAAGAAATAGCTGATATAAATGACGAATTCCTGGATATTTTCGGTGAGGTATCCCCAGAGAATTTTGAAAACCAATCTTTTGGAGGAGAAGGGCCAACAACTAATCCAAATTGGCATAAGTTATTGGAGATTACTGAACAATACAAGCAATTGCAGCCTTGGCAATGGTTAGATGATGATCAAATTATTGCAGTAGAAGATCCAGTAACGAAGGAATATGTTTACTGTTCCATCATGGGAGGGGCTGGTATTGAATATGGACTTGCTGCCTATGTAGGTGAAAAGGGGTTGCAATTTCTAAATGATTTACTAATACAAACATCAATTGATGAGAAAATGTATTTAAAGCAAAGAAGTTTACTTATGAGTTTTTCAAATAGAGAAGAATTAAGCGATGAAGACTATCAAATATTAAAGGAAAATGGTAGATCGGACCGTGGAAAAAATCAGTGGCCACTTTTCCGTAGCTATCAACCAGGTTATTATCCCTGGATTTTAGATTCTCAAGAAGTTAGCTTGTTATCATTAGTTATCGAACAAGTAATCGAGGTCAGTATGGTAGCGAAGAAGGATCCTAAGCTGCTTTCTGCCTTTAATTCTCATATGGTTGCAAGAGTGCTTGATGAAAAATCGAATAAGTGGAATACTATTCTAATTCATGACCAAGATAACAAGAATAAAGTTGAAGATAGTTCATTATTGGTAAATGAATTGGAACTTCAGGAGCTTAAAAATTCACTAAAGTTTTATAATGTTCCACTAGAGTTTGATAGTGAGTATATGTTAGCACCAATACAAGAAAATCAAAATGAAAGACCATATTTTCCTACTCTAGTTCTTTGTGCAGAGAGAAAAAATGGAACAATTGTCTATAATGAAATGTTGAAGAATGGTGGTACAGCTGAAGCAAGTCAGAATGCATTCTTAGGATTAATCAAGCAATTAAATCGAATCCCAAGAGAAATATGGGTAAAAGAAGAAATGGCTCCATACATCAAACCAATCGCAAGAAAATTACAAATCAAGCTTCTTATCGTTCAAACATTACCAATATTGGATCATGTCCGTAAGGAAATGGAAATGATGTTTCCTCGTTAATTTGATAATAGGGTGTTTATTACTATTCATTTGAAAGAACCAGTGACTAGAAAAAACCAATAGTGTATAGAAGAAAGAATAGTACTCTTATTAAAAAAGTACGAGGCTGACCCAAAAGGATCATATTGAACGACCCTTTTAAGGGTTAGCCCTTTTTTTATTTGGCTAATTTAGTATAAAACTTCCGATTATCATGGAATCTGGGCCAATTAACCCCTATCATTCCACTGTTTTTGAACTTTCTTATTGTTGTTTCCCACTTTCTCAAATTGTGTGCAGCACAACAATAGAACAATAGGGCCTGACCCCAATTGCACTAAAGCACTACCGCAGTGGGGGTCAGGCCCGACTTTCGCAACAGGCATTAACGAAGAGTAAAAGAAACATAATTACTTCTAAGGTTGGACTACAATGCGCTAATGCTTTACCGTATCGGGGGTCAGGCACCTTTTTGGGCACCTTTTTGGTCTATGGGTTTCTATGTTAAAATTGTATCATGCTATCTCAACAAACATGCGAGATAAAGAGCAAGATGATACTTCGTTCAAAAAGGGGACAACGAAAAAGAAATGATGATTATAAGTTTTATTTTAATTGGTTGGATATTAAGTTGGTTTACATTCGAAAAAATGTTTATTCAATCATTCAAAGAGTTGTTTAACAAAGAAATCACGATAGCAAGTTATTATTTTGTCTTTTTTTGTATTGGTGCCATTGGTGACTTAATTTTATTTTTTAATGGAAATTATATAGATCGTTTTTTCAATTAAAGGGGACCATTCCTGACTTGTTAATTTCAACCTGGGGATAAGTGATTTGATAATCAGGGAAAGTCCGTTTTTGGCCAAATAAAGTAGAATCTATAGGCTCTCGCTTTTACATTCGCATAAGTACATGTCAAATTTATCAAAGTTGGTGGATTTACTGATGGAAGTTTGGATTATCCTTATTTTAATTGTATTAATCGCATCGTTTCTACAAACAAGTACTGGTTATGGTTTCTCCATTATTGGTACTCCTTTTTTATTGCTACTTTACCCTGCTCACACAGCCATTCAAGTTAATATTATCCTTTCCATTTGTTTGTCCACCTTTATGATTTTTAAAATAAGAAAGGAAATAGATACATCCTTATTAATTAGATTGATTAAAGGTAGTATTGCGGGACTGATTGTTGGTATTTTCATTTATCTCTTTTTAGATATACAATTATTAAAAATCATTGTTGGAGCGCTTATCCTTATTTTAACAATCCTTCTTATTTTAAAATGGACAATAAACCGAACGAGTAATAGGGATCTCCTAACAGGAGGAATTTCTGGTTTATTAACTACAAGTATTGGTGTACCAGGTCCCCCTTTATTATTATATTTTTCTGGAGCGAGAATAGACAAAACAACCCTCCGCAGTACAACATTGGCCTATTATCTGTTTGTTTATTTTGCTAGTTTGGTGATGCAAATCTCGTTTGGAGGAACGACTAAAGAAACATGGATTTCCTCTCTTCTAGCCATACCCCCATTATTTGCAGGGATTTTACTGGGACAATTGTTTTTTAAATGGATAAGTCAAAAAACGTTTCGAATGATTACATATGTCATTTTGATCTTTACGGGGGGATATTTACTGCTAACCAGCCTTTAAGACAAAATAATGTCGAGTGCAATAGTGAAGAAGTAATAAATTTATTGATTTGTCTTACTGTCATTAATTATATAATAACGCTAAAATTCTCAGATCTAGTGCCTGACCCCCAGTGTGTTAAAGCGTTACAGCGCCGGGGGTCAGGCACTATTTTTATTTTTTTAATTTTTATGTTAACTAATAATGAAAAGTAGTTGACATATAAACCGAACTCTTATTATTCTTATTCTATGGTTTAAAAAAGGAGGCTGAAGGATTTGAAGCGGAAGTTATCAACAATTGATATTAGTTTAGTAGGAATGTTTGTTGCTTTAATGGCAATCGGAGCCAACATTACATCGATAGCTCCATTTATGGTTATTGGCGGGGTGCCAATCACAATGCAAACCTTTTTCGCAATTTTGGCAGGTGCGATTTTAGGTAGTCGTATTGGTGCAATTAGCATGTGTGTCTATGCATTTGTATGTTTAGTAGGAGTCCCCGTTTTTGCTAAGTTCAGTGGAGGATTTACTCACTTATTTAGTCCAACATTTGGTTTTATTGTTTCATTTATTTTTACGGCATATGTGACAGGAAAAATAATCGAAAAGAAGAGAACACTCCATGCATATGTCCTTGCATCACTTATTGGGATGTCCATAAATTATATTTTTGGAACCAATTGGATGTATTATGCTTATAAACTATGGGCGGCAGCCCCAGAAGGATTTACTTATTCATTGGCTTGGTTATGGATGATTGTGCCATTACCAAAAGATATAATCCTGTCGATTGCAGCTGCCGTATTTGCATATCGCTTTAATCGGACACTTGTTAGTCGGGGGTATTTTAAGAGTTTAAGTAAAACAGTTTAACTGGACAAGTAATAAAACATACTGAAAAAAAATAACGGAGGAGATATGATGAGTAAATGGAAGGAATTAGCGCTAGAAGTTATTGATGGCTATGAATTAAATAATGAAGAGGCACTAGATGTCCTAAACTCTTCAGATGACGAGATATTGGAACTACTTCAGGGTGCCTACTTTATTCGTCATCATTACTATGGGAATAAAGTGAAGCTAAATATGATTATTAATACAAAGTCTGGGCTATGTCCGGAAAATTGCGGGTATTGCTCACAATCTAGTATTTCAACTGCACCGATTGAAAAATATCGAATGATGGATAAGGAAGAGATTCTGAAGGGGGCTGAAAAAGCCCATCAATTAAAAGTCGGGACCTATTGTGTCGTAGCGAGCGGACGTGGACCTAGTAACAAGGAAGTGGACCATGTTGTTTCGGCTGTAAAGGAAATTAAAGAAAAATATGATTTAAAGGTTTGCGCCTGTCTAGGAATCTTAAAATCTGACCAAGTAAAAAAACTAAAAGACGCTGGTGTTGATCGGTATAACCACAATATTAACACATCTGAAAATCATCATGAGTGTATAACAACCTCCCATACATATCAAGATCGGGTCAATACGGTGGAAAAAGTAAAAGAGCAGGGGATTTCACCATGCTCAGGGGTTATAGTAGGGATGAGAGAATCCAAGCAAGACGTTGTGGACATGGCAAAAAGCTTACGAGTCTTAGATGCCGATTCCATTCCAGTCAATTTCCTACATGCGATAGATGGAACACCACTTGAAGGAACAGATGAGCTAAATCCTAGATATTGTCTTAAGGTGTTGTGCTTAATGCGTTACATAAACCCTACTAAGGAAATTCGTATTTCAGGTGGAAGGGAAGTTAACCTTCGAAGTCTTCAACCACTTGGCCTCTATGCAGCAAACTCTATCTTTGTAGGGGATTATCTCACAACTGCCGGTCAAGAAGGCACAGCCGATCACAAAATGCTTGAAGACCTTGGATTTGAAATCGAGTATGGTGTTCCGTCTAACAGCTAAACTAAACACTAGAAACACTGGGACGGTTCGTGTGTTCTCCTAATAATTAGAAGTTTGATGGCAATTCGGGCCTGATCCTAGGTTACGTAAAGCGTTAATTCACTGTGAGTCAGGCCCACTTGCTCGGTAGAAAAAATGAAATAAAGTTTCATGACACCACTTATCAATTATCTGAAAAAGGTTTTGGCAACTATGAAATGGATTCAGCAGGTTTATAAATTATCTTTAGAATCTTTTTTCTTGGTAAATTGCTCTTTATCTTTTGTCGTAGGCGGTTGCTCCACCCACCTTGAACGTATGTAAATATGAACAATAAAGCTATTTTTCATAAATATCCATATTAGTCTCTTTTGTTGTATTCTAATAAATTGAGTGATTAATTTATTTAACTCATTTGCAGCATCAGTAGCAGATTATATTTACAGTATAGATTATCGTTCATTAATTACTATAGGGCCCGCTTCAATGTACACAATTATTAAAAAGCTATTAAAACAGGAATGGATTTATTTGCATGATGGGTCGGATTCAAGGCGTAACACTTATCTACTTACTAGCAAGGGCAAGGAAATTTTAGAAGAAGATGTGAAGATAAGAAAAATGATGATTCATTTAGCAGAAATAGGATTAAAGGAGGAGGTAGAATGAGAAAAACAAAGTATTTTATGTCAGGTGGGTTAGCTTTTTCTGAAGATAAGGATATGGAAAAATTACACCGATATTCATTGAAGGGTTGGCATGTTAATGATTTTAAGTAGTGAAAAGAATGTCATAGTATCGAATTGTAACAACTGATTTCGGGAAGATTCCGTCGTTTCAGAGAAGATGACTCCTGCGGATAACCCCACCTTTGACCAAAAAAGAATCATGGAATTGCTCTTGATTTAGAAAGCTTGCTAGATTATGATTGATTTGTTACATTTTACAAGTTTAATAGTTGAAAAAATAGGTTGATGGGCACAAGATGGTGCTCATTATTAAAAGGGAACCCGGTGAAAATCCGGGACGGTCCCGCCACTGTAAATGGGAGCTTTCTAATGAATGCCACTGTCGGAATGATGGGAAGGTGTTAGAGAGTTATGATCATAAGTCAGGAGACCTGCCTGTTTTTTGACACCAACAAACCTACGCGGATAGGGAGGTGATTAGTGCTTTTTATGCATGGAATTTGCATGTTAGTAAGCGATTAAACCGACATCTCTATTTAGAGATGTTTTTTTGTGTTTATGAAGTTTTTTTCTGGTTTGTAAGTTTGAAAAGGGAGCGATTTATAATGAAACGAGTAATGAAATGGTCACTGTTGCTATGTGTAATGGTTGTTTTTATGTGTATTCAACCTGCTATAGCTGTTTTAGCGGAGGAACAGGGAACGATTGAGAGTCAGTCCACTGTGGAGAAAGCAGCGATTGTACAACAAGCAATAGATGAAGCTGCAGTCTATATTGCAACGAACAAGGTTGACAGCGAATGGGAAGCAATTGGCTTTGCTCAGGCCGGCAAGGAGGTTCCTGCTGATTATGAGGAAGTATTCCATGCGAATATTCAAAACCAAGTTATAAAAAGTCTTGAGAGTGGGCGAGTAAAAATTACGGACATTGAACGACTCGCAATGGCAGCAGTTGCAATTAATAAGGATCCACAAAACATTGATGGGATAAACTTGATTGAAAACATTTACAACAGCCCTGAGCGTCGTGGCGGTTATGATACGATGACCTTCCAAGGCAATAACGGAATCATTTTTGCCTTGGTCGCACTAGATACCTTACATTTTGACGTGCCGACAGATGCAAAATGGACAAGAGAAAAGCTTGTTGCCGAATTACTTAAAAATCAACGCGAAGATGGCGGATGGAGTTTAACAACATCACCAACGGCACCAACAAGCTATGACATCACGGCAATGGCACTTATTGGATTAGCTCCATATAAGGATCAGCCAGGGGTAAAGTCAGCAATAGAGAAAACAGTCACATTTTTATCGCAGGAACAAGGACCAACTGGTGGATACAATGAACCATTCGTTGGAGGAATTTCAAGTGAAGCCACTTCTCAGGTGATTATCGGACTAACTGCAATAGGAACAGACCCAACAAGTGAGGCATTTACAAAAAACGGCATTAGCTTACTTGATCACTTATTAAGCTATAAAAATAGTGATGGTGGTTTTAGACATACGCATGATTACTCGTACTCTGACGCAATGGCAACAGAACAGGCACTTCAAGGACTAGTGGCATACATACGATTCCTGAATGGGGAAGGGCCATTGTATCAGTTTGGTAGTGAAACGAGCAATCCACAACCAGAAGAAAATATGATTCCTCTAAATGAAAGAGTAAGCGTTACAAAAGGTGAAACAATCTTTATTGCTGATTCAAGTGATTCTGTTGAATTACCTAGTAACCTTCCCGAAGGAACCACTGTAAAGGTAGGTATTCCAGATGAGGAAACCTTCCCATATAATGGCCTTGATTTAACAGGCAGTTGGTATTCATTTGATTTTCAGTTCGCTGAAGGAACAACAACTGAAAATTTCCGCCTGAAGTTGAAAGTCAATGAAGGTGTTACTCTTCAAAAGACCGGAGTTTACTCCTTTAATGAACAAAACGGAGACTGGGAGTACGTCAACGGTTGGAATGAAGCGAAAGATGGTTATGTTTCATTTGAAATCAATCATCTATCGACTGTTGGTATATTTACAGATACACAAGGACCAACCGATGTTACATTGACAGAGAAAGAAACGACTCCAAATAGTGTCACTCTAGGTATTTCCGCTACAGATCCATCAGGTATAAAAGAATATAAGATTTATCGAGATGGCACTATCATTGCAAGTGTTGACAGTAGTCATGTTGAATTTACTGATACTCGTTTAGGTGCGGAGCAAACCTATGAATATACAATCATAGCAGTAGATCGCCTAGGAAACGAGTCCGTAGAGGAAACTATAAATAGTACAACTGAAAAAGAAGTGAACACCGGAGTGAATGATGAAGAAGAAGTGGGCGATTCATCTGATCAAAATGAAGAAACTGATGAAGTGACAGAAGATGAAATTGAAACACCTGCACCCAAAGACGAAGATCAGAGTGAGAATGGGAACAAAGTTAGTCCAACTGATCGTGACAAGCAATCCAATGAAAAGGATGGGAACACATTACCAAAAACAGCTACATCAACGTATAACTCACTACTAATAGGTATTTTCTTGATGATAGTTGGTTATTTTTCTTATTTCGCAATTAAAAGAAAGAGATATTCATAAAATCGGTTTGGTTACCTAATGAACGGAGGTTGGATAATTCTTGATTAGAAAAATGACCTATAAGCTTATCCATTTGGTAACGGTCTTAACTCTTGCTTTTGCTATCACTGGATGTTCATTAGAAAAGGATATGGCTGCACCGGTAGAAGATGATGCACCAAAAGTGTCTGATGAACAATCGGATGAAACAAAGGCTCAGCCTACTACGAAGGAAAATAGGGATGGAAATGAAGAACAAGAAGAGAATCAAGTAGAAGATGATTCAGGAACTGAAGCAGTTACTTCTACTAAAATAGATGAACAAAAACTGAAGGAACCGACTTCTCAGGTAAATCAGCATAATGCCACTAAAAATGTTGGTCAGACCAGTAAACAGGCAGCAGATCCGCAGTCACTGCCTAGTTCAAAAACAAATACGCAAACTAAGCCAACAACATCATCTGATAAAAAGAATGAGGGTAAGACTGAAGTAGCAAAGCCGACGACACCACCAGCTAGTGTTCCTCCTTCTAACAAAGAAGAGCACCCTAAAGAGGAAAAGTCGGTTGATAATACAATCACATATTCCATCGTTATTTCTTCGACAGAGGTTCCGTTGCCTGCAACAGAAATGGAAATAAAGGAGGGTGATACTGTACTCCAAGCCCTTATTTCTATTACAAAAGCAAAAGCAATCCAAATGGATTATCGTGGTGGCCAAGGAGCAACTGCCTATGTAGAAGGGATTGATAATGTGTACGAATTCGATCGGGGACAGGGAAGCGGTTGGATGTATCGTGTGAATGGAATCTTCCCAGACCGTGGCGCAGGTGTAGTACCCCTACTACCAGGAGATGTTGTTGAATGGTTATATACCACTGATCTTGGAAAAGACCTAGGTGCTGATCTCAAGCCATTTCGTCGATAGAAAGAGATAAATCATCCACCTAATGTGGAACTCTTGTTTTGTCACATTAGGTGGATATATTAAAAAACGCTACTACTTCATTCATCGAAGAATGTATCAATTGAGTTGTTACCCCGACTGATACAAGTAAAGACGTTGCAGAAGTATTAATTTTCAAGCAAAAAGAAAATCGAGCGCACTACGTCATGGCGCAATTGATTCGATAGATAGATAGAAAGTTGGTGTATCCTTTTGGATCATGGATTTCGTGGATATCATCCCTATGTATTATGTTTCTATTATGTATGTGTGGGCACACTTGCCTTGTATTTTTCACATCCAGTATTTTTGGTCACAGCTTGTATGCTGTTAATCCTTGTCAACATCACACATGATAGAGGGAAAGCATTGAGAAAATGGGTACCAGCATTTCTTCTCATGAGCACACTTATCATTGTATTAAACCCATTTTTAAATTCCAGAGGAACCAATATTCTCTTCTATTTTCGTGGAAAACAAGTCACCTTAGAAGCAATTGTTTATGGAGTTGTAATGTCTTTAGAAATTGTTGCTATTATTATCATGTTTGTCTCCTTCAACCTAATCGTAAATGGAACGAAATTTCTATTTGTTTTCGCAAGGTTTCTTCCTCGTACTGCATTTTTATCAATGTTGACGATTCGGTTTGTACCACTTTTAAAGAGACGGTTAGACGAAATATCAAGTGTTAGTCAAATTCGCGGGCTGGCAATTCACACCGGCAGCGTTCGAGAAAGAGCGAAAAATGGAATGTTACAGATGCAAATTTTGTTAACATGGTCACTTGAAGAGGCCATTCAAACCGCAGATTCAATGAAGGCTAGAGGATATGGAACAGGTAAACGATCATCCTATATCCCATATCAATTGAATAAACGTGATTGGGGATGGCTTATCACACTTGCATTCATGTTCCTCATTTGTCTTATTGGTGGCTACCTAGGGTATGGGAAGATATTGATTTACCCGAAACTTGGTACCTTCCATTTCTTTTTTCTAGATTGGCTCGTGCTTTTCTGTATGGCTTTCATCTATTCATTTCCGTTACTTGTTGAAGGGAGAGAACAGCTAAGATGGAAATTTTAAAAATAATGAATCTTTCATTTCAATTCCCAGATATGAATAAAGAAGTGCTATCAGAAATATCACTTGATGTCATTGAAGGAGAATTTCTAGTTATAGGTGGTCCTAGTGGATGTGGGAAAACGACTTTACTACGGCTATTAAAAAAAGAGCTAGCACCAGTTGGTACATGTAAAGGGGAGATTCTTTATAAGGGAAAACCATTGGAAAAATGGGATGAGCGTGCGCTACTTGAAGAGATTGGCTTTGTTTTCCAAGATCCAGATAATCAAATTGTGATGGATGATGTCATGCAGGAACTTGTATTTGGGCTTGAGAACCTCGGTTATTCAACTAATGAAATGCGTAAGCGAGTCGCAGAAATGGTCCATTTTTTCGGAATAGAGAACGTATTAACGGAAAAGGCTTCACAACTGTCAGGTGGCCAAAAACAACTCTTAAATTTAGTATCCGTCCTCTTATTAAAGCCTAAGGTGCTTTTACTAGATGAGCCAACCTCACAGCTTGACCCAATTGCTGCAAGAGACCTAATTCGTATGCTTGAACGATTAAATAAGGAAATGGGTATTACGATTATATTGGTGGAGCATCGACTTGAAGAATTATTTGCGATCGCTGACAGAGTTTTACTGATGAAGGAAGGTAGGATTAGGCATGAGGGAATGAGTCAAGGATTGATCCAATCCCTTTATTTGGCCAAAGAAGAACAATTTATTCCCTATACTCCATCGATTGCACGTTTATATATGGAAACCGAACACCCTTTTACGAATACAACTATTCCTTTAACAGTGAAGGATGGTCGAAGTTGGTTACGTACATTGTCTACTGATTTGTATAACAAACTAGATGAAGCGGATCAAAACGAAAAACAGCTACCTGAGCCTATCCTTTCCGCAGAGAACGTCTTTTTTCAGTATGATAAAAAATCACCTCTAATCTTAAAGGATTTTTCAGTAGATGTTAGAAAAGGTGAATTTTTTACGTTAGTTGGAGGGAATGGTTCAGGAAAGACAACTGTGCTTAAAGCATGTATCGGATTGCTAAAGCTTCAACGTGGAAATATTCGTCTTTTTGGTGAAAAAACAAATCAACGTAAGAAAATAAGAATACATGAAAAAATCGCCTATTTGCCACAAAATCCACGTTCATTTTTTATGTTTGACCAGATCGAAAAGGAGCTCCTTGATGTCATAGAACGTAAAAACGTTGAAAATGGCTCGGAGAAAATGGCTGAAATCGTGGAGGTTTTTGAAATCTCTCATTTATTGCGAAAGCATCCTTATGATTGTTCAGGTGGAGAAATCCAAAAGATCGCACTTGCTTGTATGCTACTTGGGGGACCGGAACTTTTATTTATAGACGAACCGACAAAAGGACTTGACCCCATATCAAAGCAAAAATTTGGAGAACTGCTACGTACCTTACATAAGGAAGGGTTAACGATTGTGCTAGTTACGCATGACATTGAATTTGCAGCTAAATATGCTGATCGATGTGCTATGATGTTCGATGGTAGGATAACGGTTGACGGGACTCCAGGAGAATTATTCAAAGGAAATTACTTTTATACAACAGCAATTAACCGAGTAACAAGAGAGAGTCATATGCCCGATGTACTAACCCTGGAGGAGGCATTCATTAAATGGCCCGTTTGTTGATTAGTTCCATTATGATTTTTGCCATGCTGATCCTTGCTGTTCTCCTGTTTAATTATCATGCTTATTTATTACTAAGTCTTTTCATTATTGGCTGTATCATGGTTCCATTCTTTATTCGTTTTGAGATTCGTAAGCTTACAGGAAGAGAGGTTGTGATCCTCGCTGTATTGGCTGCAATTGCAGCCGTTGGCCGTGTACCTTTTGCAGGACTCCCAAATGTACAACCAACTTCCTTTGTGATCATCATTTCCGGACTTGTATTTGGTGCAGAATCAGGTTTTATCATCGGAGCCGTTGCTGCCATTGTATCGAATATTTTCCTTGGACAAGGTCCATGGACTCCATGGCAAATGTATGCCTGGGGAATGATGGGAATGTGTGCTGGACTACTTCAAAATTTCTGGTGGATGAAACGAGTTTGGGGTCTATGCATATTTGGTTTCATATGGGGTTGGTTATTTGATTGGATTATGAACCTTTGGATTATTGTAAGTAATGTCAATAACATATCATGGGAATTTATCATTGGTATTTATGCCTCAAGTATCAAGTTTGACCTTGCCCACGCCCTATCCAATGTCTTTTTCCTTGCCATATTTAGCGCTAGCTGGATCAAAATTATCGAAAGATTCAAGCGGAAATACGGCTTATTAATTGGGTCAGGGGGACAGGTTCGCTGACCCAAAAATTACCCTACTCTTATTATTCGCCCCTATGCTGTCAAAAGGGGCATTTTTTATTGGGGCCTGACCCTTAGTGCGGTAATGTTTTACCGTGTTGAGGGTCAGGCCCCGAATACTATCAACCAGATGTATATAGTGGCTATAAATCGTTTGATTATAGAAAGTTTTCAAATATGGTTTGGTTTTTTTCGAAAAAAGATAGACCGTATTTAACCAAATTAAATAAACTAATGTTTTATGCAGATTATTACTTTTTCAAAAATCATGCAGTGTCCTTAAGTGGTGCAAAGTATATTCGAGATTATTATGGGCCAGTACCTGAAAAGTTTCAAACTCTATACGACAACATAAAGGAGATAGAAATAATAGAAAATGAACATGGATCCTATACAAGTTCAATAATCGATAAATCTGAAGAAGAGTTATTTAATGAGCAAGAATTAGAAACATTAAATTTTGTATATGAGAAATTTAAGAATATGTATTCGAGTGAAATTAAAGATTTTTCCCATGAGGAGAAATGCTGGATTGCGAATTCTGGTGCCTGACCCCCATTGCGGTAATGCTTTACTGTAATGAGGGTCAGGCACCATTTTTCAATACAGCATGTGAACTAGCGGTCTCCATATGCTACACTGAATATATATACATAAATGGGAGGTTCTGTATGCCAACCTATAACATACTCGTGTGTAAAAATACCTAGAATAATAAAAGCTACAGGAAATGTTCCCGACCCAGTGTTTTTGTCTTTTGTTAAAGTTAATTTCATTCGGAGACTATAGACTTAACATATATTGAAGGTAATAGTAGTGGGGAAGATGAAAGAATCAAAAACTCAGTTATTGTTAATGCAGATAATAGATGAAGATAACAAAGAGTGCTTAATATTAAAAAATTTGTGTTGCCCTTAATCTAGGGTAAGCAATTTACAATAGGTGATGAAAAAATGACAGAAGAACTATATAAAACAAAAGCTGAAGTCCATAATCGTGGGCTAGAAGCTATTGGAAAGACCCTTAGGGAAATTAATAATAATCAACCGCTTACTGGGGCGCACAAATCTGGTGCTGGTGATGCGTGGGAGACTTGGTTTGGTAAAGTAAAGGATAGCGATAGCGAACCAGATATGCGGGAAGCCGGTGTTGAGTTAAAAGCGACGCCAATCAAAGAGAATAAAAATGGTACATTAAGCGCAAAAGAGCGATTAGTGCTAAATATTATTAATTATATGGAAGTAGTCAAAGAATCATTTGAAACAAGCCACTTCCTGCACAAAAACAAAGCAATGGAACTTGCTTTTTATAGATGGAAGCCTGATACAAAGAAGGATGACTTCGTTATTACAGATGTTGCTTTGTATGAAATGATGAAAAACCCTGTTGACTTCGCCATTATCAAACAAGATTGGCATATCATCGATGATTATATTAAACAAGGACGAGCACATGAATTGTCTGAGCGTCTCACTACGTATCTATCTCCGTGCACGAAAGGAAAAACGGCTGCTGAATCTCTTCGTGACCAACCGTTTTCCAAAATCCGTGCAAAGCAAAGGGCCTATTCGTTAAAAGGCGGGTATATGACCTATTTATACAGGACCTATGTATTAGGTGGAGAGCCATCACCTTCTATTGTTACTGATCCATTAGAATTGGAAACTAAATCGCTATTGGATATTATCCTCGATAAAATAAGACCATTTATCGGTAAAAAACGTGCTGATTTAGCTAGGAAATTTAATGTGAAAGATAATACGAAATCAACGAACCCAGAAATTTTAAAGCATATGCTGGGGATTAAAGGTGCAAAAGAAGATGATTTCGGCCAAGAAATGACGAAGGCTAACATTAAACCTAAGACTGTGGTTGTCAATAAAGGGAAGAAGGAACTAAAAGAAGAATTTAAAATTCTAGAATACAAATTTGCAGAAGTTATCGAAGAAACATGGGAAGAATCAGAACTAAGAGAGTTTCTTCAAGATACCAAATTTTTAATTGTGGTCTTTGAAAAAGATGGAGATGATTTCTGGCTAAAAGGTGCGAAATTTTGGGAAATGCCTGAAGAAGATATTGAAACGTCAGCTCATATGGTTTGGGAAGATACCATTCATAAGATAAAAACAGGAGTTGAGATTACCTGGACTCCAACCAAAAGGACAACGAACTTTATCAATTCTTCTTTAGAGAATAAGTTGTTCAGTAAATTGTCGGCAAGCCAAACAGCATACCATGAAAATAGCCCGTACTCTGACAAATTACCCGCAAAAATCAAATGGATTAATCGTCCAGATGATCAAATAGATTTGTTTTCTGATTACTACATGACTAGACAAGCATGGTGGTTAAACAAAATATATATTTATAATCAGATAGCGGATCTGTTCGATTCTGAATAAAGATATCGGAACAAATATGTAGAACAAACGTTTCTATTGATGTATACTTAAAAGTAAGAAAACGTCTTGCTGATAACAATGGCTGTATTGATGTTTACCATATATTTTGTAACTGAAATTATTGAGGATTTGTGATAAGATTATGTAATCTATTTCTATTGGTATGTTGATATACTAGTAAATTTGATAAAAACTCAAGATTATTCTTGATCCTATTAAACTTTTTCAATATACTATTACTTAAGTATATTCCATACCGAAAGGATGTACGTTTATGTTGAAAGTAATTGAGTTATTCGCAGGTGTTGGCGGATTTAGGCTTGGCCTCGAAGCAACAAAAGGCTTTGAGACAGTTTGGGGTAACCAATGGGAACCATCAAAAAAAGCCCAAGATGCCTTTGATTGCTATGCAAGAAATTTTGAAGGAAAAGGAATCCATTCAAATCAAGATATTGCGACTGTTAATGTCTCACAATTAGTCGATCTAGACCCTGACATTATTGTTGGAGGTTTTCCATGCCAGGACTATTCCGTTGCCCGAAGCCTTTCTGGGGAAAAGGGGATACAAGGTAAAAAGGGAGTTCTCTTTTGGGAGATTATGAGATTAGCTACCAAGCTTAGACCGAAATACCTGTTACTTGAAAATGTTGACCGTTTGTTAAAATCTCCATCTAAACAGCGGGGAAGAGACTTTTCTGTAATGCTAGCTAGCTTAAATGAGATTGGATACTCAGTAGAATGGCGTGTTATTAACGCTGCTGAATATGGGTTTGCTCAGAGACGACGTCGGGTATTTATCTTCGCCATTCGAAACGATAGTCCATTTGTAGACGCACGGAAAAAGTATGCTAATAATGAAATGGTACGAAAAGAAGGCTTTTTTGCAAAGGCCTTTCCGGTCACGGATGATACATCGAAACATAAGCCTAGTGAATTTGAGTTATCTTCTGATTTACTATTTATTTCTAATCACTTTTCTGCAAAATACCTAAATGCCGGTATTATGAGGGACGGTGTTGTTTATACCGAGGAATTAACTCCACTGGAAGAACCACCAATCACTCTTCAGCAAATTATAGAATCAAATGTTGATGAAAAATATTATTTATCTGAGGATGCAATTGAGAAGTTTCGCTAT
This sequence comes from Litchfieldia sinesaloumensis, assembly GCF_900156865.1. Classification (GTDB taxonomy): domain Bacteria; phylum Bacillota; class Bacilli; order Bacillales; family Bacillaceae_L; genus Ferdinandcohnia; species Ferdinandcohnia sinesaloumensis. The sequence goes on along the minus strand of NZ_LT732529.1, from coordinate 1,550,138 downwards.
TTAAAAGGTCCTAAAAGGATTGAACGTACATCGGCAACTGGGCATAAGTACATCTTTTCAGAAGGTGGCATGGCCTTCCCAGAGCCATTGGACAAGCCAGGCAGAACGATGTTAACAAGTGAAGCTACAACTAACCGAAGTAGCCATGTCATTGAAGATCCTGAAACAAAAAGAATTCGAGTGCTAACACCAGTTGAATGTGAAAGACTTAACGGTTTCCCTGATAACTGGACTGCAGGAATGTCTGAACGGATGAGATATTTTTGTATGGGGAACGCACTTGTGGTTGGATTAATTGAACGTATGGGCATGAGAATCCTTGAAATTGAAGAGGAAGTGTCAAAAGCTGTCCAAGAGGAACCACAGCAATTGAGTTTGTTTTAAATTAGAATATAAAATGTCAAGAGGTCCTTAACTGTATAAAGTTAAGGGCTATTTTATTTTCAATGTCAATTACTTCGTTCGTATCAAAGCAATAGGTAAAAAAGCAGATGACCTAGCAACCTATTTTGTAGGCACTTGAACAACCATTTGCCAACAAAATTCTATAAAGTATAATATGAGGATAGACAAATACAGCAAAAGGAAGAACTCTTGATTATTTTTAAAACAAAAGTCACTAGTCCTTTTATAATTGAAAAGATTAAGTTAAATAAATAAGTCAACTTCTTAACAGGAGGGGAAAGATGAAAATTTATGTGGATGCAGATGCTTGTCCGGTGAAAGATATTATTATTGCAGAAGCTAGAGCTTTTGAAATTCCGGTTATCCTTGTTACTAGCTTTTCTCATTTTTCTAATGCAGAACAGCCATCAGGTGTGAAAACCATTTATGTTGATTCTGGAGCAGATGCTGCAGATTATCGGATTGTGAAATTAGTGGAAAAAGGAGATGTTATCGTGACGCAAGATTATGGTCTTGCGTCACTAGGATTAGCAAAAGGAATTATCGTCCTCCACCATAAAGGATTTAGGTATACAAATGAAAATATTGACCAACTATTACAAACACGTTATTTAAGTGCAATGGCAAGAAAAGGCGGACAGCGAACAAAGGGACCAAAGCCTTTTACAGCAGAAGACCGGGAGCAATTTAGGAATCTTTTTAAACAGGTTATTTCTCGACTTTCTGGGGCTATTACGGATGGTTAACATAAGCCAGATTCCTCGGTAAAAATAGATGAAATAAAATGACTTTAACTGTAACTGGTTAAGGTCTTTTTCTATTTTGTAGAATAAAAGAGTAACCTTCACAAATCTTTCACATCTCCAGATGCCCCTTTTTCGTGAACCCCCTTCTATAACAAAGTCGAGGGGTAGTTCAAATATACGATAAAGCTCCAGGCATGCTATCCCACTGAATGATGCCTGGACTAGGGCGAGGAGTCTCTGCTCCAAAGGAAGGATAGTGAAAAGAATGGCAAAGTATCGAATTGTACGAACTGACTTCTGGAAGAATCCAGTAGTTTCAGAGGAAATGACACCTGAGGATAAATATTTCTTCTTGTATCTCCTAACAAATCCCCATACAACTCAAATTGGAATCTATCGAATCACGAAAAAAGAAATGGCTTTTGATATGGGTTACTCCATTGAGACTCTTCATGCGTTAATGGATCGCTTCATCAACCACCATCAGATTATCCGTTACAATCCGAAAACAAGGGAAATCGCGATTAAAAACTGGGGCAAATACAATTTACATAAAGGCGGAAAGCCAGTTATGGATTGTGTGTTGTCAGAGTTAGAGGAAGTGGAGGATGCTTCGCTGATTGAATATGTAGCCGAAAACATTGATCGACATGATATTTATAACCTCTATGAATCTTTCTTTGAAGATAAACCGGACTGGGACAATGAACCTGTCCCTCTGTCCCAGAACACATGTTCAGACGATACGTGGACGACTCGTGGGCAAAAAGAAAAAGAAAAACAAAAAGAAAAACAACAACAAAAAGTTCTTTACCCAGATATAGATAATGAATCTAAGACAGAGGCGATTCAGGAGGTTGTGGAGTGTTGGGATCAGAATGGATTTGGTTTGAACAATGTGAATGCGAAGGAGCAATTACTAGCATGGTTAGATGATTCAAGCTTTTTGAATCCGAAAGATGTGATTCTAAAAGCGATGGACATTGCTTGTGCCAATCATAAGCGGAGACTAAACTATGTTGTTGGTATTCTAAAAAACTGGGAAAATCAATCATTACTGACGGTTGAAGAAATCGACTTGTATCAGGAAAACAAGCAGCCAGTTGCTAAGACTACACAGACAGGTAGAGCGATTCCTCGTAATTATCAATTTGATCCAACGGCAGGTGAGGATTGATGAATTTTGCAGAGACTGCCTACCATGTAATGTAAAGAAGACATTTGGGATTTCTTCCCTAATGTCTTTTTATTTTTTCTTTTCAAATTATCTCCGCAGGTTGAAATGGGCGTTTAGTTGTCCTCGAAGTAGGTCATCACGAATGTTGGCCATTTTCTTTTCGTTGTCCATGTCTTTTTTGATTTCTTTTGTTTGGACTCCTTCTTCTCGTTTATCAGCAATATTCATTAAGGTCTCGATATCTGAAAAAGAATATTTTCTCGTGCCCCGTTCCGTTCTTTTGGGGGAAATTAATCCACGCTCCTCATAATAACGTATTTTCCGTTCAGTAAGTCCAGTTAACTCAGTAACAGTACCAATTGAAATAACTTTTTTCTCCTTATAGGGGATCATGGTAAACTCCTCTCCACAATCTTTATTATTTTCAGATTAATCCAAAATCTATTTTTTGTCAAAATTTATGTAAGAAAATCTAACATGCTTTTATAGAGATTATGTTAATGATCCTAATAGGTCTTTTGGATTATTTTTCATAGTAATACATACCATATCATTCTTCATTACTGAATCCGTTTACAGTGCGATTGTAATTAAGAAAAACGTTATAAACACTCGATTTAATGAAGCGTTTCCAATTATTGATGCTGTAAATGAACATATGTCAGAAAATCTTACAAACTACTTGTAAGGGAGAAATGTGCTAAGTAGACTGAACGTAGATTAGTTGTTTGAACTGTTAAATTACTTTAGGGGGCTAAACGATTATGCTAAAGCAAAAGTTAGTATTGATTGGAAATGGAATGGCTGGAATAAGGGCCATAGAAGAAATACTGAAGCTTGAACCTGATGAATTTGATATCACAGTGTTTGGTAAGGAACCACACCCGAACTACAATCGAATCCAGTTATCAAAGGTATTGCAGGGAGATACAACGGTAGCTGATATTACATTAAATGATTGGCATTGGTATGAAAACAACAATATACGCTTATATCCAGGAGAAAGCGTGCTACATATTGATACAAAAAAGCAGATTGTATATACAGATAAGGATCGCGCAGAACCCTATGATAAGTTGATTATTGCGACTGGCTCGAATCCGTTTATGTTACCTTTGCCTGGTGCAAACAAAATAGGAGTGACTGCTTTTCGTGATATCAAGGATTGTGAAACGATGATCCAATACTCAAAAACATATAAAAAAGCAGCGGTTATTGGTGGTGGCCTACTAGGACTTGAAGCTGCAAGGGGTTTACTTAATCTTGGGATGGAAGTAGATGTTATTCACATTAACGAGTACCTAATGGAGCGCCAATTAGATAGAGCAGCGGGAAAATTACTGCAAAAGGAGTTAGAAGGTCAAGGGATGAACTTCCTGTTAAATAAACAGACGGTCGAAATTCTCGGTAAAAAGCAGGTAACAGGACTACGTTTTAAAAATGGAGAAAAAATCAAAGCAGACCTAATTGTGATGGCAGTGGGAATAAAGCCTAATGTTGAACTAGCTCAAAAATCTGGGATTTCAGTAAATCGAGGAATCGTTGTAAATGATTTTATGGAAACGGATGTCCCAAATGTATTTGCAGTCGGTGAGTGTGCAGAGCATAAAGGAATGGTGTATGGATTAGTCGCTCCCCTTTATCAACAGGGAGAAGCTTTAGCGAAACGGATCTGCGGTGTACATACGGGGGGGTACAAAGGGTCCGTGCTTTCAACTCAATTAAAGGTGTCTGGTGTTGATGTCTTCTCAACAGGTAAAATCATCGAAGACGAGAATACAAAAGCAATAAAAATGCAGGATGATTGGAATGGAATCTATAAAAAAATTATTGTAGAGCAAGGAAAAATAGCCGGTGCTGTCTTATTTGGAGACACGAGGGAAGGTAATCGACTGCTAAGTCTTATTAAAAAAGGAGCGACTGTAGAGGAATATATAGAAGCCAATCAGACTGAAGAGTCAGGAGTTAGCTTAGTTGCTCAAATGGCTGAAGATGAAATCATATGTGGATGTAACGGTGTAACAAAGGGAACGATTGTCTCGGCAATTGAAACGCAAGGTCTCACAACAATTGACCAGGTGAAGGGCTGTACCAATGCATCCCGTTCTTGTGGAACTTGTAAGTCATTGGTTTCTGACCTATTAGAGCTTACTCTCGGTGATGAGTACAGTGAGGATCAAAAGGTGTCCATTTGCACTTGTACACCATTAACTAGAGATGAAGTGGTACATGAAATCAAGGAAAAAGGGCTTACCCATGTACGAGAAGTCATGAATGTGTTGGGCTGGAGTACCAATGAAGGATGTTCGAAATGCCGACCAGCCTTAAATTATTATTTGGGAATGATTAACCCAACCGAATATAAGGATGAAAAAGAGTCTCGTTACGTGAACGAACGATTACATGCAAACATTCAAAATGATGGCACCTTTGGTGTTGTTCCAAGAATGTATGGCGGTGTTACACATGCGGAGGACCTTAGAAAGATTGCAGATGTAGCAGATAAATACCAGGTAAAAATGATTAAGATAACCGGTGGCCAGCGAATTAATTTACTCGGTGTGAAAAAGCAGGACCTACCAAGTATTTGGGCAGAGCTTGGGATGCCATCAGGGCATGCATACTCGAAAGGGCTACGGACCGTGAAAACATGTGTTGGATCTGACTTCTGCCGGTTTGGTACACAGGATTCGATTGGGATGGGGATTGCGCTAGAGAAAAAATTTGAGGGGTTACATGGTCCACACAAAATAAAAATGGGTGTCTCGGCTTGCCCACGAAATTGTGCGGAAGGAGCCATTAAGGATATTGGAATTGTCGGATTGGATGGAGTATGGGAAATGTATGTAGGTGGAAATGCGGGTACAGATCTTAGGGTAGCAGATTTACTTTGCAAAGTGAAAACAGGTGATGAAGTACTTGAATGGGCGGGTGCTTTTTTACAATATTATCGCGAAACCGCAACGTACTTAGAAAGAACGTCTGTATGGGTTGAACGAATAGGGATTGATCATATAAAAGAAATGCTTGAAAACAAAGCATTCCGTGATGAATTGAATGAGCGAATGAATACAGCTTTATCTGCTATTCAAGAACCTTGGAGTGAAGCACTTAAGGATGAGAATCTACTAAAAGAGCTATATGAAACAGTCAATGTTCCGGCAGCTTCTAACTAATAGATAGGGGGAGTAATCGTGGAGAAAACACTAGGTAGAGTATTGATCGGGAAGTATTCAGAACTTCCAGATCGTCTAGGGAAAACATTTTTCGTAAGGGACGAGGAAATTGCGTTGTTTAAGCTAGTAAATGGGGATGTCCGTGCAATCGAAAATCGGTGCCCCCATAAAGGTGGAGTACTTGCTGAAGGAATGGTGAGCGGAGACCATGTTTTTTGTCCGATGCACGATTGGAAAATAAATGTCTGTGATGGTCAAGTTCAAGCTCCGGATCATGGGTGTGTGCGAACGTATCAAGTGGAAGTGGAAGAGGATCTTGTCTATATTATCATCTAATAATCTCGGAGGAGGATTTCCATGTCATTTGTAAACACAAATCAGGTTATTGCTAACATGATTGAAGCTGGAGAAGCAAAAGCAAAATTATCAGTGAAGGATCTGGTCATTCGAGGGATGCTTGCAGGAGCACTTCTCGGGTTTGGTACAACACTCGCTTTCACTGCTGAAATTCAATCGGGATTAGGCGTTTTTGGTGCCTTGCTTTTTCCTGCCTGTTTCGTATTGGTCATACTCCTCGGTCTCGAATTAGTAACAGGGAATTTTGCGTTAATTCCCCTAGGGGTTTTAGAAAAAAAGGCTACCATTTCTCAAATGCTATCAAACTGGTTTTGGGTCATCGTTGGGCATTTAATAGGTGCAGGATTCTATGCCTTTTTATACGTGATTGCCATCACACAACTAGGCCATGTCACAGATCATGCCATGATAACAAAAATCATGGCAGTTGCAGAAGCAAAGACAATAGGGTACCAGAATCTAGGAAACGACGGTTTGGTCGTCGTCTTTGTGAAAGCAATGCTATGTAATTGGATGGTAACGTTAGGTGCCGTAATGGCGATGACATCGACAGCAACACTTGGAAAAATTGTTGCCATGTGGCTTCCGATTTTGATCTTTTTTGCGCAAGGGTTTGAGCACGCCGTCGTCAATATGTTTGTGATTCCAGCAGGGATGATGTTAGGTGCAGATGTTACAGTAGCCGATTGGTGGCTATGGAATCAGCTTCCTGTCTTATTTGGGAATCTCGTCAGTGGAGTTGTCTGTACCGGTCTAGCCTTATACGTGACTCATCGGAATGTGAAAAAGCAAAATGTCGTGCTTGTGTCAAAGAAGGAAGATGTGATAGCAGGTACATAATGAGGGGGAGGAATTGAGATGGGGAAGGTATATATTGTGGGAGCGGGTCCTGGTGATCCTGATTTGATTACGCTAAAAGGCTTGAAATGTATCCAGCAGGCAGATGTTATTTTATACGATCGGTTAGTCAATACAGAATTGTTACGGGAAGCAAAAGCAGGTGCAGAATTAATATATTGTGGAAAACAACCAAAATTTCATTCGATGCCACAAGAAATCATTAATCAACAATTAGTGAAATATGCTCGTGGAGGAAAAGTGGTGACGAGACTTAAGGGAGGAGATCCCTTTGTATTTGGACGGGGAGCAGAAGAGATAGAGGAATTGGTGAAGCATCATATTCCCTATGAGGTCGTACCTGGTATAACAGCTGGGATAGCTGCTCCAGCATATGCGGGGATTCCAATTACACATCGGGAGCTTGGGAATTCATTCGCCATCATCACCGGCCACTGCAAAACGGGAGAGCCAACAGATATTAAGTGGGACAGTCTTGCTAAAGGGGTCGATACCTTAGCGATCTATATGGGGGTTGGAAACTTACCACACATTTGTGAGCAATTACGTAAACATGGGAAGAGCGAAGATACACCAGTCGCAATCATTCAAGAAGGTACCACCTATGGCCAAAAAACCGTAACTGGTACAATCAAAACAATCGTCAACATCGCCTCAACATCGAACATAAAAAACCCCGCCATAATCGTAATCGGAGAAGTCGTACGATTCAGAGAAAAACTATTAGGTCACGGAATGGGTCAGGGCCTTGTTCCGGGTCAGGGGGACAGGTCCCTTGTCCCACCATTATTTTACAGGGACAGGGAACCTGTCCCTCTGTCCCACTAAATAGGGAGTGATGATTATGCAGGCTGTTCTTTATGTTTGTCATGGTACGAGAAAGAAGTCTGGTGTGGAGGAAGCGATTGGTTTTGTTCAAAAGACGATTAAACTTGTGGATGCACCAATTCAACGATACTGTTTTTTAGAGCTTGCGAAACCTACTATCCTAGAGGGTATTGATCAATGTGTAAAATTGGGAGCTACTACGATTGCAGTTGTACCCGTCCTTCTTTTAACGGCAGTCCACGCCAAAATGGACATTCCCGAAATTCTAGAACAAGCAAAGGAAAGATACGAAACAATTGAATTTCGTTATGGCAAACCACTTGGTGTACAAGAAAAATTAGTTGATATTTTAGTAGAAAGAATCGAAGAGAATAGTCAGATTAAGGCGGAGATGGAAATCCTTCTCGTTGGTCGAGGCAGTAGCGATATGGATGCGGTGAATGATACACAACGCATTGCAGAGCTTCTGCAACAAAAAATACAAGTGTCTTCTGTTAGCAAATGCTTTTTGACTGCAGCAACCCCTAGGTTTGAAACGGTACTAGAGAATAAGATTGTATCGGGTTCGAGGCAAATTGTCATTCTTCCATATTTGTTATTTACAGGACTATTAATGAACGGAATTGAAAAATTTGTCCAGCGGCAACGACTACATCCAAATCAACAAGTAGTGATTTGTAATCAACTCGGAAGTCATCGTAATGTGTGTGAATTGTTAAAAGCTAGAGTGTTAGAAACGATAAACACGTAAAAGCTCGTATCTAGTGTAAAAAAGGATGATGGAAAATGGAGCTTACACCTCTCATGGTTCAATTAGCAGGGAAGAATGTTGTAATTGTTGGTGGTGGTCGTATTGCGGAACGAAGGATTCAAAAATTGCTAGGAAGTGGTGCAAACCTACATGTCATTACTCCGACTCTTACGGATGGATTGCGTTCCCTTTGTGGGAAAGGCCTATTCATTTGGCAGAATAAGCATTTCGAGCCTGAAGATAGTAAAGAAGCATTCCTGGTCATCGTAGCCACAAATGATTCGATGGTAAATAAAACAGTTGTACAAAGCTGTGCTTCCAATACGTTAGTAAATGTTGCGTCGGAAGCTTCTGAAGGAAATGTCCAATTTCCAGCTCATTTTAAACAAGGGAGATTGTCAATAAGTATAGCGACAAATGGAGCAAGTCCTCTTCTTTCGGGTAAAATCAAACGGCAGCTTCAAATCATGTATGACAAGAATTATGGGGAGTATGTTGATTTTTTATATGAATGTCGGCAAATAATCAAGCACTCAATGTTCGATGAATATGAACAAAAATGCATATTAAAGGATTTACTGTCAGATGATTATCAAAATAAGATGAAGCAGGAACAAGCTTTGAATTTACTGAAGAGTTATTCGCGGGAGGGGTGGAAGAATGAAAGGATTGGAGGGTAAGAGGATCGGTGTTGCCGCTGCCCGTCAAGCGGATACGATTTCGACACTTATCCAAAAAAACGGGGGTATCCCATTTGTATTCTCAATTCAAGGTGAACAACAAGTAAATGAACAGTGTAGTGAACAAAATGTGAGAGATTTAGTAAGTCAACCATTTGATATGGTGCTGCTAACTACCGGAATTGGCATCGAAACTCTTGAAAGATCTGCGCTAAAGCTTACTCTCCACACCGAATTTATTCATAAAGTAAAGAATACTAGCTTAGCAGTCCGTGGCCGCAAGACACATAGTTGGACAAAAAAACATTCCTTGCCGGTAGAATTCGTTTCTGAAGACGGAACAATGGATAATCTGCTACTGAGTATGGATAACAAGGAGGAAAAATACGGGAAACGAATTTTCTTACAAGCCTATAACCAAGACGACGAAATCCTTCAGCTAGAGCTACAAAAGCAAGGATATGATGTATATCTTTCCAAACCCTATCATTTTATTGAGCCTTCCCTTTCTACGATAAGGAACCTCAAACAAGAAATTCTCAATCAAACACTGGATGCCGTCATCTTTACAAGTAAAACACAAGTTCAAAATCTCTTTGTTGATTCTACAAGTACCGATGCAGTGGTTAATGCATTTAACAAGGAAGTCCTGGCAGTTGCAGTTGGAAAAGTAACCGCAAACGAACTTGAAAAACAAGGGATTACGTATGTATTTCAACCATCCATTCAGAAAATGGGTGTAATGATCGTTGAACTTAGGGAATACTTTCTGGAACAGAGGGTTAGGTTACGTGAGCCATTACATTAAATTAAGGGGATTCACAGTGTACGTGCATGATTCCGCGTTTCGGCTTGAAATGGCGTCACGGTCCCATGATTTACGGAGGGTGAGATGCATAGCAGTTTGATAGACTAGAAGCAACATGTGTCCCAAATGACTCAAAAGTACAAGTTCTGAGGACTTTGCCTAATTATATCAACGATAATATAGACCGATACACTTTATTTTGTATCGGTCTTTTTATACTGCTCGTTATAATTTCTCTTTGCTTCTATTTTAAATGGTTCAAGACTATCTGATTGCAAGCGATAATTCGCTTCTTCAAAAGTACTAACTCCAAATTCAAACACTCTTTTTGGAGCTGACACATTTTTCACACCATACACAGTGCGGTTTATGTAAATGACCATAGCTTGTAATCATGTTTAAACCCATATCATAATGTTTTTTTACGATTTCATTTACTTCTTTTGCAATGAGATAATCAGATTCTACTTCTTTTTCAATATCGATTTCTTCACCAATAACAGAATAACTGATGGTAGGGTTAATCCTTCCAAAATTTCCTCGTCACAAACCTTTCACATTTCCAGATGCCCCTTTTTCGTACACCCCTTACTATAACTGAATTGAGGGGTAGTTCAAATATACGATATAGCTCCAGGCATGCTATCCCACTGAATGACGCCTGGACTGGTGCGAGGAGTCTCCGCCCCAAAGGAAGGATAGTGAATAGAATGGCAAAGTATCGAATTGTACGAACTGATTTTTGGAAAAACCCCGTCGTTTCAGAGGAAATGACACCAGAGGATAAATATTTCTTCTTGTATCTCCTGACCAATCCCCATACAACCCAAATCGGAATCTATCGCATCACGAAAAAAGAAATGGCTTTTGATATGGGTTACTCCATTGAGACTCTTCATGCGTTAATGGATCGCTTCATCAACCACCATCAGATTATCCGTTACAATCCGAAAACGAGGGAAATCGCAATCAAAAACTGGGGTAAATACAATCTACATAAAGGCGGAAAGCCGGTTATGGATTGTGTGTTGTCAGAACTAGAGGAAGTGGAGGATGCTTCGCTGATTGAATATGTAGCTGAAAACATTGATCGACATGAAATTTATAACCTCTATGAATCTTTCTTTGAAACTAAATCGGACTGGGACAAGGAACCTGTCCCTTTGTCCCAGAACGCATGTTCAGACGATACGTGGACGACTCGTGGGCAAAAAGAAAAAGAAAAACAAAAAGAAAAACAACAACAAAAAGTTCTTTACCCAGATATAGATAATGAGTCTAAGACAGAGGCGATTCAAGAGGTTGTGGCATGTTGGGATCAAAATGGGTTTGGTTTAAACAATTTGAATGCGAAGGAGCAATTGTTATCGTGGTTAGATGATTCGAGCTTTTTGAATCCGAAAGATGTCATTCTAAAAGCGATGGACATTGCCTGTGCCAATAATAAGCGGAGGCTAAACTATGTGGTTGGTATTCTAAACAACTGGGAAAATCAATCATTGCTGACAGTAGAAGAGATTGATTTGTATCAGGAAAACAAGCAACCAGTTGCTAAAACTACACAGACAGGTAGAGCGATTCCTCGTAATTATCAATTTGACCCAACGGCAGGTGAGGATCAATGAATTTTGCAGAGACTGCCTATTTAGGATGCCTGATTAAGGCCAATTATTTAATCAAAGATACGGTTATTAAGCCTGAGCAGCTAGAGGGAACCACACATCAAGAACTCATGCGGAGGATGGTTGACTTTAGCAATGCTGGGAAAAGCATTGATCTGATTTCCTTAACCACGATGTCAGACCTCGAGAACTTTGGTGGCATGTCCTATATGTCGAGTCTACTTGCACATGCAGATGTTGAGAAATTTGAAGAGTTTGAGGCTCTTATTCTTGAACTTTGGAAAGAGCGGGAAAAGAAGAATATCTTGGCACTCGCTACCATGGGAAATTGGGAGATTACAAGAGTCATTAGCGAATTGGATAATATCAATGAGGTGCGGATGAGTGATCATACATCTTTGAACCAGGCATTGGTCCACATGTATGAAGCACCTTGGGAGGAAAAGGCTGTTACAAAAACGGCCACTACCGGTATTCACCAGCTCGATGAGATGACAGGTGGGTTCCAGGATGGTGAGGTTACGATTCTAGCAGCAAGGCCATCGATGGGAAAAACCGATGTGATGCTGCATTTTGCCAAGCAAGTGGGATGGGCAGGTTATTTGCCGATTGTCTTTTCACTAGAAATGCCTGAAAAACTCATCACCACACGATTAATCGCCTCAACAGGCGGCTACAATCGGTTAAAAATGCGGGACCCTAAGAAAATGCTAAGCCAAAGTCAAAAGGACCGCTGGGCAGATATCATTGGCTATCTCAATGAAACCAATATTCAAATTTTCGATGGTGCAGGTCAAACCGTTTCTGAAATGCGAGCAAAGACACGAAAAATGATGCATCAATATCCAATATTAAAACCGATTATATTTATCGATTACCTAACCCTAATCCGCTCAACGGATGTTTACGGTGGCAATGCTCATCTACAGGTAAGCGAAATATCCCGGAATCTAAAAACAATGGCAAAGGATTTTAATTGTCCTGTGATTTGTTTGGCACAGTTAAATCGTTCGGTGGAAACTAGAGCAGAAAAACGACCAATGATGTCTGATATCCGAGAATCAGGAAGCGTTGAACAAGATGCCGATATGATCCTATTCCTTTACCGCGAAAAGTATTATGACAAAGAAACAGACAATCCTTTCTTAGAAATCATCGTCTCAAAAAATCGAAACGGTCCAGTCGGAACCATTCAAGTCAAATACAACGAATATACAGGGCTGTTAGAATAGTGGCGGGGGAGGGCCCTCGTACCAAAAGGGGAGAACGACATGAAGGTAAGAGATTTATACATAGACGCGATTTGCTATGAAGAAGTCAGTCTAGCACATTATATTCATCATTTACTCCAAGAGGGCAAAGCTTCATTAGAAGACGATGCCTCTCACTTGGATCTTAATCTGGCTGATCATGAGAAAGTAAGGGAAATGATTGAAAACAATGTATTAGGATTCCATAAAGTCGGGGTGTATTCACTAAAGAAGAATAAACGAGAATTCGTTTTTATCTTTGCACACTACGAACAAGAGGCCATTGAATTGTTTGTCAAAACCTATCACCAAACACCACTCAATTGTCACCCGTATTCTCTTAATACACAGCTCCTACGAGAACATAAACTGACGACTTTCTGGGAGATGCGGAAGGAGCATTTAGTGTTTCCGGCGATAGCGGGGTATTTTGTGAAATGAAGGACGGGGGCTATGTGACATAACGGAGTCACATAGCTTATTTATTTCAAAGTCTAATAACCTATGCCTTCGATAAGTAAGGTGTATCTTGGGTGATTTTCACTTAACGAAACCACCCTTAAGTGGTAACAAATATTAATGACTGGCTGCCATCACTAGTAGTATCAAGAAAAACAATGTGGGAATGAATGTTATTATAATTCCAATAACCCTGGTTCGTTTTTTAAACTGCAATATAACACCAATTCCCCACAGAACAAATAACAACATAAAATACCATCTGTAAGTTGGTGTGTCATCTTCTGCTATGCCTGGTCCGCTCATCCACAGTGAGAAAAACAAAACAAAAACTCCTGAAACCAAATTCCAAGTAACTGTTAGTATTTTCCTGATCAATTTCCCACTCCCTAATTAAACTTTATTTTATCTCTTTTTTTACTGTTTTGCTTCGTTAGTTGTAGAGCATCTTTCTTAATTTTAGCAGAAATTCCCAACAACAAAAGGCAATAATGAGAAAATTGTAAAGTAAATTATACTTTTTAAACAACTTGAATACTTAGCTACACAATTTACTAAAATATGTGCGAATTCAACTGTTAATATGCAGCTTTTCAAATCAAAACAAATCAATCCATTTGAAAATCAATGTTCTGGTTACAATACAAGATATATTAGCTTTTGGAGGTATGATTTATGGCTGTTCCCGATTATCAAACGATTATGTTGCCATTACTAAAGGCACTACAAGACGGAAATGAACATTTGTTAAAGGATATTTACAAGCAACTTGCTGCGGAATTTCAATTAACGGAAGAGGATTTAAATGAAGTATTACCAAGTGGATCGCAAAAAACGTTTCATAATCGTGTGGGCTGGGCGAAGACTTATTTACAAAAAGCAGGATTACTTCGAACAGTTTCACGGGGGAGGTTTGTGATCACATCACGTGGATTAGAGGTGCTAGCAAGCAATCCCCAGTACATCAATATCAAATATTTAACCCAATTTGAAGAATTTATGGAATTTCGTTCCCTTTCAAGCGCTGAAGATACAGAAGTTCAAGCTTCGACTGAAGTTCACGATAATGATACACCAGAAGAAATTTTAGAAAAGAGTTACAAACGCTTGCGGGATGAGTTGTCGACTGAAATATTAAATACGGTGAAGCAATGTTCACCATCATTTTTTGAAAAACTAGTCGTCGATTTATTAGTTGCGATGGGATATGGTGGTTCAAAAAGTGATGCTGGTCAAGCGATTGGGAAAAGTGGAGATGAGGGAATTGACGGCATTATAAAGGAAGATAAATTGGGACTAGATGTCATTTATATCCAAGCAAAAAGGTGGAATAACACAGTTGGTAGGCCAGATGTACAAGCCTTTGCAGGTAGCTTAGAAGGTCAAAGAGCTAAGAAAGGCGTGTTTATTACAACGTCCAGATTTTCAAATGAAGCAAAAGAGTACGTAAAAGTGATTGAAAAAAAGATTGTGCTCATTGATGGCGAGCGGCTTACTCAACTTATGATTGATTATGACATTGGTGTTTCAGAATATGAGAAGTTTATCGTGAAACGTATTGATACGGATTATTTTAATGACGAAGAAATATGAGGAAAACGATTGGTAAATAGAAAGAGATAAATACGACAAGGCGACAGGTTCTGTGACCTTCTTTGGGACACGGGACCTGTCCCTATGTCCCAGGGAGGATAACTATGCAATTCCACGAAGTGAGACAGGTACTTGAGAACGCTGAATACATAGCCATCGCTTATAACCGGTTTCAGCGATTTAAGCGCTCAGATAACTATGATGAAAGCTATAAAATTAAAGTATTATCTGAATTAAACTCGTATTTCGGAGAAATATCAATTACTGAAGATACGGTTGTTGAGATCACGAAAAAGCTTCAATCGAGTAATCCAACATCAGGGAGCTTTGTTCATTGGAACAATACGGCGGATTTAGTTGATTATGCAACGAATCTTCCGAAAGAGGTCGCTGATCTATTAAACCAATTGTACGTGAATGAGGACGCACCACTTACTGATAGAATTAAAACATTCTATGAAAAAGGAAAAATGTATAATCCGCAGCTTAAGTTGGGTGCTCCACTGTTTGGGTATCTTTTAGCTGCTTATGATTATAGAAAATATCCTTTATATAAGGAAGAAATCTTTAAAGAAATCAAACAGATATTTGGAATTAATAAGAAGTTGGGTTCAATAAGCGACAATTACTCGTTCTACTTTGATATTTGTTCAACTACTAGACAAGTTTTAGCGAACTCGGACCCACAGCTACATATGCTAGACGTACAAGATTTTTTCTTCTGCCTGACGAAGTACAACAAGCTTAAGGTAGAGAGTGGAATTTCTTATCTTCATTCAATCGCAAAGAAACTACACGCTTTCTCAGAAGACGACGAGCTCTTCTTGGAACAGATTAAAGCTCTACCAAAAGAAAAGTTAGTAGAGCGCCGTGAGTTTTATCGTAATTTTGAAAAGGTCAATAAGATCCGCTTTCTGTTACTTAATCAATATATCGAGGAAGAACATCTTCATGTTGAAGACCTTGAGAGATACAAATCTCAAGTCAATGATGAATATGAGAAGAATATCCTCCATACGTGGAACAACTTTAGCATAATGTTCCAAATATACTATCCAACCATTAAGGATACTGTGACGTACCAACTACTGACCATTCATCGAGCGATTCGGAACATTGATGCGTTAAAAGACATCGAATGTATGGAAGATAAGGTTATTTTTGATTTTAACGGTAGCCGGAATTTAGGTGGTACAGGTTGTTGGATGGCAATCTATCCTAAGAGTATGGAAAATCACAAGGCGGCAGCTCAATTGTTTTTAGAAATCGACGAAAATGGGGTAGAGTATGGACTCCATTTTGGCTCCTCACACCCAAAACGAGGACAGGAAAATCTTGAAGCAGCCTCTAACATCGAGGAACAATTCACCTATGAGAAAATGATAGAAAAATTCGTTGAAGTAGCCGGTGAATTTATTGAAGAGAATCGACTTACAATAGGAAACACCAATCAAGGTCAAAATGAACTTCATCCTTCGTTTACCCAAATCTTTGATTCTGTACAGCAGGCAGAGCAAGTATTTGAAGTGGCTCATAAACTTGTCGGAAAATTGGGCATATACAAAGCTGGTGATGAAAGGGTTGCGGTCACTTTACCATCAAAACGAAAATTGCATATCGATTTTTGCAATTGGCTATTGCTAGGCTTTTATCGGGATAGTGATAGAAATCTCATCATGGTGGTAACTCTGATTGAAGAGGATGTAATCGATACACCCTACAAGAAACAATTATTTACTCAAAAAGAACATGAAACACAAATAGCACTAACATATATCCCGTTTGACGAGTTTATTAAAAGTGAGCATTTTCAAGCTGTTTATAGTCGAACAGCAAATTATATGAAAGAAAGATTTGCAACTCATGTGCGCTCCCCATATCGGAAATACAATATTTCCTCCTTGGAGAAGGCGTTATTTGATAAAGGTGCCCGTAGTGAAGTCCTTACAAATGGAGTTCACCATACTCTAACAATACCGACCGATAATCAAGAATATGTAGATATACCAACAGTCGAATTCGAACGAGAAATCGAGGTTCAACATCTACATTTTGAAGATAAACAGTTAATCTTAAAACAAGTCCAAACCGCACTAAAAAATGGCAAACATATTGTTTTTACCGGACCACCTGGAACCGGGAAATCAAAACTAGCAAAAGAAATTTGTAAGTCACTAGAAGTGCCTTATAAACTGACAACCGCGACTTCAGAATGGTCAACGTACGAAACAATCGGGGGATATCGACCAAACAGCGATGGAACGCTGACTTTTCACCCGGGAATTTTCCTTGATTGTTTTAAAGAAGAGGAAACCAAAGCACCCCTTAATAAATGGTTAATCATTGATGAAATGAATAGAGCGGATATCGATAAAGCATTTGGAGCCTTATTCTCTGCGCTAACTGGTGATCCAGTAACACTCAACTTTCAAGCAGCAAGTGGCAATTCTGTGTTGCTCCGTCCACAAGGGGAAGATGAGACAGCTGTTCCAAATGATTATGAATACATCCTTCCAAACGATTGGCGCTTAATTGGGACAATGAATACGATGGATAAAGCGTCACTTTACGAAATGAGTTATGCCTTTATGAGGCGGTTTGCTTTTATTCCAATCGGAGTACCTAGGGATATCAGTGTGAAACTTGTGAATGATTACTTAGAAAAGTGGAGCATTGTCGACTACGATTTCTCGGAAACACTTACTTTCATATGGAAACAAATCAATCACTATCGAAAAATAGGTCCAGCAATTATAGAAGATATCGCAAAATACACCACTGAAGATGGGGATTTTACCTCAGCGATTATACTTTATGTTTTACCTCAATTTGAGGGCTTAATGGAGACTGAAATACGTGGATTTATCGAAATGCTTACGCCAATTCAAGAAATTAACACAGAACATCTACTACATTTTGCTGAAGACTTTTTCCATTTATAGGTGTGTGAATCATGAAACGAAAGGCAGAACAACTAATCGAAGAAATTAGCGACTTCCTTGTCATTTATTTAAAATCAGGCAAGGTGGGCTTAAATTCATTTATAAAAAAGACGGATTTGCAAATTGAGCAAGTGGAACAGCTATTGGACCTGCATTTTCTATTAAAAGAAGAGGTCAAACAATTTGTCAGAGAGCTGCCAATGCTCATTAGGAGACTGAAAACATCTACGAAGGTGCAGCAGGATACCGCTTATGGGAATGTTAGAGGGCAAATCAACTGGCATAATACAATGAAGGAACGCCTTCGAATCAATGCTACAGATAGAACGATATACTCTGTAGGTGAACGAAGCCGTGAATACGCGATAAAAGAGAATCTTGTTCTACTAGAGGTCCTTAACGTACTACATGCAATCTTATTTGTAAAAATTGATACGGAGCATTATAAAAAGTACGCCTGGTTTGATGAATGGATGACGTTAAAGGACATTATTGGTCATATGATAAACAAAAATGTCTATTTATCACGAATCCAAATGCACGAGGAAAAAGTAACATCACGGATGATTGTCGATACGATGAAACATCGCAATCCATTATATAAACAAGCGGGTCAGATCTTATACAAGTACCATTCCATTATGGAAGGTAATCTTGATAAAGAGGATATAGTGGAGCTGTTAAAGGAAACCTTTATCATGCCAGAAAAGGAAGATGTGTTATTTGAACTCTATTGGGTGATTAAAATCATCCAGGCAAACACAGAACATGCACAGCTTCAAATAATGGACGGGCGAAACAAACACAATCTTGTCGCAGAGTGGAAAAATGAGCAATATGCATTCAAGATTTATCATGACTCATCAGGTTCCGAGAAAATCAAGTTTCAAATCACAACGGATGAGGTCGAGCAAATTTATCATCCGTACATCGCTAGGAAACTTGCATCCACCGCTGAAGTAGACGCACTAGCGCGAGAGATTTTCGGACAAGGAATTGACAAGTCTACCTTTTGGAGCGGAAGGCCAGATATTATTGTTGAGATCTATGATAAACGTTCAGAGCAGCTCAAAAAAGTTTTTATTGGAGAGGTAAAGCATACATCGCGAATAGAATATGCGATTACGGGATTGCGGGAGCTAATTGATTATATGAAATTTGTGAAGGATGAAGATGGGAATTATTTAGAGGAACAGAGTCATGTTGAGGTTCAGGGGATATTGTTTACTGAAGTGGACGTTGGAGATGGAAGGAAGGTAGGGGATGATTTAAGATTAGGGGAGATTTGGAACGAAGATAGGGTGTGGGTTGTTAATTATAGGGATAGTGTGCTAGGGGAGGGATAAGAAAGTTGGTTCTCCATACATTCTGTAATAACCGAGCAACTTTTAGTATAACACCAACGAATGTTGATGCATCAATGTTTGTTGGTGTTTTTTATGGACAAAATTGAGTTAACAAATAGTAAAATTAACTGGCGGGGGGGGGGTGTGTGGCAGGCGCCTGCCCTACAACCCTTATTAAGATTGGCAGAATATTAAACGATGAAAAGGTACCAATAAATCCGGTAAGAGATGGTATACATCCACCATTAAATACAAATTAGAAAGTGACTTTTATAAAAAGGCAATATTAGATTACATTTTCCAGATGAAGGGAATAGTATGTAATGTTATAATAATGAATAAACCACTTTGAAACGAGGGAAATACTATGCCGCTTAAAGATGAATTTAAAATTACTAAAAGTGATTTTAATGACTTAAAAGAGTTTGCACGTTCGCGAAGACGACCCGGTATGGTCTTTGAAGTTGAACCAGCAATTAGGGTTCTTGTTGAAGAGGAGAATGAAATAGTGATTAAGCCAGAAAAGAAACGATTATCTAAAGAAGAAAAATTAGCTTTATCTAAAAAGTTAGCCGGAAGTGCTGATCGCTTTTCTCTTGAAGGTGTTGAAGAAACTATTCGTATCGCAAATAGAGAATATGATCAGGAGGAAGAAGCGTGAGTCGAAAGTTGATTGATAACAATATCTGGGCAGCTCATGAAATGAACTACCCAGATGCTGTTTAAAATGAAGATACATTAATCATTAATACAGTTGTCCAAATGGAACTTATGTCTCACTTTGAAATTGATACTGACCCTGAAATCAAAGAAGGCAGAGAAGAATACATAAATTTAATGACAGATGAAATCATCCAAATTGATGAAAGAATTGCAATGAAAGCTGGCGAAATTCGAAGAAAAGCTAAGTTAGCAGGTCGAAAGGTTCCAAAAGGTCCAGATGCATTAATTGCTGCAACTGCTATTATACATAACCTTGAATTAGTGAGTAACAATGATGGAGATTTTGTTTGGGCGAGTAGTCAATTCGGATTCAAATTAACTAATCCTATTAAGGATAATGTTGTTTATAAAGTGTTTCAAGAGACATATAAGAAAAGCAAAGGTTTAAAATAAATTCTATGAAAATATGAAAAAAGCGGGAGCTAAATGCACTCGCTTTTTTACATTACTTTCCTTCTAAGTGGTGGTAAGTCGGTTTGGTCTTTAATGAAACTTCTTCTAAAAGGTGTTCACTCATAGCATGAGTTATAAAAATAATAAGCAGCCTATTCAAATAACGTGAGCGATCCTTCCATAATCAAGGTCTACTTAAAGCCAAAAACATACAAGTTTTTATATATTATTCTAGGATTAGAGATTTAGATGGAGAGGTTCAAGAAGTTATTATTGATGAACCAGCTACTCCTGTATAAATAATCCAAACAGAAGAACAACTTGGGGTTATGATACCAGAAATTCAAGAGAGCTTTTATAGAGTCTTCAGAAACTTTCAGATTACGTTGGTTTCTACCTGATAATATGGAATAGCCGCATGAATTTAGAGAAATCTTCTGCGGAACACCACAATGAAGCTTAGAACTACTTTTTCAATTTGAAGTAGAGCGTAAGGGTTGATTGAAAATGTTTTTCCAAACCCTGAAGATGAATACGATGTTGTCTGGCATAACAAACTAGCTTTTCGTGAAGTCGGTAATGGTGATTACTTTAATTTGGTGAATTTTGGTGCCTGACCCTCAATGCGGACCCCCAGTGCTGTAAAGTATTACCGCAGCGGTGTCAGGCACCTTTCTGGTTAGCTCTGATTTAGCTGGTCGAATTCTTCTTTTAACATGGAATATACGATTGTGTCGTGGTATCTTATACCGTCAAAATCTGTTTGCCGTAGTTTTCCGTCTTTATGGAAACCGAATTTTTCCATTAACTTCTTAGAACCCTTGTTTTCTGCAAAAAGATCTCCAACAATTCGATTTAATCCAAGGTCCTGAAATCCAAACATTAACATCCTCTTTAAAACTTCAGTCATGACCCCGGTTTGTTGATATTCAGTGTGTATAGCAGCTCCCAATTCTGCTTTCCTGTGCCACATATGTAGTTTGTGGAATCGAAACATGCCTATCACGTTCCCACTTTTCCTTTCGACAATAACCCACGGAATTTCTTTTGCTTTTTGAAAGTTTTCAAGATACCCGGTTATTTTCTCTTCCATTTCTTCTAGGGATTGAACAGGATGGGGAGTAATATATCTCATTGTCACAGAATCGCTCATAAACGTAAATAACGCTGGAGCATCTTGGACCGTCATGCCTCTTAAAATATATTTTTCAGTATCAATCCTTGGTATTCCCTTGTTTTCAGATATGATTTTCATTGTCTACACCTCCACGGTCAGAGGGCCTGTCCCTCATTGAACTAAAAGAAAAGTTAGTAGAGCGTCGGGAGTTTTATCGTAATTTTGAAAAGGTCAATAAAATCCGCTTTCAATCAATATATCGAGGAAGAATAACTACATGTTGAAGACCTTGATAGATACAAATCTCAAGTCAATGATGAATATGAGAAGAATATCCTCCATACGTGGAACAACTTTAGGATTTTGTTTCAAATTTACTATCCATCAGAGTAGAAAAGACTGTTATTACGCATTTATGAATATAAAGAAAAACACCCTAATAAAACCATCTTTCAATTAATCCATCAGCTATATGAACAAAGTTTGATCATTCTAACTTCAAAAAGAAGTCCCGAGGAATGGACAGAATTAGTAGGAAATCAGGGGATGATGACAGCGATATTAGATAGACTGTTACACCGTGTAGAAATCATTCATATGGATAACGAAAGTTACAGGTTAAAACATCAACAAAAGATTTTTGAGTAGCAAGAAGTGTTCAATGTAAATGAGCAAAAAATGTTCATTTTGGGTTGACGGTTACACTCATCAGGTTCCGAGAAAATCAAGTTTCAAATCACAACAGAAGAGGTTGCGCGAACTCAGCACCCCTATATCGTTAAAAAACTTGCCTCCGCTACTGAAGTAGACACACTTGCACGAGAGATCTTTGGGCAAGGAATCGACAGGACTACCTTTTGGAGTGGAAGGCCAGATATTATTGTTGAGGTCTATAATAGTAGCTCAAAGGAACTCAAAAAGGTTGTTATTGGAGAGGTAAAACATACATCGAGAGTGGAATATGCGATTACGGGATTGCGGGAGCTAATTGATTATATGAAATTTGTGAAGGATGAAGAAGAGAATTATTTAGAGGAAGAGAGTCATATTGAGGTACAGGGGATGTTGTTTACTGAAGTGGATGTTGGGGATGGTAGGAAGGTAGAGGATTTAAGGTTAGGGCAGATTTGGAACAATGAAAAGGTGCGGATTGTTGGTTATTCATTTTAAGTACTGATTACTTTTAGTATTTGAAAATTACTGTGCAATAACTGTTCAAGAAAAGGAAAAAATAAGGGAATCCATAAAAAGTAGCCTTACATTTAATCTTTTAAAAATGGTGAATATTTTTCAAATAAAGAGAAAGATAGTGTGAAACGGAATTATTTTCCTATATAATTATATTCGTAAAAGGCCGTTACAATTTAATATCTAAAACCTATATTATCTAGAAAAGTTTAATAAAAAAATTAAAAGAAGAGGTTAAAAATGACATTTGATAGGGAGAAAGTTAAAAAATTATTAGAAAACATTGATGAACTGTTTGATGCGATTACTTTTGACATGAAAAAAGAACATAAAGATATATTAAAAAAGTTGGTACTTGGCCCTGCTATTGCGGAAGTAGAAAAACTAGTTTATGAAAGTAGGCCGCCAGTTATTTTATTTATGGGAAGAAGTGGACATGGTAAGTCTTCACTAATAAATGTATTAGCTAACAAAAATGTTGCTGAGGTAAATGATTTTCGCCCACAAACCCCACAATCTGAACCATATGTTATAACTTTTGGTGAGGAAAAAGCAACCTGGAAAGTCGTTGATACGAGAGGCATATTCGAAACGACTAAACCTGAAGGAAGCGTAGAAGACGACGCTGTAGAAGTTTTAAAGACAAGCATTATTAAAAATAGCCCTGATGTTATTTTACATGTAATTAGTACTCCAGAAACTCGAAATTTATCAAACGATTTAGACTTATATAAGAAACTCAGTGAAGAGATAAAAAGTATAAATGGAACTGAATTGAAGACACTAATTGTGCTAACTAAGGCTGATACCTTTAAAAACCCTAGAGAATGGCCCCCTATGGACTATCCTAGAAAAGCAGGACAACTAACGGAAGTACTTGATTATATGGTGGAAGAAGTTTTTAAGGGTGAGAAGAGTAGTATTAATAGTAACTTTCCTTATTTAGGTTATAGAATTCATAATAACAATACTTATATTGGTATAATCCCAGTTAGTGGTTTAGAAGAAGAACCATGGAATATTAATACGTTATCTAACTTTGTTGCTGATAACCTAGCAGAGGAAGCAAAATTAGATTTTTTACAAGCAACAAGAAATAAAGAACAACTAAGAAAGATATCTTCTGCAATAATAAAAAGGTTTTCAACTATTGCCGGTGGGATTGGAGCTTCTCCTGTTCCAGCTGATGTTTTTATTCTTACCCCTCTCCAAATGTTAATGGTAGGAATTATTGCAGCTTTATCTGGAAGAGAGGTTTCAAAGGACACAATAATGGAATTTTTAGCAGCTGCTGGTGTTAATGTTGGAGTAGGATATGGGTTAAGAGAAGGTGCTCGACAATTAACTAAGTTAATTCCTGGAGTTGGTCTTGGGGTATCAGCAGGTGTTGCAGCTTTTGGAACATACGCAATTGGAAAATCTGCGGAGACATATTTTTTCTATAATAAAATGGTTAAACCTGAAAATATTGAAAAGTAGATCTATAAATAGAAGAATTAAATGAAATCACTAGCTGTAAATGAACAGCTAGTGATTTTTTCGGTGTATTATCTAGCTATTCTTAAAAAGAATTGGTTTATGTCTATATAGTTAATAGAACTATAAAAAAATTCCATTTTCTATATGATACGGCAACTGAAACTTTTTCAAGAAGATAATCGTAGAGATGAGCATAATGAAAAAAAGTGAAGATATTTAGATAAAAAGGGGAAATATGTACATCAAAAGAAATTTGATGGTATGTAATACATATTAGAGTATAGGTTATGTCTTGACCAATGTATACAGAAATATATTTGAAAGAGGGACTTACATATGGAACGTATCCAAGAGATTATCAACAGATATAAAGGGATAACCCTAGAACAGGTAATAAGCAAGTATAATGATATTTACAGCCAACAACTTGAGAAAACAAGTAGGTGGCATAGGGCGTTTGAGCAGCGGGTGGCTGATGCTAATTGGGATGAGGATCGAAAAAATACCTTTTTGAGAGTCATTGATCGGATTCGTGGTGATGTTATGTTCACTGAAGAGGATGTTTCGGATCTGGACACGTTCACTGGAGCAATTGACACGATTGTTAAGACGAATAATATGATAAATAACTTCAAGTCGAATAGATTAGACATAGTATCATTATTTAATGAGATGAAACAGGAGGCGGATTTTCGTGTAATCCGTGATCATTTTAATATGCCAGAAAATCTTAGGGGACATTTCGTTCACCTTTTTTCTATAGTAAAAAATATAGAGAAACCGAGTATGTATGTGGTGGCATATAAATTTGAGAGAAGCATTAATCAATTGATATTTGGACAGAGGTCTGATGATGATTATCTTGATTTACTCGAGACTTATCAAAGTTTTGATAAGACTGGAGAAAATGATGATTTACACTTTTATGTATATACAGGTGTAATCTTACGGTTAATTGTTGACGATGTGAATAAATTAACCCCTGCTATCAAACATAAGGAATTAAAGTATTTAAATAAGTTGATCTTTCAATTTGGGATTAGAAGTGAATCATTGAAACTTGATTGTTCATTATTAACGTTTCAAACATCTGCATCTATTACTACAATAGAAAATAAACTTAATCAAGATTCTTTTGTACTAGGTCGGATTACGACGGCACCTATCAATTTTAAAACATTAACCTACATGAATAAAGCGAACTTATATATCTGTGATCGTTCGAAAAAGGAGATTGAGTGGCTCGCTTATGTTGAACAAATATACTTAAGGGAAGAGGATGTGCCCTCCCATTCGGAGATTCTAAATCTTCAAGATGTAGAATCCAAAGGAGAGCTAGTTTGGCTCAAAATAACCAAATTAATAAAACTATCACAACGGCGTATGCTCGATCAAGTTAAGCCAGTACATGAAACAAAAACATCAAAATTGACTCAACAAGGTGTTCATTTAGTGTTCACTGACCAGGATATTGTCAACCGAGAGAATAGCCAATCTGAATTGATAACAGAAGAGATAGGACCTACTTTTCAAAATGATGAATTATTTCTTAATCTAAATACTATTTTATTTGGACCACCAGGAACCGGGAAAACATATCAAGTGGCAACAAGGTCGCTTGAAATTTTATATAATAAGAGCGCTGAAGAATTGAAAGGAACGAATATAAAAGAAAAATATAATCAGTTTCAGCAGAATGGACAAATCCGTTTTGTCACGTTTCATCAATCTTATGCTTATGAAGATTTTATCGAAGGTCTGAGATCGAATGGAAGTGCATTTGTTCCGAAAGATGGAATTCTTAAAAAAATGACTATTGATGCCCTTTATCAAGGGCTACCGGAACCTCCTAGTCAATTAGATTACGAGGGAAGAAAAGAAAGAGTGATGAAAGCAATCAATCAAAATGAGCGTTTCCAATTCC
Source organism: Litchfieldia sinesaloumensis (assembly GCF_900156865.1). Lineage (GTDB taxonomy): Bacteria > Bacillota > Bacilli > Bacillales > Bacillaceae_L > Ferdinandcohnia > Ferdinandcohnia sinesaloumensis. The sequence continues at coordinate 1,524,316 of NZ_LT732529.1, read as the reverse complement.
GTTATGCTGATCGCTTCGTCCTAATCATTGATGAAATTAATCGTGCTAATATCTCTAAAGTGTTTGGTGAATTAATTACATTGCTTGAAGAAGATAAGCGATTAAATACAGACAATGAAATACGCGTGAATCTTCCTTATTCTGGTGATACGTTTGTACTACCACCGAATTTGTATGTAATTGGCACGATGAATACAGCGGATCGGTCAATTGCATTACTTGATACTGCCTTAAGAAGAAGGTTTATGTTTGAAGAAGTTGAACCGCAGCCTTCTTTACTATCACCCATTAATGATATTGATTTACCAGCTTTGTTACACCGTATGAATCAACGGATTGAAGTTCTTTATAGCCGTGATCACATGATTGGCCATGCATATTTTATGAATATCGGAACAGAAGATGAATTAATATCAACAATACAAAATAAGATTATTCCATTGTTAAAAGAGTATTTTTACGATGACTGGGAAAAGATTGGACTTGTACTTGGAGGAATTGGTAGGAATGAACAAGATTCCTATATTGTTTACCAGGAACAAATTGATGTACATGCATTATTTAAACGAGCAACAAATTTCACAACACGGGACCTTCCAACAAAATATCGGGTAAAGGAAAACATTACAATTGAAGATATCAAAGGAATTTATGAATAAACATGAAAACTCTAACAGTTAGGGAAGCTTACGACTGGCTCTATGTGGACGAGCAATCTCCCATCGGACTAACGTATATGGAGTGGGATAACCTCTTATATTTCTTGGAAGAAAAGTATAATGGGGAAAACGTCGTAGAAGTTGGGAATAGAAGACTCCGTTTTATTAATCTTGTGGGTGTCATACAGCTAAATACGGTACGTATTGAAATTCTACCTAAAATTAACTTAAGTCATGAAGAATCAGTGGTAGATCGTCGGGCGTTATTAAATATGCTGAGTATAACAAAACAGCTACCGGTTCAATTAAATAATCAAACAATAAGTCAGTACGAGAAAATCGATTTGTCACATTTACTCGCCTATTTATTTGTAACTGAATTGTATAAAGCAATTAAACGAGGTATATATCGTGACTATAAACAAAAAAGGGAGAATTTGAAACATTTAAAGGGTAGATTGTTGGTAACACAACATATTCAGAAAAATGCCAATCAATCCATTCATGCTTTTTGTGAGTATGACGAGTTATCAGTTAATGTTCACTTGAACCAAGTATTGAAAGCAGCTTTAAGGGTTATATTTCCATTTATTCAAAATAGTAATCTTAGGATTCAATCAATGATGATTTTTGAACTATATGAAGAGGTTGATGATGTATATGTCGATACTAACATGTTGCGTAATATAGCTATCAACAGGCAAAATCAGCACTTTAAAAATGTCTTAGCTCTTGCAGAGGCTATTCTTAAATCAAAATCAATGAACACTGAAAATAATAATCAAATTGCTTTTTCCTTCTTGTTTAAAATGAATGATTTATATGAGGCATATGTAGGAGAATGTTTAAGCATGTTGTTAGCACCTACTACTTCATACAAATTAGACTTACAACATAAGGAAAAAAGATTATTAATTAATATTCGCTCTGGAAGAGAGAACATAGCATTAAAGCCTGATTTTGTCGTATCCAAAATAGAAGATAACGAAGCTATTCCGATATTAATTTTGGATACAAAATGGAAAAGTATTTTTAGTGGCACCAATATAAATTATAATCAAGCAGATATCTATCAAATGTATGCATATATTACAGCGTATCAAACAGCAAAGCGTTGTATAATCTTATATCCAAACGTATTAGAAAGGTCTCAATTACCAAAATGGAAAGTACCTGAGGTAATTCCCGAAAAATACATTGAACTTACATTGATTCGGTTAGATCAGGTTGAGAATACTGTTGCTGATCTTGGAAAAGTCATATTTTCTAAAGGCCAGTTAAAGATTTAGTTAAACCCCTACATCCTAAGTTTCTTTGGATAAAGACGATAGAACACTCATAAATGTTGATAGATAATGTTTGTGGGTGTTTTTTGTTTCGATAGTGAAATCTACGAGCTGTTTGTCTTTGTCTATAAGTAGGCAAATTCCTTTGTTGTCTTTGTTCTCAGCAATAAGACTATTACTTACACAGGTCAATCTCCCTTTATCTATAAAAAATAACTGGTAATAAAGGTGAAGGATACCTTGCGAAGAACAGGTCACCATATGCTAAACTGAATATATATACATAAAAGGGAGATTCTGTATGCCAACCTATAACAAACTCGTTCGTGATAAAATACCTGGAATCATAAAAACCACAGGAAAGAGATTCCGTACAAGAAAATTAAGCGAACAAGAATACATAATTGAGTTACGAAGGAAATTATTAGAAGAGATAGCTGAATATGAAGAAGCAGGAACAGATGAACAAGCATTAGAAGAGTTAGCAGATGTAATGGAAGTGATTAAAAGCCTTGCCGAATTCCACGGGTCGAGCATAGATGAAATAGAAAGGATTCGTGAAATGAAGTATGTAGAACGGGGAGGCTTCAGGGAGAAGGTATTTTTAATTGATGTTAGTGATGAGTAATTGTTTTAAAAATCAGGGAGGTGACTCATGAGTCATGATCTAAAGGTCGGGGAGCTGAGGGAAGCCTATATAACCGATGAAGATATCTGGAGGATCTTTACCATTGTGTTATCGAGCAAATCGGTTAAATCCTCTACCTATAAGTATGCACTAATCAAATCGCTTATTGAGAACTTATATCAGGTTAATGATGAATTTGAATTAACGTATGATCAACTGGCTTATTCCTTTACAAAGATTTACTGGAATTTAATTGTTCACCATAATTTGATCAACCAAAACAGAGGGAAAACGGCGAGAGTAGTTACTATCATTAAGGATGAACAGAAAAAACATGCAATCCCCTCTGAAATGATTTTTGATAAAGTCCCAAATCCCATACAAGTGGGTATTGTTAAAAAAGTAAAGACAACTATGAAGGAGAATGTATACGGTGCGTTGTATGGTGATACGAGAGGATCATTTTATGCCTTCGAACATAAAACAGAAATTTTAAAACTTAATCCAGTAGTTCATAGTTTTATGTTGAATTATCAAAGGCTTATTGTGTACCTAACAAACTATCATATGGCAGCTATGATTGAAGAACTTAATGAGGTGCCAAGCATCAATTATCTACTTGGAAAGGTCGAAAGCATCGCAAAACGATCGTCGCTCCGACCCTTTGAAAAGATTTTACTTAATCATTTTGAAGCCACTTGTTTTTATTGTAATAGGCCACTTTCCGGAAAAAAGAGAGAAACCCACGTTGACCATTTTATACCTTGGTCATTCGTACAAGCAGATCATTTATGGAACCTTGTATTATCATGTAATAGATGTAACAGTTCAAAAAGTGATAAGCTACCTGAAAAGTACTTCCTAGAAAGCTTAATTGATCGTAACGAGGAATTACACGAAAGAAAAGAATCGGCAGATATCAATAACCTAATGATGAATTATAGAGAAAAGAAAATTATTATGCTTTATGATTATTCAATTAAGAATGGATATGATAGAATCTGGTGTCCTTAGTATTTGCTTTTGTATTAAGAAGCGAGATAATTGTTTCCTATTAACGCAGGTGTTTATCGTTATTAGAAGTTTAGAAAGAAATATTCTTATTTATTTAAGAGAGCCCAACAAATAAGAGTCGACTGCGAGATTATCTAAAAAATTGATTGGAAACAATGGATTTGTTTCTCGTATTCTATAATTGAAGCCACAAAAAGGTATCAGCTAAAAGATCTAGAGAATGATTTAAACGGTGGATATTGGGTTTTTCTGCATGCATTAAAAAAGTACGTATTTGGTAATATCAAGCTAGGAGGTAGGATTGTGTTTTTTGATCAGCAAACGATAAAAGAAAAAGAGGATTATGTTCTATTATTAAAAGTGGTAGGCTCACTTTCTAAATTATTTAGTGAAAGTAAAACACCTTATTTATATTATCGTGCTGCGGAAAATATTTTTTGTAAGGCTCTTCGTGCACATAATCTTTCTAGGGGCGATATCTCATTTGATGCCTTCAAGGGAGATACGGGTATAGGGTTGAAAACGTTTACACACGGAAACGGAAAGAAATACGAAAAAATTGCAGAATTCAATAAAGACATTGAAAAGTTTAGATACTTAGACGAAGAAGGTACTATGTTGAAAATTGCTGAACTAAGGAATAACCGTATAGCAGCAACGGAGCGTGCGCACGGTACAAATAAAATGATATACCATCTTGTGACAAGGAAGGATGGTATATTTGAAATCCATGAAGAGGAAATGCATTACATGGATATAGAAACCCTTAAACTCGATAAGAAGAAAACGACAGATAAAAATATTTTCTTTAAAGACAAATATGGAAGTTACAAATTCTATATTGCAAAAAGTACCTTATATAAACAGTTTATATGTAATAATCCAATTGCTGTTTTTAATGTGGAAATTTTAGATGACCCTTATAATTTTCTTCTGCGAAGCGAAGGGGCAAACTATATTATTAACGAACGAGAAGAGCAGTTTGATTCAGTTTTTCTTCCTCTCTATTCAGCTAGATCTGGTAAAGTGGAAGAAAAGAGTGGTTTAAATCAGTGGAATGCTGGTGGAAGGGTTAGAGATCAGGATGAAGTGTATATCCCCATTCCTAGTTGGATTCACAAACAGTTTGAAGGCTTTTTCCCTTATGATGTAATAACCGATGAAAAAGAATCATTTACTTTAGTTCTTCCGGATGGTAAAGAAATTAATGCAAAAGTTTGCCAGTCAGGAGGAAAAGGGTTCATGAGTAATCCTAATCGTTTATTAGGGCACTGGATATTAAGAACTGTTTTACAGGTGCCAGTAGGACAGTTAGTTACATATGAGGATTTAGATCGAGTAGGTATAGATTCTGTACTGGTCACGAAATTGGATGAATACAAATTTAAAATAAATTTTGCGAGTACAGGCTCATATGCAGATTTCGAGGAAGAATATAAAAAATAATTCTTCCTCGTTGTTTTGTCATCCGGCATTCTACTAAGGAGTTTGTACTACCAATTTATCTTCCTCAACTTTATTGGTGCTTGCTAATGCTTTCAGTATTTCAACTCCAATTAATGTAATAACATCAACAGATACTGCATTGCCAGCTTGTTTATATAGCCTTCCATCAGAAAAAGGTCTCCCTTTATATTCAGTTGGTAATTCATATTCTTTTCCTATAGGAAAGCCTTGTAATTTAAATGTTTCATTAGGAGTTAGTTTTCGAACACCGTCATGTACCTTAATTAAAGGGACGTTGTGGCCCCCAGTACCCATATTAGCTGTTAGTGTAGGACAAACTCCATTTTGATTTTTCCTTACATACATTCCGCGCCTAACTTGAAAGAATTCATATTCTTCAGTAATTTCTTCATCAATATTAACTCTATGTTCTTTTCTATCTTCTTGGTTTATTGAAAAATACTCCTCTTCCGTAATGAAATATGAAGGATATTTTTCCTTAGTATAATAATACTTTTCACTATCAGACTTTGTTAAATGTAACTCTAATACATTTTTAATATTTTCAATTCTTTCTGCTTCTGTCTTTTCTATTTTGTAATTACTTATATTATCATTGTCAAACATCGTAAATTGATCAGCAACTTTACTGTCAAGAAAAGCCACGATATAAATTCTTTCACGATTTTGAGGTAAATGAGTAACATCCTTCGTATTTATTACTTGTTCTTTAACGGTATATCCCAGTTTTTGTAATTCATTTTTGATAACCATATACGTATTTCCATTATCATGGTTTTTTAGGTTTTTTACATTTTCTAAGAGAAGCACACTAGGCTTTTTAGCATGTCTTTCATTTAATAATTTGATTAAATTAACAATACTCCAAAATAAATTTCCTCTTTCATCTTCAAACCCTTTTCTATAGCCAGCAATACTAAATGCTTGGCAAGGGAAGCCACCGACTAAAACATCTATTTCATGTTGAAGGATTTCTTCTCTCTTTTGAATGTATTCTGCTTTTTTTTTCTCGTCCAATTCCGGAGAAGGGTTTAGTATTTGTTCTATATCACCAGGAATAACAGGGTGGTGTTTAAAATTGTGGCAATAAGTTGCAACTGCATATTCATCAATTTCATTTGCCCATAAGATTTCGAATGTGTCATTGTTGTACTCTGCGAGTTGGAGCCCTAAATCAATCCCACCTACACCAGCAAATAAACTTCCCACAGTATATGTCATATGTTTTGCTCCTTAGTATATTATATAATTATTCTATCAATCAGAACTTGGAAAAACAATTTGTTTTTTCAAGTTTTTATATTCATCAATTAGATTTCGTAACGCTTCACTTCTATTTTTGCCATTGAATGATTCAATAAATTGTATGTCTTCTTCTACCAATTGAAAAGTATACCCTTTTTTCTTCAATTCATCAGGGATTTCTTTTCTTCCAGAACCAGCTCTTGCGCCTCCCCAATTGCTATGCATGTAAATCACCCTTCAGTCTTAATAACAATCTATTATACCATTTTTCATAAAAGATAAGAAAGTGCTAGCTAGAAAGAAATAGGAAATAGGGAAAGATAAGTGGTGTAAAATACAAAATTTGTAGGATTTAAAATCTTGGTTAGTTTGTATAAATAAATGTTAGGTTATTACATGCTTCGTACATTAACTTTGTTACAGAAGAGGTAAACTACATACGAAAAATATGAACTACATTTTTATTATCTAGTATTTTATTCTTATATTATTGAATTATTATAAAAATGATATTATACTAATAATATATAAATTTTATATTCTGTATTTTAATTATATTTAATAGGGGTGGTGTAATGTGGTTGAGAATAAAAAGCGAGATAAGTTTGAAGAGTTAGCTGAAAAGCGAGTAACTGAAACTATAAAAAAAATACGATTAATTGGGAATCTAGCAAATCGTAACAACTATGATTATACTGATGAACATGTTAAACAAATTCTTTCGAAATTAGAAGAAGAGTTTCGTTTACTAAAAGCTAAATTCAATGATGGAGAAAAAGAAAAGGTAGCAACATTTAAATTTCGAAAATGAGTAGAGGTGAGTGATATAAAATGGTAGAAAATCTAGTAGGTTGGAATTCAGCAGAGAATACAGACAATTCAAGAAGCGGTTTAAATCATGCAGGCATTGAAAATTTTAAAGACGACCCAATATATCATGTTCCACGAGAATTGACTCAGGATGCACTTGATGCAAAAGATCATGAAGTAGATGGTCCAGTTATATTAGAGTTTAAAAAATTTTCATTAAAAAAAGATAAGACCTTGTTTGATATAGATGAATTTATTGGAATAGTTCAAGCAGTTCGGGACTCTTGGATAAACGATCCTAAAACTTATAGATATTTCGATAAAATGTATAATACGATTAAAAATGAAGAGAAAATTGTCATTTTAGCAGCTCGCGATTATAAAACAATTGGTTTAAGTGATGTTACGAGTGACGAAGAAGGTAAGTGGATTTCATTAGTCAAAAGTAGTGGACATTCTGATAAAAAAGCTGGATCTAATGGTTCACGAGGATTAGGAAAGCACGCTCCATTTTTAGCCTCTAAATATAGTATGGTTTTGTATGGAACCTTAAACAAGCAAATGGAATCGGGATTTCAAGGTGTAGCAAAGCTTGCTACTTATAAAATGGGTGGCAGAAAGTATCGAGAGAATATTTATTATGGCGTAAAGAATGGTTATAGACCAATTACTGATTTATCTTTATTACCTGAACAATTCAAACGGAATGAAGTTGGTACGGATAAGTTTATTTTTGGTTTCAAATTTGATGAAAATTGGAAAAATCACTTTGTTAAGGTAATTACAGAAAATTTCCTTCTAGCACTTTATGAAGAAAAGCTAATTGTCAATGTAGATGGTAAGGTAATTTCAAAAGAAACTTTGCCTGGTATTATTGAAGAAATTTGTCAATCAGAATCCTCTGGTCACCACATCATAAAAGAATTTTACACTGCTTTAACTGAGGGGCAGGTAATTAGTCTTGATATAAAGCTTAATGATGTTGTTGAGTTACAACCTGTACTTTTGCATTTAGCAAAAAATGAAGGTTTTAGTAATACGATTTCAATGAATAGATTATCGGGTATGAAAATATTTAACAAAGACAACTTTAGAAAACCTCCTGTTCGCTTTGCTGGTTTCTTAACAATAAAAGGAGAAGAATTAAATGAAAGGTTATCAGAGACTGAAACAGCTACACATAAAGGTTGGCATGTGAATGTGAATGAATACTTGGAAGATGAAGAAGTTCAAAAAGCCAAGGAAATTAAAAAAGTCATAGCAAAAATTGATAAATGGATTTCTAATAGTGTTCATGGTCTTGCACCAAAAATCAAAAAGGAGTCAATTGATCTAATAGGCTTAGAACAAATTTTACCTAAAAAAAGCGACAAATCAGAACCATTAGCTGAGATTAGTGAGGATGCTTTAAGAGAGAACATTAAGTCTATTAAAATTATACCTCATTCATTTTCTCAACGTGAACAATTAAAAAATAAAAAAAGAAAGAGAAAGAAAAATCCAAATCCAAAACCAAATCCAACTCCACCAAGCCCAAATCCTAAACCTAGAGAGCAAAAAGGGAGTATTTCTCGGATTCGTTCAATCTATGATGGAATAAATGATAATTATAAGATAGTAATTACACCAAAGGTTTCTGGTAATGTGAGGTTACAAATTCAAGCGAAGGGTGAAAATGGGAGATTAGTAGATATATCAGTGAAAGATGTAAAAGTAAAAAAAGATAACAACATGCAAACGGTTACCTTGGCGGAAAATGTGATTGGTCCAATAGAACTTGCAAAAGATGAACGTTGTGAATTATATGTAACAGTAAACGAATTGACACCTTTTTCACTGGAGGTTCAAACAGTATGAAGATACAAAGAACAGCTTTTCCGCACCCTGTGTTAGCAGAATTTAATGACGATTATAAAAAAAGTAAGTTTAATGCCGAACTCATTGAAGTAACCCCAATGAATGATGGGTTTTGTCAGTTTAGTGTTAAGTTTGAACTTGAAAATTCTCGACTAGAGGAATTGGTAAATAATCATGAAGCTGTATTCGCTACACTTATAGATTGTTCATCAAGTATGTACCGCGAAGTTTTCACAACAACAAATAGAGAATTGACTTTCCTTATCAATCAAAAGAAACTAACGAAGCAAGTAGAAGTTAGTTTTGTAGTAATTGCAAATACTACAATCGTTGATTACGAGAATGAGTTGTTACATGAAGATTATGATGGTCAGGTACTAACTTTCGATAAAGGGAAGTACTTGGCCGTGGCACCTGGTGTAACATTACCTATAGAAAAAGACCCATTTGTACCAGCAAAGTCAATTTTTAATTTACGTGAATCTGACGAAGAGAATCCAGAACCGTATGATGTTTATTTTGGAAACGAAGATGTAATTGATATAAAATTACCACCAAAAGTGTATGAACAAATCTCAAATATTCAGCGTTACGAGCATATTAATCCATTATTAATAACAATGTATTACTTACCAGCATTAATAGATGCTTTAACCTATATTTGGGAAGTTGAAGAAGGGAATAATACAGATCCAGCGCAAGATAATGAATGGTATAAATCTATATTATTTCAATTAGATCAACTTCAAATTGACCCTAAAAAAATCAATGAAATAGGAGCATCAGTAATAGCTCATATTATTTTGAAAGATGTTGTAAAAGAGGCCCTTAATTCACTAAGCGATTATCTCGTTATGGAATAAATAGTAGATGGAGGATAGAATTGAAAAAATTATATTTAGAAAATACAAAATTACTAGAGTTGAAGGGAACCATTCAAGAAAATTTAGAACTGTATACATCTAAAGAATCTTGGTTGGGAAAGGAATTAAATATCACAGCGTCTAATTTGCTACAGTTAAAAGTTACGAATACTAAAAATAGAAGCGCAGATGATTTAGACAATGCAATACGACTATACTCAGCTTACAAAGATTTGCCATATACTTTGGCTTCAGATCAAAACTATTGGACTTTGTTAACTCATACAGAGTATTGGCAGTTCATGAGAGAGCGATGGCCTATTGAAGAAGCACAGGGAGACCCTGTAGAATTCATCAAAACTCGTTATTTCTTCGGACAAAAAGGAATGTATCGGAATGGTTTATCTCGGTTGTGGTGGTATGTAGAATTAACATATGATAAAGAACTAGATGACCCCTATAAATATACTAAACTACTATTGGAAGATCAAGATTTAGCTGGGCAAACAATAGAAAATAAATTTCTGTCCAGGAATAAAGTGGCTATGAGAGCACTATTTGAAATGCTTGAATACGTAGAAAAACTACAAGAAGAGGGGACTATTCATATATTAACTGGTAAGCAGCGACGTAATCTCGTTCGAGATATAGCTAAATACTTTAATCTATCGGGAGCTGTTGAAATGTGGGATATATTATCACCAACTGAGGCTTTTGATAAGCTTACACAATGGGTACATTTATACTTGAAAAAAATTGGGGCATATGATTCACTCTTAACTATGTCTTATTAGCTACAACTTATAGATTGACTAAATCCATTTTATTATAATATTTAGGCTGGGGTAGTGATACCCCAGCTTTTCTTAATTTCGAAAACAATGAACTAGAGCTAGAGTGACAAGAGCTCATACCAGTATGGGCTGATGTTCTTTTCTGTCCAAAAATAACTTTTGTATTGCTATCATGATACAATAATCCTTCCAACTAGAGAATTGCATGTATATGGTTACAAATCATTCGAATCATAAAAATCAAGGATCAGTTTTTTATATTGTAAACAGCACATATTTTCCAATTATTTTACTAATTGTTAAAATATGTTTCCTACAGTACTATGTTTTCTTGGTATAATAGTCCTATGTGCAAATTTAAAAACTAACTCACAAGCCTCACCTATGTGGAAAGGGTGGTCAATTATGAAATTAAAACTAAGACCTGAGAAACAAGTAATTAGAATTCTTCAGTCCTCAACCTATATTGAACAAACAATTAAGCGCTCTTATCAAAAATTCCACGAACAAATCGAGCGACATCCGAATGTTAGAAACGAACAAATGCCTATATTTGTATCATTCTTATATGATAAGATAATAGATTTGAAAAAATTGCCTTCGAATAAAGAGTTTCGTGATTTGTATATGAATGATTACTATTCACATATCAGAGAAGATGAGTTAATTTATTTTGCTTATCTGTACCGGATTGATCAAGCGTATGACTCTTTGGTGCGTGACTTGCATTTTTATTTTAAGCTCACAGAAAGTAAAAACTATAAGTTTGATGATGTGCAATTGAACTATGTTTACGATATTGAAGCTAAACAGGATTTGGTCGTCACCATAGGTGAAAAAAAGCTAGGATTACAACTATTTAAAGGAAATGATACTCATATCCCAAATAAAAAGATGCAAACGGCGAGACGACGGATTAACCCAGGATATAGAGATTACTTTCTTCCACTACATGGTTCGAAGACAAATCCACAAAATATTGGAACCGAGCAACATCCTTTCTATGCCTACAGTGACAATGATGTTGAGTTGATTTATAAAGAGCTGACCATTCAATCGGATACTTCCAATTCAATTGACGAACTTGAGAAATATGTTCTTCCTTCTGCGGGTTCACAAACGAATGTGAACGAGCCATCAAAACAACCAAAGCATTCACTTATCTATGTAGGAAATAATAATCCTAAGGACTATAACGTAGAAATTGATAAGCTCTTGAGCAATGGTGTAAGGGTTGAATGGATTTCACCCTATAAGGGTAAAGGAAAAGACAACCTACGTATTCACGAATCGACCATTGCGGAGAACTATAATTTTTACATCCAGGACGGTATGTTTAATAAAGAACAAAAAAAGCTCCTTCAGCAAATCGGAGATTCATCTACATTTAACTTTGAACAATATGCGGTCGAACATGCATCACTTGATAAACACTTAATGGTTGAAGCAGGTGCAGGAAGTGGAAAAACGGAAACAATGATTTCCAGAATTATCTATTTACTTCACACAGATAAAGTCGATAGCTTATCAGAGGTTGTAATGATTACCTTTACGAACGAAGCAGCTGATAATATGAAGTCAAAACTTGCAAAACGACTATTAAAGCTTTTTGAAATCACGAAAAAAATTCAATATATCAATTGGAGTGAAGAAGTTACTGCAATGAGTATTTTGACGATTCCTTCATATTCAAAAACTTTGATTCAAGATTTCAGCTCGGAGCTAGGTATGGGTAGGAATTTTTCTGTGCATACTCTAAAAAGGGAACGAGAGGAATTGATTGCTGGGGTTCTTGATGAGTATGTTTCAGAACACAGCTTGACCTATCATGATTTAGGAAAGTTGAAAGACTATGAAATTATCGATTTGATTGATCACTTCTGGAATCAGCTTGAACAAAAAGGAATTATTTTTGAGGATCATCATGAAATCCAGTGGGGTACAGTTCCATCTAACGAACTAGAGAAAACCTATTACCACTTATTAAAAGATGTGATTAGAAAATGTGAAATGAAGTTTAAACAGGAAAAATTGAATAAAGACGTGCTTACGGTAAATGACTTGACTCAAAAAATTAGTGAATTTAAACCACACTTAAATAAACAACAAATGAGTAAGCCGTTTCGTTTCTTATTTGTTGATGAATTTCAAGATACAGATGATGTTCAAATTGATTTGGTTTATATGCTCACGACAATAACGGAAGCACAACTTTTTGTTGTCGGGGATATTAAACAATCAATCTATCGATTTAGAGGGGCAAACTATACAGCGTTTGCTTTACTTACCAAAAAACTAGGGGAGCATACAATCAATCAGGAATATAAATTGAAAAAAAACTACCGAACTGATGCAGCGATTCTTAATCCGCTTGAGGACATCTTTGATGTGTGGCGCAACCATTTGCTCCAAGTATTACCTAAGTCTGATGACACAGAAGGAAGGCGTCTTGTGCCGACATTGTCAGAAACGAAATACGCGGAACCTTATAAGGTTGATACTGAAACAACTGATATTTTTAAGGCTACGCTTGACCTGTATCGTGAACTAATAAGGGAAAAAGACGATGAAAAGCAAGACAAACCGGTTGAATTGGCAATCTTAGTGCGAACCAATTATCAAGCACAGGAAATGCGAAAGTTGCTAGAAAATCTTCGTAAGAATCATCCAGAGATTGTGTTTGAAGTAACAACAGGTGGAAGTCTGTTTAAATCTAAAGCTGCAAAAGACTTGCTTATTTTAATTAATGCCCTTTGCTATATGGACGAACCTGAAAGCTTTTATGCACTTCGTCAAACCGCTTTTTCTACTAAGTCATTTAACCCAGCAGAGTTCATTTCTTATGAAGGCAATCGTGATGAAGTTATGAATCAGCTATCACATGATGAGGTAAAGGGGTACTCCGAAGCGTTAAAAGATTTACGAATAAAGCCAACACTACATGCGATTTATCGAATTCTTATGAATAACCCATATCAGGAAGTTTTAAAGGCAATGAATATGCAAGACCATGAGATACAAAGATACCGTTTGAATTTATACAGAATCCTTGAAATTGCTGGTGAAACATTGGAACCTTCCATGCTTGGGATTCTTCAACTACGTGATTGGCTCAAAATACAGGTCGCAACGAATCGTGATGAAGATGAGATGGAAGTAGAAATATACAATGTAGAGAAGCTCATACGTGTCATGACTGTTCATAAAGCAAAAGGGCTAGAATTTGATACTGTCTTCCTTCCATATACGAATCAAGCTTTGGTCAAAAAATCAGCTCAGAACATGATTGTTGTAAGAGAAAATGAAGAAATCAAAGCTGGCTGGAAGTCGAACGTAGGAACAGAAATTAACGAAATAAAGTCAACTAATTACGATGATTTAAAGACAGTCGAGGATAACGAAAGCATTCGTGAAGAAGCCCGTTTATTGTATGTTGCTTTAACTCGTGCAAAACATCGATTAGTGGTTAAGTGTGTGAAACCTAAGTATGATAAAAACAACTTGTATAATTGGTCAGAATTAATTCGATTAAAGGAAGAGGAGAAACGATGACAAGAAAAGTACTAACGTATCAGGCTCCGGCACAGCTTTATCGTTCTGATTCACTTTTTTATCGTGAGTATGCTGATTGTCTTCATATCGTCGCAACCAATAGCTTGAAGACGGGCTTAGGCGAATCAATTAAAATGGGACGGTGGATAGAAGCTCCTATCATCACCTTTTCTGAGCTTTATACAGAGCTTGCCGGAGTCAGCTGGTCAAGCTCGAAAGCGCAGTTGAAACAATTTCTTACCCTCTCGGATATTCAATCGGAGCTTTGGTTAGAAAATCCAGGAGGAAACCGACTCGTTGTTCAAGCGATGGAGCGGAATCAGCTCCAAGTCCTAAAATCGTTACGAATGGTAACCGAACTAGGACTAACACCAACTAATCTTTTAAAGAGAAAGAGCCAATTAACGGAACCTGAGACTATCTTTTTGGAAATATGGAACAGAATGCAAAGCATGTTGCAAAACAACTCGAAGGATTTACGGTATTTTCTAGAAGGGACGAAGCATGTCACAAATACGATGACAGTAGCTTTAAATAACTGGGGTAAAGAGTTATTTACTGAGAAAAAGAATGGTCCAGTACGGACAATGCTCCTTCATAAAAGAAGGCTAAGCAATCTCCTTGAGGATAATTGGAGACTGTCCATTCAGAAGTCACTCGCCAAAAAGAAACTCATTTTGCATGGTTTTTACTTCATTACACCAATTCAGGAGAAGGTATTACAGCGACTAGAAGATGATTTTGAGTTAGTCTTTCTGAATTCCTATGATAGCCGTTTTCCAAATACATTTGAGACGGTAAAAACCTTCCTTGGAATCGGGATAAATGAAACGTATAGAGTGGTTGATGATTATGTCGCAATACATCCACTTGCAGCAAGACTGATTGAAAGCCTAGAGGGTGGATCTCAGATAAAAGTGGACCAAAAGGTAGAGGTCTACAATGATATAGCCCATTTCGTCGAATCCGAGAAAGAGCGGTACGTTTCGACTGCTGGTAATGGAAATGAGATGGAGGAGACATTTCATATCCTTACACCAAGGGCCAGTGATATCGAGAAACATTTGATTGCCAATGAGTTTGTAGAGCCATCCAAGAAAAAGTTAACAGATTATCCAATTGGACGATTTTTATATCGGCTCCATCAAATGAAAAACCGCAAAACAGGTTTAGAAGATGGATCGGAAACCTTTGAAGAGCTAGTTACTGCTGAAGCTCTTATGGACAGCTTCTCTTCTGGATGTCTTATCCTTAACGGTGAAGATTTGAGAAAGTATGTCAAATCATTGGAAAAAGTCATTCCTTACTGTAATAAAGCTACAAACTTTAATTCGTGGATTGAAATGATAGAGAACTTAATTAAAGAAAAGAAGTCATTGGAGAAAAAGACAGAACAAACCAACAAACATGCGTTGTCTAATAGAGCTCATCTCTTTCATTCAATGCCAATAAGGCAGCTTTCCTATTTTTCAGTGTCAACAAGTAATCTGGAAAAACTTATCGATGGGATTAAGCTATTAAAAGGGATGAATGATGCTCTTTTTGGTGAGTGGGATACGAAAAGAAGTATTACCTCCCATTTCAAGACGTTAGAAGAAATGGTTTTGAAAAATGTAGAAGACTTTTTTGAGGACGATGAAAAGGAAATCATCACGAATTTGGTGGAAGAAATAGCAGATGTAAAAGACGAAGAACTATTGTTCTCCCTTAAGGACATCTCAAAGGGCTTATTGTTTTTCTTAGATGGTTCGCTTAGCGAAACAGGTGAGACGGAGTCAGTTTCTGACAAAGTATTTGCTTTTGATCAGGCAGATGGAGCACCGTTTCGTATCAACCGAAAGTTTCATTTAGCTTTTGCTGATCATAAGGCATTGCCGATATCTCAAGGCTACTCCCTATGGCCGATTTCTCGTGACACCTTGGTCCAGCTTCAAGAAAACACTCCTGAACTACACTTGTTTGAAGAACGAAAGAAACAAAGCAGTTCGATTACTCGGTATTTGCTGTATGTGCTGTTTCATTCATCTGATGACGTGCGGTTCTCCTATGCGAAGCATGTTGGAAAAGAATCGAGATTAGAGCTTGCTTTGTATCTAAAACTATTAAACTGTGAATCGATTCAAATGGAAAGAGTCACAAAAGAAGTAGAAGCAGGTAAAAAAGAAATCAACGAGCAAATCGATGTGAAAGATGCTGGTTGGACCCTTTCGATGGAAAGAGAAGCGAAAGTATGTGGGAAAAGAGCTTCGTTTAGCTTTATTTTAAATGAGCACACCAGCTTTCAATCTGATTTTCATCACCGTTTTTTGTATCAAAACCTGATTGCAACTCTCCCTATGCTTGTGAATAGTAACGTAATAGCACAGAAAGAACTACGTAATGTAGTTGATTCTTGGTTTCCGCAATGGAGTGATATGAATCGGAATTTTTTGTATGAGTCTAGAATTCCAAATCGATATGCTTCATTGAAGAAGATTGAGTTGGATGACCAAAAGTACAGTCAGGCAATTAGTTATTTGCATTTACTTCCAACAAGCTATGCCCATAGAAATAAAGATGAAGTAGCAAATGAAAATGTCGTTTTACACAAGGCGATTCCTGGTAGACATTGTCGCTACTGTCCGTTTCTATCGATTTGCAATGAAGGAATCTACGCAAACGATTTTGAGGATGAACCGAAGGTGAAAACAGAAAATGGAACGAAAGCAAGACCGAAAAACCAAAATACAGCTCAGAAAAAAAAAACTAAAAAACAACAAAAAACAAAACTCTCAAAACCTAGTAAAAAAGAGTCTGATTTTTCGCTTGAAACCTATCTAACTACCAATAATCTTAAATTCATTGATAAACGACCTAAAAATGGCCGTTTATGGGTAATTGGAGGAAAAGAACTTACACCGTTTTTTAAAGAATTAGAAACCAAAAACTTCTATTTCCAGTTTGCACCAAATGGTGGAAAAGCAACGAAAAGGAGAGAGTCGTGGTTTTTGGTTGATAAAAAGCAAAATTGAAACAATATCTAGAGTCAGTTCTGCTTTTATATATAAAAATAGGAACGTAAGCTAAAGAGTTAAAGGGGCAGTTACCTGATAAGTATTTTAAAACCTATTATTTGTGAAATAGTTAAAGAACAACAAAAACTATTATCAGGTAATTATCAATCAAATCAAAGAAAAAGAGATTAAACCAATTGAGGGTGTTATGAAACTTAAAATGCTTTCATCTCATCCTGGTTTACTTGATCCAACTTTGCGTAATTTACCAAGTAAAAGTATACAAAAGACACCTGATCTAGTAGCGAATATTAAAGGGAAAAATGAAAAAGTCCTCATCTTCACTGAGTATCGAGAAATGCAAAATATACTAAAAGGACAAATCATTGATAAATTTGGGATTGTACCTCCTATAATCAACGGAATGACGGATCGAAGACAACAAGTGGTCGATGAATTTAATACAAAACCAGGTTTTGACGTTATGATTCTATCACACAAAGCAGCTGGAACAGGTTTAACGATAACCAGTGCAAATCATGTTATTCATTACACAAGATGGTGGAATCCCGCAGTCGAAAACCAGGCAACAGACCGTGTATATCGCATTGGCCAAGAGAAGAATGTAACAGTCTATTTTCCAATTGTTACGGATGAAAAACAATCACTTGGCAGAACGGTTGAGGAGATTGTTGATAAACTTTTAGAAGAAAAACAACAATTGTCTACAAACATAATCGTACCTAGTCAGGAGTTGAATATTGAAAAGATGTTGCTGGAGACGATGAATATATGAATATACATTAATCACTTTATATGGAACGGGTGTTTATGGAGTTAGTACCTACAGTTTATTTATATTACGTGCCCAGCCCGTACTTTGAAAGAAAATTTCTCATGTGTGAGGAACTCTTTACAAGGAAGCTTTGTAATATAAAACAATATGCTTATTTTGCTAAATTTCAAACTCAGCTTATTCACCCGTTTTCTCCAAATTCAAAAAAACCCACAAACATTGATAAATCAACTTGCGTGTGGGTTTTTTATCGTTTCTTAATTTAACTTATTTTCACCTATAGATACCAGTGGTAGGGGTTCGTCATTAATTTTTAAATCAATCTCATTAAAGCATTCTGGACATTCGATGGTTGAATAAAATGAATAACTAATCTCAGATCCCATATTTCTTTCATAAGAATCAGTTTCACATTCAAAATTATCATTAGCTATTTTCATTTTATTATTACAATTTCCACAACTACTAAATACATCATTATCTAATTGCATCTTATTCCCCTTTTTACAAGGGTTTGCTAGCGTTACTGTTAATTAACCACAGGCCGACCCTTTGTTATATTTTTATCGAGTAATTTCTTATACAGTCTTATTCAATTATTCATCAAAGGATAGTTGAGAGGAAAATATCGAATTGACAAAATTTATATTCAAGGAAGAATTAAAAGTTTCCAAAATTATTCGCTCAACTGTGAGAGCGCTTTGTACATATAATCTTGAAGTGTTAAAAAAGTCCTTACTACCATGAGAACCTCTTATTACTAATTTAAATGTGGGGGATAACTTGAAGAATGCTATTCGAACTATCCATAACAGTTAATTAGTATGAATATATTTTCGAATATTCAATAGAATTAAATATATATATGGTAAAATATTACTATATTATATTTGATAAGTGAAAATTAGTTTTAAGGAGGACAATCTATCAATGAATTTAATTACGAACTACCAAGAACTATTAACGAATATTAATACCTTAGAAGAGTATAAAAATTCTACTAGATATAAAGAATATCTTACAAGGTTAATAAAAAGAGGGACTTGTTTCATAGTACTTGATAATGATAAGAATATGATTTTTGCCCCAAGTAGGTTTGTTGGTTATCAAAATAATACAATGGAAAAGCATGAGAATAATAGCAGGAAAGATGGAAGAATTACAAATGAAGTAATAAATGAAATATTAGGATTTAAACCTGAATCAAATAATAAACTTGAAGAATCTTATAAAAAATACTGTATTGATTTAGGTATTGTTCCAAATGAAAAAGGAGCCTTTGGTGTGGAGAGAAAGTTCTGGTTGATTAAGAATTAGCTTTACCTATTTCCAGATATTTGGTGATTTTTATACTTAATTAATAATTGCAGATAAAATAAAGTTGTCTGTGGGGCATAAAGGCATTCGGGGGCAAGCACAGTTTTCATTATTATTTTAGGGTGGGAAGTATTAATGATTATTCACGAGAATATATATTTTGACCAATTAACAAAGGACAGAGAGCATATTGCTGACATTCTTGAAGTCCCTGCTTTGCGCGGCGTGAAGACAAGTGTTGTCGAGAAGTATTCTGACCAAGCACACTTTATTTATGAGTTACTCCAAAACGCAAATGATGCTAAAGCAACATCTGCTCGTTTTGTGCTGCATAAGGATAAATTAATCTTTGCACATAACGGATCAAGGCGATTTACTATTTCAGATCCAGCTAATGAAAAAGAAGATTCTGATAGTGGTAAGTTAGGTGATATTAACGCAATTACTTCCATTGCTAACTCTAATAAAAACGAGGCCTCCATAGGGAAATTTGGTGTGGGGTTTAAGTCAGTGTTTCAATACACCTCAACACCGCATATTTATGACCCGGATATCTATTTTAAAATAGATCGTTTTATTGTTCCGATAAGGATTAGAGAAGATTTTTTTGGCAGGAAAACAGACGAAACACTATTTTTATTTCCGTTTGATCACCCAGACAGAAGTGCGGCCGAGGCGTATGATGATATTTCAGAGAAACTTTGTACTTTAGATTACCCTCTTTTGTTTCTTTCATGTCTTGAATCTATTTCGCTTGAAATCGCTGGAGTTTTAGGGTCGTATAAGAAATCTATATTGGAAAAGCTACAATTCGGTAAAACGGTCGCAGAGCTTATTTGTCTAACTCAAAATTACGGTGAAGAGGTTTATGAAGATAAACTGTGGCTGTTTACACGAAAAGACAAGAACGAACATAATTATTCGGTCGGTTTTTTTCTCGATGAAGAAGAAAATCTGAGTCCAAAACAACATACCGCATTTTGTTTCTTTCCTACAAAAGAAGTAACTGGTCTAAACTTTATACTTCATGCACCTTTCTTGCTTACTGATAGCCGCGAGGGAATCCGCGCAGGAGTTCAACATAACCAAGAGTTGATAGAATTGTTAGCAGATTTGGCAGCAGACAGTCTAATTTATCTTAGGGATATTGGACTAGTAAAAGGTCATCCCCTCATTACTGATGAGATATTTGATATTATTCCTTATGAGGAAAGCAGATTTAGTGATATAAACGACAAAAGGAAGATTTCATTCAAGCCATTTTACACTGCTATTCAAGAAAAAATGAGTAATAATGAGTTATTACCAACTTGGGATGGCTACGTTTCAATGGAAAATGCTTTTTGGGCAAACATTCCTCATATTGCAGAATTATTTAAAGATACTCATTTGGCTTCATTGACGGGAAATCAGAAGGCCAAATGGGTTTTCACATCGTTTGGCCGGCAGGAAACGCTGCGGAAAAATAAGGCACTTACTGATTATATTGAGTCAATTACATCTGTGTGGATTGATGAAAATGATATTATTGATGGTTATAACGACATTATTGGTGGTATTAATAGTGATTTTATTGAGGCGCAGCAAGTTTCTTGGTTACATAAGTTCTATGGATGGGTTTCTGAAACAAGGGGAAGAACTAATTTGATAAAACGGAAACCGATTTTTCTTAATCATGAAAGAAATGCAGTAGCTGCTCTTGATGAAAATGACCAAGTTGTGTTATTTTTACCAACCGATACGGAAGGATTTAATACTGTATTACCTGAATTGTTGGAAAATGAAGACACTGCCCAGTTTCTTAAGCAACTAGGCGTTGATCTACCATCATCGCGAGATGAAATCTATAATCATATTCTTCCTCTTTATAAAGATAACCATGAGGGAATTAACACCACTCAACATTTTTTGAAATTCTTTGACTTTTATAAAGAATGTCCGAAAACAGAAATCGATGATTTTATTAGACTCATAAAAGAATGTGCGTTTATTAAATACCGGTCTGCCAATAATGATACTATTTATCGTGGCAAGGCAAGTAATCTTTATTTACCAACCGATGATCTTAGGATATGGTTTCAGGCTAAATTAGATACAAAATTCATAGAATTTGGTGAGTACTTACAATTAGTTGGTGAAAGCAATAAAGAGGAGTTAATCCGTTTTTTTACTGACCTAGGTGTGAAGGATGAGCCGCGGGTTTTATTACGTGAATTGAGTTATGAAGAAGCTAAACAAATTCGTGATTATTGGCCTGATTACACTAGATATAGGAAATGGGAAGAAAAGTATATAGATGGAAGTAAAGAAATAATAGAATATCTAATTCAAGAGCAAAATGTTGAATTATCTATCATGATTTGGAATCAGTTAATAAAGTATGTTGAATATGGCTATTCTTATAACGGTATAAGAAGTATATTTAATGGCGCATATAAGTATTTTTACCGTAACCCAAGGTCAATGGTGTTTGATTCGAGTGAAGCTATCCGACTTCGTACAGCGCCATGGCTGCTTAATAGAGATGGGCATTTTGTGGCAGCAGGGGAACTAACGGTACAAACACTATCTCAGCAATATAATACGTCAATAGACGAGGCAGTGGAGCTTATTAATTATTTGAAGATTGTAGATCGTATTAAAGATAGTGAGTATGTCAATGATGGTTTAACTGATGAACAGCGTACGAAAATTGAACTGGCTGAAACCCTATCCGATATTCCACTCGAAGAACTTAAGTTGTTTGCGGAACAATATCGTGCAAAAAAAGACACCTCAACTATAGTTGAAGATGAAGATACAGATGACATTCAAGAAGATTCAGCTGTTTCTCGTATTGTAAAAGAGATTAGCAAACGAGCTGTTTCTGACTCAAAAGATAGAGCTCCATCAACTCCAGATTTAGCTGAAGCTACTGAATCTGATGAGGACGACTTTACGAAGCCGTCTATCAATTTTAGTCAGAAAATAGAGCAAGCAAAACAACGTAGTGCAAGTGAAATAGCAGAAATTGCTTATCTTGATGAATTGACTCAAAAAGCATTAAAGGCAGATAAATACTCATTCGGATGGTTTAAAGCTTTACTTGAATTGGAATCGCTCAATAGTGGAGAAAACAAGACCAATAGTAGAGAAATTTCTATAACTTTCTCAAAGGTTGAACGGGAGCAAGGTACTTCACGAACCCTAATTTTAAATCACCCAAGTCGCTATTTACCACAATCTATGGAAGACCTTGCGGATATTCCTCTGGAACTACATTTTGCAGATCAATCGATAATCAAAGTAGCAATTGAAGTTGTAAATGTAAAATCATACACGTTAAGGGTAAAATTAAGGACAAATGCACAGATTGACGGAATAGATTTATCATTAGTCACTGAGGCAAGAATCGAGGCAAAGAATCCTGTGTTTCTATTAGAGGAACTACGGAAATCCTTTAATAAACTTGATTTCGATGACTCCTATGATATGCAGAACAATCTCTGTGAAAATATAGAATTTGTATTTGGGCCACCTGGAACAGGGAAAACAACGCACTTAGCGGGAGAGGTTATTCTTCCTCTTATGCAAAAAGAGAAAGACTTGAAAATTCTTGTTTTGACTCCGACAAATAAAGCGGCTGATGTTCTTGTGCGTCGACTAATGGAGATGGATAAAGATCAAAGTTACGTGGACTGGCTTGTCCGATTTGGCGCGACGAATGACAGTGAAATCGAGCAGAGCGGAGTTTTTCGTGATAAGACTATCGATATTCGGTCCTTTCCAAGAC
Source organism: Litchfieldia sinesaloumensis (assembly GCF_900156865.1). Lineage (GTDB taxonomy): Bacteria > Bacillota > Bacilli > Bacillales > Bacillaceae_L > Ferdinandcohnia > Ferdinandcohnia sinesaloumensis. The sequence continues at coordinate 1,501,263 of NZ_LT732529.1, read as the reverse complement.
ATGTAACTGTCACGACAATCGCTCGTTTTCCTTATGATTATTTTCTTCCGGAAGGAGATACGAGACTTCATTTGAGTGCGCTTAAGTGGGACTATATAATTATTGATGAAGCATCCATGATACCTTTGGTAAACATCATTTATCCACTGTATAAAAAGACACCTGAGAAGTTTATAATAGCGGGTGATCCATTCCAGATTGAACCAATTACAACTGTCGATATTTGGAAAAATGAAAACATTTACACTCTGGTAGAGCTTGATTCATTTACTAAACCAACAACAATACCTCACCCGTATCCTGTCAAGCTTCTAACCACACAATATAGAAGTACTCCTGAAATTGGAGAAGTGTTTAGTCAGTTTGCATACGGAGGTGTATTGCAGCATAATCGTACCGAAGATAGCAGGCGACCATTAGGTATTGAAGATTCAATTGATATAAAACCTATCAATATTATTAAATTTCCGGTGAGTAAGTATGAGAGCGTATTTCGACCGAAACGGCTACAAAGTAAAAGTAATTATCAGGTGTATTCCGCACTTTTTGCATTCGAGTTCGTAAAGTACATGTCTACACTCATTGAACAGGCTAATGGAGATGAGTTATTTCGAATAGGTTTAATTGCACCATATCGTGCTCAGTCTGACTTGATTGATAAGTTAATGGCATCATTCATATTCCCTAAGAATATTGATGTTCAAGTAGGGACAATCCATGGATTCCAAGGTGATGAATGTGACATCATAATTGCCCTATTTAATCCGCCACCGTCTATATCGGCATCAAAGCATATGTTTCTTAATAAACTTAATATTGTAAATGTATCTATTAGTAGAGCTAGGGATTATTTGTTTATACTTATGCCAAATGATGATACGGAGAATGTAGAAAACCTTGCAATGATAAAGAGAGTAGAAGGTCTATGCAAGGAACAGCCGAACTGGATTGAGCAGGAATCCCATTATATCGAAGAAGTAATGTTCGGTAGCAGCACCTATCTAGAGGATAATTCGTTTTCAACAAGCCATCAATTGGTAAACGTATATGGAAAGCCTGAAAAACGATATGAAGTTAGAAGCGAAGACAATGCTGTTGATGTTCAGATACATGATTAGTTATGGATATAAACAACTAGAAATGTGGGGGGGGCTCTTCTACACTGATAATCTCTTTTAGCAATTTACACATACAAATCATTTTACACAAATTTTACACATCGTCAGCAATAAACCATACAATCTCAATATCTATAAACCTATCTCAACCCCGACCACCGGTATCAAACAAAAACAACCTCGCAGAGTGTCAATAATAACACTCAGCGAGGTATTTTAATTTTTCTCTATAAGAAATATGGTAAAATATGCTTATAAATAGGTAATGAAGGAGGTCCCAAATGATTGTTTACGAAGCAAACAAACAAGAATTTCTTGATCATGTTGACAAAGATGTTCTCGTTTCTCATATTTTAACCCAATTCGAATTAAAGCTAGGTCGAACAAGTGAGTCGGAAATTCGATCCTGGGATAATTCGATGTTGCATATGTATCGTGTATTAAATGACCAATCAATCCCGGATGATGCAGGTATAGCAATTGAATATAAAATTCCATATACATCAAAGCGAGTGGATTTTCTTCTTTCGGGACATGATGGTGAAAAGGATTCTGTAGTGATTGTCGAACTTAAACAATGGTCTGAAGTACAAAAAGTTGAAGGAAAAGAGGCAATTGTTAAGACTGCACTTAACCGAGGGTTGCACGAAGTCACCCATCCTTCGTATCAAGCGTGGTCTTATGCTGCGTTAATTGAAGACTATAATGAAAATGTACAAGAGCAATTTATACAGCTAAAGCCTTGTGCGTATTTACATAATTATCGAATTCGACCAAATGATCCATTAACTGATGAACATTATGACTATTACCTGAACCTTGCACCGGTTTATGCAAAAGGTGAGGTGGAGAAGCTTCGAGACTTTATAAAGAAATACATAAAATACGGTGATCAAAAGGAAATATTATATCAAATTGAGCGAGGTAGAATTAGACCTTCTAAATCACTTCAAGACTCATTATCAAACATGTTAAAGGGCAACCAAGAGTTTGTCATGATCGATGAACAAAAGGTCTTTTATGAAACTGCCATTCAGTTAGCAAAGAGGGCCATCAAAACAGATACAAAACAGGTCATGATTATAGAAGGAGGACCTGGTACTGGGAAATCGGTCTTGGCAATCAATTTACTAGTGGCGTTAACAAATAAATCGATGACATGTCAATACGTAACGAAAAACTCTGCTCCAAGAAATGTATATTCTACTAAGTTAAAAGGTGATTTTAGGAAAACTAGAATCGATAACCTATTTAAAGGATCTGGTAGTTATACCGAATCAGAACGTGATGAACTAGATGTGTTAATTGTTGATGAGGCGCACCGCTTAAATGAAAAGTCAGGTATGTTTCAAAACTTAGGAGAAAATCAAGTTAAAGAAATTATTCATACTGCAAAGACTGCGATATTCTTTATTGATGAAAATCAACGGGTGACTTTGAAGGACATCGGTAGTGTTGAGATGATTAGAAAATATGCAAGAGAATATGGGGCAGAAGTCACGTCGGGAGTTCTAACTTCACAATTTAGATGTGATGGTTCTGATGGGTATATTGCTTGGCTCGATGATGTTTTACAAATTCGAGAAACAGCTAATGCAAATGACATGGGTATGGACTATGATTTCAAGGTTTTTTCTGATCCAAATGAAATGAAAAGAGAGATTGAAAAGAAAAATAAAATTAATAATAAATCTAGAATGGTTTCCGGTTATTGTTGGGAATGGCCTAAGAATAACCGCACGAATTCAAAATTTCATGATATAAAAATTGAAGAACATGATTTTGGTATCAGCTGGAACCTTGATAGTTCGACAACATGGGCAATTGATGAAAACTCAGTACATGAAGCAGGTTGTATTCATACTTGTCAGGGCTTAGAGTTCGATTTTGTAGGAGTTATTATTGGCGATGATCTACGTTATGACGATGGACAAGTTATAACTGATTATACAAAACGTGCTAAAACGGATCAGTCTCTTAAAGGGATAAAGAAAATGCTAAAAGAAAAACCTGAAGAAGCTCAAGAAGTTGCAGACAAAATTATAAGGAATACGTATCGAACATTGATGACCAGAGGACAAAAGGGATGTTATGTTTTCTGTACGGATAAAAATTTGGAAAAGTACCTACGGTCACGCTTAAAGCGGGAAAGCAAGTATAGAGAACAAGCTTTTGGAAATATGAAGGTAGCTGAGGAAAAGGAAAGCTACTAACTAATTAATCATCAAAAGTGTATCACTTTTACATACAATATATGAATTTGGGGGGAGAGATAACCATGCAATACGATGCAAAGACCGCCAAAGAATATTTAAATCTACTTGAAAACGATTGGCGCAAAGAAAAACTACTTACAATACGACAAATGATCCTTGCGTATGCACCTGAATTGGAAGAGGTGATTCGCTATAAGATGTTGAATTATGGTAAAGATGATATTTATGTTTTTGCGTTAAATGCACAAAAGCATTATGTCAGCCTCTATGTCGGTACAATCGATAAGGTAGAAAATGCAGAGACTCTATTGGCGGGCTATAATTATGGAAAAGGCTGCATCCGCGTCAAAAAAACGATAAAGCTTGAAGAAACGGGACTGGAACAGTTTATCCATAAAACCATTGATATGTGGCGCGCCGGCGAAGATACTGCTTGTTGATTTGGTTTTTGCTAGTTAGCAATAGAATGTGTTACGCACTGAAAATTACCATAAAAAATAACACCTTTCATAATGAAGGGTGTTATTTTATGTATCAGCAACTAACTATTAACATTTAATAGGTCCGTATTTTACTAATGCAATTACAATCCTATTTCAGTTTCGCTTCACGATCAAGCCCGTTTAAAAGAATCTCAATCATCTTTTTTGCGTCATTCTGAACTTCTAATGATCTTGAAGACAGTATTTCAATTATTTCAACAAGTATTTCCGGATTCTTAATTTTGTTAAGTATGTCGGTATATTGGAGAAGGTCTCCTACCGGAATTTCAAAGACATCCGCAATCTTTTCTAATACATGGTGAGTTGCATTTGTTTCTGCTCTTTCAATTTCACCCATATACGTGTCGGAAATGCCCATGTAAACGCTAAAATATAATAAACAGATTTTGCTCATTTCGAATGAACACTTTTTCACCAATAAGCCCTTTTTTAGTAAACTGAGATTATTCAGTTTATAGGGGGCTGTAGTAATGGAGGAAAAGCTGATGTTACATAGAAATCCATCAGTTGCATGCAAAAAAACTACATATAACACAAATTGCGAGGCAGCTGAAGATTGCAAGAAATACTGTATATAAATATTTGAATATGATTTTTGAGGAAGCCGTAGAGGAATTTGGAGAAGTAAATCGGAAGAAAAAGTTAGATCCCTACCGGGACTTGATTGTTAATTGGCTTCAAGAGTTTCCTAGTTTAAGTGGAGCACAAGTTTATGATTGGTTACTAGAAAGATACCCAGATTTAGATGTTGGGGAAAGTACAGTGCGTCGTTATGTAAAAAAAATGAGAGATGTCTACAATATCGAAAAGATGGATGAACCAAGAGAGTATGGGGCCGTAGATGAACTACCCCCAGGAAAACAGATGCAGGTAGACTGGGGACAAACAGTTCAAAAAACTAAACAGAAGAAGGATGTTAAGTTATACTTCATCGCTTATGTTCTAGCACATTCGAGACAAAATACATGGTTTGGCAAAATCGTCCTTTTACAACTGCAGATACTATTCGCTGCCATGAAGCTGCATTTCAATATTACGGTGGAATGGCTGAGGAAATTGTCTATGACCAGGATAATTTGATTGCCGTAAGTGAGAATGCAGGAGATATAATCCTAACAACAGAGTTTCAAAGTTACGTGAAACAAAGGAAATTCAGTGTCTTCTTATGTAGGAAAGCAGATCCAGAATCTAAGGGGAAAATTGAGAATGTAGTTAAGTACATTAAGCAAAACTTTGCGAAGTACCGCATTTTTTCAACAATCTAAGATTAGAATGAACGAGCGTGGCAATGGTTAGAACGTACAGGAAATTATAAAGTTCATAACACAACTAAAAAAAGACCTTTCAAAGTGTTTCTCCTGGAAAAGCAACACCTAAGAAAAGTCTCCTCTTCGCTTTCAACTTCAGAAAGCTACCATAAGAAAATTATAACAAGGAATGTGAATAAGGACAACACAGTCCGTTTTGAGTCTAATCGTTATTCAGTTCCAATCGGAATATATTCGCAATGTGAACAAGTTCAATTACAAATATGTGATCAAGAATTGACCATATTTAATGAGATTACTGGTGAAAAAATAGCCATGCACTGCTTTGGATATACAAATACCATTTTCGTTTGTCCTTTGATGAATTTTAAAATGTAGAATTATAATAAAGGTAATCAGGGATAAAAGTAACAGGAGGTTTTGAAATTATAAAAAATATTGTTAAAAAAGCAGGAAAAAAGCCCCTTTTTGTAGTATATAGTCGAAAGATAACTAAAAGATCAGGGGGATATATTTTGACGACTGTTAAAACTACTACAATTAAAGCTTATGAAATTACAACGCCCAAATTTGCGGGAGATCGACAATATGAGCATACTTATGATAATGAAGTATTAGATTTATTGTTATCATCTATTTTAAGGCTTGATAAAGCAAAAAGGAAATTCAAAAATGATACAGTTTCGATAAATCTGGGTGATTTTAGGCAGTCTAATGATGCTAATATTGTTGAAGGTCATTTTATTACAGCACGCCATGGCGTCAGGCGTTCTCAAATTGATATTGAAACTCAAGAAGAAGTAGGTACTATAGAAAGCTATCATGGTGTTGAGTACAATGTTTATTTTATGATTGATCGTAGAACAGGTTTACTTTTAGTACAAGATGATTATAATAAAGTATTTTCAAGAAAACTGCTGTTATCATTTTTACATACGCATAAAGATATCATTTATCCATATGTTGAAAGGTTCAATGAAAAGAATAACGAACACCCTTTTGTAATACACAAGAGGTCCTGCTATAGGTTACAAACACTTCCTCCTATTGAATTTATGGACAAGTTAAGAGAGTTTACAAAAGTTAAAAGTGCAATACTTACGTTAGATAGTAATACCGAAAAGGATAAAATAGATGTTAGCCAAGTACTTGATTCCGAGTTAGAAGAAAATAATATAGAGGATTATGATTTGGAAATAAAAATTAAAAATAAAACTGGACGTTCGATGATAAGAATATTCGAGAGGTATTTCGAGTCAATTATAGAACAGCAGAAGTACGATTCCTATGCTATTGAAGGTGTATTAGAGAATGGCAAAACTAAAAGAATCACACCAGATACTATAACAAGGGACTTCTATGCTGAGGTAAGATACAACGCTAATGGTGAAGCTTCAATGGAAGACATATTCAATAGAATGACAGCTATTATTAATAATGAAAACCCTCTACAAGGCAAATCGGGTACACCAAATATTATTCCGGTAGGTGAAGATACGGATGTGGAAGCGGCTATTAACAGGAAAATCAGAAGCAGGAACCAAGATACGGCCGGTCAACAAGAAGAAACAATCTGATTCTGTTTTTATTTGGGAATCGTACTCAGAGGGTTTTAACAGAAAAAGAATACTTCTTGAGTTAGTAGTTCCAGGGCTTATAGCTTTATTAAGTTGGCTAATTACTTTTTTATCATTTACTTCTGTTACGGAAATTTTAACAAAGGTTAAAGAAACTAACTCCGAGTTTTTTACAATTATTGCGATTCAAATAGGATTTAATATCACATCTTTAGCATTGATAGGTGCGTTTAATAAAGATAAGTTAAGATCCATGTTCGCTAAAGTTAAAGATATCAATAAAAAAGAAAAAGTATTAAAACAATTACTTGCCTCATTCATTTATTGTGTTTTTATTCAAACAGGAATTATTGTTGTTGGATTCTTTTATAACATTAACATAGAAGACCTGTACAAGCTTGAGTATCTTCAGAAACTAAGTACAATATTAAAAAACACTATTGTTTTTAGTCTTTACCCCATATGGATATGGATTATTTTTCATAGCTTCATGGTATCAATAAGAAACGTTGTACTCGTTTATAAATTTATCTTAGTGAGCTTTAAAAATTGAATTATGTGATTAAGAAGTTTGACACTCTCAACTGTTTTTTAAAGAGGGGTTTTAACGTTTTTTTTAATGTTGTATTGGAAAAACATTCTAAGAATGGTATTTTTTAAAAAAACGAATAAAAATACTCAAGAGCTTGGAATAACTCAAAGCTCTTGTTATGTGATGCTTTTTTTTCTATTTACTTTAGGACTTGCTCTATGTTTTTAGCGTATATGCTTAACCGGGGAACACCTGTAATTGTTAATTCTTTGGCACCCTTCCCACCAAGCTTCCTATCCCTATCCTCGCTTAGGCTATACTTCCACCCTTTAATGATGGGTCCGTTCATATTACGCTAAAAGTCGTAAAGCCACACACCTACACTTTTCTCAGATTTTGCTTGCTAGGAATTTAACCACAACAAGGAAAGTAGAATATCGCTACTACTCAAAACTAGATAGTACTTCAGGTCATGCATACTTGCGAATGGTTAATTATACTCACTTATCAAATGTATCCTAAATAACGTCAATAAGGGCAGAATTCCGGGCAACTGGATTCCGAGAACACATCCAACAAGTGTGGAGAAGTTGTTCTCGTCTATGTGTTCCGGTAAATACTTATATCTAAATATCGAAAAGAAAAGCATATGAATAAAGTGAAGGGGGTAAGTAATTTTAAAAATTGTTTTGATAGACGCTGAAGCTGCATAAACAGCAAATTTCCTGTAAACTAACAATAAAATCGTAAAATACAGGAGTGACACCTAACCATGCAATACGATGCAGAGAACGCCGAAGAATACTTAAACCTACTTGAAGACGACTGGCGCAAAGAAAAACTACTTACAATACGACAAATGATTCTAACTTATGCACCTGAATTCGAAGAGGTGATTCGCTATAAGATGTTGAATTATGGGAAAGATGATATCTATGTCTTTGCGCTAAACGCACAAAAGCATTATGTCAGCCTCTATGTTGGTACAATCGATAAGGTAGAAAATGCAGAGACTCTATTAGCGGGTTATAATTACGGAAAAGGCTGTATTCGTGTCAAAAAATCAATAAAGATTGAAGAAACGGGATTGGAACAATTTATCCATAAAACCATTGATATGTGGCGTGCAGGTGAAGATACTGCTTGTTAATTTGGTTTTTGCAACTTAGCAATAGAATGTGTCATGCACTAAAAAATAACACCTTTCTTAAAGAAGGGTGTTATTTTATGTATCAGCAATTAGCTATTTACATTTGATAGTTCCGAATTTTACTAATGAAACTATAATCCTATTACAGTTTCGCATTACGATCAAGTCCGTTTAAATAAATCTCAATAAATTTTTTTGCGTCATTCTGAACTTCTAATGATCTCGAAGACAGCATTTCAATTATTTCAACAAGTATTTGCGTATTCTCAATTTTGTTAAGTATTTCGGTATATTGGACAAGGTCTGCTACCGGAATTTCAAAGACATGTGCAATCTTTTCTAATACATGGTGAGTTGCATTTGTTTCTGCTCTTTCAATTTCACCCATATACGTGTAGGAAATGCCCACTTTTTCTGCCAACTCATGCTGTGTCCACTTTCGCTTTTTTCGTAGAGTTCGAATTCTTTGACCAAGTGCAGCTGACATAAAATCACCCCTAAAATAAGTAAATCCTAGAGGTTCATAAAATTGAACACGCTATAGTTGGTACTTTTTTAGAAATACCAACTATAGTCGGTATTTTGAAAACTTTATTCATATTTACCTATTGAAGGTGACACATTTTCTGATTTCCCAAACCACGTTAGATGTCCATTTCCTACGATATTCCTTTCTTTGTTTTATATGGCGGGGGCCTTCATGCTATGTGGCAGCATTTAAATCGAGTCTATAACACTATCTAGCTTCGTTTCGATACGCTGCAGTAGATACAATGTCACGACGATAGGAAAGCAAAAATGTTAGTCCAAAGATTTATAAATGAATCATAAGCTCGTTTTTCCTATGAATTCTAACAATCTATAAATATATGCAAAACCGTTTCAAATCCTTCTCTAGTAAGGCCTACTCTTTATTTTTTTATGCTGACAACTTCTAATATTCAAACAGAATTTTAAAATATTCTTACAATAAAAAATATAACAGAATCTTCGCAGTAAATGGAATTATGTGTATTTTAATAATTTATTATAAGTTTATGGTTGACATCAGTATACCGGTCGACTAGAATATTTTATATAAATAGTTTGAATTTTAGGAGGATTGTAAAAATGGATATTGTAAAATCATTTGCGAGACTAGAGCCTGAGTGGATTAATAAGTTTTCGAACATTAATGAAAGCGCATCAATTAATGAGTGCTTACCTAAAAATGGTGCACTTAGTCACAATATAAGGCCAATTTTACCTGAATCAAGATTGTGTGGATCAGCATTTACTGTACAAGCGACTCCTGGTGATAACCTTATCATACATAAAGCACTACAGCTTATTAAACCAGGAGATGTACTTGTAATATCGTATGGTGGATATCTTGAAGCCGGGGGGATGTTTGGCGGAGTCTTGAGCACAATTGCCAAAGAAAAAGGATGTTTGGGACTTGTCACAGATGGTTCAGTTAGAGATACAAAAGCTATTAAAGATATTAGGTTCCCTGTATATTCTGGGGGCATTAATATTAAAAGTACTACTAAAAGTTTAGGGGGGAAGATAAATAATTCAATCAATATTTGCAATGTAACCGTTAATCCAGGTGATCTTGTTTTTGGTGATGATGATGCTGTTGTAATTGTACCGAAGGAGCAAGTGGCTGAAGTTTATGAAAGGGCATACAATCGTGAAGCGCAAGAAGAGGTTACTCTCAAAAAGTTTAGGGAGGAAGGAATCATCCCATTTGATAGTAATTTCCAAAAAGTGTTTGCGGATCTTCATCTTAGTGAAGAATAATAGTTTCTAAGACTTTAGAGGTTTGTTGTTAAACATAATCTAATTTTAATTAATTGTGATTTACTATGTTAGGTATCTCGCTTCAATTTTGTTAAACATAATACAGGAGGCAGGTAAGATGATAGTGAATGAATTTGTTAATTCCAAGGTGCAAAGTATTCCTCCCTCGGCTTCTAGTTCCTTAAATGATATAGCAAATGAACTGAGAGCAGCAGGGAAAAAAATAGTTAACTTGACAATTGGTGAACCAAATTTTGATACCCCTAAACGCATAAAAGAAGCTGCATATAGAAGTATTGAGTCCGGATTTACTCACTATGTCCCAGCTTTAGGAGTTAGTGTTTTAAGAGAAAGTATAGCAGAAAAGTTAAAAAGTGAAAATAATATAGAAGTTAATCCTGCTGATGAAATAATTGTCACTCCAGGAGCTAAATTTGCTATTTACTTAGCACTCACTACGTTTTTAGAAGAAGGCGATGAAGTCTTAATACTAGATCCATCTTGGGTATCTTATGGGCCATTAGTTCAATTAACAGGAGCAAAACCAGTTTCAGTTCCACTATATTTTGATGATAATTTTAAAATAACACGTGAAAAACTTGAGAAGAATGTAACAAGCAAAACCAAGATGATAATCATCAATTCTCCTAACAATCCTACAGGGAGGGTGCTTACTAAAGAGGAAGTTAAAGTAATTAATCAATTTATTTTAGATTATAATATTTTAGCCATATCAGATGAGATTTACGAACATATTGTGTTTGATAATCTCAAAAATATTAGTTTAGCTAGTGACCCTTCAGTAAAAGAAAATATTATTACGATTAATGGATTTTCAAAAAGCTATGCGATGACTGGATGGAGATTAGGATATATTGCTGCAAACAAGTTTTTAGTGAAAGAAATGGCAAAAGTGCAGCAGCATTTGGTAAGCTGTGCAACCTCTTTTTCTCAGTACGCCGCTGTGGAAGCGTTTGCTTGTGAGGAAGAAGTGAACCAAATGGTGATAGATTATAAAAAAAGAAGAGATTATCTAGTTTCTGAATTAAATTCATTGCCTGGTTTCGAGTGTAGATATCCAGAAGGCACTTTTTATGTATTTGCGAAGGTCAATTACAAGGGAATGAACTCTGAAGAATTTAGTCAATATATTTTTGAAAATGCTGGAGTTCTTGTAACTCCAGGAGCCGCCTATAATGATAATGGATGTATTCGATTATCGTTCGCGGCTTCTATGGAAGAGCTAGAGGCTGGTGTAGAAAGTCTAAAGGAACTTTTAATTAGGTAGTTTACTAGTTTTTAACATTCTCAATTATAAAATAATAATTTATGAGGAGAGATCAAATGAAAAAAAACTACGGTCGGTTACTATTATTAGGTTTTGGCTCACTCTTTACTATATTTATGTTGGCAGCTTGTTCAGCAGCGAATTCGGAGGCTCAAGAGGATTTTCCAAATAATACAATAAATATATATTCTCCATATTCTCCTGGGGGGTACGTAGATATAATCACTAGGCAATTGGCTGATCAACTTGAAGACGAATTAGGAGTCAACGTCAATGTATCAGATCGAAGTGGGGGGGGAGGTATTGTAGCTATGACAGAGATTTCTAAACAGAAACCGGATGGTTATACACTTTCCGCAGCTACAGATATATCTCATATGCATTTTGAAAATGTCGACTATGGCATTGATGACTTTACGTTTGTTTCGTCAATGGCGTACGCTCATCATCCTGTAATTGTGCGATCTGATAGTGAGTGGGATAGTATAGATGACTTACTTAAATATGCAGAAGAAAATCCTGGTTCACTTAAATGGGGCTCAGGTGGCATTGTTAATCCAGTGGTACTGGCAGCAAGAGAACTATTTGCTACAAGCGGCGTTGAGACAGAGCAAGTTCCATATAATGGAGGGGCTGAAGTTTTATCCGCTTTACTAGGAGGAGATATTGACGTCGGAATCATTGCAGATTTTAAATCATCTCTCGAATCAGGTGCTATTAAGTTATTGGCTGAAAGTTCTCTTGAAGCAAACCCAAGCTACCCGGATGTTAAAACATTGCATGAACTTGGTTTAACTGGTGAGGGACCACCTACAGTTTATGGCATTGTAGGTCCCAAAGATATACCTGATGAAATAGTAGAAGTACTAAATTCAGCTATGGAGAAAGTCATTAATTCTGATGAATATAAGAATGCAATGGAGAAATTAGGAGTACAACCTTTTTATAGAACTCCAGAAGAATATAAGAATCTCATGATTGAAGAAGATAAAAGATTAGGAGAAGTCGTACCGAAATATCTTGATAGTAATGAATAGGGGAATTTTATGACAAGAAATCGAGAGGCTGTATTTTTTCTATCAATTGGATTACTAGGCATAATCTGCGGAATATTTATTTTCCCTTCCTATATACCGGATGTGCAAGGTAAGGCTTTAATTACACCAGGATTTTTTCCGTTTTTAGCATTATTCATCATTATTATTAGTTCGCTTGCAGAGGCATTTTCGATAATGAAGAAAAAGGATAAGACGGAGAAAAGAAAGTTCTGGGAAAAAGGGAAAGCGAAACAAGCAGCGATTATTATAGCAATATTTGTTATTTATGTTTTTATTGCTATAAATTTGCTTGGATTTTACTTAGCGAGTCTGCTACTTCTAGTTGGTGTAATAAGGTATTTAGGGGAAAAGCGGTGGTGGTTGTCACTACTAATAAGTGTAGGGGTTATAGGTGTCATCCATCTATTGTTTAACATGCAGTTGGGAGTAAACTTCCCGAGTAGTATTTTTTTCTAGCATATAGTTAGTAATGGGATCTTTATTTACTTGTTGTATCAAGGTTAGGAAAGGGTGTGAAAATACACCTTTTCCTAAAGAGAATCAATTAGGCCCTTAAGTTTTTAACTTGGGCTTAATGAGGAAGTGAGGAGGGTTGATGTGATAGATCAGATTATAGATTCCGCACTCCAGGTCTTACAACCAGAAACAATTATATTGGTTTTACTAGGTGTAGCGGTTGGTCAAATTGTAGGCGGTATTCCTGGGATGACAGGCACAATGGTAATGGCTTTATTAATGCCATTAACCTTTGCGATGCCTATATGGGTTGGAGTTCCCATGTTGCTTGGTATACTCAAAGGGGCATTATTTGGTGGGTCAGTTTCTGCAGTAATGCTTAAAACTCCAGGAACACCAGCAGCTTTGGCAACTACTTTTGATGGGTATCCAATGGCTCAACAAGGTAAAGGAAAAAAGGCAATTAAAATGGCGTTGGTTGCTTCTACAATTGGGGATACGTTTGGAACTATTTGTTTAATATTTCTTTCGGGAATTATCGCCTCTGTGGCAATTATGTTTGGAGCACCGGAATACGCTATCGTTATATTATGTGCATTATTAATATTAGGTACCCTTCAGGGCAGATCTTTTGCAACAGGGATGTTATCCGCAGGTATTGGTTTATTACTTGGAACAGTAGGAGTTGACCCAGTAGTAGGACTGAGTAGATTAAGTTTTAATAATCCTCAACTCTACTCGGGAATTGAACTTGTACCGTTACTAATAGGGTTGCTTACAATCCCCGAGATAATTAAACAGATGGAAGGTACTGAAGCCAGTAAGCGGGAAAGTGCTATTAGAACTTCTAATAATAAAGAGGATAATAAACTTTATTGGAAGGAAATAAAAAAAGACAAAGGGATTAAAAATTTGTTTAGATCGTCAACAATCGGCATGATGATAGGGTCAATCCCTGGGTTGGGCGCAGAAGTAGCTGGGATAGTTAGTTACAATCAAGAAGTACTAAGTTCTAAAAACCCTGAAAAATACGGAAAGGGTGAAATAAAGGGAGTAGCAGCTACTGAGAGTGCAAACAGTGCAGCGGGTGCTTCTAACTTAATCCCATATTTGTCTCTTGGAATCCCAGGTGACACTTCAATTGCAGTGATTGCAGGTGCATTTTTGGTACACGGCATTACTGTTGGACCAATGATGTTTGAAGAATCTCCGGGTGTCTTATATGCGATATTTATAGGTTTACTGATTGCAAGTCTATTAAACTTGTTGGTTGGACATATTATGATTCCAGTAATCACGAAGGTATTAACTGTTCCAAAAGGATTTCTGTTTCCGAGTGTATTTGTGATAGCTGCCGCTGGTACATATGCATTTCGTGGAAGTTTCTTTGATGTTGGAATAATGATGGCTTTTGGTCTAATTGGTTATATTCTGATGAAGCTGGACATTTCTGTAATTCCATTAATGATTGCTTTTATACTTGGACCAATGCTTGAAACTCAAGTTCGACGGACTGCCGTGTTAATAAAATCTGAGGGAAGTGTGCTTTTCTTATTTCAAAGACCACTTTTCGTAATATTACTTCTTGTTTTAATTGGCATGACTTTTCTTATCATTCGTTTTAAACGCCGTTCAAAGCTTGTCGAATAAAACGATAAAGCTAATGCATTATTCGATTTAAAATCATTTCGGAGGTGGTTCTGATGAGACCAGTTATAGACATAGTAGCGGACATGGGTGAAGGATTTGGGAAATATTCAATAGCTGATGATACGAAACTGTTAGATTTAGTAAGTTCCGCAAATATTGCTTGTGGTTTCCATGCGGGAGACCCTCAAATTATGAGTCAAACCGTTAAACAGGCTATTGAAAAAGGAGTAGGAATAGGGGCACACCCATCCTTCCCTGACCTTGTAGGATTTGGAAGAAGGAAATTGGATGCCTCGACTTGGGAAGTTACTACTGATGTACTTTATCAGTTAGGCGCATTAAGTGCTTTTACAAAAGCCCATGGGGGGCAGATACAACACGTTACACCACACGGTGCACTTGGGAATCTAGTTGCAATCGATAGTAATTACGCCAATGCAGTGTTGGATGCTGTAGAGTTATTTGATCCTAATCTTATCATCTTATCTCAACCCGATGAGTTGTTCTTTGCAGCCAAAGAACGAGGACTTAAAACGGCAGCTATCATATTTGCCGATCGTGCTTATAATGATGAGGGAAAGATTGTGTCTCGTTCAGAACCGAATGCGGTTTTACATGACCCTGAAGTCATTGTACAACGTTGTCTAGATATGGTCATTAATCAGAAAGTGACTACAATTACTGGGAAAGAAATAGAAGTCCAAGGTAATTCATTACTCATACATGGTGACAATAAGGGTTCCTTGGAACTTGCTGAAAAAATAAAGACTAGTCTTATCGATGCTGGAGTGGAGATTCAAGGGATAGATAAACAACTTTCTACAAAAACACATACGTAAGGGCAAGAGGTGATGGATAAATGATAAAACCAGATTTAATCAATTATGGAGATTCAGGCTTATTAATAAAATTTTCAGAGCAGTTTAGTATAGATGACTGGAAGAAGACACATTTTCTTACGAACGAAATAAGAAAAGATAATATTCAAGGAATACTCAGTATTATACCTACACTAACTTCATTATTTATCCATTTTGATTTACTACTAATTGACAGAGTTGACTTATTAAAACGGATTAATAGAATACTAGAAGAAATAAATGACAAAGATATCGTATTAAAAAGTAGACATTACAAAATTCCGCTAGTATTTGGAGGACCGGACTTGGATTTAATCGCGGAAGAAGTCAGCAAAAGTAAAGTAGAACTAATTCAAGCAATAACTTCTAAACCAAGCCGTATACTGTGTTTTTCTAGGGGCCCTATGATGGAAAGCCCGATAAAAGAAAGTGTGAAAAGGCTTAGTTCACCTCGTCCTTCTGTACCTGCCGGAACGTTAGGTATTGCATTTGGTCAGATATCTATATCATCAATGGATGCGCCAAGTGGATGGAAAATGTTAGGCCAATCACCTACGACTCTATTCAATCACAAAGCCGATCCACCAGGCATATTAAACCCAGGTGACTATTTGCAGTTTTTTGCAATTGAAGAGGATGAATTTGACTTTTACAAATCAAAACAAATCGAAAGAATGGATGTAGATTATGAATAACGCTCATTTAATTATCGAGGATGTGAAAATAGCTACTGTACAGGATGCTGGTCGTTTTGGTTATGAAAAATTTGGTGTGACCATTAATGGTGCTACAGATATGTATGCATACATGGTGGGGAACAAGCTCCTAGGCAATGATTTGTATGAACCCTCGATAGAAGTGATGATTTTTGATTTTTCAATCACGAGTGAAGTGGATGTACTCTTTTGTGTAACGGGTTGTCCAGCAGATGTAATTATTGATGGTAGTTTAGTCAATCAATGGGAAGTTCAGAAATTACCCGCTGGAAGTACGCTAAGTATCAAGAATATGAAAAAAGGGTTGAAAAATTATATAGCGTTTGCAGGAGGGCTAGATGCACCAAAGATTCTTGAAAGTGTTTCACTAGATACAGTTACAAAGTTTGGTAAGCCATTACATAATAATCAAAAAATAAAACTTAAGAAAGCTAGCGTTTCTTTAAATGAAACAAATGCAGATCTTAAAAATTTTGAAATCCCTAAGTATGGGGCTCCATGGAATATACATGTGAGTGATGGACCAGATACACATATTTTTGAAAATGAATTAAATACATTTTTCACATCAAAATATCGAGTTTCTCCACAGTCGAATCATATTGGAGTACGTCTTGATGGTCCACCTATTGCTCATCCGACATTTAAGGAAGTGTTGTCTCGTGGTGTAGCAATTGGAGCTGTTCAAGTAGTGCCTAGTGGACAGCCGATAATTCTTCATAGGGGTAGAACTTTGACAGCTGGGTATCCAGTTGTAGGTACTGTTGCTTCGACCGACCTTGGTCTAGTAGGGCAAGCGAGGCCCGGAGATGAGATAAACTTCACATATATTTCCGTAGAAGAAGCTGAGCGTATGTATAAAAAGCAATTAGGATTTTTAATTTAGTTACTATCTTTGGCACTGTAGGAGAGGTGATTCTTTTGTTCAGGAAAATTCTTATAGCAAACCGTGGAGAAATAGCAGTTCGAATTATTAAAACGTGTCGGGAATTAGGCATTAAAACAATAGGAGTCTATTCTGAGGCAGACAAAGAGACATTACATGTCACGTTAGCTGATGAAGCTTATTATATAGGCGGTTCTAGGGTAAGTGAGAGTTACCTAAATATTGAACGGATAATTGAAGTTGCAAAAAAAGCAGATGCGGACGCAATTCATCCTGGATATGGATTATTGTCGGAAAACGCTGATTTTGCAAAGGCGTGTAATAGAGCAGGTATCACATTTATTGGTCCGTCTCCTGAAGTTATTCAAAAAATGGGTAATAAAATTGAGGCAAGAAAATTAATGGTCGAATCAGGCGTACCAATTGTGCCAGGTACAAAGAGTCCTATAAAAAATACGGACGAAGCCGTGGAAGTAGCAAAGAAAATGGGTTATCCAATCATGTTAAAAGCAAGTGCTGGTGGTGGTGGTATCGGAATTGAAATTATCAACAACGAGGACGAACTCAAACAAAAATTTGCTAGCAATCAAAGACGGTCAGAAAACTACTTCGCTAATGGAGAAATGTATTTAGAAAAATATATTCAGAATCCACGTCATATTGAAGTACAAATCCTAGCTGATAAATATGGGAATACAATACACCTTTGGGAACGGGATTGTTCCACTCAAAGACATCATCAAAAAGTGATAGAAGAAGCCCCGGCTACCTTTCTAAGTAGTGAAACAAGAAATATGTTAGTTAACACAGCTATAAAAGCAGCTAAGTCATTAGAGTATACCAACGCTGGAACTATTGAATTTTTAGTCAGTGAAAACCAAGAAATTTACTTCTTAGAAATGAATACTAGACTTCAGGTAGAACACCCAATTACAGAAGAGATAACTGGAATTGACTTAGTAGAAGAACAAATAAGAATAGCAAAGGGACAAAAATTAAGGTATCGTCAAGAAGATATTCAATGTAAAGGGCATGCGATTGAAGTCCGTATATATGCTGAAGATCCGGTTACTTTTTTCCCATCACCAGGTACTATTTCTAACATTACACTACCAGAAGGTGAGAACATAAGGCATGAGTTGGCTATACAGAATGGCTCAATCATTACACCTTTTTATGACCCGATGATAGGGAAAATGATTGTTAAAGGAGCCGATAGGCCAGAAGCGATATCACTATTAAAGGAAGCATTAGAAGAATATGGTATTGAGGGTATCAAAACCAATATTCCTACATTAATGGAAATTAGTAGTCACCCTAAGTTCGAACAGGGAGAAATAACAACAAATTTCATGAAAACAGAGTTCAATTCACCTATGAAAAGTAGCGGGAGGTAAAAATGAATACGATAAATGCGAATATAGCAGGAACGGTTTGGAAAATAAATGTATCAGAAAACGATAGATTAATAAAAGATCAAACGGTTATTGTTCTTGAATCTATGAAGATGGAACTACCTATTTTATCAAGTGTAGAAGGTAAAGTAAAAGAAGTTAAGGTTAATGAAGGAGACTTTGTTAACGAGGGAGATACTTTAATACTTTTAGATTAATAAACAACTACACATGTAATAAGAAGGGAAATAAATTGAAATTACTTTGGAGGGGAAAAATCAATGCATGGATTAGTTAGATATGGAACGGAGATAGGACATTTTAAATTTGAGACCGGATTGCCGATCCCAGAAGTTGGTAAGGATGATCTACTTATAGAAGTTAAAGCAGCAGGAATATGTGGTGCTGATTTAAAACATTATAACGTAGATAATGATGCAGAAGAAATTGTCGAAAACAGGAGAATAGCAGGCCATGAATTTTCTGGTGTAATTGTTGAGGTTGGAGAAAATGTGACTGATTGGAAGGTCGGGGATCGAGTTGTTTCCGAAAATACTGGAGGTGCCTGTGGTAAATGCCATGCATGCTCTGTAGGTAATTTTCTGGTATGTCCGCATAAAAAATCGTTAGGACTTACAGTAGGTATGGACGGTGGATTTACTAAATATGTTAGAATTCCTGGGAAAATATTGGAAATTTATAAGAATGCGATTTTTAAGATTCCTGATAATATTTCCTTTGAGGAAGCTGCATTACTAGATCCTATGGGCAATGCGTACATGGCTTTAGCTCAGCGTTCAAAACTATTACCAGGTGAGAATGTTGTTATATTTGGTGCTGGACCATTAGCTTTATGTTCTGTACAAATTGCAAAATTGATGGGCGCAGCTAATATTATACTCGTTGCATCAAAGAGGAATGAAGCTGTACGCTTTAAGATTGCAGAGAAACTAGGAGTCACACACTTTATAGTAAACGATCAAGAAGATGTAGTGAGCAGGGTAAAAGAAATTACAGGTGAAAATGAGGTAGGAGTGATTGTCGATTGTGCAGGTCCACCTGAAGTACTTAAACAATCTTTAAAGATTCTTAGGACTAACGGTCAATTTGTAAGAGTAGGTATGAGTTTTGAACCAGTTAATTTTTCGATTAATGACCTATCGATGAATGCTATTACACTAACAGGTCACATGGCTTACGATACAACTTCATTAAAGAACGTACTAAAGTTACTCGAAAAAGGCATGCTGGATGCAAAATCGCTGATCACGCATCGCTTACCACTATCAGAGTGGCAGACAGGATTTGAACTTATGTTAAGTAGGCAAGCAGTAAAAGTAATTTTAACATACGACGAGAATTGAAAACCCGGATGTCTACTATAATTTAATTTTTATTTTCTATTAGACGAAGATACTAAGAGGCTACTGAAAAACACAATTTTCAGTGGCCGCCATCTAGAATCTTTTCATAAAGCAGTTTTATTATCGCTTTTTAATTATTGGTATTATGACACCTTAATTGAAAATAAATAATGGGGTGAGGTTTAATTATGATTAAACAAAAAACACAAGGAATATATTTTGCACCCTCAGTCATGTTAATTGATATTTTTAAGGCAAAACAACAGCTAGAATTCTTAAATGAACATTCGGATTTTTTTCATATAGATATTAAAGATGGTAATTATGTTAAAAGTTTTGGAACAACACCTATGTTTATCGAACAGATAAGATCAATAACTACGGTTCCGATTGATGCACATCTAATGGTTACAAACCCTTGGGAACATTTAGAGGAAATAGCTAGGTCAGGTGCTGATTATATAACCTTTCATTCTGATACTGTTGCCAAAGAAGCATTCCGTACTATAAATAAGATAAAATCTCTTGGTTGTAAAGTTGGCGTTGCGATAAATCCTTCAGCTTCATTAAATGAAATTAGACATTACCTCCACTTGATAGACAAGGTTACAGTAATGACAGTCGATCCTGGTTACGCTGGCCAACCATTTATTATGCATATGATAGATAAAGTTAAGGAATTGGTTAAAATCCGTAAGGAAAGTGGTTTGGATTTTTTAATTGAGGCTGATGGTTCCATTGACGAAAGAGTTTACAAGCATTTATATGAAGCTGGCACTGACATCATCGTACTTGGAGGACCAGCATTGTTTGATAAAGATACGAGCATTAATGAGGCATGGAATATTATGAAAAACCACTTTGAAGTATCCATAAATTCAATACACTAATGTAAGGATATTAAAATATGCCTGAATATTAGAGGAGTGAATAAGGATATTTAAATCATTATTTTCAAGGGGCTATATAACATGAATTATCCAGAAAAATGGCTTAAGAACGATATGCTTGGAGAAAAAATAACAAATAATTTACGATTAAATATTATCAGCGGGGAAATACCAATGGGAACGATTTTGACTGAAAAACAAATATCAGATAACTTCCAAACTAGCCGTTCTCCAGTAAGAGAAGCACTTAAGGTCTTAGCAAATGAAGGTCTAATAGATCTTGGCCGTATGGGTGCAAAAGTTTTGGGTTTAACCGAAAATGACGTTAATGAGCTTTATGATGTGAGATTCCTTCTTGAGAACTTTGCTTGCCAACGAGTAATGAAGGATTTTGATGAAGTAAAAGTTAGGAAATTCACAAAAATAGTAAAGATGATGGAACTTTCCGCAGAACTTGATGATTATCTGGAATTCTCATATTATGATTTACTCTTTCATGAAAGCATTATTCTAGAAACAAATCATAAAAGAATCCTATACACTTGGAATAATATTAAACATCTTTTACTTTGTTTATTAATCGTTGCCACTAAAAAAAGGTTTGCAGAAGAGAAAGATCAAATCTATAAATTAATACAAAACCACGAGCAGTTAATTGACGTACTTCACTCTCAGGATAATGAACGCTTATACAACCTTATAAATGAGCATTTAGTTGATACGAAAAGAACAGTTGGAGAAGCATATTTTAATGAAAAAAAAGGAGTAACCTATGAGTAAATTCAAAGCAATTGTTATTGGAAAAATGGATAATGCTCTTGTAGATAAACTTCAGGAGCAATGTGATTTAAATATATGGGATAAACCAAGCCGCATTCCGCAGGAGTTATTATTGGATTGGCTTAAGGATGCAGAAGGCCTGATTAGCAGAGGAGATATTAAGATAGATGATGATTTATTATCCAACGCACCAGCTTTACGTGTAATTGCTCAATCATCGGTTGGATTTGATAATGTCAATATTGCTGCCTGTACGAAACGATCTATTCCATTTGGAAATACTCCGGGAGTTCTAGTTGAAGCAACCGCCGATTTGACATTTGGATTAATGCTTTCATCTGCAAGGAGAATTCATGAGGGCTGGGAATATGTTAAAGCTGGAAATTGGGACAGTCCATTTAATATTCCGTTAGGTGTTGATTTGTACGGGAAAACATTAGGAATTGTAGGGATGGGTAATATTGGATTGTCTGTTGCGAAAAGAGCACAGGCAAGTGGGATGAATATTATTTATCACAATCGCAGTCCACGGGAAGAAAACGAAAAAATCGGTGCAAAATATGCTTCCTTTGAAGGTTTACTTGAGGAGTCAGACTTTGTAATTGTACTTGTTCCTCTCTCTGAGCATAGCCTTCACTTATTTGGTAAGGAAGAATTTTCTCGGATGAAGTCAACCAGTTATTTTGTCAATGCATCAAGAGGGGCAGTTGTTGACACGGAAGCACTTTATGAAGCCTTAGTAAATAAAGAAATTGCTTATGCTGCATTAGATGTTACTGACCCTGAACCTATAAACAAGGACCATCCAATAATGAGTCTTAAGAATGTATTAATTACACCTCATATCGGTAGCGCAACTCATGAAACAAGAATGAGAATGGCGGAATTGACAATCGATAATTTATTAGCCGGCTTAAATAGAAAAAGTCTATTAAGTTGTGTTAACAACGATGTTAATTATAAATCATGATATTAATGTAATAGTTTAATATAACTATAATTGTCGTAAGAAATATAGGGAGGATTTATTTTGACAAATATGAAAGCTGGACAATTTTTCTCCGGAAAAGATGTAAGGATAAAACAAGTACAAAAACCTATACCAAAACAAAATGAAGCTTTGATTAAAGTAGCTTCAGCAGGGATTTGTGGAACTGATATGATGATTTATCTCGGCAAACACCCAAGAGCGAAAGCGCCATTAACAATGGGGCATGAGTTTAGCGGGATAATTGAGTCAATCAATGGAACTTCTGAGTTTTCTGTTGGGGATCGTGTAGTTATTGAACCAACTATTAGTTGTGGAAAATGTCCGGCATGCGAGATAGGACAAACGCATGTATGCCAAGAATTGAAGTTAATAGGGATCGATATGGATGGTGGCTTTGCAGAGTATGTTACCGTACCAATTAATCGTTTGCATAAAGTACCGAATGAGATTTCCTTATCTACCGCTGCATTAGCCGAGCCACTTGCAGTAGCAGTTCATACCGTTCGAAGATCAAGTCTTAAGATTGGGGAAAACGTTGCAATTTTAGGGGCTGGTCCAATTGGATTATTGATAGGAATGGTTGCTAAATTAAGCGGGGCAAAACATGTTTTTATTTCGGATATCAGTTCTTACCGTTTAGAAAAGGCAAAAGAATTAGGGTTACATCCAATAAATGCAGCGGAAAAAAATGTTGTCGACGAAATTTTATCCTATACTAATGGTAAATTGATAGATACAGTTTTTGAGGTTGCGGGCAACCAAACAACTTTAGAACAAACGGTAAAACTCATAAAAACACAAGGGGAAATTGTAGTTGTTAGTGTATACAAGAATAAACCAATGATTGATTTGGCCTCAATGCACTTTAATGAAATATCTTTAACAACTACTCGTTGTTACAGTAGAGAGGATTTTAAAACAGCAATTGATATTATGGCTGATGGAAAAATAGATATAACCTCAGTAATCTCACATCAACTTAAAATTGAAGAGATTGAAAAAGGTTTTTCGCTTATGGGTGAGCCGGATAAATCCTTAAAAATATTGATAGAACCATAAACAGGAGGTAACTCAATTTATGTTGAAATCTTTTTCTTTAGAAGGAAATGTAGCGGTAGTTACTGGTGCAACAAGAGGTATCGGACAAGAAATGGCATTGGCACTAGCTGAAGCAGGAGCTGATATAGCCCTCCTGCAACGAAATATGGAGCAAGAAGAGACGAAAAAGCAAATAGAGAACTTAGGAAGAAGATGCGTTATTATAGCATGTGACCTAGATAATCATGAACAGGTTAAACAGGCAATCCCGTCTGTAGTGGATCATTTCGGTAAAATCGATATCCTTGTGAATAATGCTGGTATTCAGCGCCGTTCTCCTGCTGTCGATTTTTCAGAATCTGATTGGGACGATGTTATGAATGTAAACTTAAAGTCGGTTTGGCTTTTAGCACAACAGGCGGGAAAGTACATGGTTCAACAGAAGAGTGGAAAAATTATCAATGTAGCATCTTTAAATTCATTCCAAGGTGGAATCAATATTCCTGCCTATGCATCCGCAAAAGGTGGGGTGGCTCAGTTAACTAAGGCACTCGCGAATGAATGGGCTCAGCACCATGTCAATGTAAATGCAATTGTCCCTGGCTATATTGCAACAGATATGAATGAAGCACTTATTCAAGATGAAACAAGAAGTAGGCAAATTTTAGAGCGAATCCCTGCAGGACGTTGGGGAAAACCTGAAGATTTCAAAGGCACTGTAGTATATTTAGCTTCAGGAGCGTCAAATTATGTGCATGGTCATTTATTAGCTGTTGATGGTGGCTGGATGGGAAGATAAATTTTAATTATTATTCTAAAAAAACATCCCCGCAATGAGCTGGGAGTTTTTTAGTGTCTATTATTGGATTGGTCGGTCCTATTTCCTTTTAATAACCAAAAATACTAAACTTATTCATTTATAATTGCGAGGGTGACAATGCTACTTAATTATTATGAGTAAGATAATCTTAAATTAATATGTATAGTAAATTTAAATTAATACTTAAAAAGCACTTGGCAGGACTTCATGCACAAGTGCTCTTTTGTGAGCATTTTTTCAAAACGGTATGAAAAATGATTTTAAATAGTTGTTAGATAATTTTTATGTCCTTTGTAACCCCAAATCTGTTAAGATGGGAATATATGTTCTTTTGGAGGTGTAAGATAAGGTGTTAAAAAACGGTGAAGATGTGATAAAATTAATCCAAAGTGATGAAAACATGATGGAGATCATAAAGACTGCAAGCACACTAAATCTGCCTGACTGGTGGATATGTGCGGGATTTGTGCGATCTAAAATTTGGGACACTTTACATGGTTTTACTAAAAGAACTGAGACTCCAGATGTCGATGTCATTTTCTTTGATGAACAAAATTGCGATGAGAATGTTGAGAAGGAACTAGAAATCAAGTTGAAAAATAGTATGCCAAATATACCTTGGTCCGTTAAAAATGAAGCAAGGATGCACATCATTAACAATCTTTCGCCCTATACTTCTTCAGAAGATGCTATTTCAAAGTTCCCGGAAACTGCGACAGCTCTGGGAGTGAAGCTCGACAAGGACAATAATTTAATACTTACAGCTCCTTGGGGAGTAGATGACGCTATCAATTTAGAGGTAAAGCCAACTCCTTTTTTTACTGAAACAAAAGAACTTGCTGCAGTTTACGAGAAACGGATTATAGAAAAGAATTGGAAGTCTATTTGGCCTAGAATTAAGGTTCACCATATCGAGTGAATAGGAGCCTACGCCGTTTCATTCTTGAAAATAAAAAACACCTAACGCCAAACACGTTAGATGTTCATTCCCTACGATATACCTTTCTTTGTTTCATACTGCGGCGGAGTGGCCTTCATGCTATGTGGCAGCATTTGAATCGAGTCTATGACACTATCTAGCTTCGTTTCAATACGCTGCAGTAGATACAATGTCACAACGATAGGAAAGCCAACCTCCTGGATAAAAGGCATTAGATGTTCCACCTAGATTTCCTCCTTTCTAAAAGTAAAGCCAACTCCCTAGTAGAGAGTCGGCCCTAATCGACTTATAATTCAACGTCTTCAACATTGCGTTCCACAACACGTGCGCCTTTTTTCGCGACGATTGCTCCGCTTGGTGTTAAAAATGCATTGGATGCAACGATTGCGTCCATTGCCGCTGAAAGTGCTACTGAATCAACAGGTTCCTTCGGATTTTCAATTGAAACGGTAGCTGTCTTACCATCTTCATTTGTAAATAGCATTTCGAGTGTCTTCGCCATTTGGTATTCCTCCTTTCTCTAGATTTTCATCAAACGATTAAATCTCTTCAGATAACATAAAGCTATCATTTCGCTCGATGTTGTAAAGCTGTTGGTCTTGTAGGCCAACAATTGCAACGGCTACTGAATAAAGCTGATCAGCTGTTGCAGCAGGGTTAATATTGTTGTAGTTTTTGTTCTTGAAGATTGGTTTACCCTTCTCGTTAACACCGGCATCAAACACTAAACGTAACTGTGAACGTTGGATGTCTTGAATGGCTGCCATGTCTATCACCTCCTTTTCACTACTGTTATAGAGGGGAGAAGGGGGAAAAGGGGCATCTAACATTGAAATGTTTTTAGGTGGGAACAAAAAATTGTGAGAGTGATAGGAATTAATACTTCGGATGTAGAAGAATATAATAATATGGTTCTAGGAAGAATAGACTAACGAGGAAAGCTTCCGCCTGCAGCGTACATCAACGGTATATAAATACTACATAGTGTATATAGCTTACTAAATTTATAGAGAGAGGGGTTCTTCATGAAACGATTATTTGAGGAAATAAAGGCCAACATCAAGGCCAATTATAATCTATACGTTGATGCCTACGAGAGGACATCGACCGACAGGTACACTCACGACCAAGACCATCATGTTGAATACAAAAGGAGTAACTCCAAGGTAATCCCTTTCGCTCAAAGAACAGAGTCAAATCGAAAGAAATATAAAAATCAGAAAGAAAAAAAGGCCATCAAATAGAATCTGTAAACATGAAATCTAAGGGCTAAAATATGTGAGTTTTCAAGCAGAACTTGCATATGTTGGCCTTTTTTTATTTGTAAATCTAATGGCTTTTTTAGATACGACTTCACTAAAACTAAAAATTTACCATTTTTTAAAAATAAAACAAAACCTTTTTCATTACCAATCGTCTCATTAGTGCGTGACATTTTACGGAGGAAAAAAATGATAAATCCAAACCCATTTGAGGTGATTAAGGAGATATATGAGGAACATTACTCCTATTTGCGGAACTTTTTAATTGGATTAACCAAAAGCAACGACCTTGCGGATGACATCATTCAAGAGTTATTTGCAAAAATCTTAACAGATCCATCTAGAGTTCAACAGGTTACTCATATGAAAAGCTGGTTAGTAACAGCAGCCAAAAATACACTCCTTGATCATTATAAAAAAAAGAAACCAGCCCTGTTTCATGATGAAAGTGTAATCGAAACCCTATTAATTGATAATCAAACACCTGAATCAAAGGCGATCATCAACTCCCAAATAAAAACGTCCTTGGGTTCTTTATCGACGAGTGACAAGGCCATATTTTTAGCTAAGTTTCATTATGGCTATGATTATCAAGAAATAAGTACACTTTTGGATATCCCTATCCCTACATTAAAGTCCAAGATCTTTCGGATGAGAAAACAGATGGCAAAAAAGAGGTGAAGAAGATGGAAGAATCCCAAAAGATTCATATTCTTGTGAAGGAATTAATCCCGGTTTTTGATGAACTCGAACAGGAAACAAAGGATGTGGTCCTAAGTCATACTCAAACGTGTAGTGAATGTCAGCACTTATTGAATGAGGTAACTGAGGAGAATTATCCGGTGGTCGAACAAAGTGAGGAAGTAGGCATAAAGCCGTTAAAGAAATTAGTCCAGTTTAACCGTGGCCTGAAATGGCTGTTTGTTTCGATTCGAGCTTTGATTTTGTTTTATATTACCTTTTCTGCTTTCCAATTTTACGACATGGATCTTTCTGCTGATGCAGCCATTGAATATATCGGTGGTAGTACGTTCATGTTCTATTTTCCAGCAGCTATTTTTCTATTAGTCTTTACCATGACCTTTTTTACAAAAAGATGGATGGTATTCTCGATTCTATTTGATTTGGGAATTGTATTATTTTTAGATACGATTATATCGATTTTTATTTAATCTATTGATAATGAGGTGAACAACTTGGAAATGTTGGGTGTAGTTGGTTTATTAATCGGAGCTGGTATTTTCTTATTTACTCTTATTGCTTCGAAAAAAACGGGGAAGTTCTATTTGGCCCCGATTGTGACTTTTCTAATGGCTATGTTTATCGTTCTATACGGATTGTTTAAGGTGGGGGGCTTTGAAGGGATGGCCTATGGAATCCTGGGGGCAGGTATTTTGGCAGCAGCCGTCGTCGGGACGTTGTTCCTTCCTTTTATGAAAAGGATAAAAAAATCTGAGTTTAACAAAGTGGATAAATCAATCTTAGTTATCCTCCCAATCCTTCTATTTGCTTTTATTGGGTGGAGTATTATTTCAGATGAAGGCTATTGGATCAATGGAGAAGGTTATATCGCGGCTGGTAAAAACACTTCCTCCTACTACGAGGTGACTACCATTTCAGAAGGTGCGAAACAAATTACAATCCAATTTGGCGAGGAATATAAAGGAAAGCAAGTGGAAGTAAAACATGTAAAGACCATTGGAAACACTGAAATCACAGTGAAGGCTGTCGATAAAGGAAAAGCAAACGAACTTCCATTTATCACAATTGGCTTAGATAAAATAGTCGATCCGTTAGTCGTAAAAACAACTGATGGAGAAATCATAGATTCATATTAACGTTCATATTCCTAATTCCTCGTAACTGCATAGAGGGATTAGGTTTTTTAAATTTAAAATTAATGGGCAGGGACCACAAATAACATGGCAACTTCTAATCTGAAACTGTGACATTTAATGAGTAGAAATCAATAAAAACACAATAATTCATATTTTGTTCACAAAATACCAACCACCAGTTGACATTCATACATAAATACCAACTATAGTTTTGTTTACGGTTCGCTGTTTTTAGTATTTACTAATAATAGGTGATTTTACGTTGAGCCATTTGACCTAGAACCTATACGGTTACCAAATAGCTAGGACATGCTTTTCCTCACTTTTTTATTTTACACATACTACATCAACCTACTATTTTACCTACATAAAACTTAAAATCCCCCATACCACCGCCAAAGGAGAGTACCTTATGACTCAGATTCTTGATTTCTATGAAATTACCCCACAAACAAGGGCCATTTTAGCCGTAGCAGAAATTGATTATTCCGCGATTGTTCTTGAAGAGGATCGAACGATTCTTGTCAGGCAGACGCCCTTACAAATCATTAAAGCAGCTTGTTTAGAAGGCGGTGCTTCCTATGAAGGGAGACGAAAGGCTGTCACTCATTTAACGGGCGCCATGCAGAAAGTACCAATCCCGATTAATCCTTGTAGAAAGATCTTCGCTTTTCCGACTCAATCACCAACCACGTTTGAGTGCAACTGGATTTTCTACCATCATATTAAATCAATATCCATTTCCAAATCTTCAAATCCTTACGTCCAATCCATCATTCATTTTAAAAATAACCAAACGCTTTCCATGAATGAATCATGCTATGTCTTGCAAAAACAATACCAGCGTACGGCCATGTGCATCTTACAATTTTCAACAACAGAACAATTGCAAACGCCTTCATTAATCGAAGTATAAAAACCTCGCAAAAATAACCTACAAAGGATGGCTTCTACTATGACCGGAAATCTTATACTAAACGACAGACCTTTACTGATTAGCCCCACACTTGCAGCAATGATAGGACTGAATGAAAGTATTGTCCTCCAGCAGTTTCACTATTGGATGTTACGCAGCAAAAATATTCGTGAAGACCGTAAATGGGTCTATTTTACCTATGATGAACTAGGGCAGCAATTCCCGTTCTTCTCGATCAGTACGATTCGAAGAGCGATTTCGAATTTAGTGAAACATGGCTTTGTGAGCACAAAAAATTTCAACAAAATGAAAATGGACCAAACGAAATGGTATACGATCCATTACGAGCATGTGGAAGAGTTGAAGCATGAAGAGGATAACCTCCAAAATGATGTTGACGCGCTTGAGCCAGTGCTAGAACCGATTTGTTCAGATTCAACAGACGAGTTGTCCAAAGTGAGCAGCCCATGTGTTCAAAATGAACAGTCCAGTTGTTCAAGTTGGACAGAGGATGCGATCAGTTTGAACACAGCAATACCAGAGAGTACTTCAGAGAATACTACAAAGAATACTTCAGAGACTTCATCTTCTTCAAAACAAGAGAATGATCCCTATCCATTTTTTGAACAAAATGGCTTTGGAAAAATCGGAAACTATTATGCCAGGAAGATAAAGACGTGGTGTACGGAATTATCTAATGAACTAGTGATTGAAGCTATGAAACTCGCGCTAGAAAACGGTTCAACCCGCTGGAATTATGTAGAGGCTGTGCTAAAAGATTGGAGTAACAAAGGTATCCAAACCGTGGACGAAATGCTGGAGGCACGCCGTAGTTACAACGACCGAAAACAGCAAAATGGCAGTAGAAAACCAGTCCGAACAGAACTTTTACCGGATTGGGTGAAACATGAGGATTACGAGGAGAAACCCGTATCTAATTTGGATTTTGAAGCAAAGAAAAGGCTATGGGAAGAGAGAAAAAAGGCATATTGTTAACGACAATCTTCATGTTAGTAAACTAAAGTATGAGCCATTATTCTTTTGACCAATAACGAAGCAGAGAATAAAAATAGCCCTTTTGACCTCCGTTTTAAAAGTGTATTTGTGTCTTTTGATTCATAAAAAGGTTGTTCCTAACTGGTAAAATTTACAATATAAACATTTACCTAAGAGGAGACGAATATGGAGTTAATAGATGAGATAGAAAGGAAAGTACAACGTCGAAAATATTTACTAATGGTCGACCTTTTAGAAGGATATCGCTCAAACATTAACCAGGCATTAAGCAGAATGGGGAATAGTAAGCAAATTTATCAATCTGCACATAGTAGATATGCGTACAACTGGAAAGGGCAAACAAGAGACGCCTATGATGAAATTGGAGCTGAGTTACATCATACCGGGAACAAAGTAAACGTTCAGGGTGAGCAATTAATAAGTGAAATCAATAAAGAGATTCGCAGATTGCTAGCCAAAGCGGAAGGCTTGAGATGAGTGATATTAAGATCAAAGCGGATGAGTTGGAGGAGTTTGCGGATCAAATTGGTAAGGCGGAGCGGGAATGTAATGATGCCTTGGATGCGATTAATTGGCACTTCTCGTCCTTGCTGGCCAATTTCCCAGGAGTGGTTCCAGGTTCGATCCATAACTTAGAGGCTGATTTAAAATATTCAATCAAGAAATACAAAAGCAAGCTTGACGATGCCCAACGAATTGTGAAGCTCACTGCTGCCAATATGAAAAATGATGAGCAAAAAATGTCTGGGAAAGTTGGCGAGTTTTTGCTTGAGCTTGTCGGCTGGTATGACATTCAGCGTGTATTTAGCGAGTACGACCCTGTGACTGGTGAGAAGCTTTCAGCAGGAGATCGAGTACTCGCTGTAGGATTTCTTGCACTCACGTTTGTACCACCAGCCAAAGCTGCGGGTGTTGGAGGAAAAGCAGTAATCAAAGGAGTCGATGCCGGTCTTCCTTCCCTGGCAAAATCACCAGAAGTTTTCATGAAAATACGAAATGTGCTAGACCCAAAAAGAGTGCAACAAGCATTTCGCTCCGTGTATAATGAAGTGGTAAAAGGCCCAATTGCCGCTACTAAGGCCTGGTTTGATAAAATCAAGAAAGGCATTGGAGACATTCCCATTCCACAACTCAGACAAGAGGCAGTAGCAGGAGTCGGAGTCGTCAACAAAACCGTTAGGGATGCTTTTGGCGATGCGAAGGACTTTATCCAACGAATCAACAGTTCGAAAGTGGATAAAGTGGATGTTAAGGGTACAGGGGAAGTTAGTAAGAAAATTTCTGATTCCCCACATGTAAAAGAAGCAAAAGATTTAATAGCTGAGAGAACAGAAGGACTAGATCTAAAAGAGCATCCAACTACAACAAAACAAATGAGTTCTAATAAAATGAAAGAGTTAAAGGATAAAATTGACAATAGAACTATTACAAAACAAGAGTATGCAGACTATATTTGGAACAAAAAATTTGCTAAAAGAAGGGATAAAGGAGTTAAAGAATATTGGTATCAAGAACAACAACGTTTATTAAATAATGAATCACTCACTCGAAATTGGTCTCAAGAACAGATAAAAGATATTCTTTCTGGTAAAACTCCTAAATATGACGGTAAACCAATTGCAGGGCATCATAGTTATAGTGCTTCGAAATATCCACATCTTGCTGATAGAGGAGAAATAATTTATCCAGTAACTTTTAATGAACATTTAAAAGGATGGCATGGTGGGAATTGGAGGAATAGTATTCCAGGCGAACCTATAATACCAATTAAAGACTTTTAGGGAGGTAAAATTCTATGGTGAAGATGAAATTGAAAATTGATAATGATTCCAATAAATTAAAGTATGTATCTATTATTAGGCAAAATAATGGTGCTAGCATTCAAGATATAAAAAGAAATATAGAGGATAATAAAGTAGTACTCGAAAGTGATTATTTTGATACAGATGAATTAAAAGATTTTAAGAAAACAATGGAAGCACTAATAAGTAAGGGAGCAACAGTACATTTGTTTCAAGATGATAGAAAGGTTCAGATTGATTATATTAGTAACCTTATTAGTTCATATGAACAAATTGCTGAAGACAGAGAGAAGCTACATGATAGAATTTTAAGTGATGATTAAAAAACCTTTTATTTTTCAACTTTTAAAACAATATAGAAAAAGTATAAAGCTTGTATCTAACAGAGAACTACTCAATATTGAAAAGGGATCTATACCTTTATATATTTATTAAATGATATAAAAAATCATGATCCAAATTTATTTGGTAATTTTGTCGATAAAGTACTAACAATGATGTAGTATAGCCACCTTAATCGGTTCACGCCTTTTAAGGTGGTCTTTTTTAACTCTCATCCCAAGTAAAAAACTCTTAATTTCTTTACCCAATGAAGACATTCCCATTCCAAAACTCAGACAAGAGGCGCTAGCAGGAGTAGGGGTTGTCAACAAAACCGTTAGGGATGCCTTTGGCGATGCGAAGGACTTTATCCAACGAATCAAGAGTTCGAAAGTGGATGAAGTGGATGTTAAGGGTACGAAACTAGGTAATAAAAAAGTAACAGTCGGAGAAGAAATAATTGCCCAAAGAGTACAAAAAGCAGAACTTGATTTAACAGCTAAGTATACACCTTATAAATCCTTAAGTAGGGATTAGCAGAAAAAAATAAAGGAAAAGTTTGAAAAACGATCAGTGACAAAAGAAGAATATAAAAGATATCAGTGGGATAAAAGATTTACAAAAAGAAGGGCAACAGGGGTTAATGAATTTTGGAAACAAGAAAAGAAAAGGATTCTAAATGAAGAGCCTACAACAAGGAATTGGACTAGTGAGCAGATTCAAGAGATTCTAAAAGGAAAAAAACCTAAATATAATGAGCAATCAATAATTGGTCATCATACTTACAATGCTATGAATTACCCACATATAAGTAACAGAGGAGAGTTAATTTATCCTGTAACTAAGTAGGGAACATCTTAGAGGTTGGCATGGTGGAAGTTATAGTAAAAATGCACCTGGTAAAGCAGTTAACCCAAGTAGATTGTAGCGGAAGGTGGTGACTCCTTGAAAATGCAAGTATTTTCTGCGTGCGTGGGAATACTCAAGGAAGTTACTCAAAGTCCTGCGGGAAAAGCGTGAGACTTGAGACCCCACATGAGCGACAGCGACTTGTCTAGTTGCAGCGGCTAAGAAACTCGAGAAATTTCTACTCCTCCTTCAGAGGCAAAAAACGCCTCTTTTGTCGGAATATCTAATTATCTCGTTTCTGAGAAAGCCGCTTCCACCTTTCAAAGAGGAGGCTCAATCCACGCCCGCGGAAAGCTACTGCCAAATCAACTGTGTGAAAAACAACGAAGTTTACGAAACAGACTATTTTAAAGTTAGAACAAAGAAAGAGGGGCATTAGGTTTGGCTTAGAAAAAGGGATTATCTTAGTTATTATAGAATGAATTATTGAGTAAATTTTTTGGGGGGATTAGAATGGCGGCAAATGAATATGAAGACTTTTATTGTTATGAAGTACTAAGTGGACGAACACCTGTTAAAAAAGTTATAGAAACCGATAATGTTCTTGCTTTTTATCACACTCGACCTTTTTATGACAAACATATTGTAGTAATACCAAAAAAACATATCCTATCAATTATTTCAGTTAAACAAGATGAAATGGATATATTGAAGGAAATTTTTAGTGTTATTAAAGAAGTTGCTACCGAAATGAACGAAATGTTTGGTGCTTGCACAGTTTCTACAAACGTTGGTGAATATCAAAGCACTAAACATATGCACTGGCACGTACACTTTGGCAACCGAATTAGGGATTAAAAATAAAATAATTTCATCATTATTTATTTGCTATCTGATGCTTGAACTAAAGATTTGCTCAATGACACTCCTTTTTTGATACTTTGTGAATGATTGCCCTTTAACTGATGGTTAGCAATGCTTCAAAGAAGTGGTGTCTCATTTTTCTAAATTGACTAGAGACGCAAGTTGAATAAGTATTAAAATATTTTCCCCTCGAAGGAGAAAGCAAATGCCCATTATTACGCATAAGCAATTTATTCAAGCACCTGTGGAGGTATGTTTTGATCTTGCAAGAAGCGTAGATATACATATCGAAACTACTGCTAAGACAAAGGAAAAAGCTGTTGATGGGGTTACCCAAGGGCTTTTAGAAATTGGCGATACGGTTACTTGGGAAGCTACTCACTTTGGTATTAAACAAAGGCTAACAGCAAAAATAACTCATATGGAAAAGCCCTATGTGTTCGTTGATAGTATGGTGAAAGGCGTTTTTAGTTCTTTTACACATACTCATCAATTCACAGAAGAAAACGGTGGGACTCTTATGATTGATACATTTGAGTATAAATCACCTTTTGGTCCACTTGGAATCATTGCAGATAAATTATTTTTGGAAAAGTATATGACAGGCTTTATTATTACGCGTGCTAAAGAACTAAAAAAATTTGCAGAGAATAGAAAAGAACATATTCACCTCTAGGGCACGTTAGTTTAAAGGATTTTTATACTGATTTATCTAAGGAAGGAAGGTACTCGTTTGTTTATATATCATAAGGTCATTCAAAATGAGCTTGAGGAAAATATAAGTCCGCAGAGGGTTTTAAAAGAAGGGTTAAATCGTAGAACAGCAACAAGATGGTATTCAAGGGGTGCTAATTTTTTTCCAGAACTAACAGAACGTTTGAGACCGGTAAATTTACCAAAATGGATTGATTTTAAAGTTGCTTTTGGTGCAGATCTGGAACCGTTTGAAAAACCTTACTATCGTTTCCCTGTATTTAGTGATAAGATGTTGGTTTTTAACTTTGATATATCAAGTGATTTATTCGCTTATATTGAAGATATGTATGATGGTGGTAGAGGGCATTTTGTTGAAGGATTACCATCAAAGGAAGATTTAATGAAACAGTATTGGGAAAGCATGAATACTCTTGATGAGTACATGAAAAACAAACCTTATAAAAACCCTGAGCTTTATATTTTTGAACAAGTTCCAGCAAAGTTAATCCACTATATAGAGTAAGTTATTGATCAACAAAGGGTAGCGATTGCTCAATAAGTACAGTCGCATCTGAGTTGAAGAAGATTGCCAATATAAATAAAGCCTGTATCAACTTGTTATAGAAGCTGTTGGCTTTTTTATATAGGTTCATTCTTTTTTACACAATTCATGTTCATTGGTTTTTTGTTTTTGCCTTTAGCCAAAAATCTGGTGGTTGATAACTGATTAGAGCATAATCGAGTTCAGCACCATTCGTTGCTAACTGAACTAATAAAAACTTATCCTTGTTACTAGGATGTATATCAGCTGTTTTAATACTTAAAACTTCTACTCCAGTTCGTTTAGGAGTTCCGACAACAACAACTTGATTTCCTTTCGTATAAACCTCTGTGATGCTTGTTTGAAACACAACTATATATAAGTCAAGGTCTGTTTCATTTGTTGTGGTAGGAAAACTAATACCCATATCCCCTTGAAAATTTAATTCAGCTGCAATCCCAATTGCATAGAAAGGGAAGATACGGTGGAGAGCATAGTGTATTCGAGATGGTACATAGCTCCATCTCCCACCCCAATATGTGCTATGCCAGTGTTCTTCGTATATGGGTCTAACATAGTTAGGTTCGCTTTTTATTATTGTGAAAGGAATTTTTGTTCCTTGTGTTATCACTTCTGGAATAGGGATAACATCGGTAGGAAAATGAACTTCTGTACCAGTCTCAAAAGGAAAGGGTGAATCAAGGATTGTGGTAGGTTCAGGTGGTTCGAGGTTTCCTAAACGTTGCTCCAATTCCTGAATTTGTTTATGTTCACCTTTTACAATACTCAACTGGGAAGGTGAAAACTTCATTATAGATGATATTGCATCTGTGGGTTTACTGTAAAAAATTAAGTTTAAAATTATGGAAAAGCAAATAATATAACCACTTTTTATTTTCAACATACTTTATTCACCTCATCTTATTTTCTACTTCTGTAAGGAAGTTATGCGCAAGAAAAGGAAGTTATATTAACCTAATAGAATTATATAAATGAGGAGTGGATATGAATTCTAAACCCAAATGGATATTAGTGTTGGGATGACATGAACTTGTTAAAAAATGTACCTGAGTTAAGAGGCAGTGTAATAAAAAAATCGAATCAATTTGTAAGATTCTCAGAAAAATGTTTTTTTGTTGGGGGGAGTATGGATGGGTTACATCAAAAATAAAATCGCAATTATCACAGGAGCAAGTAGTCAAAACGATATAGGTACGGCAATTTGTCGCAAATTAGCTTCACGGGGGATACATATTTTCTTTACCCATTGGAATTCGGAAAATGATTGGATAGAAAAATTCAAACAAGAGATTACAACTATGGATGTCCTTTGCGATAGCTTGGAAATCGATTTATCAGACGCTAATGCAGCTTTCAAAATACTCGATACAGTGGAAGGTAAACTAGGTTTTCCATCAATATTGATTAATAACGCAGCTCATTCGAAGCGTGATGGGTATACTGTGTTGGATGCTAAATCGCTTGATGAACATTATGCAGTTAATATGAGATCTACTTTTTTACTCTGTGTAGAATTTGCTCGCCGTTTTGAAAACTTTCCTATAGATGCAGGTAGAATCATTAATATGACATCAGGACAGGATTTAGGGCCGATGCCAGGGGAGTTAGCTTATGCAGCAACGAAGGGTGCTATTTCAGCTTTTACTAGATCCTTATCTCAAGAACTTGCACCATTAGGAATTACGGTTAATGCTATAAACCCAGGGCCAACAGATTCAACTTGGATGAATGACAAAATAAGAGAGGAACTCTTGCCTAAATTTCCGATGGGCCGTATTGGGTTACCGGAAGATGTCGCACATCTGATTGCTTTTCTTACTAGTGATGAAGCAAAATGGATAACTGGTCAAATTATAAATTCAGAAGGTGGGTTTATTCGAGGCTAGAATAACCAGTGCGAAGCAACGAAAATAGTAATGTAGAACTTGTACAGCTTCAGTTTTAGCAAATAAGTTATTGAAATGTAAGAGACTATTTAGCAAGACATTAAGTCCTTATTCAGAATTTAATCCTACAATTCCCAATTTCCCCTATTAAATCACAACTACTTAGCATATAATTTTGATAATTCGTTCAATTTTAATTTATAAGGGCTTAATGGATATAAAGGAGCTGTTCAAATGCTGAAAGTAAGTGATAGGATCGGATGGCTTGAGGGGATTATCGAGGCAGTTCATGACGGGATACTTGTGATTGACAGAGATGGGATCGTTCAGCTAGTGAATGAGGAATATACGAATATTACGGGTGTCGATAAGGAACAAATCATTGGAAAACCACTGACAGATGTTCGTCCTGGTGCTCAACTTCCTACAGTAGTTCGAACAGGGCGCCCCCAAGAAGGAGTGTTCCGAAAAGAAAAGGGTCTGGAATATGTCGTCGATATGGCTCCAATCTATGATAATAACGAAATCATTGGAGGAGTCTCTGTTTGTAAAAGCATCCCCGAGGTGTATCAATTATCGGTAGAATTAAAGAAAAACAAACAACGGGTCAATCAGCTGGTGAACGCAATCGGACGTATTCATCAAGTAAAATATACGTTTTCTAATATGATTGGTACTAATCAACGTTTCAAAAAAGTGATTCACCAAGCAAAGAAAATTGCGCCAACGGACTTAAATGTTTTAATTACTGGCGAATCCGGTACTGGAAAAGAGCTTTTCTCGCAGGCCATTCATCATGCCAGTCCCCGAAAGGCGTATCCGTTCGTCCCTGTGAATTGTGCAGCGATTCCGAGTGCTCTACTTGAGAGTGAATTATTTGGTTATGAAGAAGGTGCGTTCACGAATTCGAAAAAGGACGGCAAGGTTGGTCTGTTTGAGCTAGCAAACAAAGGGACTCTTTTTCTTGACGAAATAGGGGACATGCCGATGGACCTTCAGGCGAAGCTACTTCGTGTCCTACAAGAGGGGACGTTTCGAAAAATAGGTGGATTGAAAGAGCAACATATCGATGTTCGAATCATTGCGGCAACGAATAAGGATTTAGTAAATATGGTAAAAAAAGAACGGTTTCGTGAGGATCTGTATTACAGGATTAACACCGTCCACCTTGCCATTCCGCCTCTTCGTGCAAGGAAGGATGATATACCGAAATTTGTTTCTTCCTTTATGGACAACCAAGGTAATTCCACACAATTTCAAGTGGAAGAGGATGTTATGAATACGCTCATTCAATATGAGTGGCCCGGTAATATTCGCGAATTAAAAAACACGATTCATTATGCGATGAATATGGCTGACCATGATGTAATCACGTTTGATAATCTTCCAGAAACCATTAAACTCGCCTTTCAACATCATAAAAGAACGCCACATCATCACCACTCTCTTGAGGAACTGATACGAGAAACGGAGAAGAAGGCCATAGTAGCCGTGCTTCAAGAAACAGGGGTTACAGTTAAAGGTAAAAAAGCGGCGGCCAAAAAGTTGGGCATTTCATTAGCGTCCCTCTATAATAAAATGTCAAAACTCCAGATTGATTTGTGATTTCTAGTTTCTTGGAATAACTGTGGAATCCTTCTAGCTTTTTAGAAAGCCTTATAAGTAAGCGGATACAACACATATTCTAGCATTTGGTTTTCTAACTTATAAGAAAAATAACAAGCAACCTTACCGTTAGAGCCTTTTACATAGGGCTTCTTTTTTTTGGCACAAAACTTGCAACACTTGTATGTGAGGGCATTGAAAAAGAAAGGAGGCTTAATGTTAACGTACAATATTAAAATTAAAATGATGGTTTTAGCGTAAGGCGGTGTATCTAGTGATGAGGTGAAGACCCCGCAGACAAGCTTGCTTGTTGAGGAGACCATACCCACTGAACACGTCCGCCTGAAGCGTAAATCGACAACAAAGGTTAACAAAATTTTAAGGTAGAATCTATTAAAATGGGAGGTATTGTAATGTTGAAGAAAAGCATGTTGAAAAAGGTGATTGTAACAGTCTTATTCACACTACTTTTATTGCCTATGTTTAACTTACATACGTTTGCTAAAGGAAATCATGGCAAGGTTGCTGCTCCTGAATCTTCAGTCGCGCCAGGATCATATTACAAAGCACAATTCGTTGAATTAACTTCACCAACACCCAATGTCAAGATTCTTTATACAACAGATGGCAGTAGCCCAATAAAGCATGGTCAGGTTTATACCGAACCAATCCTTGTTGATGAAGACACGGAGATTAAAGCAGTAGCCGTTCGTGGAAACGTTAATGGAAGAGCTTTGGAAAAGGGCAAAGGAAATACCCATAGTGAAGTTGCTGTATTTTCTTACGAATTTGAAACAAGAGAATCGATTGCTGAACAATTCTTAAGCTTTACCTATGACGGAATGCCTTACCGTCTGTATGTCCCTGCTAACTATGACTCTTCTAAGTCTTATCCGCTCGTATTGTTCTTGCATGGTGGGGGAGAGCGAGGAACTGATAATCAAAAACAACTTCTAGCAAATGATGGTGCTATCATTTGGGCTGCTCCAGAAAATCAAGCGAAAAACCCAGCGTTCGTATTGGCGCCTCAAGCTCGGAATGTCCATGACGGTGGGTTCACGGTAACTCGTAATTCTGATAATATCGTAGATTTAAGCAAGGTTTTCGAGTTTTCTACGGATCTGGGGAAAGCCTATGAAATTCTTCAACACGTATTGAACGAATATAATATTGATGAGAGTCGCCTCTATTCAACCGGTTTATCACAGGGTGGATATGGTACATTTAATTTAAATATTAAATACCCGGATTTATTTGCTGCTATGGTTCCAATAGCAGGAGGTGGAGATCCTAGTGAAGCGCATAAGCTAGTCGACAAACCGATTTGGGCGTTTCATGCTGAAGACGATGGTGTTATACCAGTTAAGCACACAAGAGATATCATTGCAGCAATCAGAGAAGCTGGTGGAAAACCTATTTATACAGAATATCCTACAGCATTAGGCTACAATCATGCTTCATGGGTGCCAGCATATGATACGAACGAAATGGTTGAATGGGTCTTTAACCAAGTCAATCCGAACTAATCATTCATTATAATCTGTACAAGTTTCTAAAACTTTAGAAATAGATAGAAAGACTTCTAAAGTTTTAGAAACGCTTTTATGTAGAGGTCTACACCGTTTTTTTGTACAATCCTTTCTAATTTGTTAGAAATATTTACTACCGAAACCACTAGAAAAGTCCTCTATGAGCGGGTTTCAAAGTTGGCACGTAACTTGCAACTATGTTTTGTAAGCGTTTTAAATATGAGAGGGGGATTTTATGTTAGCGTTACTTGGTTTCTTAACGATTGCAATCTTTTTGTATCTTATTCTATCGAAACGAGTTTCTGTCATTGTTGCTTTGATTTTGGTGCCGATTTTGTTTGGTTTATTTACGAGTGAACGAGCAAATCTAGGTACGATGATTTTAGACGGGGTTTCTGGAGTTGCTCCGACAGGGATTATGTTAGCATTTGCGATTTTGTTCTTTGGATTAATGAACAGTGTTGGCCTCTTTGACCCGATCATTTCCAAAGTCTTAAAAATGGTTAAAGGCGATCCCTTAAAAATTGTAGTAGGGACTGCGGTCATTGGAATGGTAACCCATCTCGATGGTTCCGGAGCATCCACATTTTTAATTACCATTCCTGCCTTGCTTCCGCTCTATGACCGGTTGGGGATGAGTCGCCTTGTGCTTGCTGGGGTTGTTGCACTAAGTGCTGGAACAATGAATCTCGTTCCATGGGGCGGTCCAACAGCTCGTGCTGCAAGTGCACTCGGGCTCGATGCGAATGCGTTATTTACACCGGTTGTTCCCGCTATGATTGCAGGACTTATTTGGGTCTTGTTTGTTAGCTATCTATTAGGAAAAAAAGAGAGAGCACGCTTAGGTGTGAAAGAATTGCAGTACGATTTTAACCAGGAATTAACTGAAAAGGAACTAAGCTTAAAACGACCAAAATTATATTGGTTTAATCTTTTGTTAACCATTTTAACAATTGTTGCACTTGTAGAAGTTTGGTTACCATTGCCAATCGTGTTTATGGTTGCGTTTGCACTTGCACTTATTGTGAACTATCCAAAACCGAAGGATCAGCAGGACCGAATTACTGAACAAGCCACAGGTATGGTGACCGTTGTAACCATTATTTTTGCTGCTGGTATTTTCACAGGTGTCCTATCTGGAACAGGCATGATTGAAGCAATGGCAAATGCAATGGTAAGTGTAATCCCTGATAGTACAGGTTCTTTTATGGCATTAATTGTTGCGGTTACCGGTATGCCGCTTAGCTTGGTGTTTACACCAGATGCTTATTATTTTGGAGTACTACCGATTTTAAGTGAAACAGCTAGTGCCTTTGGAGTTGCTCCAGCTGAGATTGGACGCGCTGCAATTTTAGGGCAAATGACAACTGGGTTTCCATTAAGCCCACTTACAGCCTCAACATTCCTATTAATTGGATTGGCCGGTGTAGAGCTTGGAGATCATCAGCGCTTCATTTTTAAATGGGCGTTTGGTACAACGATTGTTATGACGATTGTCGCATTACTAACTGGCGCAATTTCGATTCTTTAATTGAGGAGTGTTCATTTTGTTGCGAATTGGATCTGGAGCAGGCTTTGCAGGGGACCGTATTGAACCGGCAATAGCACTAGTCGAACAAGGAAATCTAGATTATCTTATTTTAGAAGGATTAGCAGAGCGAACCATTGCTCTAGCTCAAAAACATAAAAAAACAAATCAGACACATGGATACAATATCTATCTTGAAGAACGTATCCGAGTTCTCTTACCAGTTTTACTAAAAAAGAACGTTCGTTTGATTACGAATATGGGAGCAGCAAATCCTGTTAGTGCTGCGAATAAAATAATGGAAATCGCAAAGGAAATGGGGCTACCGTGTAAAGTTGCGGCAGTAACCGGTGACGATGTAGTAGACAAGGTAAATGGAGAATATGAAGTGTGGGAAACAGGTAAACGTCTCAAAGAATACGAACCTATTATTTCTGCGAATGCTTATCTGGGCATTGAGGCGTTGCTCCCAGCTTTAGAAACAGATGCGAATATTATTGTGACAGGTCGTGTCGCTGACCCTTCATTAGTTCTTGCTCCCATCGTTCATCATTATAAATGGGATCTTGAACATTACGACTTGATGGGCCAAGGTACATTGATCGGTCATCTATTAGAATGTGCTGGTCAAATTACCGGTGGCTATTTTGCTGATCCTGGTCGCAAAGATGTCGAGGGACTTGATCACCTTGGATTTCCATATGCGATTATTGAACCGAATGGCACTGCGACTATCACAAAATTAGCCAATACAGGTGGCGTTGTGAATTTACAAACGGTAAAAGAACAATTGCTCTATGAAATTCATGACCCGACACACTATTTCACACCAGATTGCATTGCTGATTTTTCTACAGCCCAACTTAAAGAAATCGGAAAGGACAAAGTTCTCGTTTACGGGGCAACAGGTAAAAGAAAACCAGATTCGTTAAAGGTCTCAGTTGGTTATCACGCCGGGTTTTTAGGCGAAGGAGAAATTTCATACGCAGGTTCATCTGCCTTCCAACGAGGGGAATTAGCCCAACAGATTCTAGAAAAGCGACTTCTCCCAAATTATCCAGAGTTAAAGTCAGACTTGATTGGGGTTAGTTCGTTGCACCATGGCCAGTTTGCGGGATTTCAACCGTATGAGGTTCGAGTTCGAGTCGCTGCACTATGTGAGACGGAAGATGAAGCTAGCAGGATTGGGCATGAGGTAGAATCCTTGTATACGAACGGTCCCGCAGGTGGAGGGGGCGCTCGAAAAAGGGTAGAAGAAGTGATTGGGATTGTTTCCACCTTTATCAAACGAGAAGAAATCACCGTTAAAACACAGGTCTTGGAGTGAAGCAAAAATGAATACAGTAAAATTAATCGATATCGCCCATAGCCGTTCAGGCGACAAAGGGAACACACTGAATATCTCATTAATTCCATATCATGAGGAAGATTACGAATGGCTTTCGTCAACTGTCACAGCGGACAAAGTGAAAAATCACCTTAACCACATCGTAAAAGGAAAGGTAACGAGGTATGAACTACCTAATATAAAAGCATTCAATTTCGTATGTGAAGATAGTTTAATGGGTGGGGTAACCACGTCGCTCGCAATTGATACACATGGCAAGAGTATAAGCTCAGCATTATTAGAAATGGAGATTGAGAGGAACAGATAACTTTAAGGGATAGATACATCATTACGGAAGGGTAGTGATGTGTCTATCCCTTGTTTAGTCATGTACCTCAAGGTTAGGACATCGTTTTTTTAGCTCAGCAAGAAATTCTGTTTTATTTTCTGGTGAAACTTTAACACTACCTGAATAAGTTTTTCTATTAAAGATTTCAAGCGCATCCCGTGATGACAACATATTATGCCCCGTAAAAATTTTAGTTGTAGGTGAAACCTTCGTGATATGCTCATATGGAATTCGACTTCTAATTGGCCACCCTTTAATCAATAGATATTCTTCATGGAAAATATACCTTATTGAAAAAACCGACACCAACATAAAACTAGTCATAATAACGAAGATTGACGTAAGGATGATGACCGCTAAGAAGGGGACATCGTCTAGAAACAGTGGTAAAAAACAAACTAACGCAACTACGAGTAACACTATCAAAATAAACCTCAGAAAAAACCAATCAACTTTTGAGCGAAAAACCATCGGAATCAAACCTCCCTTAATAGGTCTATACGATTGAATTGTTGAAAGGATTCATGTAAAACCAATTTTTTACAGCATTTTACATGGAGAAAAAAACTTCCCAGAGTAATTCCATCTTAATCAATAGATTCAAGATCAACATGAACATTTTATGAGGTAATCTTGTTTTTATTATAGAAATCGGTTTCTATCAATCCTATGAAAACTCTTGATAAACCTATGATTCTTCAAGAAAACACATAATTTCAATCCATATTTTAGTAAATAAATTTAAAAAATTCTAAAAAAATGTCTTGATTTTTCCTTTTTGAGAGATTAATATGAAATTGAAAACGGAT
Source organism: Litchfieldia sinesaloumensis (assembly GCF_900156865.1). Lineage (GTDB taxonomy): Bacteria > Bacillota > Bacilli > Bacillales > Bacillaceae_L > Ferdinandcohnia > Ferdinandcohnia sinesaloumensis. The sequence continues at coordinate 1,456,823 of NZ_LT732529.1, read as the reverse complement.
ACATATTATTTTTTTACTTAATTACGAAACCGGTTTCCTAAACTTGTCTTAATACGAGAAGGAGGTGTTCACTTCTAGAGCTACATCTAACGGTTATTGAAAATCTAGTTAAATACTAATTATTTTAGGGGGCATGAACGTGAAACGTATGAAAAAATTTGCTGCTCTTGGTTTATCATCGATGCTTGCACTTTCTTTAGCGGCTTGTAGTGGAGATAATGCTGAAAAGTCTAGTAACACAAATGATGGTGGGAAAAAGGAACAAATTACGTTAGACTTCTGGACGTTTGGTGCAACTGGGTATGAAGATTTAACGAAGGAATACGAAAAACAAAATCCAAACATTAAAATTAAAGTGAAAGCATCGGAAACAGCTGATCACCATGATGCACTCTTTACTTCTTTATCTGCTGGAAGTGGTGCACCTGATATCGCGATGCTTGAAATTGATCAATTCGACCGTTTCAAAGTAGCTCAAGATCGATTTGCGAACCTGTATGATCTTGGTGCAAATGATGTGAAGGAGCAGTACTTAGATTGGAAATGGGAAGTTGGGGAAAATGCGGATGGCGATTTCTTATTTGGTCTACCAACAGATATCGGTCCTAAAGCGTTGTACTACCGTACCGATTTATTTGAGCAAGCAGGTCTTCCATCAGATCCAGATGAGGTGGCAGCTCTTGTTAATTCACCGAAGGCATTTGAAGAAACTGGATTAAAAATAAAAGAAGAAACAGGAATGCCTTTTGTAGATAGTATCGAAATGGCCTACCGTGCGTACTTAGATGCTGCAAAAACGGCGTATTTGACTCCTGATAATGAATTAAATCTTGGGTCAGATAGTGAAGTGAAAAAAGCGTATGACTATGCGGTCCACCTAAATGAGATTGGAATCGTTGGTAAATATGAAATGTGGAGTCCAGAGTGGGCGAACGCAGTTAACAAGGGCGAGTTTGCTGCTGAGTTAGGTGCAGGTTGGTTAAAAGGCTGGATGGAAGGAAATGCTCCGGATGCTGTAGGTAAATGGAAAGTAGCAACATTGCCAACAGACTTTGCTTCAAACTGGGGTGGTTCATACATCGCAGTGCCAAACGAAACAAAGCATGCACAAGAAGCGTACGACTTTGTTGAATGGCTCGTATCACCAGAAAATCAATTGAAATCATTCCAAAGCCATGGGTTATTCCCTTCTGCACATGCTGTCTATGACATGGAAGAATTCAAGTCCAATCAAGATGAGTTCTTCGGTGGGCAAGCGTCAGCTCCAGTATTCGCCGAAGCTGCTCAAGACATCACTGGTATAGGCTATAAAGGGGAAAAGTACAACCAAATTCATAGTGAAATCTTGAATGCCCTTAAAAATATTCAAAACAAAGGTGCAGACCCAGAAAAAGAATGGGAAGCTGCTGTAAAGCGTGCAGAAGATTTAATGAAGCGCTAATCTAATAAACTCGCAAATAAGAACAAGTATATTGATCTGGTCGGCTTACGAAAGTAGGCCGACCATCCTCACATAACAACGTGTGAATGGTCAAGACGAAAGGAGTTGAAGCCCTATTCTACCTGAAACAGAAAAGAGGCGTAATGAAGTGAATTCAATCAGTAAGAAAGAACCAATCGTTCGAAAAAGGAAATTCAGGTCTGAAGAAAAGAAAGACATGATCTCAGGATATTTATACATAGCGCCTTTCTTTATCATATTTGCCGTTATTGGCCTCTATCCAGCCCTGTTTAGTTTTTACCTAGCCTTCCAAAAATGGAATGGGTTAAGCCCAATGACGTTTAACGGATTAGCTAATTTCGAACTCGTGTTAACCGACCCATTGTTCTGGAAGTCGGTGTATAACACAATCGTAATCGGGATAATGGGTACTGCACCACAATTAGTTGTCGGCCTTATTCTAGCCTACTTACTCAATATGGCATTTCTAAAGTTTAAAGGATTTTTCCGAGTCACAATCTTTATGCCGTATTTAACGTCAATGGTTGCGGTAGCTCTTATCTTTAGTGTGTTATTTAGTAATCATGAATCCTCACTTGCTAATTATGTGTTAACTCATTTCTTTGGACTGGATCCAGTCGCTTGGGCCGCATCTGAATGGGGAACGAAAATTGCCATTTCAATCATGGTGTTCTGGCGATGGGTAGGGTACAATACCATCATTTATTTGGCAGGGATACAGAGTATACCGAATGATTTATATGAGGCTGCCACTGTCGATGGTGCCAATAAGTTTCACCAGCTTTTGTATATTACCATCCCAATGATGAAGCCATTTATCATCCTGACTGTCTTCACATCAACGGTTGGAGCAATGCAATTATTCTCTGAGCCGACTGTCTTCTTAGGGGCAGATGCTTTTACAAGGGACGAGGCGATGACGATCGTGATGTACTTGTACCGAGATGCATTCCGATTGCAGTCATTTGGAACAGCTTCAGCAACAGCGATTATTCTGTTAGTCATCATATCTGTATTTGCTGTCCTGAATATTAAATTAACGCAAGGCTTTGGAAAGAAGAAGAGAGGTGTCAATGGATGAGTAATCAAGCAAAGAAAAATCGAAAAAAGTTTTCACTCAGCAGAACACTCGTATACTTGTTTTTACTCATTGCAGCACTCCTTTCTTTGTTTCCTTTTTATTGGATGTTTGTCATGGCGACGCGACCGAGTGCTGCGTATAACAGTATTCCTCCAACTCTTACACCAGGAACGATGCTCGTTGAAAACTTTAAAAAGGTAACCAGTCAAATAGACTTCTTTGGTGGCATGTGGAATTCGTTTGTGCTGTGTGCAGTCGTTACAATTGTGGTTCTCTTTATAAGTTCATTAGCAGGCTTTGCGTTTGCGAAGTTTAAGTTTCCAGGCAAAAACATTTTCTTTGTCGCGATTTTAGTAACGATGATCATACCGCCACAGTTAGGGTTGATTCCTCAATATTTTTTAATTTCAAAAGCAGGATTACTTGATACCTTACCAGGGGTTATGATTTTGTTCTTTTTAAATCCATTAGGGATTTTTCTAATGCGACAGTATATTACGGAAGCCGTTCCGGATGAATTAATAGAAGCGGCGAAATTAGATGGATGTTCAAACTTCCGAATTTATCGGGGAATCGTCTTACCGATTATTTTACCGGCATTTGCGACACTTGGAATCATTGTTTTTACAGCTGTTTGGGGAGAATTCCTATGGCAGTTTACGGTATTACGTGATCCAGAAATGTACACGATTCAAGTTGCATTGGCACAATTGAGCAATACCCATAATATTGATTTCGGAATGATTTTATCAGGTGTATTCTGGGCGACTGTTCCATTATTAATCATTTTCTTATTATTTAACCGCTTGTTTATTTCAAGTATTACGGAAGGGTCCGTAAAATAATGAATTTTCCTGCCTAGCTATTGTTTCACTCTGTAACTCTTAGTAATCTAGCAGTAGGAAGATATTTAGACGAAAGTAGAAGGGATAATACGATGAGTTTAACGATAAAAGACATTGCACAAATGGCAGGAGTTTCACAAGCGACCGTTTCGAAGGTTATTAATAATTATGGTGGAATAAGCGAGAAAACAAAAAATAAAGTCCTGTCAGTTATTAATGATATGGGATACGCACCTAATTTTTCTGCTCGCTCTCTCGCAACGAAAAAATCGAATCTTATCGGCCTAATCTATGCTGGTAAAATCAATGTTGATATGACGCACCCGTATTTCAATGAGGTTATTTCAACCTTTAAGAAAAATATTGGTTTGCTAGGGTATGATATCTTATTGTTTTCGAACGAACATTTTCTACAGGATCAAGGCAGTTACTTAGCCCGATGTAAGCATTTTAACGTGGACGGCTGTTTGATAATTGCAGGTGAAAAAGTAGAGGATGCGACCTATGAACTTGCGGAAAGCGGTTTCCCTTGTATTGGAATTGATATTGAATTATCAGGGCCTAGCGCGAGCTTTGTAACAACCGACAACGAGAATCTATCACGTAAAGTAGTCGAGCATTTCTATCTGAATTCAGTTCGAAAAATTGGATACATCGGTGGTATGCGTGATTCTGTCATTTCGAATTACCGGTTAAAAGGATTTAACAATGCAATGACGCAGTTTGGACTTGATAAAAGAGAAGAGTGGATCCGGTACGGTGACTATAATGAGGAAAGTGGTTATCGGTGCATGAAGGAAATACTTAAGTTGAAGGAGTATCCTGAAGCGATTTTCGCTGCATCCGACTTAATGGCACTCGGTGCAATTAGGGCAATTAAAGAAGCTGGATTACAAGTTCCACGCGATATACGAGTTGTTGGATGTGACGACATTGCGGCGTGCCGATACAGTGATCCTGCTTTGACTACAGTGAAACAGGAGAAGGAGAAAATCGGAAAGCTTTCTGCATATATGTTAAATGATTTAATAGAGGGAAAATCAAAATTAAAACCTGTGTTTACAGATTCTGAAGTCATCGTCAGGGATTCGTGTGGCACAAAGAAAACCTTCTGGTAAATTCAGATGATTACGCCTTTGAATTTCTCAGAAAAAGAAGAACAACAAGAATGATGAGGTGTTAGGGGGGTTACGGTGAACTATTATGCAGTATTTGATGTTGGTGGTTCCACAATCAAATATTCCCTTATGGATGAAAGCAGTGTTTTTTTGAAAAAGTCGTTTCTTCCAACACCGAAAGATGGCATTGATTCTTTTTTAGATGCGATTGATTCAGTGGTGAAGGAATTTCAAAAAAGTTATGTACTACGTGGCGTCAGTCTAAGTATGCCAGGGGCTGTCGATGTGGAGTCTGGATATATTAAAGGATTCACGGCACTACCATATATACATGGTCCAAATATAAAGGAATTAATCCAAGAACGAACGAAACTTCCGGTTGAGCTTGAGAACGATGCCAATTGTGCAGGGTTAGCCGAAGGGTGGACTGGTGCTGCGAAAGGTGTCAATGATTACATTTGTATTGTGATTGGTACTGGCATTGGAGGAGCGCTTGTTCTTGATAAAAAGGTTCGCCGTGGTAGCAATCTTTTCGGCGGAGAATTTGGGTATATGATTCTCGAAGACTATTTGAATCAGCCAATCGGGGAAACCTGGAGCGGACTTGCCGCTACGTGGGGCTTGGTTATGCAGGTCGCAAAACGTAAAAACCTAGACCCATATACACTTGACGGATTAAAAGTGTTTGAAATGGCGGATGAGGGCGACCTAGAGGTACAAGATGAAATTGATAAATTTATCAAACGCTTGGCAGTAGGAATTTATAATCTACAATACATCATTGATCCTGAAAAAATACTAATTGGTGGTGCCATTAGTAAACGTGAAGGGTTCATTGATCGTATTAATGAAAAGCTTAAGGCGATGAAGCCAAATGAGGAATGTATCGACATTCAAATCTATCCATGCCAATTTGGGAATGACTCAAATTTAATTGGCGCGCTTTGTCATTTTTTACAAAGAGAATCAGCACGCTCCATAACTAGTTTCTAGTTCACATGATGAGGAGGGAATACATTGATACATGAGAAATTAAAGCCATTTCCTAGTACATTTTTATGGGGATCTGCCTCTGCAGCATATCAAGTAGAAGGGGCATGGGATGAAGATGGAAAAGGACCATCTAACTGGGACCAGTTTGTCCGAATTCCAGGTAAAACGTTTAAAGGTACGAACGGTGATGTTGCAGTTGACCATTACCATCGTTATAAAGAAGATGTACGTCTGATGGCGGAAATGGGCTTGAAAGCCTACCGATTCTCTGTTGCATGGACCCGTATTTTTCCAAACGGAAAAGGAGAAGTCAATGAAAAAGGCATCCAGTTCTATAGTGATTTAATTGATGAACTACTTGCTCATAACATCGAACCGATTCTAACCATCTATCACTGGGATTTACCACAGGCGCTTCAAGATGAGTACGGTGGATGGGAATCTCGTCAGATTGTCGAAGATTTCACCAACTATTCCGTTACCTTATTTAAGCATTTCGGTGACCGTGTGAAGTATTGGGTGAGTTTAAATGAACAAAATATTTTTACAAGTTTTGGATATCGAACAGCGCTTCACCCTCCAGGTGTAAAGGATGAGAAACTCTTTTATCAAGTGAATCATCACGCAAACCTTGCAAATGCAAGTACGATTAAAGAATTTCGTCATTATGTACCAGATGGGAAGATCGGCCCGAGTTTCGCATACTCACCAGCTTATCCTGCGACCTCTCACCCTAACGACATACTAGCTGCTGAAAATGCAGAAGAGTTTAATGCGCATTGGTGGATGGATATCTATGCCTGGGGAACATACCCTAAGGCTGCATGGGATTACTTAGAACGAAAAGGTGTGGCTCCAAGACTCGAGAGTGGTGACCTTGACTTATTAAAAGAAGGTACCCCTGATTTTATGGGATTGAACTATTACCAAACGACAACCTTTGAAAAGAACACATTAGATGGTGTCTCTTCAGGAAAAATGAATACATCCGGAAAAAAAGGAAGTTCACAAGATACAGGCGTACCTGGTCTCTATAAAACAATCAAAAATGAAAATCTCGAACGCACCAATTGGGATTGGAATATTGATCCAACTGGACTGCGAATTGCTCTTCGTCGCATCACGAATCGCTACCAGTTACCAATCTTAATCAGTGAAAATGGCTTGGGTGAATATGATGTTCTCGAAGAAGGCGATATCGTAAATGATGAATACCGCATCCAATATCTAGAAGCACATCTACAAACCATACAAGAAGCGATTAGCGATGGTGTGGACATGTTAGGGTACTGCACCTGGTCGTTTACCGACCTTCTTAGCTGGCTCAACGGCTTCCAGAAGCGCTACGGATTTGTCTATGTCAATCAACACGAAGAAGGAACACATGACCTTCGCCGTATCAAAAAGAAAAGCTATTACTGGTACAAAGAAGTCATTGAGACAAATGGTAGTATACTAGAATCTGCAGAAATGTCGGGTGAGAGAGAATCCCATTAGAATGGGAAACACATCTGCTTTCAAGTTCAATCGCAGTCGAAAACGTATTGGATTTCGACTGCTTCTTTTTGTTGACGTCTTATGAGTGTTCATAGCTTTTCTACTAACGGTGAACATGAAAATAAAAAAACAGGGATTTCTCCCTGCTTGAGTGGGTACTATTTTTTAGCTTTCTCGATATGAATCATGTGTTGGTCGAAATAATTCCTCATCAGAATTTCTGACAATAGAAAAGTGATCAACATTATAATGACCGTGAAGTGTCGCATTGTGATGCTTAATGATTTGTTCAGGATTTAAAACATCATTGCCCAACGTTGAATGACCATCACCAACTAATGTGACATCGAAACCACTTATCGTTGCTGTTCTGACTGCACTATCTATACAGTGCTGTGTTTCACAGCCCATAATCACAATATGGTTAGTCTGTTGTGATTTTAAATATTCTAACAGTCCTGTCCCATAGAAAGAATTTGTTGCGGATTTGTCGAAAATCTTTGCTTCAGTGGGTACGTTAATTTTATTGTGAATTTGAAATCCTTTACCTATACCTTCAGCAACATCAAGATCCCTTACAAACACAACTGGAACACCTAATTCACTTGCTTTGTTAATTACTTTATTGATAGTACCGATGAGTTGACTTTTATTGAAAATGGGACCTCTTTCTTGATTTCCATCCATTAATTCTTGTTGTGCATCAATGACAACCAATGTTTGATTCAAATACATGCTCCTTTCGAATGTGGGGACGTCTAAAAAGTATGAGAGATATTCGTAAACCCAAATTCTATAATTAAACCATCCAACTCTAATAATATATTAAAGATAATTATTAGATAATACTAACAATAGCATATTTTAGCTGTTACAAATGGTTTAGTTAACCTCGATACCTTAACTGAAGGACCATCGATCCAAGGAGGATTATTGTATTCTTTGTTGAAGGTATTAAGCTATCGGAGCAAGTAATTTGGAAGAGTATGATATGAAACTTGAACTTCCATATTTGGAGGTTCAGTTTTTTTATTTTACAGCCTTGTTGTGCAATCTATGTGGCTATATTTGTAAAGTATTCCATTTATATTGAATTACGATATCCCGATTGTTAAACTACTTTCGAAACAAGGCTCTGTATCACGATGAACGAAAGGAGGTTGCATTTTGAAAATCAAACTTGACATTAGTCATGACCGTTATGATGAAATCAAATCTGCACTCGAAGAACGAGGAATTGAAATAGATGATGCTGCCGACTTGGTACTAAGTGAAACCAACAGCTACATTGATAATCTGACCGTGAGAGAAAAAGGAACAAATGAGCGAATCCTTTTATCGGTAGAGGATATTGTTTGTATTGAATCGTTCGGTCATGCAATTGAGGTACAAACGCAAGAAGCGGAATATCTAGCTACCGACCGATTATATCGCATTGTCAGTTTGCTTGACCCAACGAAATTTTTGCGTATAAGTAACTCTGTTGTCATTTCAAGAAATAAGGTTAAACGAATTACACCTACTCTTTCGTCGAAGTTTATCCTTACAATGACGAATGGTAAACGTGTTGATGTAACAAGAAGCTATTACTACATCTTCAAAGAATATTTCGGAATATAGAGGAGGCGATTACATGGTTTTTCCTATTTATTTTCTCGCACTGATTTTCATTTTAGTTATTTTAGTTGCTACCGTAATTGTCTATTTTCAAGTCTATAAACGGCATATCAATAGGGCATTAGAAGCAACGGATGGCAAACGAAATTCAATGGTTCCTCCATATAGAGTCGCTATTGTAATGACCATCATCGTTTTACTCATTGGCATATTGATTAGCTATTTTGTAGGATATGCGAATGCTTATAAAAATTATGAAGAAGATGCCTGGGAAATGTCACATTCTGATATTCAGACATTTTATGCAGAAGTAAAAGAAGTTGGCGATCACTCTTTAGTAGTTGAAGGGATTTCCCTCAATGATGAGAATTATCGAGGTGAGTTTCAATATGATGTATGGGGAGAAGTGAGTATTTATCAGCAGGATACTCTTATCCAGCTATCTGATTTGTCAGAAGGTAATGTGGTTTCAATCACACTAGTCACCGACCGCACAGGCATTACAAATATCTTCAAAATTCAGCTGTTAGCAGACAAGAAGTAACCTTGTGATTGGGATGGTGCATTGATTCAGATAAATAAAAAAACGGGGGTATCGTTATGTGGGTAATATTAGGGGTTATTGCAATCATAATAACGTTCATAAATCTTTATATGTATAACGCAGGGAAGGATTATAGGCTTGCTATGGCGTTAGGATTATCATTCACAGCATTAACACTTTGTGCAGAATACAGTATGGTTTCTGATTGGGTCGAAGTTGAAGATTGGGCAGCTCTAATGGATGTAGTACCTACTATGGAAAAGGCATTATGGTTTTTGACGATTGTTTCGATTTTACTAAATATCTCACCTATCCTTTTAGAACGTAGAAGTAAGAAATCCTAAATTATTATCATTATATGTAAATGATACTCATACGATCTTTACTCTTTCAAAAAGCTCAGCGAAAAATATTAACGAGTTATTAAACGAACAGAGCAGTTCGTTCAACAATATTGAGAAATTACATGGTGAAAAACTATAAGAGGTGGTAAGATGTCATCCGAGAGAGGCAAAATGATTTCAGAATTAAAGAAGATAGTTGTTCCTGAACTCAGGAATAGAGGATTTAAAGGATCTTTCCCCCATTTTCGAAGAATGAGTGTAGACAAAATAGACTTGATGACTTTTCAATACGACAGGTATGGTGGAGGATTTGTTGTTGAAGTTGGGGTATGTCCACCCGATGGGGTTACTCACTCTTGGGGTGAGAAAGTACCACCTAACAAAGTGACAGTACACGACTTAAATAATAGGTTGAGGTTGAAAGAAAATGATGGTCAATGGTTTAGGTACGATGCAGAAGTTGAATCTGAAAATATATATAAAGAGATTGCAAAAGAGGTATTGAACCATCTTTATGAGGCTGAAGAATATTGGAAAAATAATGGGTAAATAAATTTGTCCCTATTCAATTAAAGGTGCAGGTTAGTTGAATAAGAAATGGAAAATAAATCCCAAATAAAAGGGTTTGAGTGCTACACTTAAAGTGCACTAATAGTAAATTAGTCTATTTATTAGGGGGGAAAGTGTTGAATGAGATGAAACCAAGGTTATCTTTGACAGGTGCAATGGTTATTTTAAGTATATGCATACTATTTTCTGCGTTTATTATATCAAGTGCTATAAGGGATTCAACAAGAAACAATTCAGGTAACGGAACTTATGAATATGAATTAAACAGATTTAATGAGAATTTTGAAGAACTGATAAAGACACTACAAGAAAATAATTGAGGTGAGACAATAATCTTTATTTACAATATTATCTTGGATGATATCGAAACGTCTTATATTTTTTGTAATTTGCTAATTAGATATCAAATATACAAATAGAACAAAAGGATTTGTTGACATAAGGGTAGTTAATAATGGGATCCTCTAATCCAAATGTGTACAGGAGTGCTGTTTAAATGATTACACCCATCTTTCGAATTTTTGATATGGAGAAAACACTTTCGTTTTACATTAAATACTTAGGCTTTAAAATTGATTGGAAACATCAATTTGAAAAAAATATGCCTTTGTATTTTCAGGTTTCTTTAAATGATGCTGTTTTACATCTATCCGAACATCATGGCGACTCTTCTCCAGGTAGTGCTATTCGAATTAAAATAAAGGATTTGGTAAATTTTCATTCTTCTTTATCAAAAAAAGAGTATCCCTACTCTAATCCAGCTATAGAAAAAACACCTTGGGATACTATTGAATTAACAGTTGTTGATCCTTTTTCAAACAGAATTACATTTTATGAAGAAATTGAGTAAAATAGGCAATCTTTTATAGGGAGGAAGGAGAGGACTAATATATGTTAATAATACTTTTACTTGTCGTACCGATATTAGGAGTTTTATGGTTTTTAAATCTTACTACTTTTTTGAAGAACTTAAAGAATGGAAAAAGCACTCATAACCAAAATATATTAGGAGCAGTCTTAACATTTATTTTTATCTTTGCACTAATGTACTGCTTTGCTGGAACTATTTGACCATAGAAGGAATAAATGAAAAACCTGATTCTAGAAATTTTAACGTTCGAATCTATTAAACTTCGGTTCAGGTTAGTTCGATAACTCATTTAAGGTAAATGTAAATGAATACTGTTAAATGAAATAAATGGAGAATGGTAAATGGGTTACGAATTTGTACTAACCTTTATATTCACATTCCTTGTAGTCTCTATAATCAGCTTTATAGTAAATAGATACTTATCAAAAGGAAAAGCAGATAAGAAAAAAGGATATACAATGTTTTCATTCAAAGTTTTATAATTTCAGTTCTTCTAACTTGGGTTTTGTAGTTGCTATTAATCTAAAGGGTGATCGATGTATGAAATCAAAAGTTAAACTTGTCATGATATTGATTTCAGTTTTATGTAAACGTTCTACTATTATCATGGTAACGAAGCACTAGAGTACAAGAATTCAAAAATGAATGAAGAGGGTAGTCTATGAAGAAAATTATTATACCTTGTGTCCTTATAATCTCAGTTGTTATCATATTGGTGAACTCAGATTCAGTTTACTTGAAGTTACAAGAAAATAATAGGAATCATTCAGATTACTATATCTTTGAAGTCAATGCTGAAAGAGAAAGAAACGGTCAAAGTCTGTTAGAAAAAACGGACATTACCACTGATACGAAATATGCAGGAAACCATATTTATCTAACACAAGTTTATGTAGAAGACAGACTTGAGATGATTTTTTTTACTAAAGCATTTAAAAACGGTTTCCTTGATTGGGAATATCACACGCTCCCATTTACCACTACCGATAACATTATTGAAGAGGCGTTGGACGAATGGATCTTAAATTAATAGGTTAAAATTCCTCTATTCGCTTATCCGATTTGAAATTACTTAACAAGGGGGAGTAGATTTGAAGGGGAATTTTCTAACAATATGTTTATTTTTTGTAAGTATATCCCTTTTAAGTGCGTGCGGCAATGTGGAAAAAGTTCAACATATTGAGGTATTTGTTACAGAAACATCAGAAAAAAACGATGAAGGTTTTTTCGAAACAACTGGTTTCAAGAAAGTAAATGCAATTACCAGTACAGAAGCAAGTAAAAATCATGTGGAAACGGATATCAAAGCCATTGAGGACTTTTATGATAAGGAAGGCAATTATTTACGAA
>NZ_LT732529.1:1401803-1444170 GCF_900156865.1 Litchfieldia sinesaloumensis | reverse complement strand
GTTAATAATGGGATCCTCTAATCCAAATGTGTACAGGAGTGCTGTTTAAATGATTACACCCATCTTTCGAATTTTTGATATGGAGAAAACACTTTCGTTTTACATTAAATACTTAGGCTTTAAAATTGATTGGAAACATCAATTTGAAAAAAATATGCCTTTGTATTTTCAGGTTTCTTTAAATGATGCTGTTTTACATCTATCCGAACATCATGGCGACTCTTCTCCAGGTAGTGCTATTCGAATTAAAATAAAGGATTTGGTAAATTTTCATTCTTCTTTATCAAAAAAAGAGTATCCCTACTCTAATCCAGCTATAGAAAAAACACCTTGGGATACTATTGAATTAACAGTTGTTGATCCTTTTTCAAACAGAATTACATTTTATGAAGAAATTGAGTAAAATAGGCAATCTTTTATAGGGAGGAAGGAGAGGACTAATATATGTTAATAATACTTTTACTTGTCGTACCGATATTAGGAGTTTTATGGTTTTTAAATCTTACTACTTTTTTGAAGAACTTAAAGAATGGAAAAAGCACTCATAACCAAAATATATTAGGAGCAGTCTTAACATTTATTTTTATCTTTGCACTAATGTACTGCTTTGCTGGAACTATTTGACCATAGAAGGAATAAATGAAAAACCTGATTCTAGAAATTTTAACGTTCGAATCTATTAAACTTCGGTTCAGGTTAGTTCGATAACTCATTTAAGGTAAATGTAAATGAATACTGTTAAATGAAATAAATGGAGAATGGTAAATGGGTTACGAATTTGTACTAACCTTTATATTCACATTCCTTGTAGTCTCTATAATCAGCTTTATAGTAAATAGATACTTATCAAAAGGAAAAGCAGATAAGAAAAAAGGATATACAATGTTTTCATTCAAAGTTTTATAATTTCAGTTCTTCTAACTTGGGTTTTGTAGTTGCTATTAATCTAAAGGGTGATCGATGTATGAAATCAAAAGTTAAACTTGTCATGATATTGATTTCAGTTTTATGTAAACGTTCTACTATTATCATGGTAACGAAGCACTAGAGTACAAGAATTCAAAAATGAATGAAGAGGGTAGTCTATGAAGAAAATTATTATACCTTGTGTCCTTATAATCTCAGTTGTTATCATATTGGTGAACTCAGATTCAGTTTACTTGAAGTTACAAGAAAATAATAGGAATCATTCAGATTACTATATCTTTGAAGTCAATGCTGAAAGAGAAAGAAACGGTCAAAGTCTGTTAGAAAAAACGGACATTACCACTGATACGAAATATGCAGGAAACCATATTTATCTAACACAAGTTTATGTAGAAGACAGACTTGAGATGATTTTTTTTACTAAAGCATTTAAAAACGGTTTCCTTGATTGGGAATATCACACGCTCCCATTTACCACTACCGATAACATTATTGAAGAGGCGTTGGACGAATGGATCTTAAATTAATAGGTTAAAATTCCTCTATTCGCTTATCCGATTTGAAATTACTTAACAAGGGGGAGTAGATTTGAAGGGGAATTTTCTAACAATATGTTTATTTTTTGTAAGTATATCCCTTTTAAGTGCGTGCGGCAATGTGGAAAAAGTTCAACATATTGAGGTATTTGTTACAGAAACATCAGAAAAAAACGATGAAGGTTTTTTCGAAACAACTGGTTTCAAGAAAGTAAATGCAATTACCAGTACAGAAGCAAGTAAAAATCATGTGGAAACGGATATCAAAGCCATTGAGGACTTTTATGATAAGGAAGGCAATTATTTACGAACAGAAATCAAACATTCAATCTATAATAAATCTCACCTTACCGAAGCCGAAGATGGTAGAGAACGTAAGGAAGAAGTTCAGAAACCTTCAACAATCTTAATTCCAGACGAAAATATAGAGCATTTTATATTAGAAAATATGACAAAGGAAGAAAAGGAAAAAGTGAAAGAACATGTACTATCGTTTATGGATAGGTTATAAGTGATATTTTCACTAGCGGGGCAACTTGATACAAACTTAAATAAATGATTGACGCATTTATACATAAAATAATAGATTCGGAGATATGTGAAATTGAGGATATACTTTCTTTTACCAGCAATCGTAATAATCGTTTTATGGTTTATTATCAAAGGTATCAACGTTATGTATAGGAAAATAGAATTTGATTTAAAGCAAGAAATAATAAATTTACTTTTTTTGATAAGTGTACTATGGATCATTGGAATGACCATTTTCCCAATTGAGATTGGTATTCCTCATACATATGGACCATCTAATAATTTTGTACCATTTTCAAGTATAAAAGACTTAATGAACCATTCTTATTTTATGGTTCCCTTAAGAAATATTGCTGGAAATATAATATTATTTGTGCCGCTAGGGGCTATGCTTACATTAAAATTCGCTACATTAAATAGTGTACTAAAAGTTGGATTAGTGGGTTTACTAATCTCTGTATGTATTGAGTTCATCCAACTACTGTTGCCAATCAGGGATATGGATGTTGACGATATTATATTAAATACTCTAGGTACATTGATAGGCTTTCTTGTAATAAGAGCATCTGGAATGCTCTTTCGAATGAATGCCAAAGATCATTAAAATGTTCTACAACAGAACAGTGCACATGCAGTAATAAACGATATGAATATCAAAGTAGAATAATTCGGGGGTATATAATGACTGTAGTTATGACTAAGGACCTAGCTGAGAAATTGGAGATTTCAGAGATAGATACTTTACGTTCTAGGTTAACAGAAATTCAAAAAAGAGATGGAAACCCAATGGAGGTTGAAATCCAAAAGTTTGGGAATGCAACTGCTTTTTCTGCAAAGAACATACCTGGTCCATCTTTTAATACGGTTAAAGGGTTGAAAGATGGTGATGAAAAACAAATACAACACATCATAAACTTTTACAAGCAGAGAGACATTCCTACTCGCTTTGAGTTAACTCCAGCACATACCTCACCAGATTTACTTACTTCCCTAAGAGACGCTGGCTTTTATCATCATGACTTCCATTCAACTCTTTATACTCCTTGTACTTCAAATGAAAAATGTAGCGACCTAAATAAAAAAATTACCATCCGTGAGCTAGAAGAACATGAATTTGATATTTTTGCTGAGATTTATATAAATGGTTTCCAAATGCCACACTTCTTAAAAAATGGAGTAGCCCAAAATAATCAAATCCTACATAAAAACAAACATTGGACATTTTATCTAGCTAGTTATAATAATGAACCTGCTGGAATTGGAGTTTTATTTATTAAAAATCGTATCGCTACTTTAGCTGCAGCAGCAACCTTACCCCATCTACGAAATAAAGGTATCCACCATGCACTAATAAAAAGGCGTATGTATCAAGCATATTTACAAGAATGTAATTTAGTTGTTGGCCAAGCAAGGTTCGGCTCTACCAGTCAAAATAATATGGAAAGAGCGGGATTGCAAATAGCATATACAAAAGCAATATGGATTGAAAGGTAATTTCATTTTCATACCAATTTAGACATTACGACTTATAGTACCCTCTTTTAATGTGGTGTAAAATAGAGGAGTTCTAAAATAAGCAACAAACAAATAATTTGAATTATGGGCCGTTGCAAAGGATATTTACATACATATGGTGGTGATAAAAATCAAAACGCTCGTGTTATATATTTTTGGGTTTGTTCGATTTGTTATTTTGATTATTTCTATAGTCTTGAGCGTATGGTTCTTCGTCGTGACATTATTTTCAGCGATTGGTGCAATAGGGGAACCTAAAGAAGAGTGGGTTTATGTATTAACCCAATATTTATATTTTCTTGTCTGTGCTTTAATAATCGGATTAATGAATGAATTCGAAAAGAAAATAAATAATGAGGATTACGACTTAGGCTTAAATATTTGGTTATTTGAATTGTATATCCTTATTGTAATAGCCCATTATGAACTGCCTAAAAAACTGGTAATGAAAATGATGGGAAGATAAAAAGATAGGTTAAGGTACTTGTTATAAAGTGGCTATTTCAGCTGAGGGTTTGCACATGCATTCGAGTAGATTAGTAGTCAAAAAGCATACGTAATATCCAGGAAAAGGTAAAAATAGGTGTGGAAGTTGTAATAATTGTAAGTGATTTCCACATGCGCATCCTTTTGAGACGAAAATTCGCTAAAACCATGCGATAAGTAGATTTGCGCATGCATTTATGTAGATTAGTAGCCTAAAAGTATGCGCAGCATCCAGAAAAAGGTAAAAACAGGTGTAAAAGCTATAATAATTGTAAAAAATCTCCACATGTGCATCCTTTTGAGACGAAAATACGCTAAAACCATGCGATAAGTAGATTTGCGCATGCATTTATGTAGATTAGTAGCCTAAAAGCATGCGCAGCATCCAGAAAAAGGTAAAAACATGAATGGAAGCTATAACAATTGTAAAAAATCTCCACATTCACATCCTTTTGAGACGAAATTTCGCTAAAAACATGCGAAAAGTAGATTTGCCATGAGTAATCTAGTGAAATATTAATCAATAAAAAACCTTCGATATGTACAATTAAGTACGAATTCGGAGGTTTTTTGCGTGGCACCCAAACTCATTTCTAAGAGCAACTTACCCTCTACTTTGGTCATTCTTAGAAACTACTAAAGTAATTTACCTTTTTATTTTTTATAAGAGTAGTACTTTTCTACCTTCTACTCATATTCCACTCCACATTTTCCATATTCTCCTAAACGAAATACGTTATAATGAATTATAATCATTAGAACTAGTACAAAAAGATACATATAAAAAATGGGTGATACTTATGTTTGAAGGTAAACGTGTCTTAATCGTTGAAGACGATCAAGAGATTAGTAGATTGCTGAGTTTTATTTTGGAAAAAGCGCAGATGGTTCCGGTGGCAGCTTATTCGGGGACAGAAGGATTATTGCAACTGCAAACTAATACGTTCGATTTGATTTTATTGGATTTGATGATACCGGGCAAAAGTGGAGAAGAACTGCTAAAGGAAATCAGAAAAAAGAGTTCTATTCCGATCATTGTCATTTCAGCCAAAGTCGATATTGAAAATAAAGTGCAAGTCTTGAAAATGGGTGCAGATGATTATATAACCAAACCATTTCATCAGGAAGAAGTGATGGTCCGTGTGGAAGTGCAATTACGAAAAGCAAGCTCACACCCGGAACAGTCAGCGGAAATCGGATGGCGCGATTTGAAAATGAATACCGAAAAACGGACTATTACGTTAAAAGGGAACGAACTACAACTGACGAATGCAGAGTTTGATATTTTAACATTTTTCATTAACAATCCTGAGCGTGCTGTATCAAAAAAGGAGATTTATGAAAGTATCTGGAAAGGGACCTATTATGGTGATGATAATACAATCAGTGTCCACGTTTCTAACCTCCGCAAGAAGATTTCTGAGATTACAACTGAAGAATATATTAAGACCATTTGGGGAGTAGGTTTTATGCTTATCTGACTTCTTTATGATTTCTTTATGTTTTGCTTAAAGGATTTTAAAGTCTTCTAAGCTAAACTGGAAATAACTCAAAATGCAGTGAAGGAGTCGAAAAGATGGAAACCATTATTCAGACGTATCAATTGTCAAAAAAGTTTAAGGAGGATGAAGTCCTTAAACCTCTTGATTTTACATTGAAAAAAGGGGAAATCTGTGCACTAATTGGGAAAAATGGTGCGGGGAAATCAACTTTGTTCAAAATTCTTTCAGGCCAACTCATGCCAACAACTGGGGAGATTCATCTCTTTGGGAAATCTGGTAAAGAGATAGAGCATGAGAAAAAGAGAATGGGGTTTATGATTGAAACTCCAACATTTTTCCCGAATTTTACTGCCGTTCAAAATCTAGAATATTTCCGGATTCAGCGGGGAGTCGTTGACAAAAAGCGGATCTATGAAGTACTGGAAATTGTAGGACTAGCGAATCAAAAGAAAAAACGTTTTAGGGATTATTCCATGGGGATGAAGCAGCGATTAGGCATAGCCCTCTGTCTATTAAGCAACCCCGATTGTTTAGTGCTTGATGAGCCAATCAATGGTTTGGATGTTGAAGGGATTATGGAAATCCGCAGATTATTGATGAAGCTTAATCAGGAAAACCATATAACGATCTTAATCTCTAGTCATATCTTAACCGAATTAAAATTGGTAGCAACACGTTTTGTATTTATCAAAGATGGTGTAATTGTTGAAGATTTAAGTAAAGAGGCTCTGGAAGAAAAGAGTAGGAAACAAATTCTCATAACGGTGAATGATGCAGTGAAAGTGGCACAATTAGTAGAACGAGCATATGCAGATATCCAGTTTAAGGTCCTTCCTAATCAAGTCATCTCTATCCAAAATCATGTAGAGGACAGTGGAGATATTAATCGCCTCTTGGTCGATAATGGTGTGACGGTGAAGGAGTTTCGCATCGAGGCATTGAATCTAGAGGAATATTTCTTAGGATTAGTGGAGGAGGGAAATAAAAATGATTAATTATATGAAAAGCGAAAGTTATCGACTACTGCGTAAAAACGGGACGCATGTAACAGGTTTACTTTGTTTACTACTGATAAGCGCTGCTGCTGCGACTCTTTATTTTTTTGATCAATTCGATCCTAATTTCCCATACGCCACTAGTAAATTTTTCTATTCAAATGTGATAAGTGGAGGTTTGCTTATTATAATCGTAGGGCTCATCTTTAATATTTCTCTTACTGGTAAAGATTTATCTCTACTAAAGCAATCCGTATCTTTCGGTATTTCTCGAAACACCATCTTCTGGTCTAAGTTAATCCTAACTTTAAGTTATTTTCTACTACTCTGTGCTGTTGGAATAATCGTAATGATTGTGTTAGGTGAGAGTTTGTTTACAGGTGAAAATCAGTCGGTGAGCAATTTTCTAATCGCGTGTCTTAATATGGCACCAATTGTACTGAGTGGATTTTTCTTAACCCATTCGTTGAAGATGCTAAAGGTTGGAGAAGTTTACATTATTCTCGTGCTTGCATTTATTTTTGGATTTTCGGATAGCTTGTTGCGGGTCTTTCGTTCATTTTCAGGCTTAAGAGAGTTACGAGAATATGCACCGAGTACATTGTTAAATGATAACTTAATGAGTTTTCTGGATAATACAGTTCAATTCGATTTCAAATATTGGGCTGTAGGTATCATAATTTCTGTGATTTCTTTGTTAATTGGAGCAAAAAGGTTCGCAAATAAAAACATCGATTGATTGTGAAGGGATGAATGAAAGTGAGCAGCTGGTTGATAATCATGATCCTAATTTTCCTACTGATTGTTGCTGTCATCATGCTTTTGCTGTTCCATTGGGATGTCAAAAGGATGACAAAACAATTAGATAGAATCAGTGAAAATTTCGGGACAAATGAATTAGTTCGTACAAATACTCATAATAAAAGCTTGGCCCTATTTGCTTCGAAAATCAACCAGCTGATTCAGTTATTCAAACATAACCAACAGTCTGTTGAAAGAAGAGAAATGGAATTAAAACAAGAAATAACAAATATTTCCCATGATTTACGAACGCCTTTAACATCGATTAAAGGCTTTTCAGAGTTGTTAACAGATCCGTCTATATCTGAGACAGATAGGAAAGAGTTTTTAGCTATTATTCAAAAGAAAATCGACAATCTAACCATGATTGTTGATTTATTTTATGAACTCTCCCAACATGATTCTTCGGACAAGAAATTGACAATGGAAAAGCAGTTCCTAGATCAAATAGTGGTAGAAACCATGCTAATGTTCTACGAAGATTTTGAGAAAGAACAAATAAAGGTACAGATGGAAGAAAGTTCAGTTCCTGCTGTTCTTGCGGACAACAAAGCAACCGTTCGTATTGTAATCAACTTGATTCAAAATGCGTTAACCTATGCCAAAAGTTATTTGAACATTCGTTTTGTAGAAAAAGAAGGGTATATATGGTTAGTGGTAGTTAACGATGTGGAGCAGATAAATGCAACAAAACTACAACAAATTTTTAATCGAACATTCAGGTTGGATTCTAGCCGAGCTGGTACTCATCTTGGATTAGGGCTTCATATTGTACAACAACTTGTTACCAAACAAGGAGGAGAAGCAGTGGCTAATGTCCATGAAAATGAATTTATGATTGAAGTGTCATTTAGAAAGTGGGATTAGTTGTTTTAAAAAATTCAAACGTTATGATGAACCTAGAGAAAATGATTGAATTATAGAGAAGAGGAGGAAGAAAAAATTAGGATTGTACCCAAAAGTCGCTCGCTAAAAATGGTTCCCATCATTCTTTTATTCCTGTTTTTATTGTCATTATATGGGTACCATCGATTCGAGAAAGATTTTGTCTATCCGATTGTGCCAATAGCAATCGAGGCTGAATTTTTATCAGCGGAATACTTTACTGAGCTCTCAGAGCAGTATGAGCTAATTCGCTCTAAGCATCGAAACGGTTATACATATGAAAAAGCGAAAGCCATATCATCGCATGCAATCCTTACCCATATGATGGCTGATTTAACGGAGAACCCACAGCTATTGAACGGCCACAAGCGATTTGATCTGTATTTTGAGACGTTTGATCAACATGTTAAACAACTCCCATCTATCACGGAAGAGATTCATTACTTTCGCAATGAACTGAATCAATATGGAGAAGCGCCTGAACAATTAAATGAAATGATTGAAAAAGTGGCATGCGGCAAATGGCAGCTGTTTAGTGCTCGATATCACCGGTATGAAGTAAGTGATTATGATGCTGCTTATAATGTAAAATTTATATCGGCAAATGGTCGGTTTGAAGTTGTCTATCATGCTGAGTCGGGTCAGAAGGTAACGGATTCGGTAAACATGGGCACGTATAATTTTGCGCCGGGGAGTATTCATCCATGGAAGTATTACCAGCACCATAAATACGATAAGGTTCCCTGGAAGAAATGGGGGAATACCAATCAGATTTCATACAAGGAAATTACAAAACGGAAATCAAGGCATGGCTCTACAGAGCAAAAGAAAAGTACCGAAGAACTCCATAACGTAATCAAAAACAATTCTTCAGGTTCGCAGGAGTGTCAATAATGGCCCACACTCTAGGTGTATCAAAGCAATTATTTTGAGATGATTGGTTTATTTTCTTTGGAAAGGGGTTTCTCGAAATACTTTTGAAATCCATAATTTAATAAAGAAAATGAGTAGTAAAGCAAAAACATTTTCGTTGGAGTGAAATTTTTGAGTTTGAAATGTCCAATTTTCTCGAATATAGGTACTAATAGATACGCAAAAATAGAGTCCATCACTAGATTTATAAGGGCATATAAAGAGAATTTACCGAATGTAAAATGAAATACCCATAAGTTAAATGTAAAAAAGGGACCCAAAATAAAAGCTAATGCATCAAATAGCCTATATTTGTACCCACCTTTTACAACCCACCATTTAAAGATTGGGCTTACCATTTCTACAGTTAGTAATAAAAATGAGCAAAATAAAGTGACAGGTAAAAACCTCTTAAATGACTGTTTAGGTAGAAAAAATAATACGATTAACCATAGGATTACTGCGTTAAAAATCCTGAAAAAATTGGCAAGCATGATGATCACTCCTTTATTTTTTTAGTTTTTTAAAATCTCCTTTAAATTATTCATTTATGTATTGATGGGTAGAGTTATTGTTGTAAAATGAATTATTAAATGAACTTCAAGAATTTACTTAATTAGAGAAGTACAATAGTTATATTAAGTGAATGATGTTTTTACGGATACTTTATTATCCTGCAGGAGTAATAATTCATGAAAAACTAAACGAAAGAAGGAAAATCCCCAGGATTGTTACTATCTATTAACAACTACAATAGGGAAATACCACCTTATAATCTTGTCTTCACAAGTATCACGAAGGAGAACCATATGTTATCAATTTTACAAGAGGATCGATTTGAAGAGCTGTATCAAATGTTTGAGGATTCTTTCCCAAGTGATGAATATAGGCCCTACCAAACACAACGTGCCTTACTTTCCAATCCTCATTATCAAATTTATGTTTATGAAAAGAATCATGAAATCGCTGCCTTTTTTGCGACATGGGAAGGACCACATTTTATCTTCCTTGAGCATTTTGCCGTTAAAGAAAGCTTTCGTAATGGTGGTTTAGGATCGAAGCTACTCCAAGAATTTCTTAAGCTACATGCAAAGCCTATCGTGATTGAAATTGAACCACCAGAGGGGGAAATTGAAAAAAGACGTGCTCGTTTTTATGAACGAAATGGCTTTCACCTTAGTCAGTGGGGGTATGTCCAACCAGCACTTGCAAAAGGGCAAAATCCGGTTTCGCTTGTCTTAATGTCTTATCCGAAGCCATTACAAGAACAGGAATATCAATCTTTTAAAAATTGGGTGTTTAATGATATCTATACATAAGATTTTGTTTTGTAAATTTCTAGTATCACTTAAACCATCGATAGCGTCGGTCCAAAATGGATCAACGCTTCTTTATGTTTAACACCATTGAAGTAACGGAGCAGGTAAGAAGTAAAATAGAAGATGTAGGCTTCGTTTTTAAAAATAGATGATTATTTTATAAAATAAATAAGCCCTTATATTATAGATTAATCCTATAAACTAAAACCTCGATAAATTTTATTACGGTTAATTTTATTGTTAATTTATATTTTTAAATAATCTAATTTACTCTTTGGAGTAAAATGTGTTACTCTGTAATTAAATCAGAAAGCGTAGATTATTAAGTAGGCCAATTACATGTGTCTAGACCAGGAAATAGTTTCAACTATTCGTTCATTCAACAACACTTTAAACTTTGGAGGTTAGAGCTATGGCTAAAATTTATAAGTTGGAGCCGACTCCCGACACTTTGCATGGATTTTTCAGCAAAGATTTAGAACCTGCATTGACCATTTGTTCAGGAGACACAGTTATTTTTCGAACCTTAGATTCAGCTTGGGGATTAGAAAAACGTTCTACCTTAGGAACGCCAAGAAAGCGTTTTACTAAACTGCGACAGGAACGACAAACTAAACAATTCGGTCATTCGTTAGTTGGTCCCGTTTATATTCAAGATGCTAAAGCGGGAGATACGTTAGAAATTAACATTAATGAAATTGTGCCAGGTACTTGGGGGTGGACTTCAGCTGGTGGATTTCCGAGTTATTGGAACAAAAAACTTGGATTGGATAAGGAGAAGGAAGTATATCTAGATTTTGATTTGGATGTTGAAAAAATGGTAGGAACAAGTCAATTTGGGAATTTTAAGTACAGCGTAGCATTACAGCCATTCATGGGCATTATGGGGATGCCGCCAAAGGAAGAAGGACAACACTCGACCATCGTTCCCCGAAATACCGGAGGAAATATTGATTGTAAAGAGCTTCGAGCTGGAAGTACTTTATATTTACCAGTGTTTGTTCATGGTGGCCTTTTTTCTACCGGAGATGGCCATGCTGTTCAGGGTGACGGTGAAGTGGCTGGCCCTGCATTAGAATGTCCGATGGAGCGGGTGAGTCTCACTTTTCAAGTTAGAAATGATATGAAAATCAATAGACCACGAGCAAAGACGAAAAACGGCTGGATCACGATGGCGTTTCATGAGGATCTAGATGAAGCAATGTGGCTGGCATTAAGTGATATGTTAGATTTAATGGCACAAGTTTATAATATTTCTAGAACAGAAGCCTATGCCTACGCTACAATGGTTGTGGATTTACGCGTAACACAAATTGTTAATTCCTCAAAGGGAGTTCATGCCTTTTTACCGTTTGATGCTTTAAAGTAATCACTGACTCTAGTATTTAGGGAAATAACAAATTTAACAGATAAGGTTAAGAAAAAAAGCTAAGCAGCTACTTCAGCATACGCGTTTTGCGCATGCAATTAAATAGATTAGTAATCTAAAAGTATGCGCAACATCCAGAAAAAGGTAAAAACAGGTGTAAAAGTCGAGTGAATTGTGAAAAATATCCACATACGCATCGTTTTGAGGCAAAAATTGTATAAAAGCATGCGAAAAGTAAATTTGCGCATGCATTCAGCTAGTTTAATAATCTAAAAGTATGCGCAAAATCCAGGAAAAGGTAAAAACAGGTGTGGAAGTCGAATGAATTGTAAAAATTATCCACATACGCATCGCTTTGAGGCAAAAATTGCATAAAAGCATGCGAAAAGTAAGTTGGCGCATGGTCAAAACCCGGCTTTACTTGTATTAATGTCTTATCCAAAGCCATTACAAGAACCCTTTACTAATCATAAAATACAACAAACCCTCATTCAATTAAAATGAGGGTTTTTCATATGGTTACTTATAATAGTTGGAACCCTGCACCGCTTAGGGTCTTTTGTACTTCGACCACGATAAACTAGTCTTTAACTGTATACCTAACCTGTTTAAAGGTTACTACGTCTCCATCTACAGTATCATCTTTCGTTTGAATAAGTTGAACTTTTGGCTTGTAGTCGGTCCGATGAGCATCTTTGATATCTTTAATGTTAAGTTTGTATGATTCATTATTTTTTATCCTTTGTTCCAATACTTTTTCATTGGCGACGAAGATGAAAGTTATTTTATCTTCATCAATTCCCTCAGTCATAATCTCCAACTCATTATCTTTTGTAGTAATTGTTGAGTTTACTAATTCCATACTTCCGTTTCCGGTATCTTGTTTAGTAGCAATTTCAAGACCGGCTTTGTCATTTGAGTCTAAAGAATTTTCTACTATACCGGAACAACCGGATAACGCAATACCAGCAAAAAGAATTAAACCTAGTAATATGTTCTTTTTCATAAAATCATCTCCTCAAAAAAATCTATATTAATATTTTCCGTCGTCTTTGAGTTACAGGGCAGTAGCTTTTTCAAAGAGGGCTGTCTCAATATCTTAATTAATCCATCAAGAACGATAGCATTTCCATATACTCATCCTTTCTTCGTCATTAATAAAGACTCATTTCCAAAAAGATTGTTGCTATATGATAATCATACCCATGGAAAGAGTCCAGCTGGAGCGGAAATCAATTTGTCAGTATCAACAACGTTTGCGAAAACAGCATTAATAAAAATAATCAGGCCTCCGCTATTTTTTAATAATTTCCATTACTTTCCTCTCTATATATATATCATACAGTATGAATGAATTTCTGTAATAGATCTAAGTCATATTTAATATTAGGTCTTTGGTTGTATATATGGGTTGATTTAGACTGAAATTCAATTGAAAAAGACTGAATTTTATATGCAATTGAGAATGTGGTTTTAATATAATCAAATCAAGCTATTAAGCAATGGTAATGATGAATAAATATAAGTGGAGGGACGTTCCATGAATGAGATAATAGAAAGTACTTTTAACATTGAATACAAGGAAGACATGTATATAAGTTCAATAACCCATAAGGATGATCCCTATAAGATGAATTGGGTGGAAGGAACACAATTCTGGGGAACGATTAAAGCACCTAAAGGGATAGATACAACAGTTGATCGGTGCTTAACAAAACATAACACCCTTAGAGAGGTATACACGTTTACGAATAATACGGAGTTTGATATTTTTTCAAAAGCAGGGGATACATCCATCTACACAACGTTTAATGATAATTATGAGTCAGCAGATGTTTCTACTGTAAAAAAATGTCACGCTCACATATGGTGTGGTGGTGAAGTAAGTTATATTATGGGATTAAGAATGGGAGGGGAAGCTCCTCATTTAGGTTTAATCCTAACAAAGGGAAGTATCAAATCATATAGTATTGAGCGCGATTTATCTTTAATTAGTAATGATCGGGGAGACATTATATTACACGTAGCTCCTTTCGAATTAGCACCTGGCGAATCGTATAGTATAGAATGGGAACTATTTTGGCACGAAGGTAAAAAAGATTTTTATAATAAACTATTAACATATCCTACCTACATACATATACATGCTGAAAATTACACCGTATTTGAACATGAAGAAATCCATGTGCAAATTTCTTATCATGAAAGTCTAATTAACCAAGAAGTTTACATTTCGCGAGATGGAAAACCAATTGAATATCAGAAAGAAAACGATATGTTGACTATTAGAGAAGTAGATTTGCTACCTGGTGAGTATTGCTATTCTGTAAGTATTAATGGTGTTACAACTGAAGCAAAGATTCTTGTACTGCCTGATCTTAAAAAACTTACTCTAAATAGATGTGACTTTATTGTAAATAAGCAACAGTATCATAAAAGGAATAGCCATTTAGAGGGTGCCTACCTTATATACGATAATGAAGATCAACAAATCTATTATTCTCACTATCATGATCATAATGGGGGCAGGGAAAGGGTTGGAATGGGCGTATTACTTGCTCGTTTTCTAAGAAACAATGAGAATGTGCAAATGGAAGAAAGCTTAAAAAAGTATATTAAGTACATCAGAAGAGAGCTTTATGATGAAAAGACAGGCATCGTATTTAACGATGTAAAAAGGAATAACGATATTCACCGGTTATATAACTATTCTTGGTTGGCTGTCCTTTTCAAGGAGTTATATCTTACATGGAAGGACGTTAGGTTTTTAGAGGACATGTCCAAAGTTTTATTGGCATACTACAAGCAAGGTGGAGCAGATTTTTATCCGATTGAATTGCCAATGTTTGAAATGCTTAACTTACTAGAAGATGCGAAATTAAACGTTGAAAGAGATGAGATTTTTCACCACTTTGAAGAACATGTGAATACAATCATTCTTTATGGAATCAATTATCCTAAATCAGAAGTGAACTTTGAACAGACCATTGTAGCACCTGCAGCAAATCTTTTACTAGAATTGTATAAAGTAACGAACGATCAAAAGTTTCTTACTGAAGCAAAAAAACATGTGGAGATCTTAGAACTTTTTAATGGACTTCAACCCGATTATCACCTTTATGAAACGGCAATAAGACATTGGGATGGATACTGGTTCGGGAAGAATAGATTATATGGCGATACTTTTCCGCATTATTGGAGTGCTTATTCGGGACGTGTATTTCTAAATCTAGCAAAAATAACAAATGATCGTGAATACTATAAAAAAGCAGAGTCTTCTCTTCGTGGTGTGTTAAATCTATTTTCAATAGATGGTAGTGCTTCATGTGCAAAGCTTACCCCTCATACAGTGAATGGAATAAAAGGTGATTTCTACGACCCATGGTCCAACGATCAAGATTGGGGACTATACTTCATATTTGACTATATGGATTAAAATATAAAAGTTACTTGAGCAGGCTACAACAAGAAACTAGAAAAAGGATTGGAGAAAATTCCAATCCTTTTTTGTCGACAAAAAATTGTTTCACTTTAACTGACTTGAGGTGTCCTAAGGTAGGTTTGATGTCATTATTTTTGATTTGTCTTACTTTACGAACGAGGGAGGTAGTGAAACAAGAATTTAATAGAATAAATGGTATAATTTCTAAAAGGAGTGTAATAAAATATGCAATTAAAGATTTTAGATTTAACTTTTTCCGTTGTAAAACTTCCCCCAACTGAAACATTACCATTGTGGGCATTAAACTCCCATGTATTTTCTATTACCCGAACAGATGAAGAATTGTCTATTGTGTGTTCCTCTGAATGTATCCCTATGAATGAATCATTTATAGATGTTGAAGACGATTGGAAGTGTATAAAAGTTGAGGGAGTATTGGACTTTAGCTTGACTGGAATATTATCTTCATTAGCAAATCCATTAGCCGAAAATAATATCAGTATCTTTGCAATTTCAACATATAATACCGATTACTTACTGATTAAAAGCCATTCTATCGAAAAGGCAAAAGTCGTATTAGAGAATGAAGGTCACATTATTAGTGATATATAAAATCTCTTATTGCACTGAAACGGGTTGCTGCGTTAATCCTATAAGTTGGAAGATATGTAGGGGGGAATAGGTATTATGGGCAAAATTAATTTTTCAATAGTAGATGTTTTTTCACAAGGTAAATATACAGGGAATCAGCTTGCTGTGTTTAAGAATGCTCAAAACATTTCGAGTAGCCACATGCAACAAATAGCCAAGGAAATAAATTATTCGGAAACTACGTTTATATTATCAGATTCAAAAACTGATAATGGTTATGATGTTCGAATTTTTACACCTAATGAAGAGGTTCCATTTGCTGGACACCCGACTTTGGGGACGGCATATATCATTCAAAATGAAATAATTGGGGAACCCATTGAAAAATTGATTTTAAACGTTAAAGCTGGACAGATTCCTGTATCGGTCGATAATCAGGAACAATTACTGTGGATGGAACAAAACAACCCGACATTTGGACGTATTTTAGATACAATAAAGGTTTCTGAAGTATTAAATATTGATAAAGAATACATAGATGATAGATTTCCAATCCAAGAGGTTTCAACAGGACTCCCAGTAATTATTGTCCCTTTAAAATCACTAGAGGCAGTAAAGAAGGTTAAAATAAATAAAGATAAATACTATGAGTTAATTGAGACTACCGATGCAAAAGCAATAATGGTTTTTTCTCCTGAAACCTATCATTCTGATAATGATGTAAACGTTCGTGATTTTGCGGATTACTTTGGTATTCCAGAAGATGCAGCTACAGGAAGTTCTAATGGCTGTTTAGCTTCTTACTTAGTTAAATATCGGTATTTTGATAAAAGTGAAATTAATATTCGTGTAGAACAAGGATATGAAATAAAAAGACCATCATTATTGTTTTTAAAAGCAAGCGAAGAAAATGGCGAAATCAAAGTATATGTAGGAGGAAAAGTAGAAAAAATTGCCCAAGGGGAATGGTTTCTATAAAAATTTGATTGTGGCGGTGTGATTGATGAACAACAGTCCTATTGTGAAAGAATACTCTTATAAGAATCAAGCGCAAGTAGTAGATTTAATTCTTCAAATTCAGCAACAGGAATACAATATAAGTATAACAAAGGATGATCAACCCGATTTGTTCACCATAGAAGAGTATTATCAAACGGGGAATGGTAACTTCTGGGTGGCTATCTATGATAAAGATGTAGTTGGCACAATTAGTCTTTTAGACATAGGGAATAATCAGTTAGCATTGAGGAAGATGTTTGTAAATAAAGAATATCGAGGAGCAACATATAAAACTGCAAGTCTTTTATTAGGTGCTGCAATGAAATGGGCAAAAGAACGTACTATCGAAGCAGTATTTCTTGGGACAACTCCCCAATTTGTAGCGGCGCATAGATTTTATGAAAAAAATGGGTTTATACGTATAGGTCTTGATGATTTGCCTGAAAATTTCCCAGTGCTACAGGTAGATAAAAAATTCTATAAGTATGTGCTTGAATAAATAATCAGAGAAAAATGTTATTCAGTTAAAGTGTAGCGTTGATCCAAGAAGGATTAACGCTTCTTTCTGTTGAATTTTATTGAAGCAACGAAGCAGTTTTGATTAATAAGAGTTTGAAATTTAAAGGTATTTGATATGTAAAAAAAGAATAGATAACTATGAAACGATAAGGGAGAGAAGAGATTAGATGTTTCCAGTATTAGAGACTGAACGATTACTATTAAGGAAAATAACAAAGGAGGATTCAGTTGATATTTTTGCTTGTTTTTCAAACAACGATGTAACACGTTTTTATGGACAAGAATCCTTTCAAAGCATAGAACAAGCAGAGAATTTAATAGAGTTATTTTCAAAAAACTATAACGAAAACAAAGGAATACGATGGGGAATTGAACGCAAAGGCACTAAAGGTTTAATTGGAACAGTTGGTTACAATGCTTGGATGCCAAAACATCGAAGAGCAGAAATAGGTTACGAGATTCATCCAGAACACTGGAGAAGGGGCTATACCTCTGAAGCTGTAAATACAGTTCTTTCATATGGTTTTGATGTTATGGATTTAACTCGTATCGGTGCAGTTGTGTTTCTTGAAAATGAAGCGTCGAATAATCTTCTTCTTAAAATTGGCTTTCAAAAAGAGGGAGTTTTGAGGAAGTATATGTATCAAAATGGAATGGCACATGATACGAATGTTTATTCATTGCTTAAAAATGATCTGTAATTGGAGTGTTTTCAGTGATTAAATTTTTTGAATATAACTGGCAGGTAAGAGACGAATGGTTTGACTGGTGTAACCAACTAACAATTGATGAGTTGTTAGAAGAGCGTAGAGGTGGAGTAGGAACTATTTTATTTACACTTTTTCATATTATTGATGTGGAATATAGTTGGATTCGTGGCATTCAGGGGAAAGAGGATGTTGTATTTCAGTTTGATGAATATAATACACTTGAAAAGGTTAAATCTCTTTCAACTAATTTACGGAATGAAATAGCTGAATTTTTAAAAACAAATATTGATGACTTAAGGGAAAAGGTTGTCAGTGTCCCATGGGATGAAGCGAAATACACGGTGGATGATATACTGCACCATATCATTGCACACGAAATCCATCATATCGGTCAACTTTCAGTATGGTCGCGAGAATTGGACCGACAACCTGTATCCTCTAGTTTTGTTGGCCGAGAGTTAAGATCTGTTCATTCTTATTGATTGAACGGGTGCGTTGTGTATCTTATTAATAGAATAAGGAAAGGTTTAGTTTTCAATAGAAATAAGGTAAAATTAGGTAAATGGCAATTGGTGGTGAATAGTAATTGGAACCTAAATGGCTAGAATGGGCAAAACAGCTTCAATCCATTGCACAGGCAGGACTTACCTATTCTAAAGATGTTTATGATATAGAAAGATTTGAATTAATTCGCAATATTAGTGTTGAAATTTTGGCAAAGCATACAAATATAGACCAAACAAGTATAAAAGAACTATTTGCAAATGAAACAGGGTATGCAACGCCAAAAGTTGATATTAGGGCTGTTGTATTTAGGGAAGGTAAGATACTAATGGTGAGGGAAACCAACGATGGTGACTGGTCGTTACCTGGAGGATGGGGTGATATTGGATTAACTCCAAGTGAAGTTGCAGTCAAGGAAGTAAAGGAAGAATCAGGTTTTGATGTTAAACCGATAAAATTAATAGCCGTACTTGACAAGAAATGCCATCCCCATCCACCTTCTCCATATCACGTTTATAAAATATTCATACTATGTGAAATCACTGGTGGGCAACCAAAAGAAAGCATTGAGACAGATGCAGTTGAATTTTTCGCAGAAAATGAACTACCAAAACTATCGATAGCAAGAAATACAGAATCACAAATTCACCTAGCATTTAAACATCTGCATAATCCAGATGAACCTGTATATTTTGATTGATACATATAGTTAAACGAATGTACCAAATTAGTTTTATGAGATTGAATATTTCGAAACTTTTTATTCTCTTTTTCGTATGTCTATAAAGCAAGACTTTAAAAGGGGGATTGAAATGCTACAAAAGTTCACTAAATCTACTACTGATCGGTACCTATTTGGAGTATGTGCAGGAATTGCTGAGTCTCTCGGTGTTTCTCCATTAATTGTAAGGACTATTTTTTTCGTAACTGTAGGATTTTCTCTATATGTATATCTTTTTTTAGCTGCTGTATTACGAGATAAATAAGTAGTAGTTGGCTTAACCAAGAAGGATTATCGCCTATTTTAGTGAAATTATTGAACTAACGATGAGGATTGAAAGGCAGTATGACAGGTTATATAAAATAGTAGGTCTTATTCCCAAAGGGAAGTATGTGTCACGATTTATTGAGTTAGATAACCATGGGTATGTTTGGAAAGATAAAGTTTATCGACAGTTAGTTGATGAATTTGCTATTACCGATATAACTTGGGAAGAGTTACTGCAAGATTATATAAGAGAATTTAAGAATCACTGTGTTCCTTTTCCAAATCTTATTGAAATGTTGGAAGTATTGAAAAGGAACGATTTTGTTTTAGGTATGATTACAAATGGTTACGGACAGTTTCAGATGGATAATATTAAGGCCTTGGGTATTGAAGCATATTTTGATGCAATCTTAGTATCTGAATGGGAAGGAATTAAAAAGCCAGACCCTCAACTATTTATCAGAGCGTTAGAGAATCTTAAAATCTTACCTCATGAAGGCATATTTATAGGAGATCATCCTATGAATGATGTAAAAGCTGCTCAAAACATTGGAATGAAAGGAATCTGGAAACGTGATTTTCAATGGGACCATGTGGAAGCAGATGCCATCCTTAATGATTTGTCGGAGTTACCTGTAATTATAGATTCATTAAACAAACAAAATATTGAGTCTTGTTGAACGAGAGAGTGCGTTGATCTAAGAATAACGAAGCAGTCTAGTTAATAAAGAAGACAAAAAAAGTCCAACAGTTATGTTGAACTATACTACGTTTGTTAAATATTTTGAAATTGAATATACTCTACTATATTTCCGAACGGGTCTCTAAAACTAATATATTTTCCTGGAGGACAATTAGTTGGTTCAGCTACGATCAAATTAACTCCTTTCTGTTTTAAGAAAGTAGCTTTTTCATAGATATCTTTTGTATGCAATCCTAAAACAACACCTGAACTAACGTGATTAGAGGTTGCAATTTCGTTCTCCTCTAAAACAAGTGGTAAATCTCCGTGTACAAGTGATGCAATCTTGGGACCATACTGTTTGTTTAATTCAAAACCTAAAGTAGTCGTATAAAATTCAATTGCTTCTTTTAAATTTGGCACGTAAATGCTAATAACACAAACTTGATTTTCCATATTATCCCTCCTATTTTATTCTAATTCTAGATGACGTATTGATTATCCTTTTTTAGAAATGTTTTACTTGAATTTTTATAAGAGAACGCGTGCTAGTGTTGAAGATTGGACTAACTATTAGCAAAGAAGAAAGGAGAATACTATGTACAATGTCATATATTTATATCCAGTTTTAGTACAGGAAAAGGAGCGGTTTGTAGAAATTAACAAAAAAGCCTCTATTATATACAAGGAATATGGTGCTATTGAGGATGAAACTTACCAAAGCACTTTCATCGATGCTATATACGGATGTAAGGGAATGAATGGGGCAGTTGAGCTACATGAAAACGAAACATTGATGTGCTCAATTTCAACATTTACTAATAAGCAACATCACGATATCGTCATGGAAAAAGTCGACTCAGATCAGCGGATTGAAGAATTATATAACGAAATGATTAATGTTATTGATATGAGTCGGGTTGTTCGTGGAGAATTTGAAAAGGTTTAATTAAATAAAAAGAAAACAGTGCGTTGATCGAAGAAGGATTAAGGCACTTTTTTGTTGAAGTTATTAAACAAAATGTAATGGGCAGGTTACTTCAAATAATAAAATTACTTAGGAGGTGATGAATGATGTTGATAAAAGGACTCAATCATTTTTTATTTTCAGTTACGGATTTAGAAAACTCTATTAATTTTTACCGAAAAGTCTTTGAGGCGAAATTATTGGTAAAGGGTAGAGAAACTGCTTACTTCGATTTAAATGGGATGTGGCTTGCTCTTAATGTAGAAAAAGACATCCCTCGTAATGAAATCCATCATTCGTACACGCATATTGCCTTTTCAATAGAGGAAGCTGAGTTTGACAAAATATACGATAGATTAAAGGAATTGAATGTAAATATCGTATCTAGTCGCCCGAGAGATAAAAGGGATAAAAAATCTATTTATTTTACTGATCCAGACGGTCATAAATTTGAGTTCCATACAGGTACTTTAAAAGATAGAGTAGATTACTATAAGCAAGAAAAAACACATATGGAGTTCTTTGATTAAGGATTTTCTTATTGAGCTAATGGGTGCAAGAGTAAAAACGTAGGTCAATATGGGGGTGTATAAATGAAAGTCCGGCTTACTGAATATAGTGCAAATTGGGTTCACATGTTTAAAAATGAAGCACAATTTCTAGAAACCATTTTTGGGGAGGAACTAATAAGGTGCGAACATTTCGGTAGTACATCCGTTTACGGTATGAAGGCAAAGCCTGTAATTGATATGATGTGTATCGTAAAAGATATTAAGAAAATTGACACGTATGACGAAAAGATGAAAACCCTTGGATATGATGTTGCAGGAGAATGGGGCATACCTGGTAGAAGGTTATTTCGAAAAGGTGGAGAAAACAGAACTCATCATATACATTTCTATCAATTTGATAACCCTCAGATTGAACGGCATTTACTATTGCGAGACTATCTTCGTTTACATCCAGAAGAAGTAGGAAGATACAGTAGATTTAAAGAGGATCTTGCTCAATGTTTTGAAAACACGAGTGAATATAGTCCAGCAAAAAAAACATTCGTTCAGGAATTGGAACAAAAAGCTCTCCAATGGTTTGATCAAACTCAGAAGGAATCTTAACAAAATGAAAAACAATCTGTTTTTTGGTTCCTTAACTAGTGTTTTGTTAATTTTAAATAAAAGGAGATGGACAGATGAGGATTAACGTTATTGAAAGAAAACAAACTCGAATAATAGGAATGCAGCTAGAAACTTTATTACAAGATACTAGAGAACAAATGATAATCCCAAAACTCCAACAATCGTTTAATGCGAGACTGAATGAGATTCAGGGTGTAATTGGTCTTCCAATAACTTATGGGATTTTCATTGACCCTCCCAATTACAATCCAGATACTGACCTTTTTACATGGATTGCTGGCGTAGAAGTTAATACAAATGTGGAACCTCCAGTAGGTATGATCTCGTATGAGCTTCCTAAAGCGACCTATGCCGTCTTAGAATACAAAGGAGATATCGATAATGCTGGTAGTGCTTATGGGGAGTTGTATGAATGGATAACTAAATCAGAGTATGAACAAGCTGGTTCCTACGGGTTCGAAATGTATTCGACAGTTCATTCTCCGTTAGAACGACGCTTGTCCGACTTCTTATTGCATTTCCCGATAAAAAAGAAGTAAACGAGTATTAGCAATTTCAACTTAAGAGAGTATCCTCAATGGACGAGCCAGAACATAAGTGAATTCGATTTTTGTTGTAAAGAATAAATGAACTAACTTCGCAGATTTTTTAAAAGGCTATACAGTAATTGAAAGTCAACTAGTTAGGAGGTTTATTGTGTTTTATATCAATGTTGAAGGAGCCGTTTATAGAGAAGATAAATGGTTAATTATTAGTCGAAGTGTAAAAGAAGCACACGCAGGTGGACAACTTTCGCTTGTAGGAGGAACTGTTGAAAATGAGGGTAATTCAATAAATATTCTAGAAAGAACATTGCGAAGAGAACTGTTTGAAGAAGTTGGAATAAAGGTAAAAGAAAAGGTTTCTTATGTAAGGAATACCTCCTTCACTTTAGATGATGGAAGTGAAGTTGTTGATATTGTTTTTCTTTGTGAGTTTGAAGCTGGTGAGCCTTTTGCAAAAAGTCCTGATGAAGTAGACGCGGTATTTTGGATGACTACTGATGAAATCGTGAACCATCCTAAAGCTCCCTCTTGGTTAGTTGATGGTATAAAGGAAGCTGAGACGCTTCTTAAATTAAATATTTATTAAGTAATAAAGTCTAGTAGTTTAAGGGGAGCGGGTATGCGAGATAGGGGTTCAGTGGTGCTAATCAAAAATAATAAGGTTGGGCTAATACAAAGAATTAGAGATGGCACCGTTTATTATGTTTTTCCTGGTGGTGGCATAGAGAATGGAGAAACACCAGAAGAAGCAGCGAAAAGAGAAGCGCTTGAAGAATTGGGAGTAAAAGTGAAAATCAATGAATGCATAGCAAAAGTTGAATTCAACGGAATTAAATATTTTTTCTTATCCGACATCATTAATGGAACATTTGGTACTGGGAAAGGTGAAGAGTACCAAGACAAAAAGAACAAAGGATCCTATTTGCCAATGTGGGTAGATATAGATAGATTATCGTCAATTGATGTTAAACCTAAAGAAGTTGCTGCAATAGTTCTGTCCTTATTCAATTAAACGATGCGTTTCCTGAACGACTGGAAATGCTTTTTCCTATTGTTATAACGGTGCAGCATGTTAATAATGAAAGGATTGTTGGGCAAGCGATAGGTATAGAGAAAAACTTTCAATAGATCTGGGTTATTCAGAGTTATTTGTGAGTGTTGACCCGATAGAAAATCCCAAAATGATAAAATTAATTGGCAAACACGGGTTCAAACCAATTTCAGAACCATATCTGAAAAAGGCCATTTTTTATCATGAGGATGGTGCGACTTATAACAAAACGTATACAAGAATTGATTTAAAGAAGTTGTTGAACTCAGGTGTGCTTTGATTCAAGTGGGATACGCCATCTTTTTTATAAAAATAGATTAGCAGTTTAACTTAAGAATCTATAAAAAGCGTAGCAATCAAAATCTAATGGGCTATCTTTAATTCTGAAAGACTCTTCATCTTCAACTAATATGAAAAGGGTGATCGAAATAATGGACAATATCGATAAAAGAAATCGTTTAGGTGACGAACCTTTTAATTATCGGGTGACGAAAGATAATACAGTCTTTTTGGATTATAATGGTAGCCAAGTCAAAATTATAAAAGGTAGAGACGCAGAGAAATTTCTAAAGAGAATTAGAGCTGCGGATAATAGAACGGAAGCACAATTAATAATGGCGAAGATAACAGGTAATTTCAAAAGAGGGAATGAACGAAAAACTTGAGGTAAAAGTAGTTTGTTTAATGTGGTGTTAATGCAGTTTGTGAGGTGATTTATTATGTTTGTACTTTATATGCTGCTGGCAATAGCGGGAATGGCGTTGTTAATAAGCGTTTTGATATTCTTTATTTACAAAATAATAAGTGACAAGAAAAACTATTACTCTTGGTTCACATTGATAATACTCGTTTTCTTTTTAGGCCTTGCCGTCTGGCAAATTGTAACATAGAGCCTTGATTCTG
This sequence comes from Litchfieldia sinesaloumensis, assembly GCF_900156865.1. Classification (GTDB taxonomy): domain Bacteria; phylum Bacillota; class Bacilli; order Bacillales; family Bacillaceae_L; genus Ferdinandcohnia; species Ferdinandcohnia sinesaloumensis. The sequence continues at coordinate 1,419,355 of NZ_LT732529.1, read as the reverse complement.
ATTACTGCAACGGTACTGTTGCGATATTGGTTTTTAGGGGGGCTATCGTTGAAGCGTGCGGTAGGTATATTTCTATTAATATTAAGTTATTAAAACATATTTATGAGATAATAAAGTCAGAGATTTTCAAAGTAAAGCACCTTTACCGGATGCTTTTTTTTGTGGTGTTTTTTAAATGATCTATTATTAAAAATATTTTTTTGAAAAAGTGAACCTATTATGAGTAGTGAATCGTCTAATAGCAGAACTGGAAGTTGGTTTAATGGGAGGGTAGTAGATTGGACAGAGAAGAGAAAGATTACATACTAGAAAAAATGATGATTGAATATGGTGATGAGTTGGTTCGATTGGCCTTTTCGTATGTGAAAGATGCAGAGTTAGCAAAGGATATGGTTCAAAATACGTTTATTAAATGCTACAAAAACCTTGATACGTTCCGATATGACGCTCAAATAAAAACGTGGCTCTATCGGATCACAATTAACGAGTGTAAAGATTATTTAAGAAGTTGGAATTATAAAATGGTACAAGTAAGAAGCTTTATTAATGAAACAACAAGATCAATTTTACCATCAACAGAGAAATCAGTTCTTACGAAACATGATAACGAAGAAATGATCGAGAATATCTTTTCTCTTCCGAAAATATATCGGGAAGTGATTTATCTATATTACTATGAATCATTATCGACAGAGGAAATTGCTAATGTACTAGATATTTCTGTTAATACAGTGAAAACTCGATTAAGAAGAGCAAGACAAAAATTAAAGTCAATCATAAAGGAGGCTGAATTTTATGGATGATAAACAATTAAAAAGTAAATTAACTCCTATTTCTTTTGACGAATTAAGATTTACGAAGGAAGACCGTAAAAAAGTGTTTGATCAGATTCATAATCACGAAAATAGTAATCAATCACAAAAGAAATCTTTTTCTTCTATTTCAAAACAATTTTCCGTTTTTACAGCTTCTTTATTAGTTGTTGGCTTGTGCATCGTTTTGTTTATTCCTTCATTTCTTGGAAATGTGAATAACGAGAACAATGAAAATAATGCAAGTGGCGTCGTAGCTCAAGAAGACGAGTATTTCACCGCTCTGTTTATGGTGAAGGATGAGAATGATCGAATTCCAATTAACCTATTACTTACCTATAGTAAAGATAAAAAGAAGATGAAGGTTCTATCGCTCCCTCGTGATACGTATGTTCCAATCGATAAGAATGATGGTTCTAGTACTCATGATAAATTGACATTTGCCTATGTGTACGGTTCGGATGGAGCTGAAAGTGTTAAAACTACAGTTTCTAAGCTATTTGATTTACCTATTGATCATTATGCTGTTATGGATTTAGAAACCTTTTCAAGTTTGATTGATTCAGTGAACGGTGTAGATTACGAACTGGAAGAAGATATTGAAGTAAGAGCTATATCCCAAGTGTCATTTGAATTCAAAAAAGGGACGAATCGTTTAAATGGAGAAGAGATTGTGGCATTAATGATGGCAGCTACAGAGGGTAGAAGATTGGCTGAAGAAAACCTATTAAAGATCATTAACGCAGTAGTAAATCAAACAATAACCGGATTAACACAAAGCCAATTAAATCAATATACGAATAAAATTGAAGGGGATTTTCCAGTTGAACAATTGGTAGAAAATAAAATGGAACTTTCCTCGATACAATCCGTATCATTAGTAGATGGAATGACAGATACAATGATAGATGAGAAATACTATATTAAATTTGAAAAAGAATTTTTGAATTCTATTTCTGAAGAGTTAACCACATTTAACTAAATCTTTAGAAATGTTTTTTAAAAAAGATAGGAGTCCCAATAATGAAAAAAAGAAAACTTTTAATCGTGGCAACTTTATTGATTTTAGTAGCAGGAATGACTGCTTGTAGTAAATCATCAGATGAAACAGTGTCTCCTAAAGAAGAATTGAAATCTGATAAGATTACAGAAAACACAAATGATGATACTACTGCTGACAGCACAGCCAGTCCCCAAAATAGTGAACTGAATAGAAGTAAATCTGCCAAAGAAGATGAAGGAAAGCCATCACAGAATACCAGTAAACCTGATAACACTACATCAACCAAAAATCAGTCAAAACCAGACAACACATCAGATTCTACTCAATCAAATGGTTCGTCTAACGATAGCAAATCGAAAACCGATAGTAGTGAAGGAAAGCAGGAAATTGTTATTTCAAGTGGGGAAAAAGCAATCGAACATTTAAAAAAGCAGCTTCCGGAGGGGAAAGAAGACGATATTTCATTTGGTGTAGACGAGACACTTGCATCAGATGATCACGGTTCATACTATACAATCCAACTTGTTTCAATCTCTACGCGTGTATCTGGCAAAACAGGAAACTTAGGTTATTACAAGGTTTATCAAGATGGTACGTATATGCCCTTTTAACATTTTGCTAGTGGGTGATTTGCTCAAAATAGAATTACGACTTCTCTCATGTTGCTTTTTCTATAATTTGGTATAATGCACTTTGTAAGTAAAATTAAGTAGAATATACAGAGGAGTGCTAAAAATATGGAATACATAACACTAAATAATGGGTTAAGAATGCCAATTGTAGGTACAGGCACAAATACGTATGGAAAAGAAAATAATGAGTATAACGGGACGTTAACAAATGAAATGCCTGAACTCATTTCAGCCCTGGAGTTGGGTTACCGTTCAATAGACGCGGCCATCATTTATCGAAACGAAGAACTTGTCGGGAGAGTTTTAGCAGAAAGCACAGTGCCTCGAGAAGATTTATTCATTACGACAAAAGTTCCAGGCAACGAAGAATATATCTCTTCAAAGGAAGCAACTCGAGCGGCTATTGATAACAGTCTAAAAAACTTTCAAACAGACTATCTAGACCTGCTTCTTATTCACTTCCCTATCGAAGACAAAGTGCAGCTTAAAAACACCTGGGAAGTCTTTGAAGAATATTATGAAGCGGGCAAACTAAAAGCAATCGGCGTTTCAAACTTCGGCAAAAATCATCTAGATGAACTGAAAACATTCGCTAATGTGAAGCCAGCTGTTAATCAAATACAAGTTAACTTAAAAGAACCTAATAAAGATCTCCTTGCTGTATTAAAAGACGAGGGTATTACACCTGTTGCGTGGGGGCCTATGAAAGCCGAAGTCCAACAAAAAGAAGTATTGGATGAAATCGGTAAAGCCTATAATAAATCTGGTGCACAAGTCTTATTAAAATACCAAATCCAACGTGGTGTGATTGTTATTCCTAAGTCTCACAACCGTGAAAATCAAGCATCTAATTTAAATCTTTTCGATTTCGTCTTATCTGCAGAAGACATAGAAAAAATTGAAGATTTATAAGTAGTTAGTCCTTCATCCTAGTGATATTAACCAAATCGCTAGGATTTTGATGTTTCATAACCATGAAATTTAAACGAGCGATATTTGAAGAGCAGCTTTTAGAAAATGTAAAACACAAAAAGGGAGGTAAAAATCGTGGACCTTTTACTCTGGATAACGATTGGTTTCATAATAACTGGATTTGTTGTTCTTATTTCTATGAAAAAAGGGATGGAAAGTAAGCTCGCTTTTATAAAAGTAAATATGACAGACGAGGAAAATTCAAAAAGAGCCCAATCTATAATTTGGTGGATAGTGTGTACCACAGCTTGGGGAATAGTGAGCATGCTTCTTATTGTCTGGTGGTTTCAAAATCACTTTGGATAGCTGTTGGTTTCATATGTACTTAAATAAACGGTTGGGATGGTCCAAGAAGGATTATCCCTTTTTTTGTGGAACTTATTCTACTAATAGTGAAAGTTAGTTAAAAACAGAAAAGGGGATTGGCCTTCTTCACTTAAGGGTGCGATAATTTGAAGAGAACAGTCGCTCATGAATGTGAGTAGAATTATATAAAAGGTGGTGTGTTTATGCAGGGATACTTTGCAATCCTAACATTTGTTTTACTAATAGCAATGGTGATCATTCGTGTTAGACAGTTAAAGAAAAATGAAATAAAAGCTTTTAGGTTTGGTGAGCTAGATAAGAAGGATTTCGTTATTATCCCATTTGCATTACTATTTTTTTATCTAATTTTATCAGGTGTCTTCGACTTGCCAAAACTAGGCGATGAACTTTTTAGAAATGAGATTATTAGTTGGGTTGGTGTAGGTTTATGCGCACTTGGTTTATTATTATTCTTGTTTAGCTTAGTTTCATTTGGGAAAAGTTTTAGAGTGGGAATTGATGAAGAAAAACCTGGTGAACTTATAACAACAGGAGTTTTTGCGATTAGCCGCAATCCCATTTATACTGCATTTGGAATTATTCTAATAGGTGTATTTTTGATTTTACCAAATTGGATATTGTTACTGTACGTACTTGCGGGATTTTGGCTTTTTAATCGACAAATTCGTCTTGAAGAGGCATCCTTGAAAACACTCTACGGTGAAAAATACGAAGAATATTGTAATAATGTTCGCAGATTCCTTTAATAATCTGAATAAATGTACTTAAAGTAATGTGAATAGATGCTATCTATGGTAGTAAGAAACTTCCACCTAAGCCAATCAATAGGAGAATAATATTTGAATCGGAGGTACACAATGGAGGTAATTTTAGTAAGTATTTTTTCAGCTATCGTTATAATAATTACTGTCTTTTGTATGATGAAAGCAATAATAACAGCTTATAAGAGAAATGAAATTTCACTTCGGAAATTCGTTGTTTATACAACTCTTTCAATGGGGATAGGTGTTATTGTAGCTTCGGTATTACCCTTTGGCTATCAAAGAATATTTGATTACATCTACTAACAAACTTAAAAGACCTTCTAATTCAAGTAAAAGTAGTGTTTGTTCCAAGAAAATTAAGCAGTTTTATAGAACGCACAAATAAAGTTATGTTTTGGGAGGAAATAATGAAATTCTTTAGAAAAATGTCTAAAACAGAGCAAAATAATTGGAGAAATGGAGCAATCCTTGGTTTTTATACTTATATGCTGCTCTTATTTATTAATTATATTTACTTTTTACTTTTTGGAAGTGAGCCATTAACATCATTTGTTATCTTTTGGATTGGATTGTTTGTAGCATTTGGTTATGAGTTTTTCATAAATTTAATAGCTAAGATGAGAGTGAAGAAAATAGACTGTTAAGGGTTTTGGTTAAATAATGATAAACACAAAAACACCGTTACTAAAATATGTCCGGTGTTTTTGTATGAGATTTATCTTTCTATTCTCCCGTTTATTTTATTTTAAACTAGGATATCCCTGCTGCCTTAATGCCTCATACACTAATATCGCAGCTGTACTCGAAAGATTTAGCGAACGAACATGATTATTCATCGGGATCCGCAAGAAATGATTTTTATTTTTTTCTAGCAAGTCTTTCGGTAAACCCGTTGTTTCTTTTCCGAACATGAAATAATGTTCCTTTGATGCATCGCTGAAATCAAAAGCGGTATGTGTTGTTTCTCCAAACGTTTCAATAAAGTAAAAGTCACCTTCGTTTTTTAAGAAAAAATCATCCAACGAATCATAATACGTAATGTTCACATCATCCCAGAAATCAATACCCGCACGTCGTAGCATCTCCGGGTCTGTTGAAAATCCAAGTGGTCGGATCAAGTGCAAGGCTGAACCCGTTGCGGCACAAGTAAGGGCTATATTTCCTGTATTAGCTGGAATATCTGGTTGATAAAGTACAACATGTATTGCCAATAATGGTCACCTCTATGTTCTAATTTACTCTACAAATTATAGCATATGAATTGTGGAGGTGAGCATTTTTACAAGTAGTTCGACAGAATGATTGTTTGATGAGACTACTTTTGGCTGTTAATAAAATTTATCAATAGTGGGATTTTATGAATGATAGATAACGAAAGGGCAGGACCTGTACCTTTGTTCCTACTCTACAATCGTTATAATAGGTGGTTTATGTAAGTAGTGAAAGAAGTTTGCACCGTCTTCTTCTGCTCGTTTTGCTTCGGGACTGTTAAATGCCTCCATTAATTTTTCTAAGTTCTCGAATTCTAAGATGGTTACCAGATACAGGTTTAAATGACTTCCTTGAGAATGCACGACGCGATGAACAGAATCTTTAATAATATTTGGTATTTTTCTTCCTAGTGGGACATGAACGTCGAAATAATGTTTATCAAATTTCTCCTTATCCTTTGGTTCCTCATACATAATAATCATCTTTGCCATAATCCTCACTCCTTTACGAATCTACTTGACTATATTCTTTAGATAGGCATTTTAGACTATTTTTGAAATATAAAGTCTGGATCATTTCTCTTACCTAAAGGCTTAGAAACTAACTCGTCTCATAATCAACAACTACTCCGAATAGAATGTAGTAAATACATTGAAAGGGAGTGTATAAATGAAAGCGTTAACAAATTTCTTCGTTCGACTCGTTCAGCGTTTTCTTCCGGATGCCTTTATCTTTGCTATTATTCTTACGTTTTTAGTGTTTGTAATAGGCATCTTGTTTACGGATAGTGGACCTGTCGAGATGGTTACACATTGGGGAACTGGATTTTGGGATTTACTTGCCTTTACAATGCAAATGGCTTTGGTTGTAGTAACTGGGTATGTGCTAGCAAACGCACCTGTTATCAAGAATTTTCTAGCTAGATTGAGTAAAGTGGCAAAAACACCAGTTCATGCCGTCATGCTTGTCACGTTTGTATCCGCGATTGCATGTTTAATAAATTATGGATTCGGCTTAGTAGTGGGAGCTTTGTTTGCTATCCACGTGGCTAGGCAAGTACCATCTGCAGATTTTCGTATTTTAGTAGCTGGAGCATATAGTGGATTTCTGGTATGGCATGGTGGGTTTTCAGGATCGATTCCGTTGACGGTAGCAACACCTGGTCACTTTTTAGAAGATAAAATGGGAGTTATTCCAGTAAGTGAAACCTTGTTTAGTCCAGCCAATCTCTTTATTGTGGCAGCACTTGTTATCACATTACCAATCTTTAATCGATTCTTGATGAAAAGCTCTAATGCAATCGAACAAGATCGCACTAGTTGGAAGCTACCAGATGATACACCTTCAACAACTAAATCGTTCAATCCATCTACACCAGCAGAGAAAATCGAAAACAGCGTCGTCGTGTCGATGTTGATTGGTATCATGGGTTTAGCTTTTATCGTCTATCATTTTGTTACAAAAGGCTTTGATTTAAATATTAATATCGTAAACTTTATTTTCTTATTCTTAGGTATTATGTTGCATAAGACACCAAAACAGTTCCTAGATACGGTTACGAACGGAGTGAAAAATGCAGGAGGTATTATTATTCAATTTCCGTTCTATGCTGGGATTATGGGAATGGTTACATTATCAGGGCTTTCACAGGAGATTGCTCTTTGGTTCGTCTCATTTGCAAATGCACAGACGCTGCCATTCTTTTCATTCGTCAGTGGTGGGCTGATTAACGTATTTGTACCATCAGGTGGTGGACAGTGGGCTGTTCAAGGACCGATTATGATTGAAGCAGCGGCAGCGATTAATGCAGATATTGCGAAAACGGCCGTGGGAGTAGGCTGGGGAGATGCTTGGACGAACATGATTCAACCATTCTGGGCCTTGCCTGCACTAGCGATTGCCGGTTTGCATATTCGCGATATCATGGGCTACTGTGTCATGATTCTCTTCTATAGCTTCATTCCAATTGCGATTGGTCTATTATTATTCTAAATGAGAGGGCAAACGGGAGCATATCCGTTTGCCTTTTGTAGTAAAGGGAGTCATAATATGAGAAAAAATATATTATTAGCTTGTGTATTTAGTTTACTGTTAATCGGTTGTTCTTCTATTGGATCACCATCTCTAGCAGGATCTTATCAAAGCGAACATGTCGACGGATATATGATTCAAATGACGTTCCAACCTAGAGATAATAGTTTTGTAGAATACATTGATAACAGACAAGTGGATAAGGGAACCTATGAAGAAATAAAAAAGGGTTTGTATAAAATAAACGGTGAAGTGCAAGAAATTGAAATTAACTTAAATCGTGATAACTCCTTTGAAATCGTTATAAAAAAACTAAATCAAGGTATACCCATTCAACTGAAAAATATCGATGATACCCCAATCTATATTGGGACAGAATTTGATGATGTCGAGGAGTATAAAGATTTAATGAAATAATATTTCGTCATAATTTCGAATGAGAAGACAATAGATAATCAGAATGGCAAAATCATTATCATGAAAAAGTCCAATAAAATGAATTTTAAAAATACTTGTTGACAAGTAAGGTTTTTCCATGTAAATTACTAATTACAATTTAATTAGCGATGAATTCTTATCCAGAGAGGTGGAGGGACTGGCCCTTTGAAGCCTCGGCAACAGACTATATAGTACTGTGCCAAATCCTGCAAGCGACGAGCTTGATAGATAAGAAGAGATGAATGAATGTGCCTTTTAAACTCTCTTCTTATCTGAAGAGGGTTTTATTTTTTGCTAAAATAATGTGTTTATTGGTCAACCAGGACACGGAAGGTTTTGAGAGGGGGATGTAAATTAAGCGTTACCTTGTAAAAATAATATCTATTGCCGATTAGACAACTAAAGGCATCTTTATCCAATTGATTCTTTGATGACATTGGAATAGAGATGTCTTTTTTTCATGGATTTTTTAAAAGTGTAATAAAAAGCACTACATTCGAGGGGGATTGCAAAGTGATTACGTTTGACGAAGTTAGTAAGGTTTTTAGTTCAGGTGGAAAGGAGGTTCAAGCGTTACAAAATGTTTCTTTAACCATTTCAAAAGGTGAAATCTTTGGGGTGGTTGGTTTTAGCGGGGCTGGTAAAAGTACATTGCTACGACTTGTAAATTTGCTTGAACGCCCAACATCAGGAAGGGTATTGGTGAACGATACCGATGTATCAAGTCTATCACAAGTAAATCTGCGGAAGGTACGTAGAAAAATAGGGATGATCTTTCAATCGTTTAATCTGTTTAACTCACGTACGGTTTATGGAAATATCGCCTATCCGCTGAAACTAGCAAAGGTGCCAAAGCAGGAAATTGAAACTCGTGTTAATGAATTACTGCAATTTGTGGGATTGGAGGATAAGGCCGAACAATATCCAGAACAGCTCTCAGGTGGACAAAAGCAGAGGGTTGGGATCGCAAGAGCACTGGCGACTTCACCTGACATTCTGATTTGTGATGAAGCAACCTCGGCGTTGGACCCGGAAACAACAGGTGAAATCCTTCATTTACTACGCAAGGTGAATGAAGAGTATAATATTACCATTTTGCTAATTACACATGAGATGCATGTCATCCGTAGTATTTGTCACCGAATGGCTGTAATGGAGAAGGGTGCTGTCATCGAAGAAGGAAATGTGTATGAGATCTTTTCGAACCCACAATCGAAAACGACGAAGAACTTTATTAGTTCCGTACTCAACGATAAGTTATCTAGCAAACTTTTAGAAAGGCTTCGTAAAAATCATTCAGGTCAATTATATCGCGTCATTTTCACAGGCGGGGCTGCTAGTGAGCCACTTCTGTCTCGGGTCACAAGGAAGCATGGAATTGATTTTAACATTATTTATGGAAGTATTAATGAATTACAAGATCAGTTATTTGGTAGTCTGATAGTTGAATTTCAGGGTTCTGATCAACTCGTGCAGCAAGTGATAAATGATCTCCAACAAATTGTTGAAGTAAGGGAGGTGATTAACCATGAGAGTTGATTGGACTACATTTTGGCCTCGTATTGTTGAAGCAACTGGTGAAACCATTTTGATGGTACTCTTTACTTTAATTTTCTCAAGCATTATTGGGATATCGATGGGCGTACTCTTTTTCGTTACACGTAAAGGCAACATCCTGGAGAACAAGTACATATTTTTCGTACTCAATTTACTTGTGAACATCGTTCGACCCATACCATTTATTATTTTACTTGTTGCACTTAGTCCATTAACTCGTGCCGTTATGGGGACGACGATTGGAACGGCTGCTGCTATCTTTCCGATGACAATAGCGGCATGCTTTGCGGTAGCTAGGATTGTAGAGAATAACCTTGTATCAATTGAACCGGGAATTATTGAAGCAGCACAGGCGATGGGTGCAAGTCCGTTACGAATTATATTTGGCGTACTTATACCGGAAGCGTTGGGTCCACTTATTCTGGGTCTCACCTTTGTTACGGTTGGGCTTGTTGACTTCTCTGCAATGGCCGGAACAGTTGGTGGCGGAGGTTTAGGAGACCTTGCCATGACATACGGATACCAGCGATTTGATACCTCCGTCATGATTGTCACAGTAGTTATTTTAATACTACTTGTTCAAATCGCACAGTTTTTGGGGAACTTTTTATCACGATTCTTTTTACGAAGATAATTTTAACAAAGGGAGAGACACAAAATGAAAAAACGTTTACTTATCTTATTATCAATGGTGTTTTTAGTTTCAATCGTTACAGCATGCAACAATAGTACCTCTGGAAAATCCAAAGAGGTAGTAAAGATCGGTGTGACTGGTGCTGATGGGCCTTATTGGAAGCTAATCGAAGACAAAGCAAAGGCAAAAGGGATCACGATTGAGTTGGTTGAGTTTTCCGATTACATTCAGCCTAACACGGCATTAGCAAACGGAGAGATTGACATGAATTCATTCCAACATATTGCCTTTCTAGCTCCTGCGAATGTAGAGAATGGTTTTACAATTGTTCCGATTGCCTCTACGACCATTACTCCGACAGGGATTTATTCTCAAAAATATGAGGATCTATCTGAGATTCCTGATGGTTCGCAAATCGCGATTTCTAATGACCCTGCAAACCTTGGTCGAGGATTAAGTTTAGTAGAAACTGCTGGTCTGATTGAGTTAAAAGAGGGTGTTGGTATTTACGGTACGTTAGATGATATTGAAAAGAACCCGAAAAACCTAGAATTCATTCCAGTTGTTTCGCAACAAACAGCACAGGCGCTTCAGGACGTTGCCGCATCTCTCATCAATAACGGGATTGCTGGTCAAGCCGGATTGAATTTTAAGGATTCGCTTTTATATGATGACCCCAAAAGTGAGGAAGCAAGACCCTATGTAGGTGTATTTGCAGTTCGAGAAGAGGATAAAGACAATGAAACATACAAAACGATTGCCAAGCTATACCAAGAAGCTGATGTGATAGAAGCTGTTAAAAAAGAAACAAACGGAGGAAGTATTGTCGTTGATATCCCAGCTGAAGATCTTCAAAAGACACTAAAGCAATTAGAGGAAAGCATTAAAAATAAACAATAAATAGATCAGTAAGGAGATGGATATTTTGACGAAGCAAATACGATTAAATGTATTTGATATGACAAGTGCGATGCATAATTCACACGGGCTTTGGAAGCATCCAAAGAGTGAGCGACATGTTCGATATAAGGATTTGGATTATTGGATTGAGCTAGCCAAACTATTAGAGCAAGGGAAGTTTGATGCTGTATTTTTTGCAGATGTGCTAGGAATTTATGATGTCTATCAGGGAAGTAAAGCTCCTTCCATTCGTGATGGAGTTCAGGTGCCACTAAATGATCCAGCTTTTGTAGTCCCAGCTATGGCAAGTGTAACCGAGCATCTTTCGTTTGCCGTGACCGTCAGTACGACCTATGAGCATCCGTTTGGTCATGCAAGACGCTTTTCGACCCTCGACCATCTGACAAAAGGAAGAATTGCGTGGAATATCGTGACCTCCTATCTTCCTAATGCAGCAAGGAACTTTGGTTTACCCGAAATGTTGAAGCATGATGCACGTTATGAATTGGCTGACGAGTTTTTGGAAGTCACGTATAAGCTGTGGGAAGGGAGCTGGGAGGACGATGCAGTAATCGGGGATGTTGCTAAAGAAGTCTTGGTAGATCCAAATAAGGTTCATGAAATCAATCATCAGGGTGAGTATTTCTCTGTAGAGGGTCCTCATTTAAGTGAGCCATCCCTACAACGTACCCCTGTTCTCTATCAAGCAGGTACATCAGAACGCGGCAAAGAGTTTGCAGCCAAACACGCGGAATGTGTTTTTGTTGGCGGGTCAGTCGAAAAAATTAAATCGTCTATTGATGATATCCGTCAACGAGCCCAAAAATATGGCCGAAACCCTGAAGATATTAAGGCATTTACATTTTTGAATGTGATTGTTGGAGAGACAACTGAACAGGCAGAGGAAAAGTACCAGGAATTAGCTCGTTATTGGAGTGCTAATGCAGCAAAAGCTCAATATGGTGGATCAAGCGGGTACGATTTATCACAGTATACAGATTTAGATCAGCCTTTTGAATATAAACATACTGAGCATGGCCAATCAAGAGCTGCATCCCTTACAAAAGATGCACCGAAAAAATTAACCGTTAGAGAGGTATTAAATCGATTTGAAACAATCGATCGGAATCATGTGCTAGTCGGAAATCCTCAAGAAGTGGCGGATGCGATTCAATTTCAATTTGAAGAAAGTGGTGTGGATGGCTTTAACCTAGCGCATCTTGTCACACCAGAAAACCTAAAGGAATTTGTAGAGTTGGTCATTCCTGAGCTGCAGAGTCGTGGAATTTATAAAACAGAATATGAAAAGGGAACCTTTAGAGAAAAGTTATTTGGTACTGGTAGAAACTTATTACCTAATACGCATCCGGGTAGCCAATATCGAAAGGTTGCAATAGTAGAAGGAAAGTAGTCATAGACTAATAGAAAAACAGGGGGTCCTTATGGAATATAAAACAATAGCTGATACCGGAATTAACGTGTCAGAGCTGTGCTTTGGAACTATGTCCTTTGGTGGGATTGCAGATGAAAAGACTTCCGAGGCGATGTTTAATCGGAGTAGAGAAGTTGGCATTAACTTTTTTGATACAGCCAATATTTATAATCAAGGAAGGGCAGAAGAGATACTCGGAAAGTTGATTTCAAGCTGCCGTGACGACATTGTTTTAACGTCCAAGGTTGGTTTTCCTGCTGGGAATGGTCCTAATGAAGGGGGAACGTCAAGACGACATATTTTTCTATCAATCGAACAAAGCCTTAAACGGTTGGGAACCGATCGAATTGAATTTTACTTCCTTCATCGATTTGATGATAAAACGGATATCGAGGAAACACTCATTGCTTTGGATGATTTACAGAGGCAAGGGAAGATACTCTATCCTGCGGTTAGCAATTGGGCAGCATGGCAAATTGCAAAAGCACTAGGGATTTCAGAACGGAAGGCTTTAGCAAAATTCAAACTCATCCAACCGATGTATAATCTAGTGAAACGACAAGCCGAGGTTGAGATACTGCCGCTAGCTAAATCAGAACAACTTGGGGTAATCAGTTACAGCCCATTAGGTGGGGGTCTTTTAACCGGTAAATATGGAAGAACAAAAAGACCGAATGAAGGCAGGCTAATCGAACAACGAAATTATCAACTGAGATATGGCCAAGAGCATTATTACGAAACAGCGGAGAGATTCACTCACTATGCGAACGTAAACGGCTATGATCCAGCAGCTCTTGCAGTTGCGTGGGTAAGACATCACCCAAGTATCACAGCGCCAATCATTGGTGCGAGAAATCTAGAACAATTAGAACCGTCACTTGCGTCTATTGATATAAAGCTAGAAAAGGGGCAATGGGAAGAGATAGCTTCCTTGTCTAGCACGCCACCCTTAGCTACAGACCATAATGAATCAGAAGGAATAGCGAAAAGGTAAGATGATAAAAAAAGCCGATTTTCATTTACGGAAATCGGCCTTTCTGAATTTTAAATTTTAATATGCTAAGCCGTAAAGGGCTTTGATATGTGATAGGTAACGAACATGACTTGCTTCTTTCATTAAGCTTGCTGGAAGACCTTTTAATGGAATATTATTGCTACCAACAGATGCTACGCCGTCCTTACGTCCAAGACTTGCTAAAGTACCAGAGTTGATAGGGCTAAATTCTTCAAGCTTTTGACCTTTTAGGATAGCGAAGAGGTTGTACCCACATGTTTCACCCATTTGCCATGCAACTTGAGCAGTTGGAGCATATAGTGGACGACCTCCATCAGATGGAAGTGCCACAGACGCATCACCAACCACAAATACGTCTGGGTGTGATTTAGAGCGTAAGTATTCGTCAATAACAGCTTTTCCACGATCACATTCAAGACCAGATTCTTGAACAATTGGAAGTGCTGCAACTCCACCGGTCCATACAAATGTGTTTGCTTCGATGGTAGAACCATCTTTGAGGGAAATTTTATTTCCTTCAACACCTGTAACAGGTAGGCCTGTTAAGAAATCAACGCCACGCTTTGCTAAGCTCTCAGTAGCACGTCCGATTAGGTCATCAGGGAGAACTGGTAAGATTTTAGGACCTGCTTCAATTAATTTGATGTCTAAATCATTGAAGTCTACACCGTATTGTCTAGCAATTTTAGGGAAGTGGTCAACAATTTCACCAACTAGTTCAACACCCGTTAATCCGCCACCACCGATTACAATCGTTGCATCTGCTGGATTCTTAGATTCTGCATAAGCAGCGATTTTGCTTTCAATGTGTTGGTAAATGCGGTTTGCATCTTCAACTGATTTTAAAACGAAACTGTTCTCTTCAAGACCTGGGATACCAAAATAACCCGTTTGGCTACCAAGTGCAACAACTAAGTTGTCATAATCCAATACCGCACCATCAGCAAGGTGAATTTCTCTATCGTCCACTGAGAAAGAGGTTACTTCACTGATTACCACGTTGATATCTTTATTTTTAAATAGCTTTGTTAATGGGAAAGATATTGCTTTTTCGGTTGTAGTACCACCCGCAAGGCGGTGTAATTCCGTAATAAGTTGGTGAGTAGGGTACTTATTTACCACTGTGATTTGAGCTTCTTCGTTACTTGTATATTTACGTAATGTTAGAGCAGTTAATAGACCACCATAACCTGCACCTAAGATGACGATTTTTCTTGACATGATTTATCCTCCGTCCTTACTAAATAATAAATAGAGTACTAGAAATTAAGATTTACGTTCAGCTTGAACTTCTAAAAACGCGCTTACAAAGCGTAGCATTTTTTGTGCTTCTGGATCTTTCAATAATTTTAGAACACCAAAAAGACCGATTACTTCATCTGAAGCATCAGCACGATCTTTCGCTTCGATAGCCGTTGCAGCAATTGATTTAACTGAGCCAATAACAGGTTCAGAAATCTCTTTGATTGCGCTTACTGTATCGTTTTTGAGGACTTCGTCCGTCGCTACTAGTTGAGCTAAGTCATACGTCTTAGTTAAGAGATTAACAGCCTCTGTTAACTTAGGTAACTGCTCCACTAAAGTTGTAAGTGATTCCTGAACTTCAGGTTTTAACAATTGATCAAGTAATTCTGTTTTCTCTGTGCCTACAGCCTCTTTTTCTTGAGTCAATACTTCTGACATTTCCAATTCTCCTTCATTGTTGAATTTCCACAAACATTATCTAGATTGAAATGCTGGTAGAGTGTGTATAAATGTTCACATAATTGCAAGTAAAAGGGGAAGACATGTCAAAAGTTATGTATTCCTGTTACGCAAGCCATGTAGTTCCCCTAAAACGTTAAATCTATGTGACAATAATTATGACATATTAACAATACCGTATTTTTCGTGTTTCGTAAAATGTATTTATCACATGTAATATATTCCTTTTTTGTATGAGGTATTGTTTATTACTTTTTTTTCTTAAATTTACTTCCTGAACTCTTTTTACGGAGTTTTGACATCATATCTTCGACTTTTTGTTGTTGTGAGTTGGTTTCATCTTCATTTTTTTTAATCGATGTGATTGTTTCATTTTCAATCGTAAGGTCCACGTATGCGCCTGGTGATATATCTGCTGGCAATTTGTTGATAGGGATAATAAATTCCTTGTTGATTTCTTCTACTAATATAACAGCATGCTGATTGTCTTCAATTCGATCTACATAACCTTTCATGTTATCCTCCTACACAAGCTAGATTTTGCGATTTAATATCATCCATTCTTGACGGACCAATGCCATTTATTCGTGTTAACTCATTTATCGATGAAAACGGCCTTGAGTTGATTAGATCCTCTGCACGTTCAGGCCCTATATGAATGATTTCTTGTAGTTCCTCTAAACTCGCGGTATTAATATTAATACATGCACCACTTGGGACTTGTTTTTCTTCTTTTTCAGGTTTTGGAGCAGCTCCACTTCCCGTAGAAGGGGGTGTAACTGTACCATCCTTTTTGGTTAGTACTTCGTAGGTTTTACCATTTGTTTTAATAATAATGGTTCCGTGTACATCCGTTCCGTAAAGTGGAATGTTTGCACCTTGAATTAAATCGACGACTTCCTTATGCGGATGCCCATAGCTGTTGTCTCTTCCAGCACTATAGATGGCAACTGATGGACTTACTTCTTTTAGAAAGCTAGGGTGAGTAGAGGTGTTCGAACCGTGATGACCGAGATGGAGGATATCTGCATCTACGTCTACATTCCCACTGATCATTCGTAGTTCATCTTTCGTACTAGCATCACCTGTAAAAATAAAAGAAACGTCTCCGTATGTGAATTTTAGTGAAATCGACTCTTCATTGTCATTTTCAGAAATAGAAATAGGGTAGAGTACGTTGATTTCAAGCGGACCAACCTCAAATTCATCGCCCTGTCTAGGTTCATAGTAATCGACGTTGTTCTGCTCGATCGCTTGAAGCAACCGCTGAAACGTTTGTGAGGTACTCGTATTTCCTGACAACCATACTTCTCCGACTGTAAACGTATCGAGAACTTGATCAAGCTGTCCGATATGATCTGCATCAGGGTGTGTTCCAATTGCAATATCGATCTCAGAGATTTGTTGAGCTTGTAAGTAATTGATGACATCATTCCTGTTCCAATCACCAGCATCGAGTAGGATGGTGTATTCCTCACCTTCATAAGAATAGTGGAGGAGCGTCGAATCGGCTTGGCCCACATCGATGTAATGAACGGTGAGTTCTGATAGTGTGTCGGTTGTTGTAATCTCTTCTTCGACGGGAGGAGGTACCACCTCTTGTATTGGTTCTGTTTTTTCAACGGTTTCAGGTATGTTCTCGTGTTCCTTTGATGGTTTTTCCTCCTGCTGTGAACATCCACCGATGATCAAAAGCACGGCAATTAAATAGGTTACGAAAATCGTTCGGTTAAATTGATACATAGCTTGCCCCTCATTTAGTAAAATTTCCAATTAAAAACTAATTGTACCAAAAAACGAAAAAAGGGCTAGTTAATTTGGATAAATAGTCGTGAAAACCGGGGGGAAATACAAAAATAGAGGTTAGGTAGTGTTGGAAATTGGTGATTTTTTGTTTGTTTGCATTGACTCAGTTGGTATTAAGAGGTTTGCGCATACATGTAAGTAGCTAGGTAGTTTAAAAGCATGCGTAAGATCTAATAAAAGGAATTTTTTCGTTGTAAAGCTGCTATATTTGTAAAAAATGCCCACTTGCGCATGTTTTCAAAGCAAAAAACCGATAAAAGCATGCGAAAATTAGATTTGCACATGCAATTAAGTAGATAGGTAGTTTAAAAGC
>NZ_LT732529.1:1398749-1399135 GCF_900156865.1 Litchfieldia sinesaloumensis | reverse complement strand
AATAAAAGGAATTTTTTCGTTGTAAAGCTGCTATATTTGTAAAAAATGCCCACTTGCGCATGTTTTCAAAGCAAAAAACCGATAAAAGCATGCGAAAATTAGATTTGCACATGCAATTAAGTAGATAGGTAGTTTAAAAGCATGCGTATCATCCATTAAAAGGAATTTTTCGCATGTAAAGCTGCTATAATTGTAAAAAATGCCCACTTGCGCATGTTTTCAAAGCAAAAAACCGATAAAAGCATGGGAAAATTAGATTAGCACATGCAATTAAGTAGATAGGTAGTTTAAAAGTATGCGTATCATCCAATAAAAGGAATTTTTTCGTTGTAAAGCTGCTATATTTGTAAAAAATGCCCACTTGCGCATGTTTTCAAAGCAAAAAA
>NZ_LT732529.1:1378713-1395468 GCF_900156865.1 Litchfieldia sinesaloumensis | reverse complement strand
GTTGTAAAGCTGCTATATTTGTAAAAAATGCCCACTTGCGCATGTTTTCAAAGCAAAAAACCGATAAAAGCATGCGAAAATTAGATTTGCACATGCAATTAAGTAGATAGGTAGTTTAAAAGCATGCGTATCATCCATTAATAGGAATTTTTTCGTTGTAAAGCAGCTATATTTGTAAAAAATCCCCATTTGCGCATGTTTTCAAAACAAAAAATCTTAAAAAACATGTTCAAAATAAGTTTGCGCATGCTTTCGAATAAATTCGTAATCTAAATGCATGCGCAATATCCATTAAATGTAATTTTAAGTAATCTAAAGGAGAAATGCTATACATATATCTAAAAACGTTCGCTGCTATACCGTTTAAGGTGTAAACGATATACCATCTATCGAAAAACGATCGGCCGCTATTCCATTTAGAGCGCAATCAATCTTATCCATCCAGCCATTATATGTGAGCTCTTTTAATTATGTATTTGCTGTTGAACTTCTTGGATAATATTTTGTGCTTTTTCTAGTTCGCTTTGGGCAAAGTGGCATGCCTCGGCATCAGGACTAGTGGAATTAACTTGTTTTAAGTGATGATGTGCTTGGTGAATGATATCTTGTGCTTCTTGAAGTTTGCTCTTAAAATTCATTAACAATCGTCCCTTCATGAAATAATCTCTTTTATCATGTGCAAATTACTAGAAGGATACGCAACTTCGGAGTAAAAGACCACCTTAATACTTTTTTTGTTAAACCTGAAAATTTTTTCTATCTTTGAGGAACACTTAATAGTAAAATAACTTGTAGATGGAAAGAGGAGACAAATTGCTATATTCATTCATGTCTAAACATGAAAAATAGCGTGATAAAACATGATTGACATATGTAGTCATATCGCATATCTGATATACTAGTTATACAATCATGTGCAACTTAAGTACATAATCAATAATAGAATAATAGCAATGAATTATTTTACATACAGGAGGAGTCAAAATGTTAAATCAACAATATGAATTACTATTAAAAAGATCAATAGAGGTTGCTCCCGATTGGTTAAAAGAAGATATTCAAAACATTATCGATAAGACAGAAACCCATTTTGGAGCGAGTTACGTGATTGCTGAGCTCAATGCATTGTATTCATTTGGTTTAAGACACGTTCTATCGACCCATTTTTCTGCTGAATGGTCAATTGTATCTAGAGAACGTCTTACTTTTATCGATAACAATATTGATGTCATTGTTGCTATCTATAAGGAAATGAAAGGTAAGTTGTAAATAACCACGAATAGTAAGAGCGAGTGCCTTATGCCAAGGCACTCTTTTTTTGCGGAAAAAAATAAGTCAATAGTCCGGTACACCATTGGGACAATGTATTCATTTTCTTAATATTCAGTTTTTTATATTGATAAAACCATGTCCAGTTAGTATAATAAAACAAACGTTCCCATACAGGCATAGGTCAGCCATCTTGTACACTTCCAACTATGAAATAACATAACAGAAGGGAATAGAGGTAATACATGTTTGAAAACGATTTGAAGGAGGAGAACCATCTTGAAAAATCATGTCAAATTATTACCGTATACTATTCAGTCAGTTGTTGATCAAACAAATGAGACTCCAGAGGGCGTTCAGTTGGTACAGGCACCTTCGTTATGGGAAGCTAGCAGTCAAGGTGAGGGCATAGTCATCGCGGTTATTGATACTGGGGTTGACACGACTCATCCAGATTTGCAGGATCGAATTATCGGGGGACGGAATTTCACAAGTGATTATCAAGGAAACCCCGAACAGTTTGAAGACAATAATGGACATGGTACACATGTATCAGGTACTATCGCCGCAACTCTTAATCAAGAAGGAGTTGTAGGGGTGGCTCCAAAGGCTAAGATCTTAAGTTTAAAAGCTTTAACTGAACAAGGAGCCGGCCAATACGAATGGATAATTAAAGCTATTCGCTATGCAACCGAGTGGTGTGGTCCAGCCAATGAAAGAGTACGGGTCATTTCAATGTCACTAGGCGGCCCAGAAGATGTACCAGAAATGCATGAGGCCATTCAAGATGCAGTTAACCAAAATATTTCAGTCGTTGTGGCTGCCGGTAATGAGGGGGATTCGTTAGAGGATACATTCGAGTATGCCTATCCTGGTGCCTATAACGAAGTCATATCCGTCGGAGCTGTAACTATGGACTTGGAGCTTGCTCCATTTTCGAATACACATACTGAAATTGACCTTGTTGCTCCAGGTGTTGAAGTCATTTCAACTTACCCTGCTCACCAATACGCAAAACTATCGGGAACCTCCATGGCAGCTCCGCATATAGCAGGTTCAATCGCACTACTGATAAACCTCAGTGAAAAAGAGTTTGAACGAACACTAAGTGAAGCAGAAATATACGCTCAGTTGATAAGACGAACAGTCCCAATAGGTTATAAAAAAGCTGCGGAAGGAAACGGGTTTTTGCAGCTCAACGTTGTCGAAAAATTACATGAACTGATCCCTAAAGCGAGTATGAATACGACAAATTAAACATTTTTTCTTTCCATTTGAGGTGCAATTGTGTACCTCTCTTTTTTATGTCAAATCAGATGTAACCAATACATACTATAGTTACTTTCAGGGGAAATTATCCTTTAGTATACTTTTTCTTGGAGGTTACTTATGGATGAAAAAGCACAACAGATTCGGTTAACAGCAGGTGAACTTGGCCAACTTTGGGCCCAATATTTAAATGACAGTGCAAGTATTTGTATTCTGACCTATTTTTTAGAAAAGGTTGAGGATATGGAAATTAAGCCTCTAATCGAATATGCTTTAGAGCTATCAGCTACACATGTTCAAAAGGTTACTGCAATTTTATCAGAGGAAAAAAGTGTTATTCCTGATGGTTTTAGTCTTAAAGAGGATGTTAATCTAGATGCTCCTAGACTTTATTCAGACACCTTTGTATTAAACTTTATCCATCAAATGTCAAAGGTAGGGCTTACCACATATGCTGCAAGTGTTGGGACCGCAGTAAGAAGTGATATCAAATCCTATTATATGGATTGCCTCAAAGAAACCATGGATTTAAATAATAAGTCAACTGAATTATTATTAACTAAAGGATTGTATGTACGGTCTCCTAGCTTGCCTTACCTTAAGAAGGTAGAATTTGTAAAAAAACAATGGTTTATGTTAGACGTAGTCGGTGAAAAAAGACCATTAGCTGCATCTGAAGTGGATAATCTATTTGCGAATATGCAAAGAAATGCTTTGGGAGTTGCTGCGCTTATAGGCTTTAGTCAGGTTGCAGAGAACAAAGATGTAAAGAAGTTTTTCTTAAAAGGTTTAGAGGTCGGCAATAAACATATAAGACTATTTAGAGATAAATTAGAGGAAAGTAAACTTCCGGCACCGATGGGGTGGGATTCTGAAGTTACCAATAGCACGTCCCACACGTTCTCTGATAAATTAATGATGTTTTTCACAAGTGGTTTGATTAACTTAAGCGTTGGTTATTATGGAACAGCTGTTAGTCAAAGCCCTAGAGGAGATATTAGCACGATGTACAACAGGCTATCCTTAGAAGTTCAGATGTACTCTGAAGATGGAGCTAATATCATGATTAAAAATGGTTGGTTAGAGCAGCCGCCATTGGCCTCCGATCGTGATGAATTAATTAGAAGGAAGAAGCAAATGTAAGTGATTTCGAATAGTCCTACTGTAAAAAACAGTTAGGGCTTTTTTTGTTTTCTATAGTTTATCGATATGTCCTACCATTACTATAAATTAGGACCCTGTAAGTGTTAGAGGAGTGCCTAACACATACAGGGCAGTAAGGAATCCTCAATTCGAATGATAAACGTAATCCAGCCGGGACCCTAGTCTGCTAAGCAGTTCATTCGTAATGGAGCCGCATTTTTCTGAGACTTCTTCTGCGGTAATTTGTTCCGTACCATCTTTTCCAATCAGCGTTGCAATATCGCCTGCCTGTACACCCTCAATAGCGGAAACATCAACTACGAGCTGATCCATACAAATTCTGCCAATAATAGGAGCTTTTTGTGAACGAATGAGAATCTCCCCGTTTTCCATATTTCTTGGGATACCGTCTGAATAACCAATCGTAATAACCGCTGTTTTCATCATCGTTGTTGCTGAAAATGCTCTTCCATAGCCGAGCTGCTCACCTCGCTGTAGAGTTTTCACCACCGCTACTCTCGCTTTAATGGATAGGACTGGCTTCAGTTCCACATCTGTTCTCACTGTATCGTTTTTACTTAAAACACCATATAGAGCAATTCCCGGACGTGCATACTCATATGGTAAGTGTGGGTAATTCAAGATTCCATAGCTCGCTTGAATATGCCGCTGTCCTGGAAGCAGCAGTTGTGATTCAAGCCACTTAGTGGTCTGGTTGAATTTATCAATCTGCAATTCTGTAAATGCTATATCCTCTGAACGAACGCTATCAGAAACCGCTAAGTGAGAAAATACACCGACAACATGTAAATGTTTGCAGTTATAGATTTCTTTCAGGTCAGAAAGGTGTGAAGCATCTGTTCCTAAGCGATGCATACCTGTGTCTATTTTTATTTGAACCTTTATCGGAACACCTTGTTTGTTTAACTGCTTTGCATGGCTCAATCCAATTACGGTTTGCGTTAATTTGAATTTCTTAATTTCTCCAATATATTGAGCTGGGGTATAACCTAAAACGAGAATCTCTCCTTTAACTCCGTTTTTACGAAGTTCAATTCCTTCAGCGATAGTCGCGACGGCAAAGGACTTTACCCCATGGTTCGATAGCTCTTTCGCGATTTTTACTGCCCCATGACCATACGCATTTGCTTTGACTACGGCCATAAGTTCTGTATTTTTTGGAAGAATTCCTTTTAGCAGCTTTACATTTTCATTTAGTGCTGCTAAATCAATTTCTGCCCAGGCTCTACTAATTGGTGAGGGAGTTGAATTTTTCCTAGTTGGCCAAAAAATCATCAACATCCAAGACAAAATAAATGTAAGGCTACTAACCGTCAAAAAAAGAACCATACTATTTTCAACAAACCATTTCTCTAGTGTGAAAAACTCTGCTGTAAAGCGAACAAGTACAATCATCCACGGGTGTATGATATACATAATCGTGGAGACATTCCGAATGCTTTTACTGCTTTTTCCGCGGATTTGCAGTAGACATTGAAAAAGAAAATACATAACTGGAAGTAGCATAAAATACATACTGTCATGGCGCTGGATGTCATTAGCATGCAGTAGTAGTCCTTCACCAATTAGGAAAGTGAAACTGATCACGAAAAATAGTAGATTTATTGAAAACGAAACTGTTTTATTTCTTTTATAGATTAGCATTCCCATGACTAAGAAAATCGGCACCATAAAAACGCCATTCCTCGTATAATCCGCTACAGTAAAGACCGCCTGAAAAAACACTTCAAAACTAGGAAACTGCTCAGCAACCCCATAGTAGCTATCTCCGAACAATCCGATTCCATAAAGAAGAACGGATATAATCGATGTCCATTTTAGCCCAATTGCACGAATGAGAAAGACAACAATACTCACACCTGCAATTAACCCAGGGAAGTACCATAAATGATAAAATGTCCCGTCAACGAATAGATCTTTTACGAATTCAAGCCCCCAATTTGTACCCTCATAATGACCTGCATACAAATTTAGAGGTAAAAATAAAACGATGGAGAGGGCATATAACAGTCCGATTTTTTTACAAAACGCTAGAATATACGCGTTGTCCCCATTTTCAATATATTGATATAGAAAATATCCGCTGACCATTAGAAAAAAGGGGACAGCTATTCTAGCAATAATTCGAGTCAAAATGAAATCTGCATCCTCCCCATATGAAAGAAGAGGTGACGTATGGTTAGCTATCACGAGGAAGGCAGCAAGTAATCTGAATGAGTCTAATGATCCTGATTTACTCATAGTGGATTGCTCCATATTGTCACGATAAAGCCGTCCACATTATTCCCTGAAATCTGATACAAGCACTCATCCGGTATTTCAATTACAGTCGTCTCTTCCATTGCTCTTACATAATAAACCTCATAATTTTTACCCTTGTCCTTAAAGATATACTGCTGGCCATTCTCTGAAAAATCAGAAAGATATTGAATGTATTCTTCCAAACAGAAACGGTGGTGCTGCATAATTCTTGCATGAGGATATCCGACATAGCGGAAATGCCAAGGCTCATGCGAGATCCCTGTGATTTGTTCTTTGCCGTGCGAATAACGCTCAATAAAACCATAGTCTGCGGCAAGTTCGCGAAAATGTGCAAAGATACCTGTATAAGGAAAAGATGGACGAATGAAATCGATCTCGTCTAGGTTTTCTCCCAAATCAATCGCCAGGCCTGTCTGATGTTCGCTGCACCCTGGATAGGCTACATATTGTTCTGTAAAGCTTCTGCCATTTTCAATGAGAGAATCTTGGTATAGCTTTTCTTGTTCAGCCTTGCTTCGGTACCCGCTAACCGGAATGATCCTTCCTCGTGATTCTACTTTTTTAAGAAGCTGTGTTAACGATGCTGCGACCCTTCTTTCAAGTAAAATAGTGTCATAGTTTGCTAGACTGGGCACAAGTGCTGGCGAATGATGAGCTTGAGTCTGTTTCAGACCATGTTGACGATTAACCAATATCAAATACCCACTGTAAACATTGCCTTTATGTAACGTGATACTTCTCATCGTTCTAACCCCAATTGGATCAAGTGTTCGATGATGTCAGAAAACGTTAACCCAATGCCTTTCATCATATTTGGATAACGGCTGTGATCGGTGAAACCAGGAAAGGTATTGACCTCATTAAAGACAATGTCTCCATTTGGTGTAATAAACATGTCCACTCTTGCCAAGCCAGAGCAGCCAAGTGCACGATAAATTTGAATAGCCGTATCCTTTACTTTGGCTGTCATATCATGATCAATGCGAGCTGGCATATGAATGATTGAAGTAGTAAGGGTGTATTTTTCATTAAAATCAAAATACCCAGTCTCTAATTCAATTTCATCCACTTCACCAACTATCAATTCGTCATTTCCAAGAATCGCGCAACCAACTTCAAATCCCTCAATAAATTCTTCAATGATGATCCGCTCATCGTGAGAAAAGGCTTCAGCAACTGCACTTGGAAGTTCTTCCTTTTCATTAACGAGTGTTATTCCAATCGATGACCCTGATTTGACTGGTTTAACAAATAGAGGGAGATGGAGCTGACTTGTTTGTGTGACAATCTCTTCTATTAATTGAGACCTTGAAAAAACAATTGAGGCAGGTGTGTTGATGCCTTCAAGTGCCACTACTCTATGTGCACGGTCTTTATCCATACATAAAGCAGAAGACAAAATGTCACATCCGACATAAGGAATTCCGGCAAGTTCTAAGTATCCCTGTAGTGTTCCATCTTCGCCATTCTTCCCGTGTAGAACAGGGAAAACAATATCAATCATTGTTTCGGTAATATGTCCATTTTGATTCTCTAGTAGATAATTCATATAGCGATTTGGAGAAAAGAAGGCAGGTATGCAGTTTGCCTCATCGGACCACCAGGTATTGTTCAGAATGTTTTCCACGCTACCCTGAAAACGGTACCAGCGACCTTCCTTTGTGATGCCAATTAATACTTTTTCATATTTAGCAGGGTCCATATGTGTAATAACAGAGTATGCAGATTGTAGTGAGACTTCATATTCATTTGAACAGCCTCCAAAGATGACACCAACGATTATTTTTTCCATATTTATTTCCTCCTTATATATAAAAAACACTTATTGTTTCTGTACTTGTATCGTACTAAAACAATAAGTGTTGTTTTTTCGTTTATCCTCAAGGAAATAATACGTTTTTCTTCTTTAATTCTTACGATTTTCTTACGGTGTTAGAGGGAGCCTGACGATAAATTCGACTTTCTCTTCCTCGCTTTGAGCGGAAATGGTGCCTCCGTGTAATTCTACGATTTCTTTGGCAATCGCAAGGCCAAGACCTGCACCTCCTGTTTTGGTACCACGAGAAGTATCCAATCGATAGAATTGTTCAAAGATGCGACCGAGCTTGTCCTTTGGAATAACAGGACCATTGTTTATAAAATAAAGCTGTAAATACTCATTGTCCTTCTTAGAGCGAATGATGATTGGACTATTTTCATAGCTATAATTAATGGCATTGCGGATTAAGTTGTCGAAGACACGTTCCATTTTATTTACATCACAGGAGATTTCAAGATTGTCTTCAATGTCTAACTGGCAGGTTAGGTTCTTTTCAGCAAATAGCGGATTAAATTCAAACGTAATCTGCTCAAGCATCCTTGTAAGATTAATATGGCTCATCTCAGGACTTAGCTGAGTTAAATTAAAACGTGTAATTTCAAAAAACTCATTAATTAATTCCTCGAGCCTTTCAGCTTTATCCAATGAAATGGATAAGTACTTTTCCCGGAGCACTTCCGAAATTTGCTGCTCATCTCGTAGTAATGTTAAATAACCAATTACAGACGTTAATGGTGTCTTCAAATCATGAGCCAAGTACACGAGTAGGTCGTTTTTCCGTTGTTCTGCTTCTTTTGCTAACCTGGCGTTACGGATGGATTCCTGCTTGATGGCATTCATACGTTCTTCCACTTGTTTTAATTCAGAGGGTAGACGGATGTAATCACTTTTATCAGAAGCAAGATTTCTACTTGCATCCACAATCTGATCAACATAGTTGAGTGTCTTTCTCCAATAGAACATAAATATTATGATAAAGCCGATCATCCATGTTATAAGTATGAACGGGATAGGGTTATTGCGAATAGGACGGAGCAGTATGTATATCAAATCACTTGAATACCAGATAAAACTGCTCAATATGTAATAGGCCACAACAATAGCTGTTGCGAGACTAACGGTAAAAATTAAAATCGATATAAAGAATTTCGTAAATGTCTTACCAGTTAAGCCGCTACTTGCTACACTCTTTCTATTCAATGGTATAGCCAACCCCCCATACCGTTTTAATAAACTTTGGTTTTCTCGAAGGTTCCTTCATTTTTTCCCGCAAGCGGGCAATATGGGCCATCACTGTATTGTTGTTATCAATATATTTTTCGCCCCACACCGCTTCAAACAATTCCTCTGAAGAAACAACCTTCCCTTTGTTTTCACATAAATGCCACAGAATCGAGAATTCGATGGGTGTTAAGGAGAGAGGCTTTCCATAAAGTGTACATTTATGGGTATCCTGATTAATAATCAACCCTGAGAAGTCGTATTCCTTAGCAGTATGTAAAGGCTCCGGATTAAGATTATTGTTCGAATTGTAGCGTTTATAGCGTCGCAGCTGCGCTTTCACTCTTGCCACCATTTCAAGCGGGTTAAACGGCTTTGTAATGTAATCATCGGCACCAAGTGTAAGTCCAGTAATTTTGTCGATATCTTCAATCTTTGCTGTCAGCATAATGACAGGATAGTGATAGTTCTCACGAATCTTCTGGCAGATTGTAAACCCATCCACATTAGGTAACATCACATCCAAAATGGCAAGCTCTAGCTCATGATTCTGTATATACTCTAAAGCCGGCTTTCCATCATAAAACACTTGAACATCATAGCCTTCATTCATCAGATAAAACTTCACTAGATCGGCAATCTCTTTTTCATCATCTACTATTAAAATAGGATTCAATGTTTTCCACCTCAATAATTCATACAACTGTTTGTTCAACCTCCTATAGAATAAATCATTTTTACAAGAAATAGAAGGGGAGCGATGATACAAGTGAACTGCTCCAGTAATTACGGAGGAGTTTTTAGTGTTTTATATTTGACGGTATAGCAAGAGAGTATAAAAACCGTATCTTTCTAACCAGAATTTAACTGTTTTTTTAAAAGGAATATTGACCAGACTCTAGAATTATAAACGTAAGAGCTATTAAACTATCGAGGGAGGTTGATGGATTTAAAGTGAATTTAAGGAGTTTCTTCAATTGAATCAAAAAAATAGGCTGTTTTCGCAAACTTTGTTGTTTTTTATACCCGTTGATTTACGCTGCAGGCGGATGCTTTCCGCGGGCGTGGCTTGAGCCTCCTCGTCGCTGTCGCTCCTGCGGGGTCTCAAGTCTCACGCTTTTCCCGCAGGAGTCACCGCCTTCCGCTACAATCAACTTGGTTTGTACTTTATCCATAAAAGCAACAATCTTTAGAAAAGAGCCAAAAAATAAGACCAGGGGAAAAGCATGGAACCATTTAAAGAATATGATGTATCAAAGTTTAGAAATCTCTTATTACTTTTTCCTCCGTTGTATTTAATTCACGATATTGAAGAAATCATAACAGTGGAGAAGTTCTTGGAAGAAAATTCAAATGTAATACCATTTAGCGTAACAACAGTGGAGTTTTTATTTGCTTTTACTTTACTTTGGATTTTAGCTGCAATAGGCTGTTATAAGGCATTTTTGGGCATCAGGTTTATTGGCATGGAACCTACGACTTTCCTTGCATTCTTAGTTCCTGGAATTCTTTTAGCCAATAGTATCGGTCATTTATTGCAATACATTTTCTTCAAAGATTATGTTCCGGGCATTATTACATCAGTATTTATTTTAATTCCTTATTCGCTTTTTACAGCTAAGTTTCTTATTTCTGAAAGAGTAATTACTAAAACAAGACTTTTAAGCCATTTAATAGTAGGGTTTATTGCCCAAGCCCTATTGGCACTAATTGCACTTTTTATTTCAAAAATTATAATATAATTGTTGTTGTGCTAACAGAGTCTTCAGTTGAGCAAATTACACATAAATAAATACAGCGAAAAGACTAGGAGAAATATAAAATCCTAGTCTTTTTTCTTTGGAAAATTCATTGTAAATTATGCTGCTAAGTATTGCGTTAAATACCTTGATAATTGAGGGGATATTTACAATTTTTTCTCTCTGAACCGAAACCGTTAAGATACAGCCTTTTTCTTCAAAGCTATCAAAAGAATCATCCCGATAATACAAGCCGTTCCCATCCATTGAAACATCCCAAAATGCTCTTTTAACCATAAGACTGTCGTTAAAACAGCAGCTAGAGGCTCCAATGTTCCGAGAAGACTCGTTTCTTTTGGTGCGAGACTTTGTAGACTCTCGATATAAAACCAGAAAGCAATCATTGTCCCGAAGATAATGACGAAGATTAAATATAAATAGGCTTCTAAGGTTAAGCTCGAATAATCAATTTCCCAAGGTGGATGGATAAAAGCTAAGCCAATCCCACCAATGACCATCGCCCAACCAACAATGACTAACGAATCATATTGGGCAAGAAGAGGAACCGCGTAAAGGGTATAAAAAGCTAAAGCCACCCCTGATAAAATCCCCCAAATAACGGCCGGAGCAGGTACCGACAGCTCGGATATCGAGCCATTTGTTAATAAAAAATAGCAACCCACTATTGCTAGAACTACAGTAATTACATCTTTCCGCGTCAAAACAGCCTGTTTTCGTAAGAGTAAATAACCAATGATCATCACAGGTGCTTGATATTGTAACAGAGTTGCTACTGCAGCATTTCCATGGTTAATCGATGCCATATATGTATATTGAACAGCGAGCATACCTAGTAATCCAAAAATGATGAGTTGAATTGCAACCTTTTTATTTTTCCATACACCAAGGATCTGGGAACGATCCTTTTTGAAAAAATGAACACTCAATAATAGGAAGCCAGCAATAAGTAACCGTGTAGTAACAAGCCAATTTACATCAATCGAGTGATCTTGAAAGAGTTTCTGTGCCACCGTACCACCAACTCCCCAAAATACAGCTCCTGTTGTAACAAGGATAAATCCAGTCCTTCTTGTCATTTTATTCATTTTAATTCTCCAATTTTGTTAGTTTGATATTATAATAATGGAAAAATAGTCTAATTCATACAGTTATTAAAAAAATTCAAAATGGGTTGAGGAGAAGAGAAGATGTTGAGTTATTATGGGAAACTATCGTCAGAAGTCTATGACTTGGATAAATATATTGGTCTCTCTTTTGGTGATGTGGAATTTTATCATGAGCGATTAGCTTCTTGTAAAGGAAGCATCCTAGAACCAGGAGTTGGTACGGGGCGAATTCTGATTCCGCTTTTGGAAAGGGGCCTGAAGGTAGATGGCTTTGATGTATCTGATGAAATGTTACGTATTTGCCGTCGTAACTGTGATGAAAGGGCTCTACAGCCAACTTTGTTTAGAGGAGAAATGGAGACATTTTCTTTAGATAAAACATATGAAGCGATTATTGTACCCACTGGTACTTTCCTACTTCTACAGAATAGAGAAGATTCGATAAAGGCATTGAAAAATTTCCATCATCACCTTGAAAATGGTGGCAGACTCATTATTGATATCTTTTTACAAAAAGATGTGTCTCTTGAACAAAATTCAACACGTACGTGGGAAACCTCAAATGGTGACATCCTAACATTAGAATCGAAAGTAGTTGAAGTGGATCATATCAATCAGTATACAATTTCTCATCATCGGTACGAAAAATGGAGAAACGGGGTGCTCCTCCAAACAGAATTAGAACGATTTCCGCTACGTTGGTATGGAATTGAAGAGTTTAAAATGATTCTCGAGCAGATTGGATTTGAAGACATCGTCATTTCGGCGGATTACCAATATGGTCACTTTCCGACTACATCAACTGAAATGATTACATTTGAAGCTGTTAAACGCTGATAGGTAAATGAATAGAAACGCTCAGGTTCAAAAGCCTGAGCGTATTAACTACTTATGTTAAATTCATGACAGTGTTTTTGTCATGATATAGTCGGTTTGTTCATCATCACCCATGAAAAACGAGTGTGCTCCCGTTTGTACAAAGCCCATTCTCTTATAAAAAGCGATGGCATTTTCATTGTTTTCCCATACACCTAACCAGATTTTGTTTTTTTGAAGTTCGGTTGCGATGTCTACCGCTTTATTCAGTAGATATTTGCCCAACCCATGTTTTTGAAAGCTACTTTTTATGTAAATTCTCTCGATTTCAAGTGAGTCGTTACCCATCTTTTCAGACTGAGCCTCGTTTATATTGATTTTTAAAAAGCCAGCAATCTCATTATTATAATAAAGAAAAAAGAATTTCGAAAAAGGATTAGATATTTCTTTTTCGAATTGCTCTTTGTTAAAAGCTTTCTCCAAGTAGGCCTGCATATTTTCTGGAGTATTTTGATCCTTAAATGTTTCGTTAAACGTTTCTATACTAATCTCTTGAAGCTGTTGTAGATCCGCTAATTTACATTGTTTAACATCTATCTTCATTCAACTGTTGCTCCTTTTTGTATCGTCTTAATAAATCCCTCCTCATTTTACCATAAAAGTTTATATGTCGATTCCGACAGGTAAAGGAGGATTATCTTTTCCTTTTGTTGAAATATAGAGGTAAAGCGCAACATTGGTGAGACAGAACCCAACTATAAAAGGTGAGGTTTGGTAATGATTAATGTAGAAAAACGTTTAGATGAATTTACCGAGATGCATAATGGTTTTATCCGTGATTGGAACATTGCAATGAATTCAGGAGACACATCCTCAGTTGAAAGAATGGCAGAAGATTATTATGTTGCATTTTTTAATAGCGGAAACGAGAAACCGATTTTTTTCACAAGACAAGAGGCCATTCAAGGTATGGAACAGTCTGTTAGGCACTTTACAGGTGCAAAAAAGAAGTTCGAGAATCGAGTCATTCGACTAAGAGACAATGAAAACGCGGTAGTATTTTATGAACAAATAGTCGTAAAAGACGAGAACGTCGTAGCACGATTATTTACGATTGAAAACTGGAAATTAATAAACGAAAAATGGATGGTCATTAGAGAAATAGAAGAATCGATTCAGTGACTCTAATATCGCGATTGCAGTACAATTTTTAGTATCCTGGAATTCATAATATCATATGGAATAATATGTTAATATACATGGTAGGTTAAGAGTTTTTTGGAGACGAAAGAAGTATTAGATCGTATTTAGCTTTAACACTTTATCGTAAGGCTATAAATTTTGTTCAACTGAATTCTTTTCTTGCCAGATGGGGGGTACTAATGACAGCACTTGTTTATACGGTTATATTAATTGTTTGTACGTTTTTAATAGTGCGGAAAAAGCACGAAGAAGAAACTCGTTTCTCTTTAAAAATAATTGGATACTTTATTTTAGGTTCATTTGCTTTTATTTTTGATGAACTTGCACTTCCGCTTGGGTTTATTGTGTACCTGCTCTTCTTCCGACCTACTTTAAATGCACATGTTAAGAGAACCGCCGCAGTTTATGGGGTTTTAACTTTTGTGTTGGTCCACTGGATTATTCCGCTTGCGATTCATGAATGGGAATACCGCTCTATCACTATCGAGCATGAACTCGGTTCCGTGTATACGATAAACTTCCAAGATGAAGATGAACGAATTAAGGAAGAATTACATCTTAACAATCACCAAGTAAAGCTTGAAAATTTTAAAGTTGAATATGTAAAAAATGGGCAAATTGATGATCTAGGTTGGCAGCTGCTTGAACCAAATGACAATGGATATAAGCTCTATCAGATACGCTATGAAATCGACAAAAGTCAGTATCATGTATCGACTAGTCAGGTTGACAATTGGCTTCAATACGATCGATTAGTTAATGGCGATTATTTTTTTGAAATCCTTAACGTACTTGATATTAAAGAGATCACTGATGAAAAAGGGGACTATTTATCATATGAGATACGGAGTACGGGGGAACGAACGTATTATGGCATCGAAAATACTGAACATTATATAATCGAAAATGGTGAAATTCATGTAGTAGAAGACGGGAGCTTACCCTTAGAAGGTTACTATATTTCGACGTTTGCGATGTTAAAAACCGAAGAAAAAAGAGATGAGCAAGGAAACATCACAGAAGAACACTTTGAAGGTACCGCATCAACTGATTACCTATTCGATGTCGTTTTCGGTGAGTAATAATAGCTTTTAAAATAGTGGAAAGTGGGGACAGTCATGGAAGGTTTGAATGTAGTTTCGATTGTCTTAATGGTTATCGTAATCGGTCTTATCGCCTTATTCATTGTTTCTTTTACACTTTTTATCAGAAGAATAGTAATGAGGTCTTCAGTTAAGGATAATCAAACAAATGAAATTGAAAAGAAACTAGATAAAATTATTGAACTTCTTGAAAAAAATAAAACACCTTCATAAAAAATTATACTACTTGTATCTTCATTGTTCCTGCATGTTTTTATTTTTGCTGAAAATAATAAGTTCAGAGGTGATAAAATGGCAAACGCTAATATCGGGGACAGTATTTCTTTTAAGCGTGAAGGAAAAAGCTATGAAGGAATAGTTAAGGTTGTAAGAGATAATTCAGTGATAGTTGATTACGGGTACAATGAAGCAAAGGACGAACCGCTTACAACCATCGTCAATCATAAAAATTATAAAATCACAAAGTCAAGTTCGTGAAAAATTTTTATTATGATAATTACGTTTTACCTTTTGACGACAGTTTATGCTGTCGTTTTTTAGATAGTGGGACAAAGGGACAGGTCCAATGTCCCAGGAGAAAGGCCTAGAATGCGAATATTATTCGGTACTAGGCCTTTTTTTGTTTAGTCATGATCATCCTCACTAAGGTATAATAAAGAATATAAAAATTTAAGCTATATGATTGATTAGCAACCAGTCGTGATTAATATTGATAATTGAAATTGATGGTTACTATAACCAAGCAATCCTAACAGGGAAAAAGTGCTCTAAACAAAAGTTGAAACAAATGTATTATCAAGCAAAAGAACGAACAACTGACCCAAAGGATTTCTCTTCTGTATTTTGTAGGCTACATAGCTTCGAAGAAATTTCTTATTCAGAGGATTTAAAAATTGATTTTGTCCTAGATACAGATACTGATCGGATCTATTTACCGTCTTATTAATTAATATTGTTTTGCTTATGTTGAAGAGGGGGAGGATAGTATGATAAATAAATTTCACAAAGATGAAAACGGATATGAGAACTGGTTGTTTAATAACAAACAAGGCTATGTTTTTAATCATTTTGGTACGGTTGAAATGAATAAGATGCATCATGCTACATGCTACACTTTACATACGGTAAAACATCAGGGTTCAAGAACGAATTACGAAAAGATTTGTTCGTTGGATTATAAAGAGCTAGAACAAGAGGCGAACAGAGTTACAAGGAATCAATGGAGTAAATGTAAATCATGTTTTAAAACCGTCTAATAGAAAATCAAGAAAAAGTGCGTAGGTCAATGTGACTTACGCTTTTTTTGTACGATAGAAAGCTTGCTATACTGGCTTTTTTTAAGTACTCTGTCACAATTCATTCACAAATCATTGAACAAATTGTGAAATACTTCACATTTATATTGTGAAAATGTTCACAAGGATTTATAGTATAGACATAGAGATAAAACAAATAAAAAAGATTGATTAAGGAGAGGGTTCAAGATGATCAACACATTTATTAGAGAAAACCGCTGGGCAGCAGCTATTTTAACAGTTTTACGTGTATACCTTGGTTGGACTTGGATGACAGCTGGATGGGGCAAAATCACAGGTGGATTTGATGCAGGTGGCTTCCTTGGGAATGTTGTAGCAAACCCTGTACTAGATAAAGCAACAGGCACTGCACTTTATCCAACATACACTGCTTTCGTTGAAGGCTTTGCCGTTCCAAACGTAGAACTTATCAACATTATGATTCCTTGGGGAGAATTCCTTGTAGGA
>NZ_LT732529.1:575055-1376259 GCF_900156865.1 Litchfieldia sinesaloumensis | reverse complement strand
GTTTTACGTGTATACCTTGGTTGGACTTGGATGACAGCTGGATGGGGCAAAATCACAGGTGGATTTGATGCAGGTGGCTTCCTTGGGAATGTTGTAGCAAACCCTGTACTAGATAAAGCAACAGGCACTGCACTTTATCCAACATACACTGCTTTCGTTGAAGGCTTTGCCGTTCCAAACGTAGAACTTATCAACATTATGATTCCTTGGGGAGAATTCCTTGTAGGATTAGGATTACTAATTGGATGCTTAACCACTGCCGCAATGTTCTTTGGGCTAATGATGAACTTCATGTTCATGTTTGGTGGTACAGTGAGCACAAACCCTTGGATGGTTCTTCTAGGAGTAGTTGTTCTAGCAGCTGGAGCTAACGCAGGGAAATTCGGAGCTGACTACTACGTGTTACCGTACCTAAGAAAAACATTCAAAATCGGTGCAAACAGAGAAACAAAAACGACTACAACTAACGTGGCTTGACCTCTCTATAGCCCCGGATTCCCTCATCATACTAAGGTGGTGAGGATGGGGACTTTTTGAGGATATGATAAATAGATAAAATTCAGTTACGCTGGAGGCTTAAATAGCTTCAGCGTTATTTGTTTTTAGGCTTCGTATGTTGAAAAATGAATTTCCAATACCAGACTAGATTTTGATAGTGAATGAAGGATAACTGCTTCTTCTTGGAGAATAAAGAAACATATATAGAAGAAGGAGGAGTTTGATGGAGTATTCATTGCTGGAAAAACAAATTCTTAATCTAGAAAAACGATTAATGAAGTATGAATATACCGATTTTATTGAGCTCCTAGCAGATGACTTTTTAGAATTCGGAAGTTCAGGAAAACCATATGATAAAGAAGCATTACTTACTGCTGTTAAAGGAATTAATACTAATTCGATAAAATATACAGTGACAGATTTTAAAATAAATCTGTTAACATCAGATGTTTTACTGGCAACTTATAAAACATTCAGACATAACGATACTAAATATGCTTTACGAAGTTCTATTTGGAAAAAAAGACAAGATAAATGGCAAATCGTATTCCATCAGGGAACACCTACCAATTAAAGGATTACATTTTTTTTATAAGAGTTAACAGAACACAAGGTGGAACAAGAAAATACGAGAAAGGATAAATCAAAGTGAAAATAAGACTTGCAGAGGAAATAGATATTGACCAGTTAATAAAAATGAGATGGGATACTACAATTGAATTTGATGAAAGCAAAAAAGACGAATCCTATGAAACGTTTGAAAAAGAATGTCACCAATTTCTAGAGAATGCATTGAATAGCAATCAGTGGTTTATCTGGATTGCCGAGGATAAAGGGAAAATCTTATCCCATATTTACATAGAATTAATCCAAAAGGTTCCAAGACCTGGAAGGCTTACTCACCCATTTGCATATATGACAAATGTGTACACCATCCCAGAATATAGAAATAGTGGTATTGGAAGTAATGTGTTGCGTACGATAAATGATTGGATTAAAGAGAATCACTATGAATTTGTAATTGTGTGGCCGAGTGACGAAGCGATTCCTTTTTACCAGAAAAATGGGTACGTACACTGTTCGGAGCCTATGGAATACTCTCCTATCTAAGTAAAGAAGCAGCTATAAATGATTAAAATAAATATATTATCTTTAGGAGGTTACGATGGATCATCACTTTAAAACATTTCTCGATTCGTATTTGGATGCTTGGACTAATTCCTCACTGACAGAAATGAGGGGGTTTATTTCAAATCAATACAAGGGAAGAGAAATTTCAGGCAATGATATTGTAGACTTTGGGTTTGAGGAATCCATAAAAGGTTGGGAACAGGGATTTAAGTTTGTTAGAGAACATAACGCCAAATGGGAGCTGAATCTTATTTCAGTTAATCCATTAAGAGTGGATGAGGTGCTGGTTATTATTTCTGCGANAATTTTACAGCACATAATGAAGTATTCGATATCGGGGGAACGACACAATATGCAATAACTACTGGTCAAGGCGTAAACGACGTAAACGCTAATGGAAATGGGTCACTGATGAGAATCCTTCCACTAGCGTTTATAGATTGTACTGAGGAAGAAATAAGAAAGGTTTCAAATTTAACACATGCGCATGAGTGGTCAACAAAAGCCTGTATTATTTATGTGAAGATAGCAAAAGGACTGATTAATGGGGAGAACATAGGTATAATGGTGAAAAGCAATAAAGAAGAGGAACCTTACCATAGGCTTTCCTATATTCATGAACTTCAAGAAACTGAAATTAAATCAAGCGGTTTTGTTGTGGATACATTAGAGGCTGCACTTTGGTGCGTAGCAACAACGAATAGCTACTCTACCTGCGTATTAAAAGCTGTGAACCTTGGAAATGACACGGATACTGTTGCTGCAGTAGCAGGAGGTTTAGCTGGAATTATCTATGGTTATGAAAATATCCCAGAGAAATGGATTAACGAATTGGCAAATAAGGAACTAATAAATGAATGTTTATTTTAAACAAAAGGCACTCACTCGAGTGTTCTTTTTGCTTTTCCTAGGTTGGGCCAATTTAGATTGATTCTCTCCTTTTCTATCTCGTCACAATTCATTCACAAATCATTGAACAAATTGTGAAATACTTCACATTTATATTGTGAAATTGTTCACATGGATTTATAGTATAGACATAGAGATAAAACAAATAAAAAAGAGGATTAAGGAGAGGGTTCAAGATGATCAACACATTTATTAGAGAAAACCGATGGGCAGCAGCTATTTTAACAGTTTTACGTGTATACCTTGGTTGGACTTGGATGACAGCTGGATGGGGCAAAATCACAGGTGGATTTGATGCAGGTGGCTTCCTTGGGAATGTTGTAGCAAACCCTGTACTAGATAAAGCAACAGGCACTGCACTTTATCCAACATACACTGCTTTCGTTGAAGGCTTTGCCGTTCCAAACGTAGAACTTATCAACATTATGATTCCTTGGGGAGAATTCCTTGTAGGATTAGGATTACTAATTGGATGCTTAACCACTGCCGCAATGTTCTTTGGGCTAATGATGAACTTCATGTTCATGTTTGGTGGTACAGTGAGCACAAACCCTTGGATGGTTCTTCTAGGAGTAGTTGTTCTAGCAGCTGGAGCTAACGCAGGGAAATTCGGAGCTGACTACTACGTGTTACCGTACCTAAGAAAAACATTCAAAA
This sequence comes from Litchfieldia sinesaloumensis, assembly GCF_900156865.1. GTDB lineage: Bacteria > Bacillota > Bacilli > Bacillales > Bacillaceae_L > Ferdinandcohnia > Ferdinandcohnia sinesaloumensis. The sequence continues at coordinate 1,373,064 of NZ_LT732529.1, read as the reverse complement.
TCGGTGCAAACAGAGAAACAAAAACGACTACAACTAACGTGGCTTGACCTCTCTATAGCCCCGGATTCCCTCATCATACTAAGGTGGTGAGGATGGGGACTTTTTGAGGATATGATAAATAGATAAAATTCAGTTACGCTGGAGGCTTAAATAGCTTCAGCGTTATTTGTTTTTAGGCTTCGTATGTTGAAAAATGAATTTCCAATACCAGACTAGATTTTGATAGTGAATGAAGGATAACTGCTTCTTCTTGGAGAATAAAGAAACATATATAGAAGAAGGAGGAGTTTGATGGAGTATTCATTGCTGGAAAAACAAATTCTTAATCTAGAAAAACGATTAATGAAGTATGAATATACCGATTTTATTGAGCTCCTAGCAGATGACTTTTTAGAATTCGGAAGTTCAGGAAAACCATATGATAAAGAAGCATTACTTACTGCTGTTAAAGGAATTAATACTAATTCGATAAAATATACAGTGACAGATTTTAAAATAAATCTGTTAACATCAGATGTTTTACTGGCAACTTATAAAACATTCAGACATAACGATACTAAATATGCTTTACGAAGTTCTATTTGGAAAAAAAGACAAGATAAATGGCAAATCGTATTCCATCAGGGAACACCTACCAATTAAAGGATTACATTTTTTTTATAAGAGTTAACAGAACACAAGGTGGAACAAGAAAATACGAGAAAGGATAAATCAAAGTGAAAATAAGACTTGCAGAGGAAATAGATATTGACCAGTTAATAAAAATGAGATGGGATACTACAATTGAATTTGATGAAAGCAAAAAAGACGAATCCTATGAAACGTTTGAAAAAGAATGTCACCAATTTCTAGAGAATGCATTGAATAGCAATCAGTGGTTTATCTGGATTGCCGAGGATAAAGGGAAAATCTTATCCCATATTTACATAGAATTAATCCAAAAGGTTCCAAGACCTGGAAGGCTTACTCACCCATTTGCATATATGACAAATGTGTACACCATCCCAGAATATAGAAATAGTGGTATTGGAAGTAATGTGTTGCGTACGATAAATGATTGGATTAAAGAGAATCACTATGAATTTGTAATTGTGTGGCCGAGTGACGAAGCGATTCCTTTTTACCAGAAAAATGGGTACGTACACTGTTCGGAGCCTATGGAATACTCTCCTATCTAAGTAAAGAAGCAGCTATAAATGATTAAAATAAATATATTATCTTTAGGAGGTTACGATGGATCATCACTTTAAAACATTTCTCGATTCGTATTTGGATGCTTGGACTAATTCCTCACTGACAGAAATGAGGGGGTTTATTTCAAATCAATACAAGGGAAGAGAAATTTCAGGCAATGATATTGTAGACTTTGGGTTTGAGGAATCCATAAAAGGTTGGGAACAGGGATTTAAGTTTGTTAGAGAACATAACGCCAAATGGGAGCTGAATCTTATTTCAGTTAATCCATTAAGAGTGGATGAGGTGCTGGTTATTATTTCTGCGAGTATGATTATAAATGGGGAGCCATTACATTCTGCCAATCTATTTTTCCAAACCTTTAAAAAAGTTAGCTCAATTCAGTGGAAATTAGTAAGGAGTTATATAGAAGCTGGAATTCCGAAAGAGAATATAAATAAGATGCAACTCAACTAGAAAGGATTGGGACGAGGGACCTGTCCCTTTGTCCCAAGGGTACGTTCATGAGGACAAGGTATAGTAATTTAAATGATGTGACGAATAAGAAATCGTTAGGTGATATGCGGAAGTGGCAGAAGGAAAGACGTAGTAAGGTGAAGGATTTATCGAAAAATATTGCACAATGCCAAACGAAGAGAATCCAGGAGATACAGGAAAATAGAAATCGAACTTCATACACATGGATTGGTCATTCTACCTTTTTGCTTCAACTTAATGGAGTTAACATCCTCACTGATCCGGTATGGGCGAAGCGAATGGGTTTTCAGAAGCGTTTAACACAACCGGGAATACCGTTGGAGGAGTTGCCTGAGATTGATGTTGTGGTGATATCACATGGCCATTATGACCATCTGGACTTTCCGACACTGAAAAAATTAAAAGGAAACCCACACTATTTTGTGCCGATTGGAATGAAGTCCCTTTTTAACAAGAAAGGGTATCAGAATGTTACAGAACTGAGTTGGTGGGAAAAAGCTGACTACGAAGGTATTAACATCCACTTTGTACCTGCTCAACACTGGACAAGAAGAACGCTTAACGACATGAACACGTCCCATTGGGGTGGATGGATTTTTCAACATGCTGCCGAAACGTTTTATTTTGTCGGTGATACCGGCTACTTCTCCGGGTTCAAGGAAATAGCAGAACGATTTTCGATTGATGTTGTATTTATGCCAATTGGCGCTTATGAGCCGGAATGGTTCATGGCCGACTCCCACATTTCTCCCGAAGATAGCGTGAAGGCATTTATCGAGTTAAAGGCGAAACTATTCGTGCCCATGCATTATGGTGCATACCGTTTGGCAGACGACACAGGCCCCGAAGCATTGGATCGCCTAATACGCGAATGGGAAAAACGCGAGCTACCGAAGGAACAATTAAATGTATTAACAATAGGTGAGACCGTGATAAAATGACTGGCGAGGGGATTTTTTGATGATTAGAATGTCAAATCTTTCAGAGGATGAACTTCTAGAAAAGGAAGAAGATTGGTGGAGTCTTGAGGATGAGTCAAATTTTAGTTGGGTCACCGAGGGTGTAGAGATTTTTAAAAATCTCTCAAGATTGAATCAGAATGAAATTGTCTATAAGGAAACGCTCGCTTATTTATTGCTGATACAAGGGGAAGATTTGAAGCTTCGTCAGCACTCGTATGAAAGAGCGATCACGAGGTTTAAACAGGTAACTAGAATTGACACAGAGAATGCAAGGGCGTTTTACCGATTAGGTTTTCTATATTTTTATCAGGAAAAATGGACGAAATCAATTGAATCCTTCCAGTCTGCACTACATTGTCGTCCAAGGCAGACTCGTAATCAACTTCAGAAAGAGCAAAAATTAAAAGCACATTATTACATAATAAAAGGAACGCAATTTATTGTAAATGAAACCCTCGGAAGGGTTGAGCAAATTCCTTCTGAAGACCTTGAATTGTTTGGGGAAATGAAGTCCCTGTTAAAGGAACTGAAGGAATCTGGTCGAACAGAGGAAAAGCCTTACCAAATGATTGTAAACGGGATTGAATTTAGTGACATTTCTGAACGTGAATACGAGGAGTTATCAGACCTCTTCGAAAATAAGAATATCATTATCTTCAATCAACGTACGATGAACGATGCTACACTAGCTATTAATGGAAATGAGGATACAATCCCAACGTTACAAATTCCATTACTTGAGTATTTAATGCGGCATCCTGAAGGGGTTCGACGTGAAGATATTATTCAGAGAATGTATCGGCACTCTCGAGATCCACAGGCTGCATTAAGGCGTAGTATCTCCCGATTACGTGAAAGAGTAGAACGAATAAATCCGATTCTTAATTGTATTGAAACGATTGATGGTGGGTATAGATGGAACTCGCCACACCCATACCGAATGTTTAAGCATCAACGCGATGTAAGTACTGACCTGCTTCTGGATTAATCCAGAGGCTTTTTTTTGTTGTGACAGAGGTGTCACAGCTGATTTTATATACTGTATTCAACAGAAAACAAGGGAGATGATGTTGATGCTACGAAATCAAATACAACAATTTATGAAGAAAGTGAACACACGATATCTCGCAACTCTTGAACGTGACATTTTAATTGTTCAAACGTATTTTGGCTTAGGTACACAGACATATCCAACTTATGATTCCGTTAGTGAGGAATTCGGCGTATCTAGACAAAGAATTCAACAAATTATTGCAAATCGCTTCTTTAATAGAATTCAGGATGGTGACTTGAACATTATTAAAATGATGAGCGAGCTTATCGAGCAACATGAGGTAGTCTATGTGGACGATGTGCTTGAGCAATTGCACAAGCAGGGTTTAGTAAATGGGCAAGTCCATATCAGAGGTTTATTCCGGTTGATTCAAAGGCTTGGACACTGTCAAAATTACAACCTCTACAACCTAGGATTAACCCAGGCTTCAGAAATGGATTATCTCCAAAATGAAAAGCTTCTTTTTATAAAAAATGAAATACATCCAGAGGTGGTTGAAAAGAAGAGAATACTTAAATCGTTGCCTGGAATACACGGTATGGTGAACTTCCTTGATGTGGTTTCAATGAACAGTTGGCTTCAAGGAAATAACATGTCCTTGTATCAATCGCTAATTGTGAATGACAAGTCTGCAAAGGTATTTTATGAATCAATAGACAAAAACAATATGTGGTATTTATTCGAGGAACGCTCAAATGTACTTATGAATGCGTTAGGAAAAGTGTTGAATATTACAGATAAAGTTCAAACTGATATCCTAGCAAATACTGTCCATTCTGATATCAGTAAAAGAAGTTTACAGAAACGAATTCCTTCCGTTGCGATTATTAAAGACTATCTCATGAATTCATCGTATGTAGAAATCGAAGGCGAATACGCAACTATCGTTATGGAAAAAAGAGAGCTTACAGCAATTGAACAAGATATATATGATTATTTTAAAAATAACAATAAAACTAACGGTTCGTTCTCGGAGCTTAATGTCTATCTTGAAAAAATGGGTCACGAAGAAGCATACCGTAAGCAGAAGTTATATCATTGTCCGTTCTTATATGTGGATAAGTCACGTGGGAGGGGAAATTATCAACTTATTCTAATTGACCAATTTTCTCCTAAAGATCGATATCAAATCTATAGGGAAAAGTTAGAGTCAATTCTAGAAACAGATGTGACAAGAGAGGTTAAACAACGTCAAGAGCAATCCCTTTTACGAGATTGGTTGTTTAAAGATAAAGTGACAGAGGAATGTGCAATTTGTGGGCGGACTTTTTCGTGTCATTCACTTGTAGCCGCACATAAGAAAAAACGTGCGAATTGTACAGAGGAGGAAAGGAAAGATCCATATATTGTGATGCCAGCATGTGTCTTTGGCTGTGACCATCTTTATGAAAATGGTTATTTCGAAGTTCACTCCGGTCACATTCACACACGTAAAACCGAATATTTAACGGATGCCGAAAGAGAGTACGTGGAAAGATGGGCAAATCGCGCAGTAGATTCACGTTGGTTACGTGGTAGTTATTTTTCCAATCCATGTCCTGTGACAAGAGTGTCACAGTGAACATCGTAAACTCATAGCAAGTTAGCTTGAAAGGAGAAGATAAAAATGAAGAAGCTTACAAAAGTGTTTGTTTATGGTACTTTGCGACAGCATGAAACGAACCACTATTTAATTAAAGATGCAAGGTGTTTGAGCCGACAATGCTGGACAAACGGAATCCTTTATGACACAGGATTTGGTTATCCGGCGATGATTCAAAACAGTGCTAAACGAGTGTATGGAGAATTGTATGAAGTAACTTCTCAACAGCTACACCGTCTTGATCAATTAGAAGGATATCGAGGTGAAGGTGAGGACAATCATTATGAGCGGATAACTCAAGTGGTTCACACTGATTACGACACGTTCGAAGCGTATGTATATGTATACCCATCATCGATTCCTACTAAACTTGATGAAATAAAATACGGTGATTGGAAATGCTATTGCTATCTAAAGCAGGAGGAACTCTATTACTTTGCATATGGATCCTGTATGGATACTGAACGCTTCCAACAAGCGGGTATCGCAAACCAGTTTGAAAGAGTAATAGGACGTGGTATCGCGAAGGACTTTTCATTAGCTTTTACCCGTAAAGCACATGATGGCGGAAGAGCAGATTTGATTGAGTCGACAGAAAGTGCTGAAGGCAAGGTATATCTTATCAATCGGGCTACATTAACCTATTTATTCCGAAGAGAAGGAGTAAATATTGGTATCTATCGACCTGCTTTTATTGATGTCAAAATCGAGGATAAGACATACAGCAATGTGCTCACGTTTTTAGTTATCGATAAAGAGGAGGAGCTAGCGCCTCCAGAAAAATATATGATGGAAATTCTTCGTGGTTCAAAAGGAGTTGTGAGTAGCTCTTACTATCAAAAACTAGTAGATGATTTGGAATCGAAATTTGGAATGAGGCCTTTTGAAGAGGAGATGTAATCAGCACTTTTACAAAAGGGTTTAACGTATGTAGTGGAAAGGTAAGGGAACGAGGCGAGCTGATTCCTTTATCAAGGTTGCGGCTGTGACAAAGGTGTCACAGCTCCTATGGGATAATATGGATAGAAATGAAAGGGAGATGATACAATGAAAACATGGAATCAATTGTTTATTCGTCATGGATGGTTATTGGTAGAGGAAGCAGAAAATCAGTTTAATTGTGAATTTGAAACAGAAAACAATCTTCAGTTTTTATTTGAATGTCTTGGACGTGCGGAAATACCTTATGTTTATCATCAGCGTGTATTAACCCTCCTCGAGAATGCAATAGAAGAGGAGAGTTGGATTGAGTCTATCGATTACCCGTCTCGTGGCCGGGGTGAAGGTTTATGGTTTCAACCTGGCCTCGCGGATCCGAAGGTTCAAGAGCTAGATTTATATATTAGTGGAGTGGTTCGGCAGCTGAATCGCCTTGGTTTCTATACAACAGGGTCCTGTGATGGTCACGATAGAAGAGCTCCCTATGTGATGCTTACAAAAGAATGTCAGATTGAAATGTTAAATGATGTGTTTCTCGCACTTGATATCAGACGGGTTCATTGCCGCGAACATCGAAATTATTACCTTTTTAAATTCCCTCAATCGAAAAATGGGCTCCTCGATGTCGCAGAAAAAATGGGCCAAATCGATGAAAGCTGGCTCGGAAATGATGTTGATCTCTTGAAAGAACAATTGTTCTGTAAGTTAGTTGAGGAATTATTAATGATTCCAGGTGAGAGCGGCAATGAATACAAAGTTAGACAATTTACGATAGATAAACTTTCTCCTTTGGTAGATTATTTGACTATAGACCATGCCGGAAATGTATTGGCTGAAAAAACGTATCGTGGTGGTAATGGTCCGACCATCTTGTTGAATGCCCACCTGGATATTGTCTGCGAACTCGAAAAGAATCGAAAAATTGTAAAGAACGGACCCATTTGGTCTAGTAGTAAGGGAATATTAGGTGCTGATGATCGAGCTGGGATAGCTATAATCCTCTGGGTAATGGAACAGCTTTTGCATTCTCCTTTCAGTGGCAAAGTCAAGGTCATTTTTACAGTAGAGGAAGAGAACGGATTAGTCGGTGCTAGACGAGTAGATGATTATTTTCTTTGGGGGACAGATGCCGCAGTTGTTGTTGACCGCAGAGGTAGTGGTGATATCGTAACTTCATGTGGAGGGTATATTTCTTTTTGCCATCCTGAATACGGTTCTTTTTTCGAAAAAGTGGCGTATAGAGAGGGGTTAAGTAGTTGGGCAACAACAGCGGGTGGAAGTAGTGATACAAGAATTTGGGCTGAACATGGTATTCAAAGCGTAAATTTATCAGCGGGATATAGGAATGAACATACAGACGATGAGCAACTTGATGTCTTCGCTTGCTATCAAACAGTGAAACTACTAAATGGAATTTTTAAGACGGGTAATGAATTGAGAAGTCTCGTTAGAAAAATAAAAAGAAAACAACCAGCCTCTAGACAATGGAAAAAGGCTCAATAATGAAGGGAGATGAATGATAAAATGTATCGAAAAGATCAGTATGCTACCTATAACGGCAAGGAATACAGAATTGTCAGGACTAGGAAAAATGAATTATTCCTGATAAGTAATGACGACCAGGATGTAAAAAAAGGATTTAAAAAGTATGCCGAGGGCGTATATGAAAAGAAAATAAATGAATCTGAGATTACAGATGTTTTTTATATCTATTCAGTTGCAGAATATAAAGGACATGAATTTGAAGTCGTTGGCAGTAAAGGAGAAGATACTGTTATTATAGGAACTTCAAATGCGGAGATTGCAGAAGAACTTGAATTTAGTCGTACTGATAAATTTTACTACGAAAAAATAGTTTCGATCGAGTTAGTAAACATATACGAAAAAAGAGAAAAGGCTAGTATGTAGCTTTCTTAAAGTAAATATCAATTTGTTGGGTCACATGCATTTCTCACTACACCTTCTATCTATACTAAAAAAGTAAAAAAGTGTATATTTTTTGAAAAAAATAGTAGATAAATAGCCTTTCAAAGTATAAAATAAAAAAGCAAATTCGTTCATTGAACGAGTAAGCGCTGACATCCATTTTGAAAACAGGAGGGAGAAAAAAGGAAAATACGAAATTAATTGCTTTCTGTTTACAATCAATCCAATTGTTTTGAAAAATTTTATACATTGAAGAGGTTGATGGAAGTTGACAATGGATGCTACCGATTTAACAGTGAAAGAACCAACGATATTTAATCACAGTGGGAATAAAATTTGCACGGATGATCGCGAAATACAAATAATTGCTAAGCTAGAAGAGCCTTTAATTGTGATTTTAGGGAATGTGTTAAGTGATGAAGAATGTGATGAATTAATTCGGTTGTCAGCCGATAAAATGGATCGGTCGAAAATTGCAAATGCACATGTAGATAATATGAGAACGAGTAGTAGTACTTTTTTAGATGAGAGCGAAAATGTCGTCGTTACGAGAATTGAAAAAAGAATCTCACAGATTATGAATATCCCAACAGAATATGGTGAAGGTCTGCAAATACTAAATTATAAGATTGGGCAAGAATACAAAGCTCATTTTGATTTTTTTAATTCTACCAAAAACGCAATAAACAATCCTAGAATTAGTACACTCGTCATGTATCTAAGCAATGTTGAACAGGGTGGAGAAACCTATTTTCCAAAGTTGAATTTTTCAGTATCCCCACAAAAGGGAATGGCTGTATATTTTGAGTACTTCTATAATGACGAATCCTTAAATGATTTAACCTTACATGGTGGAGCGCCGGTTGTTGTTGGTGACAAATGGGCTGCTACACAATGGATGAGAAGAAAAAGAATAAGATGATAACAAATGATTGTTTAAAGACGCTGTGGGGGATATTCTCTACAGTTTTTTATATGCTTCGAAAAGAGGACACCCTTACAAGTTTGGATGACTTATTAGTATTAGTAGCATTTATAGGAGTAGGTAATTAGTAGGGATACCACATATTACCTTTTTATATAAGCATAGTAAAAAAGGTATAAAATATATAGTGATTTATAAGTAGATTCGTAGACAAACATGAATAGAATGGATATGATATACCTAATAAAAATATAGAAGATTAAGATTATTCTTGTGGGGAACATCACGTGTACATGCAACTATAATGATCTTGCTTTGGAAAATGGGCGAGGTATAGATGATAGATATTACTATTCTTATAGTTTCCTGGATTATAGCAATTGTATTATTTTATTTTTTGGTAGCTGCTTCAAAACTTCGTGAAGCAATTCTAGGCTTCCTAAGCATGCAGGTGTTAACATGGCCACTAGGTTATTTAGTCGTTGAGTTAAACTTAATTAGGTATCCCGTACGAGTATTTGAAACTGCTACTCAAAGTAGTTTTACATACGAATTTTTTGTGTTTCCTATTGTAAGTGCACTCTATAATCTATACTATCCAAGAGATTCTAAGGTGGCTGGATTCTTATATACAGGTATTATCGTCTCGGTTTTAACTGGTGCAGAAGTTATCCTAGAAAAATTCACAGACACTATCGAGTATATCAATTGGGAATGGTACTACAGTTGGATATCGATGTTTATTGTTTTGTACATTTCGTATGGAATATGGAAGTGGTTTTTGAATAAGGAATAGAGGGTGATATTATAATGGTCAACGATGCTCTTTGTTATGAAAAAGTAAGTCGTTGGTAATACCACCCACATGCGCATGCTTTTCGGAAATACGCAATAGAACCATGCTCATTTTCATTTACGCATGAATTACCGTACCAACACTCCCCGAAGGCATACGCAGATCCCATTAACTAGTAAAAAATCACAGACCAAAAAACATCCCTCACATTGGAGGGATGTTACTTATTTCGGAGCCTATTTACCTGTTAATTGAGCTTTCTTTGTTTCTACCGTTCTAAGGTCAAAGCGATCTGCATTCATGACCTTAACCCATGCAGCGATAAAGTCATTTACAAACTTCTCTTTGTTATCATCTTGTGCATATACTTCTGCAATCGAACGGAGAACAGAGTTTGAGCCAAATACGAGATCAACTCTAGTTGCTGTACGAACGACTTCACCCGTTTTACGATTACGACCTTCATATAGATTAGCACCAACAGGCTTCCACTGCACTCCCATGTCAAGCAAGTTGACAAAGAAATCATTCGTAAGTTGACCTACGCGATCAGTGAATACACCGTGTTGTGAGCCATCATAGTTTGTACCTAGTGCGCGCATACCCCCAATAAGAACAGTCATTTCTGGTGCAGTTAAACCAAGAAGTTGAGACTTATCAATTAGCAGCTCTTCAGGGCTTACACTATATTGTTCTTTTTGATAGTTGCGGAATCCGTCTGAGATAGGTTCAAGCACTTCAAAGCTTTCCGCATCTGTTTGTTCTTGTGTAGCATCGCCACGTCCAGGTGCAAAAGGAACCGTTACATTAAAACCTGCATCACGTGCAGCTTTTTCAATGGCAGCACTACCACCTAATACAATCAAATCAGCCAAGCTGATTGTAACATCTAAATCTTTTTGTATACCTTCTAACACTTGAAGTACTTGTGCCAGCTGTTCAGGTTGGTTCACTTCCCAATCCTTTTGTGGAGTTAGGCGAATGCGTGCACCATTTGCACCACCGCGATGGTCGGAGCCACGGTACGTACTTGCTGAAGCCCAAGCTGTTGTGACAAGCTTACTAACAGTAAGTCCTGAATCTAGAATTTTTTCTTTAATCTCAGCTATTTCAGCCTCTGTTAAGTCATAATTACCTGCAGGGATAGGGTCTTGCCAAATGAAATCTTCCTCTGGAACCTCAGGTCCAAGATATCGTGCTTTAGGTCCCATGTCACGGTGGATTAGCTTAAACCATGCACGAGCAAATGCATCAGCAAACTCATCTGGATTCTGATGGAATCGACGAGCAATTTTCTCGTATTCCGGATCATGGCGTAATGCCATATCGGCAGTCGTCATCATTGTTGGTACCTTGATGGACGGATCTTCTACATCTGGTGCAAGATGCTCCTCGGCAGGGTCTACGATAAGCCATTGCCATGCACCGGCAGGGCTCTTTGTAAGCCACCATTCGTATCCAAATAATAAATCAAAATAACCGTTGTCCCATTGTGTTGGATTAGCGGTCCAAGCACCTTCAATGCCACTACCGATTGTGTCACGGCCATACCCTTTGCCATGTGAACCTTGCCAACCTAAGCCTTGTGCTTCAATAGGTGCGGCCTCAGGCTCTGGACCAACGAGAGAAGGGTCTCCAGCACCATGTGCTTTACCGAATGTATGCCCTCCAGCGATAAGAGCAACAGTTTCCTCATCATTCATACCCATTCGGGCGAAGGTTTCACGAATGTCTTTTGCACTTGCAATTGGATCTGGTTTCCCATTAGGACCTTCTGGGTTTACATAGATTAATCCCATTTGAACAGCTGCTAACGGATTTTCAAGTTCACGTTCACCAGAATAGCGATTATCAGCAAGCCACTCCGTTTCAGCTCCCCAATAGACATCTTCTTCCGGTTGCCAAATATCAGCGCGTCCGCCTCCGAATCCAATCGTTGGACCACCCATATCTTCAATGGCGACATTACCTGCAAGAACTAACAGGTCTGCCCAAGAGATTTTATTTCCATACTTTTGTTTAATTGGCCATAGTAGACGTCTTGCTCTATCAAGGAGAACGTTGTCTGGCCAACTATTGAGCGGTGCAAAACGTTGGTTACCAGTTCCGCCACCACCTCGGCCATCGCCAACTCGATATGTACCTGCTGCATGCCAAGACATACGAATAAACATTGGACCATAATGACCATAGTCAGCAGGCCACCAGTCTTGACTGTCTGTCATTAGATTGCGAAGATCTTGTTTGAGAGCATCGTAATCTAGTTTTTGAAATTCTTCAGCATAATCATAGTCTTCACCCATAGGATTCGACTTTCTGTCATGTTGATGGAGAATATTCAAGTTTAATGCGTTTGGCCACCAGTCTCGATTTGTATGACCACTTGATTTGTTACTTGTTGCGCCCCCATGAAAAGGACATTGTGCAATGTTTTCATTACTTTTAGCATCCATACCATACATCTCTCCTTCTATATAAAATAATTAATCTATAATCATGCATCTCTATTTTTTATAAAAAGAAATGCATAATAAGCATACGTATGTTGTAGCTACAAAGAAGAAGGGGGTTACTTTAAATTAAATTCTAGAGCATCAGGAATAGTATATTAAGTCGTTTAGCAAAATATGATAGAAAAAAATAACGAGTAGTAGATTCATAGAAGAAAAAATGATAGAAATTAGAAGAGTATAAAACCTAAGTTGTAGTGAAGAATTAAAATATTTTGTATAATTCCATTATAATGAAATAGATGAAAGTAAAGCAAGTCAGAAGCTTTCGAGATTATTTCATAACTGTGAGGCACGTTTGCAATTCATTGTAAGTATATAGACTTTTTTGTATAATGACTCTCCACAGCAAAATAGGCTTATTTCGTTATAGGAAGCGAGGAAGAACAATGTCAAATAGCATAAAACAAAGAAAAGTTATTTTAGACTTAGCTGTTTCATTAGATGGTTTTATAGAAGGCCCTAATGGTGAGATTGATTGGTGCATAATGGATAATGATATGGGATTTTTAGATTTTTTACATAGTATTGATACGATTCTTTATGGTAGAAAAAGTTATGATCAATGGGGACAATATATACCGAACACAGAGATTTCTGATACTGAAGCAGAATTGTGGAAGAGTGTACACAGTCACGACATTTATTCAATTGGGACTAATTGACGAATATAGATTATCAGTACATCCTGTTGTACTAGGGGATGGAAAACCCTTATTTGTTGGAGTGAAAAATAGGATGAATTTAAAACTGGTGCATACAAAGACGTTTTCATCTGGTGTAGTTCAACAAATTTATCACCCAAAAGAGGTAAACAATGTGTAAAATTAGTTATTTAATTTAAAGAAAGGGTGAAGTTTGTTGGAAAAAGAACAATTAAATATATTTGATGAATCTAGGAAACATATTGGCGTTGCTACACGAGAAGATGTACATAGGTTTGGATATTGGCATGAGGTGTTTCACTGCTGGTTTGTTAGTAAAGAAAATGGAATTGATTATCTATATTTGCAGTTACGTAGTCAAACGAAGAAGGATTATCCGAACCTTTTGGATATTACAGCTGCTGGTCATTTACTATCAAATGAAACCGTTCAAGATGGCGTAAGAGAAATTAAGGAAGAGATTGGGATTGAGCTTGCCTTTGAAGACCTTCTATCTGTTGGAGTAATCGACTATTCTGTAGACAGAGACGAATTAATAGATAAGGAAATTGCGAACGTTTTCCTATATAAAAGTACATTTTCAATGGAAGGTTTTACTCTTCAGACCGAAGAAGTAGCTGGTATGGTAAAAACGGAATTTAACGATTTTACGGAGTTGTGGAATGGTAGAAAAGAAACAATTAAGATAAGTGGATTTAGAATGAATGAAGAAGGAAACAGAATCACAATTGATGAAGAAGTAGGGAAAAATTCGTTAGTACCACACCCAGTCTCATTTTATCAAGATGTTATTGAGAAAATAAAAGAAAAGCTATAAGAATGAGTGCATGGATTCAGTAGCAGCATTGTTTTTAATCTTTGGGAGAGAAGAATTAAAAAAAGAGAAAAAGACGATTGGCTATTTGTTAATTATTATTGCTGTATTTAACCTATTTGTTTCAGTTCAAGACTTTATAGTCAACTAAAGGGACCAAAAAAAGAAAAAGACCTCTTATTGTGGGGTCTTTGGGTTGAAGTTCAATAATTTCAGTAAAGGGTCTGTATTACCTTTAAATGTTAAGAAATACGTTTGGTTTTCATCGTCAAACAACATTAAGTAAGGTGCTTCTTGAGTTGGGAAAATAATCGTTATTTCATCGACCAGATCGTCAAACCAACGACTTCTCACCATAGTGGGAGGTTCTACAGGAATCCTTACCATAAATCCACTATTAGGAATCGGGTTGTATTTTGTGTACACGCCGTCTACGTTTTTAAGATATTTTGATACTTCTTGTTGGATATCTGCGTTATTTTCTATCTGTTTAATAACTTTATCTTGATTAATATCGAATATTTGAATTTGCTGATTATGTTCGGCAAAAGCATTTGATGAGAATAATTGTAAAAGAAAGAAACATACTAAAAACTTTTTAATCAATTGTATCACCTCAAGGGTATTGTGCCCAAAAATGAACAACAGGTAACTATACAAAATTTGGCTGATTTCAATAGGAGGGATCAATATGAAAAAGGAAATAGTTCTCGGTCTAATCGTATTTTTAGTCGCAATTACATTATTCTCTGTCCTAAGAGAATCAGATGTCAAAAGTGTTGCATCAAATTTGGAAGATGAAAATGAAAAACTGATGAAACAAATCGAACAAGCTGAACTGGAACTGACCGAAAAAACAAATGAGCTACAAGTGTTTAGTGAAGAAAATCAAGAATTAACAGATAATCTAACGGCATTAAATCAAGAAATAACATTGTTAAAAACATCTACTGAATACCAGGATTTTAGAGATGCGATACATACCGTTGAATCGTACAAGTCAGCAAGGACGTTCAATGATGCAAAGGAATATATCACACGCGGAGTAGCCTACAGTTCAGCGGACAGTAAAGGTAATTGTCCATGTGGCTTTCTTTTCAGTGAGACACACTCTACCTTTGAATGGAACCCTAATGTCGTTCAAGAACTAGTGCAATTTCGGATTGAAGGAGATCAGATATTCTTAACTTACAGTACTACGGAAGATAATTATCAATTTGAATTGATAAAGGAGCAAGAGGAGACTGCTCAAGATCTAAAATGGCGGATTAGATCGATAACGACACAGAATTAAGTACCCAAACCATAGGGAGTGAAACCAATGACGAAGTATTACCTCGCAGTGACATATGATGTATGTGAACACAATGCGATTTATATTGATATGTACGAATATATATTAGATTCAACGAAAGATATAGAACTACAAGTAAGAGATGTGGCAAAGGTTGATGTTGCCCCTGTTGTTAAGGTTTATGAGTCAGATACAAGTGATTTTAAAGATTTTAGATTGTATAAAGAATTTACTTTCAAGGAATATGAGTGTGGATGTAATAAATAATCTAAAAATCTAGCAGTATATAAATATAGAAAAAAAGGTGATATAAATGGTAACGAAAGTTGAAAAAGCAACAGACCTTGAAGAGCTAGCTCTTTTTTTATCAAAAATGAACAAACAAAAAGAAACACATATTGGATATTGTGGCATAAAAGTTGAGGAGATTCGTCAAACACTGGAGGAAGACTTCATCAATGAAAATGGGGAACTCAACTTTCAAATTGCAAGGAATACAGAAGGAGAGATTGTAGCGGCGGTTGGCATTGATATCGATGATACATTTGCTGAAGTATGGGGTCCATATAACCAGACACCATCAGTTGAGCTCCAAGAACAGTTATGGAAGCGGTTAACAAGAGAATATCCAACGGTTCAAACCTACTCTTTTTTTATCAATAAGGAAAACAAGCAGCAACAACGTTTTATGAATGAAATAAATGCTAAATGCTCGGGTGAACATCTTATCTTAGAAATACATGAACAAAACGTTGAGAAGGTTAGTAAGATAGAGAGTACGCCATTTATAGATAGCGATTATCGAGGTTTCGAAAAATTACATAACGAATTATTTCCAAACACCTACTACGATGCAAAAACAATTATCGAAAGACTTGGCAATGGAAATATTTTAAAAATAGTAAGAGATAACTCAAACGAACTCCAAGGTTACGCCTATTTTGAAGTTGATATTATAATGGCAGAAGCTTCGCTCGAATACATAGGGATAGCACCATCAGCGCAGAATCAGGGTTTAGGTACCCAATTGTTAAAAGAGGTTGTCACAGAAATGTTTTCATTTCCACAAATAACAGAGATTAAATTAACCGTCGAGGATACAGACACCAAAGCAAACCATGTCTATTTGAAAGCAGGTTTCGAACTGAAAGATCGTTTAATTAGTTATCGTCTAAACAAATAGTAAGAGCAGTTATAGGGATTTAGAGAGGAAGGTATTTATTGTGAAACAATTTGAGTATAAGGTTGAAGAAATTCAGGTTCAAATGTTGGATTTTAAAGAGGTATTAGCCGATAAGTTAAACGAACTTGGAAAAGAAGGTTGGGAATTGTCTGGTGTGAATGGGACGTATTACATGTTCAAAAGGGAAATCTTTACCTAGGAATGAAGGAAATATGGAATTTATGTTGAAGTAGTAGTAAGGAGTAAGAAAGTTAAAATCGTTAAGTTCAAATGAGTAGGGTGATTGCGTATTAAATATACTTGTCCTTGTTGTGGGTATAAAACCCTCGACGAAAAACCACCAAATACATATGCGATTTGTGAGGTTTGTTATTGGGAAGATGATGGAGTCCAATTTGACGACCCTGATTATGATGGTGGAGCAAATCCAGTTTCCTTAAGGGAAGCTCAAAAAAACTTTATTTTGATTGGGGCATGTCAATCTGAATTTATATCAAGTGATAGGAGCCCAGATAAAGTAGAGTACAAAGACCCGAAGTGGAAACCATTATATAGTTAATAAATATTTTGAAATAATGAACATATAAATAAGTAAGGAGGCGATGCTGATTTATGGGGTTTAAATTTGTTTCAAGAAAGAAGTGGAAAAGAGAAGCTGTAACATCCCTATTGTATGTATTTACGATTACTACCTTAATTCTTATCTCCTTTTTCTCCTTTGATGGTGGTGGTTTTACCAATCCGATCTTAACATTTGTATATATAGTCTTAATTATGGGCGGGATATATAGGGCAACATATTATCTCAAGCTACATAAAAAGGACTATCTTACAATTGACGACAAGTCTTTCTCCATTTACAGAGGGAATATCCTTCCAAGAAAACAAATCCCTTTTAGCCACGTACAACGTGTTGTTCAAGTGAATGATGTGATTATTCTTCTAATGAAAGATGGGAAAGAAGAACAGATTGACACGGATTATCTGTCAAACAAGGACAAATCTGAGTTGACGAAAACCCTTAAGTTGCTATTTGCAACGAAGACAGTAGGGTTTTAAAATCAATTTTAAAACTTTGTTTTGTCCACAAATATATTTATAATTTTCAAAAATAGTTTGACTATATAACTATTAATATAGTATTAGTTATATAAGGACAATTGAAAACGTTTTCTATAAAAGCAATTTAACAAATTTCAACTACTTAAAACTGGGGGAAATAAGCATGTCAAACATTCCATCTATCCTTAGATCCTTAAGGATACCTGTAATCGGATCACCACTATTCATCATCAGTAATCCAAAGCTTGTGATTGAACAATGTAAAGCAGGGATTGTGGGTTCGATGCCAGCACTTAATGCCAGGCCAGCTTCACAATTAGATGAGTGGTTGGCCGAGATAACAGAGACACTTGCTGACTACAATGCGAAGAATCCTGATCGTCCTGCAGCACCTTTTGCGATTAACCAAATCGTCCATAAATCTAATGATCGACTTGAACACGATATGGAATTATGTGTGAAGTACAAAGTTCCCATTATTATTACTTCTCTAGGAGCGCGTGAAGAGGTCAATGTAGCTGCACACAGCTACGGTGGAATCGTATTACATGATGTCATCAATAATCGGTTTGCTCATAAAGCGATTGAGAAGGGAGCAGATGGCTTAATCGCCGTTGCATCGGGGGCAGGCGGACATGCAGGAAGTAAAAGCCCCTTTGCGTTAGTTCAGGAAATACGCGAATGGTTTGATGGACCACTAGCATTAGCGGGCTCAATTGCAAACGGGAAGTCTATATTAGCTGCACAAGCAATGGGGGCAGATTTTGCCTATATCGGTTCGCCATTTATTGCGACACACGAAGCGCGAGCAGCAGAAGAGTATAAACAAGCGATTGTTGAAAGTACATCTGATGATGTGATATATAGCAATTTGTTTACTGGCGTACATGGAAATTACTTGGCACCTTCTATTCGAGCAGCAGGTTTAGATCCGCATAATCTACCTGAAAGTGATCCATCACAAATGAATTTTGGTGGAGAAGGCAAGTCCAAGGCTTGGAAGGATATTTGGGGCAGTGGTCAAGGAATTGGTGTGATTAATGAAGTGACAAGTGCAGGCGATTATGTTGATAAACTCCATCGTGAGTATATAGAAGCAAGAAACGATTTACTGCAGGCTAGCCAGGTTTTTGCTTACTAAATTTAAGAGGAAAAGTGGTGCTTACTCAATTATTATTGGAGTAAGCCTTTTTCACGTCACATCGGTTACTGTTAAGTAAAAAAAGTAGGTTAACGATGACTTGATTACGACATACTGTTTAAAGTGGTATGATAATCGTGGAATACAGATTGATTATGGAGGAAAACGATGAAAATTATAGTTACAAGTATTTTTGTAGAAGATCAAGACAAGGCCCTAACGTTTTATACCGAAACATTAGGTTTTGTAAAAAAGCATGATGTCCCAACAGGAGACTTTAGGTGGATTGCACTTGTCTCTCCTGAAAATCCCGAAGGTACAGAGCTTATACTTGAACCGATTAATCATCCAGCTGCTAAAGAGTATCAACAAAAGATTCATGCATCAGGCATTCCCGCGACAATGTTTGGAGTAGAGGATGTACATAAAGAATATGAACGATTATCAAAGCTTGGAGTGAAGTTTTTCATGGAGCCGACCAATGCCGGTGAAGTGACTATCGCTGTGTTTGACGATACGTGTGGAAACCTAATACAAATCGCCCATAATAATAATCCTGTGAAGTAAATATAAGCTAGATTCTAATTGTTTATTCAATCGTGACTATCCATTATACTCAGAAGTACTATCCTAAAAAAGGGTTAGTACTTTTTTTGTTGAATAAAAGATGGTGGAAACACAATAGGAGAAGGAGGATTTATTATGTCTAAGGGATTGCTTCATCATGTTGAACTGTACGTATCAGATTTGAAAAAGTCAGTAGATTTTTGGGGATGGTTACTTGAAGAGTTAGGATACACATCCTTTCAAAAATGGGAAAATGGACAGAGCTTTAAGCTTGGCGATACATACCTTGTGTTTGTGCAAACAGAGGATAGGTTTTTAGATGTCCCTTATCATAGATGTCGAGTAGGACTTAATCATCTTGCATTTCACGCTAGTTCCCGTCAGCATGTAGATGAACTAACAGATAAATTAAAGGTAAGAGGTATCAAAATTCTTTATCCTGAATTGCATCCGTTTGCAGGTGGAGAAGATTATTATGCTGTTTTCTTTGAAGACCCCGACCGAATCAAAGTTGAACTAGTAGCTCCTGAATAATGGTTGTGTAAGTATGTTTTCATATATAAAATGAACGTAACCGTTCTGAATTTTCCTATAAATAAGAGAGAGGTGGATAAACATGATCAATTACAATGGAAAAAAGTTTGTATCAATTGCCAATACGGAAAACGGTGAGGTATCTTCGAAGACGATTTTCGAATACAAACAAGAGGGTAACATACTTTCAGCAGTATATAGTGGCGGAGAAATCGTTAAAGGGACTTTAATTGGATTAGTAGAGGATAATGGTTGTTTGAAATTTAGATATAACCATGTAAATGACCGAAATGAAATAAGGGGAGGGGAATGTTATTCAACCCCGGAGACTCTTCCAGATGGTAGAATCAGGCTACATGAAGAATGGAAATGGCTTGATAATGAACAAACTGAGGGAAAGTCTACAATTGAAGAAGTATTATAATAAACTATTATTTTTAGATATAGCTATAAGGGTGTAAATCATCTTCTCTAAAAAAACTGTCCTTAAGAGTCATCTATGGACAGTTTTTTTGGTACACTAGAAATCCTAAAAAGCCTCTGACGGGATTCGAACCCGCACTCCTTTCGTAAGCATAGGCTAGGGGGAACACGCTTCCCTACGGATTTTCACCGGCTAGGAATTTCACCCGCCTCAGCTAAATTGCTTTTCGGTGCTTCTGAAACCCATGCCTTGCGACCCGGTACCAACAATGTTTTCCGGCGCTCTTCCCTTCTAGAGCTACAGAGGCGTACTATACGTATTTATTATATAAACGAAGTAATAATTTGGGAATGAAAATCGTTAGGTTTCTTTTATAAAAGAAGGATTTTGAAACATTTTCCAGAAGTATATAAGACGTGGTTAAGAAAATAATGGATGCATTACATTGATTGACCTACTTTTATTGTTTTACGCTGTAATATTCATATGAAAATAGAATTGTGGAAAGAATAATGTAGGAAACAACAGTATCTAAAGGAGAGTGGCTATGGATTTTAAAAAGATTATGGTGGCCGGAAGCGGTGTCTTAGGCAGCCAAATTGCATTTCAATCTGCATTTTTCGGGTATGATGTAAGCGTATACGATATTAACGACGAAGCAATTGGTAAAGGCAAACAGCGTATCACAAAATTAAGAAAAGTGTATGCAGACTTTTTTAAGGATGAGGAAAAAGCAGATGCAGCAATGGGTCGGTTAACTTATAGTACTGACTTAGCCGAAGCAACAAAAGGAGTAGATTTAGTAATTGAAGCTGTTCCTGAACGTGTAGATATTAAACAAGATTTCTATCAAAAGCTAGGAGCTGTAGCATCTGAGCAAACAGTGTTCGTAAGTAACTCTTCGACAATGCTACCTAGTCAGTTTGCAGAGTTTACAGGTCGACCGGATAAGTTTCTAGCTCTACACTTTGCGAATTCCATTTGGCAAAACAATACCGCTGAAATTATGGGACATCCTGGTACAGATCAACTATATGTTGAACAGGTAACCGATTTTGCACGTTCTATCGGAATGATACCTTTTGTGCTTAAGAAAGAACAACCAGGTTACATTTTAAATACATTGTTAGTTCCGTTTCTAAATGCAGGGTTAACGCTATGGGCAAAGGATATTGCAGACCCTCATACGATTGATAAAAACTGGATGATTTCAACAGGTTCTCCAAGAGGTCCATTCGGAATTTTAGACGTTGTGGGGATGGAAACACCATACAACCTCAACAAAGCTCGCGCTGAATTGGACCCTGCCTACGGAGTGATTGCAGATAAACTGAAGTCAGAAATGATTGATCAAGGTAAAATGGGAATAGCGACCGGAGAAGGTTTTTACAAATACCCGAATCCTGCATACTCAGATCCAAATTTCCTAAAACAAAACTAAAGCGAATTTTAAAGAGGTGCGAATTACTAAACCAATTCGTGCCTTTTTTATATTTGCGATAGAAAATTATGGTAAGATTATTAATAAAAGCAATAAATTGGGGAGTTACTTATGAAATTGATTGCGAGAATGGGCATTATTATTATTGTTTTTTTAATCTTAACAGCTTGTGCTAATGCTAGTGAAGATACCATCGCGAATAAAGATCAAATCATAGATGAAAATATAGCAGTAGTTGAAGAAGCAATCGGGAAGGCCTCTGAACTGGACAACGGAAAATATTTCGTTACCATGTATGGACAGATAATTTTACGACAACTTTAAAAATGGAAATAGAGATTACCGATTACAACTTAGATAATATAGTTATAGAGATGTAATGTAAGATAAAGGGGAGGGGTACATAAATGAAAAGATACATATTTGCTGCTATTGGGTACTTAACAACAGGAGTTGGCGTTTATCATACCTTTTTTGGAGGTTTTACGTTTTATGGATTACTGATTTTAATGTTCGGTTTTTTTGGTATCATCGCAAGTGAAGCATATTATAAAAAGTTAAAAACAGATTGAAGTATAGTTATTATTGCGATTGCGGATGGGGTATTCCGAAAATCTAATCTGAAACGGAATACCACACACCCGAGAAACGATAAATGCTTTACCAATCCACAACCATAACAACTATCAAGCCCCAATCCTAGCCTCCGAAATCCCGTTAATCTCCTTCGTTAACAACTGAATTGTATCCTCTATACTCATCACACCAAGATTTCCTTCTTTACGCTTTCTTATTGCCACAGACTGACTCGCCATCTCTTTGTCGCCGATTACAAGCATATAAGGGACCTTTTGTTTTTCGGCCTCTCTAATCTTCAATCCCATTTTCTCATCCCTGTAATCCACTTCAATACGTATACCACCTGATTCTAGCTGTGATTTAACCTCGTTTGCAAAATCTATGTGCGCTTCAGCAATCGGGATTATTTTTGCTTGAACAGGTGCTAGCCAAAGTGGAAACTGCCCACCATAATGTTCAATTAAAATCGCCATAAACCGTTCCACTGATCCAAAAATAGCTCGATGAATCAAAACCGGACGATGAAACTTATTATCTTCACCAATATAACCACAATCAAACTTTTCAGGCATCTGAAAGTCCAATTGTACCGTTCCACATTGCCAGCTTCTTCCCAAGGAATCGACGATATGGAAATCAATCTTTGGACCATAAAATGCTCCGTCTCCTGGATTAACTTGATACTGAACGCCTTTGTCCTTTAATACAGATTCCAAAGCTAATTCTGCTTGATTCCAGTTTTCTTCAGTGCCCATGTAATCTTCTGGTCTTGTTGAAAGTTCCACCTTATACTCAAAACCGAAATGTGCGTAGAACTCATTGATTAGTGATAGTACTTTATCAATTTCAGATTCAATCTGGTCAATACGAGCAAAAATATGGGCGTCGTCTTGAGTAAAAGATCGAACTCTGAGTAATCCATTTAAGGATCCTGATAATTCATGTCTGTGTACTAATCCTAGCTCTGCAAAACGAATGGGTAATTCCCGATAGCTCCTGCGTTTATTATTAAAAATTAATATTGCACCAGGACAGTTCATCGGTTTAATCGAATAATGTTGATTATCTACATTGGAAAAGTACATGTTCTCTTGGTAGTGGTCCCAATGTCCTGATCGCTCCCACAGTTCCTGTTTCATCATAATTGGTGTTTTAATTTCTTGATAGCCTGCCTTTTGGTGTTTTTTCCTCCATAGATTTTCCAGTTCATTTCTGATTACCATTCCATTCGGAAGGAAGAAGGGCATACCTGGTGCTTCTTCCAACGAAGTAAATAGTTCTAATTCTTGACCTAACTTTCTGTGATTTCGATTCTCTGCTTCCAATTTTTTAACCATTTTAAAATCTCCTCCTACTTTATTTGAATATAAAAAAGACCGCACTCCTCCCAAATATAGGGACGAGTGCGGTCGTGGTTCCACCCTGATTTCATAAAACACCAATAGATGTTTCATGCTCAAAAAAAGATAACGGATTCCCCGTTTATAGATACTCTGATTTTTATCATTTCCCCATAAAAGCTCCAAGGTGGTAAATCATTCACTTTTCTTCAGGGCTCTCAGCCAATGACCCTGTTCTCTGATAAAGAAATTGATGAATGATTCATGTCCTTTTCATTGCCAAACGATATCAAGTTATAAAAAAACGGCCGCACTCCTCCCAAACATAGGGACGAGTGCGGCCGTGGTTCCACCCTGATTTCATAAAACACAAAAAAATGTTTTACGCTCAAATATGATAACGGATCTCCCGTTTATAGATACTCTGATTTTTATCATTTCCCCATAAAAGCTCCAAGGTGGTAAATCATTCACTTTTCTTCGGGGCTCTCAGCCAATGACCCTGTTCTCTGATAAAGAAATTGATGAGTGATTCATGTCCTTTTCACAGCTTAATTAATTCGATTTACAATTTTTATTGTTTTTAATATTAATACAAATGAGATGAAAAGGTCAAGGTGCTAATTTTAATTATTTTTAAATTTTATAGAAATGGGGTAGCCACTAAGTTATCCTTTAAAGATTGTTTTATAAAAAATCCTCGAAATAACTGGCATTAGGATGTATCTAGCCATATGAACAAGAGAGTGTTTCATTTTTATTTTAAACATACCTAATTTAAATAATACTGTATCCATGCTTAAATGGGTTAAAGGTAGTAAAAACCAATGAAGTCCTCGAGTCTTTGTTGATGTGATCGTTGCAATCAAGGTTAGTATCAAACTATATAGAGGTACTATCTTGAAGTGTTCAACCCACGTATGAATGCGTCCCCGTCCAATTCTTATATACTCCTTGACAGCTAGGATATACATAAAAGAAATCCAAATTACTTCGGTAGCCATGTAATGAGCTATCGTCATTGCCCATTTTCTTTTATTTACTAGTGCTTTGTAAAATCCATCACTTATAAAAAAATAAATCGTTAGTAATACCGGAGTGTAGATAGATTTCCACCAGGTTACTTGATAAATTCTCAAACGTAAAAAAAGTAACTCGATGCCATAATAAATCATACTTGCACTTACTTTCCATTTCCAACCTTTTTTAAACAAAGTCAATAAGGTAGCTGTTACCGGAACGTAGAATGCTTGTGAAAAGATTGCGCCTAGAATTGAATCAAAAACACGATTTTTCATAATGGAAGGTTTATATTTATACCCATGAAATATGTTAAGCGTTGGATATTCAAACAAATAGGCAAAACCTATATTTGATAATAATAAAATCCATATTGATTTTGATTTTTTATGTCTAGAAAATATCACAAGCATACACATATGGATCACTAACAATAACAAAAAAGGAATCGAGTTTTTATTTAAAATGTTTTTCTTTTTTATCATAGCTGTCTCTAATTTCCCTTCTGACATTTAGTAATAGTATTGGTGTTTTTAAGGGAAATATTTATCGAACATGGGGGAAGGTGGAATAAACAAGCATACATATTAAAATACTATCAAAAACAGGAGGTTTCTTTGTGAATAAAGACCAAATCGGATTGATAGAGGAAATACGAAAAGCAGAAATTCAACTAAGTGAAAGATGGATTAATTATTGGCACGAATACTCTCATTTCCATACATGGCAGTTTTGGGTTGTCCTAGGTATGCTAATATTACCACTCATTGCCTTATTTCTTTTTATCGATAGGAGAAAGGTCTTTCAATTAGGTTTTTACGGATATGGCGTACACGTATTCTTTGCAATGACTGATTCATTTGCTACAACAAGAGGGTGGTGGACATATCCCTATAAATTACTTCCAGGCATTCCGGCAAATTTAGCGCTAGATTCCTCTTTTGTTCCTGTTATATATATCTTTCTATATCAATATACCCTGAATAAGAGTAAGAATTACTACTTATGGTTACTAGTACTTTCTCTTGTACTTGCGTTTTTCTTAAAGCCGCTTTTACTCGGCATTGGATTGTTTCGTTTTGGGGGCAAGGAGAACTTTATGCTTTTATTTTATGGGTACATAACTGTGGGGTTGATTTCGAGATGGATCACAGATTTCTTTATATTCCTGACTAAATCAAATAAAGGGAGCCTTTATCATAAGTAACAAAACAAGCACTCTTCGAGATATTTTGAACCATTGATTGATATATACTACCTTACAAGTTTAGAAGCGATTTTTACAAAGAGAAAAAGAGTAAAATTACCATTTATTCGTTTATAACACTAAAGAGAAAATCAATACTAATGAAGATAGAGTGAACCTAGTTTCTGTTCACTCATTTATTATGGGGTGGAAGTTGACGATATGGGCTTAACAACAAAGCCCATTGCTTTACGTGATTGTAGTGCTCTGATTAGTTGTTCCTTCAGAGAAACATCACAAGTTACTTCGATAATCACTTCGCTTTTGCGTTTCGAAATTAATGTTAACTTTTTCTTATTCACGGCTAGTTCAATTAATAGTCCCAATAGAAATCCAGCTACTAATCCAAGCAATCCCCAAATTACAGGTCCCCAGTGCAAGACAAATCCGTATACAGTACCTAATACTGCGAAAATAGTTCCAACCATCATGGCCCCGTCGAGCATGCTTCTTCCATCGACGCGATGTATTGTGTCAATGATGTGTGCTTGGGAATCCAGATTCTCCAATGGCAATGCAATGATATTGTTCGGATGTACACCCAACTTCTCAATGTCGTGAATCACCATTTCCACGAAGGGAGAATGATCAAATGTTGCAATGATTTGAACTGTATTGCTTTCGGTTGCTTTTTGTTGTCCCAAGTTTTCCGACCTCACTCTAAGAAACCTTATTTGCTCAATATCATATAAGGTGTTACTTTCAGTTACCGAAACATAAGCTTGATAAATGGCAAAAACGTACATTGAGGGTAGAAATAAAAACCACTGCCAGTTCACAATATCCGTTGCTCGACTAAAGTCTCCAAGAAGGGAGTATAGTATGGTATTTATTGCTTGTGCTTTGTAGCAAACATAAATCCACCACGCTAAAATAAATGCACCAATAACCGTACTTCCACCATATAGTTGTCCTAGCCCAGGTGTAAAAGATGACCAGAACATCCCAACAGATGGAATTTTCTTATCTAGGATTACAACATCAAAAAAATTAACATCTGATGGTGTGACGGGAGCATCTTCGATTTCAGCTAAAATATGACTCTTTTTAATCTCAACCGCACAACGGTAACTATCCCAAATACAAAAAAAGTAAACAGCCACATAGAGGAGCCCCCACTGCATATTAATAACTTCTTTTGCTTCGTCAAATCTACCTAAAAAGGATAAAGCCATCCCTAAGTTCAAGTTAGACAAGTTGTTTACGACTAGCTCCCATAGAATGAGAATAAAACCATGTAGATACTTGCCAATAAACATATGTCCAAACCCTGGAAAAGCAGCAGACCACCAAGCCGCAATCCAAGGAGGGCGTGGATACACAGAATTAATCCCGAATACAGATATATGGCCTTTTTTATATCGAGGCTTAATGCTTGCTGATTGAAATCTTTGATGTGGCATAGATTGAGCTCCTTCATTGGTGTCCATACATAATGTCACCAAAAATTACCTATTTTATGCGGGACTGCAGATGTGCTAATTCTAAGAAGTGGTGACTGCTATTTTCATTGAAACAGTGTCTACGTTTGGTTGTTATGGTAAAATTAGGTAGGTTGATTATTTTTTATAAAGAAGGTTTTGAAATGGAGTTTTTAACTGAGAAACTATTATTTATTGCATTGTTTATTTTTATCATTCATTCAATTGAAACACTCGCATATGCTGTGAGGTTATCTGGAGCAAGAGTAAAAATGATTGCATCAGCATTATCACAGTACTTGCTCAAGTATTGTTTATTTGGGGAGCAAAATACATCGCATGGTTTACAACATTCATTGTGTGAAGGTAGGTGGAGAGTGGCTTCGTCAAGGTATTGCCTTGTAACATGAAAGGGGAATATATGGAGAGAAAGCGACCAATTAAAGAGGTAATCTTTAATCCAAAGGAATACGCGGTATCCAAAAGATTAATTATTTATATTTTTATTTTCTTTATAATATATTTTCAGTTTACAAAGAATCAAATGGCATCCCTTATTGCAGGTTTTGTAGTGGCTAGTACTGGTATCCTTTATTTTGTTTGTAAACTTTGCTTTTATCGATCAAGGAAAAAAGTAAAAGATGGCCTGCCACTCCTTGCATTTTTGTCCTTATTTTTATGGTTATTATACCTTGTTTCTACAAGATAAAAATACGATATTTGAAAGTTCAAGGGTGACTTTTATGAAAAAAAGACAATTAGGATTACTACTAGTCATTTTACTATGTATAGCTATCTTAATAGTAGAAGTATTTAAAGATGACAAAGAAGAACTAAATCCTGAACCAGTCGAAAATGCAGCAAACATAAATGATAAATTACCCTACACGCTGAAAGTGGATGCGGATGACAAGAGACCAGAAATAATCGCATATCGCATTCTGTTTGATTTTATGAAGAGTTTAGAAGATGATGGGATTATTTCGAATGCCAGCTACACGAGATTTACAAAGCTATCAGGAGATGAAAATACCTTTGTGGTTGCGACTGTTTTTCAAGTTCAGTTACCAGAAAGTGGTCCACAAGTCGATTACAAGTGGGGAGAAATCCAGGAAAATCGAGTTGTTCCAAATATCGTTTGGAAACTGACAATTAACAAACTTGATCAGGATACCTACACATTAGCAAATATTGAAAGATCAAATGATATCCAAATAGGGTTGCCACCTGTTGAAACACTGGAAGACTATCATAAAAAAGCCGGAATAGAGGAAGACGCAGAAAGAAACAAGTATCAAATTAAAGATGAAAAGCTGATGGTCACTTATGATAATGGCCGAAATTGGAAAACTGTACCCGTTCCAATTGATAACTTAATTATTAGTGGATACAATGAATCAAATTTAGCAGAAGGAAGCTATGTGATAACACCGGAGAAAACCGCATTTGTACTTGATAGTACGCTGCGAATTCTTATGAGTACTGATAAAGGGGAGTCCTGGAATGAGGTGGTTATTTCAGAACAATTACCTCCTTTGAGGTTACGGATCTTGGGTTTCACTTCTGAACAGGACGGATATCTCATCGTTACAGGCGATAAGACAATGAGTAGCGAGGCTAACTTTATTTTTAAGACCATTGATGGTGGGCAATCTTGGAATAACGTTGGATCTGTGGAGCACTATCGCTTAGTAACGGATGGAGGCTTTATAAACGACCAGTTAGGGTTTATCTCTTTTGGTGAATATCGCGAAGAGTCAAAGCCCCCCATACCTAATTTGTACCGGACTACTGATGGTGGTGTCAATTGGGAGCGGGTTGAAGTTCCAATACCTGAAGAGTATCTAGGATACTTCACAATAGCCGAGATTCCGACCTTTACCGGAACAGAAGGGACTTTATTAGTCAATCAAGGACCAAATGGGGATTACTTGGGCGGTAACGTATTAGCGCAATTTAGCACTCAGAATCAAGGAAAAACATGGTCTTTTTCAGGTTTAGTCGATCCCGATGGGGTGCTTCTATCGAAGTAGGGAGCAAAATTGCTTAGCATAGGGGTGGGATTTTGTGTAAACTTTCTGTATTTTTTTCAATCGGAGCAATGATATTACTCTATCTACTTGGTTTTATAGCAGATATAAATGTACTAATGTTTAAAATGACTCCCGATAAAACTGAAATTGCTCTTTTGCCACTCGCAGTTGGGCTACTACTTGCAATGATCAGTGATAGGATAATTAAAAATAAAAAACAAGGATAGATACTACTTAGGAATTGAAATTACAGCTCTGTGGGGGAAAATATGCTAAATAGTGACAGTATTTCGCGCACCGCCACCAGTTTACGGTACTAATGTGGATGGTGTCATTTTTACAGTTCAAGAAAAAAAGGGAGAGAAACATGTCTCAATCAATTATATTCGATATGGATGGAACACTTTTTCAAACAGATAAAATATTAGAACAATCTCTTGAGGACACGTTTAATTATTTACGGTCACTACATAAATGGGAAGGTGATACTCCAATTGAGACGTACCGTGAGATAATGGGTGTGCCTTTACCAAAAGTGTGGGAAACTTTAATGCCACATCATTCAGCAGAGGACAGAATGGAAACCGATGTTTATTTTTTAAATCGACTCATAGAAAATATAAATAGCGGAAAAGGGGACTTATATCCAAACGTAAAAGAAATCTTCATGTATTTAAAAGAAAAAAATTATTCGATTTATATTGCAAGCAATGGTTTACAGGAATATCTAGAAGCAATTGTGCGTTATTATCAGTTAGATACATGGGTTACGAAAACATTCAGTATTCAACAAATTAACACCTTACATAAATCAGACTTAGTTCAAAGCATTCTAAAAAAATATGGTATCACAAATGGTGCTGTTGTTGGAGACAGGCTTTCTGATATACAAGCAGCAAAGGATAATGGGTTAACTTCGATTGGATGTAATTTTTACTTTGCGCAAGAAGACGAGTTGTCTCAAGCAGATTATGTGATTAATGATTTAGCAGAGCTACGTGCGATTTTGCATAAAGAGCAGACCAAATGATACCAAATGGTCTGCCTAGAAACTTTATTGTTGTGGAGAAGATGGCGTTGAAATGCTACTCAATGCCTGTTCTGCCTCATTGGCATATTGATTTTCAACCGCTAGGTCACCCAATGCAACCATTCCTACGATTTGGCCATTTTCTTCTACTGGCAAACGACGGATCTGATGTTGAGCCATTAGATTAGCTGCTTCATGAGCATCCATTTCAGGCGTGCCTTTCACAATTTGTTGCGCGGTCATCACTTGTGAAACAGGTGTTTGTGCACTTTCACCTTGCGCTGTAGTACGTAGAGTGATATCACGATCCGTTACAATACCTACGATTTGCTTATTATTGTTGACAACCGGTATCGCCCCAATGTTGTACTCGCTCATTAATGCTGCTGCCTCTTTTACACTCTGTGTTTCATTTACCGTTAACACATCTGAAGTCATGATTTCTCGTAGAGACTGTCCCATGTAAAAACCTCCAAATTTAAAAATGGATAAAGCTTTAAAAACAAGGCCTAGGTACAACTAATTTAGCCTTGCCTCAGATAGTAGATTTCCCAGTACGCTCATTCCTACAAGTGGGAAAATGTTCATTATCATCATCCTTACAGTAAGAACCATAATAGTAAATGGGTCTATTTCCGTTATCTAACAGAAGTAAATACCAATGTCGTAAGCCAACCTATAAATGAGCGTTTGAGGGCAAATCGTACCTTTTAAATGTTCATAGTTAAAAAAGGGGGCTACCACATGAGGAAATCAGTAACTACATTTTTGGGTGCTACATTATTAGTCGTTGGACTTGCAGGATGTGGAGCTAACGATACGAATAATTTTGATACACAAAATGATGGAGATGTAAAAATACTGAATCAACGAAATCAAGATAATCGGGACAACAATCGAGGATACGATAAACGCAATACCAATACATTTGAAAACAGAAATGGCAACAATAATGGTCGGAGCGGCATAATGAATAACGGGAACCGTACGAATAACCGCGGACCGAATTGTGACGATGTTAATCGAGGTCGTACAGGCGTTGGGACATATGGTACTGGTGCAACAGGTACGAATAATGAAGGAACAAGCGGTGCAGGTGGTATGGGTTATTCAAAAGGACCTGGCTACTTCATCAATGGTGTTGATGGTTGTGGAAATCAAACGGGTACAAATGGAACAGGCTTAGGTTCCGGGAACCGCTAAACACGGTATGAGACTGCAAATCTTCTCAGATGGAGAGAGGATTCGCAGTCTCATTTTAAGTACTTGTTATTTTTTATTTTTTTGTTGTTCATACTTATGATCAGCTTCTTCTTGGTATTCTCCCGTAACAGAAGTTGCAGCATCCGCAAGTGTCTGACCAACATTATTCAAAAAACCGTCATTATAATCATTACGAAGACTACTTTTCGTTTTATTTTCATTTTCCACAGATATCACCTCCAGTCTTAGAGTGTGTAATATGGAGGATAATAATCTGAAGAATTTCTAACAGCTACTTGCTAACGAAATGGTCTTCCATGAGTTAAGACCCTACAAGACCTGTTAATGGACTACTAGCCACTGCATAGTCTTTTTCTTCGATGCGTCCAGCTTCAAAGCCTAATCTTCCTGCTTCTAATGCAAGCTTCACAGCTCGGGCCATTTTTACAGGATCCTTAGCGCCTGACACGGCCGTATTAAGAAGAACGCCATCTGCTCCAAGTTCCATTGCGTAGGCAACATCCTTGGGTGAACCAATTCCAGCATCAATGATAACTGGTACTTGGGATTGTTCGATTATAAATTTTAAATTCAAGGGATTTATGATTCCTTTGCCAGAGCCAATGGGACTAGCGCCCGGCATTATCGCATGAACACCGAGGTCCTCTAAACGCTTAGCAAGCACGACATCATCTGAAGTATAAGGCAATACGATGAATCCTTCTTCGAGGAGCATTTCAGATGCCTTCAACGTTTCAACAGGATCTGGTAAAAGCGATCTATCATCACCAATAACCTCAACCTTGATCATGTCACATAATCCAGATGCCTTTGCTAGCTTTGCAATTCGTACCGCTTCTTCAGCTGTTTTTGCTCCTGCAGTATTTGGTAGTAGAGTATATTTTGTTAAGTCTAGCTGCTCTAAAAAGTTGGGCTGACTTTCTTCAAAAATATTCATTCTTCTTACTGCAAACGTTAAGATTTCAGCATCTGAAACCTCCACAGCTTGTTTTTGGATTTCGAAAGAAGGGTATTTTCCTGTACCTAATAAAAGTCTAGAATGAAAAGTATAATTGGCTATTGTTAACATCTTTATCCTCCTCCTACAAATTGAACGATTTCAACAACATCACCATTTGCAAGTTTTTGCGTTTTATAATCATCTTTTTGAATAATATCCTCGTTTATTTCAACGATGGCGATTCGATTTTCCAACTTATAATGAGCCAACAGCTTATCCACTGAGTTCACTTCAACAGGGATTTCTACAGTCTCACCGTTAAGTCTGATTCTCATTTCTCTCACCTCCTAAATCATAACTTTTTCCTGTCTGTTAATACGAAAAGCATCAATCCACTCTTTGTTTACTTCCTGTTTTAAAATTAGATTACGAATCATTTTCCCAGTAGCAGGCGCAAGAAGGATGCCATTGCGGAAGTGCCCACAAGCTATGAAAATCTGTTCATCTTCAGGATGTCTACCTATAAAAGGATGTCCATCAAAAGTTGTCGGACGTAATCCAGAAGTAAAGCTGTCAATCTTCCAATTGATAGATGAAGGGAGCATTGTTTTAGCATGTTTGAGCAATACTTCAACACTTTGGAGACTAATCGAATCACTCCAATCATCCTCAATCATCGTTGCACCAATCACGACCTTGCCATTATTTCTAGGAACGATATAGGATTTTTCATAAAACAAAGTGTGCTCAAGAAATGGCTTATCATGATGAACAATGATGCTTTCACCTTTTACAGGTTTCAGTTTTTCAGAGATACCGAGGTTTTGAAAAAGGCTGTTGCTATACACGCCTGTTGCAAGAACGATATGCTTTGCCCGAACTTCGCCATTATCTGTTTTAACGGTGTACTCATTTCCATTCTTCTTGATGTCATATACAGGACAGTTTTCAAATATGGAAGCACCAAGCATTTGGGCGCTTTTTGCAAATGCCAGACACGTACTTGTAGGAATAACGTTCACATCATCTGCGATGTAGGCGGCGCCAATCACTGTATCACTGATTTCTGGTTGCATTTTTTTCACTGTTTCATAATCCAGCCAATCCACAGTAGGTTGTTTAACGAGTGGATCGAGATTTGACTTATCACGCTCTGAGAATGCTAGCTTTAAAATTCCGCCCGTTCTATAGCCAATATCCATCCCACTTAACTCATAAAGCTCATCTTTTAATCGTATATATTCGGCTTGACTGGACCTGGCAAAAGGGAAGAAAAGGGAGAAATCGCCATCGCTTTCAGAATGTGCACCCAGCATACCAGCAGCAGCCTTCGTTGTTTTGTTACCAATCTGGCCGCCGTCGAATACTGCAACATCCATTTGAGCTTCTGCCAAATAGTAAGCTATGGAACAACCAATAATTCCACCACCTATTACGACTACCTCATAATTAGTTCTCATCGCAAATCGCCTCACTGAACTTTTTTGTTATGGAATAGGGCTGATCTGTTGAAAAAATACTCGACATGAGCGCCACGCCATCCGCAGCAACAGCTTTAATTGTTGGTAAGTTGTCTAGTGTTATTCCTCCAATTGCGTAAACCGGAATAGTCAGTTCCTTTTTCATATGCTCGATAGGCCCGGTCCCATGTGGAGGCAGTCCTTGTTTGCTAGTGGTTTCAAAACAATGTCCGTATATAATGTAATCTGCTCCATCAGCTTCCACCTCTTTTGCTTTTTCAAAGGAATGAACACTACAACCAACACGTAGGTGAGGGTAACGTTGCTTCAGCAGTTTTACAGGAAGACCATGCTCTGGTAAATGTACGGACGGTATATCCATACACAACGCTATATCTAAGCGATCGTTCACAATTAATTTTTCTTTTTTCACACCACCGGTTACTAAGTATTCAATTAGTGTGAGTACTTCTTTTACAGATTTTGATTTCTCACGTAAT
Organism: Litchfieldia sinesaloumensis; assembly: GCF_900156865.1. Classification (GTDB taxonomy): domain Bacteria; phylum Bacillota; class Bacilli; order Bacillales; family Bacillaceae_L; genus Ferdinandcohnia; species Ferdinandcohnia sinesaloumensis. The sequence goes on along the minus strand of NZ_LT732529.1, from coordinate 1,338,781 downwards.
TGCACAAAATCAACCACATCTTTGATGGCAATAATCTTGTCAGCAATAGCTCTTACTGATTGTCGATCATCTGTCACGGCAATTAATTTCATTTGATTTCTCCTTTTTGCGTGATGAGAGGAGAGGTTGAGCACAACAAAAAACCACTCTCCAATGTAGGAAAGTGGTTGGATATGTATGTGTACACATCAAAAAAAGTGCCTAAACCACATCCCTACGCAGGTACAAGCCTGTTCAGGTATTGAGGGTTTCAAAGTAACTACTTTTTTCTCAGCCCTTATCAAGGGTTCCCCTAGTGAAAACAGAAATATTAAACTATACTATAAAATTAACATAATTCTGCGAACATTGGAAGGGAAATGATTCCATCTGATTAAGAAGTGGTCCTACAATGGGCAGCTGGGATTCGTAAAAGGGGGGATGTGTTTACGGTATTGTGCGTAATCGGGATACCACTTATTGTTAATTGTTGCTTGGTATTGTGTTTAGCTCGTAATCGATATACGACTTATCGTTAATCGGTGGTGTGCTATCCATTTACCCCGTAATCGATATACCACTTATCGTTATTCGACCTAGTAATATACCATTTAGGCTGTAATCAGTAGATTAAGTTCCTTATTCCAATAATCATTCCTTGAATGTCGTTCCTTTTTCGTCTAAAATAAAAAGACTAAAAAGAAGCCTGAGTCTAGTTTATAGATTCAGGCCATCTGTTTTGCATCAAAGAAAGGACCAACTAGACATGAATTCAACTCAGTATTTTTATAGATTCCTAGAACCTATTTCAAAAGAATTAGCTTTTCTAGCAGGCGAATTGGAGCATACAATCTTTTCGAGCCCACGTACGATGTTAACTCATTCGAGGGTACTCGTTGAAAATATACTCCAACATGTGATGTTAGTTGAGAAAATGAAGGAAGAGCCACGTATAACATTAAAGGAACGTCTTACAATCCTAGATAATGAAGGGATTCTCACACCTGAGATAAGAGACGCGCTTCATTTGGTTCGCCAACTAGGAAACCAGGCTTCACATGACAAAAGAATGTTTCGTTTTTCAGAAGCACTCCTTTCCTGGGAGGCCATTTACACGATTGTTAGGTGGTTTGTTGAAGTGTATACTTCATTATCAATCGATGTACCTGAATATCAAGATCCTACTCCACCACTGGAAGACCGCTATGACATTACCGAATTGGAACTTAGATTGAAATCCCTTGAGACATTATTAGTTGCTTCGATGCAAAAAAAAGATACTCAAGGTCATAAAGCCAAGGAAGAAGTTGCAGCAACGACTTCACTACCAACCCAAATGGAAGTACCGGGATATACAACGATACGAACGATCCACTATAAAGGGGATACATTAGAGGTTCCGTATTTTCTACGAGACGCTTTTTTGCTTCCACAACGATTTGAGAAATCAGAGACGTTTTTAATAAGACTTGGCGCAGAACAGCAAGCACGAATCATCAGCGAATTACCTAGTAATCTTGAAGATTTGCATAAACATGTGAAACGTTTTAATGAAAATAATGACAAGCAATTTTTCAGTGAACTTCGAATCTTCATCGAAGAAGAGAAGATTCGAAGAAAGGTTACTCTTGATCGTCCTGGGGAGCTATTTTTATTTTATAAAGCAGATTACATCATCCTAACAGACGCATTAAAAGACATCCCGCTAAACAAAGAAAAGTTTACTGGCATACCCAGCCTCATCAATCAGCTTAATGAAGACGGAATATACAAAGTTGGACAACTACCAAAAGAGCTTGTGATTTTAGGTAAGTACAAGAATGTTGGAGTTGTCAATGTGGGCAGATTATTTGAACAATTGAAGGCAAAATAAATGATGATTTATGGCTCCTTGTGGGGGCCAATTTTTTTGTGAAATAAAGGCTGTTTTTATCAAAAAAAGAAGGAAATTCTTATTTTTTGACGAAATTATACTATCATCCTGAGAAAAGGAAAGCACTCTCGAATCATAGAATAAAGGCAAAATTGACTAATAAAAAAGAATACTAGATTTCACCTAAATAATTTTTATATTTCCTGTCATTATGATGATTTCTAACTAGACATAGGAGGAATAGGGTGTTTACATATATAGAAACATTATTATTAAATATGCTTTTTTTGGTAGTCTTTCTCTTATTTATTCCTCATCTAATTGAAACGAATAGTAAAGTGTCTAACAAGTTTAAGTATCGACTCGCATTAGTTTCAGTTATAGTAGCCATGATTAGTTGTATGTTATTTCCGTTTCACATTGGTGATGAAATCATCATGGACTTACGAACCATAGCAATGGTGGTTGGTGGTTTATATCTTGGCAGAAAAGCTAGTTTTACTTTGGTAGTTATTTTCCTTATTCTTCGCCTATATTTAGGAGAATTAGGAAGTGGTTTCTATGCATCAGCAATTTCTACTTTAGTCATTCTTGCAGTATTGTTATTAATAGAAAATTTATTTAATAAAGCTACGAAGCACAAACGGATCCTAATCGCATGTAGTTTTTCGTTATTTATTTGTACTTTCATTTTATTACTTCGATTTGTATTTGGACATCTACATTTAGCTGATTATATGGTCATTATTGTGTTTTTCCTTGTTCATATGTTAAGCACCTTTTTTGTAGTTTATTTTTGTGAAATGTTACGTGAGAGTTCTTACATGAATCGGCAAATTATCAAAGCGGAGAAATTGGAGGTAGTGAGTCACCTTGCTTCCAGTATCTCTCATGAAGTTCGCAATCCGCTTACGGTTGTGAAAGGAATCTTACAAATGCTTCATAAAAATGAATGGGATGAAAAGAAGAGGAATGAGTTTATTGAAATATCCCTTCAAGAAATTGACCGTGCGAATGATATTATTGGTAATTATTTAACGTTTGCTAAAACCGCGCCAGAAGAACATATCATTGTTAATTTGGAACAAGAACTCACACGTTCCATAAATGTAATTACGCCTATGGCCAATATGAACTGTGTTGATATCCAAACGGCTCTTGTTCCTTGTCGTATTAAAGGTGATCCGCAACTTTTACAACAGTGCTTCTTAAACATTACGAAAAATTGTATAGAGGCGATGCCTGGAGGTGGAAATCTTTTCATAAGGACTGAGCATAGTCATAATGGTGTTGTGGTTGAAATCAAAGACAGCGGAGAAGGAATGAACAATGAACAACTTCGCCGATTAGGTGAACCGTTTTTCACAACGAAAGGTAGAGAAGGTACAGGTCTTGGAATGATGGCCGTTATAAAAATTATTAAGCTTCTAGAAGGTAGTTTAGAAGTTACGAGCAAAAAAAATGATGGTACTCAATTTCGGATTCAGTTTCCACATCCATAATCGAAATACTACAAGCGGTTCTGTTTTCTTCATCGAATCAGAACTGTTTTTTTGTATACAAAACGGTTATCTTGTAGTTTTTTCCTCTTATGCTATACTTTGATTGTTTGACTTAGACATCGAAGAAGGAGGAAAAAATGAAACAATATCCGTTGTCTCGTTATCTGTATATCTTTTATTCATCTGTGTTTTTAGTTAGCATCATTAATGTGTTTATCGATAATGAGACGATCAACTACATACTTGGAATACTTGCTATCATTATGCTTATTGTGTCTTTTCCATTGGCAACACGCCTATTTAAAATTCTCGGAGGTTCATTTTTACTGATTGGAGGGTGTTTATTTCTTTCAACGGAACAGTCATTTCTTATACTACCTAGCTTATTAACTTCAAATCTATCATTATTGACTCTGTTAGCCATGTTACCATGGATGAATAGTATCGTAAGAAGTGGAAGATTTGATCGGAATATGAATCTACTAATGAAAGTAAATGTCTCTGATTTAGGTAAACTATATCCACGTAGTTCAGTAACGACACACATTTTAGCAGCGTTCTTAAATTTGTCCGCAGCCACTATTTCACAAGATGTATTGAAGAACACGCTAGCTCCTTTTAGTAAAGAGATACGTAATTCATTTATTACAACGGCATCACTTAGAGGATACTCCTTAGCTCTGTTGTGGAGTCCGTTAGAGATTATGGTTGCGGTATCAATTTTTGCAACAGGGGTTGAATATGTCACACTATTACCATGGCTAATCCTGATGGCCGTCGTTGCGTTTTTGTTAGATGCTGTCTTTGGTCATTTTTACTATAGGAAATATAAGTTTAAGGCCGTAAGTAATTCGAATCAGCCAGTAATTAACAAAAAGAAAATCATGAAAAAAATGGCCCAATTCATCATTGCGCTCATATTATTTCTAACACTGGTGATACTGTTCGGAAACCTATTTGATTTAAACTTTATTTTAACAGTAACGATTATTATCTTTCCGTTTGCTTTCATTTGGTCATTATTAATGAAACGAAGGAGAAGCTTTTGGACAATCGGTTGGAATAATTGGAAATCAACAACCAACAGAATGCAAAATTTTCTTGTGCTATTTATTTCCTTATCGTTATTTTCTTCAAGTTTAGGTGATACGTCGTTTCTGGAAATGATACAAAAGCCATTATCCTATCTTTCTGATTATCCGGTTGTAATCCTGTTTCTATTACAATTTCTATTTGTATTTTTTAGTATGTTTGGTATACATCCAATTGCAACAGTAGGTATTTTAACTGGGGTTATTACACCTTTGTTAGAGGTGATGAATCCTGTTAGTATTGCGCTTGTTCTTATAACAGGATCTGTAGCCACCTTTACAGTTGGAACATATGGACTGCTTGTAACGTTAACCGCGATGGGCACTGAGCAAAGTCCGTTCCGAATTACTCTGCGAAACATGCCATTTGCCTTAGGAATGGGGGTAATCGGAACCCTAGTCGCTTATCTATTACTTTGATAAACTTTCTGATTAGTACTTGCTGGGAACTCTGATAGATTGTAAGATGGAAATTATAGGAATACTGAAAATTCTATCTTATAGGGGGAAGTATATGAAACAACGAATTATTTTTATCGGTGACAGTATTACATATAGTGGCAAGAGTGAGACTGATCTCATTGGAACAGGATATGTACGCTTACTACATGATTATTTAAAGGTTACGTATCCAGAGCGTGATCTTGATATTCTCAACAAAGGGATAGGTGGGAATCGTGTAACAGATTTAGCGTTACGCTGGGACCATGATGTGATTGACTTAGCACCAGATTTGGTATCAGTTTCGATTGGAATCAATGATGTGTGGCGACAATTAGATGCTCCTGATATCGTTCAAGTCTATCCAGAGCAATTCGAAGACGTGTATAATTCAATCCTTTCAAGTATCAAAGATAAAACAAATGCATCCATTGTTTTAATGGAACCTACTGTTATAACTGAGGATATTCATGCTGAAGGGAACCTAAAACTAAAACCATACGTTGATATCGTCCATAAATTAGCTGAGAAATACCAGGCACTCATCGTCCCAACCCACCAAGCATTTCTTGCATTCTTGGAAAATGGTAAAGACTTCGCACTCACAACAGACGGGGTTCATATGAACTCAGCAGGTAATATGCTAATGGCCAAGACATGGATTGAAGCAACGAAGGAGTTATTTAAATAAAAATATCGTATTTACAAAGGAGTGGCGTATTGGCGCCAACTTGTGGCAATCCACTATAACGGGTTGCCGTATTTTTTTCTACAAATAGTAAAGCAAAATAAAAAGGCCCCATAGTCGTTGGAGGCGGAGCCTTGTATTAATCGTATTTTTTAATTTCTCAAATTTGAGAATACCTATTTTTTCTTTTTCTTCTTTTTCTCTAATTTCTCTTGCATTTCCTCGAATTGATATAGGAGATGATCCACATCCGATTGAAGAGTGTAAAGGGAATTTTGCATAGAATGAATAGAAGCTATTTTGTTTTCTAGATTTGATAATCGTACATTGAGTTCATTTAATAGGGTTTGTGTTCCTGTGTGTTGGGAGTCATCTTTTTTTTTATCTAATTGGTCTAATTTTTCAGAGATGTCCTGTAATGCTTCATTGATTTCTTTTTTGTTTGAATTCCCGGTGAATTGTTTGAGTAGCCCTCCAAGGCCATTTAATCCATTCACCCCATTTAAATTCAAACCTGATAGATTCTGTAGGTTACCAAGTTTTGATAATAAATCTTTCTCTTGAGGAGTGGAAACTTCCTCTAATTTCGCAGTTAGTTTACTTAACGTATCTTCACTAAACAAGTTATTTGCAACCTCCATTAAACCATCTAATTCCTTTGAGATATCCTTGTTTTTTTCTTCATTATTATCATTCATATTATTTGTTACCTGTTCGTTATTTTCAGTCATTATTTTCACCCCACTTATGATTCAATTGATATAAGAGAGTCCCTCAGATAGAATACTATCCAAGGAACTTCTTGGTTTCAGTCCATTCTTCGTTAGATTGTTTGTAAGATATCATCAATAGCTTCTCTAACGATATTGCGCTGAGCCGGAGAACCAAATAATACAGCTACAACCAGTGCTACGAACAAGATTAAAGCGATAAGCAATGCAGTTAACATCTGTTCGACCTCCTTTCAAAATAACTTTGTAGGAGACGTCTCAATCTTACTATATGTAGCAGGTGATGAAATGAATGGTACAAAAGCTTGTTTTCTATTAAATTGGGGCAGAAATCTAGTGAATTTTCCGCTAATAACACTCTTTGTAATAGGGAATATATAAGAATGTTTTTATTTTATGGAATTAATGGTATGGTTAAAGAGAAAATCTAAAGAACTAGGTAGGGCGACAACATGATCGAAATAAAAACATCTTCACTAAGTAATGGAGAATTCAATCGAGGGGTATTTGCAACTGAGGATATTAAAAAAGGGCAATTAATCCATGAAGCTCCTGTCATTGCATATCCTAATGACCAGCACCATCATATTGAGAAAACCTTACTCGCTGACTATGCATTTGAGTATGGAATCAACCATACGGCAATTCTTCTTGGATATGGCATGTTATTCAACCATGCTTATGAACCGAACGCTTTTTACGAAATTAACTTCGACAATCACACATTTGAATTCTATGCCTACACAGACATAAAAGCAGGGGATGAAATTCTTATTAATTACAATGGTGATGTTGATGACAAAGAAAAGCTTTGGTTTGACCAAGACCAAGAGCAGGAAAGTGAATAATCGTATGTAGAGACAGGACCCATGAAGTGGTCCTGTTTTTTTATGTAAAGAGTGACCGAATCATCCAGCCACTTTTATTAAACCCTCTATTCACTTCACGGCAGCTAATCCCTTATTGATGATGTTATTGACGAGCTCTGCCAATTCTCTTGGTGGCTTATCCATTCCATTTTTCAACCACCTTTTTATGACATAAATGCTTCCGCTTATAATAAAGGTACTAAAATACTCTGAAACATTCTCATCGAGAGAGCCACCGGCCCAATTTTTCATAAGGTATCGATGCACGATATCCATTACCTTTTGTTGAAAGGCGGTGTCTACATTTTCGTTCAATAATGTATGGCATACGTCTTTGTTTGTGACGATGTATTCCAGCAATTTTTCAGTCATTTGTAAGGTTTCGTCTTCTTTGTCAAAATTATATTGATTGAGGTATTTAATCATATCCTGTATGATTTCTTCTTCTACTTTATCCAGAAGATCAAATTGGTCGGAGTAATGGGCATAGAATGTGGAGCGATTGATATCAGCTTCCTCACAAATCTCCTTTACCGTTATAGCGGAAATCGATTTCACCTTAAGCAGGGAAATAATGCTCTCCTTGAGTACCATGCGTGTATATTGTTTTCGTCTGTCCATTTTGGAAGTATTCAAATGCACATCCTCCTTTTCGAAAAGATATCCAACATATTAGTTGGTTGTGTTGGAGAACCTACTCATTTTACTAAACTGTTTGTTGATTGGCCAACACCGTGTCGATATAATATTATAGTGGAATTGTCGCTTATGCAAGAGAGGGTGAATCAAAATAGAAATTGCAGCACGAATAATAAAACATAAAAAATCTGTCGTTATTACGTTCATGGTTCTCACCATTGTCGCAACGATCGTTCAGTTTGGAGTTGCCGTTAACTATGATATGGTTGACTATTTGCCTGAGGATGCTCCCTCGGTAAAAGCAATGGAGATTATGGAAGAAGAATTTGATGGGGCTGTTCCTAATACGAGAGTCATGATTCATGATGTAACGATACAGGAAGCACTTGATTTTAAAAAGAAGCTTTCTGGAATTGATGGTGTTTCCGATGTAACTTGGTTAGATGATGCTATCGATATTAAGACACCTATCGAAGTGGCTGATCAAGAAACTGTCGAGTCTTATTATAAAGAAAATGATGCGCTCTTTTCTTTAACGGTTCGTAAAGGAGACGAAGTTGCGGTCACTGATGCGATATATGAAGTCATTGGTGAAGATCATGCAATGGCGGGAGAGGCACTTGATACTGCAACCTCTCAAAAAATGGCCGGCCAAGAATCACTATATGCAGGTTTGTTGTTGGTACCGATTATTATCATCATCTTAATCTTATCGACAAACTCATGGATTGAGCCAGTCTTTTTCTTAACTGCAATTGGAGTATCCGTACTTATTAACCTTGGTACAAATATTTTTCTAGGAGAAGTATCGTTTGTTACCCAATCGGTTGCACCGATTTTACAGCTTGCGGTTTCACTCGACTACGCGATCTTTTTGCTTCATAGTTTTACAGACTACCGAAAAACTGTAGCTGATCCAAAGGAAGCGATGCAGCTCGCGATGAAAAAGTCGTTCCCAGCCATTACAGCTAGTGCGTCAACTACCTTTTTCGGGTTTATGGCTTTGTCACTAATGAATTTCGAAATCGGTTCAGACCTAGGAATCAACCTTGTTAAGGGAATTTTACTTAGCTTCATTAGTGTTATGGTGTTTTTACCAGCACTTACCCTTTTATTTTATAAGTGGATTGATAAAACACAGCACAGACCGATAATTCCGAACTTCAAGAGAGTCGGCAGTCTTGTTGTGAAAACGAGATTCCCAGTTTTACTTCTTGTACTTTTAATCATTGTACCTGCATTTTTGGCGCAGAGTGAGACAAATTTTATTTATGGACTGGGTGATCAACCTGAATCGATGAGGGCAGGTAGTGACAAACTGGAAATCCAGGAACAGTTTGGTGCTTATACGCCAATGGTTTTACTTGTACCGAATGGGGATATTGCAAAGGAAGAAGCGATTGTCCAGGACATTGAAAAAATTGATCAGGTGTCAAGTGTACTTGCCTATGTAAACACGGTCAGTAGCGCGATACCACCAGAATATCTGGACGAATCGATTACAAAACAATTTTATTCTGAAGATTATAGTCGAATTATTATTAATACTACAACCAAAAACGAAGGTGACGAGGCATTTCATTTAATTGAAAAAATCCAACAAACCGCTAAGGACTATTATGGTGAAGAGGCACTTACTCTAGGGGAGAGCGTGACATTATACGATATTAAAAATACCGTCCAAAAGGATAATGCATTGGTCAATCTATTAACGGTGCTGACCATTGCGCTTGTCCTAATTGTCACATTCAAATCCATTTCGTATCCAATTGTACTGCTGCTAACGATCCAGACAGCAGTTTGGATTAATCTCTCGGTTCCATATTTTACGGATTCGTCGTTAGTGTATGTTGGTTATTTAATTATCTCTACGGTACAGCTTGCGGCAACAGTCGATTATGCGATTCTATTGACTGAGGATTACACAGGTAATCGCAAACAAATGTCAGCTCTTAAAGCAATCAAGAAAACGCTCAATGAGAAAATTTTCTCAATTGGTGTATCGGCAGCAATTTTATCAAGTGTCGGTTTTATCTTAGCCTTTACCTCTTCAAATCCGATTGTGTCGTCAATTGGGCTTTTATTAGGAAGAGGGGCATTGCTTGCGTTTATCATGGTGGTATTCTTCCTACCTGCAATGCTATTGGTCTTTGATAAACTAATCGAAAAAACAACATGGAAAGCAAATTATTATAAGGAGAAATGAGGATGAAGAGACTACAAAAGGTTCTACTGCTCTTACTTGCAAGCACTCTAATATTGCCGTCATTTCTTGCTAATGCGGCTACAAATGAGGGGAAAATCTCATCAAAAGATGAGGTCGTCTATGCGACATTGAATGCTGCAGGGACACAACAAGAAATTTATGTGGTTAACACATTGGATATTGAACAAGCAGGTAAAATTACGGACTATGGTTCATACTCAACGTTGAAAAATTTAACGGACTTATCTGAGATAGGTACGAAAGACAATCAAGTTGAGATTGAAGCACCTGAAGGGAAATTTTATTATCAAGGGTCACTCAAAGACAAGGCATTACCTTGGGATATTTCTGTTACGTATTTGTTAGACGGCCAAAAAATAAACCCGTTGGAGCTTGCTGGAAAAGACGGGAATGTACAAATAAAGATTACTACTTCTGCAAATACAGACATCAATCCAGTGTTCTTTACAAACTACTTATTACAGGTTTCATTGACACTAGATCCAGCCATTTACAGCAATATTGATGCTGGAAAAGGGATGCTTGCTAACGCTGGCAAGAACAAACAAGTGACGTATACCGTCATGCCTGAAACTGAGGAGGAACTTGTACTCAAGGCGGATGTAGTCGGTTTTGAGCTTGACGGAATTAACATTACGGCTGTACCATCCTCCATGTCAATTGAAGCACCAGACATAGATGATATGACTGGTGATATGGCTTCTTTAACAGATGCAATTTCTCAGTTACACAACGGGGTAGGTGAGTTAAAGAGTGGCGTATCTGAGCTAAATAATGGTGTTCATGATCTTAGTAAAGGATCTGCTCAATTTAACAAAGGAATGTCTGATATTAGTGTGGCGTCTTCTGATATTGTGAATGGATCTAAAACCATTGATGAAGTTCTTGCCCAGATTAGTCATTCACTAGGTGAAGGTTCTGAGGACATGAATCTAGGTGGTTTTGAAGAGTTAGTCAATGGATTAAAGCAAATCTCAACTGAACTAAGAGAAACTGCGACAGGATTAGGTACATTGAAAACCAACTATGCCACTTCCTTTGGGGCATTAAAACAAGCAATTGCTGCTATTCCTGGAGCAGGGCTCACCCAGGATGAAATTTCAGACTTAGAAGCTAGCGATGCAAATCAAGAAGTCGTAAAAAAATTACTCGATAATTATTCAGCTGCACAAACGGTAAAAGGAACCTATTCAAAAGTTGAACCAATGTTTACAGCTATCGACACTGCACTTAGTGATCTCAGCAACGGACTAACCAAAGTAGCAGAGAATCTAGATACAATGGCAACTGAAGTTTCTACTCAACTAGAAACCTCAGATGCTGCAAGCTCTTTTACCCAATTACAAAAGGGTCTAGCAGAATTATCCACCAACTACAAAACATTCCACTCTGGATTGGTTGACTATACAGGTGGAGTTGTCCAATTATCTGAGTCTTATCGTGACATGCATAATGGGATTGTAAAATTGTCTAACGGTACAAGTGAACTAGATAATGGTGTTAGTGAACTTCATGATGGTACAGGTGAATTATATGAATCCACTAAGGATTTACCAGAGCAAATGAAAGAAGAAGTAGACAAAATGATTTCAGAATTTGATAAGTCCGATTTTGAAGCAATCTCGTTTGCCTCTGACCAAAATGAACATGTAAATCTTGTGCAATTTGTGATTAAGACCGAAAGTATTCAAATAGAAGAGCCAGAAACAGCAGAAAAAACCGAAAGTAAGGAAGACAAAGGATTTTTTGCAAAGCTACTCGATTTGTTTAAGTAAGTGGAAAAGCCGTAATAGTGGGAAAGAATACTTGTCCCAAATTAGTAAAGAGAGGTTGCATTCGTGCAGCCTTTTTTCTATGGATAGACAGAATCAAAGTATTAATTCGTGGAAAGTATTTAATCTTTTTAAAATTTATCTTCGTTCTACTGTTTATTTAAAGTCCTATTTATGACAGAGTATCGGAAGAAAGACCTATATGTATGATGTATTTACTTAAGTAGAATCATAATAAGGAAGTTTATAAGTATGGAATTTTTTGATCCTCTTCAAAAATTCTGTAAACGCTTCCTCGAAAAGGAAGGGGGGTTCGTAAACATTTTACTTTTACATAATTTAAGGGAGGTTTGTTGTTTGAAATCTAGAAATTCGAAAAAAACGATCATGCTTACATTTTGTTTTACTCTACTATTTGGTCTAGTCGCTCCTTTTACAACTTTTAAATCACTACCTGTTTCAGCTGATACGGTACTTGTCGATGTACCTAACGGTAGTTTTGAAGAGTTTGATAATCCTAGGTGGAGCCTTGTTACCAATAACCCATCGACAAGTATGGGTATTAGTGATGAAAAAGCTCGTACAGGAAATAGAAGTTTACATTTGAAAGATGAAAATAGTAATAGTTCAGGTGGGAATTTGCAGGTAACAAGTGAAAAAATAGCTGTTAGCACAGGTATCTCATATGTGGCGAAAGCGTATGTGTATGTTGTTAGCCAATCTCATTCGATAGGATATGAGATTCATTTTTATAACGGTGATGGACAAAAAGTTGGCAATGCTACTTTTATTAATTTTAATGCTGCTATGTTGGGTAAGGATAAATGGACCGAAATTCAAGTTCCTTTTGAGCTTCCAGAGGGAGCAACACAAGTCGAACTTCGCTTCAACTCCGGCCACCCGTCAATTACAGAAGCATATTTTGATGATGTAATAATCGAAGGAACTGCCATTGAAGAGCCTCCGGTTGATGATATCCAAACAGAAGTAAAGAATCCTAGCTTTGAAGAAGCGGTCACAGATGGGATTATCCCTGGTTGGTCATCTGAATTTGATGGACCAGGTATCTCAGTAAGTACAGATCGAGCGCTTACTGGAGGACATAGTCTTCACTTACATGATACAACTGATAAGGCGGGTGTAAGTGCTATTAGTGATAAAATTGCAGTTGAAGCGGGTGCTTCATATTTATTGACAGTGCATTCAAATGTTGTCAGTCAGACTCATAATGTGGTAACCGAAATTCGCTATTTTGATGCTGACGATAATAGTATTACACAACATAGAGAACTAAATGGGAACCTACCAAAAAATGATTGGACTGACCTAAAAGTATTCAGTGTTGTACCTGAGAATGCAGCCTATGCAAGATTAGCATTCTATTCAGGTGGTATTAGCTTTACAGAGGTCTATTTTGACGATGTAACATTTGAAAAGGTAACAGATGATTCCCAATTTGATCGTGAATATGCAGATCCTATCAATCTAGGAGAGATGGTTCATGTTCAATTAGGACAAGCAGGTGCAATCCAAGAAAACAGTCTAGGTGAAAATGAAGTATATTATCATTCAAATGGTGCTCCTGGAACCTTCTCTGTCTTGGATGCTGAAACGGGAGAGTTAAAGTTTTCTAAGGTGATTGCAAATACAGAGGCTGTCTGGGCAATTACGATTGGTTCAGATAAGAATGTGTATTTTGCTAGTACATCTGACGGCAAATTATACCGATATGTTCCAGAGTTAAAAGAGGTTCAAGAACTCGGAACAAATCCATCGGATGCCTGGGTGTGGGATTTAGAAGCAACAGAAGATGGAAAAATCTATGGTGCAACATATCCTAGTGGTAGTGTATTTGAATATGATATCAACACTGGTGCATTTAAGGATTTTGGTAAAGTATCAGACCAAGAATATGCACGAGGTCTAGCGGTTAATGGTGATTTTATATATGTTGGAATGGGAACAACGAAGTATCTGTATAAAATTAACCGACATACAGGTGAAAAAGAAGAGCTGCTAATCGAAGGACATTCAGGAGAAAGTGGATTTATTCAAGATATCTGGATGGTAAATGGTAAGCTTCTTGTTGCGGTTTCGACAATCAATATGATTGTTGTTAATCCAGAGACAATGGAAATCGAAGGATCCTTTGCTTTTAGTAATATGATTTCTGAACCAGACCCAACCAATCCAAACTTCATTTACTATAAAAATGGTACTCAATTTTACAAATATGACCTTAGTACAAATGAGGAAACATTACTTGACGTTCCACTATTACCAGATACGCCACGCGTGAAGGATATGTCGTGGATTACGTTATCGACTGGTGAAACTGTATTGACAATGGTGACGCAATATGGTGAGTATATGCTATACAATCCAGAAACAAATGAAATGAACTTTATCTTGTTAGACCTTGCTGCAACAGCTGTAGCAATCCAGTCACTGGAGACTGGTCCAGATGGCAAGCTATACATGGGCGGCTATCAGCGTGGTATGAGTGTTTATAATCCGGTCACGAATGAAATCGAAGTCAATATTTCATCCTTTGCTCAACCAGAGGGGATTGGCTTCTTGAATGATAAAGTGTATTTTGGCACATATGTTGGTGCGATTATGTACAGTTATGACCCAACCCAGCCTGTAGATTTAAATAGCAATCCACAGCTTGAATATGATATCCAAGATGAACAAGATCGTCCTTTCGCGATTACGTCAGGGGATAACAAATTATTTGTTGGAACAATCCCTGATTATGGCGTCCTAGGTGGTGCTCTAGCCATTTATGATGAGAATTCAGGCGAATGGTTCCAACAACGAAATGTTGTTCAAGACCAAAGTATAATTAGTTTAGCTTATCATGATGGAAAAGTTTTCGGTGGTACTTCGGTATGGGGTGGTTTAGGAGTCGACCCGAAAGCGACGGAAGCTAAAATTTTCGTATGGGATGTTGAAAAAGGTGAAAAGATTGCGGAATTCACACCGGAGATTCCGGGAATTGACGTTACACCACGCATGATTGGTGATTTATCAATCGGGCCAGATGGTTACTTATGGGGTGCTGTTGAAGGAACTATTTTTAAAATGAATCCAGAAACCTATGAAGTTGTTGACAGTAGAATGATTCGACCAAGTTTATACAACAGCAGTAAATGGTTCCCATATCGTCTTCAATGGGGTCCAGATGGCATGCTCTATACAACGTTATCTCGTAGTCTAGTTGCCATTGACCCAGAAACACTTAATTACAAGGTGCTTGTAGAAGATTTCATGAACAGTATGACAGTAGGGGTAGATGGTAGCATCTATTATGCACATGAAAGTATGCTATATAAAATTCCAGTTGCTGAAACGGATGCAACCTTAAAATCCATTTCAATTGATGGAAAAACTCTTGTTGAATTCCAGCCTGGGGACTTGCACTATACAGTACATGCTAACCAGACAGAAAATATTGTGGTGGAAACTACTCAAGCTGGTGCAACTTTTGAAATCACACATTCAACCAACGTAACAGAAATTACTGTCACCGGAACAGATGGAAAATCAACATTGGTGTATACAATAAATTGGGTGGATGAGCCTACTAACCCAGATGAACCTGGGAAACCAGGTAAGCCTGGAAAGCCTGACAAACCGGGTAAACCAGATAAACCCGGAAAACCAGATAAGCCGGGTAAACCTGACAAACCTGGAAAACCAGATAAGCCGGGTAAACCTGACAAACCTGGGAAACCAGGTAAACCAAACAAACCTAGTATTCAAGACTAGATATTAAAAGTATGTTTTAAAGTTGACAAAAAGGTCTTCTGTATGAAAAAGAAGACCTTATTGCTTGACTTTATTAATAGCCATACGCTTGTTCGCAATTGCTGTTGCTATTTATTGGGTTAAGACGAAATCCCTCTAGATGCACTATTGTTTGTTTACAGGTAGCTTATAAAGATTATGATCGGAGGAATAATATATATTTCCTTCCTTATCTACATCCATTAAATCAACAATGCCTGTAACCAATTGCTTACTTTTCATTGTTTCTGGATCAATAACAGTTAATCTTCGAGCAGCAGTTGTGTATAAATATCCATTGTTATCCCATCGAATAAAGAAAGGTCTCCATTTGCTTCCGCGGTCAATGCCTTTGTATAATTGTGTAGTTTTCACGATTTTCCGATTATCTGGATTCATGGCGAAAATCACAGAGTAACAGGAATCCACCTTATCAAATCCCCATGCAACTCCCCAGATGTTTCCATCGGGGCCAACAGATAACTCACCAATCATTTCTGGCTTTTCAAATTCATCTACTCCAAGGGCGAAAGCTTCATGGTTGCCCGTTATTACATCATATTCAAACATTTTTGCCTTTGGTTCAGTTGGGTCTATACCTAGACCACCAGCAATCGTTGAACCACCAAATACTTTTCCGTTATGATAGGCTAATCCAATGATACTTTGATTTTCTACGATATTTCGTATTGTATTCCATTTATTCGTAGTAGCATCAAAGACAGTAAGTGCTCCACCTAATTCACCATAATCAGAAATGGTTCCAATAAAGAGCTTGTTTTCACCTGAAGTAAATGTGAAAGGTCTGCTTTGAGCATCCTCAATTTCTTGCACCAACTCAGGATTTTCGCCGCTTTTACCACCCGAGAAGTTATACGGTTGGTTAGGATTATATTTATAGATTCTAGCTCCTCCATATGTCCCTAGATAAACTTCTCCATTCAGAAAACCTATCCCTTCAATTTGGTGTGGGTCACGTTCCTGAAGGACGTACTGATCAATAGTTGTATCAAAGATCCCAAAGGAACCTTGATAGCCACCCATATAAATTTTTTGATCTTCACCAATTTCTAAACTTTGCATTAAAAGTCCTTGCATTTCTACTTCGGGATAATTAACTTTTACAGTATTTGTAGAAGGGTCATAAATCGAAAATTCGATTTTATGATGTAAAATGGCTAACACGTCTTTGCCGCTGTCATCCTTAATCCAACGCATTGCTTTTGATGGAGAAGGAGGGAGTTGAACTGTCGGTTCTACTTTCGTAGTTGTATGTGTTGTCATATCATAGGTCCATAGTTGCTGAGTATTTCTATTAATGTAATAAAGTATATTTTCATCATAAGGGGAGGGTGGTGATATAAGCCCATCAAAGTTGTGCTCATCATGCAAATTCATTGTATTCATTTCTTCGCCTGTTGTTTTGTTAATTGTGAGCAGTGAAGTTCCATAGGCAACAAAGATATGATTACCGTATTCCCAAATATTCGAAATTGAGATGGATTCACCAGTGATTGGTAATTGAATTTCTGTTCTATTCCCTGTTGCAAGGTCCATCTTCATTAAATAAGCTGACGTACCTATTCCAACATATAAACTATCTTCTGTAATCCCAAGTCCCCGTGCATATTGTTGTCCCTCGTAAAATGTGCCTAAATCTTTAAATTGCGCTGTTTCAATATCGTATTCAAATACTTTTGAACGTGGATAGGTTGCTCCGTAGATTTTGCCATCGTGTGATGACTTTAGCTGCCAAACCCAATTATCTGACGGATTTTCCCCAAGATTTTCAATACGTTTTTCGTTCACTACATATCTATATAAAATTCCATTATAGGTACCTGAAAAATAGACATTACCATCTGTACCTATAATCATTGCCCAAACAACATCACTTCCAGGTAAATCTTCGGAAAATAGTTTTTCACCTGTTATAGCATCAGCAGCATAAAACGTCGATGGTAAACCATTTGTTGCATAGTAGAGTTCACCATCTCCAATCGCAACTCCTTGAGATTTAGCATCTAATGCAGCAGGACCATAATTAATAGCACTGCCGTATACATTCGGAAATTGTAAGCTATTTGATTCTTTCTTTGATAACTTATCATCTTCATAGAATTTTTCTTTCAAACTATGTACCTCCTGCATTCGAATTTATTCTCTTTATTTATTCCCAAATGTTTCTTTCATTCGTAACACGGGGTCATCTTCAATGGAATCGTCCCATTCGAGTACTTGACCGTAAGAGAGTAATTCTTCTTTTAGCTGCTCATAAGATACGGCTTGTACGGTTGTTTTATTCCTAAGTGCTAAAGCAGCGGCAGCTCCAGCTGATTGGCCAACTATCATGAATACAGGCTCCATTCGTATTGAACCATAAGCAATATGTGAACTTGATAAACAAACAGGGACGAGTAAATTGGTGCATTCTTCAGCTTTGGGACGGATGGAACGATAAGAGATTGGATACGGCGAAATTGGTATTTCAACATCACCTTCATTGTAGACACGACCATCAATAATCAATCGTCTAACATGATGGGAATCCATTTGATAGGATGCTAAACCAATTGAGTCTTCCACTTTACGATCTCCTAAACAATTGTGATCTGTCATCACATAATCAGCTATCATTCTTCTCGCTTCTCGAATATAGAGTTGATGTGGCCAATGTCCAGTTTCTTTAAATTCATCTCGAGCTAATCCCCATTGAGATACCTCGTCCCGAATCGTATTTGGAACGTGTTCATCATTGGCTAAAAAGTAGAGTAAGCCAAGATTATATGTAAAATGGTCTTGGAAAATACGTTCACGAGTCTCGTAATCACCATCAGCCCATTCATAATTCATCCCAATATTATCCGTAGAGAATCCTCCATAGTTATTTAAGTCCGTTTTTCCGTTGGGTAATAATGTATGTAGATTCATCACATCCCAGACTCCCGCATGAATGTATCGTAGTAACAATGCATAGCGATCGCGGTTATAGAAGGGAGGCTTCGGAAATGGTACACGATTATCCTTATTTTTGGTTAGACAAATACGAAAATTATAGGCTTGAATTCGCTTGTCACCTTGTCCTTGATAACCCAAAGTTTCATTAGATGTTTCAGTGATACCGGGTAATACCCCACTTGAAGGGTCACCTTCAACTACATACGGATCAATCCATTTTTCAAATTGATGATGAGGATGACCAAATTGCACACCATTATATGTCTCTTTATAGGTCGAATTTGATTCTCGTCCCACAGTATAGGTAACACCGGCTTTTGCCATGACGTCACCTTCGTAGCTTGAATCGATAAAAAAAGCACCTCTATAAATCGTGCCATCTTCCATTTGTAATTCTTTAATACTTTTATTCTCTGTTTTTACGTCTACAACGTGTTGATTAAAGACAATTTCTATTTTATATTCGTTTAGCATCTTTTCAAATACATAGGAAGCAGCCTTAGGTTCGAAAGTCCATTGTTCTTCCTTATTGTAATAGTTTCCTAGTTCCTGAAAAAATTGTCTAGATAACCCACCAATTGCTTCTTTTGCACCAACATCTGAGGCTCCCAATCCACTTGCTGTAATCCCACCAATATGTCTACCAAATTCAGCAATAATGACTGAAAGACCCATTCGCTTTGCCTGTATGGCTGCGGTTATTCCAGCAGGAGTTGCTCCATACACGATTAAATCTCTTGTAAAAACCTTTGGTTCATTTGCTTTGGGAGTAGGCGAATAATAATAAAGTTTACTGAAGTCCATTTTGTGATCCTCCTTAGGTGATACACTAATAATCCATTAAACTTATATAAAGTGTAAAAGAATAGTAGGAATAATCAAGACTTTTAACGGTCTTTAATTAGTAGGGAGAAAATTGATGAAGAAAGTTAAGAGTGCTAGGGTCAGGAGGTGTTAGAGGTAAATAGAGGAGGAGGCACTGGAATAGCTAATAACAAAAGAAGTCCTTCAAATCGGTTGAAGGACAAATCTAATTTAGAAGACCATGCTCTTTTTTTTGTTTTTAATTTTTACAATGGATCTATTGCTACAGTATGTAATAGCTACAGCAAGTACACTTCCAGTAAACAACGGGATGATCCCAGGGATTAAGTTGATGATAATCCCAAGAAGCATACAAGCTGTTAACATGAGTATGGTCTCCAACAAAGAGCTAGCCCCAATTAAAAATGATTGTTTTATATATTGAAAGAACTTCATCTCAAATTGCGTGTAGACAGGGAAGAAATAGAGTAACGCTACCAAATAACAAATTGCTAAAAATAGGAGAACAGGAAACAGCAATTTTAGCTTGTCCACATTCTGATAAACAAACAGAAAATCATAGACAAGTACATAACCAATTAGGATAAAAAACAGTCCAAATTTATTAAGTGAGATAAACTCTTTTCGAAAGGTTTTCCAAAAGGAATGAAAGATACGATCGACTGGTTCGTCACGGAGCCATTTTTGTACAATCACAAACATTGCACCAGTCGCCGGAAATAGTCCAAATACTCCTAAACCTGCGATCGTAAAGCCAATCCACAGTAAATTCACATATGCCACTTTCAACATCCATATTGCATAGCTATTAAACTTTTCCCAACCACTCAATAGATACACCTCGATACGTTTTTTAAAATTGTAATGCATAATTAAAGACACTTAATAGACTTGTCACTTTATAAAATTCGAATAAAATAGAAAGTAAGTTCAGAAAGTTTAATTGTATTATAACACGATTCAAAGTGTTAGCGATTACATTTTTCACAGTACGAAATATGAAGTTTATAAAAAGAAAAAAGAAGTTGAGGTGAAACGAATGGTCGAATACAGACTACTAGAAGAAAATGACCTTAAACAGGCAATTGAATTAGCAGATAAAGTTTTTCGTAAAGAAGGTCATGTATCCATGGGGATTGCCTTTCCACAGGTTTTCTCGTCAGCACTCCATCAATCATACGGTGCATTTGTAGATGGAAAATTAGTTTCTTTTATTGGGTTAGTTCCCTCTGTACTACATATTGAAGATGCTGAGGTTCAAGCTTATTCCATTGGTGCGGTTTGTACGGATCCGGCTTACCGAAAGAAAGGGTTCGCTAACAGACTTTTACAAATGATTTTTGATCATGCTAACAAGTCTGGTGCATCCGTCCTCTTTGTTTCTGGTGATTTACCACTTTACTTGAAACAAGGATGTACATTTTATGGGAAGATGAATCAATATACAATTCATCAAGGTGAGTTGAAACCTGAAAAGACTTATACGGTTCGCGAACTACAACCTACCGACTTGTTTACTATGAGAAAACTTAGTCGTGGTCGCTCAATCCGTTATGAACAAAGCATATATGAAATCGCACAACTTAATGCATCTGCCGGATTTGCGAGTATTTTTAAAATGAAGCACAAAGTTCTCCTAGCAGAAGAAAATAATAAAGTGAAAGCATTTTTAGTCTTCGCGGTACCTTATCATGAACAAGAAAACGTCGACTCACGAATTATTGAATGGGGAGGAGACCCCGAAGCCATTCAAAGTTTGATCGCAGAAGCATTTACTTATGGGATACAAACGTTATTATTCAATTTACCAAACTATGAAAAAGACATGGTCCAAAAGCTTGGTATCGTTCTTGAGAAGAAAGAACAACTGTTTCCGGGTACCATGAAAATTATGAATCTCGATTTATTATTGCAACAACTTACACCATATTTTAATGAGAAGCTACAGATTTCGAAGGTAGACGAACACACGAGAAAGATTATATATAAGAATGAGTCCGTACTTATCAGTAATGCTGAACTGGAAGAACTAATCGTAAAAGGAAATAATACAGGGAATTCTATTTTTCCAATTCCGTTTCCGTTTCCACAGGGTTTGAACTATGTGTAATCACTACTCTTCATTTTGTATAGGTACTAAATTAAATACCATATATTATTAAAGACACTTTATAGACTTGTCACAATAATACAGAGGAACTAGAATAAGAGAAGTAAAGTGTTAGAAATTGCAGAAAATTTTTTAACAACAAATGTATAGGCTTTCAATTATTAGTATTTTCAGTTAAATAATAAAAGGGGGGATGGATAAAAAGAATATGAGGTTATTTGTTAGTCTGTAAGATTTTATTTTTGAACTTAATAGGGGGTAATTCGTAGATGAAAAAGAAACGTTTTTCGTTCATGGCACTTTTGCTTTCAGGTAGCTTACTTTTATCTGCTTGTAGTAATGACTCAAGCACAGATCCTAAGAAAGAAGATGGAAAAGTTGATGGTGAAATCACTGTGTGGGTACATCCTTATACAGGTGATGCTAAGAAAGAAGAGGAAATGTGGAAAGAAATCACTGCAAATTACAATGAAGAGTTTCCAGATGTAGAGGTAAATATCGAAACAATTCCGTGGGCGAATCGTGACCAAAAAGTTCTAACTGCTTTAGCGGCTAACAACGGACCGGATGTATTCTATGCAATTCCTGACCAAATGCCACAATATGCAGATGTAGGCATGCTACTAGAATTAGATCCATACTTAAAAGATGGTGATCTTGATGGATTCGTAGAGTCCTCATTAGTTTCTACAACTTGGAAGGATAAAAAATACGGACTACCAATTCTTCAAGAAGCTTATACGTTTTTCTATAATTTAGATGTAGTGAAAGAAATCGGAGAAGATCCAGCAAACCTTCCCACAACTTGGGAAGAATTCGATGCATGGGCAGCAAAAGCGAAAGAAAAAGACTTCTATGCATTATCATATCTAGGTGGCGGTTCCATGAACGGAACAATCTATCCTTGGATTTGGCAAGCTGGTGGTGATGTTGTTACAGAAGACAACAAAGTATTAATTAATAGCCCAGAGAGTGTAAAAGCGTTTGAATACGTGAATAACATGTATCAAAAGGGATATATCCCTGAAGATTCAATTACCTCAACTACCCAAGATGAAATCTGGTTTGGTGGAAAAATGTTGGCAGTTCTTGGATCTGGAATTAGTGTTACACAACTAGAAAAAGAGGGTACATTTGATTTTGCGATTGGAGCACCTTTAACTGGTGAAAAACAGCTAACATACGGAACAACAGGTATGTTCGTGGTCCCATCTAATAGTGATAACCCAGAAGCAGCAGCAGAATTTGTAAAAG
This sequence comes from Litchfieldia sinesaloumensis, assembly GCF_900156865.1. Classification (GTDB taxonomy): domain Bacteria; phylum Bacillota; class Bacilli; order Bacillales; family Bacillaceae_L; genus Ferdinandcohnia; species Ferdinandcohnia sinesaloumensis. The sequence continues at coordinate 1,316,030 of NZ_LT732529.1, read as the reverse complement.
CTGTTACGAATGCAGAAAACCAACGTATCTTTAATACAGTAACTCAGTATATCCCTACTCAAGAAGAGGCGAAAGACATTTTTGATTCGAACAAATATATGAGCCAACTTGCAACATATACTCAATTTGCATTACCAGGTGTTATTCATCCAAAAGGTCGTGCAATCATGCCATTTATTCAAGCTGAAATACAAACAATGATGGCAGGAGATAAAACTCCTCAAGAAGCAGCAGATGCAGCAGCTGAAGCAATTGAAGCTGAGTTAGCAAAGCCGTAAACGAATAGCTTCTTATATTAAGAGAGTTTTATTCCTTCGTGAATAAGACTCTCTGTTTATTAAAGTTTTTATTTATTACTTACGAAATAAGGTGATAGCTTGGAAAAGGTCGTAGAAACTCATAACAAAGTACCCCTAAACACTGTCAAAAAGGTCAAGCCTCCTTTAAAAAATAGGATTAAAGCTGAGTTAAGAAGAAATGCTATTGTTTATATTGTACTTACTCCAGTTCTGATTCATTTTTTAATATTTCAAGTCATTCCATTTATTTATAGTTTCATATTAACGTTTCTCAATTTCCGAATCATCGGTACATCTGAGTTTGTTGGATTACGAAACTGGAAGCAATTATTTCAAGATGATATTGCTATAAAATCAATTTGGAACACTGTATTATTTTCCTTCTATTATATTCTTCCTACAATGGCACTTGGTTTGATTTTAGCGCTTGTCATAAAATCAGGAATTCGTTTTACGAAAATTTTTAAAGGAATCTTTTTCCTACCAGTTGTTACATCGTTTGTTGTTGTAGCAGGAATCTGGGAATGGCTGTTTTCAGGAACGGAATCAGGTTTTATCAACTATTTATTAAGCTTTGTTGGTATAGACTCACAATTATTCTTATCTGATGCTTCCCAAGCACTTATTGTATTGGCTGGGTTGAGTATTTTCAAAGTATCAGGTAGTACGATGATTTATTATTTTGCAGGACTACAGTCCATCCCAAAAGACATGTACGAAGCGGCGAAAATCGATGGTGCTTCACCTTTAAAATCATTTTGGTTGATTACATTCCCATTATTAAAACCAATCCATTTCTATGTGTTAATCATTACGACAATTGGTTCGTTTCAAATTTTTGACTCGGCATTCTTATTAACAAATGGAGGACCAAACTTCTCGACAAGTACTATTGTGTTTTATCTTTATCAAATCGGATTTACGAATTTGAATTTCAGCTATGCAGCTGTTTTATCCTACGTATTATTCGCGATAATTTTACTGATATCGCTTATTCAAAGAAAATATTTTGGTAAAGATCAAGGGATCTATTAAAGCTCGAGAGTTGAAGGGAGATGAACATACTTGCTTACTAAACTACTAAAATACATTGTCACGATTTTCTTAGGATTTTGCTTTCTCCTTCCATTTTTAATTATGGTATTAAGTTCTTTTAAAGAAACAACTTTTGCGGCAATGGATCCATTATTTTGGATTCCAAGTGATCCGTCTATCAATAACTTCACGTATCTATTCCGGAATGACAACTTCTTACGATGGATTATGAACTCTATTATCGTAACTGTTATTCCTGTTTTTTCACAAATGTTTTTTGCTGGATTATTAGGTTATATTTTTGCTAGAAAACAATTCGTTGGAAGGGAATTTGTTTTCTGGACATTCATGGCCGTTATCATGATACCGTCACAATTATTAATCATACCGAAATTTATCATGTTCTCAAAGTTCGGTTGGATTAATGAATATCAAGCATTGATTGTTCCAGAACTATGGGCCATTATGGGTGTGTTTTTAGTACGTCAATTTATGCAGGGTATTCCTATGGAATTAGATGAGGCAGCAAGGATGGACGGAGCCAATGATTTTCATGTGTTCCGAAAAATTTATATGCCTTTGGCGTTTCCGTCCATTGCTACAGTTGGAACGTTCGCATTCGTAAGTAACTGGAACGATTTATTCCAACCCCTTATTTATATGACAAATGAAAAAATGTATCCAATCACAGTTGGATTAGCCTCAACCTTAAGTAAAGAAGGGAACTTTGGAATTGAAATGGCAGGGTCAACGATTTCATTTATCCCAACGTTTCTTATCTTCTTGTTCTTCCAGAAGTATTTTACAGAAGGTATCCAACTATCGGGACTTAAATAATCGAATAAAAATTTTTATTGAGGAGCTAAGATATGAGGGATTTGAAGATTGGAATAATCGGCTTAGATACATCCCATGCATCTGCTTTTACAAAATTGTTAAACGATCCGACCAACCCTTTTTATATAAAAGGGGGAGAGGTAACTGTAGCATATCCGGTCGGATCATCTGATTTTGAGTTAAGTTATTCTCGGATAGGGGGGATAACGAAAGAAGTACAACAATATGGTGTTCAACTAGTTCATACGATTGATGAAGTAGCAGAGCAAAGTGACGCGATTCTCTTAGAGTCTGTAGACGGACGTGTTCATCTTGAACAAGTTAGTAAACTCGTGGAGTATCGAAAACCTATATTTGTCGACAAACCATTTGCGCTTTCTTCTTCAGAGGCAATTCAAATGGTAAACCTATCTGAAAAATACGGTACTCCAATTATGAGCTCCTCTGCTTTACGTTTTGCAGAAGAAGTAAAACAAGCTCTTTCAATTCACGATAAAGGAGCAATCATTGGAGTAGACTGCTTTGGACCGATGGAGATGGTCAACACGCAACCAGGCTATTTTTGGTATGGGATACATACGATTGAGATGCTTTTTACTATTTTAGGTAAAGGGGCGCAACATGTTACTTCAATATCCACTAATGATTCTGACTTAATTGTTTCACAATGGCAGGATGGCAGAATCGGTACGGCAAGAGGGAATAGGAGAGGGAATGGTGAATTTGGAGCGACTATTCATTTTGAAAAAGGGAATCACCTTGTCTCGATTTCGAATCACACAAAACCGTTCTATGCTAGTTTATTAGAAGAAATTATGCTTTTCTTTGAGGGCGGAAGTTCTGGTGTTCCACTACATGAAACAGTAGAAATTATCCAATTTATCGAAGCAGCTAATAAAAGTAGGGATACAGGGGAACGGGTCTATGTATAAGGTTTCGAATCTAAAGTATAAGCGGGTAAATTTCGTTTACCCGCCATTTTATTCTTGATATTGATTATTCGTTTTCATCTATGATGAAGCTTAGTCTATATATTCGCCTTGGTCTTCCTTTGTAGGTGATTTTTTCTTCGCCGACAATATCTACTAAATTAGCATCCATCCATTTTAAAAGTATTCGATGGGCACTTCTTGTTGTAATGTTTAAAGTATCTGCTAACTCTTGGGCTGTATAATCAAATTTCTTATGGCGTGCTACTCTTGCCATAAGCTTTGTCATATAGGCAGCAGACATTCCTGCCTTTTCTGCCTTATGGAGAAGTTCAGCATCTGTTATCGATAAATCATATTTTTCATATTGAGTATCAGTTATCATATCCACTGGCCCGATTACACTCTGGTCTTCACGAACGATGTAGCAAACATTGCCTCCTAATTCCTTTGATTGGCGGAGTGCAAGTCTTGCGTGGTTTCCAGCTTCTGCAGCTGAGAGACCAAAACCAACACCGATACTAATGGATACACCTAGCTCGGTTTTAACTGAATTTAATAAAGGAATGAATTTATAACCGCGTGTTTCTCTTTCGAATATGCCACGTGTGGTGATAAATGAAAATTCTTCTCCTCCTGAATTAATCAAATGACCATCAAGGAGCTTTGTGTAATTTAACATTATTTGTTGGAATTTAAGTTTAAATAATTGTACTTCATGTTCTGTTGTGTATTTTTCTGTAGCTTTATCAAACTTGTCAATATCAATGATCCCAAAAACAATTTGAGATTCTTTATGTTTACGAGCTTCCGTTGCGAGTAATGCACGTTCAAGAGAAACAATTAGATCTTGATAGGTGGGTGTAACCCATTCAAAAGGTATAGACAATTCCGAAAGCCTTCGTGCAATTTCCTGAACACCGGTTATAGCGAAAGAGCCTAGCTTATTATAGTTGTCTTGGTGAAACTGGACAATATCCTCGAAACAATCAGGCTGACTATAATTAGGGTATGATGTACATTCATAGTTCGATTCGTCTAATTCATAAAGGATCCGGCGAATATATTTTTCTTCAACCGTATCAATAGAGAAATGTTTACTATCGTATTGATTTTTAATAAGGAATAAAGACCGATAAAGCCCAGTTCCCATTATGGGGACATAGTGAGCTGGAATCGAAAAATTGATAAGTTGTTTAGCTTTTAAATATGTCGGAAATTCCATAAACAAAAGAACTTCCACTTTACTGATCAAGGTAGTCATAACCTCTATATCAATAGAAGAAGGGGTCGTATGTAGAAAAACTGGCTGAAAATTCGGGAATGCTTCAAGCGCTTTCATTATTTCTTTTTCAAGTGCTTCAGGACTAACAATACCAATAATAATTTCGGTATCCTGTTCTGATAATTGACTAGTTTTCATTATTTCATCTCCAGTTTAAAGACATATTAAAGAAATGTCTTTAAATAATCTTACTACTAGAGTAAAAGCAATTTTTAGAAATGTCAATAAATTTTACGTGATTATTAAAAGACCATTAAGTGACTTGTCTTTTAAAAATGTCATCGATAAAATAAAGGTAATTCAGAATTATCAAATGTTTTATGTTGTAGAAACAACTATACTACGGTACTAGGAGGATTCAGATGGAAACGATTGCAGAATTAGAGGATTTTATGTCAACACCTAGCACAGAATTAATAAAGGATCTCCAAAAGCTTGATGGAGATATTATGATTTTAGGTGTAAGTGGCAAGATGGGACCTACTTTAGCGAAATTAGCGAAGAGGGCTGTTGATCAGTCGGGTCAAACTAAAAAAGTAATTGGTGTTGCAAGATTCTCAGATGAGAGTTTAATAGATGAATTAGAAGCATGTGGAATTGATACAATCAAAGCGGACTTTTTAAATGAAAATGACCTTCAAAACCTTCCAAATGTGAAGAACATTATCTTTATGGCTGGTACAAAATTTGGAACCGTCGGAAATGAACATCGTACATGGGCTATGAACGCTTATTTACCAGGTCGCATCGCAGAAAAGTTTAAAGACTCACGAATTGTATCTTTTTCAACCGGAAATGTATATCCACTGACTTCTGTATTAAGTAATGGCTGTACTGAGGATGTACCACCTAATCCAATTGGTGAGTATGCACAATCCTGCTTAGGTAGAGAACGAGTACTTACTTATTTTTCTCATAAAAATCAAACACCAATCGTTCATTTTCGATTAAATTATGCGATTGACCTCCGCTATGGAGTTTTACTCGAGATTGCGAAATCTGTACACAAAGGAAATCCAATTGATTTAACGATGGGGAATGTCAATGTAATCTGGCAGGGGGATGCAAACGAATATGCAATTCGTTCCTTGTTACATACTAATTATCCACCGAAAATCATCAATGTTACAGGACCTGAAACATTGTCAGTTAGATGGCTCGCAAAAGAGTTTGGAAAGCGAATGGACAAAGAACCTGTGTTTGTGAACAGCGAAGACCCGACTGCGTTATTAAATAATGCTTCGCATGCTCATAAACTGTTTGGCTATCCAAAAGTAACGGTTCAACAAATGATTGATATGATTGCTCATTGGGTTGTGAGTGATGGACAGACAATCAATAAACCAACACATTTCCAAGAAAGAGAAGGTGCATTTTAATGCTAAAAGAGGCTGTTAAGAGAAAACTTCATGAAGGAACAGTCATACCAGCCCATCCTTTAGCGTTAACTGAAAACAGACAGCTTGATGAAGCTGGTCAACGAGCACTTACTCGTTACTATATTGATGCTGGTGTAGGTGGGATTGCAGTAGGAGTTCATACCACTCAATTTGAAATTCGTGATCCTGAGTTTAACCTATATGAACAAGTGTTATCCATCGCCATTGAGGAAACAAAGCGCGCCAATGTTCCAGATGATTTTATTAAAGTCGCTGGCATTTGTGGACCTACTGAACAGGCCATTAAGGAAGCAACATTTAGTAAAAAGGTAGGCTATGATTTAGGACTACTGAGTATGGGTGGTTTGAATCACTTATCTGAAGATGAATTATTAGAGCGCACTGAAAAAGTTGCTGAAATTATACCGGTCTTCGGTTTCTATTTACAGCCAGCAGTTGGGGGACGGATTTTTACATATGAGTTTTGGGAACGATTTGCTTCGATTCCAAATGTTCATGCGATAAAGACTGCTCCTTTTGATCGTTATTGTTCGATTGACGTTGTTCGTGCCGTTTGCCATTCACCTCGTAATGAGGAAATCGCTCTTTACACAGGGAATGACGATAACATCATTAATGATTTAGTAACAACCTTTGAATTTACGGTCGGTGATCAGAAAGTTGAAAAGCAAATTGTTGGTGGTTTACTTGGACATTGGTCTGTTTGGACAAAGACGGTTGTAGATACATTTAAGGAAATAAAAATGGTGAGAGGTCAGAAATCGATTCCAAATGGGCTATTAACACTTGGACAACAAATAACTGATGCAAATGCAGCAATATTCGATTCTCGTAACGGTTTTAAAGGAAGTATAGCTGGAATTAATGAAATTTTAGCAAGACAAGGATTGTTACAAGGAAATTGGTGTTTAGTTGATCGCGAAGTGCTTAGTTCGGGCCAGTCAGATGAATTAGATCGGATTTATGCGAGCTATCCACATCTACATGATGATGAGTTTGTAAAAGCAAATTTATCAAAGTGGTTTGCGAAATAATCGACGGAAGAAGGATTTCAAATGAAAAGATTAGTTGCGCACAACAAGAAAGTTGAAATCATTGAAGATGAAATGCCAAGCCTAGAGGGAAGAGCATCATATGTTCTCGTCAAAACATTATATTCAGTTATTTCACCTGGAACAGAACTTTCCATGCTGTCACAGAGTGAGAATAAGCAATTTCATCTAGGTTACAGTGCAATGGGTGAAGTGATTGAGGTCTCTACTGATATCACTGATGTCGAAAAAGGTGATTTGGTTGCTTGTTATGGTGCACCATACGTACATCATGATGAATATTTGCGAGTACCAAAAACACTTTTTGCTAAGGTTCCAGAATCCGTTGCTCCAAAAGAGGCTGCTCTTGGTGGACTAGGGGCAATAGCGATTCACGCCCTTCGCATAGCTAACCTTCAATTTGGTGAAACCGTGGTTATTGTCGGCCTTGGAGTTCTCGGACAATTAATTACAAAAATTGCCAATGCTGCTTCCTATAATGTGATTGCATTTGACCTTCACGAAGGTCGAGTAAATATGATGAAGGAAGACAACATTAAATCATTTGCCACTGTTGAAGCCATGGAAGAGGCAATTAGGATTGAAACAAAATCTCGTGGTGCCGATGCTGTTCTTTTGTGTGTAGGAGGAAAACGATCTCCGCTTACTCATGAATGCTTGAACTGGATTCGCAACAAGGGAAAAGCGGTCATTGTGGGTGATATTGAACCTGATTTTCCTAGAAATCTCATGTTTGGGAAAGAGGCACAGCTTCTTATTTCTCGAGCCGGTGGGCCTGGTAGATATGACAGTGTCTATGAAAAAGAAGCCATTGATTACCCTTATGAATATGTACGATGGACAGAAGGCAGGAATCTAGAAGAATATATTCGTCTTGTTAAGGAAAAGCGAATTGACGTTTCTCCCTTTTTAACAGACGTTGTAGAATTCGAGGATGCTCCACAGGAATTTGAAAAATTACTAAATAAGGAATCTACAACACTTACAAAATTAATTTCTTTTATATAGAAGAAAGTTAGGTAACAAACGGAAAGGAAATGGAAGTCTATGATGTGTAACCACTTTTACGTAAATGGAAATGTTGTTACGGACAAGAAAATCTTTGAAAATACGCTTGTGGAAATCAAAGACGGAAAGATCATTTTCGTTGGTGACAAATCTAAAAAGAAATTAAAGGATCTGCCCTTCTACCAAATAGAGGGGTGGATCTGTCCTGGTTTTATTGATACTCATATTCACGGTCTGAATGGTGCAGATTTTATGGACTGTAAGAAGGAAGGTTTTTATCATATTCAAAATGGGCTCCCTCAATTTGGTGTGACAAGTTATTTGTCAACATCAAGGGCTGCTCCATTAGAGGATATTAAAACCTTCCTTTTGTTAAGTAAAGAGGTCGCGCTAGAGAAACATCCTGGGGCCCAACTAGTTGGCGTTCACTTAGAAGGACCTTGGATTAGTAAGCAGTATAAAGGCGCACAACAATCGGAATTCATCCTAAATCCAACGATGAAAGACGTACAATCGGTGCTTCATTTGGATGAAAATCTCGTTCGTATTATCACATTAGCACCCGAGCTACCAAATACGAAAGAAATAATTTCATTTTTACATAATAGAAAGATTATGATATCAGCTGGACATACAGGAGCGAACTATGAAGAAATCGAGGAAGCAATGAGATACGGTCTTTCAAGAGTGACACATTGCTTTAATGGAATGGCACCAATTTCTCATCGGACATTAACCGCAGCTTTTGCTGCACTCGACATAGACGCATTGCATTGTGAGGTTATAGCAGATGGCTTTCATGTCCATCCCAAAATGATTGAATGGCTGCACCAGATTAAAGGTACGGATAACATAACCTTGGTATCCGATTGCACCGGGACGAACCAATTACAAGATGGTTGTCATCAAATTGGTGGAAAAACAGTCTACAAACAAGATGGAAAAGTAATGTTGGAGAATGGTAGTCTTGCTGGAAGCTCTTTAACTTTAGATAAAGCCGTGCAATTTCTTGTTAATAGGTGTGGAATACCGATTGAGGAGGCTGTATATATGGCTTCTTTTAATCCATCTATCGTATCTGGTGTCAGTGATCGCAAGGGGCGAATTGCTAATGGATATGATGCGGATATAGTTATCTTATCGCGTGATCTAGAAGTGAAAAGCACCATTATAAAAGGTGAATTTGTATACCGTTGAAACTACTAAGGTTTATCTTAAAAAATATGAATATAGTAATTATGGAGGTGCAATATGAGAATTAATTTACTGGGTGATACAAACTCGATTATAGAGGGATTGCAGCTTTTAACTGATGATTTGAACATTCAATTACATAAAGAGGGATATTCCATAAATGTTACGCAGAGAGTTGGTCCTATTCAAGTGAGTAATAAAGACGGAAAAGGTGAGATCTTCTATGAAGAAAAAATCCATTTCTATCGTGCTATAGGTGTTTGGGTAGAGAATTATACCAAAAGTGGTGAATTTGACGTAACGGAACAACCCCAATTTCAAACAAGTGGCGTGATGCTTGATGTTTCAAGAAATGCCGTACTTAAAGTAGAGGAAGTTAAAGTTCTGTTAAGAAAAATGGCGGTAATGGGATTAAATGTGGTTATGCTTTACACCGAAGATACATACGAAGTACCTGATTATCCGTATTTTGGGTATATGCGTGGGAGGTATACAGAAGCCGAACTAAAGGTATGTGATGCATATGCGGACACATTTGGTATCGAAATGATTCCATGTATTCAAACGCTTGCCCATCTATCAATGGCATTAAAATGGGGCTACGCAAAAGACATACGTGATACAGCTGATATTTTACTAGTTGGAGAATCAAAAACATACGAATTTATTGAAAATATGATAAAGGCTGCTTCAAAACCTTTCAAATCAAACCGCATTCATATTGGAATGGATGAAGCACATCAACTTGGCCTAGGACGGTATTTGGATTTGAATGGCTATGAGAACCGATTTGACATTATGAATCGCCACTTAGATCAAGTCGTTTCGATTGCAGAGCGTTATGGATTGAAACCTATGATTTGGAGCGATATGTATTTCCGACTCGGTTCAAAACACGGTGAATACTATGATGAGAATTTAGTTATTCCAAAAGAAGCAATTGAATCAATCCCTGAAAATATTCAACTTGTCTATTGGGACTATTATCATGATGATGAGGAATTTTATAGATCTTATATTCAAAAGCATAAGGAGCTTGGTAAAGACACCCTTTTTGCTGGTGGAGCATGGACATGGAATGGAATTTCACCAAATTACGGAAGAGCATTTGAGACAACAGAGGCTGCTTTAGCTGCGTGTAAAAAAGACGGCTTACCGGAAGTCTTTACCACATTATGGGGTGACAATGGTGCAGAAACACCACTTACGACAGCACTACCTGTCATTCAGCTTTATGCGGAGCATACCTACCATGAAACAGTCACAAAGGAACACTTATCCCAACGTTTTCATTTCTGTACCGGCAATCATTTAGATGATTTTCTTATTCTCAATCAATTAGACGAGACGCCTGGGGTGATGAAAAATAATCTTAAGTCTTCAAACGCATCAAAGTTTTTATTATGGCAGGATCCGTTAATAGGACTATTTGATGAAAACATCCGTGGACTAAATATGAATAATCATTACCAAGAGCTAGTTCCTCAATTACAGGCCGCGAAGGAACGAAATCCTCACGCATCTCAAGTATTTGAGTTTTATGAACAGCTTGCTCGCGTTTTAAGTGTAAAAGCAGAGATAGGAATCCAACTGAAGGCTGCCTATGACCAACAAGATAAAGGAAATATGGCAACTTTACTAGAAGAATTCAAAGAATTGGCCAAAGAAATTTCCGTCCTACATTGCAAACATCGAGAGATATGGTTCTCATTAAACAAACCTTTTGGATGGGAGATAATTGAATTCCGTTACGGAGGACTTATTGCTCGATTCGAAACAATCCAATTGCGAATTCAACAGTGGCTCGATGGTAGTATTGACCGACTGGAGGAATTGGAAGAAAAGAGATTAGTTCATGATGGTCCAAACGGTATTCCTGAAGGAACTCTTGGTAATCATTTCTACCATCGAATTGCAACAGCAGGAAATTTTCACATGTGACTTAATGAGTGTAATAGCCTAGGGTTATCAAAAAGAGATATTAGGGAGCACGGGAGAGGAGTAACTCCTTTCCGTTACCAGAACATACAGTTCAAGAAAAATTAAAGAATAGAGGATTGATCATATGCAAAATGTGTTATTGATTGGTGCGGGAACGATGGGTATGGAACATGCTACCTCCTATTATCAAATGGAAGATGTTCATGTAGTCGGTATTGTAGATATACGAACAGAGCAAGCAAAGAAAATAATAGGAGATTGTGATACAAAAATATTTCCAAGTCTAGAAGAGGCAGTTAACGGACTGGAACGTATCGACGTCATTGATATTTGTGTTCCTACCTTCCTCCATATGGAGTATGTAATGAAAGCTGCAGATTATGGCATTGATGTCATTTGTGAAAAACCTTTAGCCTACACACTTCAAGATGCGAGAGAAATGATTGACTATTGTAATGACAAAAATGTGAAGTTATATGTTGGCCATGTTGTACGTTTTTTTCCTCAATATTCAGAAGCAAAACAGCTTGTTACGAATGGAGCAATCGGTGATATTGGGGTTGTTCGAACGAGACGTGGAGGGAATTTTCCTCCTGGCTGGAACAATTGGTATGCAGATCACGAGAAAAGCGGTGGAGTGATTCTTGATTTAATTATTCATGATTTTGATTTTCTTCGTTGGACGTTTGGGGAAGTTGAGCGAGTCTATGCAAAAGGTCTAGCAGAAAAAAATATGGATCATCTCGATTATGCAATCGTGACATTGGTTTTCAAATCAGGTGTCATTGCACATGTTGAAGGTTCATGGGCACATGAGAGATTTTCTACTCAGTATGAATTTGCCGGAAAAAATGGAATTATTGAATATGATAGCTTAAAAGAAGAGCCTGTTTTACTTTCGCTAAAACAAAGTAATGAAACAAAGGCTGGTGTTGCGATACCTCAGAGCCCATTGAAGAATTCACCTTATTTTATCGAGCTGGAACACTTTTTAACTTGTTTAAAGACAAATGAAACACCAACTGTCACAGCTGAAGATGCATATAAAGCTCTAGAAATATCAGTCGCAGCTCTTCAATCGTTAAAAACAGGGGTACCTGTATATCTAAATCAAGAGGGGGAGAACTAATATGAAAATTGGAATTATTAGTTTCGCCCATATGCATGCCACTAGCTATGCGTCTGTTCTAAAGAAGATGAAAGGTGTTACGTTAGCTGGAATTGCTGATGATAATGAAGATCGAGGTCAGAAATATGCCCAGCTTTTTGAAACAACTTTTTATAAAAACTATCACGAGTTGCTTGATTCTGATATAGATGCCGTCATTGTCACATCTGAAAACACTCTTCATCATCAGCATGTGGTTGCCGCAGCCAATGCTGGGAAGCATGTACTTTGCGAGAAACCATTAGCTACTAATCTACAAGATATGGAAGAAATGATCCGTGTTTGTGAACAGAATCGAGTTTTATTAGGAACCGCGTTTCCTGTTCGATTTAACACACCTGTTCAACAAGCGAAAAAATTGTTGGAGCAAGGTATCTTAGGAGATATTTTAGCGATAAAAGGTACAAATCGTGGTACCAATCCAGGAGGCTGGTTTATTGATAAAGAGAAATCCGGTGGGGGAGCCGTTCTTGATCACACGGTCCATGTTGTCGATATTATGAGATGGTTTACAGGAGCCGAAGTGAAAGAAGTCTATGCAGAAATTGGCAATCTATATATTGATCATCCAATTGATGATAGCGGTATTCTCAGCATGGAATTTACAAATGGAATGATTGCTACGTTGGATTGTAGTTGGTCAAGAAATGATTATTATCCAACATGGGGCGATGTAACCATGGAAATAATCGGATCAAAAGGAACGTTAAAAATTGATGCTTTTTCACAGAAAATCGATTTATATTCCAATCAAGACGGTGTCAAATGGATTGGCTGGGGAGACGATATGGACGCAGGGTTGATTGAGGATTTTGTAGCAAGTATAAGAGAAGGAAGATCACCGCTTGCAACCGGGCACGCAGGCTTGAAAGCAGTCGAAGTAGCTTTAGCAGCCTATCAATCCTTTGGGAATAAAGCACCTGTAAAATTGAAATAAAAAGAATGTATAACAGTAAAATATGCTCCCACATCGTATCGGTGGGAGCTAATTATAAAGAATCAACCAGAAATGGTGAGAGTAGTGTTTTATAGTAGTACGTGTTTTTGATAGAGAAGAAAGAACACACTAGTAGCGGGGTGAAACATTGACAGTTTCTCAAGAATTACATGCAGATTTGGTGATTATAGGTGGAGGTCTAGGAGGATGTGCTGCTGCACTTTCTGCCCTACAGACTGGAAAAACGGTCTTGATGACCGAAGAAACAAAATGGATTGGTGGTCAAATTACGAGCCAAGGTGTACCGCCAGATGAACACCCTTGGATTGAAAGCTTTGGTGCAACAAGAAACTATCGAACATTCCGAAACAAAATACGAGAATACTATACAACCAATTATCCAGTAACGACAACGCAAAGGTTCAATAATCAATTTAATCCGGGGCATGCAATAGTGAGTACCATTAGTCATGAACCAAGAGTAGCATTACGTGTACTATACGATATGTTAGCTCCTTATCTTTCAAATGGGAAACTTACATTGTTATTAGAACACAAAATTGTGAATGCGGAAACAGATGATGATCAAGTGCGGTCTGTTACTGTTCAGCACTATAATACAGATTTAACTTATATATTAATAGGAAAGTATTTTTTAGACGCAACAGAAGTTGGAGATGTGTTACCTCTTGCAAATGTAGAATATGTGACCGGTGCTGAATCACAAGCAGAAACAGGTGAAGACCATGCAGCTAAAGAGGAAGAGCCATTTAATATGCAGGCTTTTACCTATTGTTTTGCCATTGATTATATTGACGGAGAAGACCATAAAATTGAAAAGCCAGCTCAATATGACTTTTGGAAAAACTATCAAGCTGACTTTTGGCCAGCAAAGCAGTTAAGCTGGTGGGGACTGGTCCCCCATACCTTGGAGCCAGTTAAATATTCCTTTTTTTACGAACCAGACACGTTTTCATTATGGAATTATCGAAGAATCGTAGATAGCAGTAATTTTGAAAAGGGTACATATCAAAGTGATATTACTATAGTGAATTGGCCACAAAACGATTACTGGCTAGGTCCAATTATAGATGTTTCAGAGGAAGACAAAGCGAAGCATTTATATAATGCTAAACAATTAAGTTTATCACTTCTTTATTGGATGCAGACGGAAGCACCTCGTCCAGATGGGGGATTCGGTTATCCAGGGATTCGGTTGCGAAAGGACGTTTTGGGAACAGAAGATGGATTGGCTATGTACCCATATATCCGTGAATCACGAAGAATTAAAGCAGAATTCACCGTGAAAGAACAACATATAAGCGGAGAAATAGAAGGAAAAGAGAGTGCCACCTATTTTAAAGATAGTATAGGAATTGGTTGTTATCGTCTCGACCTTCATCCTAGTACAGGAATGAACACGTATATCGATTTTTCGGCTCATCCTTTTCAAATTCCACTTGGTAGCTTGATACCCATACGAGTTCAAAACCTTTTGCCGGCTAGCAAAAATATCGGGACTACACATATAACAAATGGATGCTATCGCCTTCACCCTGTTGAATGGAACATCGGGGAAGCAGCGGGACATTTAGCATCTTATTGCATCGACCATGGTCTTGTTCCACATGAGGTGAGAAACAATGAACAACATCTAAAAGATTTTCAAGCACAATTAGTGTTAGCCGGAATTGAACTAGAGTGGCCGAAAATTCACAAGGTATGAGGTGAAAATAGCAATGATTGCTGTCGTAGACAAAAGTAAGAACATGAAAAGACTTGTGAACTATACACATTATTTTTCTGATCCAACTCAACTACTAGATGAAGATCTCCTCCAGTATCACTCCATTTTCATAAATGGTAACAACAATGGGGTACCGATGAAGTTAGACTACGAATTGCTCGAAAAACTCTGGGTCTTTGTTGAACAGGGTGGGACATTGTATGGAGAACTACTTAATTGTGAAGACTTTCCATCCTCACGTCTATTCGGTTTCAAGCAAGACTTTGCAGTTACTAACCGTCGTCTCGAAAAAGCAGTCATATCAACGGATAATCCCTTTTGTAAAATAGGGCAGGTACTCGAATGGCAGGGGCCGTTTATAACGGGTTTTACCTTTGATACAAAGAGGTTATTGGATGTTGGCCTTTTTAAAGAAACTCATAGAACAGAAGAAAAAGGGAAATATCCTGGTATTGTCGTGAAGAAATACGGTAAAGGAACGGCCGTTTATTCCACGTTCTCCTTTTTAGGGAATGATCAGAACTGGACATTACGACCGAATTGGCTTTGGAATAACGTTATTGAATGGCTCCAACAAGACTATGAGTTGCCCATCCAATTCCTTCCTCAGGTAATTAAACCTTCAATGGAAAATGATAGCAAAAAGACAATTGAACACGGCATGAATTGGTTTTTGCATTCAGGGATTCTTCCAAAGGATGATGGAACGCTAGGAATTTATGAAAATGTCCATTCGATTCGAAGTGATATTAGTAGGGATTATCGGCCAGATTGTCATGCTCATAGTGCATTGCTATTTTACTTGTATGGAGAATATTCAAAGGATCAAACGTGGTGGGAGAGGTCTAGCAATTTACTCACCTATTTGTTTGAAGCGGGTTATCAAGATACTGACCCAACTTCCGTTACATACGGCTTTTGGAAATGGTTTCAAAGTCCAAAAAGCAAGCCGGACCAAATATTCTCCGATGACAATAGCTGGGTTGCGCTGGTGTTATTATACTTATATCGCAAAACAGGTAACGAAGAGTATAAAAAAAGAGGCTTGTTAACAGCGTATGCTCTACTAAACACGCAAAATCTAAATGGATTACGGCCAGAGTGCATTCGTGAACAAGAACTACTTGACAAAGGAAATGGTTATTTTCAAACGTCTACCTTAGCCAGTATGAATCCCCACTTTGAATCCATCGTTCATGCTGCTTTTATACACGCCTATCATGTTTCGAAAGATGAACGTTTTTTACAGACTGCTAAAAAAGGGACATTGTACATGCTTGAGAATAAAAATGAGCTAACATTCATGTATAGCAAGACGGCAGGGTACAGTCGATTTTTACTAGCTTTAGCCCAAACGTATGCTGTCACAAAAGATGATCGTATCCTGAACGGTTTATATGAAGTCGTTTTCTACCTTGCAGACAAGCAACATGAGTTAGGTGCTATTGAGGAAAGTGATAATCCGGATCCGGGGCGCTATGGGACCGAAGATACAGGTGTATTCCGTATGAATGGGGAGGGTATTGCTGACCAATTATATACCAATAACTTTTTACTCATGAATGCATGGGAAGCTTGGAAGGCAACGAGTGACCCGGTTTTAAAAGAGATGATTGATAAATTGATACCATTTTTAACGTCTATCCAAATTTCGTCGCATAAACAGGAATTTGATGGAGGCTGGATGCGTTCCTTCCATTTGGATAGCAGGGAATACTTTGGAAATAACGGTGACACTGGTTGGGGAGCATATGTCATTGAAAGTGGCTGGACGAATGCCATTATACTTTCAGGATTTATCTTGAAAGAATTAAATCAATCTTTATTAGACTAATAAGGAGGTGACCAAATGTCGGTCAGATGTATAACCCTTAATAATAGGTCAGTAACCGAATTTGCTAAAAATGAGTTGCTAAAGTATACACAACATGTTCAAGATCCTTTACCATATTCTTTTTTTTTGGGCTTAGGTCAAGAGTTTATAGATAAAGGCTTAGTCGAACAGACTTACTTGAGCAATGATTCTTCTGTTGATGGTTTTCATTTCGTACAAAAGGAACGCGAAATATACGTTATTGGCACCAATGATAGGTCGGTTCTTTATGGCGTATATCATATTTGTAAAAAAATGTTTGGGTACAGATGGGTTCATTTTTTATCAAACGAAAAAATAGAACACAAGGTTTTTAGTCTTATACCTACTAAATTCTATAGCGGAAAAATGGTAAGAAGAGGGCTCGTAATTGAAAATTACGATGATATTCCTTTTTTAATACAACTTATCGATTGGGCTGCGAAGCATTATATAAATGAACTATTTTTTACATTTATGCTTTGGGATAAAGTAAGGCATGTAGTAGAAGATGAGATAGAGAAACGAGGCCTGTCGATTACAATTGGCGGACATAGCATGCATTATTTATTAATGGATCCCACTGTTTCTGAAAAAAGACAGATTGATTTTTCAGATGATAGCTGGAAGTTTACACTAATTGATAAAATAAAAAGCTATAGTGAAAAAACACCATCCATTAAACGCTTATCCTTATGGCCAGCTGATGTTGCTATAAATGATGACCACGATTTTTTAGCTCGTTATATTGAATTCACTGATCTCTTAAAATGTAAGATACCCGCTATAGAAGTAGAGCATATCGCCTACAATGCAGGCTTATCGTGGGATATGTTAGAACTTAAATGTGGATTAAGTGGCTCTAATAAGGTAAATACGTTATTTGCGTATTGGGGAAGGAACTATCAGCAATCGTTTGAGAATGAAGAAAGAGCTTTTAAGGCTTTACAAACATGGTGTCAAATAACAAAAAAAAATCAGCAGGAAATTACCATTTTTGAATATTATAGTGATCATTATATGTTAGGTGATTTATTTCCTCCTTTATTTCACAGAATTCATGAGGACATTAACGTGTACTCTACGTTAGGAATCAATTCAATGGTTAATCTAATTGTGCCTTTTATTCCAAAAGAAGCTGAGAGTACATTGGGACTTCATTTTCCATGGAAATCGTTACAATTAATGAACAGTTATTATTTTGCGCGGTTGACTTGGGGCGATGATTACCAGGAAGTTGAAGATGACTTTTATTCAATCTTTGACGAACAGCAGACGAGTGTGAAGGATATGTTTGACAAATTGGAATCTGTCCTTTCGGAAGTCTCGAAGTGGAATGTGCCACTGTTTCCACATCGAGTGATTGATCCTGAAAATATAGTGAATCATGAAGAAATAAGTGTGATTATGAATGACTTAACCCATTGGAAAAGAGAGCTCGAACCCTATAAAGTCAATTCCATATCTGATATTGAGGATCCAAACAGCCTATTATCCTATTTTGTTTTTTATCTGTGTGAAAAACTAGAGGATCTCCTACATACATGGAAGGAAAAAGTGTGAATCTTGTAATTTAGATGGAACTAAATATAGAAAAGAAAGAGTGAGTAAGCTTAAAAAGTCTATAAGCTTACTCTTTTTAATAGATCTTAAATAGACTCCATCCACAATCTAACACTTTTCGACAACCCCTTGAAGGTATAATAATGAAAACGTATTAATAGGGAGGTTCGAATGTTGCTAGATTCAAATCACGAATTTTATTTAAGTAGTGCTGAACGACAATTAATTATTAAAGGGATAAGAGAAGGGTTAGAGCGTTTTTATAGTGATAGAGACGGAAAGCCAAACCTTGTTACCGAAAGAAACTTCATCTCCAGACAACGTGCCTCTTATGTTTTCGACTCCGTCTACTCATTAGCGAATCAACATCCAGAATTGAATGTAACGCCTGAAATACGTACTGCAGGGCTATCCTATGAATACGTATCACTCTTTTTTGAAACCCGAAAAATTGTCGTGACGTTTAGCCAAGTAAAACGCCCGGAAGATTTACCTGAATACAGTGAATACCGGAATGAATACACAGAAGGGAATCGATTATACAATCCGCAGCTTTCCTTCTTTCGAGAAGAAGAGGAGAAAACTCTTAAAGCCTATAAGCACCTTGTCGTGACTTTCAATGGCTCTCACGGACCAGACCCACTGTTTGTCTGGATCGGAGCGACGACACCCGAACAAAATGCATGGATTTATCATGAAGAACTTAACGGGATTGTTGTCCAAGGATAATCTAACGGAGGTTGTGATTTTATTACAACCTCCATTTTTCTTAAACCTTCAATTTCCTTCATCAGCTGTGTAGCTACCTATCCTCTAGCTACAAGCGAATTTTCCTACCTAAAAAATTTTAAAATGACTATCGTAAAATCAGTACATAATATACAAAAGCAAATCAAATTGTATTTACGAACAGAATTGTTATGGTAAATTGTAGGTATCGCGTTAAAGGAAGTGAAGATATGCAAACTCTAAGTCCAGCCATTCATTTTAACCGAGTTCATTTTCGTGCGGATGACAAACATATTCTAAAAAATATAACAGGTTCTTTTTATGAAGGAACAATTACGTCATTAGTTGGACCATCAGGAGCTGGTAAATCAACACTGCTGAAACTATGTAACGGCCTATTATCACCTAGTTCCGGTGAGATTTATGTAAAAGACAAAAACATCAATACATACGAGCCTGTTGAATTACGACGTGCGGTTGGAATTGGTTTACAAAACGCACCAATGGTAAACGGAACTGTCTTTCAAAATTTAGCTTTACCTATGACACTTCAAGGGAAAAAACTAGAAGAAAAGACAGCACTGGATTTATTAGAAGATGTTGGTTTAGAAGAGGAATATATGAATAGAGATGTTCGTGATTTATCAGGTGGTCAACGTCAAAAGGTATCCATTGCTCGTACACTGGTTAACCATCCCAAAATCATGTTACTGGACGAAATCACGTCTGCACTTGATCGTGTTTCAATGCACGAAATCGAAGAGCTTATCGTTAAAATAAACCAGAAATACAAGGTGACAATCGTCTGGATAACCCATAACCTACAACAAGCAATTGATATCAGTCATCTAGTGTGGGTGATGATGGAAGGGGAATTAGTTGAAACAGGAAAAAGTACATTATTGAAATCTCCTACTCATGAACGAGTCAAACATTTTGTGAAGGGGGAGATGGAATGAGTACATTTGCGCTAGCCATTGCACTTATTTTTGTTTTGATACCTATTTTTTTATCTAAAACATTTAAACTTGGTCTGGAAAAGGACACAACCATTGCGGTCGTTCGATCCATCATTCAGTTATTTGCAGTAGGCTATATATTAAAATTTGTATTTGATGCGGAAAGTCTTATTTATATATTTCTAATGGTTGCGGTAATGATAATTGCAGCTACATTAAATGCAAGGAAAAAAGGGAAGGCAATCGAAGGCATCACATGGAAAATCGCATTAACATTGATTTTTATGGAAGTGCTCACCCAAGCAATCTTACTTGGATTTCAGATTATACCAGCAACAGCGCAGTATATCATTCCAATCAGTGGGATGGTTGTTGGTAATTCCATGGTGCTTTCGATTTTATTTTTAAATCGATTTACAGCTGAGGTTGATACACATCAAGATCAGACCGAGCTCATCCTTTCTTTAGGAGGGACACCAAAACAAGCGATTCATACGCAGTTAATTACGTCAATCAAGGCAAGTATGATTCCTACGATTGAGAGTCAAAAGACAATCGGTCTTGTTCAACTCCCAGGCATGATGAGTGGTCAAATCATTGCCGGTGCTAGTCCAGTTCAAGCTGTTCAATTCCAATTACTCGTACTCTTTTTACTTTTAACAACTGCAGCCGTTACTAGCATCATGCTTGGATTCTTATCCTATCCAACACTATTCAACCAACGTATGCAGTTTTTTAAGATAAGGTAAGAACCAAAAATCAAAAATGCCTGAACCCATATTTTTAAGGGCTCAGGCATTTATTATATTTTTCACAGGTACCAATCATAAGTGATTAGTTACCTCTATTATTTTCAAAGTTAGTGAAGCCTCGCATTATCTTTTAATATTTAAACACATGTCGGCCTATTTGTACGGCAGTGGCTCTTGAATCTAACCATCGACTTGTGGCAATAGTTGGATTATAAAAGAACAATGCATCTTTCGCAATTTCTCTCATATCGGTAAGTGCGGCACTCACCGCTTTTTTAGACTCTTCATCCGCCGCTTTATTGATTTGACCATTCATTACAGGTTGAAATTGGCCACGTTGATAGATAACGCCTCGAATCGTATCAGGGAATTTAGGGCTTTCTACTCGATTTAACACAACAGCTGCAACTGCTACTTTTCCTTCAAATGGTTCTGTTTGAGCCTCAGCTCGTACAATTCTTGCTAACAAGTCAAAGTCAGCATCTGATAATTGATGATTTGTTGAAGCACTTTTAACCTCAGTAACAACTTTCTCTTCTTTTACAGTTTCTACACTTGCAACCTCGACCTTTTCTTGCTTAACTACATTCAATCCTTCAGTAAGTTTTGGGGCATTATGATTCATTTCTGTATTTATTTCTTGACCGACGATAATCAGGTCTAAATCATCTATTTGTGGGTTAATACCTGCTAGTTCCTGTAATGACATACTGTGCTTTCGAGCTATTTCTGACATAGTGTCACCTTTTTGAACTGTATAAGCAAACGCCGAATCCGCAAAAAATAGAGATGCTATAAAAATCGCTATTCCAAATAGTATTTTTTTCATCGTAATAGTCCTCCTAGTCAATTTAAGTTCTGGGTAACTCTCTATGACTCATTTCTATGAAAAAAATAAATAGAATAGTATTACAGTTATATTACAGCTTGGTTACACATGTCCTTTGTTATATAAATGGAAAAAATAGGATAGAAGATAGAGTAGCTATGAACACAAAAATAGACGGTTTGCTCATCCATTTGAGTTAAACCGTCTCTAGCATATCTTATTTATTTGCAGCAAATTCCTCTTTAATCTTTTCTAGTAATTGGGAATCTGTTAGGATTTTATAACCTGTTAATGCCATTGTTTTAGCACCCAAGATCATAGCTTCTTTTCCTTGATCACTCAGTGCAGCTTCACGAAAACCATGAGTATGACATGCAAATGGCTCATCACATATTTTTACATAGGGATGAATAGAAGGGACCACCTGGCTAACATTTCCCATATCAAGTGAACCCGTTCCTTCTGAACGTTCATTGATGTCTTCCGAATTAACACCCAGTTCAATTAATGTATCATTAAAAGCATTCGATAAAGACTCATTTGTGATCATATCATCATAGGAGAATTCATAAAAAGACCACTCCATCGTTGCACCTGTCTGTAGGGCAGCGCCTTGTGCACATTTTTTCACCTTCTCCAAGAGCTCGTTCAAGTAAGAACGAGAAGCAGCACGGACATAAAATTGAGCTACTGCGAAATCGGGAACAATGTTGGCGGCTTTTCCACCTTCAGAAATAATCCCGTGAATACGTGCATCTGGTGTAATATGTTGTCTTAAAGCATTGATACTATTAAATGTTTGAATAACGGCATCAAGAGCGTTGATTCCTTCATGTGGAGATGCCGCTGCATGTGCCGCTCGACCAAAGAATTCAAATTGAATCGCGTCCATCGCAAGCGATTTACCACTTTTTTCATATTGGCTAAGCGGATGGACCATCATCGCTACATCAAGGTGGTCAAAGATGCCTTGCTCCGCCATGGTAACTTTTCCACCTTTTGTTTCCTCGGCGGGTGTACCATAAACGACTACTTTTCCACCAGTAGAAGAAAGAACTTTCGATAATCCAATTCCAGCTGCAATCCCCATGGTTCCAATTAAATTATGTCCGCACGCATGTCCCAACTCCGGTAGAGCATCATACTCTGACATGATTCCAATCGTTGCACCAGGTTTTCCGCTGTCAAACGTAGCTTCAAATGCTGTGGGAAGCCCAGCTGTTCCAATTTCAACATTAAAATTGTGGTTTTTAAGCTCATCCGTTAATATTTTACAAGCTTTGAACTCCTCATGACCTAGCTCTGGATTTGCTCCTATATATGTACTAATTTCGTAAAAGCGTTCTTTATAATCTTCAATTGCTGCCAGTATTTCTGCTTTCATACTTAACCCTGCTTTCATTTTATACGTTTATATTGAATTATTATAAATGAATATGTATAAAAATTCAATCAAATTATTAGTCTGCGATACTATATTTCTATAATAAGTAAAGGGAAAATAAAAAAACTCAAAAAATAGGCAAGAGCACATACAGTACAACCCATAGGCTCATATCTTAACAGTGTAATGAAAAAGAAAGGGAGATGACACTATGCATTACGGATATCAGGATCATTGCGGATATGGGTATGGCGGTGGATTTGGATATAACAACAGCTTTGTATTAATCGTTGTGCTGTTTATCTTATTAATCATTGTTGGTGCTTCTTACATTCGATAAATAATAATACAAAGCAAAGGGGTTCTTTCACAATTCGTGTGAAGGGAGCCCCTTTTGTTTATCGTAATTTTTATTATGTTAACTTATGCTAATTCTGAATAGAACTCATCCTAAAAAACAAATCCTATAAAGTATATGTCTTTAATGAGGTGAATGTATGAGTAATCAATTTGAAGTCATTATCATCGGAGGAGGAATTGCTGGTTTACAAGCAGCCATTCAACTTGGGCGCTACAAACACAAGATAGGTGTGATTGATTCAAATGACGGTCGATCCACAATATGCAGATGCTATCACAATATTCTAGGCTGGCCTGATGGTGTGAGTGGACAAACCTTACGAGAGTTAGGAAAACAACATGCCGAACGTTATGGAGTTTCTTTTATTCAAAATGAAGTGATTAAGGTTGAAAAAGCGGAAATTAGATTTACATTGTATTGTCGTGGTGGGGACACATTTACTGCAAAACGTTTACTACTTGCTACAGGTGTGAAGGACAATATCCCCGCTATTAAAAATATTTATAAATGCCTCGGCTTAACCATTTATGTATGTCCTGATTGTGATGGTTACGAAGTTGTTGACAAACATGTGATTGTTATTGGTTCAAGTATGCCTGGAGCTAATATGGCATTGACACTTTCTTATTTTACAAAAAATATAACGCTTATCAATCATGATTGGAAACAGCTTGATAGTGAAACGATGGAAAAGTTAAAACAGAAGGGAATTACTTATATTCAGGATGATGTAGAAGAGGTCTTACTTAGAGAGGATTCCGAAGATTTTAAAGGTGTACGATTAAAAACTGGAGAAATTATCGATGGGGATCGGGGATTTCTAGGCTTTGGTGGAAACGAAGTACGTTCAGAGCTGGCCACACAACTTGGGATTGAACGAACAGAAAACAAACATATCATTGTAGATCCTCGGACAAAGAGGACGAATGTTGAACATGTATGGGCGGCAGGAGATATTGCAGTGCATTCTGAACAAACCACGATTGCGATGGGAGATGGAATGCAGGCAGCCATTTGGATTCACAAAAGCCTCTTAGATGAAAAATAACCTACGAATAACGAAAATATTATTCTTTACATACATATGATGTAATAGTAGGCATTTTTAAGTTTGAAGAATTTACATTTTTAAATTATTTCTAGATTTTTTACAGGCATAAAGTTCATGTCGTTACGGTGTACATTATTTTACTCTTTTCGGGGAATGAAGAGGAATTAGGCAAAGATTCTAAGCGGTTTTCCTCTTCAACACGACTATGAAAGGGATTCGGGCGAGGTGTTTAAAGAGTTTTCCTCTTCATCATGCTTATGAAGGGGATTCAGGCGAGGAGTTTAAGGAGTTTTCCTTTTCATCGGCACTTCAGCACTATGAAGACCCATACGAAGCAGATTTAAATTGTTTCAGGTCTTCATCGGCGCTATGAAGACCTGTACGAAGAAGTTTCCAACTGTTTCAGGTCTTCATCGGCGCTATGAAGACCTGTACGAAGAAGTTTCCAACTGTTTCGGGTCTTCATCGGCGCTATGAAGACCTGTACGAAGCCAATTCCAACTGTTTCAGGTCTTCATCGGTACTATGAAGACCTGTACGAAGCCGATTCCAACTGTTTCAGGTCTTCATCGGTACTATGAAGACCTGTACGAAGCCGATTCCAACTGTTTCAGGTCTTCATCGGTACTATGAAGACCCATATGAAGCAATTTCCAACTGTTTCGGACCTTCATCACTGCTATGAAGACCCATACGAAGCAGTTTCCAATTGGTTCGGGCCTTCATCGGTACTATGAAGACCCATATGAAGCAGTTTCCAATTCGTTCGGGCCTTCATCACTGCTATGAAGACCTGTACGAAGCCGATTCCACCTGCTTCAGGTTTTCACCCATGCTATGAAGACCTATATGAAGCTGATTCCGACTGTTTCAGTCCTTCATCAGCGCTATGAAGAACCAAACGAAGCAAATCCCGCTTTGTTCGGTCCTTCATGTAACAAACATAAGCCTATTTTCAGTGTCACTTTTAAACCGAACACACACACATATACCTCAGATCTGGATTGCCTTAGAAAGCATCCTTACTACCAATTTGGCGAGGAGGGGGTTCGCATTGGACGAAACCCGCTTAATTAAACCTTTATTGGATAAGGACTATCCAATGATCAGCCATGGGGATGGAATCTATTTATATGATACCGACGGAAAAAAGTACATCGATGGCTCCTCTGGAGCAATTACCGCAAGCATTGGGCATGGCGTAAAAGAAATCGTTCAAACCATAGAGAAACAAGCTCATAAAATTTCGTTTGTATACAGGTCGCAATTCACAAGTGAGCCTGCTGAGAAATTAGCAAAAAAACTAAGTGACCTAGCAAAAGGCGGTGAATACTGGTCTTTTTTTGTGAATAGCGGCTCTGAAGCAACAGAAACCGCTATGAAAATCGCCATTCAACATTGGCAAGAAAAAGGGATTAAAGGTAAAAATAAAATTCTGTCGCGCTGGATGAGCTATCATGGGATCACAATTGGTGCACTCTCAATGTCTGGTCATACAGGGCGAAGAGCGCGATTTGTTCAATTATTAGAGGACTACCCAACCATTCAACCGCCGTATTGTTACCGATGTCCGTTTAACGCCTCTTATCCTAACTGTAAACATATGTGTGCTACAGAGCTCGAACAAGCGATCAACCGGATAGGGGCAGAACATATTGCGGCCTTTATCGCTGAGCCCATTATCGGTGCAGCAGGTGGTGCGATTGTCCCGCCACCGGGCTATTACCAGGTTATTAAAAAAATCTGTGAAAAGTATCAAATTTTATTTATCGCGGATGAAGTGATGACGGGTTTGGGGCGAACGGGCAAAATGTTTGGCCTTGAACATTGGGATACACAAGCTGATATCATTGCCCTTGGAAAAGGGATGAGTGCTGGATATACTCCAATAGCCGCGACACTTGTCAGCGAAAAGGTCATGGAACCTATTCAACAAGGGTCTAAACTAATTATGAGTGGACACACATATAGTGCAAACCCTCAATCGGCAGCAATTGCGTTGGCGGTCGTTGATTATATTGAAACTCATAATCTCGTTGAAAAATCTGAGAAAAACGGAAACTATCTTCTTACTAAATTACAAGAATTGCAAAAAGGACACACCATCATAGGAGATGTTCGTGGAAAAGGGATGATGTGTGGGGTCGAATTTATATCCGATAGGTTCACAAAGTTTCCTTTTAGAAAGGAAATTGACCTAACCTCACTTGTTGTGAGTCAGGCGCAAAAAAATGGTCTCTTACTCTATCCGGCTGCAGCAGGAATTGAAGGAGTAGGAGGAGACGCGATTTTAGTAGCTCCTCCATTAACCATCACACCTCAGCAAATTGATGAAGTTATTGTTCTTCTAGACCAAACATTAACAGAAGTTGAAACAGTGCTGAGAAATAAAGGTATTATTACTGCTTGATGTGGAGGTGTAATAGATTGATAGAAAATCGTTATCATAAAATTTCAACTCTAGACGAGGCACTCTTACGGATTAATGATGGCACAACGATCATGTTTGGGGGATTCGGTGGGATAGGAAGTCCCCCAACTCTAATTGATGGATTAATAGCGAAAAATGTAAAAGATTTAACCTTAATAGGAAATGATACAGGTTTTCCGAACATTGGAATCGGAAAACTCGTAAGTCGTGGTCATGCAAAAAAATGTATCGTGTCCCATATTGGTTCTAACCCCGTAGCAGGACAGTTGATGACAGAAGGAAAAATGGAAATTGAATTTTCCCCACAAGGAACACTTGCTGAACGTATACGCGCAGGTGGCGTTGGCCTAGGTGGTATTTTAGTCGATGTAGGAATTGATAATGATATTGTAGCGAATGGAAAAGAAATTATTGAAGTGGATGGAACTAAATATCTTTTAGAAAAACCATTAACAGCAGAAATATCGATTATTTTCGCTAAAAAAGCAGACCCATTTGGAAACCTTGTCTATGACAAGAGCGCGCGAAACATGAACCCACTAGTTGCAATGGCAGGGAAATTTACGATTGCCGAAGTAGAAGAGATTGTACCTTTAGGAGAGCTTGACCCAGAAGAAATAATTACACCGGGGGTTTATGTTGACATGATCGTTAAGACTAAAGGGGTGAATTGGAAATGGGTATGGGAATAGATATACGCAATCGAATTGCGAGACGTGCTGCACAGGAAATCAATGATGGGATGATTGTGAACCTGGGTATTGGCATCCCATCCCTTGTTCCAAATCACCTTCCAGATGGGATAAATGTAATGATTCATGCAGAAAACGGAATTATCGGAATCGGACCAAGCCCAGGAAAAGGAAAAGAGGACGAAAATCTTTGCAATGCAGCTGGCTATCCTGTAACAACGGTTTCAGGTTCGTCCTATTTTGATAGTTCAATAGCTTTCGGAATGATTCGCCGCGGATATATCGATATAACAATACTTGGCTCCCTTCAAGTGAGTGAAAAAGGTGACCTTGCCAACTGGATTGTTCCTGGTAAACGCGTCCCTGGCATGGGTGGCGCGATGGAGCTTGCGCAAAAAGCAAAAAAGGTAATTGTGTTGATGAATCATCTCGACAAACATGGAAACTCCAAAATTGTAAAAGAATGCACACTACCGTTAACTTCAAAAAACTGTGTGGATCTCATTATTACGGATATGGCAGTCATTAAGGTGATGGAGGATGGGCTTCACCTGTTAGAAGTCATGAGTCCCTTTACAGTGGAAGATATCCTTACTAATACAAGCGCTGAATTGAAATGGGATAAAACGATTACTCAACTATCTTAACTTTAAGGGAGGGGAAGTGTGTGAGTGATAATACGACGAAAATAAAAAGCTGGATAGAAGCAAACAAAAATAAGGGCATTCGACTACTGAAAAAACTTGTCCAAGAACCCAGCCTTCAGGGCAACGAACGATCTTCACAAGCGATAGTCATTGAAAAGTGTCGACAACTCGGAATGGTAATTGATATTTGGGAACCAAATGGAACCGAGCTCCTTAAGCATCCTTATTTCGTTTCACCACGAACGAATTTCACAGACAGTCCTAATGTAGTTGCTGTTCTAAAGGGTACAGGGGGAGGAAAATCACTTCTTTTAAATGGTCATATTGATGTCGTTCCAGAAGGAGATATAACACAGTGGGAAATGGACCCGTACTCTGCTGAAATAAAGAATGGAAGGTTATATGGACGAGGCTCCACCGATATGAAGGGTGGGAATGTCGCACTGATTATGGCGATACAGGCCATTAAGGAAACTGGTATTAAGTTAAAAGGAGACATTATTTTTCAAAGTGTCATAGAAGAAGAAAGTGGTGGGGCAGGAACCCTCGCTACAATTCTAAAAGGCTATAAAGCAGACGGGGCGATTATTCCAGAGCCGACAGGTATGAAAATTTTCCCAAAACAGCAAGGTTCAATGTGGTTCAAAATTGAGATTTACGGTCGGATTGCACATGGTGGTACAAGATATGAAGGTGTGAGTGCAATTGAAAAAAGCATGATCGTCATCGAACATCTGTTAAAGCTCGAAATGATTCGCAACGGTGCAATTAATGATCCACTCTATAAAAACACCCCAATCCCGGTACCAATAAATATTGGAAAAATCAACGGTGGAACATGGCCTTCATCTGTTCCAGACGTTGTTACGATAGAAGGAAGAATGGGTGTCGCTCCGGATGAAACCATCGAGCACGCAAAATCTGAAATGCAACAATGGCTTAATAAATTGCCTGAGAAGGATCCATGGTTTGAGGAACATCCTGTTGGATTAGAATGGTTTGGGGCACGCTGGGTACCTGGAACAATTGATCCAGACCATGAACTTATGAATATTTTAAAAGATAGCTTTAAAAAGGTGAAAGGGAAAGAACCGGTGATTGAGGCATCACCTTGGGGGACGGATGGTGGACTGTTAACAGCAGTTGGCAATATTCCAACCATTGTATTTGGACCTGGTACAACCGAGGTTGCTCATTATCCGAATGAATATGTAGAGCTTGATAAACTATTTGAAGCGGCGGAAATTATTGCCGAAACGATTTTAACATGGTGTGAAGTGTCAGAAGATGAGGAGGAGTGATGTTGCCAAAACAACCATACAGTGAACAAATACAATTACAAGCAGCTACATATCAAGCAACCATCGTTGTCGATTATTTCAACCTACGATTAAGAATGCTAGCATACCGAGGAAATCTATTTTCATTGCTAGATAAAGTAAACGAGATTGCCGTACAACACTCATTCGAAAAAATAATTTGCATGGCGAAATATGAAGATCTTGTCCATTTCATGGCCCGTGGTTACATGATTGAAGCGATGATTGAGAAATACTTTAATGGTAGTGATGCTTATTTTGTCACGAAATATTTTACAAACGAAAGAAGAAATAGTGAAAAATGGATGGAAGAAGATAAAATTATCAGTGACATTTTTAAGGGTCCACAAGACAGTCAACCAACTGACACCACATTTTTAATTCGAAAAGCAACACCAGAGGATGCACAGCAGCTTGCAACTCTATATGATTCCGTGTTTCAAATTTATCCAACTCCATTGAATGATCCCGATTATATCAAGAAAGTGATGCTGGATTCGACGATATTTTATGTTGCTGTTGATGATGATGTGATTGTCAGTAGCGCTTCAGCAGACATAGATTATACATTTTTTCATGCGGAGTTGACCGATTGTGCAACTTTAGATGCATACCGAAAGCATGGCTTAATGAAAAAGCTTCTGATTGAGCTCGAAAAAGAGCTTGTTACAAATGGCATCTATTGTGCTTTTTCAATTGCAAGGGCGCTCTCATATGGAATGAACAAAAGCTTTTATCAGTTAGGATACTCGTATTCTGGCAGACTGACAAACAATTGCTATATTTTTGATAAGATTGAAGATATGAATGTATGGATGAAGGATTTATCAAGGTGCTGAATTTTCGGCAGCAACCGCCGAATTTTTATCATGATTGGGAGGTGGAGATAGGTGCAAATCGGTGAAGAATTAGTTATTGCCATTTTAGACAGTATTGATGAAGCCATACATGTTGTAAACAAAGAAGGCATCACCATCTTCTATAATCAGGTTGCAGCAGAGCATGATGGACTAAGAAGAGAGGAGGTCCTTGGAAAGCACCTTCTCGAGGTTTTTCCCTCTTTGAATGAGGATTCAAGTACACTTTTAAAGGTCATACGCACAAGACAGCCGATTTACCATCTTCCCCAAACCTATAAAAATAAATGGGGAATGCTTATTGATACGGTGAATACGACACTTCCGATAACGATAAATGGAACTTTCATTGGTGCGGTTGAGATCGGAAAAGATTATTCAAAGATAAAAGATTTATCAACTAAACTGATGGACCTACAATCTAAGGTGCGCAGTGTGTCGAAAAAACCTCACGAAATTTACGGTGCTAAATACACCTTCCATGACATCCTGACGAAAAATGAGCGCTTCAAGGCTGTTAAACAGCAGGCGAAGAAGGTGGCGAGTTCATCGTCAACTGTTCTAGTATACGGAGAAACTGGAACAGGAAAGGAGTTGCTCGTTCAAGCAATTCATAATGCATCGCAACGCCGTAAGGCACCTTTTATTGCCCAAAACTGTGGGGCACTACCGGAAAGTTTATTAGAAAGTATTTTATTTGGAACGGTAAAAGGAAGCTACACAGGTGCCGTTGATCGTGCTGGTTTATTTGAAATTGCACATGGGGGAACTCTTTTTTTAGACGAGATTAATTCGATGCCGCTTGAACTTCAATCCAGATTGTTACGTGTGCTTGAGGATGGCATGGTCCGAAGAATCGGCAGTGCAAAGGCACTTCAGGTTGATGTTCGCGTGATTGTGGCTTTAAATAAATATCCATCAGATTGTGTGAAAGACGGCGAACTAAGGCCCGATTTATATTATCGATTGAATGTTTTTTCGTTGGCAATCCCACCATTGCGTGACCGGATTGATGACATTCCATATTTAGTGGAACACTTGGTAGCTGTCTATAATCGCAGCTTTCAAAAAAATGTCTCAACGGTGGATGATGAGGTATTACACTTGTTTTCTAGCTACCACTGGCCAGGGAATGTACGTGAGTTAAAGCATATTATTGAGCATGCGATGATTATGGCAGAAGGAGATTCCCTTACAAAGGACTTACTTCCCCAACACTTAAATGAGAATAAGGCAACATCAACCAATAGATTAAGGCCATTACGCCAAGTCGTACAGGAGACTGAAAATGCCTTAATTATGACTGCATTGAAGCAATCAGGTGGAAATATCAATCAAGCAGCAAAACTCCTAGAAATACCACGTCAAACTCTACAATATAAACTACAAAAAATAAAATAATAGCCCATTTTTGCTAAAATCTCCTCTCTATTGAAATGTTGGCATGCGACTTGCATGTTAATTAAGTAGGGAGGAGATTTATTATGCAGATGAACTTATATAAACCTAAGCGTCATTGGAAGGATATCGAATTATGGAAAGATGTCACAGAAGAACAATGGAATGATTGGATTTGGCAGTTAACCAATACCATTCGGACTATTGATGATTTGCGTAAGGTAATCAACCTAACCCCAGAGGAAGAAGACGGTGTCTTAATTTCAACAAAGACAATCCCTTTAAATATAACGCCTTACTATGCGTCGTTAATGAATCCAGATGATCCACGTTGCCCGATTCGGATGCAATCGGTACCAATTGGTAAAGAAATTTATAAAACAAAGTATGATCTTGAGGATCCACTTGAAGAGGATGAGGATTCACCAGTGCCAGGGTTAACCCACCGTTATCCTGATCGCGTTCTTTTTTTAGTTACAAACCAATGCTCGATGTATTGTCGCTATTGTACAAGGAGACGATTTTCCGGACAAATTGGAATGGGTGTACCGAAGAAACAACTTGATGCAGCAATCAATTATATCGCGAATACTCCAGAAGTACGTGATGTTTTAATTTCTGGAGGTGATGGGTTGCTCATCAACGACAACATCCTTGAGTATATTTTGAAAAATTTACGTGCCATCCCGCATGTAGAAATCATCCGTATTGGAACAAGAGCGCCAGTTGTATTTCCACAGCGGATTACGGAAAATCTCTGTACTATTTTAAAGAAGTATCATCCCGTCTGGTTAAACACTCATTTCAACACGTCGATAGAAATCACTGAAGAAGCGAAAGAAGCGTGTGAAATGCTTGTCAATAGTGGTGTTCCTGTAGGGAACCAATCTGTTATTTTAGCAGGTATTAATGACAGCGTTGAAATCATGAAAAAGCTCATGCATGATTTAGTCAAAATCAGAGTACGTCCTTATTATATATATCAATGTGATTTATCAGAGGGTATCGGCCATTTTAGAGCGCCAGTTTCAAAAGGGTTAGAGATTATCGAAGGATTGCGAGGTCATACATCGGGCTATGCTGTTCCAACTTTTGTCGTCGACGCTCCTGGTGGAGGCGGAAAAATTGCCGTTCAGCCGAATTATCTGATTTCACAAAGTCCGGAAAAAGTGGTGTTGCGTAACTTTGAAGGTGTGATTACGACCTACCCAGAGCCAGAGAACTATATACCTGGTCGTGCGGATGCTTACTTTACAGAGCATGTTGGCTCTCTTGATGATAAAAAATCAACAGCGGGTATTGCTGGCCTACTTGGTGATGGCTTCAACCTAGTACCAGAGGGGATTAACCGTATTTCACGTAGAAAGAAGTACAATGAAGATCCAACTCACAGCACATTGAAAGACAAACGAGATAAACGTGATGAACTAAAAGAGAAAAAGTTTCAATCGACTTTGAAAAAAATGCAAGGTAAGAACGAAGACGATAAACCAAATTGAGGGGAGGTATTAAGGTTGAATTGTATGTGGTGTGATTCTGATAAAGCGCATGAAGCAAGGAACAGTGTATTTTGGGAGTTGCCAGATGGAACACGCGCAATTGAAATAATAGATACACCCAGCATCAAGTGTGAAGAATGCGGGATGGAATATCAAGAAGAGCAAATCATTAATGAAATTGAGGATCAGCTTTTGTTAATTGATACAAAAAAACTGCTAAAAACAATTGAGTACAAGAAACTCATGGAGATTCCTCGTTTTTTAAAGCAAAACTACTTCCGATTCTAACTATTTTCCATTTGACATGTCCTCATTACGTGATAAAATGACCTAAAAACGCTTCATAAGACTAGGATGTGGTTGTTTTGGGGAAGTCATTTTATCAT
Organism: Litchfieldia sinesaloumensis; assembly: GCF_900156865.1. Classification (GTDB taxonomy): domain Bacteria; phylum Bacillota; class Bacilli; order Bacillales; family Bacillaceae_L; genus Ferdinandcohnia; species Ferdinandcohnia sinesaloumensis. The sequence goes on along the minus strand of NZ_LT732529.1, from coordinate 1,282,489 downwards.
TATATTGTGAAGTTTCGTGCAGCTAAAGCGAAGGATGAGATCAGTCAATTAGCGAATGATATGTATTTGGATCACAGCTTTCCAATTTACTCGAAAGACTATGACGAATTAAGTTCATATTTGGAACTTAACGGGCATTATTTAAAAAGCATGAGTATTTTTGACAAAGCTTGGGAGCTATACGAAAACGAAGCCTAGCTTTTTTTACCACCGAGACGCAAATTCTCGGTGGTATTTTACACTTTGACTAGTAATAGGTAGAAATACTGTCGCTAATTCGAAAATACTGTCACTAGAACGATTTACTGCCACTAACATAAAAACTCCACTCTTCAAAATCAAAATAGACCTTTAAATCGAACACTCTACCCCCATAAACTTTAGGCTCGGCACTCCTCAATTTTTCTTTCTTCACACGCCTTAAACCAATGCCGTTTTGCAAAAGACTTGCATATACTATTTCACACCCTTTAAATCGACAGCAAAGCAGAGGGATGACAATATGGATGGTAAACGGAAGAAGCCCAAATACAAGATTGGTGATATCGTTGTCGTTACGTTATATGGAACAGTAGGGTCAATATCGGATATCCGCCAACTCGACGGAAATTACCTATATAAAGTAAATAAAGGCGAGGTATTTTACTCAGAATCCGCACTAACTTTGCTTGCCGAGTACAAAGCAAAGCCGATGGAAGTTGAACGAATAGATATTGAATATAAGTATTATTTCGGGGACCTTGTCTTTGTGCAAGGATATGACAATGATGTATTTAAAATTGTCGGCATACACACGGAAATATGGAGATATAAAGAGGGTGCATGGGAGGATGTGATTTACGAACTAGCGCGAGTGACAGACGGTGAGTGGCTCGAAGCGGGAGAAGATGAGCTCACTCTACTTGCAGATTTTGATCAAGCCGAAACATTCCTTCAAAAATATTCGTTGAAGTATTTTGTCAATAAGAAAAACAAAAACGTGGGGATGTATGAAAATATGGATATCTATCGTAAATCCGAGAAAGATCAAATGCGTGTCAAAAAAGAAAAACAAGAAATTATAGATGGCTTACTTGATGTGTACAACGACTATAAGATCCTGTACGAAATGTTCCAGGACCCTAAATATAAAGAAGTGATGGATTTAGCAATGAAAAACTTACAAAAACTTGAGTCTAGGAAAGGTAACGACTAACCAATGAATAGAGCTTGGATTAACACATAAATGAAATATGGGATCCCAAAAAACAAAATAGCAGAAAATAATCCTTTTGTTACTTTTCCTAATACTTTGTCAAACCCGTCTCCATCAACAAACTCGAGGATTTTGTTTGTCTGATTAACTTGTTCTTTTACTGGAAATTTTACAATTACGGCTTGCTTCGTCATGAGAACCCCTCCATTAGGCTTGTCCACTATTTATAACCATCCTATGTATGAACTTTTCATTTCATGACCAAAAAATTAAATACATATGAAATTGACATAGGTGGAGTTCTATGAACATAAAACTTAAGTAAAGGGGGCGATCATGCTGAAGGAAATTGAGGTTGTTATCGATACGGAGGAAATTGCTGAGTTTTTCTATAACGAACTTGTCCAAAGGGGATTTGCCCCAGGTGAGGAAGAGCTAGAGGAACTAGCGGATATCACATTCGAATACTTACTCTATAAATGCGTCATCGACGAAGAGAACGAATAGGTACATATGGCGACGGGAAACCCCCGTCGTTTTTTTCGTAAAAAAAGAAACTTTTTGTACCCTAACTCGTATATTTCTATATCAACCTTTAGGGGGAATTTTACGATGTCTTTATTCAATAAAATTTTTTCGAGTATTGGAATTGGCAGTGCAAGAGTGGATACAAAGCTTACAACAGATAAGTTAAAAGCAGGAGAACAAGTATCTGGCGTTGTCGAGATAATTGGTGGAAATACAGAACAGCAAATTGATGAAATCTATCTTTCCTTGGTTACGAATTATTTAAAAGAAGTGAACGACAGAAAAGTGAGCAGACAAGTAACGATTGAAAAAGTTAAAATTGTAGAACGCTTTACGATTGGAAACAACGAAAAACGAGAAATTCCGTTTTCATTTGTTTTACCAATTGATACACCGGCTACCCTTGGGAAAACAAGAGTGTGGATTCAAACTGGCTTAGATATTAAAAATGCTGTGGATCCATCGGATAAAGATTATATCTCAGTAGCACCATCGCCATTAGCTGCAGGTGTATTAAATGCGATATATGATTTAGGATTCAGCCTTCGTAAAGTTGAATGTGAGGCTGCGCCATATCGACTAAGAAAACGATTACCGTTTGTTCAGGAATTTGAGTTTGTGCCAACGAGTGGGGAGTATCGTGGACGATTAGACGAGGTTGAGGTCATGTTCTTTCCGCAATCTACAAATCGCATGGAAGTCATGATGCAAGTGGATAGACGTGCCCGAGGATTAAGTAGTTTCTTAGCAGAGGCATTAGACATGGATGAATCCTTTGTTAATTTCACGATTACTACTGATGATCTACCGAATATAAAATCTAAAATAAATCAAATCATTGGCCGTTATAGCTGATTGAAAAGGGGTGTCCTGTTATAGGACGCCCCTTCGTTTCTTTATTCATTATGCCCGGGTCCGTTTTTACGGCCACCGGCTGCAGAGAATTCTTTTCCATGCGCGATTTGTTCTGCTTCAATTGCTTCTGGTGGTGTATGGTTATTTTTTTTAGGTGCATTTATACGATTACGATTTTTCTTACCCATTTTTATTCACTCCTCTTATTTAGGCTGCATAAAGCCATCTTTTTCAGTTTTCGATGTATTTGGTGGGTTTCCAACACCTTTTGTTGTGTTAGTTGCATTTGCATAGTCAACAGCTTGTCTTAATTTTTTACTCATCTTTTCTTTAGCCATGGACGAACACCTCCCTTAGAAATGTTACAGACTTAGCTTTCCCCATATTTTTGCGTTAATGAACGATTTTAAGTAGAATATAATTGTGGTAACATAAAATTGGTGTAATTTACTACATAGGAGGATCATAAATGAGTACACATATTGGTGCCAAACAAGGGGATATCGCTGAAACAATATTACTTCCAGGAGACCCATTACGTGCAAAATATATTGCTGAAAACTTTTTTGAAAATGTAACTTGCTATAATGAAGTTCGTGGAATGCTTGGATTTACTGGTACATATAAAGGAAAGCGTGTTTCTGTACAAGGTACAGGAATGGGGGTTCCTTCCATTTCAATCTACATACATGAATTAATGAATGAGTATGGTGTCCAAAACTTAATACGCGTTGGTACATGTGGTGCTATTCAAAAGGATGTTAAGGTTCGTGATGTTATCTTAGCGATGACATCATCAACAAACTCCCAAATGAATCGCATTAACTTTGGTACTGTCGACTTCGCACCGACTGCATCTTTTGATTTACTTCGAAAAGCATACGATGCTGGAACTGAAAAAGGTCTTAAATTAAAAGTAGGTAATGTATTTACAAGTGATGTGTTTTACAATGAAAATGCCGAATTAGAGAAATGGGCACAGTATGGAATACTTGCAGTGGAAATGGAGACAACTGCTCTCTATACACTGGCAGCTAAATTTGGTCGCAATGCATTATCCGTTTTAACGGTAAGTGATCATATTTTAACTGGGGAAGAAACAACAGCTGAAGAACGTCAAACAACATTTAATGAGATGATTGAGGTTGCATTAGAAGCAGCATTAAAAGAGTAAAGCAAAAGGGGGAAAAGATTTCGGTTTTCGAGATTTTTTCCTCTTTTATTAGGGTGATTAATGATGATGAGTCGAATTGCAAGATATGGCGTGACGTTCGCAATTGTATTGTTTGCTGTTTTTTATAGTTCGAAATTTTTCACACCAACAGAACAGTACACGAACACGGATGAAGAACTTAAAGGTGAGTTAATTGTAAATGGTTTTAAGATGGAAGGAATCACATTTTATGGGAATCAAGTTCTTGCATTACTTGAGGAAGAAGGAGAGAGAAAGCTTTATATTGGTGACCATCAACAAGCAACTATTGATAATTTAAAGCCATGGGCTGATTTTCAAGTGCCTAAAAGCTCTGTCAAAAGATATCAGGGTGTTGAGGTCAATCCGGATGCGCACTTATTATATTTATATGGAAAAAAAGAAGATGACAGCAATTTTATTGAGTTTATTAATATCGCGACAAAACAAAAATTGTCTGAAATGTCCTTCGAGAATGCAGCAGAAATTAGCAATATTAAATTTAAAAATGGCTATATGGAGGGTATGCTATACGCTAAAACAAGTAGGGAAGAGCATATTGGTCAGATCATCTTTAATACACCAGAATTCAACTCTCAAACGATCTTGCTTAAGGTCGACCTTCCATCTAAAGATGCCTCGATTGACTGGGTTGACGCAAATCCAGAGCTTGAATATCTTGTTTATACGATTAAAGAAAAAGGCAAAGTATCAGCATATGTTCATCAATTAGCTACGAATGAAACCACTCAAATCAAAAAGTTTAGTGGTGATAAATTTTTATTTGATGGTGAAGAGCTTGTCGGATTTAAATCAGATAAAGACAAACTTGAAATAAAAGTATACGAATATAAATAAATTGTTCATGAAAAATAGATTTTACTGATATTTACAGTTTAAACACCCCTAAAAAGAAGATACTTTTAAAGAGGTGATGAACTATGAATCATGAGAAGGATTATGACCGTGATCAAGATCGTGAAGATATGCTCACTGATACTACGTTAAGAGAAATACTCGAGACAGCCTATAATGCCGAATCCGAGTTAATGCGACGATATTTGATTACTGCTGAACGAATTCATCATGACGGTGACCTCAAAGAACGACTAGCGAATTTCGCAGAAGGTAATGCAAAACGAACCAAACAACTACAAAATGAAATTGAAAAATTACATTAACACTGGCCACGGAGGAAATCCTTCGTGGCTATTTACATACATGTTTTGTGCGCTAAATGTTTATCCTAAACGAAAACATTTAGCGGAGGATTCATCATGCCGGAACTACCTGAAATGGAAACCTATAAAAATCTACTCCAATTAAAAATTGCAGGATACTCAATTAAGTCCGTCGAGGTTAACCGCGAAAAATCGATCAATACCTCGGTCTCCGAGTTTACAAAGGAGCTTATTGAAAATAAGATTACTCAGATTCAACGTAGAGGAAAGCATCTTATCTTTGAACTTGCTAGCGGAAAACAATTGTTACTTCATCTTATGCTCGGTGGTCTAATGTATATTGAGACTGATGAGTCGACTATATCAAGGACAAAGCAAGTAATTCTTAATTTTGGAGGGCATCGACTTTGCTTTATCGGTCTCCGATTAGGCTATCTCCACCTGCTTACCCCTCAGGAAGTTGAAGCCGAATTAGCAGATTTAGGCCCTGAACCACTTCAACCTAATTTTACACTTCAGGAGTTTGAAAGATTAGTCGACAACAAAAGGGGAATGCTCAAAACAACTCTAGTCGATCAACATTTCATCGCAGGTATCGGAAATTGTTATTCCGATGAAATCTGCTTTGCTGCAGAGCTTCTACCAACTCAAACATTTGATACTCTTAGCGGCGAGGAAATTCAACGCTTATATCAGTCGATACAAAATGTTTTTCAAGAAGCGCTTCGGTTCGGTGGATATATGGAGCAGCCCCTTTTTAAGGACGATCAATTAACTGGTGGTTATGATGAAAAGTGCAAAATCTATGACCGTGAAGGTGAACCCTGTGTACGTTGTGGTTCGACTATTGTTAAGAAAGATGTGTCATCGAGGAAAACTTTTTTTTGTCCAAATTGCCAAATCTAAAAAAATATACTTGATTATCATGGGCATTAATGGCTATTCTATAGAAGAAGAATAATAGAAAGAGGGATACTAATGGCAGAAAAAACATTTACTATTACAAGCGATGCTGGATTACACGCAAGACCGGCTACCAAGTTAGTACATAAAGCAAGCCAATACCAATCAGAAATTACACTTACTTTCAATTCTAAGTCAGTCAACCTTAAATCAATTATGGGCGTAATGTCTCTAGGCGTACCAAAAGGTTCTTCAATCGTAATTCAAGCTGAAGGTAACGATGCTGATGCAGCAATCGAAGGTCTTGAATCTGTATTAAAAGAAGAAAACTTAGGGGAATAATCCAACAAAAAACAACCATCCTCGTGATGGTTGTTTTTTTATTAGGCCGTTTCTTCTCCTTCATCCTTGGAAACGACTAAGGCCCCATGACGAATTAAGTATTGAAAATGGGAGAGTGGAAAAACCCCTTTTTGCTTCGACTCTAGTTCAATACGGACAGATGTATTATTTATCTCAACAACTTTTAAAGTCTTTGCTTCACATAAATTTGGAACGAATTTAGACGTAATGCCGAATTCCATATTATTCACTAATTCAATATTTTCTCTAGCAGCCAATTTGTTCACCACCTTCTTCACATAGGTAATATACCCAATACATAGAAAATCATACCATATTCGTCACTTTTTAGTTGTATTTTCAATTTGTAGTACGCAATATTGGAATTTTATCGATAAAATCGGTAATATTTAAATATGATACTTTAGAGTTTGGAGGATTCACATTTGAAACCGATTGAAAAAGAAGATGTGCAAAATTTAATCAACCGTTTTGCAAATCAAAACGTTTATATTCACCTTGAAACAACAAATGGCGCATATGCTGTTCATTCAGGCGCACGCAAAACATCTGCAGGTGCTTTCATTCGAAATGCCCTTGTTACATATTCAGAAGGGAAAATTGTTGGTAACGACCCGTATCGTGTAGGTCTTAAGATGGATATCGGCTGGATTTATGCTGAGGGATTAACAGATTGGGAACTAGATGAAGAGGATCGTTTATTACTAGCTGGCCATGATGAAGAAGGAAAGCTGGCTGTTGCCCTTCAGATTAGCACAACCCCATTTAAAATTTAGTGTCACTTGTTCGCTTAGAGACACTTAAACAAAGGAGTAATAAAATGGAACGACATATATTAATCGTGCTTCCACACCCAGATGACGAAGCTTTTGGTGTGTCAGGTTTAATTAGTTTAAATACAGAAAAAGGGGTTCCAGTTACATATGCCTGCCTCACACTTGGTGAAATGGGTAGAAATCTTGGTAATCCGTTTTTCGCAACCCGGGAGACCTTGCCAGAAATACGCAAAAAAGAGCTAAGAGATGCATGTAAAGCCTGCGGTATCTCTGATTTACGTATGTTAGGTTACCGCGATAAAACATTGGAATTCTTAGATCCAGAAGATATTGCAGACACCATCGAAGAAATCATTAAAGATGTGAATCCTTCACTTGTCATTACGTTCTATCCAGGTCACGGTGTTCATCCAGACCATGATGCGACAGGAGAGGCTACAATCCGTGCTGTTAAGCGCATTCCGAAAGAAAATCGACCAGTCGTTTATTGTAAGGCAATTACCCATAACCGTGTCGAAAAAATCGGTGAACACGATGTTGAATTTGACGTAAGTGAAGTACTCGAAAAGAAAATTGCAACATTAAAAGCACATCGCTCCCAAACAGAAGGTTTAATGGGGAACTTACTTCAAAAAGTCGAAGGTCATGACAGTGAAATGATTGAGTGGCTACGAAAAGAAGTCTATTGGACATATAAATTTGATGATTAATACTTGGAGCTCGTTTGGCTCTTAGACAAAAGGGGCTCTTACAAATATGGAGAATTATCCTGTAGGTTTTGATCAGCTCTTAAAAGCTTATCAGTCTCTTTGGAATAATCGGAGACTTTGGCAAAAGGACTTAAGTAGTGAAGATATTCTTCGGTTTACTATTCGAAGAGATCTGCTTGATGAATTAACCCACCCGAGACTCCGCAAAACGCCATATGAAAAATTTTTTTTGGCATGTAAACGAATATTCGACTCTAGCTTACCGATTGAAGAGAAGCTAAGTCTCCAGCACATTTACCTAGAAGAAATGGAAAAGGTAAAAAACGTGTAAACTCATACATTTAGAACAAAGAGCGAAACATGGATTTCGCTCTTTGTTTATTGTTCATCATCTTCTGCTATTGAACTAAGCTTTTCTGGGGATACAATATACAAACCCATTTCCTCTTCTAATTCTTCAATTGACTTATTTAAAACAACTTCATCCTTGAATGTAAACTTTTCCAATTTTCCCACCTCAAAATCTAGTATGCCCACTAACTGAATATTTCCTACGTTGTTTGAAAAATCTAAGTGTATATGTAAATTAGGAGACGAATATATGAGATTTGGAAGTCATATCAGTATACGTGATGGCTACTTAGGTGCGGCACGGCACGCAACGAAAATAGGTGCACGCTCTTTTCAATATTTTCCGAAGAATCCTCGAAGTTTATCTGTAAAAAAATATGATAGACGTGATGCAATAGAATGTGCAGAGTTTTGCAAGGAACACGATTTACTAACAATCGCACACACTCCTTATCCAACAAACCTAGTCGCAGATGAGAAACAAATTCAGCTTGTTCAAGACTCTCTACTAAATGATTTAGAGATCGCAAATGAGTGCGGATCCATAGGCGTAGTCGTTCATTTTGGCGTCTTAAAGAACACTGAAAATCCTCTCGAAGGCTATCAGCGAATGATACAAACCTTAAATGATGTTCTATCGAGGTGGGATGGAGAAGCATTGGCGTTGTTAGAAAATAATGCAGGAAAAAGCGGACCGACTGGAACAACAATTGAGGAGCTCGTCCAAATCAGACAACTAACAGACTATCCTGATAAAATAGGCTTTTGCCTCGATACATGTCATGTGTTCGCTAGTGGTGTATGGACCGGTGATAATTGGAGTGATGTCGAAGCAAAAGGAATAGAGCTTGGGTATTTTGAACATCTAAAAGCCGTACACTTAAATAATTCTGCATACCCAACAAGATCAATGAAGGACCGCCACGCCAATATTCCGTACGGAGAAATTAAGGTAGAGCAAATTAAAGAGCTCCTCTCGAGTTCTATATTTGGTGAAATTCCATTTGTACTAGAAACTCCCCACGAGAGTAGATTCTCCCACCAGGATGAGATAGCTTATCTGAATGAGTTGATGGGGGAGTAACGCTTGACTGGGGTGATCGGTATACCTATTTAGGGGTGGCGTACTATATCATTTGGCTCCTAATCGGGATACCATTTATCGTTTCACGGTGGCGTGCTATATCGTTTAGCTCCTAATAAGTATAACCAGTTTGATTTTAAACAAAAAAGGGATGCCCACAAATAGTGGCCATCCCCGTTTCATTTACTCCGTACCCAAATCCAACCTTGCAGTTTTTCTCTGTACGCTTAGCAATCGACCCGATAAAGTAATTGCGCCAGCTGCTAGACCAACAATTAATCCAATCCAATATCCAAACGCTCCGAGAGTCGTCAAATTTGCTAGTGCATACCCGACAGGCAAGCCAATTACCCAATAAGAGATAAGTGTCATTACGAAAGTGGTATTCACATCTTTATATCCACGAAGTGCCCCTTGGATAGGTGCAGCAATTGCATCAGATAGTTGGAAGAAGATGGCATAAATTAAAAACTGCGTTGTCAATTCAATTACAGCAGTATCCGTCGAATACATTTTTGCGATTGGCTCTTGAAGAACTATGATAATTGATGCACAAACTAGTGCCATCACCACCGCAATACAAATACCGAGTAAACTGTATTGTTTAGCGTCATTAAACCTTTTTGCACCAATCTCATAACCAACCACGATTGTAAGTGCCATTGAAATGCTTAATGGTATCATATAGAGTAAAGTCGAAAAATTAATCGCTACTTGGTGTGCAGCAATTGTAATTGTACTAAATTCACTCATTAGCAACGTCACTGCAGAGAAAATACTAGTTTCAAAAAAGATCGCAAATCCAATTGGTAACCCGAGCTTTAAGATTTCGCCCCAGCTTGAAAACGATACTGAATAGAGTTTGCCGAAAACACGATATTCCGAAAACGGTGTCCTACTTAAAATAATCCAAATGGATAATACCACAATGAGCCAGTACGTAATGGCTGTTGCATAGCCGGCCCCAGCACCACCCAGTTCAGGAAAGCCAAACTTTCCAAAAATCAATAGATAATTGAATATCACATTTATCGGTAGTGAAGACAGCGTAATAATCATCGTTACACGAGTATGACCAAGGGCATCAATGAATGACCTCAATACAGAATAAATAAAAAGTGGCACAATTCCAAATGACAGTCCGATTAAGTATTCTTTTGCGATTTCACGAACCTCTGATTCAAGCTTCATTAAATCTAATATCGGATTTAACAAAAATCCACCAATTACAGTAACAACTAATGCAATAACGACTGAAATATAGACTCCTTGCATGACGGAATACGGAACCTTATCCCGTTGTTTTGCACCAACATATTGCGCAATAATCGGTGTAATTGCCAATAGGATTCCCGTTAAGCCTGTATACACCGGAACCCACAAACTTGAACCTATTGCAACGCCAGCAAGATCATATGCGCCAGCACGACCTGACATCATTGTATCAACAAAATTCATTAGATTTAATCCGATTTGGGTTACGAGAATCGGGAAGAGAATTTGAAAAAATAACTTATTTTTCTCTTTTAGATTAAATGTTTGATTCATAGTATCTTTCCTTTTACCTTCCATCTTAGATTAATGGATTATATCACAAAAATGACCACGTTGAATGCGAAATTTTATCAGTAGAATTGGGGACTCGTTCTTTTTACCTTTTTAGTGTAAAGTAGTAAATGTGTATGAAAAACGTAATTGTAATCGAAACTAGGAGTAAAGGGGGAATTCGACTTGATAAAGTTATTTTCAGATAGTGATTTAGATGGAGTAGGATGTGGACTAGTAGCCAAACTTGCTTTTGGTGAAGAAGTTGATGTTTCCTATTGCTCTTATCGTAATTTAAACGAGCGTGTAGAAAAATATATTGAAAATACTGAACACAATCAAGCAAAGATCTACATAACTGATTTGGCTGTTAATGACAAAAATGAAAAAGCATTAGAAAAGCGTCATAAAGCAGGGCACTACATACAGATGGTTGACCATCATAAAACGGCGATGCATTTTAATAAATATGATTGGGGTTTTGTACAAGCTGAATATGATTCAGGTAAGAAAACATGTGCAACTTCCCTATATTATGAGTTTCTTCGGGAAAAAAATCTGATAGCCGAACATAAAGGATTAGAAGAATTTATTGAGCTAGTTAGACTTTATGATACGTGGGAATGGGAGTCAGAAAACCAAGTCCGTGCGAAGCGATTAAATGATTTATTTTTTATCATTGGGATTGAAGAATTCGAAGCTAAAATGCTTGATAGACTTCAAAAAAATCGTGATTCCTTTGAGTTAACAGAGGGCGAAGAATTCCTATTAGATACTGAGGATAAAAAAATTGAGCGCTACATTAATTCAAAGAATCGACAGATTGTACAAACGTTTGTTGAAGAATATTGTGTTGGAGTAGTCCATGCGGAGCAATATATTTCTGAACTAGGAAATGCGCTTGGAAAACTAAATCCACATCTGGACTTAATTGCGATTCTGAATGTGGGCACAAAAAAAATCGGGCTTCGTACAATACACGATGATGTAGATGTCTCAGAATTTGCGAAACGGTATGGTGGTGGGGGACATCCAAAGGCATCTGGATGTTCAATAGGCGATTCTGCTTTTGAGCTTTTTGTAAAGAACACATTCCCATTATATGCAATTCGACATGACGCTCCTGAAAATCAGCTGAACGTAAAAGAAAACGAAAACGGAACACTTTTTGTGAATCGTAAAGGGGAAAAGTCATTTGTATTTAAGAAAGAGGACAAATGGGTGATTCACCATGATAAGAAAACAATGGATGCAAAGTTTTCATCGTTTGAAGAGGCTGAGCGTTTTATCAAACGTCAATTTGCAAGTGGTTTAGCTTTCGATAATGAACTTGTATCGTATATTGGTGATCATCTCAATAAGAAAGAGGATGCTATTAAAGCCAATCTTGATGGTGCACTTATGAGTATAAAGAACCAATTTTAGTGTTTCTCAAAATGAAACGTGTGTTCGTATGGTAAAATGTGCTATAATTAATATGCAATAGGTTGTCCATAAGGGTGGTCGGCTAAGCTCCCAGAGAAAGGGGGTGATGCCTATATGACGATTTATGAAAGTCTAGTGATTATGCTTTCGTTCGCGTCGCTTGTTGTTGCGATTTTATCTTTTGACAACAATAAAAAATAGACCTCCCTTTTTCCGCTAAAAATCGGGTGAGGTCTATTTCATCTTAGGCTGATCCTCTTAGTGGGACCAATCTATTGCTAGACCGTAGATGCTGCCAACATCTGCGGTCTATTTGTATTTTACGAGTATTTACAATAATCATACCATATCTTCACCAAAAAAGTCACAAATAGATGAAATTAAGGTGAATTCATTGCGACGCCGTTCAAACTTCTGTAAAATACGGGTGGATATTAGATATATACGAGAGGATTTGATGCTTCATGACAATTCAACTTGAAGATTTAAACTTACCAGCTACTATACAAACAGATATTTCAAATAGAAAGAGCCGCGTTTCGGGTGATGAGTTATTAATCGGTAAAGGAGGGTACACTCCTTCTGATATCAATATTATTCGTGATGCGGTCATTGCATTAAGTATCGGAAAGAATGTGCTACTAAAAGGTCCAACTGGATCTGGAAAAACAAAGCTTGCCGAAACCATTTCCCAATTATTTGCACAACCAATGTACAGCATCAACTGTTCAGTCGACCTGGATGCTGAAGCTTTACTAGGCTATAAAACGATCCAAGAACATGATGGGAAAATGAAAATTGAATTTGTGTCAGGCCCTGTCATCAATGCAATGAAGAAAGGCTACTTGCTTTACATTGATGAAATTAATATGGCGAAGCCGGAAACACTTCCAATCTTAAATGGAGTTCTTGATTACCGGAAAATGATTACAAATCCGTTTACAGCTGAAGTCGTTCGTGCAGAAAATGGCTTTGGTGTTATTGCCGCTATCAATGAAGGCTATGTAGGAACTGTTCCATTGAATGAAGCACTTAAAAACCGCTTTGTCGTTATTGATGTTCCCTATATTCAAGGCGAAACGCTGAGGGAAGTTCTTCATACACAAACCCAATTACAGGATGAGAATTTAATCAATAAATTTGTATCCTTGTCATCCGATTTAATTACCCAGGTGCGTGGGGGTATGCTTTCAGAAGAAGCTGCGTCAATACGTGCATTAATTGACACATGTGATTTGGCAATGTACATGCCGCCACTACGAGCAATCGAACGTGGCATTATTGAAAAACTTGAGGACGATCGGGAGAAAGCAGCGGTTAAAAATATAGCAGAAACACTGTTTGAGTGAGGTTTTAACAATGAGATTTATTCAATTTAATGATAAGAAGGTAGACTCCTTCTTGTTCATGGAGTTATCAGACCTTGCCAAAACAATCTCAAAAAATCCCGAACTTGAAATTGAGTTAGGCTACAAGTCATACCTGGACCCGATTCAACAAAAAATCATCATTAGCCATTTTTGGGATAATCGACCAGCGAATGACAAACGAAACGGATTACTTAGCGATGTGTTTTTACGAACAATTGGCAGTATAAAATACACGGATTTTAAAGAAATCGACCGATATTTAACATTCTGCAAAAGCTCTGAACTACCGAAGTTTGCAAAGCAATTATTGATGCTTTTTGAAGACTTTCGTCTCGAAGAGCTTTGCACTAAAGAACGTCCAGGAACTCGAAAATCGTTTACGGAGCGACGTCGTATATACCGTAAGTACTATCAAGACCAACTCCATGTAAATATGGTCAAAAGTGTACCAACGGATGCTTTATTTAATGCGCTATTTATACTTTTAACAGCACAATCACCACTTGAAGATATTCCTCCGATTCAGGAAAAGATTGATCTTGTGGTTCCGTTTCTTCGAAGACAAATTGAAAAAGTATTCGACGCAAAATCAACAAAAGAGATTGGTTCTCTTTGTCGAGAGATTGTTGACGTTTTAGAAGATGTCCTTGACGAAGACATGTTAAATACGTATTTTCATTTGCCTGAGCTGGATTATGAACGGCTTGAGGAAGGCTTAACAATTGATGACCTGAAACGGAAAGATAAACTGAAAAATAACGATGAGCTTGATGATGTAAAAAAAGGCGACGAGGACATCCATGAGGAAAAATTCGAGACGTGGCATCGAGAAACAAGCACACCTACCAAAAGCTTTTTACAATTTGATTTAGAACAAGGCTCTAAAACTAATCTAATGGGCGAGGGCGCGAGAGAAGGCGAAGAGGGTGACCAAGCGCTAGGAATTGCCCAAGGTTCGTCTCGAAAAAGTAAAAACAGCGATTATTCAAAGCTTGAAGCGATGGAATTAGTCCATACGGACAAAGAAGGATCTGCAGAATCCGAATTTGGAAAAGAAAATCGTTTTGCTTATCCCGTCTTTAAGAAAGCTCGAAAACCAACGGATGCTGAGGTTATTCAGTACGAAAAGAACAAAGCTATCATTGCTCCTTATCAAAAAAAATTAAAGCAAATGATTCTAAAAACCTTGGAGCATAAAAAGAACCTCCCCAGAGGAGACTTGCACTTTGGACGCTTAAATAAAAAACTGTTACGCATTTTTACGGACGACAATCCCAGACTCTTTTATAAAAAAGAGCAGCCATCCCATCAGATTGATGCTGTGTTCTCACTGTTAGTCGATTGCTCGGCATCAATGTACGATAAAATGGATCAAACAAAGCTCGGGATTGCCCTTTTTCATGAAGCATTAAAGTCCGTCCAGGTTCCTCATGATGTTACAGGTTTCTGGGAAGATACAAATGATGCAGATAGTACGAAACAACCAAACTACATGCAAACCGTTATTGATTTTGATTCAAGCTTAAAGAGAAACTACGGGGCGGAAATGATGCAACTCGAGCCTGAGGAGGACAACCGCGACGGTTTTTCAATCCGCTTGCAAACGAAAAAATTATTACAACGAACCGAAAAACAAAAATTCCTTCTCGTCTTTTCAGATGGCGAACCAGCAGCATTTGATTATGAGCAAAATGGAATTATAGACACACACGAAGCGGTTCTAAAAGCAAGAAAACATGGCATCGAAGTTATCAATGTCTTCTTATCAAATGGAGAGATTGATGAAGGCCAACAAACAACAATCCAAAATATCTATGGAAAATACAGCATCTTAGTTCCAAACATCGAGCAATTACCAGATGTACTATTTCCATTACTGAAGAAGCTGTTATACAAGAGCATATAAAGAGTGGCCAAAAGGGAGGAGCAAAGCTTGCATAAAGTCTTGCTCCTTTGTTTTTTCTATATTAGTGAAAAGAATGTTCTTCCATCCCCAAACATATGATGAAGTATCAAAAAAAAAATGGGGTGAACCATATGCAAGATTCAACGTCTTTTACACAGCTACGAGAAGAACTGATTACAAGATATTTCACATTAAGTGAAAAGGCGAAGGAGATTGAGAAGGAACTGAAGGAATTAAAAAAGGCTTTTAATTCGTATTTCGATGAAACAGTTGGTAAGCATGAAAAAGGGGAATCAGTAGTAGGGGATTACAAAATTCAACGCATTATTCGTTCCTCAGAAGGCTATCACAACGAGAAGATGGTTCAGAGATTAGAAGAATTAAATCTTGTTGACTGCATTCAAATTACAAAGCAGCCCGACCAACAGAAAATAGAAGCCGCCATAACTCTTGGTCTCCTTGGACAAGCAGATATTGAAGATTGTATTGTCAAAAAAACAACGAATGCCATTACAGTAAAAAAAATCTAAAAAAACAGGAGAAGAAATTCTCCTGTTTGGCATTTTTCCTAGCTACACTAAAAATTAATCTACGACAATATAACCAATCATCGGACCATTATTATTGATATCAGAGTGATTTAAGCAGATGATACGGTACATACCCTCTTCTTTAAAAGTGGCGTTAACGGTGATTTCCTCTCCTTTTTTTACAGTGCCCTTTATGTCTGTACCTTCAATGTAAAATGAATGCTCTTTCCCATTTACACCATAAATCTTAAACGTTACTTCTTTGCCATCGGGTACATAGACCGTTCCAGGATTCCAAAAGTAGGATTCAATTTCTTTGCCGTCATCCGTCTTAGATTTAAGTTCTCCAGTTGTAATATGTATCACGACATCGTCTTTCGCAGCCTGTGGTGCAATGGTTGGAATGATCTCTGGTTTCAGCCAAATCCATCCTCCAATTACGACCAATGCAGCAACAAAAGCGGTAACAATCCAACTTCTTTTAATCACTACAAAATTCATTAATCAACCCTCCTATAGTTTGTCTCAATATAATGTATGCTTGCCCTCCCATAAAACTTGTCTACTATTTTAATTTTTCTAAAATTCAAAAAGGAATTCCGCAAAATATGTAGAATAAATACATATTATGGACTTTAATCGTATTTTATGAAAGGACCTGAACAAATGAATCAAGCCGCTGCAGAACTCATCTATTACCTAGAAAGCAATCTATCATTCTTTTTAAAATCATGGAAAGAGAAATCAGTCATGTCTGAGGATGATGTTCACAAGGACAAATTAGTATTGAATGGATTATCAATGTTTGAACTCATAAAGAACTCATTGATTACTCCTATTGATGAAGAAAAACTAAAAACATTTGCTTGTAAACTGGCAGAAGAACGAGTGGAAGCAAATATTAATATCGGGGAATTTGTCTATAATGTCAATCTTGGAAGGAGCGAAATACTTAAGTATATTTATCGCTCAGGGATTGATCACGATAAACTAGAACCTATTTTCGAAGAAGTAAATCGAATCTTCGATTTATTTTCCTACCATGCTGTTTCAAAATACACGGAAATGAAAGAGAAACAGCTCCAAGATAAAATTCATTACATCGACCAAAGTCATCAGGAGCGTCTAACCATACTCGGTCAAATGGCATCGACATTTGTTCATGAATTTCGCAATCCACTTACAGCTGTAATTGGCTTTGTCAAACTCATTGGTAATGACAACCCAGACGTAAAGTACTTAGATATCATAAGCCATGAATTAAATCAGTTGAATTATAAAATTTCTCAGTTCTTGCATGTCTCAAAGAAAGAACTAATTGATAATCAGCAAGAAGAGGTCTCATTGCACAGTATGTTTACTGAAATTACCGAGTTCATCTACGCTAGTATTTTAGACGGGGATGTAAACGTTTCAACTGATATTGCTGATGATATCAGTATTACGGTAAATGAAGACGAAATTAGACAGGTATTATTGAATATACTTATGAATTCCATCGACGCATTAAGACAGCGAGAAACGGATAGAAGTATTACGATAAAAGGTCATAGATGTGATAAAGAAATTGTCGTTTCCATCTCAAACAATGGACCGGCAATACCAAAAGAATCGCTTGATACCATTTTTGAACCGTTTTATACAACTAAGGAATTTGGAACAGGGATAGGACTTTTTGTATGTAAAAAAATCATCGAAAAACATGGTGGTACCATTTCTTGTTCATCAGATTCCTACTTAACAGAATTTAAAATTACTCTCCCTAATAATCATTAAACTCGGTGTTAATACCGAGTTTTCTTTATGCCTTCAAATCCAAATCGTGTATAATAAGAAGAATGAATTGGAGGAATTGAAATGAAATCACTAGTTCTTGCTGAAAAACCATCTGTTGGGAGAGACATCGCCCGTGTCCTTAATTGTCACAAGAAGGGGAATGGCTTTTTCGAAGGAGATAAATATATCGTAACATGGGCATTAGGACATCTTGTTACACTAGCAGACCCTGAAAAATACGGGGAACAATATAAATCGTGGAAGCTAGAGCACCTACCGATTATTCCTAATCCATTAAGTCTTGTCGTAATCAAGCAAACTGGCAAACAATATAGTGCTGTAAAGACCCAAATGCACCGGAAGGATGTCGGTGAAATCATTATTGCAACGGACGCAGGTCGAGAAGGAGAACTGGTTGCTAGATGGATCATTGAAAAATCAAAAACAAGTAAACCGATTAAGCGTTTATGGATTTCATCTGTGACAGATAAAGCCATTAAACAAGGTTTTGCTACCCTCAAAAACGGAAAAGAATACGAAAATCTCTATTCTTCTGCTGTCGCACGTGCCGAGGCTGACTGGCTTGTTGGGATTAATGCTACTAGAGCATTGACAACAAAATTTAATGCACAACTCTCATGTGGCCGTGTCCAAACACCAACACTTGCCATTATTGCTAAGCGCGAAGAGGAAATTAAAAACTTCAAACCCGTTCCATACACTGAAATTAGAGCAGTAGCTGACGGTTTAACCCTAAAATGGCAGCATGAAAAAACAAAGGAGCAACGTATTTTCAAAAAAGAAGTCTCATCTTCCATTGTACGTTCCCTACAAGGACAAGAAGCCGAAATCATCGATGTCCAAACGTCGCAAAAGAAAAGCTATGCTCCACATCTTTATGATTTAACAGAGCTTCAACGTGATGCCAATAAGCGATTTGGCTTCTCAGCAAAGGAAACTTTAAATGTCCTTCAAAAGCTTTACGAACAGCACAAGCTAGTAACTTATCCACGTACAGATTCAAAATACATATCAACCGATATGATTGAGACATTGAAGGATCGAATTGAAGCATGTATGGTTCAGCCATACTCTAAAATTGGTGCAAAGATTTTGAAGAGCGGAATTAAGACGAATAAATCGTTTGTTGATAATAGCAAGGTGACAGACCACCACGCAATCATTCCAACTGAAGAGCGCCCGAATTTACAAGCTTTATCCGCTAAGGAAGAGAAAATCTATGATCTCATCGTAAAACGCTTTTTAGCCGTATTTCTTCCACCTTATACGTATGAACAAAAAACAGTACTGGCCCGTATAGGTAAAGAATCTTTCACTGCAAAAGGGATCACAGTTACGTCGATAGGGTGGAAAGAGGTTATCACTTCAATGGATGAGAATGATGATGAAGGTCAAATTCCAGCATCGATTCAGCCAGGGATGACTGTGAAGCTCCTTAGTATTAAAGAAATCAATAAAGAAACACAACCACCTAAGCCGTTCAATGAAGGTACTTTGCTCTCCGCAATGGAAAACCCTGCTAAATATATGGCAGGAGAAAGTAAAGATTTAATCGATACAATCGGCAAAACAGGTGGACTAGGTACAGTGGCAACACGTGCGGATATTATCGATAAGCTTTTCAATACATTTTTAATTGAAAAGAAAGGGCAAGACATTCATATTACGAATAAAGGGAAACAACTTTTAGAATTTGTCCCAGAGGATATAAAATCCCCCGTACTATCAGCTGAATGGGAGCAAAAACTTGAGCAAATTGCGAAAGGCCGCTTAAAGAAAAATGCTTTCATTTCAGATATAAAGCAATATACAAAAGAAGTTGTCTCTGAGATCAAAACAAGTGACTCAAAATTCAAGCATGATAATATCACAGGAACAAAATGTCCGGACTGTGGTAAATTAATGCTTGAAGTAAATGGAAAAAAAGGGAAAATGCTAGTCTGTCAAGATCGCGAATGTGGTCATCGTAAAAACATCGCGAAACTAACAAACGCAAGATGCCCGAATTGTCATAAGAAACTGGAACTGCGTGGAGAAGGGGAAGGTCAACTATTTGTGTGTAAATGTGGCCATAGAGAAAAACTATCTACCTTCAACGAGCGCCGTAAAAAGAATCAAAGTGGTAAACTATCTAAAAAAGAAGTATCCAATTACATGAAAAAGCAACAAAAGGAAGAGCCAATCAACACAGCATTAGCCGATGCACTGGCCAAACTAAAGCTAGATAAGTAAGTTTATTAAATCGAAGTATAACAACCTGAGTTTATTACAAGCTCAGGTTATTTAAGTTTGATGCAACTCTATGTATTTGTAGAATTTTGGTCAAATAATAGTACCTCAATGACCCATTTTTTAATATAAAATAAGATTGTGTTTAAAATAAATTTAGTACTGTACATAAGGAGTGGGCATTGTGAGTAAATTAGTCGGTAAAGTTGCGGTTATTACTGGTGGAGCACGTGGTATGGGAGCAGCTCATGTACGTAGGTTTGTTGCTGAAGGTGCAAAAGTTGTTTTTACGGATATTCTTGAAGATGATGGAAATTCATTAGAAAAAGAACTTGGTGATCATGCTCGATTCATTAAACAAGATGTAACAAAGGCTGATGATTGGGCAACAGTTGTTAGTGAAACAGAATCAACGTTTGGTCCAATTGATATTCTAGTCAACAATGCTGGTATCAGCATGAACAAAAGTTTAATGGAAATCACAGAAGAAGAATATAGAAGAATTTTAGACATTAATCAAGTCTCAGTTTTTCTTGGGATGAAATCAGTAGTACCGTCCATGCAAAAAACAAAGGGCGGTTCAATAATTAATATTTCTTCAATCAACGGACTCGTGGGTGGCGCGATTGGCTACACTGATACAAAATTTGCAGTACGTGGTATGACAAAAGCGGCTGCTCTTCAACTGGCTCATATGGGCATTCGTGTAAATTCCGTTCACCCTGGCGTAATTGAAACACCAATGATTGCTCAAGATGATGCAAAGGAAGCAATACAGGAATTTGCGAAATTCATCCCAAATCGTCGAATTGCAAAGCCTGAAGAAGTAACTAACATAGTTTTGTATCTAGCTTCGGATGATTCAAGTTACTCTACAGGTTCAGAATTTGTTGTAGATGGTGGACTTACAGCACAATGATAGAATGAAGGGCAAACCTGAAATAGCTAGTTCGTAAAACAGCAAGAGGAAAAAACTAAAACTTTTCCTCTTGCTGTTTTTTTGTTGATGTATTATCTTTTAGAAACAACCGTCGATCCAAAATTGTAGTAGTAAAAAATATAATATGATAGTTTAAAGGAAGAACGACGTGAATACGATTAAGTATAATGCATTGAACAAAAGTTGAGGTATCTATTATGAATGTTGGAGTAAAAAAGAATACTGAAAAAAGCTATCAGCTCGCTGAGAAGATGGCTACTGAGTATTTTCAAGCGCTTTTTCAAGATGTCCAAGAGAAGAAGTATGTTACACAATTAACCAATGACTTTCACTCCTGGAAACAAGATCATATTCATCGTTCAATTATTCCTTTTAAAACAAATAGGAAAAAGGCATTAGAAAACGAAGGATATTACAATTATATACGGTACCTACATTATAGGGGGAAGCTAGAACGTTATTTGGATCGTAGTATCTCCTATATTTTTATGAGAGATATGGGAAAAGACCTTACTTCTAGTGCTACACAAACAAGAATACAAAACGTTGTCACTAGTTTAAAGAATCATTTACTAGAAGTTACATCCAAGGATAATAAAGAAGATATCGATCTTTTTAGTATGGCTGGGTTATATCGCTGGGGCCAAAAGGAAGGTATTGAAAGTACGATTATCTGGTTGATGGATAAATTAAAGACCGTTTCTACAAACATACCAGAGGGAATGGACCGAACACATGCCAGAAGAAAATTAATTAAGATTATTGCAGGTGTCATAATCAACGAGATTGAAGAGATGCGTGGAACTCCTTCCCAGGAAGAACGCTCAAAAAAACTTGATACAGCGATACGATTAGGGTATGCCTATGGACTCACTTATCCATTTATTGATGACCTTTTGGATGCAAAAGTCCTGTCCGATCAGGAAAAAAGGGAGTATTCCAATCTGATTCGAATCACTCTTATAACACAAACTGTACCTGCATTAGGGGAATGGCCAGAGGACAACAAAGAATTACTCGAATTTATACATTCTGAGCTTGCCGAAGCCTTCCAGTTTATTAAGGATCATCAACCTCAAGAAACCTTACATTCTTTTTTTGAACAAACCTATGTTTTTTTCAAATCCCAAGAGGTCGACAGGGAGAAGGTGCTATCAAATGACACGTATACCAATGAGGAATTATATATCCCAATTATCATTAAATCTGCATCCTCCCGTATGATTGTCCGTTCACTTCTAACTGCTCCTGAGGATAAAGAGATTAACAAACGTATCTTCCTTTATGGTATATATAATCAGTTGGCGGATGACTTTGCAGACATGTTTTCCGACATGGAGCATGGTGCAGTAACACCTTATACGTATTATTTAACCTATTATAAACATCGTTCTGATCTAGTAAATCCATATGAACTATATTGGGCTGTCATTTCTTATTTGATTTACAATGTGTACAATTATGATCAAAAAGCTCGAGAAATCATATTAAACCGTGCCATTAATGGCTTAAAACGTTTTAAAAAGAAAGTAGGCACTAAAGTATATGATGAAGTCATGGACACATTTGCAACGGGAAATCCAGAGTTAGATCGCACGATACAAAAAATGGTTCGTAAAGCAGATGACGTTGATTTCTTTGATAAACTTTTACGCGACCATATGGTAAACAGTTTAAAAAAGGATCAAGACGAACAGAATTCATTCACTGATTTGATTATAGAAGTTCGCTCAAAGCTAAATAACCAGTTGCACATTCAAAATCATACAGAATCATCATCGATATCGGATGCTTCAAATCATAGTCTCGCAGGAGACGGGAAACGATTACGGCCAATCGTTACATGGATGGTGGGGGTAAAAGAATTCGAATTAGATGAATATGCAATTACTCCACTTTTAAAATCTATTGAGTACATGCATACAGCCTCTTTGATTTACGATGACCTTCCGGCTCAAGATAATGCTTCTTTCCGACGAGGGAGACCAACAGTCCATCAGTCATATAGTACAGCTGTTGCGGAATTAACCGGTCTGTTTCTGACTCAAAGAGCTATATTTGAGCAAACGTCACTTTCACAATACGATTCGAAAACGGTATTAAAATTAATCCAATACTCAACAGAAACAACAATGGATATGTGCAAGGGGCAAGCGCTAGACTTAGAATCTAAAGGAAAACAATTAACGCTCGAACAATTAAACCAAATGTGCTTCTTAAAAACCGGAAAAGGATTTGAAGCCTCACTGATTATGCCCGCTATTCTCGCAAAAGTAGGTGAAGCAGAAACAATAGCGTTAAAAAAGTTTGCCTATCATGCAGGTATTGCCTTTCAAATTAAGGATGATCTACTAGATGTCGAGGGTACCTCTAGTGTGCTTGGAAAAACCATTGGGAAAGATGCTGAAAACAATCATTCAACCTTTGTTTCTGTACTTGGAGTACAAGATGCGAAAAAAGCAATGTGGGAACATTATTGTTTGGCGTTAGATGCCTTACAAGAGATTCCACTCAAAACTACATTTTTAAAATATATTTTGAATTACTTTGTTCATAGAGACCACTAAACTCTGGCACCTGCCTCTAGATACTATTCTTAGTAGTAGAGGCAGGTGTTTTTTTCTATTATGGGTAAACGCACATTTTGGAGGTACAAGTTTAAAGGCGTAAGCCTATGGAATAGGATGCTAGTAGTCTATGAATAAGGAGTGATTTAGACAGATGTATTATTATGACCCCTATCATGTAATGGGATTGCCACAACCAGACCACAATGGTATTTCTTACGACTATGAATATGAGAGACAATTAGGTTCATTTTTTCCACCTTTTGGTGGCGGATCAATGGGACCACCTGGTCAAGGGCCTAGTGGATTTCCACCATTCGGCCCACCTAGCCAAGGTCAAGGTGGTGGACCTCCAACCGCACCACCACCATCGTTTGTCCCGACACAAACTCAACAAGCTCAAACTTTCGCCGTCGATCCAGGTAGTATTAGAGGGTGTTTATTCAGGTATACCTATGTATGGCTACGCGGACCTGAACAATTCTGGTTCTATCCAACATTTGTAGGAAGAAGATCTGTCTCAGGGTACAGATGGAATGGATTCAGATGGATGTATTTCGGAATTAGCTTACGTCAGATCCAGTCGTTTACATGTATTTAACTAAGATGGACCGGTTTATGTAGAATTCGTTAACACTGTTTTGATAAATAGAAAGGGAGAATCGAGTATGAACATACGGAAAAATGACGTTTCTTCGACTCAATTCTCCTCTAATAGCTTTGAGAATAATGAACAATTGGCCGACACTTCACAAAGTGGGAGTCGGATTCATTTTATAAGATTCATTTTATCAATAGTAAGATTTACATATTTAAAAGGTATTATCAAATTTATGTAGAATGTTTTTGATGATACCTATCGAGTAATGGCAAAAGTAGGATATAAGTTAGTAAAATTTTTATAAGGGATGTGTTGCAATGAATAACTCAAATCAATCACCAATTAAAAATACAATCGGTGGAATTTTCATCCATGTATCAGATCTAAAGAAATCAGTGGAATGGTACAGCAACCTTTTAGGACAAGCACCGGATTTGAATAAAGTGCAGTCTCCTGTGTATAACATACCAATCAATGGGACAACGAGTTTAACATTAGATGACCACAGCTTTGATCCGACTTTCATCCATAAACCATCACCAAGCCCCATTTTTAACTTTCTGGTTGACGATATAGATGTTGCCTATGAATTTATTAAATCCAACGATATTGAAATTGTAAGAGAAATCGAAAGAGTAGGAGAGAGCTTTGCTTGGTTTAATTTCAAAGACCCTGATGGAAATGTAATTATGGCATGCACAGGGTAATAGTTATCAGTGTGTAGGCCTTTCTCTCCCGAGGAGGCTCAAGACATGCCCCGCGAAAAAGCGAGCGCCGGAACGGAGAGGAACAGCCTGTCGGCAGCATTAAACTATATAAATCATTGTTAACAGATAAATAATTTTATAAAAACTTGACTATAGGTAAGAAAGCGTCCACCTGAAGTGGAAATCTTCTTATGTAATACCGCCATACAAAAAGAGGGCCCCAAAGCTTTTGGGATACCCTCATTTAATTTTACTCGTAAAGTCCTTCTAATTCAGAAATCAATTCTCCAACATAAGAAACTGCCTTACGAATAGCATCTGGCTTCGACATATCTACACCAGCATATTTCATTAACTCAAGTGGCTTCATTGTACCACCAGCTTTTAAAACCTCAATCCAGCGGTCAACTACAGGCTGACCTTCTTCTTTAATTAACTGCGCAACAGCAGTAGATGCTGTTAACCCTGCAGAATAGGTGTAAGGATATAGTCCCATATAGTAATGAGGTTGACGCATCCATGTTAAACTTGCAGCTTCATCAATCTCAACTGTATCTCCCCAGAAGGATTTTAATACATCACCCTTGATACCACTTAAAGCAGGAGCCGTGATTGGTTTTCCTGATTCCGCAAGAGCGTATACGCGACGTTGATATTCACCCTCAAGTAAATGGGTTACGAAATTATGATAGTACGTTCCTAATAACTGAAGAATGACCCAACGTTTCATTCTCTTATCGTCCGTGTTCGATAAAAGATGCTCTGCTAGAAGCAATTCATTCATAGTTGAAGGAGCTTCGATAAAGTAAGTAGATGGACGTGTATTTCCAACTCGCTGATGTCCATTTGCATAATAGAAATGACCTGCATGGCCGAGCTCATGAGCTAAAATAAATGCACCGCGCATTGTATCCGTCCAAGTAATTAAAATGTATGGATGTGAACCATATGGGCTAGAGCAGAATGCACCTGTGGATTTTCCAACGTTCGCAGGGAGATCCACCCAGCGCTCAGTTAATCCTTTTTCCATAATTGCACTGTATTCAGGACCCATTACCTTCAAAGCTTCAAGAATCGTTTTAGAAGCTTCTTCATAAGTCGTTTTCGGATTAAAATCAGGATCTAGAGGTGCTTTTAAATCACTAAAGTGAAGCGTGTCTAATCCTAGAACGCGTTGCTTTAATTTTGCAAATTTGCGCATATGTGGTGCAAGCTCGGTTTGGATAATGTCTAACTGATTATGGTACATTTCTAGCGTAACCTGTTGTGGATGCAAGAGCATATCCGTTACAGAATCATAGTTACGTAGTTTTGAAAGAGCAACCTGTTTCTTAACTTCAGTACCATAAGCTGCTGCAAATGTATTTTGGTATTTTTTTAACGTTTCAGAGAAAGCCTTGAATGCGTTTCTTCGGATTGTAGGATTTTCAGAAAGCTCATAACGATCCTCAAATAATGCAAAAGAAAGAGGGAGTTCATTTCCTTCCTCATCGGTAAATGATGGGAACGTCATATCAGATGCTTTACTTCGTTGGTATATCATATACGGTGCATCATGAACTTCACCTAGAGCAGCTAACGCTTCTTCCGTTTCCGGTGAAAGCGTATGTGGCTTTTTCTCTATTATTTTATTTAAGTTATTTTGAAATACTTCTAATTCTTTTTCTTCCTTTATGTATTGCTCAATCGCTCCATCTGGTAATGAGAGGATTTCAGACTCGATAAATGATAAGGCAGCACCAATTTTAGCAAAGATGGACGATATTCTTGCTGCATTCCCTTGATTTTCAGAATTCGTCGCATCCTCATTGAAGCGAAGACTTGCATATGTACCAACTAAAATCATACGTTTTGTAAGTTCTTCTTCAGCAAGTAAACAATCTAATAATGTCTTAGAACCATTTCCTAATTGCCCTTTATATTTTGTAACGGTTGAAACATCGGCTTCAACTGCTGCTAATTCTTGTTCCCACGCATCAACGGATGGAAACAAGTCTTCCAGTTTCCAGGTTTGCTCAACCGGTACCTCAGCACGAGTTAATAGCTTTTCTTTAACCTTTGTCATATTTGTTACCCCCATATATTTCGATACTCTAACAAAATTTATTATATACGAAATGAGGGGGTCGTTAATAGTATTTTCAGAAAGTTTTTGTAAAAAAATAAAAAGTGTCTTAGCCATAGGTGACTAAAGACACTTATTTGCTACCTTTATTAAAATCACTCGATTCAAAACACATCAACGGAACCAGCCTTTTTGCTTAAACCAGACAAACATTCCAATTCCAATCACGATCATAATGCCTTGTATCACAAAATATCCATACTTATAAGTAAGTTCGGGCATATGTGCGAAGTTCATCCCATAAATACCGGCAATGAACGTTAGTGGCATGAAAATCGTCGTAATAACAGTTAAAATTCGCATTACCTTATTGGTTTGATGTGAATTTAACGACAAATAACTATCTCGAATATCTGCTGTTAGCTCACGACTTGCATCTATTTTTTCAGTAAGCCTCAACAAATGATCATGAATGTCATGAAAGTATTCAATTCGGTGTTGTAAAAGGTCGAGACGATGGGAGTTAATAATGCGATATACTAAATCTCTCATCGGTGTAACCGTATGCCTCAGCGTTAGCAAATTATGCCTCGTATCGAAGAGTTCATCAAGGAGCTCTTCCATTGATTTCTCATTTGAATTATCTTCAATTGCATTTAATGTATCCTCAAGTTGATACACTATCGGAAAATAATTATCAACTAGTTTATCGATAATATGATACAAAACAAGGGAGGGATCCCAACTTTCTGGTGTTTCCGTCACCATTAAGCGGTTCCAGACATCATTGACTTCACCTGATTCTTTTAAATGGAACGTTACAATATA
The DNA here is from genome assembly GCF_900156865.1 of Litchfieldia sinesaloumensis. Classification (GTDB taxonomy): domain Bacteria; phylum Bacillota; class Bacilli; order Bacillales; family Bacillaceae_L; genus Ferdinandcohnia; species Ferdinandcohnia sinesaloumensis. The sequence goes on along the minus strand of NZ_LT732529.1, from coordinate 1,254,841 downwards.
CCCTTCTCCTAAAAATATAGTTATTTCTTCTTTTTCTAATGTTGCTTGGTGAAGGCTGTGAGTAACAAAGAATGTGTTCTTTTCATAAAAATCTAATTTAGGTCGCTGTAAAATATGGATGCAATCTTCAATCGCAAGCGGATGAAAATGAAGTGTCGCTGACAACTCATTAATCTCCTCATCAGTAGGTTGATTAAAATCAATCCAATACCATTTCCACTCCGTTTGTTTAATTTCTGAAATAGGGATGCCTGTTAACCGTTCATCTTTTTCTGTAATTGCAGTAATACGAATCATCAAATAACCTCTTTTTTGTTAAGACACATTTATGTTATCCTTTTCATTGCCATTTTCTGTAGTATAATAAAATAATTCTAAGCTCAAAGGGGAAGACGAGATGAGATCAAAACCATTTGTTTTAGTAAGTATTGTTCTTGCAATGCTTATTAGTGCGATGGACACTACAATCCTTCAGACAACTGCACCAACAATAGCTGAAAAGCTCGGTGGTTATAAATTTTACGGTTGGATGTTTGCCATTTATGTACTATTTTCTACTGTTTCCTTACCAATATTCGGGAAACTTGCCGATATTTACGGAAGGAAAAAAATCTTCGGTATTTCAGTAATTCTCTTTACAATTGGATCATTACTCTGTGGTTTAGCGGATTCTATGATTGAATTAATTATCTATCGAGGGATCCAAGGCTTAGGAGCCGGTGGAGTAACACCACTAACTATGATTATTGCAGGAGACCTTTATTCCATTGAAAAACGTGGAAAAATTCAAGGATTCTTTTCCGCAATGTGGGGAGTTTCTGCTGTCATTGCACCCTTAATCGGTGGATTTTTTGTTGAAACGATGTCATGGCGGTGGATTTTCTTTATCAATATACCGATTGGGATAATTGTTCTCCTATGTTTACTTCCATATAAAGAAATTGTAACAAAGGATAAAACCCCACTTAACTATGTAAGTGCGGTTCTGTTCACAGGAAGTATGCTAGCCTTTTTAATGAACACGATAACAACTGATAATCTATTACTCTATAATGCGCTAGGGATCGTTTTTCTAATTTCATTTTTCTTGTCTGAGAAAAAATCAGATAAACGTTTTATTCCGATTGAGATTTTAAAAAATAAAGAAATATCTTGGCTCAATATTAATGGGGTATTTATCTTCTTAAGTATTTTTGCCTTTCAAAATTATGTACCGCTGTTTATGCAGGAAGTACAGGGGATTTCAATTACAATAAGTGGACTCGTTCTATTTGGGATGAGTGCTGCTTGGATGCTTGCATCAGTACCATCAGGGAAACTGATTTTGAAATATGGATATCGTAAAACAATCTTTTTGGGAAATGGGATGCTCATTCTATCTGCAGTTCTTGCTTTCTTCATTAATCACAATAGTAGTTTTTGGTTTTTCTTTGCAATCCTAACGATTCAAGGATTTGCCTTTGGCCTCATCGTTACGATTGGGACAATTGGATCACAAGAGATGGCAGAAGCACATCAAAAAGGAATGTCGACAAGTCTACACTTTTTTGCGCGTAATATAGGCACAACGTTTGGAGCAAGTATTATGGGGATGCTAATTACTAGTCAGATTGACGTTGCAGAAGGTATGCATCACTTAGTTTTGTATATGTTAATTGCAGTGACTATCGCTACAGCAATAAGCTTTATTGTCAGCCAAAACTTACATCCTCACACACTACAAAACCAAGAAAATACCAGAAGCCTCTAGCTTTTGGTTTTTTTTCTATAATAATAATTCATTATATTGTATGATTAAGATAATTCAGAATTTCAAGTATATGTGATTGGTACATAATTTGGAGGCCTTATATGTTTAGAATCTTAACCTTTTTAAAACCTTACCGACTCGCGATTGCAGTGGCATTGTTTTTAACATTCGTCGAGTTGGCAGTAGAACTTGTACAACCACTTCTAATTGCAAAAATTATCGACGATGGTATTTTGCAAAAGGATCTCTCTGTTGTAATGAAGTGGGGAGGAATCATGATTGCGATCTCTCTGGTTGCTTTTATTTCAGGAATTGTCAATTCCTTCTTTGCTTCACATACAAGTCAGAGCTTTGCTTATGACGTTAGGAAAGAATTGTTTGGTAAAATCCAATCTTTCTCCTTCGCCAATCTACAGAAATTTGAAACGGCAACTTTGATTACGAGAATGACGAATGATGTCACTCAACTGCAGAATACAGTATTTATGAGTCTGCGTATTGCCATCCGCGCTCCAATGCTCATTATTTTCGGGATGATCATGGCGTTTCTCGTAAATCCGAAACTTGCGATGATGCTAATCGTCACAATCCCATTTTTAGTTTTGTTCCTCATTTTTGTGATGACTAAGGCGAGAAGGCTTTTCCAATCCGTTCAACAGAAATTAGATACTGTGAATGGTGTGATGCGAGAAAACCTATCGGGTATGAAACTTATTAAAGCCTTTGTAAGCTGGAGACATGAAACAAAGCGCTTCTTCAACGCAAATGAAGAGTTGAAAGAACGTACAATTACCTCGCTCCGCCTTATCGAAATCACAATGCCGGTTCTTTTGCTTTTAATGAATGGAAGTATTATCGCAATCCTATGGTTCGGTAGTCTTGATGTGAGTTCAGGAAGTGTGCAAGTAGGGGAAGTAGTAGCAGTTATCAACTATACAACTCGGATTACTGGTGCGTTAGGTGTTTTTTCTTGGATTATCATGCATTTTTCAAGGGCAAAAGCTTCTTCAGACCGTGTCCTTGATGTATTAGATACCGAGGTTGATTTAACAGAATCCGTTTCCAATGTAAAAAGTGTAAACAACCCACAAGGTGCAATAACGTTTTCAAATGTTGATTTCACTTATCCAGGAACAAATACAAAGGTGCTACAGGACATCTCATTTTCAGTAAAACCAGGTGAAACGGTTGCTATTCTTGGAGCGACGGGTTCAGGCAAAACATCCTTGTTTCAATTAATTCCACGTTTATATGATGTAAGTCAAGGAAGCGTTTTAATCGATGGAATTGATGTTAAAGCTAGAAAACTCGACGAGCTTCGAAAACAAATTGGCTATGTTCCGCAGGAAGCACTTTTATTTACTGGGACCATTAAGGAAAATATTCGATGGGGAAAACAGGATGCGACAATGGAAGAAATGATTATGGCTGCTAAGCGGGCGCAAATTCATGAAACCATTGAAAAGCTTTCATTGCAATATGATACCGTAATTGGACAAAAGGGTGTAAACCTGTCTGGTGGTCAAAAGCAGCGAATATCGATTGCAAGAGCTCTTATACGAAATCCAAAAATATTATTATTGGACGATAGCACAAGTGCATTGGATTTAAAAACTGAAGCAAAACTATTGGAAGAACTAAAAAATGTTTCGTGTACTACGTTGATTATAACGTCAAAAATATACACGGCAATGGCAACTGATACGATTTTACTTGTAGAAGATGGGAAATTGATCGCATCAGGTAGTCATGAGGAGTTATTACATTCCTCACCATTTTATCAGAAGGTGTATGAAACGCAATTTGGAGAGGGGGGACCACAGCATGTCGGTGCGAACTAATCGTCCACAGCAAAAGCACGGCAAAAAACCGCAATCATCGAAGGACAGAATCGGAACAATAAAAAGAATATGGGCTTATCTTGCAGTTAATCACAAATTATTGATTGCTGTTCTTGCTATGGTTGTAGCAAGTTCTGGTCTTGGCCTCCTTGGTCCATTTTTGTTAGGTAGAGGTATTGACGAGTATATTGTAACCAACGACCATAGAGGAATCCTTCTTCTTTTAGTGGGACTAGGAGTCGTTTATATCCTACATTCTTTATCTCTTTGGTACCAAAACTATTGGATGGTAGGAATTGCCCAAAATACCGTCTTCTCGATGCGGACTGAGCTATTTGAACAATTACACCGCTTACCTATCCATTTTTTTGATAAACGACAGCACGGCGAACTTATGAGCCGAATCACAAACGATATTGAAAATGTTAGTTCGACGCTAAATACGTCAGTTATCCAAATTTTTTCGAGTGTACTTACACTAGTAGGAACAGTTGCCATTATGCTTTGGTTAAGTCCATTACTAACGTTAATTACGATGATTATTATTCCAATCATGTTTTTTGGGATAAAGTGGATCACAAAACGAACAGGGAAACTCTTTAAAGAACAGCAAAAGCATCTAGGAGAACTAAACGGGTATATCGAGGAAACAATCTCGGGTCAACGGATTGTGAAGACTTTTTCACAGGAAGAAACGGTTATTAATGAGTTCTTAGAAAAGAGCGAAAGGCTCAAAAAGGCAGGGTATTATGCACAAGCCTACTCCGGTTTTATTCCAAAACTAATGAACGTATTAAACAATTTAAGCTTTGCTATTATCGCCGGCGTAGGTGGAATCTTAGCGTTAAATGGGCATATCACGATCGGTACGATTGTCATTTTTGCAGAATATTCTAGACAGTTTACACGGCCACTCAATGATCTAGCCAATCAATTTAATACGCTTCTTTCAGCTATTGCAGGAGCCGAGCGGGTTTTTGATGTATTAGATGAAGAGGTTGAAGCCAAGGATGAGAAGCGAGCAAGAAAAGTAAATCAAATTAAAGGTGATGTTGCATTTAGACATGTTCATTTTTCCTATGAGACGGATGGGAACACGATTAAAGGTGTGACATTTGATGTAAAATCTGGAAACTCTGTTGCTTTTGTGGGACCAACAGGTGCTGGTAAAACAACGATTATCAATTTATTATCCCGGTTTTACGAACCTGATTCTGGCTCGATTACGATTGATGGAATTGACATTTCATCATTAACGAGGGAAAGCCTCCGTAATAATATGGGGTTTGTACTTCAGGATGTTTATCTATTCCAAGCATCGATTTTGGACAATATTCGCTATGGTCGATTAGATGCTACTGATGATGAAGTGATTGAAGCGGCTAAATTAGCAAATGCTCATTCGTTTATCATGAAACTTCCAAATCAATACAAAACGATTTTAAATCAGGACGGAAGCGGTATTAGCCAAGGACAGAAACAGCTTCTTTCTATTGCTAGGGCAATCCTTGCAAATCCATCGATTTTAATCTTAGACGAAGCAACAAGCAGCATAGATACCGTAACGGAAATGAAAATTCAAGAAGCATTACAGCGCCTGATGAAAGGGAAAACAAGCTTCATCATTGCACACCGCTTAAATACAATTGAAAAGGCAGACCAAATCATTGTCTTAAAAGATGGAGAAATAGTCGAACGAGGAAATCACACCACACTATTACAGCAAAAAGGCTATTACCACAACTTATATACCAGCCAACTAGAAAATCAAGTCATATAGATTGGTATTTTATTTTGCTAATGGGTTCTTGTGATATTATCGCCGATGATTGGAGCGTATGGCACGAGACTCCTGCGGGAAAAGCGTAAGACTTGAGACCCCACAGGAGCGTAGTGACGAGGAGGCTCAAGCCTCGCCCGCGGAAAGCGAGTGCCAGTAGCGGAAATCACCCCAAGTTTACGATGATAACCTAAGGTGACCAAGAATTACCTTTTATATTCTACCGACTGTCATCAAAAGATAAGTCTAAATAAGAAGATAAAGGGTGATGTAGAAAGATGAAGCACGCTAAAGCGCTTGGGATAAAATTTATCATGATTTCCATTGTACTTCTCTCTCTTTTTGGCATATTTAGAGGCGCTTCCTTTGGGGAAATTATACTTATGAGTATACTCGTAACAGGACTCGCTTACGTAGTTGGTGATTTATTTACCTTACCAAGAACAGGGAATGTAGTAGCAACAATTGCAGACTTTGGCCTCACTTTTTTTGCCATATGGATCTTAAGTACAATGTTTATGGAAAATACATCGGCATTAATAACAGCTTCCCTTGCAGCAGCCGGTTTAATTTCCTTAGCAGAGGCACTATTTCACTCGTATATGCAAAACAAAGTACTTGATAATACGGAAGAGCAGTCACAGACAAGACCGCAATTTAGACCTAGCTATCAAACTGAATTTGCGGAAGAGTATGAGAATGAAACAGAGGATTTAAAAAAGAAATAATCGTTATAAAGACTAAATCTATTCAGGTTTAGTCTTTTTTTATTGATTTCAAAAGGGATTCACGACCTTTATGTTGAACTAATGAAGATAAGAATTGTTTTAACAAAGGGAGAGACATAAATTGTGTTCATATCGGAAACAGACCCTGATCTACTAATGAAGATACGGAAAAAAGACATTAGAGCAATCATAAAATGGTTTAATCAAAGGAAAAACAGCTTGTATAAGTTAGCCTTTGTCTATTCGACAAACATAGAAGACATTCAAACTGTTTTCTTCGATACGATAAAAAAAGTTCATGTAGAAGTAGCGAAGCAAAAAAACAATGCTTCTATCGAGAATTGGCTTATCTCTGTCTTTTTGGAGGAATGTAAAAAAAGAAAAGATGCTACCCCAGATGGTTCGCTATTCGACCAAGTTGATCCAAATTATAAAGATGAATTGGTTTTAACATATGTCCTTGGACTACCTCACGAAAAGATTGCTATCGTTCTCGGCACTTCAGTCGAGAATGTTAAAGAAAATATACAAAATGGTATTCAAAGCGTAAGTGGGGCAGAAGTGAGTCATTATCAATATACATTTATTGATTATATCAATCGAACATTAAACCGTTCAGATAAAATTGAACTTGAAATTCACCTACACACTTGCCAAATCTGTCAAATTGGACTTGTTGCTTTTCAAAAGACGATTGCTGAATGTATCGATGTAGCCGAAGCTATCCACGTTCCTGCTGATTTCTTGGATCCTGTATTGATGAGCCTTGATGAGTTAGAGGAAATGAATAATAGGAAAAAAAGAAAAAGGATCGGAATAAGTGCTGGTATCACTTCTTCTATTGTAGCTATGCTTTTAATTGCTTATTTGACAAATGGCTTTACTTTTCTTTATTATTCCTGGTTAGACTTTCGTGATCAAGAAGATGAGCAGTTACTAGAATTTTTAAAATATGGTCTAGGTGAAGAGTTAAATCTTGAGCAGGAAAACAATGGAGTTAGGGTTACTATAAAAAGTGCAATCGCTGACGACTACCAGACCCTGATTTATTATGAAGTTGAAAATTTAAGAGATGAAGAAAAGCTTGGTATCAATTCTTGGGTTGGAGCTTTCATCGCCAATGAAGGAGAAGTTTTGGAAACACGAAATTACCCTATTAACTCGTTACCTGTTCAACCAGTCGAAACAGACGAAGACATTTTTAAAGGGAAAATTAGTTTATTACCGATTAAAGATGACAATCAAACGATCAAACTGAACATATCAAAGTTACAAAAGATTGAAACCGATTCATCGATTGAAAGCTGGCTCAACCCTTATGATGACGATGCTTTTGTTAATGGCCATTGGAATTTTGAAATTCCGGTGGTGAAGCAACCCTCAAAGGAGTATCCCTTAGCAGCAAAAGCAAAAGTGGGGGGTATACCGGTAGAATTTGAGAAACTTACTCTTGCTCCAACTGCAACTGTCCTCCAATATGGAATTAAACCAGAATTAGATCACAATAAATTTATCCATGAATTGGTTATTTCAGAGATTAAGACGGAGGAAAAAGTCGTAAAAGTTGATCCTTTCGCTGGTAATTTTCCACTTTCAAATGGTAGTGGAGATAAGATGTCTTTCATAAACAACTTTGATTCTCTTTACTTTGAAGATCCTGATGAAATCAAGATACACTTTACCTCACTATCTTATTACGTTAACGACTCTCAAATTATGGAAATTGACATAGACAAAGGCTTTCCGCAAACCTTTGATTATTTAGGAAGTGAAATTTCCATTGATGAGCTACATGTTGGAGATAAAACAACGAACATTAAAGTGTCCACTGGTGAGATTGAAAATCGTCCCTTTGATTCATTCCACTTCGATTTTCTTAATAAAAATACACAAAATGTGTTCTCAATGGGAATGATGGAACAAGAAAGTGTTTTTGTTGACCAAGACGGTACTATCTATAGTAGTGAGGACTTTGATTTTTATGAACATGCGGTAAAGCGGGGGAGAGACACTATAAGACATGTCCCAACTCGCTTTGAAATTGAACTTCAAAGTCAAAATCCTGATGAAAAAGCTGTTCCAAATTTGATTCAAATACATGGTTATCAAGGAACGACTTATTTAGATGATGTCATTCAAATACAGGTAAAATAAAAAAGCTCAGGCATTCTGAGCTTTTTTACATTTTTTGATTTCGATACTGTAAGTATTCTTTTTTTACTGAAGGATTCTCTTCAAAGAATTCAATCAAGGTCGTCAAGCATAGAGAAGTTTCTTTGCTAATGTAATGCTCTAGCTTTTCTACTTCTTCATAGATATTTTTATCTTGAACGCCAATCATTTTCAAAAAGTCTTCAAGCATTTCATGTTTTTCAACTAGTTTTTTTGCTACAGACGTTCCTTTTTCAGTAAGGACAAAGCCTCTATATTTTTCGTAAATCCCAAACCCTTCTTCATCCAACTTCTGCATCATTTTTGTAACGGAGGAAGGGAGGACATTTAATGAAGACGCAATATCTACACTTCGAGCGTACCCTTTATGTTGAATTGATAAGTATATTTTTTCTAAATAATCTTCCATACTCGGTGTCGGAATCGTCATTACCGCCTTTCCAAAACATCATAAGACATTACACTACCATTATATAATGAAACTCGGTTATTTTTCTATCAATTCCTCTAAATGTAGTCGGATATCATCTGTACGATAGCCGATTGACGTAGTTAAATCAAGAACATCAATAGAAATAACCTTATTTTCAGTAATGTCTATATTCGAAAAAGTAAGTATACCACTTTCGTCATCCGTAATGGAATACAATTCATAGTCTCCTCCATTTAATCGGTAAGCAACATCCTTTTTCTTCTCTACTGAAAAAGTGAGATTTTCTTCTGAGACTGCTGTTAGTTCTGGAGTTTTTAATTTTCGATCCTCGTCGATACGAATTCCTGTCTCATTTTCGATGAAACGATGTAGTTCTTCGTTTCCAAGTACATTATCAAGTTTCTGGTTCTTATGCTGGGTACGCATATAAAATCCTTCATTGGTATAGACATCTTGTTCTAGTTCAACTCTGTCGCTTGCACCGTATAGCAGCACATAATCTTCAGCAAAAATCTCTTGTGGTTGCCATTCATGAACAGTAAGAGAATAATTTAAAAACGAGTTCCAATGGACAGGCACATCATCTAAACCTCTAAGCTTCGCCCATTTAGAAAACGGAAAATGATGAGAAGGAAAATACGTATACGCAAAATGATGACCGTATTCATGTGACAATGTATTCCTGTATTCCGATACATCATTATGTTGATCTCCATTATAAAGAGTAATGCTACTAATCAGTGGGTGATAAATCCCTGTAATTCGTTCATTTGTAGGAGAGGAACCACCCATTACACGTACTTCTTGTAGCAGGTAAATCTCCTCACCATGTTTATTTTTTATCAGTTCTTGATATAGGTTTTCTAATTGTGGTTCATTCCAGCTTTCAGAATAACTTAGAAATCGAATCCCTTCAGGAGATTCATACATCGCTTTGTAAGAAGAGTTATATGTGATAGGGTCTAAGCTTAATAGAATAGGTAAACTACAGATAAATAAAATAACAACTAACAATTTTCTCCCCATGTTTATCACTCCTCCACGCTATTTTATCATGCTAGTAATCATTGAATCTCTGTTTTATTTTGCCAGATAGACTTCGTCGATTATAATGGGAAGGGAAGTTTAGTAAGAATAATAAACAGGATGGTGGATTAAATGAGTCGAGTAGGAATGGTAACTGGAGCAGCCAACGGAATTGGAAGAGGAATTGCAACTGCCTATGTAAAAAATGGGGATAGAGTCGTATTAGCTGATATGGACGTTGAAGCTGGAACAAAACTAACACATGAACTTAATGAGCAAGGTGCTGAAGCCATTTTTATAAAAACAGATGTAAGACTTGAACAAGAGATTATCCATTTAATGAACCAAACCTATCAAACTTATGGTAAAATTGATTTTTTAATAAACAATGCAGGTAAAAACCTATTTAAATCACCATTCGAAGTTACCATCGAAGAATGGGACGATGTGATTCATACAAATTTACGTAGTGTATTTTTGTGTTCTAGAGAAGCAGCAAGATATATGAAAGAAAGTGGTGGAGCCATTGTTAATATTGCCTCAACAAGGGCGATAATGTCTGAGCCCCATTCAGAAGGCTATGCAGCGACAAAGGGTGGAATTGTTGCAATTACTCATGCTCTAGCCGCATCTCTCTCAGAATATCAAATTACAGTAAATGCGATATCACCAGGGTGGATTGAAACAGGGAACTATGAGGAACTTCGTAAAATTGATCATGAACAGCATTTTTCTAAACGAGTCGGTACACCGGAAGACATTGCAAATGCGTGTCTTTATTTAACCGATGTGAAAAATAAGTTTGTAACTGGGATTAATCTAGTCGTTGATGGTGGCATGACGAGAAAAATGATATATGAGGAGTAACATAGAGAGGAAGCTTTAAAGATTATGAAACTTGTATCTTGGAATGTTAACGGCCTTCGGGCTTGTGTGAAAAAAGGGTTTATGGATTATTTTTTAGAAATGGATGCTGATATTTTCTGTGTGCAGGAAACCAAGCTTCAAGAAGGGCAAATTGATCTTGACCTCAAAGGCTATCATCAGTATTGGAACTACGCGGTTAAAAAGGGTTATTCAGGTACGGCTGTTTTTACAAAGCAACAACCACTCTCCGTTTCATATGGTGTGGGAGACCTTAATGAAGAGTCGGAGGGACGCATTCTTACACTAGAATTTGATGAGTTCTACTTAATCAATGTTTATACCCCGAATTCGCAAAGAGATTTAGCACGACTTCATTTTCGCCTTGATTGGGAGGACCGAATTCGCGAGTATCTACTGCAATTAAATGAGAGAAAGCCAATCGTGCTCTGTGGAGATTTAAATGTTGCTCATTCTGATCTCGATTTAAAAAATGCAAAATCAAATCGTGGAAACTCAGGCTTCACAGATGAAGAACGTGGAAAAATGACAGATTTACTTCAATCAGGGTTCATTGATTCCTTTAGACATTTTTATCCTGACACGACCGATCAATACACATGGTGGAGCTATATGCGTAATGTACGTGAAAGAAATATTGGCTGGCGTATCGATTACTTTATTGTATCAGAGCATTTCAAAGAAAGACTTAAAGATTCGCAAATCCATTCACACGTAATGGGGAGTGATCATTGCCCAGTTGTATTAGAAATCCATGACTAGGAAAAATTTCAAGGAATACTTTAAACTAGGACAAACATAGATTACAATAAGAATGCTATCTATCGGTGAGCGCTTTTTAAGATATACAATTTGTATGGGCCTTTTGAGCAATTATCGAGACGTACGATAACGTAAATTTTATAAGACAGTTTGGATAGTAGCATCTTATTTGGAGGTAAAAATGGAAAACTGGATAACAGATTTTATGGAGCAATTTGGATATTTTGGGATTTTTCTATTAATCGCAGTAGAAAATATTTTCCCACCTATCCCATCTGAGGTCATTCTAACCGCAGGTGGATTTATGACAACAAGAACTTCTTTAACAGTGACAGGTGTCATCATCGCTGCAACAATTGGATCGGTCGTAGGTGCCATTATCTTATATGGAATCGGTCGATTACTAGATGTTGAGCGTTTAGAGAAAATTGTTGATCGATACGGACGAATTTTACGTGTTACAAAAGAAGATATCCATAAGGCTGATGCTTGGTTTGATAAATATGGATACTGGACAGTGTTTTTCTGTCGAATGGTTCCATTAATTAGGAGCTTAATCTCCATTCCAGCAGGGATGTCCAATATGAACTTCTGGATGTTTATTATTTTTACAACGCTCGGAACATTGATTTGGAATGTAATTCTAGTTATGCTTGGAGCCGCTTTTGGAGAATCATGGGATACAATTGTTCACTACATGGACATTTACTCAAATATTACGTATGCATTAATCGCATTAGCGGGAATTGGATTTCTTGTTATCTTTTTTACCAAGAGAAGATCAAAGACAAGATAGATTTAAAAAAGGAGTCGTCTAGGTTCTATGGATATTATCGAATTACTTAAAGCGATTATACTTGGAATGGTTGAAGGACTTACAGAATTTGCACCAGTATCTTCAACTGGACACATGATCATCGTTGATGATATGTGGCTGAAAACACAGGAATTTCTAGGAAAGTACCCAGCAAATACGTTCAAAGTTGTGATTCAGCTTGGATCAATCCTTGCTGTACTAGTCGTTTTTAAAGACCGATTTATTGATTTGCTGGGGCTTAATCGAAAAAACAAAATTGTTCCAGTTGGCGCGAAGCATTTACGTTTAACACATATTATTGTTGGCTTGCTTCCTGCCGGTATCCTTGGTGTCTTATTTGAGGATACAATTGATAATTATCTATTTACAACTGAGACCGTTTTAATTGGGTTAGTAATTGGCGCAATCCTGATGATTATTGCGGACCGTTATAGTGCGAATCATCCTAACACGCAAACTGTTGATCAAATTACGTATAAACAAGCCCTAACCGTTGGCCTCATTCAATGTTTATCACTGTGGCCAGGATTTTCTCGTTCTGGTGCCACGATTTCAGGTGGTGTACTTGTAGGGTTAAGCCATAGAGCAGCGGCAGACTTTACCTTTATAATGGCTGTTCCAATTATGGCGGGGGCAAGTGGTATTTCATTACTGAAGAACCTTGAATATTTCTCTATGGACGCACTTCCAGTATTTATTGTTGGATTCATTAGTGCATTTGTGTTTGCATTAATCTCCATTCGGTTCTTCTTACGTCTCATTGATAAAATTAAACTACTACCGTTTGCGATTTATCGCATTATCCTAGCGGCTGTAATCTATTTTGTATTTCTATAAGTTATAAAGCATCTCAAATTGAGGTGCTTTCTTTTTTTCCTCTTCATATTCTCGACACTTTTGTATAAAATAGGGTAAAGATTCCAACAAAAGTACTAGAATGGGGGAGACTACTTATTAGAGATAGAAAGGTTATCTTATGTGCGGTACTACTTGTTTTATTAACGATTGTCACATCCATTCAACCGGTACAAGAGAAGGTTAATGCGAATGGAAATCAACAACAAGTACTAGGTCAAATCAACCAACTTCTCCTAAATGAACCTAACCTAAAAGGGGCAATTGCTGGTGTGAGCATAAGGTCAGCAAAAACAGGAGAGATTCTGTATCAGCATGCAGGGGACATTCGACTTCGCCCCGCCTCTAATTTAAAGCTACTAACAGCTGCAGCGGCTTTATCAACACTTGGTGAAAACTATCGGTTTTCAACAGAAGTATATACAGATGGGGAAATATCTAATAACAAATTAACAGGAGACCTTTATCTGAAGGGTAAAGGTGATCCAACTCTTCTTCAGCAAGATTTAGATGTTCTCGCAAAAAAAGTGAAAGACTCAGGAATTGATGTCATCTTTGGAAATATAATTGCAGATGATTCCTGGTATGATGATGAACGGTACTCAATTGACCTACCATGGAGTGATGAATCTTATTATTATGGCGGTGCTGTTTCAGCCCTAACTGCATCCCCTAATAAAGATTATGATTCGGGAACATTGATTGTTGAAGTTTTACCTGGAAAGAAGGCTGGGGATAAAGCTGAAATCTCGGTTCAACCAGAAACAAATTACGTAAAAATCAACAACAATGCAAAGACAGTCAACAAAGAAGGAGCAAAAGATATTGATATCATTCGTGAACACGGAGAGAATGTTATTACGATTGAAGGTACAATCCCGCTCAATGGCGTACCTGTGAAAGATTGGATGACTGTTTGGGAGCCAACAGGATATGCACTTGATTTGTTCAGGCAAGCACTAGCCAAACAAGGAATTCAATTGATTGGCACGGATGGAATTGCCGAAACACCTGAATCAGCTAAACTACTCACGACTGATACATCAATTCCTCTTTCTGAACTCTTAGTGCCCTTTATGAAATTAAGCAACAATGGACACGGTGAGACACTTGTAAAAGAAATGGGACGTGTTCGAAGGGGGGAAGGAAGCTGGGATACTGGAATTGAAGTAGTCAAGGAAGAACTGAAAAAAATAGAGGTGGATCCAAGTAGTATGGTCATACGAGATGGGTCAGGAATTTCACATGTGAACTTAGTGTCCGCAAACGATATCTCAAAGCTTCTATACTCCGTTCAATCCCAATCATGGTTTCCAGTATACATAAACTCCTTACCGGTTGCAGGAAATAGTGAACGGTTAGTAGGAGGAACCTTACGATATCGTCTGAAAACTCCAGAGATGGAGGGGAAGATAAAAGCGAAAACTGGAACAGTATCCACAGTAAGTTCTATTTCAGGTTACATTGAAACAAAGAGCGGGGAGACACTCATTTTTTCAATACTGTTAAATAATTTAATGAATGATGCCCATGGAAAACCAATTGAAAATAAAATCATGACGTTATTATATGAATACTAAAAAAGCAGGCGAATGCCTGCTTTCAGACTGTTGACAAACGCTCGCATACTTCGTTGCTTGCCTCTCTCGTCCGCTCATGAAGGCAACTTCTATTCGCGTCTTCGATCGGCTGCGCGCCTTGTATGACAAGCGCTTTCAAGACAGTCTGGGGAAAGTAATTCGTACTAGTATTGTTTGAAAAATGAGTGTAGACAAAGTCAAGATTGACTTTGTCTACACTCTGAAAGCAGGCGATGCCTGCTTTCATTACTGTTATTCAGCTATACCTGCTTCGATTTCAAGTGAAATTTTCACTTGGTCTCCAACTAGAACGCCACCCGTTTCAAGAGCCGCATTCCATACTAAACCATAGTCACTACGGTTAATTGTACCAGTTGCACTAAAACCAACTTTCTCATTTCCCCAAGGGTCTTTACCAGCACCTTCAAATACAACCTTAAACGTTTCTGTCTTTGTAGTACCATGAATCGTTAAATCACCTGTTAAATCATACTCATCTTCATCTGTTTTAACAATTGATGTAGATTTGAAAGTCATTGTAGGATGGTTCTCAACATCAAAGAAGTCTGCAGAACGAAGATGATTGTCACGGTCTTCATTTTTTGTATTTACACTTGATAGATCCACATTAAATTCAATATTAGCTGACGTTAAATCAGCAGGATCAGCCTCTACAACAGCTTCAAAGCGCTCGAAAGAACCTTTTACTTTTGCTATCATCATGTGTTTTACTGAAAAATCAATACTGCTGTGAGATGCGTCTACTGCCCATTTTGTGTTTGTCATTATTCTATTCCCCCAAAAAAGTTATTCTAAAATTATTTATCTTAAATTCAAGATAAGTTACTTTAAGGTAAATTATAATGACTATATATCTTGATGTCAAGATATAATTAAAAATTTTATGTAATTTTTAAATTAGAATCAAAGCTGGTTTGTAAAATAAGCATAATGCAAGATAGCAAAGGGGAATTTAAACAATATGATTTGTTTCTTTTATTGGAGGTAGTTACTATGATTGTTGAAATAATCATTCTAGTTTTTTTGATTTTATTAAATTCGTTTTTTGCTGCTTCAGAAATGGCAATGGTTTCATTAAATGATAATAAAGTAAAATTAATGGCGGATAGTGGGGATAAAAAAGCGGTCTTATTGCACAGGCTCTTATCAAATCCAAGTAGGTTTTTAGCCACAATTCAAATTGGTATAACGTTAGCCGGATTTTTAGCTAGTGCATTTGCAGCTGGTAGCTTTGCTACATATTTAACTGAATGGCTCATCGATATTGAAGTTCCAATAGCACCAGCCCTTATCAATACTATTTCGGTCATTGTAATTACCCTCATTTTATCCTATTTCACGTTAGTAATAGGAGAACTGGTGCCCAAAAGACTCGCTTTACAAAAGGCAGAACAAATTTCATTACTTGCGGCAAGGCCTTTAACCATACTCTCAAAAGTAACATCACCATTTGTAAAATTGCTTACTTTGTCTACGAATGCACTTGTTCGTCTATTCGGAGTTGATCCAAACGCAGATGATGAGAATGTTACAGAAGAAGAAATAAGAATGATGGTCGATGTGGGCAAAGAGCGCGGTACCATCCAAGAATCTGAAAAGTTTATGATTAATAATATATTTGAATTCGATAATAAAACTGTTTCCGATATCATGACACATCGTACAGATATCATAGGAATACCACTTGATTACACCTTAAAAGAAATTTCACACCTTGTCTCGGTTGAAAGATACACACGCTTTCCAGTTTATAATGAAAGTATTGATCAGATTGTAGGAATTCTACACTCAAAGGAACTAATTAGATTTGTTGACAATTGTGATGAACTTTCGTTTACCCTAAAGGATTTATTACGTGATCCCTATTTTGTTCTAGAATCCAAGCACACCAATGAGTTATTCAAAGAGATGCAGAAAAATAATATACATATGGCAATCGTCATTGATGAATACGGGGGGACAGATGGAATTGTTACTATAGAAGACCTGATTGAAGAGATAGTCGGTAATATTTTTGATGAATATGATGATTATACAATTGACGACGAGGAGTACATTCAACTCGATGAAAATACTTATTCAATGGATGGGAGAATTAATTTATATGAAGTCGAAGATATCCTAAAGATTGACTTCCCAACAGATGAATATGATACGTTAAGCGGTTTTGTGATTGGTCAATTGGGGTATATCCCATCGGTTGAAGATCGACCTGAAGTACACTATGCTAACTATACCTTTAAAATAATTGAAATGGATGAAAAAAGAATCCTGAGGGTACATGTGCTTCGAAATCATTCGATGCTGGAGGGAGATGTGAAGGAAAAAGATTGAGGCTACCAAAATAAATAATGAATAAAAAAGCTGAAAAAGTCCATTTTCTAAAGTGGATGTTGATTTCCGCTGCAGGCACTCGCTTTCCGCGGGCGGTCCGGAAGCCTCCTCGTCGCTACACTCCTGCGGGGTCTTCCCTGGCCACGCTTTTCCCGCAGGAGTCTCGTGCCTTACGCTCCAATCAACAAGTTTAATAAATGGTATCATTTTCTCAAAAATAGAGAAAATGTGATACCTTTTTTATTTATTTAATAAACCCTAAGCTGTGTAAAAATACAATGACAATGACAATTGGAACGACATAGCGAATTAGCAAGAACCAAATTTTAAAAAGAGTGACAGTCACGTTACTACCTTTTCGAAGTTCCTCATAAAGAGCATTACGAGGTATTTTAAATGATACAAATAGTGATATAAAAAATGCTCCAATTGGTAATAGAATATTACTCACCAAATAATCAGCAAAATCAAAGACCGAACGTCCAAAAATACTTACCTCAGCTAAAACTCCGTATGAAAGAGCGGAGGGTACTCCTAACAAAAAGATAAGAAGCCCTGCTCCCCAAGCAATTTTTCTGCGTTTTTTCTGATCCCCCTTAGAAATAGACGCAACGATTAATTCTAGCATTGAAAAGGAGGATGTAAGAGTAGCAAATAGGAAAAGTACTAGGAATCCGACGAGAAAAACCACTCCAAACGGCATTTTACTAAATACTGTTGGCAATACATTAAATAGGAGAACAGGACCTGCACCAGGTTCTAATCCAAATGCAAACACTGCTGGAAAAATCGCAAGACCAGCTAAAAGTGTGACAAGAATATTTAATAAAACGACTGAAAAAGCAGATTGGATTAAATTTTCCTTCTTAGAAAGATAGGAGCTATACGTTACCATAACGGTAGCACCGACACTTAAAGCAAAGAATGACTGGCCCAAAGCAAACAGTATTGTTTCGGAAGTAAGTGATGAGAGGGATGGTTTCAAAATAAATAAGATTCCCTCCAAAGACCCTGGTAGCGTGACTGAACGGAAGATGATAACAATAAATAGAATAAATAGTGCAGGCATCATCCACTTACTAGCTTTTTCAATCCCTGCTTGAACTCCTTTTGCAACTACAACTATCGTAATTAACATAAACAAAAGCTGTGCCAAAATGACGAGAAATGGGTTTGCTATTGTTTCTTCAAAGTACGCTCCATATTCGAATTCGGTCAGTCCATTGAGGCTCCCCGTAACCCCGCTTATCACATAAATAAGTATCCAGCCGCCAACAACACTATAAAAAGAAAGTAAAATCAGGTTGGTTACAAAACCTAAACGTCCAACTAGGTGCCAGTTTGAACGAGGTGCTAACTCTTTAAATGATTGAATGGCATTCTTTTGTACGGATCTCCCAATTACAAATTCAGCTAATAGAAGAGGCAAACCTATCAAAAGCGTAAAGAAAAGAAAGATGAGAAAGAAAATGCCACCACCACTCGTACCAGCCACATAAGGGAACTTCCAAATTGCCCCTAAACCAATTGCAGAACCGGCTGCAGCTAAGATAAAGCTGATTTTTGATGACCATTGTTGAGAATCCTTCACCTATACACACCCCATTAAACGTAAATATGATTATATTGTCTGATTTCCTCAAATTAAATATGATAGCTATTTCGGAAAATCCAAAAATTTGTTTTGTGCAGATAACATATTAGAGAAAATCAGAAATCTTCAGAAAACAATTGACTCTGAATCACTAGAATGATAATATAACGATTAACAATAACACACATTAACGCTTTTATGCTTTTTCGCAGTGAAGTATATGTGTGTAAAATGCTATTCTAGTAAAACAATTGATTACTAGAATATAATACAGAAAGATTGAGGGGATATCAATGAAAGGTTCGAAAAAATTCGCAGGTGTGCTGTTAGCAGGATTCCTCGCATTAGCAGGCTGTGGCACATCAGACGACGCGTCAGGCAATACTGATGGCAATGGTAAAAAAGAGCAAGTGACAGTTGGTATTACACAATATGCACCACATACTTCCTTAGATGCTGCAACCGAAGGATTTAAAAAAGCTTTAGAAGATGAAGGTTTTAAAGAAGGCGAGAATTTAAAAATTGACTTCCAAAATGCACAAGGTGAGCAAAGTAATACAGCAACAATTGCACAGAACTTTGTTGGAGATAAGGTAGATTTAATTTTTGCTAATGCAACACCGAGTGCAATGGCTGCTCTTAATGCAACTAGTGACATTCCGATTATTTTCACATCCGTAACGGATCCAGTGGGAGCTGGTTTAGTTGAAGCCTTTGACAAGCCGGGTGAAAATATCACTGGTACTACAGACAACCATCCAGATGCTACGAAAACAACAATCAACTTTATTACACAAGAATTGGGAGCAAAAAAGATTGGGGTTATCTATAACTCCGGAGAACAAAACTCTGTTGTCCAAGTTGAACAAGTAAAAGAGTTTGCTGAATCGGAAGGAGCAGAATTAGTTGAAGTATCTGTTTCAACAACTGCTGAAGTTAAACAAGCTGCAGAAAGCCTAGTTGATCGTGTAGATGCAATCTACGTACCAACTGATAACACGGCAGTTCAAGCATTAGATTCAATTATCTCTGTTGCAAATGAAAAGGATATTCCATTATTTGTTGGAGAACTTGATTCAATGAAAGCTGGAGGATTTGCAGCAAGCGGATTTGATTATTTTGATATTGGATACCAATCCGGCCTTATGGCTGCAAAGATTTTAAAAGGTGAAAAGAAAGCTTCTGAAATTCCGGTTGAACTACCAAACAGTTTGCAGTTATTCATTAACAAGCAAGCAGCGGATGAACAAGGAATTGAAATAAAAGCTGAATGGGAAGAAATTGCTGACATCTACGAAGGTCAATAAGAGAAAGGATGATTCAATATGTTTACGGCATTTTTTGGGGCATTTGAATCAGGAATCATCTATGCAATCATGGCAATTGGTGTATACCTGTCCTTCCGTATTTTAGATTTTCCAGACTTGACGGTTGACGGCAGCTTCGTAACAGGAGCTGCTGTTTCTGCCATCTTAATTACTAATGGAGTAAATCCTTTTATTGCAACATTGTTAGCCCTTGTTGCAGGATTTATTGCAGGTAGTATAACTGGACTCTTACACACGGTAGGTAGAATTAACGCTCTACTATCTGGTATTTTGATGATGATCGCCCTTTATTCAATTAATCTACGAATTATGGGCAAATCAAATGTTTCTTTATTAAATATTGATACTGCTTTTACTAAGGTAACTGACGTATTTTCCTCATTAGGATTAGATTCCTTTTTTAATTCGATTTTATCCGCAATCGGTTTAGGAGATAGCTTACCGAAAACATGGGGTATTTTACTCTTTATGATTGTTGTTACATTCGTGATTAAATTTTTAATTGATTTCTTTCTCCGAACCGAGATTGGTCTTGCAGTCAGAGCAACTGGTGATAACAAAAAAATGATTTCCAGCTTTTCTGCAAATACAAATCTTATGACAATTCTCGGGCTAGGATTATCCAATGCACTTGTTGCATTCTCAGGATCACTTATTGCTCAACAAGGCGGGTTTGCTGATGTTGGAATGGGTATCGGGATGATTGTAATTGGTCTTGCATCTGTCATAATCGGTGAAGCTTTATTCGGTGTTAAAACTATTGCAAGAGCTACACTCGCTGTCATTGGTGGAGCCATCATTTATCGAATTGTTGTCTCACTCGCTCTACGAGTTGAATTTCTCCAACCTGGAGATATGAAATTAATTACAGCCATCATCGTAATTATTGCATTAGTACTTCCTAAAATTCTAGAAGGTACAAAAGAGAAGAGCAGAAGAGCTAAACGCCAACAACAACTTGTAGAAATGAACAACGCACCTTCAGAGAGAAAGGGTGAGGCAAATGCTGCACTTAAATCAAATTCATAAAATCTTTAATGAAGGTACACCCGATGAAAAAGTTGCACTCGATTGGACCAATTTACAATTAAAAGAAGGCGATTTTGTAACTGTAATTGGTAGTAATGGTGCTGGTAAATCTACATTAATGAACGTAATCTCTGGAGTCCTAATTCCAGACG
The DNA here is from genome assembly GCF_900156865.1 of Litchfieldia sinesaloumensis. Taxonomy (GTDB): domain Bacteria; phylum Bacillota; class Bacilli; order Bacillales; family Bacillaceae_L; genus Ferdinandcohnia; species Ferdinandcohnia sinesaloumensis. Next base: position 1,233,754 of record NZ_LT732529.1, on the reverse strand, counting down.
CAGGTTCTGTTGTCATAGCAGATAAGGACGTTACATTTTTACCGGAACATAAACGTGCTAAGCTCATCGGCCGTGTATTTCAGGACCCGATGGCAGGTACTGCACCGAACATGACCATTGAAGAGAACCTTGCAATGGCCTACTCACGTAACAAGACTCGCACGTTACGTAGAGGTGTAACAAAGAACCGCAAGGATTACTTTAGGGAAGTACTTGAGTCTCTTAATCTAGGATTAGAGAATCGATTATCGGCTAAGGTAGGCTTGCTATCTGGTGGAGAACGACAAGCATTATCATTATTGATGGCAACCTTCACAGAGCCTTCAATTTTGTTACTTGATGAACACACCGCAGCACTAGACCCTGCTCGTGCAGAATTAATTACGAATTTAACGAAAGAAATCGTTAAAAAATATAACTTAACAACTTTAATGGTCACCCATAACATGCAGCAAGCACTCGATTTAGGAAACCGTCTAATCATGATGGATAAGGGACAAATTATTCTAGAAGTTGATGAACAGGAAAAAGCCAATTTGACTGTTGACCAATTACTAAATGAGTTCCAACGAATCAGAGGCGCGAAAATGACAAATGACCGTGCATTGCTTTCATAAGATACGACAAGCCCGCGAAGTATAATCTTCCGCGGGCTCTTTATATGATTAGTAACACAATATCGCGAGAATCTTTTCGCTGATATTCCAACATATTTTGTCGATTTTTGAATATATTGATTTTTTAGTTAATTATATTGACAGCGCTTACAAATACCATTTAACATATAAATGAGCATTAAGTTGAACACCTGCAATAAAAAAATGTGTATTGGAGGGAATAGCTTGAGTGCAATCTGGTTAGCTGTGTTTGGTACAATTGTCTTTATTTTAGGGTATCGGTATTATTCAAAATTCGTTGCTGAGAAAATTTACCGGCTTGATCCCAATTTTGTTACACCTGCACATGAGTTTAACGATGGTGTGGATTTTGTTCCAACAAAGAAACATGTTTTGTGGGGACATCATTTCACATCAGTTGCGGGCGCCGCACCAATCGTTGGTCCTGCCATTGCAGTCTATTGGGGTTGGGGACCTGCGTTATTATGGGTTGTATTAGGCACTGTCTTTGCTGCAGGCGTACATGATTTCGGAACCCTTGTCCTCTCAGTCAGAAACAAGGGGCAATCAGTAGGTACACTTGCAGATAAGTTAATAGGTAAAAAAGCAAAGCTCTTATTTTTATTTATCATCCTGATTTTGGTTTTAATGGTTAATGCGGTATTTGCTTGGGTTATCTCAAATTTATTTATTAAATTCCCAGCAAGTGTTATTCCAGTGTTTATCGAAATACCACTTGCCATTTGGATTGGATATGCTGTTTACAGAAAAAAGGGCAGCATGTTGCTTCCATCAATTGTAGCATTAATTATCATGTATGGGTCTGCAATTCTTACTAGTAAAATACCAGCATTGCAAATTGATCTCGTAAGTTACTTTGGCGGTGCAGAAGCCACGACGTTATTTGGACTTAATGGTGTGTCTATGGCATTCTTTGTCTGGATTATTATCCTTATGGTCTATTGTTATTTTGCGTCAACACTACCTGTCTGGAAATTACTACAGCCGAGAGACTATATTAACTCTCATCAACTCGTAATTGGGTTAGCTATTATGTATTTAGGACTGGTATTTTTAAATCCAGAAATTACAGCACCTATGATGAACCCAGATGCAACAGATAAATCTTGGTTACCACTAATGTTTATCACGATCGCATGTGGGGCAATCTCCGGTTTCCATGGACTTGTATCTTCAGGAACTTCTTCAAAACAATTAAATAAAGAAACCGACGCTCGCTTTGTTGGCTATTTTGGGGCAGTTGGTGAAGGATTCCTAGCGCTAATTTCAATTATTGCCTGTGTTACTTTATTCGCAAATGCAGGAGATTTTAAAGCAGCATATAGTAGTTTTGCCGCAGCAAACTCTGGGGGACTAGGAAACTTCATTTCGGGTGGTGCCCAGTTAGCAACCGGAATTGGAATTCCTGCTGACATTGCAGCAACGATCATCGCCATTATTGTTGTTAGTTTTGCTGCAACAACATTAGACTCTTCCGTACGTCTGATGAGATATATTATTGCAGAGCTAGGTTCTGAATATAAACTGCCTTCACTTCAAAAAGCACATATTGCTACGACTGTTGCAGTCGTAACGAGTGCAGCTTTAGTCCTTTTACCAAAAGGTCCGAATGGTTTTGGTTCTGGTGGATATGTGTTATGGCCATTGTTTGGTACCTCAAACCAACTACTAGCGGCAATTAGCTTAATGTTAATTTCCGTTTGGTTAAAAAGGCTAGGACGTAATTATTTAGTGACCCTCATCCCAATGCTTTTCCTACTCGTCATGACCGTTTGGGCAATGGTCCAACAGGTTATCTTCGACTGGGCAGGGGTAGGAGGGACAGACGCTAATTTATTATTATTTATACTAGGAAGTATTATTTTAATCTTCGCTGTTTGGATTGTATTAACTGCGTTTAAAGAATTAAGTAAGAAGGAGAACCCTCAAAACTTTGATTCGAATATGTAAATACAGGTATGAAAAAGGAACCCTTATTAAGAGGGCTTCCTTTTTCACTTTATGTAAAGAAGGTGAAAGAATGAAGGGAATAGAAGCCTTGAAAAGGTTGCTCCAATTATACGATGAGATTCTCTCGGTAAATCATCGAACAGAAATTGCAAGGGAACTAAGAGACGAAGACGACCTATTCTTACTTCTCTGTTTATCTGAAACTCTTGGACTCCCAAATCCTGCTTTCTACTACACATTAGAGCTATATCCATATATGCTTGAAAAATTTCATGAATGGCATTTGCGAATGGGGATGGAAAAATCGCCTCTCACAGGAATTCGTTGTTGTTAATTGGAGGGAATAAAATGATTGGTGATAAAAGAATCGTTTTTGTAGGTGGAAAGGGTGGGGTAGGTAAGTCCACGAGTGCCGCGGCACTAGCCCTTCTTCATTCACAACATAGTCTTAAGACATTACTCGTATCAACTGATCCAGCTCACAATGTGGGGGATATCTTTCATAAATCGTTACATAACCAAGCCCTTGAAGTATATCCTGGATTGGATGCCGTCGAGATTGACCCTGAAATTGAATCAAAGAATTATATTAAAACAGTTAAAGAGAATATAAGGGGTGTAGTTGGATCACATATGCAGGAAGAGGTTAACAGACAAATTGATGCTGCTAGCTCATCACCGGGTGCAGAAGAGGCGGCTTTATTTGATAGGATTGTTTCCATCATCCTCGACGAAGGGAAACACTATGATACGATTATTTTTGATACTGCACCAACCGGGCACACGATTCGATTATTAACACTCCCAGAATTAATGGGTGTTTGGATTGATGGGATGCTTGAACGAAGAAAAAAGAGAAATGATACCTATACACAATTGTTAAATGACGGAGAACCTATCGAGGATCCAATTTATAAAGTCTTGCAAAGACGAAAAGAGCGCTTCACTGCTGTAAGGAAAATCATATTAAACAAGAAGCTTACCGGTTTTATTTTCATCCTCAATCCTGAACGGCTGCCGATTATCGAAACAGCAAATGCTCTAAAATTACTAGGAAGGCATGATATTTCGGTTAATACGCTTTTTGTTAATAAGATCATATCGGAAGACACTGACGGTGAATTTCTGAAAAAACGAAAAGAAAATGAAAAAGAGTACCTATCTAAAATTGAAAATGAATTTCCAGCGCAACAAAAACTTTATATCCCGTTATTTGAAACAGACATTAATTCAATTGGATTATTGGAGGAATTTGCTACACATCTAAAAACAAGGATTTTTGAGTCAAAATAGAAAAAACGGCCGCTTTTACGAAGCGGTCGTTTTATGCTGTCGAGCGATTTTCTACTAACTGATTCTTTTCCTTTTCCATTTCAATCGCAGAAACGATATATGCAAATCCATTTAAGACAAAAATCACTACATTTGACTGAACTCGTTCATTTTCCCCTAGATACGTATTCGACAAGATAATACCGGAGTATAATACGACAAAAAATAAAGCAATTTTATTCATTACTGCCATCCGTCCACAACTCCTTTGCGATGAGGATATATTATAATTGTATTTATCCAAAGGAAGTCCTATGAGTTAAAATATGGACTTCTTGGAATATCGAGTGGAAATAGGAAATTTTTTCACTCTTAAGGAAAGAATGTGTATAATGGTTACGGAGTTTATCGAATTTGTGAAGGGTGGAAATGTTAATGAATATTACTGAATATACCGTTGAAAAATTAAAAGATCCAACAGGGATTTTAGAGGGAGACCGCTATGAATTCTTTTTGGATATAGAAGTGCCAGAAGATGATGAACTTTACTCTGAAAGTGGGATCGAGCTAAGGGTGATTTATGCTGTTGATAGTAAAGGTGAGCGAATCGCTCAATATTACTTTACTAACAAAGGTGACGGCAAAGTACTTGATTTTGAGCTCGAGGAAGAGGAAGAAGCAGTCATTAATGAATTTTGCAAAGCGCATTTAGATGAAGAAAACGAATAAAAATGTCCAAAATTGTTTAACCAAAACAAATCTTTGTGTAAAATGAGAGAGTACATCATACATAATACGCAATAAGGAGTAATGAATAAATGGAAAAAGTACTTGTCTTTGGTCATAAGAATCCGGATACCGATACAATTTGCTCAGCAATCGCATACGCAGAGTTAAAGAAGAAACTTGGTGTTGATGCTGAGCCGGTACGTTTAGGGGAAGTAAACAGTGAAACACAATTCGCTTTAAACTATTTTAATGCAGAAGCACCACGTTTGGTGGAGAATGTAGCAAACGAGGCCCAATCTGTTATTTTAGTCGACCACAACGAGCGTCAACAAAGTGCTGACGGGCTGGAAAATGTAAAAATTAAAGAAGTAATCGATCATCATCGTGTCGCAAACTTTGAAACAAGTGATCCTTTGTATTTCCGTGTTGAACCAGTGGGTTGTACGGCAACTATCCTTAACAAACTATATAAAGAAAACAATGTAGCTATTTCAAAAGAGGTTGCTGGGCTAATGCTGTCCGCCATTATCTCTGATTCACTCTTATTTAAATCACCAACTTGTACAGAAGAAGATGTTGTTGCTGCACGTGAATTGGCAGATGTCGCTGGTGTTGACGCAGACAGCTATGGTCTTGAAATGTTAAAAGCTGGTGCTAATGTAAGTGACAAAACAGCACAACAATTGGTCTCTTTAGACTCAAAAGAATTCTCAATGAATGGTAACAAAGTTCAAATTGCTCAAGTAAACGTTGTTGATCCAAAAGATGTTCTTGAAAGACAATCAGAACTAGAAGAAGTAATGAATCAACAAATTACTGAAAACGGACTTGATCTATTCCTACTTGTTATCACAGACATTTTAAACAATGATTCTGTTGGGCTTGCAATAGGTGAGAAGACAAGTGCAGTAGAAAAAGCATTTAATGTAACGTTAACAAACAAAACTGCTGAATTAAAAGGTGTAGTTTCACGTAAGAAACAAGTTGTTCCAGTTCTGACAGATAGTTTTAACAGCCTGTAATATTCAAAAGCACAAGGCACCTGGAGCTAGGCATTGAAATACTACGTAAAGAATTTTATACCTTCTAATCTTTTTTAAAAAAAGCCCCGATTGGTTCAGTGAACCACCGGGGCTATTTTTTAGTAATCATCGGCAATCAACTGTCTATCTAAGTAGGTTTCAATCATTTCACTGATCTGATAGGAGACCTGAGGTAGGTCATAGTTTTCATACACATGTTCACAAAATGCCTTATAAGCCATTGTCTCATCATAATGGTTCATGTGTCGTACAATGTCTTCTTCACTATCTCCACGCTTTTGCTGTCTTTCATAAACCGTTAGGCGATCCGCATACACAAAGATACGAATTGCCTTATCTCCGTACATTTCCTTCAATAGGGTTGCACCTTCAGGATTTAATGTTAAGTAGATAACTTTATTTTTCTTAAAAATATTTACAATGTCAATTTCACGTATCCCATAAAAATGCCCATCAATTTCGACACTCTCTAGGAATTCATTTTGCTGCATCATTTGCTGGAAGGTTTCTTTACTTACAAAGTGGTAATCTTCTCCGTTGTTTTCAAAGGGACGGGGACTTCGAGTTGTGAAAGAGGGAACGGTTTGCATATCAAAAGCTGTGGCAACCATTTTGCCTAGTGTTTTTCTACCGGAGCCGTCTGGACCGGTATATATGAAAATTCTCTCCTGATCTTTTAATCGATACATATATTTCCTCCTTTTTATTAATTTAAAAATTCTGTCTTTTCATTATATCATAAAAACCCTATGTTCGCCCATGTCGATTATTAATTTTTTGTGTATTTAAAATATTCATGACTACATATGACATTTATCATATTTTTCACATGACACCTATGTCTAGTGAAAAACAAAATTCTTCTATAACATTGTAAACGTAGAGAATTATTGGAGTTTACCTCCTAATTCATCTCATGAAATTTAAAAATTTGACTAAAATATGAAATGAGAATTAAGAAAGGAAAGGATAAAATGAACAAATTAGATCAACGAAGCTTACGTAAGCAGGTAGCTCCATATGAAAAATCAAACTTTAAAGCGAGTCTACTTCAGCTTTGCAACACCCTCATCCCTTATTTTGGTTTATGGGTGCTTGCCTATTATTCATTAAACGTTTCCTATCTATTAACGCTTGCAATTAGTGTAGTAGCCGCAGGCTTTCTTGTACGAACTTTTATTATTTTCCATGACTGCTGTCATCACTCTTTCTTTAAAAGTCGGAAAGCTAATAAAGTCATCGGAACTATAACAGGGATTTTAACATTATTTCCATACAGCAAATGGGGGCATGATCACTCGGTCCACCATGCGACTAGTTCAAACCTCGATAAGCGTGGTACAGGAGACATTTGGGTCATGACAGTTGAAGAATACCTGGAAGCATCTGCCTGGAAGCGAATATGCTACAGAGTCTACCGCAATCCATTTGTCATGTTTATCTTAGGACCAATCTTTGTATTCTTAATTGAAAATCGCTTTAACAGAAGAAAAGCAAAAAAGAAAGAACGATACAATACGTATTTAACAAATATCGGAATCGTTACAATTGCAACCATATTATGTTTGACAATCGGGTGGCAATCATTTTTACTCGTGCAGGGAACCATTTTTATGATTTCAGGAATTGCAGGGATATGGTTATTCTATGTTCAGCATACATTTGAAGATTCCTATTTTGAAGAAGACGAAAATTGGGAATATGTAAAGGCAGCGGTCGAAGGAAGTTCATTTTACAAGCTTCCAAAGCCATTACAGTGGTTAACAGGGAACATCGGCTATCACCATGTGCATCACCTAAGCCCACGTGTTCCAAATTACAAGCTAGAAGAGGTTCATAATCAAACAGCTCCACTTCAACATGTACCAACCATTACCTTAAAAACGAGCCTAAAATCACTTAAATTCCGTCTATGGGATGAAGAAGAAAAAGTGTTTGTTGGTTACGGTAAGATAAAAGAAATGGTTGCAGAGCAAAAGAATGTTAAGAAAATCCCCAGCTTAGAAAAATAAGCTGGGTTTTCCTTATAACTTGGATTCTTGCGCAAATGCGCCAAGGATCATATGATTATGATATGATTGGATACAAAAATACCATGAACTAAATGAGGGCATGTCCTATGAAGAAATATTCACTTTTTCAAAAATGGTCTGGAGTATCACCTTATATCTGGGCAGTTATTAGTATCCTACCGTTCTATTTTATCTTTCAATCGTCATCAACTCCCGAGATCATTGCAGGGATTATTTTAACGATTATATTTTTTATCTCATTACGCTTTGCCTTTATCTCTAGAAAATGGCCGGTTTATTTATGGACTTCCATTTTAATCGGTATTTCATTAACCATGTCGATTCTTTTTGCATTTATCTATTTTGCATTTTATATAGCGTATTACAATGGAAACATCAAGAATCGGGTAGCTTTTTTAACACTATACGTGATTCATCTAGTCGCAACGACTTTTTCAATAAACTATAATCTCGTTATACAGGAACCCGTTTTCTTAACTCAACTACCATTTGTTATTATCATTTGGATTAGTGTCATTCTTCTACCTTTTAATATCCATAATAAAAAGAAACAAGAGAAGCTTGAGGAACAGCTTGAAGATGCGAATAAACGAATTGCAGAACTTGTAAAACAGGAGGAACGTCAAAGGATTGCAAGAGATCTTCATGATACCTTAGGCCAGAAGCTATCGATGATTGGTTTAAAAAGTGATTTAGCTAGAAAGCTAATCTATAAGGATCCAGAAAAAGCGCGGCATGAATTAAAGGATGTACAACAAACAGCTCGAACGGCTTTAAACGAGGTGCGAAAAATGGTATCTCAAATGCGCGGAATTCGAATTAAAGAAGAAATTGTCAGAGTGAGAGAAATCTTACAAGCCGCGGGTATTGAGTTTGACCTAGTTAAAGATGAACCTCTAAAAGACGTTTCGTTATTCTACGAAAATATAATTAGCATGCTTATAAAAGAGGCAGTGAACAACGTGGTAAAGCATAGTCAGGCAACACACTGCAAGATCGAAATTATACAGACAGAAGATGAAATAACCGTTAGCGTCCAAGACAATGGTATCGGCACAGTTCTAACGAATGATATTGTTGGTGGACATGGCCTTCAAGGAATGAGAGAACGTTTAGAATTTGTAAATGGTAGCCTTGAAATCCTAGCGAACGAGGGGACAACATTAATAATTAAAATACCAAATGTACGAAAACAGGTAGAGGTGGAGGGACTATTATGATTCGAATCGTGATTGCAGAAGACCAAAGAATGGTACTCGGTGCGCTTGGATCACTTTTAAACCTTGAGGATGATATGGAAGTTGTGGGGATGGCAAATAACGGACAAGAAGCAATTACACTTGTAAGAGAGCTTAAACCCGATATTTGTATGATGGATATTGAAATGCCAATAAAAACAGGACTTGAAGCTGCTGAGATGTTAAAGGCAACAGATTGTAAGGTAATTATTTTAACAACTTTTGCGCGTACAGGCTATTTTCAACGTGCTTTAAAAGCTGGTGTGAAAGGGTACCTACTTAAAGATAGTCCAAGTGAGGAATTAGCAGATTCCATTCGAGCAATAATGAGCGGAAAACGCGTATATGCTCCAGAATTAATGGATGACTTATATGCAGAAGAGAATCCGTTAACCGGCCGGGAGCTTGAAGTGCTTGAACTTGTTGCAGATGGTAAAAATACAAAAGAAATTGCAGATGAACTCAGCCTTAAAACAGGTACGGTTCGCAATTATATTTCAACCATTCTAGATAAACTAGAAGTCAAAAATCGAATCGAGGCAATCACACAATCGAAGGAAAAAGGTTGGTTTAAATAACGGGTTTGTAAATGTAGAGAGGCTTTTGGCCTCTTTTTTTATGTTTAGTGGAGTTAAACGGGCTAAAGGGTATAAAGCCATATTGGAAAACGATTAGTGGGAAACCGATTATAGGACAAAGATATAACACATCCTTCAGATTAATCTTATTAAAAACTTCCGCTACTTATAAACACCCAGCGCATTCAACACATATGATAACGAATAACTAAACAAAAGGAGGCAATCTAGTGAACAAGAAAGGGATTGACAGGCCACCCACTAAACGTAGACCTAATATCTTGTTTTTTATCGTTGATGAACTACGTTTTCCGACCGCATATGAGGATGAACACTTAAAAATGTGGTGTAAGGAAAACCTTAAAACTCAGGAAATGCTGCGAAAGAATGGGTTAGAATTTTTAAACCATTATGTAGGAAGTACTGCATGTTCTCCGAGTAGAGCAACACTTTACACCGGCCAATATCCATCATTACATGGACTTACCAAAACAATCGGAGGTGCTGCGGAAAGCTTTGAACCTGATGTGTTTTGGCTAGACCCGAATACAGTTCCCACGTTTGGTGATTATTTCCGGCAGGCTGGATATAAGACGTTTTGGAAAGGAAAGTGGCACACGAGTGTAGCAGATATTTTAATACCGGGTACACACGATTCTCTTCAAAGCTACAATCCTACCACTGGGGTCCCGGACAGAAAGTTAGAGCAGGTTTATTTAGATGCTAATCGCTTAGATGATTTTGGATTTTCGGGTTGGCTCGGTCCTGAGCCACATGGGTCAAACCCTCGAAATTCAGCATCCTCTGCAGCAATTGGGACTAAGGGTCGTGATGAGGTTTTCGCTCGAGAAGCGGTGGAACTCATTCAATCACTAGATAGGGAAACAAATGAATCAAAGAATCAACCATGGCTCATTGTTTCATCATTTTTAAACCCACATGACATCACATTATTCGGTGAACTAACCGAGCACTCGCCATTATTTAATTTTGAAGTGGATCGTACTCTCCCTCATATACCACCTGCACCTACAGCTCAAGAATCATTAGATACAAAACCCACGGCACAAAATAGTTATCGTAAAACATATCCAAAAACCTTTCAGCCGACAAGAGACAGTTTACATTACCGCCAATTATATTATTCGCTTCAAAAACAAGTAGATTCAGAAATGGGGAAAGTCTATGATGCTCTAAAAAACTCGAGCTTTTATGAAGATACAATTGTCATTTTTACGTCTGATCATGGAGACATGCTTGGCGCCCATGGTGGGTTGTTTCAAAAATGGTACAATGCCTATGAGGAATCGATTCATGTACCATTTATCATTCATAGCCCAAAACTATTTCCTGAAAGTAAAACAACTACGATGTTAACTAGCCATGTTGATATTTTACCAACATTATTAGGATTAGCAGATATTGACGTCAAAAGAACAATAAAAGAGTTAAGCCAGAATCATTCAGAGGTACATCCACCCGTGGGACGTGATTTAACCCCATTACTCGAGGGGAAATCTCAATTTCTTAGAGCAAACGAACCGGTTTATTTTATGACAGATGACGATGTCACAAGGGGCCTTAATCAAACTAGCTTTACAGGTGATCCCTATGATTCTGTCATTCAACCAAACCACTTAGAAACCGTGATTGTCTATATGCAAAGTGGTAAACAGCGTAAAAAAGAACTTTGGAAATTCACACGATATTTCGATAATCCACAATTTTGGAGTACACCAGGAACCCAAGACGTGGTAACGACATCATTGTCTGAAGTTCCAGTTGCAGACGACCAGACCATTACAGTCTCAAAAGTGACTACAAAAACAGAGCCCGTGCCCGACCAATTTGAACTTTATAACCTAACAAATGATCCACTGGAAGAAAAAAACCTTGCCGATCCTACCAATGCAATCGTTGAATCAAAGCTCGTACAGTCATTACTATCTAACTTACTTGATGAACAACGCAAACAAAAAAGGCTAACACCAACAAATTCATAAGCTCCAGGCGACGCCCTAATCGGCATCGCTTTTTCACGTTTAGATTACTACAGATATCGTACCTTCATAATTGAATTTTCTCCCAACCTGTGAGAAACTGTTAATGGTAAATCTTTCAACTAATAGGAGGATCTATATGGTAAAAAGTCTTCAGGATACAACAACATTACATAATGGAGTAGAGATGCCATGGTTTGGACTTGGCGTATTTAAGGTAAAAGAAGGCCAAGAAGTAATTGATTCCGTTAAATGGGCAATCAAGCATGGATATAAAAGTATTGACACTGCAGCTGTCTACCAAAACGAAGAAGGCGTAGGACAAGCCATTCGTGAGTCTGGGATTAACCGCGAAGAATTATTTGTTACATCGAAAGTATGGAACAGTGATCAAGGTTATGATTCTACACTACAAGCCTTTGAAACAAGCCTACAAAAATTAGGTCTTGATTACTTAGATTTATATCTCATTCACTGGCCAGGAAAAGATAAATATGTTGAAACATGGCACGCACTAGAAAAGCTATATAAAGACGGACGCGTTCGTGCAATTGGCGTTAGTAATTTCCATATTCACCATCTTGAAAATCTCATTCAAAATTCAGAGATTAAACCAATGGTGAACCAAGTTGAGTACCATCCTCACCTTACACAAACAGAACTGCATGAATACTGTAAAAGGGAAGGAATCCAATTAGAAGCATGGTCACCACTTAAACGAGGTGAATTACTAAATGACCCAACGCTACTAGAAATCAGTGAAAAATATAATAAATCAGTAGCTCAAGTCATTCTACGTTGGGATCTTCAACAAGGTGTTGTGACCATTCCAAAATCAATTAAGGAGCATCGTATTCAAGAGAATGCAGATGTTTTTGATTTTGAACTCACACAAGAAGATATGGATAAAATCAGTGCACTAGATAAAAATGACAGAATAGGATCAGACCCAGATACTATGACTGCTGGGTTTGAGGAATAGTCAGCTAAGCCACACAGATTAATTTGTGTGGCTTTTTACATACGCAAAATTCCTCTTGTATTGTCTGAAGTTTCAAAATAAAATAAAGACATACATACCAACTAGTTAGTATTTTGACTATTTGTTTCAAGAGATTCATATAATAGAACAATGGAGGTTAGAGTATGACAAGTAGATTTGAAGGAAGAGTCGCCTTTGTAACTGGTGCCAGCCGTGGAATTGGAAAGGGTATACTAGAACAATTAGCTTCAGAAGGCGCTAAAATAGCATTTATTGATATTAATGAGGATGCATTATCACAGACAACAACAGAATTGCGCGAAAAAGGATATGAAGTCTATTCAAAGGTAGCAGACGTAACAAAATACGAAGAAGTTGAAACCGCTACCAAAGAAGTGTATGAAACATTTGGTTCAATTGACATTCTCGTCAACAATGCGGGGGTTATACGTGATAACTTACTTTTTAAAATGTCAGAACTGGATTGGGATACAATCATGAATGTGCACCTAAAGGGCTCTTTTAATGCCGCAAAAGCCGTTCAGAAATATATGGTAGAAAACAAGTTTGGAAGAATTATTAACATCTCTTCGACATCGGCACTCGGTAATCGTGGGCAAGCAAATTATTCAACGGCAAAGGCTGGCTTGCAAGGCTTTACGAAAACACTCGCCATTGAGTTGGGACGATTCGGAATAACCGTGAACGCCGTTGCACCTGGGTTTATTGAAACTGAAATGACAAAGGAAACAGCTGCAAGAATTGGAATTTCATTCGAAGACTTAATTGAAGCAAGTGTTACGATGATCCCAGTTGGGCGAACAGGTAAACCAAGTGATATTGCAAATGCCGTTGCCTTCTTCGCTGATGACAAATCATCATTTGTAAGTGGTCAGGTTCTTTATGTAGCAGGGGGTCCAAAAGATTAAAGGAGTTGTTGTTGGTGTATAAAGATTTTATCGGTAAACAATCGACAAAAGTAAGAAATGTCATTGAACGAGGCGCTGTCAAAAAATTCGCTGAAGCCATTGGTGATGCTCATCCAATTTTTATTGATGAACAGATTGGGAATGCTTCCAGGTATAAAACAAATATCGCACCACCAACTTTTCCAAGAGTTTTAGAATACGGAAGTATTGATGGGCTCGTTTTACCTGAAAAAGGGCTAATCCATGGCGAGCAAATATATGAATATGAACGACCATTACGAGTAGGAGAAGAGATTTATTGCTATTCTAAGGTGGACAATTATGTAGAGAAAAAAGGCTCTACTGGTACGATGGGCTTTTTAACAATCAGTGAAAATGGGGAAGACAAGAATGGCAACCCTATTTTCTCTTCAAGGCTAGTCGTCATTATTACAGAAGCGGTTAGAAAGGCGATGATGTCATGAATTCAATAGTGAAAATGGAAAGTGGAAGTTCACTTCAAAGTGTTCAGCTTCCGCCTGTCTCGAGGATGGATCTGATTAAGTATTCAGGCGCATCTGGTGATTACAACCCAATTCATACAATTGATGAAGAAGCACATATAGCAGGATTACCAGGTGTAATTGCGCATGGTATGTGGACAATGGGGAACCTTGCCAAATTATTCACCCCTTACCACGAGGAAGGTTTTATTAAAACCTATTCAATCCGCTTTCGTAATATGGTGTTTTTGAATGATGTCATCACTCTAAATGCATCATTAAAAGAAATATACGAAAACAAGCGTATTTTTGATGTAGTTGCTGTAAACCAGCATGAAAAAGCTGTAATTAAAGGAACAATCGTTTTTCAAGTATATGAATAAACCCATTTTCATAATGGGTTTATTCTCATTTAAAGACTTTATTCTATTAAATCGCTACTATAGTAATATACTAAAATTTTCCAAATCCATTGACTTGTTAACTACTCGCGATTACAATATTACTAAGATAGTAGATAATAGGAAAATTCAGAAAATAGAGGTTCTAAGATATGAGTCAAAAAATAGCAATTGGAAAAATTGCTGTACTTTTAGCCACATTAACGGATGAGGAAATGAAAGCTTTTTCCCCTTCTTTAAAGTGGGTTCAATCGTGCCAAGGCAAAGTGGGTTCGATGAACATGCAAAAAGTAATTGCAGCTGTAGAAACGGCCGCAAAACGGCATGGGCTTGTTCATGAATCACAATATCGGGAAACACATGCCTTGTACCATGCAATCATTGAGGGAATTGAAGGTGTTACCAGAGGGCAAACCGCGATTGGCGAGATAAGCCGTACTGTCGGTTTACGATTTGCAATCGTTCGAGGAAGACCTTATTTGAATGAAGAAGAAGGGGAATGGATTGCTGTTGCCTTCTATGGAACAATAGGGGCTCCAATTAAAGGCCTAGAACACGAAACAATCGGTCTCGGAATTAATCACATATAATGTATATTTTATTACATTGCCTATAGTCCTTTAGTCAATAGGAGGCGATGATGGTATTTCTATGCCATTATCGTCTCTTTTTCTTTTAGTAAGACTCATTTCTAAAACCAGAACTGATGACATAAGTAGTAGGGGGGATGAACGAATGGTTGAGTTAACAGGTCAGTCGTTAACTATAGAGCAAGTCAAACGAATCTGTTATGAATTCGAACACGTAACAATTAGCAGAGAATCGTTAATGAAAGTAGAAAAAAGCCGCAAAGCAGTCGAAAAAATAGTGGCAGATAAACGGACTATCTATGGGATTAATACAGGATTTGGGAAATTCAGTGATGTGATTATCGCTGATGATGATGTGAATGATTTACAGCTAAATTTAATCCGATCCCATGCATGTGGTGTTGGTGAGCCCTTCCCTGAGGTGGTTTCACGTGCCATGGTCTTACTTCGGTTAAATGCACTGTTAAAAGGTTTTTCGGGGATTCGACCAGTTATTGTGGAAAGTCTTTTGACTTTACTAAATAGCAGAATCCACCCAGTTATTCCACAGCAGGGCTCACTTGGTGCTTCAGGCGATTTAGCACCACTGTCACATTTAGCCCTTGTCCTACTTGGAGAAGGAAAAGTTCACTATAAGGGCGATATTTTCCCGACTACACAAATTTTTGAGATAGAAGGCATTCAGCCCGTAGTACTTCAGGCAAAAGAAGGGCTGGCCCTAATTAATGGAACACAAGCGATGACTGCAATGGGTGTGGTCAATTGGATAGAAGCATCAGAACTAGCTTTTCAGTGTGAAATAATTGCGTCTCTCACTCTTGAAGGCTTAGAGGGAATCATTGATGCATTTCATCCAGCTATTCATGAAGCACGCGGGTATCCACAACAAATGGCTGTGGCAAAACGTATGCGCGATTTATTAACGGGAAGCAAAATGATTACTAGACAAGGAGAAAAAAGGGTCCAGGACGCATATTCTTTACGTTGCATTCCTCAAGTCCACGGCGCCTCCTGGCAAGCGTTAGACTATGTGAAGGAAAAACTAGAAATTGAGATGAATGCAGCCACCGATAACCCTTTAATCTTCGAAGATGGAAATGTAGTGGTCTCGGGTGGGAATTTCCATGGCCAACCCATCGCAATTGCAATGGATTTTATGAAAATAGCTGTTGCTGAGTTAGCCAGTATATCTGAGCGTCGGATTGAAAGACTTGTCAATCCGCAACTCAATGACTTACCGCCATTTTTAAGTGCACAGCCAGGACTACAATCAGGTGCCATGATCATGCAATATGTGGCGGCATCGCTTGTTTCGGAAAACAAAACTCTGGCACATCCAGCAAGCGTCGATTCCATCCCGTCTTCAGCCAATCAAGAAGACCACGTAAGCATGGGTACAATCGGCTCCCGTCATGCTTACCAAATTATCCAAAATGTGCGAAGGGTGTTAGCAATAGAATGTATTTGTGCCCTCCAGGCGGTTGAATTTCGCGGGACCCAAAAGATGGCACCTGCTACCAAAGCATTTTATCAGGAAGCAAGAACAGTGTGCCCGTCGATTACGGAAGATCGGGTGTTCGCTGAAGACATAGAGAGGGTAACGGAATGGCTTAAAAAAAATAATCTAGTGTGGACAGCCAATTTTGAACCAAGCGTAAAATTTAATTAGAGAGGGGAATGAATCATGACCATTCAGAATCGTACCGTCCGAATTAAAAAGGGGTTGGAGCTTGAATGTAAAGGATGGGAACAAGAAGCTGCACTACGAATGCTCTATAACAATTTAGACCCTGCTGTTGCCGAAAAACCAGAAGAACTTGTTGTGTACGGAGGAATCGGGAAGGCTGCTCGAAACTGGGAAGCATTTGATGCAATTGTTAATACCCTGCGCCGCTTAGAAAATGACGAAACAATGTTAATTCAGTCAGGAAAACCAGTTGCAGTATTTAAAACTCACAAAGCGGCCCCTCGTGTATTGCTTTCGAATTCTGTTCTCGTTCCAAAATGGGCCAACTGGGATCATTTTCACGAACTTGATCAAAAAGGGTTAATGATGTATGGGCAAATGACAGCTGGAAGCTGGATTTACATCGGTTCCCAGGGGATTTTACAAGGAACCTATGAAACGTTTGCTGAAGTAGCACGACAGCATTTTGGTGGCTCATTAAAAGGAACGATTACTCTTACAGCAGGCTTGGGTGGAATGGGAGGAGCACAGCCACTGGCTGTTACAATGAACGGCGGTGTTTGTATAGCTGTTGATGTCGATAAATCTCGGATCCAAAAGCGTCTTGATACTAAATATTGTGATAGAATGACAGATTCAATCGATGAAGCGATTAAATGG
The DNA here is from genome assembly GCF_900156865.1 of Litchfieldia sinesaloumensis. Classification (GTDB taxonomy): domain Bacteria; phylum Bacillota; class Bacilli; order Bacillales; family Bacillaceae_L; genus Ferdinandcohnia; species Ferdinandcohnia sinesaloumensis. The sequence continues at coordinate 1,216,542 of NZ_LT732529.1, read as the reverse complement.
GCACTAGAAGCAAAGCGTAATGGTGAGGCATTATCGATTGGTCTCCTTGGAAATGCTGCTGAGGTCCATCATGAATTCTTAAACCGTAACGTTCAAATAGACGTAATGACCGATCAAACATCCGCACACGACCCTTTAAATGGGTATGTACCGGAAGGATATACCGTTGAAGAAGCAGCAAAATTACGAGAGAGCGATTCAAAAAAATATGTTGAACTATCATCTGCTTCGATGGCAAAGCATGTTATGGCAATGCTTGAATTTGAACGTCGGGGAACTGTGACTTTTGATTACGGCAACAATATCCGTCAAGTTGCGAAAGATGCAGGTGTGATTAATGCATTTGATTTTCCTGGCTTTGTCCCAGCTTATATTCGTCCATTATTCTGTGAAGGAAAAGGACCCTTCCGTTGGGCAGCTCTCTCTGGTGACCCACAAGACATCTATCGAACAGATGCTCTCATAAAAGAATTATTCCCAGAAAACGAGGCTTTACTTCGTTGGATTGATATGGCTCAGGAAAAGGTAGAGTTTCAGGGGCTGCCAGCTCGAATTTGCTGGCTTGGCTACGGTGAGCGCGTGAAAATGGGCCTCGCCATTAATGAATTGGTAGCTAAAGGTGAATTGAAAGCACCGATTGTAATTGGTAGGGACCACTTAGACTGCGGCTCTGTTGCATCACCTAACCGAGAAACAGAAGCCATGAAGGACGGTAGTGATGCTGTGGGAGATTGGGCAATCTTAAATGCTTTAATCAACGTTGCTGCTGGTGGATCATGGATTTCTGTTCATCATGGTGGTGGGGTCGGCATGGGCTATTCCTTACACGCTGGTATGGTTGTCGTTGCTGATGGCACGGAACTGGCAAAAGAACGTCTACAACGTGTTCTTACTACAGACCCAGGTATGGGCATTGTTCGCCATGCGGATGCTGGCTATGAAAAGGCAATAGAAGTGGCGAAGGAAAAAGGCGTCGATATCCCGATGTTGTAATTTTCCAAATTCTATCAATCTACCAAGAAAGGAGCGGTATTGATGCAATACGATTTACTCGTTCACAATATAGGACAATTGATTTTACCAAAAGAAACGACAGCACCCCTTAAAGGGGAAGAAATGAAACAACTTATGATTATGGAGAACGCTGCATTTGCAGTCAAGTCCGGAACCATAGCTTGGATTGGCTCAAATGATGAGGCTACTCACATTAAACCGTTAAAAAGGATTAATGCACAGAAAAAAGTGGTATCACCAGGTTTGGTCGACCCTCACACACATTTAGTATTTGGTGGCTCTCGTGAACATGAACTCGCTTTAAAGCAAAGAGGCGTACCATATCTTGAAATCCTTGCAAAAGGTGGGGGCATTTTATCAACAGTTGAAGCAACTAGAATGGCTAGCGAAGAAGAACTATATGAAAAAGCATCTTTCCACTTAAATCGGTTTCTTTCATATGGAGTTACAACGTTGGAAGCTAAAAGCGGATACGGCTTAGATCCAGAAACGGAACTTAAACAACTACAAGTTGTTAAAAGACTACAAGAAAAGTTCCCAGTTTCAATAGTATCAACTTTTTTAGGACCACATGCCATACCTCCAACCTACAAAGGAAATGAGGATGAGTTTCTAGAGAAAATGGTCGAACTCCTTGATCATGTAAGAAACGAAAACCTTGCAGAGTTTGCTGATATCTTCTGTGAGACAGGTGTATTCAGCCTACAGCAATCTAAATATTTTTTACAAAAGGCGAAGGAAAAAGGATTCGGTCTAAAAATCCATGCTGATGAAATAGATTCATTAGGTGGAACTGAACTAGCCGTGGAACTTGGTGCAACGAGTGCCGACCACTTGGTTGCTGCATCTAATAAGGCGATAAATATGCTATCCACTAGCAACACTATTGCTGTACTATTACCTGGAACGACGTTTTACCTTGGTAAAGATACCTATGCACGGGCCAGAGAAATGATTGATGAAGGAGCTGCTGTTGCTCTTGCAACAGATTACAATCCAGGGAGTTGTGTAACTGAGAATCTTCAACTTATCATGTCATTAGCGGCACTTAAACTAAAAATGACTCCTGAGGAAATATGGAATGCAGTCACTGTCAATGCAGCATTCGCAATCGGTAAAGGGGAAGAAGCCGGTACCCTAACTGTCGGCAAAAAAGCGAATTTCGTCATTTGGGATATCCCAAATTATTTATATCTTCCTTATCATTTTGGTGTAAATCACACCAACAGCGTCTATATTGAAGGAACAAGGGTATGGAGGAGAAACGATAATGTCTGAATTTCAATACCTTACCCCAGGTAAGACAACTTTGTTCAAAGACCGATATGTAACGAAAGTAACCGAATGTATCACCCCGTATACAAAAGGAGCTAAAGGCGATATAGGGATAATCGGACTACCAGCTTCAAAGTCTTCGATTTCTCCATCCCTTGCAAGCGATGCACCAAGAACCATTCGAAATGCACTAGGTGCATACTCAACTTTTTCTGGGGAAAATCATGTTGATTATAAGGATACACCTATGATTGATTTCGGGGATGTACATATACATCCTACTAATCTTGAGGAAACCACTGAAAGATTATATAGTAGTGTAAAAGAAATGATTCAAACAAATTCATGTAAAAAATATATAATACTCGGCGGTGACCATGGCGTTAGTTATCCTTCAATTCGCGCCTTTCAGGAACACTATGGTCGAATCGGAGTGATTCAATGGGATGCTCATCACGACGTTCGTAACTTCGAGGACGGAGGAAGAACAAACGGGACTCCTTTTCGTAGTCTACTCGAGGGAGGCTTTATAAAAGGTGAAGACCTGATGCAAGTTGGGATCCGAGATTATGCTAATGCACAAGAATATCATGAATATGTTCTAAGCCATGGAGTCGCAGTATATACCATGGATGATGTGGATCGAGTCGGAATCGTCTCCATCATACAACAAGGAATCGAACGACTAGCACAAAAGGTTGATTTTATCTATTTATCTGTTGATATGGATGTTGTTGATCAAGCCTTTGCACCAGGATGTCCTGCAATTGGACCTGGCGGTTTGACATCAAGAGAACTTCTCTCAAGTATCCAAGCAGCTAAAAGCCATCCAAAAGTCAAAGCGATGGACATTGTTGAAATCGACCCATCAAAGGATGTCCGCGACATCACGAGCAGACTCGCTGCACACGTGATGCTACGGTTTATGTATACGTAAATAGAGAATACTAGTTGGTAAAGGAGATGAATCTTGCATCTCCTTTTCTCATGCAAAAGAGGGATAGTATTGAAAAATCATATTGTAGAAATTATTAAACAAATTGAACTTGAATACGATGTGAAAGTACTTTATGCATGTGAAGCGGGTAGTCGCACATGGGGGGTAACGTCTGAAGAAAGTGATTACGATGTTCGATTTATCTACCTCCACAAAACCGAATGGTATCTCTCAATCGATCAAAAGAGAGATGTACTTGAGGTCCCTAAGCACGATAGAATCAGTATTCCTGTTAATCCTTTAGTGGACATGAGTGGTTGGGAGCTAACAAAGTCACTTCGTCTTTTACGTAAATCAAACCCAGGCCTGTTGGAATGGATGCACTCAGGTATTATTTACAGTCAGGCAACAAACTTTATTGAAAGCATGTATCAACTTGAAGACGTCACATTTTCACCCATACCCTGTATCTACCATTATGTAAAAATGGCAAAAGGGAACTTTAAACGCATCGAAGAGAAAGGGCCTGATGTTAAAACCTACTTGAATGTAATCCGCCCACTGTTGATGGCAGAATATATAGCTAAGCATGGGCGGATGAGTAGTCTTGATTTGAAAGTCCTAGTTGATGAACTTTTGCCAAGTAACGAAATAAAAACAAAAATTGAGAACATCATATTTCTAAAGTCTTCTGGTCAAAAGTCATATCAGCAATCATTGGATTTATCAGGTTTTTTAAAAACAAAAATTGAAAAACTAGAAGAATATGTAGCCACACTAGAAAATAGGTGTCCAGACCCAACTAATCGTTTAGATCAGTTTTTTCGTATGACGTTAGCTGAGGTTTGGGGAAAATGACCCCATCACTACATAAGGTCAGCCTATAATGAAGCGATTATCTAGTACGCTTAACTAATAAACGTGTATACTGATTTTAAAGTATACATTTTTCGGGGGTGAGTAACATGTCGGAACAAGCTACAAAAACCTACCGAGTGCAAGGCTTTTCCTGAGCAGGCTGTGCGAAAACGTTTGAAACAAACGTGAAACACCTGGATGGTGTTAAAGATGCAAGTGTAAACTTTGGTGCTGCTAAACTGACAGTAACCGGAGACACATCGATACAAGAGCTCGAAAAGGCTGGCGCATTTGAAAATCTGAAGCTACGGGAAGAACATGAAAAGGCAGAACCGCAAGTTCCATTCTGGAAACAAAAAGAAACATTCAAGGTTTATATATCTGCAGTATTACTTGTTGTCAGTTGGTTATTAGGTGAATTACATGGAGAAGGTCATCTCTTTTCAACAATTGGATATGCAGCAGCCATAGTCGTCGGGGGCTATACGCTATTTCTAAAAGGCTTTAAGAATCTGAGTCGTTTCAAATTTGATATGAGTACCCTAATGACGGTAGCTGTTATCGGCGCTGCAATGATTGGCGAATGGGGGGAAGGAGCAACGGTTGTGATTTTATTCGCAATTAGTGAAGCTCTGGAACGCTATTCGATGGATAAAGCCCGAAAATCAATTGAGTCACTGATGGATATTGCACCAAATGAAGCATTGATTCGGCGAGGTATGGAAGAAATGGTCATCGGTGTCGAGGATATTCAAATTGGTGACATAATGATCGTAAAACCTGGACAGATGGTTGCAATGGATGGAATCGTAGTTAAAGGAGTATCTTCTGTTAATCAAGCATCCATAACAGGCGAAAGTGTCCCAGTTAACAAATCAATCGATGATGAAGTATTTGCAGGAACTCTTAATGAGGAAGGCTTACTTGAGGTTAGAGTATCAAAACGAGTCGAGGACACAACAATTGCAAAAATTATCCATTTAGTTGAAGAAGCGCAGGCTGAACGTGCACCTTCACAAGCATTTGTTGATAAATTCGCAAAATACTATACACCTGCAATTATCGTTTTAGCGATTTTAATCGCAGCTGTTCCTCCATTGTTGTTTGGAGCGAGTTGGAACGAATGGATATATCAAGGACTTGCAGCTCTAGTCGTAGGATGTCCATGTGCTTTAGTCGTTTCGACTCCTGTTGCAGTTGTTACAGCGATAGGGAATGCAGCACGACACGGCGTGCTGATAAAAGGTGGGATTTATCTTGAGGAGGCAGGCGCATTAAACGTAATTGCATTTGACAAAACGGGGACTTTAACAAAAGGAATGCCTGTAGTCACTGAAATATTGCATTATGATGAAAATGCGCAGAAATGGCTGACATATACTGCCGCAATCGAAAATGGGTCTCAACATCCACTTGCTTCTGCCATCCTAAAAAAGGCAGATGATCTTCCATATAAAGATGTAAGGATAGAAGATTTTCAATCCATTACAGGTAAAGGCTTGAAGTCTAAAATTGATGGAGAAACCTATTTCGTTGGTAGTCCGCGCTTTTTTGAAGAAATACACAATGGACTGCCAAAGAATATGCAAAAGGAAATTATCGCATTACAAAACAAAGGTAAAACCGTTATCCTTTTCGGAACAAAAAATACAATCCTTTTACTACTTGCAGTTGCTGATGTTTTACGAGATTCGTCCAAGGAAGTAATTCGAAAATTACATGAGATTGGCATTAAAAAAACAGTGATGCTAACTGGTGACAATCAGCGAACCGCAAATGCCATCGGTAAAAATGTAGGTGTGACTGAGATTCAAGCTGACTTACTTCCGGACGACAAATTAACATTCATAAAAAAACTTCGATCAAACCATTCAATAGTAGCGATGGTTGGAGATGGAGTGAATGATGCACCTGCATTAGCGGCTTCAACGATCGGTGTAGCAATGGGAGGAGCAGGTACAGACACAGCCATAGAGACGGCTGATATCGCCTTAATGTCTGACGATCTAAGTAAATTGCCTTATACAATCAAACTGAGTCGAAAAGCTCTTATGATTATTAAACAAAACATTATATTTTCACTAGGTATAAAGGCATTGGCCTTGCTATTAGTTGTACCAGGTTGGCTGACATTATGGATTGCGATATTCGCTGACATGGGCGCAACTCTACTTGTTACATTAAATAGCTTGAGATTATTAAGAGTTAAAGAATAGGGGTAACGTGGTTATCCCTTTTTTCTATGCAATTTTATTATTATTTTTATCCTCAATCTCTTTCAAATGGTTGTGCCTTACATCCCAATAATAGACTCTTGGAAGTCCCCAATGTAGCCAATATTCGTGAACCAATGTTACACCGACGAAAAGTATCATTTGAATTTCTATTTGTTTCATCCTAAATCACCCCTTAACAAGAGTATACGAGCAGATGCAGTTGTCCAATAACCTAGGAAACATGCAAAGTGTTGTTATTTTAATAGGACATTAGTTATGATTAATTATAGTTATTTTTAAAATTCTTTACCGTATGAAATTACGTGCGAACAAAGAAAAAACCCGTTCCAATTAATTAAAAGCTTAGGAACAGGTCAAATATGTACCGGTACGAAATCTGCATTTTACATGTTATTTATTTTTTACGATTTTCACGAGCTGCTTTTTTTCTAGCCTTTTTACTTAAACCTTGTTCTGCGCCAAATTCCGTGTCCATACTATTTGCTCCTGTTTGAGGCTGTTTATTTTTATTTTTGTTTGCCAATTGTCAAGACCTCCTTTCGTTTAAATAAATACGCTGCATTATGTATTTTTTCCTATATTTTACAGCGTTACCTATATCATGGTATAACTGTTAGAAAAATATACAAATTTCGACAAAAATGGATCAGTTTAGTAAAATAATGAACAATAGAACATAAAAGGGGTTTTGAAAAGATGACATCTTATCTTGTTATTGGTGCAGGGATACTTGGTGCTTCGACTGCCTACCATCTTGCTAAAGCGGGTGAGAAAGTAATCATTGTCGATAGGCATGAACAAGGTCAAGCTACTGACGCAGCTGCTGGAATTGTCTGTCCATGGTTATCACAGCGTAGGAATAAAGCTTGGTACAATTTAGCGAAAGCGGGGGCAAGCTATTATTCAACATTAATTCATGAGCTTGAAGAGGTTGGTGAGACTAAGACAGGTTATAAAAAAGTTGGGGCGATCAGTCTTCATTTTGATGAAAATAAGCTTGATAAAATGGAAGAGAGAGCACATAACCGCCGAGAAGATGCGCCTGAAATCGGAGAAATTACACGATTAAATGCAGAAAAAACCGTTGAACTTTTTCCACCACTTACTAACGATTTATCATCTGTTCATATCAGTGGTGCAGCTAGAGTAAATGGTCGTGAGTTGCGGAATGCACTAATTCGTTCAGCCAAACACTACGGCGCGGTAGAACGAAAAGGGAGCGCTTTTATCGTTAATGAAGGAAACCGAATACGTGTGAAAATAGATAATGAAGAAATTGAAGCTGGCAAAATCATGATAACCGCAGGAGTTTGGGCAAATGAATTACTCCGTCCACTTGGTATCGATTTTCAAGTTTCTTCACAAAAAGCTCAAATTGTTCATTTAGGTTTAGAGGATTCCGTCACAGGTAACTGGCCAGTTGTTATGCCGCCGAATGACCAGTATATTTTGGCATTTGATGGGGGAAGAGTGGTTGTAGGTGCAACACATGAAAATGACAGAGGTCTTGATAATAGAATTACAGCAGGCGGGCTTCATGAAGTTATTGATAAAGCCCTTGCAATTGCACCTGGTTTATCAGAAGCAACGGTATTAGAAACACGAGTAGGGTTTAGACCTTTCACACCAGACTTTCTACCCGTTATTGGTAAGATACCTGATATTGATAATCTTTTTGCCGCTAACGGACTAGGTGCTTCTGGGTTAACCGTTGGTCCTTATTTAGGAGGAGAACTAGCAAAGCTTGCCATGGGACAACCACTTGAAATCGATTTAGGCTTATATGACATTACAGGTGCTATAAAATCATGACCCTTCAAAAAATCATAACCTATTCAGCCTGATTCCACGATGGGAATCAGGCTTTTACACTTTACCTAGCAGTTACTAGAAATTATTTCAAAATTAATACAGAAAAACTTCCAGAATAATGTTAAAATAGGCGATATTGACAATCAAATAATTAACAGCGAATGACAGGGGGATGACAGATTGAATACAAAATTTTCACGTCCAAAGGGGTTTGGGGAAATCCTTGATCACACATTTAGTTTAAGTAAAAATCGCTTTCGAGACTTTTTCACAATTTTACTTATCTTCATGGGACCGGTATACATACTCGAGGCGTTAATCTTGTTAGCGTCTGGAACAAGTTTTTTTAGACAGGTTGGACCTGGTGAGGACTGGTTCAGCCAAGTACTTGCGAGCTTTGATGAAACAGTGGTTGCTGAAAATATTGGCCTTGGTGGTGCCATTGGTACTTTATTTATCGGACTTATAGGGCTCGTTTTATTTCCAGTTGCTGAAGCTGCAATCCTAATTGCTTTAAACCATATCCGTAAAAATGAGGAGTATACAATTAGTTCAGTCATTAAAAGAGCATTTACACGGTTTTGGGCAATGCTCGGAAGTAATATTTTGTTTAGTCTGATTGTATTTGGTTTCTTCTTTGTGGCGGTTATGATATTGGTTCCAGTAGGAATAGTTGGTGCCATTGGTATGCCACTTGTCGGAATACTTTTTATCATTGGGTTAGCTCTTGGCTTATTTGTTGGAGTCGGTTATTTATTAACACGTTGGGGCTTTTATTTTGGTTCAGTTGTATTAGACTATGAATCTCCTGGATTTTCTCGTAGTTGGCAATTAACTAAACAACGTGGTTGGGTTCTTTTTAGCCTTTATGTTATTTTCTTTTTAATAATAAGTGCGATTAGTTTTGCTGTTGAAGCAACCTTCGGAATCTTTTTAGGAAACAGTGTTTTACTAACTTTAATTGTAAACCTTACAACAATTTTTACGACCTTGTTGTTTGCTGTAGGCTATGGGGTTATGTATCTTGACGCAAAAGTAAGGCATGATGCAGAGGATTTAGATGAAATGATTGAGGGGTTCAATGAACCAAGATAGATAAGTGGTGATGACAATGGGACAAATGAATGATGCGAGGGACCGAATAGAAGACATTTTAAACGAAAAAGAATATCGGATTTACTATGATGAATCTCGGAATTTGTTTGAAGAATGGTGGAATCAATTAAAGAAATGGTTAGCTGACTTATTGGAGAATTTATTTCCATCAATCGGCTCTGCAAATGGTGCTGCTGAACTAGTACTTCTTTTGATTATTTTTGGTGCTCTTCTGCTATTAGGGATTGCAGTATTTTACCTAGTACGAAATACAAGAAGTAAAAAGCTTAGCAAACAGAAACCTCTTCATTCGGATAAGGAATTAAGCTGGACCTATCAAAAACACTTGCGAGAAGCTAAAAAGCAAGAAGAAAATCAGGATTTTACTGCTGCTACGAGACATCTATTCCTTGCACTCCTCCTCTACTTTCACGAAAAAGAATGGTTGGAAGCAAGAGCATGGAAAACAAACTGGGAATATTATGATGAGCTTCGTAAGGTCAATCAGTCTTGGGCACATGAGTTTTATGACTTAGCATTGGTGTTTGATGAAGTAACATATGGAGAATATGAGATTGATAAGCTTGAATACTTACAATTTCGGGATAAAGCCTTTACGTGGCTAAGTGACATAAAAGGGGGAGTGGTGAACGAACATGCGCAAACCTAAAGTATGGATGATTTTAATTGGACTGATTACACTCCTCCTATTTTTAACGTATTTTATTGAATCACATAATCCAAAAGTGTATCCGCGATACGTTTCTGAATCTCCTGCACCAACTGGTGTTAAGGCTTTATATACCTACTTAAACGATGAAAATAAGGCGAAAAGATGGTCGCATTCACCTAACCTTCTTACTAATAAAGAAGATAATCAAGTTCTAATTATGGTGGAGCCTTATTTTACACCAGAACAAGAAGAAGCGCGTGGATATCTTGATTTTATACAAGCTGGTAACAAGCTTATACTATTTAAAGAAAACCCAAGGGGAATGTTTGAAGCGAAAACACTTCCTGCTTACACCGAACCCTTCATAGAAGAAACAACTTCACTAAAAGATAATCAGGGAACAGTATATGATGCAAATGTACAAACACCAAATCGAATCATTCCAACTGAAAACGAGACCATCTTACTTGAAGATGATGCAGGTGTTATTGCAACCAGTCGAAAGATCGGTGAAGGGGAATTAATAATTGCACTTACACCAGAGTGGCTCACAAATCATAATCTCTTAAACTATGATCATCTATCGCTTGTGCTATCGTTAATCACAAATAACGAAGCGTCCATTTATTATTTTGATGAATATGTCCATAGTACTAAAAACGCTTCTGGATTCACTACATTGTATCCTAGTTGGTTTCTACTTCTCCTTTTGCAAAGTGGTTTATTAGTTCTATTGTGGCTTTGGTACAAAGGAAAACGGTTTGGCCCTGTTAGTGTACTCCGTGAGGAAACAGTTCGTTTTAGCGATGAGGGTATACGTGCATTAAGTGCTTGGTATATAAAAGGAAGGTATTATCATGAATCATTAAATATCCAAGCCGACTTTGTTAAGCAGGTGATACAGGAAAAATGGGGGACACCTTCTCATAAAGATTGGACCGTGCTATCAAAAAAGCTTGCCGGACGATGGTCTGGCCAAAGAGATGATGATATAAAGAGATACTTACGTAATCTTACAAATGCTTTGCAAAATGAGCAGATTTCAAAACGAGATTATTTACAATGGTCGAAGAACTTAGATGAATTACGAAAAGAGGTGGAGAAAGGATGAGACAAGAACTAGCATCCTTACTTGAAAAATACGAACAACGAATCTTAGGTCAACATACAAATTTACGGCTTCTATTATCTGCTATTCTGGCAGGTGGTCATGTATTAATTGAAGGTGTACCAGGAACCGGAAAAACACAGACTGTACGCACACTTGCAACGTTGCTTGGCGGAGATTTTACTAGAATTCAGTTCACTCCCGACCTATTACCAAGCGACATAACTGGAAGTATGATATACAACATGAAGGAAGGGAGCTTTGAAACATTAAAAGGTCCTGTTTTCACCAACATCCTACTGGCTGATGAAATAAACCGAACACCGGCAAAGACACAAGCTGCTTTACTAGAAGCGATGGAGGAAAAACAGGTTACTATTCAAGGTGAGACTTACAGCCTACCAGAGGTATTTTTTGTTGTTGCCACTCAGAATCCGATTGAATTTGAGGGTACCTATCGCTTACCGGAAGCACAGCAGGACCGTTTTTTATTCAAGCTTCAGATTGATTTTCCTAGTTTCGATGAAGAGAAGAATGTTGTAAAACATGTAATTGAGCAAAGCTTTTCTTCAGAGGATCATTCAAGTGTACTTGATCTTACGACTTTTTTAACAATCCGAAAGGAGATTGAACAAGTTACAGTGGGAGATGGGGTACTTGATTATATCATGCAAATTATTAGAAAATCGAGAGAATCGGAAACCATTCGTTTTGGGGCAAGCACAAGAGCAGGTATCTCTATAGCTAAGGCAGCACAAGCTTGGGCATATTTAGCCGGCCGAGACTATGTAACTCCTGATGATGTAAAAATGGTATCAAAGCCTGCACTTAGACACAGAATCCAGCTATCCCCACATGCAGAATTGGAGGGTATCACCGTTGACGAAATCATTGAAGAGCTTGTGGGATCGGTTCCTGTTCCTAGATAGAGGAATTCTACCCACAACACGTTTGATTTTTTGTTTATTCATCCTTTCGATTGGTTTAGTTATTGGCCTCTTGTTAGAACTTTCGTGGCCAATGATTATTGGCTTAAATGTAATTGTTATCGCTGGTAGTTTACTAGACCTTATGTTTTCACCACGAAAGAAACATCTTTCTGTAAAACGCATCGCTCAGGATGAAATGGAAAGAGGGGTCTCATCTTCAATTGTAATTGAAGTAACAAATCATTCAGAATATGGTTTAAATTACCGTTTAGTGGACGACATTCCAAGTTCTTTCACTAACTCTTTTCCAATCAAGGGGAGGATTCACAAAGAGACCACCTCAAGTATTACGTATCTAACCGAACCGTTGGAGCGGGGAGATTTTCAAATTACCAAGCTCTATTTTCGGTACAAAAGTTTTCTTGGGCTATGGGAAAAACAACTGACATTTCAAATGAGTAGCAAGGTAAGGGTTATACCCGACTTATCCGAAACAAGACAGTATCTAGAGAACGCCCAAAAGTTTTTATTATATGAAGGTGTCAAAATCCGAAAGCAACAAACAGGTGCTGGGGAATTTTCTAAAATTAGAAGCTATGTAGTGGGTGATGACCCACGTACGATAAATTGGAGACAGACTGCGAAACTCCATGAAGTAATGACAAATGAGTATGAACCAGAGCATGGAAAATACATTACGATTTTACTAGATTGTGGGAGAATGATGGGTGCTGAATTAGAAAAAGGGAATCGCCTTGAAAGAGCGATTGAGTCCGCTATTACTGTGGCAACCGCAGCCCTTGAAAATGGAGATTATGTTTCGATTTTAGCATTTTCTACGGATGTAAAAGTGTTTGTGCCTGCCGGTAAAGGGATGGCTCACCTTCAAACGATTTTGCATGCCATTTATAATCTTAAGGTTGATGCAGCGGAGTCCAATTATGGAGCGGTTTTCTCTTATTTGGAAACGATACAGAAAAAACGAAGCCTTCTTTTATTGTTCAGTGATGTACATACATTTGTAAGGGAAGAGAGTGCACTGATTTATTTACGAAAACTTAGACAACGACATTACTTCCTAATGATTGGCGTAGAGGATGAGACACTGCATAAACGAATAAATGATAATCCTTCAAATGTTCAAAGTGCTATGTTAAAAAGTATGGCACAGCAGCAAATGATGATGAAAAACAGTAGGAAACGTAAATGGGAAAAACAAGGCCTCCTGATGATAGAGGCCAAAGAGGATAAATTAGCCGTCACGGCAGTATCTTATTACATTGATATTATGAATCGGAATTTGCTGTAGCTTCTTTTTTATTTAAGAATAATTTCCCTGTAACAACATAAAGCACTAATCCAATGACTGTAATGAATGCGACTGCGTATTTGGCTTCAAGTGAAATGGTAGCAGGGGTAATGAAGCCCTCAATAATACCAGCAATAATAAATAGTGGAATTGTACCTAATAAAAGCTGCACAGAGCGTTTCGCCTGGTATTTTAGCTGGTAGCCTCTTGTATAAGAACCTGGTACAAGAAGTTTATATCCCATTAAGAGTCCGGCTCCACCTGCTATGAAGATCGCAGTAAGCTCAATCATCCCATGTGGGACAATGTATGCCCAAAAATCATATGTTTTTCCAGAATGCCAAAACAACCCTGCTAACGCACCAATAATAATACCGTTATAAATTAAGATATATACGGTTAAGAGTCCAAAGGTTATTCCGCTTGCAAATGCAAGAATGGCAACTTGAATATTGTTGGTCATGATTGTCGCAGACATAAGGGAAGAATCGACTGCACCATCTGAACTACCTAAATAATCAGGGTCTACGCCTTGTGCGATATCGGCAGGTAGAATGGAAAACATATGGAGAGGATCCTGAACGACTGAGAAAAAGCTCCCTACTCCACCTAATGTAAACAAAATCATAGCGATAACCACAAACTTCCATTGTTCAAGCAAGAGTCCAATAAATTTTGTGCTAAAAAAGTAACGGATTTGCTGAAAACTCGACACTTGATCTTTGTAAAGGAGATTATGAGCCTTAGAAACTAGGCCGTTCAAATAGGGAGTAATTTCTTCGTCTGGAAAATACGTCTGACTATAGGAAAGATGCTGTGCGCACTTTTGATAAAGGCTATGAAACTCATTTATATCAGAAGCGCTACGTAATTTTTTTCGTTTATGTAGACTGGAAATCAACTGCTCAAGTTGCTTCCATTCGTCTCGATGCTGTTTTACAAATTGTTTTATATTCAATCTCATCACCTCTAACACTCGCAATATCCTTATTATAGTAATTTTAGAGAAAAATAGAAATAGCATATTATAAAATTCGCCGGGTGGTATGAATACCCAATTTAGTGAGCATAAACTCAACAAAGCGAACAACGAAGAAAAGGGGGATCCTTTTGAATCAAGAACAAACAAATATTAAAACTCCGGAGTTTGTCTCGATCCAGTTTCAGCTAGCAGGGGTAGGTAGTAGGGCCGCTGCTTTTTTTCTCGATACTTTGATCTTAACGACGGCTAGTTTCCTAATTTTACTTACGTTATTTCTCATTCTATACGCAGGTTCCGAATTTTGGTTTTTATCAGATACGTTGTCCTCCGGTCCAGTCGCAATCACCATTGTTCTCTTGTTTTTATTAAACTGGTGCTATTTCTTCCTTATGGAGTTTTTTGCCGGGGGGAGGACAATTGGTAAAAAAGTGGTAGGGATTCGAGTAATTCAAGAAAACGGTCATAGTATCACTTTGCTATCTAGCTTTATCCGTAATTTCCTAAGGATTATCGATTCCTTACCAGCATCCTATTTCTTAGGTATCATAATGGTCTTTTTTCATTCAAAACATAAGCGTGTGGGAGACTTAGTTGCAGGGACCATTGTTATTCATGAAAGGCGAGCAAAAAACACTAAAAAGTCGAGTCCCCTTGAAAAAGAAATTCAAATGCGTGGCCTTTCAAGTGACTCCCTTCCAATCGACCAGTGGTCTTTAAAATCGATTGGGAATAAGGAATGGAAGCTACTACAAACGTATTGCAATCGTTTTTTACACTTAAAGGATGAGGTGAAGGATAGACGAACAAAACAGATTGCAGAAATATTGCTACCAAAGATCGGACTAGAAGTTACAGGAAAAACCTATCAACAATTAGAAAATGAGCTATTAGTCCTATATTTGATTCTAAAAGATGAATGGGAATTCGAACTATAATCCCCTACTTTAGACTGACATTCTATATAAACAAATGTATAATAAATATCGTATTAGACAAGCAATATATGGTGTGTTAGATCTTAATTAGGAGATTGTAAAATGAAATGGAGAAATGGTACGATATACCTACTCGCATTAGGCCTATTATTTGGATGTTCAAAACAGGATAAAGTCGAAACAGTTGAGGTAAAAGGAGTCGCAGAAGTAGAAGTAATCCCGACTATCGAGAAAGCCTTGCCGCCTGAGAATTCAAAGGAGCGGACGGAAGATATCACGCATTTAATGATTCATTTTACTAGTAATGCAGCAGTGAATCCAAAAGATCCGTATAACTTAGACGATGTTTATTTCATCTTTAAGGAATATGGTCTGTCTGTGCATTATATCATTGACCGAGATGGACAAATCTTTAATCTCGTTCCAGAGAACAGGGTAGCCTATCATGCAGGAAAAGGGAGTTTACCAAATCTTCCTGGGTATGAAAACAAACTGAATGAGTTTTCGATTGGGATTGAACTACTTGCAATCGGAACAAAAGAAGAAATGTTATCAATGATACCGGAAGATACATATAACGAAATTGATACCTCATTGACAGGGTACACGGATGCTCAATATGAGTCACTCCATCGATTGATAACAAATATTATCCAAAGAAATCCAACCATTAAAAATGACAGGCAACATATCATAGGTCATGATGAGTATGCACCCGGACGAAAAACAGATCCTGGATCACTTTTTGATTGGAAACGAATCGGCTATTAACAAAAACATCTACTATTTAGGAAGGCCTCCTATAATAGGTAGATGTTTTTTTCTATTTTGAAATAGTTTGAAAAATATGATAATTTTACTTATAATGAAAACGTATACACGAATTTTTCTTTATTCTTATAAAGGGGGAATCTACTTGTACGTACCAATGATTTTATCACAATTTTTAGATCGAGCGGTCAAGCTTTACGGAGAAAAAATAGCTCTAATTGATGAACACAAACGTTTTACGTATGCCCAAGTAAATGAACGCGTAAATCAGTTGTCACGAGGCTTAACCCATCTTGGTGTGAAAAAAGGAGACCGTGTCGCATATTTAGCACCGAATACGTCTGAGATGTTTGAGGGCTTTTACGGGGTATTTCAAATTGGAGCTATCATAGTTCCATTGAATACAAGATTGATTCCCACTGACTATGAATACATTCTTAATCATAGTGAAACAAAGACTTTATTTGTCGATTATGAACTTATTGGTCACATAGAGCCAATTCGCGAAAAACTACATACGGTTGAAAAAATCATTGTCCATGGGCAAAAAGGGGACATCGAATGGGCGATTTCCTATGAGGAGTGGCTCGAACGTTTTGAAAAGGCACCGATTTCCCGACCAGAAATGGATGAAACAGATATTGCAACTCTTTTATATACGAGTGGAACAACTGGTAAACCAAAGGGGGTTATGCTGTCACATCGAAGCAATTACCTCCATGCGTTAACAACTATGCATCATCTAAGGGTATCAGACCGTGATACACTTCTACATATCCTTCCCATGTTCCATGTAAATGGCTGGGGTTCACCTTTCTACTATACAGCTAACGGAGCAACACAGGTTTGTTTACGACACGTAAAACCTGAAGAAATCTTTAGAAAAATTAACATGTATAATGTCTCCGTCATGCATATGGCACCAACTGTACTTAACTCTTTACTACAATACGCAGCATCCTCTGGCTATAAGAAACAAGACCAAGACATTCGTATCGTCGTCGCCGGCTCAGCACCTCCACCAGCATTTGTAAAACGTGTAGAAGAGGAGCTACAATGGGAGTTTATCCAAGTTTATGGTATGACAGAAGCTGCACCACTCATTACGACTTCCATTCTTCGTGATACTCAGAGTGCACTCTCAAATGAAGAGAAATATCGCGTTAAGGCAAAAGCTGGCTATGAATTTATAGGGGCAGAGGTTCGTGTAGTTAATGAATTTGGGGAGGATGTCGCTCAAAATGGAAAAGAAATTGGTGAGGTCATCGTCCGAAGTAACACTGTAATGGATGGTTATTTAAACAATCAAGAGGGAACTGACGAAGTAATTCGAAATGGTTTTTACCATACTGGCGATATGGCGGTTGTGGATGAACAGGGCAATATCGAAGTTGCAGATCGGAAAAAAGATATTATCATCAGTGGTGGAGAGAATATATCCTCCATTGAGGTTGAAAGTGTATTATACGATCATCCTGCCGTTTTAGAGGTAGCAGTGATTTCCATTCCACATGAAAAATGGGGCGAAACACCTCAGGCAATCGTAGTAAAACGAGAGGGATTTGAGATAACAGAAGAAGAATTGATCACCTTTGCACGTAGTCGCCTAGCTCATTTTAAAGCACCCACTAAGGTTGTCTTTAAAAATGAATTACCCAAAACAGCATCCGGCAAAATTCAAAAAGTACATCTTCGTAAAGAATACTGGCAAGCAAAAGAAAAGTTTATAAACTAATAAGGATTAGTACCAATGAAAAAGGCAAGCAACCTAATGCTCGCCTTTTTTTCATCAATGAGAATTGACATCTCCACTTGAATATTCATTTACGCAAGAGCTGGGTTTCGTAACAAATACTGAAGTCTAAAAACAAGTCTTCTTATGAACAACGTGATCTTTACGAATGGATAAAACAACTCAGGAAATAAGCGAAATAGAATATTCAATGTATATCCCTCCACATTGATTTTAGTGAAAGTATATTCTTTCACAGGATTATGTTGTCCAAACGGCGAATTATTAATGTGTAAAAGGTATGTTTTAATCCAAACATTGGAAAGATAAAATCGTACATATCTTTTGGGGAGGGAAAAGCATGGAGTCCGTAAAAGTCGGTGAAGTTTTTTCGATTAGTGATGAGACAGGTGAAGAACAAGAAGTTGAAGTGCTTGGCGTTGTATCAATTGAAGGGATTGAATATGCAGCAGTAAGCTTTATCGAAGATTTGGATGAGGAATCTGAAGATGATATTGATATTTTCTTCTTGAAAATTGATGAAGAAGGGGATTTCTCGGCAATTGAAAGCGATGAGGAGTTCGACAAGGTATCAGCTGCATTTGATGAAATCTTTGATGAAGAGTTAGAAGACGAATAATTTCCCAAATAAGGAGCCCCCACGTAACCTACGTTGGGGTTCTTATCATTATTTAACCTTCCACTCTTCAATAATTTCTTTTACCTTCTTTTTTTCAATGATGTTAATTGCATAGTAGGTAATGTTTTTACTTTTCATTTTCCTGACTGGATGATGGGATACCCCATATATATCTCCAAGGACTAAAACATCCACCATTGAAAATCCTAATATAATCATTGGCTTCCTGTTTCCAGTCCAAGTACCTCTTGTACCTAAAACGACAGGGGACGGGTTTTTCTTACTTTTTATGTATTCATCAACCCAATCCTGCTCAGTTACAGTTTTAAACATTTACACAACTCCACATCTATTTTGCATCCTTAAGATTTAACAAAAAAATTCAATTCTATTCAAAAACAGTCAAATTTCATATAAAATGGACGTTATAGCCTAAAATGTTTCACTCTACATAAAATCAGTTTAAATTAAGCTAGTCGTTATGGATATGAATTCTTTACAGAATAATCATCTTAAAGAGGAGGAAATGCTATGAAAAAGGCTTTACTAAATGTAGATTATACAAATGATTTTGTAGCTAGTGATGGGGCACTGACTTGTGGAGAACCAGGTCAACAAATTGAAAAAGAAATTGTACGTATCACTGAAGAATTTATAAAAAATGGGGACTTTGTCGTATTCGCAATTGACCTTCACAAAGAAGGCGATGAATTACATCCTGAAACAAAATTATTCCCTCCTCATAATCTAGAGGATACGTCGGGAAGATTACTCTATGGAGATTTACAAAGAGTGTTCAACGAGCAACAAACAAATTCGAATGTTTATTGGTTGGATAAAACAAGATACTCTGCATTTGCAGGAACTGATCTAGATATCAAATTACGCGAGCGTGGGATCACAGAGGTCCATATCGTTGGAGTATGTACAGATATCTGTGTACTTCACACTGCTGTAGATGCGTACAACCGTGGATTCAAAATTGTCATTCATAGTTCGGCCGTTGCAAGCTTTAATCCGGCGGGGCATGATTGGGCACTAGGGCATTTTAAAGATTCAATAGGCGCAGAAGTAATTTAATGACAGACACGGTTTATATTATTGGAGGTTTATTTTAATGAACAAATATAGTAAGGACGACAGCTTTGCATTACATACAGATCTTTATCAAATAAATATGACAGAAACATATTGGAGGGATGGATTACATAACCAGAGAGCTGTATTTGAAGTGAATTTCCGTAAACTACCCTTTGGCAATGGCTATGCAGTTTTCGCTGGACTTGAGAGAATTATTCACTTCCTAGAAAATTTCTCATTCAGCGAAACTGATATTGCCTATTTGAGGGAAGAAGGCTATGATGATGACTTTTTAAATTACCTGAAAGACCTTCGCTTTACTGGAACTCTTCGTTCAGTAAAAGAAGGGGAAGTGGTATTTGCAAATGAACCACTCCTTCGTATTGAGGGACCGATTTGTGAGGTAGTGCTCTTAGAGACTCCAATCCTAAATATAATCAATTACCAGACTCTAATCGCAACTAAAGCATCACGGATTAAACAAGTTGTTGGGGATCAAATTGCAATGGAATTCGGGACAAGACGAGCTCACGAACTTGATGCAGCCATTTGGGGAACAAGAGCAGCCTATATTGCTGGGTTTGATTCTACCTCTAATGTTAGAGCAGGTAAATTATTTGACATACCAATTTCAGGTACACATGCACACTCGATGATACAAGCTTTTCGAGATGAATATCGAGCTTTCAAGCACTATGCAAAGACTCACAAAAATTGTGTGTTCCTCGTTGATACATATGATACGTTGAAATCTGGAGTTCCAAATGCAATTAGAGTTGCAAAGGAAGAAGGAGACAATATTAACTTTATCGGAATTCGCTTAGATAGTGGTGATTTGTCCTATCTATCTAAAGAAGCCCGAAAAATGCTCGATGACGCAGGATTTAAAGACGCTAAAATCGTAGCATCCAACGACCTAGATGAACATACGATTATCAACTTGAAATCCCAAGGAGCAAAAATTGATTCATGGGGTATTGGAACAAAGCTTATTACTGCATATGACCAACCGGCACTGGGGGCTGTTTATAAGTTAGTGTCAATTGAAGATAAAAACGGAAATATGGTAGACACTATCAAAATAAGCGGTAACCCTGAAAAAGTTTCAACACCAGGATTAAAGAAAGTGTATAGAATCATTAATAAAAGCAGTCAAAAATCTGAAGGGGATTATATCACGCTTGAGCATGAAGACCCTCAAAACGAAAAACGAATTAAAATGTTCCATCCAGTTCATACGTTTATAAGCAAGTTTGTTACCAATTTCGAAGCTAGAGAATTGCAACATACAATTTTCGAAAACGGAAAACTCGTATACGAGATTCCAAGCTTACAGGAAATTCGTGAATATTTAAATGAAAACCTAGAGCTTCTTTGGGACGAGTACAAGCGTACTCAAATGCCAGAAGAATATCCTGTTGATCTCAGTCAAGCATGCTGGGATAACAAAATGAAACGCATTGAAGAGGTAAAATTGAATATCGAGGAAATGATAGGCAAAATAAACGAATAATGTTTATTGCGAAACAAACCTGGGAGGGATATTTTCATGAGTATTCAGCAACAAATCATGAAAGACCTAAATGTAAAGCCAACTATAAATCCGAAAGAGGAAATCAAATTAAGGGTCGATTTTCTCAAAGAATATCTTTTGAAAAGTAGGACAGAAGGCTTTGTGTTAGGAATTAGTGGCGGTCAAGACTCAACATTAGCAGGAAGGCTTTGTCAACTGGCGGTTGAGGAGTTACGCAATGAAGGGCACAAAGCATCCTTTGTCGCAATTCGCTTGCCATATCGTATACAGAAGGATGAGGATGATGCTCAGACTGCACTATCCTTTATCAAACCAGACCGTTCTCTTACATTTGATATTGCTAGCACTGTTGATGCATTTGCAAATGAGTATAAAGATTCGACATCACAAGAATTAAGCGATTTTAATAAAGGGAATGTGAAAGCTCGAGCAAGAATGATTGCTCAATATGCGGTTGGTGGCATGCACAATTTATTAGTGGTTGGAACAGATCACGCCGCTGAAGCAGTCACTGGTTTCTTTACGAAGTATGGTGATGGAGGAGCAGACGTACTCCCTTTAACCGGGTTAACAAAGCGCCAAGGCCGTTTGCTACTAAAAGAATTAGGCGCTGATGAACGTTTGTATTTGAAAGTACCTACTGCAGATTTATTAGACAATACTCCTCAGCAAGCTGATGAAACCGAGCTTGGAATCACATACGACCTTCTTGATGACTATTTAGAAGGTAAACAAATACCAGCGGATGAAGCTGAAAAAATAGAAAAACGATATATCATTTCCCAACATAAACGCCATGTACCAGCAAGTATGTTTGATAGTTGGTGGAAATAAAATAGGGCCTACTTCTTATGTATTTAAGCATTAGAAGTAGGCCTTCTTATTTATAGAAAATAACCTCAATAACGATTATCTTCTTCGTTTTTTCGAGTCATCTATTACCTTTTTCTTCACAATCCGATCTACTTCAACTTGAATATGAACATTTTTTTCATCAACTTCTGTAATCTTTATAACCTTGCCTTTACGTCCTTTAACTTTAATTGCTTCATCAACCGCAGGTAGACTCTCGACCAGTCGAGTTAACAATAGATTTTTATTCTCAAAGTAATGAACAACATACATACGGATCACCTCAATAATGTAATGATAAGAGCCCAAATATCACTAAATACTATATGTATGAAAATTAAAATGGTCCATAATAATACAACATTTTTGTTGGAAAAAACTCAATAAGTTGAGCATAATGATATTATGTAAACTTTGTCCTAAATTATTAATTAGCATAAACAAAAAAGGGGTAGCTATAAAATCCTAGCTAGCCCTTTTTTCGGTCATTTTGTTCCGATTTGGTTCCGGTAATAATAGGTTCATTATTGCTGCAGCGAGTACGATAACTATGGAAATATAAAGAGAAAAATTGTAATTGCCGAATTGACTAAATAAAAAACCAGGGATATATGCACCCAATGCAGAGCCGATTTGATGACTTAAAGACAGGCAACCCACTATTACCCCAAGTGAATACTCTTTAAAATATTGAGTTAACAGTAATGAAGTAGGTGCAACTGTTGCGAAATCTACAAATCCAAAAACGGCCGCAAAGAGTAACAGTAACAATGTATCGTGCGAATATACAAGAATCACAATTGATAATGCACGTGTAAAATAGATAAATACTAATAACTTACGGCTACTCCAATAATCGATAATAATTCCAGATAGTAAGATTCCTACGATATTACAAGCCGCTAAAATGCTGACTGCTGTACCGGTCACAGTAACGGAAAAACCATGATGGTGGGATAAAGGAATAAGGTGAGTATCCATCAATCCCGTCGTGGTGAACCCACAAATGGCGAAAGGTAGCATTAAGAACCAAAATTGGCGCATTTTAAAAAGGGCTTTTAAGGAAACGGATTTCTTTACAGATTTGTTTGTTGCACCTTCCTCGATTACGTTCCCACCAAGAGGTTCCATTGCCTTGTCATTTGGATGATTTCGTAAAAAGAATAGAATGACAGGGAACACAATAACAATTAACAATGCCCCAAGAATTAAAATAGTTATTCTCCAATCAAACCAATGAATCAATATTAATGATCCAGGAACAAGAAGCATTTGTCCAAACCCAAAGCCTGCTTCCATAATACCTAGTGCAAGTCCGCGTTTTTTATTAAACCAGTTCGTAATAAGAACCGTCCCTGCAACGTTAGAAGCCCCACCGACACCAATCGAAACAAATGAATAGAGGAGGAACAGTTGCCAAGGTTGAGTTACAAAGCTGATTAATAGGAAGCTTATCCCAACTATGAATGTACTAACCGACAATATAAATCGAGCACCATACCTATCTATCAAACTACCTATAAATGGCTGAGATACACCATAAATGACAAAACTTAAAGTCGAAATAAGGGAAGTTGTTGCCCTATCCATATGTAAATCATTTTCCCAAGGTTCGACGAAAGCCCCGAATGCAAGTCTGCCTCCTTGAACCGCTAAAAAGGCGAGGAATGTAACAAATACAATCATCCACGCATAATGAAGTTTACCCTTCAAATTAATCTCCTTCTTCCTGATGAGTGAAATAACCCTGTAGTACGTTAATACATTAGAGTAATGGTACCAAATGTTTATCAGATTTTTCAATCATTATTTATTGACCTACTAGAGTAATAAGACAATTGCCCTTCCTTTCAAGGAATAAAAACATATTTTAGTAGTATAGTTCGGTAAAAAGGAGGGAGTAGATGAGCGGGAGAAGAGGATTGGGATTTTGCATGCCTGGCTATAGGTGGTGTGGACCAGGATGTGGAGGTACTGGTCCACCAACAAATCGTGTTGATTCATGTTGTATGAGGCATGATTTATGCTATCAACGTTTTGGCCCATCACGAGAGTGTGATTTAGCTTTCATGGAGTGTTTACGGCAACAAAGGAATCGGTACTCAAAAGAGGGAAGAGATGCAGCACTTTTTTATAATGTAATGAGACTTAGGAATATTTTTCGACTATAAAAGAGTGCCAGTCAAATCTGTTAGATTGGATTTGATTGGCACTCTTTGTGTATGTTGCGGCTACAGGCTTCCTGAATCTATGTTTATTAAGCAGTTCCTAATGTAACACCTAATTTTTTCAAGTATTGACGATATGCAATACTCATACGGTCTGATTTTAATGAAAGCTCAACTTGTAAATCTAATGGCAGATCTTCAGGCTTTTGATTTTCAACAATTGGCTTGTCCTGTGCAAAAATCATGTCTTGGAACTGAATCGTTTCTTCATCAGTTGTACCAGTTTCATAGTTAAAGGAGATGATTCCATGAGCAATGGATTTTCCTTCTGTGATAGGTTGTATCATAAGGACTATTGTCATCTTATTATCAGAATCAGGATCTCTCTTTGTAAATTGAACAACCAGCGGGTTGAAGACTTCGTACGTATAATATACATCCTTTGATACTCCAGTACCATCAGGGTCGGGTTGGAAGATTGCGATCTCATCTGAATAAATACGCTCTTCAACTTGATGAACTTGATAATCACTAATCACCGGTTTTTCTTGAACTCCTAAGAATCCCTCATGGACAAATGCAAGGTGGCCAACATCTAGAAAATTCTCAACAATTCTTGGGGGATTTGCATTAACCTCAGTTTGTCCCCATAAAACATTGTGATAGCTTTTATCAATAAATGGCTGATATGTAAACATCTCAGGATTATTGTTATTTAGATTAACCCACACATAACCATATTCTTCTCTACATGAAAATTTAATTGCCTTCGCTTTTAAAGGGATTTTTCTTCCTTCAGGCAATTGAGGAATTTTGGTACATGTACCTTCTGAATCATATTCCCACCCATGATAAGGACAAACCAATTGTCCGTCTTTTACACAACCTTGTGAAAGGGCAGCACCTCGGTGAATACAAAGATCTTTAAAAGCATGAATACCTTCTTCAGTTCTAAATAAAACGATTCTTTCACCTAATACGATTACTTGTTGTGGGTCATCTTTAATATCTTCAGCTCTAGCTGCAACAACCCATTGATTTCTCAAAACCTGGTCCTCAACTAACATGACCAATCCTCCTTAATTCATTATTCCTCCTTACATTTTAATTATATCAAGCTAGTTAGTCAACAAAAACCGAACAATAAAAAGTAATCAATGTAAAATATTCGTATTTTTTGTTTACATTTTTAAAAACCTTCTTTATAATTCAAATATATTAAAGAACACGATAGTAGTGTATTTTAACCAATGTTAATTATCAGGAGTTCACACTCTGAAGAAACATCCATTTATTCATTACTTATTTCATAATATTGGGGGAATAAAAGTGGAACAAAATTCACAAAATCCGAACTTATCCATCGGAGTTAATGACAAAATTAGTATTGGTAAATCTCTTCTCTTAGGATTTCAACATGTACTTGCAATGGATCTTTATATTGCACCCATTATTATTGCGGGACTACTCGCATTAAACACTATGGACACAACTTACTTTATTCAAATGTGCTTCCTAGCAGCTGGTATTGCTACACTCCTGCAAACAATCGGGGGGTTAAAATTACCTGTTGTTCAAGGTCCATCGTATGTACCAATCGGTGCCCTTGCAGCCATCGGCGGTAAACTAGGTCTAGGGGCTGTCTTCGGTAGTTTAATACCTGGTGCGCTGTTAATTGCGATTTTAGGATATCCGCTAAAAATATTTGCAAAAACTGTCAGGAAAATAATCCCTCCATTAGTTGGTGGAACAGTAATTGTAATAGTTGGAATTTCATTAATGCCAAGTGCCTTCAACAGTATTTACACGTCACCAGGAAACGTTGGTCATAATGTAATTGTCGCTGCTATCTCTGCAGGAGTTTTATTGGTATTTATGCTACTTGGTCGTAAGAAAAATGGATATGGCACATTTTTCCGTTTAGTATCTGTTATTCTAGCGATTGTAATTGGTACAATTACAGCATCATTTTTTGGAACCGTAGATTTTTCAGTTGTTAAGGATGCAAAGTGGATTTCATTACCAAGCTTCTTCCCATTTGGAAAACCTGTTTTTGATCTTCAAGCAATCTTAACAATGGTATTTATTTATATGATTATACTAATTGAAACAACAGGAACTTGGTTTGTTGTATCGACAGTTACAGGTGAAGAGTTGGATGATAAACGTCTAAATCGTGGGTCAGTAGGCGAGGGGATTGGCTGTTTTGTAGGATCTTTAGTTGGCGGAACACCGGTGACTGGTTATTCTTCTAATGCTGGTATTCTTGCAATTACTGGGGTTGCAAGTCGTATGGCTATAATTGCAGCGGGGATTATCTTGATTGTTTTAGGCTTGATTCCAAAGCTCTCCGCAATTATTACTTGTATTCCTCAACCTGTAATCCAAGGTATTTTTGGTGTTGTCTGTGTGGCAATCGTAATGAATGGTCTTAAAGTTATTCAACGTATAACGATTGATGACCGCAACATGATTGTTGTCGGCGTTCCCATCCTATTAACTGTTGGAACAATTGTTTTACCTAAAGAGATACTTTACAGTGTCCCTGATTTCGCAAACTACATTCTTTCTTCTGGTACTGCTGTCGGGGCAATCGCAGTATTGGTACTAAACTTGATTATTCCAGAAGTTAAAAATAATTCAAAACCAGCTTCCTTATCCTAACAAAGAAAAGCCATCTAGTATTTAACTAGATGGCTCTATTAATCTTATGCAGTTACTACTTCAGTTGGCTCTTCTAATTCATCGGCTGGTCCAAAGAACTCAAAGTGGATATTCTCGGATACAATTCCCCATTCTTTTAATGAGCGATACATCATTTTCATAAATGGTACTGGGCCACAGAAGTAGAAGTCTGCATCTTTTGTATTGATCGTTGATTTTAACCAATCAAGGTCAATAAATCCTTCTCTGTCAAAATTCATTTCTTGTCGGTCCTTGTCAGTTGGGGCAGAGTACGCAACGAAATTCTTCACATTCTCATGTTTCGCCGCAAGAGCTGCTACCTCATCCTTTAACGCATGCACCTCACTGTTAAGAGCACCGTGGATAAACATAACTTCACGCTCAGGCTGTTGCTCAACAATCGTGTTTAACATACTCACCATAGGAGTTAAACCAACACCTCCGCTAATTAAAATAGCAGGTGTTGCTTTTTCTTCTAGCACAAAGTCACCAGCAGGCGCACTAACTGTAATCACATCACCTTCGCTAATTTCTTGATGTAAGTAATTTGAGACAACACCATGTTCTTCACGTTTTACACTGATGCGATAATAATCTTTTCCAGGTGCATCTGAAAGACTATAGTGGCGGATATGTGTATATTCATCACCTTCAGGCTGAACTTTAACTGTTAAGTATTGACCAGCTCGATAAGACGCAATTTCTTTACCATCCTCTGGTTTTAAGTAGAAGGATGTAATGACATCACTTTCTTTTACTTTTCGTTCAACAACAAAGTTTCTGAAGCCTTCCCAGCCACCAGGCTGTTCTTTTGCTTCCTTATACATTTCTTTTTCGACACCGATAAATGCGTCAGCAATGACACCATAGCTTTCCGCCCATGCATTAATAATATCGTCTGTAGCCGCATCGCCTAAAACTTCTTTAATGGCACCTAAAAGATTCTCACCAACGATTGGATAATGCTCTGGCTGAATACCAAGTGCACGGTGTTTTTGACCAATTTGTTTAACAACAGGAATAATCGCTCCTAGATTGTCGATATTAGCTGCTGCAGCGTAAACCGCATTAGCTAAAGCAGTTTGTTGTCGACCTTGTCTTTGGTTAGCGTGGTTAAAAATATTTAATAATTCTGGGTTATTCGTAAACATACGCTTGTAGAAATGAGATGTAATGTCTTTTCCGTATTTTTCTAGAACTGGGACTGTACTTTTCACGATATCAATTGTTTTTTGACTTAGCATTTATAACGTCCTTTCTAAAACAAATAGTTTAAATACATGTTTATAATATAATAACAGTGCAAATAAAAGATACCTTTATAATACATCTTTTGAAAAGTTGTCACATTTACGAAAAAACAAAGACTTCCATGCTATACTTAGTTTGAACTCATAATGCGAGGAGTTTTATACGTATGAAATTAACAAATTACACAGATTATGCTCTACGAGTATTAATGTACCTAGCCCTAAAAAAGGAAGATGAATTAACAACGATTCAAGAAATTGCAGATGCTTATCATATTTCAAAAAATCATTTGATGAAGATTATTCATCACCTAGGGAAATTGGAATATATCAAAACGATTCGTGGTCGTAATGGAGGCTTTAAACTTGCTAAGCAACCAAAAGATATTAATATCGGGGAAGTAGTTTCGAATACGGAAGACGATTTCAATATCGTTGAATGTTTTAAGGAAGGTGGGGGCTATTGCTCAATTTCACCATCATGCAAACTAAAACACGCCCTAAATGAAGCTTTAAAGGCGTTCATCAATGTATTAAATGGCTATACACTCGAAGATCTTGTTACGAATAAATCAGACTTGATTGATTTATTTCGTATGCAGGAACAGGAACTAGAACAGGGCAAATAAAAAACTCTCAACTTCATGTAAATAACCTATAGGAACCAATACTAGTCGTTTAACATACATTTAAATAGACGATGTAATTAGAAAATATTGGTTTCAAAGGAGAAGAAGTGAGATTATGAGACATACGTCTGGTTTTTATTGCCCTTACTGTCACGGATACTTAGAACCACGGAATATGAATTATGATTATTATTTCCAACAATATGCGCCACAGTACACTGGGCCATATTACGAATGGGATTGGAATTGGAATCGAAATCCAGATACAATCCTAGGAAAAGCCACTTGGACTTGGGGCGGAACGCCAACGAAGTGTGAGATTGGATGGTCCTACGATAATAACATGACTGTGGCTGTTGGAGAGAATAGCCCATTTAAATGTGGGCAACGATTACGAATTCGAAATGTTTCATTTGTACCGAACCAAGACATTATTGTAACTGTAGTCGACGAAGTAAAGAAATTTCCAGCTAATCGCATCAATCTTCATCGTAAAGCTTTTGAAGCCTTAGGGGCAGCACCTAGCGTTGGCGTGTTAAATGTAGAAATTACACCAATCGATTAAAAGACCAAAGGAGAACAATGCTCAAATTGTCCTCCTTTTTTTATTGGTCTGTTTCCGACTGTTCCTCTTGATTTTGTTGGTCGCTTGTATCTACTAGTTTTTCTGAATGTAATACATCGTAAGCGGGATTTGTAATATAAAGAACCTGGTTTTTCAGATGTTCTTGCTTTTCCATACGCTAACACGTCCTTTCTTATTGATTATGTTTCTAATAATATGGCTATATAGGCGTTATTTTACACATGATTATTAACAAAAAAATCCATCTAGATTTAACTCTTACAAAACATTGGACAACCCTATAATTAAATTCTTCATATGTATTGACTCTGTGGTGTACCCCATACTTTAAGATATTATCGGAGGATGAGAATGTACAAGATTAGTGAATTTGCTGAAATGACAGGGCTAAGCAAGGAAACGTTAAGATACTATGAGGACGTTAAACTCCTGGAGCCTGCCTATATTAATCCTAAAAACAAATACCGATACTATGATGACGGTAGTTTTTTTCTTGCAGTGCTGCTTGTTAAACTTAGAAACCTTGGCTTTTCAATCCAAGAAATGAAATCTATCATGAATGATGAATCTTTTGGCAATCTAGAACAATTAATGATCCAGAAAAGAACTAAAATTGAGAACCAAATTGCAGAACTTCGTCTTCAAATTGAGGAGATAGATGAATTTCTCGCATCTGGTAAGGAGGAAAAATAATGATTGAATGGAAGAACGAAACGATAATTGAGGCCAATATCGAAAAAGTATGGGAACTATTTTCTGATAAAAATATAAAAAGAATTATGCCGAAAGTCGAGGAACATACCTTAATAGAAAAAACGGAAGAAGAGGTTGGGGCTAAGCATCAGCAAACCTATCGAGAAGGAAAACGAGTAGAAACCTATATTGTTGAAACGAAAAATTATGTGAATACCGAAAATAAAAAGGTGAAAGAAACAAGTTTTGTACTAGGGAAAGCATTCCAAATCACAACGACTTATACACTTTTGAAAGTAGATGATTCCCACACCAAGCTCATCTATGAGGGGCAGAATAAAGGGGTAAACTTTGTCGGAAGAGCAATGCTAAAATTAAGCAGTAAAAATGCAAATCATGACGTAGTAAAGGAATTTATGGACCGCGTTTCTAACGAGGCCTTAAAAATGTAAAACAAAAAAATTTCTAACAAGTTAGCACATTTTCAAAACCTCCTCATATACTACTTATTGTGTGAGAAATTAATTAGGTAGAAGGGAAGTACGAGAGAATGAGCAACGAGATTAAAACACCAGTTACAAATGACTACAAGGACTATGAAGGATACAAAATCATTGAGGTTAACCTTAATAACCCAACAGAAAACCTTTTTGCAGTTGTAACTCCAATTAAACATCAATAAATCAATCAAAAATACTATCTTTTCGTAGTAATCTTACATAGGAAAGATAGTATTTTTATTTTGTAACGAAAATAGGTACAATAAAGGAAATGATTTTTATAGGGAGCAGGACATGAAGGAATTAAACCATATCGTAGCGTTATTTGAAGAAAATAGGAATCAAGAGAATGCAGTTCCTATGCAAAAATATATGAAAAATAAATTTGCATTCCTTGGAATCAAAACACCTTTAAGAAGACAACTAACAAGTAGTTTTTATAAAGAAACAGGGATTTTAAAACAAGGAATAAACCTTGAATTTGTCACTCAATTGTGGGAGATGGATGAGCGAGAATACCAATATGCAGCACAGGACTATTTGGTAAAATCGATTAAAAAAATCAGTAAAGACCACCTACCATTCATTGAAAATCTCATCACTACAAAATCATGGTGGGATACAGTGGACGTACTTGCACCCCACCTCGTTGGGAAAATTGCAAAAGAAACACCAAGTGTTATTGAAGAGAGTATTGAAAAATGGGCAAAGAGTGACAACTTATGGTTAAAGCGTTCTTCAATCCTTTTTCAATTAAAATATAAAGAAGAAACCAAAGAGGCAATCCTCTATAAATACATAATCGCTAATGCCGAAAGTAAGGAGTTTTTTATCCAAAAGGCAATCGGCTGGGCTTTACGAGAATACTCAAAGACCAACCCTAGTTCAGTCAGGGATTTTATTAATGAAACACCATTACCAAAGCTCAGTATAAGAGAGGGTAGTAAATATATTTGAGGCTAGGACACTACATATGAGAAGTCTACTAATTAAATTTCTTTACAATTAGATAAGAACAGACTATGCTTATAAATAGAATATTCGCAAACTACTAGGGGTGCCCAATTGGGCTGAGAGAAAAACGGACGTTTTTTAACCCTTTGGACCTGATCCGGCTAATACCGGCGGAGGAAAGTAGAGTGGAAACCTTCCATTTTTTCTTGATACCTAAGCCAGGTCCATTTTGTGGACTTGGCTTTTTTGCGTTGTTCCAATTACTATTTTAGGAGGCTATTAGAATGAAGCTAGAAAATCAGGTTGTACTTGTAACAGGTGGTGCACGCGGTTTAGGAAAAGAAATTGTAAAAGCATTTGCTAATGAAGGAGCAAGAGTTGTCATCAATTACTTTCAAAGTGAAGAAAAAGCACTTTCACTTAAAGAAGAGATTGGTGAAAAAGCAATAGCAATTCAAGCAGATATAAGGGATAAGGGACAAATACAGAACTTATTCGTTGAGGCTAAGAAGCATTTTGATCAACCAATCACTACCGTTGTTAATAATGCATTAATCAACTTCCGGTTTGACCCGGTCGCACGTAAAAACGCTGAAGACATCTCGTGGGAGGATTATCACAATCAGCTTGAAGGTGCAATAAAAGGTGCATTACATACAACACAAACAGCTATTCCGGATATGAAGGAAATTGGATTTGGCCGTATGATCATGATTGGTACAAATCTCGTTCAAAATCCAGTCGTAGCTTATCATGATTACAACACAAGTAAAGCAGCACTATTAGGATTCACTCGAAACATAGCTAAAGACCTCGGGGCATATGGTATAAACGTGAACATGATTTCAGGTGGCTTACTTCAAACAACTGATGCAAGCTCAGCGACATCTGAAGAGGTATTTCAATTGATAAAAGATTCTACACCACTACAAAAAGTAACGACTCCAGAGGACGTAGCCAATGCTGTTCTTTTCTTTGCTTCACCTTGGAGTAGTGGAGTGACCGGTCAGAACCTTGTTGTTGATGGCGGTTTGGTAATGGACTAAATAGAGGAGAATTCATCATGAATAAAACACTAAAATTAACAATGACAGCAATGTTCGTAGCCATAGGTACAATTACGAGCCATCTATTTTCGATTCCACTGGGGTTTACTAGGGTTTTTCCAATGCAGCATTTCATTAATGTATTATCAGCCGTAATCTTAGGGCCAGCATATGCCGTTTTACAAGCCTTTTCAGTGTCACTTCTTCGAAACATGATTGGAACTGGCTCATTATTTGCCTTTCCAGGAAGTATGATTGGAGCATTTTTAGCTGCATATTTGTATTCAAAAACAAAGAAAGCTTCGATGGCAATGACAGGTGAAATTATCGGAACAGGAATTTTGGGCGCAGTGGCCTGTTATCCGATTGCTACGCTTATTCTTGGTCAAGATGTGGCTTTATTCGGATTCGTACCTTCCTTTATTTTCAGCTCCATTGCTGGATCCATGTTCGGATTTATCATTGTTGGTTTCGTTTTAAAAAGCTCAGCCTTTAAAACATTCCAACAGCGTAACTTTTAGTATGTTAAAGAGACTAAACAAGAACTGTTTAGTCTCTTCTTAAATGAGTAAACCTCCGACGACGTAGAGGGCAATTGCGATGACACCACCAACTGCTGAAAGTTTTAATTTATATTGGGCATACTCCACAAGCTCTAAATCCAAAATAGAAGCTGTTGTAATTGTGGTATCGCCCAGTGGAGATGTTAACGCACCGAATGCGCCGCTTGCAAATACAGCGCCGACTGTAAGTGGGATAGAGGCACCGGTTGACAAGGCCAATGCGATTCCAAGTGGCATAAATAACCCCCAGGTTCCCCACGAAGACCCGATGAAGTACCCAACAACAGAACCAATCAAGAAGATCGTCGCAGGTGTTAAAAAGCCCGGTAGAAATGAGCCAAGAGTTGAACTAATAAATGCGGAAAACCCAAGCTCTTCAGCGGATAAAGTAAGTGCCCATATAAGAATAAGAAGGCTAACCGCTTGCATCATTTGATTTCCACCATCGTAAAAATGATACATAATTTCATGCAACTTCTGCTTTCGAATTACATAAAAAACAAATGTAAAAATAAGCGTTATAAATACAGCCAACAGCATAACAAAAGTAGCATCTGCCATTGAAAACGCCTCAAATACCGTTCGAGCCCCCAGAGAACGACCATTTTCCCATAATAGATAAAGAGATAAACCTAAAAGTAAAAACACTGGGACAATTAAATGCCAAGGCTGTGCTTTTACAAGGGAAAGCTCTTTCTTAATGCCAATTCGATGATATTCATGTTCATGATCTTCTTTTTCATGATTCGTTACAGGTTTGGCCCCTTTTTTTGAAGGCCAAAATGTCTGAATGATACCAATTAACAACATTACAATTGCATAAAAATTAAATAAGATACTTAATAAAAACACTTGGTAGGCAGACATTCCTAAATCAAGCCCCCTAATACCGCCTTCAACTAGTGATACCATGAACCCTACGAAAGCAGTTGCTACGGGTAATAGAACAATAACCGACTCCGTCGAAATATCAAGTGTCATGCCAACCTTTTGCTTTGAAAGGTTCATTTTTTTAATGAGTTGTTTAATGATGGGGCCAATCATCATAATCCGAAACATCGGCATCATAAAAGTAAACGGCAGGGTAAGCCAAATTAATCCAAGTAATCCTCGTTCGCTTTTAATTTTCTTTTCTATCCATTCCGTAAATCCTTTAATTCCCCCGGCTATATTCATCATCCCAACTAAACCACCAAAAACATATAGGAAACTTACGATTTTTATATTCGTTGGATCTGATAAGGTTGTCACAATGTATGTAATTGATTGCTGAATTCCGCCTAATAAATCGGAAGTAACTAGAATTGAACCAACTACTAATCCTAAAACAAGTCCGGGTAAAATATCCTTTAACCAAACCGCCATCCCAATCACAATAATAAATGGGATAAGCGATAGCCATGAATGTTCCAAACTAAAATCCTCCAATATAAAAATAGTTCATTTGGATAGTATGACCAATTCGGTAGGGGAGTATTTGATACATGATAAATGACTCAAGCAAGAAAGTTTGTTTCTTTTCATTCAATTGATAAGATAGTATTGTGATACTTGAAAAGAAAGGAAAATAAATATGACAAATATAAATATACCTGTTTCCGTTCTAAATCTTGCTCCAATCCGCATGGGACAGAATGGGAAAGACGCAATAGATGCTATGGTTGACTTAGCCCAAGCAACTGAAAAAATGGGATACACACGTTATTGGATTGCTGAACACCATAATTCACCAACGCTAGTTAGTTCAGCCACATCCATTTTAATTAAACACACCTTGGAGCACACTGAAAAAATTAGAGTAGGCTCCGGTGGTATTATGTTGCCGAACCATTCACCACTTGTTGTTGCAGAACAGTTTGGAACAATGGCTACCATCTATCCAGATCGTCTTGATTTAGGGCTTGGCCGGGCACCAGGGACTGACATGATGACAGCTAGTGCCTTACGACGTTCAAAAAATGACTCTGTGTATACATTTCCAAATGATGTAGATGCTTTACTCACATATTTTGGGCCACTGGAAAGCCAGGGCTATGTAAAGGCATATCCAGGAGTCGGTACGAACATACCAATCTACATCCTTGGTTCTTCAACAGATTCTGCATACTTAGCAGCAAAACTTGGACTTCCTTATGTTTTCGCCTCGCATTTCGCGCCAAGATACATGGAAGAAGCGATTTCGATTTACAGAAATCGTTTTGAGCCATCCGAATATTTAAGCTCACCATACATGATGGTTTGCTTGAATGTCATCGCGACTGAAACAGACGAAGAGGCACAAAGGGAAATTACAACCATGCAGCAGTTTTTCCTAAACGTTGTTCGTGGGTCGCAAAATCCTTTACAGCCACCAGTTGATAATATGGACGAACTTTGGAGACAAGCTGAAAAGGAAATGGCAAACTCCATGTCGAGTGTTACATTATTAGGAAGTAAGGATTCCATTCGTAGTCAATTAACGAGCTTCCAGGAAAAATACAATGTCGATGAACTCATGGCCGTTTCGTATATTTATAATCAAGAAAAGCAAAAACGTTCATACGAAATCCTAAAAGAAGTAGTCGATGGAAAATAAGTATTTGCTGCCCATTTTCATTGGTTAGTAGGGGTATTGTTTGATGATTAGACGATTTAAAACAAATTACTTCACAATATCCCTTAAACTTGATAAAATAAAGTGAAACTAAATATTGATCTATCTTCGGGGCCGGGTGAAAATCCCGACCGGCGGTGATGAGATTATTTCTCTAAGCCCGCGAGCCGCAAGGCAGGATTTGGTGCGATTCCAAAGCCGACAGTATAGTCTGGATGGGAGAAGATGGAGGTTCTGCGCGTTCAAAAAATTTATATTGCTTGGACGTTTATTAAGCATGCCTTTGACATTAACTCCCTCAAGAAGCTAATTCTTGGGGGTTTTTATTTGGGTATGCCTTAAGAAAGCTGAACTTTCTTCTTTTGAAGTAGATCGCAAAAGAGGAGAGAAAAGAAAATGAAGAAAATACCTTTACGTCAGTTTGTTGCAATTGCAATGTTGAGTACGATTTCGTACATCCTAATGTTTTTCAACTTTCCCTTGCCAACATTCCCAAGCTTTTTGAATGTCGATTTTAGCGATGTTCCAGCATTACTTGCAGCACTTATTTTTGGACCGATAGCCGGAATCTTAGTGGAGTTGTTTAAAAACCTAATTGACTTTGCATTAACAGGCAGCGAGACACCAATTCCAATTGGACATATCTCAAACTTTTTAGCAGGGATTATTTTCGTTCTAACAACCTACTATATCTTTAAACTATTAAAAACGAAATTAGGCTTAACCATCGGACTAATTGGCGGCACAGCTATGATGGCAATTATCATGAGTGTTCTTAACTATTATGTTTTCTTACCGGCATTCAACTTTTTCTTAAACATCCCAGCGATGTCATCACCGGAAACACTCAAAATGGTAGTTTACGCAATCCTTCCATTTAACTTATTAAAAGGATTGATTGTCGCAACCATCTTCATGTTACTGTACGCTCGTTTACATCCGTGGATTAATAAACAAGCTTCTTCGATATAAATATCTATAATGACAGGCACCCAGTAGTGGGTGCCTGTTTTGGTTAATTGGCATTATATTATACATTAACCCCAAAGAAACATCACAAATCCATCCACAAAATGGTAAACTGATAATAGAATTATCGAAGGGGATGGAACGATGAAAAAGAAGATCGTCCTTGCGGGAGGGACAGGTTTTGTTGGTACATATTTTAAGAAACGGTTTTCTGAATTAGGTTATGAAGTTATCGTTATTTCGAGAAATGCACCTAGTATCACTTGGGAAGATACAGAGGGTATTATTCAAGCACTTGAAGGTACAGAGATGCTTATAAATCTTGCGGGAAAATCTGTGAATTGTAGATATAATGAAAAGAACAAGCATGAAATTTTACACTCTCGAATAGAGACCACTACTCTACTTGGTGATGCAATCAAAGAATGTCAGCACCCACCCAAGTTGTGGATTAACTCAAGTACTGCTACCATCTATCGACATGCCGAAGATAGACCGATGACCGAGGAAACAGGGGAGATCGGTACCGGCTTTTCCGTAGATGTCGCGAAGAAGTGGGAGGAAACCTTTTTCTCATTTCAATTTCCAGAAGTGAGACAAGTAGCACTGCGGATTTCAATTGTACTCGGAGCTGATGGTGGTGTGATGATTCCATACCAAAACCTTGTCCGTTTTGGACTTGGTGGAATTCAAGGACCAGGAACTCAGATGTTTAGCTGGATCCATATCGAGGATTTGTTCGATATTGTGATGTACATTCATAAACATCCGCATTTATCAGGGATTTTTAACTGTTCCACACCAAATCCACTAACGAATCGCGAACTAATGGCTAGTCTTCGAAAAGCGTATAATCGTAAATTAGATTTACCTGCACCATCATGGTTACTTAAACTTGGTGCTATTTTTATAAGGACAGAAACGGAATTAATCTTGAAAAGTAGATGGGTACTACCAGAACG
Organism: Litchfieldia sinesaloumensis; assembly: GCF_900156865.1. GTDB lineage: Bacteria > Bacillota > Bacilli > Bacillales > Bacillaceae_L > Ferdinandcohnia > Ferdinandcohnia sinesaloumensis. The sequence goes on along the minus strand of NZ_LT732529.1, from coordinate 1,179,171 downwards.
CCTTGTAAATGAGGGCTTTGTTTTTACGTATCCTACGATTGATCAGGCACTTTCCCAAATTACAAATAAAAACTTTTGAAACTATTTTCTTATAAATCCGTAAACAATAATATTACTTACAAAATTGGAGGGAATGTAAATGAAAGATAAGGGCTGTGTGAAGTGCGGAAGTACAAATGCTGGGACTAAGGATGTTTCGATGACAGGATCTGGGCTAACGAAAATGTTGGATATTCAAAATAATCGTTTTACCGTTGTATTCTGTAAGAACTGTGGGTACTCTGAATTTTATAATAAAAATTCTTCAACTGCATCAAACATTCTTGACCTATTCTTTGGATAATTGCAAAAAGGAGAAGAGCTTTCATGTTGAAACAATTTACGATACACACAAGTAATCGTGATCAAATGATTGATGTAACCGATAAAGTACAGCGAGTTATTGATGAAAGTGGAACAAGTGGCGGAGCCGTAATTGTGTACTGCCCCCATACAACAGCAGGGATTACCATTAACGAAAATGCAGATCCTGATGTAAAACGTGATATGCTACGTCGATTTGATGAGGTATATCCATGGCATCACGAACTAGACCTTCATATAGAGGGTAATACGGCTGCACATATGAAAGCTAGTACGGTGGGTTCTTCACAACATATTATCATCACAGATGGCAGGTTATTATTAGGTACGTGGCAGGGAATCTATTTCTGTGAATTTGATGGTCCTCGAACACGCAGTTTTTATGTAAAAATAATCTAGAGGCGAATACCGATTATTATTCGCCTATTTTTCATTGTAAAAAACAATTTCATCGACATTTTCAATCCATTTCTCAGCTTTAGACCCATCCAAATTTGACTTCCAAAGGGAACCTGTACGCTCAAGTAATGATTTCCCCCTAATCCATACTAATTTATTGATGGTAGGAACAAATTGCGGACTATAATCCCCAGAGCCTTCTGGCGGACTTGTTATTTTTGTTTGTTTATTGTCTTTTAGATTTATTAAAACCAAAAACGGGCGTGGATGCTGAGCAAAATCATTATTCCATTCTTGCTCATGAACTCGTGAAGCAACAATCTCCTCGTTTGACAACCAATCGAAATCTAAATCTGCATAGTTTGCTGGGGTATAGCTGCCTGAAGCTGGCATTTCACGTACCTTTATATCTTTGTTTTTAAAGCCGAAAACAATTCTCCCACCACCTGCAATAAACGCAAGTGTATCTGTACTTGGTGCCCATTTTGGTTTTCCAACACCAAAAATAACCTCATCCAAAACCTCAAAGTTTTTTCCATCGCGATCAATTACACAAAGCATATTACTATCCATCGACCAGGAAGCGGTTGGAGAAACAATGAATGAGATCCACTTTTCACTAGGTGAATATTCAAATTCATCCGCATAAACGGCTATTAATTGATTGTCCTTTGTTGTGCCGATTTCACGGGGAAGCTGGAAGAACTCTTCAACACCACCAAACAAGACGATATCACTGTAGTTTTCATTCACTTTTTTCGTATAAATGGTAGCACTTGACCAACCATCCGGCCGCAAAACTCCAGGAGTGGAGAGGAGAAATCCACTTCCATCAGGAAGCCAGGTATAGCCATCGACTCCAGTAGCGATATTATAGAACTTGGTAAAATCAGAAATATTGAGGATGCCATTCGAGTTAAAAGAGACGACATTTTTTGTAGGTGACCAGGTTGGTGCATGTCCATCATAGAAGAGCTTTTTCTTCTCTTGAGTTTCAATATGATAAACCCAGACCTCTGATTGGTTTTCATTCTGAGTAAACTCTGATGGAGTTGAGAGCTGGTATACAAGCCATTTCCCATCATGGGACCATAAAGGCTTTTCGTATACATTTTTTGAGTTTGTAATTTGGATTTCTTTATCACCTTGAAGTAACCAAAGGTCTCCTGCCCGTAAGAAGCTTGCTTTAACAGTTTCTTGTTTTTCTGCAAAATAGGTAAGTGGTGGACATAGCAGGCATAAAATAAGCGTTATTATGATTGATCGATACACCCTAAAACCTCCAATTGTCGTTTATATCGTTAATGTCTATCAAATATAACTGGAATATGTATACAGAAAATTCTTCTAACTTTTGTTAAAATGAAAGTAACACTGATTTATTTTAGGAGGAGAATAGGATGGATGAACGTTATCCGATTGGAGAATTTCATTTTGAGGGAGAAGTGACAGAGGAAGTAGTGACTAAATGGAGAAAAGAGATTGAGGCTTTACCATCTTTAGTAAGAGATGTTGTCGTAGGTTTAACAAATGAGCAACTGGACACGCCTTACCGTAATGGTGGATGGACACTTCGACAAGTTGTTCACCATATTGCAGACGCCTCGATGAATTCATATATTCGTTTTAAATTAGCATTAACAGAAGACAATCCATTAATTAAACCATATGATGAATCGAAGTGGGCTGAACTAACAGATTCGACACTACCTGTAGATGCCTCACTAGCCATAATTGATGGCGTTCACAAACGATGGGTTACACTCTTACAAAACTTTTCATTGCAGGATTTTGAATTAACCTTTGTACATCCAGAGGGTGGAGAAATGAAATTAGGTGTATTTCTAGGGTTTTGTGCATGGCATGGCAATCACCATTTAGCACATATCACTTCTCTAGAAAAAAAATAAAGCGAAATTGGTAAAAAGCATCTCAGGTAAATAGGGAGGATTCCGATGGCTAATGGCAAGACAAATGCACTAAGGATTTTAGATTCTAAAAAAATATCATATGAGACCTACACGTACGAAAGCAATGACGGGCAAATTGACGGGGTGTCTGTTGCAAACAAGGTCGGAAAAGATCCAAAGAAAGTCTACAAAACACTCGTGGCCCAAGGTAACAATAAGAATATCTTTGTGTTTGTCATACCAGTGGAAGAAGAGCTTGATCTTAAAAAGGCCGCAAAAGTTGCTGAAGTTAAGAAAGTCGAAATGATTCCTGTAAAAGATATTCAAAAACACACTGGTTACATAAGAGGCGGATGCTCTCCAATAGGTATGAAAAAAGCATATCCAACATTTATCGAGAAACAAGCCACTAATTTTGAAACGATCATTGTAAGTGCTGGAAAGATTGGTATGCAGGTAGAACTAAAGGTAGATGATCTACAAAATGCGACTGATGGCAAGATTTTTGACATCGTTAAAGATTAATCGACTATCGCCTTTTCAGCTAATATTGTAATCATCCTTTCAATGTATGGGCAAAGATATATAAGAAGGACCACTTGCTTTTTATATCTAACCCAATTAGCAATAGAAAGGATGTTTTTTATGGAATTTGTTTGGAACTCCATATTAATGGTATTAGCTGGCATTTTATTATTAAGAGTTGCCGGTAGAAAGTCAATCTCTCAAATGACATTAGCACAGACTGTTGTCATGATTTCAATTGGATCTGTCATAATCCAGCCGATTATAACCGATGGGGTATGGAGGACAATAGCAGTCGCAGCTATTTTCGTTGGAGCACTCATTTTAATGGAGTACCTGCAGGTAAAGTTTAATTTTATTGAAAAATTCATTACCGGCAAATCAAAAATTATTATTGATAACGGTGACCTTAATTTAAAGAATATGAAAAAACTTAGATTTACTGTCGATCAATTAGAAATGCGACTTCGTCAAAACGGAATTACAAACATAAATAATGTAAAATATGTGACATTAGAGCCCAATGGACAAATTGGCTATGAGTTAAAAGATGATGCAAAACCACTGACAGTGGGTGAATTCAAAAGGCTGATGGGGCTTATTCAAGAGGGCTCTGAACAGAATACTACTAAAGATCAACATAACATATTTACTGAAATAAAAAATAAAAATGAACAGAATAATCCTAGTCAACTGCATTAACCGCTTGTGAGTAACTTTTCTTTGTGATATAATATACATACAATTTTATTTACGATGTTTTTTCCTTAAGGGGAGTAGCTTTTACAGCAAAGTCGTCAATACAGAGAAGGATTCTCTCGGCTTTGTTGGCAACTATTACGTTGTTAGCAAGACCTTACCAGCAAACGGTATAGGTCTCTTTTGTTTTTTTCGGCCTATATCACAAAAGATATAGGCCTTTTCTCATCCACTAAATTAGGAAGGGAGTTCAATATGAATATTTTTACAACAAAGAATTTACCATTATTTATCACAAAGGAACTTGAACAACTACATAAAACAATAGGACCGATTATGGTGAAAACCTCTAAGTATCTATTTTGGTCTTTTCCATTAATCACGATTTCTCTTTTTAACTTAGGTTTTTTACTATTTTTCATGCCATTTACAAGTGAGTCGATTCCTTCACTTGTGATCTATTCAATTGTTGGTGCAATCGGTTTTGCTTTAGCTAAAGAAGCTAGATTTAAGAAAAAGGAAATAGAGAGCATTTCTTCAACTTATATCATCGACCGAATTACGAAGAGTGACGTAGTAACGGAAGGGCGACAGCAAGATTATATAACACGTCTTAAAAGCCAACCAAAACTTGCTTTGCATTTTTTCATAGAATTTCTAAATGAGGAAAAACAGAAAGAACAACGAAATCTTTATTCCTAAAGGAGTTTTCTTATCATGAAGCAACCAATTTACGAAGCAAAGCCAAAAGAGTTAGGTCCCCAAAAAGCACGTCCCAAAAAAACAATTCACCAAATTCTTAGGCAATTACAAAGCCAAGGAGTCAATGCAACGCTAAGTAAAAAACGAAGCAAGCTTGTATTAGGATCATAAATAAAGGAAACCTGACTTAACAAGAGTCAGGTTTTTTTGTAAGTTCATAAACTATTAATATCAAAGATAAGTAAATTGCATAGCCAAAAAATGAATAAACATGCATCCATGATGGGTCATGAACAAACAACCCAAAAAGTTCTGATAGTTTTTCGAATACTGACATAATCGCCGCAAGTACTATTACAGCAAAACACTTCCCGATAACGTTTAACTTTTGGCAGATCAACAGAAATACAATAACCATAAGTGGCAAACCTATTAATGTAAACCCAACATGAATGGTAAAACTATCAGAAAACGGACGTGCTGGAAACGAGTATAGGCCTTTTCCAACAAAATATAAGTCAAGATATGTGCCAATAAGAGTAGCTACAAGTACCGTAACTATTACACCTGGATTAGTCCAGAATTGAAATGGCTTTTTTTGCAATTGCTGCGAGCTCGAATTTTTCAAGAGTTTTACAATATTCATGAAGAATCTCACCATCCACATTTTCTATATCATCTACAAGGTAACGAATTACTTGCCAATCCTTGAACCAATCCTCTGTTTCAGGAGGCCTATGTTTTCTGTTTTTCCAGGCCATATCTAATCTGGGGCTATATATTCGAGGTGATCCTTTCGTAAGTTCACATGATTTTACACGGGATTTTAGTAAAGTGCCTGGCAGTCCTTCATCTACATTATTAAATATATGCGGCCAGTAATCCTTTCTAGATCCAGAATGCGGGACCCTCATTGCCCAAGCTTCCACTGAATTCAACCTCGTTATGTCACTGAATAAAATGAAATACAACCGTTTACCTAACAATATCCTCTCCTGCACTTGTTTAAAGTGATGGAGGGTTTGACCAATAAAATGAACTTTTCCCTTATCTTCAAATGGAAATAGAATATGATTTAAGTCAAATAAATCCTGAAGCTTGAATTGTAATGTATTCAAAACCTCCTTTTTATAGGTCGGATTTGAAAGAATACGTAATTCAAGATACTTCTGTTCATTGATAATTTGTCCAACTGTAAGTATATATGTATCCCGCTTTTCCCAAAAGTAATTCCAGATGGTCTCCATGAAGATGGACACATGAAAATACGGAAGTAGATAAAATAAATTCTTGCGATATTGTTTACTTGCTTCATAGAGTAAAAATTGAGGAAAGGCATCTTGAAAAATCAGCCAATTCCCCCGTTCTAAGAATGAAAAATAGAATTCAGCTTCTTGCTCTGTTAATAAACGTGAAAGCTGCCCACCTTTTAAATCTGTCATATTCCAACCACCATTGCGCGATACCATATGCCCGAGTAATGCCCAATGAATTTCGGGGTGAGCTTGGTAGAAATCTAGATAAGCTTTTGTCCTTGTAAGATTGTTTTTGTTAAGCTTTTGTGTCATCCAATTAATGTGTTGAATGAGTAACCTCTCTTCGGGAGAGAGGGGCGACATTACTTTCTGCCTTCTCTGTCTTTTCTTAAGATCTCTTTTGATTTGTAAAAGAGATTCAGGAAGTGGTACGATTTTCTTTTTTAAAAGTTTGCACACCGAGAAGACCTCCTCAATGAATGCTCATGCTTTATTTTGAATATGTATAGAAGAAGGCCTTACTTGGAGGTGACATATGTTAGATATGGTTGAGGACGGGATGCACAAACTCATTGATATCGTTAGAAAAGGGCAATCTTCAAATGGATCATGGCAGTACCCCTTCGAAACAGGGATTTCCACTGATTGTTATATGATTATCTTATTAAGAACCCTTGAAATAAATGATGAAAAACTGATTCGACAATTATCCGATAGAATATTAAGCAAGCAGGAAGAGAATGGGGCATGGAAGCTTTATTATGATGAAGGAGAAGGGAATGTTACAGCAACTTTAGAGGCTTACTATGCGCTGCTGTATTCCGGATATATGAAAGAAACAGATTACAAGATGAAACGGGCGAGAACATTTGTCGTTAATAATGGTGGAATTAAGAAAGCTCATATGTTCACAAAATTTATGCTTGCCTTAACAGGACAACAGAAGTGGCCGACCTTTTTCCCGCTGCCACTGGAATTAATTTTATTGCCTACCTCATTCCCCATTCATTTTTATAGTTTTTCAGAATTTGGAAGGGCAAATCTCGTACCAATTATGATTCTGGCTGATAAGAAATTTAGTCTAAAACCAAAAAATAGGCCTAATTTATCTAATCTAAATATCAAAAGGGCGGAAGATTTATTTGACTTTCGAAATTCGAATGAATGGAGGTCATTCTATTCAGAAATTAAACAGAGCGTTAATAACCTAATTGGGCTACCAACGTATCTCCACCAATTAGCAACCGAACAAGCCAAACAATATATGTTACGTCGGATTGAACCTGACGGAACCTTTCTAGGTTATTTTAGTTCGACATTCTTAATGATATTTGCTTTGCTCTCTTTGGGCTATTCTAAGAGGGATCCATTTATTATTAATGCCATTAACGGATTGAGAGCAATGAAAACAGAAATAGACGGACAACCACATATGCAGTACACCACTGCTGCTATTTGGAATACTTCTTTACTTAGTTATGCATTACAAGAAGCAGGAGTTTCGACAACCGACTCGATGATAAAAAAAGCAAATCACTATTTATTGAGACGCCAGCACATCAAATACGGGGATTGGGCGGTCCAAAACCCAACGGGGCTTCCGGGTGGGTGGGGCTTTGCAGATGTGAATACGATACATCCAGATGTAGATGACACTACTGCTTCCTTGCGTGCGATTGCTCGAATGGTGAAACAACAACCCATCTATCGACAAGCTTGGGATAGAGGATTACACTGGCTCCTTACCATGCAAAACGATGATGGCGGTTGGCCAGCATTTGAAAAAAATACGGATAGTAAACTACTAAGCTACTTACCTATTGAAAAAGCAGATTTTATTTTAACTGATCCATCCTCAGCAGATGTAACAGGGCGAACGCTTGAATATCTAGGTCACTATACGAAACTTCCAAATAAACATGATTCTGTTAAAGCAGCAATAAAATGGCTTATTAAAAATCAAAAAGACGATGGTTCATGGTATGGACGTTGGGGTATTTGTTATATCTATGGAACGTGGGGAGCTGTTACAGGCTTAAAGGCAGTTGGGGTGTTGTCAACACATTCATCCATAAAAAATGCTGTCAACTGGCTCGAATCTATTCAAAATCCAGATGGAGGTTGGGGAGAATCAAATAAAAGTGACAGTGAGGATCAATACGTACCATTAAAAACAAGTACTATAACACATACCGCATGGGCACTAGATGCCCTTATCGCAGCTAGTGAAATACCCACAAACGCGATAGAGCATGGAATTAGGTTTCTCGTTTCTAACATAGATCGAGATGACTGGACAACAGACTATCCAAAGGGGCAAGGGATGGCAGGAGACTTCTACATTCATTACCACAGTTATCGGTATATTTTCCCGCTAGTAGCACTCGCACACTACAAAAGGAAGTTCACTAAATAAAAGAGCTAAAAGAACAAATCTGCTCTTTTAGCTCTTCTGTAGCTTTGATGGGTTATTGATTTTAAAGTGAACGGGTTCCTCAATAAGGAATTCCTCGTCAACATCTTTGCCTTTTGCGAGTTTCTTTTTTACAATCTTTGCGTCAAACTCGAGGGAATTCCCAGGTTCAAGCTCTAGTTTTTTGAGTGTCTTTGAATGGGAGCACCAAGCCAGTCCGATTTCAACAGGTTCTTCTTGTTGAATAACCACATTCTCAAGTACAACAACTTCATCGTTATCCTCGTTAAAATGGTTCCATGTTAACGCCATTTGTTTAACTGTTGCTGTAAAATGGACCTTATCGGTTGGTAACTCTATTTTTGGTGCTCTTGTATTCTTCGTCTTTTTCTCAGGTTGTTCCGCCTTCACAGCTGGTTTTGATTCAGTTGGCTCCGTTTTTTGTACTGGAACCTCACTCGGTTTTTCCTTTTTCTTTGCTGGTGTGACCGATGTATCTGATATAGCTGATTTTGTGAAGTTTGGCGATTGCATTTCTTTTAAATAGGCAGGGTGAATACAAGTAAGACTGCCATCTTGAAATTCGAGTACAATTGTATTGTGTTCTTGCGTTTTGCCGTAGACCTCAAATCCTTTTATCGTCACAGCTCGTTGATGAGTTCTTTCTTTGTACCAGTATTCCTTTTTAACAGAAAGACCCCATTCTCGTATCTTCTCTTCATAATGAGCGTCATCAACAAATCGTTCATACTCTCCTTTTGGAGGTAGATACATTGTCCCGACTGAGTCCTCTACATGAGGCAATTTGTTCACCATGTATGAACATCCTTTCGTTTTTTACAAATTTATGTAATTCATATACAATGAAATGAAATAGTTCTATATTCCATATCATATATTTATTTCTTACATAATAAAAGGCTTTTAATTTAAGAACAAAGGAGAATCACTTATGACCACTACGTATAAGTCTCGAAATGAAGTGCCTGAGCAAGAAAAATGGAACTTGGATGATCTCTATTCAGATCTCACGAAATGGGAGGAAGATTATAAGCTCATTGACAAAATGGGGGAGGAGCTCGCTAGATTTGATGGAAATATTCATGACGGTCATTCGTTATGTGAATATTTAACATTGAGTGAAAAGCTTTCGTTTCATTTTAACAAACTCTTTGCTTATGCCATGTTAAAGGTCGATGAAGATACACGAGTAACGAACTCACAATCTTACATGGATCGAGCCAAACAGTTAAGTGTTAAGGTAAGCTCTGCTAATTCTTTTTTCATGCCTTTTTTATTAAGTTTAGATGAAGCTACATTAAAAGGGTATATTGCCGAAGAGAAAGGACTTCAATACTTTGAAAAGGACCTATTGGAATCTTTTCGATATAAACCACATGTTCTAAATAAGGACCAAGAAGAAATACTATCTCGACTTGGTGAAGCCCTTTCTGCACCGAGTACGACATATGGGATGATCAATAACGCAGATATTCGTTTTGGAAAAGTTACGAAGGAAAATGGTGAAAAGGTAGAATTAACAAGAGGGATGTATGCGAAACTGATTGAAGATGAGGATCGTGAAAAGCGTAGGGAAGCTTATAAGGCCTATTACGAACCTTATGTTCACTTAAAGAATTCAATCGCATCTACTTTGTCGGCAGCAATTAAGAATAATGTTACCATTTCGAAATTACGTCATTATCCATCTGCACTTGAAAAAGCATTATTTGGGGACAATGTTCCAAAAGACGTCTATGAAAATTTAATTGAGACAACTAAGAAGAATATTAGTGCGATGCACAAATACACAAGTATTCGAAAAGAGAAATTAGGTCTTGATGAGTTGCGCCAATATGATTTGAGTGTTCCGCTAGTAAGTGGAGCGAAGAAAGATATTTCGTATGATGAAGCGTTCGAAATCATGTGTAAAGCGCTTGCTCCATTAGGTAATGACTATATTGAGACACTAAAGGAATTTCGGAAAGCACGCTATTTTGATGTAAGGGAGACGCCAGGAAAACGTTCCGGTGCTTATAATTTAGGTGTATATGGTGTTCATCCATACATACTATTAAATCATCAGGATGACCTAGATAGTCTCTTTACTTTAGTTCATGAATGTGGTCATGGTGTTCACAGTAAATTGAGTTCCGAACATCAGCCACAAATCACTGCTCGTTACAGCATTTTTGTTGCTGAAGTTGCATCTACGGTAAATGAAGTACTTCTTATTAATTATTTATTGAATAATGAAGAAAATGAAAATGTGAAGAAGTTTTTAATTAATCATTTCATTGATAAATTTAAGGGCACTTTCTTTACACAAGTGATGTTTGCTGAATTTGAGAAGAAAACACATGAAATGGCTGAACAAGGTCAGCCGTTAAATGTCGAATCCTTTAGTGAAGTGTATGAAGGGTTGTTTAGAGAATATCATGGTGAGGAACTCGTATTTGATGATGAAGTAAAATATGGTTGGGCACGGATTCCACATTTCTACCGCCCATTCTACGTTTATAAGTATGCCACTGGATTCGCATCAGCGATTCATATCGCAACCAAGATTTTAGACGGGGACGAATCAACACTTGAGTCCTATCTTGAATTCTTAAAAAGTGGTAGTGCAGACTACCCGCTTGAACTGTTGAAAAAGACAGGGGTAGACCTTACAACACCATACCCCATTGAAAACTCAATGAAGAAATTTAATGAATTGGTAGAGGAGTTTTCTAAACTCTAATGACAAAAGCCTTCCTGTAATGGAAGGCTTTTTTCTATTCCTTAGGATGTACCATGTCCTCAGGCTTTACATATCGTTCAAATTCAGCTTCAGTTAATATACCTAGTAGAAGAGCAGCCTCTTTTAATGACAGATTATTTTTATGAGCATGCTTTGCGATAGTAGCCGCTTTCTCATAGCCAATATACGGGTTCAATGCCGTTACCAGCATTAAGGACTCTTGTAGGTACTTGGAAATTACCGCTTCGTTTGCCTGGATTCCTACCGCACAGTGTTTGTTGAAAGAGTCTATTGAATCAGTTAGAAGTCGAACAGACTGTAGAAAATTATAAATGATAACTGGCTTGAACACATTAAGCTCAAAATTTCCTTGGCTCGCAGCAAAGCCGATTGTCGCATCATTTCCCATCACCTGTACCGCGACCATCGTAAGTGCCTCACTTTGGGTTGGGTTTACTTTCCCTGGCATAATGGAGCTTCCTGGTTCATTTTCCGGTATCTTAATCTCTCCAATGCCACAACGTGGTCCACTCGCTAGCCATCTTACGTCATTGGCCATCTTCATTAAATCAGCAGCCAGTCCTTTTATCGCCCCGTGGGCAAAAACGATTTCATCATGACTCGTTAATGCATGAAATTTATTTTCGGATGAATAGAAGGGATAATGCATATACGCTGAGATTTCCTTTGATACACTCTCCCCAAATTTCGGATGAGCATTTATGCCTGTACCAACTGCCGTGCCACCAATCGCAAGAGAAAGCATTTTTTCAATTGACTCCTTAATCATCTCTCTAGAGCGCCTTAACATATGAACCCAGCCACTGATTTCCTGACCGAGTGTTAGTGGTGTGGCATCCTGTAGATGCGTTCTTCCAATTTTCACGATGTTGGCAAATTCATCTTCCTTTTTCTCTAGAGTAGTCTGCAAACGCTGAATTGCAGGAAGAAGTCGTTCGTTTACAGCTTTTACAGCAGCAAGATGCATCGCAGTTGGAAATGTATCATTTGAGCTTTGACTCATATTGACATCGTCATTCGGATGTATTGATTCTGCACTCTCATTATCTTGTAAGAATTGGTTAGCGATGGTTGCGATGACTTCATTTACATTCATGTTGGTTTGTGTACCGCTGCCCGTTTGCCACACGACAAGGGGAAAATGATCATACAATCTTCCTGATCCTATTCCATCACATGCATGGATTATTGCTTTAGCTTTAATTGCATTCAGTTTACCTAGTTTTTTGTTTGTGATAGCAGCGCTTCTTTTTAAAATGGCAAAAGCCTCAATCACTTCCAGAGGCATCTTTTCCGTACCAATTGCGAAATTTTCCTTACTTCGTTGTGTTTGTGCCCCCCAGTACGCATCTGCTGGAACTTTAACCTCACCCATCGTATCTTTCTCAATTCGAAAGTCCAAAATGATCACCTCAACTTTTCTTCTCTATATAACCTACCAGTAATTACCTTGATTTATGTTAGATTAAGTTGGAAGATTATCTTCCTTGTTATTCAAAAAAAAAGAATTTATAATGGATATTTGAACGAAAAAGGAGGTGGGCTAACATGGATAAAGGGAATAGCTTCTTTACTCGTAAGAAAGAACAGCTTGGTGTGCAATTAAATAGCGTCCAGAAAAAAGCCGTTCTCCACACAAAAGGACCTCTACTCTTATTAGCTTCACCCGGTTCGGGAAAGACTACAACTACAATTATGAGAATTGGTTATTTAATAGAAGAAGAAGGGGTTGACCCTTCACGCATTAAGGCCGTTACATTTAGTCGTGCTTCAGCTGCTGATATGAAAGAAAGATTTGTCCGATTCTTTCCGGCTTATCCAATAGATTGCGTTGATTTTTCAACTATTCACAGTTTGGCATTCCAAATTGTACGAGATTATTATAATAAGCAAGGTGCCACCTACCAATTAATTGAAGGAAATCAAGATGGGGGCCCCAATAAAAAGTTGCTATTACGAAAAATTTTCAAATCATTAAATGGTGAGAATATTACAGAAGAGCAACTTGAAGAGGTATCAACCTATATTAGTTACATCAAAAACAAACTACTTCCTCGTAATGAGTGGAAGAAAATTGAAAGTGATATCCCACATATCGAGTCGATTGTAGAAGAATATGAGAATATAAAAAATGCCAATCCTAACATTCTGTTACTTGATTATGATGATATGCTTACGATTGCAAATGATGTATTTAGTCAAGATGAGAGTATTCTCCGTAAGTATCAAAACCGCTATGATTTTGTCCTTACCGATGAAAGCCAAGATACATCACTCGTGCAGCATATGATCATTGAAAAACTTGTTAAGCCTAATCAAAATCTTTATGTTGTCGCGGATGATGATCAATCCATTTACTCCTGGCGAGGGGCAGAGCCAAAGTATTTGTTAGATTTTAAACAAGTTTATTCGGACGCAGTCATTCTTAAGATGGAACAGAATTACCGGTCGTCAAATGATATTGTCGACATCGCGAATCGATTCATTAAGCGGAACAAAGACCGTTATGCTAAAAATATGTTCACTGAAAACCCTAATCACAAACCTATACAAACTAAACAATTTGAAGATTTTCGTTTTCAAGCAAAATACCTTGTCCAAGAGATTAATAGGGTAGAAAAGAAAAAAGATGTTGCTATTTTATATCGAAATAACTCTTCTTCTATTTTGTTAATTAATGAACTTGACCGGAATCAAATCCCATTTTATATCAAGGATTCTGATAACCGCTTTTTCTCACATTGGGTTGTTAAAGATGTGTTGAACTTTATGAGAATGACCTTTACGGACAAACGTTTTGATATATTTGAACAAGTTTATACGAAATGTGGCTTTTATCTATCAAAAGAACAATTGTTCGATGTGGCAAAAAAGCAGCCAACACAGTCTATTTTTGATAGACTTCTTCAAAATAAGAATTTAAAGGACTATCAAATTAAGCAAATTAAACATTGTCAGGAAACCTTTCAACAGATGAAGGGAGCTAAGCCACTTAAGGTTATTCAGTTAATCAGAGATCAACTAGGCTATGACAAAACCATTAAGGAAATGAGCAAGAGATTAGGATTTAAAACGGATTACCTTTTCGGTGTACTTCAAACACTTGAGGAAATCGCAGATACACTTGATTCGATGGAACAATTCGCAAACCGACTAAAGCATCTTGAACAATTGCTAAAAAACTCAAGACACAATAAGAATCAAGATGCAATCACACTAACCACTTTTCATAGTTCAAAGGGACTTGAGTTTAGAAAAGTATATATGATTGATTTGATTGAAGGAGTTATTCCCACGCACGATGAGATTCAAAAATACAAAGAGGGCAATCGTGACTTGATGGAAGAGGCAGTTCGGTTATTCTATGTTGGAATGACTCGAGCTGAACAAGAGTTAGAACTTTTATCATATAAAAAACAAAATGGAAAAGATCTTGTCCAGTCCCGGTTTATGACCAATGTAAAAAATCTTATCTCGCCACCGATTCGAATTCAGACTGCCGATCCAGAGAAGAAGCAATTAGCAAGAAAGCCAGCAGTTCCATATAATCCTAATGCCATTAAGCATGAAAAAGAGATTCAAATAGGACAACTTGTAAAGCATCGTGTTTTTGGTCATGGGTCCATTGTTTCAGTCACTGAAGATAAAATCGAAATTCAATTTCAAAAAGAAAAAAAGGCTTTGCTACTTGAGACATGTTTGGAAATGGGGTTATTAGAACCGGTAGATGGGGTAGTGGTAACATAATTATAAATAAGGAAAGGGAAAAAGACCTTTCCTTATTTTTCACTTTCTACTGTTTCAGTTTTTTCTACATCCGTTTTGGTTTCACTTTCAAATGGTTCTGCCTTTTCGTTTTTAAGAGTAGCGATCTCTTTTTCCAACCTTTTAATTTGTCTTTGTTGCTTGTATTGACGGAGAATCCCGAACATCCCCACAATTAATCCACCAAGTAGGGCAGAGCCTAAAATAATCAAAATTAACGGGATATCCGAATTACCAAATACATAATTAACTCTTACAGAATCTACATTGACTACGGCGAAAATAGCTACAATTAGGGCAAACAAAAGTCCTAAAATTAAATTCCACTGGAACCTCAAAATAGACAACTCCTTGCGTTACTGAATTTCTCAATCATTAAAAAGCGAAAAAAATACTTCTATTATCTTACCCATTTTAGCATGACAAGTTCCTGCTGCAAATCAATCGTTCGAAATCCTCTACATAACTGTTATATAATTAATAAACTGACAACGATTAGGATGATCATACATAATACGAAAAGAGGAATGTTAAATATGGTACATGAAATAATCTTAGACAATTATTCGCTGAAGGTTACAGAATACCAAGAAAAGCAAGTAGACGACTTATTAGTCATTACTGTCCGTTTTAAAGTAACAAGTGAAGAATATCATGATGTTACGACTCAATTATATAAAGGCAAATTTAGTTTAGTGGTTCCTGAGCGGAACATTGAATGTAAAGTAATGATCAAGGAATACTCAACCTCAATTACGAATCTTTATAAAAAAGACCAGGTTGGGGATTTTACACTTACACTTCGTGAAATTAAAGATTAAAAGGAGTATAGCGGATGCGATTAAGTATTTTAGATCAAGCGCCTATTTCTGATCACCAAACCCCACAAGAAGCATTAATAGAGTCAATGAAACTCGCTCAAGCAGGAGAGCGGTTAGGCTACACAAGATATTGGATTGCAGAACATCATGATTTAGCGGGATTGGCCTGTCCGGCACCTGAAGTCATGCTTGGTTATATTGGGGCACAAACCAACTCGATCCGTATCGGTGCGGGGGCCGTATTATTGCCACATTATAAACCGTATAAGGTCGCAGAAGTCTATAACATGCTTGCAACCTTATTTCCAAATCGGATTGACATAGGAATCGGTAGAGCACCTGGAGGATCTGCCGAAGCTACCAATGCATTATCCGATAACTTCTTACAACAGGTTTGGAAAATGCCTGAATCCATTGATACATTGCTTCACTTTATTTATAATGATTTTCCAGATAATCATGAATTTTTCAAAGTCAAGGCAGCACCAATTCCCGAAACACCTCCAATCCCATGGTTACTGGGAACGAGTAAGAAGAGTGCGATTCTTGCTGCGGAAAAAGGTTTAGCCTACACATTTGGTCTATTTATGAGCGACAATGATGGGGAAGAAATCGTTAAGGAATATAGAAAAAAGTATACCTCACGTAATAAAGAGGACAAGCCTCAAGTGATTTTAACGGTTTCTGCTATTTGTGCTGACTCCAAGGAGCAAGCAGAAGAGATTGCCTTAAGTTCTTATGTATGGGGTAAGCAAAGAGAGAAGAGGGAGGGGAAGATAGGTGTTCCCTCGATTTCAGATGCAAAAGAATACGTACAAAAAGAAAATCTCCAAGAGGACTTTAAAAAAATGAAACAAAAGGTTTTGATTGGATGTCCAAAGGAAGTAAAGGCTCAACTATTCGAACTGGAAAAGGCATACCAAGCTGATGAGATTATGATTGTCACAATCACACACTCACCTGAGGACCGAATCAAATCCTATGAATTAATCGCTAGAGAAGTAGGGTTAAATGGGAATGTCCTTGATGTAATATAAGAATAAAATAGTGCCCCATTCTACAGAAGTGGGGCATTCTTTTACTTAACTACAACATGATTTATGATTTTGAAGGGGTGAAGCTGTTTCTTCATTCTGCTTTTTCTCGTCTTTAACCTCTTCAATTGTAATCAAGCAACAATCCTTTTTTGAATTACCTAATTTGAACATTCTAAACATCAAAATCTCCTCCTAAGTTTCTATCATTATATAAACCTCTTAAAAAGGTAAATACCTAAATAAAGTAGAAAAGTGTTCCAGATAATGTTGCCATCGTGAAAACTGAAATTAAGAAGGCTATAACCAAACGTTTATGAAAGATTGAATTTAGTAAAGCCACTTCTGGCAAACTAGCACCTGTCGAACTAATCATAATCGCCATAACGGGGGCTAATGCCATACCTTTTGCAATCATAATGTGAGCAATTGGAATCATCGTTGAAAGTCGAACATAGAGTGGAATACCGATAATGGCTGCCAAGGGTATTAACCACCATTCATTTCCACCAAAATAGCTTGAAATAAATTCTGTTGGCACAGCCCCGTGAATTAAAGAACCAATTAATGCTCCAACTATAAGGTATGGATAGACTGTCTTCATAAGGGAAACTGTCTCAGCCCATGCTTTTTTCATATTAAATTTATTTGATTTCTCCTCGTTCAAGCCTTTGACTATTACGTTTTTAACAGCACTTTCAAACCCTAGTGCTTCAATCGTGAATCCAATCACAATTGATAGGACAGTGGTAAGAATTGTATAAAGAATCGCAACCTTCCAGCCTAAAAGCGCACCCATAAGTGTAAGGATGGTTGGGTCAAGAACTGGCGATGCAAATAAAAATACCATTACAAAACCGAATCTCATTTTTTTCTGAAGCATCCCCAAAACAATCGGAATAGTCGAACAGGAACAAAAGGGTGTTATGAACGCTAGTAATATAGCAACAGTTGCACCTGTCACTCTATTTGAGTTAAATAAATACTTCTCAAGCTTCTCATAAGGGATTAATCCTTGAACAATACTTATAACAAATGAAATGATAAAAAATAATAAAGTCAATTCAAGGGCAATTGATAAAAAATCTAGTAACACATCCCTCCACATCATGAACACTCCTTTATTATTTGCAATATGCAAGTATTAGTTCGAACTATGTCCTCCTATTTAGGAGGACAACAGTAACTTTCTGATTTTTTCATGGCGTCATTTAGTAAATTTATGGACCTAATCACGGATTCTCTTTCATATTCACTAAGGTGGGACAGGATCTGTTGTAAATAATGATTCATTTCTTCATCAATATTGTTTTCCATCGTTTTACCTTTTTCAGTGAGTGAAAGAATATTAACTCTGTTATCGTTTGGATGAGGTGTTTTCTTGACAATATCTTTATCAACTAGTGTTTTTATTTGTCTACTAAATGTCGTAATATCAATACCTAGAGCACCGGCCACCTCCTGCATAGAAGGAGAATTTTGTCTCTTTATTTCGTATAAGATATGACTTTGAAGAAGGCTAATATTTTCACCACAACAGTTTTCACAGCATTGTTCATTTAAGAAACCAAATCGTCTAACAAGAATTTGAAACATACTTCTTACGTTATTATTTTCCACTATTTTCACCTCTTGGTTTATTTATACTATATATACTTGCAATTTGCAACTATTTAACAACAAAATTCTTTTGATGAAGAAAAAGGCGCAGATTCAGGATCTGCGCCTTCTGTGATGGTTTAACTAATCAACCATCTGCTGTAAGTTCGACCTTTTTCTTTGCTTTAAGAAACTTTACGATATTAATAACAATCGTTTTGACAACCGCATAGGTTGGGATGGCTAATATCATCCCCAACACTCCTGCAAGATTACCCGCTGCAAGTAATAGAATAATAATTGTTGCTGGATGAGTATCAAGTGACTTCCCAAGAATAAGAGGGGAGAGAACATTACCCTCTAACTGTTGGGCAATAACTATTACGACTACGACTAGTAAGGCTTTAAAAGGAGAGTCGAATAAACCAACAATAACCGCTGGAGCACCTCCAAGAATAGGTCCAACGTATGGAATAATATTCGTGACCGCTACAATCAATGCCATAACAAGCGCAAACGGTAAATCAATGATTAAATACCCAATAAAAGAAAGGGTTCCGACGGCTAATGCTACAGTAAACTGTCCTTGAATATAAGCCGAAAGTGTTTCCCCGGTTTCTTTTAAAATAGTAAGAGCTTCATCTCGGTATGCGCTTGGGAAAAACCGAACTATTGCTTGTGGGAAGCGATGACCATCCTTTAGTAAATAAAACAATAGGAAGGGGACAGTCACTAATATAATTGCAATACTAGTTACAACACTAATGATTTGAGTAATCCCACCGGTTATACGATTAGGTAGTGTATTTGCAAAAGCAATTAGTTTTTCTTCGATTGTATTCAAAAGATCTTGTTGTTCATCCTGAATCCATTTAAATTCGGAGGATTTGGAGAACTCCTCGAAGAAATCCATCGCTTGATTCGCATAACCAGGCAGAGCATTTCCAAGAGCTGTAAATTGTTTCGTGATCATAGGAACTAAATTACCAACCGCTAATACAATCAACCCTATAAATAAAACATAAATGATGATTATGCCTAGGATTTTAGGCACTTTCCGACGTTGGAGGAATTTGACGATTGGATTCAAAAGAAAAAACAGAAATCCAGTAATCAAAATCGGAAAGAAGATCGTCGAGAAAAATACGCCGATTGGTTGAAACAAAAAGGTAATTTTCGTTGAAACATAGATAATTGTTAAAATTAAAAGGATTTGAATGAGCCAATATTGTAATTTCTTTTTCGACAAAGCATGTACCTTCTTTTCTATTAATATACAAGAAGTATAACAATTCCATAAAAAGAAAACAATTCCTTCCTTGTTAGGGATTTATTTCATTTGTTATACGTTTCTTCAAACAAATCTGTTGTAAACTCCTGCGGATTCCCGTCAAAGATAACGACCCCATCTTTTAATGCAATGATTCTTGAGGCAAATCGTTTCGCAAGTTCCACATCATGCAGATTCATCACAGATAAGAGGTTATGACGTTCATGTAATTCCTTTAATAATGATATGATGCGATTTGAAGTGCCTGGATCTAAGCTTGCAACAGGTTCATCGCCTAAGAAAACACGAGGCCTTTGCAATAAAGCACGTGCAATTCCAACACGTTGCTTTTGACCACCACTTAAATATTCAACTCGACGATGCTCTAATTCTGTAAGACCGACCACACCCAAAATACGTTTGGCGGTTTCAATTTCCTCTCTAGAAAATATCCCAAGGAGATTTTTCAGGGAACTCCGATAGCCAAACATGCCTGTTAATGCGTTCTGTAAAACCGTCAAGCGGGGGATAAGGTTAAAATGCTGAAAAATCATTCCGATTTCTCTTCGAACAAGACGCTGTTGTTCATTATTTTTTTGGGCCAATGGTTGACCATCCCAATACACTTCGCCTGTTGATGGTTGTTGTAGGCCATTCATACATCTAATAAGAGTGGATTTACCGGCACCACTTTTGCCTAGTACACAAATAAATTCACCCTCATCAAAGCTGAGATTTATTGAATGTAGAGCCGGAATTTCTGTATTCGGATAATAGACCGAAACATCCTTTAATTGAATCATGAAACAACCCCCATTAAATCACTTTATTCCGAACAAAGCTTCCAAACGAGTCTACTATGATGACTATCAACATAATCAGTAAAACGTCCAATGAAACAGATGAGTATTGAAAGCTTTTAAAATCATTAAATAGACGCTGTCCAATTCCACCGCCACCAATAAAACCAAGAATGAGGGAGGTTCGAATGGCAACCTCAAAACGATAAAAATATTGGGATAACACATTAGGCCATATCTGTGGAAGGATGCTAAACAAGGATGCCAACCAATTCTTTGAACCGACCGCTTTCATTGCTTCATGTGGACCAGAATCAGCTGATTCAATCAGTTCAGAAATGAGTTTTCCTAGTACCCCAATATTATGAAACATAATGGCTAAGACAGCAGGGAAAGGGCCTAACCCTAGAGCCGTTAATAAAATTAATCCGAATACAATTTCCGGAATTGACCGAACAAAGCTCATAATAATACGAACTACATTAAAAATAATGCGAGATGGCGATGTGTTTTTTGCAGCAAGAAAGCTGATTGGTAATGCAATGATTAATCCAAATAAGCTTCCTAAAAACGCCATCGCAAGTGTTTCAGCACTATCTATAAGCATCCGGGGCAATGCTGAAAAATCCATAGGAAACCATTGGGATAGAAAATCAATCATATTTCGAAAATCACGGAATTTTGATAAATCAAATTCAGTTAATCTCATACTAAAGTAAATCGCAATACCTAATAGAACTACAATTGTTAGGGTAGTTCGTTTAAACCACATGAAAATCAGCTCTATTCATTGATAATTCCTTGTTTGATTGCCGCTTGTCTAATGCTTTCGTAATCCTTATCACTTGCTTCTGTGAAGCCATTTGCTCCAAATGCCGATAGTATTTCTTCATCATCAATCGCTAAGAAAGCACTTTTTAGTTTTTGGATGGTTTCATCGTCTGTATTCTTATGTACTGCCCATGGATATTGGAATAATTTTTCCGATTGCCAGATTGTTTTAAAGAGGGTACCGTCTACTTTTCCAGCTTCAACTAGCTGATTATAGATTGCACTATCGATGGCACCAGCACTTACTTGTTGATTCTGAACTGCCAATGCAGTTGCATCATGAGATCCGGTATACCGAACAGATTTAAACTCATGTTCATCCTCGGATGTAAAAACACCCTGATCCTGTAATTCAATAGCTGGGATGAGGGAGCCTGATGTTGAATTGATATCTCCAAAAGCAAAGTCAATTTCACCTGAATGTGCTACCAGATCTTCTAGTGAATCTAAAGGACTATCTTTATGTGTAATGATATACGAATGATAAAAGGGTTCACCATCAATCAATTGCGTTATAATGGCTTTTGCGCCACTTTTTTCATTAGCCACGACATACGTTAATGGACCAAAGTATGCCATATCAATCTTGTCATAATTCATTGCCTCTACTACACCGTTATAATCAGGGTAGACATCGACAGAAACTTCACGTTCTAATTCAGTTGTTAAGAGGGATTGAAGTTTATCCATAGCTGTCTCCATTTCGCCGACAGTTTGCACAGGAATGACTCCAATTGTAAAAGTTTCACTCTCATTATTCTCGTCAGTAGTATTCGAACCACATCCCGCAAGAACTAGGATAAGAACGAATAAGAGTGAACGTATATTTCTAGTAATCAAAAAAACACCTCGTTTGTTTATTTTATAAAAGTTATTATTTCCCAACAATCTAAAAAGGACTCAAACGAGAGTCCTTAAATAACCATAATGAATCCAGGATTTTCACTAGTTACTTCACCAATTATACGAGCGTCTACATTGTTTTTATGTAGCTCTTGTAGCATTTTCTCAACTTCATTTTCCGGAATTGATAGTAGAAGTCCACCAGATGTGATCGCATCACATAGAATGAGTTGATCCAATTCATCTAAATTGGAACTATACTCCACTCGATCTGCTAACCATGCATGATTTTTCTTTGTACCACCGGGAACTACCTTTTGTTCAGCCAGTTCTTTTGTTTTTGGGAGAACTGGGACATTTTCATAATGAATCGTGATTCCGACATGACTACCTTCAGCCATCTCCATTGCATGCCCAAGGAGACCGAACCCCGTTACATCTGTACAGGCATGAACATGATAATGTTCCATTACCTCAGCTGCTTTTTTATTCAATGTTGCCATAACGTCAGTTACTTTCTTGATATCCTCTTGATCTAGAAGATCTCTTTTAATCGCAGTTGTCAAAATCCCAACTCCGATAGGTTTTGTGAGAATGAGACGATCACCAGGCTTCGCTCCCGCATTAGCCCTAATTCGTGATGGATGAACCGTACCGGTTACAGATAACCCGAATTTTGGTTCTTTGTCATCGATGGAGTGACCACCAACTAGTGAAGCACCTGATTCACTTACTTTTTCAGCAGCACCCGCTAGAATTTCGGCTAAAATACTTTTGTCTAATGTATTAATAGGGAAGGCGACGATGTTCATTACCGTAATCGGTTTTCCGCCCATAGCATAGACATCACTCAAAGCATTAGCAGCCGCAATCTGACCGAACATATACGGGTCATCAACGATTGGGGTGAAAAAGTCCAATGTTTGTACAAGCGCAATTTCATCATTAATTTTATAAACACCCGCATCATCAGGCGTATCAAGACCAACTAATAAATTTGGATTTGGCGTAGCTTTTGGTAAATGACGCAGAACCTGCGTCAGGTCCTCAGGACCGATTTTGCATCCTCAGCCAGCTTTTGTAGAAAGGGAGGTCAATTTAATGATTTCTTCCTTTTTAGACATCGACTTCATTCCTTCCATACTAGATTTCAGTTCAGTATGTTCTTTAGTACTAATTGGCGGGACTGTGTGGGAATCGAACCCACCGGAGACGACACGCGCCTCCCTCAGGGTTTTGAAGACCCAGGGGGACACCAGTCACCCAGCCAACCCCAAACTACCTATCATTATATACAGGAATCTCTTTTATAGGCAAATAATTATCATCAAACTTGAATTCATCTCAAGCTACCTAGTAAAGTAGAAGATATACATAACGGAATGAAAAGGAGAGGGGGAAGACTATGGCTGATGTTTTTTATACGATTGGAATGGCCGGACATATTGATCATGGTAAAACGACACTTACGAAGGCGTTAACAGGGGTTGATACCGACCGGTTAAAGGAAGAGAAGGAACGAAACATCTCGATTGAGCCTGGTTTTGCACCACTACTACTAGACAATGGGGTTCATGCTTCCATTGTCGATGTGCCTGGACATGAGCGTTTTATTAGGCAAATGATTGCAGGTGTCGCCGGTATTGACCTTGTCATGCTTGTCATTGCAGGAGATGAAGGGGTTATGCCACAAACAAAAGAACACCTCCAAATATTGAATTTCTTAGGTATCAAAAAATGTCTCGTAGTCGTTTCAAAGATTGAAAGAGTTGAGGATGAGTTACTACAACTTGCAGTCGAAGAAATTAAAGAGCTACTAGCTGAATCAGACTTTAAGGAGGCACCTATTCTATTTATAGACAGTCTAACAGGAATAGGTATACCAGAACTTAAACTAGCTATTCAAAAGGAGATAGAGGACCTAACACAAAAAGATACTAACGGCTCGTTTCGCCTACCAATTGACCAGGCCTTTACCGTTCAGGGGCATGGAACGATTGTCAGGGGAACGATTTTTGAGGGTAGGGTTTCTAAAGAAAGTCAGTTGACAATCTTACCATTAGGTAAAAGGGTGAAAGTCAGACAAATTCAGGTACATAATCAAGACACTGAAAAAGCGCAGGCAGGACAGCGAACTGCTCTAAATATTACGGGAGTTGCAAAAGAGGAAATAAAAAGAGGGGACGTGCTAGTTGATTCCAAAAATTTTCAAGTTACTCGCACCATTGATATTTCGCTTCAACTTGTTTCGCCACTATCAATGCCGCTTAAACAGCGTTCACCAGTCAAGTTACATGTTGGCACCACAGAGGCTTTCGGTAAAATTGTCTTCTTTGATCGGAATGAAGTACAAGAAACTACTGAGGAAATAGTCTGTCAGATTCAGTTAGAAGACGAAATTGTCGTTCGACGAGGAGACAGATTTATTTTACGAAGGCCTACACCTGTAGAAACACTAGGTGGGGGCTGGATTATTCAGCCACTTGCAGGAAAATACCGTTTCGGTGTCGAAACTATTAATAGGCTCAAAAAACAAATGGAACGTTCACCATCCGAGATTATTGATGATTTGCTAGAAACCCATCAGCTATTATCCAAGCTGCAACTTACCCAGCTTTCATCACTTCAGGAGGATGAAGTTCTAGAGATTTTAACAACGGGTGATTATATCCATATTCAAGAGAATACCTATAGTTCAAAACGCTCTATCTCTGAAGTAAATGAGGATATCCTGAAAACCGTACAGAATTATCACAACAAATTTCCATTACGAATAGGTATCAGTAAAGCCGAACTTCTTCAAGTACTTGGTCACCCGAAAGGTCTGATTGAATATTGCATCAATGAACGATTACAAAATAACGATATGAAGAAAGAAGAACAGTATTTATCGCTATACAACTTTATCCCAAGCCTTCTAGATGGACAAATGAAGACCATTGTTTCATCACTTATAAATGACGGCATACAACCCCAAAAATGGGGAGATTATATAAAAGAAGCATCCATTTCGAACCAAGCATCAAATGAGCTTAAAACGTATTTATTAAAAACGAATCAAGCATACTTACTTAATGAAGAAACGTTGATACATAAAGAAGCCTTTGATCATGCGATTAACAAGTTAAAAAAGACAACAAATAATCGTTTTAGCGTATCAGAGGCAAAAGAAATACTAGGACTTTCTCGTAAATACCTCATTCCTTTCTTAGAGTTACTTGATTATCTAAAATTAACGAAACGGGAAGAAGGGAATCGAGTGTGGATAAAACATTAGGAGGTTTTAACAAATGTACAACGTATCAATCGAGTTTTGCATGCAGTGAAACTATGCACCTAAAGCCGCAGGTCTTGCGGAACAACTATTAACTCATTACAGACAAACTATCACTACCTTCGAGCTTATCCCTGCCTCAGGCGGAGTGTTTGAAGTAACTGTAAATGGGGAGAAGATTTTCTCAAAGAAAGAACTTGGGAGATTCCCAACACCGGAAGAAATCATTTCATCGATGGAACAAGCATAATAAGATGTCCTTTTTGGGCATCTTTTTTACTGCTTATACCTACATTCCCCCAAGGGAATACTAATAAGAAAAACATTTTTAAAAGGGGAAGAATATGAAAATCCTATGCATTGATGGGGGCGGAATTCGCGGAGTCTTTGCTGTTGCCATATTACAAGCCATCGAAAAAGAATATAAGCAACCTATCTCAAATTTGTTTGATATGTTAGCAGGGACAAGCACAGGTTCAATTGTAGCGGCTTCTGCAGTTGTAAACATTGATATGGAAGATGTTCAAGATAGTTATATTAAATATGGCGGGAAGATTTTTAAAAAACAATCACCATTTGGCTTTTTGAAAAGTGTCTACAGTGATCGGTATTTACGTCATTACATCCAAGAGGCGTTTGGTGACATAACTCTTCACGATATAGAAAAACCCTTACTAATTCCAACCGTTGACGTAACACATGGAAACCCATTTGTCCATCGAACAAATTATGGGGAAGCAAAAAAACAGAACGACCATTCCATAAAGCTTTGGGACGCTGTTCTGTCTTCATGTTCGGCACCCGTCTTTTTTCCACCTAATAATGTTAATAATCACTACTTAGCGATTGATGGAGGACTTTGGGCAAATAACCCATCACTCGTCTGTATTACAGAAGCCCAAAACCATTTTGAAATGGACTTAGCTTCTATTCAAATTATGTCGATAGGGACTGGTCTGCAAAGGATTGACTTTTCAATTGAAACAAAGAAGGAATGGGGCGTAAACAAATGGTTACCATTTCATCTTCCTTCAATGAGAATGAAACCTAAACTACTAGATCTCGCTCTACACTTATCATCTGAATCAGTAACTTACCATTGTCAGCATCTGCTTAAGGAGAACTATTTGCGAATAAACGAAGACCTTGGACAGGAGGTTCCATTTGACGCACCTGAATATGTCGAATTTCTTATCGAACTTGGAAATCAAACCTATCAAAAGCATAAAGACGAAATAGCTAGTTTTTTGAATAAAGAAATATCGAGTTAATTGACAGAGTAAAAAATATATGGTATTAAAAAATTGGGCATTAGCACTCCGTTGTCGCGAGTGCTAATCTATTTACTTTTGTAATCATCGTATATAACGGAAAGGAGATCTACTATGGCAAAGAAACAATTTAAAGCAGAGTCTAAAAGGTTATTAGAAATGATGATCAACTCTATTTATTCGCAGAAAGAAGTCTTTTTACGAGAGCTTATCTCGAACTCAAGTGATGCAATTGATAAAATCTATTACAAGGCATTAACTGATGAGCGTTATGAATTTAATAAAGAACACTATTTCATCAAAATCACAGCTGATAAAGAGAATCGAACGCTCACCATTTCAGATACTGGAATTGGGATGACAAAGGAAGAGCTCGAGACTAACCTTGGAACAATTGCCAAAAGTGGTTCATTAGCTTTTAAGAAAGAAACAGAAATCAAAGATGGCCATGATATTATTGGACAATTTGGTGTAGGATTTTATGCCGCCTTCATGGTTGCTGACGTAGTAACCGTTATTAGTAAGGCCCTCGATAGCGACGAAGCGTATAAGTGGGAATCAAAGGGTGCAGATGGCTATACCATTGAAACTGTTGATAAGGACACTGTCGGAACAGAGATTATTTTACAAATCAAAGAGAACACAGAAGATGAATCATATGATGAGTTTTTAGAGGAATACCGCTTAAAATCTATTATTAAAAAGTATTCTGATTTCATTCGCTATCCAATCAAGATGGACGTTACGACTAGTAAGCTTAAAGAAGGCAGCGATTCCGAATATGAGCAGGTTACAGAAGAAGAGACGATCAACAGTATGGTTCCTATTTGGAGAAAGAACAAAAGCGAGCTAACAGATGAAGACTATGAAAAATTCTATAATGAAAAGCACTATGGTTTTGACAAGCCGTTAAAGCATATTCACATTAGTGTTGATGGAACTATTCGCTACAATGCAATTCTATATATCCCTGAGAATATCCCATTTGATTATTACTCAAAGGAATATGAAAAAGGGCTGGAGCTCTATTCAAACGGCGTTTTAATTATGAATAAATGCGCAGATTTGCTACCGGATTATTTTAGCTTTGTAAAAGGTTTAGTGGATTCAGAAGATTTATCCCTGAATATTTCACGTGAGATTCTTCAACAGGACCGTCAATTAAAGCTAATTGCGAAAAACATCAATAAAAAGATCAAAAGCGAACTTCAAAGCATGTTAAAAAATGATCGTGAAACATATGAAAAGTTCTATAATAGCTTTGGGCGTCAACTTAAATTTGGTGTGTATAGTGATTTTGGAAGCAATAAAGAGACTTTACAAGATTTATTACTTTTCCATTCTTCCAAAGAGGATACGCTTGTTACACTAGATGAATATGTAGCTAGAATGCCGGAAGAACAGAAGTATATTTATTATGCTACCGGTGATTCTGTTGAACGTATCAGCAAACTGCCTCAAACTGAACTTGTGGCTGATAAAGGCTATGAAATTCTGTATTTCACTGAGGATATCGATGAGTTTGCAATTAAAATGATTATGAGTTATAAGGAAAAAGAATTCAAATCCGTATCTAGTAGTGATCTAGGCTTTGAGCCAAACGAAGATGAGAAGTCGACAGAAGCTGAACAAAACGAAAACAAAGAACTCTTTGATTATATGAAAAATACACTCGATGGTAAGGTAAAAGATGTTAGAATTTCAAAACGACTAAAAACACATCCCGTTTGTTTATCAACAGATGGCGAGATTTCGATTGAAATGGAAAAAGTGTTAAATGCAATGCCTGATAATCAAAACATTAAGGCTGATAAAGTATTGGAGATTAACATAAATCATGAAGTTTTCCATTCTTTAAAAAATGCATTTGAAAATGATAAAACAAAATTAGATTTATACACTCATCTATTGTATAATCAAGCACTGCTTATTGAAGGATTACCAATTCAAGATCCTGTTGAATTTACAAATGATATTTGTAAAATTATGGTTTGATAATTTTGTGTTTCCATTTTTGGATGATAGCCAATAATGAAAAATCTCAAAAGAGCAACAGCCAAATCGTAGCTGTTGCTCTCTTTTTATTGATCACTTAATAAAATATTCACTTCACGTAGAGCCTTACAGGCTGCATCTATTTTTTCAACTGAATCTGCTTCAATGGTATGTAGATGCACACCATTCGTTAATAACGATAGGAGGGAGGCGTTCGTTTCTGAAACTCTTTCAATAAAACGTTTTACCTCAAACCGATTTTTAATCATCAATGAACCCGCAAGATCACCATATACAGGGTGCTCTACAATTACATCTCGAACAATTACACCATTATCAACTAGAATATTGAGTTCTTTTTCCGTTTCCTCTGATGAATGCTTACACGCTATAATCCGTGAATAATTTTCCTGCTTTGATTGTTCCCCTAAATAGATATAGCCCTGGCTGGTTGCAACAATTGGTTCATTTTTAGCTTTTAATAATGAGATATCCTGCACAATGACCTGCCGACTGACATTTGCGCGTTTTGACAGTTCCTCTCCAATTATGGGGTGGGGGCTGTCTTTTAACCATTTTACGATTGTTTCTCTTCGTTTTTCCCCTAATAGTTTTTTATCTCCACTCATTTTTTTCCCTCCAATATTACACATAAAGCTGTTGTGTAATGTTTCCTAAAACGTCTACTGCTTTATCAATGTCATCTTCCTTTGTCATATGTCCAAAGGATAGACGAATTAGCTGTTTTGCTTCATCTTTTGATTTACCGATTGCCAGCATCGTCTTAGAAGGGGATTGAGAACCAATTTGACACGCGCTCCCAGTGGAAATTGCAATTCCACGACGGTTGAATTCAAGCATGA
This sequence comes from Litchfieldia sinesaloumensis, assembly GCF_900156865.1. GTDB lineage: Bacteria > Bacillota > Bacilli > Bacillales > Bacillaceae_L > Ferdinandcohnia > Ferdinandcohnia sinesaloumensis. The sequence continues at coordinate 1,149,774 of NZ_LT732529.1, read as the reverse complement.
CATATTGGCCTTGCAATCCTGCAACGGACAAACCAACAATATGTGGAAGCTGGTCTATTGCATGCCCTTCAACTAGAATAGGGTGTCCTATCGTTTCAATCCCCGTAACAAGCCGCTTTCGCAATTCTTGATACTTGACAGTATTCACTTCCATTTCGCTACATATAAGCTGTACAGCAGTAATGAAGGATGCGATTCCAGGTACATTCACCGTTCCAGGACGAAATCCGTTTTCATGTGAGGTTCCAGGTATTTGTTGTACCCACCTCACAGAAGGACTTATATAGGAAGCACCAACACCCTTTGGTCCATTTATCTTATGGCTAGAAATTGACAAGCTATCGATATGTAGCTGCTTCACATTAATTGGAACCTTACCAAAAGCCTGTACACAATCACTGTGGAACAGAATATTATGGTCATGAAGGAATTCACCGATTTCTTTAATTGGCTGGATTGTACCAATTTCAGGATTTGCAAACTGAATCGACACTAAAATCGTTTGATCCGTAACCACCGATTGTAAATCCTCCAAACGAACCTGCCCATATTGGTCAGCGGGGAGGTATGTGACATCAAATCCTTCTGTTTCAAGTTGCTTACATAGATTATGAATGGATGAATGTTCGGTAGAACTTGTAATCAAATGGTTTCCTTTTGTTTTATGTGCATCTAGAAGTGAGCGAATCGCTAATTGATTTGATTCAGTGCCTCCGCTAGTAAAAAATACGCCATCTGAATCTCCATTTATTTTATCAGCAAGCTCCTTACGACACAATTCTAGCAATTGCTTCGCATTTGAGCCAACGTCATGTAAACTACTTGGATTTCCATAATAATTTTTTGACACCTCATTATAAGCATGAAGTACTTCTTCGCGGATTGGGGTCGTAGCTGCATAATCTAAATAAATCATAGTCTTTACCATCCTTTCAAACTCTCTAGAAAAGTATATGAAACTATCAAATATAACTTTATATATTTCCACCAAAATTGATGTGATTTGATTAAAAAATATCTTGTCATTAGTCTACATTTGTGTAAATATAGGTGTCAAGACAGATGTATATTAACAATCCATCATTTGTTGAAAAAACCTTAAAAAATGGTGTTTAGGGAGGCTTATCGAATGCCAAGAAGCAACATCATTATTATTGGCAGTGGAATATCAGCATTGACCGCTGCTTACCAATTAAGTGCGGATAAGAATGTGATTATAATCACAAAGTCAAAAGTGACAAATAGTAACTCCATTTTGGCTCAAGGCGGTGTCGCTACAAGCATCGGAAAAGATGATTCTTGGCAATCTCATTTTAAGGATACTGTTTCGGCTGGTTGCTATCACAACGATGAAACTGCAGTTGACATTTTAGTTAAGAAGGGGCCAGATTATCTAATCGATCTGATAAATAATGGAATGGAATTTGATAAAGACGAGGACGAAAATCTTTTGTTGGGCAAAGAAGGGGCTCATTCGACAAGACGAATCCTCCATGCAGGGGGTGACGCTACAGGGAAAGCCTTGGTTATGTATATGGTAGGCAAGGTCAAGGAGCGGGTGCAAATTATAGAGGATCGAACAGCGATTGATTTTATGATTGAAAATAACCGCTGTATTGGAGTTAAAGCATTAGCATCTGACCATACGATTGAGGAATATATTGCAGATTATACAATTCTAGCAACCGGGGGATGTGGCGGCCTATACTCGTCTACCTCGAATGACAAAACGATTTGTGGGGATGGTCTCGCAATGGCCTATCGAGCCGGCGCTAAGTTATATGATTTGGAATTTATTCAATTTCATCCGACCTTATTACACAAAGAAGGTAAAACCTGTGGACTTGTTTCAGAGGCAGTAAGGGGAGAGGGGGCAATCCTTGTAGATCAAGATTGTAAACCCATCATGAGTGGTATCCATCCCTTATTGGATTTAGCGCCAAGAGATGTTGTTGCTCGTGCCATTTTCAATGAAAACAGTCGTGGTAATAAAGTCTATTTAGACATCTCCATGATAGATGATTTTACAGTACGCTTTCCAACGATCACCAATCTTTGTATCGAAAATGAGATTCCACTGGAGAGAGCCCTGTTACCAGTAGTACCAGGAGCCCATTTTTCAATGGGAGGAGTTAAAACTGATGTGAAAGGACTTACATCCATACCTAGTTTGTATGCTGTCGGTGAAGTCGCATGTACCGGCGTACATGGAGCCAACCGGCTAGCTAGCAACTCATTACTTGAAGGAATTGTATTTGGGAATATTGTTGCTAGAGATATTCTTAAAGATTATTCACCAAATAGCTCGTTTCACAATTCCGTAAGCAATTCAGTACATATCAGATACGATACTCTTAAACTACCTTCAAAAGCACAAATTCAAGAAATGATGATGGACAATGTTGGAATTGTGCGGAATCATGCGCGTCTTCAATATGCAATCGAATGGTTCGAAACGTACAAACAGGAATTTGAAGGCATTGCACCTATTCACTTATCACTTGAACAGCTCGAGTTAGTAAACATGATTACTGTGGGATGGTTAATCGCAAGGTCTGCAATCATGAGGACTGAAAGTAGGGGTGGTCACTTCCGTGAGGACTATCCAGCAGAAGACAATCATTCATGGTACAAAAAAGAGATTATTCAAGGGAAAACCTTTGAAACTATCGTTTATTCATAATGCCAGAAATATAGGTGTGTACAATGGAACATCCATCTTTATAAGGAGGAGAATGTTTATGAACATTTTAGAAATGATGAAAACGAATATAGCAGGAGCAACCATTCCAGAACAATATAAATCTTTATCCGTAAAGGAAATGGAAGAACGGGTTTCTGAAATAAAGGCTCGTTTAGGAAAGCGGCTTTTCATACCGGGTCATCATTATCAAAAGGATGAAGTGATAAAGTTCGCAGACGCAACCGGAGATTCTTTAAAGCTTGCACAACTATCTGCTGAAAATACAGATGCGGAGTTTATTGTTTTTTGTGGGGTTCACTTTATGGCAGAAACAGCCGACATTTTAACGACAGAGTCACAAAAAGTTTTTTTACCTGATATGAGAGCCGGGTGTTCAATGGCCGATATGGCGGATATTAACCAAACACAAACGTGCTGGAGCGAATTACAAGAGATTTTCGGTGATACGATATTACCTTTGACTTATGTTAATTCAACCGCTGCGATTAAAGCATTCGTCGGAAAAAACGGGGGAGCAACTGTTACATCTTCAAACGCGAAGAAAATGCTCCAATGGGCGTTTACACAAAAAGAAAGAATCTTATTCCTACCTGACCAGCATTTAGGAAGAAACACAGCACAAACGCTAGGAATTCCACTAGATAAGATGGCTGTTTGGGATCCAATTCATCATACCTTAGGATACAAAGGCAAAGTAGAGGATATCAAAATCATTCTTTGGAAAGGACATTGCTCCGTCCATGAAAATTTCACTCCAACAAATGTTGAGAATATCCGAAAAACAAAACCAGAAATGAATATTATCGTTCATCCAGAGTGCCCCTATGAAACGGTGGCTCTTGCGGACTATGCAGGTTCTACTGCTTATATTATTGAAATGATTGAAAAGGCACCATCAGGTAGCAAATGGGCTATCGGAACCGAGATGAATCTTGTTCAACGAATCATCACACAACATCCTGATAAAGAAATCATTTCACTTAATCCACATCTATGTGCTTGTTTAACGATGAATCGAATTGATTTACCACATTTAACTTGGTCTTTAGAGATGATTGAGAGAAGAGAGCTGACCCAACATATTAAGGTCCCTGATGAGATTGCTCAATATGCAATATTTGCACTCAATAGAATGCTCCAAAGGGCATAACTACGAAAAAACAGCCTGAATCATATCAGGCTGTTCAGACTGTTGACAAACGCTCGCATACTTCGTTGCTTGCCTCTCTCGTCCGCTCATGAAGGCAACTTCTATTCGCGTCTTCGATCGGCTGCGCGCCTTGTATGACAAGCGTTTTCAAGACAGTCTGGGAAAGTAATTCATACTAGTATTGTTTGAAAAATGAGTGTAGACAAAGTCAAGATTGACTTTGTCTACACTCTGAACAGCCTAGTATTTCATTACTCCACCAGAACTTGCATTTGTAACTAATTTTGAATAGCGAGCTAGGTAGCCTTTTTTCACTTTTGGCTCAAAGCCTTTCCAATTAGCCTTGCGTTTTTCGAATTCTTCATCAGAGACTTCTAATTTGATTGTACGATTATTTAAATCAAGCTCAATGAAGTCGCCATCTTCAACAAATGCAATTGGACCACCTTCAGCAGCTTCAGGAGAAATATGTCCGATTGAGATACCTCTTGATGCACCAGAGAAACGTCCGTCAGTAATTAAGCCGACTTTTGCTCCAAGACCGCGACCAACGATTTGAGAGGTTGGTGCAAGCATTTCCGGCATACCTGGACCACCTTTAGGACCTTCATAACGAATAACGACTACGTCGCCTTCCTTAACTTTACCTACAATGATTGCTGATAGGGCATCTTCTTGAGAATCGAAGCACACTGCTGGACCTCTATGATATCCACCAACTTCAGGGTCAACCGCACCAACCTTAACGACAGCACCCTCAGGAGCTAAGTTACCAAATAGGATAGCTAGTCCGCCTTTTTCAGAGTGAGGGTTTTCAAGTGGACGGATGACGTTATGATCTGTAATTTCACAGCCTTCTACATTTTCACGTAATGTTTTACCACTAACAGTTATACGATCTCCATCAATTGCACCTGGCTTTTTAAGCAATTCATTGATAATTGCGCTAACGCCACCCGCATTATGCACATCCTCAATATGATGATCAGATGCAGGAGCAATTTTCGCTAAGTGTGGAACACGTGCTGCAATTTCATTGATACGTTCTAGTGAATACTCAATTTCAGCTTCTTGAGCAATTGCAAGAGTGTGAAGTACAGTATTCGTAGATCCACCCATTGCCATATCTAATGCGAATGCATTATCGATTGTTTCAATCGTAACGATATCACGTGGTTTAATATCTTTTTCAATTAAATTCATTAATTGTTTCGCAGATTTTTTAACAAATTCTTTTCTTTCTTCAGCAACCGCTAAGATTGTACCGTTTCCTGGGAGGGCTAATCCAAGACCTTCTGCTAAACAGTTCATAGAATTCGCAGTAAACATACCAGAACATGAACCGCAGGTAGGACAAGCAAATTGCTCGAGTTCTGTTAATCTCGCTTCATCAATTTTTCCAGATTGATAAGCACCAACGCCTTCAAATACTGAGTTTAGGTTAAGTGGATTTCCAGCAGCATCACGTCCAGCTGCCATCGGTCCACCACTAACAAAGATAGTCGGGATATTTAGACGCATTGCAGCCATCATCATTCCTGGTGTGATTTTATCACAGTTGGGAATACAAACCATACCGTCGAACCAGTGAGCGGCAACAACTGTTTCAATTGAATCAGCGATGATCTCACGGCTTGGCAGGGAATATCTCATTCCGATATGACCCATAGCAATACCATCATCAACACCAATTGTGTTCATTTCAAATGGAACTCCACCAGCTTCTCGAATTGCATCTTTTACAATTTTACCAAACTCTTGTAAATGAATATGACCTGGTACAATATCAATATATGAGTTTACGACTGCGATAAATGGTTTGTTAAAATCTTCTTCCTTAACACCTGCAGCACGAAGTAAACTTCGGTGTGGCGCTCGATCAATTCCTGATTTAATCATATTACTACGTTGTTGTTCAGACATAATAGTTACCTCCAATATATAATTACGTTTATTCGACAAAAGATTATGCTTTTTTGATGAATAAAGTAAAATCAAAAAATTTAAATTATTACTCATTGTAACACTATTTTTTAGATAATCAATTATTAAATTTTGTTGTTTTTATAAGATTTTAAAATTAATAGCTTCATTAATTCAACAAATCTATCAATTTCAATGGTTGACGAATTGACCTNTCAGACTGTTGACAAACGCTCGCATACTTCGTTGCTTGCCTCTCTCGTCCGCTCATGAAGGCAACTTCTATTCGCGTCTTCGATCGGCTGCGCGCCTTGTATGACAAGCGTTTTCAAGACAGTCTGGGAAAGTAATTCATACTAGTATTGTTTGAAAAATGAGTGTAGACAAAGTCAAGATTGACTTTGTCTACACTCTGAACAGCCTAGTATTTCATTACTCCACCAGAACTTGCATTTGTAACTAATTTTGAATAGCGAGCTAGGTAGCCTTTTTTCACTTTTGGCTCAAAGCCTTTCCAATTAGCCTTGCGTTTTTCGAATTCTTCATCAGAGACTTCTAATTTGATTGTACGATTATTTAAATCAAGCTCAATGAAGTCGCCATCTTCAACAAATGCAATTGGACCACCTTCAGCAGCTTCAGGAGAAATATGTCCGATTGAGATACCTCTTGATGCACCAGAGAAACGTCCGTCAGTAATTAAGCCGACTTTTGCTCCAAGACCGCGACCAACGATTTGAGAGGTTGGTGCAAGCATTTCCGGCATACCTGGACCACCTTTAGGACCTTCATAACGAATAACGACTACGTCGCCTTCCTTAACTTTACCTACAATGATTGCTGATAGGGCATCTTCTTGAGAATCGAAGCACACTGCTGGACCTCTATGATATCCACCAACTTCAGGGTCAACCGCACCAACCTTAACGACAGCACCCTCAGGAGCTAAGTTACCAAATAGGATAGCTAGTCCGCCTTTTTCAGAGTGAGGGTTTTCAAGTGGACGGATGACGTTATGATCTGTAATTTCACAGCCTTCTACATTTTCACGTAATGTTTTACCACTAACAGTTATACGATCTCCATCAATTGCACCTGGCTTTTTAAGCAATTCATTGATAATTGCGCTAACGCCACCCGCATTATGCACATCCTCAATATGATGATCAGATGCAGGAGCAATTTTCGCTAAGTGTGGAACACGTGCTGCAATTTCATTGATACGTTCTAGTGAATACTCAATTTCAGCTTCTTGAGCAATTGCAAGAGTGTGAAGTACAGTATTCGTAGATCCACCCATTGCCATATCTAATGCGAATGCATTATCGATTGTTTCAATCGTAACGATATCACGTGGTTTAATATCTTTTTCAATTAAATTCATTAATTGTTTCGCAGATTTTTTAACAAATTCTTTTCTTTCTTCAGCAACCGCTAAGATTGTACCGTTTCCTGGGAGGGCTAATCCAAGACCTTCTGCTAAACAGTTCATAGAATTCGCAGTAAACATACCAGAACATGAACCGCAGGTAGGACAAGCAAATTGCTCGAGTTCTGTTAATCTCGCTTCATCAATTTTTCCAGATTGATAAGCACCAACGCCTTCAAATACTGAGTTTAGGTTAAGTGGATTTCCAGCAGCATCACGTCCAGCTGCCATCGGTCCACCACTAACAAAGATAGTCGGGATATTTAGACGCATTGCAGCCATCATCATTCCTGGTGTGATTTTATCACAGTTGGGAATACAAACCATACCGTCGAACCAGTGAGCGGCAACAACTGTTTCAATTGAATCAGCGATGATCTCACGGCTTGGCAGGGAATATCTCATTCCGATATGACCCATAGCAATACCATCATCAACACCAATTGTGTTCATTTCAAATGGAACTCCACCAGCTTCTCGAATTGCATCTTTTACAATTTTACCAAACTCTTGTAAATGAATATGACCTGGTACAATATCAATATATGAGTTTACGACTGCGATAAATGGTTTGTTAAAATCTTCTTCCTTAACACCTGCAGCACGAAGTAAACTTCGGTGTGGCGCTCGATCAATTCCTGATTTAATCATATTACTACGTTGTTGTTCAGACATAATAGTTACCTCCAATATATAATTACGTTTATTCGACAAAAGATTATGCTTTTTTGATGAATAAAGTAAAATCAAAAAATTTAAATTATTACTCATTGTAACACTATTTTTTAGATAATCAATTATTAAATTTTGTTGTTTTTATAAGATTTTAAAATTAATAGCTTCATTAATTCAACAAATCTATCAATTTCAATGGTTGACGAATTGACCTAAACAGTATATTCTTCTATATATAAATAGTTAGTTTAGGAAACAAATTAATTATATGACTGATACATAATCTTTTAAATTAAATTGTCATAATCTATTTAAAAGATACGCAAAATAACCTCATGATTTGTTTTCTATCATTACATAATTAGAAAGGTTTGATTTTATGTCTAAGCAACAAATTGGTGTAGTTGGATTGGCTGTAATGGGTAAAAACTTAGCGTTAAACATAGAGAGCAGAGGATACTCTGTTGCTGTTTTTAACCGTTCATATGAAAAAACAGAAGAGTTCCTACAAAATGAAGCAGCAGGAAAAAACTTTGTTGGTGCAAAAACGATCGAGGAATTTGTTAATTCCCTAGAGAAACCACGTAAAATTTTATTAATGGTTAAAGCTGGACCTGCAACAGATGCAACAATTGATTCTTTAAAACCATATTTAGAGGAAAATGATATTCTAATTGATGGTGGAAATACATTCTTCCAAGATACAATTCGTCGTAACAAAGAATTAGAATCAACAGGTATTCATTTCATCGGAACTGGTGTTTCTGGTGGGGAAGAGGGAGCACTAAAGGGTCCTTCTATCATGCCTGGTGGTCAAAAAGAAGCTTATGAGCTTGTTGAACCAATCCTAACAGCAATTTCTGCAAAGGTATCTGGTGATGCATGTTGTACTTATATCGGACCAAACGGTGCTGGTCACTATGTAAAAATGGTACACAACGGTATTGAATATGGAGACATGCAATTAATCTGTGAAGCATATTTCATCTTAAAGAATGTTCTAGGATTAAGCACAGACGAACTTCATGAAGTATTTGCTGAATGGAATAAAGGTGAACTAGACAGCTACTTAATTGAAATTACTGCTGATATTTTCACTAAAAAAGATGAAGAAACAGGTAAACCACTTGTTGATCTAATCCTTGATACTGCAGGTCAAAAAGGTACTGGTAAATGGACTAGCCAAAATGCACTTGATTTAGGTGTTCCTCTACCAATCATTACTGAATCTGTATTCTCTCGTTTCATCTCAGCTATGAAAGATGAGCGTGTAAAAGCAAGCCAAGTTCTTACTGGTCCATCTGTACAACCGTTCAGTGGAGATAAGCAAGAATTAATTGAAGCTGTACGTAAAGCTCTTTACTTAAGTAAAATCATTTCATATGCACAAGGGTTCGCTCAAATGCGTGCCGCATCTGAAGAATATGATTGGAATTTAAATTACGGAGAAATCGCAATGATCTTCCGTGGTGGATGTATCATTCGTGCACAATTCCTACAAAAAATCAAAGAAGCTTATGACCGTGACGGCCAGTTAGCAAACCTATTATTAGACCCATACTTCAAGGAAATTGCAGAAGGATACCAAGCTTCATTACGTAAAGTTATCTCTCTTGCAATTGAAAATGGAATTCCTGTTCCAAGTTTTGCAAGTGCAGTTGCATACTATGATAGCTACCGTACTGAAACATTACCTGCAAACCTTTTACAAGCACAACGTGACTACTTTGGTGCTCACACTTACCAACGTGTTGATAAAGAAGGTACTTTCCATACAAACTGGATGGAATAAAGTGAAACTTCATTCAGTAGGAGAGCTTCCTCTCCCACTGAATGTTAGTTGAGTCCCACATGACGTGGGTCACAAAGACGTTGACACAGGACGTGACGATCTTAGTCTTTGTACTTCTTGGGCTTTTACTGGCAGTTGATCCCTCAATAATACTCCTGTGATATTTTCCCCTGAAGTCTTGAAGCTGGGATCTTACTGCCAGTTAATGTGGGGAAAAACATTGTTGGGGTTTCAATATTGAAACCCCGCCTTTTGTTTGTAAAAATGATATCTCCCGATGTAAGGGATTACATAATTAGAACTCTACATGTTCTTTATTAGAGACATTGTATTAAAAAGTGCGTACACTATTTACAGTTCAATGTATAAGGAGGGAGTCACATGGGTATTCTCCAAGAATTATTAAAGGATATTCCCGTTCCAAAGATGCTTAAAATTATGCAGCATTTTGATGATTCAAAAGTTGAAAATCTTGAAGAGGATTTAACAACTAAGCTGCAACGAGGAGAAGTTAAGCAAACCATTAAACCAGGTATGGAAATTGCGATTGCTGTAGGAAGTCGTGGAATTGACAGTTTAGTTGCTATCACAAGAACAACTGTTCAGTTCATAAAAGAGCAAGGCGGTAAACCGTTTATCGTTCCAAGTATGGGAAGCCACGGTGGAGCTACAGGCGAAGGTCAACGCGAAGTGTTAAAACACCTTGGTGTAACTGAAGAAAGTGTTGGCTGTGAAATTCGATCTTCTATGGAAGTAATTAAGCTAGGTGAATTACCAAATGGCCTACCTGTTTATGTAGATAAATTTGCTTCTGAGGCTGACGGCATTGTTGTTATTAACCGTGTAAAACCACACACAGCATTCCGAGGAACTGTTGAGAGTGGTATACAAAAAATGATTAGTATCGGCCTTGGTAAACAAAAAGGTGCGGAAGCATGTCATCAACTCGGGTTTAAATATATGGCCGAGAACGTTCCGGCAATGGCTCAGATGATTATGGAAAAGACACCTATCCTTTTCGGCATAGCTACGGTAGAAAATGCATTTGACAGAGTAGCACGAATCGAAGTCATGCTACCAAATGAAATTGTTGAAAAAGAACCTGAGCTGCAAGCTCAAGCCAAACAGCTACTTCCAAAGTTATTCTTTGATCAAATAGATGTGCTTATCATCGATCAGATTGGTAAAAACATTAGTGGAGACGGAATGGACCCTAATATTACGGGTCGTTATCCAACTCCATATGCACACGGTGGTCCAGAAGTGAACAAAATGGTTGTACTTGATCTTACTCCTGAAACAGAGGGTAATGCAAACGGGGTTGGTACTGCTGATTTCACAACACAGCGTTTGGTTGACAAAATGGACCTTGAATTCACATATGCAAATGGATTGACATCAACCGTTGTTGCACCTACTAAAATTGCAACAACACTCCCAAATGACAAAGAAGCGATTCAAGCAGCAATAAAAACATGTAATATCTTAGATTTTACCAAGGTCAAAATGGTTCGTATTAAAGACACTTTACATGTTAGTGAAATCGAAGTATCTGAAGCCCTACTTGACTACATTCAAAAACATCCTAATATGGAACAGGCTTCTGACTTATATGAATTTGGCTTCGACGAAAACGGAAACTTATTTTAATCGTTTATCGGGGGGTATTTCCCCGATAAACATTACTAAGTACTGATTACATAAAAGAAAAGGGGAAATAACATGTCTAAATTATTTGATTTAACGGGTAAAACAGCAGTAGCAATCGGTGGTAATAGTGTACTAGGATCTTCAATTTGTAAAGGTTTTGCTGAACATGGCGCAAAAGTAGCGATTGTTGGGCGTAATCTTGAAAAAACAGAGGCAGTTGTAAAAGAAATTGAAGCAGAAGGTGGAGTAGCAAAAGGATTCACTGCAGATGTACTTTCTCGCGAATCACTTGAAAATGTTGCGAAAGAAATCGAAGCTTGGTCAGGTAGCATTGACATCCTTCTTAATGCACCAGGTATGAACAGCCCAACTCCATTCTTTGAGCTAGATATGGACGAGTATGACAAAATCATGGACGTTAACCTTAAAGGATATATCGTTGCCACTCAAATTTTTGCTAAGAGAATGATTGATCAAGGAACTAAAGGAAGCATTATTAATATTTCTTCTGTGTCATCTACAACACCACTATCTAAAGTATTTACTTACTCAGTATCTAAAGCAGGTGTGAACAGCATGACTCAGTTCCTAGCTAGAGAATTTGCACCGCACGGCATTCGTGTAAATGGAATCATTCCTGGTTTCTTCCCAGCTGAACAAAACCGTAAGATTTTGAGTGAAGAGCGTGTTGCATCCATCATGGGTCACACTCCAATGAATCGTTTCGGTAACCCTGATGAGTTAAAAGGCGCTGCTGTTTTCCTAGCATCAGAGAACGCTTCTAGCTTCGTAACTGGTACATTCCTTCGTGTTGACGGTGGATTTGGAAGTATGACTATCTAATTCATACTTCTTTTATAGACATAAAACAATATAAATAGAAGAGGTAACTTAATTTTACAACGGGAGAAAAGGGGAGAAGACAAATGATTGATGAAAAGTATCAAAAGCTTGTGTCAATTCTCCGAGAGATGGAATCTGTTGTCGTTGCATTTTCCGGTGGTGTTGACAGCACCTTCTTACTAAAGGTAGCTGTTGACACACTTGGAAAAGAACATGTACTAGCGGTTACTGCTGATTCGGAAACATATCCCTCAACTGAGCTAAAAGAAGCTCAAGTTCTTGCAGAGCGTATTGGTGCCAATCATCGCGTAATTGAAACATCGGAGCTGGCCATTCCGGGTTATACAGAGAACGACCGCAATCGTTGCTATTTCTGTAAAAGCAGTTTGTTTGATCACCTCATACCTGTTATGGAACGTGAAGGCTATCACAATGTTGTGTATGGTGTCATAGCAGATGATATGAATGAGTTCCGTCCAGGAATGAAAGCAGCTAAGGAAAAAGGCATCCGTGGTCCACTACAAGAGGCAAATCTTTTCAAGGATGAAATTCGTGAATTATCCCGTGAGTTTGATTTGCCAACGTGGAATAAACCATCTTTTGCATGTCTGTCTTCGCGGATTGCATACGGTGAAAAAATCACAATTGAAAAACTCACAAAAGTTGAAAGAGCTGAGGAATATCTAAAATCACTCCAGATTCGTCAGGTTCGTGTCCGTACTCACCAAGATATTGCAAGAATTGAAGTTGAACCTAGTGATATGAAGATTGTTTTAGAAAATCATGAAGCTATAACTAAAGAGCTAAATGTAATTGGCTATAAATATATAACCCTAGATTTAGTAGGTTACAAGAGTGGAAGTATGAATAAAGTACTTTCTTAAGTAGAAAAAAGCTTTGGAAAGATAAGATTCCAAAGCTTTTTCATTGGAAAGAATAATATGGTAACATGAAATCACAAACTAATGATATTACGATAGAACGTGTAAAGGAAGATGTAGGTATGTCACATGAATACGTCATTGGTCTCGATTTAGGGACTACCAGTGCAAAAGCAGTAATCTTTACGCTTGATGGTAAAGTAGTTGCAGAAGCAGAGGATTTAGTTACCTCTTACTACCCTAAACAAGGCTGGGTCGAGCAAGACCCTGATGAAATTGAGCGTTCCGCTGTAAAGGCGATTAATATGGCCATTCAGCAAGCAAATGTTAATAAAGAAGAAATTATTAGCTTAGGCATATCGGCTGCTATGCATTCCATCATTTGTATGAGGGAGGACGGAGAAGCCCTTTCCCAAGCACTGATTTGGGCTGACGGTAGAAGTACAAAACAGGCAGATGAACTGATGGAATCTGACGGTCTTGAAATTTTCTCAAAAACAGGTATGCCGATTCATCCGATGTCTCCTTTGGCAAAACTCATTTGGATGAAAGAACTTGATTATATTCCATATAAGCAATCAAGCTATTTCTTATCGATTAAAGAATATTTGTTATTAAAATGGTTTAATCAACGAGTTATCGATTATTCCATGGCATCTGCAACAGGTATGTTTAACGGAAATACCTTTCAATGGGATACTGATGTCCTTAAAAAAGCTGGTATCACTGAGGACATGCTATCAAAAATTGTGCCGCCTACCTATCAATTAACTGAAATTAATCCTACGATTGCTGAAGAAATGGGGATATCAAAGGATATGCCGTTTATCATCGGAGCCGCTGATGGTCAATTCGCCAATTTAGGAATTGGCGCAATCTCTCCAGGCGAAGTTGCTGTAACAGTTGGTACAAGTGGGGCAATTCGTCAATTTACAAAGGGATTCCAATCAAATAAAAAACATGAAACCTTCTGCTATGCTTTTTCTGAAGACTATTTTATTGTCGGCGGACCAACAAATAATGGTGGAATCGCACTCCAATGGTTAAAAGAGACTCTTAATTATCAGGAAAGCTTTGACCATTTTACAGCCGAAGCTGCTAAGGTTGGACCTGGTGCTGACGGTTTATTCTTCCATCCATATATTAATGGGGAACGAGCACCACTATGGAATCAACAGGCGCGAGGAAATTTCTTTGGAATGTCAGTTACACATAAAACGGAACATTTTGTTCGAGCTGTACTAGAGGGAATTACGTTTAACCTATATCAAATTGGAAAGGCACTTGAAAATCAGGCCGGTGAAACGGATAAGCTTTATGTTAACGGTGGAATGGCGCGTTCTTCACTGTGGCTTCAAATGCTTGCTGATGTATTTGGGAAAGAGGTATATGTCCCAGAAACTCATCATAGTGCAGCATGGGGAGCGGCTTGGACTGCATTGGTTGGCATTGGAAAGGTGAACTCCTTTGAAGAAATCAAAGACAACATTCCAATGGGTGAACCTGTGATACCGAATATGGTAAACCATGAACAATATAAAGCTATTTTCGAGAAATATGTAGCAATTGAGAAAGATATCATCAAACATTTTTAACTAATGAGGCGTCAGTATTTGCTGACGCTTCAAGGTATACATCGATTTTTATCGATTAAGGTGTGTGAACTATGGTAGAAGAAATTTTAGAGCAAGTAAAGCAGGGAACATTGAGTATCGAGGATGCAAAGCTACAACTTGCAACCTATGAAAATTTGGGGTTTGCAAAAATTGACCATCATCGAAAAAACAGACAGGGCTTTCCTGAAATTGTGTTTGGTGAAGGAAAAACAAAGGAACAAATTTTATCAATTGTTAATGTAATCAAAGGACGCGGGGACAACGTACTTGTAACCCGTATTACTCAGGAAAAAGCAGACTTTGTTTTACAATCAAACCCAGAATATGTTTACAATGAAACCGCACAAATTCTTTATTGGAAAGACAAATCATCTGTAGTTACAGGAAGCACAGACTATATTGCAATTGTATGTGCGGGAACTTCTGATCTAAGGGTAGCAGAAGAGGCAGCCATTACCGCAGAGGTACTAGGTAGTCAAGTTCGTCGCTTTTACGATGTAGGTGTGGCAGGTATCCACCGTTTATTTGATAATATAGAAGAAATTCAACAAGCAAATGTATCCGTTGTGGTTGCCGGAATGGAGGGCGCTCTACCGAGTGTAGTAGGTGGCCTTGTATCCCACCCAATCATTGCAGTTCCAACAAGTATTGGATATGGAGCGAACTTTAATGGCCTATCAGCCCTCCTGACAATGCTTAATTCTTGTGCATCCGGAATCAGTGTAGTTAATATCGACAATGGTTTCGGTGGTGCATACAATGCGGTCTTGATTGACCAACTAGCACGAAAAGGAGAACAAAAATAAAAATGAAGACCTTATATTTTGACTGTTTTTCCGGCATAAGCGGAGATATGGTGATTGGAGCACTACTAGATGCAGGTGCAGATCCTCATCATCTTGTAACTGAATTGAAAAAGCTGCATTTTCACGATGAATACGAATTAAAATGGCAAAAAGTCGTAAAAAATGGAATAACTTCAACAAAATTTGATGTTATCTTAAAAAATGACTCCCATCATCATGAACATACACATTCGCACAACCATGACCATGACCACCATCATGAACATTCTCATTCGCACGACCATGACCATGATCATCATCATGAACATTCTCATTCGCACGACCATGACCATGATCATCATCATGAACATTCTCATTCGCGCGACCATGACCATGATCATCATCATGAACATTCACACTCGCACCATCATGACCATGGACATCATCACCACCATGACCATCGTGCCTATAAAGATATCGTAAAAATGATTAACGATTCTGAACTAGCACCCGAGGTTAAAGATATGTCACTTCGAATTTTCAAGAAAATAGGTGAAGCGGAAGGGCTTATTCATGGACTTCCGTTAGAAAAAGTCCATTTTCATGAAGTGGGTGCTGTCGACTCCATTATTGATATCGTCGGCGTAGCGATTTTACTACAGCAGCTTGAGATTTCATCGATTAAATCATCTTCCGTTCCTGTTGGTACAGGAAAAATACATATCGATCATGGGATATACCCAGTTCCAGCACCTGCAACACTCGAAATTCTAAAAGGAGTGCCAATCGAACAAAGTGATGTTCGTTTTGAGCTCACGACTCCAACAGGAGCAGGAATCATCTCCGTGCTAACTGATGAATTTTGTACTCTTCCTACAATGAAGGTTGCATCAATTGGCTATGGTGCTGGTACCAAAACGTTTAAAGATCGTCCGAATGTTCTTCGAGTTATTATCGGAGAATAACCCATTCAGTTGTCCTCACAGGAATGTGGGGACATTTTTTTATCAATAAGAATATGAGTTTTGTTTATTGACACTAAATTTTTTAAGCAGTATAATTATCTTGAATTTAAGATATTTTAACCAAAGAGATTTTTTACTATACTAGTTTATTAGTTCCTAGGGGACACTTATAAAAGAGAGCAAAATTGGAGGAATTATTACATGAACGGTTTAAAGGGAATACACCATGTCACTGCGATTACGAGCAGTGCGGAAAAGAACTATGAGTTTTTTACTTATACATTAGGGATGAGATTAGTAAAGAAAACAGTGAACCAAGATGATATTCAAACCCATCACTTATTCTTTGCAGATGATACAGGTAGTCCAGGAACAGATATGACTTTCTTCGATTTTCCAGGAATTCCGAAAGGAGTACATGGAACAAACGAAATTTCAAAAACATCTTTTCGAGTTCCTACTGATGAAGCTATCGATTATTGGGTCAAACGTTTTGATCGATTGAATATTAAACACTTTGGCGTCAAGGAACAATTTGGGGTAAAAACAGTATCTTTCGTTGATTTCGATGACCAACAATACCAATTGGTCTCTGATGAAAATAATAAAGGCGTAGCTGCTGGAACTCCATGGCAAAAAGGGCCTATTCCATTAGAATACGCGATTACTGGTTTAGGACCATTATTTGTTCGTACCGCACATTTTGACTTTTTTAAAGAAATGCTTGAAAAGGTGCTACAATTTAAAGAAATTGGACAAGAAGGTTCTTTCCACCTGTTTGAAGTTGGTGAAGGTGGAAATGGAGCTCAAGTTGTCGTTGAGAATAACACCGTTCTCCCGCCAGCACAGCAAGGATTTGGTACAGTACATCATGCCGCTTTTCGTGTCGATGATAAATCTGTTCTTGACGAGTGGGATAAACATTTACGTGGATTCGGTTTCCAAACCTCAGGATTTGTAGATCGTTTCTTCTTTGGATCACTTTATTCAAGAGTGGCACCTGGTATTCTTTTTGAATTTGCTACTGACGGTCCTGGTTTTATGGGAGACGAACCCTACGAAACATTGGGGGAAAAACTTTCATTACCACCATTTTTAGAACCAAAGCGAAAATCTATAGAATCATACGTTCGCCCTATTGATACCATTAGAAGCACAAAGGAATTTACGAAAGAATAAACCCTAAAGTTAAGGATGTCTCTATGTAAGAGAGGCATCTTTTTTATTTTTTATCAGTAGTAATTATTGGTTATTCAAGCTTTCAAGCATTTACCAAATGTACATTGTACATAGGTCCAAAGGTGTGAAACTACTATACCTGTTCGTTAATTTCTTCCAATCCCAAAGACTATAGAAGTATTTTATCGAATTCAATCGAAATTTGTCTTATTTCATTGTATAATTATCTGTTGTAAGACAAAAAGCATTGAAAGGATGATGTCCAATGATGGAATGGGCGTTAGTCATATTATTTGGGGTTGCAGCAGGTTTGCTCATTTTATCCTATACCCTTACGAAAAAGGCAAAAAAGGCAGAACAGCGAGAGCTTGAACTATATTCAATTAGTTTTATGGAAGAAATTAACAAGCTACAACAACAAATGAGAAACCTTGAGCTAGATAATGAGATTATAGCTAACCAAGCGGGGATTGATACTACTGATCGAGAGCAGCGCGAATTGCTTCGTGATATTCTTGACTTATTTAAAAGAGGTTACTCAGTTACAAGCATTGCAAACGAGAAGGAACTAAGTGAAATTGAAGTACAATCATTGCTTTCTCCATTTACAAAACAAACAGAAGGGAGAAAGGTAGCCCAATGAATGCAAAAACATTGACTAGCTTTGCTTCTGGGCTCTTACTTTCAGCAACTGTATGTGCAGTCGTATATTTCTTTGGACCAGAACAAGCAACGAGTACAAAGGCAGAGGAAAAACCATCTGTCGAAGAGCTGAAAAGTCTTTTAAGTGCCGAAGGGTATGTTGTTCAAACGGAAGATGAGTGGAACAACGCTATTGCTGAAGCCAAGAATTCAGTGGAAGTACCTAAAGAAGAACCAAAAGTAGAAGAAACTGAGGCAGAGAAGAAGGAAGAAGTAAAAGAAGAGAAAGAAGAACCTGCAGAGCCTGTTGTTCATAAAACAGTTATCACAGTTTCAGAAGGTATGACTAGCTATGAGGTCGGAAAAGCACTTATCTCAGCAAATATTATCAGTGGGGATGCTTGGGACTTCGCTAACCTTGTTGAGAAAAAAGGGGTTGCTAAATATTTGAAGCTTGGCAGCTTTGAAATAAATAGTGATATGACAACCGACGAGATTATTTCAATTATTTTCAAGAAAAGATAAATTCACAAAAAAGACCAATCACAAAAAAGATTGGTCTTTTTTTGTGAAACGTTTTGTGAAACAAGAAAATTCGAGCAGTGACAAGCACAAAATGTAGGCAATTCTCACAAAAAGGAGACAATTGTTATCATTTTGGTTTTGCTTACATATTATAGAGTAAAGCTAAACTCCAAAATTGAATATGTGAAATAGCCTTAAAATTCCTTGGATGTGTTTTATAAATATGATTTATGTCAAGAATGAATGTATATTAAATAAGCTAATGGGGTGATACGAAATGTATACCAATAAAGCAATTCAGGTTCTTGACCGTATGCGTTTATCAAATGGTGCTTACACAGCAAGTGTATCTAATGATTATAATTATGTATGGATTCGAGATATAGTATATACAGTACTACCTTTTATTAATGAACCATCTGAGAGATATGCGAATGCCTATCATGCTTTATTTGATATGTTTAGAACGTATGAGTGGAAAATTGATATCCATCGGAAAAAGAAACCGATTTATTTATTTGAATATATCCATTCACGGTACTCAACAGACCTTAGAGAAATGCCAGTCGAATGGGGGCATGCCCAAAATGATGCGATTGGTGCGTTCCTATGGGGAGTAGGTGAGGGTTACCGCTTGGGGCAAAAAGTAATTCGTGATAAAAAGGATATTGAAATTGTTCAAAAGCTTGTTGATTATCTAGAGTGCCTTCAATACTGGCAAGCAAAGGATAATGGTATGTGGGAAGAAAATATGGAAGTTCATGCTTCAAGTTTAGGGGCATGTGTAGCTGGGCTAAACGCCGTAAAAATTCTTGTAAATGTAAAAGAGGATTTGATTAAAAAAGGTGAGGAGGCTCTCCGAAACCTTTTACCTCGAGAAAGTGAAACAAAGGATACTGATTTAGCACTTCTATCCCTTGTATTCCCATATCGAGTTGTCGATCGTGACACGGCAATTAAAATTGTTGAAACCGTTTCCTCTAAATTAGAACGCACACATGGAGTCATCCGTTATGAAAATGATCAATATTATAACGAAGGAAGCGAAGCAGAGTGGTGCTTTGGTTTCCCTTGGCTAGGGCTATGCTATCTTGAACTAGGTCAATTTAACAAAGCAAGCGAATATATAGAAAAAACCAAAAGGATAGTACCAGACAATTGGGAAGTTCCTGAGCTTTACGTTGGTGGAACAAACAGACCCAATGGAAATACACCATTAGCATGGTCAGTCGCAATGTCCTATATATTCCT
Organism: Litchfieldia sinesaloumensis; assembly: GCF_900156865.1. Classification (GTDB taxonomy): domain Bacteria; phylum Bacillota; class Bacilli; order Bacillales; family Bacillaceae_L; genus Ferdinandcohnia; species Ferdinandcohnia sinesaloumensis. Next base: position 1,129,764 of record NZ_LT732529.1, on the reverse strand, counting down.
TACAAAAATCGAAGACCTTGCTCAACAAAAAATATCTTAAAAAGCTGCGAAAGCAGCTTTTTTTATTTATTCAAAAGTGTTACGACCATTATTATATTAAAATAATAAACTCCACAATAACAACAATGATTATAATATTATCTAAATATAATTTCGGATACTAAAATCATGTGAAAAAACCTCTTATATCAACCATAATCTGTAAGCGATTACAAACCTCCTAAATAATTTACAATAACTAAAATAATATTTTTTTTGCCTTTCTACCGTATACGACAATAAAAAACATTATTCGCCAAAGGAATATTTCTGCTTCAGGCCGAATTAATATAATAAAGTGAATAAGTAATACAAAACTTTGGTTTTATATAACTTCATACAATTGTTGTAAGTTGTTGGTATTACAAACGTTCTCTTTACATATATCAAAAGGAGGATACCATGATGAATTCAATCGCCGAAAAAGAGATTGAACTTTTCCCAAGTGAATTTGATTTGTATTTATTTCATGAAGGGACATTATTAGAGGCCTATAACATGCTTGGCGCACACATCATGTCCTATAAAGGAGAAGATGGTGTTCGCTTTTCGGTATGGGCACCACACGCAAAAGCAGTGTCCGTTGTTGGGGATTTCAATCATTGGTTGGGCAATGAACATACCCTCAATAAGATTCCTAACTCAGGAGTATGGATTGGTTTTATCCCAGGATTAAAAGAAGGTGATCTGTATAAATATGAAATTATCACCGCAAATGGCGAAAAGAAATTAAAAGCAGATCCGTTCGCATTCTCTTCCGAAGTAAGACCAAATACTGCGTCAGTTGTTTCACGACTCGACCAGTATAAATGGAATGATAAAAAATGGATAACAGCTAGGGATAAAGCCGAATCGTACCATAATCCAATGTTAATTTATGAACTACATACTGGTTCATGGAAGAAGAAAGAGGATGGTTGCTTTTATACATATCGGGAGCTTGCCGACGAAGTTATTGACTATGTAGTTGACCAAGGCTTTACACATATCGAGCTAATGCCTATTATGGAGCATCCGTTCGATTTATCCTGGGGGTACCAAATTACTGGTTTCTATTCAGTAACCAGTAGACATGGTAGTCCATTGGATTTTATGTACTTTGTGGACCAATGTCATCAAAAGGGCCTTGGCGTCATACTCGACTGGGTTCCAGTACACTTTTGCCGTGACGAACATGGTTTAGGCAGATTTGATGGGACTCCACTTTATGAACCCACAGATTCAAAACGAGCAGACCGACCTCTCTGGGGGACATATAGTTTTGATTTCACAAAATTAGAGGTTCATAGTTTCTTACTTTCAAATCTTGCGTTTTGGATGGATATATATCATATTGATGGCTTTCGAATTGACGCAGTATCATCATTAGTTTACCTCAACCACGATAACCCACAACAAGAAAAGCTTTATAATCAATTTGGCGGCGAAGAGAACCTTGAAGCAATTGAGTTTATTAAGAAGGCAAATGAAGCTATCTTCCATAGATATCCGGGAGTGTTAATGATTGCAGAAGAGGCAACCGATTATCCTCTTGTAACGGCACCTACAACAGAAGGTGGCTTAGGCTTCAATTATAAATGGAATATGGGCTGGGTGAATGACGTCCTAAAATACATGCGACTCCACCCCTCTGATAGACGCTATAATCATAATTTATTAACTTTTTCTTTCTTCTATGCATTTTCAGAAAATTTTGTATTACCTTTTTCACACGATGATGTTGTCCATGGGAAGAAATCCCTATTAGATAAAATGCCTGGGGACTACTGGCAAAAATTCGCAAACTTGCGATTGTTATATGGTTATATGATGACCCATCCTGGAAAAAAGCTTCTTTTTATGGGTGGAGAGTTCGGTCAATTTTCCGAATGGAAGGAACTTGAGGAACTCGATTGGATGCTTCTTAACTATGATTCTCACAAAGGGCTCCAAACCTACTTTAAAGAGCTTCAACATTTTTACCGTATGAACTCTAGCCTTTGGAGACTGGATCATGAACAAGACGGTTTTGAATGGATTGACCCAAGTAATCACGAACAATCAGTAATTACATTTATGAGACATGGAAAGCGCAAAGGTGATTACTCAATCATCGTTTGTAACTTTTCCACAGAAGTCTATGAAGACTATCGTATTGGCGTCCCATCAACAGGGAGTTATATAGAACTGTTTAATAGTGATTCAGTGGAATTTGGAGGCTCTGGTCAGATTAATGCAACTGCTATATCAGTTGATAAGACGCCTGCACATAATCAACCATACAGCATGACAATTAAAGTTCCACCTTTAGCAATTAGTATCTTTAGAAAAGAGACAAAAAAGAGAAAAAGAGGTGTCGTCAAAAAATGAGGTCAAAGAAGTGGATTGCAGTTGTATTAGCAGGTGGTCAAGGGTCAAGATTGGGGGAATTAACAACTACCCTTGCCAAACCCGCGGTTCCATTTGGTGGTAAATACCGAATTATTGATTTTCCATTAAGTAATTGTACTCATTCGGGTATTGATACAGTTGGTGTAATTACTCAATATCGTCCACATGTACTTAATAATTATGTAAGTAATGGACGTCCATGGGATTTAGACCGGAACAACGGGGGTGTAACAGTCCTGCCGCCATACCTAGGTAAGAATGGTGGGGATTGGTACAAAGGAACTGCCAATGCAGTCTACCAAAATATCCATTATATTGAGCAATATGATCCAGAATATGTTGTAGTTCTTTCAGGCGATCATATTTACAAAATGGATTATAGTAAGATGCTTCGTTTTCATCTTGAAAAAGATGCTGCAGCAACAATTGCTGTTATCGAAGTACCTTGGGCAGAAGCAAGCCGCTTCGGGATTATGAATACAAACGAAGAGAAGAGAATTGTTGAATTCGATGAAAAACCGGCGAATCCAAAAAGCAATCTGGCCTCAATGGGGATTTACTTATTTAAATGGAAACTACTAAAAGAATATTTAATCGAAGATGAAGGTAACATTCACTCGTCCAATGATTTTGGGAAAGATATAATCCCAAAATTACTGGCAGACAATAATCAACTATATGCGTACCAATTTGATAGCTATTGGAAGGATGTTGGAACCATTGAAAGCCTGTGGGAAGCACATATGGATTTATTGGCTGATTCGCCAGGCTTCGATTTACACGACCCTAGCTGGCCATTTTTTACGGGTATCGCGACTCATCCACCACAATATATATCGTCAGCCGCAAAGGTTTCTCAATCATTGATTAATGAGGGCTGTATTGTACATGGGGCAATTGACCACTCGGTTCTCTCATACAATGTAAAGGTAGGGGAGAATTCACTCATAAAAGATTCTGTCATCATGCCCAATGTCACAATCGGCAAAAATGTGACCATCCACAAGGCAATCATTGCTAGTGACTTATGTATCCCTGATGGGGCACATATTGGGTCAGATGCACCTGATGCTGCCATTACATTAGTTGGTGACGAAACCATTGTTAGACCATTAACAATAAGTAAATAAATATATTATGAGGAGCGATAAGATTGGAACGAGTAATTGGTGTAATAAATTTAGTTAATGATAAACAGTATTTAAAAGAATTAACTCAACATCGATGTCTAGCAGCAGTACCCTTCGGAGGCAGATATCGATTAATTGACTTTACAATGTCCAATTTTATTAACGCCCAAATCAAGAAGGTGGCTATTTTTACAAAAGACAAATATCGTTCCATCATGGATCATCTAGGTTCTGGCAAGGAGTGGGATCTGGATCGGAGAAACGGAGGGTTGTTTATCTTACCACCAATCCATCCAGATAAAAGTATAGTCGGCGACGTTCAACAATTTTATGATCATCTAGAATTCTTCAAGCGATCTCATGAAGACACTGTAATTCTTTCTCCAGGACATCATGTGTATAAAATAAATTTTAATGATGTAATCAAGAGCCACAGAGAAAGTGGAGCAGACCTCACAATCGTATACAAGGATTATGATGGTGAGCCTGTTAATAAACCAATCTATCACAAATGCATTTTAAATGCTGAGGATCAAGTTACTAACTTAGAACTCTATACATCTCCGCAGCAGGGTGACCCAGTTTGTACGGAAACATTTGTGTTTTCAAAGAAATTACTCATTGAACTTATTACAAAATGCTATGAAAACGGTGAATACGATTTTATCCGAGATATAGTAAAGGCTAATCTATCTCACTTACAAGTAAACAGCTATCATTTTAAAGGTTATATGCCATTTATTCATTCAATAGCAAGCTATTATAAAACAAATATGGAATTCTTAAACCCACAAGTTACGAAGGAATTCTTCTTTGATAACTGGGAGGTTTATACAAAGACAAAGCATGAACCACCTGTTAAATATTCGACAACCTCAAACGTTAGTAATTCATTGATTGCTAATGGTAGTGATATTGAGGGGACGGTTGAAAATAGCATTATATTCCGTGGCGTCAAAATTCGAAAAGGTGCCACAGTTAAAAATAGTATTATCATGCAGAAGGGTGTTATTGACGAAGGAACATATCTTGAAAATGTCATAACAGATAAACAAGTAAACATTACTGCTGAAAAAATAATCATAGGTGAACATACTCCAAAGGTTATTAAAAAAGCTGATATCATTTAACTTTATTCACTAGTTTCGATTAAAGTGATGGTACTACAATTAACTTATACAATTCGGTTGAGTTCTAGCTCTGTCTGAATAAAGTTAAAAGCCTCCGGCGGATGCCTCAGATTTTCTAAGGAAAATTTTCGAGCAAAAGATCAAAGACTTAAAGTGCCAGCTCCTGTGGCAACGTCTTTGTGTCCCACATCGTGTGGGCCTAAAAAATCTGGGCGCAAATACGCCAAGAGGCGCATTTGATTGGGGAGAGGAAAAAGTATGAACGTATTATTCGCAGCATCTGAATGTGCTCCATTTATAAAAACAGGCGGACTAGGGGATGTAATCGGCGCGCTTCCACATGCATTACAACAGGAAGGCGTGCATATAAATGTCATTTTACCGAAATATGGTGATTTAGCAAAAGAATACAAGGAACAGCTTGTATTAGAACGAATAATTGAAGTTCCACTTGGCTGGCGTAGACAATATTGTGGGATTGAGAAACTGGTCCATAACGGAATTAGCTATTATTTTTTAGATAATGAATATTATTTCAAGCGCTATGGCAGTTATGGTTTTTATGATGATGGTGAACGCTTTGCATTCTTTTCAAGAGCTGTTCTCGAAGCAATCCCGTTTTTAGAAAAAAAACCAGATATTATCCATTGTCATGACTGGCAAGCAGGACCAATCCCCCTGTTATTGGATGCTCATTATTCAAACCATCCAAATTACAAGGGAATAAAGACCGTATTTACGATTCATAATCTACGTTACCAAGGGGTCTTTCCTAAATCTGTATTAGGTGAATTACTCGATGTGAGTGATCGCTATTTTCATATAGATGGAGTAGAGTTTTTCGGGAATGTTAGTTATTTGAAGGCGGGACTTTCCTTTAGTGACACGATAACAACTGTCAGTCCAACCTATGCAAATGAAATTCAAACCGCTTATTTCGGCGAACAATTAGATGGCTTTTTACGTAAACGAAATCAAGAATTACAAGGCATTGTGAATGGAATTGATAACTCAGAGTATAATCCCGCTACTGATAAAGCCATTTTCGCCCATTTTGATTCATATGAGGGGAAATTGGAAAACAAGCGTGCTCTACAGGAGCACCTTGGGCTTCCGGTGAACGATAAAACTCCAGTTATCTCCATGATTACAAGATTGGTTGAACAAAAGGGGATTGACCTTGTTCTCCATGTAATTGAAGAGATTCTTAACCAAAATGTGCAATTTGTCCTGCTAGGAACAGGAGAAAGTCATTATGAAGATGCCTTTCGTGATTTGGCAAAACGACATCCAACAAAAGTATCTGCGAGTATCTATTTTGACGAAGGTTTATCTCGTAAAATTTATGCAGGTTCGGATTTGTTTTTAATGCCATCACAATTCGAGCCTTGTGGAATCGGGCAACTACTTGCTTTCCGCTATGGAACATTACCACTTGTAAGAGAAACGGGTGGACTAAAGGATACAGTCCAACCGTATAATGAATTTACAGGAAAAGGTACTGGTTTTAGTTTTACGAATTACAATGCACATGACATGCTGTATACGATTGAACGGGCGATTTGGTTCTACCGCTTCCAGCCAAAGAAATGGAGAGAGCTCTCTGAAAATGCGTTAAAGCTCGACTATAGTTGGGCTGCTTCTTCAAAGGACTATCTAAATTTGTATGAAGGACTAAAAACGGTAATGGTATAAAATACGTAAATAAACGTTAGGATATTTCCTAACGTTTTTTATCGTTTTCGACTTAACTGTGTAAATGCAACCCGTCTTAGAGTCGAACTGCTAAAGTCAGCCGGATTTCTTTTTTTCATTCGTTCTCGAATGGGGTTATTTGTGGTAGTTATACTATCTTCGTTACTCTCACTCATGAAAAACTCCTCCAATCTCTTATAGAGGTATGTTCCCCAGAAGAATCATTTTCAAATCAATGGATAGTGGTGTTCATAACGTGGGTTGTAATAGTAGGGGGGCCTTAACCCAATTTGAGGTAACTCAAAGCTTTGATCGAGATACGTAACCTCCACTCGTTCTTTTGATTCATTAAGCAGCAAAAAGTGTACTTCAGGACTGTAATAATATTGCATAGATTTAACCTCCTTTTTGAGATTTCATCTTAGTCTATTCATGTCGACCTTAAGAAGAGCCCGTACTGTGAAAAGGGAATTAGTCACCGTTGCCCAGATGAAACATAGACTAAAGCAGATTAAATTAAACAGGAGGTTTGTCATGTCTCGCTCAAAGAAAGAGAAAAATGAAAATCTAAGCTATCCGATGTATCCGAATTATGGAAAAATCACTGAATATAAAGACGTCGCGATAACAGTCCCTGAGCAACGTCAATTTCGACAACCAGGGGTAGAAGGTCTAATGGTTCCGAAGCCAATAATTGAAAATCCAAACTATAAAGGCAGTGAAAAGTTAAAAGGAAAGATTGCATTGATTACTGGTGGCGATAGCGGGATTGGCGCGGCATGTGCCATAGCGTTTGCTAAAGAAGGTGCAGATGTAGCGATATCCTATTTAGATGAGCATGAAGATGCAAACCGAACAAAAGCAAAAATTGAAGAGATAGGTCAGCGTTGCTTACTCTTTCCCGGTGATTTACGTGAGAAAGAACATTGTGTCGAGATTGTTGAAAAGACGGTGCAGGCCTATGGAAAGCTTGATATTCTTGTAAACCATGTTGGCATTCAATTTCAGCAGCTTAGTCTTCTTGATATTTCTGACGAACAATTTGATGATACCTTTAAGGTTAATGTCTACTCCCATTTTTATACGACGAGGGCTGCGCTACGATACCTAAAAGCGGGAAGTTCAATTATTAATACAGCATCTGTTGTGGCTTATTATGGAAATGAACAACTGATAGATTATTCGGCGACGAAAGCAGCTAATGTTGGTTTCACTCGTGCACTTGCGAATAATCTTGTAACAAAGGGTATCCGAGTCAATGCAGTTGCCCCTGGGAAAGTATGGACACCATTGATTCCATCAAGTTTTTCTGCAGACCAAGTTGTTCTGGCAGGAAACCCAATGGACCGACAAGGACAGCCCTTTGAGCTTGCCCCAGCCTATGTATATCTAGCTTCGGATGATTCTCGTTTCGTCACTGGTCAAACAATTCATGTCAATGGTGGGCAAATCATGTCATCCTAAAAAAAGTGATTCATAGTTGAATCACTTTTTTAACTTCACACATTATTCACCTTTTTTTATTGATACATTTTGGGGACGCTTTGGATGTCCATTTTTTCCTGCGTCATCTGGACCAGTTAATGTATTCCTCTTATCTAACACTTTTCCTGAAAATTCAACCGGATTACGATCTGCCATGTTTTTTCACCTCCATTTAAGTAGGATGGATGAAAAAATGAATTACATGACAAGAATTTATTTCTTCAGCGTATAATAGTTTTTTATAGTTGTAGCTGAAATGGTTTCAGACAATGTATGGGTTAAACTGTGAGCCCCTGTTGCATCATGACCAAGCTCCCAAACCATCATACCACCAAAGCCATGTTGCAGTGCAAGCTCCGTTTTTCTCAGCATCGTCATTTGGCCGTTGTAATGATACGTCATGCCATTTATTGTAACGACATCTTTCCCTGCGTTTTGTTCATTATTATTTATGATGGTTTGATACGATAATTGCTTACTATTCGGGTCTTCAGGCTGAGCATAAAATGGAACACCTAAGACTAGCTTTTCCTTTGGTAACTTATGTGAGTCAAATAAATTTGCCCAATAGCGGACGATGCTTTCAGTAAATGGATACGGCGATAAGTTCTTCGCCTGATACCCACCATCCCATTGACCATCATAGGCCATAATATTTACATAATCTACATTATGAAACATGGCTGTCTCATACTTCACATATGCTAGTTCAGTTAAGGTTTGCCCGTGGATTTTTGAATGAACTGCGATGGATACTTCCTTATTTCTAGAATGTAATTCTTCACTTAGTTTCTCGATAAATACATGTAAGTTACGTGCATCATCATCGGTACGTGGATGTTCAAAATCGATATCAATTCCATCTACATTTTCCCTTTCAACGATAGCAACCAGTTCTTTAACAAGTCTCTCTTGGGAAGCCTGGTTTGATAGTGCAGCCGAAAAATAATCATACGTTTCACCGCCATTCAGATGAAACCAACCACCTACGGCAAGCATAACTTTCGTATTTTGTTCATGTGCTTTCGCAACCATTTTTTTTAAGTTCTGCGTGGCATGTTCACCTGTAAACAGTACTTGTCCATCCTTAGTTGGATGAACGAAGGAAAAAATAATATGTGTAAGATTTGAATAATCTATTTGATTTGGATCTCGAAAATCCTGGACATACCCAATTAAAGCCTTAGACTGATCATCACTCAATTTTGGCATTTCTTTTTGTTCAAGCCCTTTTGAGGATGGAGGTGACTTTTTAGCTATTTTTATGTCCTGATCAGTTTGGTTATGGTTTGTTAACAACGCACCCGTTATAAATCCACCAACGAATATCACTACTATTAATACAGTAAGGAAGATATATCGTTTTTTCATGATGTTGTCCTCCTGATTTCATTATCATCTTCAAATTGTATCAAACAGATAGTGCGTATAGTTGTGGTAATATCATCCTTATACAACATATTTTTTTCAGGTATAAGTAAACTAACTATAATAGGTCATGTTGATAAGGAGTAATTGTATGAGCATTCAACTTGAGCAGTACTTTAATCAAGCAGTAGAACGAGCAAAACAAATGATTATGGATGACATTGATCATTACCTCGAACAACAAGAGACAATGCCTTCATTTGAACGATATGTGCGTGAACGAGGTCAATTTATTGAGCAAATATGGCTAAATGCTTGGCTAAACACTGCCATCCATGCGTCTATTTCCGAGAAAAAAGCTTATTTAGTTCAGCATGGTTTTGAAGTAGAAGATGTTAGTAAAAAACTTCTGAATAAACAATTTCGATCAGAGATTCGTCACGTTAAGCCCTTTGATTTAGTGAGTTGGCTTGAGGGTACATTCTCAAATCATCCGAAAGAATGGGAACAAAAATATCAGACAGCAAGGAATGAGTATGAAACGCGAATTAAGAAGCAGGAGGAACGCGAAACAAAAAGAAAATTCCTGCTAAGACTGAACTTTTATCTAAACGAAATATTAGGAGATCATTACGAGGAGCTCTATTTAAGGTGTCGTTATTTGCTCGGAAGTCATTTAGCGATTGAGATTGATAAAAAAGGAATGATTTTATCTTCTAATGATGTAACTTTTGCTTCCTATTTATATGAAGAAACAGAACTTGCCCATAATCGTTATTTTTATCAAGAAGACTTGATTGAGCAGTATGAGGATCTTATATTGCAAAATCTTATGGATTTTGGGCCAAATTGGCTTAAGTCTCACCTTCCGAAACATATGTTCGATGAATGTGAAAAGAGCTATCAAGAACCATTAACTAGTACATTTCTACAGGAAGTTGCATATGAGAATTTTTTAGACATACGTGAGGACTTATTTGAAGATCTATTAGAAGAGTATGTGTCTGACCTTGTGAAGCTTATTGATATACCTTTTGACCTGGAAACACATCGAGCCTTATTGGAAAAAGATATTACCGAGCGAAAAGAACGGACTGAAAAAGAAAAAGAGGAGTTAAGGCGTCAAAAAGAAGAAGAACTGCGAATGATTGAGGATATTTTCGGACGTGCTTATCATTTATCACCGGGAAGAAACATTCAGTACGTTCTTCATGTTGGAGAAACCAATACTGGAAAAACGTTTCAAGCAATACAGAGAATGAAAGAAGCTAGTAGCGGGATCTATTTAGCTCCATTACGTTTATTAGCACTTGAGATATACGAAACATTAAATGAAGAAGGTATTGCTTGCAACTTAAAAACAGGGGAAGAAGAAAAAGTGGTAGAGGGTGCGAGACATCTTTCTGCTACTGTAGAAATGCTACGAGAAAAGGATTTTTACGAAGTAGTTGTCATTGATGAAGCCCAGATGATTTCGGATAAAGACCGAGGCTTTTCATGGTATAAAGCCATTACCTCTGCTAATTCAAAAGAGGTTCACATTATTTGTAGTTTCCATGCAAAACTGATGATTTTACAGTTACTAGGTAACTCGGATGTAGAAGTCCACGAATATCATCGAGATATACCACTCGAGGTAGAGCCACAGCTTTTTCGTCTAAACCAAACGCGAAAAGGGGATGCACTTGTTTGCTTCTCAAGAAGAAGAGTGCTTGAAACAGCATCCGAGCTGCAAAGGAGTGGACGTCGGGTCAGCATGATCTACGGCAGTATGCCACCAGAGACACGAAAAAAACAGATACAACGCTTTAATGAAGGAGAAACGACTGTTATCGTAGCGACCGATGCAATTGGTATGGGGCTTAATTTACCTATAAGACGAATCGTGTTTTTAGAAAATGATAAGTTTGACGGAACGAGAAGAAGGTTGCTAACATCACAGGAAGTGAAGCAAATAGCAGGACGGGCAGGTAGACGAGGAATTTATGATATAGGAAAGGTTGCATTTACGAGTGACATCAAAACCATGACCCGTCTCTTGGAACAAGAGGATGCCCCACTCGAGGGCTTTGCCATTGCACCAACCAATGCGGTTCTCGAACGCTTTCAGAAATACTCACGGAAAATGAGGATGTTTTTCTACCTCTGGGATCAATTCAAAAGTCCAGAAGGTACTAAAAAGGCAAGCCTTGATGAAGAACGATTGCTGTATGAACTAGTTGAAGATACTATCATTGAAGCCAAACTTTCATTACCTGACCTATATGGCTTTTTACATTTACCCTTTTCATCAAATGAACCATCACTACGAGCTCAATGGAAAAAAACGCTTGAAGCAATCGTTGATGGATTCCCGCTTCCTGATCCGATTCTTAAAGATTCTGGATTAGAAGAGCTTGAACTCTCCTATAAAGCAGTCGGTTTACATTTATTATTTCTCTATAAAATTGGAAAACAGACAGAGGCACACTATTGGGAAAGGGTAAGGGAGGAGATCAGTGATAAAATCCATGAACAACTAAAGACTGGAATCCATCCCGCCAAACGAGTATGTAAGCGCTGCGGGAAGAACCTACCAATCGGCTTTTCATTCGCCATTTGCAACGAGTGTTATTTCGAACGTCCGAGAAGACCGTAAGAGCATGTACGATATATAAAGAAGAGTAGCTTTCGGGCTACTTTTTTTATGTAGTATTGTTATCGGAATAATGCCATAATGCCTTGATAGGCAAAGTACAAGCCAAAGCCAACTAATGATAAACCTGATAAAATGGAAATCCAAATGAGAACAATACTATTTAAAAACTTTCGAAATACAGTCGTAAGCGCTGCTACAAAAAGATCCCAAAGGGTCAGACCAATGAAAATCATAGAACTATAAATTAGCAATTCACCCGTGCCATTTTCTTGCGCAGTTTTAGCCAAGATCGAGCCATAAATACCAAGCCAAAATAAAATCGATAGAGGACTCGTTATCGACATAATAAATCCTGTCAGAAAGCATCTAAAGAGTGACTCTCTTTCGCGTTTGTATTCTAATTCAAGTGAATTCGCTCCAAGCATACTTTCAATACCCGAATATAGAAGAATAAAGCCGCCGAATAACCATAAAAAGACTTGTACCGGTGGTATTTCAAGAAAGTGTACCAACCCTAAATAAACAACTAGCATAAAGATTGCATCTGCAATCATTGAGCCGAAACCAACTACCCAAGCATGCCAAAATCCATTTTTAATTCCCTTATCCAATCTTGCTGAATTAACTGGCCCAATAGGAGCTGCAAGGGTCAAACCCAAAATAATATAACTTATCAAAATCGTAACACTCAAATGCACTCACTCCATTACATAAAGATACAACTTGTACATTTTATGAAAAACTATTGAACGTATTACTGTTTGTCCAATAAAAATCAAGATTTTATATCAATGGCAAAATCACATTACACAAATAGAACGCTTTTTGTAAATTTTTAAAAAGTTTTGTAAAAAAATGAAACCTTTTGGCTAAGACCGTCGTCTTATTGTTTAGGGATAAATTTGGATTTTTTTACATTTTTATAGTAATTTGTAATCCATAGATTTATAGATTAAGAAATTCAAAATTAACCCAATGAAATGAAAACTCTAGGGGGAAGTATGTTGAAGAAAAAGAAGGTTTTGATTTGGGTATTCTCGATTTTAGGTGTGTTAGTCCTCACTGTTGGTGCAGTGGCCTTTTTCATGAAGGAAAAAAGTGTTGCATCCGTTGGAGAACAAATCGAAGAAGTCAACGTAGCCGTACAAAAAGCAAAAGAACAGGAGTTAGTTGAAACCATTTTAGTTACGGGTGAAATTGTACCGGAAGGAGAACAAAAAGTATTCATCAACCCTGAGTATGGGGAAATTAGTGAATATAAGGTAGAAGAAAACCAGACGGTGAAAGCTGGTGATCCACTATTTGTCTACGACTCTTCAAAATTAGATACTGAGCTTGCCCGTGCGACTAGAGAAAGAGACTTAATTCAGGTCAGAGCAAACACCGAACAAAGTCAAATTAAGGCGCTAGGCAAACGGATTGAGGAAGCGAAGAAGACTTTGGCTGCACAAAAGAACAAGCCTAAAACTGAAACTGTTGAAACAGAAGAGGGAACGGAAGAGGTAGTAGTAGAAGAAGTTCCTGTAGAAGATGTGAATCAGCTAACAAGCGAAAAGGTACAGATGGAGTTACAGTATGAAAATACAAAATCTGAAATTACCGCTGCAAACGAAAGAATTACTGAAATCACCAATCAGAAAAAAGACATGACGATTAGTAGTAAAATTGACGGAATCATTGTCAAGATAAATAAAAACATTGCAACAACTGAAGCGGGTGCCTCAGAGCCTGTTATACATATCATTTCAAACAAACCGTATAAAGTCATTGGTACCATGAGCGAGTTTGATGCAGTTAAAATCCAACAAGGACAAGAAGTCATTGTTCGTCCTAAAGTGTACAAGGATCGTGAATGGAAAGGTGTAGTCGAATCAGTTTCTCAATTCCCGGATGGGAGTGGAGGAGGAGAAGGTGATATTTATGGTATGGGTGGCGGAAATGTTACCATGTATCCTTTCAAAGTGGGTATTACAGATGATACAACTGAATTACGCCACGGTTTTCACGTTTCTTTAGAAGTACGTATACCTGGGACTGAAGTCCTACCAATTGTGCCACACACTGCTATTTTAGATGAAGGTGGAGTTGCCGTTGTGTATGTCTTAGCTGATGGAATCTTACAAAGACGTGAAGTTCAAACAGGTTCAATGAACGATGAGTTTATTCAAATATCTGAAGGTATTTCAAAGGATGAACTTGTTGTAATAGCACCATATGAAGGTTTGTATGACGGAATGGAAGTGACCTCCTTTGATGAAGTTGAGTAAGATTACTAAGGTATATGGGAATGGGGCTATGCAGGTCCCTGTTCTGCACGGTATTGATTTAACAATTGAAGATGGAGAATTCATCGCTATCATGGGACCATCTGGATCAGGAAAATCAACCTTGATGAATATTATCGGATTTTTAGATACACCGACTTCAGGGACGTTTGAATTAAACGAGGAAAAAGTCGGCCTAGCGAAAGATAATAAACTAGCCAAATTACGTAATGAACATGTCGGTTTCGTTTTTCAGCAATTCTTTCTGTTACCTCGGCATAATGCACTTAAAAATGTCGAGTCACCATTAATTTATGCTGGAGTACCAAAGCGGGAACGTACGGAAAGAGCGAAACAAATGTTGGACAAGGTAGGGCTTGCAGACCGAGTAAAGCATTTGCCGAATCAGTTATCAGGAGGACAGAAACAAAGGGTGGCGATTGCTAGAGCTCTCGTAAACAATCCTTCTATCGTTTTAGCAGATGAACCTACTGGTGCGCTTGACTCCAAAACGAGTGAACAAATAATGGAGCTCATGGTCAATCTCAATAAAGAGGGCCGAACTGTCATCATTGTTACACATGAGGAAGAAGTGGCAGCATATGCAAATAGGGTTATCACATTAAAAGATGGTTTGATAACGGATGATCAGAGGAGAAGTCTATGAGTCTATTAGAAAGCTTTAAAGTAGCATTATCCTCGATATGGAATCATAAAGTTCGCTCTATTTTAACGATGCTTGGGATTATCATAGGTGTTGCTGCTGTTATCATTATTGTTGCAATCGGCCAAGGCGCAAAAACGAAAATGACAGAAGAACTTTTTAGTCTCGAGAAAAATGCAGTTGATATTTGGTATCAACCAATGCCTAAAGAAGGGGAAGAAGAATCCGAGATGTTCTGGATGGAACCCGAGCTTACATCTGAAGACGTCGATACCCTTTCTGCAGTAGCTGGAGTAAAAGCTGTAATTGCTACCAATCAAGGTTGGGGACCCATGACGTACAATGATAAACAGGGTGAAATGGAAATTACCGGAGTTGGACCTGAGTTCTTTTCAGCAAGGGATATTCAAATCGTTGAAGGACGTCCTATCAACGCACGTGATAATGATGGAAGAAACCGTGTTGTCATGATTGATACAGTAGCACGTGAAAAATTCTTCTCAAACAAAGAGGATATAATCGGTGAGATAGTGGATCTTAATGGAAATCCATACAAGCTTGTTGGTGTCTATGAATCTCCAATTCCTGAACAATACCGATATAATGAATCAGGAGAAATGCTCATGCCACGAGGGGTTATTTCAATGATGTTCGGCAATAGGGAGATTGAACGGTTGGCTATTATCGCAGATGACCCTGAACGAATTTCTGAAATAGGACGTTCAGCTGCAGATGCACTAACAGCAGCAAAAAAACTTGAAGATGGTATGTATACAGTTAATGACTTCTCGGATTATGAGGAGGAAGTTGATACAGTCATTACCATTATGACCTTAGTCATCGGTAGTATTGCTGGTATTTCCTTATTAGTTGGCGGAATTGGTGTGATGAACATTATGCTCGTTTCTGTCACTGAAAGAACAAGAGAAATTGGCCTTCGTAAAGCACTTGGGGCAACTCGAGGTCGAATTTTACTTCAATTCCTAATCGAGTCAATGACCTTAACGTCTTTAGGTGGATTGATTGGCATCGGATTAGCGACGTTAGGAACAATCATCGTTTCAGAGTTCGCACCGATATCTGCAACGGTAAGCCCATTGATTGTATTAATCGGTGTTGGTTTTTCAGCGTTTATCGGAATTATTTTTGGTATTCTTCCAGCAAACAAGGCATCTAAACTAAGTCCAATTGACGCTTTGAGGTATGAATAAAATTTTTGAACAGGGAGGCAAACCTTCCTGTTTTTTCTAGTTTTTTGAAAGTATAATAGAAGTATCTTGGTAAAAACACATGGATAAGGAGAGTGGAAATATGATACATGAAAAGTTTGATATACCCTTTAACAATGAAAATGCTATATTACATACTTATCTACTGGATAACTCACCGAGTATCGATGCGGAACGGAAACGACCAATGATTGTCATTTGTCCTGGAGGAGGCTATCAATTTACTTCAGATAGAGAAGCGGAGCCTGTGGCAATACAACTACTAAGTCAAGGATTCCATACCTGTATTCTACGCTACAGTGTTGCCCCTGCCGTCTTTCCTACGTCACTCTGTCAACTGGCAAGTGTAGTAGGAATGATTCGTGAAAATGCAGATAAATGGAATGTCGACTCTGAAAAAATCATTGTAATGGGCTTTTCAGCTGGAGGTCATTTATCAGCGAGCCTAGGAGTATTCTGGAACAATGAATTCCTGGTAGAACAGCTTCCTTATACAAATGAACAAATGAAACCAAATGGATTAATTTTAAGTTATCCTGTTATTTCATCAGGAGAACATGCACATGAGGGAAGCTTCAAGGCTCTCTTAGGTGAACAACATGAACAAGCGGATCTACTAGAATATGTATCTCTCGAAAAACAAGTTAGTCATGAAACACCACCAACATTTTTATGGCATACGGGTACAGATGCATCCGTCCCGGTGGAAAACAGCATGGTATTTGCCCAAGCTCTATTAAAAAACAAAGTGCCAATGGAGTTGCATATCTATCCAGAGGGTGCACATGGATTGTCACTTGGAACAGAAGAAACACAGGCAAAAGGGAAAGACTCCCATATTCAACCAGAAGTAGTGAATTGGATTGAGATGGCAGGAAGATGGGTAAAGGGGTTATAGAAAGTGAAAAACGTTACTGCTAAGAAGTGTTAATATAAGACATAATTATTAGTAAAACAACTGTCTTCGTTTTGAGCGTTTCGTTAAGAAGGAATT
Source organism: Litchfieldia sinesaloumensis (assembly GCF_900156865.1). GTDB lineage: Bacteria > Bacillota > Bacilli > Bacillales > Bacillaceae_L > Ferdinandcohnia > Ferdinandcohnia sinesaloumensis. The sequence continues at coordinate 1,112,758 of NZ_LT732529.1, read as the reverse complement.
TATCCTTAGGATTTTAGGTAATTATGACCTGAAAAGATGTTTAGTATTTCATTAATTATAGGTATAATTAACTAATGAAAACAAACATCATTTTCCTTAAGTGACGAGAGGCTGACTTACACAATGCGTTTAATAAATATTGAGAGTTGCCATTCCGGTCTTATACTGGGGCAGTCAATCTATAACGAAAAAGGGACTGTTCTGTTAGCTAAAGGGACGGAACTAACAGAAATCTACATACAAAAGCTTCAAAAATATAATATTCATACTCTATATATAGATGACGGTGTATCAGAGGGTATTGACATTATTGAATCATTTCCTGAGGCGTTACGCGTGGAAGCAATCAATAACATTACCGAAGGGCTCCATACGATCGCTGATTTACAGTCTGAAAAACCAACACTTCAAAAGATGATGAATTCTAGTAATGCGATTAGAGGCTTTCAGAAGGTTTTTCGAGAAATCTTACAAACGTTAAAAGAGAACAAAACCGCACTAAATTTATTAGCTTCTACAAAAGTCTATGATAACTATTTGTATACGCATAGTGTGAACGTAGCCATATATGCCTGTCAACTGGCCTTAGCAAATGGTTTACCACTAAAAAATGTAGAAGAAATTGGTCTAGGTGCCATTTTACATGACGTAGGAAAATTATCTGTTCCGATTGAAATTCTTAATAAACCAGGAAAACTAACAAATGAAGAATATGAGATTGTAAAGTCACACTCAACTACTGGATTTGAGCTATTAAGGAGAATACATGAAATACCGTTACTTGTATCACATTGTGCACTACAACACCATGAACGAATAGACGGTAAAGGATATCCAAGAGGTTTAGAAGGAGACAATATTCATCCATACTCTAAAATCATCAGCGTGGCAGATGTATTTGACGCTGTTACAAGTCAACGAACCTACCGTAGACCCCTTCTCCCCCATGTAGCAATGGAACTCCTTTATAGTGGAAGTGGGACACAATTCGATACGCATCAAGTTCGATTATTCAAAGAAGGCATAGCTATTTATCCAGTGGGAATAACCGTAAAATTAAATGACGGACGAACTGGAATCGTATCAAATTATAATTATAGCGCAGTGGGACGACCAGAAATTAGGATTATCAAGGATGAAGAGAACCAAACGATATCACCATATGAAATTGATTTAGCTGCGTTTGATTGTTTACGTATTGAAATCATTGAGGCAGACGCGTTACTTTATTAATTGGATTTTACGGCTTCGAGAATATTCTCGGGGCTTCTTTGTTAGCTGATGGCTAGCTATTTTAAGATTCTATAACAATAGCCACAAGTGTAAATATAAGGAAAAACTCTTTTAAATGAAACTTATTTCCTTGTTTATTCGTATTACGTTACATACATGTTTTTTAATGAGAGTTTATCATAATGATGTAAATATCCACGATGAATCTTATACTTCTTAAGGTAAATAATAGATTCAAATTGAACAGGAGGGCCATTATGGGAATTATTAAAGCAGCAGTCGGTGCAGTAAAAGGGAATTTAGGAGATCAATGGCTTGAGGTTATCGAGCCACAGGCGATGAGTGACACTACCGTCATGTCAGTTGGTGTAAAGGTACGTGCCAAAGATCGTCGTAATCAAAATTTTAAAGGGACCGATTCGACAATTTCGAATGGTTCAATCATTCATGTGTATCCAAATCAGTTTATGATTTTAGTGGATGGTGGAAAGATTGTCGATTATACAGCTGAAGAAGGTTATTACCAAGTAGTAAACTCTTCACAACCTTCATTATTTAATGGCCAGTTTGAAGAGGCTTTATATGAAACGTTTAACCGTTTTAAGTTTGGCGGTGTACCCTCAACTTCTCAAAAAGTCTATTTTATCAACCTACAAGAAATCAAAGGGATAAAATTTGGAACTCGTAATCCAATCAATTATTTTGACAATTTTTATAATGCCGAGTTATTTTTGCGTGCTCACGGAAGTTATTCGATTAAAATTACGGATCCAATTAAATTTTTCATGGAAGCCATCCCACGTAATAAGTCAAATGTCGATATCACTGATATTAATAGCCAGTATTTATCTGAATATATGAATGCCTTGCAGACAGCCATCAATAAAATGTCTGCAGATGGGATTAGAATTTCACATGTTTCTTCAAAAGGGATGGAACTTGCTAAGTATATGGCTGAAGTCCTAGATGAGGATTGGACACGTATGCGAGGAATGCAGATTGAATCGGTGGGTATCAACAGTATATCGTATGATCCAGAATCACAAAAACTCATCAACATGCGAAACCAAGGTGCGATGCTCCAAGACGCATCTGTTCGTGAAGGCTATGTACAAGGCGCAATAGCACGTGGTTTGGAAGCAGCGGGATCCAATGAGGCTGGTTCAATGCAAGGGTTTTTAGGCATGGGAATGGGTATGCAAGGTTCAACTGGTTTTATGGGCGCTGCTTCTGAAACAAATCGTAAGCAAATGCAACAACAAGCGGAACAACAACAGAAGCAACAGCAAAATCAAGAAGTAGCAAACCAAAATCAATGGAAATGCTCTTGTGGACATACCAATACTGGCAATTTTTGTTCAGAATGTGGGACACCAAAGCAGGAAGCTAAAACAGATACGTGGAAATGTCAATGTGGTCAAGAAAATAGCGGGAAGTTTTGTTCAAATTGTGGAAATAAAAAGCCCGAGGAATTAACGTGTAATAATTGTGGATTTAAACCTTCAGATCAAAACGCAAAATTCTGTCCAGAGTGTGGGACACGTTTCGAACACTAATATTTACGTTCATCTTTTCAAAAAAGCAACCATATACGAAAGAATAAGAGGTGATATGGGTTGGGGGTTGTTGTATACAAATGCATAAACTGCGGGGGACCACTTGCATTCAAGGCCGACACACAAAACTGGACCTGTGATTATTGTTTAAGTGAATTTACAGAAGAAGACGTAAAGAATTTTATTAACAATGAAAAGGCAGAGGAAGAAGCAGAGGTAAGTAAAGAGGCTCTGCATCATGCCAAAGAACTAGACCAAGAATTTAATGAAAAAGCAACAGGTTACACGTGTAGCAGTTGTGGAGCAGAAATTGTTACCGATGATACGACTGCTGCAACATTTTGTTATTATTGCCATAATCCAACGATTATCCCTAGACAACTAGAGGGGGAGTACCGCCCTGAAATGGTTATTCCTTTTAAACTTGACCGCAAAAGGGCAGAGGAATTATTCGTCCAATGGTGCAAAGGAAAACCTTTACTTCCAAAGTTCTTCACTTCAAATTCACAGCTCGAAAAACTATCAGGAATCTATGTTCCATTTTGGTTGTTTGATAGTAACACAGCTGGAAAGATTGAAGGAGAAGCGAGAAGAGTTCGCACCTATACAAGAGGAGATACGAGGTATACGGAAACTAAATATTATAAAGTCATGCGCGAGGGCAAAGCGATATTCCGCGATGTACCAGCAGATGGTTCAAAAAAAATGGATGATAAACTAATGTCCATTCTTGAGCCCTATGATTATAAGGATTTGACAGACTTCTCAATGTCATATTTATCAGGCTTCTTTGCTGAAAAATATGATATGAACCAAAATGATGTCTATGGTAGAATTTCGAATGTACTTCGAGATAATTTAGGTACTTTACTCCAGGGCACCATTCATGGGTATAGCGGGGTTTCAATTCACAATACGAACGTAAAACTATCGAATGTCAAGGCGAAGTATGTGTTACTGCCTGTTTGGATGTTTACCTATCAATTTAAAGGCAAGACCTATATATTTGCGATGAATGGTCAAACCGGAAAAATTGCTGGAGACTTGCCAATAAGCATCGGTCGAGCAAGTAAGTGGTTTGGTATGATTTCAGCAAGTGTCTTTGCAGTCCTTTCGTTAGGGGGCTTATTCATATGGTAAAGAAAAAAGTCCTTTTATTACCTTTATTCTTCCTCATCCTGCTTAGCTTTGCGACACTTGCATTTGCGAACACAGAATTGGTTTTTGACGAGGCTAGCTTATTTTCTGAAACAGAAAAGGTTGAACTACAGGAACATGCTAGTCGATTGATTGAACAATACCAAATGGATATCCGCATTGTTACGACTAATGACAGCGAAGGTAAGTCAGCTGGCCAGTATGCTAGTGATTTTTATGATCAACACGGGTTCGGATATGAAGGAACTGCTGATGGAATTTTATATCTAATCGACATGGATAATCGCGAAGTGTATATCTTTACGAGAGACCGCATTGTAGACTATTTTCCAGACAGTACTGTCGAACAAATCCTCGATCACGTCTATCCATATTTAACAGATGAAGCATTTGGTGAAAGTGCAAAAGCGTTCTTAGTTGATTTAGAACGAACGATGGAAGCAGGAATTCCTGAGTCTGAATTTGAAGGGTCTTCACCTTCTGGAGGCTATTCCCATTCTGATGGTTATACTTCTACTGCAACTAGTTCATCGGATGGTGAATTACTGAAAGAACTTCTACTATACTTGGCTATCGCGATAGCCATTGGCGTTATTTCAGTAGGTGTCATGGCAATGTATAATCGAGGTCGCTCTACAACAACGGCGAATACCTATCTACAGTCAAATACATTTGCTGTAACCAATAAAATGGATCGTCATTACAACACGCGAGTCACCCAGCAAAAAATCCAAAGAAATACAAATAGTGGTGGAGGTGGCTCCTTTTCCGGCGGTGGCGGTGGTAGATCTGGCGGCGGAGGTAGAGGGTTTTAACTTAGCCATAATTCAGTTATCAAAAGAATAGGTCCAATCCATGACATTATATGGATTGGACCTATTCTTTATTTTAAAAACATCTTAATTTTCTTAAGACCATCCTTTACATTAGGATATCTAAATGGAATATCAAATCGTGTTGTTTGCTTTAAGACACTTTTTTTATGAGAAAAGGTATCAAAACTTCCTTTTCCATGATAGGATCCAATCCCGCTAATCCCAACACCTCCAAAAGGCAAATGTGGTGAAGCAAAATGATAGACCGTATCATTTATACAACCTCCGCCAAAGGAAACACTGTTTAACATCTTTTGTTGTACGGATTGGTCTTCTGTAAAAATGTAGAACGCAAGAGGCTTCGGATTCCTGTGAATTTCGTTCACGACATCCGATAGATTGTCATACTCAAGCACTGGGAGTATCGGTCCAAAAATTTCATCCTCCATTACCGGATCATCCCATGTGATATTCGTTAAAACTGTTGGTTCAATCACCAATTCATCACGATTTGTACTACCGCCTATATAAATATCACCATTCGTTAAAAAGGAGTTCAATCGTTCAAAATGTCTATCACTCACAATATGGGTGAAATCAGGATTATGCAACGGCTGTTCTCCATATAATTCTGTGATTGTCTCTTTAAACTGTTTTAAAAATCTATCTTTAATGCTTTTATGTAGATAAAGATAATCAGGGGCAATACAAGTCTGACCAGCATTCGTGAACTTTCCCCACGCAATTCGTTTTGCAGCGAGCTTTATATTGGCATCCTCGTGAACAATACAAGGACTTTTTCCACCTAACTCCAGGGTGATGGGTGTCAGATTTTTAGTGGCTGCTTCCATAACAATCTTACCAACCGGGACACTACCAGTGAAAAAGATGTAATCAAACTTTTCATTTAGGAGAGCTTGACTTGTCGTAACACCACCTTGAACAACCGCAATATACTCTTCGGGAAAGAGATTATGAAGCAAGTCACCAAGAAGTTCAGATGTTTTTGGTGTCAATTCAGATGGTTTAATTACCGCACAGTTCCCGGCAGCAATGGCTCCTATTAAAGGTGCGATTGCTAATTGAAAGGGATAATTCCACGGAGCAATTATTAATGCTGTCCCATAAGGTTCTGAATAGACATAACTAGTAGAACCGATATGAGTCATTGGCGTTTTCACTTTTTTGGGTTTCGCCCATGAACGCAATTGACTAATGGTAAAACGTAATTCCGCCAGTACAAATCCAATCTCAGCGGTATAAGCTTCAAACTCGGCTTTATTTAAATCAATACGTAATGCTTCCACAAGTAATTTTTCATGATTAATAATTGCCATTCTTAATTTCTGCAAAGCATCTATTCTAAAATCAATATTTTTCGTCTTATCTGTTCTAAAAAACGCTTTTTGTTTCTCGATAAGTGAATGATAGTTTTCCAAATGTATAACCCCCTTGCATATTACGCCTTTATTGCTTTAATCAGATGTAATAAATCCTCTTTATATAGAATCTTTGGAACAGGGTAGAGCGGATTCGCTTCTTTTAAAGCTCGTTCAATTAATAATGGGATATCACGTTCAATAATACAATTTACCTTTGAAGGGATTTCCATTCGTTCATTAAGATCCCTGATTGCTTTAATAAACTTCGATGCCTTCTGACTAGTCGAATCAGATGGTTCACATACGCCAACTACGTCGGCTAACTCTGCCAAAGGTTTATGAACAGACTCCCCATAATACTCAAGAACATAAGGTAATATAATAGCATTTGCGAGTCCATGAGGTAGACCGTAACTACCACCCAATGTATGTGCGATTGCATGTACATATCCAACATATGCACGAGTGAAAGCCATACCCGCGTAATAGGCTGCTTTTTGCATATTCTTACGAGCATTCATATTTTCGCCGTTTGTATAAGCTTCATATAAGTTATCGAAAATTAGTTTAACGGCATCAACACTCCATTGTCTAGTTTCTTTTGTGTTACTTCTGCCAATATACGACTCAACCGCATGTGTTAGTGCATCGATTCCCGTTGTTGATGTGATATGCGACGGAAGTCCAACTGTGAGAGTAGGGTCAAGAACGGCAAAATGAGGGATAAGTGATGTATCCATAATTGCGTATTTTTCAAGCGTTCTGCTGTCAGATATAACTGCTGCAAGCGTTGCTTCACTACCAGTACCAGCAGTTGTGGGTACCGCAAATAATGGCGGCATTTTTTTCAGAACCTTCAATACACCTTTCATCTGGTTAATGGTTTTTTTCGGTCTCGCCAGACGTGCGCCTACACCTTTAGCACAATCAATCGGTGATCCTCCACCAAAGGCCACAATACCTTGACAATCATTGGTTTTATAGAGCTGTAAAGCCTCATCAATATTATCTATCGTAGGATTTGGAACTGTTTTATCGTAGATCACAAACTCAATTTCTTCACTGCGTAAGTTCTCAAGGAAGTCATTCATTAGTCCTACTGCGATGATGCCCTTATCCGTAACAATTAAAGTACGATTAACACCTTGGTTTTTGATTACCTTAGGCAGTTTAGAGAGACTATTTTCACCTTCTATTAATTCTGGCTCACGCCAAGGTAAAAATCGGGAAGACATCCTCATGATACCTTGATAGCTTCTGCAATACATTTTATACATACAAACCCTCATTTCGTTAATGGAATAGTAGCTAATTAATATGTCATAACAATCATTCTTTTTTATGGATAACCGTGAATAAGAATCTTACTACTATAATAATAGATTAACAATATTTAACATAGAGATCTTTTTATAAATTCTACGAGAAAAGGAGGGAAGTTGACTAAAAACCATCAAATACTAGCTGAAAACTCTTACATATTATATGATAGGGAAGAGGAAGATAGAAAAATTATTGATATGTTGAAAAAATTTGTTAACCATTCGAAAGCGAGGGAATATGATGTATCCAACTATTCTTAGACATCCTGGACCTACTCCAATCCCTAAAAAAGTGGAATTAGCTATGTCCCAGGATATGTTTAGCCACCGTACAGAAGAATTTGTAAACCTGTACAGAGACGTTACAGAACGTGTAAAACCTTTCTTCGGAACAAACCAAGATATTTTACTTCTCCCATCAGGAGGGACGGCAGCGTTAGAAGCAGCTGTGGTTAATACGGTTGCTCCTGGAGAAGAAGTAGTCGTCATCACTGTTGGTGCTTTTGGTGATTATTTCGTTTCAATCTGTGAAAAGTACGGCCTACAAGTACATAAGCTTGAAAAAAAGTGGGGCGAAGCGTGTACGAAAGAAGACTTAGAAGCATTTTTGAAGCCGCTTTCAAATATCAAAGCCGTATTTGCTACGTATAATGAAACATCTACTGGAATATTAAATCCAATTGAGCAATTAGCAGAAGTGGTACATAACCATTCAGATGCTCTCTTTATTGTCGATGGAGTAAGTTGTATCGGCGGAGCACCTGCTGAAATGGACCAATGGGGAATTGATATATTAGTAACCGGTTCACAAAAAGCAATGATGCTTCCTCCAGGACTTTCTCTTATAGCCCTTAGTGAGAGAGCATGGATGATAATTGAGGCTAATCGTTCTAGTGCGTATTATCTAAATCTATTAAGTTATCGAGAGTGGGCAGAAAAAGGAATGACTCCAAACACCCCAGCTATTTCACTTATAATGGGACTTTCGGCTGTATGTGATTTAGTTGACGAGGAGGGGGGATTTGCAAAAACGGTAGAACGACATGAACTAATGAAGAACATGGTTCGCGAATCCATGAGAGCCCTTTCTATTGAACTATTAACTAGTGATGAATTCGCCTCACCGACTATAACTGCAATCCGTACCCCGGAAGGTTTGGATCTTGCAGAATATCTAGGACACCTTAAGAAGAAGTACCATCTTGATTTTGCCGGTGGCCTAGGGAATCTGCAAGGGAAAATATTTAGATTTGGTCATATGGGCTATTGTTTCCCAAGTGACGTCCTACAAGCTGTTTCACTCATGGAAGCAGGCTTGCAAGACTTTTCTTACCGATTTGAACCTGGTGCAGGAGTAAATGCCGCACAAAATGTATTCTTATCTTCACTTGGTAAATAAATAATAATGGCAAAACTGGAACCTTACGCAAAGCGTAGGGTTCTTTTTTATGGTTTTTTCTACTTTTATAGGGAAGGGGAGAGGAATCAAAAATACATTAGGATTAATGCATTTCATGCTTTGTTATTGTAGAAAAAGACGATGTTATATCACAAAAATATCGATAGTTACATATAGTTTTGCAGAATAACTTCTGCATTTAGTGATACTTGTATTATTTCCCGACTTTAATTTGAGTGATAAATTAAAGGATATCTATACCAAAAGCACATAAAAAACCGCTTATGTTCTATAGAGAGAGCTCTATAACATAAGCGGTTTTCGTACTAAGAGAGGTATGATTAATCAACCAGAATACTTCTTCGCAGTTGGTACTTGAAGAGATGCTCTTCGAACTAATCCAAAGTAGGAAAGGAGAGCTAGTAAACTAGTCGATAAAATAACAACACCCATCGGTATGGCTGAATATTCTCCTGCCACCCCAACAAGGGGGGATGTAATTGATCCTAGAACAAATGGTAGTAGCCCTAACAACGCGGAAGCACTTCCCGCAATATGACCTTGCGTTTCGATAGCTAATGCAAAGGAAGTTGTTGAGATAATACTAATCGAACACACTAAAAAGAAAATTGGAATCGCAACAGCAATAAGTGATGCCTTTAACAAAAGAGCTACTAATAAACAAGTTCCTGCTGTAGTGGAAAGAAATAATCCGAATTTCAAGAAGGTCTTCTCTGGAATTATATCTGCTAAACGGCCAACTAACTGCGTACCAATAATTAAACCCACACCATTTACTCCAAATAACAAACTAAATACTTGAGGTGAGACCCCATAAATATTCTGATAGACAAAAGGAATACCAGATACATATGCAAAAATACCCGCAACGATAAAACCTTGTGTAAGTGCATAACCAAGGAACTCTCGGTCTTTAAAAAGAGAACCAAAATTGTTAAGTACTTGTGCTAGATTACTGGGTACGCGTTTTTCAACCGGCAATGTTTCCTCAAGGTTAAAGGTAATGATAAGGAACAGTAGCAAGCCCACAACTGATAAAACAATAAATACACCTTTCCAATCCGTAAATGCAAGTACTCCGCCACCAGCAATTGGTGCGACAATAGGGCCAAGGTTACCAACCAACATTAATAATGAAAAGAACTTGGTTAATTCCCTACCGCTATATAGATCCCGAACAATCGCTCTAGAAATTACAAGTCCACCGGCTGCTGCAAATCCTTGTAGAAAACGACCTGTAATAAATAGATAAATAGATGGAGCAAAAGCGCAAATAACGGAAGCAATCAAATACATGATAAGAAAAATAAGTAATGGCTTTCGTCGACCTAGTACATCACTCATTGGGCCAATAATTAATTGCCCAACTCCTAGTCCTAGCAAACATGTCGTTAAACTGATTTGGACGAGTGATGCAGTCGTTCCATAATCCTCCACAATTGTAGGAAATGATGGTAAATACATATCAATTGTGAAGGGTCCTAGCAGTCCAAGTGACCCTAAGAGCAATGCAAGTTGTAAACGTTTCGTTCCTGTAGGTTTGTTCATGTAGTTTTCGCGCCTTTCTGTACAGTTATAAGAAAAATCCTACCCGTACACTACGTAGTATTTCCTTATAATAACAGCGACTAATTTATCGGTCAATTTTTAAGAACTTTCAGTTATTGGTGAAAATATCGAGACTGAATTAAGATAAGAAACATTCACAATTTCCTGATTGATTTAAGGAACACTTGTTCTTATAATAAATGCAAGGAACAAGTGTTCTGATTACAGGAGGAGTTGGTAAAATGAAGGAGAATAAAAGGAGAGAAAAGAGAAAAAGAACCTTAGAGTTTCATGAGATTATTCAATTATATGAGAATGGTTGTGAAACCTCTGAGATTGCAAAACTTGCTAATGTAACACCAAGATACATAAGTAAAATCCTTTCAGAACACAATGTAGACATGAGACCATTTGGTAGTTGGAAACGACAATATTCCCTTAATGAACATTACTTTAAGGAATGGTCGAATAATATGGCATATATCTAGGTTTTATGTTGGCGGATTGTTGTATTTCTGGTGCAACTCAAACTGTTACAATTTCTCAAAAAGAACCAGGGATTTTAGAAAAGATCAAAGTTGAACTAGGATCTAATTATCCATTACAACGAAATAAAAAGACAGGGGTATATCTTCTAAATCTCAACAGCAAAATTTTAAAGGAAGATTTAATCAATATACACGGAATTACACAAAACAAATCATTAACGGTAGATTTTCCCTTTGTTCCAGATGAATACCTAAATCATTTTGTTAGGGGCTATTTTGATGGGGATGGGAATATTTACACTAGAGGATATCTTGTAAGTTTTGTAGGTGGTTCTTTAAGTTTCATGAAAGATTTACAAGAGATTTTTGATGCTAAAGGTTTCGAACCCAGGGTTATTACTAAAGGAAGCTTCTACCGCTTATACATAAGTGGCCGAAAAACTATAAGAGAATTTTTCGACTGGATATATAAGGAAGCTGATATATATTCAGAAAGAAAATATGATAATTTTCCAGACAAAAATGAAAACGTTAACAACCTTACAAATTCTAAATTAAAGTATACAAAAGAGGCTGTTAGGAATAGAAAATTATCCTTTATAAAAGAATATGACTCAAGTAAATCTATAAATAAAGCTTGTGAAGCAGTCGGAATAAGAAAAAGTACCTACCAGAATTGGCTGAAAACTGATAATGAATTTAGTAAATTAATTGAACAATTAGCAGATTAATCGTAAAAGTATATTGTTCGTGATCAACAAATCGACTTAGCTAAGGTATTAATCCTGAATAGTAGCTCACTAAAAAAACGCCAAATTGGCGTTTTTTATATAGTACATATTTTAGCCTAAGAAAAGGTGGTGGGACTAGTTAGCGCTTAATTGAGTCTACATTTATTTTCTAGTAGACATAATATCTATTCTCAGAACTTAGTTAAAATGGCAAAATTATAACGTACATATGCTATAATGAATACGTAATTAAACAAGAACATCATACTTCACAATACATACGAATCAGTTTCAGAACGCGTTGTATCGGCAAAATTAGTTCAGGAGTTGATATATAATGCCTTATGAAAGTAAAATTAGACAACATAATGCGGATCGTGTTACAAAAAACACAACAGTTAGCCGCGCTTTGCTGCAACAAATAAAACAAATTGCAAATGACAAGCAAGTTCCATTTAATCAATTAATTGCTGACGGTATTGATTATGTATTAGAAACTTTTAAAAAACCAAAAGAATTTAAAGTCCCTGTGAAACCTAAGGATCGAATGCAAATGGGTACAACATTTAGTCATGCACAATACGAATTGCTAAAAGATCGTGCTCGTAAGCTCGATACGCACGCCAATACATTAATTGAAATTGGCATGGAATTTATTATTAAAAAATATCAATAATTCTACTATGTGCCCTCCCTCTTTTTTTACACTCTAGTTTACATAATGTAATTATGGTAACTTTCATTTTTGTTTTTTGTTTTATCCTGACCTATTTTAATAACTCATGAATTATCGTTAATTCACCCAAGAGCTCCTCTAACTCTTCATGACTAACTCTGACTGGTAACTGATCATTTAAGGTTATATAATGCTCCTGCTCTCCACTTTCGATTTCTTTATTTAGGTAGTTGCATATCTCCTTCAAGCTTTCCTTACTGATTACTGACTGTGTACTCAAATGCTTGAATTGCGTTAAAACAAATGAATCCTCTTCAATTTCTCCCACGATTAATCTATTTTCTTCCATCAAAATTTCCTCCTTACATAATATTAAATTGCTCCTCCTCCCTCCTATTTATTACACTGACTGTAATATTTATTGAAACTTTCTTTCTTTTCTAGTATGTTTTTTAATATCAGATATCGAAAGGATCGAGACCTACATGACAAAAAAGCTGTATTATGAAAATCCATACCTGACAAATTGGACAACTACGGTTACAAAAACGATAGAAAAAGATAACTTCTACTTCGTTACGCTTAAAGAAACAGCCTTTTATCCTGAAGGCGGCGGGCAACCCTCGGATTCTGGATTAATTGATACCATTCGGGTTTTAGATGTTTTTCAAAAGGACGGAGAAGTGTACCATAAACTCCCTCATCCCCTAGAAAAAGAAACGGTAGAATGTCAAATTGATTGGGAACTAAGATATGATCATATGCAACAACATACAGGGCAACACTTACTATCGGCAATATGTATTGATGAATACGATGCACATACATCAAGCTTCCATTTAGGCAAGGATAACGTAACTATTGATTTAAGTGTTCCAGAATTCAGTGACGAACAGCTTAAACATATCGAAAATCAGGTAAATAAGGAAATATTTGCTAACCGAGACATCAACACATATTTTGTTACTAAAGAACAAGCAGGAACCCTTCCCTTGCGAAAAATGCCTGAAGTTGAGGGGAATGAAATTAGAATTGTTGAAATAGATGGGATTGATACATCGGCATGTGCTGGTACACACGTATCAAGAACAGGTGAATTAGGGATAATGAAGCTATTGAAAACGGAAAAAAGCAAAGGAAATACACGCGTATCCTTTATCTTCGGTGGTCGTGCTCTAAAGGATTACCAAACAACACATACGATATTAACATCCCTAGCAACTCAACACAGCACAAACCGTGAGGGTCTCGCTGAAAAAATTGCAAAGATAGAAATTGAAAATAAACACTATCAGAAAGAAATTGAGGAGTTAAAAGAGAAACTTAATCAGTTTCTTGCTCAGGAACTTATTCAAACACATGAAGGATCCATTATTAGCAAATCTTTTGAGGATAAATCATTGAAAGAACTTCAAGGAATCGCTAAACAAATCCACGAAGCAACAAATCAATGTGTCATTTTTACTACGACACATGAGAATAAGCTTCTAATCTCACATAGTGGATCGTTTCCAGTACAATGTGGTCAATTATTCAAACAGGAATTAAAGAGTTATAATGGCAAAGGTGGAGGCAATAATACTACTGCTCAAGCAGCATTCAGTAACTCAAAAGACATGGAAGCATTTAGAGATTTTTTAGAAACAACAGTAAGAGAATCGTTATAAGAAAAAGCTACCTTGTTAGGTAGCTTTTTCTTATATTTTATTCGATTTAAGGCCCAAATTGATAACACCAGCTTTTGTTAGTGAGTCATAAAGAATAACAAGTAGCGGTCCGAGTAAAAGGCCTATGATTCCTATAATCTTAAATCCTAAATACATACTGATTAATGCAGCAAGCGCACTGATTCCAAAGTTCTGTGAATACACTTTTGGTTCAATGATTTTACGAATCACGGTAATTAGTATAAATAGTATCAGTAACCCTATTCCAAGCTTTGTATTGCCATTAATTAATACGAAAATGGCCCAAGGAACGATAAATGAACCTGTACCTAAAATAGGTAGTAAATCTACAAGAACAATGAGCAACGATATTATTATCAGGTAGTTTACATCTAATATCCAAAGCCCAACATACGTAATTACAAAAGTCACACCACTTAAAACAATTTGAGCTTTAATAAACCCAACAAATATTTTTTTCAATTGAGTGGTTACTATTTTCATCTTCTCAATAGAACTATCCTGTAGCATCGCTTTAAACTTATTTTTAATAGCAGGAAAATCGTTCATAAAAAGAAAGGCTGCTACTAGGTACACAATAAGCTCTAATAATAACTCCGGAAGACTCGAGACAAAACTAAAAGTCCCTTCTGTTATATTTCTTGCAGCAACAATTAATAAGTCCTGAAAGGAATAAAGGGTATTCATGATCGAATCCATAACTTCCTTTGGTAATCCCTCGAAGTACGTCTCGAATTTTTGGAAGGTCTCCATGATTTGATCAGTATCAATACTTGATATGTAGAAAGGTATATTTTTAACGATTGTAATCAATTGATTGATTATCACGTTGATGAGTAAATATGCCAAAAATAACACAAAAACCATGAAAACAACAAATGTAACCGTCACTGAATAGATTCGTTTAAACCGGTATTTTGTAATTAACAAATTAACTACTGGCTCTAATAAAAGAGCAGTCAGAAAAGCTAAGATTAACGAAATGGACATTGGTAATAAATACAATAAAACACCTGCAGCAATAACTAGGAGAATATTTCTTTTATTAATATATTTTTTTACCATTTTCTATATATTACCTACTCTCTTCTAAATCCAATTATATATATAATTATTGTACAGGAAAGTAGGCATATTTAAAATATAAATATTTTTCAAAATAAAGACATTTACGTTGACAATTATTACTTTTATTACAAAAAAACAGCTACCAACAAGTAGCTGTTTTTCATTTTATTTTGGTTGATTATTGGCTTCTTCATTTGTGATAATCCAGGAATCGATGACTTCACCCGCTTCATCAGTATCAACCACAAATGAACCATTACTGTATCGATCATTTGGACGTAACGACTTTGTTTCAATTGATTCGACTTTTCCATTCTGTGTTTTTATGAACAGTTCATCTAATTCTGAAACAAAATGGACTCCTGCAATGCGATGTGGATGATTCTTAAGCTCACGAAGCATGACCAATCCCCGTTTAGCTCTTGTTGCTTTTTCGAATTCTGTAATCTTCATTTTCTTGACTGCACCACGTTGTGTAACAATACTGAACTCCGCTGGTTCCGACGGTGGAACAACAAAACCAGCAGCAACGTGATCGCCTTCCTTAAGGTTAATACCTTTAACCCCTGCTGCTCTCGCACCTACTACATTTACCTCTTCTTCTCCAAACCAAAGCCCATATCCTAGATGAGTAACTAAAAAGACATCCATATTTCCATTTGTAATGTGAACATTAACTACCTCGTCATCATTTTTCAGATTTATCGCGACGAGTGGTTTTGAATATCGTTGAGCTTTATATAAAGAAAGCTCAGACTTTTTCACCATACCGTTTTTCGTTACAAATAGGAGATATTCTGGTAACTCAAAATTCGTAACCGGGTATGCCTCAATGATGGATTCATCACGATCGATGCTGATAATATTGGCAACGTGTTGACCAAGATCTTTCCATCTGATGTCTGGTAGCTCATGCACAGGAATATATAAATAGTTCCCTTTGTTTGTAAAGAGCAATAACGTGTCAGTTGTGTTAATCTCAAACTTTCTCAATAATCGATCCGTGTCCTTCATACCGAAATCAAGTCCATTTGAAGCGGCATAGGAGCGAGGGCTTGTTCGTTTTACATATCCATCCTGTGTTACTGTAACAATTACATCCTCGGACGGAATAATAACCTCTAGATTAATCTTAATTTCTTCTATCTCATCCTCTATTTTTGAACGTCGACTATCTGCATATGTCTTTTTCACACGCTTTAAATCTGTTTTTATGACCTGTAGAAGCTTGCTTTCATTTTGAAGAATTTCTACTAGTTCATTTATTTTCTGATTTAATTCATCGAATTCCTGCTGTAGTGCTGTGATGTCTGTATTGGTTAAGCGATATAATTGTAAAGAAACAATCGCTTCAGCCTGTGGTTCTGTAAAACCAAATTTTGTGATTAAATTGTTCTTTGCGTCTTTCTTATCATTGGATGCACGAATCGTAGCGATTACTTCATCCAAGATTGATAATGCCTTAATGAGCCCTTCAACAACATGCTGTCGGTCACGAGCCTTTTCCAATTCAAATTGAGAGCGATTCGTGATTACTTCTTTTTGATGATTAATATATGCATCTAAGATTTTCGGTAGAGTCATCAAAACTGGTCTTCTGTCTAAAATGGCAACCATATTAAAGTTATAGGTTATTTGAAGATCAGTATTTTTATAGAGGAAATGTAAGACCCCATTAGCATCGGCATCTTTCTTAAGTTCGATGACGATTCTTAAGCCAGTACGGTCCGTTTCATCACGAACTTCACTAATCCCTTCTACTTTTCGATCTAAACGAATCTCGTCAATCTTTTTAACCATGTTGGCTTTATTCACTTCGTATGGAATTTCTGTAACAACAATCTGTTGTCTTCCACCACGTAGATTTTCAATCTCCGCTTTTCCTCGTACAATTATTTTACCTTTTCCAGTTTCGTACGCTTTCTTAATGCCTTCAATCCCTTGAATGATTCCACCTGTTGGAAAATCAGGACCTTTAATCACTTGCATAAGATCATCGACAGTTGAATAAGGTTGGTCGATTCGCTTAATTACTCCGTCAATAACCTCACCAAGGTGATGAGGCGGAATATCGGTTGCATATCCTGCAGAGATCCCAGTTGAACCATTAACGAGCAAATTTGGAAAACTAGCTGGTAAAACGAGTGGCTCGTTACTTGTATCATCAAAGTTTGGTATGAATTCAACCGTATTCTTTTCAATATCACGTAAGAGTTCAGAAGCAAGTTTTGATAGACGTGCCTCTGTATAACGCATAGCGGCAGGTGGGTCTCCATCGTTACTACCGTTATTACCATGCATTTCAATTAATACATTACGAACTTTCCAGTCTTGGCTTAGACGGACCATTGCATCGTATACTGAAGTATCTCCATGTGGATGATAGTTACCGATTACGTTACCTACTGTTTTAGCTGATTTACGGAACCCTTTGTCAGCTGTATTTCCCTCGACATGCATGGCGTAAAGAATACGTCTTTGAACGGGTTTTAAACCATCCCTTGCATCTGGTAATGCACGATCTTGAATAATATATTTACTATATCTACCGAAACGATCTCCAATTACTTCCTCAAGAGGCAAATCACGGTATTTCTCAGTTAATGACATTTATTGTTACTCCCCTTCTACGACCGATAAATTTTCATTGTCCAAGATATTCGAATCATCATCTAGCCCAAAGGCAACATTGGATTCAATCCACTTACGTCGTGGTTCCACCTTATCACCCATTAGCGTAGTTACTCTTCGTTCGGCTCTTGCTACATCATCGATTCGAACTCGAATTAATGTTCTCGTGTCGGGGTTCATCGTAGTATCCCAAAGCTGATCTGCGTTCATTTCGCCTAAACCTTTGTAGCGTTGAATGATATACCCTTTTCCAATTTTGCTGATTGCACCCTTTAACTCATTATCATCCCAAGCATACTCGATGACTTCCTTTTTGCCTGTTCCTTTACTAACTTTGTAAAGTGGTGGAAGGGCAATATAGACCTTACCCGCTTCAATTAATGGCTTCATATAGCGGTAAAAGAAGGTTAAAAGCAAGACCTGTATATGCGCTCCATCCGTATCAGCATCTGTCATGATTACAACTTTATCGTAGTTAATATCCTCTAAAGCAAAATCAGCTCCGACACCACCACCGATTGTATGGATAATGGTATTGATCTCTTCATTTTTAAAGATATCATTTAGCTTTGCTTTTTCTGTATTAATGACCTTTCCTCTTAACGGAAGAACAGCTTGGAAACGTCGGTCACGACCTTGTTTAGCTGAACCTCCAGCAGAATCACCCTCAACTAAGTAAAGTTCATTTTTTTCAGGATTACGTGATTGAGCAGGGGTTAGCTTACCACTCAATAATGTCTCAGATTTCTTTCGTTTTTTCCCACTTCTCGCTTCTTCTCTCGCTTTTCGAGCAGCCTCTCTTGCTTGAGCAGCTTTAATTGCCTTTTTTACAAGAAGAGTACTCACATCTGGGTTTTCCTCTAGAAAATAAGCTAAGTTTTCAGAAACAACAGAATCAACAGCAGATCGTGCTTCACTGGTTCCTAGCTTACCTTTTGTTTGTCCCTCAAATTGCAGCAATTCTTCAGGAATACGAACAGAAACAATAGCCGTTAATCCTTCGCGAATATCGGAACCATCCAGATTTTTATCTTTTTCTTTCAACTGCCCTGTTTTACGAGCATATTCATTAAAAGCACGTGTTAATGCTGTTTTCGAACCTACTTCATGGGTACCTCCATCCTTTGTTCTCACGTTATTAACAAAAGACAAGATACTTTCTGAATACCCGTCATTAAATTGAAACGCAAAATCGACCTCTATTCGGTTTTGAATTCCTTCAAATGAAACGACAGGATGTAAAACATCTTTTTCTTCATTCAAATATTGAACAAATGCTTCAAGGCCGTTTTCATAATGATAAACATCATGAAAATCATTTCGTTCATCTATTATTTCAATCTTTAATCCTTTTAGTAAAAAGGCAGATTCTCTGAATCGTTCACTTAATGTTTCAAAATTAAATGTAGTGGTACTAAAAATAGTTGGGTCTGGCTTAAAGTGAATGGTTGTACCTGTTTGATTTGTCTTCCCAACGTTTTCAAGAGTAGTAGCAGGTATTCCACCGTTTTCGAAACGTTGTTCGTAGATAAACCCACCACGCTTAATGGTTACCGTCAACCATTCGGATAAAGCATTCACTACAGAAGCCCCAACACCATGGAGACCTCCACTTGCTTTATACCCACCTTGTCCAAATTTTCCGCCGGCGTGTAGTACTGTGAAAATAACTTCTGGTGTGGGCTTCCCCATTTTATGCATGCCTGTTGGCATTCCACGTCCTTTATCCTGGACGCTTATACTATTATCTTTATGGATTTTTACAATGATGTGATTTCCATAGCCAGAAAGTGCTTCATCCACTGAATTGTCTACAATTTCATAAACAAGGTGGTGAAGACCCTTACTATCCGTACTCCCAATATACATACCAGGTCTTTTTCTAACAGCTTCAAGGCCTTCTAGTACCTGTATTGCATCATCATTGTAATCAAATTGTTGCTTAGCCAAAAAACATACCCCTTTCATATACAAAACACTTGGGACAACACCCAAGCACATAGCTATCAAATAGCCTCTCTCTATATAAGTATACCTTCTTTACTGACAGAACAAATGTTTTGTAATTTACTGCCCTATGTTTTATTTTATAACTTTATCCAGATTTCGCAAACCGTTTTCCGTGAAAAGGCGAAAATCCTTGTCTAAAAACAAGGATTTTTTGTCTCTTGGTTTTTATTTTGTCAACGCATGCTCAACTTTTATACAACGATCCATGACAACTATATTATCGCGACTTTTTAAAAAGTCGTATGCTTCCTCACTAACACAGCCAATCTGAGACCAAAAAACGTCAGCATCAATTTCAACAAAATCCTTCGCAACATCCATTAAATGTTCTGAGCGGCGAAAAACGTTAACAATATCAATATGTCCTTTGATATCTTTTAGAGATTTAACAGCCTTTTCACCTAGTGTTTCGTCTATTGTTGGATTGACAGGAATGATTTCATACCCCGCATCCTGCATTGCCTTACTCACCATATAAGAGGTTCTATCAGGATTATCAGATAACCCAACAACAGCAATTCTTTTGCTTTTCTTCAAAATTTCACCTAGTTCAGCGCGAGTTGGAATTTCTAAAGACATTATAGTGAGTCCCCTTTATTATATATTAATTCTATCATAGTATTTCGGTCCAAAGCTTAGTTATTCCTGCATTTATTTTGATTTTCAAGCCAGTATTGCAAATTCTTCATACCTTTCTTTAATTTTTCGTCCAAAACAGAAGAAAATAATCATTATGAGAAAAAATTTCTAGTTTAATGAGAATACTTGTACAAGCGTGGTATAATCACATAAGAATGTTACATCTTTTGCAATAAGCACTTATTATTATTTTATTAAAGGAGTCATGTGTATGGTACTAAATATTGTTATTATACTCCTTGCTTACCTTCTTGGTTCGATACCTTCTGGATTAATCGTCGGGAAGATTGGTTACGGTATTGATATCAGGGAGCATGGCAGCGGAAATTTAGGTGGAACTAATACGTTCCGTACACTTGGAAAAAAGGCAGGTTTAATCGTAACGATTGCAGATATCTTAAAAGGAACCTTAGCAACCGCACTTGCCATGATCTTTTTAGGTGATCCAGGTGATTTGCATCCTCTATTAGTTGGAATGGTTGCAGTGGTTGGACATATGTATCCAATTTTCGCTGGATTTAAAGGAGGAAAAGCGGTTGCAACCTCCGGAGGTGTTCTTCTAGCGTATAATCCGATTCTGTTTATTACGACATTAATATGCTTCTTTATTTTCTTAAAGTTAACAAAAATGGTCTCGCTTGCTTCCATGCTCGTTGCTATTTACTGTGTCACTTTCAGCATCGTTTATAGTATCTTCTTTGAAACGGATTATCCTCTTATAATAGTCGTTTCATTACTAGCAGCATTTGTGTTTTATCGACACCGTGCAAATATCGTGCGAATAAAAAATAAAACAGAACCAAAAATTAAATGGTTATAGATTTACCTAAGTGGTTTTAAGAAAGACATGTAACTCTATTCGGGTTACATGTCTTTTTTTTTTAGATAAAGCGATCAAAGAATTCTAAGATTTTCCGATTTACTTTGATTTCATTTTCCTTTTTCGAGAACCCATGTCCTTCATCTTCAAGTACTAGATACTCCACTTCTCTTCCTTTATCTTGCAACGCTTTAACGATTTTATCTGATTCAGCTTTCACAACACGGGGATCATTTGCCCCCTGTATAACTAACATTGGTTTTATCATACCCTCTAAATGGGTAATCGGGGAGAACTCAATAAGCTTCTCTCGGTCTTTTACAGGGTCACCAACCCATTGATTCATAACAGGCTTCCAGTGCTCAGGAACAGATTCAATAAACGAGAACAAATCACTAGGGCCAAAGATATCAATTACAGCTTTAAAATACTCAGGATGCTTACCATGTAGCAACAATGACATATAACCGCCATAACTACCACCTAATAATAGGATTTTTTCACGGTCTGCATATCCATTTTTTATTAACCATTCCAGGCCTTCAATATTATCAAGACGCGGTCCATTGCCCCAGTCTCCTTCTACCATTTTTGTAAACGCGAGACCGTATCCGGTTGAACCACGGAAATTCGGTGCAAAAACGCTGTATCCGCGGTTTACTAAAGATTGAAACATCGCTCTAAATGACTTTCTTTCTGCAGCTTGTGGTCCACCGTGTGGCCATAAAATGACATGACCATTCGATACATCTTCTTTCGCTTTAAAGAATAATGCCTCAATTTCTAACCCATCAAAGGATGGATAGGTGATGACATCAGGGTGCACTAGCTCTTCTTCGCTCACACCAGGAACACCAAAATTTGTACATGCTTCCCATGAATCCTCTTTAGCCGAGCGTTTGTAGATATTAAATGGACTGGTCGAAGATCGACCTAACACATATAGGTTATTATTTTCTGTCACAATTAGTTTCTCTAAAACGGATGTAGGTGTTTTTAGCTTTTCAAGCGCCCCTGTTTCAATATGATAGGCATATAGAAAATCCTCAACACCTTTTTCACTCACAATATAAATGGTTTGAGTTTCTTTATGATATTTAATGGATTTGAAATCTTCTTTTTCAAGTGACACAACTTTAGAGAATTGGTTCGTACTCACATCATATTTGGCAAGATATGAAAAGTCATCATCATAATCTGTTAGCAAGTAGATTGTTGACTCCGAAGCAAATAAGGAATCAGACACGGTATGTTGATTTTCTGTTTCGGGTGTTAATCGATATTTCTTTCCGTCCTTATGTAAAAAAGCGAGTGAATATGTGTTGGCAAAATGCTTTAAATAAATTTGACCACTCTCATCTGGGCTAAGTGCAGTTAAATATGTTGCAGCCTGTTTACCTTCATTAATTATTGTTTCTTCTTCTGTGTCCAAATTATAACAATACGAATTCAAACACATTGGATTGTCCTTATTTGACGTATAATATAACTTCTTTCCATCCTTAGAAAGAATAGCTATCATATGACGGTGTCCATCATTTTTACGAATTGGTTTTAATTCTCCACCCTGTGGTTGTATAGCATATAGCTGTGTATTTTCATCTCCATCTTTATCAAAACCCACAATCAAAAATCGCCCATCTTTATCATAGGTAAGCTCGTGGCAGCTTTGATCATTAAAAGTAAGTGGGTACGGAAATTTGTTTGGTAAATCCATAGCCCAAAGATTATATTTACCACTAAGGTTCGAACTAAATACTAGCTGTTTTTCATCTGGACTTATCGTAAAAGTTTGTATTCCAAAGGTTCTAAAAAATTGTTCTACATCAGGTTTCTGAAACTGCATACTCAACCTCCTACTTTTTTAGATTTAAAAATCCCATAAGAACTTATTCGACTATTTTTCCATATATTCCTTCTTATATATTTCGAGTTTTGAAATATCCTAAAACAAATGACAATATTCGATAAATTTCTAACCTTTTTTCAAAGTTTTGTATTATAGTAGATGTAGAATGAACATTTATCCTGGGGAGTAATGTCGTATGAGAAGAAGCAGAAAGAAAAGTAAATCAAGAAATAGCACCAAATATTTTATTAGCTTATTAATCCTTTTACTGGTTCCGATTAGTGTTTATTTTACATTAAATAACTTGAAAGCGAACACATCTACAGAAGCCAGAATTATTCAAAATCATGAATTTAAAAAGACAGAACAAGCTTTCAGACCATTTACAACATCAATGACACTCGGAGCAATTGGAGACATCTTAATCCATTCGACTGTGTATGATGACGCAAAAACTGGTGACGGTTATGATTTCAAACCTATGATTGAAAATGTAAAGGGTTTACTAGAAAGCCCTGATCTTACAATCGCTAACCAAGAAACTATTGTGGGTGGCACAGAAATCGGTTTATCAACATATCCTTCCTTTAATAGCCCATATGAGGTTGCAGACGCGTTTAAAGATGCAGGCGTTGACATTGTTTCAATTGCTAACAACCATACACTTGACCGTGGTGAAAAAGCGATTATAAGTGCTACAAATTACTTAAACAAAATAGATATGGAATACACTGGAGGCTATCAAAGCCCTGAGGATAAAAATAAAATCCGGATTTTAAATCGAAATGGAATTAGCATCGCATTCCTTTCTTACACATATGGTACAAACGGTATCCCAGTTCCGGAAGGGAAAGATTATTTAGTAAATTTAATTGATATGGACTTAATTAAGGAAGATATAAAAGCTGCAAAACAAGTAGCGGATGTGGTTACAGTTAGTATGCATTGGGGAAATGAATATCAATTATATCCAAATGACCACCAAAAACAGCTCGCCCAGGAGTTAGCAGATGAAGGAGTCGATCTCATTATTGGCCACCACCCTCACGTATTGCAGCCGATGGATTGGTTAACAGGTAAGGATGGGAATCAAACCTTTGTAGTCTATTCGTTAGGGAACTTCTTGTCTGGGCAGATGTGGGATTATAAAGATATTGGTGGAGTTTTGCAAATCGAAATTGTGAAAGAAGTCAAAGCAGTCGATGAAACTATTGTTCGTATTCAAAATCCACAATTTACACCAACATTTGTTTCAAGCAGTGGCTTCAGAAATTTTAAAGTGGTACCGCTTCAAAACGCTGGCCAATTCGGGTTAAGTAATGCTACAAATAAGTATGAAGAAATGATTCATCACATGAATCAATGGCTCGTAGACAGAGAATAATCTAGAGGACACGGCACATCGTAGGATGTACCGTGTCTCTTTTATTCTTTAGGTTTCTTTGCATTTTCATATGCAAGATGCCATTCAGGATACAGTTTTCTAATCGATATTGGCCGAAAGGAGTCCTTTTTCACACATACATGTGAAGAAGTCGCGTTCACGGATATCTCACCATTGGGGTTTTCAATTTCATATCCATAAATAACTCGAAGACCATCATAATGTTCAATCCAAGTCTTAACCAACGCTGTTTCACTATACCTTAACGGTTTCTTATAGGAAACTTGCAGATCAATAACAGGGGAAATAATCCCATCGCTCTCCATCTCCGCATAGCTAAAGCCCAGGTCCTTAATAAGCTGTGTTCTCCCTAGCTCCATCCAAACTAGATAATTTGCATGATAGACAACACCCATTTGATCCGTTTCAGCATATCGTACTTCGATTTCTTTCTTGGAAATTAACAATTTCAACCTCTCCCTTTCCCTAAAACAAAATGCGTTAAAAATATAGTATCATAACTGGAAAAGCACCAACAATAAGACGCATCTAAATTAGAACAAAATAAAAAGGTATACCGGCGTTCCTTGGCATACCTTTTGGAAGTTTATTGATAACCGTTTTCCCTGTCAGAGGCTTCATCTTTAATCTCTTCACGCATTGCTCGAATTGATTCCTCGCGACGTTGGTTTTTAGCTTGTATCTTTTGTCGCTCCTCTTCATTCGAAAACTGCATTGATTCTTGAGACTCTTCAATGTTTTCAATTGTATTTTGGACCATGTCTTGGAGTCTCTCTACATTATCACTGCGGTCATCCGGTTTTGATCTGTTGTGTGTCATCCTTATTCCTCCTATGTAGTAATGTTACATCTATATATTGCTTCAAGTTAGCCCATTTTATTTCTGAATTTCTGACGATTCACAAGTAAATAAAGGATATTTAATTTCTGACATAAATAAAAGGACGTTGTCAAAAACGCCCTTTTATCATGTGAGAATTAAGCTAGTTTATTCACCTTTTGTTTGCATGACCTGAGCGTGCTGCCCAGATTTATCTTGCATTTTTTTTCCTTTATTTCCACCAAATCCGCGTGGTTGAGTTCCAGTTTGGTTATTTTTAAATTGGTTATGGTAATTTCTTGGCATATTATTTCCCCCTCCTCCTTTTCATTATCACCTGTAAGAAGCGTTCTCATGTAAAAAGAAGAGTGGAGATTGTATCCAATTCACCCGATTAGATTTGATGGGAAACTTACTCAGCTTTTTCTAATCTTTTTTGCTCTAATCTCGCCTCAATGCGTTCCATTGCTTCTTGGTCTTTTAGTAATTCTAATTTATTTTCTTTAACCAACTCAGCAAATGTAACCTTTCTAACTTTTCTCAATTTTCTCACCTTCCTCTATACACTATTGTATTAGTAATAATCTCCAAAAAACGAACAAATTATTACAAATTTTCGAAAATTTATTTTAAAAACTCTTTCACTGGACTTTAAGGGTTAAAAAACAAAAAAAGAACCAAATTCACTTGGTTCTTCATGTTATCTAAGTTTATTCACTTGGGTTTCAAGCATTTCAAAGTCCATTTGACCCTTAATATAATGATTAATCGTTCCGTCTGAATTGATGAAGAACGTTTCGGGTAAACCTAAAACCTTATAATCACTGCTTGCCTGGTTTTTAGGATCTACTAATAGCGGGAATGTATAGCCTTTTCCTTCAACGAATTCATGTGCATTTTCAGCTTTAACTTCGGATGCAGTCATATTAACTGCTAATATCTCTACATCATCACTCTTTGTTTCGTAAAACGACTGAATTTCAGGCATTTCTTCTCGACATGGTTTGCACCATGATGCCCAAAAGTTTACCACCACTTTTTTCCCTTTTAAGTCGGATAAACGGATTGTTTCATTTTCGTTGTTTAATAATTGTAGTTCAAAATCGGGCGCTGTATTTCCTATTTCGATACCCGTTACCCCTCTTTTTTTATCTTCTACAAACTCAAAAACAGCATATCCTACTAGACCTAACAGAATAAGTGGAATAATGATTTTTTTTAGCATTTGAAACCTCCGTAAAAATTTCAGCAACTGTAAAGGACCTGTTTACTGTCATTATACTTATTTAACCATATATCGAGTCCAAATAAAAAGGCAGTTTTGTGAACTTCACAAAACCGCCTTTGCTAATAAGGAGATTAACCCTTCATTTTATCACGAAGTACCATTTGTAGGATACCGCCGTGACGGTAGTAATCAATTTCAACTTCACTGTCGAATCGAACAAGTACGTCAAACTCTTTCTTGTTTCCATCTTCGTCAGTAGCAGTTACTTTTACATAATCACGTGGTTTTACATTTTCATCAATTTGAACTTCAATAGTTTCTTTTCCAGTTAAGCCAAGTGTTTCAGCATTTTCACCTTGTTTGAATTGGAGAGGTAGTACACCCATTAATACAAGGTTACTACGGTGAATACGCTCGAAGCTTTCAGCAATAACTGTCTTAATACCAAGAAGGTTTGTACCTTTCGCAGCCCAGTCACGAGATGATCCCATACCATAGTCGTTACCAGCGATAACCACTAAGCCAGTACCATCTTGCTTGTATTTCATACATGCATCATAGATAGACATAACTTCGCCTGTTGGCCAGTGAGTAGTCCATCCACCCTCTGTTCCAGGAGCGATTTGGTTACGAATACGAATGTTCGCAAACGTTCCTCTTGTCATAACACGGTCGTTACCACGACGTGAACCATAAGAGTTAAAGTCACGAGGCGAAACGCCCTTTTCCTGTAAGTATTTACCTGCAGGAGTATCTTTACCAATTGAACCTGCTGGTGAAATGTGGTCAGTTGTTACGGAATCACCGAACTTACCAACTACACGTAATCCACTAAGTGGTTTAACTTCACCTGGTTCAGCAGATAGGCCTTCAAAGAATGGTGGGTTTTGAATGTATGTTGAATCTTCATCCCACACGTATAGTGCCTCATCAGTACTTTCGATTGCGTTCCAACGCTCATTGTCATCAAATACACGCTCGTATTCTTTTCTGAATAGCTCAGGTGTAACAGTCTTTTTAACCTCTGCTTTCACTTCTTCTGCAGTTGGCCAGATGTCATTAAAGAATACATCGTTACCGTCTTTATCTTTACCGATTGGTTCTTTTTCAAGATCGATATCAACAGTTCCAGCTAACGCATATGCCACTACAAGTGGTGGTGATGCAAGGTAGTTACCTTTTACTAGTGGGTGGATACGTCCTTCAAAGTTACGATTACCAGAAAGTACAGATGTAATTACTAGGTCGTTTTCAGCAACAGCTGATTCAATTTCAGGAGCTAACGGACCTGAGTTACCGATACATGTTGTACATCCATAACCAACAGTACTAAAACCAAGCTTTTCAAGGTAAGATAGTAATCCTGAATCTTCTAAATAGCCAGTAACAACTTTAGAACCAGGTGCTAATGATGTTTTAACATATTTAGGAACTTCTAGGCCTTTTTCAACCGCCTTTTTCGCAACAAGACCCGCACCTAACATTACGTATGGGTTTGAAGTATTTGTACAACTTGTGATTGCAGCAATTGCAATATCACCAGTCTTCATTTGTACTTCTTCGCCATTTTCAAATTTCACGGTAATTTCCTTGTTGATTTCTTCAGGAGTTAAACCATATCCTTGGTTACCAGTTGCAGTTAATGCTGTTTGGTAAGCTTCTTTCATTTTTGAAAGTGGAATTAAATCTTGTGGACGCTTTGGACCAGAAAGATTTGCTTCAATTTCAGAAAGATTGATTTCAACAACGTCTGTGAAAGTTGGATCTTCAACATCTGCTGTATAGAATAAACCGTTAGCTTTACAGTATTCTTCTACGACTTTAATTTGCTCTTCATCACGTCCTGTTAGACGTAGATATTCTAGTGCTTCACCATCTACTGGGAAGAATCCACAAGTAGCACCATATTCTGGAGCCATGTTCGAAATAGTTGCACGGTCAGCTAATGGAAGTTGTGAAACTCCTGGACCGAAGAATTCAACAAATTTACCAACAACGCCCTTTTGACGTAATACTTGAGTAACTTTAAGTGCTAAGTCAGTAGCTGTTGTACCGTTTGGTAGTGTACCTACTAATTTCACTCCGATAACTTCAGGCACAGGGAAATATGAAGGTTGACCGAGCATTCCTGCTTCAGCTTCAATTCCTCCAACACCCCATCCAAGTACACCGATTCCGTTAATCATTGTAGTATGAGAGTCAGTACCAACAAGTGTATCAGGGAATGTTTCAAATTCACCGTTTTCTCCTTCAACAGCATGAACAACATTTGCTAAATATTCAAGGTTAACTTGGTGAACAATACCAGTTGCTGGTGGTACAGCACGGTAGTTATCGAATGATTTTTGAGCCCAGCTCAAAAACTTATAACGTTCTGCATTTCGTTCGAATTCTAAATCCATATTAAATTGAAGCGCATCTAGTGTTCCTGCTCTGTCTACTTGTACGGAGTGGTCAATAACAAGATCTACTGGGATTTCAGGGTTGATTTTTTGAGGATCTCCACCCATATCAGCCATTGCCTTACGAAGTGAAGCTAAATCAACTACAGCAGGAACTCCAGTAAAGTCTTGTAGAATTACTCGAGATGGTTTGAATGGAACATCAACCTCTTGTAAGCCATCTGTTCCCCATTTTGCTAAGTTTTCAACGTGTTCTTTCGTAATTACTCTTCCATCAACTTGACGTAATACAGATTCTAAGAGAACCTTAATGGAATATGGCAATTTTGAAACGTTACCAATTTTCGCATCTTCTAATGCTTGTAAGCTATAATAGTTATACTTTTTGCCGTTTGCTTCGAAAGAAGAACGTGCATTAAATACATCATGCTTTGCCATATGTATAACCCCCTTCAATTAAATAGTATCGCAATTTATCCAAATTGTCGAAATTTAAGAGATTTTAAAACTCCCAATACATATATTAATATAACTATAGACATAAGTAAATAACAAGTAAGTTATTAAGCTCAATAAGTTTTACTTATTGACATCAAGGATAATTTGTTGAAAAAAGAACAAAATAAGGTCGGAGGTGAAGAGAATGTCGAAACGTAAAGCAAATCATGTTCGACCTGGTATGAATGATGCGAGTGCCCAAGGAATTGGAGCAGGATATAACGAAGAGTTTGCAAATGAACCATTAACGGCAGAACAACGACAAAATAATAAAAAGCGGAAAAAGAATCAGTAAAATTGGATAACATAAGAAGCCAAACATAAACGAGACAATTTCTTACTGTACAGAAAGCGTCTTGGGTTGAACAAAATATGATAAATTATAAATGGCCCGCAAAAAGCGGGCTTGTTTTTTTATTCATTTACTTCATTCATGATGGATTGTAAATCTTGTTGAAATTGCTGAAGTTGGGATTTCTGATGCTCTGAAGCCACCTCTAATGCATTTTCGATTTGCTGATATGCTTCATTGACTTCATTTTTTAACCTCTTTAAGTGAGCACCATAATCTGGGTCATTGCTGACGATATTCTCATATACATCTCTAGCTTGTTCAGTACCTTGCTGTGCTGCTTGGAAAGCCTGCTGTTTATCCTTATGATAAGGCATATTTTCAACTCCCTTATGGTAATTCGTGCAATAATAGCTTACCTTTTTTCCAGAAAATCATTCCGTTTCCACCGCATAAAAAAGTGGTAAAACAATTATCCTAATCAAAGAAGGGGGGATAAATCATGGGAGAAAAAAACACGTTCAAGGATATTAGAGCAAATGGCGGACAAAGTACAGGAAGTCAACCTCAACCAATGAGTGGCTCTAAAAAAGTAAAAAATCGAAACCACACTAGACAAAAAAACAACCAAGGCCACGATATGTAAGTAACAAAGGGAAAATAAAAGCCGCAAAATCGTCTGCGGCTTTTTATGCAAGAATAGATAAGGCATTTACAATCTCATTGATTTCTTCTTTTTCAACGGTACGAAAATCAAGAACTACTTCATTATTCTTTATTCGTGTAATAACTGGTGTTTGATTCTGACGTAGCAGGTTTGCTAACTCCGTTGAAGATCTGTCTGGGTGTGATAATCTTACGACATAGGTTGGCACTTCAACACCAGGCATTGTTCCGCCACCAATTGGGGATCCATCTTCATTTATCTTCAACTCATAGACTTTTGTTTGACCTAATAAGCAATCAATAAAAAATTGACATTTTTCTCTGATTTCCTCTTTGGATGCGATAATATCACGGATCGTCGGAATCTCGTTATGATTGCCTTTTAGATAGGAAACTAAAGTTGCTTCGAGTGCAGCATATGTCAATTTATCGACCCGTAACACCCTGGCAAGTTGATGTTTTTTTAATACATCAATTAGTCCTTTCTTACCAACAATTATACCAGCCTGAGGTCCACCAAGGAGTTTATCTCCACTAAATGAAACAAGGTCAACCCCTTCCGCTAGAATATCTTTAATAACGGGTTCTTCACCAATTCCGTGTTGCGTAAAATCATATAAAACCCCGCTCCCTAAGTCCTCATATATAACAAGGTTATCTTTTTTCTCCTTAAGTGTAACCAACTCCGAAATTCCAACAGTTTTTGTGAAGCCAATCGTCTTGAAATTACTACTGTGTACCTTAAGAATCACCGAAGTTTGCTCTGTGATGGCATCCTCATAGTCAGCTAAGTGTGTTTTATTGGTTGTGCCCACCTCAACTAGAATAGCATCGCTTTCCTCCATAATAGCTGATATTCGAAATGAGCCCCCGATTTCCACTAATTGGCCACGAGAAACGACCACCTCTTTATTTTTGGCTAACGCACGTAATGTTAAATAAACTGCAGCTGCATTATTGTTTACAACAATTGCACTTTCGGCACCGGTTAATTCTACCAATAACGATTCCACAACGGAGTGGCGTGATCCCCGCGTTCCCTCGTTTATGTCATACTCTAGATTAGAATAACCCTCCGCAATCTCGACAACATGCTGAATTGCTTTATCACTTAGTCTAGCACGTCCCAAATTAGTATGTAGAACCGTACCAGTTGCATTGATTGTTTTGGTTAAGTAGTATTTCGTTTTATGTAATAACTCACTTTCTCCCCTTTGAAAGATAAATGCCATCATTTCTTCTTTTGAAGAGATACTTCCACCACACTCGCCTTGTACGATATCATTTCGTATGTCTGTTACAACATCTCGCAAAACATTTGTCAACATTTCTCTACTCACTTGATGACGTTTCGACAGCTGAGAGAAAGTTGGAGAAGCTTGCAAATCGTGGATGGCCGGAAGCAGTTGAAACAAAGTATTCATACCAAATTCCTCCACTAAGCCCATAGTATCTCTATTTTTACATGAATGTATCATACTTTACAAACGGATTGTACAAATTTTTGTATTTCATTATCACGAACAACCCTCTTACTGAATAACCTGAATATAGAATTCCATGGAGGTTCAAATTATGAATAATTTCGATAAATCCAATCCTTTTTCCTTTCACGGGTTAGAGGATTGGATGAAACAATTCCTTGATGACCCCTATCTATTAGACGATTATCAATTTAGGATTGATTTATTTGAAACACAGAATGAGTATATTATCGAGGCTGAATTATCTGGATATCAACCTGAGCAAATCCAATTAAATGTCGAGAACGATACATTTCGTATCAAGCTTACAGATTGCGTAAAACCTCCTAATGATACAGTATTGACTGAAAGAGTTGTAACCCTTCCTTTCGAATTAGAAAAAAAGAAAATTGAAGCACTTTTTCGAAATGAAATCCTTGAAATATATATCAAAAAAAATGGCAAACGTAAAAAAAAGAAAAATAACATAAAAATAAAAGTCCTGTAAATAGCTACAGGACCCTTTCTAATTTAGAACATTTTCGTAATTTGTGATTGTTGTTCCAGGAAAATAAAACTGAATAATCTCATTATATTTTTTACCTTGGTCACCCATGATACTAGCTCCCCACTGGCTCATCCCTACTCCATGGCCATATCCTTTTCCTCTAATCACATATTTCGTCTCTGTTGCCTCAAACGAGTCAATATAGTAACTCTTAAAAATACTTCCACCAATCATCGGACGTATCCGATTTACATTTACATTCTCCAACGTAAGATTCCCAAGCAAGACAGTCCCGTCAATGAGTTTTTGTAAGAATTCAACCTCGATTGTCCCTGTGGTGGATCGATTTGATTTATACTTCTTAGGACTTATCTCTAAATTTGGAATCGAAAGAATGACAATATCTCCAGGATATCCTTGTCGATTTATTGATTTTTTCATTACTGCAGTTATTTCTTTATCTACTTCTTGAAGTTCTTCCCAAGGGTCAGAAGACTCCCAATTAATTTCTTCAAGATTTATTTGAGTTTTCGATAATGTAAACTCCCAAGGATGTATTGGATCAAAGGGATCTTCTTTAATTGGATAAAATGACCGACTATCCCCACCCCAGACATTTGTATTATTCTCTGTCATTCCCCCGTTGCTAGCTGAATAGAAAGCATCAATTAACCTGTCATTATATGTAATGACCTGCCCCTTTGTAGCTTCTACAGCCTCTGTCGTTCTTGCATTCCAAGCGTATCCCCCATATACTTGGTAAAAGGTTGTATCATCCATCTCTTCATTTAGATGTGACACTGCATAAGTTCTTGCAGCAAGGGCTTGTGCCTTTAAAGCCTCAATATTCCATGAAGGGAACACTTCAAGAGGAACAACTCCTTTTAAATAATCTTCCAAAGGAAGTTGATTGACAGGGCGAACAAAACGTTTATTTTCAACCAAAAATTCCATCGCACCTAGATATGGTCGCTCATCTATAAAAACACGATGTTGTTCATTATACGTTTGCGGGATTAGTAAAAACGAGGAATCAACCTGCTGGTTCAATTCTCCTCCTTTTATATGAAGTCTCCCTTTTTTAACATATAACCGGTAGTTCACTCCTTCTTTTAGTGTTAATGTGGGATCTAGGGTTACATAATCACCCTTAAGTTGTACTTGGACTTCTTTGGTATCTCCGACAAAGTTTTCAAGTCGAACATGAACCATTTCTTCCGCCTCTCCCTTGGAAAGACTAAATGTAAATATACATATACATGTGAGAAACAGTATTTTTTTCATATCCCTATAATTCCCATTCACTACAGATAATATGAAATTGAATATTTTTTGGATTTTTTTATAAATGCTGGTTTCGTTATTCAAAACACTTGTCTAATAGGGTATAATGAACCATTGAGGTGAACAAATTCATGTTATCTGGATGGTTTCTATGGTTTATTCTTATATGGGTTTTCCTTTTTATCACATTACTTGCCATTGGCGGTTTTTTTATGTTCAGAAAGTTTTTGAAGAAACTTCCAAAGGAAGATGGTAAGTCAGATTTAGATTGGCAAGATTATTACATAGAGCAAACTCGTCATTTGTGGCCAAACGATCAGAAGGTATTATTAGAAGAGTTGGTAAAGCCTGTGCCTGAACTGTTTCGCGATGTGGCGAGACAAAAAATAGCGGGAAAAATCGGTGAACTGGCCCTATCGGAAAAAGCAAAACAAATAACGCAGGATTTAGTGATTAGAGGTTACATTATAGCTACACCGAAACGGGACCATAAATTCTTATTAAAGACATTAAACGAAAAACAAATAGACGTTTCTCCTTATAAGGAACTGTTCTAAAAAAAACAAACTCGGCAAAATATGCCGAGTTTTTCTATAGTCGAGCCGCAAGTTTTTTGTATTTAACGTACATGGCAATCCTCCATGGAACAATCATTGCAAAAGCAAGAATCCAGAACATCCCGCTCAAAGCTCCAAAATCTATGGTTGTACTTAATACTGATTTTAATAAGATTCGAATCACCAATAAACCTACTAGTATATATATAAACGCCTTAGAACGTTTAAGGTAGATGTCATTCTCTTTAATTTCAAATGATGAGGTCTTTATTAAAAGGATAGAAAATAGCATCCCTACCACAACAGCTTCAAAGATTTCAATTGGTGTTACGCGAAACATTGGATGAATAAACATAAGTGCACCTGTACTCATAAATACAGGTGGTAATATGATTTTTTTTACCGAAGCAGGTTTTTGTGAAGATTTTGCTCTTAAAAACGTTACAAAAATCGCCATCATAATTGCGACAATTGAAGATGCAATTACCAAATCAACCATTCCTTTTTACTAACGTATGAAAATATAATCGTAAATGAAACCCATTTAAGACGAAACTCTTAAATGGGTTTTTCCTAATTTAAAACTCTATTAATTGTTTCTACAATCCTGCTTTCATCAAAAGGCTTAACGATATAATCCTTCGCTCCCGCTGAGATTGCATCAACAACCATTTTTTGCTGTCCCATAGCTGAACACATGATAATACGTGCCTTTGGATCGAATTCTTTTATAAGTTTAACTGCATCAATACCATTCATTTCTGGCATCGTGATGTCCATTGTAACAAGGTCAGGTCTATATTCTTTATATTTTTCAACAGCTTCCAATCCGTTTTCTGCCTCTGAAACAACCTCATGGTCAGCTTTAACTAATATATTTGTAAGAGTAAGTCTCATAAATTTCGCATCATCTACTACTAAAATTCTAGCCATTATCCGGTCCCCCTTGAATATCATTCTCAGGTAGCTATTCGACTAAAAACCTGTAAATCCTCCAAAAATAGCAGTTGCATATGCAATAATTTTTGTCATCCAATCAAAATACAGTACTACACCCATAATAATCATTGCATATCCACCAATTTTGACAATCTTTATACTGTTTTTTCGAATCCATTGCAAACGTCCAATAAAAAATGAAAGTACCAAGAACGGGATAGAGAATCCTAATGAGTACATCACCATATACAGCATGGCGGAATCAGGATTCGAGCCTGCAAGCGCGATAACAGACATTAAAATAGGTCCCATGCACGGTGTCCATCCTGCAGCGAAAGCCATACCAATAAAGGTAGAACCTACGTAACCTGCTGGACGATGTTTAAATTCTATTTTTCGATCTTTCATTAAAAATCCTGGTTTTAAAATTCCCAATACGACGAGACCAAAGAAAATAATAAATATGGCTCCAACTTGGCGAATTAAATCTTGGTATTCACTAAAGATTTGGCCAACAAAAGATGTTCCAAACCCTAGCATAACGAAAATAACTGAAAATCCAATTAAAAAGAAAATTGTATGTAAGATACTCCGTCTTTGCAACATTGCATTTTCTGATTTTAGTTCACTTACCGATGCTCCTGTTATATACGACAAAAAGGCTGGATATAGCGGTAAACAACATGGTGAAATAAAAGATAAAAACCCAGCACCAAAAGCAAGGAACACATTCACATCTGCCATGATAACAACTCCTAATTAGTTCATCATTATAATTCTAGCAAATAAACATGCATAATCATAATTATTAATATGAAAGTTTTGTGTCATAGCACTGTATGTAAGTTGAATATATTTCCAAATAACTTATATATCACCAATTACCATTATATGTTATACTATGAGTAACTCGTCCCGCTCGAGATACTATGCGAAGAAAGGGTTATTCCTTGTGTCAAAAGAACAACTTCTTCTTAAAATTGAACAAAAAAGAAACGAATTAGTTGAAATTGTTTTGAAACACGGCTTTACAGCTGAACCTACTATTAAAGTAAGCCAAGATCTAGACGGTCTATTAAATCAATATAATACTGGAAATGATCAGAAAAGCCTCTCAAATTAATGAGAGGCTTTTTACATAACCGCTTCTTCAACATTATCTTTACTACCATTTTGAAGTAAAAACATTTTATAATATAACCCTTTTTGGGCTAATAGCTCTTGATGAGTGCCTTTTTCAACAATTCCCCCCTGGTGTAGCACTAAAATAAGATCCGCATCTTGAATAGTGGACAAACGGTGGGCAATTGCGATTGTTGTTCTACCCTCCCTCATTTTTTCAAGTGCTCTTTGAATCTCTTCTTCTGTTTCGGTATCAATATTGGCAGTAGCTTCGTCAAGAATGAGAATTTTTGGATTCATCACAATCGTACGTGCAAATGCTAGTAGTTGCCTTTGACCGCTTGAGAAAGTTGCTC
Source organism: Litchfieldia sinesaloumensis (assembly GCF_900156865.1). Lineage (GTDB taxonomy): Bacteria > Bacillota > Bacilli > Bacillales > Bacillaceae_L > Ferdinandcohnia > Ferdinandcohnia sinesaloumensis. Next base: position 1,076,184 of record NZ_LT732529.1, on the reverse strand, counting down.
CACGTTCAACAACATGATGATTATAACCGTCTTCCAGTTTATCTATAAAACCATCGGCCTGAACAAACTTTACCGCTTCCTCAATTTCTCGATCTGTAATTTCTGGATTATTAAGACGTAGATTCTCCCTTATTGTCCCAACAAACAAGAATGGATCTTGGAGGACCAACCCTATTTTATGGCGAAGTTCATCATTTTCAAATGATTTAATGGAATGACCGTCAATTAAAATATCGCCGTGTACGATATCGTAAAATCTCATCAATAAATTAATGATAGAACTTTTACCACTACCAGTATGACCAACAAGTGCGATAGTCTCCCCTTTTTTTGCTGTAAAAGATATGTTCTTTAAGACTTCCCGCTTACCATCGTAGGAAAAGCTAACATTTTTAAATTCAATTTCCCCTTTTTCAATCGTGGGATACATATTACCTATGGTTTGTGGTGCAAGCTCATCGTGATCAAGAAGTTCAAATACCCGTTGTGATGCAACAACCGCTTGTTGAAGAAGAGACAAACGCATCATCATGTTATTAACAGGCTCGAAAAATCGTTCTAGATAGTTTACAAAGGCAAAAAGCACACCTATTTCAATTGGACTTTCAAGTGCATTAATACCGAAAAAACTCAACACCATAATAATTGTTAATATATAGATAAATTCAACAGCGGGTCTTAGCAATAAACCATCAAGCTTAATATTTTTTATCCCGGCTTGGTAATGCGCATTATTAATGTCAGCAAACTCGCGACGCAATCTCTTTTCTTGGCGAAACACTTGAATCATTGCCATCCCTTGTAGCGACTCATTTAGTTTTGCATTCAGTTGACTTAAACGTTCACGCATATCATGGTAGTATTTTGAACTGAATTTTCGATATGATTGCATCAATATAAACAGAATAGGAATTAATACTAAGCAAAATAGAGCTAGCTGTACATTCAAATAAAACATCGCAATAAAAATACCAATCAATAACACACCATTTTGTACAAATGTTGCAACAACCTCAACAAACATGTCTTTGATCGCTTCAGTATCATTCGTAACTCTTGAAACGATACTTCCACCTGGTGTTTTATCGAAATATTTCAATCCTAACTTATGAACCTTTGCAAAGACCTCAATTCGCATTTCTCGGATAATCTTCAAGGCAATCTCTTGAAACTTCACTTGCTGAAAATACTGTAAAATCACCTTGGTAATATGAATTAAAAGGTAGGTAGCACCTAAATAAATTAATGGCTCAACTACTAAATTACGTGGAGTTAGGTAATCATCTATAAATATTTTTATTAATATGGGCCCGACAATATCCGCTAGAGTTGCTAGAATCAATAAAGTGAACGCATATATGAATTCTTTTGTATGAGATTTCGTGTAGGAGAGCAGTCGAATGATTGTACGCCCTTGGTTCTTATTTTTCATTTTATTATTCATTGTCTACCCTCCATGCTCAACAAGTGATTCAAGCTGTTGACGGTGATACATTTCACGATACCATCCCTGATTCAAAATAAGCTCATCATGAGAACCATGCTGAATAATTTTTCCATCTTCAATTACCAGAATCTGATTTGCGTGCTGGATTGCACTTAAACGATGCGATGTAATAATTGTCGTTTTTCCATCTCGAGTTTCTCGTAAGGAACGTAGTATTTCCTCTTCAGTCTTAGCGTCAACTGCAGATAAGGAATCATCAAGAATCAAGATTTCCGGTTTCATCAACAAGGCCCTTGCAATTGAGATTCTTTGTTTCTGTCCACCAGATAACGACACACCACGTTCTCCAACAACTGTTTCATAACCGTCTGTGAATTGTAAAATATCATCATGGATATTAGCGAGTTTGGCTGCCTCAATAATTTCATTCATTGAAGCATCTGGTTTTGCAAATGCAATATTATCCGAAACTGTTGCAGAAAATAGAAAATGATCCTGTGGAACATATCCTATTCCCCTACGTAATGCATCTAAAGTATACTGTTTAATCTCTTTTTCACCTATTTGTATTTTTCCATCATAGCCTTCAATCTCCCGAATTAATAGTTTCAAAAGCGTTGTTTTTCCAGCACCTGTTTTTCCAACGATTCCAAGAGTATGACCTCTAGTTAGATGAAAATGGATTGCTTCAAGCGTTTGCTTTTGCTCACCTGGAAATGAAAATTGCGAAATAGAATAGACGATATCACCTGTTGGTGACCTATCACTAGCATCCTCTAAATCTGTTATTTCCATTGGCTCAGCAAGAAGCTTCTGTACACGGTCATAGGACGCCCTGCCCCGCTCTACGATATTAAATAACCAACCGAAAGCAAGTAGAGGCCAAATTAATAACCCTAAATAAGTAGTGAATGAAACCAACTCTCCCAGAGTCATTTCCCCAGCGAGAACATACCTAGAACCAAAAACAATAGCTAGAAAGAAGGATATTCCCACGATAAATGAAATGGTTGGATCATACAGCGCATCAACCTTTGCAACGGCAAGGTTCTTACCCACGACATCATCAGATTGCTTACGAAAAATTTCAGTATCCTCTTCCTCTTGACCGAATGTTTTTATAACCTTAATCCCACTTACACTCTCTTGTACCTTATCATTAAGGCTTGAAAATGCTTCCTGTGCCTTATGAAAACGTCTATGTAATAGTTTGCCATAATAATTTGTAGAAAGCGCCATAAAAGGAAGAGGAATAAGACAAATTAACGTAAGCTTCCAACTGATTGTAAAAGCCATCGTTAATAAAACAAATCCACCTGTAGCCAGTGAATCTACTAATGTTAGTACACCTGAACCAGCTGTCTGTTGAATGGCCTGTAAATCATTTGTTGAGTGTGCCATCAGGTCACCAATTCTTCTCTTCTGGAAAAAACCCTGTGACATCTTTGTAAAGTGCTCAAACAAATGGTTTCTTAATAATCTTGCTAATTTTACGGACGAACCAAAAATCATGATACGCCAAAAAAATCGAACTACATAAACCGTAATTGATGTCGCAAGTAAAATTAATAACCATTTAAATAGTATTTCCCTTGTTAGAGTTCCTTGTGCAATAAAATCTACTGTCATTCCAATTACCTTCGGTGGAACAAGCTCCAACAATGCCACAATCAATAATAAGATAATACCAGTTAGATATGATTTCTTCTCCTGTATAAAAAACCACATTAAATCTTTAAAGATTTTCATCCTGAAGTCCTCCAAAAGACGAAATAAGTGCCATAATAGTTTACCAAATTTTTATATTTCTAGAAAGATAAAACAAAGGTTACAGGTTAAAATAACTACAAATCATTCTATTTCTTTTTAAGTTCTACTATAATGTTCAATAGATGATAAATTGAGGTGACCTGAGAATGATTAATTATAAAGAGCTTCATCATGTGAGTCTAACAGTAACAAATCTTGAAAAGGCAAAGGATTTTTACAGCAATATACTGTGTCTAAAAGAGATTAACCGTCCAAATTTCGATTTCCCTGGTGCTTGGTATGAAGTTGGAAATCAACAACTTCACTTAATTGTCCTACCGGATTCTCAGACAATCCGTAAAAACAAAAAAATTAACAGCCGAGAGGGCCATTTCGCTCTACGAGTTGAAAACTACTATGACACGTTAAATTGGTTGTCAATAAACAATGTGACCGTTCTCGAAAAGCCAGATAGTGTCAGCGGTTTTGCGCAAATCTTTTGTGCCGATCCTGATGGGAATTTAATTGAATTAAATATTGATCAAAGGGATTTATAACAAAGTTGTTTTTTAAATTTTTTTAGCAATAAAAAAGCCACTTTTTCAAGTGATTTCTCACTAAAAAAGTGGCTTTCTATGATTGTAGGACTTCATGCTTGTCCGCTATTATTGCTTGTCCATTTGACCATTCATTGCTTTTAGCATTTGATTGATCTTCTTCTGTGATGGCTTTTGACCCATTTGCATCATCATTACTTTTAGCATTTGCTCATTAATTGGTGGATTTTTCTTCAAGTAGCTCATCATATATTTACGTGCAATAAAAAAGCCTAATGCAACGCCACCAAGTAAAGCTACCACGATTAGTAAGATAGCTAACCATAATTCCATACAAAAACTTCCTCCTTCATGTTGTCTCACTACAGTGTACTAAACCATTAGCAATTATACAATATTTGTTTAGTGTTTTCCTAGCCTTTTATACAAACTTTCTTTCCTTGATGGGGTTGAGCCATCCATATTTATTCGCGATAAAATCCATAGCTAAAAAACATCGATCATATTTTCGCAGGATTTCAAAAAAAGCGGTTTCGGCTTCATAACTCCCTGTTGATTGGAGGTGAATGTAATCATTATGTATTGTTAGTTTTGCATAGCTATTAAATTCATTCCATTCGATAATGTGAATATGACTTTGTCTTTTATAAACTGAATAATGAGAAAGACCAGTTTCGATTTTCTTTTGAATTTGTAACGTAGGAATCGCTCTAGTGATAAATTCGATTTGTTTATGTAGGACATCTTTTCTATGGGTTTCGCATTGGTTATGTTCCAAGAACAGGTGATAGATTAGTGATTCTCGACCAAAGTAATGAGTTGCAAATTCTTCTTCTATTAAATATATGTGATATTCTCTCATACTCTTTCCTCCTAATACTACCTTTTAAAAATAGTATATTTGAAAGAGTCTGTGCATTTTGTCTGAAACTGGAGTAAGAATGGTCTAGTTTTGTCGAAACTGTTTCTTATGTAGAAAAGGGGTCCGAGTCGACCCCCTTTTATTACTTACTTGAGCAATTTTTTTACACGATTGACGACATTTTCAACGGAGAAACCATATTCCTTCATTACAATTTCACCAGGTGCAGAAGCTCCGAAATTATGGATACCAAGGATATCTCCCTCATCGCCTGTATATCTCTCCCAGCCAAGGGGAGTCGCCATTTCAATTGCTAATCGTTTTTTTACATTCTTAGGAATGACAGACTCTTTATATTCTTGCGACTGAGCCTCAAAGCGATCCCAAGAAGGCATACTTATAACGGAAACCTCAATATTTTCACTTGCAAGTTGTTTCTGTGCTTCTACAGCAAGACTTACTTCAGAACCAGTTGCTAATAGAAGAGCAGCAGGCTGTCCAGATGGTGCAGGTGATACAACATAAGCACCCTTTTGTACACCTTCATATGCTTTTTCAGCGGTTCCTTCTAAAGTAGGTAAATTCTGTCGGGTTAAAATTAGTGCTGTAGGAACCTCTTTAGACTCAAGTGCGGTTCTCCAAGCGGCAGCTGTTTCATTTCCATCTGCTGGGCGGATAACAGATAGATTTGGCATTGCACGTAATGCAGGCAATTGTTCGACTGGCTCATGAGTTGGTCCGTCCTCACCAACCGCAATGCTATCATGCGTAAACACATATGTGACAGGTACTTTCATTAATGCAGCTAATCGTATTGCTGGGCGTAAATAATCAGAGAAGACAAAGAATGTTCCTCCAAATACCTTAAGACCACCATGGAGCGCCATTCCATTCAAGGCAGCACCCATTGCGAACTCACGTACCCCAAACCATATATTTCGTCCGCTATAATCATTGGGCATGAAATCAGCAGCATTATTTATCATTGTTTTATTTGAACCCGCTAAATCAGCAGATCCACCAAAGAATTGTGGCACGCTTTGTGCAATAGCATTTAAAGACTCACCAGAAGAGGCACGAGTCGCAAGCTTTTTACCCACTTCATAAACAGGTAAAGTCTTTTCCCAACCTTCAGGTAGATCTCCATTAATCGCCAATTCTAGCTGTTTTCCAAGCTCAGGATTATTTTCTTTATAACTAGAGAACATTTGATTCCATTCTTGTTCATTTTGTTCCCCAGATTTTTTCACTGACTCCTCAAAATGGGCATAAACTTCATTTGGGACATGAAAATCATTTTCAAATGTCCAGTTATACGCTTCTTTTGTTAGTTTTAATTCATCTGCACCTAATGGTTCACCGTGCGCCTTTGATTTTCCGGCACGATTTGGAGATCCATATCCAATAGTCGTTCGAACCTCAATTAAAGTTGGGCGATTAAGATCACCTTTTGCTTCTTCTAAAGCCTTATCAATTGCGTCAACATCATTCCCATCCTCAACACGGATGTACTGCCAGCCATATGCTTTATACCGTTGCTCTACTGATTCTGAGAAAGCTTGATCAAGGTCACCATCTAGGGAGATATCGTTTGAATCATATAAAACGATTAGACGACCTAATCTTAAATGACCTGCCATAGATGACGCTTCAGCAGATACACCTTCCATCAGGTCACCATCTCCACATATCGCGTATGTATAATGGTCAACGATTTCTACCGAGCCTTTATTGTACACACCTGCTAAATGACGTTCTGCCATTGCCATTCCTACAGCCATAGCAATTCCTTGGCCAAGTGGACCAGTAGTCGCATCAACACCTGCTGTATGTCCATATTCTGGATGTCCAGGTGTCTTACTACCCCATTGACGAAATTGTTTTAAGTCATCAATTGTAAGGTCGTAGCCAGATAGATGAAGCATACTGTACAATAATGCAGATCCATGACCTGCTGATAAAACAAAACGGTCACGATTAAACCAATTTGGATTACTCGGATTGTGTCTCATGTGACGAGTCCAGAGGGCATATGTCATTGGAGCAGCACCCATAGGCATCCCCGGATGTCCTGAATTTGCTTTTTCTACTGCATCAATAGAGAGTGTACGAATCGATGCGATTGATAAGTCAGTTATAGAATGTGCCATTTATTTTTCATCCCTTTCAAAAAATTCTAATGATCTACAACTTGATAAAAACAGTGGGTTCTAATGTAGTATGCACAAAAAGAAAAGAATACATAGAAGTCTATGTATTCTTTGTTAATGTAATCTTTTCCGTTTACTTTCTTTTAACTTTTCAGGCGTTACATCATTACCCTTAGGGTCAACAACGGTTACTGAGTGTAGGGTATTAGACATCGAACTACGGAAGACACGTAAATACTCTTGTCTAAGTTCCTGTTGTTCCATCTGTTCTTTATCCGTAAGACCAACTGATTTTGCCTTTTTTGCCAATGCATTAATCCGTTGAATTTTATCTTTTGAAAGCATATTAGGACTCCTTGTAAAATCTTTTTCTAAATCATACTACATAGTACTAGATGAAAGATAATTTTACAAGCATTCTACATGCTGTCTATGCTTTAGCTTGCAGTGATAATCACCATTCCCATACTTAGTAAGATAAATAATACATAATAAATAAATCCATCTTGTAATTTCTTTAACATTATTAATTCCACCCCTACAGAATGTTTGTTCGTATTTTATATTTTCATCATAAGGCGAACACCTGTTTTTGTCAACACCTAATTCGAACTTATGTTTGTATAATCTAGTAAAACATGTTATACTCTTTTTAAGAATTACGGGATTTGTCAGGATTAGTTCTTAATTTAATCGAGCAAGATGGAAATGAAATTTGATACATATAAAGAATGTTATACGCAAGGGGATGAGTGAAGATGACAACAAAGCTATCAAAAAGACAGCAAGATATATTGAATTATATTAAACAAGAAGTTAAAGCAAAGGGTTACCCACCTTCCGTAAGAGAAATTGGTGAGGCTGTGGGACTAGCATCAAGTTCAACGGTGCATGGACATTTATCTAGACTTGAGAGCAAAGGATTAATCCGACGAGATCCAACAAAACCACGTGCCATTGAAATTTTACAAGTTGACGAACATGATACTATCCCTACTGCAAATGTCATAAACGTGCCCGTTATTGGTAAAGTCACTGCTGGTCAACCAATAACTGCAGTCGAAAATATTGATGAATATTTTCCATTACCTGATCGCTTTGCTGCTCATGATGACCAAGTTTTTATGCTAGAGATAATGGGTGACAGTATGATTGAAGCGGGTATCCTTGATGGGGACTATGTTATTGTTAGACAACAGCACTCAGCAAACAACGGAGATATTGTTGTTGCAATGACGGATGAAGATGAAGCGACTGTGAAACGATTCTTCAAAGAAAAAGACCATATTCGCTTACAACCTGAAAACTCTATGCTTGAACCGATTATTCTAAAAAGTGTATCCATTTTAGGGAAAGTCATTGGCGTATATCGCACTATTCATTAAAATAAGAGAGAACATTCCTAATTGGGATGTTCCTTTTTGGGAGCGCAAAAAACCCCTTAACACATTGTGCTAAGGGGTTTGCTCTTTATTAATACATTGTCATGTACTGTTCTCTCTCCCATGGATGGACCTGGGTACGGAACATGTCCCATTCAATCTCTTTTGCCTCGATAAAGTGTTCAAAGAGGTGTCCGCCAAGCGCATTAATTAACACTTCGTCCTGCTTAAGCATATCCAATGCGAGTGATAATGTAGGTGGTAAGTCCACAATACCTGCTTCATTACGCTCTTCTTTATTCATGATATAGATATTTCTATCAACAGGGGCAGGTGGTGTAAGTTTATTCTTGATACCATCTAAACCTGCAGCTAGTAATACCGCCATTGCCATATAAGGATTTGCAGATGGGTCTACTGAACGTACCTCTACACGAGTACTTAAGCCACGTGAAGCTGGAATACGAACAAGCGGACTTCTGTTTTGAGCGGACCAAGCTACATAACATGGTGCTTCATAGCCCGGTACTAAACGTTTGTAAGAGTTAACAGTAGGATTCGTTACAGCTGTAAAGCTAGCCGCGTGCTTTAAAATCCCCGCAATAAACTGTCTTGCAGTATCACTTAATTGAAGATCCCCTTTTGGATCAAAAAATGCATTTTCTCCACCTTTAAACAATGATAAGTTGCAGTGCATTCCTGAACCAGCTACCCCAAATAATGGCTTTGGCATAAAGGTTGCGTGTAGACCATGCTTACGAGCAATCGTTTTAACAACTAACTTGAAAGTTTGAATCTCATCACAAGCTGTAAGTGCATCCTCGTATTTAAAATCAATTTCATGTTGTCCAGGTGCAACTTCATGGTGAGAAGCTTCAATTTCAAATCCCATCTCCTCAAGTTCTAGAACGATATCACGGCGGCAGTTTTCACCAAGATCAGTCGGTGCTAAGTCAAAGTATCCACCGTTATCATTTAGCTCAAGAGTTGGTTCACCTCGTTGATCTAATTTAAACAAGAAAAATTCTGGTTCAGGTCCAAGATTAAAATTCGTAAACCCTAACTCTTCCATTTCTTTTAGAACTCTTTTGAGATTATTACGTGGGTCACCTTCAAAAGGCGTACCATCTGCATTATGAATATCACATATTAAACGAGCAACCTTCCCTTTTTCAGCAGTCCACGGGAAAATAACCCATGTGTCTAAATCAGGAAAGAGGTACATGTCAGATTCTTCGATACGAACAAATCCTTCAATTGAAGAGCCATCGAACATCATTTTATTACTTAATGCTTTCTCTAACTGACTTACAGGAATTTCAACATTTTTAATTGTTCCAAGAATGTCAGTAAATTGTAAACGAATAAACTTTACATTTTCTTCTTGCGCTAAACGAAAAATATCTTCTTTCGTATATTTGGACATTAAGTCTTCCTCCCCAAACTCTGTGTAAGTATAGTTTTTGTCAAAAATGCTATTAATGAAAAAATCTAGACATATCATTATGATGTGGGCTTGATTGCTTTTTAAATCTTCCTGCTTGCAATAGCTCATTCCTTAAAAGTCTTCTAAGCTCAGAATTTGATAATTCTTGTTTTACCGGCTCAACAGGTTTTTCGTCTACCTCAGGATCTTGGTTTTGAACCGCAAAAATTTGTTTTATTCCTGCTAGATTAACCTTTTGTTCGATTAAATTTTTTATTTCAAGTAATCGATCAACGTCATTAAATGAATAAAGTCTTCGATTTGTTTCAGTTCTTGCAGGAGTAATCAAACCATTTTCCTCATAATAACGGATTTGCCTAGCAGATAATTCAGTTAATTGCATGACAATTCCAATTGGAAAGAGTGGCATTGAACGTCTAATTTCGTCACCCATATGGCATCCTCCTTTTTACAACGAATAGTTAGATTTTATCCGATGTTAGATTATCTGTCAACAATATGTTAGAAAACATAACATGAAGAAGCAGAGGAATTTAATCCTCTGCTTCTATACTAATTAATCCTTTTGATAATAATTGATTTATAGCTAAACTAATCGCAATCTTGACATGTGAATAGGTAAGACCACCTTGAACATATGCAACAAATGGTGGGCGCGTTGGACCATCTGCTGTTAATTCGATACTCGCTCCTTGTATAAACGTACCCGCTGCCATAATCACGTCGTCCTCATAACCAGGCATATAACTTGGATAAGGTGTTACATGTGAATTGACTGGTGAGGCAAACTGAATTGCCTGACAAAAAGCCACCATCATTTCCTTATTATCAAATTGTACAGATTGAATTAAATCCGTACGTTTACAATTCCAGCTCGGCTCCGTCTTTAAACCAATTCTTTCTAGAATCGCAGCTGTGAATACAGCCCCTTTCAACGCTTGTCCAACAATGTGAGGTGCAAGAAACAGACCTTGATACATTTCCTGAAGTGTATATAGTGACGCACCAGCTTCCGATCCAATTCCAGGTGATGTCATACGATAGGAACATGCTTCAATCATTTCCTGTTTCCCAACTAAATATCCTCCCGTTTTGGCTAGTCCACCGCCAGGATTCTTGATGAGTGATCCAGCAATTAAATCTGCACCCACATGACAAGGTTCTAGTCGTTCTACAAATTCTCCATAGCAATTATCAACAAATACAACCACATCCGGCTTAATTTCCTTTACAAACTGAATCATCTCTTTGATTTCAGCAATTGTAAATGACGGCCTTGTTGCATATCCTTTCGAACGTTGGATCCCAATCATTTTTGTGTTTTCATGGATCGCATTCTTAATTGCGACAAAATCGGGTCTTCCATCTGACGTTAAGTCAACTTTGTTATAGCCAATGTGAAACTCTTTTAATGACCCATTTCCTGAACCTCTAATGCCTACAATCTCCTCTAATGTATCATAGGGATTCCCAGTAATGTATAGTAATTCATCATTAGGTCGTAATACGCCAAATAGTGCAATCGATATTGCATGGGTTCCTGAAATGATTTGTGGGCGTACAAGAGCTGCCTCACCGCCAAAGATGTGTGCGTATACTGCTTCTAATGTATCGCGACCTATATCGTCATAACCATAACCAGTCGAAGGCATAAAATGAGAATCACTGACACGGTTATCTTGAAAGCTTTTTAACACACGGTACTGATTAAAATCAATGGTCTTTTCAATTTTCGTATGTACTTGTTTAATTTTTTGTTCTGTTTCGTCAACTAACTTCGATATAAGTTGACCATAATCTAATTCTGTAAACATGATGTATTCCCCTTTATAAAATCAAATGCCCCTTGTAATCGATATCCCTACTTCGTTTTAAGGGGCAGAAAAGATGCAATTTATTCTAATGTATAGAGTTAAAATCTCGTAGTTGAGCAGTCAACGAATGGCTTGGAAATATATAACCCGTACAATCATATTTTTCTGATTCTTCATTGTAACTCAGTTCTTTTAAAATGGTTTCTTGTTTTAAATGTGCCAATATTCGTCCTTCTGAACTAGGAAGCGATACCTTATATTCTTCCATTTCTTCAATCATTGAATCCTCTACCTTTGTTTTAATTACCACTAGATCATTCTCTACAAAAGCACTAACTAAAATTGATTTTGATTTTGAAGAAGGAACAAAATCAGGATGAACTTTATCTTTTTTATTATAAAGTGTAAGGATCGGAATAGACTCGACACCAAGTTCATCTAGAAGTTTTAACACGGTTTTTTCATGATTGAAATAATCTGGGTTTGACGAATCAACCACATGTACAATTAAATCGGCTTCCTTCACTTCTTCCAAGGTAGATCTGAATGCAGCAATTAATGAAGTTGGCAAATCCTGAATAAATCCTACTGTATCGGTTAAAAGAGTTGTCAATCCGCAAGGGAGTATCATTTTTCGAGTCATTGGATCAAGTGTTGCAAACAATAAATTTTCCTCAAAAGAATCTGCCTCTGTTAAGCGGTTGAATAATGTCGATTTACCGGCATTCGTATAACCAACTAATGCAATCTGATATGTTTTATTTTTCTTTCTTCGTTCACGATAACGTTCACGGTGCTGGACAATTACCGATAATTGATTCTTAATATCATCGATTCGCTTATGTATATGTCGTCTATCTGTCTCCAGTTTTGTTTCACCTGGCCCCCTTGTACCAATACCTCCACCAAGTCTTGAAAGTTCTATTCCTTTACCTGTGAGTCGAGGAAGGAGATATTGAAGTTGAGCCAATTCAACCTGTAGCTTTCCTTCTTTCGAGTTTGCCCTGGAGGCAAAAATATCTAGTATGAGTTGGGTTCTGTCGATTACCCGTGCTTGAAGCTTTGAGGAAAGGTTCCTTACCTGACTTGGTGATAATTCGTCATTAAAAATAATCACATCTGGCTCTAACTCTTCTTCAAGGTTAACCAATTCCTCCACTTTTCCCTTGCCGATGTAAGTTGCTGAATGGACTCGCTCACGCTTCTGCGTAACGGTTATAAGTACTTGACCATTGGCAGTCTTTGTAAGAGATTGTAATTCTTCAAGTGAATAGTGAAATCGACTTTCGTCAACATTTTGAATTTGACAGCCTACGAGTATAGCTTTTTCTATATCCTTTTTCTGTTCGTGTGTCAATCCATTTACCTACTTTCATGAGGTTCTTTTTCTCTTGCTATCATAACAAATTTTGCGTAAGTACACCAATTTACACGAAAGAACCGCCTAGATATAGGCGGCACGTTATTCTTTAAAAATCAGATCTTGAGTTCTAATTGTTTGGAGTTCCTGTTTACTATACGCATCATCAATTAGTAATCTCATCGCCTGTGCACGAATTGACTTTTCAATAATATTACGTACATAGCGCCCATTACTAAATTTACCAGGATACGAATCCATTTTTACAGATAGTAAATGCTCACGTAATTTCCTCTCTGCTTCAGGACTGAATACATATTCACGGTCTGACATCATTTTTGCTGTGATTTCCATTAACTGATCAACAGTATAGTCTGGAAAATCAATCACAAGCGGAAAACGAGAGTATAATCCTGGGTTTAAAGAAAGGAAATGTTCCATTTCTTTTGAATATCCCGCTAAAATCAACACGAACTCATGTTGCTTATCTTCCATATGTTTTACAAGAGTATCAATAGCCTCTTTACCAAAGTCCTTTTCTCCACCTCTTGCTAGTGAATATGCCTCATCTATAAATAAGATACCTCCAATGGCCTTTTTAATCAAATCTCTTGTCTTTTGTGCAGTATGACCAATGTATTCTCCTACTAAATCTGCTCTTTCGGCTTCAATTAAATGCCCCTTGGAAAGGACATTCATTTGCAGAAATAATTTCCCTAATAGTCGAGCAACCGTTGTCTTTCCTGTGCCGGGATTTCCTTTAAACATCATGTGCAACGCTTGCTTTCCTGCCTTTAATCCCTGTTCCTCACGTTTTTTATTAATGTATATCCAAGCGTAAACTTCCTTTATCATTTTTTTCATTTCATCCATACCAACAAGAGTGCTCATTTCTTCTTCAATTTCCTTTAGAGCTGCATGTTTTGTTTGGATTCTTGTTGTAATTTCTTCTTTTGGTGTTGAGTGCAATACCTTTAACTTCTTCTTTTCACCGTTTAAAACAACATTTATTTGTCCATTGTTCTTCATTTTAATTGGTTGATCCAAGAGCTCTCACCTCTCATTCTGTGTACATTATACGTTGTTGGGTTAATTTCGTGACAAAAGCCCAAGGAAAAAACAAAATTGCAAGCGCCTTGCAAAAAGAACATCGACTTTCCATCGCCACACCCTGTGGCATAAATCGATATCAGCACTTCTGCGTGCAAGTCCGACAAGCATAGTATGATTTAGAATAGATTGCGCTGAAACTGGACGTAGGTCGCGAACATTTGCCTTTTTCCTTTTTATTTCTACAATATATTCACTCTTATTACATGAATCTATTGCTTTTTGTCAAAGATTGCGCTTTCCCAGAAAATAAATTTCCATACACTATAAGTATATGAGGCAGTTTGTAAATCTTGAAGAAAAAATAGACAAGATAAAAAAAGACAACCCTACTAGTATAAAGTAAGGTTGTCCTTTGGTCTTATTCAAGCTCAAGTTTAATATTTTTTTGTGGGGCAAAAGTAGAGATTGCATGCTTATAAATAAGCTGTTGCTTTCCTTCTGTTTCTAATAGGACTGTAAAGTTATCGAAACCTTTTACTAATCCTCGTAATTGGTATCCATTTAATAAGAATACAGTTACAAATGTCCCATCCTTACGCAGTTGGTTTAAAATTTGGTCTTGAATATTGATTGCTGATTTCATGAACTGTCCTCCTCTAGATCTTCCCAGAAATGCTAGAAATGTAATTGTCCAATATTGGACAAAACGAATAATCCTATTATTATCTATTCTCTTAAATTCCTAGCTTTCCTGCTATATATTTATAAATTTCATTAAAATTTTCTTTAAATCCGTTTTCCAATGACATATCAAACCATTTTACATCCATTTTATTTCGAAACCAGGTCAATTGCCGTTTTGCATATCTACGTGTATTTTGCTTAAGTTGATTAATCGCTTCTTCTAATGTTAGTGTTCCTTCTAAATAAGCATAAAGCTCTTTATAACCTATTGCTTGGATGGATTGACAACCTCTTAAGCCACGGGAATAGAAATTAGTGACTTCTTTTAGTAGACCAGATTCTACCATCAAGTCAACCCTTTTATTGATTCGTTCATATAATTTCCCTCGTTCCATGGTCAACCCGACAAGAGCAACATCATAGATTAGTTCCTGCTTCTGTCCCTCCACATATTCGGTCATGGTTTTCCCAGTTGTTTCAACGATTTCAAGAGCTCGAATAACTCTTCTTATATTGTTGGGATGAATGCGTTCGGCACTGACAGGGTCGATTTCTTTTAACTTCTTGAACAGGGAATCAATCCCGTTTTCAGAGACTTGTTTTTCTAGTGTTTTTCGATACTCTGGATTAGAGGCGTTATCAGTGAACTGATAATCGAAAATAACAGATTGAATATAAAGCCCTGTTCCTCCAACGATCATCGGCAACTTTCCTCGATTATGTATATCAGTTATTAAATTTCTAACAATCTCTTGAAACTCTGCAACCGAGAAACTTTCATGGGGTTCCTTAATATCAATAAGATGATGAGGAATTCCTTCCATTTCGTCGCTTGTTATTTTGGCTGTCCCAATATCCATTCCTTTATAGATTTGCATGGAATCGCCACTAATAATTTCGGCATTTAATTTCTTTGCAAGCTCTATGCTAAGCTTCGTCTTTCCAACAGCAGTTGGACCAATTAAAACGATTAACTTCTCTTTTTTCAATTCTTCCAATCAACCACTACCTTTACATCAATTCATACTATTATCGTAACACAGATAATAAGACGAATACTAAATTAGTATATCCAATTTGGCTGTAAAAATAACATTTTATTCTAATCTTCTCGAAACTTCTATACTACTTTCGGCTTATACGGTAAAAACTCGCATTATCCGCGAGTTTTCAACCGTTCCTAACAATTTTTTTCACATCACTCGTTTAAACATTTTTTCCATTTCATAGGTCGAATGATGTATGATAATTGGCCGTCCATGTGGACATGTAAATGGATCACTCGTACTTCGGAGAGTTTCTAATAAAGCAAAAATCTCATCATTCCGTAAGTGGTGATTTGCTTTAATTGATGCCTTACAGCTCATCATTATCGCGGCAGCTTCTCTCAATTTCTTAATATCGATTTTCTTATCATTAAGGACTTGTTCAATAATTTCCTCGATGACTTCTTTTTCTTCACCTTTAGGAAACCACTGAGGGTGTGATCGAACGATATAACTGTTATGACCAAATGGTTCAAGAAATATCCCGACCTGTTCTAAATCATTCTTATGTGCATTTATATTGATACAATCATCTGTCGAATATTCTAAAGTAATAGGAAGAAGCAATTCTTGAAGATCAGAAATATTTTCTCCGACCTTCTCTCTGAAATATTCATATTTAATACGCTCCTGCGCAGCATGCTGATCAATAATATAGAGACCCTTATCATTTTGGGCAAGGATATAGGTGCCGTGCATTTGACCAATTGGATACATTACAGGTACCCGTTCAGTTACGTTACTACCTTTTTTGACATCGTTTAAATCTGTATCTGTTTCTTCTTGTGGAGCGACACTAGTCGTGTTGTTTTCTGCAATAGTCGATTTTACTTTGTCAGTTGCCTTTTCCTCATAAAAAGGCGGTATGAATGTAGTTTGTAAATCAATCGTAATTTCTTGTTCTTGCGTTGTTTCCTCAGTATTTCCTCCAAAAAAACTAGGAACCAATGGTTCGTGTTCACGAGGTTCCGTTTTTACAGCATGTTGAAACATAAATTCCTGCTGTTCAGATTTTTGAAGATCATTCTTTTTTGGATAAACAGCATCAGGAATTAATTGCTTTTGTTTGAAAACATCCTTAATTCCCTCGTCAATTAATTGATTTAACTCCTGCTCCTTACTTATTCTTACTTCAAGTTTTGCAGGGTGCACATTCACATCAACTAACAAGGGGTCCATTTGGATATCTAGTAACACAATCGGAAATCGTCCAATCGGTAACAGAGTATGGTAGCCTTGTTGGATGGCTTTAACAAGCGGATAATTTCGTATATAACGCCCATTAATAATGGTTGATATATAATTTCTGGAAGCCCTTGTAACTTCAGGCATCGAAACAAAACCTTGTACTGTAAAATCAAGA
Organism: Litchfieldia sinesaloumensis; assembly: GCF_900156865.1. GTDB lineage: Bacteria > Bacillota > Bacilli > Bacillales > Bacillaceae_L > Ferdinandcohnia > Ferdinandcohnia sinesaloumensis. The sequence goes on along the minus strand of NZ_LT732529.1, from coordinate 1,059,270 downwards.
GATTGTATGTGAATTGGCACCATTTGTTTTGCTATTCCAAGCCCATATATAGCTGCAAGAACCTGTCTAACATCTCCATTACCACTTGTATATAAAAGGCGCTTCCCATTGTGTAGTAACCGAAATGAGATATCAGGATGTGACAGCGCAATTCGATTCACAGCATCCGTTATATTACCAAGCTCGGTATGAACGGTTTTTAAGTATTTTAAACGAGCGGGTGTGTTGAAAAAGAGATTAGAAACCGTAATATCGGTTCCTTTACGACTATTTGTTGCTTTTTTCTCTATTATATGGCCACCCTGAATCACAATATGGGTTCCAGAATCATCCCCAGTGCTTGTCTTCATTTCGAGTTCAGAAACAGAGGCAATACTCGGTAATGCCTCACCTCTAAAACCTAATGTTCGGATTCGAAACAAATCATTTTCATCCTTGATTTTACTAGTTGCATGACGATGAAAGGCATTCATGCAATCTTCACTATCCATTCCGTCCCCATTGTCGATGATTCGAATTTTAGAAAGGCCCGCTTCTTCAATTTCAATTTCAATCACTGTGCTATTTGCGTCAATGGCATTTTCGACTAATTCTTTCACAACAGAGGCGGGCCTTTCAACCACCTCACCTGCGGCTATCTTATTCGATAGAAGATCATCTAGTTGAATAATTTTCCCCATGCCTTCACCTCATTCCTTAGAGATTGCTTAAAAGTAATAATGATATTCTACAAATCTCTGCATCATCAACCGTATCTTGATAATCCGGGGTTACGCATTCTCTAGTATTAGTTTTACTACCCTTTTAATTGTTTTTGAAGCTCATACAATTTGTTGATTGCCTCTAGTGGTGTAAGTCCTAAAATGTCCATCTCCTTGATGGATTTTAAGGCATCTTTTTCCTTCGAAGTAACTTGTTTATCCCCCATTTTATAGGAAGCTTTTGTTTCTCCAAAAAATGATAACTGTAGATTATCAGCAGGTTCAACCGACCTTTCAGATTCTTCCGAAGAAACGGCAACTTCTTTTTCTGTTTGTTCAAGTTGACCTAATATTTCTTTTGCACGTTCAATTAAAGAGTCCGGAAGCTCTGCAAGCTTGGCTACATGAATGCCGTAGCTTTTATCTGCGGCTCCTTCTTTGACTTTATGAAGAAATACAACATTGTCATTTTCTTCTATCGCACTAACATGAATATTCTTTACGTTTTCTAATTTTGTCTCTAAATCTGTCAGTTCATGATAATGCGTGGAGAATAGAGTGTGCGCCCCTATTTGTTGATGAATATGTTCGATAATCGCTTGTGCAAGTGCCATACCATCATAGGTCGAAGTCCCACGTCCAATTTCATCAAATAATAATAAACTCTTTGAAGTTGCATTCACAAGAGCATTTTTAGCCTCGAGCATTTCTACCATAAAGGTACTCTGTCCAGAGATTAAGTCATCTGCTGCACCAATCCGAGTAAATACTTGATCATAGATAGGTAAGACCGCCTCGCGAGCTGGGACAAAGCAACCAATCTGTGCCAAGATAGAAGTAAGAGCAATCTGTCTCATATACGTACTTTTACCAGACATATTGGGTCCTGTAATAAGTAGTAATGCTTGGCCCTGCTGCATGACACAATCGTTTGGCACATATTCTTGCGCCTGCATCACCTTTTCGACAACTGGATGACGACCGTCTTTAATAAAAAGCTGTTCTTCAGAAAATTGTGGCTTACAATAATGACGCTCTTCACTTATGGTTGCGAAACATTGAAGCACATCTAATTCACTAATTACTTTCGCCAAGGCCTGTAGTCGCGGAATATAACCTTTTACTTGTTCACGAATATCAATAAAAAGATCATATTCTAATTGAACAATCTTTTCCTCTGCTTCAAGTATCAATGTTTCTTTTTCTTTAAGTTCAGGTGTAATAAATCGTTCTGCATTGGATAATGTTTGTTTTCTTTCATACATACCTTCTGGTAGGAACTGCAAATTAGCCTTAGACACTTCGATATAATAACCAAATACTCGGTTATATCCTATTTTCAAAGACTTTATTCCTGTTTTCTCCCGCTCCTGCTTTTCCAAAGAAGCAATCCAAGTTTTCCCATTCCGGCTTGCATCACGATATTGATCAAGTGTAGCATTGAAGCCATCTTTAATAATATCGCCTTCTTTAATCGACAGAGGCGGTGATTCTTTAATGGAATGCTGAAGAAGTTCCGTTAACGATTCACAAAGATCCATTTGCTTAGCAAGATTAGTTGCATAGGGGTGTTTCAATTGTGTAACAAGATGATAGATACCTGGAACCTGTTCGAGTGATTTCTTTAGCTGTAAGAGATCTCTAGCATTTACATTTCCATACGCAACTCGTCCAGCAAGTCGTTCAAGGTCATATACTCCCTTTAATTGGTCCCTTAACTCTAATCGCTCAAAATAATGTTCGATGAAGGTTTGGACCATGTTATGGCGTGATTCTATTTCACTTTTATTCAATAATGGTCTGTCAATCCACTGTTTTAATAAGCGTCCGCCCATCGCAGTAACAGTTTGATCTAATAGCCATAATAAAGATCCTTTCTTCCCCTTACTACGGATTGTTTCAGTAAGCTCTAAATTACGCTTCGAATAAAGGTCGATTTTCATAAATTGGTTTGTGTGAAAAATACGAACTTCTTGAAGGTGGTCCAGTGATCTTTTTTGTGTTTTCATTAAATAATTTAATAATCTGCCATAGGTGAGGACCATTTTTTCATCCTCTAACCCCTGTATCAATTGCTCAAATTGATTTGCTATCGTGCAATTATCCTCGTACGATAGCGTTACGGAACAACGCTCAATCAACGCTTTTCTATATTTATCATCAAAATCAGATGAAACGACTACTTCTTTTACTCCATTTGCATAAATCTCCCCAATAACATCGTCAAAATGGAAAGATAATAATGATACACGATTCTCACCTGTTGTTAAGTCAGTTAATGCAAAACCAAAAGAGTCATCTGAAAATGAGGTAACAGATGCTAAAAAATTATTTTCTTTCTCTAACAAATTTTTACCTTCCATAACAGTTCCTGGTGTAATCAATTGAATAACTTCACGTTTTACAACACCTTTTGCCTGTTTTGGATCTTCTGTTTGCTCTGCAATTGCCACTTTATGTCCCTGATTCACTAATTGTTCAATGTACCCTGCAGCTGCGTGGTAAGGGACACCACACATTGGAATTTTATCATTAGTCCCGCCATCTCTGGCCGTTAAGGTTATTTCTAAAATTTGTGATGCATTAATTGCATCCTCAAAGAACATTTCGTAAAAATCTCCAAGACGAAAAAATAAAAAGGCATCTTTATAATCTGCCTTAATCGTTAAATATTGCTTAATCATCGGCGTATACTCTGCCATTTAATAATCCCCCAACACTTTGATTCTTACAATATTATATCATAAATTCAAATGCGCCTTGGCGTATTTGCGCCCAGATTTTTTCGCGTTTACGCGAAAAGTTACATTTAAGAATCTGTGGCATCCGCCGGAGGCTTAACTTTATTCTTACATAGTATAATTCTAACTAATTATATACCTTTTCACCTTAATGCCACACATGTAAAATTAGGTGATTTTTAAAGAATAAAGTTATGAGGTGGGTAGTACTTGTTTCCCAATAAATGAAAAAAAACTAGGAAGTCGTGCCTCCTAGTTTCAACTATTCTTCTAAATCACCAACTAAAAAGTCAGGATTTAAATCCTCAAATTCTTCGTCGTCTACATCCCAATCCTTGATATCCTCGTAGCATCCATCAGGATTGACATGAACACAAACTTTTGTTTCACCAATTACTTCTGCAAGAAGCTCTCTCTCAACCTCAACGAGAATCTTGTTTCCATTAGGTGAAATTGTGCATTCTAAGCAATTTGGTTGTTGAAGTACTTCAACGATCACGTCACAGCTGTCACCTAAGAAATTCTCATCTCTATACTTCAGTTTGATATTGTCACAGTATGAAAGCGTTTCGGTAACGACTTCTGTTTTTGTATTGTTACCGAAAGAATACCAAACGTTTACATCGAACCTGCCTTTCACTTCTACAGTATTACCTTTTTTCTCTGCTTCGTAGCTGTGGTTAATGATCCAGCATCCCAAAATGCTAGATGGGTGGTGCGGTGGATTAATTGTATAAGTAGACTGTGAAAACTTACGTCCTTTACCTACAACAGCTTTTGTGATAATTTCTCTGTATTCAGACATTCGAACAAACCCTCCTCAATCAATCTTCAATTCATCCTATGCGGGACATTTGACTAGTGTGCTAAAGACTGATTTCTTTTTCAAAACTTTTTGCAAGTCATGCTCTTTCTTGGTGTACACCGAAAAAGTGGAATTTGCCATTCAAGTAAGTACCTAAAAGAACGCATTGTCCTTCTCTTTATACATGAACCTTACGATTACCGTATAATTCATTGTATGCGCGTTCGCCCATTTATGTACCTTTTTTTATAAGCCGTACGAGCTAAAATAAGAATCTGAGGTCTGAGGAAGCAATAATAAAATAAAAAAAAGCAAAAGCTAAACGCTTTTGCCTTCTTTCTTAGTGGCATCCACAACCACTTTTATTATTTAGTTTTGAACCTGTTTCACCTGCTAATAAATCTCCACCAGTAGAAACAACAATTTCATTCGTTACATTGTTTGAAATAGTATGTGCTACAAGTTGTAATAGATCGTTCACTTCAATTTGAGAATTCTTGAATTCTTCTACAACTGGAATGCTGTCAAGTTCTTCTTGTAGTTTATCAATCTTATCTTCAACTTGCTTTAATGCTTCAGACTTTCCATAATGTTGGAAGTTTACAGCTTGTTTTTGCAAACTCTTAATTGTTTCGATAATCTCTTGCACTTTTTTGTTTTGGTTGATTTGTGCTTCTGCACGTTTAAAGAAATCAACTTCTTGTGTTTCTGCTATCATTTTCGCAAGCTCTGTTGCGCGCTCTACGATTTGTTCTTTTGTATATTGACCCATGTTAGTTCACCTCTACCGCTTCCTCAATCATTTCTCCATCTAGTGTCCATGTTTTTGCTTGAGTAATTTTCACTTTTACAATTTTACCTATCGCAGATTTTGGACCTCTGAAGTTAACTAGTTTATTTTTACTCGTATAACCTGCTAATACTTCAGGATTATTTTTGCTCTCACCTTCAACAAGCACATCCACTATTTGATCTTTGTATGCAAGATTTTTCTTTGCTGAAATTTCATTAACCAATGCATTTAGTCGTTGAAGTCGTTCCTTTTTCACTTCCATCGGAATGTTGTCTTCCATTTTTGCTGCAGGTGTTCCTTCACGTGGTGAATAGATGAATGTATAGGCAGAATCAAATTCTACTTCTCTATATAGAGACATAGTCTCTTCAAATTGTTCATCCGTTTCATTCGGGAATCCAACAATAATATCCGTAGTAAAGGAAGCATTCGGAATTTGTTCCTTCATTTTTCTAACAAGCTCTAAATATGATTCTCTTGTGTACTTTCGAGACATTAACTTTAAAACTTGTGAGCTTCCTGACTGAACTGGCAGATGGATATGCTCCATAAGGTTGCCACCTTTAGCAAGAACCTCAATTAAATGATCATCGAAATCACGAGGATGACTTGTTGTGAAGCGAATACGTGGTATATCAATCTTACGCAATTCGTCCATTAAGTCTCCTAAACCGTATTTAACATCTTCAAAATCCTTACCATAGGCATTTACATTTTGACCAAGTAACGTAATCTCTTGATAGCCTTGCCTTGCTAAGTGACGTACTTCTTCAATAATATCCTCAGGACGACGGCTACGCTCCTTACCGCGTGTGTAAGGTACGATACAATACGTACAGAATTTGTCGCAACCGTACATAATGTTTACCCAACCCTTAATATTACCTTTACGTACTTTTGGAAGGTTCTCAATGATGTCCCCTTCTTTGGACCATACTTCAACAACCATTTCTTTACTGAACATTGCTTCTTTTACGATGTAAGGAAGGCGGTGAATATTATGGGTACCGAAGATCATATCAACAAATTGGTGCTTTTCAAGAATTTTATTAACAACTGACTCTTCTTGGGACATACATCCACAAACACCGATGATTAGATTTGGATTTTCTAATTTTAATGGTTTAAGATGACCAAGTTCACCAAATACTTTGTTTTCTGCATTTTCACGAATCGCACATGTATTTAGTAAGATAATATCAGCATCCTCAGTATTTTCAGTAGGCTCATAGCCCATTTCCATAAAAATACCTGCCATTACCTCCGTATCATGTTCATTCATTTGACACCCGTACGTACGGATTAAAAAGCGTTTTCCTTTTCCTGCATGAATCATGTCCTCAGGAATTGAAAATTCTTTTAAGTAATTTACTTGTTCTTTACCACGTTTCTTCGCATCTTTTAATGAAGGTGGTTGATAAACGGATTGAAAATACTGGCTGTAATCCTTTTCGGATTTTTTGTCCGCAGGTTTTACTTGAGTACTTTCAAGACGCTGTTTTTCGTTCATGTTAGATCTCCTTCCTCTAGTTACGCTACAAACCTACACATTTAACTAGTATAAGGTTTAACAAGTTTTAATACAATAAAACCATATAATTGTAGAAAAATGTACATTTTTAGACAAGATACACATGCCTATTCTATCATTCAACAAACAACGAGTAAAGATATAAGAAAAGCAGATACTCCCACTATTAGACAAATCATAAAACCCTACTTAGAGAAAAACCTCTAGTAGGGTTCTACGATTGATAATTTACATAAATTCTGAGACTAACTTGTTGAATTTTTCCTCATTCAAATTCAAATCGGCGTGTACAAGTGGTGTCTCACTGTATCCATGTACAAGTTCTTGGTAGGAAGGCTTTTCTGTGTTTTGATAGATAAGACCTGTTACAAGACTGTTATTTTTCATTAAAGTTTGCATCGCTAGTGAACGGTCTGAAGGATCATAACCTTCCACATCAGCGAGTTTTGTAAGGTTTTCCTTAAACCAATCATATGTGTTGACTTTGTTATACGTAACACATGGGCTGAACACATTGATTAAGGAGAATCCTTTATGTTTGATTCCTGCTTCGATTAGAGCAGTTAAATCCTTAAGATCTGTTGAGAAGCTTTGTGCTACAAAAGTAGCTCCAGCAGTTAACGCCATCTCCATGACTGAAAGGGCAGATTCAATTGATCCTTTTGGGGTACTCTTTGTTTTAAAGCCCATTTCACTTCTAGGTGAAGTCTGACCCTTGGTTAGTCCATAGATTTGGTTATCCATAACAATGTATGTGATATCGACATTACGACGGATTGCATGAATTGTGTGGCTCATTCCAATTGCATATCCGTCACCATCCCCCCCTGAAGCAATAACAGTTAAATCACGGTTTGCCATTTTTACACCTTGGGCAATTGGTAAAGAACGCCCGTGAATTCCGTGCAATCCATATGCATTAATGTATCCAGAGATACGTCCAGAACATCCGATTCCAGATATAACCGCTAGCTGTTCAGGCTCCAGACCAATATTCGCTGCAGCACGTTGAATTGCTGCTTGTACGGAGAAGTCCCCACACCCTGGGCACCAGTTTGGTTTTACATTATTACGAAAGTCTTTAAATGTCGCCATATTTAGAACAACTCCTTACATTTTGTGTGAACCTCATGAGGTAGGAATGGATTACCGTCATATTTTAAGAAACTAGTAATCTTATCTGCATGTCCTACATTCATCTTCATAATGTTTGCGAGCTGACCAGTTGCATTATTTTCAACTACCATTACTTTTTTAGCAGATTGAACTAAAGGTAACACTTCATCAGTTGGGAACGGATGGATCAAACGAATTTGAGCATGGTTCACTTTAATACCATCATTCTCAAGCCGAGTCATTGCTTCTTCAATCGCACCGCGAGTTGAATTGAAGCCAACAACTAACAGGTCTGCATCCTCATGCTTCACATCTTTATGGACCGGAGTCTTAAATTGTATATTATTGATTTTTTTAAGTCGTTTTTCCATTTGATTAATACGGTTACCTGCAACCTCAGACGGTTTTCCTTGTTCATTATGTTCAACACCTGTTACATGGTGAATTCCATTTTTGACACCAGGTACTACACGTGGAGACACTCCGCTTTCCGTTACTTCATAGCGCCTAAAATACTCTTTATTCTCTAATTCAGGTAATTCATCTTTAAGGATAAGATTACCACGTCTAATCTCAATTTTTGAATAATCAAGGGGTTCAACTGTTTGCTTACCAAGTGAAAGTTGTAAATCTGTTAAGAAAATGACTGGACATTGATATTCTTCAGCAAGATTAAATGCTTCAATAATGTCATAAAATGCTTCCTGAACAGTACTTGGAGCCATGACAATCTTAGGTATTTCACCATGAGTCCCATAAATCATTGCCATTAAGTCCGATTGTTCTTGCTTTGTTGGAAGACCTGTACTTGGACCTCCACGTTGTGTATCAATAATGACAAGTGGTGTTTCTGTAATACCTGAAAGTCCAATTGATTCCATCATTAACGATAATCCAGGTCCGGCAGAAGCCGTAAATGCACGAACCCCAGCATAGTTGGATCCAATTGCCATTGTACATGCAGCGATTTCATCCTCGGTTTGAATTACTGTACCACCAAAATCAGGTAATTTGCTAATTAAGTATTCCATAATTTCAGAAGCTGGTGTAATTGGATATGCAGGCATAAATCTTGCACCACCTGCTAGAGCACCTAAAGCAATTGCATCATTACCAATCATGAACATACGTTGCTTTCCATCAGCTTTTTCTAGCTTCATTTTAATGTCTTCGCTCAGTTGATTATTTAAAAATTCAGCACCAGCCTTGATTGCTTCCATATTTTTTTCTACAACTTGCTGGCCTTTTCGACCAAATATTTCCTCTACCACATTAAGATAAACGCTTAATTCCAGATCTAGCAATGTGCTAGTTGCGCCAATCGCAACCATGTTTTTCATTAACGATGTTCCTAGTTCAGTTGCGATTTCAGTAAAAGGTACGGAAAATAAATGTACATTGGTGTTTTCAGGAATAGTCGGTCCAAATTTCGCATCCGCTAATACGACTCCACCATCGCGTAATTCATGGAAATTAAAATCAATAGTTTCCTGATCAAAAGCTACTAAAATATCAAGATCATCAGAGATAGCACGAACTTGAGTTGTACTTACACGAATTTTGTTATTCGTATGTCCACCTTTAATACGTGATGAAAAGTGGCGATAACCGTATAAATAGTAGCCTAGACGGTTTAGCGCTATGGAAAAGATTTCCCCTGTACTCTCAATTCCCTCGCCTTGTTGTCCGCCAACTTTCCACGAAAGTTGATTGATCATGACTTACACCCCTTTGGAATACATTCTAAATAAGATATTTTAAGATGAGCAGCGAATAGCACTTTCCAACCGAGCTGAATTTTTATTTCTTATGTAAATTCTATTTAAATGAAATTGGACTTTTTTAAGTTCAAAAGTGGAAAAGAACCCCAAAATCGAAGTGTAAAATGATGTCCATTTTTATACTGTTGGATATGTACTAAACGCTTTCAATTCTAGACCTATCAACGAAAAAAAGCAACCCTTAGCCAGTAAATTGTGAAGAAAAATGAATATTTTTATACTTTTCAATAAATTTTATATTACAGCCAAATAAAATGATTTTTTTATATTGGCAATGTCCCCATAAAATTGTTAAACAAGAATTTTTTTACCTGATTTTCGGAGTAATGTTTTAGTAGCATATTAATAAGGGCTTCATATCCCGAAAAGTTCTCAAGACCTGACGTCGTATCTGTTATACCGTCAAAGTCAGAGCCAAACCCCACATGATTCTCCCCACCTAACGAACAGATGTAGTCTAGATGTCTTAATACATCATTTATTGATGCATGACCATGACTACTTAAAAATTGCGGTACAAATGTAATTCCGATCATGCCATTCTTTTTTATTAGGGCTTCAATTTGTTCATTATCTAAATTACGACGATGGTTGCATATTGCCTTCGCATTTGAATGAGAAGCAATAGGATAATCAGCTACTTCAATGACATCCCAAAATCCCCTTACCGATAAATGAGATACATCTGTCCATACTGACGCCAGGTTAAGCTCTCTAACCACTTCGGTCCCAAAGGTGGATAATCCACCTCCACGCGGCTCTCCAACGCCATCTGCAACATAATTAGCATAATTCCATGTTAAGCCCACAGAAGACACCCCAAGTCTTAATAATGACTGGAGCCTCACTATGCTTTGTTCAATTGCGTCACAGCCTTCTAATGTTAACAGTACACCTATTTCTTCTTCTTTTAAGGCTAAAATATCTTCCTTTGTCCTAACTAGTTTTAATAATGGAAATGGAGCAACAATTTTCGTATAAAAGATTTCAACCATCTCTAACGCTACTTCAAATCTGCTTTCAGGTTTAACCTCTTCAGGTATATAAATAGCAAAACATTGCACCTTACTCCCCGATGCTTTTAGTCGGTTATAGGTAATGTGTAAGTTAGCTGAGTCTTTAAAGTCAATCGTGGGATCCATCCACATTTTATATAGTACATCTGAATGTGCATCGAATATTTTCACATCACGTCACTCCTTTCTCTTATTTTACACAAAAATACCTGTCTGTCTCACTGGACAAACAGGTCATTACCCGTCACTTGACCACTTTATATAGGTGTACATATAATTATCGTGGTTCAATAATTAATTTTATCGCGGTTCTTTCTTCACCATCAATTAAAATATCAGTAAATGCCGGAATACAAATCAGGTCCACTCCACTCGGTGCCACAAACCCTCTGGCTATCGCTACTGCCTTCACTGCCTGATTTAATGCACCTGCACCAATCGCTTGGATTTCTGCAGCTCCCCTCTCACGCAATACACCTGCAAGCGCTCCTGCTACAGAATTAGGATTAGATTTTGCTGAAACTTTTAATATTTCCATTTCTACTTTCCTCCTTGTTCTTTACAATGTTTCCCTGAGTGATCGGTAGAACCATACAAACTAGATCACCGCTAGTATCTTATGCGAGTTTCTTATATTTTTTTATAAGTATATACATCGCCAAATCTACCAGAGGATATCTATTCAACCAGGGATTACCGAGTCCTTTTGAACAACAATAATCATCCCATAACTACTATATTCACTAGAAACTATCAGTATTCCTGCTTGTTTCTAATCTTTTTCGAAAAATTCAAAAACTTAAATATAACATGAAAAAACCAAGATATCTACAAAGTATCTTGGTTAAAAAATAATTAATCAAAAAACGGATGATCGTCGTTAATGAGAATTCGTTGGATTCCCTTTGCCTTACCGCTCTTAGTATCTACATCAACAACGACTCCATTTAATTGTGTTCTTCCTTCAACAACCTCGAATCGAACTGGTAACGCCGTTTTAAATCTATGAATTACAGCTTCTTTTTCCATACCCAAAATTCCATCGTAAGGGCCTGTCATGCCCACATCGGTGATAAATGCAGTACCTTGTGGTAAAACACGATTGTCAGCTGTTTGTACATGTGTATGTGTTCCAACAACAGCAGTTACCCTTCCATCGAGGTACCAGCCCATTGCAATTTTTTCACTTGTTGCTTCGGCATGAAAATCCACAAAAATAATAGAAGTTCGTTTTTTCGCTTGTTTAATTAGTTCATCGCACCTTTTAAAAGGATCATCAATGGCAGGAAGAAATGTCCTTCCTTGTAAGTTAATAATAGCAACCTCTTGTCCATTCACTTTACTGTATATGATCCCTTGGCCTGGAGTACCTTCAGGGAAATTCGCTGGTCGCACCAAATTTTTCGCAGTATCGATAAATTCGAAAATATCTTTATTATCCCATGCATGATTACCAAGGGTAATAGCCCCAGCACCATTTTCGAGAAATTGGTTATAGATTTTTTTAGTAATTCCTCTACCTGATGCTGCATTTTCTCCATTTACGATTGTAAGTGCAGGATGGAATTTCGCCTTCAGTTTAGGAAGATATTCGTGAATCATAGCTCTTCCTGGTGAACCGACTACATCACCAATAAATAAAATCTTCATGTAAAAGCCCCTTTCAACATAAGTGAATCATAAAAATTAAAAAATCTCAACGCCAAAGAAGATTTTTTCAATGACAGACGTGTGAGAAGCTTCAAAACAAAAAAAATAAAGTGGTCAAAAACGACCACTTTATTTTTATTTTGCATATTCAACTGCTCTTGTTTCACGAATAACAGTTACCTTGATATGACCCGGATAATCTAACTCTTCTTCGATTCGCTTGCGGATATCACGAGCTAATCGGTGCGCATTTAAATCATCAATCGTATCAGGTTTCACAATTATTCTAACTTCACGCCCAGCTTGAATTGCAAAGGATTTTTCGACACCTTCATAGGATTCTGAAATCTCCTCTAGCTTTTCTAGGCGACGTATATAGTTCTCAAGTGTCTCACTTCTTGCACCAGGTCTTGCCGCAGATAGAGCATCGGCTGCTGCAACTAACACAGCAATAATTGATGTCGGCTCTGTGTCACCATGGTGGGAAGCAATACTATTGATAACCACTGGGTGCTCTTTATATTTCGTAGCTAGCTCTACTCCAATTTCAACATGGCTACCTTCCACTTCATGGTCAATAGCTTTACCGATGTCGTGTAAGAGTCCAGCACGACGAGCTAATGTTTCATCTTCACCTAACTCAGCAGCCATTAGGCCTGCTAAGATTGATACTTCCATTGAGTGTTTTAAGACATTTTGGCCATAGCTTGTACGATACTTCAAGCGACCTAAAATCTTAATTAAATCCGGATGGAGTCCATGAACACCAACCTCAAAGGTTGTTTGTTCACCCACTTCACGAATATACTCATCCACTTCACGTCTCGATTTATCAACCATCTCTTCAATACGCGCAGGGTGAATACGTCCGTCTTGAACAAGTTTTTCAAGTGCGATTCTTGCTGTTTCACGACGAATTGGGTCAAAGCCGGATAAAATAACTGCCTCTGGTGTATCATCAATGATAAGGTCAATACCCGTTAATGTTTCAAGGGTACGAATGTTTCTTCCTTCTCGACCGATAATACGTCCCTTCATCTCATCATTTGGCAAGTTCACTACAGATACTGTAGTTTCTGCAACATGATCAGCGGCACATCTTTGAATAGCAAGCGAAAGTACTTCTTTTGCTTTCTTATCAGATTCTTCCTTTGCACGATTTTCTGCCTCTTTCACCATCATAGCTATATCATGGGAAAGCTCATTTTCAATACGTTCAAGGATGATTTGCTTTGCTTCTTCACGTGTTAAGCTAGAAATACGCTCAAGTTCAGCTTGTTGATTATGCACCATCTCTTCCACTTTGCTTTCCATCTCTTCAATATGCTGTTGTCTTTGAGCGAGAGAATCCTCTTTCTTTTCTAACATGGATTCACGTTTATCTAATGTTTCATCCTTGCGATCAAGGTTCTCTTCCTTCTGCAATAAACGATTTTCTTGTTTTTGTAGTTCGTTTCTTCGATCACGGATTTCCTTTTCGGCCTCTGTACGAAGTTTGTGAATTTCATCCTTTGCCTCTAATAGTGCTTCCTTCTTTAAAGAATCTGCTTCTCTATTTGCATCTTCAATAATTTGTTCGGCAACACTTTTTGCACCAGCAATTTTAGTTTCGGCAATAGACTTACGAACATAAAAGCCAACAATCGCACCGACGATTAGGCCAAACAAAGCGGAGATGATTATAGAAATGGGATCCATCTTCTTCACCTCCTCTTGCTATAAACTTTTTCTTGCTAGATCAAAATGTCGGCATGTACATAATCAAATGCGCCTTGACGTATTAGCGCCCAGATTTTTTTCGAGCCTGCTCGAAAACTTCCATTGAAAATCGCATGTCTACGCCTAAGGCTTAACTTTATCCAACAGTGTTTATAAGTCTGCTGAATAAAATTAGACAATATACAGCACAAAGGCTTTTTAAGCTAATCAGATTCTTAGGTTGCGACCGAAAGCAGCTCAGACTACTCCGGGTCTGAATAGCAAAAGCTCAAACCGAGTTTTGCTTCTAACGTTTTAATTCTAACAAAATGTAAAATATACATTTTAATTGTAAATGTGTGAAATTTTATTGTCAAGACCTGTCAGAAATAGTGTTACATGAAAATGGAAATTTTAAGTAGTTAAATTGTGTTTTTGCGTTATGGGGGAGTAATAGAGGAGGATTATTTTTTCTGCATAATAAAAGAAGAGAGGCACAGTTTGTTGCGCCTCAATATCACATGTTTAGTCTAGTAAATCAAATTCTTCTTGCTCTTTATCTTCTTCAGGGGCAACTAAAACACCATCAAGTCCATAATGGTTTCTAATTTGCTGAAGGATTTCATTACGAACATCAGGGTTTTCTTTTAAGAATTGTTTCGCATTTTCGCGACCCTGACCAACTCTTTCTTCATTATAAGAATACCAAGAGCCACTCTTTTGGACGATATCGAGTTCCGAACCGATATCAATGATTTCACCCTCAATTGAAATTCCTTCTCCGTACATAATGTCTACTTCAGCTGTTTTAAATGGTGGTGCTACTTTATTTTTAACAACCTTCACTTTTGTTCTATTACCAACAAGTTCATTGCCTTGTTTTAATTGTTCCGCACGTCGAACCTCTAGTCTTACAGAAGAATAGAATTTAAGCGCACGTCCGCCTGGTGTTGTTTCTGGGTTTCCGAACATAACCCCAATTTTTTCACGGACTTGGTTAATGAAAATAGCAATTGTATTTGATTTATTAATTGCACCTGAAAGCTTACGTAGTGCTTGTGACATTAAGCGGGCTTGCAGACCCATATGGGAGTCACCCATTTCACCTTCAATTTCCGCTTTTGGAACAAGTGCTGCAACAGAGTCAACTACTAAAATATCGACTGCACCACTACGTACTAATGCTTCAGCTATTTCTAATGCTTGTTCACCAGTGTCAGGCTGCGATAATAATAGTTCGTCAATGTTTACACCTAATTTTTGTGCATATGCTGGATCAAGCGCATGTTCCGCGTCAATAAACGCTGCTTGTCCACCAGTTTTTTGTACTTCAGCAATCGCATGAAGTGCTACAGTTGTTTTACCAGAGCTTTCTGGTCCATATATTTCAATTATCCGTCCTCTTGGATATCCTCCAACACCTAATGCTACGTCTACTGCTAGTGAACCACTTGATATAGTGGAAATTCTACGATCAGTTTGTTCTCCAAGCTTCATGATTGAGCCCTTACCAAACTGTTTCTCTATCTGCTTCAATGCCATTTCTAAGGCCGCTTGACGATCACTCACTATATTTCCTCCTTTATTCGTGAAACTATTATTACTATACAATGTTTTGTTCGATTTAACAAGCAAAAAATCGAACATTCATTCGATTATTTTCGTTAATAGTTTTTTCCATATATCCCATTTTTAAATAGATAAAAATCATATTTTCACAGAATTAGAGACCATCAAATTTGGTTTTTATCTCTTTAAAAATTTTACACATAATAAAAAATAGCGTAAATTTGATAACCTACGCTATTTCATAATCTACTCCACTACCGTACGTTATTTCTTCGTATATTCCTCTTCCCATACTTTATCTAAAACTTGATTGAACACTTCAACTGGTTGAGCGCCAGATACAGCATACTTGTCATCAATAACAAAAAAAGGAACTCCTTGCACACCAACTGAACGAGCCTCAGAGATATCATTTGTTACCTTATCGGTATTTTCATTATTATCCGTGATGATTCTACGTACTTCGGTGCTATCAAGACCTAACTCTTCTGCTAATCGAACAATTGTTTCAGTATCACTTAAAATCTCACCTTCCGTAAAATGGGCAGCATAAAAGCGATTGAAAAATTCATTACCTTTTCCTTGTTCCTTAGCATACTGGAAGACGCGATGAGTATCATACGTGCTGGTCAACTTAGCTATATCATAGTTGATTTCAACTCCTGAATTTTTCCCCATATCAGTCACTTGTTTAAGCATTGTCCTAGCTTGCTCTATCGGTACTCCCTTCATACTCGAGAAGGTTTCAGCGTAATCTTGACCAGGAACATATTTTGCGTCTGGCATTAATAAAAAGCTTTTATATTCTATTTCAACTTCTTGGGCATGGCTAAATTTCTCTAATGCTTTGTCAAGATGTGATTCTCCTATAAAACAGAAAGGACACACAAAATCCGACCATATTGTTATCTTCATTTTTCTCCCTCTTTCTTTTGAGTTACCGGACCACAGATTCCAGTATTGATATCACAGATAAAACCTGAGGAACTGTCAAAGTTCAAGCTTTTTAACTTCTTGTTGCCATTTTGTTCTTTCAAAACTCCTTTATCTTTGCCTTCGATTGGGCCTGTTACAGGATTGTCTTGCTTGTCATTTAACATCAAGTATTCCTCCTTACTATTTCCACTATAATTAGTTTAAATGAATTTCCTCATGATTTCTAATAATTGAACCAAGGAGTAAAATTTATATTATTTACTCTACTGTCAACTAAAAAAAGACGATCCATTAATCGTCTTTTTGAATGCTTACCTGTCTTATGCGTTTAATAATTGTAGTAAATAATAAAAACCATATTTAACCGTTCTCGTTCGTATTCCTTGACGGGAACCTGCTAACTTTAATGAGTACACCTTTGTTGGTTGATCTAAAATGGAGATTCCGATATACACTGTCCCTACTGGTTTACCCTCCGATTCACCAGGACCCGCTACACCTGTAAAACTAATCCCAATATCAGAGTTTAAGAGACTCTTTACATTCTCCGCAAGTTCTTCTGCTGTCGAGTGACTAACAGCCCCATCTGTATCGAGAGTTTCTTTCTTAACATGTAGTACATGTTCCTTTACTTCGTTCGTATAGCACACAACTCCACCCTTTACTACGGATGAGGAACCCGCTAAATTGGTAAGTTCTTCAGCGAACAATCCTCCTGTTAAGCTTTCAGCACTAGCTATCGTATATTTCTTATCTTTGAGTTGATTCATAAGTTCATTGACTAACGACGTCGAATTATATCCGTAAAAGAACGTTCCTACTCTTTTTAGAATTTGCTCCTCAGTCTCATCCAATAATTTATTAGCAGTGTCAAGTGAGCTATGCTTTGCTGTTAATCGAATGGTCACTTCACCATCGCTCGCCAAAGGCGCTATCGTAGGGTTCGATTGATTATCAATTAAATCCTCGATCTCCGTTTCAAGCTGTGATTCTCCAATACCAAAGAAACGCAATACTCTTGATTCAATTCGTTCGACAGCACCTAGTGAATTTAATAAGAATGGGGATCCATACGATAAGAACATTGGATTAAGCTCTTTTGGAGGCCCCGGGAATAGCATATATGTTTTCTTATCTACTTCAAGGCCCATACCAGGTGCCATACCATGGTCATTCGGGAGAATCTTAGACCCTTCTAACACAAGTGCCTGTTTTTTATTATTCTCTGTCATATGTCGATTTGTCTTTTTAAAGTAATCTTCTATACTACGTAATGCATCCTCATCAAAGGTGAGCTTTTTACCTAATACCTTTGCGATTGTCTCTTTTGTTAAATCATCCTTTGTTGGTCCTAAACCACCTGTAAAAATGATTAAGTCTGAACGAGATTGGGAGATTTTAATTGCTTCCTCTAAACGATTAGAATTGTCACCAACGACTGTGTGGAAATAAACATTGATTCCTAACTCAGCTAATTGTTTTGAAAGGAATTGAGCATTTGTATTAGCGATTTGACCCAATAGGAGCTCAGAGCCAACAGCAATTATTTCAGCATTCATTAGATAAAGTCACCATCCTATTTGGAGTTAACAAAGACTCCTTTGTTCTTTGCAAAATAATCCCAACCAGAAATAACCGTAAAAATAACTGCAATCCAAAGGGCAATCATATCAAACGGGATTGAAAGGAATTCAAACGGCCAATTATGTAACAGAAGGGCCGAAACAGCCACTACTTGAGCCCACATTTTAATTTTCCCAAGCATCTTGGCAGCAGAAACCTCTCCACCTTCAGCTAATAACAAACGTAATCCGGTTACAGCAAATTCTCTACTTATAATAATTACAACCATCCAAGCAGGGGCTAGACCAAACTGTACTAGACTAACTAATGCAGCACAAACAAGTAGCTTGTCCGCTAGTGGGTCTAGAAATTTCCCCAAGTTTGTTACTAAGTTATGCTTTCGAGCCAAATGACCATCAATCCAATCTGTACTTGAAGCAACTATAAAAATAATTGCACCTACCAAGTGGGCTATTGGTATGGACATTGAGCCTATCGCAACATCTCCCCAACCAAATGGAACAAACATTACAATTAAAAAGAGTGGAATTAAACAAATCCTTGCTACAGTAATTTTATTTGGTAAATTCACGTTCATACCTCCAAGAAATACTAAAATATACTAAAATATCTACAATAGTGATAATACCACTTATAAGAAACAAAAAGCCATCAGAATGATGACTTTTTTTGTTATTCCGCTGTTTCAGGAGTAAATTTAATGGTAAATATTTGTTGAACAACTTCGCCAGTGCTAAATGGATATTGGAATGGTTCACCATTTATTTCGATTGCAAGATCTGCTGACCTTCCAATATTAAAATTAATTTCAGATTGGTTAGTTAAGTCCACTTCCTCTGACTGACCATCAGCAATGTTTTTCCAGACAAATCTTTCATTTTGTCTATTTGTGACAGCAACCCACGCTTGACCACCTTCTTTGGCTGTGAGTTTCACTTTAAATGAATCCGTATTTTTTAATTCATAGGTTGCAGTACTTTTTTCCTTTTCAACTTCAACTAACTCCTGAGTAGTTGTTTCGTCGGAAGATTCCTCATCTTCTTGAGAAGGATCATTGTCCGTCTCACCCGCTACCTGTTCCTCTTCACCTGGCTCTTCCTTTGGTTCAGTAGGAGTAGGAGGTGGCTCATTCGATTCTTCATACTCTGTCGCCTGATTTTCGATTTGCTTTTCAGGTTCCTGTGCAACATCCTTTTTAGATACAAACCAATAGATGGTCATTGCACCACCAAGGAGGAAAAGTGCCAATATAATCATTGGGACTTTGTCTATAATTTTTGAGTTAGACGTTGGTAGTTGTCTTCTCGATTTTACTCTTGATATTTGTTCAGGAATTTCATCGGTATTTGTTCCAGGAATCTCGGATTTAAACTCCTCAAATAATTGCTCTGGATTTAATCCTACCGCCTCTGCATACTGTTTAATAAATGCTCGGATATAGAATTTTCCAGGCATTACATTATAATTACCTTCTTCAATCCCAACTAGATACCTTTTTTGAATTTTTGTCATTTGTTGTAAGTCATCTAAACTTAAATCCCTTTGTTCCCTAGCTTCTTTAAGTCGAGATCCTAATTCAGTCATTATTTTCACCTACCACTTCAAGGCGTATTCGCGTTCATAATATTAGCACTTTTAACCTTTTTTAGTAAAGATTTAGTTTCATCTTATCAAAAATCAAAACCTGAAAAATCAGATTGTGAAAACTGTTGGTCTTCAATATCGTATGTAATTTCCTCTTCAGGATCATTTCGGAGTTCAATGATATAATCAAAATCCTTCAATGAATACTCTGTGTAACGTACAAATATATCAGGATGTTCTACTAATTTAACAGCGGGCAACCTCATTATTTCCCTTACTAGCTGCAGATGCCTTTCTGTTGCACGCTTTGTAGAAACAATGCCATCTATTATAAAAAGATTATCAACATTATACTCATCCTGAATAAGCTCATTTCTCACTGTTTGTTTTAGTAATGTCGAGGAAACAAATAACCATTTTTTATGTGCACACACACTTGCCGCAACAACTGATTCTGTCTTACCGACCCTTGGCATGCCTCGAATCCCAATAAGCTTATGGCCCTCTTGTTTAATTAGTTCAGCCATGAAGTCAACGAGTAGACCTAGTTCGTCTCGAGTAAAACGAAATGTCTTTTTATCATCACCATCTCGTTGAATATATCTACCATGTCTTACAGCAAGCTTATCACGTAACTTGGGCTCCCTTAATTTTGTGACGTTTATCGTATCCATTGTATGTAAAATTGATTCAAGTCTCTCAATTTGCTCATTATTATCACTTAATAAAAGCATGCCCCTTCTACGATCATCTACACCATTTATTGTAACAATATTTATCGAAAGCATTCCTAGTAGAGAAGAAATATCACCAAGAAGTCCAGGGCGATTTTTTGCTATTTCATATTCCAAATACCACTCTTTTTTCTCCAAAGTGTCCCAGCCCCTCGCCACTAACGATTTGTGGATATTATTACCAATTTAGAATTCAAGCATCATTTTCATTATAAACTAATCAATTGATATTTTATAGTAGGGGATAATAAAATTAAGTTAATTTTATTGAAGTAAACGTTTTCTTTGTTTTATAAAGTGGTGAAATTTAGATTTATTATGCATAAACAAAAAAGAGAGGAAAATCCTCTCTAGTTTTTGTGTAATCTACTTACCCTTGGACAAGCTTAACCATTACATTTGCAATCGCTTGTTGCTCTTCTTCTGAAGCGACATTCCAAAGGTCTCGTAATACTTTTTCTTGAGCATTTTTTGGCTCAACTTCACTTGCTAGGTAGTCACCTAGTTGATGAGCCATGTTATTGATTACGTTTTGATCCATTCCCTCAGACTTTGCATGCTGCAAGCGATCACCTAAAAAATCTTTCCACTCTTCAAAGTTATCTAATACTGACATAAGTGACCCTCCTTATTAGGTTAGTACATAGTTAGTTTGTCAATTGTAAACTAAATTATTCGTAAAAGTTAAGTAATGACTACTTAACAGTACCAGCCACCATTTACAGAAAGAACTTGCCCAGTAATATAAGAAGCCTTATTTGAAAGTAAAAATGCCACAGCATTTGCTACTTCACTTGGCTCTCCTATTCTCCCCATAGGGATTTCATTACTTATTCCTTGTATATCCTCTTCTGTAAACTCTTGAAGCATATTTGTGTGTATTGCACCTGGTGCAACAGCGTTAACACGAATTCCACTTAAAGCAACTTCTTTAGCTAGTGCTTTGACAAACGAAATTTGTCCGCCCTTTACCATCGAATAAAGGACCTCACATGAAGCACCCGCGATACCCCAGATTGAAGAAATAACGATAATATTACCACTTTTCTTTGTAATCATGGTAGGGAGCAAAGCTTTTGTAAGCATATATGGTGTACTTATATGTAATTGAACCATATAATCCACAGTTTGCTGATTAAAATCGGTCATGAGGCCGTATACGCTTTTACCTGAATTGTGGATGATTGTATCAATCGGATGCTGAATCTGGTTAACGAGCACCTCGACACCTTCTGGTTGACTTAAATCAGCTTTAACAAGATATGTCTCTACTCCAATATGCTTTAATTCCTCTGCTACTTTAATAACAGCTTGTTCATTTTGATTATAATGGAGGTATAGCAAATAACCACAATATGCAAGCTTTTTCGCAATTGCACCTCCAATACCTCCGCTTGCACCCGTTACTAATGCATATTTTTTCATAACCATTCCCCTTAAAAAAGCATCCTTTAGTTAAAGGATGCTTACAACTCATTGTTTTTTAGGTACAACTTGGCACTCTGTCATTCGAATCTCATCAAAAAATTCATTCACTGTATGCGTTATATCATCGACAGTCAGACTTTCCATCACTGGCACCACATCGAATAAATTCATATCATTAAATGCGTATCTCGTGAATTGGTTTGCAATGTAATCCGGTGAATTTAGAGAACGTAAAAAGGCTCCAATTTTTTTCTTTTTAACTCGTTCAAGTTCTTCCGAAGTTATCGCTGCACCCTTACTGGAAAGCATAATAGTTCTAACTCTTGAAGATAATTCATCTGGGTTGGATGTATCTCCCCCAATAACAGCAAAGCCAAATCCTAGTTCTTCCGTATAATCGTACGTAAAGGTATCATCAATTAAACCTTCGTCATAGAGTGCTTGATAATGTTTTGAGCTCTTTCCAAATAACCAATCTAAAATAATCGTAATCGATAATTCCCGTTTTAGCAATTCATTGCCACGAAGGGTTGGATTTAAAGCTTTTACACCTACCATACATTTTGAGGACTGGACATTCATTTCAAGCACTTTCTTCTTTTCATTCACTTCTACAGGCTCATCTTCAAAATGACGATTAATCTCTGATTGATCCTTATAATCCTTTTTCGCTTGGTTTGATCGTATTTGTTCTATGATTTTTTCTGGTTCGATTGGACCAACTACAAATAACACCATATTACTTGGGTGATAGAAGGTTTCATAACATTCGTAAAGCATGTCTTTTGTTATTTTTGCAATAGAGTCAATCGTACCGGCTATATCGATGCGTACAGGATGGTTTTTATACATATTTTCAATAACACCAAAATAGAGTCTCCAATCCGGATTGTCATCATACATCGTAATCTCTTGACCGATAATTCCTTTTTCTTTTTCGACAGTGTTCTCGGTAAAATACGGACTTTGAACAAAGTCAATTAAGGTTTCAAGGTTTAATTCAACATTAGATGTACTTGAAAAAAGATAGGCCGTTCTTGTAAATGACGTAAACGCATTTGCTGATGCACCTTGTTTACTAAAATCCTGGAATACATCCCCATCTTCTTTCTCAAATAACTTATGTTCTAAAAAGTGAGCAATTCCATCGGGTACATGAACAAATTCATCTTTACCTAAAGGTACAAATTGATTATCTACAGAGCCATAATTTGTGGTGAAGGTTGCATACGTTTTGTTAAAACCCTTTTTTGGGAGGATGTAGACATTAAGGCCATTCTCAAGCTTTTCATGAAAAAGATCCTCTTGTAATTGATCAAATGTGATTTTTTCCATTACTTGCCGCCCTCCAATCCAGTAAGGAAGTAGATGGTATCAAGTTCAATTTTCTTTGCAACATTGACTACTTCCTCCTTCGTAACTGCCTCAATTCCAGCTATCCATTCCTCAAGCTTTCTCGATTTTGAAGAGACAACATTGTGGTATAATACCTCTGCAATCCCTCTTGATGTATCAATCGTTTCTAATAACTGGTTTCTAATCACCGCTTTTGTTTGAGCCAGGACTTCATCAGTAAAATCTCCGTCGATCATTGCCTTCATTTGTTCCTTAATGATGGTAACTGCACGTTCATAATTTGCAGCGTCGATTCCTGACATCACCATTAGAAGCCCTTTATGACTTTCTACACGTGACGCCGCGTAGTACGCTAAACTTTCTTTTTCGCGAACATTTATAAATAATTTAGAATGTGAAAACCCGCCAAAAATTCCATTAAACACTTGGAGAGCATCATAGTCTGAATCACTATACGTGGTATTTGTTCTAAACCCAATATTGAGTTTTCCTTGTTTTACATCTTGCTTTTCGATGACTTCATTAACTTCAGCAACATGTTTTGTTTTTGCTTCCGGTTGTAAACGCACGTTTCTATCGGAAAAATTAAATGTTGATGACACTGTTTCAGCTACCTTCGCTGAATCAATATGACCGATAATATATAAATCAATTTCATCCTCTGCGATTGCTTTTTGATAATAGGCATAGAGAGATTCAGCAGAAATAACCTCAAGATCCTCAATTCGTCCATTTACATGAAGATGATAGGGCTCATCTTTACACATTTCTTCAATTAATCGTAAATTTGAATACCTCATTTTATCATCGTAGACGGCTTGAATCCGTTGTTTTAAGCTACGTTTCTCTTTCTCAATAATCTCGCTTTTAAAGGCTCCATTTTCAGTGACCGGGGAAAGTACAATTTCCTGTAACAACGTTAGCGCTTTATCTAGAAGTGGTGTTTGGTCCTTTAAGAAAATTTCGTTAGCAACTTCCATGAAGAAAGTAATAATATGGTGTTCCCCTTTTTTTGCTAGGTCCACATATAAAACTGCACCGTATAATTCATCCAAATAAGATCGTAATAGGGTTGTTTGCGGATAGCTAGGTGTTGCACTTTGCAAAACATAAGGTAATAATGCTCTTTGTGTTACATTTTCTTCATCCAATGGAGCTTTCATTCTAAGCACAATTGTATTTGTTTTAAATTTATCTGTATGAATCGTATGGAGAGTTAAGCCATTGACTTTTTGCTCAGTTTCGTCCAGTAAAAACATGTAACAGCCTCCTTTTTGGTCATTCCAAATCCTATATGGCTATTTTTCAACTAAAACCGTTTATTTAATCTTAAAATCACTATAACCTCAAATTAGCAATAAATTCAAGTTTTGGCTCCAAGATTTTCCTTATATAAAAAAAACAAACCGTAACCGGTTTGTCCTTTGTTTATTGATTTTTTGCAAGTTCGGTTTTTAAATATGTTAAGAATTCATTTGCCTTCTTTTCAGGTGCTTTCGTCATGTAACTTACAACAACATAGATCAGGATGGAAAGTAGAAGCCCCCAAACACCCGAACCATATCCAAATGGCTTAAGCTGCAGAGCTTCCAAAAAAATCACAACGGCTCCACTTATCGTTACACTTAAAATAACTCCCGCCGCTGTACCCCTTCTCCAGAAAAAAGCACCTATGATTGCTGGAACGACAACGATTAAGCCTGCAGAGGATGCAACTGACAGTACCGCTATTAAATCTAACTGTAATTCAGCAAAGCCATATGCAAGAACAGCAATTACTGGAATTACAAATTTACCTACCTTTAACTGTCGTTGTTCATCCTTACGTTTTAACGACATGCCATAAACATCTCTTGCAAATAACGAAGAGAGTGTCAACAAGATTGAATCAATTGTTGAAATAGCAGCTGCCATAATCGACACCATCACAATAACACCTAATATCACTGGTACATATTCCGATGAAAGTAGATTTGGAGTTGCAACATCGGGATTCTTAAGTCCTGGGAATATTAATATAGCTGAATACCCCCACATAACAGAAACAATTGTATAAATAAAACCAAAACCTAGGAACCCTAATAACATTTTACGTAAGTCTCCTAAGGATGCTGGCATGTATAATCGCTGGCTCACTTGAGGATTTGAAAGACTAAAGAAAATCCAGGGAATGGTTAAAGATAGAAAGGTTGGGAAGCTGAAATATCCGTTTCCAGGAACGGTTAACGACTCTGGATGGTTAGTCCTTAATTCACTAAAGAAACTTCCAAACCCGCCTAGAGCATTTACTACTAAAATGACAACTAAACTAGATGATACAATCATTACAAGTGCCTGAAGGGAATCTGTCCACATTACTGAACGGATACCTGAAATATATGTAAAAATTAATGCTAATACTGTAGCTAAAATTGCACCTGTTGTAAAAGAAATTCCACCATTTGTCATTCCCTCTAGTAAATAACCTACACCCGCTAATTGAACAGCACTGTAAGGGATAAGAAAAATACAACTAGAAATTGAGATAATAGCGGCGACTCTTTTATCATTGTAGCGATCACCTAACATCTCGGATGGTGTTACATAACCATATTTCTTTCCTACTATCCAAAATCGAGGACCAAAAAAGGCAACTAGTGAAACACCAATAAAATATATAATTTCAAAACCTAAAGCTCCGACACCACCTCGATAAGTCAAACCAGCTAAACCAACCATCATAAATGCACTATAGGTTGTAGCACTATAACTTAGAGCAGAAACAAAACCATTCATTTTTCTGTTTCCTAAAAAATACCCTTCCATATTTACCTGCTTTTCACTTCGAGATAAATAAGCAATATATACGGCTAGAGCAACATAAATAACTATTCCCCACCAAACAATGTTTGCACTCATTCATGTCTCACCTCCAGTTTCTAGTCAATATATAATTGATTACGATAATAATTAAACCTAAAACAACCCATAGCAGAAAACTTCCATACCACACCGCTACATCAGATAAGAAAACATAAGGAACAATATAGGCCATCACAACTACAATGAGGCATATACTCCCCCAAAAAATCTCCTTTTTACTCATTTTTTTCCTCCCTGAAAAAGTTTAAAAAAAGGAATGACAATACTGCCATTCCTTTTTTTAACTATATTCTTAACGTTTACCAGAGTCAAATGGCTCTCCTGCAGCTTTTGGTGCCTGCGAAGATTTAGAAAACAACACTAAAGCTATAAGTGTTACCACATATGGAAAAATCTTCAAAATGATTGGTGGTATCACAGCGAGTTCTGGAATAACCTGTGATACGTTTGCTACAGTACTCGCAAAGCCGAAGAACAATGTAGCACCTAGAATACCAAGTGGTTTCCATTGTCCAAAGATTAGTGAAGCAAGAGCTAAGAATCCTAATCCTGAAACGGTACCTGTAAACTCACCAGCATACGTTACAATAATTAGTGCTCCTCCTAACCCAGAAAATGCACCAGATAGTAATACACCTAGATAGCGTATTCTTCTAACATTTACACCAGCCGCTTCTGCAGCTTGAGGATATTCTCCACAAGAACGTAACCGAAGCCCTGTTTTTGTTTTATATAAAACAAAAGAGCTAACTAATAAGACAAATAAGATAAACCAAGTAGTTGGGTATGTTTTTGTGAAAAACAAGTCACCAATTACAGGGATTGAAGATAAACCAGGAATGTCACTAGGTGAAAATCCACTTGTAATTCGGATATTCCCACTACCTGTAATATTTCTAGCTAAAAACACAGTAAGTGCTCCAGCAATCATATTGATTGCGGTACCACTTATGATTTGGTTAGCATTTAAGTTAATACTTGCAAATGCATGTAGAAGGGAAAAGAGCATTCCCACAATCGCAGCAACTAATAAACCTATCCAAAGAACTAAGCTTTGATTTGCCATATTATCTTGGAGGTAGTAAATCGTAAGTGACCCTGCAAAAGCTCCAAAGATCATCAGCCCATCTAAGCCGATATTTACAACACCACTTCGTTCACTAAATAATCCACCAAGCGCTGTTATAAGAAGAGGGATTGTAAAAACAATGGCGTATGGAAAAATCTGTTCAATTAAAGCCCACATTTTACGCTTCCTCCTTTTTCACAGCAGAATTATCGCTTTTTCGTTTTTTAAATTTATTTAGTAAGCGTTCCATTAATATACTTGTAGCTGCAAAATAAATAATAATTGCTATAATCGTATTTGCAATCTCAGGTGGAATTTCCGTCATTGCGTTCATAAATCCTGTACCAGAGTATAGGATTCCGAAGAATATGGCTGCAAAAAATACTCCTATCGGACTGTTGGCCCCTAATAAAGCTACCGCAATGCCATCAAACCCCTGCGCAGGTAGAATACCTATTTGCATACTCGTCGCATTACCGGTATACATTGCAACTCCTGCTAGTCCTGCTAAACCACCTGATATTAACATTGATAATATGATATTGGAATTAACTCTCATACCTGCATATTCAGCGGCATGTCGATTAAAACCTACTGCTTTTAATTCAAACCCTAGCGTTGTTTTATTAATAATAAATCCAACGACGATAACCGCAATAATACCTAAGAACAAACCTAGGTTAATATACGAGCCTTGGAACATATCTGTTAAAAAGGGTACTCGTAATGTTGCTTCATCTGGTAATTTTCTTGATTCAGTTTCTAAAAATTCACCCTTAAAATAACCAGGAACAACATAATACACGGTCCAATAGGCAACCCAGTTCATCATAATAGTTGAAACTACTTCATGAACATTAAATCTTGCTTTAAGCAGCCCAGGTATAAAAGCCCAGAGAGCTCCACCAAGGAACCCCATTAAAATCATAGCAAGAAGTAGGATAGGTCTAGACCAGTCAAATGTTAGACCAATAGCGGTTGCAAGTAAACCACCAATTAGCATTTGACCAGAGGCTCCTATATTAAATAGACCTGTACGGAAAGCAAATGCTACCGATAATCCAGTAAAGATTAGAGGTGTTGCAGTTGCTAATGTATCACCAATTCTTGAGATATTTTTAAGTCCACCTTGAAATAAGTATGTGTACCCTTCAAATGGATTACTACCTATAAACAACATTAATAATCCACCAGCTATTAGACCCAGAAGTACTGCGATTAATGAAATGATTGTATTTCTCATACACTTCTCTCCTTACCTACACCAGCCATCATGAGACCTACCTCATTTTCATTTGTTTCAGAGGCATTTACAACCCCAATAAGTTCTCCATTATTGACGATGGCAATACGATCAGATAGTTGCAATACTTCATCTAATTCGAGTGATACTAAAAGTACTGCTTTACCTTTATCACGGTGCTCAATTAACCGTTTATGAATATATTCAATTGAGCCAACATCAAGGCCACGTGTTGGTTGAACAGCAACTAGCAAATCTGGATCCAACTCTAGTTCGCGCCCGATAATCGCTTTTTGTTGGTTACCACCAGATAAGGTTCTTGCGATGGAAACTTCCCCTTCTCCTGAGCGTACATCAAAATTTTGCAGAATTTTTTTTGCATACTCTTTCATTGCTGCCACATTCAATAATCCATACTTTGAAAACGGTGGTTTATTATAAACCTCAAGTACCATATTGGATTGAAGTGTGTAGTCTAAAACAAGGCCACGCTTTTGTCTATCTTCGGGAATATGAGCAATTCCTTTTTCAATTCTTTGACGAACAGGGATTGTCGTAATATCTTGGCCATTTAAGAGAACCTTTCCAGATTCTGCCTTACGAAGGCCTGTAATCGCTTCCACGAGCTCAGACTGGCCATTCCCTTCAACACCTGCAATCCCTACTATTTCACCTTTTTGAACGGTAAGTGAAAAGTTTTTTAATCCCATGACTTTTCTGTTATTCTTGACAGAAAGCGAATCTATTTCTAAAACCACATCACCTGGTTTACTATCTTCTTTTTCAACTTTAAAGGATACATGTCTACCTACCATCATTTCTGCTAAGCTAGCTTCACTTGATTCAGCAACATTAACCGTCCCAATATATTTTCCTCGACGAATGACTGTACAGCGATTGGCAACAGCTTTTATTTCTTTTAATTTATGAGTAATGATTATAATTGATTTTCCCTCATTAATAAGGTTTCGCATGATTTTCATTAATTCATCAATTTCAGTAGGAGTTAACACAGCTGTAGGCTCATCAAAAATAAGCACATCTGCTTCACGGAAAAGCATTTTAATAATTTCAACACGTTGTTGCATACCAACAGAAATATCTTCTATTTTTGCATGCGGGTCCACATTCAGTCCATAATGCTTGGACAATTCCTCAATTCGTTTTGCGGCACTTTCAATATCAAGAACTACCCCGCTCTTTAATGGTTCGCTTCCTAAGATGATATTTTCAGTTACTGTGAAATTATCAACCAACTTGAAGTGTTGGTGTACCATACCAATACCTAAACGGTTTGCCACATTAGGGTTGGTGATATGCACTTGTTCCCCATTCACCTTAATAATCCCTTGTTCAGGTTGGTACATTCCAAATAACACGCCCATTAGAGTGGACTTCCCTGCCCCATTTTCACCAAGTAGAGCATGTATCTCTCCCTTTTTTAAAGTAAGAGTGATATTATCATTTGCTACAATACCAGGAAATTCTTTCCTAATATTCAGCATTTCTACAACATATTCCATAGTAGCACTCACCTTTTTTCTAGACTCAAATCCTTGTAATTAGGAGTCCCCTATCCACACATAAATAATGTAGAAATTGACATTTGAAGTTACATATAAAAGAGACGGATGAAAACCGCCTCTTTTTCAACTCATCTTACTTGATTAAATTACCTTGTTCGCCGGAGACTTTAATTTCACCAGATTTAATTTGTTCGAAGACTTCTTTTACCTTATTAACAGTTTCTTCGCTTAAGTTTGGATTTTCCTCTGGGATACCAACTCCGTCATTTTTCACATCATAAGTTAGAGTTTCTCCACCAGGGAAATCTCCATCTAACTCTCTTTCAATTAGTTCTTGTGTAGCATGAGCTAATTTCTTCATTGCTGAAGTTAGAGTTACTGATTTTTCACCTTCGTAGATTCCTTCTGAATATTGGTCTACGTCAACTCCAACCATCCAGACATCGTCTCCTGCTTTAACACGAGTTTTAGCTTCATTAAAAGCACCAACACCTACACCACCAGCAGCAGCGAAGATTACATTAACACCACGATCATACATTTGAGCTGCAATTTGTTGTCCAGCAGCTACATTATCAAATGAACCTTGATATACTACGTTATCTTCTTTAATTGTGAAGTTTGTTCCTAGGTTTTCATTAGCATAAGCAAGACCTTGTTGGAAGCCCCAATTGAATTTTTGAACTGCTGGGATTTCCATACCACCGATGAAACCAGCTTCTCCTTCTTTTAATTCAAGAGCAGTAGCTACACCAGCTAAGAATCCAGATTCATGCTCTGCAAAGAATACAGCAACAGTGTTGTCAGCGACAGCTGGAACAAAGTCTCCCTTATGTGGATTACCGTCTAGAATTACGAATTTCGCATCTTCGTATTTAGATTGAGCTTGGTAAATTGCAGTTTCAAATTTGAAACCTGGTGCTACGATGAATTTATAATCTGCATCGTAAAGGTTACCCATCTCTTTTAAATATTCAGCTTCTGTAGTACCTGCTGGCTTAAGATATTTCTCTTGAATTCCAAGCTCTTCTTTCGCAGCTAGAATCCCTTCCCATGTACCCTGGTTAAACGATTTATCATCGATTGTACCAGCGTCAGTTACCATACCTACTTTAAGATCTTTACCTTTGTTATTACCTTCACCTGATCCTGTACCTTCTTCATCTGCGCCTCCACATGCACCAAGCAATGTACCAGCTGCTAGAAGAAAAGCAAGTCCAAAACTAGCCTTCTTTTTAAACATGAGTTTACCCCCTAAAAAAATGTAATGTAACAATTCTATAAAATAAATATTTGTTAATACCTGATTATTTATTCACCCCCTTAAAGTCAGAATCTACTACAGTTCTATACCGTGCGTTTTCGAACGACATGGAATGAAAACTTGTCAGCTCTAAAATAGTTGAGTGAAAATAAGATAGGTTCATCATTTTCATCATAGTGCATTTGTTTTAACAATAGTAGAGCTGTTTCTGGATCACAATTCAATATAGGGGAAATTGTATCGTGATACCCAATCGGCTCAATATGTGTAACCGCATATGTGATTTTTCTTCCTGCTTTTTTCTCTAATAGATCAAATATTGATTCTTCATGAGAATAGCTAGATGGTAAATTTTCACTTAATATTTTATCAATACAATAAACCACTGGCTCACCATTCGCAGTACGAACTCTTTCAATTACGGTTATTTCTTCATTTTCCAAGCAATTAAAACCTTTTATATCACCATCTGTAGGTCCTTTTATTGTTTTCGATAAGAAGATAGTACCTGGTGACATCCCAGCATTGATAATCATATCTGTTATACTGCTTATTTGCTCAATCCCTGAGTTAAAAAGAGGTTTCGCATTAATAAAGGTTCCAACACCATGTCTTCGAATAATGACGCTCTCTTCTTCTAGGATGCGCAATGCCTCTCTTAGAGTTGCTCTACTCACACCTAATTGTTTTGCTAGGAGAAATTCGGATGGTAGTTTTTCCTTCTCTTTGTAAACACCATTTTCAATATCAAGTCTGATTTGATCAATAACTTGCAAGTACAATGGTCGATTATCTAACTTGATACTCATCTTCTTCCCCCCATTTATGTATAGTCATCAGACCTCTGATGTTAGACCGATATCAATCCGACATAAATATATCATTTTTTTGTAAAGAAAGAAATATAAATTGCGCAATTTGTCGAAAAAAAGAAGAGCAAATGCTCTTCTTCTTTCAAAAAGATGTAATATTTCTGTTTTCTCTTTATGTTTTACTTCAAAGTAAAATATATTTTCCATTAACTTCCAACGTCTTCACTTTTTGCAGAAACAAGAACAGTTCTAGGCTTACTTCCCTCATACGGACCTACTACACCTCTAGCTTCCATTGCGTCAATCAATCTCGCTGCTCTAGTGTATCCAACTCTAAATCTACGTTGCAGCATAGAAACAGATGCCGTTTGCATTTCAATAACGAGCTGAACTGCTTCATCATATAACTCATCTTCTACTTCTTCAATTGGTTCAACAGTATCGTTTGGAATCATTTCCTCTTGATACTGAGCTTTTTGTTGTGCAATGACAAAGTTAACAATTTCTTCAACTTCATCATCTGATAAAAAGGCTCCCTGAACACGTACTGGCTTTGATGCACCAACAGGTAAAAATAGCATATCGCCACGACCTAACAGCTTTTCTGCTCCACCCATATCTAAAATAGTTCTAGAGTCAGTTTGAGAAGATACACTAAAGGCTATACGGGAAGGGATATTCGCCTTAATAACCCCAGTGATCACATCTACGGATGGTCGTTGTGTTGCTATTATTAAGTGAATTCCTGCAGCACGTGCCATCTGTGCTAAACGCGTAATAGAATCTTCAACATCCGAAGAAGCGACCATCATTAAGTCTGCTAGTTCGTCTACAATTACAATGATATAAGGGAGAGTTGGTTGCTTTGCTTCTTCCTCATTGTTATGGCGGCGAATGTACTCGTTGTACCCCTCAATGTTTCTCGTATGTGTATGAGAAAATAGTTCATATCTTCGTTCCATCTCATTCACAACTTTTTTCAGTGCTTGGGATGCCTTTTTTGGATCTGTCACTACTGGCGCCAACAAATGCGGGATACCATTATAGACATTAAGTTCAACCATCTTTGGGTCAATCATCATCATTTTTACTTCATGTGGTTTTGCCCGCATTAAAACACTTGTAATAATGCCATTGATACACACACTTTTCCCACTACCCGTAGCTCCAGCTACCAATAAGTGAGGCATTTTGTTTAGTTCTGCAAATTTTGCTTCACCTGATATATCGCGACCAAGACCGATTAGCAATTTGGAATCACGCTGAGGCTCAATATCCTCGAGCACCTCACGTAAAGATACCATTGCAATTTCGGAATTTGGAACCTCGATTCCAACTGCTGATTTTCCAGGAATAGGTGCTTCGATACGAATATCTTTTGCAGCTAAAGCTAAGGCTAAATCATCACTTAGATTCACAATTTTACTTACCTTTACACCAACATCCGGGTACACTTCATATTTAGTTACAGCTGGTCCGAGATGGACTTTTGTAACCTTTGCTTTTACACCAAAGCTATGAAAAGTTTTCTCTAGCTTTCTAGCATTTTCATAAATATTTTCATGCTCTGCACTTTGGTTTGTTTGCTTTGGTGGATGAAGAAGATCGATAGGAGGTAGTTCATAATCTACATTTTCAAGTACACCCTCGGTAAAGGTAATCGCTATTTTTTCATCATGGTCTTCTACATTACTATCCTGTTGCACTTTCTCGCCTTTTCTATCCTGTGCTTCCTGGTCTTTTGTATAAGCTTTATCTGCGAAATTTGAAATGATAGGTTCAATCGGTATTTCAGCCGTTGCTTCTTCCATCACATAATTGGGTTTTGCTTGATCATCGGATTGTTTATTTTCCTTTCTCTTCTTTTGTTTTTCTTTTTTAGGTTTATTTTGCCTTTGTTGAAACCAATTCCTGATATCTTCAATAAAAGCAACCCATTGGTTCTTAAAGAAGGAAGCAATTGGACTTAGGATTTTTGCTAAGGTATCGTGGAGTGACTTACCCGTTACAAGTACACCACCAATAATGATTAGGAATACAGAAATAATTTTTGTACCAGCTTCGTCAAATAAGAAATACGACGCGGCAAACAAAAGCGATCCAATCATCCCCCCGCCTAAATCTGTTGTACTCGTATTACCATTGACAACAGCCCAAAACATACTCCACGTATTTTTAATTACACTGGGATCCGTAAATTTGCCTTCATTCGTTTGTAAGTTAAATAACGGAATATGACTTAACAATAAAATGGCGCTTATAATTAAGTAGACCCCGATTAACTGCCTTGTAACTAATGTTGGCCAGGTACGGTTCCAAATGATATAAACCGATACTAGTAATAATCCAATCAACCCGAGAATGTCCCAATTCCCAAGGAAGAATCGAAATAAATAGACAAGTCCAGTTCCAACGGTACCAAGTCTAGCTAATCCAATACAAGCTAGAGCTAGTAATAATAATCCTAACAATTCAAATTTAAGAGTTTTTTTCCACTCATCTTTTTTCTTCGATTGCCTTCGTTTTCGTTTTGCCATACTACACCTACTCTACCAATAAATAAGAAGAAAGCAGCCAAATTTTGGCTGCATACTTAATGAAATTCAGTTAAATTATAGCACATTATACCAATTTGGGACAATTAGTGATAGAGTATCAATCAAAACCTTATTTTCTGCCCTGGTGCGTATCTGCCTTCTAAAAAGTGCTGTGGATTTGTGCTCATAACTCTCTCGATTGTGTATTCACCATTCGTGCCTTGGCTAACTGCTAATGAAACTCCTTCTATATCCACATATTTTAAATTGCTTGACTCTGTTTCGGTTTGTGGATATATCAGTTCCTGCGGCATCATAGTATATAAAATCATTGGATCATCTGCCCACTTTCTTCGGATAGATTTTTCTCCTCAATTAGCTCATTTAGTTTTTTAATGGCCTGTCCAATTCCTCCAATTTCATTTATTAAACCATAATCAACTGCATCAGAGCCAATAACATTTGTACCGATGTCCCTTGTTAAATTACCCTTTGAAAACATTAATTCTTTAAATTTTTCTTCCGTAATATCAGAATGCCCTATCACAAAGTTAACAACACGGTCTTGCATTTTATCTAGATATTCAAATGTCTGTGGAACCCCAATTACAAGACCAGTCAGCCTAACTGGGTGTATTGTCATAGTTGCTGTTTCAGCAATAAAAGAATAGTCGCAAGCTACAGCAATCGGAACTCCGATTGAATGTCCCCCTCCTAAAACAATTGAAACAGTTGGTTTTGAGAGTGAAGCTAGCATTTCAGAAATTGCAAGTCCTGCCTCTACATCTCCTCCAACTGTATTTAATATGACTAATAAACCCTCAATCTTTGGATTTTGTTCAATTGCTACAATCTGTGGTATTACATGTTCATATTTCGTCGTTTTATTTTGTGGAGGTAATTGAATATGCCCCTCAATTTGACCGACAATCGTAAGACAATGAATTTTACTGTCATTTGACAATTGAGGAACATTTGTTTGTCCTAACGATTGGATTTTTTCGACTAAAGAAGAGCCCTTTGTTTCGTTTTTATCTTGATCCCCTTGTGGTTGATTTTCATTTATGTATTGGTTATTATTCATCGTAATCTCCTTTCAACCCATTTACCAATTAGTATAAACACATAGCTTTATTTCATTCCGCGTAAAGTAATAAATCACAATACATCAGTCTGCAAAAACATAAAAAAACCAATCGCTATGATTGGTTTTGAATATATTTATAATTTTTATCTTGATATTAGGTTTGATAGTTGAAGTCGTTCTTGCTCGTTTAATGGCACGAGTGGTAAACGGACAGAACCTACATCTAATCCTTTCAGTTGAAGAGCTGTTTTTACTGGAACAGGATTCGGGGCTGTAAATAGTCCCTTCATGATTGGTAATAGTTGCTGATGAAAAGTTGCTGCCTCTGATATGTTTCCAGCTAAATATGCCTTTATCATTTGTTGCATTTCGTTACCAATAACATGAGCCGCAACTGAAACCACACCTTTAGCGCCAATAGAAAGGGCAGGTAATGTAATTCCATCGTCACCGCTGTATAATTCAAAGGCATCGTCGGTATTTGCAATAATTTCAGTCATTGATTCTAAGCTCCCACTCGCTTCTTTAACCGCAACGATATTTGGAATCTTAGATAATTTAATAATTGTTTCTACTGACATGTTTATTACTGATCTACCCGGTATATTATATAGCATAACAGGTAGTTCTGTATTTTCTGCTATGGTTTTGAAATGCTGGTAGAGTCCTTCTTGACTTGGCTTGTTATAATACGGTACGACTAACATAATTGCATCCACACCAGCTTCTTGAGCCTTTCTTGTAAGTTCAATAGATGCGTACGTATTATTGCTTCCTGTCCCAGCAATAACTGGAACTCGGCCGTCAACGACTTTTACTACATGACGGAAAAGAGCAATTTTTTCCTCAGATGATAATGTTGGCGATTCACCAGTTGTCCCTGCTACAACCAATGATTCTGTACCATTGTTTACTAAATAGTTGATTAACTGTGTAGTTTTACCGAAATCAATGTTTCCTTTATTATCAAAGGGTGTCACCATAGCTGTAGAAATTCTTCCAAAATCAATCATGTACTTACAACTCCCATCAAATACGCCAGGCATTTAATGATCGTTTACCTGGGCTTGCTTTAAAAATTTTCATAGAATGAAACGACACGAATAGAATTCATAATTGTAGTATCTTGTCGTACGTTTTTTTTGTTAAAATCTACTTTACTAGTGTTCGTCTCATTATTTATCGATAACCTTATTATCATTTTCTATTGTAGCAGTTCGAGGGACAGATTATCAGTCTACTTCTGATCCAATAGGTCCACTAGACAATTGGAACGCTTTGTGGAGCGCATTTATTGCTTCCTTCATTTCGGATTCCTTAACAAGTACCCAAATCGTTGAGAGACTGTCTGCCGACTGTAAAATCTGAATCCCTTTTTCAGATAGTGCAGTTACAATTTTTGCAGTGACTCCAGGAACTCCCGTCATTCCCGCACCAACTGTTGCTACTTTTGCGCATTTTTCAGTTACGATTGGTTCATAGCCCATTTCTTTCAGTTTAGAAACTGCACGTTCAGTCATCTCGCCCGCAACAGTATACACGACTCCATTAGGAGTTATATTAAAAAAGTCGACACTGATTTGTTCCTTTGCCATTGCCTTAAAAACTTCTGTTTGAAGATTATATTGGCCTTCTTTAGCTCTGACCTTTAATTGAGTTACATTGGTTACATGTGCAATACCGGTAATTAATCTTTCCTTAACCTCGAAACCTTTATGTTTATCTATAGATGTCACAAGTGTACCAAGCCCGTCGGAATAAGTTGAACGAACACGAATTGGTATCTTTGCTTCCATTGCAATTTCAACAGCTCGGGGGTGAATTACTTTCGCCCCTTGGTACGCCATATTTACAATTTCGTTATATGTGACAACAGATAATGGTTTTGCATCTCCAACGATGCGAGGGTCTGCTGTCATAACACCTTCTACGTCAGTAAAAATATCAATCCAGTCTGCTTGTAGAGCGACTCCTAGAGCTGCTGCAGATGTGTCACTTCCACCTCTACCTAGGGTAGTAACATCACCTATTTTAGAGATTCCTTGAAAGCCAGTAACTACGACCACGTCATGGGTTTGAAGTGTTTGAAGCAAACGGTCACACTTCATTTCAGTAATTCTAGCGTTTGTATGATCATTATTTGTACGGAAACCTGCCTGCCCACCATTAAGTGCAGTGGCTGTTATCCCTGATTTGTTTAACATGCTGGTAAAAACAACACTGGAAATAATCTCTCCGCAGGACACTAACATATCCATTTCTCTATTACTTATTCCTGGATTTTGCTCACCAACTAAACCAAGTAGCGTATCGGTAGAATATGGATCACCTGAACGTCCCATAGCTGAAACAACGACGACGACCTTATATCCATCCGAGATGGCATTCTCAATATGTTTTTTAGCTCTTTCTCGTGATGCTTCATCCCGTACTGATGTTCCTCCAAATTTTTGTACAACAATATTCATGTTACCACCTCTTGTCTGGTTGAAACGATTATTTTGCAACTAAACCTAGTTTTAATAAACTTCCAGCTATCTGTACGGAGTTCCATGCTGCGCCTTTTAATAGGTTATCAGATACTACCCACATGTGGAACCCATTATCCTGGTCGAGATCTTTTCTAATTCTACCTACAAATACATCCTTTTTACCAACAGCATGGATAGGCATTGGATACACTTGCTCTGCCGGATTGTCTTCTAAAACAACTCCCGGTGAAGATGCTAATAATTCTTTTACATCCTGTGAAGAAACACCAGGTTGTGAGATTTCAAAATATACTGATTCTGAATGACCTGTTTCAACCGGAAGACGAACACATGTAGCAGCCACATGAAGATCTGGTAAATGCATAATCTTCTTAGTTTCATTTATCATCTTCATTTCTTCAAAAGTAAACCCATTATCCTCAAATTTGTCAATTTGTGGAATTGCGTTAAAAGCAATTTGGTAATGCTTCTTATCACCTTTAACAGGTAAAACCTTTGCCGAAATCTCATTTCCCTCAATGATATCTTTTGTTTGTTCATTCATTTCTTCTATCGCTGCAACACCTGATCCGGAAACTGCTTGATATGTTGAAACGATGACCTTACTCAATCCATATGTCTGACGAATAGGCTCTAAAGCAACAACCATTTGGATTGTTGAACAGTTTGGATTTGCAATTATACCATTGTGATTGAGAAGGTCTTTTTCGTTTACCTCTGGTACAACAAGTGGTACATTTTCATCCATCCTAAATGCACTTGTATTATCTACTACAATCGCACCTCTTTTTACTGCTTCTGGAGCTAACTCCTTTGAAACTCCTCCACCAGCACTAAATAATGCTATATCAACACCCTCAAATTTTTCTGGTGTTGCAACCTCAACTGTTATCTCCTGACCTTTATACATAATTTTTTTACCAGCAGAACGTTCTGATGATAATAAAGTTAACTTAGTTAATGGAAAATCTGTTTCTTCGAGTGTTTTGATCATTTGCATTCCAACCGCTCCGGTAGCACCCACTACTGCAACATGTATTTCTCTTTCAACTGTCATTTTGAATATCCCCTTCCTAGTCCCACTAGATTGTCTAATTTACGTTTAATGATATATATTCTACCACATACAAGTAAAAGGAGAGAAGAATTTTTCATTCTTTCTCCTTTTTGTTGAAATTATGACTATTTCTCATCATCTCGGAATTTTTCAATAACTACCGGCTGTATTTGTTTTCCATCAATCGCCGCGACAACAGTATCTCTTAGCATTGTCATACGAGCTACCATTGAATTTGGCTTCTTTGTTGGTGCATCCTGGCCATATGGGATAAAATAGATATTCTTTGTAGCCATAAGTCTCATTAAGTTTATACCATTTAGTCCTAGTGCATCATTTGTTGAGATTCCCAAGACAACTGGATTTTGATTTCTCAATGTTGCTTTAGCTGCCATCAAAACTGGAGAATCTGTTAAAGCGTTCGCGAATTTACTCATTGAATTCCCAGTAAGTGGTGCAATAACCATACAATCTAGAGGCATTCTTGGCCCCAATGGCTCTGCTTTTACAATTGAATCAATCACTTTATTACCAGTGGCTTTTTCTATCCGTTCAATCCATTCTGCTCCTTCTCCGAAATGGGTATTTGTTGATTGAACCGTCCATGAGACGACTGGTATTACTTCAGCACCCTCATTTACTAGTTTCACAATCTCTGGAAATACTGCATCGTACGTACAATGGGATCCTGTAACACCAAAACCAATTCTTTTTCCTTTTAATGAAGTCATTTATTCGTTCTCCTTTCTTTGTTGCAATAACTCAAGAAGTAATTGAGACAATACATTCGCAACAATTTGCCCAGCAGTCTTTGGTGCGACAATACCAGGTAATCCTGGTGCTAATAGTGCTTTAATTCCTCGTTTTTCTGCATATCTAAAATCCGTCCCTCCTGGTTTAGAGGCTAGATCAACAATCAAAGTGTGAGCAGGCATCTTCGAAATAACACTCGCCGTTACAATTAAATGTGGGATTGTATTGATACAAACATCAACATCCTTAACCTCTTCAGCAATGTTCGATAAATGAAATGGTGTCAATCCCATTTCCGTAATTCTTGCGATATGCTCCGTTTTTCGAGCACCAACCTTTACATGTGCTCCTAATGCTGCAAAACTTCTTGCAACACTCATTCCAACTCTTCCAAGTCCTAGAACTACCACATTTGAATTATGAATCGTTATATCTGTGTGTTGGATCACCATCATAATGGTACCTTCAACCGTCGGAATGGAATTGAAAATTGCAACATCATCTCTTTCAAATAATCGAACTAACTTTCGATTTGTAGCACTAATGATTCCATCCAAATACGCATTACTTATTCCCGAATAAACCACACAGTGTTCAGGTGTTTCTGATAAAATTTCTTCAGATAAAACAACTGTTTCATTTGAGAAAATTGTCTCAACTTCTCCTTCACTGTTAGTTCCGGCAACGGGTAAAATAATTGCGTCTATATCTGAAAAATCAATCTCATCTAATCGTACTTTTGATGCCCCTGTAAATCCATGATCTAATTGATCAAAACCAATTAAAGAAAGTCTTGCATCCAATTCAATAAGCTTACGAATCACTTCTAACTGTCGTGCATCTCCACCAATTATTGCAACATGCATATCTGTCAACATACGTTTTATCACCTTCTTTTACCTAAAGTGAAACTCAAAATTTAGTTGAGTTTAAACATAAGGCGATGCTCGCTAGCATCATAATCCTTTTACCTTCTACATCATTTTAAATCTCGTGATTACACATGTACTGCTATTCAATAAAATCACCATAACTTTATTTACTTCACCATACTATGAGGCATTGTTAAAATAGGTGAATGAACAAGTTGAAATTTTCTTGCGATAGTAATTACACATAAATAAGAATCACTCTAGTTGGATTTTTAACTGTGGGATAGTACGAGACATAAATAAAAAACCCACGGAGTTCCCGTGGGTTTAATGGATTGCTAATCATTTTCATTTGTTCCAAATTCGTCCGGTATATCAATAATAATCATATCCGTTCCAATTTTGCGTATATGTTGCCATGAAACACGGACTTCACTTCCTTGTTTCTTAAGGCCAAACCATTTTAAAGAAGGAATGATTAGAGCCTTTATTTGACCTGTTCTTTCATCAATTTCTAAATCCGTTTGACCCAAAACACCGAGTCTCTCGGCTCGCTTTACATCGACAATTTCTTTTCCACTTAGTTCACTTAGCCTCAAAAAGACCACCCCTTCAATATCCTTACTACATTCTATGGAGTAGTCCACATTTTTAGAAGCAAAATCAGTTTGTAAGTTTTACTGGTAGGTCGTCTGTAGGACTAATTAAAGCTAGTGAAAAGTCCTCGGTAAACACTCGTTTCCCCATTGCATTTACACTGTCTTCATTAACTGCATTAATTTCGTCCAGAATTTGATCAAGGCTTTTATGTTCTCTTAATAGTAATTCATTTTTACCATTTCGGCTCATCCTGCTGTTTGTACTTTCTAGACCTAACATGAGACTACCCTTCATCTGCTCTTTACTGTTCTTTAGTTCTTTTTCAGTAATCCCTTCAGCCTTAAGCTTTGCTAATGTATCTTGAATTGTTTCGTACAATAGGTTTAATTGATTGCTTCCTGTTCCACCGTATATTGTAACCATACCAGTATCTTTATAAGAAGAATGATAGGAAAAGACAGAATACGCTAAGCCTCTTTGCTCACGTACTTCTTGGAACAATCTACTGCTCATACTGCCACCCAAAATGTTGTTCAACACAATTAAATCATACACATCTTTATCACCGATTTGCAGGCCATTAAAGCCGAGACATAGGTGAGCTTGCTCTGTATCTTTTTTACGAGTAATTTTATTCGTATGGAATAAAGGTTTTTGCAATTCCTGATTGGAGTGATTACCCGAATATTTACCAAAATAAGCTTCAACCTCTGAAATAAACGAATCATCAATATTACCTGCTATTGACACAACCACATTTTCTGGTGTATACATTTCAGTCATATATTGACGTAGTTTATCACCATTAAAGGTTTCAAGAGTTTCTTCTGTACCTAAAATCGGAAACCCGAGTGGGTGGTTTTCATATGTAGCTTTACTTAATATATCATGAACAATATCATCTGGAGTATCTTCATACATTTTAATTTCTTCATAGACGACATTTTTTTCTTTTTTCAATTCTTCTTCATCAAAGGTCGAATTAAAGAACATGTCAGCAAGCACATCTAATGCATATTTTGCATGTTCATCCAAGACCTTTGCGTAATAACATGTATATTCTTTAGAAGTAAATGCATTTACCTGGCCACCAACACTGTCAAAAGACTCGGCAATTTCCCTAGCAGTCCTAGATTTTGTTCCTTTGAAAAACATGTGCTCTAGAAAATGTGAAATTCCATTGTTCTCTGGTGTTTCATTTCTTGAACCTGTCCCAATCCAAACGCCAATTGCAACTGATCGAACAGTTGGGATATTTTCTAATACAATTCTTACTCCATTTTGACAAGTATGTTTTTTGATCAAAGCTATATTCCTCCTGTTCTAGGACACGACATTACTTTTTCTTTAGTATTATACGTTCTTCACTTAATAATGTAGAAACATTGTCGATTTCGAGATTTTTTTGTTTAATAGATAAAATCAATCTTTCAAGGCTTTGGGCGGTTGGTGATGTTGGATGCATTAAAACCATTGCTCCGGGATGAACCTTACCCATTACCCTTTGAACTAAGATATGTGGTTGGGGACGCTGCCAATCTATCGTGTCAACACTCCACATAATTGTTTTCATACCAAGTTCATCTGATATTTTCACAACCTCATCCCGATAATTACCACTAGGAGGTGCAAACAGAGTTGGCTGTTTACCAGTAGCTGCCTCGATTACCTGATTCGTCTTAATTAATTCCTCTCTTACAAGATCCGCGGACAATGTTTTCATATTTGGATGGGTATAAGAATGGTTACCAATTTCGTGACCAGCATCCGCAATCATTTTTGCTAAATCAGGATGTTCCTTTACCCACCTACCTTCTAAGAAAAAGGTCGCTTTCACATTATGTTTTTTTAGAGTTTCTAGCATATCCGGGATATATTCATTCCCCCACGCTACATTTATTAAAAATGAAACAACTGGTTTGTTTGGGTTTCCACGATAAATGGCAGAAGAAGGTAGTTCATCGAGATGTACCTTTGGTGGAAGTTGCTTATACACAAGCTTACTCTCATTAAACACACCATCTTTTTTCATTTTTTCATATGAAGCTTTTATGTCTACTTCTAGTCCATTTAGACCGGGTGTTGCTTTCCAAACAGGATCAATTTTTGCATCTTCTGCAGGAATATTATATTCGATTGCCCTTTTTTCTATTTCATTAAGAAGTTGATCACCTTTACTACTAACTGGGACGGCTTCTGTACGTTCTTTCAGTCCCTGAACGTACTCATTTGTAAACGGATTATGTAATGAGCCTATTGAAATCAATAAAATGCATATAAAAACAATGAAATGTATGTATTGTTTTTTCATAGCTATCCCCCTCTTTACTAGAAAATATGTAAAGGAGGGACAAGGTAGAACATAAATTAAGAAAAGTATATCGAGCTAGATCTAGACAACAAAACAAAATTGTACCATTTCGATTAAAACCTAAAAAGCCCGGTTCACCAGGCTTTAGGATGTTAATTTATTGTTGTTGTTGTTCTTTTTCTTTTTGTTCACGTAGAACGGCTTTTCTAGAAAGGTTTACACGTCCTTGTTTATCAATTTCTGTAACCTTTACAAGGATTTCATCTCCGATGGAAACAACATCCTCAACTTTTCCAACTCGCTCTTCAGCAAGCTCAGAAATATGAACTAAACCGTCTTTTCCACTGAAAATTTCAACAAATGCACCGAATTTTTCAATTCGCTTTACTTTTCCAAGATACATCTGTCCAACTTCAACTTCACGAACTATATCCTCAATGATTTTCTTAGCTTTTTGATTCATATCTTCATGCACTGAAGATATGAAGACTGTACCATCTTGTTCAATATCGATTTTAACACCAGTTTCATCAATGATTTTATTGATTTGTTTACCGCTTGGTCCAATAACATCACGAATCTTATCAGGGTTGATTGACATTGTTAAAATCTTAGGAGCATATTTAGAAAGCTCAGATCTTGGTGTGGTTAATGTCGCTAGCATAGAATCTAGAATATGCAAACGGCCTTTTTTAGCCTGTTGTAATGCTTCTTCTAAAATCTCACGAGATAGACCTTCAATTTTAATATCCATTTGAAGTGCAGTTACACCTTTTGAAGTTCCTGCTACCTTAAAGTCCATATCTCCTAAGTGGTCTTCCATCCCTTGGATATCTGATAATACAGTGT
Source organism: Litchfieldia sinesaloumensis (assembly GCF_900156865.1). Lineage (GTDB taxonomy): Bacteria > Bacillota > Bacilli > Bacillales > Bacillaceae_L > Ferdinandcohnia > Ferdinandcohnia sinesaloumensis. The sequence goes on along the minus strand of NZ_LT732529.1, from coordinate 1,014,913 downwards.
AATGTTCTCCCGATTTAACAAGTCCCATTGCAATACCAGCTACAGGAGCTTTTATTGGTACACCAGCATCCATCATTGCTAATGTACTTGCGCAAATACTAGCTTGAGAAGTTGAACCATTAGATTCTAAAACTTCAGAAACAAGACGAATGGTATAAGGGAAATCCTTTTCGGACGGAATAATTGGTTCTAATGCTCGTTCACCCAATGCACCATGTCCAATTTCACGACGACCAGGACCTCTCATTGGGCCAGTTTCACCGACACTGAACTGTGGGAAGTTATAGTGGTGCATAAACCGTTTTGTTTCTTCAATTCCTAAACCATCAAGTATTTGCACATCACCTAATGCACCTAATGTACAAATGCTTAGTGCTTGAGTTTGTCCACGTGTAAACAGTCCAGAACCATGTGTGCGTGCAAGTAATCCTACTTCTGAAGATAGCGGACGAATTTCATCAATTTGTCTTCCATCCGGGCGAACTTTTTCTACTGTAATTAAACGTCTAACTTCCTCTTTTACAAGTTTACTCAGGATTTGCTTAACTTGCTTAATAGTCGCTTCATCAGCTTCTTGTTCCTCATATTCTGCAACAACCGCTGCTTTCACTTCATTAATTGCATCTTCCCTTGCATGCTTTTCAACAACTTGTACAGCTTTATTAATGTCTTGTTCAGCCTTTGAACGAATTTGAGCTTCTAGTTCTGAGTCTAATTCAAAAAGAACAATCTCTGTTTTTTCCTTACCGACCTCTGCAACAATTTTCTCTTGAAATGCAATTAAACGTTTGATTTCTTCATGTCCAAACATAATGGCTTCAAGCATTACTTCTTCAGGAACTTCATCAGCACCTGCTTCTACCATGTTAATTGCATCTTTTGTGCCAGCAACCACTAGATGAATGTCACTGTTTTCTTGTTCTTTCACAGATGGATTAATAATAAATTGGTTATCTACTCTACCAACCGTTACACCTGCAATAGGTCCTTCAAACGGAATATCTGAAATAGATAATGCCAGTGATGAACCAAACATTGCTGCCATTTCTGAAGAACAATCTTGATCCACACTCATAACAATGCTAATAACCTGAACTTCATTTCTGAAACCATCAGCAAATAAAGGTCGAATAGGTCTGTCAATTAATCGACTTGCTAGAATCGCCTTTTCACTTGGTCTACCTTCACGTTTAATGAAACCACCAGGGATTTTACCAACTGCATATAATCGTTCCTCATAGTTTACTGTCAGTGGAAAGAAATCCAACGGTTTTGGCTCTTTTGATGCAGTTGCTGTACTTAATACTGCCGTTTCTCCATAGCGAATTAACACAGCGCCGTTTGCTTGCTTCGCTAATTGACCAACTTCAACGGTCAGCTGTCGTCCAGCCCAGTCCATCGAGAAGACTTGCTTTCCTTGTTCCATATTATAGTACCCCTCTCTATATCACATTCAAGTTTATGTAATGATAGTATGAACTAATTTATTCGAACATATCAATACTCAGTTCATATGTAAAGTGAATTTTAGTTCAATTTGATAGAAAAGAAGGAAAAAAATCCCTCTGTTTTTAACCTAATAAAAAAGCGGGAATGCTCCCGCTTTTTCGTAGATTATCGACGTAGTCCAAGCTTGTTGATTAATTCACGGTAACGAGTTACGTCTTTATTACGAAGATATGTTAATAAATTACGACGTTTACCAACCATCTTTAATAGACCACGACGTGAATGATGATCTTTCTTGTGTGTACGTAAATGATCATTTAGCTTATTGATTTGCTCAGTTAGGACAGCGATTTGAACCTCTGGTGAACCAGTGTCATTGTCATGAGTTTTAAACTCGCTGATAATTTCGTTCTTACGCTCTTGTGTGATAGCCATCCTATTCACCTCCTATTATAATATCCCCAATTACCTAGCAGACGTTGGTGACTCGAACTGCCAAGCAAAGGTTCTTTTTCATACTTAACTAGAATACAACTTATTACGATAAAAAGCAAGTATGTTCGTCTATTTTCTCAAAGTATTCCTTTGCTTTTTCCTTATCAAGTCCTATTTGTTTCACCAATTCATCAATTGAAGAGAACTTTCTTTCGGAACGGATTCTCATATGCCATTCAACAGTTACTTCTTCATGATAAATATCTTTATTAAAATCAAATAAATGAACCTCAACGGATGGTTCTGTCTTGTTCTCATGAAAAGTAGGTTTTAATCCAAGGTTGCATACACCGTTATACCATGTTGATTCCACTCTTAAGCGGACTGCGTAAACACCCATTTTCGGAATAATGTAATCTCCGTTCACTTTTATATTAGCTGTAGGGAAGCCAATGGTTCTACCGCGCTTATCGCCATCAACGACAGTCCCTTTTAATGAATAGTATCTCCCTAAAACAGGTGGAAGCTGTTCAACCTTTCCTGATTGAATTAAATCACGGATAAGGGTTGAACTAACCTTTTCGTCCCGGTAAGTTAATTTTTCTACAGTCGTTTGAGTAAATCTTTCTTTTGCATATTCTGGGAGTGACTCCATTGTACCTTTACCATATCGACCAAATGTGAAATCAAATCCAGCTACAACATGCTTAACTTGAAGACCAACTATATATTCATCCACAAATTGTTGTGGCGAAAGGCTTGCAAACTCAGCAGAGAAGTTGACAATATATAAATAATCTATCCCCATTTCTGCAAAAAGCTCTTCTTTATGATTGAGTGGGGTAATATATTCAACATGAGTTATATCCTTTTTTAATACAATTGATGGATGCGGGTCAAATGACATAACTGAACAAGCTATCCCTAGGTTCTCAGCTTCCTTCTTTGCAGTTTCAACCACCTTTTTATGGCCTAAATGCACCCCATCAAAGTATCCCAAAGCCAACACAGTTGGTGGAAAATCCGTTTGAGTATATGAATGTGGATGTGTGATATGTATCGTTTTCACTTCTATTTCACCTTTTCTACACTGAATAACCTATTTTAATTCCTGGTTATTAACTAATACTTTAATAGGTTTTATCAATTGTGGTTTATCTGGATGTCTTTGATATATTGCTAGTATTTCCCCCATATATTGGGTAGTAAAAGGTTCTCCAACCTGTATATTGCTTAATTCTCGTGGAACCGGCAAAACAGCCCCATTTTTTACTTTCTCTGCTACTTTATCATTAATTATTACTTTCCGCAAATGAGAGAGTGCATCTTCAATTGAAAGTAAATGGTTCTCAATGGTTCCATTCTGTACTGAATTTTCGACTTCCTCTAGTGTTAGACACTGATCCAGTGTAAAATCGCCCGAGGTTGTTCGTTTAAGGTCTGACATATGTGATGGATATCCTAGTTTTTCCCCTATTTGTACAGCTAGCGTTCGCACATAGGTCCCCTTGCTACAAGTTACTCGGAAGCGAAATGAGAGAGTATCATTTTCTTTCTGGATTTCACTAAGCAACTCTAGTTTATGAATAGTAATTTTACGCGATGGACGTTCGATTACCATTCCCTGCCTCGCATACTCATAAAGGCGTTTGCCATTTACTTTAACTGCAGAGTACATAGGGGGAGTTTGTATAATTTCACCTGTTAATGCACGAAAGACATTTGAAACTTCATTGATTGTTATTTCTTTGTCTACTCTTTTTTCATCTACTTTTTCACCAGAAGAATCTTCCGTAGTTGTAGAAAAACCAAGGGTTACTTCACCTTCATACGTTTTATTTGCAGCGGTCACATATTCCACAATTTTTGTCGCCCGTCCCAAACAAATTGGTAAAACACCTGAAACATCAGGGTCTAACGTACCTGTATGTCCTACTTTTTTCATCTTTACGAGCTTACGTACCTTAAAGACACAATCATGAGAAGTCATACCTTTTGGTTTATTTAGTAATAAAATTCCATCCACCTAGAGTCAATCCCCTAACTTTGATTAATTGCTACTTATATATAGTAAGTATAATTTCTTTGGTGTTACTTTAATGTTATAAAATAAATGAATTGAAAAAAGGGATAGACTTATAAAAAGCCTATCCTTTTTTCTATTCTCGGTTAGATTCTTGGTTTGAATCCTTATTTATTTCATGAAGAATCGTTTCAATTCGATTTCCATAGTCAATTGATTCATCAAACTCAAATAGAATCTCGGGTGTTTTTCGTAAACGAATACGCTGACCGATTTCTGAGCGGATAAAACCTTTCGCTTTTGCCAGACCTTTTAAAGTGTTTTGTCGTTGCTCTTCATCACCTAAAACCGAAATAAATACTTTTGCTTGCTGAAGGTCTCCAGTAACTTGAACGTCAGTTACAGTTACAAATCCAATCCGAGGATCCTTAATCTTCCGTCCAATAATGTCACTTAATTCCTTTTTCATTTGTTCTCCAACACGATTTGGTCGTAAACTCATCCTAGTATCACCTCGTTTATAACCACTCAAAATCAGTTACTGTTCGATCTAATTCCGGAAACGAATCAATAAACTTTAGGGCATTGTTTAACTCAAGTTCAGTAATTTTGCGGCTAGATGATACTGTAACAATCGCAAGTTTAGTACGCTGCCATGTATCCTGGTAGTCTACCTCCGCTACTGAAACATTATACTTTTGCTTGAGTCGAGTCATAACACTCTGTAAAACAGATCGTTTTGCCTTTAGAGAATTTGCATCATAGATGACACATTCGCACTCAACATAGCCGATCACTTACGATCAACTTCTTGCATCACGAATGCTTCAATGATATCTCCTTCTTTAATATCGTTATATTTTTCAATTGTTATACCACACTCATAATTTGTCGCAACTTCTTTTACATCATCCTTGAAACGCTTTAATGTATCAATTTCACCTTCAAAAATAACGACTCCATTACGAATGAGACGAACTCCACTATCTCGGGTAATTTTACCATCTGTTACATACGCTCCCGCAATAGTTCCAATTTTTGAAACTTTGAAGGTCGTACGCACTTCTGCTTGACCAATAACTTTTTCTTCAAATTCTGGATCAAGCATTCCCTTCATTGCCGATTCAATTTCTTCAATTACTTTATAAATGATACGGTGAAGTCGGATATCTACCTCTTCTGCCTCTGCAGTACGCTTGGCATTTACATCAGGCCGTACATTAAATCCAATTACAATCGCATTTGACGCAGAAGCAAGGGTAATATCTGATTCATTAATAGCTCCAACACCCGTATGAATAATTTTAACTTTTACACCTTCTACATCAATTTTTTGAAGAGAAGCTGCTAAAGCTTCAACAGAACCTTGAACATCTGCTTTAACAATTAAGTTGATTTCTTTCATTTCACCTTGTTTAATATGTTCAAATAAATCTTCAAGACTTACCTTTACTTTATCGCCACGTTGCTCAACTAATTGCTTCTGAGCTCTTGCTTCACCTACTTGGCGTGCTTTCTTTTCATCTTCGAAGACAACAAACTGATCACCAGCTTGTGGGACATCATTAAGTCCTGTAATTTCAACTGGAGTTGAAGGTCCTGCTTCTTTAACACGACGGCCTAAATCATTAACCATAGCACGTACACGACCAAACGTGTTTCCAACTACAATTGGGTCACCAATACGTAGTGTTCCATTTTGTACTAATAGAGTAGCTACAGAACCTCTGCCTTTATCAAGCTTAGCTTCAATTACAGTACCTGTAGCTCTTCGTTTTGGATTGGCTTTATATTCTTCAACTTCACTAACTAAAAGAATCATTTCAAGTAAATTGTCAATTCCCTCTCCGGTTAACGCTGAAATGGGAACAAAGATTGTTTCGCCGCCCCAAGCTTCAGGAACTAGACCGTGCTCAGTTAATTCTTGCATTACTCGATCAGGATTTGCAGTTGGTTTATCCATTTTATTCACCGCAACGATGATTGGAACCTCAGCAGCCTTAGCATGGTTAATTGCTTCTACCGTTTGCGGCATTACACCATCATCTGCTGCTACAACTAATACAGTAATATCAGTAACTTGTGCACCTCTTGCACGCATTGTTGTAAAGGCAGCGTGACCTGGTGTATCTAAGAACGTAATTTTCTTACCATTTTCAACAACCTGATAGGCACCAATATGTTGTGTAATACCACCAGCTTCTCCAGCAGTCACCTTTGTATTACGGATTGAATCAAGCGTCGTTGTTTTACCATGGTCAACGTGTCCCATGATTGTAACAATTGAAGGTCTTTCAATAAGATCTGCTTCATTGTCCTCTTCAACATACTGTTCAAATTCAGTTACGTCAAAAACAATTTCTTCTTCTACTTCTACACCATACTCAGAAGCTATTAGTTCAATCGAATCCTTATCTAGTTCTTGGTTGATTGTTGCCATAACACCTAGCATGAAGAGCTTTTTAATAATTTCCGAAGGCTCTCTTCCAAGTTTTTTAGCTAATTCACCAACCGTTAATGAACCTACGAAAGTAATCTTTTCAGGTAATTTCTTTTCAGGTTTTGGTTGAATCGGTTGTTGTTGATGATTAGGGCGATTATTACCCTTTTGTCTATTTTTATTCTTTTGATTATTATTTCTATTATTTGACTGGAAACCTTTCCTCTGTCCCTGATTTTTAGGAGGTGCAGGCTTTTTCTTACTATCTTGTTTATCAGCCACTTTAGTTGTAGTGTTATTATTCACTTGTGGTTTAGGGTTATTGTTTTTATTATTTTCGCTTGTAGCCTTTGCAGTTTCAGGCTTTTTACCAAATGTTTGATCCAATTTATTCAAAATATCTCCTTCAATTGTTGCCATATGATTTTTAACTTCGATGTTCATCTCTTTAAGCTTATTAATTACTTCTTTGCTTGAGATATTTTGTTTCTTTGCATATTCGTATACACGCATTCTGCTCATATGTTCACCCCCAAATATGTTAATCGAGCAAGTGACTAATTTTTTTTGCAAACCCACTTTCTGTAATCGCGACAACTACTCTGGCATCTTTTCCAATAGCATGACCTAGTGTATACCTATCGCTTACAGTACGAAGTTGAACCTGATAATACGTGCTTTTATCATTAATTTTTTTTGTAGTGTTTGCTGAAGCATCTTCAGATAATAGAACTAGTTTTGCATTTCCATTACGAATCTCTTTTACAACAAGTTCTTCACCTGATATGACCTTTCTTGCTCGATTGGCAAGACCCAATAACGATATCCATTCCTTATTCTTCATTCTACGAGAGTTTCTCCTTTTCTACCAGTTGGAGTAACTCTTCATAAATTGAATCATCAATGGTTGCTTTAAGTTGGCTTGCAAGAATATTCTTTTTCTTTGCAAGCAAGATGTACTCTTTATCTTTACTGAGGTACGCACCACGACCAGACTTTTTTCCAGTAAGGTCGATTGAAACTTCGCCCTCTTTGGAACGTACAATTCTAACAAGTTCTTTTTTTGGCTTCATTTCACCACTGGCTATGCATTTACGTAATGGTATTTTTTTATTCCCTACCATTTTCCTTCACCTCACTCGATTTCTTCAGTATGCAAATCGAATGTATCCTCATTTTCTTCTATTGTGTCTTCATCAAATATGCCAAATCCGTCTCGAGGGTAAATCCCAGCTTGCTCTGCTTCAGTTTGGCTCTTAATATCAATTTTCCAGCCTGTTAATTTTGCGGCTAACCGCGCATTTTGCCCACGCTTACCAATTGCTAATGATAATTGATAGTCTGGAACAACAACAGTTGTTGCCTTTTCCTCATCAGTTACAATGACATCAAGAACTTTCGATGGACTTAGAGCATTGGCAACAAAAACAACTGGATCGTCAGACCACTTAACAATATCAATTTTTTCGCCCTTAAGTTCATTAACAATTGCTTGAACACGCTGACCCTTTGGACCAACACAAGAACCAACTGGGTCTACTTCTGGATTATCTGAGTGAACAGAAATCTTAGAGCGATCTCCCGCTTCCCTAGCAACCGACTTAATTTCTACTGTTCCGTCATAGATTTCTGGAACTTCGATTTCAAAAAGACGTTTTAATAATCCCGGATGAGTTCTTGAAACAAAAATTTGTGGACCCTTTGTTGTCCTTTCAACCTTTGTTATGTAGACCTTAATTCTATCATGAGGCTTATACTGTTCATTAGGCATTTGCTCGTTTACAGGTAATAATGCCTCAATTTTACCTAAACTTACATAGATAAACTTAGAATCTAGGCGTTGAACGATTCCTGTCATGATATCTTCTTCACGGTCAATAAACTCTGAATAAATAACTCCTCTTTCCGCTTCACGTACACGTTGAGTAACAACTTGTTTTGCAGTTTGAGCAGCAATTCGCCCAAAATCTTTTGGAGTTACTTCGATTTCAACAACGTCCTCTACATGGTAATTAGGATTAATGGTTCTAGCTTCATCTACGGAGATTTCCAATCGAGGATCAAATACTTCGTCTACTACATCTTTTCTAGCAAACACACGCATAGAACCGTTTGCTAAGTTCAAATCTACTCTTACATTCTGTGCTTGATTAAAATTCCGCTTGTATGCAGAAATAAGCGCTGCCTCAATTGCCTCAATAATTACATCTTTACTAATGCCTTTTTCTTTTTCGAGCAATGTTAAGGCATCTAACAATTCACTACTCATTGGATTTCTAATCCCCCTTTATTATCTCAAACCTAATAGATGCTGTTCAAATAGTAGGGTGAAAAAGACCCCTAACTCCTCTTTGAACGCTCACTTTTAGTGAAAAGTAACAGCAAGTCTTGCATTTGCAATTTTTTCATACGGAATTTCTACAGATTTTTTGCGTGTTTTAATCATGATATTGATTGTAACTATCTTTCCATCGAATGAAGTAAGCTCACCTTCAAAAATCTTTTCACCATCGATTGGTTCGTACGTTTTTACATACACTTGTTTTCCAATTGACTTTTCAAAGTCACTAACCTTTTTCAAAGGGCGTTCCGCACCGGGACTTGAAACTTCAAGAAAATAGTTATAAGGAATAGGATCTATTTCATCAAGCTTTTCGCTCAATTTTTCACTAACTGTCCCACAATCTTCAATATCTACACCCTTATCTGAGTCAATGAAGACACGTAGAAACCAATCCTTTCCTTCCTTTACATACTCAACATCAACAAGTTCCATCTGTAGGTCAGTTAATATAGGTATCACTAATTCTTCCACTATTTGTGTTACCTTTTTACTCATGTTTTTCCTCCTAAGCTGATAAGGAATTCCTTTGTTTTTCTTATAGTATTTCCTAAGTAGTGTAAAAACACCCTGCTATAGTAGCAGGGAGGCAGTTGGAAAATATAGAGAAGTTCCATCTTACAAACGTTGTTACACAATTTTTAGCCTCAGCCAAAGAATAAAGAGTGGGAAGCCCCACTCTTTTACCAGTAATATACATAGCATTTCCATAAAAACTATAACATAATCGCTATTTATATGCAAATTAAATATAAATAGTAAAGAGCAATAGCTCCCTAATACTAGACATCAAAAATTAGAACAATGATAATTGGTTTTGTTCCGGCATATCCTCTAGGCAACCATGGTTTTCTAGGTATTCCATAATTGTCTTTGATACTTTACCACGTTTTTGTAAATCTTCCTTAGATAGAAATTCACCGTGTTCTCTGGCTTTTACAATATTAATTGCAGCGTTTGTACCCAACCCTGGAATCGAGTTAAATGGAGGAATTAAAGCATCACCGTCAATAATAAATTCTGATGCACTAGAACGATATAAATCAACCTTCTTAAATGAAAATCCTCGCTCACACATTTCAAGTGATAATTCAAGAACCGTTAAGAGGTTCTTTTCTTTAGGCGAAGCGTCAAGTCCTTTAGCGTTGATTTCATCAATCCGTGCTCGTATTGTACTCGAACCTCGAACCATTGCATCAACATCGAAATCATCAGCTCGAACTGTGAAATAAGCAGCATAATAGAGCAAAGGTAAATGAACTTTAAAATAAGCGATCCTCACGGCCATTAGTACGTAAGCAGCAGCATGGGCCTTAGGGAACATATATTTTATTTTCAGACATGAATCTATATACCAATCTGGAACATCATTTTTCTTCATTTCTTCTATGAACTCGTCTGTTAGTCCTTTACCTTTACGAACAGATTCCATAATCTTAAAGGCTAACGAAGGATCAAGTCCTTTATATATGAGGTACACCATGATATCGTCACGACAACCGATTACTTCACTTAGCGTACATATATTGTTATGGATAAGCTCTTGTGCATTACCCAACCATACATCTGTACCATGTGAAAGACCTGAGATTTGGACTAATTCTGAGAAAGTAGTCGGCTTAGTGTCCTCAAGCATTTGACGTACAAAACGAGTCCCGAATTCAGGGATTCCTAATGTTCCTGTTTTACACATGATTTGTTCTTCCGTAACACCTAGAGATTCTGTTCCACTGAATATCTTCATAACCTCTGGGTCATCTGTTGGAATGGTTTTCGGATCAATACCACTAAGATCCTGAAGCATCCGAATAACCGTTGGATCGTCGTGTCCCAGAATATCAAGTTTTAACACATTGTCATGAATTGAATGGAAGTCAAAATGCGTTGTTTTCCACTCAGAATTTGTATCGTCGGCAGGGAATTGAATAGGTGAAAAATCATATATATCCATATAGTCTGGTACTACGATAATACCACCTGGGTGCTGCCCCGTTGTCCGCTTAACACCTGTACAACCAGCAACTAATCGATCTGTCTCTGCTCCGCGCATCGTGATATTGTTATCATTCGCATATCCTTTAACGTACCCATAAGCTGTCTTTTCCGCTACTGTACCGATGGTTCCTGCACGATAAACATACTCTTCACCAAATAGCACCTTCGTATAATTATGTGCACGCGGCTGATATTCACCTGAGAAGTTTAAATCGATATCGGGTACCTTATCTCCTTTAAATCCAAGGAATGTTTCGAACGGAATATCATGACCGTCCTTTTTATATTCCGCACCACAATTCGGACAATCCTTATCAGGCAGGTCAAAACCTGAACCTACAGAACCATCATTAAAGAACTCAGAATGTTTACAGTCTGGGCATACATAATGTGGTGGTAATGGATTTACTTCCGTTATTTCTGTCATCGTTGCTACTAACGAAGATCCTACAGAACCACGAGAACCTACAAGGTATCCATCATCAAGTGATTTTTTAACAAGCTTATGAGAAATTAAATAAATAACTGCAAATCCATGACCAATAATACTTTTTAGTTCCTTTTCCAAGCGCTTCTCAACGATTTCTGGTAGTTCCTCACCATAGATGCTTCTTGCCATACTATAGCTCATATTTCGAATTTCATCTTCAGCACCTTCAATTTTAGGTGTATAGAGATCATCTTTAATTGGCTTTACTTCTCCAATCAATTCTGCAATCTTTTGTGTATTTGTAACCACTATTTCCTTAGCTTTTTCTTTTTCAAGGAATGAAAAACAGTCTATCATCTCATTCGTTGTTCGGAAATGAACCTCAGGAAGAGCGTGTCTATTTAATGGATTTGCACCACCTTGTGACCTAACTAAGATTTTACGATAAATATGATCATTTGGGTTTAAATAATGGACATTCCCTGTTGCAACAACAGGTATATTTAACTTTTCGCCTAAATTGACAATGTTTTTCAAGATATCCCTAAGTTCACGTTCATTTTGGATAAGATCTAGGTCTACTAAATGTCTGTAATTAGAAGGTGGCTGTACTTCCAAATAGTCATAAAATTGAGCAATTGATTCAACTTCCTCAGGTGACTTCTGCATCATCCCTTCAAAAACTTCTCCTTTATCACAAGCAGAACCAACTAATATGCCCTCGCGGTACTTTTGTAATAGAGATCGTGGTATACGAGGTACACGATAAAAGTATTGAATATGAGATATAGAAATTAATTTAAATAGATTTTTTAGACCCACGTCATTTTGAGCTAATAATGTGGCGTGATATGGTCTGGAGCGTTGGTAAGCCTTACCTTGGCCCATATAATCATTCAACTGATCATGATATTTAATTTCTTTTTCAGCGGCATCCTTTAAAAGCTTCACAGCTAAGTACCCTGTTGCTTCTGCATCGTATATAGCGCGGTGATGCTGCGTTAATTCGATATCAAACTTCTTACACAACGTATTTAAACGGTGATTTTTTAATTCTGGATATAAAAATCTAGCAAGTTCAAGTGTATCAATTACTGGGTTAGTTGCTTGTTCAAAGCCACACTTTTTATAACCCACATTTAAGAAGCCCATGTCAAAGCTAGCATTATGAGCGACTAGTATCGCATCTGCTGTCCATTCTTTGAACTTAGTCAGCACTTCACTGACCTCAGGTGCTGTATTAACCATATCATCTGTAATACCAGTTAAATCAATTGTTGTTGCACTTAATCGATGGTGTGGGTTAGCAAAAGATTCAAATCGGTCGATGACCTCACCGTTTCTCACTTTCACAGCAGCTAATTCGATTATTGTATTATAAACTGCAGATAACCCAGTTGTTTCAACGTCAAATACGACGTAAGTGTCATCTTCTAGATAACGATGTTGCGAATTATACGCAATAGGTACACCATCGTCTACTAAGTTTGCTTCAACTCCATAAATCATCTTAAGCCCATTTTTCTTAGCAGCAGAATAGGCTTCCGGAAATGATTGCGCACCAGCATGGTCCGTTATAGCAATTGCTGTATGTCCCCATTTTTTAGCTTGTCCTACATACTGGCTTATTGAAGTAACAGCGTCCATTTGACTCATCGGAGAATGCAGATGTAATTCAACACGTTTTTCTCCATCAGGTGCCGTGTCTATTCTTTCATTCATTGGCTGAATTTCATTAATATCATTTGCAAGCATGACTAGGTCTCTTACAAACGTATCATTTTGAATACTTCCTCGAGCTCGTACCCACATTCCCTTTTTGATGGATTGCAGTAGATGAACATCCTCTTTATCACGAGAAAAGACCTTAACTAAGATGGAATCCGTATAATCCGTCATTTTAAAGGTTAGCAGTGTTCTTCCACTTCGTAATTCTTTTGTTTCTGCAAAGAAGATATATCCTTGGATTGCAATTCTTCGTTCTTCATCTAGGATTGAACTAATCTCCTTAATATCTTCATCTGCTTTTATCGTATAACCAATTGTAATTGGTCCAGAAGGTGCACTCTCCTGCTCCTTATCCTTCTTCTGCATATCTGCAACAGCTAATAAAGCTTTTTCTTGATCTTCCTGTTGTTTTTTTTCTAGAAACTGTTCGTACTCTTTAGTTGAAGCTTCTACCTCAGTTTCAAGTTGAAAGAATGGAAAACCATATGATTGATACACTTGTCCAATTAATTGCCCATATTTCTTTTTAATAGCAACCGCTTCGGTGTCATTTCTTGTTTTGATATGAAGCTTAAGACCTTGTTGAGTTGGAATTTGATTATGCAATAAAGAAAGAATTGGTGGTGCAATTCCGTCTAATTCTTGTAAGCATAGTGACCAATAGTCTTGTACCATTTCTTCTGTTATTTGCTGTGACTGTACATTTAAAGAAAAGGTTACAGACGCTATATGAGAAAACTTTGTTCGTAATTGCGTAGCAAAAATTCTCATGACATCCACAGGAATTACCTTTTCAAAAGTAAAAAAGAAATGCCATGTCTTTTTGTCTTTTTCTATCATGAGTTTTTCTATCCCTGCATTTTCAAAGTGCGCTACCATTGCATCATCAGTTAATTCAAGCTGCTGAAGCAGTACAGTAAAACGCTCCTTCTGCTGTGGCGTTAATTCCATCTTCGTTCCCCCTCTTCAGACAGAATGCTAGTTATGCGATTGGAGTGACAAACGGTCAAACCTTCCTCTTCCACTTTCACATTAATGAGGGTACCTCATCAATCTGTGAGGTACCCTTTTCTTTTCTATTATTTATTTTACTACATATTTGCTAATTGTCTCGATAAGATTTTCAATATTTATTTCCAATGTTTCCCCTGTTTGTCGTACTTTTACCTCGACTATACCTTCACTTGCACGTTTACCAACGGTTATACGTAGTGGTAATCCGATTAAATCTGAATCTGCAAATTTTACACCTGGACGCTCGGCACGGTCATCGAATAAAACGTCATAACCACTTTCCTTTAAGGTTAGATATAACGATTCAGAAAGGGCTTTTTGTTCTTCGTTCTTCATATTTACGGGGATTAGATGCATATCAAACGGAGCAAGGTTAGCTGGCCATATTAAACCATTTTCATCGTTTGATTGCTCAGCAACTGCGGATAGCGTTCTTGAAACTCCAATTCCATAGCATCCCATAATCATAGGTTGTGATCTTCCATTTTCATCAAGGAAAGTCGCGTTCATCGCTTCACTGTATCGCGTACCAAGCTTAAAAATATGACCTACCTCAATCCCTTCAGCAAAGACAATTTTACCTTGTCCGTCTGGAGATGGGTCGCCTTCTTTAATAAAACGGAGATCTGCATATTGAACATCAGTGAAATCCCGCTCAGGATTAACATTTAGATAATGAAAATTCTCTTCATTTGCACCACAAACACCGTTAACGACAGAAGCTACTGCAAGGTCAGCTATTACAGTAATATCATCTGACACATTGATTGGACCTAAAGACCCAAATGTACTGCCCATTATACGTTCAGTGTCTTCTGTATTTGCTAATTCTACGTTTGTCGCTTCAAGTAAGTTTTTCACTTTAATATCATTAATTTCGTGGTCCCCACGAGCTAATACAAGTACAAATTTTTCATCGACTTGGAAGAGTAGTGACTTAATACATTTTTCTTCTGACACTTTGAGGAATGTAGCAACCTCTTCAATTGATTTTTTACCAACTGTTTCCACTTTTTCTAGTTCTTTAACTGGCTCATCACTTTTTGGATATTCCATAACAACAGGTGCCATTTCAATATTTGCCGCAAATGAGGAAGTATCAGAATAAGCAATTGTATCCTCTCCTACCTCTGATAGAACCATAAATTCATGCGTGTCTTTTCCACCCATTGCCCCTGAATCCGCAATTACCGCACGGAAGTTTAAGCCACAACGAGAGAACACATTAGAATATGCAGTATACATCTTTTCATATACGTCGTGGAGACTTTCTTGATTAGCATGGAAAGAATATGCATCTTTCATAATAAATTCACGACCTCGTAATAGCCCGAAGCGTGGTCTTTTTTCATCACGAAATTTTGTTTGAATTTGATAAAGGGTAATAGGTAATCTTTTATATGACTTTATTTCATCACGGACTAAGCTGGTTATTACCTCTTCATGAGTGGGACCTAGTACAAAGTCGCGCTCATGACGGTCATGCAATCTCATTAGTTCCGGTCCATATGAATACCATCGACCAGATTCCTGCCACAGCTCTGCTGGTGTTAAAGCAGGCATGAGCAGTTCAGCAGCACCTGCACGCTCCATTTCTTCGCGGACAATGGTCTCAATCTTTTGTAATACTCGTTTTGCTAACGGAAGATAACTATATACTCCACTCGCATTTTGTCTAATAAAACCAGCTCTTATTAAAAGCTGGTGACTTTTTATTTCGGCATCTGCTGGCACTTCTCGTAGTGTAGGTATAAGCATCATACTTTGTTTCATATCTTGCACCTCTTATATTTTCAGCTTAATTTTATAAAAAGAATCTTTGAATATCGTTCCACGTAACAACCAACATCAACAGCATTAGTAAGGCAAAACCAATAAAGTGAACCATGCCTTCCTTATGCTTATCAATTGGTTTTCCTCGTACTGCTTCTAAAGCAAAGAATACCAATCTCCCGCCATCAAGTGCAGGCAACGGTAATAGGTTGACAATACCTAGGTTTATACTTAGGATAGCAGCCCATTTCATCACATAATAGATTCCTGATTGAACAACGGTATCGGTTGAAACGTAGATACCTACTGGTCCAGAAAGCATATCTATTGAGAATTGCCCGGTTATAAGCTTTCCAAGCCCCAATAAGATTTCCTTGGTCCACGTGAAGGTTTCCATAACCCCGTACTTTAAAGATGGTAAGACTGATTTTTCTACTGGTCCATATACACCGATGATACCGATTGTTTGATCCTCACGTTGTTGAGCTTTTGGTGTTACCGAAAGTTCATGGAGCTCGCCATTTCGCTCTACAACAAAACCTATTTCCTCTTCTGGATGGGCTTGAATGATCTGTACAATTTCATTCCAACTTGATACTTGTTCGTTGTCAACCTCTCGAACAATATCACCTTCTTGTAGACCGGCCTGAAGTGCTGCACCATCTTCCGTTAATGTCCCCAATATTGGTTTATCAACAGGGGTTCCTTGTAAGAGTCCTATTGCAATTAGAATAAAGAAGGCGAGCACAAAATTCATTGCCGGTCCAGCAGCAATAGCCAATGTACGTTGCATAAGAGTTTTAGAAGCGAATTGACGATTATAAGGTGCGATTTGAGTCTCTTGTCCATCTACAACAAAAAACGCAGTGTCACTAACATCAAACCTCTTTAATACTTCATCGTCCCCATCTTCATAGCCAGAAATAAAAAGATTATGTTCCAAATCTGCTTCCTCGACTTCAATCACCTTTAGATTTGGATACTTATCTTTGTTATTAAGAATAATCTTATCTACTTTCCCATTTTCATCGAACATTAAACCGATATTATGACCGGGTTTTATTTCAATCATCTCTGGGTCTTCACCAGCCATTCTAACATATCCGCCAATTGGGAGGAGACGAATCGTATAAAGTGTTTCATTTTTTCTAAAGGTAAACACCTTTGGTCCCATCCCTATTGCAAATTCGCGACAGAGAATACCTGCACGTTTTGCTAAAACGAGATGACCCCACTCATGAAAAAATACGAGTGCACCAAATATAATGATAAAGGCTATCACAGTCTCCACATATTTAACCACCTTTTGTTAGATTGACTTTGACTTTTTATTATTTCTTCTGTATTAAAGAACGAACAACAGCCCGTGTTTCCATGTCCACCTGTTGAATAATATCTAAACTAGGATTTTGGATGGTATCATGTTTTTCTAATGTATCTTCTATAATTTCTTCTATTTCCAAGAATGAGATTTTCTCACTCAAGAATCCTGCAACCGCCTCTTCATTGGCTGCATTCAAAACGGTTGGAAGAGTGCCGCCTGTTTTCCCTGCGTGAAAAGCAAGTCCAAGGCATCTAAATCTGTCAAAATCAGGTTTCGAAAAATGTAGTTTTCCGATCTCCCAAAGTCGCAATCGATCCTTAGATGCTGACATAGGTAATCGATCTGGATATGAAAAGGCATATTGAATAGGGACTCTCATATCTGGTGTTCCAAGTTGTGCAATTACACTACTATCATGAAACTCTACCATAGAATGAATTATGCTTTCTTTATGAAGAAGTACATCAATTTGGTCATATGGTAAATTAAATAACCAATGAGCCTCGATTACCTCTAATCCTTTATTCATCATCGTTGCAGAATCGATTGTAATTTTAGCACCCATTGACCAATTCGGATGATTTAGAGCATCTTTTATCGAAACATCTTTAAGTTGTTCTCGCGTTCGATCACGGAAGCTTCCACCAGAAGCCGTGAGAATTATCTTTTCAACATTTTTTTCTTTTTCACCTTGAAGGCATTGAAAAATAGCTGAGTGTTCACTGTCAACTGGTAATATAGCTACACCATTTCTTTTAGCAGCTTCCATGACTATATGACCTGCAGTTACTAATGTTTCCTTATTTGCAAGGGCAATCGTCTTTTTCGCTTCGATAGCCTTGAGAGTCGGTAATAGTCCAACACTTCCAACTACTGAATTAAGGATTATAGTAGCTTCGTCGAAGGTAGCCACCTCAATTAATCCTTCGTCACCATATACGAATTGAATTTCACTCGAAAATTCATTCCTGAATAGTTCATATGTTTCCTTTGACTTCACAGAAACAAGCTTTGGTGAAAACTTATGTATAATTTCCCGTCCTAGGGTACTATTATCCCCAAGTGACATTGCTACAAGCTCAAACTGATCTGGATGCTGTTCAATTACATCCAAAGTTTGTTGCCCAATCGAGCCGGTAGCACCTAATAAACTAATTTTTTTCACAAACTCACTCCCAATAAACAACCACTAAATAATTAAACGCAAAAAATAGAGAATCGGTAAGATGAATAGCATGCTATCGAATCTATCCAAAATTCCACCATGTCCAGGCAGAATCGTACCTGAATCCTTGACCTTGTAATGTCGCTTTAGTGCAGATTCTACTAAATCCCCAATTTGACCAAAAACAGAAACTACCAATGTTACAAAGAATAAGGAGATGAAAGAATCAAATAAGTGTGTAATCATATTAAAGATAAACGCAAATACAATAGCTGTTAAAATTCCGCCTACAAAACCCTCTATCGTTTTGTTCGGACTAATCTCCGGCCAAAGTTTGTTTTTACCAAGCTTTCTACCAACGAAATAAGCACCAGAATCTGTTGTCCAAATAACAACGAATGCATAGAATATATATGCTAGTTCCATCGCTCTTATTTCAATCATATAATAAAATCCAAATCCAATATACATCGCTGCCAATATAACAAGACCTGCATCATCAAAACTAAAGCTATTCTTTGAAATCACTGTATACGTTAAAATAAATAAAACAATGAGAAGGACTATTTCTATTTTTGTAAATTTAAGTGTAGTAAATACTTCATTGTATTTACTAGGTATTAAAATCACCCATAACAATAAAATGGAGATAATACCAGGTATCGATGCTATTTTGATATTCTTCATCCGCAAAAGCTCAAAAGTAGCAATAGCCCCCATTAAATAGACCAAAATCGTAAACGGGATGCCCCCAATAATCACAATAGGTAGAAAAACTGCTGCTGCAACTATTGCTGTAATAATTCTTTGTTTCATTGTATCATTCCTTTTTTTATACGATTCGGTTGTTTACTTAAATACCACCAAAACGTCTACCTCTCTTTTGAAATCCATAGATGGCCTCTAATAGGTGCTGTTCTTTAAAATCAGGCCACAGTACATCAGTGAACCAAAACTCCGTATATGCAAGCTGCCAGAGCATAAAGTTACTTAATCGAATCTCTCCACTTGTCCGAATCAACAAATCAGGATCTTGTAATCCAGCACTCATTAAATACCCTGAAAATAGATCTTCATCTACTTTTTTTTGTAAGTTTCCTTCTCGAAAGTCTGTAACAATGTGGTTTACTGCATCCAAGATCTCCGCACGACCTCCGTAATTAAGTGCGAAATTTAAAACAAGACCCGTGTTATTCTTTGTATCGTTTACAGCTTTATCGACTGCTTTTTGGGTGTGTGCAGGAATCGCATCTTTATCCCCCATAATTCGCACCCGAACATTTTCCTCAATTAATTCTGGCAAGAAAGTTCCCATAAATTCTTGAGGAAGTTTTAGTAAGTAATTAACCTCATCCTCTGGACGCTTCCAGTTTTCTGTTGAAAATGCGTAAACTGTTAATGTCTTAACCCCTAGTCTACTTGCAAGTTTTGTCACTTTTTTTACAACCTTCATTCCTTCATGGTGACCAGCAGTTCGTGGCAATGATCGTTTTTTCGCCCATCGCCCGTTACCGTCCATTATAATTGCTATGTGATTAGGAATTGGCCCTTTTACTATTTCTTCCTCAGAAATAGCTACTGGTCCCTTTTTTGGCTTTCTAAATTTTTCAAACATGCATAAGTCCTCCAACACCCGTATCAATCCATTTTACCATCTTTTTGTTCGAGGTGACTAATTAGTAGACAGTATTAACAAAAAAACCCCCTGTAAACGTAAGAGGGTCTTTTTACAATATATTGTACATTGAAATGGATTAGACTTCCATGATTTCTTTTTCTTTTTCTTTAGCTACAGAATCAATTTTATTAATAGATTCGTCCGTGATTTTTTGAATGTCATCAGTTAAGCTACGTAACTCATCCTCAGTGATTTCACCATTCTTCTCTAGCTTTTTCAATTCATCATTTCCATCACGACGAACATTACGAACCGCAACTTTGGATTCTTCTGCATATTTCTTAACCACTTTCACTAATTCACGACGTCTTTCTTCTGTTAGTGGCGGGATTGAGATACGGATAATTGAACCATCATTTGTTGGATTCAAGCCGAGATCAGCCTTTTGGATAGCTTTTTCCATATCTCCCAATGCTGACTTGTCGTATGGTTGAATAACAAGCATTCTTGCTTCAGGAACGTTAATAGAAGCTAACTGATTTAAAGGTGTAGCTGCCCCATAGTAATCGACCGTAACTTTATCAAGAATAGCTGGGTTTGCTCTGCCAGCTCTAACAGTTGCTAGTTCACGAGAAAGTGCCTGAATCGCTTTTGACATCTTATCTTTAACTTGATTTAACGTGTTATTTGCCATAAAGTTATTTCCCCCTTACAATTGTTCCGATATTTTCACCAAGTACTGCACGTTTAATGTTGCCTTCTTCCATGATAGAGAAGACGATTAACGGAATGTCATTATCCATGCAAAGTGAAGAAGCTGTAGAATCCATTACAGCTAATCCTTCTTTAATAACATCAAGATAGGATAATGTTTCATACTTCACTGCTGTCTTATCTTTCGTTGGATCTGCACTGTACACACCATCAACATTATTTTTAGCCATCAAAATAACTTCTGCTTCAATTTCTGCAGCACGTAGAGCAGCAGTAGTGTCTGTTGAGAAGTAAGGATTTCCTGTACCTGCTGCAAAGATAACAACCCGCTTTTTCTCTAGATGACGGATTGCTTTTCTTCTTATGTATGGTTCAGCAACCTGACGCATTTCAATGGATGTTTGAACTCGAGTTTGTATCCCTGCATTTTCCAAGCTATCCTGTAAAGCCAAAGAATTCATCACTGTTGCAAGCATTCCCATGTAGTCAGCATTGGCACGGTCCATACCCATTTCACTACCAATCTTACCTCTCCAGATATTTCCACCGCCAACAACTACAGCAACTTCAACTCCAAGTTCAGCAATTTCTTTCACTTGTTGTGCTACGGACTGGATTACAGATGGATTTATGCCAAACCCCTGCTCACCCGCTAATGCTTCTCCACTTAATTTTAACACTACACGTCTATATTTGGCATTGCTCATCGAATAAAAAACCTCCATCTTAATTAGAAAAGCGCAAGCGCCTTGTTCAGCCTCAGGCATAGCACAAGACGAGTCGTCAAGAAGGTCGTCCTTTGACCTACTTGAAGAAACGACTTGTGACCTCGAGGGGCTAGGCACTGGAGCTAGACACTGAATACTAGATACGAAATTTTTACTTTCTTATCTTCAAAAAGAGGGAACACATGAAGTGTTCCCTGTTTTCTTTTTACTTCTTCACTTGGCTCATTACTTCTTCAGCAAAGTTATCTTGACGTTTCTCGATACCTTCACCAACTTCGTAACGAACAAAGCTCTTCACTGTAGCACCCTTAGATTCAACAAATTTGCGTACTTTTTGATCTGGGTCCTTAACAAAGCTTTGGTCAAGAAGACAAATGTCTTCAAAAAACTTACTTAGACGTCCTTCAACCATCTTCGCTACGATATTTTCTGGTTTTCCTTCATTTAATGCTTGTTGTGTTAACACTTCACGCTCACGTTCAACTTCTTCAGCAGAAACTTGGTCACGTGTTACATATTTAGGATTTACTGCAGCAATATGCATTGCAACGTCTTTCGCAGCACTTTCATCCGAAGTACCACCAAGAACTGTTAGTACGCCGATACGTCCACCCATGTGAAGGTATGCTCCGAATGCATCACCATCTTCTTTAGTAACAACTTCAAAACGACGAAGTGATAGTTTTTCACCTATTTTTGCAATTGAAGCATTTACATACTCAGAAACAGTTGAACCGTTGTCCATTTTTTGTTCCATTGCTTCTTCAACGTTAGCAGGCTTTTTCGCTAATAGATGAGCACCTAATTCTTTTACTAGAGTTTTGAAACCTTCGTTCTTTGAAACAAAGTCTGTTTCAGAGTTAACTTCTAAAATTACCGCCTCGTTACCTTGAACTTCAATAGAAGTTAAACCTTCAGCAGCAATACGGTCACCTTTTTTCGCAGCCTTTGCAATACCTTTTTCACGAAGGTAATCAATTGCTTTTTCCATATCTCCATCAGTTTCTGTAAGAGCCTTCTTACAATCCATCATACCTGCTCCAGTTTTTTCACGGAGCTCTTTTACCATTTGTGCAGTAACTGCCATTATGTTTTCCTCCTTAAGACACTATGTACTTTAATCATTTGTTTTGTGCAAAGCCATAAAAAAGTTATAACAATCTGTATCTATTATGACTTAATTCGTAAAAATATATAATTCTAAAGAAGATCTAGTCATCTTCTTTAAAAAAGGTGATAAAAGGCATAACCCTCTTATCACCTTTCGCTCATTAAGCAGATGTTTCTTCACCTTGTTTAGCTTCTAGGATAGCGTCAGCCATTTTTCCTGTTAGAAGTTTAACCGCACGAATTGCATCATCGTTAGCTGGAATTACATAATCAATTTCATCTGGATCACAGTTAGTATCAACGATACCAACGATTGGGATGTTTAATTTATGTGCTTCTGCAACAGCAATGCGCTCTTTACGAGGGTCAATGATGAATAAAGCATCTGGTAATTGCTTCATATCTTTAATTCCGCCTAAGAATTTTTCAAGACGTTCTAATTCTTTCTTAAGCCCAACTACTTCTTTCTTAGGTAGAACTTCAAAAGTTCCGTCTTCTTGCATTTTTTCAATGTCTTTAAGACGCTTGATACGCTTTTGAATTGTTTCAAAGTTTGTCAATGTACCACCTAACCAGCGTTGGTTAACAAAGTACATTCCAGAACGCTCAGCTTCTTCTTTAACAGAATCTTGAGCTTGCTTTTTAGTACCAACGAAAAGCATTGTTCCGCCGTTACCTGCTAATTCCTTTACGAAATTATAAGCTTCTTCAACCTTTTTAACTGTTTTTTGTAGGTCGATGATGTAGATACCGTTACGCTCTGTAAAGATGTAACGCTTCATTTTTGGGTTCCAACGGCGTGTTTGGTGACCGAAGTGAACACCAGCTTCAAGCAATTGCTTCATAGAAATTACTGACATGTGTAAATCCTCCTAATGGTTTTTTTTCCTCCGTTCATATCATCTTTAAACAAAACTGTTTTACCAGCACCATTGCTTAAATCTATGAACGTGTGTAATAACACCAAAAATTAATATATCACAATCGTAACCTTCAATCAAGAAAAATTAGTGGTTTTGACGAAATTTGTGTAAAAGCTCAATTTCAGTCTTACCTTTATTTAACTTTTTGGCAATTTCTTCATAAGAAAGACCAAGTTTAATAAGGTGTTCGATATCTTTGAAAAGAATTTCTACATTTTTTGCATCTTTTTCGGATGACTCTTCTTTATTGTCTGTTTCTGTTAGCTTTTGTTCCTTCAATTCTTCTTCCTCATCATAATTAGATGGTAGAAGGTCCTGTAGATCATCCGAAGTTAATTCCAATTCAATTAAATCTACTCTTTTATTATCAGATTTCTCTTCTGGATTAGGGCCATCTCTCTCCTGAATCTTTTCGTCATTGTTAGGTTGGTTCATATGTTTAATTCGATTTAAAAACACTTCATTCTCTTCTTTGATTTCCATCACATATGAGGTGATGACATGTTCAAATTCTTTTAATAAGCGTTCTTGTTTCTTTTCAACATCTTTTAATTGTGAAATTTTAAGATACAAAAGAATAATTAAAAAAAACGCTAATGCTAGTAACGCAAAGCAAAGTATTAATAAAATGGTTGTCATTCCTATTCCCTCTATCCCATGAAATCAATAAAGTTACCCTTGTAGGGATGTTGTTCTTTTTCTTCCTGTTCTGGGCTTTCGGTCTTCTGTTGAGGATGTTTTAAATTATTTGAAGAAGAATCCTTCTGTAGTTGTGCGTTTTCTGATTTGTTCTTCTCGTTAACACTTTGTCGATTTCTCTTTTCCATCTTTTCGGTTTCAGCCGAAATATGTTCTTGCATATGTTGCCCGCGCATCATTAGTTGTTCATGAAGTTTTCCTGCATCTTGTGTTCTAGGAATTGCAACCTGTAATTCGACTAATTTTAGACTCAAAGGATTCACTTCTTCCGATTCTTATTTATGAAAGATTGTAAATAGTTATTTCCTTATTTAATAATTGCACTATTACAGAGCGAAATTGCTGGTTTATAATTCTTTGGTACTTTCCAAACTGGACATGGACGTTAGGGTAGAGACCTCCCGTTGCAGTTATGGAAGTAGTAATGGCTTCATGTTGTTTAATTGTAGTAGTATCTAATTCAGACTCTAATTCTGCTAATTTTTTGGTTAGCTCCGTTTGTGTGAGTTTATCTCTTCTAAGTAGTAGAATTTCATCTTCTGAAAGCGTAGATGTTCTTTTATACTTTTCTGTTAACTTTTGAAGAATTAGATATACTTTTTGAAGTTGAGCTTTAATTGTCTCAATCTCCATCCGAAGCCTTTTCTCTTCTTCATTTGGGTGATTACTCTCCCGGATATGTATCTCTGTTTTTGTATGTAAAGTGTTTCCTATGTCCTTTGAATACACATGATTCCCGGCTACTATTTGGCCCCCAATTATACTACTCATTGAGCGAACATCGCACTTTGCATCACATATGCTATGTAAGATTAATCCCGTTACTTCAATGTTGTTTCCTGCATATACTTGGCATTGATTTAAATAAGAGGCAATAATATCACCTTCAGCATGTACCTTGGCCTTGGTAAAGCCTGCGATGCCACCTGAAATATAGATGGAACCTCCTGCATCTAAATGAGCTCCTTCAACAATTCCATATACCGAGATGTTTCCACCTGCTTTTATGCGGTAGTCGCTAGGCACATTGCCATTAATCGTTACATTTCCAATAAAATCAATATTGCCTGTTTTTAGGTTTAAATCACCATTCACTTCAAATACTGGAAGGACACTCATTTTTTTCCCAGAGAGGCTAATCTGTCCATCTATTGTGGCATAAATCTTCCCATTGGTTTCAACAACATTTTTTCCAAGTTTCAAAGAGTAAGGTTTACCACTTGTTGCTTGAATAGGTTGCCCAAGTACATTTCTTCCTGGATTTCCTGGTTTGTTCGGATAAACTGTTGCTATAAGTTGTCCAGCTCTTACAGATGGTATTTTGCGTACATTACGAAAATTTAAGATATCAGGTGAATGACGATCATGTTTCTTTTCACCTGATTCTAGTTTTATAAAGCCATCTTTACCTTTTGTTGGCGCTTCTCCTTCAGCGACTAACAAAGGAAATAGTGAGGTCTCAGGATCTGAAATCATCTTAGAAATCACATCTCGTTTTATACCGAATGAAATTCCCTGCTTAGACAGCAATGAATACACATCAATCTCCTCGAAATCTAGTGGTAGAGTATCATTAATAACGTTGAGGTGTACCGTAAACTTGTCTTTGGACACTATTAATTCTATTTCCGCCACAGTCCTCCCACCTTTTTGCACCTAATTAATGGATGTGTTTTTGTAAGATTCCCTTCAGCTTAAAAAGAGCCTTTGAGTGAATTTGAGATATTCTAGATGTAGAAAGCCCCATAACCTGACCAATTTCAGTTAATGTAAGTTCTTCTTTATAAAACAAACTAATAATAAGCTGTTCTTTCTCATTCAATTGTTTAATGACATTCACTAATTGGTTTAGTATCTCTTTTTTTACGATATGTTCTTCTGGTGTTAATGTTGAATGATCCTTTATTGAAAACGCTGATTTTTCATTAGTTTCATCATCATGTTGATAATCATCCATTGAAAGAACATTGGCAAAGAAACCCTCATTCATTGTTTGATATACATCATCTTCGGTCATTCCGACTTCTGCTGCAATTTCCGGTAACGTTGCATTTCTCATCAGGTTTTGCTCAAGTCTTTCAATAGCAGCTTCCACTTTTTTTGATTTTTCTCTTGAGCTTCTAGGTAACCAATCTTCTTTTCTAAGACCATCAATAATTGCTCCTCGAATCCGAAAAGAAGCATATGTATCAAATTTTAAATCACGAGAAGGATCGAATTTTTCCAGAGCATCATATAAACCAATCATCGCGAGACTTTTTAGGTCATCTTTATTTACACTTTTGGGAAGTGTGACTGAGATTCGCTGCACATGATATGAAACGAGAGGCATATATTTTCTAACCAGGACATCCCCCGCATCTGAGTCTCGAGACTCGGTCCATTTCTGCCAATATTCCTGATGATCTGAGTTTGATAATCTGGACATTCTACTCCTCCTTTACTCTAACGTTTAGTTATTTTTGCCTGCTTATATTTCCTTAATACCTTTATTTACTGTTCGAATTTTAAGAATCGCTGTAGCAGGATCAAATTCAATTGTCCGACCATTGCTTCCACCAACTTCCGAAGCAACTACAAGTATGTTAAATCGCTGTAATTCTGCTTCAACTGCCTCTACATTTCGAGGACCGATTCTCATAATATCGCTTCCAGTTTGAAAATGGAACATTTGAGCTCCACCCGCAATTTTTGCCTTTAAACTCTTGGCTCTCCCACCAATTTTAATAATTCGTTGGATAAGCTCCTCAATAGCAGTATCAGCATATTTTGCAATATTTAAGTTGCCTGCTTTTGTAGATGCTGAACTCGGTAACATGATATGGGCAAGTCCTGCTACCTTTTTGGCCTGATCATAAATGACAACCCCTACACATGAACCTAATCCCGATGTTCGAATTAAATCTGGAGCAGTAATAACATTCATGTCAGCTATCCCAACTTTAATTACTTGATTAGTCTCTGTCATTTGTTTGAACTCCTAATGCAAGAAAGACTTTTTCAAATGAATCAGGATCTGGCAACAGTAAAAAGTGCCCATTTATATTATTGTTTTCAAGATTTTCAGATTCATTAATCGCTGTTTCGATTACAATTGCAAAATCACTTACCTGCGAGAGTTCCAGTAAACCATATCCAATAATTGCACCAACCATGTCTATCGAAAAACCTGGAACAGACGGATATAAATTTAAACCGGTAAAATCGGATAATGAAGTAAGATAGGAACCCGATAAAATATTTCCGACCTCTTGAAAAGCAGAGATTCCCATTTCATGCTTACCTTCACTTTCAAAGGTAAAATGCTCATCACCCAATAAATCCTGAATTAGTTTTGTTGCTTGTGGAAGCTGTAATATAAAAAACATATTACCTGTTAAATCCCCTTCAATTCGAAGGAAGATAGCTGCAACTACATTATCAGAACCACCAGCAGACTCCATCATTTCATCAAAAGAAACAATCTTTACATTTGGTACCTGCATATCTATTTTTCGATTCAAAAGCTTTGAAAGGGCAGTAGCAGAATGACCTGCCCCTATATTGCCAATCTCTTTTAAAATATCTAAATGTGTGGAATTAATACGTTGAAAAAATGTCATAGCAATTACCCTTTAATCTTTTCCTTTACGATATCTGGATTAAGAACCCTATCTAAGTTTAATAAGATAAGTAGTCTTTTATCCAATTTTGCTACTCCTTCTAAGTATTCAATTTCTACACTACCTACAATCTCTGGTGGCGGCTCAATTGTGTCAACAGGTATATCCATTACATCGTTAGCTGTATCGACAATTAACCCTACCTCTACGTCCTCTGTAGCGACAATGATAATTCTGGTACTATCCTTGTAGGCAGTTTCAGGCATCGCAAAACGTGTTCGTAAGTCAATGATTGGGGTAACGACACCTCTTAAATTTATAACACCCTTAACAAATGGTGCAGTTCTTGGCACACGAGTAATATGCTGGACTTTCTCAATTGATCGTACTTGGGAAACTGGGATACCGTATTCCTCATCAAGTAGTGAAAAAACAATTACTTTTAACATCTCTGCTTGTTCAGACATTCATTCTCTCCCCTTAATAAAGCTATATAATTATTTTATTAACGCATTACAGTCGATAATAAGTGCTACCTGTCCATCTCCAAGTATCGTTGCTCCTGATATAGCAAATACATTCGTTAAATAATTCCCTAACGATTTCAACACAATCTCTTGCTGACCAATGAAGGAATCTACAATTAGACCAGCAGACTTATCACCTTTTTTCACAATTACAACTGACACATAATCATCTTCTTCAGTGACGGTCGGGACGTCAAATATATCTTTTAAGTTTACTAGTGGTACGACCTTTCCTCTGAAATCTATCACTTTCTGATTATGTGCATGAAGAATTTCACTTTTCTTAATTATTGCTGTTTCGATTATTGAAGATAGTGGAATTGCGTATTTTTCCTTCTGAACCTCTACTAACATAACCGATATGATTGATAATGTGAGCGGTAGTTGGATAGAAAATACTGATCCTTTTCCAATCGCTGAATGAATTGTAATTGCGCCACCTAATGCCTCAATTGTGTTTTTCACAACGTCTAGCCCAACACCACGTCCCGATACGCCTGAGACCTTTTCAGCAGTTGAAAAACCTGAAGAAAAAATAAAATCAAACACCTGGCTATCTGTTAAAGCCTCTCCTGCTTTTGCGGTAATAAGCCCCTTAGTAATAGCCTTTTGAATAACTTTTTCTCTGCTAATCCCTGCACCATCATCCTCAATTTCGATAAAGACATGATTTCCACTATGATAGGCACGTAATATAACTGTACCTTCCTCACTTTTACCTTCTTGCAATCTGATGTCTGGTGTTTCAATTCCATGATCAAGTGCATTTCGTAAAAGGTGAACAAGTGGATCACCTATTTCATCAATGACAGTTCGGTCTAATTCCGTTTCTGCCCCTATGATTTGTAGATTTATTTTTTTATCCAAGTCTTTCGCTAACTGCCGAACCATACGTGGGAAACGATTAAATACCGTTTCAACTGGAACCATTCTCATAGTTAGGATAATATTTTGCAAATCTCCAGAAATTCTAGACATTCTTTCAACTGTCTCATTCAACTCAGAATGATTGAGATCCTTAGATATTTGTTCTAAGCGTCCACGGTCGATGACAAGTTCTTCAAAAAGGTTCATCAGAATATCTAGTCTTTCGATGTTGACTCTAATTGTCTTGTGATTTCCACCTTGTTTATTGCTTGATTTAGTCGAAGGCGTTTCTGCAGTTTCAGATTTTTGTTTCTCTTCTGTTTCCATGATTGCTGGGGCAACTTCAGCCTCTGCTTCCAAAAGATCATCGACCTGAGCCATTGAATCAAAATCATGAACGATAACATTCTCAACTTCAGAGACCTTCATAATTCGTTTTTTAATTACCTCAGCTGTTTCCGTAGATACAAGCGTTACATTAAATTCATTTTGAAACAACTCTTCTTCAAGTTGATCTACTGATGGTATTGACTTGATAATTTCGCCAACTTGTTCAAGGACCTCAAACACCATAAATACACGGGCTGCCTTTAATAAACAGTCATTAACCAAACATACCGTTATCTCATAACAATTAAATCCTTGCTCTTTTGATTGTTGAATGACTGTCAATTCAAAATCATCATATGTTGATTTTACTGTTGTAAGTTTATCTATAGATATAGATTCAATAGAATCAGTGGTACTTGAATCAGAAAATTCTTCTCCACTTTCAATTTTCTTTAATAACGAAACAACATCAGAAACATTTTTCTTTCCATCACCACCATCGGTAATTGAAAAAATCATCTCCTCCAAATAATCAACCGCTTTAAAAACAATATCTAAAAGGGACGGTGTAACTTTTATTTTCATATTACGAATCCCATCTAGAACGTTTTCCATCTGATGTGTAAGGCTTGCAAGGTCCTCATATCCCATTGTAGCTGACATCCCTTTTAACGTATGGGCCGAACGAAAAATTTCATTTACAATTGAAATGTTCTCAGGTTCCTTTTCTAATTGCAGTAAATGCTCATTACATGCCTGTAGATGTTCTTTACTTTCCTCAATAAACACCTCTAAATATTGATCCATATCCATCAAATCCACCCCTTTACTTATGTAAAACGAAGCACGGTACTCGCTATATCGTCTAAATTATCAACCTTATCAACTAAATTAGTTTCAATTGCGGCTTTTGGCATACCAAAAACGATAGAGGTATCTTTCGATTCCGCAATTGAAAACACTTGTCCAGTTTCTTTAAGTTTTATCAACCCATTTGAACCATCTGAACCCATACCGGTCATAATTACAGCAATCTTTGGAATTCCCTTAATCTCACTAATTGATTCAAATAAAACATCAACTGAAGGTCTATGTCCATTTCGAATTTCTGTTTCATCAATATTTACTGCAAGAGTAGTACCAATTTTTTTTATTTTCATATGGAAACCACCAGGTGCTATATAAGCTGTACCTGCCTTTAGAAACTCTCCATTTTCAGCTTCTTTTACCGTGATTTCACATAAACCGTTAAGCCTATCGGCTAATGATTTTGTAAAACCCGCTGGCATATGTTGTACGATGACAATCGGTGAAGGAAAATTCTTCGGAAATTTAGGAAGGACCTGCTGCAAAGCTCTCGGCCCCCCTGTAGAAGTACCCATACAAACAATTTTCTTAACATTCACATTTGAGTCTAGTTCTATTTTACTATAATCTACTAACTTATTAGTAGTTTCTTCTTGTATATTCAATGGCTTTTTAAGTAAATCAACATTAACCTTCCCTGCGAGTAGTACTTTTGACACCATTTCATCTTTAATAAGGTGTAGATCCATTGAAATCGAACCAGATGGTTTTGAAATAAAATCAACAGCTCCATATTGAATTGCAAGTAGGGTATTTTCAGCCCCTTCCTTTGTTGTACTTGAAAGCATTACAACAGGTCGTGGATATTCGTTCATGATCTGTCGTAATGCTTCTATTCCGTTCATTTCGGGCATCTCAACGTCTAATGTAACAACATCTGGATTGTATTTTTTTATTTTATCAAGTGCATCAATTCCGTTTCTTGCAGTGCCAACAACATTAATTCTCGGGTCTTCCTGAAGAAAGGAAGTAATAAGCTTCCTCATAAATGCTGAATCATCTACAATAAGGACATTTACTCTTGTCATCATTATTCTCCTATCTACCACGTACGAAGAAACGCTGTAACTTAGATATAAAGGAAATGTGTTGATTCCTTATTAATTTTTGTTCGTTATTTTTCTCTAGGTATTTATTACAGATTTCTAATAGATTCTTACTGATTCCCGCTTTTGGTGCATACAATAAAAACGGCTTTTGATGGCTTACAGCTCTTTGCACGGTTCTATCATCAAGTAAAACACCTAATATTTTGACTTCCTTTACTAAAAACTGCAATACCGCCTGTCTCAACCTTTTTAAAGTTTGTAAGCCATCCGACTCGTTCTCAGCACGGTTTACGACTAAATACATAGGAATGGATTGGTCAAACAAACATATATATTTTATCGCCGAGTATGCATCGGTAATTGATGTTGGCTCAGGGGTTGTGATGACAAATATTTCATCCATCGCCATAAGAAACTTAACATTTTCCTCAGTCATACCTGCACCCATATCAAAAAGTACGAAGTCATATTCATTTAACACAAGTTGCAATTGGTCAATTAAATATTCAGTTTTCTTATCATCAAGCTTAAAGAGGTTTGGTAGTCCATTACCTCCAGCAATATAATCAATACCTTCTGTCCCTTTGATAATGATGTCATTAATGGTGAGATTATCTTCAAATAGATCAGCAATTGTATGATGAGCAGTAATCCCCATCAATATATCAATATTACCCATTCCAATATCCATATCAAAAAGCAATACCTTTTTACCATAATTAGAAAGAGCAATGGAAAAGTTTAAAGACAGGTTTGATTTACCTACCCCACCTTTTCCACTGATGACAGCTATTGTCTTCGGGTGGTTATCATCATTCATTGATGCTAGTTTTTTGCGAAGAGCTTCAGCTTGATCCATCATGATTCATCGTCTCCAAGGATAGTATTCGCTATTATTGTAGGTGTTGCCAGGACTATATCATCTGGAACATTTTGTCCATTCGTTAAGTAAGCAACACCAATCCCATAACCCGCAATTAAATTCACCATTGCTCCATAATTTGCTGTTTCATCTACTTTAGTAAAAATAAATTTCGATATGTTGATTTTTGAAAATTGTTCATATATTGCTCTCATATCACCCATTTTAGAGGTTAAGGAGAGTACCAAGAACGACTCCATATCACTTGAAAATTGAATAAGGTTATTTAAATCTTCAATATACTTTTCATTACGGAAGTTCCTTCCAGCTGTATCAATGAAAACCACATCATATTCCCTGAATTTTTCTTTTGCTTGCTTGAAATCCTCAAACGTATAACAAACCTCGACAGGTGCACCAAGAATTTTAGCATAGGTTTTTAATTGCTCAATCGCAGCAATTCGAAACGTATCAGTGGTGATAAAAGCAATGCTTTTTTTGTCCTTCATCATACAGTCAGCTGCAATTTTAGCAATTGTAGTCGTTTTACCTACGCCGGTCGGACCAACAACATTCACATATTTTTTCTGATACGAAATTCCTCCGTATTCAACATCCGAAATTTTAGAAATGATAATCTCCTTTGCCCAATTTTTGAGTTCTTCTGTAGAAGCACTTTTTGTGGATCGGTACCATCTTTCTAATAAACTTGCCATAATATCTTTTCGAATAATTGGAGTAATTTCTTGGTCTAATAACAGTTCATTTATTTCTTGTAGCTGACCCGGATAAGAATTAATATCCGGGATAAATTCTTTCATTGCTGCTTTTAGCTCTTGAATTTCTTTTATAAGCTCTGGAGTTGTCTCGAGAATATTCTTCGTTTCATTCATGTTAACAGATTCATGGACAACTGGTTTTACAATTTCTTTTTTCGACTCAATATCCGTTATTTTTTTTTCTTTTTCTTTAATTGGCATCCTCTCTGGTCTTTGAATTTCTGAGTCTATAGCTGCAATCACTTCAAAGTTCTTTTTACGAAACAGGCCAAAAAAGCCTTGAGTTTGCACGACTTTTGAATTTAATATTACCGCTTCACTACCTAATTCGGCACGTATCATCTTCATAGCTTCCGGCATGGAAGGAGCAATGTATTTTTTTACCTTCAATCTATATTCACCACCCCAACACTTTGAACTTCAACATTAGCCTCAAGCTCATTATATGAAAGCACAGGAACCTGAGGGAAATATCGTTCTATTAACTGTCTAACATACATTCTTACAGCTGGCGAACATAATAAAATAGGAGACTGCTCCTGGATACTAACATTTTCGATTTGCTTGGCAATAGATTCAATTATAGATTGTGAAATCTGAGGTTCAATTGATAGATAATTACCATGCTCCGTTTGCTGAACACCATCTGCCACTGCCTTTTCTACTTTTCCTGACAGTGTAACAACCTTCATTGTTTCCCCAGGAACAATAAATTGATTGGTGATTTGTCTAGCTAGAGACTGCCTCACATATTCAGCTAACAAATCCGTATCAGTGGTCATTCGACCAAAATCAGCAAGAGTTTCGAAAATAATTGGTAAATTCCGGATTGATACATTTTCTTTCAGTAATTTAGCTAATACCTTTTGAATATCTCCAACAGATAATGGTGTTGGTGTAACTTCTTCTACTAATATTGGGTATGATTCTTTTAAATGATCGATTAATTGCTTCGTTTCTTGTCTACCTAGCAAATCATGAGCATTTCTGCGTATCACTTCAGTAATATGTGTGGAAACGACAGAAGGTGGATCAACTACCGTATAACCCTGCATTTCCGCTTGGTCCTTCAGTTCCTCGGATATCCATTTTGCCGGCAATCCAAACGACGGTTCGATTGTATCAATACCTTCAATTGAATGATCATCATAGCCAGGGCTCATCGCTAAGAAATGATCTAGTAAAAGTTCTCCCCTTGCCATTTCACTACCTTTAATTTTCAAACGATATTCATTTGGTTGTAATTGAATATTATCCCGAATTCTGACAACAGGAATAACTAGACCTAACTCAATTGCTAGTTGTCTTCGAATCATTACGATTCGATCTAAAATATCTCCACCTTGGTTTGTGTCTGCCAATGGGATTAAGCCATAACCAAATTCAAATTCAATTGGATCAACATTAAGAAGATTAACCACACTCTCCGGACTCTTAAGATCCTCTACTTGTACTTCTTCTTCCGTTTCTGATTCCAACTCGATTTCCTGGTTGTTACTTCTAGCAATCATATATCCGCCAATTGCAAGTAAACCTGATATGGATATTGTTAATAGGTCATTGATTGGAGTAAATAGCCCTAAAAGGAAGATTGTACCTGCAGTAACATAAAGCATTTTTGGATACGCGAACAGCTGTCTTGTAATGTCTGTTCCTAAGTTACCTTCTGATGCAGCACGAGTAACCACAATACCAGTAGCAGTAGAAATCAACAAAGCAGGTATTTGGCTAACAATTCCATCGCCAACTGTAAGGAGGGTAAATTTTGAGAGTGCCTCCTGGAACCCTAGCCCATGCTGCGTCATTCCAATGATAAATCCAAATAGTAAGTTGATAAGAACTATGATGATACCTGCAATCGCATCACCTTTAACAAATTTACTTGCTCCATCCATAGCCCCATAAAAATCCGCTTCTCTGCTTACTTTTTCACGTCGTTCACGGGCTTCTTTATCAGATATCATGCCAGCATTTAAATCGGCATCAATACTCATTTGCTTACCAGGCATAGCATCTAATGTGAATCTTGCAGCAACTTCTGATACACGCTCAGAACCTTTTGTAATAACAATAAATTGAATAATAATGAGGATTAAAAAGACAACAAATCCAACAACAACATTCCCACCAACTACAAAGGTACCAAAGGTGTGTACGACTCCACCCGCTTCCCCTGTAGCAAGTATTGATCTAGTTGTTGAAACGTTTAGCCCTAACCTGAATAGGGTCAATAATAGTAGTAATGATGGAAAGATCGAAAATTGAAGTGGTTCCTGCATATTCATTGAGGTTAAGAGAACCAACAATGCAAGAGAAATATTGACAATAATTAAAATACTTAGCATCCACGATGGAAAAGGGATAATAAGCATTGCAACTATTAAAATTACACTTAATAAAACAGATAAATCTCTAACTCGCATTGTTTTCTCTCCTTTAAGTCAAAAGCACATGGTGGGAGTTTCGATAGCAACGAAACTGCTCAACTAAAAATCTAAATTTGTTCCTTTAAGCGGTATACATAAGCAAGAATCTCAGCAACTGCTTTAAAATATTCTTCCGGTACAGCATCCCCTATTTCTGTACCAGCATATAGTGCCCTAGCAAGGGGTCGGTTTTCGATGGTGATTATTTCATGCTCTTTAGCAATTTCCTTTATCCGTTGGGCTACAAAATCTACACCCTTTGCGACAACAAAGGGAGCATCCATTTTAGACTCATCATATTTTAGGGCAATTGCAAAGTGAGTTGGGTTTGTAATAATGACATCTGCCTTTGGAACTTCTTGCATCATTCGGCTCATTGCCATTTCACGTTGTTTTTGCTTTATTTTGGATTTAATGAGTGGATCTCCTTCAGTCTTCTTATATTCATCTTTAATGTCCTGCTTCGACATTCTAATGTTTTTTTCATAATCAAAACGTTGGTAAAGATAATCTAAGAAAGATAAGAATAGAAGTGCACCACCTGCAAACAAGCCCATCTGGACCGTTAATTTAGAAAGAACAATTAGAGCGGATCCAATGGTTTTCTGAGAGAGTGATAAAATATCCTCTAAACGGAACCAAAGAATCGCAAATGTAACGCCACCAACAATGACAATTTTCAAAATTGATTTTATCATTTCAACGAGTGCACGAATCGAATAAATACGCTTAAATCCTTGTATTGGATCAAGTTTGTTTAGCTTCATTTGAATCGCTTCTGTTGAGAATAGGAAGCCGACTTGCATAAGGTTCGCTGCAACCCCTGCAATAAGAGCAATCAACATAATTGGTGCTAATAATATGGCAGCTTCCAGAGATAACTCGATAAATATCTCTTGGATACTTTGTTCAGTGGGTGTAATGGATAAATAATGACGAAAAGAATGCTTTAACAAAGCTAGTATACGATCCAGCAAAAAGCCTCCAAAAACAAGAAGTGTAAAAAAAACAAATAGTAGCAGGATTGCAGTATTTACATCTGCACTTTTTGCAACTTGGCCTTTTTTCCTTGTCTCTTGTCTCTTTTTTGGAGTCGCTTTTTCTGTTTTTTCACCTGCAAAAAATTGTAGGTCAAGACGAACATA
Source organism: Litchfieldia sinesaloumensis (assembly GCF_900156865.1). Lineage (GTDB taxonomy): Bacteria > Bacillota > Bacilli > Bacillales > Bacillaceae_L > Ferdinandcohnia > Ferdinandcohnia sinesaloumensis. The sequence continues at coordinate 978,550 of NZ_LT732529.1, read as the reverse complement.
GAACATCTAGCTTCCTCCCAATAGTTCCATTAATCCCCTCATCGTATAAAGCATATTGTCTACTAGTTCCCCAACTAGCATGAACATCATCGACAAAGCAATAAATAACACAATAAAACTTACCCCTATTTTTAAGGGTAGTCCTACAACAAACACATTTAATTGTGGAACAGTTCTTGCTACAATCCCTAGAGCAATATCAACTAAAAATAAAGCACCAACTACTGGCATTGACATTTGGAATGCAATGATAAACATTGTGCCGAAAGCTCTAAGAACAAATTCAATAACATTCTCGTTTCCTAATGGAAGGGATGCTTGTTCCATCGGAATGAACTCATAACTATAAAAGATCCCATCTAACAGTAAATGATGACCATTTATAGCCAATAAAAACAATAAGGCAAATGTATATAAGTATTGTCCAATTAACGGACTCTGGGCCCCTGTTTGCGGATCGACTACATTCGCTATGGCAAAGCCCATTTGAAAATCAATAAAACCTCCAGCAATTTGGATTGCTGTAAAAATCATATAAGCAACCAAACCAATTAAAAGTCCTACCATTGCCTCTTTAAGTATCAACATGATGAAATAACCATCTATTTCTAAGATCGGTTTACTCATTGACAGGAACATAATCCATGCTATAAAAAAGGCGATTCCAACACGATGTGAAGCTGGAAGAGTTCGATATGAAAATAAGGGCATTGTTACAAAAAAGCTAGTAACCCGCACTAATACAAGTAAAAAGGCCGGAAAATAGGTAAAAACCTCAGTCATCTTATTACCCTACAAATCTCGTTAAATTACTAAAAATATCGTGTGTAAAAGCGACCATTCTTGAAAGCATCCACGGACCAAAAAATACCAACCCTACAAGCACCGCAACAATCTTTGGAATAAATGCCAGTGTTTGCTCCTGAATCTGTGTCGTTGCCTGGAACACACTAACAACTAAGCCCACAACTAGAGCAACCAATAACAGTGGACCACAAATCATTAACGTTGTATATACTCCTTGTTTTGCCAATGTAATGACTACTTCAGGACTCAATAATGTTCACCTACTTTATCAAATGCGCCTTGGGGTAAGTGACAACCGCCGAAGGCATTAACTTAATTCAGTGCAAATACAGCTAAAAAAAGCTAGAAGGTTTGTAATAAGGATTTAACAATCAAATACCATCCATCGACCAGGACAAATAAGAGAATCTTAAAAGGCAAGGAAATCATTACTGGTGGAAGCATCATCATACCCATTGACATCAGAATACTCGCAACAACCATATCGATTACAAGAAACGGAATAAAAATCATAAATCCAATCTGAAATGCTGTTTTTAGCTCACTAATTGCAAAAGCTGGTACTAAAGCTGTCAAAGGTATATCTTCAATTGTATCCGGCCTTTCCGCTCCCGAGTAATTCAAAAACAACTCTAAATCTTTTTGCCTCGTATGAGCGCTCATAAATTCCTTAAAGGGTATGGCTGCACGGTTATAGGCTTCCTCTAAATTAATTTCTTCATTAAACAAAGGTGTTAAAGCTTGTTCATTTACTTCACTAAACGTTGGTGCCATGATAAAAAAGGTTAAAAACAAAGCTAAACCTATTAACACCTGATTAGGAGGCATTTGTTGTGTTCCTAGCGAGGTTCGAACAAATGACAGGACAACGATAATCCTTGTAAAAGAAGTCATTAAAATTAGGATGCTTGGGCCGAGTGACAAAACCGTTAAAAGGAGAAGTAGCCTTACAGATGTCGAAACATTTTCAGGGGCACTAGTATTAAAAAACTCCATGAACTCATTCATTCTTTGCTAGACTCCTTATTTTCAAGTTGCTCGACAATTTTCTTTCTCCCTTGCTTTAACTCGGTTAATTGTTTCTGAAGTATAGAGGAAAAGAGAGGTTTATCCTTGTCCTTTGCTTCATTTCTTTTTTCGAAAAAACGATTAATAACATCTCTTGGCTTAATCATGGATTCCAATGTCGCATTGTGTTGCTCTAGGATTTCGTTGATTTCATCCGTTTCTTCGATTTCCTTAAGAAGTTGAATGGACTCTCCTACCCCCACGACTAATATCCGCTCACCAACCTTAACAATCTGAATGGAGCGGTTCGTTCCTAAACTAGTCCCACCTAAATTTTCAATGAACCTATTTTGGTTGTTCATACGATTTCGTTTATTTACGAATTTCAATAAAAAGTATATAAGTGCAAGGACAAATAAGGTTGTAAAGATCATTCTAAAGAAATCGCCGGCAGTAAGTTCATTGGCTGGTTGAACAATGTCTTCATTTTGATTCGTTTCTTGCTCATCATTCTTTTCTTCTTGATTACCAAGTGTGTCACTTACACTTTTATCAATTTGACCATCTGCAGCTTGTACAGGAAAAGTGACAAGCAAGACATGAAAGAAAATAAGTGCTATTAATACTTTTTTGATGTATTTCACTTTGTTGCCACTCTCCTGAAATTTATAAAATAATAACGGCTTCTTAGCTTAACGTTTTGCTAATAGCTTCAATAACTCTGTCTGCTTGGAAAGGTTTTACAATAAAATCCTTTGCTCCCGCCTGAATCGCATCAATTACCATAGCTTGCTGGCCCATTGCAGAACACATAATAACCTTTGCATTTGGATTAATTTTTTTAATTTCTTTTAATGCTGTAATGCCATCCATTTCTGGCATCGTAATATCCATTGTTACTAAATCAGGATGATGTTCTTTAAACTTTTCAACTGCTTGCGCACCATCAGCCGCCTCTGCAACAACCTCGTATCCATTTTTAGTTAGGATGTCCTTTATCATCATTCTCATAAATGCTGCATCATCTACAATAAGTATTTTATGTGCCATTAGATTAGCCCCCTGGTTATTTCAATTTTTTGATTCGATCACTTTGACTTATAATATCAGTTATTCTGACGCCAAAGTTTTCTTCAATTACAACTACCTCACCTTGTGCGATGAGTTTACCATTAACTAAAACATCAACAGGTTCTCCTGCAAGCTTGTCCAACTCTATGATAGAGCCGGCTGATAACTCAAGAATCTCTTTAATTGAACGTTTTGTTCTCCCTAATTCAACGGTTACCTGAAGAGGAATATCCATTAGCATATTAAGATTTCTTGATTCTGACTCTTGTAATTGAACAGGTTCAAAATCCGAGAAAACAGCTGGCTGTATTTCGGGTTGTCTCACCTGACCACCTAAATGCTGTGGATTGCTTGTTGGAATTGCTTGATTATTATAATGCTGTGTTGCTTGGTGTGCAGTTCCATTTTGTTGTTGAACATATTGTTCTTCTATATGATTAGATTGCTGTATTGGTTCTTCAATATGGTGTGTTGAGCCACCCATAGTTGGTGTTGGTTCTACTATATCTTCCTGAGGTGATAAGAGTTCTCCAACAAGACCTTTTGCAAATTCAACTGGAACGAGTTGCATAATAGACGAATCAATTAATTCTCCAATCTTTAAACGAAACGATATCTTTACAAGGATATCATCTTGTGGGAGCTTTTCAGCCCCTTCACCTTGCTTAATATCTAAGATATCAATACTCGGTGGTGAAATATCGACTTTTTTACTGAACACCGTCGACATTGAGGTAGCAGCAGAACCCATCATCTGATTCATTGCCTCTTGTACTGCACTCAATTGAAGTTCACCTAGTGTCTCGTTTACAGAAAGACCTGCTCCTCCAAGCATTAAATCTGCAATGATTGCTGCATCACTTTGCTTAATTACTAAAAGATTTGTTCCAGTAAACCCAGCAGTGTAATTCACATAGACCGCAACATGCGGGTGTGGGAACTCATCAGCTAATTCAGAACTCAGTACCAGTGAAACATTTGGTGTAGTAATTTCCACCTTTTGATTGAGTAAAGTAGATAGAGCAGTTGCTGAACTTCCAAAAGATATATTACCAATCTCCCCAAGGGCATCCTGTTCAATTAAAGACAAAAAATCTTCTACAAGGGGCTTATTACTAATTGCTACCGGTTCTTCGTTGTCCAAGTCTGCAGTACCTCTTAAAAGTGCATCAATTTCATCTTGTGATAGCATATTTCCATTATTCATCTTCATTGTCCCCCCCTTTAATCTCCTCTAAAATCTGTACGGCCTGTTTTTTATTAACCTTTCCAACCTGAGCGTAAAATTTTGAAATACCTTCAACTTTTAGCTCGATTGGCTGCTGAATCAATTTATCAAGCTGAATTGTATCACCAGTATCTAATAATAAGAATTCTTGAATGGCGATATTGGCCGTCCCTAGTTCCGCAACAATTGGGAGTTTTGTATCCTTGAGGCTATTTTCTATATTTACAAATTCTTCAATATTTCGTTCCTTTTTAGGAGCTGATTGCATCCAGTAATGTGCCGATAGTTTTGGGATAATTGGTTCTAAGAATACATGTGGAATACAAATATTAATCATCCCGCTAGTTTCCCCAATTTGGGTATTTAATGAAATAACAACTACTGTTTCATTAGGTGATACTAATTGAAGGAATTGTGGGTTTACCTCGAATTCGGTTAAAACCGGATCAACCTCAACTAAGTTTGCCCATGCTTCGCGGGCTTGTTCAAATGCTTTTTCAAACATATTGCTCATAATTTTGGTTTCAATTTCTGTTAAATTTTCAATCTTGTTAAGACCTGTCCCTCTTCCACCAAGCATTCGATCGAGCATGGCATATGCAATATTAGGGTTTACTTCAAGTATAATTCGCCCCTCAAGTGGTGGCATTTCATATACATTTAGAATGGTCATATTAGGTATTGATCGAATGAATTCTTCATATGGCAATTGATCTGCTGTTCCCACTGTTATCTGTACATATGTTCGAAGCTGAGCCGAAAAGTAGGTTGTTAATAATCGCGCAAAATTTTCGTGTATCCGAGTAATACTCCGAATTTGATCCTTTGAAAATCGAAGAGCCCTTTTAAAATCATAAACTTTTACACGTCGTTCACTTTCTTCTCTTTTAAGTTCTTCTGGATTCATTTCACCAGTTGATAGGGCTGAAAGTAAAGCATCTATTTCACTTTGAGATAATATTTCACCAGGCAAGGTTCCACCTCCGCTCATTAAGTAATCAAAAATCTAGGTTTATTGCGGAAGAAAAGATGTCGCATAGACTTTAATGACAGTTCCATCCTGCATTATTTCATTTATGCGCTCTTTTAATCTATTTTCTAAATTAACGATACCTTCCTCACCCTTAAATTCCTCAGATGTCATATTAGAAAGTTCTTTTATAATAATATTGCTTGTTTGGAATCCTCGCTTCTCTAATTCCTCTTTCCCCTTTTTTCCATCTGTCTGAATATTAAAGGATATACGAATGTAATCATCACTTAAAAGTTTTGTTGTAATTTCTGGAATTTCAACAGTCGCTTTTAGCACTTCATCAATGGATGGTTCCTGTTTACTATCACTTGCTGTTACTTTTGTTAAAATAATAAACGCGGTGGTCCCAACCAATGTTATTGTGCTTAAAATAATAACCATTATGACAAGTAACTTATTTTTCATGTCACCTTTTCCCCCTTACCTGAGGCCAAGTACATTTATTTTTTGATAAAACTCAAGAACCTTAACCTCTACGTCAGCCTCTGTTTCTTTTACAACAAACTTTTTTCCATTTGTTAATGTGATTGTTGTATCAGGAAAGGATTCAACTTGTTCGATAAACAAAGCATTTAATGTAAACTTCTTATCATTTAATCTAGTTAAAGTTATCACTATTTATCGGGGTCTTAGAAGAATACTAAAACCCCTAACCCCCTTAACGTTTTAAGTTTACAAGCTCTTGTAAAATTTCATCAGATGTTGAAATAATTCGAGTATTTGCTTGGAATCCACGTTGTGCAACAATCATTTCTGTGAATTCCTCAGAAAGGTCAACGTTTGACATTTCAAGTGCACCAGCCATTAATTTGCCGGCTCCTTCATTCCCTGCTGTCGCAGCAGTAGGATTTCCTGAGTTTTGACTTACGGTAAATAAGTTATCACCAAACTTTTCAAGACCATCAGGGTTAGCAAAAGTACTAATCTCTAAGGTTCCTGCCTCTTGTAAAATACCCTCACTGTCAACAAAGCTCACTACTCCCGCAGAGTCAATACTAAAACTTTGAGCATTTGAAGGTATCTCAATCGGGTCATTATTCCCTTCCTGTTTTACTACTAGCCCACTACTATTTACTAATTGGCCTTCAGAGTCTAAATAAAAATTCCCTGCTCGAGTATAATAGGTATTTGCTCCATTCATCAGTGTAAAATAACCAGATCCGGAAATAGCTAAATCTAGAGGACGGTTTGTAGATTGAATACTTCCTTGTGTCGAAATCGTATCGATTGTTGATAAAGTAGCCCCTAAACCTACTTGTTTAGGATTCACACCACCTAGTACTCCATCGTTTCCTTTTGCTCCTTGAATCGTTTGACTCATCATATCAGAAAACGTAGTTCTACCTTTCTTAAAGCCGTAGGTATTTACGTTAGCTATGTTATTACCAATTACATCTAGCTTTGTTTGGAAATTTTTCATTCCACTAATTCCTGAATACATTGAACGTAACATTATATTTTCCCCTTTCGAATTAGGTGGCATCAGTCAGTCAGCACACCAAGGCTTCCTGTTAAGGTCCAGCCAAAAGTTAATCTAAGATAATCGTTCCATTAATATTTGTGAAGATCTGAGAGTTCGCTTCTTCACGATTCATCGCTGTGATGACCGTATTATTCGGGACATTGACAATTAATGCTGCATCATTTGTAACAACAAGTGAATCTCGAATTCCTTTAGTTTTTGCCTCAGAAATTTTCATTTGGATCTCTTTCCACTTGTAGTCTTGAATACTTATATTTCTTTCATCCAATCTTTTTTGTGCATGCTTACTAATGACGATGCTGGTCTCTTTCTCCAGAGCATCTTTAAAAGAGATTTCAGGTTGTCCTGAATGCTTCACTTTTTTATGTGTTTGTAAAGACAAAGGATGGTTTTGTATCTGCAATATTCGATGGTCCATCATGATCACCTCCTACTGTTCCTCTTTAGAAGGTTCCTTTACTTTAAGGACTTCATCACTATAAATCTTGGTTCCATCTTTTAACTCTAATTCAATATAACCTGATTTTTGAGATACAGAAGTTACAATTCCTTGACCATTTTTAATAATTTCATTTCCGTCCTCATCTTCAGTCTTGTAACTAAACTCCACTTCTTTTCCAATCATACTGCTGTATTTTAATAATTGTTCACCTTGTTGACCATTCACGAACTTTTCTAGTGTACTATTCATATTCGTCATTTGTTCAAGTGAAGTAAATGTTGCCATCTGTGCAATAAAATCCTTGTCTTCCATAGGATTCATAGGATCTTGATTTTGAAGCTGGGTCATTAATATTTTTAAGAAATCATCTTTTCCTAAAACATCATTTCCAGTTTTTCTGTCAGACTTCAAACTTGAAAGATATAGACTAGAATCAATTTTGGTCGTCATTAACATTCACCACCTATACTTTAAAATTGACTAACTCATCAAGTAGTGCAGCAGTAAAGGATTGCTCTTCGCTTGGTTCTTGTTCGTTTTGTTGTTTCTGTTGCCTTCCTGAATGCTGATCTCGTTGCTGTTCACTTTCTCTTTGTAAGTTTTTTTCTGCTTGATACTGAAGCTGTGTTGATACTTCAATTTTTTCAACCGAGATGTTTTGAGCTAAGAATGTTTGTTTAAGGTTAGTTAGTTGTGACTCTACTAACTCCTTTGCTTGGCTAGTTGATGCCATAATTCTAGCAATCATTCCCGCTTCACTTTGGAGTAATTCAATTCGCAATGAACCTAGATGCTCAGGATATAAATTGATTAGTAGTTTTTGCTGGCCACCGCTAGTTAAAAAACTACTTCTTGCTAAAATATTTTGAAATTGCCTAATAAATTGTTGTTGATTCGGTAGTTGTTGTTGTTTACCTGTTTGTTCAACAAATAAAGTAAATTGCTGCACCTTTGATAATGGTGCTGAATTAACTTCATTCATAGGAATTGACTCACTAACTGTTCCTTGAACCTGTGTTGTATTACTATTTCCTTTTTGTACAAGCTTGTCAACGAGTATAGTTGGTGATGTTTCAATCCCTTTTGGTGCTGAAAAATATCTTGCATGAACCGTTTGTAGAAATTGAAACCTAGTCTGCGATTCCTTCATAGGTTTATCCGTTTTTGAAAGGGAATCGTTGATATTCTGAATTAAATCATGAATAAGCTTATTTGATTTTAAATCTGTAGTTTCTTTACCACTTAATAGGTTTTGAGGTGCAATCTCTTCAGCGATTATCTTGAGCTGTTTCACCAGATTCATAAGCCCGTCCTTTTGAGTAAAGGATTCATCTTGAGCATAGTGTTTTGAGACCATAAGAAGTCCTATTAATTCTGCTTTTTCGGTAACATGTTTTAGTTCGAGACGAATTTCACCACTTTGAATCGATACTATAAATGCTTTAATATCATGTATCAATTCAGGCGGTAGTGTGCTTAAAACATCTTCTATTTCTATTAAATCAAGCTCTTCCTTCATAAAAGTTTCAAGTTCAGATAACAGTTTATCTATTGATTCAGTTGGTGAACCTTCATGAATTACTTCAAGATTAGGATCATTTTCTGCAGTTGAATTCTCCACTAGATGTGTACCATGACCAACTAATGCTTCTAGTGTTCCTTGAAAAGACGATTCTTTTCCTCCATTACCCTGTATATGGTTTTTATTAACCGGAATAGCTGCTACTGTCTTTCTAATAGACCCCAGTACACTTTCCGTGTTGGTTGCCACGTTCACGTCATTTCACCCCCTTTCAATGCGATTCAGTATTATTGAGTAATAAGTTGAGTGAATTTCGCAGCATCCTCTGGCGACATTTTTTCAAAAATAGCAGCAAGTTTCTTTGTATCGATACTTGTAAGAATTTCCCTTGCCTCATTCTCATTCAATTTCGGAATAATTTTTGCAGCATTTTTGGGAGACATCATTTCATACATTTTAGTTAATTCATCTAGTGATTTACTATCAGCCAAACGCTCTTCCTGAAGTTTTATTAGTTCATTCGATAAATTTTCAAGTTCGCTATTTAATGTTTGAATTTCCCTGCTCTTCGTTTCTAATTCACTTTCCAATTGCGTTATTTTGTTTTCTTTTACTTGTATCTCCGCCTCTAGATCTGAGATAGATATTTTTTCCTCCTCAGGCTCCTTTATCGCTTCTTTTTCATTAACGTAAGTAGAGATAATCGGCACTTTGGCAGCAAATTCTTTCATAGCACCTATCGGATTGAACCCAGCAAAAGATAATAAAACAAACACGACAATAAGAGTAAAGAAGGTGGGAATAAGTACGACAAACAGAAGCCATTGAAGTTTGCTATATTCTCTTTCGTTTGTCTCCATTCAATCACCTATCTTCCTTTTGACATATATTGTTGGATTGAAATTTCATCCATCAACTGGTTTTCTTGCATCTTTATTAAGCCTTCATACACAGCGAAGTCTTTTTCATTCATAACCTCATACTTCTTAACCTCAATATTCTTTTCAGTTAGTAAAGTTTGGTATTTTTGCATTTTTTGCCGTGCTTTGAAGACAAGTTGCTGATAATACATAATTGTTTTCTCCAAACCAGTAATGAATGATTGTTGATGTCGAATACTTTGAATCGACAAGCCACCTTGAAGTTGTTTTCTTTGATTCTCCTCTAAAGTTTCTTTTTTCTTTAGCGATTCGTACAAAGCCTCAGCAACTTCTTCAAATTCTTTTACAGAAGTTTGGTAATCTGCAAGTACTTGATTCTTCTCATTCTCTTTTATCGACATCACTTTTTGAAATTTGAACTTATAACTCATCTGATTTATTCACCTTTTTCAGCCAATTGTGACAATAAGAATAGACTTTCATCAAATGTAAAATTTTCATCAGTTTGCTGCTTTAGAAATGAGATGATCTTAGGATAAAATCTGATTGCTTCATCAACTCCGATGGAAGAGCCTCTTTTATACGCACCTATATTGATGAGGTCTTCTGAATTAAGGTAAGTTGCCATCAAACTCCTAATTTTTTCAGCATAGGTTTTATGTTCACGTGATGTAATCTGGTTCATCACACGACTGATTGACTTTAATACATTAATCGCAGGATATTGGCCTTTATTGGCTAGGCTACGATCTAGGACAAAGTGACCATCAAGAATCCCTCGAACAGTGTCCGCTATTGGTTCATTCATATCGTCTCCATCTACTAGAACTGTATAAAATGCAGTTATGGAGCCAAGATGATTTGTCCCCGTTCTTTCTAACAACCTTGGAAGAGTTGTAAAGACACTTGGGGTATATCCCTTTGTTGTAGGGGGCTCACCAATCGCTAAGCCAATTTCCCTACTAGCCATCGCTACACGAGTTACAGAATCCATCATTAACATGACATCAAGACCTTTATCTCTAAAATGCTCGGCAATAGCTGTTGCTGTCATTGCTGCCTTGATACGGAGGAGTGCTGGTTGATCGGAAGTTGCCACAACTAATATCGAACGTTTAAGACCCTCTTCACCCAAATCCTTTTCAATAAACTCCCGCACTTCTCGTCCACGTTCTCCGACAAGCGCTATTACATTAATATCAGCTGTCGTATTACGTGCAATCATCCCTAATAATGTACTTTTCCCTACACCACTACCAGCAAAGATACCTACACGCTGTCCTTTCCCAACAGTTAAGAGTGTATCAATCATTTTAACGCCTACTTCAATTGGCTCCCGGATTGGAGGTCTAGATAAAGGATTGGGTGGGTCCTGCTCAGTAGGCACCGAAGATAAACCTCTCGGTAAATCACTTCCATCAAGAGGCAGTCCTAATGGGTCTAATACTTTTCCAACTAATCCGTCTCCAACTTTAATATCAAGAGGCTTACTCGTTGCCTCTACTATACTGCCAGGAGAAATATCCTTGACATTCGAAAAAGGCATTAGAATTACATGTTCTTCACGAAATCCTACAACTTCAGCTTGAATACATCTTTTATGATTAATCCCCACATAAATATGGCATAGATCCCCTATTGAACATTCGGGGCCACGTGATTCAATCATTAAGCCAACAACCCTAGTTACCTTCCCGTATCGTTTGTATGAATCAATAGAATGTATTTCATTAAGAAGCTCAATTGCCTTCATCACTATTCCTCCATTAACAATGCAAGAAGCTTTTCTTTTATTTCCGAAAGCTGTGTATCGACACTGGCATTGATTTTTCCAAATGAAGATTCAATTACACAATCAGTTTCATTAAGTTCTTCGTTTGGATAGATAAATAGATCAGTTTCTCCATTAAGAATTGCGGTTAGCTGTTCCTTTTGATTTACGATAACTTGATAATAATTGGGATTAATTTGAATCGTTATATTTGAATGTTCCTTTACCTCTCTCACTGCCTTTTTAACTAAAAAAGCAAAATCCTCTGGGTTCTCAGATAAGTGGATTCCTATAACTTTTTCTGCCACAGACATGGCAAGTTTTAAAATGACTTCCTCAGAAGATTCAAGGTATTTGCTATAATCTTGCTTTGATATTTCGATAACTTGTCGCGCCTCGGAGAGTAAATCGGTATATTCGCGATAGCCCTGTTCTCTTCCCTTTGCCAAACCTGCACGAAAGCCTTCTTCTGAGGTTTTTGTAATAAGATTTTGTTTCTCTTCTTCCCATTCACTTTTTTCAACCAATACTTGCTGTCTAAGTGAATTGGAATATTGAAGTGCATCCTTTACAATTTTATCTGCCTGAATCTTCGCCTCTTCAACGATTTTTTGAGTTGCAATTTGCTGATTTGGCTGTTCTTGATTTGCCGAAATTGCTTCCTTAGTTTGTAGGACTTTAAGACCAATCACTTTTTTAGGAGAATCGTTTTGCTGTAGTGACCCTGACTTTATCACGTTAGACAATGATATCATCTCCTCCACCACGCGCTATCACAATTTCTCCTGCTTCTTCAAGTCTTCGTATAACAGCTACAATACGTGATTGAGCCTCTTCAACATCACGTAATCGAACTGGCCCCATATATTCCATTTCCTCTTTAAACGTCTCAACCATCCGTTTCGACATATTTTTAAAGACAATTTCTTTAACTTCCTCACTAGCAACTCGTAGAGATAGCATAAGGTCTTCATTTTCTACATCACGAATAACTCGCTGAATCGCGCGATTGTCGAGCGTAACGATATCTTCAAATACAAACATTCTCTTCTTGATTTCTTCTGCGAGTTCTGGATCTTGAATTTCAAGTGCGTCCAGAATCGTTCTTTCCGTTGAACGATCGACTCCATTTAATACTTCAACAACAGCTTCAACTCCACCAGTTTGTGTATAATCATGAGTCACGGTAGTTGATAATTTCCGCTCAAGTATTTGCTCAACCTCATTGATAATCTCAGGAGATGTTCTGTCCATTATCGCAATCCTTCGAGCGATGTCAGCCTGTACTTCCTGTGGTAATTCCGATAAAATCTGAGCAGCCTGTCTTGAATCAAGATATGACAAGATTAACGCAATCGTCTGCGGATGCTCGTTTTGAATAAAATTTAAGATTTGCCCAGGATCCGCTTTTCTCGCAAAGTCAAACGGCTTGACCTGGAGAGAAGAGGTAAGTCGATTTATAATCGTGCCTGCTCGTTCCTCCCCAAGCGCTTTTTCAAGTACAGTTTTTGCATAACCTATACCACCTTGAGTGATATAATCTTGGGCAATCGCAATCTGATGAAATTCTTCCATCACTTGTTCCTTTGTGTTGGATTCCACTCTTCGAACACCCGAAATTTCTAACGTTAATTTTTCTATTTCCTCTTCTGAAAGATGCTTGTAAACCGAGGCAGAGACATCTGGGCCTAATGATATGAGAAGAACGGCTGCTTTCTGTTTACCTGTAAGTTCATTATGCATATCTCGCTTTGCCATTTCTCCACCTCCTATTCATCCGCTAACCAAGATCTTAATAACTTTGCAAAATCCTCTGGTTTATCTTTAGCAAGTTTTTCTAATTGCTTTCTTCTTGCTTCCGCGTCAGATTCTTTTTCATCATTTATATCTGGAATTGTTTGATCAAAGAAAATCGGTTCGGGTTGAAGGATTTCCTCCTCTTCGATTTCCTTGTTTTTCTTTTTACGTATAAGCAAGAATAATAGAATAATAAGACCAACTAATAAAAGACCACCAATAATATAAACTAATAAAGGTATAGTATTGATTACCTGTGTTTCCGGAGCTATTGTTTCTTTCCCGTTAAACTCCTGAACTGAAACAACTATTTTATCCTGGATATCTTCTTGTGTTAATTCATTATTTGCATCTTGATTGATACTAGTTCCTACAATAGTACTTAAAATTCTCTCAATGTCATCAACGCGTTCTTGTGGCATTGATGCAGGATTCTTTGGATCTGGCGCTTCGACCATCACTTGAATTCCTAAATCTCTTATTTTATATGGAGCTTCTACTATATCTTTTGTGATACGATTCACATCTCTGTTTACTCGTTCCTCGATTCGTTCATAGTCCCCATTACCGGATTGTCCATTTGCATTATAAGTAGGAACATCAGTCTCTCCAGTTCCAACTACTCCACCAGCTTGGGCCCCTTCACCTGTGAAGGTTTCGGTAATTCGTTCAACACTGATTTCAATACCTTCCATATTTTCAGGATTCACTGGTGTAACTAGGTTTTCTTGACGATTTTCCTGTGTGAAGTCAATATCCGTTGTAACTGACACAACTACCTTATCCGGTCCCATCATAGTTCCTAACATTTGTTGAACCTGTCTTTGAATATCTCTTTCAATTTCACGTTTTACCCCTAGCTGTGATGCTACATTTCCTATAAGTGATAAATTTTCTTCGTTTTCTAGGTCAAAATACTCAAAGTTTTGGTTTGTTATGACGATATTATCAGTAGGTAGATTAGGAATACTTTTCGAAACCAAGTGATATAAGGATTTAATCTGCTGTTGATCAAACTTATATCCTGTTTTCGTATTAAGCACGATTGAAGCGGACGCCTCTGTCTGACTGTCCTTAACAAAGATTCCATCACTCGGCATACTTATCATAACCTTGGCATCGTTAATCCCATCAATGCCTTTAATAAGGTTAGCTAATTCGGTTTGTGTGGATTCTAGTTTAAGCATATTAAATTCATTATCGGTCATCCCAAAGCTTGCATTTTGACCAAAGAATGAATAGTCGATATTGCCGCTATCTGGTATTCCTTCTGCCGCAAGTTCAACCATTAAGGATTCTACCACTTCCTCTGGTACCTTAATGGTTGAACCATTATCCACGATCTCCGATTGTATTCCCCTAGCATCTAAGGTTGCTTTTATTTGCCCTGTTTCCTGTGGCGATAAATTACTGTACATAGGAACAAGGTTCGTTTTCGTCGTTAAAAAAACAGTAAGCGTGATAATGAAAATTAACAATAGTGGCAATCCAATTATTGTGGCCTTTTGTAGACCAGATTGTTTTTTCCAATACTCACTTATATTTGTTTTATACAATTGTAGTTTCTCATTCATTTACATACCCCTAATCGAATGTTGTAAGTTCTCGGATCATACCTGCATCCTCATAATTTCTTGGTATGCTTCTATAACTTTATTCCGAATCTGAAGTGTAGCCTGTAAAGACACACTCGCTTTTTCAGATGAAATCATAACCTGATGTAAATCAACATCTTCACCATTAATGAGCTTTTGCGTCATCTTATCAGAAGTTTGCTGTGCCTCATTTACATTGTTTATTGCATCTTTTAAAAAACTACTAAATTCTTTTTGTACTACGCTCGCGGTTTTCGGCTGTACACCAGGCTTCGACAGAATACCTGGTGCTGCAAGATTAATTTTATCTATCACGATATATCACCTATTTTCCAATTTCTAAAGCTTTCATTAACATCCCTTTTGACGCATTAAATACTGTTACATTTGCTTCGTAAGATCTAGTAGCACTTATTAAATCGACCATTTCCTTTAGAGGGTCTACATTTGGTAGTGCTACATACCCATCCTCGTTTGCATCTGGATGTTCCGGGTTATACACAAGTTGAAATGGAGTATCATCCTCGACGATACCCGTTACTTTTGTACCACTACCACCTTTTTCTTGGTTCATTGCCTTCGATAAATAAGATGAGAAGCTATTACCTTGTGGCTGCTGCACGACCATTTTACGTTTGTATGGTTGCCACTGGCCGTCGACCAATTTCCCTCTGGTCGTATCAACATTTGCCATATTTGAGGAAATAACGTCCATTCTAAGCCTTCCAGCAGTTAATGCTGATGCACTTGTATTAAGACTATGAAAGATCGACATTTTTAGTTTCCTCCTTTTATGACTGTTTTCAATGTGTTGAACTTACCACTGATTCTTTGTGTTACAGCATTATAATAGATTTGATTTTCAGCTAATAATGCCATTTCCTTATCGACATCTACGTTATTACCATTGTGATTATAGGCTGTATCAGCCTTAGTCATTAGTGAACCGTTAGAACGATTGCTCGCAGTAAATTGTAGATGTTTTTCATGCGTTCGGTTTGCACTCATTTGACTTTCAATTTCATTTGAAAGTAGATTTTTAAAACTTACATCTTGTGCCTTGAAATTCGGTGTATCAACATTTGCAATATTATTTGAGATTACCTTCTGTCTTAATGTTGAATAATCCAATGCTTTCTCTAATGAATGAATCGTATTAGAAAAAAGTTTCATCTAATCCCCTCACAAAAAATACTTATCCTGCGAATATATATAACGAATTGTATTAACTCTTATTATTGTAATGAAATATAATCTATCTGTCTATTAACCTTATGATAAAAAGTGATGTTTTTCGACAAATATAGGTCTTTTTACTCACGTTTCACACACTTTATTATAGTGTTTCATGTCTAAAGTTTCACGTGTATTTTACAAAAACAGACAAGTACTTATTTCCACTACAAAAAGTCGACAAAATATGCTAATAGAGTTTAAACGAATAATTATACATTTTAACAAAAAAAAAGAAGATGGAAGAATCCATCTTCTTTTTGCATTTAAATTAATGTGACTTTAGTTTTTCTAATTCTAATAAGAATTTATCGTTAAGTACCTTAATATAAGTACCTTTCATTCCTAATGAACGAGATTCAATCACACCAGCACTTTCAAGCTTTCTTAAAGCGTTAACGATAACGGATCTCGTAATACCAACACGGTCAGCAATCTTACTAGCAACTAACAATCCTTCGTTACCATTTAGCTCTTCAAAAATATGTTCAATTGCTTCAAATTCACTATAAGATAATGAACTGATAGCCATTTGTACAACAGCTTTACTTCTAGCTTCTTCTTCAATTTCTTCTGCTTTTTCACGAAGAATTTCCATACCTACAACAGTTGCACCGTATTCAGCTAGGATTAGATCATCGTCTTCAAAGCTTTGGTCAAGTCTTGAGAGTATAAGCGTACCTAATCTTTCGCCTCCACCGATAATCGGTACAATTGTAGTTAGTCCACTCTTGAACAAATCTTTGTTTTCCACTGGAAATGCAGTATACTCACTTTCAATATCAAGGTTTGATGAAGTTTCCTTAATATTAAACAGGCTTTGGGTATACTCTTCTGGGAAATGGCGATCCTCAATCATTTTTTTCATTCTTTCATTTTCAATCTGCTGATTGATGGCATGACCTAAAAGTTTTCCACGGCGACTTAATATGAATACATTTCCTCCAATTACGTCACGTAGGGTTTCTGACATTTCTTTAAAATTTACTGGCTTACCAGCTGCATTTTGCAGCATAGCGTTGATTTTTCTAGTTCTTTCTAATAATGGCATTTACTTGTTCCTCCTGATAATCTTACAAAATAAACTGACTTAAATCTTTGTTTTTTACGATAGTACTCAATTTCTCATCAACATATTGGGGTGTAATCGTGATCTTTTCCATTGTAATATCTGGTGCCTCAAATGATAAATCTTCTAAAAGCCGCTCCAAAATAGTATGTAGGCGACGAGCACCAATATTATCAGTGTCCTGGTTCACTTGGAAGGCAACTTCAGCTATCTTACGAATAGCATCGTCAGAAAATTCAAGTTGTATACCTTCTGTTTCTAATAATGCTGAATATTGTTTCAATAACGCATTATCTGGCTCAACTAAGATGCGGTAAAAATCATCTACGGTTAGTTTTGTAAGTTCGACGCGAATTGGAAAACGACCTTGTAATTCAGGGATTAAATCCGAAGGCTTTGACATATGGAAAGCTCCAGCTGCAATAAATAACATGTGATCTGTTTTTACAGAACCATATTTTGTTACAACTGTTGAACCTTCGACAATTGGTAAAATATCACGCTGTACCCCTTCTCTTGATACATCCGCAGAAGAAGAATTATGACTCTTACCGGCCACTTTGTCAATCTCATCGATAAAAATAATACCTGTTTGCTCTGATCTGTTAATCGCTTCCTGTGTAACCTCATCCATATCGATTAACTTTGCTGCTTCTTCGTTCGTCAATACTTTACGTGCTTCTTTAACTGTTAGTTTACGTTTTTTGCGTTTTTTGGGCATTAAATTACTAAACGCATCCTGCATATTCATCCCCATTTGTTCCATACCTGAACCTTGAAGAAGATCAAACATTGAGGACTGCTGCTCTTCAACTTCAACTGTTACGTAATAATCTTCAAGTTCACCCAGTGCAAGCTTATGAGCCATTCGCTTCCTACTCTCACTCACGTTGTCTTCTTCAGAAGACTTTTCGACTTCGGGCTCCCCACTATTTCCACCAAATAACATTTCTAGTGGATTTTTATAGGTTGTTTGCTTTTTAGCACTAGGGACAAGTAATTCAACTAGACGCTTATTAGCATTTTCTTGAGCTCGCTCTGATACCTCAGCCATTTTTTCTTCTTTTACTAGGCGGACGGCTGTTTCGACTAAATCTCGAACCATCGATTCAACATCACGTCCAACATATCCAACTTCAGTAAACTTGGTAGCTTCTACCTTAATAAACGGAGCACCGACTAATTTTGCAAGTCTTCGTGCAATCTCAGTTTTACCAACACCTGTCGGTCCAATCATTAAGATATTCTTTGGTACGATTTCATCTCTAAGCTTTTCTTCAAGTAGACTTCGACGATATCGATTCCTTAATGCTACTGATACTGCCCTTTTCGCTTGATTTTGACCAATAATGTACTGATCCAACTTTTCCACTATTTGCTTTGGGGTTAAGTTTGTCTTCAATGAAATCCCCTCCTTATAGTTCCTCAACTATAATGTTTTCATTTGTATACACACAAATCTCGCTTGCTATTTCTAATGAAGCTTTCGCAATTTCTCGAGCCGTTAAATGTTCACCAGAATATTTCTTTAATGCCCTACCAGCAGAAAGAGCATAATTCCCGCCCGATCCGATGGCTAATATGCCATCGTCTGGTTCTATGACTTCACCTGTACCAGAAATAAGAAGCAAATCTTTCTCATCCATAACAATTAGCATTGCCTCTAATTTACGTAGAACTTTGTCACTTCTCCATTCCTTCGCGAGTTCTACTGCAGCTCTTTGTAAATTCCCGTTAAATTCTTCAAGGCGACCTTCGAACATTTCAAATAGTGTAAAAGCATCTGCAACAGAACCAGCAAACCCCGCAATAACTCTACCCTGAAAAAGTTTCCGAACCTTTCTTGCTGTATGCTTCATCACAACAGCATTTCCAAAGGTTACCTGACCATCTCCTGCCATTGCTGATTTACCTTTATGTTTTACAGCGAATATTGTTGTTGCATGAAAATTCGACATTTTCTTTAAACAACCTCCTTATGCACGTGGATGTGAGGACATATAAATATTCCGCAGATGATCTTTTGTTACATGCGTATAGACTTGTGTAGATGAAAGGTTTTCATGACCAAGCAGTTCTTGTACAGACCTCATATCGGCGCCCTCGTTTAAAAGGTGTGTAGCAAATGTATGTCTTAATACGTGTGGACTAATATGTATGGTTGAAGAAGTTTTTTTTATCATATTATTTAAAATGAGCCGGACTCCCCTTGTTGTTAAAGGTCCACCACGAAAATTAAGGAATAAATGGTTTGTATGAGCCGATGCTTTTTCTAGCAATGTCTTGCGACCATTCGATATGTAAGTTGTAAGTGCTTGTTCTGCATAACTCCCAAAAGGAACATAACGTTGTTTATTCCCCTTGCCGTGAACAAACACGGTTCCTAACGAAAAATCTAAATCCCCTAGTGTAAGCTTGCAGCATTCACTCACACGTATCCCAGTCGCGTATAACAATTCCAACAAAGCCTGATCACGCTGCCCTAATTCCGTAGAAACATCCGAGACTCCAAACAGCTTCTCCAATTCTTCCTCATATAAGAAATGCGGGAGCTTTTGCTCTTTTTTAGGTAACGAAACCAATTTAAAAGGATTCTGAGAGATATGTTTTTCCCTTAGAAGAAAATTAAAAAAACTGCGTAGTGTTGATATTTTCTTCGCAACAGTACGTCTTGCATATTGTTCCTTATATAGCTCAGTAAGATACAAACGCACATCCGAATATGTTACATCTGTTAAATTCGAGATTGATTCTCGGTTAAGAAACTGAAAAAAATGTTCAATAGATTGTTCATAATGCACAATAGTATATTCTGAATAATTTTTCTCGATTTGTAAATATTCTTTGAATAACTGTAACGATTTGTTCACATTCTCCATTATTTTTCACCTCACAAGGGCTACTAAATATTATCACAATTTAGAACCCCTTGCAAATAAAAACTCTGATTTTTTTACAAAATTCTGAATTGCGTAAGAAATAGGCTTAATGCAGGTTTTTCTTAAACAAGTAAAATGGTGAGCCTTTGATATGGCTCACCAACCGCAATCTTATTTTTGAGGTTCTTCTTTGTAGTCACACTGGGCACATTGAACTTGTATACCTTTTTTGAGTTTCTTCTCAACCAACAAGCTTTCACATTTCGGACATTTCCGAGGTAGCGGCTTATCCCAAGAAAGAAAATCACATTCTGGATACTGGTCACAGCCGTAAAAGATTCTCTTCTTTTTGCTTTTTCGTTCCACAATATTTCCTTTTTCACATTTCGGACAAGGTACACCAATTTCCTTCACAATTGGCTTAGTATTACGACAATCAGGGAAATTTGAACACGCCATAAACTTCCCATAACGGCCCATTTTATAAACCATTGGATGACCGCAATTTTCACAATCAACACCTGCGGGTTCATCTTTAATTTCTACTTCCTTCATCTCTGCTTCTGCAATCTCTAATCTTTTCTCAAAGTCCTTATAGAATTCGTCAATAATCTTGATCCATTCCGTTCTTCCTTCTTCGACTTCATCAAGATCATGCTCCATTTTTGCAGTAAATTCTACATCCAAAATTTTAGGGAAAAACTCGAGCATTAATTCGTCTACAATTTCCCCTAATTCTGTAGGAATAAAACGCTTGTTATCAAGTGCAACATAACCCCGCTTCTGTATTGTATCAAGGGTCGGTGCATATGTGGAAGGTCTACCTATACCTAGTTCTTCCATCGTTTTAACTAGTCTTGCTTCCGTATATCTCGGAGGTGGTTGTGTAAAATGTTGTTTTGGGTCGATATCCTTTGAAAAAACGTGGTCTCCCTCTACTAAGTCAGGCAACATGTTTTCCTTCTCTTCCACATTGTCGTCATTTCCCTCCACATAGACCTTCATAAAACCAGGAAATTTAACTTTTGACCCTGTGGCTCTAAAAACTACTTCACCATTGCTTAAATCAACGCCCATCGTATCCATTATTGCTGAAGCCATTTGACTTGCAACGAATCGTTCCCAAATAAGTTTATATAAGCGTAATTGGTCCCTACCAAGGTATTGTTTCAAGCTACTTGGTTCTCTAAATACTGATGTGGGACGTATTCCTTCATGTGCATCTTGAGAATTTGCACCCTTTTTCTCTTTTCGTTTTGTTTCCGTTAGATATTGTTTTCCATATGTTTTTTCAATATATTCCGAGCTCTCCTGAATAGCTGTCTCAGAAATACGTGTTGAATCTGTACGCATATAAGTAATTAATCCAACTGTACCTTCTTTACCTAGATCAATTCCTTCATATAATTGTTGTGCCAACATCATCGTTTTCTTAGCACGAAAATTCAATTTACGAGCAGCTTCTTGTTGTAGAGAAGAAGTAATAAATGGCGGAGCCGGATGTCTTTTTCGTTCCTTTTTTGTTACTGAGGATACCGTAAATGAGTTCCCCTCAATTGTCGAAATGATATTTTTTACTTCCGCTTCATTAGATAACTCTACTTTCTTTCCATTGACACCGTAGAATTGGCCTTCAAATTGTTCTTTTCCTTTTATAAAGTCAGCTTTAATTGACCAATACTCTTCAGGCTCGAAACTTTGAATTTCTTTTTCACGATCAATGATTAATCTTACCGCAACAGATTGTACGCGACCAGCGCTTAATCCTTTTTTTACTTTCTTCCAAAGTAATGGACTAATATTATATCCTACTAATCTGTCAAGAACTCGTCTGGCTTGTTGAGCATCTACTAATGCCTGATTAATTGGACGAGGATGTTTAAAAGATTCTTTAATGGCATCCTTTGTTATTTCGTTAAATACTACACGACAATCCGAGTTGATATCTAGATTTAATGAGTGCGCCAAGTGCCAAGCAATCGCTTCCCCTTCGCGATCCGGGTCAGCCGCTAGATAAACTTTTTTTGCTTTTTTAGCCGCAGTTTTTAATTCCTTTAATACAGGGCCTTTTCCTCTAATTGTAATATATTTTACATCAAAATCATTTTTTGCATCTACACCCATTTGACTTCTTGGCAGATCTCTTACATGGCCCATCGAAGCCTTTACCTTATATTTTTTACCGAGGTATCTTTCAATCGTTTTCGCTTTTGCAGGTGATTCAACTATGACTAAATAGTCCGACATGTAACGCTTCCTCCTTAGAGGTAAAATAAATTCCCATTTATAATAAATCCTACCTATATATTTATAATCAAACGCGCTTTAACGTATTTGCGCATAGATTCACTGATGTAAAGTTAAATCCTTCATATTATTAAATATTCATGTGCAGTTTGTCAAACTGTTATGATAATTTTTATACAAATATTATGATTTATTTTTAGTACTAACATGAATTTCTGATAAAATATCCTCACTTGTGAGGACTAGTTTTGCTCCCGTTTGGATCAATTTATTCGTTCCTATGCAAGAAAGTTCTAAAATTGAACCCGGGATAGCAAACACCTCTCTGCCCTGGTTGAGTGCTTGATCGGCAGTTATTAAAGAACCACTTCTTTCCTTTGCTTCAACTACCAGAGTTCCCTGTGCTAAACCGCTTATAATTCGATTCCGCATCGGAAACTGCCATTTTTCTGGTCTTGTATTTGGTGGATATTCAGAAATTATTATATGATTTTGAGATATGGTCGTTGCTAAATGTTTATTTTCTTGAGGATAGATATGATAAAGTCCGCCAGCTATCACAGCTATTGTTTTCCCATTATGATAGATTGCCAATTGATGCGCAATCGTATCAATTCCTCTTGCCAGACCACTAACCATTACCCAACTTTGGTTGATTAAAGGTGCCAACACCTTTGTCATACTTTGTTTGCTCGTAGCTGATGGTGTACGAGAGCCTACAACACTCAATAATTTTTCGCTATTTAACAATGCGGTGTCTCCGGCCGTATATAATACCCATGGTGGATCATAAATTTCCTTTAAAAGACGAGGGTACTCTTGATCAAAGATGGTAATTATCCCCACATTATTATTCCTATATTGTTTTAGCATACTTTGGATTGGTATAGAATGCAAATCTTTTAAAAAAATATTCATTTGAGATTTAGACAAAGGAAGGATCCTTTCATAATAAGAAGAAGGGGTATTATAAATAGTAGAAAGTGTGGGGTCATTCTGTAATATTTGAAATATAGATTTCCAGCCTATACCTCGACAGTGGTGTAAATGTATTAACCTCTCGCGTAAATTGTTCATAAATTCTCCTTTTTTCACATCAGAAAAGAGACAGTTCTGAAGAAGTGAACTGCCTCAATACATGTATTTTATTAGTGAGTTTTACACTTTTCGTATAAACCTTGTTCTTTAAGAACGGAAATTAACGTCTCACCCATTACTGATGGTGTTTCAGCAACTTTAATTCCACATTCGTTCATTGTTTTAATCTTTTCGGCAGCTGTACCCTTACCACCAGAAATAATCGCACCAGCGTGGCCCATGCGCTTTCCAGGAGGTGCAGTCTGTCCACCGATGAATCCTACTACCGGCTTAGTCATATTTGCTTTAACCCACTCAGCAGCTTCCTCTTCAGCTGTTCCTCCGATTTCACCAATCATAATAACAGCATATGTTTCTTCATCTTCATTAAAAGCTTTTAATACATCGATGAAATTTGTTCCATTTACAGGGTCTCCACCAATACCTACAGCCGTTGTTTGACCAATTCCAGCTTGTGTTAATTGATGTACTGCTTCGTAAGTTAAAGTACCAGAACGTGATACTACACCAACATGTCCTTTTTTGTGGATATACCCTGGCATAATTCCAATTTTACATTCATCAGCAGTGATTACACCTGGACAGTTAGGACCCACTAAACGAGTCTTCTTCCCTTCCATATAGCGCTTCACCTTAACCATATCTAATACCGGAATATGCTCTGTAATACAAATTGCTAAATCTAATTCAGCATCAACTGCTTCCATAATTGCATCAGCAGCAAATGGTGCTGGTACATAAATTACTGAAGCTGTCGCACCTGTTTGATTGACTGCGTCTTTCACAGTATTGAATACAGGAACACCCTCTACTTCAGTTCCACCTTTTCCAGGAGAAGTACCACCAACAATTTTAGTACCATATTCTAGCATTTGCTTTGTATGGAATAATGCAGTAGCACCTGTTATCCCCTGAACAATTACTTTTGTATCTTTATTAACAAAAACACTCATGTTTGTCCCCTGCCTTTCTATCCTACTAGTGATACGATTTTTTGTGCACCGTCTGCCATTGATTCAGCAGCAGTAATATTTAGACCAGATTCTGATAAAATCTTCTTACCTAAATCTACGTTTGTTCCTTCAAGACGTACTACTAGAGGAATTTCCAAGCCTACTTCTTTTGTAGCAGCTATTACACCTTCTGCAATAACATCACACTTCATAATTCCGCCAAAGATATTTACAAAAATACCTTTTACACTTTCGTCAGATAGAATGATTTTGAAGGCTTCGGTAACCTTTTCTGCAGTTGCGCCGCCCCCAACGTCAAGGAAGTTCGCGGGTTCTCCGCCATAGTGCTTGATAATATCCATTGTGGACATCGCGAGACCTGCTCCGTTTACCATACATCCGATGTTACCATCTAGTGAAATATAGCTTAAATCATGTTTTGATGCTTCTATTTCTTTTGCATCTTCTTCGTCTAGGTCACGGTATTCTAATACGTCCTTTTGACGGTATAATGCGTTAGCATCAAAGTTTAATTTTGCATCAAGTGCCATAACCTTTCCGTCACCTGTTACGACTAAAGGATTAATTTCTGCAATTGAGCAATCCTTTTCAACGAATGCAGTATATAAAGCTGTCATGAACTTAACAGCTTGGTTTACTAATTCTTTTGGAATATTAATATTGAAAGCAATTCGACGTGCTTGGAATGGTAATAATCCAACTACCGGATCGATAACTTCTTTGAAAATCTTTTCAGGTGTTTTTTCAGCAACCTCTTCAATTTCTGTTCCACCTTCTTCAGATGCCATTAAAACAACACGAGAGGTCGCACGATCAAGTACTAGTCCAATATAGTACTCTTTTTTAATATCGCAGCCTTCTTCAATAAGAAGACGTTTAACTTCTTTTCCTTCTGGACCAGTTTGGTGTGTAACAAGCGTTTTACCTAGAATTTCATTTGCATATTCACGTACCTCATCTAGGTTTTTTGCTACTTTAACCCCACCAGCTTTACCACGACCCCCTGCGTGAATTTGTGCTTTAACTACACAAACTTGGGAGCCAAGCTCTTTAGCAGCTTCAACAGCTTCATCAACTGTGAACGCAACCTTACCATTTGGAACAGCTACCCCATATTGTCTGAGGATCTCTTTTCCTTGATACTCATGGATATTCATTTCCCATCCTCCATTCTTATGTAAAAAGCAAAGAATAATTTGTCAGTCCAAATGTTATTATACATTTTCTTTTTTAAACTTTCTATGACAATTAGAAGTATTCCGAAAAATCTTCTTTGCATAGAAAATTACATCATTTAATACCCGGGCTTCTCCCAGATAAGAATGACGCTAAATTGACAAAAATTAGACTGCGCTTTCATTTTATAACTGAAAAGTCTACTTGTCTACCGTTTCGCTTGAATTTGTTGTTTTTTATGTTAAAATCGACAAAAATACTATTCCAAGAAACTATTTTTTGGATACACCTATGGTTTTGTCCATGTTGTAAACAAAAGCAAAGATTTCCGCAATGACCTGATATAATTCCTCAGGTATCCCTTCATTTAGACTAAGTTCTTCCAACAACTCTACTAAAGCAGAGTCCTCTTGTATAGGGATATTATTTTCCTGAGCTTTCTTTATTATATTCTGCGCAATCAACCCTTTACCTTTTGCAACTACCTTAGGCTCAGCATCCATTTTATCTTCATATGACAAAGCAACAGCTTTAATCTCTTCCTTCTGAATCAGCTTTTTCATATTTTACAATCCACTCTTTCTTGAAGATTAGCTAAGCTTTTTTCAACCTTTTCGTCACCGGCAGACACTCCTACATTCCCTATTTTTACAGAGGAAAGCTGATAACCTATCGATTCTAGATTCTTTTGAAGGGAGGACCTTAGTTCACCAACTAAAGACTCAATTCCCTGTGCGTGACTAAAAATTGTTAGTGAGATAATCCGATTTTGAACCTTTACATCTATGACCACTTCATCTAAATTTTTGAGTACAA
Organism: Litchfieldia sinesaloumensis; assembly: GCF_900156865.1. Lineage (GTDB taxonomy): Bacteria > Bacillota > Bacilli > Bacillales > Bacillaceae_L > Ferdinandcohnia > Ferdinandcohnia sinesaloumensis. Next base: position 952,420 of record NZ_LT732529.1, on the reverse strand, counting down.
GAGAAAAAAGCAGACGGCAAAAATCAGGATCAAGCTTATCATTTTTTTTCCTTCCAGACATACGTAAATAGATATTTTCATATTCTTTGGTTTGAATCGTAATTTGTTGTTGAAGAAATTGGCTAGATTCACTTGTAGTTAGTTCTACAGTGTCCGTCTTTTGTAGTGAGCCATGTTGGAGACTATTTTCAGTCGTATCATTCTTAATAGCTTGCATTAGGTTTAGGATCTTTGGAGTAGGATTTTGTGGCTTTTGTTCTCCTGAATTTACATTTGATAAAGAGTGAAGCTGTTGAATGGCTCCACTCTTAATTAGTGTTTGGATTACATTGATTGGTAGCATCATTTATACTCTATTAACTCTCGAACCGGAGCAAACGAACGACGGTGTTCATTTGTTATCCCATATTTTTTTAACGCTTCAAGATGATATGCAGTACCATAGCCCATATGTTTTTCAAATCCATACTGTGGATAATCATTACTTAATCTTACCATTAAACGATCCCTTGTCACCTTAGCAATAATTGAGCTTGCTGCGATTGAGACACTTTTTGAGTCCCCTTTTATAATTGAAGTTTGAGGAATTTCGATTGGCAGTTCTAGTGCGTCTATTAGAAGATGGTCAGGTTTTTCAGACAAACTCAAAAGTGCTTTCTTCATCGCCTGTTTAGTTGCTTGTAAAATATTTACATCATCTATTACATTAGCCGGTATAATTCCAATTCCAATCGAAATAGCACAATCAGTTATCTGTTTAAATAATTCTTCCCTTTTTTGTTCAGTTATTTTCTTTGAATCATTTATACCTGGTAAATAGGCGTCTTGTGGTAAAATAACTGCTGCAGCTACAACTGGACCTGCCAACGGACCACGACCTACTTCATCTACACCTGCAATAAGCTTATATCCCTTTTTATATAGCGCTTGTTCATACTGGGTCATATCCTTATATTGTTGCTCCAATGCCTTTTCCTCAGCCTTATTCTTTTTCCAACGCTGGACTAGAGCCTGAACACCTTTTCGGGTATCTTGTTCGCAATCTTTAAGAAACTCATCTTTTTCGTCTTGTATTGAAGTTAATTTCTTTTCAATCTCTTTTATCGTTAATTCTGCCATTTCTTCACCTTCAATTAATAAATCTCTATGTAATTAATATCGTCATTTGTAAAAAAAAATGAAGGCTCGCATTGTGCGAACCTTTTATGGTTGTTCGAATGTGAGCCTGCCTAGTTTTTCAGTTCGAATTTCTCGGATTATTAATTCTGCAGTCTTATCGTAGTCTATTAAACCACCGGACATCATACTACCCCGGCGTTTAGCAATTTCATCAAATAAACTTACAATGTCCTCCGGTATTTCCTCTAGATTAAAGCGATCCTTTAAGGCTTCCGGATAGTTTTCCTCTAAAAATCGAAGAGCATATACTGCAATATCTTGTAAGTTTAAAATAGTATCTTTAATTGCACCTGTAGTAGCTAATTTAAGGCCTACTTCTTGGTCTTCGAATTTTGGCCATAGGATCCCTGGTGTATCAAGAAGTTCCAATTCCTTTCCAACCTTAATCCACTGTTGAGACTTCGTGATCCCAGGTCGATCACCAGTTTGAGCGATATTTTTCTTAGCTAAGCGATTAATTAAAGTTGATTTTCCAACATTCGGGATACCAACAATTAAAGAACGAATCGCACGTGGTCGTATCCCCTTCGCAGCCATTTTGTCAAACTTATCTTTGAGGATTAGCTTTGATTCACTTACGATTTGCTTCATCCCATTGCCTGCTTGTGAGTTAATAGCTAGGGCATGTACACCATTTTCTTTGTAATACTCCAGCCATTCTTTTGTAATTTTTGGGTCGGCCATGTCTGCTTTATTTAACAGTAGAAGCCTTGGCTTATTTTTGATAATTTCATCTATCATTGGGTTTCGTGATGATGCCGGAATTCTAGCATCAACAAGTTCGAATACGATATCAATTAATGAGAGTTTTTCGGTAACTTGTCTTCTTGCTTTAGCCATGTGGCCAGGAAACCATTGAATTGTCATATTACTTCACCAACTTATTTGGTTAATTTTTGTATACATTCTGTTCGATGCCTATTTAACGATGCCAAAGTCGGAAAGTGGCCAGTAGATTAAACTTGTTTCTCCCAGGACTTCACCAATAGGTACAGGACCAATATGGCGTGAGTCCTTGCTATAACGACGATTGTCTCCCATGACAAACAAATGCCCTTCTGGTACTTCTTCTAAAATAAATGGGTCTGTTAAAGGACCGTCAATTAAATTCTTCTTATATTCATCAAGATATGGTTCTTGGTATGGTTCTCCATTAATGAAGAGGATATCGTCTTTGTATTCAATTCGATCACCTGGTAATCCAATAATACGCTTAATATAGTCCTTTTCAACTGTAGCGTGAAAGACAACTATATCAAAGCGTTCAGGTTCACCGACCTTATAACCAATCTTATTGACTATCATACGGTCTTGGTGATGAAGAGTTGGCATCATTGATAGCCCGTCTACTACAATCGGTGCAAAGAAAAAATAACGTATAACTGCTGCTAAAATAACAGCAACTGCTAACGCCTTAATCCACTCCCAAAGTTCATTTTTTTGTTTGGCCATCATTGCTCCTCCACCTGTTCTTTTCTCTCTATATAGAATAGCTTTTTTTCACCATTAATTATGTATTATTTCTTCTATATTCTTCTATTATAAAGATTACTTCCGCAAATGTAAAAGGAGCTTGTTATTTTTATACAAGCTCCTTTCTGCTTTATTATCGAATTTCTTTAATACGTGCTTTTTTACCACGAAGTTCGCGTAGGTAGTATAATTTCGCACGGCGGACTTTACCACGGCGTACTACTTCAAGCTTCGCAATTTTTGGTGTATGCACAGGGAATGTACGTTCAACACCAACTCCGTAAGATACCTTACGAACGGTGAATGTTTCACTAATTCCTCCACCACGACGCTTAATCACAACACCTTCGTATACCTGAATACGTTCACGAGTACCCTCGATAACTTTCACGTGTACACGTACTGTATCTCCAGGACGGAATTCAGGAAGGTCAGTTCTTAATTGTTCTTTTGTGATTTCTTCAATAATGTTTTGCATCGTCATTTCAACTCCTTCCAACAGATGCTCTTACCAATATTCATTCATTGCAGCGGAACATCTTAATAAGACCACGGACAAATTGCCCAAGTCACAAAGAGTATATTACCATAATACCGTTACCGTTGCAATAGTTACTCTTTATCTATTTTAAATTCATTTAACCATTTTTCTTGTTTTGATGAAAGTTGATAGGTTTCGAGTAAATCTGGCCTTCTTTTATAGGTTCGGTGAAGCGATTCTTTTTCTCTCCACTCTTCAATATTCTTATGATTTCCCGATAATAAAACATCTGGAACTGTCATCCCTCGAAAATTTGCAGGTCTTGTATAATGGGGATGTTCCAATAATCCTGTGCTATGGGAATCGAGAACAGGCGAGTCTTCGTTTCCCAAAACTCCAGGTAAAAGTCGAACAACACTATCCGAGATGACCATTGCTCCAAGCTCTCCACCGGTTAGAACAAAATCACCGATTGATATTTCTTCAGTATTCAAGTGTTCGCGGATTCTTTCATCATACCCTTCATAGTGGCCACAAATAAATATCAGATGATCTTCTTTTGCCAATTCCTCAGCTTTTTTCTGAGTAAATCTTTTACCCTGGGGACAAAGTAGAATTACTTTAGGCTTTGTTTCAGTTTGATTAGTGAGATCCTCAACTGCGTCAATAATCGGCTGAGGCATTAACACCATCCCTGCGCCACCACCATAAGGATAATCATCAACTTTTTGATGCTTGTTATCAGCGTATTCACGAAAGTTTACCACTCTAAACGAAACTTTTTCTTTTTCCTGAGCCTTTTTTAAGATTGATTCACCAAGTACACCTGAGAACATATTTGGAAAAAGGGTTAAAATATCAATTTTCATTTTTAGATTAATCCTTCCATAAGTTGAATCGTAATTCGTTTTTCCTGGATATTAATTTCCTTGACGATATCGTCAATAAACGGAATTAATACTTCTTTATTCTTCTCTCCCTTTACGACCCATACATCATTTGCACCTGGTGTTAAAATCTCCTTTATTATTCCTATCTCATTACCTTCCTCTGTTACGACCGTACAGCCAACAATTTCATGAAAATAATATTCCCCTTCTTCTAATTCTCCTAGCTGACTCTCATGTACTTTCACTAATGAGCCTTTAAATGGTTCCACATCGTTTACGTTATCATAGCCTTCAAATGTGACTAAATCGAAATTTTTATGTATACGGTGCGACTGTACTGTAACTTCAATTGGTTCTGTATCAGGTAAAAAAATATGCAGTGTGTTTCCAATCTTATATCGCTCTTCAGGGAAATCCGTTCTTGAAATAATCCGAACCTCACCTCTTATCCCATGAGTATTCACAATCTTTCCGACGTTATACCACTTGTCCATTTATCTCACCTCTAACGAATTTCTTCGACTCTTCCTTCTTTGATTACAATAGTTCGTGCAGTTGTTACTTCGTTCCAGTTGTCACCTACGTTAATTTCTAGTAATGCTTGAACTTCCTTCTCTTTAATTTCACTACCTAGTGGTAGCATATGTATTTGCTCAATTTGAAAATCAAGTTGTTTGATTTTTTCCTGCCTAGTCTCAATCTCGTTTGTAAAATATAGATTTATTTTAGAAGGTTCAAACTTATTAAGTTTTTCCATCTTTTTAAGTTCGAATGTAAGCTGCCCGCATTCTTTTAGGAGTTGATTTTTGTTGGTTTGCAATGAATCGATGAGTTTTGTTTTGCTGTTTTCTGTTAAGATTTGTTTCACTTCAACGTTTTGGATAATTTTCACACGCACACAACCCTTACGTTTTTACAGAAAAAAGGGGAGGTTTCCCTCGCCCTTTTTTCTGTATTGCTATTCGTTAATTTCTAGATGAATTCGTTTATCATGTCCTGTCCCTGCTGCGTAGACAACAGTTCTAATCGCCTTAATAACACGACCTTGTTTCCCGATAACCTTACCCATATCTTCCTTATTCACACTAAGTAAATAGGTGATGTTACGATTATCAGAAGTCTCAGTTACTTCAACTTCTTCAGGGTGATCAACAAGCGGCTGTACGATTGTTTTAATTAACTCTTTCATCTGTAGGTTACCCATTACTTACCGTTTTTTGCGTTATGGAATTTCTCCATAATTCCTTGTTTTGAAAACAAGTTACGAACTGTATCAGATGGTTTTGCACCATTTTGTAACCATTTTAATGCTAATTCTTCATCAATTTTAACCTCTGCAGGTTGAACAACTGGATTATAAGTTCCAACTGTTTCAATTTGACGTCCATCACGTGGTGAACGAGAATCAGCTACAACAATACGATAGAAAGGAGATTTTTTTGCTCCCATGCGTTTTAAACGAATTTTTACTGCCATTTTATATAGCACCTCCGAAAATATTTCAACAAGATATAATATTAACTGTTATATACTTGTTTGTAAAGTGTTTTTTCTTTACATCAGTTAAATGGTTATTATTACTACGTTTCCTTAAAGAAAATTCATGCCTTTTCTTACATAAAAGGAAATTTAAATCCTTTTTTCTTACCTTTTGACATGTTCGACATTTGCTTCATCATTTTCTTCATGTCTTCAAATTGCTTCAAGAGACGGTTTACTTCTTGGACAGTTCGACCGCTACCTTTTGCAATCCGTTTTTTGCGACTTGAATTGATGATTTCAGGTTGTTCTCTTTCAACTTTGGTCATGGATTTTATTATTGCTTCGACATGACCAATTTGTTTATCATCAACCTGAACATTCTTAAGGCCTTTCATTTTATTAGCACCCGGTAGCATACCAAGAATCTCATCAAGCGGACCCATCTTACGTACCTGAGCTAATTGCTCGAGAAAATCATCAAATGTAAAGGACATTGTCTTGAACTTCTTTTCCAGCTCTTTTGCTTTGTCCTCATCAACTGATGCTTGTGCTTTCTCAATTAGAGAAAGTACATCACCCATCCCTAGTATACGGGAAGCCATCCGTTCCGGATGAAATGCTTCAATCGCATCTAACTTTTCACCAAGACCTACAAATTTAATTGGAGTATTTGTAACTGCCTTGACTGATAATGCAGCACCACCTCGGGTGTCACCGTCAAGCTTTGTTAAAACAACGCCAGTTAAACCAAGTAAATCATTGAAGCTTTGTGCCACATTAACTGCATCCTGTCCTGTCATTGCGTCAACAACAAGAAAGATTTCATCAGGTTTTGTGACTTCCTTAACTTGCTTAAGCTCGTCCATCAGCTCTTCGTCGATGTGCAAACGACCAGCTGTATCAATTAAGACATAATCATGATGGTCTTCCTTAGCCTTTTCGATGGCTTGTTTTGCAATCTCAACAGGACTAACCTGATCCCCAAGAGAAAAAACAGGCATATTAAGCTGTTTTCCCAAAGTCTGCAATTGGTCAATCGCTGCTGGACGATAAATATCAGCCGCCACAAGAAGTGGTTTACGATTATGTTTTTTTCGTAATAGATTTGCAAGCTTACCAGTAGTTGTTGTTTTACCAGCACCTTGTAAACCAACCATCATGATAACCGTTGGTGGTCTTTTGGCAACTGCAAGTTTACTTTGCTCACCACCCATAAGTGTGGTAAGTTCATCCTGAACGACTTTAATAACTTGTTGTCCAGGTGTTAAGCTTTTCATTACTTCCTGTCCGACAGCTCTTTCACTAACACGCTTTACAAAGTCCTTAACAACTTTGAAATTAACATCAGCCTCGAGCAATGCAAGACGAACTTCGCGCATCATTTCTTTTACATCGGATTCAGATACTTTTCCTTTACCACGAATTTTCTGCAGTGTACCTTGCAGTCGTTCGGATAACCCTTCAAATGCCATTTCTCACCGCCCCCTATTCTAATTTCTCAAGCAACTGTATCACATTTTGAAGCCTAGTGCTATTCTCATATTCTTGAGAAAGCTGTTTTAGCTCAGTGATCAGTTCTCTTCGCTCTTGAAACTTTTGAAATAGTAACAGTTTTTCTTCATACTCTTCAAGCATGGTCTCTGTACGCTTGATATTGTCATAGACAGCTTGACGACTAATCTTATACTCCTCTGCTATTTCACCAAGGGAAAAGTCATCTAAGTAATATAAAGACATATAATTTCTTTGCTTTGGTGTTAACAACGATTGATAGAAATCATAGAGATAGTTCATTCTCGTTGTTTTTTCAAGCATAGTATCTCCCCCTTGTTAAGTGAAATACCTTTACAAGTTATTAGTTTAACTAATCGCTACTAGCTTGTCAAGTCAATTTACTTTACTTAAAAAGAGCCCGTTACGCAGGCTCTTTTTGGATTGGTTTATTCTTCTGTTTTTTCGACGATGTCTGCAAATAAGCCGTAAACATAGTTTTGTGCATCAAATTCTTGCAGGTCATCAACTTTTTCTCCGAGTCCTACTAGTTTTACAGGAATGTTCAACTCATTTCGGATTGCAAGGACGATACCACCTTTAGCTGTTCCATCTAATTTCGTTAAAACAATTCCCGTTACATCTGTGGCCGCAGAAAATGTTTTCGCTTGTGTTAAGGCATTTTGTCCAGTAGTTGCATCTAAAACTAGTAGGACCTCATGAGGTGCACCTGGTAATTCACGTTCAATCACTCGTTTTACTTTTTCAAGCTCTTTCATTAGGTTCACTTTGTTTTGAAGGCGGCCCGCAGTATCACAAATTAATACATCAACATTTCGAGACTTCGCTGCCTGTACCGCATCATACATTACAGCTGCAGGGTCCGATCCCTCTGATTGTTTGATTGTCTCTACACCAACACGATCTCCCCACACTTCAAGTTGTTGAATCGCACCAGCACGGAAAGTATCTCCCGCAGCTAATAAGACAGACTTCCCTTCACTCTTAAGACGGTTTGCGATTTTTCCAATGGATGTTGTTTTCCCAACACCGTTTACACCCACTACTAAAATGACTGTAAGTCCATCCTCTTGAATATTAAGCTTTGGAGATTTTTCATCGCCCCCTTGGTAAATTTCAACAAGCTTTTCAGATATAACACTTTGAACTTCTCTTGTGTCCTGAATGTTTCTCTTTTTAACTTCCATCTTAAGTTCGTCAATGAGTTCCATCACTGTAGAAACACCGACATCGGCAGCAATTAAAATTTCTTCAAGTTCTTCAAAAAAGTCCTCATCTACTTTCCGGTAACGTGCTACTAAATCATTCACTCGTTCCGAAAAAGAATTACGGGTTTTTGATAAACCATCTTTAAATTTTTCTGTAACTGCATCGGCCTGATTTGTAATTTTATCTTTTAATTTCTTAAAAAAACTCATGTTAATCCCCTTTCAATCTAATTCTGCGTTACCAATTCTTTTGTATCTTCTAGACGTACGGACACTAGTTTTGAAACCCCTGACTCTTGCATAGTCACTCCATACAATACATCCGCCTCTTCCATAGTACCCTTACGATGGGTAATCACAATAAATTGTGTTTCATGGCTATAATTTTTTAAATATTGGGCGAAACGAAACACATTAGCTTCATCGAGTGCTGCTTCCACCTCGTCAAGTACACAGAATGGAACCGGGCGTACTTTAAGGATTGAGAATAGTAATGCAATTGCTGTTAATGCACGTTCACCACCAGATAGAAGCCCTAGATTTTGGAGTTTTTTGCCCGGAGGCTGGGCAACAATCTCAACCCCTGTATTTAGTAGATCATTTGGATCAGTAAGACGAAGGTCTGCTCGTCCACCACCAAAGAGTGCTTGAAAAACCGATTCGAAATGGGAACGAATACTTGTAAAAGTAGTTTCAAAACGCTTTTTCATTTCGTCATCCATTTCATCAATTACCTGAAATAACGTATCCTTTGCTTCTTGTAGGTCATTTTGTTGTTCACTTAAGAATGTAAATCTTTCTGAAACCCTATCATACTCATCAATCGCTCCGAGGTTTACTGTACCTAGTTCCTCGATTGCAAGTTTTATTAATTTTACTCTCTTTCTTGCTTCGGAAACTTCAATTTGAAGCGGATATTGTTCCTTTGCAGCCTCATAAGTTAACATATATTCCTCGCGAAGATGTGTTAGACAATTTTCAAGTTCTACATCCAAACGATTCACCTTAACTTCTTCGTCCTGGAGAATGTCAACAAGTTGTTTATACTGACGTCTGGATTCTTTCAAATCTCTTTCAAGGTCTTCTAGTGTCATTTGTAGCTGGAGGCGATACTCTCGTTTGTTGCTAATCATTTGGACTGTTTCATTTTTGTCATGCAGCTTCTTCTTCGATGCCTCTTCAAGTTCTAATTCTCCAGAATTACTACTAGTCATTTCACTATCGAGAAGGGCTAAATCCTCTTTCAAATCTGTGAGTCTAGCAAAGCCATCATTATACTCTTCTTCTAATCGGTTCATTTTCTCCTGTTGGTGTTCGAGTGCTTGTTTTTTCCTAGCTAAAATTACTTTTTGATCGGTAATTTCTGCTTGGACCGTTTCACGAGAAGTCTGTTGTACTGACTTTTGTGAATTGAGCTGAGTGATGGTTGTATCTAGAGTTTGGAGCTCATTCTCAAGCACAGTTAGCTCCTGTTGCAATTCATTTAACCTAGCTGTCATTTTATCTTCATCTACCAAGTATTGGTTCTTCTCATCATCATAAAGCTCTAGATGCTCATTCACATTTCGCTCTTTCAATACAACTTCCCGATATTCACCTTTAACAGTTTGTTCTTTTAGTCGTAAAGTTTCTCCCAACTGTCGCAGATTCTCCAACAACTCTTCCTGCTCGGATATCTGTTTTTTCTTGCTCTTCACATTCTTTTCAAGTTCAGCGGTTTTTGTTTCCATTTCAGCAAACTTCACAGTTATTGCCTCAAGCTCCCTACCACGGCTAAGTAGTGAATTTGATTTCTGCTTAACTGCACCACCAGTCATTGAACCTCCCGGATTGACGACATCACCATCAAGTGTAACAATTCGATACCTATGACCTATGAGTGATGCCAGTTCATTTGCACCCTTTAAATCTGTTGTAATCAGAATAGTTCCTAATAAGTTCGAGATTATCGAACTGTACTTACTTTCAAAGGTTATCAATTCTGAGGCTAATCCGATGAATGATTGATGTCCTTTAATGGCGACTAGTTGGGTTGCACTTATTGAACGTTCTTTAATGACGTTCATTGGTAAAAATGTTGCTCGTCCATAAGAGTGTTTCTTTAGATATTGAATGGCAGCTCTTGCATTTTTTTCATTGTCCACAACGATGTGTTGTGTGGCTGCACCAAGAGCAATTTCAATCGCAGTCTCATATTCCTTAGGAACATGAATAAGTTCAGCAATAGCACCTTCAATACCTTCAAGTTGGTCATTTCTAGCTTTTAGAACCTCTTTTACTCCCTGAAAGAACCCGGAATAATCATCCTGCATCTCTTCAAGCATTTCTTTTCTTGACTTTGTCTGTTGAAGGTATTGATATGCTTGATAGAGCATGCTTTCTTGCTTCTGATAATTTTTCTTACTATTTTCAAGTTTTGTTTGTAACTCTCTAAAAGATCCAATTTGGTTATTTATCTCTTGTTCAATAACAGAAAGCTTTGTCTGGAGACGTACTTTTTCATTAAGAATCTCCTTGCGCTCCGTTAAATACTTTTGGTTTGATTCATCCAGACGATTTATCTTCGACTTTTGCTGTGATATCTGTTCCTTGATATAAGTATTTTCATTTCGGTAAGATGCCTGCTTATTAAGCAAATCAAAATAATCGCTTTTTAGTTGTTCAATTTTTTCTTCAATGTTTTGGTCATACGAAGCTAGCAAAGTTTGCTTTTCTTTTAACTGTAATTCAAGTTCTTTAACTTCCTCAACTAACTTTGATAATTCTAATTGTTCTATTTGCTTAGTATTCGTTACGATTTCCAGCTTTTGTGATAATTCAAGAATAGAATTTTCAAGCTGACTTTTATTTTGTGTTGAATTTTTTTTCCGTTCCTTTAAAACTTCTTTTCTACCTTCTAACTTTTCAAGCTCTTCACTAGTTCTCAATAAATGATGTTGTAGTTCGTGTATCGACGCATCTGTAGATTCAATACCTGTTCGAAGTTCTTCAATTTTTGCTTCTTTACGTTGAAGTTGTGTATTTAAAGCAAGTTCCTGTTCCTTATGCTCTTCAACAAGTTTTGAAAATTTCTCCCATTCTTCGTGAAGATCTTCAATTTCAAACACCGTTAAGCCAACTTCAATTTTCTCAAGCTCTTCTTTTTTTGCAAGATAGTCCTTTGCAATCGATGATTGTATCTGCAATGGTTCTATTTGAGATTCAAGTTCGTGAATAATATCATTAACTCGGTTTAAGTTTTCCTGTGTTTCTGCAAGTTTATACTCTGCTTTTTTCTTACGAGTTTTATACTTTAACACTCCTGCAGCTTCTTCAAAGATACTTCTTCGTTCTTCGGCTTTGCTGCTAAGAATCTCTTCCACTTTCCCTTGGCTTATTATCGAAAATGCTTCTCGACCAAGTCCTGAATCCATAAATAAATCAACAATATCCTTTAATCGGCATGATTGTTTATTTATATAAAATTCACTTTCACCTGAACGATATACACGTCTTGTTACACTTACTTCATGATAATCGATAGGTAAAAAATGATCCTCATTATCTAAAGTTAAGGTTACTTCAGCCACATTTAATGCTTTACGGCTGTCACTTCCTGCGAAAATGATGTCTTCCATTTTCGTTCCACGCAAAGATTTTGCGGACTGTTCCCCAAGAACCCATCGGATTCCATCAGTAATATTACTTTTCCCACTACCGTTCGGGCCAACGACAGCCGTTACACCTGGTACAAAATCTACCGCTATTCTTTCAGCAAACGATTTAAATCCTACTATATCTAAACGTTTGAGGAACATAAACTTCCCCCTCAATTGTAATTAAGTCTTACATATTTTATCACAAACTAGTTTCGTTCGGGATTACTTTTTATACCATAACTAAAAAGTCAAAAATAGAACCCCACGGATTCGTGGGGCTTCTGTTTATTGTTGTTTATTCTTAAGCTTTTGTAAAGCTATTTCTGCAGCATGTTGCTCTGCTTCTTTTTTAGATCTTCCTGAACCAGTACCTAGCTCCTCACCATTTAGAGAAACCCTTGAAACGAATTCTCGACTATGAGCTGGTCCTTTTTCTTGTAAGACCTTATACTCAATAATCCCAGTTCCGTCTCGCTGAACTAGTTCTTGCAGTTGACTTTTATAATCCATCACATGAGAAAAAGCACCCGCATTAATTTTTGGAATAACTGTTTTATCTAAGAACTGATTCACAACCTCTAAACCTTTATCAAGATACAAAGCCCCAATAAAAGCTTCAAATACATCTGCAAGTAAAGCTGGACGTGATCTACCACCGGTCATTTCTTCACCTTTTCCTAGTAAAACAAATTCTCCAAATTTTAGTTCGTTAGCAAATGTTACCAAAGATGGTTCGCACACAATTGCTGCACGCATCTTTGTTAGTTCACCTTCACTCATAATTGGAAACTTTTTAAATAAAAACTTGGAAATGGTAAGTTCTAAAACAGCATCCCCTAAAAATTCGAGCCGTTCATTGTCTTCGTGCGGCTTTTTTCGATGCTCATTCACATAAGATGAATGTGTAAATGCTTGAATAAGAAGACTCTCATCATGAAACTCAATGCCAAGTCGCTCCTGAAACGTCTTAAATTTTAAAACGACCCTACTGCTTCTATCTTTATTTATCCGCTTCACCTTACGTTAACCTCCAATTAGAAAAGCGCAGGCGCAATAAGAGTGGATTGTCTACGTCCTGTGACGAATGTAGACGTCAGCACATCTTTGTCCTGTAAAAGCCCGACAAGCTAATGTTCTTTGTCAAAAAAAGTCGCTCTTCTCTTTGACTTTTCTTGACAAAGGTTATTAGACCTGATGAGAGCTAGACGACTGCGCTAAAACCTTGAGAAAGCCCCGTTAAATAACGGGACTTTTCTTTAAGAATTATTATAGCTGGCTTTTTATGTAATTTACAGCGTCACCAACTGTAGAAATCTTTTCAGCCTCATCATCTGAAATTTCCATATCAAACTCATCTTCTAGTTCCATAACTAGTTCAACAACGTCTAATGAATCCGCTCCTAGGTCATCTTTAAAAGAAGCTTCTAAAGTTACTGCTGATTCTTCAACACCTAAGCGGTCAACAACGATTTTTGTAATTCTCTCAAAAACATCTGCCATTTCCATTCACCTCCCCTCAAAGTATTATATTTGGTTTTACTAGGAAAGCGCAAGGTCCTATAGTAGAAAAGGTTGTAGTTTTCATTTCGTTACTAATGACAGAAACCAATAAGTTTCTAGTTACATCACCATTCCACCATCAATATGTAATGTTTGACCAGTCATATAAGTACTGTTATCCGAGGCTAAGAATAATACAGCTCCTGAGATATCTGTTGTATCACCAAATCTTGCAAGAGGAATTAACTTAAGCATTTCATTTTTAACATCGTCAGGCAATTTATCAGTCATATCAGTAGTAATAAACCCTGGAGCTACAGCATTCACGTTGATATTGCGGCTTGCTAACTCCTTCGCTGCAGTTTTTGTTAGGCCGATAACACCGGCTTTTGCGGCAACATAGTTAGCTTGTCCTGGATTTCCACTAACACCCACAATTGAAGCAATGTTAATAATTTTCCCAGAGCGCTGCTTCATCATTTGTCTTGTTACAGCCTTTGTACAAAGGAATACTCCTTTTAGGTTTATATTAATAACATCGTCCCACTCTTCTTCTTTCATCCTCATCAATAAATTATCTCGGGTGATTCCGGCATTATTTACGAGTATATCAAGGCTACCAAAAGTAGAAATAACTTCCTTTACCATGTTTGTCACTGATTCAGAATCAGATACATTTGCCTGAATAGCAACCGCTTCTTGTCCTAATGCTTTAATTTCATCTACAACTTCGTTTGCTTTTTGTTCACTACCAGAATAATTCACTGCAACCTTTGCACCAGCTTTTGCTAATTCAAGTGCAATCGTGCGCCCGATTCCACGAGATGCACCAGTAACCAATGCCACTTTGCCATTTAACATATTAATTGCCCTCCTTTAACGCATTGATTGTTGCTTGAAGAGTTTCTGTATCGCTAATTGCATATGTTGCAACTCTTCGATTTACTTTTTTAATTAATCCTGAAAGGACTTTACCAGGACCAATTTCAATAAAGGTATCTACGCCTTGGTCAAGCATGAACTGAATTGAATTTTCCCATAGAACAGGAGAATATAATTGTTTGACTAAATTTTCTTTTATTTGATCAGAACCAGTCATAGACTTTGCATTTACATTTGCTACTACAGGTATGGATGCGTCATTAATGTCAATCTGATCTAATACCGAACGTAACTTTTCAGCAGCAGGCTCCATTAAGATAGAATGAAATGGTCCACTAACTTCAAGAGGAATTGCACGCTTGGCCCCCTTCTCCTTAGCGAGTTCACAAGCCTGTTTTACCCCTTCAGCTGCACCTGAAATAACAATCTGACCTGGACAATTAATATTTGCTAATTGAACAGGGTGTCCGGAACCGGAAATCTCTTCAGTAACTGCTTGTAAATCTTCACTGCTCATCCCGAGGATGGCTGCCATCGTTCCTTGACCTGCTGGAACCGCCTCTTCCATGAATTCACCACGTTTTCGAACCGTACGTACCGCATCCTCGAAACGCAGTGCACCAGCCGCAACTAATGCTGTGTATTCACCCAGACTATGCCCCGCGACGAACTGAGGTGTAAGATTTGCCTCCTTGAATTTTTCAAGAATTGCTATACTTGTTGTTAATAGTGATGGCTGTGCGTTCACAGTGAGTGTTAGTGTTTCCTGAGGACCGTTAAAAATCAGTGAAGAAAGTTCTTCACCCAAAGCATTGTCAGCTTTAGTAAAGATTTGCTGAACAACTTCAGAAGTGTCTGCTAATTCCTTTCCCATTCCTACAATTTGAGAACCTTGTCCTGGAAAAACGAATGCCAATTTACCCAATCTATATTCCCCCTATTCATTTACTTTTGGATGTATATCCTCTAATGTTTTATGTATTGTTCCTGCAACATCTTTTTCAACCATATCGTATGTTTGACGTATTGCACTAAATATACCATTTGCATCCGAAGAACCGTGTGCTTTAATAACGGGCGCTTTTAAGCCAAACAATCCCGCTCCACCATATTCAGAGTAATCCATCGTCTTTTTCAATATCTTTAATTGTGGCATCAGTAGTCCGGCCGCAAGTTTGCTTTTTAGATTACTAGTAAATGCTGTTTTAAGCATCTTAAACATTGAAAGTGCCGTACCTTCAACTGTCTTTAGAGCAACGTTTCCTGTAAAACCATCTGTCACTACAACATCTGCAACTCCGTCTAGTAAATCTCTTGCTTCAACGTTTCCGACAAAGTTAAGTTTGGATGATTTCAATAAATCAAATGCTTGTTTTGTAAGCTCATTACCCTTTTTATCTTCCGTTCCAACATTTAATAGACCCACCCTTGGATTCTTGACTCCTCGAACTTTGTCAGAGTAGATGGATCCCATTATTGCATATTGAAGTAGGTGTTCGGGTTTTGCATCAACATTTGCACCAACATCTAACATAAGAAAGCCCTGTTTATTTAAAGTGGGCAATGTAGGTGCTAGAGCCGGGCGGTCAATCCCTTCAATTCTCCCTACGATAAAAAGCCCAGCCGTCATTAGTGCCCCAGTATTTCCAGCAGAAATACATGCATCTGCACGACCTTCACTAACTTCCTTGGCCATTAGTACCATGGATGCATTCTTTTTTCTACGAACCGCTCTAACGGGCTCATCTGTGCCTTCAATTACTTCTGTTGTATGTATAATGGATACTCTTTCTTCCGAAGTTATGTATTGACGAATTTTATCTTCATCACCAACCAGTGTAACTTCTAAATCAGTATAGTGCTGCAGTGCAGTCATTGTTCCCTTAACAATTTCTTCAGGTGCATGGTCTCCACCCATTGCATCGATTGCTATTTTCATTTTGTATCAGTCCTTCTGTTTGCTGTTAAATAGTATTATTACACTTTTATCAAACGTTAACCTATTCTGAATCAAGCTTAACTTGTTTATTTGAACGAAACATCGTAAATTCACCCGAAAAAACAGGCTCATTTCCAACATAGCTATTTACATCTACAATTGTTCTTCCTTTATCTGGGACGCCCTTCACTTTTGCTTTTGCAACGACCCTTTCCCCTAATTTAACCTGCCTCGTAAAGCGTATGTTTGCTTTTGCAGTAAGGGCCAGTTCATCATTAATCACAGCAACAGCTAGCGAGTTTGCTTGAGCAAAGAGATGATGTCCACGGGCAATATGATTTCGTTTAAAAACATGCTCATCGGTGACTTCAAAGATTGAAATCGCACTCTGATCAAGTTCAATATCAATAATTTCACCAATTACCTCATCAATTGGTAATGATTTCACTTCATTTTCTAGTTTTTTTTCAGCAACATTTTTGATTCGTTCACGAAGTTCAGGAATAGATAGTTCTAGTCTATCCAATCGAATTGTTTGAACACTTACCATAAATTTTTCTGCTAAATCTTCATCAGTTATAAATGGATTAACTTGAATGGTTTCCTGAAGCAGTTGTTGCCGTTCTTTTTTATTTCTTCTCATTAAAAATACACCGTCCGCACTCTTAAGACTAGGTACTAATAGTTAGTATATAATCAAAAAAAGCAGATTGCAAGAAGAAATACTCCACACAATCTGCCCTAATTCAATTACAATTTCGGTTGCACTACTTTAATCGAGCTTTTCTCCGTCTAGAACTCCTGATTGTAGTAAATCATCTCTTAGATATTTATAAGATTGATCCTTCCAGAAGGCTTCTGAATTGATTAATTTTGTAGCATCATTTCGAGCAACCTCTAAGGCACGATAATCATGAACCATATCCGCTACCTTGAATTCTGGAACACCACTTTGTTTTCTCCCAAAGAAGTCTCCTGGTCCACGAAGCTCTAAGTCCTTTTCCGAAAGAACAAAACCGTCGTTTGTTTCGGTCATAATCCGCATACGTTCTTTTCCAACCTCTGACTTTGGATCAGCAAGTAAGATACAATAGGACTGTTCACTCCCCCGGCCAACACGTCCCCGTAATTGATGTAGTTGAGATAATCCAAATCGTTCTGCATCATAAATGACCATTAATGTCGCATTTGGAACGTTCACACCAACTTCTACTACAGTTGTTGAAACGAGGATTTGAACGTCATTGTCACTAAATTGCCTCATTACATGTTCCTTTTCATCTGCGGACAGCCTACCATGCATTAATCCAACATTTGCTTTATTTTGAAAATGAAACGAAAGCATGGTATGAACATCAATGGCATTTTGCACATCAAGTTTATCCGATTCTTCAATTAGAGGACAAATTACATATGCTTGTCTACCTTTTGAAAGCTCTTTTTCAATAAATACAAGTATCCTCTCCAACATCTCATGCTTAACCCAGTATGTCTCGATTCTCTTTCGCCCCGCTGGCATTTCATCGATAATCGAAACATCCATTTCACCAAAGACGGTAATCGCAAGCGTTCTAGGAATAGGTGTAGCAGTCATAAAAAGAACATCAGGATGTTCGCCTTTTTCGCGTAAAATCCTACGTTGTTCAACACCAAATCGATGTTGTTCGTCTGTTATTACCAGACCAAGTTTATGAAAATTAACTTCATCTTGGATAAGGGCATGGGTACCCACCAATATATGAATCTCTCCTGTTTCAAGTTGCTCTAAAAGTTCCCGTCTTCGTTTACCTTTAACCGAACTTGTTAACAACTGAATATTTATGTCATATTTCGCAAATAAATCCGTTAGAGATTGTGCATGCTGTTCTGCTAGAATTTCAGTTGGTACCATTAATGCACCTTGATATCCTGATAGAATAGCTGCATATAAAGAAATAGCTGCAACAACAGTTTTTCCAGATCCTACATCACCTTGAAGCAAGCGATTCATTCTGTACGGGGAGCGGAGGTCATTTATAATTTCAGTAACAACACGAGTTTGGGCGTTTGTTAATGGAAATGGCAATTTATCCATAAATCCTTCTAATTGTTCCATCTGAAAATCCATTGGTGCACCTGCTGTTTGTTCTCTTTCAAACTTCCTTAATGCTTGCATTTTTAGTTGAAAAAGAAGAAACTCTTCATACACAAATCGTCTTCTAGCATGTTTTAAATCTTGATGACTTGTAGGATGATGCATAATTTTAACAGCATCCTTCTTTGATATAAGACGGTATGTTGTCAATAGTTGCTCTGGAAGATTATCTTCAATCTGGTTGCCGTATTGTTTGAGAGCAAGAGCGATAAATCGTTTCATTCCTTTAACAGTAATTTTCCCTCTAACTGAATAGATAGGTTCAATCCGATTATCCTGTATCATAGGACCAAACACGAGCTCACTAACGGTTATGGTTTGACGATGTTGATCCCATTTCCCTGTAATTGTAATGGTATCATTTAATGAAATTTTATTTTTATAATACGGTCTATTAAAACAGGTCGCTGTTATTAAATAGCGACCCACTAAGACCCTGAAAGTTAAACGCGAACGCTTGCGATTATAGTAGGTTAAAAGTGGTTCACTATGAATCTTACCCTCAATCGTTATTTTCTCTTCGTGCTTAACCTCTGCAAGATCTCGCAAACTATAATCTTCAAATCGATATGGGAAATACAAAAGTAGGTCAAGAATAGTAAAAATATGCATATCATTTAGTTGCAGTCCTGTCTCCTCACCAATCCCTTTGATTTCAGTGACAGGCTGCTGTAAAAGACTATTCACCGCTGTTTAGCGCACTCCCAAAAATCTTAGCTTCAAGTGCACGTCCGGTTGGGGTTGCGGCTAGTCCTCCCTGTGCCGTTTCTTTTAAAGCTGTTGGCATTGTCTGACCTATTCTATACATCGCATCGATCACTTCATCACACGGTATTCTACTTGTAATACCCGCAAGAGCCATATCTGCTGCTACCATTGCGTTTGCTGCTCCCATTGCATTTCGTTTTACGCATGGCACTTCAACAAGTCCAGCTACTGGGTCACATACTAGACCAAGCATATTTTTCAAGGTAATTGCCATCGCTTCTGCAGATTGCTGCGGAGATCCTCCTGCCATTTCCACAATGGCAGCAGCAGCCATACCTGAAGCAGAACCCACTTCCGCTTGACAGCCACCGGCAGCACCAGAAATAGAGGCATTATTTGCAACAACAAAACCAAATGCACCAGCTGTAAACAAAAATTGAACCATTTGTTCTTTAGTGGGGTTTAATTTCTCTTTTACAGCAAACAAGGTACCTGGTACAACTCCGGCAGAACCTGCAGTTGGTGTGGCACAGATTGTTCCCATAGCGGCATTGACTTCGTTTGTAGCAACAGCTTTGCTGACAGCATCTAAGACTGTTTGACCAGTTAGAAAATTACCTTTTTTTATATATTCCTGTAATAGAACTGCATCTCCACCTGTTAATCCTGAATGGGATGACACACCTGCTAGACCTCTCTCAACAGCCTTTTCCATTACTTCTAGATTTTTTTCCATTTGTGTAATGATTACTTCGCGGCTTTTTCCTGTCACTTCAACCTCTTGTTCAATCATTACATCTGCTATTTTCATATTTTTAGTCGTGGCAAGCTCTACTAACTCAGCAACATTACGAAACATACAAAAACCTCCTGTCGCTTGCGCAAGGCGCATTTGATTTGTAATGCCTAGTCGACAATTTTAGTTACTTTTAATATATTAGGTAGGGTGGAAAGTTCATCTAACACTTCCTGATCAATGTTTTGATCTACCTCTATCGTCATAAGGGCTTGCATTCCTTTTTCTTTTCTCGCTACCTCCATATGCCCAATGTTAATTGCATATTTTGCAAGTACATTCGCTACTCCCGCAATCGCACCATAACGGTCATTGTGAACAACAAGAATGGCAGGGTGATTACCTGACAAGCGTAGCTGAAATCCATTCAACTCAATGATTTCAATTTTACCGCCACCAATGGAGATTCCAACTAGTTCTAATTCCCCATCATCATCACCAATCGAAACACGAGCCGTATTTGGATGTTCTGGAATTGCTTCCTCTTCAATGAAGTTTATTTTGATACCTGCTTGCTTGGCAATTTCCAACGAAGTCTTAATTCTTTCATCAAAAGTATCAAAATCAAGCAAACCACCGACTATTGCAACATCTGTCCCATGACCTTTATACGTTTCAGCGAATGAACCGTAGAAAGAGATTTTCGCCCATTTTGGTTCTCGACCAAATAAACTTCTTGCCACTCTTCCGATACGAGCCGCTCCTGCTGTATGAGAGCTTGATGGGCCAATCATTACAGGACCAATAATATCAAAAACACTTCTATACTTCATGCGTTTTCCCCCTTACCTTTTGTTTATGGTATAAGGTTAATCTGTGTTCCTACATATTACTCTATTTGTCTATAACATTTTTATCTACAGGAAATTGCGCCCAAAAAATAGAAGGGATAAATCCCTTCTATTTTACACCATTATTCAACTGAGAAGATAAACGAATATAATGGTTGATTGCCATTATGTGTTTCAACCTCAATGTCCTCATACTCTTCTTCAAGGTACTTGGCGATTTCATTAACTTCCTCTTTGGTAGCATCTTGCCCATAGATAATCGTTACGATTTCATCTTCTTCAGGAGAGATAAGATTTGCTAATAATTCTTTTGCCGCAGTTAGTTTAACTTTGTCTGTCACGACTATTTTTCCATCAGCAATTCCCATGAAATCATCTTTGGTAATATCTATGCCATCTATATTTGTATCTCGTACTGCAAATGTAATTTGCCCAGTCTTCACATTTCCTAATGCATCTGTCATGGAAGACTGATTTCCTTCAAGTTCTCCAGTAGGATTAAATGAAAGTAACGCAGACATCCCTTGTGGGACTGTTTTGGATGGGACAACAATAATATTTCCTTCAACAACAGTAGCTGCCTGTTCAGCTGCCATTATTATATTTTTGTTATTTGGGAGAAGAATATAGTTTTCCGCGTTCACTGATTCGATAGCCTTCACAAAGTCCTCAGTACTCGGATTCATTGTTTGTCCACCCTCAATAACGACATGAGCTCCAATACTCTTAAACAGTTCTGTTATACCTGAACCCATCGCAACAGTTATGATTGCATATTTTTCTTTTTCCTTGCTGCTTTTGGCTTGTACAGGAGGGTGTGCCTCTTCTTCGTTTAAGATAGCAGTATGTTGCTCGCGCATATTTTCAATCTTCATATTGATTAAGCTTCCATAGCGTTGTCCATATGATAAGACATTACCCGGTTGCTCTGAATGGATATGTACCTTCACAATGTCCTCGTCAGAAATAACTAATAATGAATCACCGTAATTGCTTAGATCATTACGAAACTGTTCTTCTGAGAACGGATTTTTGCTAGTTTTCTCTGCTTCAAACTTTACCATGAATTCTGTACAGTAGCCAAATATAATGTCCTCAGTGTTCATATGACTTTGTACACTTTTATGATGTTCTGCATTAACAAGCTCGTTCATTGACGGTGACGCAATTGACATATTTTCAATAGTTTCACCTTTTAGCTCAGCAAGGAATCCTTCATATACAAGTAATAATCCCTGACCACCGCTATCAACTACACCAACTTCCTTTAATACAGGAAGTAAATCAGGTGTTCGATCTAACGATGCTTTTGCTTCTTTTACGAGTTCCTCCATTACAACAGTAACATCAGACTCGTCTTTTGCTACAGCGACCGCATGTTTCGCAGCATCTTTTGCTACAGTTAGTATTGTTCCTTCGACAGGTTTCATAACGGCTTTATAAGCTGTTTCCACACCCATTTCAAAGGCGTGGGCAAGCTCAGAGGCTGTTAAGGTTTCTTTTTGTTCAATCGCCTTAGAAAACCCTCTGAACAACTGAGACAAGATTACACCAGAGTTCCCTCTAGCACCCATTAATAATCCTCGAGCTAAGGATGCTCCAACCTTCCCTATATGTGGAGTAACATTATTTTTTACTTCTTTAGCACCAGATGTCATGGATAGATTCATGTTTGTTCCTGTATCACCATCTGGAACAGGGAAAACGTTAAGAGCATCTACCATTTTTGAGTTATTAGATAAATGAGTAGCTCCTAATAACACCATTTTCGCAAAACGTTTTCCATCTAATGTAGTAATTGACACACAAATTTCCTCCTCTTTATGGGTTCGTTACACGAACTCCTTGCACGTAAATATTAACCGAGTCAACAGCAAGTCCTACTGTCTGGTTTAATGTATATTTCACCTTCGATTGAACATTGTGGGCAACCTCAGATATTTTCGTGCCATAACTTACTATTATGTACATGTCGATATGCACTTCATCATTTTCTTGACGAACAACAATACCGCGAGCAAAATTTTCTTTACGTAAAAGTTCAGTTATACCATCTTTGATTTGCTTTCTAGATGCCATTCCTACAATCCCGTAACAATCTATTGCAGCTCCTCCAGCAACCGTTGCAATCACATCATTCGATATATCAATTTGCCCGTAATTCGTTTTTAATTCGATGGACATGGAAGTCTCCCCCTTTATAATTGTTCACCTTGGCTAAAGTCATTTTACTATAACACCCGAGATTTTAAAAGTAATTCATTATGTTTAGTGTTTGTATTCATACCTTTTATTATATTACTTTTTAAAAAATCTATGTCTTGACAAGTATTTTTCCTTTAAACACCCCTCTTGAACTATTGCAATATCCCATTTAGTATGATAAATTATATAAGTATTTCTATGAAGAAAGCGATTATGATTGATTGTTGCTGTGCAAGTTAGGAGGGAAATAGAATGGCACGTAAATGTGTAATTACAGGTAGAAAAACTACTACTGGTAATGCTCGTTCCCACGCAATGAACGCTTCTAAGCGTAAATGGGGAGCTAACCTACAAAAAGTTCGTATTTTAGTTGATGGTAAACCAAAACGCGTATACGTTTCTGCAAGAGCTTTAAAATCTGGTAAAGTAGAACGCGTGTAATAAAGAAAAGTGTAAGGGCGTTTATTGGCGTCAAGCTTAAAACGAGCGCTGACAGAAGGTGCCCTTACCTTCCGATCCAATTGGCTTATGACTCAAGTCGATGGCCACTGGAGCCAGACATAAAGAAAAATTTTTAGCACTTACATATGTAAGTGCTAAAAATTTGCACAAAAAAAGCACCTACAGGCGGTGCTTTTTTTATCCTTTTTTAAATGACCCTAACATCGCACGGACGATACCGCCTAAGAACTTTGGTAACTTAATCGTATAAAATTTCATACTTTCCCTCCTCAATGCGCTGATCACGTACTTTCATTTAAATCATGTAGTCTACCTTATTATAATATTCAAATGAAAATAAATAGTACCATAGTACATATAAATAAAAGCAATTACTTTTTAATGTTGCTTAAAATATTCATATGCCCATTCTGTAAAAAAAAGTACAATTCAGTTGAAGTTCATTTCGAAAACTTTATTCAAATTAAGTTAATACCGCAAAAAAAGGAGCAGAAAATCTGCTCCTTTTATAGACTCCGTATCTTTTCAATCGCTGCTTTCCGATCCTCTTTATTATAGATGGCTGACCCAGCAACTAGAACATTTGCACCAGCCTGTACACATAGCTTCGCGGTTTCTTCGTTCACTCCG
Source organism: Litchfieldia sinesaloumensis (assembly GCF_900156865.1). Classification (GTDB taxonomy): domain Bacteria; phylum Bacillota; class Bacilli; order Bacillales; family Bacillaceae_L; genus Ferdinandcohnia; species Ferdinandcohnia sinesaloumensis. The sequence continues at coordinate 928,510 of NZ_LT732529.1, read as the reverse complement.
CCATCCACTTCTATTTCAACATTTAAGTTTCTTTCCTTCACCATTTGCGCAACTTCCGCAATTTTTGGAAGTACTGAATGAATGAATTTCTGTCCACCAAAACCAGGGTTTACAGTCATTAATAATACTAAATCAATCTCATCTATTACATGTTTGATTGTATCAACAGGGGTAGCTGGATTTAGGACGACTCCAGCCTTTACACCATGGGATTTAATTAATTGAATCGTACGGTGTAGATGTGGACATGCCTCAACATGCACTGTTAAAAAGTCCGCACCTGCCTTTGCAAATTCAGGTATATATTGATCAGGGTTTTGAATCATTAAATGAACATCTAATGGTAATTTTGTAACAGGACGAATTGCATCTACAATTAATGGACCAATTGTAATATTCGGAACAAAGTGACCATCCATGACATCCACATGAATATAGTCTGCTCCTCCATTTTCAACATCCCTGATCTCTTCTCCAAGTTTAGCAAAATCTGCTGATAGAATGGATGGTGCAATTTTAATCATTTTTAGTACCTCGGCTTTCTTTCCTTTATTTCTTCATGAAAACTTACATAGTGGTCATAACGGAATTGCATAATTTCTCCATCCTGAACAGCTTGTCTTACTGCACATTTCGGTTCAGAAATATGCGTACAGCCACGAAATTTGCAATTCGAACCGACTTCATATATCTCTGGGAAGCAGTAGGAGAGCTCGTCTAGTTCAAGTGTAAGAAATTCTAACGAACTAAAACCAGGAGTATCTGCTACAAGTCCATTACCAACTTCAATCAATTCAACATGCCTTGTCGTATGCTTTCCTCGACCTAAAGAGGTAGAAATTTCATTTGTTTTTAATTCAAGATCTGGTCGAAGGATATTCAACAACGATGATTTTCCCACACCGGATTGACCAGCAAATACCGAAATTTGATTCTCTAATAACGGAATTAATTGATCTAGACCTTCCATATCCTTTGTAGAAGTTAATAGAACTTGATAGCCAACTTTGCGGTAGTGTCCAGCATATTCTTCTATTTCTTTAAATGTTTCCTCCGAGATTAAATCTGTTTTACTAATACAGATAATAGGCTTAATATCGTTTGATTCAACTAAAACAAGAAAGCGATCTAACAACAATGGACTAAAATCAGGCTTAATCGCAGAAAAAACTAGAATAGCTTGATCTACATTTGCTATTGGAGGACGAATTAATTCATTTTTACGATCAAAAACTTCCAAAATATATCCGTCAGTTTCATTTTCTGCCTGGTATACTACATTATCTCCTACCAATGGAGTAACTTTATTCTTTCGAAAGACTCCTCTACCTCGACATTGAATCAGTTCTCCATCTTCGTTTTTAACATAATAAAAACCGCTCAGTGCTTTTATGATTTTGCCCTCTGGCATAGTTTCACTCCTTGTTTTATCTCATTCGTCACGACTCTTTTTGGGTAGTGGGTATTTCCACTACCCATTCCTAGCTATTCCTCAGGATATGGAATTTCCTCTTGTTGATGTGGTCTTCCATTAATGTACACCAGATATTCGGCAGATTCTCCTGGATTAATGACAAAAGTAATATCGATTGTGCTTTGCTCTTTCAAATCAAGTTGTTTATAAAGATTGGTAATTTTGTTTGTTGCATCCTGGATATAAATTTGTGCGAGCTGTGGATCTTCCTCATTATCCGGAGTATAATCAATCGTTATGGTCCGCTTTACTTCTTTGGGATCTTTTGGTTCAGGACCTTTAGACATAATTACTTTTACCTTGCCACCCTTTGTTAATTCTGTATCTTTTGCAGGTGTTTGGGAAATAGCCTGACCAGCTGGTACATCCTCTGAATGTTGTTCCTCTGAATAATCAATGGATAAGCTGTTTTGTGTTGCATAATTATCAAGTGCTACTGCAGTAAAACCAGTTAAATCAGAAAGTTTAATAGTTTCTGGTCCTTTACTTACCTCAAATGTTACCTCTGTCTCTTCAGGAACTACCTCTTCCCCTTCATCAATTGATTGACGAAGAATCGTCCCAGGAGTACTGTCATCAAATACTTCTTCTTTATCGACATAAAAGTAATTTTCTTTTCCTAATTTTTCTTTAACCTCATCGTAATTTTTACCAACATAATCTTTGAACTCTACCTTCTCTTTTCCAATACTTTCATATAAATCAATAGAAGCACCTTCTTTGATTGATGAACCTGCTTCGGGATCGGTTCGGACAATATATCCCTCTGGAATTTCTTGGTCGCTTATTTCAATCGTGTCACCAATCTTAAACCCGGCTTCCTCTAATTTTTTTACAGCTTGATCATATGGCATATTAGAAACAGTTGGTACATCTACATCTTTAGGTAAAAATAATGCTGGAAAAATTGTAACAGCAGCAACCCCAGCTGCTAGGATAAAGAAAAAGACTATTGCAAGAGAAATTAAAAGTTTATTTTTCTTCGGTTTTGATTTTACCTGATCGGTCTTATTTGTATGATTCTGAGGCTCCTTAACTAAGGTATCACTAGAAGCTAACGAGCTATTATCTTTAATAATTGGAATTGCTTTCGTTACCTCGTCATCCATGTCTGGGATGACAAATTTTTCTTCGTTCAAACGGTTAGGGTATAATGCGGTTTGCAAATCCTCTTCCATTTGTTCAACAGAATCGTAGCGATGGAATGGATCTTTCGCAGTTGCTTTTAAGATGATATTCTCCACACTTTGTGGAATAGTAGCATTCCACCTCTTTGGTGAAGGTGTATCTGATTGTAAATGTTTTAAGGCAATCGAGACTGCAGATTCCCCTTCAAAAGGAACGCGCCCTGTCAAAAGTTCAAACATGACGATACCCAATGAATATATGTCTGATTTTCTAGTCGACATTCCACCTCTAGCTTGTTCGGGTGACAAATAATGAACAGAACCAAGAACAGAGTTTGTTTGAGTAATTGTTGTTGAGCTAAGAGCAACGGCAATTCCAAAATCGGTAACTTTCACTGTCCCATCATGATCAATTAAAATATTCTGTGGCTTAATATCTCGATGTACAATCTGATTTTGGTGTGCGTGTGTTATTGCTGATGTTAGTTGCAACATTATGTTAATCGTTTCTTTTGAATGAAGCGGTGCATTTCGCTGTATGTATTGTTTTAATGTTTGGCCAGGAACATACTCCATAACTATATAGTAAATATCCTCTTCCTCTCCGACATCATAAATACTCACAATGTTAGGATGAGCGAGGCTTGTAGCAGCATGTGCTTCTCTTCGGAATCTTTTGATAAATTCTTCATCGTTTGAAAAGTCTAAGCGTAGAACTTTTATGGCAACATCTCTTTCGAGGATAACGTCACGAGCGAGATAAACATTAGCCATTCCGCCCCCACCAATGACTTCTAGAACCTTATATCGGCCGCTTAATCTTCTACCAATAAGCATAGGATTATTCGCCCTCACTTTCAGGGGTGTAATCCACGATTACGAGGGTAATATTATCTTCCCCACCATTATCATTAGCCAATTGGATGAGTTGTTCAGCCTTTTTTTCGATACTGCCTTCACTTTCAAGCATGCTTTTTAGTTCAGCATCAGCAACTTTATTAGATAAACCGTCTGAGCAAATCAAAAGCATGTCGCCTTCTTCTAAAATAAGTGTTCTTAAATCCATTTGAACAGAAGTCTCTGTGCCTAGTGCACGTAAAACAACATTTTTTCGTGGATGATGCTCTGCATCTTCCCTAGAGATATGTCCAGAGCGTACAAGTTCATTTACAAGAGAATGGTCTTCCGTAATTTGTTGGAATCCATGACTATTTAACACATAACATCGACTATCACCAATATGTGCTACTGTTGTAAACAAGTCAGTACATATTGCAGCAACAACCGTCGTTCCCATTCCTTTACACTCATCATTGTTTTGCGAATGTGTGTAGAGATTTGTATTTATGGTTGAAATATACTCTCTTAGCCACTCTTCTGCTGATTCAGAAGTATGAATTTTTTCTACAGGCTCCCAGTAGGACTTGAGCTGTGATGTTGTCATACTGCTAGCAACATCACCTGCTAAATGACCACCCATTCCATCAGCCACAACCGCCAAGACTTGTCCCGCTTTGTTATGAAATACACCACAGCTGTCCTCATTGATTTGTCTTACTTTTCCCCGATTTGTTAAAAAGAATGACTTCATATGTTTCACCTCGTCTCCTCTTTACGCTCCTTTGCACGTAATTGACCACAGGCAGCATCAATATCATGACCTTGTTCACGACGAATTGTCACATTTACACCATGTTTCTTTAGCGTCTTCTCGAATTCGAAGATCTGTTCTTTTGGCGTTCTGACATAATCGCGTTCAGGAACATAATTGACTGGAATTAAGTTTACATGACATTTAATTCCTTTTAATAGCTCAGCTAGTTCTTCGGCATGTTCAACTTGATCGTTAACTCCGCCAAATAATCCATATTCAAAGCTTATTCTTCTTCCTGTTTTATCAATATAATATCGTACAGCTTCCATTAAGTCAGGTAGTTTGTATGCACGATTTATCGGCATCAACCTGCTTCTAATTTCTGTATTAGGTGCATGTAAAGAGATTGCAAAATTTATTTGTAATTTTTCATCTGCAAATTTATAGATTTTCGGAATAATCCCACTTGTCGAAACAGTAATATGACGAGCGCCTATATTTAAGCCTTTGTCATGGTTAATAATCTTTAAAAATGAAAGCATTTGATCATAGTTATCAAACGGTTCACCTATTCCCATAATTACAAGATGGCTTACACGCTCACCTAATTCATCAAGTGCTTTTTGAACCTTTACAACCTGTGCAACAATTTCTCCTGCCTCTAAATTACGCTTTAGTCCTCCTAAAGTTGATGCACAGAAGGTACAACCAATCCGGCAACCAACCTGTGTTGTTACACAGATTGAGTTTCCATAACTGTGTCTCATCAAGACTGTTTCAATTGAATACCCATCATGAAGTTCAAATAAAAACTTCATTGTCCCGTCAGCTGAAGTTTGCTGGATAATTGTATTAAGAGTCGTAATCGTAAAATGCTCAGCAAGCTTCCGTCTAAGTTCATTTGAGAGGTTTGTCATTTCTTCAAATGTTGTCACCCGTTTCGTATAAAGCCATTCAAAAATCTGATTGCCACGAAATTTTTTCTCTCCATTTTCGATGAGCCAGTTTTCAATTTCGTCTAATTGAATAGAGTATATTGATGGTTTTGAATTTGATAGGTTTTGTTTCTTTCTTCTTGTTGTTTGTACTTCTTCCAATTACATTACACCTGCTTTCTTAATCTTGCAATATAAAATCCATCCGTTCCAAAATAATGCGGATAAAGCTGAATTTGTCCATTTTTTATATATGGTTTCACTATTTCTGGGAGGAAGTTTTCAATTGTGTTGTCTAATACAAAATCTTTATTTTGTTCGAGGAAAGTATTGATTACCCCTTCATTTTCTTCATAATCTATTGTACATGTGCTATATACGAGTATACCATCTTTTTTTAACAAAGATGAAACCTCTGTTAGTATGTCTATCTGTATTTTTGCTAAGTGTTGATTGTCGGACACTGTTTTTGAATACTTGATATCCGGCTTTCTTCTTATTACCCCAAACCCAGAGCATGGGGCATCAACTAATATCTTATCAAAAAATTGGGGTTCAAAGATTTCCCCTGCTTTTCGACTATCATGAGCTTTTGTCACAACATTTTCAAGCCCTAATCGAGTTACTGCTTCATTAATCAATTTCACTTTATGTTCATGAAGATCCAACGAATACACTTTACCCGTATTACGGAGTAATTCAGCAATATGTGTAGTTTTCCCGCCTGGTGCTGCACAACTATCTAGGATATGGTCGTTTTCTTCAACACCGAGCGCACGTGCAACAAGCATTGAACTTTCATCTTGGATGGATAAATATCCTTCCTTAAAAGCTTTAGTTTTAGCAAGATTTCCCCGAACAGCCTTGATCGCATCTACAGAAACATCACCTTTAACCACTTCAATTCCATCTTCATGTAACATGTGGATTAGCTCATCCTGAGTAATTGCCGAATTGTTGACACGTGCTGTCTGCTCGGGTGGCGTACAGTTAATTTCACACATTTTCCGTGCTTCTTCAATCCCCATCTGCTTTACCCAACGCTTCACAAGCCAGATAGGGTGACTCGTTTCAACTGCCAATCTTTCTACTTCATCTAAAATTTGGTCCATCGAAGGCAAGCCTTCACGTTGAATGGAGCGTAATACCCCATTCACAAGTGAAGCCGTTCCTCTGTGTCCTCTCTTTTTTGCAATCTCAACCGCTTCAAAGAAGATAGCCCGTTCCGGTACTCTATCTAAATAAACCATTTGATAAAGGGAGAGTCTTAATAAAATCCTCACCCATTGGTCAAGTTTTTTGGTCTTTTTTAAAAATGGAGCTAAATAAAAATCTAATGTATCACGACGTTGAATTGTTCCATATACAATCTCTGTTAATAATCCAACATCCTTCCCTTGCACCTCATGTTTTTTTATCATTTGGTTCAAGAGGAGATTACTATAAGCCTGATTTTTTTCAATCTGCAATAAGATTTCAAGTGCGACGTTTCGAATATTAGTTTTCGCCATTGGCATCTCCTAGTTGACTACCTACCTGTAGATCCGCCCCAAGTAGAAATTGTTCTGCACTCATCCTTTTCTTTCCAGAAGGCTGGAGTTGTGTGATTTTAATAAAGGTTGTATTTCCAGTTGAAACAATGAATCCATCCTTTTCAATAGAAACAATTTTCCCAGGTTGTTCAGAATTTGCTAAAGGAACTTTTTGAGCCCACCATACCTTTATGACATCACCATTCAATGTAGTATAGGCAACTGGCCATGGATGAAGTCCTCTGATATGGTTATAAATATCTTCCCCATTTTTTGTCCAGTCTATCTTTTCCTGATCACGTTTTATATTTGGCGCAAATGTTGCTTTATCATCGTCCTGTTTAATAGGCGTAATTTTGCCTGCTAAAAGTAAAGGGATTGTTTCTGATAATAACTTTGCCCCCGCTACACTTAATTTATCGTGTAAAGATCCTACATGATCCGATTCCAATATTGGTATTTCAACTTGTGTTAATATATCACCAGCGTCTAATCTCTCTACCATATACATAATCGTAACACCGGTTTTTTTCTTCCCTTGTAGAATTGAATAATGAATAGGTGCTCCTCCTCTTAGTTCCGGCAATAGAGAAGCATGGACATTTATACAGCCGTATTTCGGCGCCTCCAATAATTCAATTGGGAGGATTTGTCCAAATGCAGCCGTTATGATTAAATCTGGCTTATAACTTAATACCTGTTCAACTTCTTGTTTTTCTCTAATTTTATTTGGTTGTAAGACTGGAATATTATGTTTTAATGCCTCGACCTTAACTGGTGGTGGTGTTAGTATCTTTTTTCTCCCTACAGGTCTGTCCGGTTGTGTTACAACCGCCACAACCTCATATCCATCCTCTAGTATTTGTCGTAAAACAGGTACTGAAAAGTCAGGAGTACCCATAAATACAATTCGTTCCATGTAATTACCTACCCTTCAATTTCTCCTTCTTCATAAAAACGGTTTACCTTCGTTGTAAATAAAATTCCATGTAAGTGATCAATTTCATGCTGAATCGCACGCGCCAAGAAATCGTTCGCCTCGTATATGTATGTTTTCCCTCTACGATTTTGTGCTCTAACCTTAATATAATCAAATCTAGTTACTTCACCAAAAAGGTCCGGAAAACTAAGACAGCCTTCTGGACCAATCTGTTCGCCTCTTTGCTCTAAAATAACAGGATTAATTAGTTCGATAAGTCCACTCTCGTCCCCTATATCAACAATGGCGATTTGTTTAGCTATCCCAACCTGTGGGGCCGCTAAACCTACACCATCCGCATCAAGCATTGTATCATACATATCTTTAATTAATTTTGATAGTTTTCGGTCAAATACTGTAACTTTTTCACATTCAACCTCAAGAATTTCGCTTGGGTATTTGACAATTGGCAATACAGACAAGGTTGTTCCTCCAACATTCTACTTTTTTATATGTCTATCTCCAGCACTATTAGCTATCGATATGAGCGATCGCTTCAGAAGGTAAAATGTACTTCTGTCAGCTCTCGTCTTATACTTGTCGCCCACGCCTGGTTAGCTAGTGTTCCAGTGTTAGGCACAGGACCTTCATGCCCTCAGCCGGATTTTGGATTCCTTGCACTTTTCTACTAGTCTCTCTCTTAGGCTGCAACTTTAAACTACATCATGATATATGGGTTTAAATCAATTGATAAAGTGAGTGAGTTTTGTGCAATTTCTCTTTGATAACGATCCAAGATTCCTTTTAATATTCTATTTAAATTTGGCTCGTTTTTGTATTTTATCATGCATTGATATCGATATCTATTATTAATCCTCGCAATCGGTGAAGTGACAGGACCTAAGATTATCGATTGATTCGATAAAGACTTCCTTAAGTAAATTGCAATCTTCTCAGCAACATCAACCGTTTTTGTTAATTCTGGATGTGTTACTGTAACTAATGCAAGATAATAAAATGGTGGGTAAGCATGTGCTTTTCTTATCCTCATCTCACTCTGATAGAAACCATCATAATTGTGATGGCTAGCAAGCTCAATACTATAATGCTCTGGCGTATAGCTTTGAATTACAACTTCTCCAGGTAGTTCATGCCGCCCAGCTCTCCCACTTACCTGTGTAAGCAGTTGGAACGTTTTTTCAGAGGAGCGAAAATCGGGAAGGTTCAGCATTGTATCTGCCGTTAAAACGCCTACTAATGTAACATTCGGGAAATCCAGTCCCTTCGCAATCATTTGCGTACCTAATAAAATATCAGCCTTCCTATCTCCAAATTCTCGCAATAGTTTCTCATGAGCACCTTTTCTGCTTGTTGTATCCACATCCATTCGAATGACACGGGCTTCAGGCAAAACCTTTGCAAGTTCCTCTTCAACCTTCTGAGTTCCCGTTCCAAAAAAGCGGATATGTTCACTCCCACATTCATTACATGTAGTAGGCATATAGGTTTCATATCCACAGTAATGACATTTTAAGCTATGATGTGAACGGTGATAGGTCAAAGAAATATCACAATGTGGACAGTTTGCTACATACCCGCAATCTCTGCACATGATAAAGGAGGAATGTCCACGCTTATTTAAAAATAGTACCGATTGTTCCTTACGCTCAAGTCTTGCAGTTAATTTTTCAAATAAAAGACTCGAAAACATCGACCGATTCCCATTTCGTAATTCCTCACGCATATCAACAATTTCAACAGATGGTAGTGCCCTGTTATTGACTCTCTCCTTCAAGGTAATGAGTTCGTACACATTCTTTGAGGCACGTGCGAACGATTCTAGAGTCGGTGTCGCACTTCCTAAAATTACAGGTGCGTTATGCAACTGCCCACGAAAAATGGCAACATCCCTCGCATGATACCTCGGATTGTCCTCCTGTTTATAACTTGATTCATGTTCCTCATCAATAATAATAATTCCTAGATTCTCAAACGGTGCAAATATTGCTGATCTCGCTCCAACGACAACACTTACTTCTTTACGATAAATTTTACGCCATTCATCATATTTCTCTCCGATTCCAAGTCCGCTGTGCATGACAGCAACCCGAGAACCAAACCTTCCCTTAAAACGATTCACCATTTGTGGAGTCAGTGCAATTTCTGGGACAAGGACGATCGCTTCTTTCCCTTTTTTTAGGACAGTATCGATTGCCTGCATGTACACCTCTGTCTTTCCACTTCCGGTAACACCATACATTAAAAACACTTTATGGATAACATCCTCAATAGAAGAAAGAATGGGGGTGATTGCTTTTTGCTGTTCTGTAGTCAATGGCATTGGTGAAGTTTGTCCAAAACTTTTGTCTGCATATGGGTCACGGTAAACTTCAACATTCTTTTCTCTAAGATACCCTTTTTTGACCATCGTTCGGATTGTGCTATCAGTTACGCTAACTTCCTGCAAAAGATCCTTTAGAAAAATGGGTTTATTGTTGACTAAAAAATATTGAAGAACTTCTTTCTGGCGTTTAGCAGATGCAGGAAGCTCTTCGATTATTTGATTTGTATCCTCCATTGAAAGCTGAAGATGTACTTGCTTCATTGTTTTCTTATTACTTCGATTTTTCACGTTGTAAACTACTTCAAGAAGCCCTTTTTTAATGTCCTTTTGATAAATATGCAATAAATCATGCTCACTTGCTTCTTCCCAGCTAATTACGTCTTGCTTCTCAAATGAAAATTTGATGGCAGGATTTAATTCACTTCTTTTCGAGGGGTCAAGCAGTCGTATTTCTTTTTCATACTTCGCTCGCATTGCAGAAGGGAGCATTGCTTGTAATGCAGATATCGTAAAACAAAGTGTTTTCTCTGTTAACCATTTACCAATATGAAGAAGTTCTTCATTTAAAGCCGGGGTAAGATCAAGCAGAGAGTCAATTTCCTTTAACTTATTTACCTCAGCTTTTTTTGATAGACTTATAACAAATCCTTGAACTTTACGAGGACCAAAAGGAACAACAACCCGCATTCCTGGAACAACGATGTCACACCATTTATCTGGAATTAGGTAATCATACGTTTTATCCGTTTGCATGGCAGGCACATCAACAATTATGCTTGCAATTTTCATTTGTTCTCGCCATCCATTGATTTTTTCACTTCTTGAAGTATGGCATTAGCCACTTCAAGCTTAGACATTAACGGCAATCGAATAGAGGTCCCATCTTTTTTGAATATCGTGACAAGATTTGTATCAGTACCAAATCCCGCTCCTTGTGCCGTAACATTATTAGCCACAATCATATCTAGATTTTTGGTTGTTAGTTTTCGCTGCGCATACTCATCAACATTGTCCGTTTCTGCAGCAAACCCAACTAATAATTGGTGCTCTTTTTGTTCACCTAAGGTTTTTAGAATATCGGTTGTCCTCTCTAGTTCTATAAAGAGGTCTCCAGACTTCTTTTTCATTTTCCCATCGTAGACCTGTTTTGGACGGTAATCTGCAACAGCTGCCGATTTAATAACAATATCAGTCTGTTTATAATAGGACATTACCTGTGTAAGCATCTCTTCTGCTGACTCAACTGTAATTCTTTTTACGTTTGGAGGTGCAGGTAAATTCGTTGGCCCCGATATTAAGGTTACTTCGGCACCGGCCTTTGTTGCTGTTTCTGCTAGTGCATAGCCCATTTTTCCTGTCGAACGATTGGTAAAGAAACGAACAGGATCTACCTTCTCGCGAGTAGGTCCTGCTGTTATCAGAATCCTTTTCCCTTGGAGAAATGGTTGTTCAGAGAAATGAGATATAATAAGCTCCACAATTTTTTCAGGCTCTTCTAAACGCCCTTTCCCAACATAACCACATGCTAAATAGCCTTCAGATGGTTCGATAAATTGATAACCATCACTTGCTAAAGTGTTAATATTACGTTTTACTGCGGGATGATCGTACATATGGACATTCATTGCTGGAGCAATCCAGACTGGTGCAGTAGTTGCAAGTAAGGTAGTTGTAATCATATTATCTCCTAAACCAGTAGCTAATTTACCAATTACATTTGCTGTTGCTGGTGCAACAAGGATTAAATCAGCCCAATCTGCAAGATCAATATGAGCTATAACTGCAGAATTCTTTTCGTCAAATGTATCATAATACACATCATTTCTAGATAAAGCTTGGAATGTTAATGGAGTCACAAATTTCATTGCCGATTCACTCATTATGACTTTAACTTCGGCACCTGCTTGAGTTAACTTACTTGTCAGTGCTGCAGCCTTATATACTGCAATTCCCCCACTTACACAAAGCAGTATTTTCTTATTAAGCATGAAAATCCCCCCTTATTCTTAAAAAAATAACAACCTACATGAGAGGTTGTTATTTTTGGTTATTCAGTAGTTGTTGGTGAAGTATCAACAGCCGTCTTCTTCTCGTTTGAATAAAAGAGTAAGCCAGAATCAATTTCTTCTAATGCTTTTCCAACTGATTTAAAAGAGACAGGTTTTTGCACCATTCCATCATTTTTCTCTTGCATTACTCTTGCCCTTTTGGCTGCTACCGTAACAAGTGTATATTTAGAATTTAATTTATTTAATAATGAGTCAATAGATGGGTTTAACATTAAAAATCAACCTCCAGCATTTTTTTATAACGTCTTGCAACACGGTCACGTCGGCAGTGTTCAGCTGTCACAATCGCATTTATCCGATGGCACGCAAGCTCTACCTGATCATTCTCGACGACATAATCATAAGCATCCATCATTTCAATCTCTTCTTTTGCAACCTTCATCCTATTTAGGATTAAATCATCAGTTTCAGTACCTCTCGTAATGATTCTGTTTTTTAATTCCTTCAGACTTGGTGGTGCTAAGAAAATAAATAATCCTTCTGGAAACGCCTGTCTAACTTGTAAAGCTCCTTGTACTTCAATTTCTAAAAAGACATCCTTACCTTCTTGAAGAGTCGATTCCACATAATCAATAGGAGTGCCATAGTAGTTCCCGACATATTCTGCCCATTCTAAGAGCTTGTTTCTTTCAATCAGTTCTTCAAACTCCTCTTTCGATTTAAAAAAGTAGTCGACACCATCTACTTCTCCTTCACGAGGCTTTCTCGTTGTCATTGAAATTGAATATTGAAATTTTGTATCAGGCTGTGAAAAAATGGCTTTTCGAACAGTTCCTTTTCCCACTCCCGATGGACCTGATAAAACGATTAATAACCCTCTTTCTTTCATTCCTAAAAAAACCTACCCTTCGTCTGTTAGCTCATCTTCTTTTGATAATCTTTGTGCAACTGTTTCAGGTTGTACAGCAGAGAGAATAATATGATCACTATCCATAATCATCACTGCACGCGTCCTTCTACCGTATGTAGCATCAATGAGCATACCTCGATCACGAGCATCTTGAATAATTCGTTTTATTGGAGCAGATTCGGGACTAACAATTGAAATGATTCGATTGGCCGAGACAATATTCCCGAATCCGATATTTATTAATTTAATTTGCACTTAATCTCCCCCATTGTATTCCCCTCTATTTTTGCCGTGAAAATAGCTTTATAATCAAGCTTATTCAATATTTTGAACTTGCTCTTTTATTTTCTCTAGTAGGCTCTTCATTTCCACCACATGCTTAGCAATCTGAGGATCATTTGCTTTTGAACCGATTGTATTGGTTTCTCGATTCATTTCTTGAATGATAAAATCAAGTTTTCTGCCAATAGGTTCATTCGTATCTACCGTATCCCTAAATTGACTAATATGGCTTCTTAGTCTTGTTAATTCTTCGCTTATGTCAGCCTTTTCTGCAAATAATGCGACCTCCGTAAGAATCCGATTTTCATCAAATTCATTACCCACATATTCTTTCACTCTTTTTTCAATACGTTCGCGATAATGTGCAATTACCCTTGGTGCATATTCTTCAACAGTATGTACGTTCTCTTCAATTTGACCAAGAAATGAAAGGATGTCTTCAATTAATTTATTCCCTTCAACTTCCCTCATCTGTTTCAGTTGCTGTACCGCATTTTCTGTCACCTCAAGGATAATTAATTCTAATTCTTCATTCTCCTTTTTCTGTTCTTCAATAGAGAGAATATTATCATTTGAAAGCAACATCTGAGTTGTAATTTGATCGGTTAGTTGATATTTTTCTTGGATTTGCTTTGTTGTTACAACGAGTGTATTTAATAATTCCCAGTCAACGGATAGAGTTTTCGTTACGAACCCCTCACCTTCTATAGTAAGGAATACTTCGACACGACCTCTTTTCACATGTTCTACTATTGTTTTTTTTATTTTATCCTCTAGAAACAGTAAATGTCTAGGGATTCTTGTATTGATTTCACAGAATCGATGGTTTACAGATTTCAGTTCTACATAAACGGAGAATTCATCAGTCTCCTTTTTGGCACGTCCAAAACCTGTCATACTTGCTATCATCATATCACTTCCATTCTAACATAACAGGTATTTCACTTTAATCTCATAATTGCCATACTTATTTTACCATTGTTTTTATCAATCGAATAGTTTTTAAAAATTAAGGCTCTTTTAAAATTTGTTGTGATTTCCACTGCAGGATGACGCGTTCCACTACAATCCAATCATAAAACTTCAATTATTAATTAAAAAAAGGTAATAGAGAATATCTCCATTACCTCATGAATTATAACATAAAATTGTATCTGAATTCCAAGTTTCGATTATGCACGGGCAGTTGAACGTCGGCTTGTTAATAACGAACCTGCCAATAGGAATGTTGGAATTGCAGACATTCCGATGACTAATAGCCAATCTCTTGGTTCAATTGCATAAGTCTTGAAAATTGGTTGTAGTGGTGGGTAGTAAATAACAATTAACATTAATACTATGGATGATAAAACTGCCCATACTAAGTACATATTCTGGAATGGATTACGATGGAAAATCGAGCGTTCACTTCGGCAATCAAATACATGGATAAGTTGTGCCATAACGAGTGTTGCGAATGCGATTGTTTGCGCATATCCTAGATTGTTTGGATCTCTATGATAGACAACCATAAAGGCAGCAAGTGTCGCAATTCCAATTAAGAATCCACGGCTGATAATTTTCCAACCCAATCCTCTTGCAAACACGCCCTCTTTTGGATGACGTGGGCCATGCTTCATTAGATTACCCTCTGGTTGATCAAGACCAAGAGCCATTGCTGGTAAGCCATCTGTTACAAGATTAACCCAAAGGATTTGAATTGGTACGAGTGGCAATGGAAGACCCATTAACATCGCAAACAGCATTACTAATATTTCACCGACATTGGACGCTAGTAAATAACGAATAAACTTTCTAATATTTTCATAAATATTTCTACCTTCTTTTATTGCTGCGCGAATTGTTGCAAAGTTGTCATCGAGAAGTACAAGTGAAGACGCCTCTTTCGCTACATCAGTACCGGTAATACCCATTGCAATTCCAATATCTGAAGCTTTAATGGCTGGAGCATCGTTTACACCATCACCAGTCATAGCAACAATATGTCCTCTACTTTGTAGGGCCTTAACAATTTTTAATTTATGTTCAGGTGAAACCCTCGCATATACATAAACGTCATCAACAATTTCTTCAAGCTCTTCTTGATCCATTTTTGACAGCGCGTATCCATCTAATACTTTTCCACCCTCTGGTAAAATACCAAGCTGTGTGGCGATTGCTTTTGCTGTAATTAAGTGGTCACCAGTAATCATAACTGTCTTAATACCTGCATCCTTACATTCCCTTACAGCCGCTTTTACCTCTGGACGTGGTGGGTCAATCATCCCTTGAATTCCTATAAATGTAAGGTCTGACTCTGCTTCACGTTCAGATACAAGTTTTTGATTGGGTCTTAAAGGTTTAAAACCAACAGCTATTGTACGAAGTGCGTTCGAAGCTAAATCTTCGATCGCCTTCTTTATCTTATTCTCTGAATCTACGGATAAAGGCTGTTGCCTATTATCCCATAATACAGATTTACTTACACCAAGTAGAACATCAGGAGCTCCTTTCGTAACTACAAATTGATTACCAGATTTATCTCTTACAATCACACTCATCATTTTTCTTGAAGAATCAAAAGGAAACTCTTCGACTATCTCAAATTGCTGTGCTAAGAATTCATTTGTAAGACCAGCCTTAATACCTGCAACAAGTAACGCACCCTCTGTTGGGTCACCATCAAGGACAATATCTTGGTCCTTTCGTTTTAATGTTGCATTGTTACATAAAACACCAAATGTTAACAATTGTTGAAGAGTTTTATTCTCAGATGGTTTGATTTCTCTTTCCCCAAAGAAAAATTTACCCTCGACATCATAGCCTGTACCTGAAACAGACCACGTTTTTCCTCCTGACCACAAATGCGTAACTGTCATTTTATTCTGAGTCATTGTGCCCGTTTTATCGGAGCAAATAACTGAAGCACAGCCTAATGTTTCAACAGCTGGCAAGCGTCTTACAATTGCATTCTTCTTAATCATTCTTTGAACACCTAAGGAAAGTGCTACAGTAACAATTGCTGGTAGCCCTTCAGGGATTGCAGCAACAGCTAATGAAACCCCAGCTAAGAACATTTCATAAAGTTCATGTCCATTTATAACCCCAACAACAACAACTAACAAGGTTAAAATTAATGCTACAGTTATTAATACTTTCCCTAATTGCTCTAGCCTTCTTTGTAGTGGTGTAATCATTGCATGCGCTGTTTGAAGGAGTTCAGCAATTTGTCCCATCGCTGTATTCATCCCAGTTCCAACAACAATACCTATACCGCTTCCACGTGTAACCATTGTCCCCATAAAAGCCATATTTTCCTGGTCACCTAATGAAACGTCACCATCCTGAATTGGGTCTACATGTTTTGTAACAGGAACGGATTCTCCAGTTAATGCAGATTCTTCAATTTCTAGGCTTTTCACTTCAATTAATCGAACATCAGCCCCAATCCGATCGCCACTAGTAAATTTAATTATGTCCCCTACAACAAGTTCTTTCGAGAGAATTCGAACCCATTCATTATTACGAAACACATTCACTTGTGGTGCGGAAAGCTCTTTTAAAGCCTGTAAAGATTTTTCTGCTTTTCGTTCTTGGAAAAAGCCTAAAAATCCATTAATTAAAACAATCGCCATAATCGCGATGGCATCAATGTATTCCCCCAATAACCCAGATATTAGGGTAGCAGCAAGTAGTACTAGTACCATAAAATCCTTAAACTGTGCTAAAAATAGCAAAAGTGCTGAAGGGCGTTCAGCTTCCTTCAATTCATTATATCCAAACTGCTTTTGTCGCTGCTTTACTTCCTGGTCGGTAAGACCATTCGAAAGGCTTGTATTTACCTTTTTTTCGACCTCTTCTGATCTAAGCTCATACCACTTCATCCGTCTTTTACACACCCCTCACAAATCGTATATCTGCATCTCTATGAAAGCTTATTCAGTCTCGTCCAAAAAAATGCTATACTTTTTCTAAGTTACTAATTTATACGAATAGTGCAAGGAGCGCAGCTTTAGGCGACTAGCATAAGACAAGACCTGATTAGAAGGTACTTTTTACCTTCCGAAGGGATCGGCTTAGACCAGAGAGTCGATGGTGTCTGGAGCTAGTCACTAATACTAAGTCCAAACTTTGCTTTTTATTTATATAGAAAAGAGGATACACGTATGACATTTGATGGAATTTTCACAAAACAAATCGTAAACGAACTACAGCAAACACTAAATAATGGGAGAATATCAAAAATATATCAACCATATAAAAATGAATTGATTTTTCAAGTTCGTGCAAATGGAAAGAACCAAAAGCTTTTACTATCTGCACATCCGAGCTATGCACGTATCCATGTTACAAAAGAATCATATGATAACCCTTCTGAGCCACCAATGTTCTGTATGCTACTGCGTAAACACCTTGAAGGCAGCATCATTGAAAACATTCGTCAGGTCGATATGGATAGAATCATCATCTTTGATATAAAAGGCCGAAATGAACTTGGTGACGTTTCGTTCAAACAACTTATTGTAGAAATTATGGGAAGGCACAGTAATATCATTCTTGTCGATACGGAAAAGCAAACGATTCTAGACAGCATCAAACATGTTTCATTAGCGGTGAATCGTCATCGAACTGTCTTACCAGGGTATACATATGTATTTCCACCTGCACAGGAAAAAACAAACCCATTTTCAGTTGATGAAGAAATATTTTTAAAAAAGATTGACTTTAATGCAGGCCGATTAGATCAGCAAATTGTAAATAAATTTTCGGGGATTTCTCCTTTATTTGCAAAAGAAGTAATTTTTCGAGCTGGAATTGCGAACCGGAAGACACTACCTGGACCATTCTTGGCAATGATAGAAACTCTTAAAGAAAATAAAACTACTCCACAAATTCTTACCAAGGGTCGAAAAGATTATTTCTACATCCTCCCTTTACATCATATTGGTGGGGTAGCAAAAGAATTCACTTCAATTAGTGAGATGCTAGACCGTTTTTATTTTGGCAAAGCGGAACGTGACCGAGTAAAGCAACAAGGTAACGATTTAGAGCGGTTTATCACAAATGAAAAATCAAAAAATGAGAAAAAAATTAAAAAGCTGAAAGCGACGCTAGTAGAATCGGAAAAAGCTGAAAAATATAAGCTGTTTGGTGAACTCTTGACAGCGAATATGTATGCGTTCACCAGGGGTGATAAAGAGATTAATGTGTTGAATTACTATTCTGAAGATAATGAGATGGTAACCATACCATTAAGTCCTCAAAAAACACCGTCTGAAAATGCTCAAACGTATTTTTCTAAATACCAAAAAGCAAAGAATGCTGTTACCTATGTAGAACATCAGATTGAGAAGGCAAGTGAGGAAATTGCTTATTTTGACTCATTATTGCAACAAATTGAATCTGCTGCTCCGAAGGATTTACAGGAGATTCGCGAGGAGCTAATGGAGGAAGGCTATCTCAAAAATAAGCAGCAAAGAGGGAATAAGAAATTAAAACCTAGTAAACCTTCTATAGAACACTATCAAGCAAGTGATGGTACTGAGATCCTTGTCGGGAAAAACAACAAACAAAATGATTATTTAACAAATAAATTAGCTGCTAGAGATGAAATCTGGCTCCATACAAAGGATATACCAGGCTCCCATGTGATTATCAGAAGTAAACAGCCTTCACAGGAAACGATACTGGAGGCTGCAACACTTGCTGCGTACTTCAGCAAAGCAAAAAATTCTTCTTCTGTACCTGTTGATTATACATTGGTGCGTCACGTGAAAAAACCTAATGGTTCAAAGCCAGGTTATGTCATTTATGACAATCAACAAACTGTATATGTTACCCCTGAAGAAGATTTAATTTTAAAACTTAGAAAACCCTAGGAATTAATCCTAGGGTTCATTTCTTATTAAACTTTACTCGTATTCCATACTGCTGGATTTTCACGCCAGCTTTTTAGACTTTCGATATCATTTTCTGACACTACTGTCTTTTCTAAAGCAACTTCAATTAATGTCGAATAGTCTGTAAGGGTGTGGACCTGAACCCTTGCTGCATCAAGGTTTGATTTCGCTTTTTGAAGCTGATAGGAGAAAATGGAAACGATGCCTAATACTTCACATCCCGCTTCACGTAGAGCTTCTGCCGCCGTAATTGCACTCCCACCTGTGGAAATGAGATCTTCAATCACCACAACTTTCTGACCCTGCACAACTTTACCTTCTATTTGATTACCCTTACCGTGCGCTTTTGCCTTACTACGAACGTAGCACATCGGTAAATCAAGGAGATCACTTACCCATGCTGCATGAGGGATTCCCGCGGTTGCTGTTCCAGCAATCACTTCAGCCTCAGGATAATGAGTCTGTATTAAGTCCGATAAACCCTTTGCAATTCTCTTGCGCACATGAGGGAAAGAAAGGGTCATTCTATTGTCACAATAAATTGGTGATTTTAATCCTGAAGACCATGTAAATGGATCATTCGGCTGTAAAAATACTGCGCCAATTTCTAATAAATGTTCTGCTATTTCTTTTTTCATACTTGTACCCCTTCCCATGCTGCTTGTATTGATTTATAAGATTGTAACGGGTTGTTTGCACGTGTGATAGAACGACCAACAACAATTGCAGTTGAACCTAACTCTCTTGCTTTCTCAGGTGTAACAATTCGCGCTTGATCACCTACATCATCACAAGCCTGGCGGATTCCTGGCGTAACCGTCATAAAATCATTCCCTAATTGTCGGTTGATTACCGGTACTTCAAGAGAAGAGCAGACAATACCATCTAACCCGCTTTTCTTAGTTAGAGTAGCATATTCAACTACTACATCAAGCAGATCCCGTTCAATAAGCAACTCCCGTCTCATCACTTCTTCAGTTGTGCTTGTAAGCTGTGTAACAGCGATACATTTTGGTCTTGACTGTCCGATTGCTGTGCCTGCTTCAAGTCCTTCTAGTGCTGCTTCCATCATTTTCTGTCCACCTGCGGCGTGTACATTGACTAAATCAACTCCTAACCCGGCAAGTCCCTTCATACTGGAATAGACGGTATTTGGAATATCATGGAGCTTTAAGTCCAAGAAAATAGAGTGACCTTGCTCTTTTAAATAATGAATGATGGAAGGACCTTCTCGATAAAATAATTCCATTCCTACCTTCACGAAAAGCTTTTCATTTTGAAAATCCTTCAGAAATCCTTGAGCCTCTCTTTGGTTCGGAAAATCAAGAGCGATAATTAATGGTCGTTGCATTACTTCCAGCTCCTTCCCTGACATTCGGAAATATGTTCAAATCCGTACTTATCTAGTAATATCGGAAGTTCCTTTAGTATTGTCGGGCAGACATGTGGGTCAACAAAATTGGCTGTGCCCACTGCAACTGCACTTGCACCAGCATAAAAATATTCAAGCACATCTTCAGCTGTTTGGATCCCACCCATGCCTATAATTGGAATAGACACCGCTTGACTTACCTCATAGATCATTCGAATTGCAACCGGTTTAATTGCTGGACCAGATAAACCACCTGTTTTATTTGCTATAATTGGCTTTCCAGTATTAAGATCAATTCGCATTCCGATTAACGTATTAATCATTGTTAACCCATCTGCACCCGCTTCTTCAACTGCTTTCGCCATTTCAACGATGTCCGAAACATTCGGAGATAGCTTAACGTAAACCGGTACACTTGAAACTTCTTTTACATATTTCGTTAATTGTGCTGCTACCTCAGGAATTGTACCGAACGCGATTCCTCCTGTCTTCACATTTGGACAGGATATATTCAACTCAAGTGCATGAACATTTGGTGCTTTAGAGATTTCTTCTGCAACCTCAACATAATCTTCAATTTGAGATCCAGCTACATTCGCAATAATCGGAACATCGTATTGCTCAAGCCATGGAAGCTCTTCGTTCATTACCTTCTGTAACCCTGGATTTTGTAACCCAATGGCATTCAGCATACCTGCACTCGTTTCAGCAACTCTTGGAGTAGGATTACCGAATCTTGGACTAACAGTTGTTGCCTTAATCATGATAGCGCCCAACTTACTCAAATCGAAAAACTGGGCATATTCCTTCCCAAAGCCAAAGCACCCAGACGCTGGCATAATTGGATTCTTAAGTGATAAACCTGGTAGCTCAACTTGAAGTCTGTTCATAGTACCACCTCTCCAACCTTAAATACAGGGCCATCACTACAAACTTTTTTATAAGAAGTCCCTTCCGGATCGCTTTGCAGATGACATACGCATGCAAAGCATGCACCAATCCCACAACCCATTCTCTCTTCTAATGAAATAAAGACATTTCGATTCGGGTAGGATTTTTCTAGTGCTTTTAGCATTGGTGTTGGACCACAGGTATATAGGGTATCAAAAGTCAGAGTGTACTTTGTAATGACATCTGTAACAAACCCTTTTGTCCCAAATGAACCATCCACTGTAGCTATATAGGTCTCACCTAATCTATTAAACTCTTCTTCATAAAATACTGCAGATTTCGTTTGAAACCCTAGTACATGAACGACTTTTACACCTTTTGCTACTAGTTGCTTTGATAATTCATAAAGAGGCGGAACACCTATTCCTCCACCGACAAGTAAGGCCGTCTCCCCTTGTTTTACTTCTTCGACAGGAAAACCATTACCAAGTGGCCCCAGTACGTCCACAGTTTGATCGGCCATTTTTGTAGAAAGGACTCGTGTTCCGAGTCCTTCCTTCCGATAAATCAACTTACATTCTTGCTTTTCTTGGTCAACATTCGCGATACTAATAGGCCTTCTTAGTAACGGATCAATCCCATCACTAACTTTTACATGGACAAATTGACCGGGTTGACCCATTTCCTGAACCAAATCACCCGCAAGTGTAAGTTCATAAATATCCTCTGCTAGTTGAATATGGTTCATCACTTTCATGTGTTGTTTTATTATCATGAATGTACCACCTCATGCTTCTGTACATGAGAGCCCATTGCTTCGCTAGAGAATGTCATTGATTCCAGAACCTTTACAATTGCTTTAGCTGTATCCAAAGAAGTTAAGCATGCTACTCCGTTTTCAACCGTTTCACGACGGATCCTAAATCCATCTCTTGCTGGTTGCTTACCCTTGGTCAACGTATTAATTACGAATTGTGCTTTTCCTTGGCGGATTACGTCAATAAGATTTGGTGCTTCTGAACCGATTTTATTTACAACTGTAACGGGAATATTTGCATTTTGTAAGTAACTTGCCGTACCACTCGTAGCTAACAAACGATAACCAATTGTATGGAATCGTCGAGCAATTTCAAGTGCTTCTTCCTTATCTTTGTCTGCAACTGTTAATAAAACTGAACCGTATTTCGGAATTGTGATACCTGAAGCAACTAACCCTTTATACAAGGCCTTTTCTAATGTATGGTCTTTGCCCATAACCTCACCAGTTGATTTCATTTCAGGTCCAAGTGAAATATCAACATTCCGAAGCTTAGCAAACGAGAATACTGGAACTTTTACATATACTCCATCACTTACTGGATGTATTCCAGTCGTGTATCCTAATGATGGTAGAGATTGTCCAAGAATAACCTTTGTCGCGATATTTGCCATTGGAATACCAGTAATTTTACTTAAGAATGGTACTGTACGGCTTGAACGTGGGTTCACTTCGATTACAAATACCTCTTCGTTATAAATTACGAATTGGATGTTAAGTAGACCGATAATCTTTAATCCTTTTGCCAGGGCAATTGTATGGTCAATAATCTGTTGTTTCACATGTTCTGATAAGGTTTGTGGTGGGTATACCGCAATTGAGTCACCAGAGTGAACTCCCGCTCGCTCAATATGCTCCATAATTCCAGGTATATATACTGTTTCTCCATCAGAAATCGCGTCTACTTCGATTTCTTTTCCAGTCAGGTATCTATCTATTAATACTGGGTGCTCAGGGTTAATTTTTACAGCATTCTCCATGTAATGTAGAAGTTCTTCTGTTTGATAAACGATCTCCATAGCTCTTCCACCTAATACATAGGAAGGTCTTACTAGCACCGGATATCCAATTGATTCTGCGATAACAACTGCTTCTTTAACAGACGTTGCTGTTTTTCCTTTTGGCTGTGGTATGCCTAGCGAAATAACCGTTTGCTCAAATTTATCTCTATTTTCAGCACGGTCTAAATCTTCTAGAGATGTTCCTAAGATTTTCACTCCGCGTTCAACGAGGGCACTCGCTAGATTGATAGCTGTTTGTCCGCCAAATTGAACAACTACACCTTCTGGTTGTTCCAAGTCGACAATATGCATAACATCTTCGATTGTTAATGGTTCAAAATAAAGTTTATCTGAGATACTGAAGTCAGTTGAAACTGTTTCAGGGTTGTTATTAATGATGATTGATTCATAGCCTGCTTGCTTTATTGCCCAAACAGAATGAACGGTCGCATAATCAAACTCAACTCCCTGACCGATTCGGATTGGACCTGATCCAAGGACAATTACGCTCTTACGGTCGGATACAATTGATTCATTTTCATCAGCATAAGTACCGTAATAATAAGGTGTTGCTGATTCAAACTCTGCTGCACACGTATCAACCATTTTAAAGACTGGAACAATACCATCTTGCTTACGAGTTTCATATATTTCAACTTCAGAATGATTCCAAAGTTTTGCAATGATTGAGTCTGCAAATCCACGTCTTTTCGCATGCGTTAATGTTTCTAAATCTCCGACATTATTGCGTAACGTATCTTCTAACGTAATGATATTTTCAAACTTTTTCAGGAAAAACAAGTCGATTTCACACCATTCATGAATTTCCTCGATTGTAATTCCTCGTCTAATTGCTTCAGCTAGATAGAATAGACGTTCATCTCCTGCTTTTCTAATTCGTTTTTCAATCGTTATTAGGTCTGCATTCGTTGCATCTTCAAGCTCAATATGCGTCACATTTGCCTCGAGTGAACGAACTGCTTTTAAAATAGATTCTTCAAAGTTTCGACCAATCGCCATGACTTCTCCAGTTGCTTTCATCTGAGTTCCTAATCGGCGATTAGCAGACTCGAATTTGTCAAATGGCCAACGCGGAATTTTCGTTACAATATAGTCGATAGTTGGTTCGAATGCTGCATATGTTGTACCTGTTACAGGATTTTTCATTTCATCTAAAGTTAAGCCCACAGCTATTTTTGCAGCTAATTTCGCGATTGGATAACCTGTTGCTTTTGATGCCAGTGCAGAAGAACGGCTGACACGTGGATTAACCTCGATAATATAATAGTTATAACTATATGGATCAAGGGCTAACTGTACATTACAGCCACCTTCAATTCCAAGTGCACGAATAATTTTCAAGGATGTATGTCGTAACATTTGATATTCACGGTCGCTCAATGTTTGACTAGGGGCAACTACAATGGAGTCACCTGTATGAATTCCGACTGGGTCCACATTCTCCATACTACATACGACAATTGCGTTATCCGCTGAGTCTCGCATTACTTCAAACTCAATTTCTTTGTAGCCTGCGATGCTTTTTTCTAATAGACATTGAGTAACAGGGCTATTTTTCAATCCACTTGTAACAATTTCAATTAACTCTTCTTCATTATTACAAATCCCTCCACCAGTTCCTCCTAGTGTAAAGGCTGGTCTTACAATTACTGGGTATCCAACCCTTTCAACAAATCCATATGCTTCTTCTAGGTTATGGATAATATCACTATCAGGTACAGGCTCGTTTAGTTCATTCATTAAGTTACGGAATAAGTCGCGGTCCTCAGCTTTTTCAATAGCAGATAAGGTAGTACCAAGGATTTCTACTCCGCATTCATCTAGCACTCCTGATTTTGATAGTTCCACAGCCATATTTAATCCTGTTTGTCCTCCAAGTGTAGGAAGAATTGCATCAGGTCTTTCTTTACGAATAATTTTGCTAACAAATTCTAATGTTAATGGCTCTATATAGACTTTGTCTGCAATTTCCACATCTGTCATGATTGTCGCTGGGTTTGAGTTAACAAGTATTACACGGTAACCTTCTTCCTTTAAAGATAAGCATGCTTGGGTTCCTGCATAATCGAATTCTGCAGCTTGACCAATGACAATTGGACCAGACCCGATTACTAATATACTGTTAATATCTAAGCGTTTTGGCATAGCTCTTCGCCTTCTTTCTTGGAGTTTTCAATCAACTGTAAAAAGTCGTTAAATAAGCTATTTGTATCATCAGGCCCCGAGTGTGCCTCTGGATGAAATTGGACAGTAAAAGCTGGGTGAATTAAATGTCGCAAGCCTTCAACTGTGTCATCATTTAATGCTATATGTGTTACTTCAAGATTTGTTTCTGTTAATGACTCTTTGTTGACTGTATACCCATGATTTTGTGAAGTAATGGCAATTTTTCCTGTTTTTACGTCTTTAACTGGATGATTTGAACCTCTATGTCCAAATTTCATTTTTTCTGTTTCTGCTCCATTTGCTAAGGCGAATAATTGATGGCCGAGACACACCCCGAATAACGGTACTTTCCCTAGGACCCCTTTAATCATTTCTATAGCTTCTGGTACATCCTTTGGATCTCCAGGACCATTACTTAACAAAACACCATCTGGACTCAGGCGTAATACCTCTGCCGCTGTGACGTTATATGGAACAACAATAACATCACAACCTCGTTTATTTAATTCATGAAGAATGCTATGCTTCATTCCAAAGTCTACTAATACAATACGATGTCCTCTTCCTGGACTTGGGTAAGCACTTTTTGTTGATACTTGCTTTACTTGATCAGTAGGCAGGATCATTTTATTTAGCTGTTTCACAACCTCATCAACTTCAACATTCATTCCGCAAATTGCACCTTTTAAGGTTCCATATTGACGGATAATCCTAGTAAGTTTTCTTGTATCAATTCCTGAAAGACCCGGAATCTCTTGTGATTTAAAGTATTCATTAAGACTGAACTGACTCCTAAAATTAGATGGGTGATCACAGACTTCATTCACGATTAGACCACTAATTGAAGGGTTAATTGATTCGAAATCATCTCTATTAATTCCGTAGTTCCCAATTAGAGGGTATGTCAGTGTAACAATGTGCCCGCTATTGGAAGGGTCTGATACTATTTCCTGATATCCTGTCATTCCCGTATTAAAAATTACTTCTCCGATTTTATCTGAATTGCTTCCAAATCCCTCACCAACAAAAACGGTTCCATCCTCTAAAATAAGTTGCCTTTTCACGCTAGAACACTTCCTTTCTGCCATACAATGCTGCCATTTACGAGAGTCAAAACTGGCCAACCTTTACATTCCCAGCCTGCAAATGGTGTATTTTTCCCTTGAGATACAAAGTTTTCAGGATTGATTTTTTCTGTACAGTTTAAATCAATTACAGTTAAGTCAGCATTCTTTCCAACTTCCAAAGTTCCAAATGGTAGTGTAAATGTGTTTGCTGGCTTAGTAGTTAGAAAGTCTATTAATTGTTTTAACGTAATGATTTTTGTCTCTACTAAATGTGTGTAAAGAAGTGGAAATGCCGTTTCTAGTCCAACGATACCAAATGGTGCTAATGCCATTCCCTGCGCCTTTTCTTCGCTTGCGTGTGGTGCATGGTCTGTCGCGATGAAATCAATTGTTCCATCAAGCAGACCTTCAATTAGTGCCTCTAGATCCTCTTTCCCACGTAGAGGAGGATTCATTTTATAATTTGTATCAAGGCCTGGAATATCTTCATCACATAGTAATAAATGATGTGGGGTTACTTCCGCTGTAACTCTTATACCAGCTCTCTTTGCATCTCTAATGACTCGTACAGATTCTTTTGTACTTACATGACATACATGGTAGTGGCAGCCTGCCGCTTCAGCTAATAAAACATCCCTTGCAATATGTACAGATTCACAGACAGATGGTATTCCATTAATCCCATACTGTTTAGAAAATTCACCTTCATGAACAGATCCTTTATTGATTAGAGTATTCTCCTCACAATGGGCAACGATTGGCATATCAATTGCAGCAGCCTTCCTCATGGCTTCGAGCATCATTCCTGCAGATTGAATTCCAACACCATCGTCAGTAAATGCGAATGCACCAGCTTCTTTTAAACCTTCCATATCAGTAAGTTCTTGTCCTAACTCACGTATACTGATGGACGCATACGGCAGCACATTCACATGTGAGGTATCCTTTATCCTTTGTTGTAACCAGTTCATTTGCTCAACTGTATCTGGTACTGGTCTTGTATTAGGCATTGCACAAATTGTGGTGAATCCACCTCTCGCGGCTGCAAGACTACCTGTTTCAATCGTTTCTTTATGTTCTCCACCAGGCTCACGAAGGTGTACATGGACATCAACAAATCCAGCAGATACGAACATTCCTTCGACATCAATAACTTCACAACCCAAAGGGTCAAGGTTTGCACCAATTGCTTCGACTTTTCCGTCCATAATTTTAATATCTTTAGCTACTAGCTTGCCATCTTCGTTTAAGACTTTAGCGTTCTTTAATAAAGTACTCATATTAAAATTCCTCCTTCTACCTGTTGTAAAACTCTTTTGAGAACGGCCATCCTTATGAATACACCATTTTCCATCTGTTTAAAAATTCTAGATTCTTGCGATTCTACAAGTTCACTCGCTATCTCAACACCCCGATTAATTGGAGCTGGATGCATAATAATACTACCTCTTTTGAGGTTCTTACCTCGATTATTTGTTAGACCATATTGTTTGTGGTATTCCTCTTTGGTTAGTCCCATTGAAGCCTCATGGCGTTCATGTTGGATGCGAAGTAGCATGACAACATCTGCTTCTTTAAGGCCTTCATCTAGGTCCACATATGTTCCATAAGGATTGGTATAATCCTGCCATTCAACTGGCGCTGAAAAGTGAACATTCGCACCGAGCCTTGTTAAACTTTCAGCATTAGATCGTGCAACCCGGCTATGACGAATATCACCGACAATTAATATATTCAAATCTTTAAATCTATTAAACTCTTGTTTTATGGTTAATAGATCGAGGAGAGACTGTGTAGGATGATGGCCACATCCATCACCAGCATTAATAATCGGAATAGAAATGCCATCACGGAGTGCATTAAAATACTCATCTTTTTGATGACGAATCACTACTGCTTTTGCTCCTATAGATTGAAGTGTTCTTACTGTATCATAGAGACTTTCTCCTTTTTGAACACTTGAGGTCATTGCCTCTAAGTTCAAGACATCAGCACCAATTCTTCTTTCGGCTACCTCAAAGCTAAAACGTGTACGTGTACTTGGTTCGAAGAAAAGATTTGCAACAAACGTTTGTTTTTCAAGCTTCCACTGACTTCCTTCAGAAAACAACTGTGCATCAAAAAGAATTCTGTCAATATCTTCAATGCTTAACTCGCTCATTGTGAGTATATGATTCATATTCTCTCCTCCTTTTTCTTATAAAAAAACACCCTTACCTACTCTGGTAAGGGTGTAAAAACGAGGATTTTGATTAAAAAAGGTACACTAATGCTATACCTCTTCACAAAATCCTTACACCCTTGCTAACCTCTCTGGGTTACTTTAAAAGGTGTTGCATTATGCAACCGAGTTATCATCCTCATGATGAGCCTCGTAAATATCTTCTTTTTCACTAACTTCTCCACCAGGAAGTATTATGTTTAGTAAGACACCAATGATTGCAGCTAATGCCATACTGTGAATTTCAAAACCTAATACCTTAATGAACGCTCCACCAATCCCGACGACAAGGATAACAGATGAGATAACAAGGTTTCTATTTTCACTAAGATCCACTTTGCTATCAACTAACATTCGTAATCCAGATGAAGCAATAATTCCGAATAACAAGATGGATACTCCACCCATTACTGGAGTAGGAATGGAGCTTATTAATGCATTGATAGTTCCACTGAAACCGAAGAATATGGCAACAACAGCAGCCCCACCGATAACATACACACTAAAAATTCGGGTGATGGCTAAGACACCAATGTTTTCTCCATACGTTGTATTTGGTGGACCACCTAGTAATGATGCGATCATTGTTGCAATACCATCCCCCATAATGGAACGATGTAAACCTGGTTTTTTGATTAGGTCTTTTTGAACAACTTTCCCTAACACCATTTGATGTCCAATATGCTCTGATAAAGTTACTATTGCTACAGGTACGATTAGAGCAATCAGTTCCAATGAAAATTGCGGTGTGTAGGATACGAACGGAATTATAAAGTCTGGCACTTCAAAGAATTTAGCTTGTTTTACTGCAGTAAAATCAACTAACCCAACAGCTAATGCATATATATATCCGCCAATTATCCCGATTAAAACCGGGATTAGATTAAAGAACCCTTTAAAAAAGATTGTTGCAATAATTACGATAGCTAGCGTAACCAATGCTACTGAAAAATGCTGCAGGCTGTATGCACCACTACTTGGATCATTCATTGCCATTCCAACTGCTGTACCCGCTAGACTTAATCCAATTACAATAATTACTGGACCAACTACAACTGGTGGTAGAATTTTCACAAGCCATTTATGTCCTGTTGCTTTAATAAGCAATGCAACGATCCCGTACACTAAACCTGCAAGTAAACTTGCCATCATTGCGGCACCCGGACCGTCAGCTTCGATAGCTGTTTGTAGTGGAATGATGAAAGCAAAGGAAGATCCTAAGTATGCTGGCACCTGCCCTTTCGTTATAAGTAGAAATGCTAATGTACCTAATCCACTCGAGATAAGAGCAACTCCTGGACTAATTCCAACTAAAAATGGTACTAAGATGGTTGCACCAAACATGGCAAACAAATGCTGCAAGCTTAAGACTGCAAACAGACCTGGTGATGGCTTTTCATGAATTCCTAATACGATTTTATTACTCATTAATTATTCCTCCTCATTGTAAAACTCCATAAATAAAAAAATCTTTGTGTTTTTTACACAAAGAGGTATACAAATCCCTATCATTCGAGAAGGAATGTTTACCCCTTTGTTAGCCTCTCTGGACTACAATTAAAGGGTATCTATTTAATTTTTATGAATGGTAACTTGGTCAAACTTATCTATCTCTTCTAGTTCGACTACTATCCTTTCAGAGCTGGCGGTTGGTATATTTTTCCCAACATAATCGGCCCTAATTGGGAATTCGCGGTGACCTCTATCAATTAACACGGCTAGCTGAATTTGTGCAGGTCGACCAATGTCAATTAATGCATCAAGAGCTGCCCTTACTGTTCTACCTGTGTACAAGACATCATCAACTAAGATGACTTTTTTATTAGTAATCTCAACTGGTATATCTGAACCTTTTACAATAGGTTCACGATCTGCAGTTTTTGTAGTTAAATCGTCACGGTATAAGGTAATATCAATTTCACCGATGGCAATTTTTTTGCCTTCTATTTGCTCAATACGACTTGCAATACGTTTTGCCAAGTAAATTCCTCTTGTCTTAATCCCAACAATTACACAGTCTTCAATACCTTTGTTTTTTTCAATAATTTCGTGAGCTATTCTTGTTAATGCTCTTCTTATTGCTTGATTGTCTAAGACTACAGCCTTTTCAGTTTCAGCCATTTGACACACCTCACTTACATTACTTCTTTAAAAAAAGAAAGTCCTCTCACCGTAGGCGAGAGGACACAATAATACAAATGGATACTTATCCATATGCAACTCCGTTTCCTTCTCAGCCTCACGGGACTGATTTTAAAGGGACTCATTTAATTAATTTAATTTTACGACCGTTAT
This sequence comes from Litchfieldia sinesaloumensis, assembly GCF_900156865.1. GTDB lineage: Bacteria > Bacillota > Bacilli > Bacillales > Bacillaceae_L > Ferdinandcohnia > Ferdinandcohnia sinesaloumensis. Next base: position 897,654 of record NZ_LT732529.1, on the reverse strand, counting down.
CGAATTTTGTCAATGTTTTTTTATGAGTTCAAGACAAGAGTTAGATTCTAATGGCGTAACTTTTCGAGTAATTCCTCAAAATAAGCAGGAAGCGGTGCTTCAAACTCAAGGTATTCCTTTGTTCGAGGGTGAATAAAGCCTAAAACTCCCGCATGAAGTGCTTGTCCATCAATATCCAGCGTTTTCTTAGGTCCATATTTCGGATCACCTGCTAATGGATATCCTATATATTTCATATGAACGCGGATTTGATGAGTCCGCCCTGTTTCAAGCTGACATTCAATAAAAGTAAATTCCTTAAAACGTTCTAAGACATTGAAGTGTGTCACTGCATTTTTACTATTCTCGTCCGTCACAGTCATACTTTGACGGTCTTTTTTATCTCTACCAATCGGTGCATCGATTGTGCCTTGGTCATGCGGAATGACCCCATGAACGATTGCCTTATATTTACGGGTTACCGATTTTTCTACCAATTGATTCACTAGAGATTCATGCGCAACGTCATTCTTTGCAACCATTAAAAGGCCAGATGTGTCCTTGTCGATTCGATGTACAATCCCAGGGCGCATTACCCCATTAATTCCTGATAGGTCCTTACAATGGGCCATTAAACCATTTACTAGTGTTCCACTTACATGACCTGGAGCAGGATGAACGACCATGCCTTTTGGTTTATTCACGACAAGTACATCTGCATCTTCATAATAAACATCTAAATTCATCTCTTCTGGAATAACATCTAGTGGTTCTGGATCTGGAATGTCAATTTTTATATAATCCCCACTATTAACTTTATAGTTTGGTTTAATTTGATTTCCGTTGACTAGAATATTTCCATCCTTAATCCAAGATTGAACTTGGGTCCTTGACCACTCTGAATTAAAGGCAGAGACAATTTTATCAATTCGGTCATTATGTTGGTGTTCCTCAATCGTTAGTTCGAATTGATTCATCTGATTTCTCCTTTTCTAATTTTCCTTCGAAAATTGTTACTATAAATATTAAACCGACACCAATTACTAGCGCAGAATCAGCAATATTAAATATCGGAAAATTATATGTAAAGATGTATGTATCTATAAAATCGACAACTTCTTTACGAAAGATACGGTCTATAAAATTTCCAATTGCACCACCTAACATTAGTGAAAGCGCAATGCCGAACAAACGCTGGTTTGGTTTGAGACGTTGAATATATATAATGAGCATAACCACAACGATAGTGGTGATAATATAAAAGAACCACATCTGTCCTTGTAAAATCCCCCATGCTGCACCACGATTGCGATGTGACGTTATGTACAAAAAGCCTGAAATAACTTCAATTGAATCTCCAAGTTCCATATAACGGACAATCACCCATTTTGTAACCTGGTCTAATAAAATAACAAACAAAGCTAATAAATAATAATACACGAAAACGCCCCCATGTTAACAAACTTTACCTTATGTGATTTTAGCACATGATTAGACGCGTGTACAATCTATTTGGGTGAAGCGAACAGAAGTAAAACAATGGTTTACTTCTGTTCAACTAAATGTAGATGGTTTTCTTTATGAAGAGGTATGACATTACTTCTGTCATATAAATCAGTGAAGGAAAATTCAAAGATAGTTCGTGCTGTTGGTAAAATTCGTAGCTTGTCGATTGGAATTTCTGCACCTGTTTCCTCACAAATTCCAAATATCCCAGAATTAAATTTATTTAGGGCCCTTTCGACATCTCGTAAATCTTCTTTTATATGATTCATAACAATTTTTTCTTTTTCGGATTGGTCATTATGAAAGAACAATTCTTGACTGACCTCATATTTTGCAGTTTGCATCAACCTAGATAAAAGTTCCTTCTTCGTTAACTCTAATTCCGCTTTAATCTCTGCATACTGATCGTTCATTGGAACGCCTCCTTATCATGCTTTTGATTAATGCTTCTTTAAGGTAGTAAGGATAGTGTTACCTGAACAAGTTTTTCTTAAAGCCAACAAGTTTTTCCTTTCGTATGAAAATAAGAAGACGAAAGAGGAATGCTGATAAGTTACCAACGAAGTCCTTTTCATCCTCCCTTTCCCATAATTAATGAATGTTCTACTTACATAATACGCTATTTCCATTAAAATTTGACGGTTGGCAAGCGTTGAGTTTGTTTACAGTTGTATTAACGTCATGTTGCAAATAAGTTCCAAAAAAAGTCATGAATCAAAGATCCATGACTTTTACTAGATTAGTTTGTGTAATTTTCTTTCACAACAGACGCACAACGTAAACAAAGCTCTGGGTGATCCTTATCTTCACCAACAGTTGGTGTCACAACCCAACAACGGTCACATGTTTCACCTTCTGCAACTTCGACAACAATCTTAACCTGATCGAAGACTTGCGCGTTTTCTGGGGCATCCTCATAGGAACCACCTATTGTAAAGCCTGATACAATAAATAACTGCTGCACATTTTCCTCAACTGAGTCTAAAAGTTCTTTTGTTTTGGAATTCGGATAAAGAGTGATACTAGCAGCTAAAGATTTACCAATTACTTTCTCATTTCTAGCTGTCTCAAGTGCTTTAAGTACATCATCTCTAAGCTCCATGAATGAATCCCATTTTGCTTCTAGCTCATCTCCATTAGGAATCACAACTGAAGTTGGCATATCAACTAATTGCACACTTTCTTCATGAACAGAATCAATGTGAGACCATACTTCATCAGCTGTGTGTGGAAGAATTGGCGTTACAAGCTTCGTTAAGCTAACTAATGCTTCATATAAGACTGTTTGAATAGAACGACGATCATGTTGGTCAGCCGCTTCAATATATAGGATATCCTTTGCAAAGTCCAGATAGAATGAGCTTAATTCAATTGTACAGAAATTGTGAACAGAGTGATAAACACCTGCAAATTCATAATTATCATAAGATGTTTTAACCTTATCAATTAATTTATTTAACTTAACAAGGATATAACGGTCAACCTCACGTAACTCATTTACTGGAACTGCATTAGTTTCTGGATTAAAATCACTCAGGTTACCTAATAAGAACCGGAACGTATTTCTGATTTTACGATAAACCTCTGCTACCTGTTTTAATATTGCGTCAGAAACACGGACGTCTGCTTGATAGTCAACAGATGCTACCCATAATCGTAAAATGTCTGCACCTAGCTGTTTCATAACCTTTTCAGGTACCACAACGTTCCCTAATGATTTACTCATCTTACGACCATCACCATCGAGGGCAAAACCGTGGCTTAGCACTCCTTTATAAGGCGCTTTTCCTGTTACAGCAACTGCAGTCGAAAGTGAAGAGTTGAACCAACCACGATATTGGTCAGAACCTTCTAGATAAAGGTCTGCCGGACGTTGTAAATCTTCTCTTTCTAACAGAACCGCTTGATGGGATGAACCAGAGTCGAACCACACGTCCATAATGTCATCTTCTTTTGTGAAGACACCGTTCGGACTTGATTCATGCGTGAATCCATCAGGTAATAAGGCTTTCGCTTCACGTTCAAACCAAACATTTGAACCGTATTCTCTAAATAAATTTGAAACATGATTAATTGTTTCATCTGTAATTATGGGTTCACCATTTTCACCATAAAATACTGGAATAGGTACACCCCATGCACGTTGACGTGAAATACACCAGTCTCCTCGGTCACGAACCATATTGTAGAGACGTGTCTCGCCCCATGCTGGAACCCATTTCGTTTCTTTAACAGCTTCCATTAACTCATTTCTAAAGTCCTTTATCGATGCAAACCATTGTGCAGTAGCTCTAAAAATGGTTGGCTTTTTCGTACGCCAATCATGTGGATATGAGTGAGTTATGAAAGAAAGTTTCAAAAGTGCTCCAACTTCATTTAACTTTTCTGTAATCGGTTTGTTGGCCTCATCATAGAATAACCCTTCAAACCCTTCTGCTTCTGCTGTCATGTAGCCTTTTTCATCTACAGGGCATAAAACGTCAATTCCGTATTTTTGGCCCACAATGAAATCGTCTTCCCCGTGACCAGGTGCTGTATGTACACATCCAGTACCTGCATCAGTTGTTACATGATCACCTAGCATCACTAATGAATCCCGTCCATAGATTGGATGTGACGCAACGACCTTATCTAATTCACGACCTTTAAATGTTTTAACAACAACTACGTCTTCCCAACCAATCTCTTTTGTTACTGCTTCTAGTAATGCTGAAGCAACAACAAACTTATTGTTTTCAACACTAATAACACTATATTCAAGTTCTGGGTGTACACTGATTCCTAAATTTGCAGGAATCGTCCATGGAGTTGTTGTCCAGATGATGATTTTTTCATCACCTTCTAACACACCCTTTCCATCCTTAACAGGGAATGCAACATAGATTGATGGTGAACGCTTATCTTGGTATTCAATTTCCGCTTCTGCTAGTGCTGATTCACTTGAAGGGGACCAGTATACCGGTTTAAGTCCTTTATAGATATAACCCTTTTTAGCCATTTCACCAAATACTTTGATTTGCTGAGCCTCATATTCTGGTTTTAATGTAATATAAGGGTTTTCCCAATCACCCCGAACGCCTAGTCGTTTAAATTGCTCTCTTTGGTTATTTATTTGTTCATATGCGTATTCCTCACATAGCTTACGGAATTCAGCAACACTCATTGATTTACGATTTACCTTTTTATTTTTTGTAAGTGCTGTTTCAATTGGAAGTCCGTGCGTATCCCAACCAGGAACATAAGGTGCACAATAACCGTTCATTGATTTAAAACGAACAATCATGTCCTTGATGATTTTATTGAGTGCATGACCCATATGGATATCACCATTTGCATAAGGAGGGCCATCATGTAGTACGAATAATGGGCGACCTTTTGTGCGTTCTTGAACCTTTTGATAAATGTTCATGTTTTCCCATTTTTCTTGCATCTGTGGTTCACGATTAGGTAGATTTCCACGCATCGGGAACTCAGTTTTTGGCATTAATAATGTGTCTTTGTAATCCATAACCTTTTCCTCCTAAATTAGATAAAACTTACTTGCAGCTTCTATGGACAGGTAGTAAACACGAGTTGAATACAAAAAAGCCCTCTCATCCCAAAAAGGGACGAGAAGGCTCTCGCGGTACCACCCTTATAGACAAATATACTATATTCGTCCACTCGACATTCGTAACGTGAATGATTCGCGATATGCTTACTTAGAAATGTCAATATACAGGGTATAGTTGAACCATTTATATATGTTCAGCATCGAACTCCAGGGTGATTTTCATTTTTATCACTTATATCAGGCTTCCACCAACCCTGACTCGCTAACATAAGAACGACAAAAACTACTGTCCCTTTCATAGCTACTTTTTGTATTCAAGTGTAATTAGTTGTTTTAAAATTATATGCGTAATGAACAAAAGAGTCAAGTATTCAAACTAGTTTTCTTCTGACTCCGCAAACACAGGCTCTACGTTATATTCCATTAAGTGATCCCAATCATCGTTATTTAAAAGATCAAGCTGAGCTTCAATTAGCATCTTAAATCTTGTTTTAAATACTTTGGATTGTTTCTTTAATTCTTCAATTTCGATTGATATCTTCCTAGATTTAGCTAGTGATTCATTAATAATACGATCAGCATTCTTTTCTGCTTCTTTAATAATTAGTTTTGCTTCCTTGGAAGCATTACGCTTTACTTCTTCAGCTGTTTCTTGAGCAATTAGAATTGATTTATTTAATGTTTCTTCGATATTTGTAAAATGACCAAGTTTCTCATTTAATTCTGATAGCTTTGATTCAAGCTCTTTTTTTTCACGAATAACCAACTCATAGTCTTTAATGACTTGATCTAGAAATTCATTTACCTCATCTTCATCATAACCACGAAAGCCTTTATTAAATTCTTTATTATGAATATCTAATGGCGTTAAAGGCACGAATGCCACCTCCAAAAATTAATAGATAAAAAACATTCTCTATTTGAATGATACTTTACATTTCGACAAAAAAGAAGAAATTCCTGCATTGTTTTCAATTATTTTTGTCTTCCTACATTTATTCTCCATTTATCTCTTTTCGTTTTTCCATCAATTGAATGGAGTTTGCTTCTCCCATATCCACGAACAGAGAGAACATCACTTTCCTTACATTCAAATGATGTTTGATCAATTACCTTCCAATTCACTTTAACAAGACCATTTTCTATAAGAGCTTGTACTTTTTGTCTGGAAACATTTAAGACCGACGAAAGTACGGTATCTAATCGCAACGAAGAAACTGTAACAACTTGCTCTGTCCAATCTTCATTTACCAATAGAATTTCGGTTACAGGTATTTCTGTCAATGAAACAGTTGCTTTTCCAACCGAGTTTAAATTCATTCGTACAAAATCAGCAATCTCTTTCGCAACGATTAATTGAATTCTCTCATCGTGGGTTAGGATGTCTCCAAACTTAGATCGTTTCAATCCAAGTGACATTAGTGAACCAAGCACCTTACGATGGTCCACAGTAACAAATTTGACAGGATACTTTAGTTCAAAATAGGAAAGATTATAGTCATCTTCATTTGGAGAAAAATAGGTTGGATATATTAAAGCCCTCTTGCGTTCAAGCCCTTCTTTTCCACCAAAAAAATCAACAAGCGTGTCTCCGTTTGTACCAATCACTTGTTTTACAATCTCCTGTTCACGTGGATCTAGGAAATCAGTTAACTTGGGACTGTATTGGTTTTCTACAAGCTGTTTCCATTCCAAAACTTGATCAATGAACGCATGCTCTTCTTTTCGAAAATGTTGATATAAATTCATAATGTAGATACCTCTTTTAAATAAAAAAGCTTAAGAAATGCAGCCTATTTTATTTGACTTTGGACTATAACAATTTTAGCCTTGTCAAAAATGAAGAAAGGGACCTCATAAAAGGTCCTTTAGAACATGTTTTGTAACGCATAAACTCCTCTTCCAGCGAAGTTGAGAACTAGGATTGCAACAATCGGAGAAATATCGATCATTCCTAGTGGAGGTATAAATCGTCTAAATGGTTCCAAATATGGTTCACAGATTCTTGCTAGAAACTGGCCAATTCCAGACTCCCTAGCATTTGGAAACCATGACAATAAAATATAGATGATAAGTGCGTAAGAATACAACACAAGCACTTGACTTAAAATACCGAAAATAAGACCCATTTTCGATTACCACCCCTTTTCAGTATATTCTTCATTAGAGACAATCTCAGAGATATTTCCTGAAACATCGACATTATCAGGAGTACACAAGAATATATTAGAACCAATTCGTTGTATATCTCCACCAATTGCATAGACTGTACCACTTAAAAAGTCAACAATTCTTTTTGCCTGATTGTGCTCAACGCGTTGAAGGTTTACAACGACTGCTCGTCTATTCTTTAAATGATCTGCAATCTCCTGTGCCTCAGCATATACACGTGGTTCAAACAGGATGACTTTTGAAGACTTCTGAACGCTTTGTAAGCTTACTACATTTTGTTTTGTAGCAGGTTTTGTGGGTTTTGTAGGCTCCACTTCTTCTTCAAAATAATCTTCCTCATCATAATCATATTCATCCTCTAACGCAAAAAAACTTTTAAATTTGGTTTTTATACTCATTTATAACACCTCTCTTTATTCAAATGCGCTAAAACTCTTTTCCTACGAGGGATGTACCAATGCGAATGAAAGTGGCCCCTTCTTCAATGGCAATTTCAAAATCATTGGACATACCCATAGATAATTCTGTACAAGGAGCATATGGTAAACCAAGGGCTTGTACATCGTCTCTTAGCGTACGTAACTTCTGGAAGCATTTGCGTATGTTAGTAGTATCTTCAGTGAATGGGGCCATTGTCATTAATCCCACGACCTCAATGGAAGAAAATTTTTCGAGTTCCTTTATGAAAGGCTTTAGATGCTCCGGTGACATACCATGTTTTGATTCTTCCCCAGATGTATTCACCTGAACAAAACATTTCACCTTATTTGTTGCGCGCTTATGTATTTCCTCCGCTAAAGAAATTCGATCAAGTGAATGAATGTAATCCACTTTATTGACAATCCTTTTTACTTTTTTAGTCTGAAGAGATCCTATAAAATGCCATGTTGGTTCATCGCCAAGTGATTCCTGCTTGTTTAACAGTCCATCATCACGATTTTCTCCAATATGGTAAATTCCAGCATTAATGGCTTCTCTTGTCGTTTCAATACTAACATATTTTGTAACCGCAATGATTGAAACAGAATCTTCTCTGCGGTTGGATCGTTTACATGCCTGCGCAATGTGTTCTTGAATGTTTAACAGATTATCTTTTACGCTCATTTTTATTTTAATCCTCCTTAAAGCCAATAAAACTCATCATTCTTCCCGTTTTCCCGGCATCTCTCCGGTGTGAAAAGAATAGCTGATTCTCACAAGATGTACAATATGAGGAAACTTGAATATGTTCAGGAGGAATCCCTGCTCTTACCATTAGTTGGTAATTCATTATTTTCAAATCTAATCGATACTGGTTGTCACTTACTTTCTCGTATGTTTTTTGATTAACTTCATCCAAAGCACTAACAAAGTTCAGCACGTAATCATCCACAATATAGCAGCAATTATCAATTGCTGGTCCGATTAAAGCATGGATTTCATGAGGCATGACACCCTCTTTAGCCCAAGCACGAACTAGCTCTCCTGCAATATCATGAACCGTTCCCTTCCATCCTGCATGAGCTATACCGATTATCTGCTTTGAAGGTGCAAAAAAGTACAACGGAACACAGTCAGCAAAACAAAGAGTTAACAGGATATTTTTTTGAGTTGTATATAAACCATCAGTGTCCTTTATGCTATCCTCGTATGTAAAAACCCCTGCACCAAGATCATCTAACATGACCTTAGCGATTGTATTTTTATGTGTTTGCTCAGAACATACCCAGTTTTCAGTAGGAAATTGGAGAATGTCTGCCAATATTCTTCGATTGGAGACAACAGTGTTGTACTCATCTTTTACATGCAACCCAAGATTTAAGGATTTAAATTCCTTATCACTACATCCACCATTTTTTGTGGTAAAACCAACGACCAGCTGATTAGAAAAATGATTCCATCCATTGAATGTTAACACTTGTTCTGAATTCTGAATAAATGGTTCAACCTTCATAACAACATCCCTTTATTTATCATAATCAACCTTTAAAAATTGGTCGACATTTTTTTATTATTCTTAATAAATAGGCCCTTCTTTTGCTTATTTTATCATATCTTAGCAAAAGAAAGGAGATTATGTTAGCAAAAATGTCAAATAAGCTAAGATTATTCGATTTGACTCTCTGTTCTTACTAATATGACATCCTTCCCTACTTTTATTATATTTCTCCATGGAATGACAATCTCTTCATCGCGTCCAAATAAGCCCAAAACCTTCCCGTAACCGCCAATAATTATCGATTCTATTTTTCCAGTTGTTAGGTTGATATCGATGTCCCCGATATTCCCAAGCCTCTTCCCATCGACAACACTTACAACATCCTTTGCCTGAAAATCAGAAATCCTAACCATATCCCACGCCCCCTATATTCCTACTATTGTATATTTATATGCCTGACTCACTCCTTTTTATGAGATAAAAAAGACATTCGAATATATCGAATGTCTAGTTATTTGACTTATCCATGCTATAACTTGTCCATAAATGGCATTTAGCCATTTAATTTTGGATATTCTTATTCATTTGTTTGATTGCAGCTTTTTCAAGACGTGATACTTGGGCTTGAGAGATTCCGATTTCTTCAGCAACTTCCATTTGTGTTTTACCTTGAAAAAATCGTTTACGAAGGATTAACTTTTCGCGATCGTTTAATCGTCTCATACCTTCCTTTAAGGCGATTTCCTCAATCCAGTTTGAATCACGGTTTCGTTCATCACTTAATTGATCCATCACATAGATTGGATCTCCCCCATCATTATAGATAGGTTCAAATAATGATACAGGGTCTTGAATGGCATCAAGTGCAAATACTATTTCCTCGTGTGGCACTTCGAGAACCTTTGAGATTTCTTCAGCAGTTGGTTCCCTCGATGTTTCACTCATCAAACGCTCTCTTACTTGCAAAGCCTTATAGGCAATGTCACGAAGTGAACGTGACACCCTGATAGGATTGTTGTCTCGTAAATAGCGCCGAATTTCACCGATAATCATCGGTACCGCATAGGTGGAGAATTTCACATTCTGACCAAGGTCAAAATTATCGATTGATTTCATTAAGCCAATGCATCCGACTTGAAATAAATCATCTACAAATTCTCCTCTGTTGTTAAAACGTTGAATGACACTGAGAACAAGTCGTAAATTTCCATTTACGAGCTTATCGCGAGCAGACAAATCACCACTTTGCATTTGTCTAAATAACTGTCTCATCTCTTCATTCTTTAGTACTGGAAGTTTTGAAGTATCAACACCACAAATTTCTACTTTATTTCGAGTCAATTCTTTCCCTCCTAACAGGAGTTGCTGTACAAAGTTAAGTATCTCCGTTAGAGGGAAAAATATGCATTTCTAATTCACAACTATTTCCAGAATAAATGTAAAAAAACAGTTAAATCAACAGGTTGCGTCCGAAATAAATTTTCCATTCAGACCATCTTATTGAATTCTTTACGCAGACGTTTTATGATTCGTTTTTCTAATCTTGAAATATAGGATTGGGAAATCCCAAGCATATCCGCAACGTCCTTTTGCGTTTTTTCTTCTCCACCAATGAGCCCAAATCGCAGCTCCATAATCTGTTTTTCACGATCATTAAGTTGGTGTAATGCCTTCACCAAAAGCTTGCGGTCGACATTTGCCTCCAAATCCTTTGTGATAATATCCTCCTCTGTTCCTAACACATCGGATAATAATAATTCATTACCATCCCAATCGATATTTAATGGTTCATCAAAGGATACTTCCGACCTAATTTTATTATTTCGTCGCAAATACATCAAAATCTCATTTTCAATACATCTTGATGCGTAGGTTGCGAGTTTAATTTTCTTTTCAGGGTTAAAGGTATTTACAGCTTTGATTAGTCCGATCGTTCCAATGCTTATTAAATCCTCGATGTTAATACCGGTATTTTCAAACTTTCGTGCGATGTAAACGACAAGTCGTAGATTTCTTTCTATTAGTATTGATCTCGCAGCCTTATCACCACTAGGTAGCTTATTTAAGAGGACTTCTTCCTCATCCTTTGAAAGAGGTGGAGGTAATGCTTCACTTCCTCCGATATAATAAATCTCATCAGTTTTGAGACCTAATTTAAGTAATATTTTATACCACCAATATGTAAGCTTTAATTTTAGTTTAGCCACAGGTACGTTCTCCCTTCTAATTTGTAAAAAACATGAGTATGATATTTATAAGCATTATTTAGTTTGACTTCTTGTTAAGATGCAGACGGAATAGAGGCAGAAACAAGCATTTTCGGATGAATGATACAATCATACTCCCCATCTGTTGACAGAGTTGTATGATTGATGGCCACCAGACCTTTTTTCACAGTATTTTCTTTATTCCCTTCATAGATTGTAATCTGGTCAGGTTTAACTGCTAGTAAAAATTGATGCTCCTGTCCAACCCCTCGGTATGGAATAAGTCTTACACGACTTTCCCATTTATGTGATTCGGAATTTGTGTCATTTGTTAAAAGCTCAATATTTTTTGATTGTTCAATTAACGGTTTCGGGAATAAATGTTCATATTTATTTATATCCAAGATCATAACTGGGCTTTTCGTAATCGGATCAAACAATTGATTACCACTGTCTACTAATCCATTTAAATGTATTGTTACATCATCAATCACAATCTTTACAGCTACAATCTGGTCATAAAATACTTGCTTCGTCTCGATATCCTCAATTCTATTTTTAGAGAAATACCATAAAATCGGAAAACCTAACAATACAAATCCCCAGCTAATTGGATTACCATAGCCCGAAGATTTAGTTAGAATAGATCCATCAAATACTTTCACATCAAATTCCATGAAATAATGAACCCCTATCATCCCACCTCCAATCATGAAAGTAGCAAAATAAAAGGTTAAAAGTCCTTGGATAAAATAGCGAAATCTTTTATATCCAAATGCGACTCCAACAATCACAATCGAAAAGAGTAGCTTTGTAATAGGATGTGACCCTAACACAGCAAAAGGAGAGACCACTAATAGTACGAGCAAAGACCCAATAAAAGAACCTACTAAAATTCTCCATTTGACAATCCTACGTTTTAATATCATAGCAGTTAACAGTAATAATAGGGCGTCAAAGAAAAAGTTTAACAACCAGATTACATCTATATAGATAGACAATCTATTTCTCCTTTCACTAATAGTCACTATACTTTTTCATACGCTTTAACACTATTTTTATTAAATTTTTAATCTTAGAAATTAGTATATAGTACATCTTATATGGAAGTCTGTCATTTCATGCCGATAATAAAAGAGAAATTTTGAAGGATTAGTTCTTATTTTGTCAGTTAACTTAGAACAAAGGAGAATGGATTTAAAAAAGGGGAATAATAAAAAAGCATTCAACAATTTACTTGTCAAATGCCTTTTTAATAGATAAGGATATTGGCTATCCTCTTCGGTTACGATTACGTAAAAATGTTGGTACATCAATTTCATCTTCAACATGAACAGCACCACGTGTATTCATTTCCTGAACAGGCTCTTCACGCTTAATTTCTCTTTCTCTTCTAGGTGAAGGTGTAGCCTGGACTTGTGGTTGTGGTTTCACGCTAACAGATGGACGAGATGGACGCCCCGGATTAACTTCTGCCTCTGTAAAGCCTGTTGCAATAACTGTTACAACGATTTCCTCTTTTAAGTTTTCGTTGATAACAGAACCAAAGATCATATTAACTTCCTGATCTGATGCAGACGCAACAATATCAGCTGCCTCCTGAACTTCATACAGGCTTAAGTTCGTTCCACCTGTGATATTCATAAGAACACCTTGTGCACCATCAATTGAAGTCTCAAGCAGTGGACTTGAAATAGCTTTTTTAGCGGCTTCGGCAGCACGATTCTCACCTGTTGCAACACCAATTCCCATTAGAGCAGAACCTTTATTTGACATAATCGTTTTTACGTCAGCAAAGTCAAGGTTGATTAATCCTGGTACAGCGATTAAGTCAGAGATACCTTGTACACCTTGGCGTAACACATTATCTGCTTCACGGAATGCTTCAAGCATTGGCGTGTTTTTATCAACAATTTCAAGTAGACGGTCGTTTGGAATAACAATCAATGTGTCTACTGCTTCTTTCATTGCAGAAATACCACCAGCAGCTTGAGTTTGACGTTTTCTGCCTTCAAAAGTGAAAGGTCTTGTAACTACACCTACTGTTAGCGCTCCTAAGTCTTTTGAGATTTGTGCAATAACAGGGGCAGCACCAGTACCTGTTCCACCACCCATTCCTGCAGTAACGAATACCATGTCAGCACCTTTAAGAGCTTCTTCAATTTGTTCTCTGCTTTCTTCTGCGGCTTTCTTACCTACTTCGGGATTTGCTCCAGCACCAAGACCACGAGTTAATTTCCCACCAATTTGCATTTTTATTTCAGCTTTTGAAAGGTTTAAGGCTTGAGCGTCTGTATTAACCGCGATAAACTCGACACCTTGTACACCGTGCTCGATCATTCTGTTTACCGCGTTATTACCACCGCCACCTACACCTATTACTTTTATAGTAGCTAATTGATCAACGTTTGTATCAAACTCTAACATTATAAGATCCTCCTAATTTGCAATTATACTTCTCTTGTAATCTAAAACTATTCAAAGAAGAGACCGAAAAATCTCTTAACCTTTTTCCCAATATTTTGTTCCTCTTTTGAGTTTTTAGGTTGATTTTTCGCTTGAGGCTGTCTAGTCGGCCTTTTTTCAGGTGTTTCTACCTGTACTGTCGTACTAATCTTTCTTCCTTGAATTCTTGCTTGCTCATATGCAAACTGCAGTAACCCCACGCCTGTTGCATATTGAGGCTCTCTGACACCAATATAATCTGGCTTAGCAATTCTTACATTACTTCGTAACACAAGATGGGACAGTTCTAATACACCAGGCATATTCACTACTCCACCTGTCAGAACATAGCCGCCAGGAAGATCTCCTACACCCATTTTTTTAATTTCTTTTTGAACTAGTTGCAAAATCTCTTCTAGTCTAGCTTCGATGATGTCAGAAATTTGTAATTGGGTAAATGTTTCTTGTTGATCACTACCAATTATCGGAACATTAAATACTTCTTCATCAGAAGCATCATCATAGAAAGCATGTCCATGTTTAATTTTAATCTTCTCTGCATCTTCAGTAGATGTTCGCAATCCAATTGCTAAATCCTTTGTAATATGGTCTCCACCAACAGGCAGAACACTCGTTGCCTTTAAGAAGCCATTATTGTAAAGAGCAACCGTTGTTGAACCTCCGCCAATATCTACGAGAGCAACCCCTAGGTTTTTCTCATCATCAGATAATGAAATGGAGCCTGAAGCAAGAGGTTGTAAAGAAATCGCTGTGATATCAAGACCTGCTTTCTCTACACAACGCAGGAGGTTATGTAAAATTGTACGTGATGTAGTAATAATCGTACCTTCAACTTCTAGTCTGACGCCCAGCATACCTCTAGGGTCACTAATTTCATCATACCCATCCACAATAAATTGTTTTGGGATCATATCGATAATTTCCCTTTCTGGTGGAAGAGAAATAAATTGTGCTGCATCAATAACACGTAAGACATCTTCATTACTAATCTCACGATTTTGACGAGACTCAGTGGAAACTGCCACAACCCCATGGGCATCCTGTAATTGCACGTTCATTGCAGGAACAGAAACAACCACTTGATTAATAGAAATGCCTACCATTCTTTCTGCTTGCTCTACTGCCTTCTTTATAGAATGAACGGTCTCATCTATGTCTACGATAGAACCTTTTTTTAAGCCTTCTGATTTAACATTACCCACACCTATTATGTTAAGTGAGTCATCTACCATTTCTCCGATGATTACCTTAACATTGGATGTACCGATGTCAAGACTAACACATATTTCATTGCTGTTCATTCTGTGGCACCTCCTTAATTCAAATAACACATTTCAAAATACATTTTCGAACAACAACTCTCACATTTTTCATAATAATTTTTGTATATGAAAAATATTCAACAACCATATGGGTTTTCCCTTTATAAAAATCAAGTTTTTTCTATTTTATCACGAGAAAGGCTCCATTTGGATAAAATTATTCGTCGGATCACCGCAATATTTTGGAAAAGTCTTACTCCAAATGCGAAAACGGCTACCAAATACAAGTCTACACCAAGATGTACACCTAGAAAAGCTAAACTTGTTGCCAATAAAATATTAAAAAAGAAACCAGAAACAAAGACGGATTGATCATAAATATTTTGTAAATGTGCACGAATACCACCGAATAATGTATCAAGCGCGGCTAAAACAGCAATTGATAAATAATTTGAGTATTCAGCTGGAATTTTAAATTCCGATAACAGTCCGAGGATGATTCCGACTATTAGACCAAAAATAGGGAGCCACATAACTTTGTTCCACCTTTATCACTTTTTATCTGGTTCCATATTAGGTTGCATTTCTGTAATCCTAATTGGGTCATCATATGCAGGGATTGTAACGACTTTGCTAGGCTTAGATATTTTCAAGCGTAAATTGTCAATAAAGAACTGACGCTCTGCTTCTGATGCTTTTAATTTGTTGTATAATCGTTCCGCATCATCAGCAATGACTTTAATTTCAATAGGTAAAGGACTAATGGAATACGAATCTATTTTCGGTCTTCCTTGGATTTCTCGGATTACAGTTGTTGTAATCACCCGGTGACCATCAATTGAAATAGCTTTCGCCTGATAAGAGTTTAATTCATTCACAAGCCATCTCAATAAACTAGGAGAAATCGTCGTTGTATGTACACCTGCTTCATTGAACGATTGCTCAATTGTTATCGTGATTCCAGGTCCTGACACCTCAGTGAGTCCGGCCTGCTTCTTTAGTTCATCAAGGGTATCTTTAAGGATTAACATTCTACTGTCATCACGTTGATTTTCATATTGCTCCAACTTTGCTTCATATGTAAATATCTTTGTTAAAAGCTCTGTGTATAGCTCTTGGGATTGTTTTAAATCCTCCCGCAATTCCCATAAATCACGAGTATCACGTACCTCAGGTTCTTTAATGGTTTGGTATTGGACAGCAACCATAAAACCTATAATACACGTTATCACTGTAAAACTTATACCTGTTTTTTTGTCCAATAATACCACCAGCCTTCTATATCAAAGAACATCAACTTACTACTTTTTTGCATTAATCAGTGGGTCCATTTGAATTTGAGTTTTATTCTCAATTTTCACAACAATGTTATCCTGTACCAATTGGTCTGTTATTCCTCCGTTCATGTTTAAGGCAGGAACAAGAACATCTGGGTCTCCAATTGCAGTAATCACGAACGGAGCAGGATAGGGTTGTCCATCTACAATTACAACAGGACCGTTACAGTATATATAGGAATCATGACTGAGTCTTTTACCATTAACTGACACTGCCTGAGCCCCAGAAATATAAAGCTCATTAATTACCTTGAACAAATGACTTTCATGAACTAGATAATTATTAACGTCTTGTCCAGACGGTACATAGGAGGCATCTTCTAGAGTAACGGAAACACCTGGACCTTTAACGCCAATCTCTCCTACAATCATCCGGTATTTCTCTACTTCTTCAACAAGATTGAAATAAATTTGTTCTTGTTCTTCTTTCGCTAGCTCTTCTTCATATGCTTGAATTTGATTTTGTTTTTCATTCAATTTAAGCTGAAGTTCATTATTCTTTTCACTTTGTTCATTTAGTTCGGTTCGAATTCTTGTTTCTTCATTCCATTGTTGTTCAGTTACCTGACTTGATTCCAATTGCTGTTTTGTAAATTGGTACGAAAATGAAATCATAAAGCCTAGGACTATGCATACAAATGAAAGAATAACATGTTTACCCTTCACCTTCATTTGTTTCCAGCTCCTCTTCCTCATTGATGCTTTCATAGTCATATGGAATGAAAGTAGGTACAACATCAAGTTCAATATAACCACTTAAAGACGGATCTAGTTCACTAACGATGGTTGGATATGCCTTAATATTTTCGGCAAAATTTCTTAAAGTTGCTTTTACCTCATAGCCATCAACCATATATAGCGTCATCTGAAGGGGATCATATTCAGTGGGAGTATGATGAATTTCAGAAATTAGTTTAGAAATTGATGGTTGGACCTTATTTAACTCCTTTGACAAGAGCTTTAAGGCTTTAGTACTCCAATTAACCAAGATAGGTGCATCAACTGGAATGGCTTTTGAACCACTTGTTTGCGGTTTTTCAATAATCTTTCCATTCTCGAGAATCGGAAAGAAGCCATTAGTACCACTTATATATCCTACCCTTTTCAATTCACTGACATTAATTGAGATTTGATTGGGGAGTTTTTTTTCAATAGTTACTTCATTTATTTCAGGATGCTCCTTAATATTTTCCGCGACTTTATCCTTATCAACCTTCCAAAAGCTTGTCCCAACCTTTAGTTTACTCAAGTTACTGATTTGTTCGGATGAAATATTTTGATTACCTGAAATGGTGATATCGCCAATTTTACTTAAAGGAGATTGAAAGTAAAGAATCCCTGATAGTAACAAAAAGAAAAATGTTATATACATAATCAGGCGACGATTCGCTTTTTGCTTTCTTCTTTGCTTTAACTTCGGAATTCGGTCTTCAATAGTAACAACCTTTTGCTTCGCCAAATCTATTCACCCCACTCTAGGATAGCCCTAGATGTAAAAAACTTTATTATGTTCGTTCATTTTTAATAAAAACTAACTTATTTTTCAGTCGTAAATAAATCTCTGGAACGAAAGAATAAACGGCATGTATACATGCCGTTTTAGATCTTTTACAAATAACACATACATGTTATTGTATTATATCATATTTTCCTAAGAAATGGGTGTAGAAACTGTCTACATTCGACCAATTATTTCAACTTCCGTTTCCATCTTCACACCGTGTAAACTATATATTTTTTCCTTTACATATTGAATTAAGTCAAGTACATCTTGTGCTTTTGCATTTCCGGCGTTTACAATAAAATTACCATGCATTTCAGAAATCTTGGCCCCACCGATGGAATACCCTTTTAACCCCGATTTTTCAACTAATTGACCCGCATAATTCGGGAGTGGGTTTCGGAATATACTACCAGCACACGGAAGATCCCACGGTTGTGTGTCTCTTCGATATTCTTTATTTTTCTTCATAACTGCGGATATTTCCGCTTTATCGCCTTCAGTTAATTGAAAAGTAGCTTCAACAACAATCCCAGGACGTTGTTTTTGGAGTACTGAGGTTCGATAGGAATACTCCATTTCTTCATTTGAGAGCCATTCCATACTGCCATCATTAAATAGAATATGAGCTTTAGTTAACACCTTGGAAATATCAGATCCGTGTGCACCGGCATTCATATAAACAGCTCCACCAATTGAACCTGGAATACCACTAGAGAACTCTAGTCCAGATAACCCCTTCCTAGCAATTTGAACAGCTAGACTGACAACTGAATATCCGGCACCAACAGTTAAAGTAGTACCCTCTATCTCTAAATGGTTAATCCCGTTACCGAGCTTAATAACAGCACCTTCAATTCCTTTATCAGAAACTAAAAGATTTGACCCTCTTCCAATCGCTCGCCACTCAATACCATGTTTTTTTACTATTTCTATTGACTTTTTTATCGATTCAACGCTATTTGGTTCGATAAAGATATCGGCCGGCCCACCTATCTTTATGGTTGTATGTTTAGATAAAGGTTCGTTTTCTATAACCTTACCGACATTTTCCTCTAGCAGTTCTTTTACAATACTGTCCATAATAACCTCCTTTAGAGCATTCTAAGTTGAAATAAATAGTACTTCTATGATATGCTGCATGCTGATTTATGGTACATTTGCCTATAGTAGGTCTTGCATTACCTTGTATAGCCTAGCTGCTGCATCAGGCATACCTATCTTTGTGGAAGCGTGTTTCATTTCATCTAATTTTATTGGATTCAGAAGAATTGAATCAATGTCCTTAATAAGTTGACTGCCTGTTAGATCCTTTTCAAGTCGAAGAATGGCCGCACCTTTATCACTTAGAGATCTTGCATTTTTCTCTTGGTGATTGTTCGTTACATATGGACTTGGCACCAAGATGCTTGGTAGTCCTAACGCTGTTAATTCAGCCAATGTCGTAGCACCTGCTCGTGCGACAACTAGGTCTACCCCAGCCAGCACTTCTGGCATATTGTGAATAAACGGCTTTATAATAACATTGTCTGGATTTCCAACTGCCTTTACTTGTTTAAGTACATTCTCATAATGAACTTCACCAGTCACATATAGAAATTGATAATCTTTTTCCTTTACTTCAGATAAAGCATTCAGAAATGCATCATTAAGTGGTTTCGCTCCCCTACTTCCACCTACTAACAGCACTGATCTCAGTGAACTATTAAGTCCAACAGACTCTCTTCCTACCCTTCCATCTTTACCCATTACTTCTGAAGCTCTGGGATTTCCCGTTAGGACCACTTTTTCATAAGGAAAATAGGCTTTAGCCTCTTCAAAACAAATCGCAACCTTATTCACATAACGGCTTAAGAATTTGTTTGTCAGGCCAGGTACACTATTTTGTTCATGAATTATTGTTGGGATATGTAATTTAGATGCTGCATATACGACAGGACCACAAACATACCCACCTGTACCAATGACGACATCCGGTTTAAATTCTTTAATAAGTTTTTTACTATCTCGGACACCTTTTAGGAATCGTGTAACTGTTTTTATATTTTCAAAGGAGAGGCTACGTTTAAATCCTGTAATATGAATCGTTTTAAACGGGATTCCTTCTCGGGTTACAATTCCACTTTCCAAACCTTTTTCCGTGCCGATATAGAGAAATTCAGCTGAAGGGTTAAGTTTTTTTATTTCTTTGATTAAGGCAAGCGCAGGATAAATATGACCTCCTGTACCCCCACCACTAACAACAATTTTCAAGGTTAAGTTCCTCCCATTTGGAAGTATAAATTGATTTAACCCTGTTCAAATAAACAGGGTTAAATCATTTCATAGTATAACATATATTCATCTATTTTGGGGTTAATACCGTGAGTATCTACTAATATTTAAGAGGACACCGACTGCCATAAGCATTAACGTTAGGGACGACCCTCCATAACTTAGGAATGGAAGGGTTATTCCTGTTACTGGCATTAAACCTGTCACGACTCCAATATTGATTATAACTTGGATAGCAATCATCCCAATTATTCCAATACCAAGGAAACTTCCGTATAAATCTGGTGCACCTAATGCAATCCGGACACCTCTCCAAAGTAGAATACTAAATAAAATAATGACAAAGGAGCCACCAATGAATCCCAACTCTTCTGCTAGTATGGCAAAAATAAAATCTGTTTGTGGTTCAGGTAAGTAGAAAAACTTCTGTCTACTTTGTCCTAAACCTAAGCCGAATAAACCACCAGGACCTATTGCATATAAGGATTGAATGATTTGAAATCCAGTTCCTAATGGATCTTCCCACGGATCTAAAAAGGACGTAATCCGCTTAATTCGATATGGTGCAGATAGGATTAATGCTACAAATCCTGCAACACCGATTAAACCAAGACCAACAAAGTGGGAAATTCTTGCACCCGATACATAAATCATAACTACACAAGTACCTACCATTACCGTACCTGTCCCTAAATCAGGCTGGAGCATTATCATACCAAAAGCTAAGAAAACTAGAGACAATGATGGCATTAATCCTTTTTTAAAGGAGGTTATTTTCTTCTGATTTTCAGAGAGGTATTTGGCCAAGAATGCAATCATTGCTAATTTCATAAATTCTGATGGTTGAATAGAAAATGCACCGACACCAATCCAGCTTTGCGAACCGTTACGTTCCATTCCAATTCCAGGGATTAAAACAGCAACCAATAAAACGAAGCAGATAATAATAAGAACCTTTGCCCATGTTCTCCATGTCCAATAGTCCACATTCATAATGAAAAACATTGCAATGACGCCAACACTTGCGAATAAAAGTTGTCTTTTTGCAAAGAAAAACGAATCATCAAATTTATAGGTAGCCCAAACTGCACTGGCACTATACACCATAATTAATCCTACTGCTAAAAGTGTAAGTGTAGTAATAATTAAAATAATATCGGGAGTCGTTCTTTGGGTCACAATCAAAACACCTCTACATTCTAGATTCAGAGCTCTAGATTGTCCAAGCCCTTACTTAAGCTTATGCACGGCGTTTATAAAAATGTCTCCTCTTTCTTCAAATGTTTTATGTTGATCCCAGCTTGCACATGCAGGGGATAGTAAAATAACATCGCCCTCATTTGAAAGATTGTAAGCTTCTTTTACCGCTGCCTCAACATTATCGACGAGTTTTATTATTTCTATTCCAGCAAGTTTTCCTGCTCGTTCAAGCTTTTTAGCAGTTTGACCAAATAGAACCATCGCCTTGACACGTTTTAACTCGTCTACTAGATCATCAAATTCATTTCCTCTGTCAAGCCCACCTGCTAGTAAAATAAGTGGTTGTTCAAAAGCTGAAATCGCCTTTTTTGTTGCAAGGATATTTGTTGCTTTTGAATCATTAAAAAATTTTCGTTTGTTAATCGTGGTGACATATTGGAGACGATGCTTTACACCAGTAAAGGTAGTTAAGACATCGACAATCGCACGATTTGGTGTTGAAACAAGTTTAGCAACTGCGACAGCAGCCAAGATATTTTCTAGATTATGAAGTCCTGGCAAGACAATTTCGCTAATATCGATAATCTTTTCATCATTATAGTAGATGGCTTGATCTTTAATATAAGCACCCGTTTGTAATTGTTGTGTAGTTGAGAAAGGAACACTTTTCCCTCGACAACCTTCCGCAGCCCTTACAACATCTTTGTCATCTACATTAATCACACTAAAGTCTTCTTCAGTTTGGTTTCCAAAGATTCTAGCCTTCGCTTTAATGTACTCTTCTTTTGTTCCATGATAATCAAGATGAGCATCAAAAATATTTAATAATACGGCTATTTTCGGAGCAAAATTGGCTATGCCCATTAATTGAAAGGAAGACAACTCCGTCACAATAATATTTTCCTTTTTCGCAGACATTGCTACTTCACACGCTACTGTACCAATGTTACCAGCAATTAAAGGAGCCTTTGCCCCCCTATTTAACATGTCAAAAATCAATGTTGTCGTGGTCGTCTTACCATTTGATCCTGTGATTCCAATAAAATCTGCAGGTGAAATATGGTAAGCAACCTCCACTTCCGTTAAGATTGGGATTTCTTTTTCATTAGCCTTCACAAGAAGTGGATTGGTATATGGAATCCCTGGGTTTTTAATTATAAAGTCAAAATGATCATCCAACATCTCAATTGGATGACCTCCACATACGACTTTTATCCCCATTTTCTCTAACTCTTGTGCTGCATCATTTTCTTCATATGGCTTTTGATCATTGACTGTAATAATCGCCCCCATTTTGTGAAGAACCTTTGCAGCAGCAAAACCGCTTTTTGCTAGGCCAAGTATTAATATATCCTTATTTGTAAATTCTTTAATGTTTTTCAATTAAACCCACACCTCGATATAGATTCCAAGAATCGCACATAATAGTCCTACAGTCCAAAACGTCACTACAACGCGCCATTCGGACCATCCCACCAATTCATAATGATGATGCAAAGGACTCATTCTAAATACACGTCTGCCGGTCGTTTTAAATGAGATAACTTGGATAATAACAGACAATGTTTCAATAACAAAAACCCCACCAATTAATAAGAGTAAAATTTCAAGTTTTAACATAATTGCAACCGTTGCAATAGCCCCTCCAAGAGCAAGTGAGCCCGTATCACCCATAAAGACTTTTGCTGGGTTGGCATTGAATACAAGGAATCCCAAAACAGCTCCAACCACAGCCACACAGAAGATAGCAACATCATATTGCGCTTGATTCCATGCTAAAACTGCAAATGCTCCAAATGCGATTGCAGCTGTACCAGATACTAATCCATCTAGTCCATCTGTCAAATTGACTGCATTGGAGAACCCGACTAACCATACAATTAAGAGTAGGATATAAATAAGTCCTAAATCGAACTCTATATCAGTCCCCGGAATAGAGATAGCCGTTGAAAAATCGTTTTGTTTAAAAACAAAATAAAAAATAATGGCAATAACGATTTGACCTATTAATTTTTGTAGAGAGGTTAAACCAAGGTTTCTCTTTAGTACAACCTTAATAAAATCATCTAAAAAGCCCAATACCCCATATCCCAATGTAACAAATAAGAGTAAATATGTAGTGACCGAAAGTTCCTCAAAACGATTCGACACCAGAATCGTCGTTAGCAAGATCGAAACCAAGATAATTATTCCACCCATCGTTGGTGTTCCTGATTTTTTTTGATGGGATTTCGGTCCTTCCTCACGTATACTTTGTCCAAATTTTAATCTACGTAAGAAAGGGATAAAAATTGGGGAGAGAATGACGCTAATGATAAATCCTATTGCAATTGAATATAGAACCACCTCTTCAATCATCCTTGTCCCCTCCCTTCCTCAATTAGCGTGGATGTGTTTATTAGATCCTTCATTTTGTGTACTGTTACGTTGTTCTGTCTTATTTCTTCTTTCCTAGTTGTAAATAATCTTAATTTTTTCATCGTATCATACCCATTTTCTTCGATTTTTTTTAAATATAGTTCCATGATTAGTACTTAGGTCAACTCCTTAATTGCACGGGCTGCAACAAGGCGGTCGTCAAACGTATATATTTTGTTCCCAATGATTTGATAGGTTTCATGCCCCTTGCCAGCAATGACTATTATATCATTATCTGCCGCATTTGAAATAGCATAATATATTGCTTTTTCACGATCTGCGATTGAAATATATGAATTCCCCTCAACCCCTGCTTCCATCTCCTTTAAAATATGAAAAGGGTCCTCCGAACGAGGATTATCTGATGTGAAAATAGGTACATCCGCCAACTTGGTAGCAATACTTGCCATAATTGGACGTTTTGAACGGTCTCTATCCCCACCACAGCCAATAACGACAAATATCTTTCCCTTTGAAAACTGTTTTACTGTCTTTAACACATTTTCCAAACTATCAGGAGTATGCGCATAATCCACTATTACTGAAAAATTTTGACCTTTGTTTACAATTTCAAACCGTCCTGGAACACCTTTTATCTTTTCAACTGCAGATATAATGGTTGTAATTGATATCCTGGATATGATACTCGTTGCGATTGCTGCTAATACATTATACACACTAAAAAGACCAATTAATTTCATTTTCACTCCGTAGGATCCAAAAGGGGTGATTAAATCAAATTCCGTACCTGAGGCTGTCATACGAATGTTTGAAGCCATTACATCAGCCTCTTGTTGAATACCATATGTAATAATAGTTGCTGATGTAGACCTTCCATACTCTTCTGAAGCAGGGTCATCATTATTTAATACAGCAAATTTCGGTTTATCTCCATCAAATCGATTTCCTAGGCTAGCAAATAATAACCCTTTTACCCTACGATATTCATTAATTGTTTGATGATAATCCAAATGGTCCTGCGTTAAATTTGAAAAAACAGCTATATTAAAATCACATCCATGAACTCTTCCTATATCTATGGCATGAGATGAGACCTCCATTACAACCGTCTTTACCCTTTCTTTTTTCATTTGATAAAAATACTTTTGCAGCATCACGGATTCAGGTGTAGTATTCTTCGTTTCAATGGTTTTATCACCAATCTTTGTATACATCGTTCCGATCAAACCTGTTTTTTCCCCAGCCTCTTTAAAAATTTCTTCAATGATATGACTTATTGAGGTTTTCCCGTTAGTACCAGTTACACCAATTAAATGAAGTTGATGGGTGGGATGCCCGTAAAAAGCATCTGCTAATACTGCCATTGCTCTTCTCGTATTTTTCACCTTAATTACCGGACCGGATATCTCTACATCTTTTTCCACTATAACTGCAACAGCACCTTTTGCCACTGCATCACTAGCGAATAAATGGCCATCATACGTACTTCCTTCTATACAAAAGAATAGACTTCCTTTTTCAACCTCCCTTGAGTCCATTTCAAGAGAAGTGACAAAAGGGTTGGCATTACCTTTTTCCGTAAAATCATGCAAGTTAGCTAGTAGTTTTTGTAATCTCATCATGATTTTTACCAATTCCCCTCGAAAGATTTACTCAGATTACGCAATAATTTGTATGCACAACAAGTAATAATTAAATTCTAGTACCCTATAAAATCAGTCCTATAAAGGACACCTTAAAAAATTTTATTCCTCTATATTAAAGGTATTCCTTTTTATAGAAAAAAGAAGCCTAAAGGGAAATCCTTTGGCTTCTCTTACTAATTACTTTAATTTGATTAATCTGAGGCTTCCCCAAGATGGATACGTAATGTCGTTCCCTCCTGTACTCGTTCACCAGCATTCGGAGCCTGGTCAACAACAACATTTCCTTCTCCACTGATATCCAATTTTATATTCATCAATTGCTGTTGCAGTTCTTGTTTGGTTAATCCAACTACATCCGGAACCTCAAGATATTTTTTATCTGTCCAAAGCTTAATTTCTTTTTCAATTTGATTCTCACGCTTTTCAATACCTAGTAACGGTAGGCTTTCACGCATTATGTTCCCGACTATTGGGGCTGCAACAACTCCACCGAATTGCACAGTACCCTTCGGATTATCGACTGCAATGTATACAACTATTTGCGGATCATCTGCAGGTGCAAAACCGATAAAGGACACGATATGGTTATTTTGCAGGTAGCCCCCACCCTTTTTGGATTTTTGAGCAGTTCCTGTTTTACCACCTACACGATAACCATCTACATAAGCCCCACCACCAGATCCTTTCGCAACAACATTTTCTAGTGCATATCGTACTTTTTCAGATGTTTCCTCAGAGATAACATTACGTTTTGCCTCTGGCTCATTCCGTTTAACAACCTTCCCAGAGATAGGGTCTACCCACTCTTTTGCAACATACGGTTGGTATAAGGTTCCTCCATTTATCGCAGCAGCAACAGCTGTAACTTGTTGGATTGGGGTTACTGCCACCCCTTGACCAAATGCCGTCGTAGCTAATTCTACTGGTCCAACATTCTCGGGTTTAAATAGAATACCAGTCCCTTCCCCCTGAAGATCAATCCCGGTTTTCTGCCCGAATCCAAAATCCTTAATATAATTAAATAATGTATCTTTTCCTAGTCTAGTACCTAGCTCCACGAAACCAGGGTTACATGAATTTTGTACGACCTCTAAAAAGGTCTGATGTCCATGTCCACCCCTCTTCCAACATTTAAGCGTAGCCCCACCAACCTTAACAAAACCTGGATCCGTAAAATGGTCTTTTTCTAAATCTACTTTTCCCTCTTCTAATGAAGCCGCAAGTGTAATAATCTTAAAGGTTGATCCTGGTTCATACGTACTCCATACAGGAAGATTACGATTGTATACCTCTTGAGGAACATTTCGGAAATTTGCCGGATCAAAATCTGGTCTCGACGACATCCCTAATATTTCACCATTATTCGGATCCATTGCTATAGCAATGATCCCATCTGGGTTATATTGAGCTTCAGCATTATCAAGTTCACGTTCAATAAGGTTTTGAATTCTCGTATCAATCGTAAGTCTTAAGTCAAGGCCGTCCTTTGGCGGTGTATAGTCATCTGCAATATCTGGCATCCTTCTACCTTTTGCATCTGAATAGAACTGGACACTACCTTTTTCTCCTTTTAATTCCTCATCGTAGTTTTTCTCTAGTCCTGTTAATCCTTGGTTATCAATCCCTGCAAAACCTAAAACATGAGAAAGATAGCTGCCAAATGGGTAATGTCGTTTGGAATCCTCTGCAATATAAATCCCTTTTATACCGAGTGCTCGAACTTCATTTGCTTTTTCGTGAGAGATTTTTCTACCTTCTGGATTAATGTAGACTTTTGATTCATTTTGGGTTATTTTTTTATATGCTTTTTCTTTTGACATATTTAAGACAGCAGCCAATTTTTCTGCGGCTTCCGCAGGATTCTCTATCTGGCGAGGGACAACTAAAACAGTTGGTGCACTTTGATTGGTAGCTAGAACAACGTCATTTCGATCCAGAATCTTCCCTCGTTCCGGTTCAAATGGGATATCCCTACTCCACGAATCCTTCGCAAGTGCGGTTAGTTTATTCCCTACAAAAAATTGGACATAACCTAACCGAACATCAATAATCAAAAATAACAAAAAGCCAATAAATAGTACTAGTGATAATCTTCTTCGTACAGTTACATTCGAGACCCGCATATGGTTGTACCTCCTATAAAACGTAAAATCCAAGGCTCGTCTAACTATATGCTTGTACACGAATGAATAGAACAGGACATGTGACAGGATCTTTATTTATAAAAAAAGGAACTGAAAAATTCAGTTCCTTTTACTCTTCTTGCTCTTCTTTTTCTTCCTCAACCGGCTCTTCCTTGAGTGTATTAGGTGGTTCTAATTTTACGGTTAATTTATCACCACTTTTTAAAATAGATCCGGCTGCTAGACTTTGTTCTACAACATATCCATTACCACTATGCGAAACGTCAATACCCGTTAAATCGGCGAGCCTCATTACATCCCTAAGAGACCAACCCAGTATATCTGGTAAGTTCGCTTCTTTATCAGTCAGCAACAGTATCTGCTCATTTGGTAGAATTTTTTCCCCTTGTTTTGGAATCTGATCACTAATATTCTTTCCATTTCCGATGATAGTTGCTCTTAGGTTTACCTTTTCAATCAATCTATTTGCCTCTTCAGCCGGTTTACCTACATAGGAAGCTACTTCAATTTCTTTATCAACATGTTCATCTTTATCTGCATCACGTTCAATCGGCTGAATATTTAAATACTGCAGGCTATTCTTCATCACATGGTTGAATACCATCGCAACAGGTTCATTCCCAGCATCTGTTACTTTAAGCTTAGGTTGCTGTACAGCAACGTAAATAACCAACTGTGGATCATCCAATGGAGCCATCCCTAGGAAGGAATATGTGTAATTTCCTTTTCCAGTTAAGTAACCACCTTGAGGACTAGGTATTTCAGCAGTACCTGTCTTCCCTGCTACTTGATATCCCTCTAGATTATAATTCCTACCGGTTCCTTCTGTTACGACCCTACCAAGCAAACCTAAGACACGCTTAGCCGTTTCTGCAGATATTGGTTCACCAGCCACTTGTGGTTTATGATCAACCAACGTTTTCTCGTTATCAGTGTCCACAATTTTATCTACAACATACGGCTTCATCATCTTACCACCATTAGCAATTGCAGTTGCGGCTTGTATCTGTTGAATAGGTGTGACAGAGGATGCTTGTCCAAAGGCTGTTGCAACCCTATCAATCTCATATTTATAGTTTATTTTGTTTTCGACTTCTCCTTCTAGATCTATTCCAGTAGGCTTATCCAGACCAAATCTTCCAATATACTCTAATAACTTTTCAGAACCTAAAAGTTCATTGGCCATTATTGCAAATGATACATTTGATGATTTTAGTACACCTTCATCAAATGTAATTGCCCCCCAACCTGATCTATTGTGGTCATGAATTCTTCCACCACTAACACTATAGCTACCCGATTGGAAGGTTGCATCTCCGTTATAAACACCCTCTTCAATCGCTGCTGCCAATGTAAAGATTTTCATTGTAGAACCTGGTTCAAAAGGATAGGAAATGACATCATTCAGATAATTTTCGATATTTCTAACATTTGGATCAAAGCTCGGTCTAGTTGACATTGCTAATATCTCCCCTGTTTTGGGATTAGCAACAACACCTATTACTTTTTTAGGCTCATACTCCTTAACTGCCGTATTCATAGCATCCTCTAGAAAAGTCTGAATCGTTTGGTCAATCGTCAGATACACATCACTTCCATTATCTGGAGGGACAATCTGTTCCTTGGCATCTGGAAGTTTATACCCTTTTGTATCGCTTTGAAATTTCATATAACCATCTTCCTCATGAAGATATTTATCTAGGCTCTTTTCAATCCCAAGCATTCCAATTGTATCCGTCGTTTTTGTTTTTTCATCAGTCACCTTTTGTGCATAACCAATAAGATGTGAAGCAAACGTTCCGTTTGGATAGTACCGTTTTAATTCTCTTCTAAACGCAATACCAGGTAACTCAAGCGCCTCAATCTCTTGCTTCAAGGAAGTACTGATATCACTACCGTACGTACCAAATTCTACCTGTTTTTTCTCAGGCTTTGTTAAAATTTTGTACATGTCATTTTCATCCATCTTAAGTAGCGGTGCAAGCTTTCGAGATGTTTCTTGTGGATCAACAACGTGTTTCGGCTCATCCTCGTTTACTGTTAATTCTTCATCAAGAATGGCAACAACCGTATAGGAAGATGTATCTTCTGCAATTGGATTTCCATTCCGGTCATAGATGTTCCCACGCTGAGCCTCAATTACTCTTTGTTTCGTATATTTTTCTTCTGCTAAAGCGGCTAATACGACACCATCAACCTCACCTGTACCTTGAATATATAGAAATCTAGCCATCAATATAAAAAAGAGCAAAGCAAATATTAAGCTAATAAATGCTGCTCCTCTGTTTATGTTATTATTTTTAACCTTCATCTTCATCATTAGTTACCTTGAACAACCTTCACGTTATTCTTATTTAAGACAAGTCCAAGTTCTCTTGCCTTTTCCCATAAACGCTCATATTCACTTAATTCTTGAACTTGTACATAAAGGTCATTATTTGTTTTGGTTTGCTGACTTATTGATGATTCGATTTGCTGAATTTCAATATTTGTATGATAGATCGACACTTGGTTAGATATGATATGAATCGCGCAGAATATCACAGCTACTGAGAAAAGAATCCCTAATAGCTTTTCACCTAACGTAAATCGAAATTTTTGTTTTCTATTTGGTCTTGTTGTTGGTGTCTGATTTGGTTGGTAGTTTTCTGTTTGTCTTACTTTGTAAGCTAAATTACCCATCATATCCCTCCTTGAGTATCTTCCCTATTTTTTCAAAATCTCATTAATATCTTTTATAATTTCTCAGCTATCCGTAGCTTTGCAGAACGCGCTCTATTATTTGTCTCTAATTCTTCTTCTGTAGGTATTATCGGTTTTCTTGTAATAAGTTTTAATGTTGGTTTGTATTCGTCTGGAATTATAGGAATTCCTGGTGGTAGAGGTGGTCCTTCACTAGCCTTTTTAAAGGCTACTTTACAAATCCTATCCTCTAGTGAGTGGAAGGTTATAACACTCACACGACCTCCTGTATTTAGGAGTGCTATTGATTGATGAATAGCATCCTCAAATACTTTTAGTTCATCATTAACCGCAATTCGGATTGCTTGGAAGATCCTTTTTGCTGGATGTCCTCCAGTTCTTCTAGCTGCAGCAGGAATCCCCTCTTTTATCAATTCAACCAATTCTCCAGTTGTTTCAATCGGCTTCTTATCTCTTGCCGCTTCTATTTTTCTAGCAATTTGTTTCGAAAATTTTTCTTCACCGTATTGAAAAAAGATACGCACCATTTGCTCATATGACCAATTATTAACAATCTCATAAGCTGATAACGATGCCTCCTGGTCCATTCTCATATCTAGTGGAGCATCGTGGTGATAACTAAATCCTCTTTCGGGTGTATCAAGTTGTGGTGATGATACCCCTAAATCGAATAGGATGCCATCAACAGCTGTTACGCCGTGTTTAAGTAATTCTTCAGTTAGGTTCGAAAAATTACTTTTAACAATGGTAACAATATCACCATATTTAGCAAGCTTGTCCGTAGCATTTTGAATTGCAATATCGTCTTGATCAAATGCATATAACTTGCCTTTGTTTGACAATTTTGAAGCTATGTAAGAACTATGTCCTGCTCCACCAAGTGTGCAATCAACGTATATACCATCTGGATTAATCCTTAATCCATCAACAGCCTCTTCTAATAAAACGGTTTTGTGTTCGAACATGTTAGCACCTCTTATAATGAACTGTGTTTTTTACCTTATTATTTCACAAGAGATAATTATATATCAAAACCGATCATATTTTCAGCTATATCAGAAAAAGATTCTTCAGAAGCAGCGAAATATTCTTCCCATTTTTCCTTACTCCAAATTTCTATACGGTTTGATACACCTAGAACCACACATTCCTTCTCAAGTCCTGCATACGAGACCAATGGTGATGCAATATTCACTCTTCCTTGTTTATCGAGTTCACATTCAACAGCACCTGAAAAGAAAAATCGTGTGAATGCCCGAGCATCTTTTTTAGTAAGTGGGAGTGTTTTCAATTTCTCTTCAAGAATTTTCCATTCAGATTGTGGGTAACCGAATAAACATTGATCTAAACCTCTTGTTAATACGAAGCTTTCACCAAGGTTTTCCCTAAACTTAGCAGGTATTATCATTCGGCCTTTTGTATCAACAGTATGATGGTATTCTCCCATGAACATATCCATCGTCCCCACTTTCTGTAATTATAGTACCACAATCCCCCACTTTCCACCACCCAAATTTATAAAATTTTACAAATAGAAAAAATCCCCGGATTTCCGAGGATTTTCAACAAATTTATAGTGTTTTAGAGCTTAATAACCTTATGTTTTCCGTTAAATTCATACGGAAGCTTTACTAAATCTTTTATAAAGTCGTCTCCATATTTATTTAAATAATAATAAACGTTCCAAACCCTTTCTTGTGGGGAGCCAAGTGGTAGAAGTGACGTTTCAATACGATTAAAACGATTTAATACGATTTCATTTTGTTTTAATGTACTGCGATTCAATGTATTTTTTAAGAAATCAAATTGCGCTTGTATATTTTGAGCATTTTTTAGTAGCAGATCAGCTAAACCGGAATCAATTTCAAGTCCAACTTTACGAATCTTACTGTGAATCTGTTCTACTTCTCTTTTTGCTCCTGATATCAAACCTTCTACATCTGCCGTTTCATTTTCTAACCATGTCTCTTTGGCTTTAAAAATCTCCCCAGAAAGCGTTGCCGGAATCGTTAACCCGACTTCTTCGATACTAGACTCAATTGCTCGTTCTACAAACGTCATCATTAAACGTGGTAGAACAGGTGGCATCTTCATTCCCATTACGGCAAATACTTTTTTAAGCTCTGCCCAGTATGAAACCTCTCCCGGACCAGAAATAAAAGCTAGTGTTGGAAAGATGAACTCTTGCATAACCGGACGTGTAACGACATTGTTACTTAAAAGCTCAGGTTGATTGTCCGAAATTTCAAGTAACTCATCACCACACAGAATACACTCATTATTTTTCCCACTGAAAACATCATGCTCCACATTATACTCAAGTAAAATACGTTCACCATTTTGAGTATAAAAAAGGTTAGCACTTGACTCGTTCATGTTAATTGTTTTCGAATATCTGTGAGTTGACAGTTCCTCTTGCTGAAGCAACAACGCATCGTGTATCTCTCTATTTTTTTCCACCATTTGTCTAAAATGGTGTGATTGAATGGTTCTAAAATCTTTTGAACCCGAATCCACAAGGACTAATCCTGACCAACCAAATAACTCATTTATAATTTGGACAAAAAAGTCTACATAAGTTGTTGATTTTTCTACATATTCAGTAAGACGTTCAATGAGTCCTTTTGTATGATTCGTTTCACCGTATGTTTCAAAAATTTCTTCAATCCATTCGATTAGACCATCTTTTTCAATCTCTAGAGATGAAACCATCGTTTTGCGAGTGTGATAGTGTGGCACTGCTCTTTTTCGAATACCATTTTTCAAATTCACATATAGGTGGTTGATTTCGGCAAAGTCATGGTCCTCCCCAGCAATCCAAAACACTGGAATGACTGGAATATTTAATTTTTCCTCTTGTTCCTTCGCAAGCTTAATAATTGAAACGATTTTATGTATCGTATATAACGGCCCAGACAATACACCCGCTTGCTGTCCACCTATCACCACAACACTTTTTGGATTTGTAAGCCTATTTATGTTTTCAATCGTATGTGTATGGTAATTTAGTCTTTTATTATATGAAAGCAAATGCTCTACAAGTTTTTCCCGATCAAATTTTCTTTTTTCTAATTCTTTTCTTCTCACCTCATATACAAGAGGTGAGTGTATATCATAATCAAAAAATTTCTCAATATCCATTTTATTTGAAAGATAGTCGCCTACTAAACGATTTGAAGATGGCAGAGAGAGATCCAATACCTCCATAAACTTATGTACTTCCTTTCTTATCCAGTATGTATCTTAGAAGAGTATAGCACGCTTTTAATCGAAACAAAAAACATTCGCTCATAAGCGCAGATTAATTTAAGGTTGTACTAAAAATTCGTTGAATAATCCCGACTAGCATCAATAGAAAATAGGCGATAGTCGATGCAAGGAAAACGAAACGCCAAGATTTTCTTAAGACCTTAATGGTTTCAATTTCATGGCTCTTCCTCCACGTTATGTATCCCATAAACAAAATTGAAAGCAATAGGATAAAGACAATGAGCCAAAGTAAACTTTTCCCAATAATCACAAGCAGGAGATAATGGACTGCAATGAGAAAAAATAAGGTTGTGATATCAACTGTAAGAAAAAAAGATTTCTTCTTATTTTTCATTATTACTCTACTAATCAAGTAAACTACGATAAATCCAAGCAGTGGAATTGTAATAAATGTTGCTAATAGTCCTGCAAAAAAATTGATCATCCCTTATCCCCCTTTATTTCCATTCCTTTTATAGAATCATAAAGAAATTGTGTAATTGCTACTTCCTTTTTTATTTTTCTTGCTTCATTTATTACATAACCTAAAATGGAATCAATTTCTGTTTGTCTTCCCTCCTCTATATCACGTAGCATTGAAGATTTATTTTTCTCTGTATTTTTACATATCGTAGTCACTAGTTCCCACATTCCTTCACTTGAAGGTACTACAGAAACAATTTCATCAAATAGGGTCTTCATTTGCTTATAAAAGTAACTGTTCTTGAGCAACTCCCCATTTTCCACACCGTAGAGGGCGGTTAGAGGATTAATCACAGCATTGGCTATAAGCTTAGTAGTCAGTATTTCGTACCAATTTTCATGAACTTCAATTAGAAAATCATTCATTCTTGTGCCTAATTCAGGTTCAATTCCATCAAAAATACCTAACTTCGTTCGGCCGATACCTGTGTGTATGACAGTGGTGTCATTTATCTTTAATGCACCATGTTCGACAACGCCCAGGAGGATATTTTTGTTCTTTAGTTTCTTAATTAATTCAATGTGAGACATACCGTTTTGTAAAAAACATATAGACTGCACGTTTTCTAAATTTCGAACTTCTGTAAGAAGGCTATTTAACATGTACTGTTTTACCGCTATAAATAGTAAATCATCCTGGTGTACACTTGCTGTACTTGTCTTAGCTGTAACTGAATATGTGATAGACTTATTTTGTTTAACAATCGTCACACCATTTTGATTAATTTCATAGGCCTGATGGTCTGTTCTTGTGTATACGGTTACTTGATGGTGAGCTGCTAGATATCCCGCAAAAAGCAAACCAATAGAGCCTCCACCAATAATTCCAATTTTCATAGTTCCATCTCCATAGTTCAAGCTACTTTCATATTACCAAAAAGTCCTACATTATGACTAGTATAGGGCAGGAAAAAGGGGCATAATAAGTGCAAAATAAAAACCCCAAAGATAGAGCTTTGGGGTTAGAGTCTTAGTTTTATTACACCGGGTAGACCGGGTGTTTCTTTTGTCCATAATGCACTTCTTTTGTTTCATAGGCTGCCAAGCGGCCAACGAGGACATTGCGAAGTTCAGCTGCAGGTACGATATCATCTATAATTAGCTCAGAGGCAAGCTTATATATGTCAATCGCCTCCTTATACTCCTGTTGTTTTTGCTGAACAAAAGTAATTCGTTCTTTCGGATCTTCTATTTCATTAATTTTATTTGAGTAAACAGCATTTACCGCTGCTTCCGGCCCCATTACTGCGATTTGAGCAGTAGGTAAAGCTACACAGTAATCAGGTTCAAAAGCTGGGCCTGCCATTGCATATAAACCCGCTCCATACGCTTTTCGGACAATTACTGAAATTTTGGGTACAGTTGCAGAACTCATGGCTGCAATAAGTTTAGCTCCGTGTCTTATAATTCCTGCTCGCTCAACCTTCGTACCAATCATAAATCCAGGAACATCAGCTAAGAACACTAAAGGGATGTGGAAAGCATCACATAACGTAATAAATTTTGCTGCCTTGTCTGCAGAGTCTACAAACAAGACGCCCCCCTTAACCTTTGGCTGGTTAGCAATGATTCCAACTGGTCTACCATCAATTCGAGCAAGACCAGTAATTATTTCTGGAGCAAACAATTTCTTAATCTCATAGAAACTTCCCTCATCAATAAGAGCATCGATTCCCTCATACATATTAAAAGGCGCATTTTGATTGACCGGTATAATTTCTTGAAGACCTTTACCTTCCTTAGGCAACTTACCTTCTATAATGGAAGGTTTGTTTTGAAAATTGGCAGGAAAAAACTGCAAATAATTCTGCGCACTTTTAATCGCTTCCTCTTCATTTACAGCAAGTACGTCTCCACAGCCACTTACTGTACAATGCATTCTCGCTCCACCCATTTCTTCAAGTGAGACCTTCTCACCAATTACCTTCTCCGCCATCCTCGGCGAACCTAAATACATTGATGCATTCTTATCGACCATAATCACAATATCGCAAAATGCAGGTATGTACGCTCCGCCCGCAGCTGAGGGACCAAATAAAAGGCAAATTTGAGGAATCATCCCAGATAGTCTTACTTGATTATGAAAGATGCGTCCTGCACCCCGGCGATTTGGAAACATATCTAACTGATCTGTAATACGTGCTCCGGCCGAATCTACTAAGTATAAAAGAGGCACGCGTAGCTTTTCAGCAGTTTCTTGGATACGTATAATTTTTTCAACAGTTCTTGCTCCCCAAGAGCCCGCTTTTACTGTTGAGTCGTTTGCCATAACACATACCTTTTGACCATTAACCTCACCAATAGCGGTGACGACACCGTCAGCAGGCAAATCTCCCGCTGAATTATTGGCAAATTTCCCATCTTCTTGATATAGCCCATTATCAAATAAAAGGGCAAGACGGTCACGTACAAATAATTTATTTTGTTCTTTAAGCTTTTGATGATACTTTTCATGTCCACCTGCTTCAATTTCTTTTCTCTTCTCTATTACTAATTGATCTAAATCTTTTGTATGAAGCATTTCATTACCCTCCTATTCTAGTACAAGTAATACATCTTCCTCATTCACAAAATCACCACTATTTATATTTACAGTAGTAACCGTTCCGGCTTGCTCACTTTCGATAGGAATTTCCATTTTCATTGATTCAAGCATAACAACAACTTGACCCTCGCTAACCTCATCACCCACTGTAACCAACACTTGTAAAACTGTACCAGCCATGCTTGCTGTAATTTCCTTCATTTTAATTCCTCCTTATTCATCTGCGATAAATAGTTTGTTGTATATTCTCCATTTAAAAAGGATTTTTCACTTATAATTTGTGTAAATAATGGAATGTTTGTTTTAATTCCTCTTATTACAATTTGTTCCAAATATTGTTTTGCCGTTTGTATTGCCTCATTACGGTTATTGCCTTTTACTATAATTTTAGCAATCATCGGGTCATAATAGGGCGTAACAGTAGCTCGTTCTTCATACCCATTGTCGACTCGTACATTGGGACTATTAATTGGTAGCGTAAATTTTTCAATTTTCCCTGGGGAAGGGAAAAACTTTACTGGGTCTTCTGCATATACTCGAAACTCTATAGAATGACCGGTTGATATTATTTCGTTTTGGAATAGAGGTAGTTTTTCTCCCATTGAAACAAGCAATTGCCATTTTACAAGATCAATATTTGTCGTCATTTCTGTAATTGCATGTTCCACCTGAAGCCTTGTATTCATCTCTAAAAAGTAAAAGTTTTCTTGTTCATCAACAATAAATTCGATTGTTCCAGCATTGGTATAACCTACATAATCTGCAGCCTTTTTAGCAGCATGACAGATATTTTTTCGTGTTTTTTTTGATAAAAATGGTGATGGTGTTTCTTCAATGACCTTTTGGTTTCGACGTTGTATAGAACAGTCTCTCTCAAAAAGATGGACAATATTTCCTTCATGGTCGCCAAATATTTGAACCTCGATATGTCTTGCGTTTGGGATAAATTTTTCGATAAACACTTCATCATTTCCAAAATATGATTTAGCTCTCGTCTTAGTTGTTTGGAAAGCCTTTTGTAACTCTTCCTCAGTATGACAACAGACCATTCCAATTCCGCCCCCACCACCGCTTGCCTTTAACATCACAGGGTAGCCATATTCTAACGCCAGTTGGTGAGCTTCCTCAAGAGTTTGAACCCCTTTGTCACTACCTGGAACAACAGGTATACCCGCTTCACTCATCGTTTTTCTTGCTTTCACCTTGTCCCCCATCAATGAAATAATCTCAGGTGTTGGACCAATAAATACAATCCCCTTGTCTGCAACTGCTCGCGCAAAGTTTGCATTTTCGGATAAAAACCCATAGCCCGGATGAATAGCATCTACTTTTTCCTTAACGGCAATTTCAATGATTTTTTCTATTTGAAGGTAAGATTTCATAACCGGGGGTTCACCTATGCGATATGACAAGGTTGCATTTTTTACAAAAGGTAATTCTTGATCTGCATCAGAATAGATAGCGACCGTCTCAATCCCCATCTCATGACACGTTTTAATAATTCGTGTAGCAATTTCTCCCCTGTTCGCAATTAGCACCTTTTTCATGATCTATTCCCCTTTCGCAAAAAAGATACAAATTATAAGTTCTACACCAATCTACATATTCCTGCACACTTTTGTAAACGCTTTCTATATTTTTCTACAGAATTTTTCGTCACTTTGATGTATAATAATTGTAATATTAAAATTTTCAGTTTCTCTTAGTAGAATTGCAAGGGGGATATCAAATGTATACGGCAAAAGTTGAGAAATTATTAGTAAACTATAAAACACTCGAAGAATTTAAAGCCTTTAAAGAATATGGTCTCCAAGAGCTATCTATGCTTGAAGATCTTGAATCAAATATTATAGAAAATGATAGTGTATCACCATTTTACGGCATTTATTTTGGTGATAAATTAGTAGCCCGGATGAGCCTTTATCGCGTGGATAAAAAGTTCAATAAATATTTTGAACCTGCACAGGATTACTTAGAACTTTGGAAACTTGAAGTACTTCCAAATTACCAAAATAAAGGATTTGGAAAAGCTTTAGTAGATTATGCAAAATCGTACAAACTACCGATCAAAACAAACCCTCGTGTAAAATCTTCTGAGTTTTGGGAGAAAATGGGCTTTACACCGGCGGCATACAATATGGAACGTGACCTTGGAGAAAACCCTCTTCTTTGGTTCCCAGAAGGTGTCCATGAATTAGAGTAAATAGGATCTGCGTCAAGACATGAAAAACAGCTGAAACTAGTCAGCTGTTTTTGTGTTTATTTTTCAACTCTCTCTAAATTCCCGTTACGATCCATTTGAAATTTGACCTTTTTACTTCTTTCATCTTCTTGGAGAACCACCATTTTTCTGGCACGTTCCATGATTTCAATCAATGCCTTATAATCTTCCTCGATTAATTGAATATTATTCTCTAATGTGTTATTTTTTGCTTTTAAGGCGCTAACTTGATCTTGGAGTTTATTTATCTGAGCGATCAAGTTTTTATTTTCATTTACAACATCCTGTAATTTATTCTCTGTTTTTTCATATTCTTCGAGAAATTGAATAACATCCCTTAATCGTAATACTGGGTTACTATTAGCAGTTTCTTCAGGTTGTTGTGCTTCAGATATTGACGCAGGTTCTTCTCCACTGTTTTGTTTTTTTAATTCTTTTCTTTGTTTTTTGGCCAGCTCAATCCCAGATTTATATTGTTTACGTACATAGGAATTCCACCTAAAACCACAGGCAGCAGCAGTACGTGATAATGTACGACCAACTTCTTCAAAAGCACCTAATTGTGTACCTCCCTCACGGATGTGGCGTAATACCACTTCTGCAAGCAATAAATCCTCATCTTGAGTCCATGCATCTTGACGTGTTGAAGTCATATCTTTCCCTCCTAAACTTCTTTTTTACTTATACATATGCATGTGGTAGAAAAGATAGACTATACACAATCTAGTAAGAAAATAATTATTCCTTTTGCATTATTTTACTCACTGCCTCAAGATGCTCACGAGTTACCCACAAGGCTGAGCATTCCTTAATTTCTTCCAGCATTCTCTCCTTCAGTCCAGTATGTGCCCATTTCATATTTACTACCTTTTTATATGCTTTTACTACTAAAGATGTATGTAAGATTTCTTTAGATATAAACTCTTCGCATCCCTTGATAGTATTGTCCAAAGACAGGACATGTTGAATAAAACCAACCTCTTTCCCCTCCTTAGCAGTATAGATTTCACCTGTCAAAAGAAGGTGATAGGCTTGATCAATAGGTAATCTTTCTAGTAGGATAGTCGCACCACCCCATCCAGTTGTAATCCCTTGTTTTCCCTGAACAAAACCAAATCTACTACCAGGAGATGCTAGTCTATAATCACAGGCTGTTGCAAGCTCGCATCCACCCCCGATTGCTAGTCCGTTCAATAGAGCAATAGTAGGCTTGGATAATGTAGCGAGAGAATGCAGAATCATTCCCATGCGACTAAGCATTCGATGTGCTTCTTCTTTGGTCTTTAAGTGTTGAAACACAGATAAGTCACCGCCAGAGCAAAAAGCCTTTTGGCCTGCTCCCGTTATTACTAGTACCCTGTCGTCATCATTCACTTCTACTTCATTTATCACTTGAGCAAGTCCATCCATAACATCATAATCAATAGCGTTCCATTTTTCCGGTCGATTAATTGTAAACCAAACTGTTCCCTTATCATCTCGACTTATTATGTATTTAGACATGACATTACACCCTTATACCTTTTTATCCTATTGTACTATAGACAAATTAAAAAGCGTATTGATAACAGAGTTATCAATACGCTTTACTTTTCCAAAGTCTGTTAACAAAAATTACTTGTTAACAACTTCTTTTCCTTTGTAGGTACCGCATTCTTTACATACGCGGTGTGCTAATTTCATTTCACCACAGTTTGGGCATGCCACCATACCTGGCACTTGTAATTTGAAATGTGTACGACGTAGTCTTTTTCTTGTTTTAGATGTTCTTCTAAAAGGTACAGCCATTATTCCCACCTCCTTAAAAAGAGTAGATCAAGATGGATTTTATTCGTCTTCAAAGAATTTTGCTAAACCGGCCAATCTAGGGTCAATCTTGTTCTTTTTATCATCTTCGCTGATAACTTCCCAATCTTTTCCTGACTGTGGCGCAGCTTCTTCAGAGTTCGAATCTTCATCACAAAAAATCTGAATTGGTATTTCAAGTAAAATATTTTCCTTGATTAGCGGAAGTAAATCAATTACTTCTCCTTTAACTTGATGAACATCCTCTTCTGACTGTAGGTCAAAATCAGACGTCAGTCTAAGTAAAAACGTTTCAGTTGTTTTGATCTCGAATGGAAATTTTACATCAACCAAGGTTCGAGAACAAGGCAAAATCATAGATCCAGAAATTGTTAAATGAAAGCTTGCTTTTGTAGAGCTTAAATCAGCACGACCAGTAACTTGTACCGGCGAAATATCTCGAATCGATTTATCTAGCTCCATCAAATCTCTTACATCAACCATTTCATCAATCATTAAGCCTTTTTGAGCTAACTGATTTAATTGATTAATTGTCCATTTCAAGTGAAATCACCTCAAGGCAACAAAGGTAATTATAGCTTTGCGGATTACATTTGTCAATATTTTTTCTTTACACTATACTTAACGTATAGATACTTATCTACTATATCAGCTTTTCCAAAAAAATGATATTTAAAAAATAAAGTTTTTAAATTGAAATAGCGCTAGCTCATTACCTTAATTATAATACTTTTAAAAAACACATCTACTGGTAGGAATTTGCTATACAATAGGAGCTACTCGCGCCAAATTAAGTTTTTAAATAAAGGGTGAAATTATGAAAGCTGTAGGTGTAATTGTTGAATATAATCCATTTCATAATGGGCACAAGTTCCATCTTGATGAAACAAAAAAGAAGACGAATGCAGATTGTATAATTGCTGTCATGAGTGGAAACTTTCTACAACGCGGAGAACCTGCCCTTGTATCAAAATGGACAAGGACAAAAATGGCATTAGAAGCAGGCGTTGACATCGTTATTGAATTGCCCTATGCATTCGCAACCCAAAAAGCTGAAAATTTTGCGAACGGGGCCATATCGCTAATAAGTGCACTGCGTTGTGAGGAAGTCTGTTTCGGCAGTGAAAGTGGTACAATTGAAGATTTTGAAAGTACCGTTAGTTTTATGAGAAACAACCAAGAAGCGTATGATTACTTCACCCAGCAATACATAAAAAAAGGGTATAGCTATCCAAAAGCAGCATCTCTAGCTTATTCTACACTCTCAAATGTAGATACATACGTTGATTTGTCAAAACCAAATAACATATTGGGTTATCATTACGTTAAAGCTATACATGACCAAAAAAGTTCACTAAAAGCTAAAACAATCATGAGGACTTCTGCTGGATACCATGATGAAGCATTTTCGCATGAATCAATTGCAAGTGCAACAAGTATTCGCAAAACCTTGTTCTCTTCTGAGAAAAGTATGGATGAAATCCAAAATTATCTCCCGATCTCCACTTCAAAGTGGCTACTATCTTATTACCAAAAGAATCAATTATTTCATCGGTGGGAGGAGTATTTTTCATTATTGAAATATAAACTTCTTATATCAACATCTTCTGAATTAGCAAATATCTATGAAGCAGAAGAGGGTATCGAAAACAGGCTCTTAACCTATATTTCAGAATCAGTCTCATTCCAAAATTTTATGGAGAAAATAAAAACAAAGCGATATACATGGACTAGACTACAGAGATTATGTGTACATATCTTAACAAATACAACGAAAGAACAGCTTAAACCGATTAATGAGAAGCCAGTTGCAACTTATATACGTTTATTGGGAATGTCACAGAATGGACAGAGCTATTTGAATCAAGTTAAAAAGGAGGTTGAGCTTCCAATTATCTCAAAGGGTACACATTTTTCTGATGAACTTTTTACATTGGATTGGAAGGCCGCACAAACCTACTTGGCTATCTTTCCTGAACCACTTCGTTCTTCACTTCTACGGCAGGAATACGCAACTCCTCCGATAAGGTATAATGAAAAAGAACAGAAATATGTGTAGTTGTGAACTTATATTTCGATTACCCTCATCTTAAATGTAACAGCCACTCCTGTTTAGGTAGTGGCTGTTTTTAAATTTATTTATCAAGACTTGCTAGATAATTAAGTGCATCTTCGAAAGTATCCACAGGGACAATCTTCATGTCGCTCTTTATATCCTTTGCTGTTGCTAACGCCTGTTGGTAGTCTGAATTGGCTGCCCCATTTTCATTTGGTGCAAAGAATATATCAACATCAGAATTATCCGCTGCAACTATTTTTTGTCCAATTCCGCCTATTGGACCTACCTGCCCTTCAAGATTTATTGTTCCAGTACCAGCAATACGCAAGCCATGTGTAAAATCTTTTTCGGTTAGCTGGTTATAAATTTCAAGAGTAAACATGAGTCCAGCAGAAGGACCTCCAATTTTCTCTGTATCAATTTTTATACTTGGATCTGTCACAACTTCAATGTCCGTAATTAATTCAATACCTATCCCTATTTTATCAGGGTTTGTTGGAAACGGGGCAAGTGCCACTGAAACCGACTTTTCTTCTCCGTTTCTTACAATAGAAATTTCTATTACTTCACCTTCTTTTTTATCGCCTACATAGTCCATGAATTGTGTATGTTCATCAATTTGTATCCCATCAACCGCAAAAATACGATCACCAGGCTTTAGTTCATTCTTTGCAGGCATTCCTTCAACAATTCCCATTATGTATATCCCATTGTTTTTTAACGTTACAGGTTTATCAGCGTACCTATAAGCGACAGTAATTGCAGACTCTTGGGAGTCCTCCATATAATACATTTGGCGATTTGAATATTCTTCATCACTCTCATTTTCTCTTCGTACATGATTAATTGGAAGGATTTCATGATATTTAGCTATATTTGCCCATGCATAACTAAATACGTTCGCTTTCCCCATACGTATTGTTGTTAATAGGAATTCTCCTTCTTCTTGAAAGCCGTTCTCCACATCAATAATGGGCTCAAGTTCTGTTGCCATTCCCGGTTTTGTTACATAGTATGGAAGCTGTATAAAAGTGCCAAGCATAGCAAGTACTATTCCAATTAATAGGGCATTTAGATAAGCTTTATTTTTCTTTTTCTTCATTCGAGCTGGACTCCTTCCACTTTCCGATTACCTCTCTGATCATTGGGAGTTGTTGTCTAGTTTCTTCTTCCCCGATTCGGATAATGTCCTCAATATTTGTGAAAGCACGTGAACTATAATGTCCTACATGCGGTCGAATCATAATGTCAGATGAAAATTCCCCATACTTAACTAGTTCTTTTTGCATTATATCAATGCTCTGTAGGATCACATCAAAAATTGAAGTAATCTCTTCATTTATTTTAACATGTGATACATCAACTGCAATAACGATATCTGCTCCCATATCCTTAACAACAGAAATCGGTACTCGGTCAATTACACCGCCATCAACGAGAATACGACCATCTACTTTTTCAGGTACAAAAATACCAGGGATAGCTATACTTGCCCGCACTGCATCTGCAACGGGGCCATTTCGAAACACGACTTTTTCACCTGTTAAGAGATCGGTTGCGACAATTCCAACTGGAATATCTAATTGCTCTATATTTTTACCGTGTGTAAAGACACGGATTAGTTCCTTTACTCTCCTACCTGAAATAAAACCCATCTTTGGAACTGTAAAATCTAAGTAATACTTACGCTTAAAAGCAAGCGCAAGTTTATACAAGCGATTAATATCTAAGCCTGCTCCATAAAAGCTTGCAACAAGGGCACCCATGCTTGATCCTGCGATAAGATTGATTGGAATTTTTTCTTCCAATAGAACTTTAATTACTCCTAAATGGGCAAAGCCTCTTGCTCCACCAGATCCCAGTGCTAATCCAATTACAGGTTTCATAAGAATCATCCCCTAACATAGTCCTTCACATATGATTTCACCTTAATTTTATATCAGTATATGAAAAAAGAAATGAAAACTTGTACAAACTTTTGGTCTAAACACACTACCTATCCACGTATATTTAAATAGATGTACAAACCATCCCAGATATGTATTGAAACTTGTTTCACCCTGGTCACTTACCCAGACTGAAGATTTCTGAAAATTGTGGGCTCTCTTATTCTATCACTAATTAGAATTTATTGTATAGAAGAGAAGACATCTGTAGGAGGAGTACCATTGATACGATCGAGATTTAAAACCGTAACAATTGCAGCAGGAATATCTTTACTTACGATTGCTCTTATTTATTTTCCAAAAGAATCACTAGAGGCTTCACGGGTGGGGTTGGAAATGTGGTGGAAAATTGTATTCCCTTCC
This sequence comes from Litchfieldia sinesaloumensis, assembly GCF_900156865.1. GTDB lineage: Bacteria > Bacillota > Bacilli > Bacillales > Bacillaceae_L > Ferdinandcohnia > Ferdinandcohnia sinesaloumensis. The sequence continues at coordinate 852,735 of NZ_LT732529.1, read as the reverse complement.
TTACTCCCGTTCTTAATTATTTCCGAGTTATTAATTGGTTTTGGTGTTGTTAAGTTTATCGGAGTCTTGTTTGAACCCTTAATGAGACCATTATTCCGAGTCCCAGGTGTCGGTGGATTTGCATGGGCAATGGGAATGGCTTCTGGATTTCCCGCGGGGGCAAAACTTACGGCTAGACTTAGACAAGAGAAACAAATTACACGAGTTGAAGCAGAAAGGCTTGTTTCCTTTGCTAATGCCTCAAATCCTCTGTTTATTTTTGCTGCTATTTCTGTAGGATTTTTCGAAAATCCTCAATTGGGAATCTTACTGGCAGTTAGTCATTATGTGGGGAATTTTTGTGTAGGATTAATTATGAGGTTTCACGGTAAGAAAGATGATGAACATACCCCCAAAGACGAAGAAAAAAAGAGTATATTCGTAAAAGCCCTACAGGAACTCCATCGTACAAGGCTTAAAGAAAAGAGACCATTTGGGCAATTATTAGGAGATGCAGTTTCTACCTCTATACAAACATTGCTAATGATTGGTGGATTTATAATCCTATTCTCTGTTTTTAATAAGCTACTATCTCTAATTAATTTTATTGCACTAATTGCTGGCGGATTATCACTATTTTTAAAACTTTTTCAACTACCATCAGATCTTAGCATCCCACTTATTTCGGGGATTTTTGAAATAACCACTGGTTCCATGATGACAAGTGAATTAGAACATATTGAATTACTACCAAAGGTTATTGCAGTCAGTTTTATCCTTGGATTTTGTGGACTATCTGTTCAAGCACAAGTTGCAAGTATCTTAGCTGAGACGGATATAAGATTTAAACCATTTTTCGTTGCTCGTATAATGCATGGTTTTATAGCCGGGGTAATCTCCTATATATTATGGAATCCATTATATGTAAAAAATGCGGGTTCTCAAGAAACATTCGGGGTCTTCTCTCCTTTTCTACCAGAGCAAGGTCCATATTGGATAGAAGCCGTTTGGTCTGGTTTGTTGACATACGGTCCACTTATTACAATATTATCATTGCTTAGCTACATCATCGTATACGCTAGCAAACTTAAAAGCCCACGCATCTAATTTGCGGGGCTTTTAAATTTCTCTTTCAACGCCAGTTCAACAGGCTTTGGTACGAGCTCAGAGATTTCACCATGGTATTTGGCTGCTTCCTTTACTATGCTTGAACTTAAGAATGAATATTGATTATTTGTCATCATAAAAAATGTTTCGATTTTTTCATTTAATATTCGGTTCATTGAGGTTATTTGCATTTCATATTCAAAATCTGAGACTGCACGAAGTCCTCTTAAAATTGTATTGGCATTTTTCTTACTAGCGTAATCCATTAAAAGACCTTGAAAGGATTCCACCTCAATATTAGGTATATTCTCTGTACTTTCTTGTAAAAGTTTAATTCGTTCTTCTACAGTGAACAAAGGTTGTTTTGAAGAGTTATTTAACACACACACATAAATTTTATCAAACACTTTTGCCCCTCGTTTAATAATATCAAGGTGCCCATTTGTAACAGGATCAAAGCTTCCCGGGCATACCGCAATACTCGTCATTTCGTTTCCCCTTCCCATCCTTCATTGAGTCTATAGATTGAAACACCTATGATTCCATATAATTCGTGACGAACCATGGTGAGGTTACCGATAGATTTGTCTAGCACTACTTCTGAGCCATGTTCTGCGATGATATAACCCTCATTTGTTAGAAGATGATGATTACTTATTTCTTCAATAAGCTCCGTAAGTTTTTGCGCTTTATACGGTGGATCTAGAAAAACCAGATCAAATTTGATATCCCGCTTAATAATAGCCTTTAACGCTCTAAAAGCATCATTTCGATATACTTCAGCTTGATTTTGATAATGACATGTTTCTAGATTTGCTTTTATCGTTTGTATCGCCTTTTGATCACGGTCAACAAAGATAACCTTATCAACTCCGCGACTAAGCGCTTCTATTCCAAGTCCTCCGCTTCCTCCAAATAAATCAAGTCCATTTCCACCCTCAAAATATGGACCAATGATATTAAAAATGGCTTCCTTCACTTTGTCCGTAGTCGGACGTGTCGACGTTCCTGGTACCGCTTTCAAGTGAAGACCCTTCTTGAATCCGGATACGACTCTCATTACTATCACCACTGTCTATGTAAATTGAATAACATTATCCTACCATAAACAATAACGTTTGTTAATGTATAACTAAAAATTCTAGTCCTATATTCGACAAAAATTTACTTTTGAAAAATAAAATAAGGGACTTCATGTATACACATTTTCCAATTGGTCATAATTAGTACTAACAACATCATTCGAGGATGTTGTTGCCAACCGCGGAGAAGACTTACGTTTCCCCATAAGTTCTTCCTCCGGTTTCTCCTCTCCCTTTGCCTTCTTCCATGTGAACGGTAACGACAAACGTGGAATGGAAGGACCCTGCAGGTAGACTTGCAGGGGTTTTTTCTTTTATTCGATTGTTCCTCCTAATCTTTTCATGGTACAGTATACATGGAAAATAATTAATTGAGGGGAATTTGGATGATACAACGTTTTATAGAGATTGGTGAAGGATATTCTGATATTTATGAGCTTATTGAACTTGCTAGAGGTAATAGACACAGAGTCTCAAAACTATTTGCATTTAACTCGACGATTAATGGCAGGCCTGTGACCTCTTTGGCTGTAGCTTTTCATCCTACAAAACCAGGTGACTTCCAAGCTATTTATATCTGTAGAGAGGGAATTCCTAATCCTGAAGTAAAACCAAACAAACGATATTTACTGTTTAGTGAAGTAGCAACTGAACTTGACTTTCCGATAATCAGCCTTGATGTAAAACCATCAACAATGTTTGGAGAAAAAGAACTCTATTACCAACACTTAATCGGGATCTTACGGATGAACCACTTTATCCCATCACTATAATGAAAGATGGCAAATGCATAACGACAGCATAATAAAAGCGTATCAAAAGCAGTTTGCTTTTAATACGCTTTTTATAATCCAATCTTATAATCGTATTCTTTCGCTCGATCTGGTTTTTTGTTCTCAAACTCAATCTTTAAAAAAGGTTTATATGAAGGTTCTACCCTTTTTACATAGGGAAGAGAATTTAACTTTTCTACAATTGAATCCGTATTTTCCAAATCATTATAAAGAACGACATATTTTAAACGTTTGGATACATAATGAATATTGCCAAATTTACGCAACATTTTTGAGTGCTTTAACGAGTGAAGCCAAATAATAATTCCTTGGCGTTGTCCAATCATAGCGTTTTCTCCTTATTTCAATAACTTATTGTATAGTGTAGCATATCAAGTTAAATTTTTACAATATGAACTAAGGGAAAAGGTTTATTTTTTCTGAAAAATAGGACGTTTTCCGGTTGGATTATTTACAACCACATCCACCACCGCTTCCACATCCACCACCACAGCTTGAAATAGAATCAAAATAAGGATTCCCAGTAGGTACCTTGATATGTTCTGATACGGCTCTACCTAATAGTACACTTATCTCATCTAGCACTTTCTGAAGATTATCCTCTGCTTTTTTAAAATCCGCAATTGTTTCATGAAGGTCAAGTTTTCTTTTAAGTTCTCTTGTCTCTTTTGAAACAGTTCGAAAATCAGGATGGTATTTCCCAAAGCGTTGGACTTCTTCATATTTTTCTTTCATAATTTGAAAGTTAGCAATAAGTTTCTGTGCTTCTTTATCCTTTTGCAATGTATATAAACAGCTTCGGTATTCCTCTGCCAGTTCCGATTGTAGAATCATAGATGAAATTGCTTCCGCTTCTTCAAGTATTTCAACTCGTTCAATTGTAGCTATCAAAATAAAACACCTCCACTTTCCACTATACCATGATTTTTACCTAATGGCATCTTTGCGCCTCAAAATAGATTAAGTCGAGGCATTAAACCCCGACTTAACAGTTATTATAATTTTACTTATATTAATCGCTCTGTCGCATCCCTTGATACATTTGTAACATGAAAGAAGCCATTTCTAAGGATTGGTTAAGTTTTTGCACTTTATGTGGGACCGTTTGCTTAAAATATATTTTTGCCTCACTTTCCAAACTGTTATATTCAGCTGGATTACGAGATAATTTTCGATACCATATTGGGTTTTCACGGATAAAAGATCGCAACTTTTTTTGACGTTTGATATAATCGTATGTTTCTTTCCGCATCTAGTTTCTCTCCTCTCACCTAATCTTTTCGAAAGGCAAAAGGATGATGTTGTTTAAGCGAAGAAGTCTGGGAAGTCTGTTGATTAGACTTATTTTCCCCTCGAAACTGGTGAATCACAGCTTGAATTGTAGAAATGGCTTCACCTACATTCGAGATTTGCTGCTGTAAATTATTCATATCTGCATTTTTAAAAGATGTAAAGATTTTGCCGATAAAATCCTCTTTCTTACTTTCTTCCATTTTGCTGTCCTTGTCTTTATATTTTATCCATTTCTTATCATCCTCGCCAAGTATATACCAGTCTTCATATACTTCTTGCCAGTTAAGGGCACCTTTACGTACTTCTTGAATCAAAACAGGATGTTTTTTCACAAAGGATTTAAATTCTTGAATCGATGGATGAACCTTTTTTTTCATTTCAATCACCTCTAATTCATACGATTGCCTACTATAGTTTATCTTTATAAAATTGTTTGGTTCGCCCATTTTAAATTGCAATATCTCCTATTCAATTGTTAAAATAAGAATAGTAAAAATATTATGGATTTGAGGTATTGATGATGGAAGATCGCATACTACAAAAATTACAGTCATTTTTCCTTGAAGCAAATGAAGAAGAACGTCAAGCAATGGAACAAGCAATTGATGCTGTGATACGAAAACAAACAAAACAAAATGGGTCATATATTGGAGGATTATTGCAAACGAAACGACAAGTCATTGACGATCAAACGTATGAGATTACTATTCCGAATACAGCACTTATTCAAAACCCACTCCAAATCGTCCATGGAGGAATTACGGCAACATTGCTTGATTCTGCAATGGGCTCAGTTGTACACCATGTACTTCCAGAGAATAAGGCAGCCATTACAACCGAGATGAAGATTAATTATGTGGCTCCTGGAATCGGAAAAGAATTCCGCTGTGTTGCAAAAATGATACACAAGGGATCAAAGATATGCGTAATTGAAGGTAGAGTTTTCCGCGATGACGAGACATTAATCGCGCATGCTACAGGAAGTTTCTTCATCATTAATCGCCCTGTGAAGTGAAACAAAGAAAAGCAAGCGATACATAGATATGTATCCCTTGCTTTTTAATGCAGTTCATTTTTGCTGATAAAGTTTTGAGTGTAGTATTTTTCATACACCCCTACACCAAGATAATTGTAATCTCGGTTTAAAAGAGTTTCACGATGACCTTTACTATTGAGCCACCCTTCCACAGCCGCAATTCCATCCACATATTTAGCTGCAATATTTTCTCCCGCCAATTGATAGCCTACCTTGCCCTTAGCAAGTCTATCAGCGAGACCACCCGTTGTAGGAGAAGTATGATCAAAGTATTCATTTATCCTCATATCTTTGCTGTGCAAGTATGCCACACTTGCTAATTTATCATCTTCTAGTAGTGGAGGAATTCCATGTCTTATTCGAATGACATTTGTTAAATCACGGATCTGAGATGAGTTACCTTTTTCAACTTTCTTCCAATCCACCTTTGAAATCTCTGCTGAAGACAGTAATACTCCTCGATAGGCCAACTCATATGGCCGAAGCTTTATTAATGTCTTTCCATCTAAAAAACGAATGCTTGATATTTTTCCTGTAAAAGTATCAATATACAGTTGAACATATACATTTCCCAGAGCAATTAAAGGTCTTGATTTTTGTTCCTCATTCGTTAATTCAAAACGGTAACGGTTTTTATTGATATTTAAAGAGATTTCAGGTTTAATTAATCCTTTTGATTCTAGTTCTGATAGGGGTTGTCCAATTTTAAAAGGATTAACTTGAACATCACTACCTGTTCCAAATACAGTAACCACCCTATCATTTTCAACTCCAACTTGTATATAGTTATTAAGATCTAAGTTATACACCAACCAATCATAATCATAGGATGAACAATCAACCCGATTCGGTTTACCTAATTTTTCAATTATTTGAGAGTGATCCATTCCAATTAAGGAATAGAGTCCATCAAATTGATGAACTTCTTCATGAATGGGAAGATTTACATTTGTTGAACTGGACATAGGATACACATGATTTTCAACACTGGTAACCTCAACTTTTCGAAGATTATTAGAAATATAATAAATGCTAGAAACAAAAAGTAGGAGAGTAACTATAATCTTCACTATCTTCAAAGGAAACACACCCTTATTATGATTTGCGTTTGATAAATAATAGTTATTTCTCTCATATATATTTATATTTCACTAGATTTATGCGTGAATCAGAGATTCGTCGAGGAAAATAAAAAAAGGCAGGCACCGTTAGTGCCTGCCTCAGACTGCTGACAAACGCTCGCATACATCGTTGCTTACCTCGCTCGTCCGCTCATGAAAGTGCCTATTAATGAATTTGATCTTGTTCAGAGATATCACTTAATGCTTCTCCAGCTTGTTGGTCAGACATGTCATTTGTCGCTAAATCACCTAATGACACTATCCCTACGAGCTTCTTGTTCTCTACAACTGGTAAACGTCTGATTTGATGTTTAGCCATCAAATCAGAGGCCTCTTTTAAAGATGTATCCGGGGAACACGTAATTAAATTCTCACTCATCACATTAGTCACTTGATTAGAGCCAGATCTCTTTTCTGCATATCCGCGAACAACTAGATCACGGTCAGTAATCATACCAATTAGATTATTATCTTCGAGAATTGGAATTGCGCCGACATTTAATTCTTTCATCTTAACTGCAACTTCGTAGACATTGTCTAGGGGTGTACAATATTCAATATCAGTACTCATTACTTCTCGAACCGTTTCCATTGTAACCTCCCTAAATTTTAGTGTTATTTTCCAATAAACATTTGAGTCCAGTAATGTCTTTTTGATCCGCCTTCTGCATAGCCTACACCAATATGGGTAACATCACGCTTTAGGATATTTGCACGATGTCCAGGACTGTTCATCCACGCATTTACAACCTCCTGTGGTGTTCTCTGTCCAGCTGCTATATTCTCCGCAGCAGAACGATAAGAAATACCAAAGTTTCTCATCATTGTAAATGGAGATCCATATGTAGGCGAGGTGTGGTCAAAATAATTTCGATCTCTCATATCCACCGATTTATAACGTGCTACTCTTGAAAGCTCCCAGTCGGTCTTTAGTGCTGGTAAACCATGTTTTGCTCTTTCTTGATTCGTCAAAGAGATAACTTGATTTTCAATACTTTTTACAGTATCTAAGATTGGGATCGTTACCCTTTGTCCTGGATAAATGAGATTTGGATTTCGAAACTGAGGATTTGCTTGAATTATTTCAGACAAACCAACTTGATATCGTACAGCAATTTTCCATAAAGAGTCACCAGGCTGTACAGTATATGTAGTAGTTCCTTGTCCATTTGCAATCACTGGACTGCTTAAAACAACTAGGACAGCCGTGAGTATGAAAAGAAATTTCTTCATCTTGTCCCTCCTTTCTTTGTTAGTTTGACCAAAACAATATAAATTTCACATAAAATATTTTTTATTTTTCGTGACATATTAATGTCAAACGTTGCAACTTGAATCTTTTCGTACTATTATTATACTGAGAACATATAAATCGTTTGTTGACGGTTTTTGGAGGGATACTAAATGAAATTTGAAAATACGGGGATTGAAAACGTAACAATCGAGTTACCGAGATTAACTGATATCATGAGAGCAGAAGGTTTTGTTCTTGCAGGTCAGTGGGATTATGAAAGAATTACATATGACTATAAGTTTGAAATTAAGGGGGATATTTACTACCTTCGTGTTCAAGGTTATGCAGTCGAGGGAATTATTGAAGAGAATGCGACTGATGCAACAATCAAATTACTAACTCCATTTGTCGGTAAGTACTATTACCCGCATGGAGTTGAATACGGTGAAAATGAGGTCTTTCCAAAAACACTAGTAGACCAATGTAATCGCATCCTTGCAAAAGTAAAAGAACAAATTGATGCAGTGGTAAACGCATAAATACGCACATAAAAAGGAACAGTCAGTACTGTTCCTTTTTTACGTTGTCACTAGTGTATGTGAGTTTGTAAGCCCTTCGACTTTTATGGTTAGGTTAGAAAGAGTAATTCCGGTCATACTTTCAATTTCATGTAATATTGCAGCTTGCAAAACTTCGCAAGTCTTTTTAATCTCAAGCCCATACTCAATAGCGATTTTAATTTCAAGTGAAATACTATCCTCTTCTTCAATAACAGTTATTCCGTTTTTATGGAAATTTCGATTCAAAATTCCAGTTACTCCGTCCTTAAATCCTGCAATAATAGAAACTCCTTCCGTATCTTCTACACAAATTGAAGCAATCATTGCTAAAACATCATTTTTGATATAAAGAGAGCCATTTTCTAACGATTTTCTAACCATCCCATACAACACTCCTTCATCCTTCTAAATATAAATCTTATAAGGTTACTCCTACCATATGCAAGCAGAAAGGAATTGGGCACTAGTCTAGAAAAATCTTTTTTTCGTGAGTTAGATAACCTTACGAAGCTCCCATGTTAGAAACCTACCGTCCTTTTTTGTACATCTCATCCCCAATTTTTCAAAGAGCTGAATCGATTGATAATTACTGTCACTACACTCCATTAACACTTTTTTGGCGTCAGCTTGTGTAACAAGCCAATCAATTAAAGCATCGACAGCTTCGTAAGTTAAGCCTGTTTTTTGATACTCACGATTCATCGTATAAGTCAATTGGACATTCCCTTTTTTATCAGGTTTACCTTGAAGATAAATATCCCCGATAATTCGTTTATCAGCATAATTAATGATTAGCCATAATCCCCAGCCATAATGGTTTTCATCCTTCTCAAGCTTTTCTATATAAAACGGAAGAATACCAGTAATTAATGGAGATGGCCAATTTTGTGGAATCGTTATAGGTGATCGTTTTTCAAGTTCTTTGCGATGAAAAACTAATGACTTGGCAATATCTAAAGAACATGGAACCAATAATAAGTTTTCTGTAAAGATCTCAATCATCCCTAACACTCCCCTCTACCAAATTATAAAAGTAAATAAAATTGTGTATGTGAAATAGAGTACAAAAAAAAGGTGCTCTAGAATATTCTATTCTAGAACACCTTATACATATTACACCCATTAACATATCGTTGCTTTAGAAACCTAAAATTGCTTTTAACAGCGAAGTGGTTTCCCCACCTTTATAAAAAACATACAATAATAAATAAACCGCAACACCAGTTATGGCCGTAAAAAACCAAATGATGCTAGTAATCGGACCAAGCTTACGATGCTTGGCAATTTTATTTTTATAACCAAGATATAGGGTCACCACTCCAAATACGGCTCCAGTTGTTGCCAAGAAGATATGAAAGATTAGAAATATTGTGTAGTATATCTTGATATCATCTGGTCCGCCAAATGATGTATTTCCAACAAAAATTGTTCTCGACATGTAAATAATGAAGAAAATTAAAGCAAAAATTGCAGCTGTCGTCATTGCTTTTTTATGAGCATCAATTTTTTTCTGTTTAATTAAATACCAACCGATAGCAACTGTTACTGCACTTAATATAATAAAAGTAGTGCTCAATGTAGGTAGTAACGGTAAATTCATAGTAAACCTCTCTCGTAACGTTCTCTCTTAACTATTTTAATTTGTTTGTGGCTTGAGTAATTGCTCGTCAAGTAACTTTTCATCCTCACGCTCTTTTCGAACCCACTCAAAGAATACTTTGGCTAGCAAAATGGCGTAAACGAACTCTTGAATGATTTTCATGATGACGCCGCCAGTACGTTGATCTTCAAGCGGAGGCATAAAGCCAAACATTTGTGGTCCTGTAAGATTCATACTTTCAAGCATAGAAGCTGGTACACAAAGTGCAAGTGCATTCATCCACGCTCCAAGCTCAGTATATGTTGAATACATAGCTGTATCTGCAAAAATAATTAATGCACATGCAGGTGTTAATAACATACCATCAGCGAAAATATAACCAACTTTTTTGAGCCCACTCAGTGTGTTCCACTCTTCTAACTTGTTAATTAAGGGCCACCACATAAAGAAGGCAGCAATAAATATTACACTCGTTGTAGCAGCATGGATAATCACATTTGTTTTGACAAAGTCAAAAACCAGTGGGATATGATATAAAGAAAATGATCCGTTGAATAAAACTAAAGCAATTAGTGGCTTTGTGAAAAACTTAAAAAACGGCTTTATAACTTTGAGATTGATAAAAACCCTCCATAACCAATTAGGTACACCCAATATAAAAAATGTCGGTACTATTAAATAAAGTACTGCCATTTGAGTCATATGAGCACTCATCGTCATATGACCTAACAAATCAATAGGACTTCCTTTGCATAAATAAAGGAGGATCATCCCAAGCACAAATAAAACCTTTGTTTTTATTGAAGTAGGTTCAGAATGAGTAAATCGATGTCTCCACGGACCAACAATCATAAAATATAATATCGTTATGACTAAAAGCGATACGAAAAAATAGGGACTCCATAATGCCCGAAAACCAAAGATATCTATAGACATCTCCATCTCACCCCTTTAATTAATATAAGCAATGTACACATACTATTAATTATACCTCTAGGAAAATATCCATGCAAACATACCATTTTGAACATTTAGTGTCTAAACTGGATAAGCATAAGATATTAACCATAAAAAAGAAAGCCGGTTATAAAACCGACTTTCTCCGACACTTACCACCAAATAATTGTCATAAAGCATAGGACAGTAATAGCAGCAATTAATACTCCAGAAAACAAGAACATTTTTGGTGCTTCATGTCCTTTATGATTCATGTGCATGAAGTAATACAATTGTAAGATAACCTGTATCACAGCCAGTAACAGAATTAAAGGTACTACGACATATGGTGAAAATTCACCATATCCTACTGCAATAAATGCAATGATAGTAAGAAATATCATGAGAGCAAAAGTAATGACTTGGTGCTTCATTTCTTCTGCGCTCTTACGTCTACGATAGGCTAAATCAACATTAGTGTTATTCGAATTATTTGTCATGTGTTTATCCCACCATTCCCATAAGATATACAACAGTAAAGATGAACACCCAAACTACGTCAATAAAGTGCCAGTATAAACTAGCCACATAAAACTTAGGTGCATTATATAAATCTAGTCCACGGTTTGCATTTCGAATCATGATTGTCAATATCCAACATAATCCGAATAATACGTGAGCGCCGTGAGTTCCAACAAGTAAATAGAATGCTGAACCAAAAGCACTACCCGTGATTGTATGACCTAAATGTACATAATGGTTAAACTCATAAATTTCCAATCCTAGGAATGCTGCACCAAGTAGTACAGTTAGACCTAACCAAAGTTGCATCTTTTTAAAATTAAAGTTTTTCATGTGGTACATAGCGTACACACTAGTCAATGAACTTGTTAAAAGAATCATAGTCATTGTAAAAGCTAATGGTATTTCAAACAAATCCTGAGAAGCCGGTCCTGAACCATTACTTTTATTTAACGCTAAATATGTTGCAAATAATGAAGCAAACAGTACAGTTTCGCCTCCAAGGAAGAGCCAAAAACCGATAAACTTATTTTTTCCTTCAAGGGTCGCTCTTTCAGGCTCTGCAGGAAACGTTTCAGCTGTTAATTTTTCTTCCACATGCATTATGCCTCAACCCCCTTCTTGTCATCATCATCCATTAAGTCTGCCTTATGAATGTGGTATCCGTGATCATCAATAATTGAACGTAAGAACATCGCACCAAAAGTGATAATTCCTCCGATAATCATAACTGGAACTGACCAACTCACACCATCTGGATGGAATAAGAAACCAAATGCTGCAACGAACAATCCTAAAGAAATTACGAAAGGTAAGAATGAATTATTTGGCATATGAATGTCTCCAAGTGGTTCAGCAGGAGTCATTTCTTTCTTACCTTGCATTTTTTCTACCCATAGTGGATCTAATCCACGTACTAAAGGTAATTGTTTATAGTTATATTCTGGTGGTGGTGATGCAATCGCCCACTCTAGTGTACGACCATCTCCCCAAGCATCAGCTTTAGCAACTTCTCCCTTAATCGATGTAATAACAATGTTATATAACATTATCAGAACACCAAGTGCCATGAATGCAGCACCAATGGAACTAATTACGTTTCCAAGTTCCCAACCATGGTTTGGTAAGAATGTGAATACACGACGTGGCATCCCCATAAGACCAAGGAAGTGTTGAATAAAGAATGTTAAATGGAAACCAATTAAGAATAACCAAAAAGTAACTTTACCAAGAGTATCGTTTAACATTTTACCAAACATTTTTGGCCACCAGTAGTGAGTCCCCGCTAATACAGCGAATACAACACCACCAACAATAACATAGTGGAAGTGAGCTACAACGAAATAAGTATCATGATACTGATAGTCTGCAGGTGCAGAACCTAGCATAACTCCAGTTACACCACCCATGATGAAGGATGGAATAAATGCAATTGCATATAACATAGGAGTTGGAAATACCATTGAACCGCCCCACATTGTAAAGAGCCAGTTAAAGATTTTAATACCCGTTGGTATCGCAATCGCCATTGTAGCAACCGCAAAAATTGCGTTAGCAATTGGTCCTAAACCAGTAGTAAACATATGGTGAGCCCATACCATGAAACCTAAGAAACCGATTAATACAGTCGCAAATACCATGGATGAATATCCGAAAAGTCTTTTTCTTGAGAATGTAGCAAAAATCTCAGAGAAAATCCCGAAAGCAGGGAGAATTAAGATATAAACCTCTGGGTGACCGAAGATCCAGAATAAGTGCTCCCAAATAATTGTGTTTCCTCCCATTGATGGGACGAAGAAAGCTGTACCAAATATACGGTCAAACATCATTAGCAATAACCCAACAGTTAATGGAGGGAATGCGAATAAGATTAATGCAGATGCTACAAACGTAGTCCAAGTGAATAATGGCATACGCATATACGTCATTCCAGGTGCTCTCATTGTAATAATCGTTACTAGGAAGTTAATACCTCCAATTAACGTACCGATACCTGAAATTTGTAGACCCAGTACATAGAAATCGATACCATGACCTTCTGAGTGCAATGCAAGTGAAGCATATGAAGTCCAGCCCGCATCTGGTGCACCATCGAAAAACCAACTTAAGTTTAAAAATACTCCTCCAAAGAAGAATAACCAGAAACCTAAAGCATTTACAAACGGAAATGCAACGTCACGCGCGCCAATTTGGAGTGGCATGACTGCGTTCATAAATCCAAGTAATAACGGCATGGCCGCCAAGAAAATCATTGTTGTACCATGCATTGTTAAAAGTTCGTTAAAAAAGCCTGCACTTACAAAGTTATTATCGGGAACAGCAAGCTGAATCCGGATAATCATGGCTTCAATTCCCCCGAGTAAGAAGAAAAATCCACCTGCCATTAGATAAAGTTTAGCGATTTTTTTATGGTCAACGGTTGTTAAATAATCCCATATAGTAGCGCCAAACCCTTTTTTCTGAGCTACAGTACTCACAATGTGACCTCCTTATACTATAATTTCACATCTTTAATCTTCTATTTTAAGTCCCATTAGATATTCAGCTAACGCATCTAAGTCTTGATCAGATAAACCTTTATGGTCATACGTATTAGTCATTAAGTTTCCAGGCTTGATTGTTTCTGGATCTTTCAACCATTTTTTAAGATTCTCTTCATCAAATTCTAAAATACCCGCGATGCTTGAACGATCACCAAAGTTAGCTAAGCTAGGTGCAGTCGGACGCTTTTCACCTGTATCAATTGCGTGACAACCAATACATCCATTTGTAGTGAATAACTCTTCTCCCGCTCTTGCTAAATCATTAGCAGGTACATGCTCAACATCTTTTGCAGCAACCATTTTATCTACCCACTGATCAAATTCAGCACGTGGTAATGGCTTAACTTTGAAATCCATTAAAGCATGTGAAGGTCCACAAAGCTCAGCACATTTACCGTAAAATAAGCCACCAGCTTCTTCTGTTTTCTCAGAGTTAAACTCTAGCCAGAATTTGTTGACATTATCTGTATTTGTGTCCATTTTCCCACCAACTGCTGGTATCCAAAAAGAGTGCTTTACATCTGAAGCAATTAGGTTAAAATAAACTTTTTCATCTGTAGGAACTACAAGTTCCTGAGCAGTTACAATGCCCTGACCTGGGTACTCAAATTCCCACCAATAAAGATTAGCTGTTACATTGACAACAAGAGCATCTTCATCTTGTTCCATTGCTTTCACATCAGCTAATTTAAATGTTGCAGAAACAGTTGGAATTGCTAAAACCAAAAGCAATAGAATCGGAATAGTAGTCCAAATAATTTCTAAAGTATGATTCCCCTCAACTTGTTTAGGAATCTTGTTCTCTTCACCTTTTTTACGTCTGAATTTGACTAAGGCGATAACAAAGATAAGTGTTACGACCGCAATAACGATTACCATGATTAATGTTGCTAGAATCATTAAATCGTATTGCATTTTAGCAACTTCCCCTGCTGGGCGAAGTGCCGAAACAAATGGTTCCCCACACCCTGCTAACAGTAGCGCCATGAAACTAAATAATGTGAACACGCGCACTTTTGGTAGCCATTTTTTCATAGCTTGATCAAACCCCTCTTTCAATATAATTTGTACTATCTTTTTGATAAAGATATTAAATCCTTCTACTTTAAGGAAGAAGAATTATTTATATTTTGAAACTCACTTATAGTAAGGTAACGATTATCATGGATACAAACATAATCGTTAAATAATTAAGTGAGTAAACAAACATTTGTTTTGCCCATTTGATATCATCTTTCATTTTATATCCCCTAATTCCAAGGACTAACCATCCGATATTTAGGAGCGTTGCGATTGTAACAAATAGGCCACCTAATGAAAACATATAAAACGGAAGTGGTAGCAAACAAATAATCCAAATCATGATTTGTCTTTTTGTCATTGCAAAACCGTGAACAACTGGTAGCATCGGAACTCCCGCCTCACGATACTCTTCTACTCGCCTCATAGCAAGTGCTAAAAAGTGTGGTGGCTGCCAGATAAACATAATTAGGAATAAAAGCCACGCTAGTATGTGTAGATTAGGGTCAATTGCTGCCCATCCAATAAGTGGCGGTACTGCTCCTGATATACTCCCAATAACTGTATTGATGGTATATCTGCGTTTTGACCACATTGTATACAAAAAAATGTAAGAGAAAACACCTATTAAACCAATCACTGCAGCAGTTACAGTAGTTAGAAGTAGAAATCCAGTTCCTATTAGTATTAGTAATAAGCCCATTCCTAAAACATAATTTGGATTTATTCTACCTGTTACAGTTGGACGCACTTTAGTGCGTTCCATCACATGATCAATATCCCTATCATAATAGTTATTAATCGCACAGGAACCAGCAATAACTAGCGCCGAACCAAGTAGCGTATATAAGACAATGTCTATTTCACCTATAAAGCTTTTACCGGTGAAAAACAGTGCGAGCCATAAACCAGTAAATGCAGTAATTAGGTTAGAGTTCACAATCCCAATTTTAATGAGGGAAAGAAATTCCTTAAAGGCAGTGGTTCTATATTCCTGGTCACGAATTTCTCCATTTTGAATTTTGTCATCTGTACCAAGTACAGACCTTGTAGTTGTCATCGTGAAGCCTCCTTATATAATTAACGATCTTACAAAATTTCGCATTGTATTTCTTACAGCAATCTAATCAGCCTCGTTACTTGTAATTGTTTTCATATAATCATCTTGTACTATATTCAGTAATAAAAAACGCAATTCAAAGAGATAAAGCGTTTTCGAGTAACTAGTATGTAAATGCGTGCAATAAACAAATCCAAGATTATTATATTGTGGATATTATAAATTATATTAAAAAATACCCTTTCTGTATATTAAATCACACTTTTTACTTTTTTTGTGAACATTTCGTTAAGAATTTATGACTTTTTTGTGACCTTAGTGTGGCGATGAACCCGCATTATAATTACTATTTGCACTATAATAATAGTGTAAACTTAGAGTTTTTTAGTTCTTGTCGAAATTTAATAATTCCTCCTATCTATTTCTAGCAAACTCCCTCGTAATATTCAACCTTTTTTACTACAATAATAAAATTTTTTTCAAGTTCTGGTGGGTTGTAAAGAATTCGTAAATTGTGTAATATCGATAAGAGTATTCTTTTGAATTTTATCTGTCAATTAGATAAGATGAATAACGTAGAAATAGAGTTAAATAATAGAATGTAAGAACCATGTTGGTTTTATTAAAGTAAGAAGGTGATTTTTTGAGCCGTTCATTAAAATGGTTATCGGTCTTAACAACGATCGGTATGCTATTTGTGTTAATCGGTGGTGCATTAGTAACAAAAACTGAATCAGGTGAGGGTTGTGGAGATTCTTGGCCACTTTGTCATGGGCAATTAATTCCTGAAGAAATAACGTTTGAGTTAGTTATTGAACTTAGCCATAGAGTTGTTTCCGGAGTGGTCGGAATTTTAGTCCTAGTGTTATCTGTTTGGGCCTGGAAAGCAATCGGCCATATTCGCGAAACGAAGTTCTTAGCTTTTATATCATTCTTTTTCTTAGTTTTACAAGGACTGATTGGTGCTGCGGCCGTTATGTGGGGACAATCGGATGTAGTATTAGCTCTCCATTTTGGTATTTCACTTATCTCCTTTGCTTCTGTATTGTTGTTGACTTTACTCATTTTTGAAGTTGATAAAAAGTTTGATGCGGACTCCCTTGTAATAGATTTAAAGTTACGAAAGCATTTTTACGCACTAACAACATATAGTCTAGTTGTTGTATATTCCGGGGCATTGGTACGACATATAGGTGCATCACTTGCTTGCCCTGATTGGCCAGTATGTACGTATAACAACATCAGCTTTCCTACTCAAATACACGAATGGGTTCAAATGGGACACAGAATGCTAGCAGGACTATTAGTTATTTGGGTCATTTGGATCGCTGTACTAATAATCAAACATTACAAACACCAAAAGGTTCTCTTTCATGGCTGGTTGATTGCACTTTGTCTAGCCACACTTCAAGTGATTTCAGGTGCAGTAGTTGTCTTTACGAGACTAAATTTATTTATCTCACTTGCACACGCTTTATTTATTGCATGTCTGTTTGGCGTTTTTAGTTACTTTATTCTTCTCTCTTCTAGAAGTAAGAAAAATGAAATAGCCTTGAATTCAGACACTGAAGAAACGATTAATTCTAAACCATCAATTACTGTACAATAAGACTAAAGTCCGCGAGGAATCTCGCGGATTTTTTTATGAAAAAAAATAGCCCCAAGCCGATTCCTGGGGCTATGTTCATTATTTAGTTAATTCGAGTAATAGGTCGCCTGTTTGGATAGCTTCACCATTTGCCACGTGAATATCCTTTACTACGCCTGTGAAAGGTGCTTGAACTGTCGTTTCCATCTTCATTGCTTCTGTAATCATGAGATGGTCCCCTTTGTTCACTTTATCACCTTTTTCAATTAATACTTTTATAACAGTACCTGGCATTGTTGCACCAATATGGTTTTCGTTATCGCGGTCTGCTTTTAATTTCGCGGCAACAGTAGACTTGATATTGGCATCTTTAACGATTACTTCACGAGGCTGTCCATTTAGTTCAAAGTAAACTACTCGTGTGCCATCAGCCTGTGCTTCACCAACTGATACAAGTTTAACAATCAATGTTTTTCCTTGCTCAATTTCTACTTCGATTTCTTCACCAAGTCTCATGCCATAATGGAAGGTTGGTGTATCTAATACTGAAATATCCCCAAATTGCTCAAACATTTTTTGATAATCCATGAACACTTTTGGATACAATGCGTAAGAAACCATTTCCTTATTTGTCACTTCACGATTTAAACTATGGGCTAGCGTCTCTTTAATCTCACTGAAATTAACAGATTCAAGTAATTCGCCAGGGCGAACTGTAATAGGTTCACGTCCCTTTAGAATGATGCGTTGAAGTTCTCTAGGGAATCCACCATGTGGTTGGCCTAGGTAGCCTTCAAATAACTCAACAACAGAGTCAGGGAAATCCAGACTGTCTCCTCTTTCATAGATGTCATCTTCAGTTAAATTATTTTGAACCATGTAAAGCGCCATGTCTCCTACAACTTTAGAAGAAGGTGTTACCTTAACGATGTCACCAAACATCTCATTTACACGCCGATACATTTCTTTTACTTCTTCCCATCTAGAACCTAGTCCAACTCCCTTAGCCTGTTGTTGAAGGTTACTATATTGTCCACCAGGCATTTCATGCTGATAGACTTCCGTATGTGGTGAAGTCATTCCACTTTCGAAATCTTGATAATATTTACGAATACCTTCCCAGTAACGCGCAATTTCTTCATACGCAGTAACAGAAAGATCAGGTTTTCTATCGGTACCTTCTAGTGCATATAATAAAGAGTTTGCACTTGGTTGGGATGTTAAGCCTGCCATCGAACTAACTGCTACATCGACAATATCCACACCCGCTTCAATTGCTCTTGCATATGTGTATAAACCATTACCACTCGTATCGTGTGTGTGTAGGTGAATTGGAATCGATACTGTTTCTTTTAGTGAAGAAATTAACTCATATGCTGCTTGTGGTTTAAGTAATCCAGCCATGTCTTTAATCCCTAGCATATGCGCTCCTGATTGTTCAAGCTCTTTCGCTAAATCCTTGTAATACTGCAAATCATACTTGGAACGAGTTGGATCACTAATATCACCTGTATAACAGATAGCAGCCTCAGCGATTTTTCCACTATTACGTACAGAGTCAATCGCTAAAGTCATTCCTTTTACCCAGTTTAAGCTGTCAAAGATACGGAAAACATCAATTCCGGAGTCCGCTGATTCTTTTACAAACTCACGAATTAGATTGTCCGGGTAGTTTTTATACCCTACTGCATTCGATGCACGTAGCAGCATTTGGAATAAAATATTTGGAGCCTGCTTACGTAAGGTAGCAAGACGCTCCCATGGGTCTTCGTTTAAGAATCGATATGCTACGTCAAATGTAGCCCCACCCCACATTTCTAGCGAGAACAACTCTGGTAATAATCTAGCAGTTGGATCTGCGATATGTGTGATATCTGTAGACCTAATTCTCGTTGCAAGAAGTGATTGGTGAGCATCACGATAAGTTGTATCAGTAAAGAGAACTTGCTTTTGTTCTTTTACCCAATTCATAACCCCTTCTGGACCATGTTGATCTAAAATTTGTTTGGTACCTGCCGGGACTGGTTCAACATGTCTTACTTTAGGTAAATACGGTTTATCGAAAACTGGTTTTCTTTTCTTTTCGACTCCAGGAAAACCATTCACTGTTACTGTCCCAATATAGGAAAGCATTTTTGTACCGCGATCCTTTGGTTTAGGAAAGATAAACAGTTCCGGTGATGAATCAATAAAGGATGTATCATATTCTCCTGATAGAAAATTCTCATGTTTAACTACATTTTCTAAGAATGGTATATTTGTTTTAATTCCGCGGATTCTGAATTCCTTCAAGTTTCTGACCATTTTGGATGCAGCATGTTCAAAGGTTAAAGCATGTGTTGATAACTTAACTAATAGTGAATCATAATATGGTGTAATGACTGCACCCTGGAATCCGTTACCTGCGTCAAGACGAACACCAAATCCACCACCACTTCTATATACAGTGATTTTTCCTGTATCAGGCATAAAATTATTCAAAGGATCTTCAGTAGTTACCCGAGATTGAATAGCAAACCCATGAGTAATAATATCTTCCTGTGCTGGAATACCAATTTCATTACTGTGTAATGAATGTCCTTCAGCAACCTGAATTTGTGTTTGCACGATGTCAATACCGGTAATCATTTCGGTAATTGTATGTTCTACTTGAACCCGTGGGTTAACCTCAATAAAGTAGAACTCATTATTTGCTACTAGAAATTCAACTGTTCCTGCATTCACATAGTTTACATTTTCCATTAACTTTACGGCAGCATCACAAATGTCCTGACGCAATTGCTCAGATAAAGAAACACTCGGCGCAACTTCAACTACCTTTTGATGACGTCTTTGAACAGAACAATCACGTTCATATAGATGAACAGTATTACCATGACTATCACCGATAATTTGTACTTCTATATGTTTTGGATTTTCAATTAATTTCTCAATATAAACTTCATCACTACCAAAAGCAGCCTTAGCTTCTGATTTAGCTCGTTCATACGATTCTTTTAAACCAGCCTTGCTGCGGACAATACGCATTCCACGACCGCCCCCACCAAGTGAAGCCTTAATAATCACAGGATAACCGTGTTTCTCACCAAAAGTAACTGCCTCTTCTAAGCTTTTTAAAGGCCCATCACTACCTGGAATAACAGGTATCTCAGCTTTTACTGCTTGGTGTCTCGCTTTTACTTTATCTCCAAACATATCTAGGTGCGAAGATTTTGGTCCAATGAAAATAATATTCTCTTCTTCACATCTTCTAGCAAAATCAATATTTTCGGATAAAAATCCATAACCTGGGTGAATGGCATCTACTTCATTTTCTTTTGCAATTTCAATAATTCCTTCAATATCTAAATATGCATCTATTGGTTTTTTACCCTCACCAACCAAATAAGCCTCATCCGCTTTATAACGATGGTAAGATCCTGCATCTTCTTTAGAATATATTGCAACAGTACGAATATGTAACTCCGTACAAGCCCTAAAAACACGGATTGCGATTTCCCCTCGATTGGCAACTAGTACTTTCTTGATGCGTCTCTCCATAAAAATCCTCCTTTAATAAAATAAACATTTGAAAAGTTATATAATCAACATATAGATAAAAGATTATCTATAAGAGACATAGTTTTTTGGATACGTGCGAGCCGGTTGATTTACCGGTTTCTTTTCTTTAGTACGATATGTTGATTGATAGTTGGTAAACATGGAAACATTGATTAGAATTCCCATAGATGCCATCAATAACAGTAGTGATGAACCACCGTAACTAATAAAAGGCAATGTAACCCCAGTGATTGGAATTAATCCTGTCAAACCTCCCAAGTTAATAAAGGTTTGAATCGCTATCATGGAAGAAATGCCTATTGCTAGTAAACTACCAAATGGATCAGTACATTTTCTTGCAATTTGGAATCCTCGAAAAACAACATATGCTAATAATAATAATACAAACATGACTCCAAATAAACCTAATTCTTCAGCAATTACTGCCATAATAAAATCCGTATGGGCTTCTGGAAGGTAGTTAAACTTTTGAATACTTTGCCCCAAACCAAGGCCTGTCCAACCTCCAGCTCCTAAGGCAATATAGGAATTTACAAGCTGATAACCATTTTTTTCATCTTCGAATGGATTCATATACCCTAAAAAACGTCCCATTCTACCCTCAGATATGATTCCATCAGATAATATATATAAGATTGGTGATAAAAGTACAGCTGTAACAAGACCAAGTAGGATGAGTTTCCCTATACTTTTTAGCCCCATGCCAGAACATAAAATGATTGATAAGGCGATTAATCCAATGATAAAGGCTGTTCCATAGTCCGGTTGGATGGCGACTGTCATACATATAACAAGAGTGAAGATAATAGGCGGCATCACCGCTATTCCAAACTGGTTGATATATGCTTGTTTCTTAGAATAAACAGCCGCGAGGTATATTATCACACTTAACTTGGTAAATTCAGAGGGCTGTATACCCCTGGCTCCAACCATTATCCAACTCTGCGCATTATTTGCTGTGTGACCAACAACAAAAACTAATAAAAGCATTGCTACTGAACCCAGAACAATAAACAGTAGAATTTTTTTAGATGCATAGATTTTATAAGGTATGATCATCGTGACAAATAGCGCAACTGAACCTACGAGTAAGGCCATTTTTTGTCTGTCAAAAAAGAAGGATGGATTTTCTCCAAACTTAGGGGCTGAGGCAATGACCATGCTTGCACTATAGACCATAACAAGTCCAAATGAACATAAAAGAAAAACTGCAAGTACTAACGTATAGTCATATGATTTAATAATTTTCTTAAGCATTGGACATCTTCCTCTAATTACAAGGTATAATTATTTATTGTACAATATTTTTTCGGTTCTTGTCGAAACAAATCTTCAATTCTTTAAACCTACTAATAGTTTAAACACGTTTTGTAAAGTTCAAATCCTTTATATAAAAATACTGTATAGAGGATAAAGGGTAAACCACGTTTATAAAAAAACTCAAATTAGCCTGTATGAAGGTTAATTTGAGTTGGATGGATTTATTAATTACCTATTTACGGGTCGAAGCTTCATGAAGAACGGATAATTCACGCTCAAGTTTTGAGATAAGCTCTTTACCTTCAAGCCCCTCTATTAATCCTAATCTTACTGCAAAATCGATTTCCCGTGATAATCCAAACATTTGCGTATCAAGTACTTCTTCATATAGAGGACATTGAGGCATTGTTAGATTATCCATTTGAACCTTAATAAGTTTTAATATTTTTTCAGCGTCAGCTTGTAATAGCGACAATGCTTTTTCACGATGATTCACCGAAATCTCTGAAGTCAATTCATAACCCCTCCGTTCAGAAGCGATACCTAATCCTATCTATAAATATTAACCTGTATATAGTAAAATTGCAAGAATAAATAGATAAGACTAGTATTCTTTGATATAAATGTAACACAAGATTGGCGTTACTCCTTACAAAGCATAGACAAAAGGACACGATATCTTGTGGCTTCAAATTAGTTATAGTAAAACCTATACTTTCTATTACGTTTCAAAACATCTATAATATGGTTGAAAGGAATGATTTAGTGATGGAATCAATTATTATGATTGAAGGAATGACAAAGTATACTATTACACTTGATCCAAGTGTGTGGATTTTTGATGATCGTAGGGTAGATTTACTTACATATTTCGATTCAAAACAAACCCTAACAGAAGATTTAACTGAGTACACAAAATCGGTTTCTCAACATTGGGATCGAGAAATCCGAGAAGGTGCCATTTATCCTCCTACATTGAAGTCTGAGAAAAAGTTTATAAAAGAAAAAGCATTAACTGGAACATTTGGGATTCCATTTCGTGATTTTATTAATAATGCAGAACCATCAGATGAAGCAACTAGTCTAAAAATCATACAACAGGATGGGCAAACGGTTGTTCCACTTAGTAAAGCATATGACGCTGTTCTTGGTTTCTCCATCAAAGGAAAGCCATTGCGTGAAGATGGTCCAGTACATTTTTATTTCGGCGATGGCTCCAACCGCGATAACCCTGTAAAAAATATTACCCGTTTTATCATTGAATAAATTTAAATAACACTAGTGCTATTAACATCGAAGGGTTGGATGCCTTCGCAGTCAGTAGAATAAAGCCTGTCACCTTCCTCAATTCGATAAAAGTGACAGGCTTTACTAGATTTATAATAAGTCTGCAGCTAATTGAGCAAGACCAGACCTTTCTCCCTTTACTAATCGAATATGCCCAGCTATCTTTTGGTCCTTAAACTTCTCTACAACGTATGTTAATCCATTATTGTATTCATCAAGGTATGGATGGTCGATTTGTTCAGTATCCCCCATAAACACGATTTTACTTCTTTCCCCTACTCTCGTAAGTATCGTCTTTACCTCATGCTTGGTTAAATTTTGTGCCTCGTCGATTATGATAAACTGCTCTGGGATGCTTCTGCCACGAATATAAGTTAGGGCCTCTACTTCAATCGACCCCATTCCAGCTAATATCGCATCTAGTTCTCCGGGTTTTTTTGTATTAAATAAATACTCGAGATTATCGTAAATCGGCTGCATCCAAGGTCTAAGCTTTTCCTGTTTTTCTCCAGGTAAGAACCCGATATCTTTACCGACCGGGACAATAGGGCGTGCAACTAATAGTTTCTTATATTGCCCTAAATCCTCTGTTTGCATGAGTCCTGCTGCTAAAGCTAATAATGTCTTTCCTGTCCCAGCCTTACCAATTAGCGTAACGAGTGGAATATCATTACGTAATAATAATTCAAAAGCCATCGTTTGTTGAACATTTCTCGGCTTAATTCCCCATATATGATCCTGTTTGAAATGAAGCTTTCTTACAACTTTTCCTGTCATATCGACGATTCCAATTGCAGATGAGGAACCACCTAAGGCATCTTTCAATAAAATAAATTGATTTGGATAAAATGGGTGGTTCACTAATTCTGTTACGTGAAGTTCACCTTTTTCATAAAAGAGATCAAGAAGATTACGGTTTATATAAATCTCGAGGTACCCCGAATATATATGGTCAACCTCAACAACACGATCATTTAGAAAATCTTCAGATTGTAATCCTAACGCATCAGCTTTCACACGAACTAATGCATCCTTGCTAATTAATATTACCTGTTTCCCGTCTTCTTTTGATTGTTCTTCTAATGAGAGATTTTTGGCAACCGCCAAGATTCGATTATCATTTGTTTTTTCTACGAAGATATCTTGTAATTCATGAAATGAGCGATGATTCAATTCAATCCTGATACTCCCACCAGTTTCTAGCTGTATTTTCTCATGCAGTTTCCCAGTTTGTCTTAGGTTATCAATGAGTTTTGAAACTTGCCTCGCATTTCTACCTATTTCATCCATATAACGTTTTTTTGAGTCTACCTCTTCTAAGACTACAGCTGGTATTACAACCTCATTATCGTCGAATGAAAATATTGCCCTAGGATCTTGCAGTAATACATTTGTGTCTAATACATAAATTTTCCCCAAAATCACGCCTCCTACTCAGGTCGGTTTCATATTTGTTTTAGGAGTGAAACAGGTTATCCAATCGTGTGAATTTTTTTGATCATCCTATTTTATTATATTAGTCAATCCTTTTTTTGTTCGAGTAAGGACGACCTTTGATAAAAATATATGTCTGGATGAATAAAGATAGAAGAATAATTAAACAATAATAGAAGAAAACATATTGAACGATAGGAGGCAAAACGGTGAGAAATATATTTATCCTTCTGTTCTTAAGTATAATTTTTATTGTTTCTGGTTGTGGAGCAACAAATAATGCGGGAGAAAATGAAAAAGATACTCGTGTGAAGGTTCAAGATACAGTTGATAACCATGTAGACCGAAAAACAGGTCAAGAAATCGCTAGCCACCTTGTGGAGTTAGCCAGTAGTGTCCCAAATGTTAATGATGCAACTGCAGTTGTGCTTGGAAAATTTGCAGTAGTTGGAATCGATGTTAACGCTAAGTTAGATCGTTCAAGAGTGCAAACTATTAAATATTCCGTTACCGAGAGTTTGGCGCATGACCCATATGGTGCAAAAGCAATCGTAGTTGCTGATCCTGATACATTCGAGCGTTTAAAACAAATGAGGAAGGAAATTGAAGACGGACGACCTGTTACAGGAATTTTAGACGAATTAGCACAGGTTGTTGGCAGATTAGTCCCAGATATCCCGAATGATATAATTGATAATCAAAATACAGAGCCAACAAAATCAAACGACAGCCAACTCAACAAGAAAGAGGAACAGAAAATCGATAAAGAACAACAGGATCAATCAAATAAAAATATGGATAAATAGTGTGCTACAAGCAGTACGAAGTTTTTCTCGTACTGCTTATTTATTTGTTTTTGTGGTAAAACGATTTTTAATCCCATTTTTACGCTAACTTTCATTCTCCGAAAAGACAAACTTTGTCAGAAAAGTATGTAATGTTGTATAATAGAAAAAAGGGCATGGCGACCGCATATCGGCGACAAATATAAGACAAGCTCTCAAGAAGGTTGTCCTTTTACCTACCGAAGTGATTTCCTTATGAAAGGCCGAATGCGTCTGGAACTAGCCACCAAAAAAAGATAATAGACAATTATTTGAGGGGTCCAAAACAATGAAAGTAAAATGTGTAATCTGTGATAAAATTGAGGAAATCGAGGACGAATCAAGCCTCGCAAAAAGACTTAGAAATCGCCCTATACATACATATATGTGCCAAGAATGTCATGATCGTATAGAAAAAAGAACGAACGAACGTATTGCAACAAATAAATTTAAACTTTACCGCAAAAAGAAGACCGATGATGATTGGTGGTAACTTAACATGTCGTTCGCTCCTAAAAAGCGCGACATTATTAAAAAAGCCGAGCTAATATGCTCGGCTTTTTTCATTCGTAATTCTCGTATCTCTCAGGATGTTCTTGAATTTGATCATGCATAACTTCAATTAACTCTGTAGGGAATCTCACCCTTTTCTCTTCACTATCTACATTATAAGTAACAAGGTACATGACTTCGTCTTTTTTAATTTCAATATCTTTGAGTTTAAACTCATTTATTAAAATATCCTCAAACAGCTCAAACGTTTCCCATGCGGCTTTGTCATCTGGTCTTGCTTCGGCAACAATTTTTATCGTTAACCAATTATAAATCGCATCCTGTAATGATTTCATAAGATTACCCCCTTATATTATTACGCTTCTGTTCTCTTTCTTTGATGAAGTCGAATTTTATATATAATTAGTATAAGAGCGGTAATCGCTAATCCCTCTGCAATTGGTAAAAATGCACCCAAAAAGGTTAAAATTGTACAGCCTATAGCAAGAAAAATATAGATTAAAACATTTTTTAACAGAGGCAGTTTTTGCGCAAACCCTAATCGAAAAACGATGATTGATAGGATTAACAAGACAAAATACAATATATTTGCACCAACATTAGGTGATGTTGAGCTATATATTACTTTTGCAATTGGCCACATCTGTTCATAGACATCCATAATATCATACCCCTCCTTCTCCACTTTCTCATAAAACCAATGCGCCTTGGTGATTTACTCCCAAATCATTTCGTGTTTACTCGAAGAATTCCTTGAAAAATAATGAGTAATCTGCCAAGGCTTAACTTTATACAGCTAGGTTTTGAAATCCGAGTGAAGCGCAAACTTCAATAACAATCCACATAAGGTTTTATGCATTTTTGCTGTATAAAGTTAAAGTATCAGAAAGGGACAAGGTTCACAACATTATTGATTAACTTCAGCAAGTTTTTTTCGCTTAGCTGCCTTTTCACGTTCATTTTTATCAAGTACCTTTTTACGTAAACGAATTGACTCGGGTGTTACCTCACAATATTCATCATCGTTTAAATACTCAAGCGATTCTTCTAGTGACATTATGCGTGGCTTTTTCATTGTTGTTGTTTGGTCCTTGTTTGCGGAACGCATATTTGTCATTTGTTTCATTTTTACTATATTAACAGTAAGGTCATTCTCACGTGTGTGTTCACCAACAATCATACCCTCATAAACCTCTGTTCCTGGCTCAACGAAAATCGTACCACGGTCCTCAACACCCATAATCCCATATTGAGACGCTTTGCCAGACTCCATTGATACTAAAACCCCTTGTCTTCTTCCACCTACATTACCTGAAGCCATTGGTTTGTAACTATCAAATGTATGGTTTAATATACCGAATCCTCTTGTTAATGTTAAAAATTCAGTTGTATATCCGATTAGACCTCGTGCAGGTACCATAAAAATTAGACGTACTTGACCATTCCCATTATTGATCATATCAAGCATCTCACCTTTACGAGCTCCAAGTGATTCCATAATCGCACCAGTATGCTCTTCAGGTACATCGATTTGTACTCGCTCAACTGGCTCACAACGAACACCATCGATTTCTTTTACAATAACCTCTGGCTTAGAAACTTGAAGCTCATATCCTTCACGGCGCATGTTCTCGATTAATATTGATAAATGTAGTTCTCCGCGACCGGATACAACCCATGCATCTGGTGAATCCGTGTTATCTACACGCAAACTTACGTCTGTTTGAAGCTGTGAACGCAAGCGCTCTTCAATCTTACGAGATGTAATATATTTTCCTTCGCGTCCAGCAAATGGGCTATTATTTACTAAAAACGTCATTTGTAAAGTTGGTTCGTCGATATGAAGAATTGGTAGAGCATCTTGGTGTTCAACCGGACAAACCGTTTCACCAACATTTATATCCTCCATCCCCGACACCGCTACTAGATCTCCTGCTTTTGCTTCTTGAACTTCAATCCGTTTCAACCCGGAGAAGCCAAAGATTTTCGTCACACGGAATTGTTTTACACTACCATCTAGTTTCATGAGGGCCACCTGTTGACCAACATGCATTGTACCTCTGAAAACTCGACCAATACCTATTCTTCCAACGTAGTCATTATAATCTAAAAGCGCAACTTGGAATTGCAATGGTTCTTCACTGTTATCAACAGGAGCAGGAATGTTCTCAACAATACAGTCAAACAGTGATTCCATGTTCTCGTCTTGTTTACTTGGGTCTGTACTAGCTGTTCCATTAATGGCAGAAGCGTACACAACCGGAAATTCTAATTGTTCCTCAGAAGCATCTAGTTCGATGAATAAATCAATTACCTCATCAACAACCTCTTCAGGACGTGCAAAATCACGGTCAATTTTATTTACAACAACGATTGGTGTAAGATTTTGTTCCAAAGCTTTTTTCAAAACAAAACGAGTTTGTGGCATACAACCTTCATAAGCATCTACAACTAGTAATACACCGTCTACCATTTTCATGATACGCTCAACTTCGCCTCCAAAGTCAGCATGTCCTGGCGTATCCATGATATTAATACGAGTACCTTTGTAATTAATGGCTGTATTTTTTGCTAATATTGTTATTCCGCGTTCACGTTCAATATCATTGGAATCCATTGCACGTTCTTCTACATGTTCATTTGAACGGAATGTACCTGATTGATGAAGCATTGTATCAACAAGTGTTGTTTTACCATGGTCAACGTGAGCGATTATTGCTATATTTCGTAAGTCATTACGTATTTCCACTATTTCACATCTCCTACTATCAATTTAAGGACACATCTTACTTTTTACATTTTTTTACTGTTGAAAAATGAAAGACTCAAACATTATATACCAAAGAGTAGAAATAATACATATTTATCTGTAAAATAATTATGGAAAGGGGCACATCCAGATGAAAAATGTAAACATCCCAATGCTTCTCATTGCAATTGCAACTGCGGTTTGTATTATGCTCATAGGTGTTGCGATTGGCGAAAGAAGTCTCCTTGGTATTATTCTGTCTATTATTGCTGTAATTATTGTGACAGGTTTAGGATTTACAACAAAGAAAAAAATGCGTGAGAATGGCAAACTTTAACTTAATTCAGTTTACCTGAGTTAAGTTAGTTAACCCCCGGCGATGCCTCAGATTTTTAAGTGCTCGAAAAAAAATCTGGGTGCTGATTCGCCGAGGCTCTCATTGTTTTTGCCTTCCCACGCTCTTAATGATTTATTTTCTTTTTAAGAAGTTCGAAAAAATTTCTTGATGTAAATTCGGTCTTGCAACGAAGACACTGTTTTCTGTTAATAAATTTAAGGGCTTGCCATCTAGAGTGGTAATGACTCCGCCAACTTCATTTAAAAGGACAACACCAGCTGCAAAATCCCAAGGACTCAAACGCATTGTAATAT
Organism: Litchfieldia sinesaloumensis; assembly: GCF_900156865.1. Classification (GTDB taxonomy): domain Bacteria; phylum Bacillota; class Bacilli; order Bacillales; family Bacillaceae_L; genus Ferdinandcohnia; species Ferdinandcohnia sinesaloumensis. The sequence goes on along the minus strand of NZ_LT732529.1, from coordinate 822,981 downwards.
ACACGTCAATTCTCCCAGTTACTAAGTATGCCATTTCTAATGCGGCCGACCCATATGAACGAGTTCCTCGAACAGCATTCACAATTGGAATGAGTATTTTAGGATCAATGCGTTTATTTTCAGTTACCCATGTTGCATTAATTGCAACAATCGCTTTCTCAAGTGGGACATCTTCTAAAGGCTTGATTTTGGTTGAATTAAAATAAGCCCCTTTTCCTTTTCTTGCATGATAAAGTTCATCATGTATTACATCATAAATAAGTCCTATTTGACCCACACCATCCTCATACACTGCAACTGATATAGCAAAATTCCGTTGTTGGTGAATAAAGTTCATGGTACCGTCAATTGGATCAATAATCCATGTAATCCCACTTAAAGACTGGATTTTATCCCCAAATCCTTCCTCCCCAAGAATCTTGTGAGTAGGAAAAGTCTCATGAATTTTTTCAATAAAATACTGTTCTGTTTCTTTGTCCATATTGGTTACAAGATCATCAGGATTTGATTTAGTTTCAATGACAAGTTCCATTTTAAACGAATCACGAATCCGCTCCCCTGCCTCTTTTATCCAGTGTTTTGCATAGTTTTCTATTTCATCCCAATTAACCATATTTATGTACCTCACTTCTATACAATAAAGTAGTTTACTCTCAGTATCCTTCTTTAAAGATTACTGTACTACTTTATGTAAATCAAGCCATATGAAAAAGCGAACCAATATTGGTTCGCTTCACGTTTTCACATATTAATTGTTGGAGTTTGAAGTAAGTTGATAAAGTTTATGCTTCAAGTTTACTCATTTCTTGACTCAATTTTTTAAGTTTCTTTTTACTCTCTGCTTTTTTCACTTCGTCATTGTCTATCATCGCATCATAAAGGGTTGCCAACTCATAATCAACTTCTAAACGTAACACAGCCATACGCTTTTCGCCGTCTATTCGCTTCAAATCATTCATCACTTGTTTCAATTTCCGCACCCCTTTCACTATTTCATTCTCCACTTCCTCCAAATGACCATTTCCGCTAGTTACTTTATATTATGAGAAAACTCCGAGCTCGTAACAAATATGTGCGTATACCTAGATATGCCCTATTGAGAAGCTTGAGCAGGCTAGTTTTCGCTTCGCCGTCTTTTTGGTAAAATACAAGTAGACAGATAAATAGGAGGATTCATTAATGGCTTTTACTGGATTTACCAAAGAAGACTTTGCAGTATTTACAATAGATGGACTTGAAAATCGGATGGATGCATTAATAACTAATGTACGACCTAAATTGGAGGAACTAGGTAACCATTTTGCGCCTACACTTTCAAGCCTCACAGGTGATGAAATGTTTGCTCATGTGGCAAAGCATGCGAGAAGGACAATCAATCCCCCTAAAGATACGTGGGTAGCTTTTGCAAATAATAAACGAGGATATAAAATGCTACCTCATTTCCAAATTGGATTATGGAATACACATCTTTTTGTTTGGTTTGCTGTCATTTACGAGGCACCAATTAAATCTGAATTCGGAAAAACATTATTGGGTCATTCAAAGAACATAAGAGAAAGTGTCCCTAACCACTTTGTATGGTCAATTGACCACACAAAACCAGACACTCTTACACACCAAGAACTTAACGAGCAAGAATTGGAAGCAATGTTTACACGATTACAGTCTGTCAAAAAGGCTGAAATACTTTGCGGAATAAACATTCCTCAAGAAAGAGTGGTAGAAATGGAAGCCGAAGAATTAGTACGAGTAATTGATGAAACTTTCAGAAAGTTACTTCCATTATACCAGTTGGCACAAGAAAGTTCAAAATAGACTTTGATAATCGTTATGTTAAATATGCACCAAAAGGATGTCTCCTAAGACATCCTTTCTCTACATTTTGATGATTTCAGTATTATTTTTTGCCTTTTGAATCACACGGTAAGCAGAATATCCGCTTGTTTCTTCGAATTCACCGCAAACCTGTTTTTCCTCTGATTTGCTCGGCACAATCTCTTTAAAACGTTTATAGGCCTGCATAATTTTTTCCCTTGAAATCCCCTTCTCATATGCTTTCTCAACACATTCAAAAAAGGTAATCACATCTACGACTTCATCTGTATTCCAGTCATATGAAATCGGATATTGATAATCCAACAAACTCACCTCTATTTACTCCATCTGTTGCTAATTCGCTCTGCCTCTGTAATGATCCTTTCAAAAAGTTCAGCTACGGTAGGTTCATCCTTTATTAAACCCATCACCTGACCCGCCCAAGCAAATCCACCATTTAGTTTACCATCATATATATAGCTCATATTAGCTTGACCACTAATATATTCTTTTAATCCTTGATAGCCACTATTTGCTTCTTCCAGCTCGAGAATTTTTGAGGTCCATTCATTTGAGATAGCGCGTCCAGGTGCGCCAATGGTACGTTTAATCACGACTGTATCATTTTCCGTTCCTTTTATCAATGCATCTTTATACCCTTGATGCGCATGAACACATTCTTTTGTTGCAATAAATCGGGTTCCCATTTCTATCCCTTCTGCACCCAAACTTAACGCAGCCATTAAACCTCGTCCATCACCAATACCTCCAGAAGCAATAACCGGAATAGAGACAGCATCTACAACTTGCGGAATAAGTACCATTGTTCCAATATCTTGTCTACCAAGGTGCCCACCCCCCTCTTGTCCTACCACCATAACAGCGTCTGCACCTAACTCCTCCGCTTTTTCAGCTTGTCTTCTTGCTGCAACAAGTACAAGTTTTTTTGTATTTACACCCTTTAATTGTTCAAAGATTGGAGCAGGATTTCCACCTGTCATCGTGATTACAGGTGCTTCTTCCTCAATGGCCACTTCGAGCATATCCGAAAATGGTCTGCCGTGTTGCCCTATCGCATAGTTTACACCATACGGCTTATTTGTAAGTTGCTTTACCTTTTTAATTTCTTTACGTAATTCTTCTGGTGTGTCTAGTGACATAGCAGTAATTTGACCAAGACCCCCTGCATTTGAAACCGCAGCTGCAAGTTCAGAGTAGGCCAAATACGCAAGCCCTCCTTGAATGATTGGATACTTAATTCCTAATAAAGTTGAAACTCTTGTTTCCCAATTCATTAAACTCCCACCTTTCAATAAATCCATTTCGATATCTCTACTGGAAAATCCTCTAATTTATGTAGTCATATTCTAGTTGGTCTCAAAGGTAGGTGTTTACAGCAAAGTTTAACAGCCCGAAAGATGTTTAATTATCCGAAGTTGAGACAATTTATAATAGAGAAATATTTTTTGTATGCAAACCAATTAATAAGTGCTATAATTCATTTGTTTTATGTAACGAAAGTGTAAATTTAGGAAAACCGAGGGGCTTTACATTGCAACTCGATATAGAAAAATAACATTATTAAATCTGAAATTCATATAAAGAGGTGTGGTTATCAATTGTCCCAAAATGAAACACCATTATTTACTGGTCTAATTGAACATGCAAGGAAGAATCCAACACAATTTCATATTCCTGGACATAAAAAAGGTGCAGGAATTGACCCTGATTTTCGAAACTTTATTGGCGATAACGCCTTATCAATCGATCTTATTAACATTGGTCCCTTAGACGACCTTCATCAACCTAAAGGAATTATAAAGCAAGCCCAAGACCTTGCTGCCGAAGCGTTTGGTGCCGACCATACTTTCTTTTCTGTTCAAGGTACAAGTGGAGCAATTATGACAATGGTTATGGCCGTTTGTGGACCTGGTGACAAAATTATTGTACCAAGAAACGTACACAAGTCTGTAATGTCTGCCGTTGTTTTCTCAGGTGCCGTTCCTATCTTTATTCATCCTGAAATTGATAGCGATTTAGGAATATCGCACGGAATTACGACTGATTCTGTCGAAAAAGCACTCGAACAGCATCCCGATGCAAAAGGACTACTAGTCATTAACCCAACCTACTTTGGAATTGCTGCGGACCTTAAGAGAATTGTTGACATCGCCCATTCCTATGACATTCCTGTACTAGTTGATGAGGCGCATGGTGTTCATATTCACTTCCACGACGGTTTGCCTTTATCCGCCATGCAGGCGGGTGCTGATATGGCAGCAACGAGCGTCCATAAGCTTGGAGGTTCCATGACGCAAAGTTCTGTTCTAAACGTAAGAGAAGGCCTAGTGTCAGCAAACAGAGTACAATCTATCCTAAGTATGCTTACGACTACATCTACTTCATATTTATTATTAGCATCACTAGACGTTGCTAGGAAACGTTTAGTTACTGAAGGCTTTGAACTGATTGAAAAAACGATTCAATTGGCCAATTATATGCGGGACAAAATCAATACCATTGAAAACCTTCATTGTATTGGACGAGAGATCTTAGGTTCAAAAGCTACATTCGACTTTGACCCTACAAAAATGATTATTTCCGTTAAAGATCTTGGGATTACAGGTTCAGATGCTGAAGTGTGGCTACGGGAAAAGTATAATATTGAAGTTGAAATGTCTGATCTTTACAACATTTTATGTATTGTTACACCAGGTGATACCCAAAAAGAGGCTGATTTACTGATTAATGCCCTTGCTAATTTATCAAATGAAGTGTCACATCTTTCAGAGTCTAGAATTGTTCCAAAAGTACTTTTACCTGATATCCCTGTACTTGCTTTAACACCACGGGATGCATTTTATTCTGAAACAGAAGTAGTACCATTTACAGAATCAGCTGGTCGAATAATTGCTGAATTTGTAATGGTATATCCACCAGGTATACCTATTTTTATTCCTGGAGAAATTATCACTGAGGAGAACCTTAATTATATTCAAATGAATATTGAAGCAGGCTTACCTGTACAAGGTCCTGAAGACTACGAATTAAAATCTTTACGTGTCATCAAAGAACATCGAGCTATCAGATAAAAGAACAAAAGCACAAGCGCCTTGATGGTTGAACATCGACTAACAACTGCCACGTCCTGTGGCAAACGTCGATGTCAGCACTTCCTCGAAAATGCTTTGCATTTTCTTCGTGCGATAATGATGCTGTCGAAGCGTTCCTTGTCCTGTGCAAGTCCGACAAGCATAAGAGGATATGGCGAGAAGGTTGCCCTTTAACCTTCTTGACAGATTGGCTAGACCAGAGAGGGGCTAGGCGCTGGAGCTAGACGTAGACAAACTAAATATAAACTTTTCCACAAGGTTTATTTTTATAATTTCCTAAACTACAAAAAAGAAGCATGCAATTCATTTGCATGCTTTTTCATATGTTAATATTAGTCACTTTTCTTCATGATGGCAATCACAGTGGTCGCATGTTGAATAAAGTGTTGTTACCTTCTCGTATTCAAAGTGCTCAATCGTTTCGCTGCAAGTTTGACAGATGATAGTTCCCATTATTCAAGCCCCTCCCAAATAATAATAATCCAAAACTCGATTTGAAAACGCTTTATGTTATATTACTTATATAGTAGTATGTCACATTAAGTTAGTCAATGGTTAATTGTATAACATTATTAGTTTTTTTTCTTAATTTTGCACATATTGTAAATATGTAAACCAAGGTCCCTTCAGCTAATCAGTGTTGTAAGTCTCACCCATAAAATGCTAGAATAATAGATATACAATCGGAGTAGGAGTGAAGAGTTTGGAAAACGCATACATAAAACTTGTTCCTGCATCAAATGTACACAGCATTTCGCTTGATGATGTTAAAAATCTTTTTACTTATTACAAAGAAATAACAAGTAAAACTGGAAAACAACTTGATTGGGATTATGATAATGCTGCATTTCCATATCAAATTAAAGAGGGCAACCAGCAAGATAATTGGTTTTATTTAAAGTCTGATCATCAAAAATATAACGCAATCATTGTTGGGGTTGGCCATGATTTGCTTACAGATGAAAACGGCGAAACGACCGAACAACCATATCTCCAAATTACCCTACCCCAAAGTTCAACTGCAGGCGACAAGGGTAAGGCTAATGAACTAAGTAAGTTTTTAGCTAAAAAGCTTGAAGCAGAATTACACCTATTCAACGGAAGAATAATGCACTTTTACAAACGAAAATAGCCGCCAAGGCTATTTTTTTCTATTCCATGATTCACCTAGACATAAACTAAAGACTTGCTAATAAAGCGAGGTCTTTTAAATCAGGTTAGTGCCCAAAATACTTTTTCAAACGAGAAAAAACATAAGAATGAAATGACTGTTACGAGCAAGGATCCTTTCCTAGTCAGACCAATCTTAGTGGCAATTAAAAAGGCTACATAACAAAAGATAATTAGTAGTATTACCTTCGCAAACATACTGTCCGATTGAGATAGCCATGTAACCAATGAAAATGCACTCCATATTAAAATTTGAATTAATCCAATTACATATATCTTCATTACAAAGCTCTCCTTTTACAAATAGGCTTTGAGTATGCTTGTCTTTTTATATAAATATTTTTACGATATTAATTATATGCGCTTAAATTTGGTAGTATTTTTCATTTTTGTAACAAATCGATTACATCGGAAAGAATGTTTTGAATACATGATAAAATAGATTGGAAATGAAAAATAGGTGTTTTGTATTATTTTAATAGCAGTAAAGACCTATACATTTGACTATTTTATGGAAGAGTGATTATAAAAATGAAAGCTTACATTCTAATCATACTTTCTTTTTTTATACTTTCTTCGTGTTCTTCATACGACAAGCAACCAGTTCTGCCAGAAACCGATGAAAAGCAGATTATTTTTTTTTCTGATGAGGAAAATCTACGAAATGAAAGCAATTACTACGATGCCTTACTGGAGTTAAGAAATAAATATCCCACTGAGATTGGTAACATGAAGGTTGTATCCTCCGACGAAAGCCGTCTATATACGAAATATCAGGTAGAGGAATATCCTTCCTTATTAATTGTTCAACATGATAAAGTCCTTAAAAAAATCGAAGGAAACGTAGATAAAAACGAAATTATTACACCACTTGAGGACGTCTTAGCAACGCCAACAAGTTCAAAGAAATAAAAAAATCGCCCCAATCGGAGCGATTTTTTTTATTATTTTACAATGTGGATTGGAGTTCCTAAGGCAACTTCTGCTGCTTCCATTGTAATTTCACCAAGAGTTGGATGTGCGTGAATCGTCATTGCAACATCCTCAGCAGTCATTCCAGCTTCAACTGCAAGACCAAGTTCAGAGATAATATCAGATGCACTTTCACCTGCTACCTGAGCACCAATTAGAAGTCCATCTTCTTTTCGTGTAATAAGTTTTACAAAACCGTCAGTTGCTTCTAAAGCTAGTGCACGACCATTTGCTGCATATGGGAATTTAGCTGCAATATAATCGATACCTTCGTCTTTTGCTTGTTGCTCAGTGTAGCCAACAGTTGCAAGTTCAGGTTCAGAGAAAACAACAGCCGGAATACCTAAATAATCGATTTCTGAAGAATGTCCAGCAATCGCTTCTGCAGCAATTTTTCCTTCGTATGAAGCTTTATGTGCTAATTGAGGTCCAGGAACAATATCACCAATTGCGTAGATATTACTTACGCTTGTACGACATTGTTTGTCAATTTCAATGACGCCTCTTTCATTCATTTTAACACCTGCAAGCTCTAGTCCAAGTTCGTCAGTATTAGGACGACGACCAACCATAACGAATACATAATCTGCATCGATTGATTGTTCTTCACCTTTAACTTCATATTTTACAGTTACACCAGTTTCGGTTTCTTCTACGCCTTTCGCTAGTGCTTTTGTGATGATCTCAGCACCTTTTTTCTTAAGGTTCTTTTTAACAATTTGAGTCATTTGCTTTTCAAATCCAAGAAGAATGTCATCTGCACCTTCAAGAATTGTTACTTGAGTTCCAAAGTTTGCATAAGCACCGCCAAGTTCAATTCCGATAACACCGCCACCGATGACAACGATCTTTTCAGGTACTTCCTGAAGCCCTAATGCACCAGTTGAATCAAGAACACGTTTTGAATATTTAAATGATGGAATCTCAATTGGACGAGAACCAGTAGCTATAATCGCATTTTTAAAAGTATACGTTTGTGCTGAATCTTCATTCATAACACGTAATGAGTTTGCATCAACGAAATATGCTTCCCCTTGAACGTAATCAACTTTGTTTCCTTTTAATAGTCCTGCTACTCCACCTGTTAATTTCTTAACAACACCATCTTTGAATGCTTGAACTTTTGAAAAATCAAGTGTTACATTCTCAGCTTTAATTCCCATTGACTCAGAGTTCTTCGCAGTTTCGTAACGATGACCTGCAGAAATAAGAGCCTTAGAAGGAATACACCCAACGTTAAGACATACACCACCAACAGTGGCTTTCTCAACGATGGTTACCTTTTGTCCAAGTTGTGCTGCACGAATAGCTGCAACATATCCACCAGGGCCGGAGCCAATGACTATAGTATCTGTTTCAATTGGAAAATCGCCTACTACCATTTTGAATTACGCCTCCATTAATAATAATTGTGGATCATTTAATAAACGTTTAATTTGGTTGAGTGCGTTTTGTGCAGTAGCACCATCAATCATTCGGTGATCGAAGCTTAATGATAGAGCAAGAACAGGAGCAACAACAATTTCACCATTTTTAACAACTGGCTTTTCTGCAATACGTCCTACTCCTAAGATAGCAACCTCTGGATGATTAATTACAGGTGTGAACCATTGTCCACCAGCTGAACCGATGTTACTAATTGTGCATGAAGCACCTTTCATTTCATCTGGAGCAAGCTTACCGTCACGGGCCTTACCTGCAAGTTCATTGATTTCATTTGAGATAGAGAAAATAGACTTACGATCCGCATCTTTAACGACTGGAACAAGTAGACCTTTTTCTGTATCTGCAGCAATACCAATATTGAAGTAATGCTTATGAACAATCTCGTTTGTTGCATCATCTAAAGATGTATTTAATGCAGGGAAATCACGTAATGCAGCAGTTAATGCCTTCACTATATATGGTAGGTATGTTAATTTAATACCTTTATCCGCTGCAACAGCTTTGAATTTCTTACGGTGTGCAACTAATTCTGTTACATCTACCTCGTCCATTAATGTAACGTGCGGAGCAGTATGTTTTGAATTTACCATAGCCTTCGCGATTGCTTTACGAATTCCACTCATCTTTTCACGAGTCTCAGGATACTGACCTGCAGGAATTGGTTGTTTTGCAGGAGCTTTTGCATCCTCTTGTTTAGCTGCTTGTGTAGCTTCATTAGTTGGCGCTTCTTGAGCCACTGATGCACCGCCAGAAAGAAACGCATCAATATCCGACTTCATTATTCTACCATTATCGCCACTACCTGCAACCTTTTTAATGTCAATTCCTTTTTCACGTGCATACTTACGAACAGATGGCATTGCAATTATACGGCGACTTTCATCCACTTCAGTTGCAGTTGTTTCTGCACTAGCTGCAGCAGGTTGTTCTGATTCTTGTTTCTTTTCTTCAGCCTTAGGAGCTTCTTGTGATTCATCACCTTTAAACTGAATGTCCTCATAACCAGGAGCATCAAACTTAATAAGTGTGTCACCAACAATAGCAACTGTTCCTTCTTCTACTAGTACTTCTAATACTTTCCCCTTAACTGGAGAAGGAATTTCAACTACAGCCTTATCATTTTGTACTTCACATAGAACATCGTCCTCATTTACTTCATCGCCTGGTTTAACAAACCATTTTACGATTTCACCTTCGTGGATACCTTCACCGATATCTGGCAACTTAAATTCAAATGCCACGGTATTCGCCTCCTAAATTGTTAGTTTCATGTCGAATATGCCCTGACGTACGGCTCTACAATGTTGTTTTTCTAGTTAATCGCTCATACGCCAAAGGCTAATATTTATCAATTAGTGAAAAAAACTTTATTAATTAAAAGTTCAATACTTTCTTAGCAGTCTCTAATACATCTTTGAAGTTTGGTAACCAAACTGATTCTGCTTGTGAGAATGGGAATACTGTATCAGGTGCTGCCACACGTAATACAGGTGCATCTAGGCTTAAAATCGCACGGTCATTAATTTCCGCAACAACGTTTGCAGCAATTCCTGCTTGTTTTTGAGCCTCTTGAACAACGATAGCTCGTCCTGTTTTTTCAACAGAAGCAATAATTGTTGGGATATCTAATGGGCTAACTGTGCGTAAGTCAATAACCTCAGCAGAAATACCCTCTTTTTCGAGTTCTGTTGCAGCTTTCAAACATTCATGTACCATCGCACCATAAGATATCATAGTAAGATCTGTACCTTCACGTTTCACTTCTGCTTTTCCTAGTTCAATTGTATATTCTCCTTCAGGTACCTCTTGACGGAAAGAACGATACAGTTTCATATGTTCTAGGAAAATAACTGGATCATTGTCACGAATAGCCGAAATTAGCAAACCTTTTGCATCATATGGTGTTGAAGGAATAACAACCTTAAGGCCCGGCTGTTGTGCCATTAGTCCTTCTAAGCTATCAGCGTGAAGTTCTGGTGTATGTACACCACCACCAAATGGTGAACGAATTGTTACTGGAGCACTATAAGTACCACCTGAACGATAACGCATACGAGCTAATTGACCACTAATGGAATCAATAACCTCATATACAAACCCAAAGAACTGAATTTCTGGAACTGGACGATAGCCTTCTAAGCTTAAACCAACTGCAAGTCCACCAATACCTGATTCAGCAAGCGGCGTATCAAAAACACGATCTTCACCGAATTCAGCCTGTAGACCTTCAGTAGCACGGAACACACCACCGTTAACACCAACGTCTTCTCCAAAAACTAAGACATTTGGGTCATTTTTTAATTCTGTGCGTAACGCATCAGTGATTGCTTGAATCATTGTCATTTGCGCCATGGCTTACTTCGACTCCTTCGCTTTATAGATTTCCATTTGCTCCTCTAAATTATAAGGAAGCTCTTCGTACATATGTGAAATAAGGTCAGTTACCTTTTGTTTTGGTGCTTCGTCTGCTTTCTTAATTGCATTCTTAATATCTTCTTTTGCTTCTTCAATTACCTGATTTTCTAGTTCCTCGTTCCAGATACCTTTTCCTTCAAGATACTTTCGGAAACGAACAAGTGGATCTTTCTTTTCCCACTCATTATCTAACTCAGAAGTACGATACCTAGTTGGATCATCTCCAGCCATTGTATGTGGGCCGTAACGGTAAGTCATCGTTTCAATTAACGTTGGACCTTCACCATTTACTGCACGCTCGCGAGCTTCTTTAACTGCTACATATACCGCAAGTGGATCCATACCATCAACTTGGATACCTGGAATACCAGCTGCTACAGCTTTTTGAGCTAGTGTGTGTGCTGCTGATTGTTTTTCAACAGGTGTAGAAATTGCAAAACGGTTGTTTTGAACGATAAATACTGCCGGTGCTTTGAAAGCTCCCGCAAAGTTAATTCCTTCATAGAAATCACCTTGAGAAGTACCACCGTCACCAGTATAAGTAATAGCAATTGATTTCTTGCCACGTTTTTTCATACCAAGTGCGACACCAGCACATTGTATGTATTGTGCCCCAATGATAATTTGTGGTGAGATAACATTAACTCCCTCTGGGACCTGGTTGCCTTGAAAATGTCCACGTGAGAATAAAAATGCTTGATATAAAGGTAAACCGTGCCAAACAATTTGAGGTACATCACGATAACCTGGTAAAATGAAATCTTCTTTTTCTAATGCAAATTGTGACGCAAGTTGAGATGCTTCTTGCCCTGCAGTAGGTGCATAGAAACCTAAACGCCCTTGACGGTTTAAAGAAATAGAACGTTGGTCAAGTATTCTTGTATAGACCATTCTTCTCATTAATTCTTTTAATTGATCATCACTTAAATCAGGAACTGCAGCTTTATTTACTACTTCTCCTTCTTCATTTAAGATCTGAAACATAGGAAAGTTTTCTGCAACCTTTTCTAGTTGCCCTTGTAAATCAAAGACATTTGCTTTTACAGCCATCTTTTTCTCGCTTCCTTTCTTACCCTATTTTCTGTAATAAATGCTTCTACGGTGACTATCACCGAGAAACGCAACTTTATTATGGTGAGAGAACCAATGGATAAAGTCAAAAAATTAATACAAAACATACAGGATTAGGTTACCCAAAAATATATCTTTTCAAAGACATTTTTTATCCATATAGAAATCTTCTATTGGTGAATCAAATTTTCGTTTCATACGAAAAAGAGATTAAGGTTCCTAAATGAATCTGTATTAATTATTTCAGAAAAACAATTAATACAACTGCCCTATTTCCATTACCCAGTTTACAACAAGGTTAACTACACGTCAAATTGTTTGTTTACTGTTTTTTAAGTTACACATAAATACTAATATATTGTATATTTCTCCCATTTTACAAAACTGTATCAGTACACATTTACCTTCTGTACTATAAAAACCTAGTACAAAAATAGACTCGTCCATTTTTTCTATTCACTTTAAAAACACAACAGAAAAGGACTATCACCATTTTGATAGTCCTTTTCAAGATTCTGTTTTATTATTCTTCTTTAAAGACTACTTCTAGCCCTGCATTTTCATAAAATTTAATCTTTGCTTTATTATATTCGTCTGTAAGCTTATTAAAAGTGTCGTTTGCAGTAACTACTTTCTCATACGTCTCATTAATAAGATTAATTTGTTGTTCGAGTTCTTCTAAAGTTAGTTCCTTATTTTGAAACATTTCATACAATTTTTTATCATGTTGGATGGCTTCTTTATATGAAGTATAAAGTTCTTCATAGCTATCGTACCGTTGATTCATTGTAGCCACTAAATCATTCGCTTCAGTTTTCAAGCTACCTTCTTCTATTTCAGAAATGAAAGACTCAACCTTTTGAAATTCTTCATTAGACGCTTTAATACTCTCTTGTTCCTTATTGATTCTTGTCTCCCGATCGGCCACAATTGCTAATGCATCATTAGCTAACGTAACGATTTGATCAAATTCTTTCATACCTAAGGTTAGAATTTCATCGTAAAGTTCCTTTTCTTTTCTCTCGAGTTCAACTAATGGACTTTGTTGTTCTTCAAAGTCTTTCTCAATTGTTACTACTTTTTCTAAAGTCTCATATATTTGTTCTTCTGGTGAAGGACCTCCCATACACCCCGTTAAGAGAAAACTAATACAAATTAAAATAAATACAAATTTAACCGTTATATTTTTTTTCACCATCTGCTCCCCCTTAGTTACATCCAATATACTATATATTAATATGTTTTCATATTATATTTTTGGTTAGACGATATAAATATATGAATACATTTATTCTTTAGAACACGCCATAACTCCTTCTTTTAATGTTTTCAAAGTATCAAAAGCTTGTTAAAATAAAGCTACAAAAGCATCAAGAGCAGGAAGTGAATAATATGATTACAATGGAAGATATAATTCGTGAAGGACATCCAACTTTACGCAGAGTTGCCGAAGAAATACCCTTACCAGCTTCTGCTGAAGATCGAAAAATACTTGAAGAACTACTAGAGTACGTTAAAAACAGTCAGAACCCCGAAATTGCTGAAAAATTTGGTCTAAGACCAGGGATTGGGCTTGCTGCGCCACAAATCAATGTGTCAAAACGCATGATAGCTGTGCACCTTAGAGATGAAAATGATGAACTTTATAGTTATGCATTATTTAATCCTAAAATCATTAGCCATTCAGTAAAGAAGAGTTATTTAACTAGTGGAGAGGGCTGTTTATCTGTAGATCGGGCAGTACCAGGAATTGTTCCTCGTCATGCAAAAATTAAAGTCAAAGGTACTACACTTGATGGAGAGGAAATAATTATCAAGCTTAAAGGTTTACCAGCTATCTGTTTTCAACATGAGATTGATCATTTGAATGGGATTATGTTTTATGACCATATTAATCAAGAGAATCCATTTGAAGAACCAGCAAATGCGGTAGCTATTGAACGTTAAATAACTTTGATAACTTGCTATATAAAGTATCGATGTGTCTTCCACGTCGATACTTTTTTATTTTTTTATAAAATTTATCATCTTTACTCCTCCTACACTTCCAATTATTTGCCATGATAAAGAACCGCATTTCTCCACATAATAAGGACAAATTTTACAGACGTATAAGTTTAAACCTTCAGAATAAAGGAGATGATAGTCATGCTAAAAAAGTTACGTGAAAAGTTAGCTAAACAATGGCAGGATCTGTTGAAAAGGAAATCGATTGCTTAATAATAAAAAGAAAACTAGAGCCCTTAGCTTTTAAGGGCTCTATGTACTATCATAATCATTAATGGTATAATTAACCTTTAGGTGTACGGTTATCGCTCTCCAGCCATGAGATAGTTTATTAAAACGTCACGAACTCTGCCCCTAAGCAACCTCCTCTTTTTTACCTATTAGTCATATCTTTAGATAAGATTTATTTAGGAAAAGAAAGAAAAAACATGAAAATCATGTTATATTTTTATATAATAGAAAAAGTTACTCTAACTTTCGGAAATTAAGGAGAGATTTGGCAATGATTTTTAAAGTGTACTATCAAGAAAATGCTAATGAAGTTCCAGTAAGAGAAAATACAAAAACAATGTATATTGAAGCAGAATCTCAAGTTGAGGTACGCAAAAAATTATCGGAACGGAAGATTAACATTGAATTTATTCAAAAGGTGGATGGCGCCTATCTTGAATATGAAATTTTAAATGAAGATTATAAAGTATTGGAGATTTGATGAATTATGAAATTTGTTAAGAATGATCAAACAGCTGTTTTCGCCTTAGGTGGACTCGGAGAAATTGGTAAAAACACGTATGGCGTACAGTTTCAGGATGAAATCATCCTAATTGATGCTGGGATTAAGTTCCCAGAGGACGAGCTGTTAGGAATTGACTATGTTATTCCTGATTACAGCTATTTAGTAAAAAACGAGGACAAGATTAAGGGTTTATTTATTACGCACGGTCACGAAGATCACATTGGGGGTATACCTTATTTACTTCGTGAAATTAATGTACCGATTTATGGCGGAAAGCTTGCCTTAGGATTAATTCGTAACAAATTAGAAGAGCACGGACTACTACGTCAAGCAAAGCTAATTGAAATTAAAGAAGAAGACATCATAAAATTCCGTAAAACATCAGTTACATTTTTCAGAACAACACATAGTATTCCAGATTCCTATGGAATTGTTGTAAAGACACCACCTGGACAAGTTGTACATACAGGGGATTTCAAGTTTGACTTCACACCTGTTGGGGAACCAGCAAACCTCCAAAAGATGGCGGAAATCGGTAAGGAAGGGGTTCTTTGTTTACTATCTGATAGTACAAATGCTGAGATTCCACACTTCACGATGTCCGAAAGACGAGTTGGAGAAAGCATTAATGATATATTCCGAACAGTTGATGGACGAATCATTTTCGCTACTTTTGCATCCAATATTCATCGTTTACAGCAAGTAGTTGAGGCTGCCGTACAGAACGATCGTAAAATTGCTGTCTTCGGTAGAAGCATGGAATCAGCAATAAACATTGGCTATGATTTAGGTTATATTCGTTGTCCAAAAGATACATTTGTTGATGCGAACCAAATTAATCGTTTACCAGCAAATAAAGTCGTTATTCTTTGTACAGGTAGCCAAGGTGAACCTATGGCAGCCCTTTCAAGAATTGCAAATGGCACACACCGACAAATTCAAATTATTCCTGGAGATACAGTTGTATTTTCATCATCTCCTATTCCAGGGAATACGCTGAGCGTTAGCCGAATAATCAATATGCTCTATCGTGCAGGAGCTGATGTAATCCATGGACCGCTTAGTGATATCCATACTTCAGGTCACGGTGGCCAGGAAGAGCAAAAATTAATGCTTCGTCTCATGCAGCCAAAGTATTTTATGCCAATTCACGGTGAATACCGTATGCAAAAGATGCATGCGAAATCAGCTGTAGATTGTGGAGTGTTTGAAGAAAATTGTTTTATTATGGATAATGGTGAAGTGCTAGCTCTTAGCGATAATGAAGCATCTGTTGCTGGAAAAATACCTTCTGGAAACGTCTATATTGATGGTAGCGGTGTAGGTGATATTGGAAATATTGTATTACGTGACCGCCGGATTCTTTCTGAAGAAGGATTAGTCATTGTTGTTGTTAGTATTAATATGAAAGACTTTAAGATTGCAGCAGGCCCAGATCTTATTTCTCGTGGATTTGTCTATATGAGAGAGTCGGGGGATTTAATCAATGATGCACAAAGCCTTATTACAAAGCATCTAAGCAAAGTAATGGAGCGCCGTACTACACAATGGTCTGAAATAAAAAATGAAATTACAGATACGCTAGCACCATTCCTATACGAGAAAACAAAACGCCGCCCAATGATTTTACCGATCATTATGGAAGTATAAATTTTTTTAAACCTTATCTTATTTTATTCCCACTGAGACTACTCAGTGGGTTTTTAAATCAGAAAAAACGCCCAGACTAGGACGTTTTTGAATTTATTCCTCAATTAAGTTCTTTTCGAAACGACTTATATCAGTATCAGCACCGATAATTATGAGGATATCCCCTTTATGAATTTGCTCGGTTGCTAGTGGAGATACCATAATATCTTTTCCACGCTTCATTGCTACAATTGTTACCCCGTATTTTGCACGAACATCTAAATCAATCAATGATTTACCATCAATCTTCTGACCAGCAACGATCTCAATAATACTATGCTCATCTGATAATTCAAGATAATCTAACACATTATTTGAAATAATATTATGGGCAATACGCTTACCCATATCCCGTTCCGGGTGGACAATACGATCGGCTCCAATTTTGCTCAATATTTTTTCGTGATAATCGTTTTGTGCTTTAACCCATATCTGTTTAACTCCTAGTTCCTTTAGAATGATAGTGGTTAGTATACTTGCCTTAAGGTTGTCCCCAATTGCAACAATAACAAGGTCAAAGTTACGTATACCAAGGCTTTTGAGTACAGATTCATCTGTAGAGTCACCCACAACTGCATGAGAAGCAATCGTCGAGAATTCATTTACTTTATCTTCATCAAGGTCCATTGCCATTACTTCCATGCCTTCTTCGCTTAAAGCGCGGCAGATACTTCCTCCGAAACGCCCAAGTCCAATTACCGCAAATTCTTTTTTATTCACTACTATTCCCCCACCATATGATGATACCATTGATTGTAGCACAAGAAAGGCACAAGGAAAACTGGATTCAACATCTCAACTTTCAAAAACAAAGAAAGGACTACACATGAGTCCTTCCTTCTTATACTTATATAGCTTCTAACATTCTAAATTGCGCTTTAACTAAGCCAAAATACTCTCCCTGCTGTTGCATGAGTTCATTATGGTTCCCTTGTTCAATGATTTCACCATGATCTAAAACAAATATAGTATCAGCTTCACGAATCGTTGAAAGTCTATGCGCAATGATAATCGCTGTACGACCTTTTAATAATTTTTTTAGCGCAAGCTGGATTTTCACTTCTGCTTCAGTGTCAATACTAGCCGTAGCCTCATCAAGAATTAATATCTTAGGATCTGCAAGAAGTGCACGCGCAAATGATAATAATTGACGTTCACCAACTGATAAAATATTACCTCGCTCTTCTACTTCTGTATCATATCCATTTACAAGCTTCTCAATAAATTGATGCGCTCCAACCGCTTTAGCTGCCTCCATTACCTCTTCATCGGTCGCATCCGGACGCCCAAAACGAATATTATCTTTGATGGTTCCAGAGAAGATAAAGGTGTCTTGAAGAACAACACTTATTTGAGAACGAACACTTTGAAGAGATAATTCTTTAATATTAATACCATCAATTTTAACTTCACCACTCGTAGCGTCATAAAACCGGCTTATTAAATTTGCGATTGTCGTTTTCCCAGATCCAGTATGACCAACAAGGGCGATTGTTTGACCAGCATTGATTGTTAATGAAATACCTTTTAGAGCTTTACGTGTTTCATCATACGCAAATTCTACCTTATCAAATTCAATTTTCCCTTTCATATCAGTCAATTGAATTGCATTTTCTTTTTCACCAACAATTGGTTTTTCATCAATGAATTCGAAAATACGTTCTGAAGAAGCCATACCAACGAGAAGTTGATTGTAGACTTGACCTAACCTTGAAATTGGTTCCCAGAACATACCAAGATAAAAGGCGAAGGATACAAAAACACCCACTGTTAAACCATCAGCTTGGATAAGCGTTGCTCCGAACCAAATTAGAATAGCGGTCCCAACTGCATTTGTCATTTCAACAAAGGGACGGAACATTGCATTCTTTTGGGTAGCATCTCTCCAGCTTTCAAAGTTTTCATTGTTCACACCATCAAAAAACTCTATATTTTCTTTTTCCTGTGTAAATGCCTGTGTAACACGTATTCCTTGAATACTCTCGTTCAAATGTGAATTAAGCATAGACTGCTTGATTCGAACGGTTTGCCAAGACCTCCGAATTTTTCTTCTGAGTTTGGTAGTTATTAATACCATAAGTGGCAAAATAATTAAGATTGCTAACGTTAACTCTGGGCTTAACGCAAAGAGAATAAATATGACACCAAATAACAAAACAAAATCCATTAATAGATTGATAACCCCGTTTGTAAATAACTCTTGAAGAGAGTTTACATCATTTAAGATTCGAACCAATATTGATCCTGCTGAACGCTTGTCAAAAAAGCGATGTGACAAGCCTTGCACATGTGTGAATAAATGCTTTCGAAGGTCATAAATGATATTTTGCCCAAGCATATTTGTCCACTTTATTCTAAATATATTCGCCACGTAGTTTACTGCGTAAAGACCGGCAATGGTTGCAACTAATATAATTAATAAATTTGTATCTTTATTAGCAATCGCATGGTCAATTGCATACTTCCCAATTAATATCGGTGCTATTAATCGAACCGCTGTAGTAAGTAAAACCATAATTATAGAAAGTGGCAATAGATTCTTAGAGTATGGCTTCATATACCCTAATAAACGCGCCATTTGCTTCCAGTTAAATGGTTTTTCGATTGCCTGATCCGTTGAGTAGTGAAACCGATGTTTCACATCTTGTTTTTCTTTTTCCGTTGACATATGACTCACCTACCTAACCTACTTGTGACTGAAGAACAACTTTTTGGTCTTTATATTGGATATCATAAATTCGTTGGTATGGCCCTTCATTTTTTAATAATTCCTCATGTTTTCCTCGTTCAACTACAAATCCGTCTTCTAACACTAGAATTTCATCGGCATGCTTTAAAGAAGAGATTCGGTGGGCGATAATAAATGTCGTTCGCCCTTTCATTACCTCTTTTAACGCCTTTTGGATTTCAAATTCTGTTTCCATATCGACTGCACTTGTCGCATCATCTAAAATTAAAATACTAGGGTCTATGCAAATGGAACGTGCTATCGCTATTCTTTGCTTTTGACCTCCTGAAAGTCCCATACCACGTTCTCCGAGCATCGTGTCATACCCATTCGGAAGCTCCATTATAAACTCATGCGCTTGCGCTCGCTTGGCAGCGTCAATTATTTCTTCCATAGAAGCGTTAGGTCTTCCATATGCAATGTTTGCACGAATGGATGAAGAGAATAAGAAAGATTCTTGCATAACAAATCCAATATTACTTCTTAATGTCTGAATCGAATAATCTGTTACATCCCTACCATCCAGAAGCACTTGACCCTTGACTGGCTCATAAAATCTCGTCATGAGTTGCGTAATACTGGTTTTCCCAGAGCCTGTTGCACCAATTAGTCCAATTATCTTCCCAGGTTCAGCAGTAAAACTTATTGATTGAAGTGCAGCTTCATCATCATCTGTATATTTCAGAGTTACATCTTTAAATTCAATATGCCCTTGTAATCTTTCATTTGCGATAACACCTTTTTGATCAACAATCTTTTCGTCAGCTTCAAGAATCTCTAATAAACGTTCCCCTGAAGCCTTTGCTTGAGAAAACATATTGATAATAAACCCTAGGTTCATGATGGGGTTCAGTAGATACCAAACCAAACTAAAAAAGGCAACGAGTTCCCCGTGTGAAACCGAACCTTCAATTACCAAATATCCCCCATAAGAAAGGAGTGCGACTACACAAACGTTTCCGATAAACTCCATTAATGGAAAGAATTTTGCCCAAATCGAAGAAGTTGCTAGAGAAACATCGCGATACCCTTCGTTTGAATGATTAAACTTATTTATTTGAAACTCCTCACGTGAAAGTGATTTAACTGTGTTAATCCCACTTATATTTTCTTGAACATTTGTATTTAATCGCCCAAAGTTTTTTCGAACCTTACGAAATGCAGGATGCACACGCTTGTCGAAGCGATAAACGACGATTGCTAAGAATGGTAAAGCCATAATTGTGACCAAAGTAAGTGGAATAGAGTATGAAAACATAACAATTAAACTAAAGACAATTAAAAGCGTAAAACGAAGTAACTCCGCAAATCCGAAGGAAAGGAAAAACCTGAAGCCCTCTACATCTGCCGTAAGACGGGACATAAGGTCTCCCGTTTTCGCATTATCATAATAGCTAAATGAAAGCCTTTGTAGCTTTTCATATAGTGCATTCCGCATTTTATAAACAGCGGTTATTCCAAATAAGTCCCCGAGATATTGATTAAAATATGTAGCCAGCCCTTTTACAACCATGATGGCAATAAATCCGAGTGCCAAATACGGAACTAATTGATAATTCCCCGCTCGAAATACTTCATCGATAGTTACTTGTAGAACAATTGGATAGACAACTGTTACCCCCGTAACAAAAAGCATTGCAAATAGTGACCAATAAAAAAACTTTCGATGTGGCCAGTAAAACTCCTTTAATTTCTTAAAGGTCTCCATTATAAATCCCCCCTTGGTGTTCCAAGAAAAATAAAAAAATAAAAATTCACAATACGTAACTAATAATATATCGGTTTTCGAAATAAATTACTAGTGCATTATCTGAAAATCTTAAATATTTTATATAAAATAATAAAAAAACAAAGCTAAGTCGTAATTGACTTAGCCTTAAAAGCAAATCTTATTCTGTTTTACAATTCGAGCCTACTTATTCATTTTATGATTGTCCTAAACGGCTTTCCAACTCTTGACAAACCTGGTCTGCAGTTAGTCCGTTTGCCTCAATAACAGGTCCTTTCATGACAGAATCTGCCATACCCATTACATTCGAATCTAAACCTGTAACAACACAAGCGTCACAATTTTGTGCATCGCTTTCCTGTTTCAGCTGAATAACTTCATAGCCTTTTTCTTGAAGAGCTTGCTGAACATTTGTTAAAGAACCTTCCACTCCAACTTTCGCCATTAATCATCCACCTCCTCATATATGTAATTTGTCACATTGAGACCTTGATTATTCCACACATATTCGGAGATAGAAATTACGGCAATACATACAAATTAGTCATTAGATTGAATCCACATTTTCCTTTATCAATTCCACAAAGGCCTGCACTTGCTTAAGTTCAAATGCATAATCATACCCAACTAGCCAAGTATCACGTTTCATGGGTTCATTGTTCTCGTTAAGTAAAGGTATTTTAAAAATATTTTTTGTTTCATCATTGTTTAGTGTAACGGAAGGTAAAATGGCATACCCAATTCCATTTAAAGTCATTTGTTTACATGTCTCAATTTGATCAACTACAATGGTTCGACGGGGAGTCGATTGAAATGTTCGATGCCACCATTCTTGGATTTCTTGGTAATAGGTAGAATCGCTTTTGAATTGAATAAATGGGCGATCTGTGTCCCATACCTGTTCAATTTTTTGAATTTCTTTATCAACCAAATACATGGTATCGGTTAATAAATGATGTTTAACACCCTTCCAATCTGGTTTGCCACGAATAATACCAATGTGAACCGTGTCATCATAGAGATTTTTTAAAATTTCGCTACTCCAACCAGTGATTAATGAGATTTTCGCATGCGGGTATGTATTCACATATTTTTTTAGTACCTTTGGTAACCAATTTTGACCGATAATTGATGCACAGGCAATCTTTAGTGTACCGTGCACCTCTTGATTTAATCCTTGTAATTGTTCCCTAATTTTCTCTTCTTTTTCAACAACTTCTTTTGCAAAGTCAATAATTTTTTCCCCTGCAGGTGTGGGTGTTAGCCCTTTCTGTGATCGGATAAAAATTTTCGTATTCCAAGTTTTCTCAATAGATTGCAAACGCTGAGACAACGCTGGTTGTGTAACAAATAAGCGTTCAGATGCTTTCCGCATATTTAATTCTGATGCCAGTACAACTAATAATTGAAATTCCGAGAATTGCACATTCTTTCCTCCTGAACATAGGCATAAGTTTTTATAGTGCGTATTTTAATTAACATTATCCACTAAAAAACCCTCCTAAACACGGTGGAGGATTTTGTATTACTTATTTAATTTTAAGTTGTTTATTCACTTGTTTTAGGATAGCGCGACGAGTAAATATGCCTTCAAATACTAATTCGTCGTTCTCCACGCATACAAATGGATGATCAATCACCAAATTAAGTCCTTTTAACACATTGTCATTTAGATTTAAACGAGGAATTTCCCTATTCATTACTTCCTCAACCTTCATTTTTTCTAGACGTTCAAATTCGATTCGCTCTAATCCTAGGATTGAATCTAGGATATGTGTTGAGCTAATTAATCCATGTAATTTGTATGTTGGGTCTAATACAGGAACTGCAGTATACCCTGTTTTTGTTAGAACAAGTAAGGCGTGTTCTAAGCTATTTCCAATTTGCACATGTGCTACTTTATCAGCGGGAATCAGTAAGTTCTTAATTGTTGTTTCAAAAATATTCTCACTTTGAAGACCAAACATGAAAGCCTCACAACCTCACATCGTAGTAAATTTCAGATAATACCAGTTTAAATTCATAATACTCCTCTTTTATTTTACCATAATTAAGCAGCAATAACTCGTATTATTTGAGTGAGATTGAAAAATGGGACTTAGGCAAGAAAAAAGGTTCGGCTAATTGCCGAACCTGAAAAGAATGATTAATTAATTAAATCAAAGATTTCAATTGCAATCATATCAATGTTATCGAATTGATATGTTTTTGGTTTTTCCCCTTGTTGATAAACCTCAAGTTCATAAGTACTTGTTTTGCTAAAATATTTCACACTGCACTTTCTTTCACCGTTTACTTCAAAAAAACGTTGTGGGGTTTCCCCACCATTTGCATTTTCCTGAAGGCTTATAAGGCGAGTTATGATTCCTTGTAACTGCGACATAAGAGCCTCTCCTTTCATATGCATAAAGCCAGATTCTTCTTTTAGGATTAAGCAAAGCCTGAGCTTCTATCCACGAAATTGATGATTTTTCAAACGGGCTATTATTTTCAGAATATTGTAGGCAATACCTTTACATAACCACTATGTAACAATACAATAAAATTAGCTGCGATACAATAAAAATATGGAGGAGAACATGGCAAATTATACACAACTTAATGAACGAATTTTCGTAATAGACACACATGATTTAGGAAGAGAAGCACGAACAGGTTCATATATCATTAAAGATGAAAAAATCACTATTGTTGAAACAAGTGCTAGCCCGTCTATTCCATTTATTTTAGAAGGGTTGAAAGAACTAGAAATTGATAAAAATGATGTGGAATTTATCATCGTTACTCATATTCACTTGGACCACGCTGGTGGTGCTGGCTTATTGTTAGAGCATTGTCCAAACGCAAAGCTTGTTGTCCACCCAAAAGGTGCAAGACATTTAGCTGACCCAAGCCGCTTAATTGCTGGGGCAAGAGCTGTTTATGGAGAAAGCTTTGACGCTTTATTCGATCCCATTTTACCTATCGCCAAAGAAAAGTTAATTGTAAAAAATGATCAAGAAGTGCTCGCGATTGGACCAAATTGCACACTCGTATTTTTGGATACACCAGGACATGCCAATCATCATTTTAGTATTTATGACCCAGTTAGTAATGGTATTTTTACGGGAGATACGATTGGCATTTATTATCATGAACTTGCTAAGGATGGGATAGACTTATTTTTGCCTTCTACTTCTCCCAATCAATTTCGTCCTGACAAGATGATAACGTCTGTTGAAAAAATAAAAGCACTAGACGTATCAGCTGTTTATTTTGGACATTATGGCATGTCTACAAATGTGAAAGAAGTATTTACACAACTCAAGCATTGGCTACCAATATTTGTGAATGCAGGAAAACAATCTTTTGAGGAGACTCCTAATGCAAGTCCAACTCAGCATAAAGATACAATACGAGATATTCTTTTCAAAAAAGTTTCATCCTATCTTGATGAACGGGAGATTCCACGAAATCACGAGGTATATGAAATTATAGGACTTGATCTTGACATATGTGCGATGGGCATCGTCGATTACATGAACAAGACAAAATAGAAATCCCAATTGGGATTTCTATTTTAGAGTTAGAACATATTCTTATACCACGTATAGAAATACGGGGTTTGATGCTCCATTTCAAGTAGGTAAGCCTTAAATGGATTCCAAGTTAAAAATAAGGGGTCCCTTTTTACGGTCACTTCCTTTAAGGAATCATTTTTTACAGTAGGAGCTTCATCTTCCATTGATAAATCAGTTATAAGCCAATTTGATTTTATGTTTTCAATCGTAACAATTTCATAGTGGTCCTGATAAGAGACAGGTCCTGATTCTGGAGTCTCAAAGAACTCATAAACGTATATTTTATTTTCATCTTGGTCAAACAAAATCTGAGTTTTGTCTGAATAGGAGTAAAACGGAATAAAGTATAACGCAAAATCAGATCCGTAAACAATATACCCCTCATCTTCTTGAATTAAATTTTCCTCTAAAAACTTTTTCGAATATCCTTCATGAAAATAAGGGTTTAGAATTTTTACAACCTCGTCAAAAGTACGAAATTCATATGTCAATGAAGTTTGAGCTTGAAAGCCTTCCTGAAGAAGGGTGAACACTTGCTCTCTTGAAAGTGGATTATCAGATGATGCGTAAACCGATGGAACTGTTACAAGTCCGATTATAAAAATGACAAGAAATAGTAGTGTGATTCGCTTTCTCAAAATATCATCCTTCCATTAAAAGACCTGTGTTGTACAAGTACCACCATTTTAACAAGTTCTATCGTGTTGATGTGGATGATTCGTTCGTTAAATAGCTGCACATTCTGACACAATACTCTTTATAAAAACAATATATGCAATTGTTTAACGAGAAAAAACAAGAATTTTAGCAAGAATACTTATGGTAATCTTTTATTTCAGAACTGTAATACATATTTAAAAAACTTTCGAATATGTATGTGCTACACTAGTTCATAGTGTCATACTTAAATTGATTAATAGAGATAGGTTGCGTTAACATGCAGAAAAATTATACTAGACGACAATTTATAAAACGGGCCTTTGCTGCCACATCAACAGTCGTCGTCGCTTCAACTCTCGGGTATTGGTACGCTCGATATGTTGAACCTAAACAATTGGAAATTACGACTCACACCATTCAACATCCAAAAGTCCCAAAGGAATTTCATAATATAAAGATAGTTCAATTTAGTGATACACATGTTGGGCACCATTTTACAATTGATCAGCTTAAAAAAATTGTGGATAAAATAAATGGGCTCAAACCAGATTTATTATTGTTTACTGGAGATTTGATGGATGAACCAAATAAATATGCTGGAATCAGTCAACTTATTCCAGTTCTCAGAAGCCTTGAAGCCCCTCTTGGAAAATTTGCTATTTACGGTAACCATGACCATGGTGGCTATGGCTCAGAAATTTACAAAAACCTTATGAAACAAACCGATTTCACGTTATTAATGAATACTTCAAGAGAAGTAATTTTGAATGATTCAACGATCACCATTGTCGGATTGGATGATGTCATGCTAGGTCGCCCTGATTTTGAACAAGCCTTTCAAAATGTGGATTCTTCTAGATTTACTATCTTACTTGCGCATGAACCAGATATTGCCGAACGTGCCGCTAAAAAAGGAGCTCACATGCAATTATCAGGGCATAGTCATGGTGGTCAAATTCAGCTACCATTTGTTGGACCACTAATTACTCCCCCTCTTGGAAGTATTTATTATGAGGGAGACCATATTATTGGACCAAATAAGATGTTCCTATATGTAAATCGTGGTATTGGAACAACCAGACTCCCGTTACGATTTCTAGCTAAGCCTGAAATCTCTGTTTTCACCTTACAATCCACGCAATAAAAGAGGATGCCCCTAGGACATCCTCTTAGTTATTTGTCAAATAATGTTCAATCAATTGATATTCAGGTATAGGTTTACTAAAGAAATAGCCCTGTACCTTATGACACCCCATTATCTTGAAAAATTCAACCTGTTTTTCTTCTTCAACACCTTCTGCAATAACGGAAAGACCTAAGCTTTGTGCTAGATGAATAATCGTTGTTGTAATTGCAGCATCCTTTTCATCAGAAAGCACATCTTTTACAAATGACTGATCAATTTTCAACGAATCTATCGGAAGTTTTTTAATATAGCTTAAGGAAGAATACCCCGTACCGAAATCATCAACAGATATACGAACTCCAATCGCTTTTAATTTTGCGAGAGTTTCCATTGTTTTCTTCGGTTCTTGCATCGCACTTTCAGTAAGTTCAAATTCAAGGCTCTCCGGGAAAATTTGGTTTAATTCTATATTCTTCTCTATAATCTTAATTAATTCAGGCTGTTGGAACTGCTTTGGAGAAAGATTAATACTTACCGAAACAGGAAGATAGCCACTCTCTTTCCATCGTTTTAGCTTCTGGCAGACTGTTTGAATAATCCATTCACCGATTGAAAAAATAAGCCCTGTATCCTCAGCAATTGGGATAAATTCAGCTGGTGACACAAACCCAAGGGTGGGATGTTTCCATCTTAATAATGCTTCAAAGCTAGAAACCTTATTTGTAGCAAGATCCAATTGAGGTTGATAATAAACTTCGAGTTCGTTTTTCTCGATGGCCTTTCTAAGACCTGTTTCTAACTGCATCAAATGAGTGGTCTGTTTTTGTAAATCAGGATTATAATATTGATAGAGAGATCTACCTAACTCCTTAGCTCGATAGAGAGCGGTATCCGCATTTTTTATTAATGCTTCTCCTTCCATTCCGTCAGAAGGAAAGGTACTTATTCCTATACTGGCTGAAATAAAGAACTCTTTATCCTCTAGCACGAAAGGTTTCTTAAATTCTTGATTTACTTGTTGTGCAAATTGTTCGGTACCTTCGCTTGATGTGTTGGAAAGGATAACAATGAATTCGTCTCCACCTTGTCGGTAGACTTTATAGTCTTCATGATTAATAGATGCTAGTTTTTTTCCAACCTCTTTTAAAAGATGATCTCCAGCTATATGACCCATAGAATCATTAAAGAATTTAAACCGATCAAGATCGATGAACATTAATGCAAGCTTTTTATGGCCCTTTTTTGCTTGTTCAACCGCATGATCTAAATCCTTCTTTAAAGAACTACGATTTGGCAAACCAGTAAGTGGATCATGATAAGCCATGTACGTAATCAACTCTTTATCAGCAACTCTTGCTGTGATGTCACGCGTTACACTAACGATAAATGGAATGTTACCATTTTCATCAAAGATGGGTGTCAGTATGGACTCGCCATGAACCACCTTATTGTCTGTAAGAACGACTACATCCTGAAATGAAATTGGCTCTTTTTTCTCCAAGACAGAACTATATTGATTATGCAAACTCGTTGCCGTTTCAGCCGGTAAAACCTCATGAAGCGTTTTCCCAATACTGTCATTGGTTAGTTTAGCATGACCTTTTGCTTCTTCATTCAAAAATACATAGGAAAAACTCCCATTTTCCTCAACTTTCATCACATATATTAAATCTTTAATATGTTTAAGGATAATTTCAAACATAATAGCCTCAATTCTATCATTTGAGCGGCTAAATTGAGCATCCTTTAAAATGACATTATTCGTTCTATTCATCAGACCATTCCCTATTACAGTTAATATCTATTTCTTCTACATATATCGACAAAAACCTTTATTTTTTCATGATAATTCTTATATTGTATGAATTAGTAAATTGTATGAATTGCAACATCCCTAGAGAATTTGTCAAAGTACACTACTAACAGTATAATAGAAGTTAGAAAGGAGAGAAAGTATGAAAAAACAGGTAAATCAAGTGCCACTTAAGCCAACAGTGGACAACCTTGCTCGTGCCATTTTTGTCGTGAACAGGCATGCGAAGACTGCTACAAACCCTAAATTTTTATACCTTCTAAAGAGAAAAGCATTAGAAAAGCTTATTACAGAAGGAAAAGCAAAAAAAGAAGGACTTCACTTTTCTAGAAATCCCAAAAATAGTCAACAACAATCCGATGTCTTAATTTCAGCCGGAGACTATTATTTTCACATGCCTCCCACAAAAGAAGACTTCTCTAGCCTACCACACCTTGGAAAGTTGAATCAGACCTATCGTAATCCAAAAACCTATCTTTCACTTTCTCTAGCTAAAAACCTTCTACAGCAATACGTTGGTATTGAAGAAGAGAAAACAGAGAATACACAGCGTCCAAATAAACGAACCTATCAAAAACCAGTATTCAAAAAATTAGGTGAAAGTTACCGATAATGTACACATCAAAAAACCAGGTGGATTTCACCTGGTTTTTATTAGAGATAATTCAAAACACGCGAATCTGCAAGATTTGTATGAACAGGACATGCTTGGGCATCTCTTCCATACTGCCAAACCCACACATTTGATTTACATTTTGGAGAAGCTGGCTTGAAAGTAGGTACCTTCCGTTCCCTAGTCACACCAGTTTCAGGTTCAGCACTCCACAAAATCGTTTGAAGTGCAACCTGATTATTTTTACGAACCGCCTCACAATAAGCTCCAGCAAAATCACCTACTACCGGATTATTATAGATTCCAGGACGATATCCACTTGGATAAATCGATTCTGCCCAACCGCGAATCCACGCCTCATCAACAGCACCAAAGCGTTCAACATTTGCAAAAAGCGCAGCATTTATAGGTAGCCCCAACCTTCTTGCATTAAAAACCGCATTTCGTGCAGCAAGTTGCCCTTTTTCATAACCACGAGCCTCTGAGAAGATAGGGTAGATAGGCAATACCTTTATTCCTCGATTCCGTAAGAACGAAATTTCGCCCTTTGTTAATCCTGTTGAAACATTAGGCTCCTCACTTAAGTATCTTCCCCAAAATTTAGGATTTCCAAATTTACTTTTTACACATGTATATAGTTCATCATCAACAGCGACTGATGAATCTACTCCCCAAACATATCTAGGCATATATACCCCCCTTAGATGTTGCGCTTCATGCTTTCCATTTATGAATTAATTGGTTGTTTTCTCCTCTTGCAAAAACATCAATTCGATTACGGCTCCATGAAGCAGAGGTTGGTTCAGAGGTTAATGTTCCGCCTAGGTCCTCCCATTCACTCCAACGACTTCCATCCCAACTTTTTAGATACAAATGATCATTGGTTCCTTTAACAAAAACATCAAGTTGATTTGGATGTCTCGAAGAAGCACCTGGGCTAGATGTTAATTGACCACCTAAATCCTCCCATCCACTCCATGTAGAGCCATTCCAATATTTATGATATAGGCCTCTATTTTCTCCCCGTGCAAAGACATCGATACGATTTGGTCCCCATGACACAGTACCTGGGGCAGAAGTAAGAACACCTCCAAGGTCTTCCCATTCGCTCCATCCTGCCCCATCCCAATATATATGGTAGAGATGGCGGTCTGTACCCCTGCCAAATACATCAAGACGATTCTCCGACCATGAGGCAACTGCAGGAGATGAGGTTAATACTCCACCTAAGTCCTCCCACTCACTCCAGGTAGAACCATTCCAATATTTATGGATCAATTGGTTTCTTTCACCTCGAGCAAAGACATCTACCCTACCAGGTGCCCAAGACACGGCAGCTGGAGAGGATGTAAGCGTGCCTCCAAGATTCTCCCACTCAGTCCATCTTGAACCATCCCACAGCCGGTGGTAAAGGACACGGTTTCTTCCACGTACATACACATCTAACTGATTTCTTTCTGGGATAGCAACAGAAGGACCTGATGTTAAATAACCTCCAAGGTCTTCCCATTCGCTCCAATTTTTTTCAGGCGAATAACCAATATTTTCATATGTTAATCGTATTATGGCTTTAAATATTTGTTCGAGTATACGATCTGGAATTCGGTACGGAGCCAAAACAGCATAGAACCAATTGGCTTGATTACGAAAAGCACGATATATTTGATTTACTTGTTGGTCCAACGAACCAGAAACTTGATTCTGAGTCATAAGTGTGAACATGACAAGCTGCATCGCAATAAACTGCGATAATCTCCGATCAATATTATATTCTGCTAATTGATTATAATGAGGTTGGAGATTTTTACGCACTTCTTTCCATACATTTTGAAATTCTTGCGTTTGTCTTACCTGATTTACTTGAGGTTGAGTATTTATATAATAAGCAGGTTGAAAGCCATTTACGGAATGATATGGATAATAACCATGCGAAGCCGTTCGAAAATATGGGTCGATTTGATATCCATTATATGGTTGATTCAAAACAGGTACCTCCCTTTTGTAGAAGTTCTCATTTCATACTATGAAATGGATTAGGAAAGTAACCCAATTTTTCTTATTATCCTACACTTATATTACGGAAATTTTATACAAACAAGTTCTGATATATCTAAATTTTCTAAAAAAAAACACTTTACTTTCACCTGATTTTCCTTCATAATAGAAAGACATCTAGACGATGCAATATTTTTTTAAAATAGCATGGTTTTGATGGCGCTTATAAGATTCAATAGTTGAATCCTTAAATAAGCGAAAAAAACAAAGGAGTGATTAAGTAATGGACCATTTGAACAAAGAGCAAAAGAATGAGGTAGTCGTAGTTTCTCAAACGCCAGATGATGAAATGTATGAAAAGGTAGCCGAAATGGTTCTCGTCCAATCACTGGCCTCCTTTAGAAAACAACAATTATTAAAACAGATTGATCAATCACTTATTGACCAAGATGAATCAACATTTATCGAACTTACCAATCAATATAATATGTTACTGTCAAAACATAATTTTTTACAATAACGAAACGGCTAGCGCAAAAAACGCTAGCCTATTTCTTTTACTTTAAGAAGTAAAAAAAGGTGCAGCATTTACTGCACCTTTTCATTCACTCGTGGAAGCTTTATTTCGAAGGTCGTTCCTTCATTTTCTTTACTATCGACCTTAATTTCCCCTCTGTGATTTTCAATAATATTATAGCTTACCATAAGCCCAAGACCGGTTCCTTTTTCTTTTGTTGTATAGAATGGTTCACCAATACGGTCTAGAATAGACTTCGGAATTCCACACCCCTCATCAATAAATAAAATATAAATGGAATCTTCAGTAACCATTGTACGTATAAATATGCTTCCACCATTCTCCATCGCATCAATAGAATTTTTAATTAAATTGATAAATACTTGTTTAATTTGATTTTCATCGCAAGTAATAATTGACTCATCATTCGCAAATTCTATATTAATTTGGATATTTTGTAGATTTGCTTGTGTTTCAAGCAATGTCACAACATCTCGTAAAATTGTTCGAATATCTTTACTTTTAAATTTAGTTTCTGAGGGTTTTGCTAATAACAATAGCTCGCTCAAGATTAATTCAATCCGATTTAATTCTGAAAAGATAATATCGAAGTAATTTTGTTTTCCATGAAATTCATCATTAAATAATTGTAAAAAGCCTTTTATTGCAGTTAGTGGATTTCTAATTTCATGAGCAATGCCAGCAGCTAACTGTCCAGCTATAGAAAGCTTTTCAGACTTAATCATTAATTCTTCAGCCTTTATTCGATCAGAAATATCACGAATGATCACTTGAACCGCTGCTTCACCAAAGTACGTTGTTGGAATTCCAATTAACTCAGTGTAAACCTGATTTCCTTGTAATGTATACCAGGATTGTTTACTGAAATTCACTTCTTTCTTTTCCGAATTGACAATTTCAATAAAACTCCTGACCTGTTCATGATTTTCAGGGTGAAGAAACGTATAGATATTCCTTCCCAACATTTCTGTATAGCTATTTGCACCAAACATTTTCACTCCAGAATCGTTTATAAAGACCCAGTTATTCTGATAAATAACGGCTATCGTATCAATTGAATTTTGCACAATTCGTTGATATCGCTCTCGGCTTCTATGAATAATATCGTGAAATGATTTCCTTGAAGATATATCATGTAGGACCAGGTATTCAAAAATTTCATCCTTTATATGTATGGGAACTTCCTTTACCTCAACAATGATTTCTTCATTGTTTTGTCTTTTCCACTTTTGCTCAATTGTACCTAATCGAAACCCATTTCGAAGCTGCTCAATACGTTTTTCGACGACCGTATGGAATTCTTCATCAATAAACGAATAAATAGTGTGTCCAATTTCTCCAGCGGGGTTCTGAATGTTCAATAATGAGACTACCTCTTTATTCATGTAAACAATTTTTCCTAATTTACAAATAATGATTGGAAAAGGTGCTTCATCGATTAAGATAGGTATATCTATTAGCCTATTTTGCAACAAATCTACTTCCGGTATGACTGATGATAATTGGTTATTATCACGATAAGCATCTTTCACCTGGCTACTTGAAGATTCTAACAGTACTCTCATTTTTAATAGAACCTCTTCATATTCACTAGAAGAAGAAGTGTAAATTGGTTCAACATTTGCTTCGAACCAGACAAATTCATTGTTTGCCTTCATAATCCGAAGTGCACATGTTGAACGATCTTGTTTATTAAATAAATTGCTTTCAAGCATGAAACGGTCATCTTTATGTATAATATTCCTAATAGCACTTCCAATTAATAGGTCACTTGTGTAACCTAGGATATCATTACAATGATTTGAAACATAAAGTATCTTTCCATTTACCGTCACTGTAAATACGAGATTAACAGGGAATTGAACATCTGCTTTATTTTTTGTAGGACTTAACTGATTTTTCACCTTCATTTTATTCCCCTCCCCCCATTCAGTTTTTTAATATATATAGAATCGAAATCAATCTAAAATTTCAGTTTAATAACCATATTTTTACTATACTTTTACATTAATTTAGGGATAAGTTGTAATCCATAGGTAGAATGACCTGTTTTTATTATTATAAAGAAAATTCGGCAAAATTCCGAGCCTTTTTCGACATTTATCAAAAAATTAAAAAACCCAGGTAATCTGCACCCGGGTACTAACCTTAATTTAAGGTGTTAAAATGAGCTTTCCAAATGTCTTTCTTCCCTGCAATTGTTCGTGAACCATTGCGGCTTGATCAAGCGGGTATACACCACCAATTGTTAATTTTAACTTTCCACTACCTACGTATTGTAGAAGTTCAATTAAACTAGTTTGAAAAAGTTCCTTTCTTCTCATAATTTGAGGGAGGAAAAAGCCAATTACGGATTGATTCTTTGCCATCAGACTTGATGGATACATCCTACTTTGTTCACCGCTAGCAACTCCGTAAATGACTAGCCGACCATAAGGGGCTAAGCATCCTAATGTTTTCTTGAATACGTCCCCACCGGCCATTTCAAGGGCTACATCTACCCCTTTTCCATCTGTAAGAAAAAGTACTTGATTGTCCCAATCTGAAGAAGTATAATTAACGATTTCATCTGCTCCCATATCCCTTGCAAGAGTCAGTTTTTCATCAGTACTAGCAGTCGCGATAACCTTTCCAGCACCAAAGAGTTTTGCTAATTGAACAGCAAGTAACCCCACACCACCCGCTGCAGCATGAATTAAGATTGTCTCACCTTCCTCAAGTCTCCCCATTGTTTTGATAATGTGATAAGCACTTAATCCCTGTAAAGGAAGCGCCACCGCAGTTTCAAAGTCCACTCCTTCTGGGATAGGGATTAACGTTCTTTCATGTGAAACTGCATATTCGGCATATCCGTTCGAATTGAGTAGAGTTACAACTCTAGCACCAACCTTGACAGAAGTCACTTCATCACCAATTTCCACGACAATACCTGCTACTTCTGCTCCAGGTATAAATGGTAGCTCTGTTTTGACTACGTATTGGCCTTCTCGACGGGCCGTATCTGCATAATTTACGCCAATGGCTTTTACTTCAATGACGACTTCATTTGCGTTTGGTTTTGGTCGTTCAACCTCTACAAGTTTTAGGACTTCAGGTCCACCATATTCTGTAAATTGAATAGCTCTCATTTCACATTCCTCCCTATATCGGATATCTATTATATTGATTTAAAACATCAGCAATTTGACGTCTACGCTGTGTGGCACCAGACCTTGCTAAATCTGCAAAATTATTACTAATAATTTTCATACTCTGCTTGAGTTCAGCGTCTTTTAGTGTACCTGTGACCAATCTTTTTGCATCGGTCTCAATATCAAGAAGAACATCGTCAATATAGGATTGTGCGAATAAAATCTTGACCTTCTCATTTTCCTCCCCATTTTTTTGAATGGCTTTCAGTGTGCGGAGCACCACCGACTCAGATGCATATAATTGAATTCCTATATTTGCTAACTTCATTAATGCTTCTTGCTCACCCTTGAGTTCAAAACCATATGATTTAAATAAGACTCCTGTACAATACAAAAAAAGATTACGGATAAGCGTAATAGCATTCTGCTCTCTACCTAGTATAGAATTAGTTTCAGGTTGTTGTGAATGTAAGTCTTTAACTGCCTTTTGAACATCCTCCTCTAGACTTACCCTACCTTTTAATACCTTTTTTAAGAACTGAGTTGGAATAATTAAGCGATTGATTTCATTTGTTCCTTCAAAAATTCGATTAATTCGAGAGTCACGATACATGCGTTCAATGGTATACTCCTTAATATATCCAGCTCCACCGTGAAGTTGAAGAGCCTCATCCGCAATATAATCTAAGGTTTCAGATCCATAGACTTTACAGATTGCACACTCTGTTGCATATTCCATTAATCGCTTACTAATTAACTTAGTATCACTAGATTCATATAATCCTCCTAAGGCATCTTCTAGTAAAAAGGCGGTACGATATTGAAGCGACTCCGCTGCATATATCTTTGTTGCCATCGAAGCCACTTTTTCTCTTGTAGCACCAAATGTAGATATCTTACTACCAAATTGCTCTCGTTGATTTGAATAGGTTAGAGAAAGCTCTAAACCATATTTTGCACCACCCATGCACGCTGACCCTAGATTAAAACGACCCAAATTCAGTACATTCAAAGCAATAACATGTCCCTTTCCGACTTCTCCCAAAACATTCTCAACCGGTACATAGCAATTCTCGAGGAATACGGTTCTCGTTGATGAACCTTTGATTCCCATTTTCTTTTCTTCGGGTCCAAGCGATAATCCTGGAAAATCTCTTTCTACTATAAATGCTGTAAACTTTGAACCATCTACCTTTGCGTACACGATAAACGTATTGGAAAACTCAGCATTCGTAATAAATATTTTGGTTCCATTTAAAAGGTAATGAGTTCCAGTATCATTTAAAACAGCTGTCGTTTTGGATGATAAGGCATCTGACCCAGCCCCAGGCTCTGTTAGGCAATAAGCGCCTATATATTGTCCAGACGCTAATTTTGGTAAGTATTTTTCCTTTTGCTCTTTCGTACCGAAATAGGTGATTGGTAGTGTGGCAATACAAGTGTGGTTTGAATGTGCAACTCCATACGCACCAGTACGACCAATCATTTCCCCGACGATACCCTTGCTCACTTTGTCGAGCCCTAGTCCCCCATATTGCTCCGGAACACTATGGGCCAACAGTCCAATATCTCCTGCCTTATGGAGTAGCGAAACAACTACATTGAAGTCTTGTTGTTCGATTTCGTCGATAACAGGTGTAACTTCTTTTTCGACAAACTGCTGTGCTACTTTAGCAATCATACGATGTTCTTCTGTAAAGTCTTCTGGAGTGAATATATCTTTAACCTTTGAAACTAAAAAACTCGAACCTCTATATTTTACATCTACAGAATCCAGTTGAATTCACCCCTTATTAAATATTCTTAGCTCTTTGTCGAAGCTACTGCTGTTTGTATAAGACCATTTATAAATATGCCAAAATGAGCAAACCTAGGGTCTCTTGTTTGACCTTTTTTATAGCGATAATAGATTTGCTGACAAATTACAGCAAGTTTAAAATAAGCAAACGATAAATAAAAATTCATTGCTGAAACATCACGACCGCTTTTCTGAGCATATCGCTCGATGAATTCGTCTCTCGTCAAAAAGCCCTCCAGCACAGTAATACGTGGCTTTCCTAACCCTTGTTTCAATAAATCAGAATCACTAGCTTGAATCCAGTAACTCATTGCAGCTCCTACATCAGCTAGAGGATCACCAACTGTTGTCATTTCCCAGTCAAACAGCCCTACCATTTCTGACAAATTATCAGAAAACATCATATTATTTAGTTTGTAATCATAGTGAATGATAGTCGGTGCAGCTGAAAAAGGAATCGAGTTAATTAACCACTTTTTTAGCGTTTCGATACCCGTAACATCGTCTGTCTTCGCTCGTTCATATCTAGTAATCCAACCTTGTACCTGTCTTTCCATAAACCCTTCAGGCTTTGCCATTCTTACAAGACCTGTTTCTTTATAATCAATTTCATGAAGTCGAATAAGGTTATCCACCATTTTTTCAGATATGTCGCGACAAAGTTGGGGCTTTGGTGCTACATTCGGAGGAAATGAGGTATCTAACACAATTCCACGTTTTCTCTCCATAATAAAAAATGGACTTCCCACAATAGATTCATCATCTGAATATAAGAATGGCTTTGGTGCTAACGGATACAAGGTATGTACTTCATTTAAAATTTGAAATTCACGTTTCATATCATGGGCTTTTGGAGCAACAGGTCCATGTGGTGGCCTACGTAGAACGGCCTCCCAATTATCTATTTTTAATTGATAGGTGAGATTAGAGTGACCTGCCCCAAATTGCTTTATCTCTAAATTCCCAGCTGGCAAATCTTCGAGGTTTTCTTGTAAAAAATGCTCAAGCCTTGGAATCTCTAATTCCTCACCCTTCCTTACAGGTACGGTATCGGAGAATTCATTCATCAGGTAACGCCCCCCCTTTTATCAAAAATATTACTTACTGACCGGTTGGTATGTAAATGATAAAAAAATTAATCTTATAGGAATCCCAATAGATTGGATGGGATTCCCTTCTAGTCTATTTACTATTAATACCGTTTAGAATCATATCAATATAAATGTTCGCCACTTCTTGTTCTGAAAGTGTTCCTGTTGGATTGAACCATTGGTAGCTCCAATTAACCATTCCGAGTATCCCAAATGTAGTAATATCAATACTTAAATCACTTCGGAATTCGCCCCGATTCTTGCCTTCTTGCAATACTTCTTGGATGTTAATGCGAAACTGATCTCGTTTCGGAATAATCTGAGCTAAATATTGATCGCTTAGATTAATCATCTCACGGAAGAACACCTTTGCACTTGCACCGTTCTTATCAATATTACGTAGCAGCAAATAAAGAATTTCAAAAAGCTTTGTTTTACAATTAATATCCTTCTTTGCAATGATTTCTTCCTGTTCTTCTAGGAGCTCATTGATATAACCTAATTGGATATCTTTCAAAAGCTCTTCCTTACTTGAAAAATAATAATAAAAGGTACCTTTCGTAACTCCAAGAGCATCCACAATATCTTGTATAGAGGTTTCAGAGAATCCTTTTTTTTGAAAAAGTAGAATGCTTTGTTCAGTAATTTTGTTCTTCATGAGGTTTCCTCTCTTGCATGTTTGTTTGAAAACGATTATATCATATCTTTACTTTGGATGAATTACCTCTTCACGTAGAACTCTTCTTAAAATCTTACCTACATTTGTTTTCGGAAGTTCTTGTCTAAACTCCAGCATTTTAGGGACCTTATATACTGCCAAATGCTGTTTACAGAATGAAATAATCTCCTCGTCAGACGCCGTTTTCCCTTGTTTTAGAACTACAAATGCCTTGACGGTTTCGCCTCTATACTCATCTGGGATACCAATGACAACTGCTTCTTGAACGGAAGGATGTTCGTATAAAACTTCCTCGATATCACGCGGATAAATATTATAACCACTTGCGATAATCATATCTTTTTTGCGATCCATTATATATACATAACCCTCTTCATCCATCTTTGCTATGTCGCCTGTATATAGCCAACCATCTCGGAGTGCAATAGCAGTTTCTTCTGGCATATTCCAATAACCTTTCATGACTTGGGGACCTTTGACAATTAATTCTCCAAGGTCACCAGGGGGAACCTCATTGCCACCTGTTGCCACATCCACAACCTTATAGTCCGTATTTGGTATTCCAATCCCAATACTTCCTGGCTTTCTTTCTGCAAAAATTGGATTACAATGGGTTACAGGAGATGCCTCAGACAACCCATAGCCTTCAAGTATAAGTGCCCCTGTCTTTCGTTCAAACTCTTTCATAAGCTCTACTGGCATTGGTGCACTACCACTATTACAAACTCGAATACTACTTAAATCATAATCTAAAGCCTTCGGATGATTAGTTAAAGCAACATACATTGTTGGAACTCCAGGGAACATCGTTGGTTGTTCACGACTAATTGTTTCAAGAAGTTCTTCAACATCAAATTTTGGTAAAAGGGTATTTGCTGCACCAACAAAAATGGACAGATTCATCCCTGATGTCATTCCAAAAACATGGAATAGTGGTATGACAGTCAGAGAACGCTCTTTCCCGAACATAATTTCACTTTTAAAAAACTCATAGGATTGAACAATGTTGGCCACTATATTTCGGTGCGTTAACATCGCTCCCTTTGATCGCC
The DNA here is from genome assembly GCF_900156865.1 of Litchfieldia sinesaloumensis. GTDB lineage: Bacteria > Bacillota > Bacilli > Bacillales > Bacillaceae_L > Ferdinandcohnia > Ferdinandcohnia sinesaloumensis. The sequence goes on along the minus strand of NZ_LT732529.1, from coordinate 784,034 downwards.
CAGTCGTACCACCTGTGTATTGGAGAACTGCGATGTCATGTTCAGGCTCTATATCAACAGGTGTAACTGTTCCTGTTGCAGATTGCATAAATTGTTCAAACGTTTTGTCAGATGACAATTCCATTTCGGTCGGCTGTAGACTAACCGTAATAATTGTTTTCACATTTGTATGTGGTTTTACAGCTTTTACTCTTGGATAAAGTGTATCCATTACAACAATGGTTTCAGCTCCAGAGTCAGCCAAAATGTACTGCAGTTCCCTTTCAACTAGTAGGGGATTAATCTGTGTGACAATAGCGCCAGCATTTAGCGATCCATAGTATGAGATCACATACTGTGGACAGTTCGGTAACATAATCGCTACCCGATCTCCTTTTTGGATGCCTGCTTCCTGTAAAGCTGATGTAAATACGTGAACCATACCAGATAATTCCTGGTAAGTCATTCTTTTGTGGTAAAAAATAATGGCTTCATTTTGTGGAATTTTTGCTGTAGTTTCTTGGAGAACCTGCCCTAAAGACATGTTTGGAATTTCTATCTCTGCATTTGACGTTGGTGGATAATGCTTTAACCATACTCTCTCACTCATGTAAAACCCCTCCAATAAATTAACTAAAATTTGATTGTTCACAATCTGAGGTTCTGAGATGTTTAACATGTATGCTCCACCTAAGTTTTCGTTGTTATGAATCCCCCCCTTTTATGAAGTATGCATACCACCATCAACTATAATGGTGTCTCCAGTAATAAAATCCGCAGCACTTGATGCTAAGAACACCGCAACTCCTTTTAGATCATTGTTCGTTCCTATGCGTTTTAGTGGAGTCACGTCCTTGAGATAATCTCCCCCCCTTTCAATTGTGACTTTTGACATCTTTGTCGGGAAAAAGCCTGGGGCAATAGAGTTTACATTAATATTATGAGGTCCCCATTTTGCAGCTAAATCCTTTGTAAAAGTTATAATCGCACCTTTACTCGTATTGTAACCAATCGTGTCCATGAATCGTGGGTCAATCCCTCCTAAGCCAGCAACTGAAGAAATATTAATGATTTTCCCAGCATTCTGTTCAATCATCACCTTACCAACGGCCTGGCTCATCAGAAATGTGCCATTCACATTAACCGACATCACCTTTTCCCACGCATCAAACGGCATATCCACTACAGGTGCACCCCAAGTTGCGCCACTATTATTGACTAGAATGTCAATTTTGCCAAATGCTTTTACTGTCTCTTCAACGACTTTTTGTACATCCTGAGGATTTGTTACGTCGCATTGGAGCGCAAGTGATTTCACACCCAGCGCTTCTAGGCGGTTTCTTACTTCTATACAAGCCTCAAGTTTTCTTGAGCAAACAACAACATTTGCGCCAGCTTCGGCAAATCCTTCTGCAATTTGTTCACCAAGCCCTCTTCCACCACCTGTAACAATCGCTGTCTTTCCTTTTAAACTGAACATCTCTAGAACTCTCATTCTCCCACCTCATTTTTAGTCAATGTATTTTCTAAGCTCCAATTTGGCGATCTGTGCTTTATGAACTTCATCAGGCCCATCTGCAAGTCGTAGAGTTCTAGCGTTTGCCCAATGTGCGGCAAATGGAAAATCATCAGAAACCCCAGCAGCTCCAAACGCCTGAATGGCACGATCAATGACTTTTAAAGCCATACTTGGCGCGACAACTTTTATCATCGCAATTTCTGCTTTCGCGGCCTTGTTTCCAACCGTATCCATCATATGTGCTGCTTTCATTGTGAGTAACCGAGCTTGTTCTATTTCGATTCGAGACGTAGCAATCCAGTCTTGGATCACACCTTGACTAGCGAGGGCACGTCCAAAGGTGGTACGTCGCTTGACTCGTTTACACATTTGCTCAAGGGCGCGTTCTGCTGCACCAATTAGACGCATGCAATGATGGATACGACCGGGTCCCAGCCTGCCTTGTGCAATAGCAAATCCCTTTCCTTCTCCCCAAATCATATTGGTAACAGGAATTCGTACATTTTCGTATGTAATTTCTGCATGACCATGAGGAGCATGATCGTACCCGAACACTGGGAGCATACGTTCAATTTTCACTCCGGGAGTATCTAGTGGTACGAGAATCATAGATTGTTGTTCATATGTTGGTCCTTTTGGATTTGTTTTCCCCATAAATATTGAAATTTTGCAGCGTGGGTCACCTGCCCCCGAAGACCACCACTTTTTACCATTAAGTATATATTCATCTCCGTCACGAACAATGCTTGCTTCTATATTAGTTGCATCTGATGAAGCTACATCTGGTTCAGTCATTGAAAAGCAAGACCGGATTTCACCATTTAATAATGGCTTTAGCCAAGCCTCCTTTTGCTCGTTTGTCCCATAACGAACAAGAACCTCCATATTCCCTGTATCTGGAGCATTGCAATTAAAAACTTCTGGTGCTATCAGAGATCTTCCCATGATTTCACAAAGTGGTGCATATTCTACATTTGTAAGACCAGCACCGTACTCACTTTCAGGAAGAAATAAATTCCATAATCCTTGTTTTCTTGCCTTTTCCTTAAGCTCCTCCATAATAGGTGGTACATCTGTCCATCGGTTATCTTGCTGATTTAATTGTTCTTCATACACTTTTTCATTTGGATATATATATTCCACCATGAAAGCGTTTACCTTTTCTTGGAGTGCAATAACCTTATTAGAATGAGAAAAATTTATTGTCATCATCCCCCATCTCGTCTCTACTTACTAACCGGTTGGTATGTAAACATAATTCTATATTACTACTGTTTACTGAAATTATTCAATGTTTTTTCTAAAAATTCTAAACCAAACATAGTAAAAAATCGACAAGCGTGTTACACTTGTCGATTCCTTATTAAAGTCCACCTTCGTATTTCCCATCATTTTTAGAAGCTTTTTCTTTTTTGGCTTTTTTCTTATGTGCTCTGTTTGCCGCTGCGCTACCAAACTCTTTACCAAATTCAGTGTCTGTTACAGCTGAGTCAAAGCCTTGTTTATTTTTTTGTTCAGGATCATTCTTCTTATTACGCTTTGCCATGTTCGTGCACCCCCTTAGAAATCTTCCTACTTATTTTCTTCTCGTAGAGGATTTCCTATGCACCAATGGGGAAGTGACTTTGAACATACCTGTTACTTCCACAATTTATAAATGGCTTGGGTTCCGCTGTTTTCTTCGCCTTTTTCGGCTAGTTCATCGTACATTTCTTTTGCAAGTTCTAGGCCTGGTGTTTTCATTCCCATTGCTTTTGCTTCTTCCAGAGCAATTCCCATATCTTTGATAAAATGTTTGATATAAAAACCAGGCTCAAAATTATCTGCAATCATTCTTGGTGCAAGATTACTCAGTGACCAACTCCCAGCCGCACCGGATGAAATACTTTTTAATACAGTCTCAGGGTCAAGACCAGATTTTTTCGCATAAACCATAGCCTCCGCCACCCCAATCATATTTGATGCAATTGCAATCTGGTTACACATTTTTGTATGTTGGCCTGAGCCTGCTGGCCCTTGATAGACAATGTTTTGCCCCATTATTTCAAGAATTGGCCTACAAGCCTCAAAGACATGCTCATCACCACCGACCATAATGGCTAATCTCGCCTCTTTTGCACCAACGTCGCCACCAGACACCGGCGCATCGAGGGCATACATCCCCTTTTGCTTTGCCAATTTATAGATTTTACTAGCCAATGAAGGTGTAGAAGTGGTCATATCAATAAAGTAAGTTCCTTCCTTTGCATGAGCGAGCAAACCATCCTCTGCTAGATAGACTTCTTCCACATCATAGGGATAACCAACCATTGTAATCACTATGTTTGCCTCTTTTGCAAGTTCTGCGACAGACTGCTTCCAAATTGCCCCATTTTCAACAAGCTCTGAAGCTTTTTCTTTCGTACGGGTATAGACAAGAACTTTATGTCCCTTACCAAGAATATGACCTGCCATGCTTTTTCCCATGACACCTAAACCGATAAATCCTACCACTGTTTTCTCATTTAACCCATTAGTATGTACCATCACCAAGTCCCCCTTGTTTTTTTTATTATCATCATATCATATTTCAAAATGGCGATAGTCTAAAAAACTGAAGAAAATTGGGGATTTGTACCTTACGAAAAATGAACAACTTCCATAGGATATAACAAATAGAGATGGAGGTGTTCTAAATGAGTGGAACTCACGGCGGAGGTTTCGGAGCTGGCTTTGCTTTGATTGTTGTATTGTTCATTCTATTGATCATTGTTGGAGCCGCATATGTAGGTTATTAATTCTTTAAAAAAATGAGATTTTATCATATAAAAAAGAAAGGGAGATGTATTATGGGTTACTGTGGATACGGCTATGGTGGATATGGTTATGGAGGCCATGGATTTGGCGGAGGCTTTGCGCTAATCGTTGTACTGTTCATTCTTCTAATCATCGTTGGCGCAGCTTGGTGCTAAACTAACTTTTTGTATAAAAGAGCCAGCAACTCTGACCGGGTTGCTGGTTTTTCATGTGTTCCTTTAGTCAAACATATCCTGAAATTTCTTCATTTCCTTATCAACTTTAGGCTTTAGTTGAAAAGGATTTTTCGGTTGGACTCTGTTTTCCAGATTCACATCAGATCGTATCCCTATTTTATCGCCAGCCAAATCATGATTGATTATATTTTCATATCGTCCATCGACATGTGGGTCACGCTCATGATAATCGCGAGTATTATCTACCATCATAAAAACCCCCTCATCCTTAAATTGTCGATTTTCAAGAAAAATATGTACTTATTACTATTTAAATTGGAACAATAAAAACAAGATTACAGAGGAAGGAGATATAATCATGGGTGCTATTGACCGCGATGGTTTTCGTTTTGAAACAGAATTCAGTGTAATAAATCAAAAAGGAGCAATACATGTCTATCGGGATGGCGAATTCATTCAAGAGCTTCCATTTACTTTTACTGGAGAACAGCCTGAACCTGCAATAATTGAAGGCCTTGTAGACTCTTATTTTGAAAAGAATTATCATTAAGATTAAGAAAGTGGTGCTTTTCTTCGTTCCCATTGTAACGTAAAATGGGGGTGTGAGGTGATGAGCTTGTTTCGAAAAGACATCTATGTATTTGATGAAAATATACCAAAAAAGGCTGTAATACGGACTTATACTGAAAATGATTTTGATGAGTTAATTCGCGTTCAACAAGAAAGTTTTCCTCCCCCATTTCCTTCTGATTTATGGTGGAATAAGGAACAGCTACATAATCATGTTACACGCTTTCCTCTCGGAGCACTTTGTGTTGAAATAGATGGGAGAATATGTGGTTCTATGACTGGACTAATTGTCCACTTTGATCCAAAACATCCACAACATACATGGGAGGAAATCACAGATAACGGATATATTCGAAACCACGCACCGGATGGTAACACATTATACATCGTTGATATTTGTGTCAGTCCAGCGTTTCGGAAATACGGGCTTGGAAAGTGGTTAATGCAATCCATGTATGAAGTTGTTGTCCAGTTAAATTTGGAACGATTAGTTGGTGGTGGACGAATTTCCGGATATTCAAAACATGCGGAAAAGATGAGTGCGGATGTCTATATTGAAAAAATTCTAACAGGTGAACTTAAAGATCCGGTCATTACATTCTTGTTGCGCTGTGGACGTACACCCGTCCAATTAATTGACAATTATCTCGAAGATGAAGAATCCTGTAATTATGGATTATTGATGGAATGGAGAAATCCTTTTAGTAAGTAGGAATCCGGGCTATAGGTTACAGCGATGATCTTTTACTTATAGAGAAAACGAGTCTAACTCTCAGCAGGTTAGACTCGTTTTTTTAGTTCATGAATTTTTCTTTTACGAAATCGACGACTTCATCCGTTGTACTCATAGATAGGATTTTTTCTTTAAAGCTTGCAATTTCAGCCTTAGAGAGCTTTTTAATTTGAGTACGTGCAGGTAGTATTGAAGTTGCACTCATACTAAATTCATCTAGCCCTAGTCCTAGAAGAATAGGAATCGCAATTGTATCGCCTGCCATCTCTCCACACATACCTGCCCATTTACCTTCTTTATGTGCTGCTTCAATAACCATGGAAATGAGGCGTAATATGGATGGTGAATATGGCTGATAAAGATAAGACACACGCTCATTCATGCGATCTGCAGCCATTGTATATTGAATAAGGTCATTCGTACCTATACTAAAGAAATCTACTTCTTTTGCAAATTGATCTGCTAGTACAGCCGTAGAGGGTATTTCAACCATTATCCCAAGTTCAATCGTATCGGATACAGCTGTTCCAGCAGCTACAAGCTTTTCTTTTTCTTCAAGTAAAATGGCTTTAGCTTGTCTGAACTCATCGAGAGTCGCTATCATAGGGAACATGATTTTTAAATTACCATGTGTGCTTGCACGTAGTAATGCACGCAATTGGGTACGGAATATATCTTGTTCCTCTAAACAAAGACGAATCGCTCTAAATCCTAAGAATGGATTTAATTCTTTCGGTAGATTTAAATATGGTAGTTCTTTATCTCCACCGATGTCTAGCGTACGAACTACGACAGGCTTGCCTTCCATTTTTTCAAGAACAGTTTTATAGGATTCAAATTGTTCTTCTTCAGAAGGAAGCTGATCACGACCCATATACAAAAATTCTGTACGGTAGAGTCCAATGCCTTCTCCGCCATTTTCAAGTACACCTTTGACATCTTCTGGTGTACCGATATTCGCGGCAAGTTCGACATGCTGACCGTCACTAGAAACAGTTTTTTCGTTTTTCAACTTAGCCCATTCTACCTTTTGTGCTTCATACTGCTCTTTCTTTTGACGGTACTGCGCTAAAACCTCTTCAGACGGATTAACGATGACATCCCCATCAAGTCCATCTACAATTACCATTACACCATTTTCAATGGTAGTAGTAACCGTTTTTGTTCCAACTACGGCCGGAATCTCCATCGATCTTGCCATAATTGCTGAGTGAGATGTACGTCCACCAATATCAGTGGTGAACCCTTTTACATAATTTCGATTTAGTTGTGCTGTATCCGAAGGTGTTAAGTCTTCTGCAATAATGATAACTTCTTCCGAAATCATACTTGGATTTGAAATTGTTACCCCTAGTAAATGCGCTAACACACGTTTAGTTACATCACGAATATCTGCCGCACGTTCTGCCATATACTCATTGTCCATGCCTTCGAACATTGTAATAAACATAGTAGCAACTTCCTGTAACGCAAATTCAGCATTTACAGAATCAGAGTTAATTTTATCTTTAATCGGATTAATCAGCTCTGGGTCGCTTAAAACTAGAAGATGGGCGGAAAAAATAGCTGCTTTATCTTCCCCTAATTCTTCATTTGCACGATTCTTGATTACTTCTAGTTCTTCTTTAGATTTGTTTAATGCTTCTTCGAAACGCTTAATTTCAGCATCCTTATCACTAATCGTTTGTTTCTCAACTGTCAAATCAGGATGCTCCAAGCGAAAGCTTTTTGCGATTGCAATTCCTGCTGAAGCCGCAATTCCCTTGATCACGTTAGACATTATTCACCAAGTCCTTCTTTAACCATAATATCCGTTAAATTAGCTATAGCCTCATCTGCATCAGAACCTTCAGCAACAATTTTCACTTCAGCACCTTTAGCGATACCGAGGGACATTACTCCCATAATAGACTTAAGATTAACTGACTTTCCGTTATACTCTAGTTGAACATCTGAATTATACTTCCCAGCCGCCTGTACTAATAGTGTAGCTGGACGTGCGTGTATTCCTGAATCGCTTGTAATTTTATACGTTTTTTCTGCCATGTTAAATTCCCCTTTTCCAATTATTTAGACCCTATGGGTAATACATACTAGTAGTATTTGTACGTTTTCGGTAGATATGTAAAGAAAGAATACTTGTTAGCACCCAGATAAAATATAAAAAGGCATGAGAAGAGAAAGTCAATAACAACTATAGACATAGATAGCATATCCTTTCTATAGCTTTTACCGTTTCTTTACTCATGCCTGATCGAATCAGTAACACGTAAATGTAACTTTATGTATGATATTATTTTTTTAGTGGGTTGAAACAATCCTGTCTATACAACCTAACCTTCTACACAAAGAGTATAGCATAGGAATCAAGCGGTTTCAACTGGAAAGTTTATAATCATTCTAAAATAGAAAATTGAGAATCTTTTTCACTTGCAGAATTATTATTCTCATGTACCATTTTTACAAATTCATACCTTAATGTTATCAATCCTTAAACCATTTCATGTATAATAAACAAATATTGTATTTTACCTACATAATAATGGAGGTGTATTCATTGATTAAAATGATCGTAAGTGATTTAGATGGAACTCTACTTCGAGAGGACAACACTGTTAAGCAAGAAGATGCAAAAGCTTTACAACAAGCTGTTCAAGAAGGACTACAAATTAGTATTGCTACGGGTAGAATGGATATTGAAATAAACGAGGTATTAAAATCAATTGGGCAACAGTTTCATCGGATTAGCCAAAATGGCGCATTTGCATCAACTATTGATAATCGTTCTATTTTCTCTCGTACCTTTACAACTGAGGTCGCTGAGGATATTTACCAGCGTGTTTTGAATCCAAAGTTTGTTACGATTGTCTGTAGCTATGACACAAATTACACTCATGAACACAATGAGTATGTTGAAGGGGTTCAACAAAGAATGTTCCACCCTATCATCATCGACCCTGAAATCGGTTCGAAATTATCTGTAATAAAACCTTCTAAAATTACGTTGATTGGTTTTGAAAATGACATTATTGAAAGTTACAAAAGATTATCAACTGAATTTAAGGATGAAGTTGATTTATTCATCTCCGAAAAACATGTTCTAGATATTATGCCAAAACAAATCAGCAAAGGAAACGCGATAACCAAACTTCTTAATGAACTTTCCTTAAAGCCAGAAGAAATAGCGTGTATTGGTGACTCCTATAACGATATTCCGATGTTTCGTTTAACTCCCAACAGCTTTGCGATGGCAACCGCTCATGAAGATGTTAAAAAAGAGGCAAGATATGTTGTAGATTCCGTTGCGGACGCTGTTCACATGATCTTAAAAGAAAACAGTAAACAACGAGTTTAAGATAGTGCAAAACTGAAAATATTACCTAAAAAAAGAACCTGTACCCTATGACAGGTTCTTTATTTGCTCTTCTTTACACTTTTGATTTTCATTTTTACTTGCTTAACGATTTCTTCACAAGCTTCGTTTTCCTGTTCTGTTAATTCCTCATCCCCATATCTTACCCGCTCATAGAGATCGACCAGACGATGTTCAAGAAAGTGGTTTCGTCCCAACCATTCCGTTATACTCTCATGATGATAACGACCAAGTCCGTGTTTAGCAGAAAGTAGCTCTAGCTCATGAATAAGCTTTCGTACCTTGGCTTGAGGCGTTAGTTTTTTCGGTTTACTCCACTTTGACGCTGTATGTGAGGCACTTTCAGTGGTTGTAGTGTATTGATAGCCTTCTCCCACAATAGCTACCTCTTTTACTACTCTTTTTTTTGCCAATAAAAAGAGTATTGCTACTAGAATAAGGAGTCCGAAAATCGAAAGGTAGAACAAAACATTCGCATCTCCTGCTAGCTCCGAGAATGAATTATTATTTGCTGATTCCAGCCCATCCAAAGGTTCGACTTTTTCCCCCTGCATCTTCCCCGCCGCTTCAAAATCATCAACTGCATTAAAAAAAGGTTTTGAAAGATAATACATGCCGGTACCAATCAAGGACGAAATAAAGGATAAGGCCCTGACAAACACGAATGGAAAAATAATCGCAATAGCGAACGCAGCAATCAATAATCCACTAAAAAGGCCAACCACTGACCAAGAGTTATTTTTCGTTCTTATATTCTTTAAAACGAGAGAACTTTCACTCACACTGATTGCCATCTTTCCAATCATAAAAAATAGCAATTGTGTCACTAGTAAATATAATACGAGATCATTGTGGATATACCCTTGTACACTGGCAGCAAAATAAACAATTCCACCAGTAATTATGCTTACATTTAGGACCATAGCTTCTGATAGCTTGGGGCTTCTATAGAAATAACGAATGACCCGGTAACATACAATAGCTGCAATCATTAGGCTTTGCCCGAAAGATAGCCCCATTAAACTGCTTAATAGAGCCAGTAGAGGCGCGACTAACATAATAAATAGATAAGGTGTATTTGATTTAAGAATTGATAATAAAAATGCAATTACAGCAGCCCCTACACCAGCAATTAATAGAAAAGGGAGGATTGGCGGTAGTATCTCAGTATGAATGTAGAGCAGTATCCACACAATATAGAGAAGAATCATCTCCATAACATATTGGTACGACGTAAGCAACGGTTTACTATATCGCATGAGAATCCTCCCTTCTCATAGTAAAAGATGCCTTTTGTAGATAAATAGACTCCTCATCCTCAATAACGTTAAAACAATCTACACCTTTCCTGCCGAAACTTTTAAGAATCAGCTGTTCATCTTCCTTCATTTCACCCACCATAATCACATAAGGTGATAGCTTCTGTTGCCTATCAATTGCGTGGATCATGTGGTGATATGGAATCGTTACACTATGCTTACTAAGTCTAGCAATCAATTCCAATGCTTTTGCTAAATGTTCTTTACCTGATCCAAGTGGAAGATGAATATATGGCGTTTTTTGTGCCCTTCTTACATTGACAAACACTTCAAACGGAATATTCTTTAGGGTTGCCAATTCTAATAAAAAGGTTAACCCACTTAAATAATGCTCTAGTTTTCGTTCACGAACATTAATGATTATTGTCCAAGAAAACTGGGCCGTTTTATCAAAAACCTTTGTTTGCAGTTGATTCGTACGTGCGCTCGCTTTCCAATGTACCCGATTAAATGAATCTGTTGGAACATATCCCCTCGTACCGACAATAGAGGTCAAATCTTCAAAATATGAACTTTGAATGGGATACTCACCTTGATTTTTCGGAACTATTTTTTCAATCCCTCCAACAGTCTGTGGTGATGGATAAATAATTGTTTCGTAGTCCACTGGTTTTGTGTATTGTAAATACGCCTCTCCAAAGCCAAATAAATGTGGAATTCTCAGCTCTAGTCCACGGATTTTGGCAACTCCCCTTTGCTTACCTTGAAATGGTAGTTTTGTGGTATGTGCTTGTTTTGCCAAAAGAGTGATAGGTAAAGTAAGCTCAATTTGCTCTGATTCTAATTTAATTCTTTCATTTTGGAAGCCTATTACATGATCAATGGTCACTCTAATCTCTCCGTTGATAATTGGTAAGAAACCTTCTTGGCTCAACGTAAGTGAAAAATTATTATCTTCACCTTGAAAGAGCTTAACAGTTTCCTTATCAATTGAAACAATGATTTGTTCACCAACATGCTTCAAATAAAAGTTATTCAAAAACACAAATAGGAGAAACAATGCCCCAACAAACACAAGTAAGAATATTTGCGAAAGAATACCAGTAAAAATAAAGGCAGAAGAAAGTAAGGCCAAGAACGACAATTCATTCCCGATTGATAGTTGCCGTTTCCAGTTCATTACCTCACCGCTCCAGCTTCAACTGGTACGGATACCGCCCCAAGCAATTCTAGAATAACCTGACGATTCGTCTTTTTTAAGGAGCCTTCCATTGTAAGAACTAAACGATGCGAAATCACATATGGAGCCATAAATTTTATGTCCTCAGGCGTTACAAACATTCGGCCTTCCAAATAAGCCTTTCCTTGTGCAGCCTTCATAAGAGCTAGAGTCCCCCTCGGACTAACGCCCACTTCAACATCAGGATGTTTTCTGGTCTCATGGACGATTCGTAGCAAATAATCTTCAACATCTTCAGATAGACTTACATTCTGCACTTGGACTTGCATCTCTTGAATTTCTTCCTTTGAGAGAACCTCTAAGATACCTTCGATTGGATTACTTTTTCTATACGTTCTCATCATTTGCTTTTCCTCTACAAAGCTTGGATAGCCGAGATCAATTTGTATAAAGAATCGATCCATTTGTGCCTCTGGTAGTTGAAAAGTTCCTTGTTGTGATTCGATTGGGTTTTGAGTAGCAATAACAACAAATGGCGAAGGTAGTTTTAATGTTTCACCATCAATTGTTACCTGGCGCTCCTCCATTACCTCTAGTAAACTAGATTGAGTACGAGGTGTCGCTCGGTTAATTTCATCAGCTAAGAGAATATTCGTCATAACTGGACCAGGACGCAATTGGAATTCCTGTACTTTTGGATTGAAAAATTGAATCCCAGTTATATCACTAGGAAGGACGTCCGGGGTGAATTGGATACGCTTAAAATCTCCACTAATTGACTTCGCAAAACTCTTTGCGAGCATGGTTTTACCAGTACCCGGAACACTTTCTAGTAATATATGTCCATTATTAATAAGGGAATTTAGTACGAGTTCGATCACATCTTCCTTTCCAATGATGACTTTCCCTATGTTCTCTTTGATTTTTAGAGCATTCGCTTTTGCAGACATATGTGCCTCCCGCTTATAAAATAATAATTGTGTGACTATTTTAATTTATCAAAAGTGTAGCTATTTTCCAACATATATTTTCGTTGATTTCTACTATTTGTAAGTTGGGATTGGATGAAAAAGAAGCATATCAACTATGCCTAAACTAAAAACAGACAGACCCATTATAGAGTCTGTCTGTTTTGGTCATTATTCCTTTGTAATTTCTATTATGCTTTCTTCAGAAAGATTAATGTTCCCTTCCTTGTTAAGAACAACTCTTTCTCCTTCTACTAGGTTTGTAAATACGATTGGTGTAATAATTGACGTTGCATTTTTTGCAATGTAGTCTAGATCAACTTTTATAAGTGAATCGCCTTTTTTAACCGTATCGCCTTCACTTACAAACGTTTCAAAACCTTGTCCTTTAAGATGAACTGTATCAATTCCAACATGAATGAGGATTTCACGACCAGAATCAGAAAGAATTCCAATTGCATGCTTTGTTGGGAACAGATTTATTACTTTTCCATCGACAGGAGAAGCAATTGTTCCTTCAGTTGGTACAATGGCAAAGCCATCGCCCATCATTTTTCCAGAAAAGACTGCATCAGGAACTTCGGTAATTGGTTTTATTTCACCTTTAATCGGAGAGATAAAATGATCAACACTATGTTTTTCATTATTTAATTGATTTGTATTATTCTCTTTTGTTTCTTTCGCTTTTACTTCACGTGGTTTTTTTCCACCCATCACATCTAACATTTGACCTTTAATTGTTTCAGAACGTGGTCCAAAGATAGCTTGTATATTATTACCCACTTCAAGCACACCTGCTGCACCTAGTTTCTTTAGTTCGTCCTTATCGACATTTTTAATATCATTTACAGATACACGTAGTCGAGTGATACATGCATCAAGATGAGAAATATTTTCTTGTCCACCCATTGCGTTTAAAATATTAAAAGCTAGGTCAGAAGCTTCACCTTTATTATCTTCTTCGGCTTTTGCTTCACGTCCAGGTGTCAGCAAATTAAACTTTCGTATCGCAAATCGGAAAACAAAATAATAAATAACAGCAAAAACGATACCTACAAGTATTGCAATCCACCAAGGTTCTTTACCTGGTAAAATTCCAAATAAGAAAAAGTCAATCCCTCCACCTGAGAAGGTGTAGCCAATATTAACACTCAAAAATGTCATTAAGACAAAAGACAATCCATCTAGAATGGCATGTAATAAAAATAATAACGGAGACACAAACATAAATGAAAATTCAAGTGGCTCTGTAATACCCGTTAAAAATGATGTTAGGGCACCCGAACCTAATAAACCAGCTACAAGTTTTTTATTCTCCGGACGTGCAGCATGGTACATCGCAAGAGCAGCTGCCGGTAAACCAAACATCATAATAGGAAATTCACCAGCCATAAAGTTACCAGCAGTAATTTCCACTCCATCTTTCAATTGTGCAAAGAAAATTGTCATATCCCCTCTAACAATTTGCCCCGTAGCTGTTGTATAAGAACCGAATTCGTACCAGAACGGAGCATGGAAGATATGATGTAAGCCAAACGGAATTAACAATCTTTTTATAAATCCAAAGAAAAAGACAGCAAAATAAGTACCTTCTTCTATCAGCCAAAGAGAAGCGCTATTCATTGCCTCTTGTACCGGTGGCCAGATAAATAATAATAAAAGGCCCGCTACAAATGAAAATGCGGCAGTTGCGATTGGAACAAATCGTTTACCGGCAAAGAATCCAAGGAATGATGGCATCTCGATTGCATGAAAGCGATTATATGCAAATGCTGCAATAAGACCAACAATAATTCCTCCAAATACACCCGTTTGTAAGGTTGGAATTCCTAAAACAGACGCAAATGCTGGATTATCAGAAAGCATCTCAGGCGTAATCCCCCGCCATGAACTCATTACTTGATTTAGAACCAAATAACCAACCAAAGCTGCAAGTGCTGCTGCACCATCACCTGCTAATCCTATCGCTACCCCGACAGCAAAGAGTAGTGCTAGATTACTAAATATGATTCCACCTGCATCCTCCATAACTGATGCAACAAGCTGCATTCCATCCGATCCCAGGAACGGAAGATATTGAAGTAGCGTTTCTTGCTGCATAGCGTTACCTATCCCTAGTAAGAGACCCGCTGCTGGTAATAGAGCTACAGGTAACATAAGCGCTTTACCGATTTTTTGCAGGACACCAAAAATTTTTTTAAACACGTTCAAAACCTCCTAATATTAACCTCATCTAGTAATAATCGCAAAACATAAAAAGGCATGAGTAAACAAATAATTAAGAAAAACTAACAAGAGTACTACTTCCATTCGAAAAAGGAAATGTATCCTGTTTGCCTCACTTAATCATTCTCTTTACTCATGCCTGATCGAATCAGTAACACGTTAAAACAATGTATACTATTTAAATTTCTTTTGAAGCCTTTGCAGATGCATCGTAATATAGACAGCTTCTGCGTCAAAAACTGGTTTCTTCAACGTTTGCTGTATTACCTTAATGAGTTTCCACGAGAGATTATAACACAAAGGATATTCTTCTTTCAAGAGTGCAGTAATTTTTTCTGGTTCTTCTACTTTCTCCCCCGATTTTACTCGTTCAATGACAAATCTCAAATGCCGTACCAGTCTCATATAATCAATACTTTGCTTATCAATCTCTATTTTCAACTGATTTTCTACCAAATGAACCAATTTTGTCATAAGTTGAGAATGCTGATTGACTTCTGATAAATCTTTATTGGTGATTGCACTGTGTATGTGAAGGGCGATAAATCCCGCTTCTCCCTCAGGCAATTGTATATTACATTCTTTCTTAAAAATGTCTATTACTTCTAAGGCGATATCGTATTCATTAGGATACAATGTTTTCGTTTCTATTAAAAAGGGATTACGGACTTCCATCCCCTGTGAAACTCGAGCAACCGTATACATTAAGTGATCGGTTAAGGCTACATGAATATGCTCATTCAAAGATGTAACCGTTCTACTTTTTATTAACTCGATAGCGGTAATGATCACTTTTTGCAAATTATCCTCTAAATATGGAAGGATTTTAATATAGTTCGTTTGTACTTTCTCATTTTTTAGGACGAAAAGCTTTTCTACGCTTTCTGCATTAAGCTCCTCTTTCTGCTTTCGGTTAAAGCCGATGCCCTTACCAATGATAACGACCTCCCCATAATCGGAATGGTCAGCAATGACGACATTATTATTAAGAACTTTCGATATGTTAATGACAGACATCTAAATTCCCCACTTTTTAACTTAACATAAACACACAATTCTTATCCTATATGAGCAGAAACAAGAAATCAATATATTTACCTAGGGAGAGAATTGTCTAAACATTAAGAGAAATCACCTCAAACAATCTATCAATATATAACACATTTTTGTTCGCATTAAACATTTTTAATCCTTTCTTTCTCGTTTACCCTAAAGTAAAAATGAGAAAATGATTATATACGATACCTGCAGAGTTCACTAGAATGAAAGCGAATACAAATTACACCAAGGAGTGATTAAATGGTTCATAGGAGAAGGTTATCATTTATAGGATTCATACTTTTATCTAGTTTATTAGTCTTATCAGCTTGCAGTGATGATACTACAAGTAAAAAACAAAATGGGGATAAAGGAAACAAACCTGTAGAAATCACAATCATGACACCTCTTCATTCAGCAGAAACACCAGACCCTAAACTTGAAGAATTAATCGAGGAGAAAACAGGAGTTCAACTTAATATCCAATGGATACCAGCAAACAACTATGTAGATAAAATGAACTCTGCATTTGCGACTGAAAATCTACCAGACGTTGCAAATATTTCAATGGAAGGTCCATTCAAACAAGCCATTCGTGATGGCCAATTTTGGGAAATAGGACCGTTTCTTGATGAATTTGAAAATCTATCAAAGCTTAAGGATGATGTATTGGAAAACACGATGGTTGACGGAAAATTGTATGCTCTCTATCAAGGTCGCCCTCTTGCTCGTCAAGGTCTTATTTATCGTAAAGATTGGGCAGATAAATTAGGAATTTCTACTCCAACGAATGTAGATGAATTATATGAAATGTTAAGGGCATTTACAGAAGACGATCCCGATGGTAATGGAAAAGATGACACAATCGGGTTGGCAGATCGAGAGGATTTAAATTTTGGAGCATTTAAAACAATGTCATCCTGGTTTGGTACACCAAACGAATGGGGAATGAAAGATGGGGAGTTACAACCTGCATTTACTTTTCCTGAGTATAAACAAACGATGGATTTTATGAAAGAGTTACATCAAAAGGGATACATCAACCAGGACTTTCCTATTACAAGTAAAACAGATCAACAAGCCATGATAAAAAATGGAACAGCTGGAGCTTATATTGGTTGTATGTGTGATGTTCAAGGATTGTTTACAGATGGTGTTCAATTAAATCCAAATATGGTTCTTGATGTTCAAAATAAAATAGAAGGTCCACATGGGGGATTTGCGATTTGGTCCATACCAGGATTTAACCATCCCTATTTATTCCCTAAGTCTTCTGTAAAAACAGAAGAAGAATTGAAGCAGATTCTAGGATTCTTTGATAAGTTAATGGATCCCGAAATTGCCAATCTACTATTCTGGGGTATTGAAGGTGAACACTACGAGGTTGTAGATGGTAAAGCAATCCCTAACGATGACCAAACTAAGATAAATACAGAGATTATTCCTTATCAAACATTAGAGGTTGGGGAACCTGAAACAAACGGTAGATTTGAAGGTAACTTCGATTATGAAACAAGAGAAAAAGCAGAACAGCTTTTTAAAGATAATGAGAACTACTTAATGAAGGATCCAACAGTGGCCCTGGATTCAGAAACTTTTAATAAAGATGGGGAAAGATTAACAACTATTATGAAAGATGCTACCTACAATTATATACTCGGAGATATTGATGAAGCTGGATTTGAAGACCAAATAAAGAAATGGAAAGAACAAGGCGGAGATAACATGGTCAAAGAATTTAATGCTTCCTATAAGCAGGCCCAATAATTCAATGAAATAAAGTAGTTAATAAAGAAATAGGCAGTATTTACAGACTGCCTATTTCTATTGCATTATTTAGTTGTACATTTCTAAGTAAAAGCTTATTTCTTCATCGGTAACGTTATGATAACCTTTGTTCCGAATCCAACCTTACTTTTTATTTTAAATGTACCTCCATGGTCTTGAATGATTTTATTGCTCATGGTGAGACCAAGACCCATTCCTTTTTCTTTTAATGTAAAAAATGGCTCGCCAATTTTCTCGAGTCGTTCCTTTGGTATCCCCACTCCTAAGTCAATTGCTTCAATTTGTACCTTATCTTTTACAACTCTAGTACGGATCTTCGCCTTTCCGCCATCTGGCATAGCATCAATTGAGTTTTTAATCACGTTCACAAACACTTGAATTAACTCATTCATATCTCCATATAGAATGGATTTCGCGGCATGATTTTCAACGATGAGCTCGACATTATGAAGGGTAGCTTCATGAGAAGTAAGCTTAATCACATATTCAATCAGTTCATTTACTTCAAATTCCTTGAGTATTTTACTTTGTGGTTTTGAAAATACGAGCAACTCACTTACAATTTGATTTATCCGGTCAAGTTCAGAGAGGATGATATCTGATATGTGTGAGGTCGAGTTGTTTTGTTCCTTTTGTAATTGGACGAAGCCTTTAATTGTTGTAAGTGGATTACGAATTTCATGAGCAATTCCAGCCGCCAACTCCCCTACCACAGAGAGTTTTTCCCTTCTTAAAGCCATTTCCTCAGCAGCCTTTAATTTCGAAATATCACGACCTATCGTCACAAGCCCAGTCCGATTCCCTTCATCATCAAACAATGGAACTTTGATTACATCAAAAGTTTTCATTTCTCCACTCGGAACAGGAAATGATTCCTCAACACGAGTCGTTATTCCTTTAGCCCACGTTTCCTCATCAGAATAAACACAACCTAAAAACGGCTCTTTAAAAAAAGGCAACATTTCTGCAAGTTCTTTATCTGTTTTATTTTTATACGGTTTACCATGAAGTTGGTAAAGATCTTTTCCAAACTCATTAACTCGGATCCATCTCCCCTCTCCATCCTTAAAACAGACAAAGTCAGGCATAGCATTAATAAGGGTC
Organism: Litchfieldia sinesaloumensis; assembly: GCF_900156865.1. Classification (GTDB taxonomy): domain Bacteria; phylum Bacillota; class Bacilli; order Bacillales; family Bacillaceae_L; genus Ferdinandcohnia; species Ferdinandcohnia sinesaloumensis. The sequence continues at coordinate 765,325 of NZ_LT732529.1, read as the reverse complement.
GACAATTCCTTCTGCTCTTCCAAAGCCTTTATGTACGCTTCATCTTTTTTAATTATTAGGTAGATAAGAGCTGTAGTAAAAACAACGAAAACAAGCCCTTTTCCAACCTGGATGTAGTCTCCATAATTTGTAGGAAACTTATCAATTACATATTCTGAAAGAGTTATCCAAATTAGGCTTGCCAAAAAATAAATCAGCAATAGTCTCTTTTTAATAATCCGTCTAAACATCGACAAGCACCCCGTAATTTGACAATATGTATGAACTATAATATAATAAAAAATTGTTCCCTATAAACTTTAACACATAATTTTTATTATATATAGATATTCGTTTTATCTTTTACATTTGAGAAAGACTTATTCACACTGGACCGGCTTCGGAGCCGAAAGGACGAAAGAGAGGTAGGGCTTTCGTTGTTTAAGATTTTCAAATCTACCGCGGCAATGAATAATTATGTAGAAAGTTAACTTTCGCCCAAAACAAGGAAGAACCAACCGTGTATTAACGGTTGGTTCTTTTTCATTTAGACTCGATATTTTCCGCCATGTAGGGATTTTACTTTTCCTTCGCCAGGTTCTATTCCTACCAAGTAAGGTCCTTCTCCTCTAGGTTGATGTTCATCGCTGAAAAACACATCAATTGAACCAAGATGAACCTTCATTGCATTTTGCTGAGTACCAGGAAGAACAGAGTTTTGAACGGTTCCATTAAATAAATCTGCCCATAAATTTGCCACTATCCCCGGATTACTTACTGAGTAGTAAATATAAGTTATGGCTTTGTTGTCAGGGATAAAAATCCCCTTTGAGATAAGGTTATCTTCTCTATTGCTATCATCCTCTCCCCACTCAATAAAAAATGGCATCGGGTCCTTCTGTTCGATAAAGAGCATGGACCATTCCAGCAGTGTTCCATCTGATTGTTTGCGTGAACCTGGAAATGGCCCAAGTGTTTTAATCCCTTTTTGCGAGAGTTCTTTCATTGTTTCAATGATAGAGTTTGTTCGAAAGGCAATTTGTGAAAAACCTTCTCCTAGTTGATAGTCTTCGTATATATGACGACTAAATGGATGACTCCCTTCCTTTATTACGTCTAGCTTGCTAATCCCAATCCATTCTATATAAGATAGATTTTTAAAATAGCATAAAGTATTATACGTCCCCCATGTGTCGTGACTTCCACCTTTCACAGGATGAAAACCCATTAATTGAAAAGCAGTCATAGCCTCAAGAGGGTCTTGTACATAATGCACCACATGGTCAAATTGGATATTCAAGTCATCATCTCCAAACCCCAATTTTTAATTACCAATATTATACACAAAAATAAGACCCAAACTACGGGTCTTATTTTCATATTCACATCTTATTATGCACCTAGTTGTTGTGTTGGGTTTGCATATGTTTCAGTGTCGAGATCTTTTGTTATTTTACTTGTAAGAACTCCGGCTGTCATACTTCCACTTACATTAAGAGCTGTACGGCCCATGTCAATAAGTGGTTCAACTGAAATTAACAAACCAGCTAATGCAACTGGTAGATCAAGTGCCGACAATACGAGAATGGCAGCAAAGGTTGCTCCACCACCTACTCCAGCAACTCCAAATGAGCTTATAGCAACTATCGCTACTACCGTTAGAATAAATGTTGGGTTGAGAGGATTAATACCTACTGTTGGCGCTATCATGACTGCTAACATTGCCGGATACACTCCAGCACAACCGTTCTGGCCAATAGAAAGTCCAAATGAACCAGCAAAGTTTGCAATTCCCTCTGGAACTCCTAAATCTTTCGTTTGTGCCTTAATGTTAAGTGGCAAAGTCCCTGCACTCGTACGTGATGTGAATGCAAAAGTTAGAACTGGGAATACCTTTTTAAGATAAGTGATTGGGTTTAATCCAGCGAAAGATAGTAACAATAGATGGATTCCAAACACAATCAATAATGCAACATAAGACGCTACGACGAATTTTCCAAGTTTATAGATTGCTCCATAATCACTCGTTGCTGTGACACGTGTCATTATCGCAAGCACCCCGTATGGAGTTAAGCGTAATATTAATGTTACAACACGCATGATAATGGAGTATACCGCATCAATTATCTTCGAGAACATTTCCGCATTTTCTGGGTCTTTACGACGAACTCCGAGAAATGCGATTCCAATAAACGCAGCAAATATAACGACAGCAATCGTTGATGTTGAACGGGCGCCAGTGAAATCTAGGAATGGGTTAGCTGGCAATAGATCTAAAATTTGATCAGGGAATGATTTCCCTTGTAGATCCGCAGATCGTTGGTCAAGTGCTTCACCTCGTGCCTGTTCAGCCTCACCAGCTTCAATTTGGAATGCTTCTAAATCAAAAGCAACTGTCGTTCCAATTCCTACCAATGCTGAAATGGCGGTTGTGCCAACTAAAATACCTAAAATTAGAACACTAATCTTTCCAATGTTATTCGCTAACTTCATTTTTGTAAAAGCGGATACAATTGAAATAAACACAAGTGGCATAACAATCATTTGTAGAAACTTCACATACCCATTACCCACGATATTGTACCAACTAATAGACTCCGATAGGACTACAGAGTCAGCTCCGTAAATAAGTTGTAGGATAAGACCAAAGGCAATCCCTAAGCCAAGAGCAGCAAATACTCGTTTTGAGAAAGAAACATGTTTCTTTTGCATATAAAATAATAACAATAGTAATAAGACCATCAATACGATATTTACTAATCCAAGTAAACTCATACGATTTCCCCCCTTTATATCATATTGTATTAAAATATAATTCAGTTATGCCGATACGTCAAGGATAATTTATCCAACTAAATAACGCCTAGATTTCACGGAATCCTAGGCGTCATTCCATATTAAATTAGGCAATTTTTATCGCTTTTCCAAACGGGACTTTTGGTAGATAGTCATCTGGGACAAGCCAGAATACTTCAGCTTCTACGTTCAACTCATCATAAAAGTAACCAGTGACATCTGTTATATAAAATACAGTATCAATTTTCTCTTGGTCTGCCCATTCAAGTACTTCTGTGTAGGAAGACTTACCATGTGTAAAAAATTTGATGGATGGGTTTTGAATCGGTGAAATGCTTCTAATTTTAAAATCAGCCTGGACAAGTTGTGTCTCTGGAATCATTTCGCCAAAAAACTTTATGATATTATTTATTAAAATGGACCGCACCTGATTTGTAGATGTATCTACTGCCAGTGCTATCTTTTTATTTTTGCGACTCTTAAGTAAATCCATCAGTGACCTTTGCCATCTCACCCAGCACTCAACTCCTCTTGCATAATCACCAAAGGACAATCCTCCTTGGCTCCACTATTTTGTCACGTTTTCCTCCTAAATATGAACCGCATAACTAACAATACTTGGATAGCTTATTCAGCAAGCCCATAGGTAAAACTATCAATAATTGGGGGAATGAAATATGAACATTTCAAAACATGAATTAGTGAAAAAACTTGAATCTAATCACGGTCTTGGCTTTGTCGAATTAAATGAGGTCCTATACGAGATTAGACTCTTAAGCAATTACCAAATTGCATTCACAGGCGCTTGTTGGAAATGGGAACAAACTGAAATGTCTTCCGCACACGGTGATTATCAAGTATTAACCGATGTTCTAGTTGAAGATGAGCCAATTTTAGTGAATTTTCCCAACCAGGATTCCTATGAATTTTACGAAACTGTAAATCAGTATCTTTCCTAAGCAAGTTAGTGGTTTGAATCTCCTTTTTCATTTATAGTGGAAGCAGATAGTGTCTAATAGAGGAGGAATTCAAAGTGGCAAACTTAAAACCATGGTTTGAAAAAGGGCTGAATCAATTTGACTACATTAACAGCATGCAAGTTCATAAAGAAAACCTATTAAAAGTGTATAACCAATTCCAACTAGAAGAATCGGACAAAGAACTTCTGCAAGCACTACAAGGAAAAGAGCTGAAAGCTATTGTATTAACAGCAGACTGGTGTGGAGATGCAATGGTTAACCTCCCTATCCTAATGAGAGTAGCGGATGAAGCATTGATTGAAACTCGCTATTTAATTCGAGATGAAAATTTAGAGCTAATGGACCAATATTTAACGAATGGGAAATCACGCTCGATTCCGATTATCGTATTCGTCAACAAAGACTATGAAGAAGTTGGAAAATGGGGTCCAAGATCACCCAAAGCCCAGGCTCTTGCTGATGAATTAAAGGCAAGTGTTCCAGAAAAAGAATCACCTGAGTATGATGCTGCATTTAAGGCATTTATTAAATCCTTTGTTGAGAGTATCACAACAGACAAAGAGCTTTGGAATGATATAAAAACTAGTATGATTTCTATTTTGAAAGACGCATAAAAGTTTACCCTAATACCATATACTATAAGTAAGGCCGTCCACCACTTCCAACTTCGCTTCGTTGCGGGACTAACCAGATCGGAAATGTGGGCGGTCTTTTGTGTTTTTAAATCGGTAAAAATATATGCACTAGAAACATTAATGTAAATAGAAAAGCTGTCGTATAATGAAATTTCCGCCGCCTACCAGAAGACTTCTTATGGCGAAGATATCCTGCCAGAAGAGTTACTTTTAGAAAGAGTATTGCTACAATTCCGCTTATAATTTTAGGATGCCCATACCCAATTACCCCGCCAATTTTAAAAAACATGATCCCTCCATGAAAAACAATTAAAATCGTTCCTACAATAGCAAGTTTTATATGCGATTTCATCATCAGTCTTGAGAGTCTAGCAAGCGTTATTTTCAGTTTCCGCACTTTTGTTCGGCGAATCACAAGGAAGATAAAATACATATTTACATTTATGATAAATAGGATAATCGCAACCTGAGCAAATCCTTGCCCTAACGTGACAATATGTGAGTCGTGAGTTCTAAATATCCAAATATATATGAATGTACTAATTACAAGCAAAGCATTCAAGAAAATCCAAATATAATAAGCCATCTCACACCTCCCTTGTTTTCTTTCCCCATTTTACCAAAAGGATATGAATAATGTTGTGGTTGAAGTCACTTGAGGTTGTTTTTAATTACTTTCTGTTTTGCTTAATCCTAGTTTTGTACAAACTACCAGGGTGACAACCAGCGGGTTTTGTACAACTGGCAGTTGGCTAACAGCGGTTTTGTACAACTGACAGTTGGCATAAAGGAGTTCTTGTACAACCGACAGTTGGCATAAAGGAGTTCTTGTACAACTGGCAGTTGGCATAAAGGAGTTCTTGTACAACTGGCAGTTGGCAAATAGCGGTTTTGTACAACTGGCAGTTGGCAAACAGGGGTTCTTGTACAACTGACAGTTGGTAAACAACGATTTTGTACAACTGACAGTTGGCAAATAGCGGTTTTGTACAACTGACAGTTGGCATAAAGGAGTTCTTGTACAACTGACAGTTGGCAAATAGCGGTTTTGTACAACTGACAGTTGGTAAACGATTTTGTACAACTGACAGTTGGCAAACAGGGGGTTTTGTACAACTGACAGTTGGCAAACAGGGGTTCTCGTACAACTGACAGTTGGCAAACAGGGGGTTTTGTACAACTGACAGTTGGCAAACAGGGGTTCTCGTACAACTGACAGTTGGCAAACAGGGGGTTTTGTACAACTGACAGTTGGCTGATAACGTGGGTTGCGGGATGACTTTCTCCTAGTTTTATCCAAGTCCGGGGATGATAACGCAGGTTACTGGTTCGCAACCTCCTAGTTTTATCCAAATGCGGGGATGTTACAGACCTTTACTGGTTCGCAACCTCCTAATTTTATCCAAGTGCAGGGATGATAACGCAGGTTACTGGTTCGCCTTCTCCTAATTTTATCCAATTGCAAGGATGATTACTGGCTTTGCGGGTTCGCTTTCCCTTAATTTTATCCAATTGCAAGGATGATTACTGACTTTGCGGGTTCGCTTTCCCCTAATTTTATCCAATTGCAAGGATGATTACTGACTTTGCGGGTTCGCTTTTCCCTAATTTTATCCAATTGCAAGGATGATAACAGAGGGTGCAGGTTCGCTTTCGCCTAGTTTTATCCAACTGCAAGGATGATAACGTAGTTTACGGTTTCGCTTTCACCTCATTTTATCCAAATCCAAGGTTGGTAACGCCGGTTGCCAATATATCTTCTCCCAACCTTTTCTAATCTTTGAGTTGCCAACACAGTTTCTGATCATACTTTCTCTAAAAGAAGCCCCTCTCCTACCAATCATGTTAGAATTGAGAGTAACATAATTAATTGGAGGTTAGTTTATGTCTGCATGTACAATTGACCACTCAAAAGAGGATGTAATCAAAAAGCTAGAAAGTCAAAAAAGTTACTTACCAGAAGAACTATACAATACAGCAACTCACTTTCTTAAAGAAGACCGTTCGCAGCAAGCTCTTAATGAATTGTTTCACTTGTTAAAGAAATATGATTTAGTAACTCAAGAAGAACAACATGAACGCAACCTGGCAATAGAAAAGCTGTTTCTTTTATAATGACAAACAACAAAAAGGCACCTACTAATAAGGTGCCTTTCATTATAGAACTAGTATTTCATTGAAAGTGCCTTTCTAGCAAGTGTAACGTCATTGGCTAGCAACTTTTCGAAATCATACGATGGATAATAACCATGCTTATACATATAGTTAAACACTCTTGCATGACATTCGATAGCCTTTTGTAAATGCTTAGAAAACACATTTCGCAATTGTGGTGTTGCTGTTTCAGTGATTGCAATTGCATAATTGCGTACAGAAGTTTTTGCAAAAGCTAATAAGTCGCCCGCGTAAAATACAGGATCAAGACGTCTTTCATCGACTTCACTCCGAGGCGCCATTTTATAAAATGCCATTAACTCATTTAGGTTTGCTTCCAAATCACGAATGGTTTGTCGATATAGTTCCTTCAATTCCTTTTCCTTAACTTTCCCTATTGCATCCTTTAGTTTCATAAGTCCAATGGACTGAAAGGCTACAAGTTCATGAAGTTCAAGAGTTTCATGCCATGCTAACGTTTTTTGGCGCTGATCATTTGTATTATAGGACATTTGCTTCTCCCCTTACTCATAGTCCTTACAGAACTATTCAAATAAAGATTGTTTGGTTAATTGTCCTAGGCAAAATGGGCCACTCCTTATACTACGTTCTACTTAACTGCTGTCCCTTTTTCCTCAACATACTTTTGAATAGCTGTGAGAAAGTCTTCGCCATATCGCTCTAATTTCATTTGAGCAACCCCTTTTATTTCTAGCAATTCCTTCTCATCTATTGGCGCTACCTCACTCATTTCTCGTAATGTGCTGTCTGAAAATACGATATATGGAGGCACATTATCCCGAGTCGAGATTTCCTTACGAACCTCGCGTAGTTTCTCAAATAGTATATTGTCAGAGACAACTTGCTTTTTCTTAACCTGTTCCTTTTTAAAGATTTTTACTTCTCCTTTTAAGACAGGTAATGCTTTTGCATCGAGTACGAGCACGGGGTATTGGGAGTTTGTTAACTTCACATAGCCCTCTGCAGCCAAGTAATCAATTAAGCCGACGATTTGTTTTTCTGAGTACTGCTTAAGCAAACCGTAAGTAGATAAAGATGTGAATCCAAGATCTAGAATTTTTTTACTTCTTGAGCCTTTCAATACCTGTGCAACCATCGTCTTTCCAAATCGCTCTTTCATCCGTTTGATACAAGAAAATACCATGAGTGCTTCAGTTGTTACGTCCATTTTTTCACGGTCATCCGTACAATTAAAACAGCGGCCACATGAAGTGCTTTCCTTCTCTCCGAAATATTCTAAGATATATTGTTGTAAGCATTTTTCAGTATGACAGTAATCAATCATTTGCTGCAGCTTGTGATATTCCTGCTCTTTTTTCCCTTCATCCATTGTCGATTGCTCAATTAAAAATTTTTGCAACTGAATATCTTGTGAAGCAAATAATAAATAGCAATCACTTTTTTCCCCGTCACGACCAGCTCGTCCAGCTTCTTGATAGTACGCTTCGATGTTTTTTGGTAGATTATAATGAATGACGTATCGCACATTACTTTTATCAATTCCCATTCCAAATGCATTTGTCGCAATCATGACATTCACAGTATCAAACAGGAAATCTTCCTGTGCTTGTTTACGTTCTTCATCGGAAAGTCCAGCATGATATTTCCCTACTGAAAATCCTTCCTTTTCTAAGGATGAGTGAAGCTCATTAACCTCGCGACGTGTTGCGGCATACACAATTCCAGATTGGTTATTATTAGCTTTTAAAAAGCTTTTTACAAAATCTCGCTTATTTTCACCTTTAAGAATATTAAACGTAAGATTCTCTCTAGCAAAACCTGTGATAAAAACAGCAGATGGAGTAATTTTCAACTGATTGCAAATATCATTCTTTACCTCTACCGTTGCAGTTGCTGTTAATGCCGCTACCACAGGCTTTGATGGCAGTTCGGCAATCATATAATGGATATTGCGATAGCTTGGCCTGAAATCATGCCCCCATTGTGAAATACAATGTGCTTCGTCAACGGCAATCATTGAAATAGGGATTGAAGATAAAAGGGATCGAAATTGAGAGGATTCGAGTCGCTCAGGAGCAATATATATGATTTTATAGCGACCAGCTCGTGCATCCTGCAGTCTTTCCTGGATTTCTTGTAAAGAAATACTACTATTGATATAGGTTGCCGGTATGCCTACCCCGAGCAATGTATCTACTTGATCTTTCATTAATGAAATTAAAGGGGAAATGACAATTGTGGTTCCCTCAAAGATAAGTGCGGGAATTTGGTAACACATTGATTTTCCGCCACCAGTAGGCATAATCGCGAGTGTATCGTTACCTTGTAATATGTTTTCAATAATGGCTTCTTGGCCAGGTCTAAAGGAAGGATATCCAAAAGACGACTGTAAAACTTGTTTTGCTTGTTCAATCATAAAAAACACCTTTTTAGTAAGATTTGTAAAAAAATGTGTGTTTGACGTAGTGTACTACCCCACATGTCCGAATAGCTTTGTGCATACTATACAGTGTGGTGTTAGCTCCTTATTCTTTATCTGTTCGTGTTTGGAAGTGAGAAATCACTTCCTCTTTTTTTTTCTTATACAATGTGTGTCACAACCACATGACGTATTGTTCTAAGTTTAAGTTAATTATAAGGGAAGAAGATGAACCTGTGAAGGGTGTCCATCCTATGGTACTATTAATAAAGTAAAATTAAAAATGAGGATGAACGACATGAGTAATGCAAATCTACAAGTATCACAATCATACGAAAAGAAATCTACTTTAGTAGACCATACACACTCGCTTCGAAACAAGCTTCCTGGTGTGGCTCTCGTTTTAATCATTGGTGTCTTGGCTAACTCGTTAGGGAAAGATTTCCCTTTAATAGGTGGAGCTGTAATTGCCATTATCATTGGAATACTGGTTCGCAACTTCCTTAGTATTCCCGTTGTCTTTATGGAAGGAATAACCTATACGTTAAAAACACTGTTGAAGGTTGCTATTGTACTACTAGGTTTTGGACTGAGTTATGCGAGTATTTTCCAACTTGGATATGAGGCAATTCTCCTAGTTGTTATGGCTGTTATCACTGGGATTCTTTTTACTTTCATTTTGGCCAAGCTCTTTAAGTTGAATGGGAACATCCCAATTCTTGTTGCACTAGGGACTGCAATTTGTGGGGCTACTGCTATTGTAACATCAAGTCCTATTATTCGGGCAAAAGAGGAAGAAACAGCTTATGCGATTAATACCATCTTCGCTTTCAATGTGCTGGCAGTTTTATTTTACCCTCTTTTAGGACAGATTTTTTCAATGTCAGATCAAATTTTTGGACTATGGGCAGGGTTAGCTATACATGATACCTCATCTGTGGTTGCTGCGGGATACAGCTATAGCAGTACTGCTGGGGATACTTCTGTTGTTATAAAACTAATTCGAACTCTTATGCTCGTTCCAGTGACTCTTCTTTTATCCATCTATATTTCTATGAAATCTAAAGGAGCTAGCGACAATAAGCTAAGGATTAGCAAGGTATTTCCAAGCTTTATATTATTTTTTGCCGGAGCTGTTGCAGTCAATACCATTTTCTCACTTCCATCATCCGTAACAAGTGTAACAGATGGCATTGCAAAGTTTCTTATCATCATGGTTATGGCAAGCGTTGGTCTAGGAACAGATTTTAAAAAGATTAAATCCGCCGGGTTACGTCCATTATTTGTCGGGTTACTCTCATCCGTCATGATGGGGATATTAACACTGGGTATTATTCAGATACTATATTAACAAAAAAGTTGGGAAGCTAGTTCCCAACTTTTTTTCGTTCATTCAATATGTCACAGATGATGTTGATATGGAAGGTAGCCCACGCTTTTTCTCGAAAATGTAGGATTACACTGAAAAAGAGCAACGAGAAATAAATGATACTAAAGAGGACCAGATATAAGTATCCCTTTCCTAATAAAAACTTCTGCAATTGGTTCGAAAAAAGAAATAAAAACCAAGGAATTGCTGTTATTAGTATTGGAATGATCCCAGATCCGCTCTGTTCCTTTAACATGCGATAGTAAATAATTTTCAATGTCTTTGAATCAATTTTCTCATAAAAGCCCATAATTTCTCGGACTTCCTCCATATCCCTCACATGGCTAAAGGTCCGGTCCCGCTCTACATGACATTTTAGTTTTAGATAGATTTTATGTGCATCTCCACGAAACGAAAACAATTATAACATCCCTTCAAATCGAACATTACTCTTATCCATTCCCTGTTCCTGCGTAAAAATGCCCCCAAATATAGATTTGAGGGCATCAAAAAAAATATTAAGCTGGTGGACTAATGTCTAAATCATCTGCAATTTCTTTTTCTTGGTATTGCGTGTCTTTCCTTGCGTTGAAGCGTTCTGCTTTTTCAACATACACGGCAATGTTGTAATCTGGTATACCAGCATATTTTTCATAACGGCCCCTCGGTAATAAAAAATTTCCTTCCGGGAAATGTACGCCTAAATTTTTTCGAGCGATATCCGCAAACTTGGCTTTTCCTTGGAATACCCCAAAACCATTATGAACAACGATTGCTTCACCATCCGCTACACGAAGTTCCTTCGCATCCTCAGGGTTGATTAGCACATCATAACGACCAGCGCCGTTAAATGGATCAACCTCTTTATATATCATTGAATTGAATTGTTTTCCACGACGAGTGGTTAAGACAAACTGCTCCTCTTTTTTCCCGAAATCAGGAATTTCAACAGGTATTAAGTTAGCTCGCCCATCCGGAGTTGGACAAATACCGTCTTCACAGAGCCATGCCCCTCCCCATTGGAAAACATCTCCCTTTTTCTTAAGATGTTGAATTCCATTGTAATTTGGGTTCGCAATCGCAATCTCATCACGAATTTCCTGACCAGTCTTAAAATCAATCAGATGTGCAGTTTCAGGTTTTACCCGTTTGGCGAGATCCACATAAATCTTCCATTCCGCACGCGCTTCTTTAATTTCATTTTTATTTCCTTGAATCTCTGGTGAAAAATACACCATACGCTCTGTTGACGTCGAGGTACCGCCACCTTCTTGTTCATATCGTGTCTTGGCAGGTAAGACAATCACTGCTTCCTTTGCATCAACAAGTGTTGAAGTGTTTAAGATTATATCTTGGTGAACGCGTATATCTAGTTCAGACAATGCTTTCTTTACAAAATCAGGATCTGGCATGGTCTCTAGGAAATTCCCACCGGACATATAATAAAGTTTTACCTTTCGCTCATGTTCCTCTGGAAGAACAATATTTTCAAGGGTGACCCCAACAATATCCCCTTGCCATTTTTGTATTTCGAATCCCCACACCTTTTCGATTCGTTCTCTATTTTTTTCGTCGAATTCCCCACCTGGTAGAACAAATGGGTCTGCTCCCATTTCACCTGATCCTTGAACTGAGGAGTGGCCGCGAAACGGCATTAACCCATTGTGTTTTCGTCCTAGGTGACCGCGTAGCAGAGCAAGATTTGCGACCTGTGAAATATTATCTGTTGCGAACGAATGCATGGTTAAACCCATCGCCCATGTATACACTGCATTTTTACTTTTGGCTAACGTTTCCGCCAATTCAATGATTCGTTCTTTTGTCACACCCGAAGATTTCTCAATCTCATCCCAGTTTTGTGCCTTTGCATGCGTCTTTAATTCTTCATAACCATTCACATGTTCCTTAACGAATGAATGATTAATTGCGGAACCTGGTTGATTTTCTTCCATCTCAAACCAATGTTTCATAATGCCAAACATAAATGCGATGTCCCCACCGATGCTGACTTGGTAAAAATCATCCGCAACTTTTGTTCCAAACAAGGCAGATTCCAAATTAGAAGGTATCCAATATTTATCCATTGCTGGTTCTCGATGAGGGTTAATCACAATAATTTTAGTTCCCCGTTTTTTCGCTTCTAACATGTATTTGGTTGAAACAGGCGAACTATTTGAAGCAACACTCCCCCAGAAAACTAATACATCTGTCCCTATCCAATCCTGATAATTGGCTGTTGAGGCACCAACACCAACGGAACGCTTCATTGCTGTTTTACTCGGGGAATGACAAATACGGGAAGCGTTATCAATATGGTTCGTACCTAAAAAACGAGCAACCTTAGCCGCTACATAATACGACTCATTTGTGATACCACGTGATGTAAGATAGAAAGCATATTGCTTCGGATTTAGTTTCTTCATCTTGTTTGCAATCATGTCCATCGCTTCATCCCATGTGATTCTAGAAAACTTTCTTTCTCCCTTACGACGAATCATCGGATACGGAATTCTTCCTAACTGCCGTAATTCAGTACTATCGTACTTTCGCAATTCATCAATATCTGCATGAAGAATTTCAGATTTTATCGCTGGCATAGTACTCAGGCGAAGTACATTTAAACGAGTTGTACACATATGCGGTCCCTTTAATGTTTGGTCATAAAGACCCGACACACCTAGTGCACATCCGTCACAAACACCTTGCGTTAAAATACGTGAAGCATACCCAAGATTGTCCTTGTTTTCCCAGGCGACTTTCATCGTATCACGAATATGCTTTGGCTTCACTTTTCCTAAACCAAATGGAACAGGACTGACCCAGTGCTTTGGTTGTGGCAATTTTGTTGTACTGATTGGTCCCTGATGCTTTGTTTTTCCCACTTTTAAATCCCCCTCTTCCCTTATTTCGCTATTACTATGTGTATGGTCAAATTTGATATATATTATCTATGCTTTCGCCATTCAAATAGATAATCCTTCTCCAACTAAACGAAAAACCACCGAACATCATTCTAGGTTGGTAGAAAAATGATACGGTGGTTAGTCTTTAGCAGGGTCGCTACCAAGTGCCAACACGATATGATGTTCAAAAAGAACACGTTTGTTGTTATTTAGTTAAGAACTTCTTTTCTAAGTCTTGATCAAATACAAAAATAGACATTCCAAAATCTCGATCAATATCAATATCAACAAATAAATCTACTAGATTTGAACCTAGGAATGTTTCCATTTCAATAGGTCTGTTTTTTCGATACATTTCTTTAACCATTTCGGTTCTCGCGGCACGAAGCATTTGTTTCCCCTCATCTGCACCGGCAATAAACTTCTCCACTGGAGACAGATTTCCTTCCATCTCACAAATGGCCCAATTTTTACAAAAGGTTGTTGTAATTTTACTAGGTCCTTTTCCCATATGCTTTTTGCGAAACGACCTTACAAGATTGCTAAACTCGGCTTCGTATTTATTCATTTTTTATTTACCTCTTACTCGTTACTCATTAACTTTAAGTAAATCAAGTTTACCAATGATTGTCAACCAGCAAGCTCAGCACCTTTTTCAAGTTGTTGTTTTTGTAACTTCTTAATATCCAAACGGATTAGAAGTGAAATCGCCAACGCAACAGCAAATAGGGCAGTAAATACCGTTAAGCTTTGAGTATAGCTTCCAGTCGTATCACGAATCCATGAAGCAAACATCGGACCTGCGAGGCCAGCTGCTGCCCACGCAGTTAAAATATAACCGTGGATTGCACCAAGCTGTTTGGTTCCAAATAAATCTCCAATATATGCTGGGATTGCTGCGAACCCACCACCGTAACATGTGTAAATGAGTGCAAGTAATACCTGGAATAACAACGGATTCGACACATATGGAAGTAATGGAAACGCAATAACTTGGATAATAAAGAATGTCGTATATGTATTTGGTCTTCCTAAATAGTCAGAAACTGACGCCCAACCAATACGACCAAGCCCATTAAATGCTCCTAACACTCCAACTAATGCAGCAGCCGCAACCGCAGTTAATCCAACACTTTCCTGTGCTAGTGGAGATGCTGCAGAAATGATTGCTATACCACATGTAACATTAATAAAGAGCATCAACCATAAATAATAAAAACGTTTTGTTTTAATCGCTTCATTTGCAGTTAATTGTGATAAATCCTGCTTTAATTTGGTTGTTCCATTTGAGACCTTTTCTTTAAAGCCAGCCGGCATCCAGCCTGCTTCAGGTGGAGCAAGGTACAACGATGAAAGAACCATAATGACAAAATAGGAAACTCCCAAAATGTAAAATGTATTTGCGATTCCTACTGTCTCAATTAGCTTTTGCATGATTGGGCTACTTATTAAAGAAGCAAAGCCAAACCCCATTATTGCAAGACCTGTTGCCATCCCGCGTCTATCAGGGAACCATTTAACAAGCGTAGAAACCGGTGCAATGTATCCAACGCCTAGACCAATTCCTCCTAATACGCCATAGAATATATATAATAATGTCAGTGATTCTAATTGAATAGCAAGACCTGCTCCAGTGATTCCAACACCAAAGAAGATAGCGGCAAGTAGACCTGAAGCACGAGGGCCGTACTTTTCAACAAAATGACCTAGGTAGGCTGCCGACAAACCTAAGAATAAAATTGCGATACTAAAGGTCAAGCTAATGTCGGTTAAATCCCATCCAAATTGATTTTGGAGGGGTTTAGTAAATACACTCCATGCGTATACAGATCCAATCGATAAGTGAATACCAACTGCCGAGGCTGCAATCAACCAGCGATTTTTTGTCTTTCCCATTCTTTACACTCCCTTTTCTCAAATTAGTGCTGTTATCCCTTACAGTAGTCCTCCTACCAAACAAAAAACCGTCAACAACCCTATGCTTATACAAGCATAAGGATGATGACGGTTAATTTCCCTAGCAGGATCGCTACTATAAAATTAACAGTAATCGCTTTCATATCTCCACATTTTGCATCAGAGACAGGTTCGCTATCCTGTGACAAAAGTGTGTCGATATTGTGACTATTGTTAAAATAGTAACAAAACTAGCAAAATAATACAATAGCCTTTTTGTAAAATTATTTTGAGTTATTAATAATCTTTTTTGTTGTGCTTCCAAAAAAAGTATGATTATAATGTAGTAATCTATTAGAAAGCGCATCCATACTTTGAAAAATAATAAGTGAGGTGTATACATGGTGGATTCCATTACTGTAAAAAAAGGAATCATTAGGTTCGAGGATGGTGAGTTGTTTGATGAGGAAGATCAAATTGTCACTGAATATCCGTTAACTATTATCCTAAACAACAATGAATTCGCAACGATGGTTTGTACGCCTTCAGAGCTTGAAGAACTTGTTATAGGATTCTTAGCTTCAGAAGGAGTAATCCGTTTCCGAGACGAGATTAAGAACCTCCATATTGATGAGGGCGGGGGCTATGCGTATGTCGAAACGACTCGCGACGTAATAACAAGTCAGGAATATTACACAAAGCGTTTCATAGGTTCATGTTGCGGAAAAGGTAGACAATTCTATTTTGTAAATGATGCAAAAACGGCGAAAACATCAACATCAACCATAACCCTTACTCCCGAAGAATGTATTACACTTATGAACGAAATGCAAAACAGTAGTCTTGTCTTCAAGGATACTGGTGGTGTACACAACGCAGCACTTTGCACATCAAATGAAATAATTGTGAACCGTACCGATATTGGTCGACATAACGCACTTGATAAAATATATGGATATTGCTTAAGCAACAAAATCCCTGTTCGGAACAAAGTAATTGTATTTAGCGGACGTATTTCATCTGAAGTATTGCTGAAGGCTGCAAAAATTGGTGTTGGGATTGTTTTATCAAAATCGGCTCCAACTGACTTAGCAATCAAAATGGCAGATGAACTGAACATTACTGCAGTTGGTTTTATCCGTGGAGGAAAGTTAAATGTTTACTCTCATCCGGAAAGAATTGTACAGAATTCGTTTGAACAAACCTTGTAAACAAAAAAGAGAGTAGTAGATTTCTTGTCTACTAATATGGTACCTGTAGTTAGGACACTTGAAAAAGAGTGTTTTATCTACAGGTATTTTTTTATATACTTGAATTTCAAGATATGGGGATTGGGGACAAATATGAGTAAAATTACATTTTCAGCAAAAGAGATAAAAACACTTCAAAAAAATCCAAATGTACAACGAGTTAGCGACCGGTCTATTACATACACTGACGCATTTAAAACTAAATTCATGGATGAGTATTTAGCGGGCAAACTCCCTAGACAAATTTTTATTGAGAATGGCTTTGATCCAGACGTGATTGGAATAAAACGTATAGAACAATCAGCTCACAGGTGGAAAAAGGCTTATGAAAAGAATGGATTAATTGGGCTTACAGATACAAGGAAAACAAGTTCCGGCAGACCCTTAAAACGTGAACTTACACCATCCGAAGTAATTGAAAGGCAAGAGGCTAGAATCAAACTTCTCGAGGGACAAGATGAGTTATTAAAAAAGCTAGAAGTGACAGAAAGGAGGCTGTTAAACAAAAGCTTAAACCTAGAACCGAATAAAGTTTATCAGTTAATTTATGAGACCATTGAACAAAATCAATTTAATCGAATGACTAAGTATTTTTGCGACCTTTTAAAAGTATCCCGTTCGGGATACTATAGCTACCTAAGGGCATCTGGTAGTCGAGAAGCAAGAGAGCAATTGGACATAGGAGCTAAAGAAATCATATTAATGGCATTTAATCGTCGGGGATATAAGAAGGGCTCACGTTCAATAAAAATGATACTGGAGAATGACTATAACATTATCTTTAGTCGTAAAAAGATACAAAGAATCATGAATAAATATGGTATTGTCTGTCCTCATAGAAGGGCGAATCCCTATAAAAAGATAGTGAAAGCGACTAAGGAGCATCAGGTGGTTCCAAACAAATTAAACAGAGAATTTAAGCAAGGAGTACCTGGAAAAGTGTTATTAACGGACATTACTTACTTGCCATATGACGGTAATTGTATGGCCTATTTGTCGACTGTAAAAGATGCCTCCTCTAATGAAATCCTATCTTATCATGTTTCAGATCGTATCACTTTAGACATCGCAACTCAGACAATCCATAAATTAGTTAATAATAAGAAAGTTAATCTACACAAAGATGCCTTTATTCACTCGGACCAAGGAAGCCATTATACGAGCCCAAGATATCAAAAGTTATTAAAAAAGTATGGACTAGGCCAATCTATGTCTAGAAGAGGAAACTGTTGGGACAATGCCCCTCAAGAGTCCTTCTTTGGTCATTTAAAAGATGAGGTTGACTATCAATCGTGTAAGACATTAAAAGAGCTAAAGGCAAAAATAAATCATTACATGGTTTACTATAACAATTATCGATATCAATGGAACTTAAAAAAGATGACTCCTATTCAATATAGGAATCACCTTCTAATTGCTTAATCTCTTTTTTTATAGTGTCCTTGACATAGGTACCAGTTTACTACTACTCTCTCTTTAATACGATTATGTTTGCTAAAACAGCTCCTGAACATTTTTCATAAACTCTGCTGATTGTTTATTTTTTGAACCTTTCATTAAGAGCTCTCCAATTGAAGCTAGTTTCCCTGTCATTTCGAAATCCATTTCATATTCAACAAGTGTTTTGTTTGGTTCGATTGTCTTAAGATTTGCGGTTAGTGTGTTTGTAAAGGATCCTGCCAGTGAAACAGGTTTTCCTTTCATCTCGACGACAATTCTTTCATTCTCGATGGATTCTTTTAACTCCCCTACCCCTAGGATTTTGATAGGGACAAATTGCACTTTTACCTCTACCAATGTTTCATAGGTTGTTGGACTCAGTTGCTTAACCTCTTTACAACCCGGAAAACAAGGTCCTAGTTTCATCGGATCCATGAACACTTTATAAACTGTTGCTCGGTCAGCATTTACTACAAATGTGTCAACTTTTTTCAAAATCCCACTCCTTACGAAATTTCTTTGATGATGTTAAAAGTTTATTAGGGTATTTTGAATGTAGAACAACAAGTTGTCTTTCTATATGCAATTCGTTTTAACAAAGCCTCTACAAATAATAGATACTTGTTTGAGTTTCTATTTGTAATCCATTTCGAATAAGTAATGACATATTGCTTTAGCTACCCCATCCTCTTCGTTTGATGATGTAATTTTATCTGCAACATTTTTGACATCATCAGCTGCATTTTCCATCGCAACACCTAAACCGACGGAGTTAATTAACTTTAAGTCATTAAAGCTATCCCCGATTGCCATTACACTCTCTAATTCTATATTTAGTAAACTGCAAACCTTTCGAATCCCATACTCCTTTGAAATCCCTTTAGTCGAAATCTCAATATTGTTATCTGATGATTGAGTAATTTCTAGATGGCCCCAACGTTCTAGTTGCACCTTCAGTTCTTTAATTAAAGATAAATTATCATTTAATAGTCCAAATTTCATCCATTTCCCATTTACAAGCTCATCCTGCCAATCGGATTTTCTAATAAAACGGTCTTCGGTGAAGCCCCAAAACCAAGAATCTGTCTGAATAGCGAGATGGTAAAGTTTAAGGATGTCCTGAGTCATTAAATAGTGTCTTTCAAGTAGATTGTTCGGTGATTTCCATATTTCTGCTCCATTTAAATACACCATCGGTGAAGTAAGAGCTAATTCTTTTCTAAATGTTTCTGCAGATTGTCGACCCCTACCTGTAGCGATGGATACAACGACCCCATTCTCACCGGCTTTTCTAACCCAGTATTTTGTTGCTGGTGTAATTTCCTTGTTATCGTTTAAAGTTGTACCGTCTAAGTCTATAGCGAGTAATCGATATGGGAGCAATTAATAACCTCCTAACTCGTAAATCGGTTGTTTACTAACATGTACGATAATTTAGATTTTCTTGTCTATCCTTCTTTTTTGTTAGTAACTGCCCCTACAACTCTTGGCCAGTCTAGTTCAATTCCTTCACGGACTAACAATTGTTGAAACTCTTTTAACAATACATGATTATTTCGAACCTCACGAGGTTTTATTCCTCTTTCAAGACAAAAACTAACAAGGTAACCAACTGTTTCTCCAATATTCCACTCTACTGGATGTAATCGAAAGCATCCATTCGTTATATGTGTGGTTCCTATATTTTTGCAGGCTGGTAGGATATTATTCATCCTTATCGGCAGGAGACACCCGAGTGGAATTTGAAAAGGATAGCTTGGAACATAACAAGTTGTGTTTGTAACTATAGTAGGATGTAAATCAATATAATACCAACCAATTCCGACAGAATCAGGGAAATTAGCTATACCCTCTTCCCCACGTATATCAGCACTAACATGTTGTTCAAGTACAGTAAATTCGGCCTTAATTCTTCTTGATTCCCTTATATAAGGATATTTAGCTAAACCGTCCTCAGTTCCGACCATATCTTTCCGTAACCTTAATCCCGGATATCCAACACCGCCATCTGGTCTTGGAGCTTCTGTTTGTAACCAATATAAAAGTGAAAGGCTAAGCTGTCTTGCACCAGTTAAATGTTTTTGTTTTTCTTCCTCTGTAACATCAATGATTGATCCTAGCCAATAATCATTCTGCGGCCAATTTATAATGGAAACTTCTCCTTCAAAAAATGAGGGCTGGAACATAGAAGGATCTATAATTCTACGATAATCCCATAAGGAGATTCCCTCAC
Source organism: Litchfieldia sinesaloumensis (assembly GCF_900156865.1). Classification (GTDB taxonomy): domain Bacteria; phylum Bacillota; class Bacilli; order Bacillales; family Bacillaceae_L; genus Ferdinandcohnia; species Ferdinandcohnia sinesaloumensis. Next base: position 745,289 of record NZ_LT732529.1, on the reverse strand, counting down.
CAGGGAACATGCCGAACTTTTTCGTTTTTCCTGTTACTCCGTCTGCACCAAACCAACTTAGAAGCTTTTCATTCATAAAATCAGCCTTATATTCCTTCCAAAACTCATATTGTTCCGGTTTTTCAATTGTAAAATCTTTTCCTTCGATATAATCTACAATAAAACAATGAGTAATTGACTGGATATCTTGTGGAATCGCTGGCCCATTAACCGCATGTGGTTCGCCCGTTTCTTCCTTTGATTCAGCACCTGTTACATATTCCGTTCCTGTGAGTGGTAAGAGATCTCCGCACTCTGTAGCATCAATAAAAAATGTTCCAAACAACCTAGTAATTAAACTACTATTCTTATCCTCCACAGATACAGACAACACTTCTTCACCATCTGTTTCAGCAGAAATAATTTTATGATTCAATAAAATTGTAATTTTAGAACTGCTGATAAATGGTTGTAACATATCAGTAAGTACTGCAAGGGCAACCCTTGGTTCATGTGAAAGCCTACTAACCCATGCATTACCTGGATTAAGTAATCGATTCTTTCTGGCATCTTCTGTTAGGGGATAATTTTTGCGATAGTACTCCCTTACACGGTCTCTAAATTCCCGATATGTTTTTGTACAACCAAATTGCTCAATCCATTGATGTTCATCTGGAGGTACAGCCTGGCTCGTTAATTGTCCACCAATCCAGTCCGTTTCCTCAGTTAAGACTACTTTATTACCTCTTTTAGCTGCTGCTAGTGCCGCAGTACACCCACCAATCCCACCACCAATAATAATTAAATCAGCCTTTTGCTCCAACTTCACTGGATTCACTCCTCAAGGATTCAAATTGCAAATCGAGCCCAACTTCAAACATGCGTTTCCATGGAGAATACACATGACGTAAAATGATTTTTCCTTCAGATAGATTAGATAAGTTATCATTGATAAAATCGGAAAGCAGTTTTTTTGTAAGTCTCTGTATTTCTTCTAATTGGTCTGAGATATCAAAATACGTACCACCAAGACGTGGTACATCATGTTTTGATAGATGTTTTCTAGCAATTGTTTGGTAGCCCCAATCTTCAACTAACCTAGAATAATAATACTCTCTACTTTTGCTTTTCCTCTTTTCACTTTCAGTAGCTTGGCTTTGGTAATACGCTTCAATAATTAAATGAGAAATTACAGTTCCTAATGTATTTCCAGATGTATTCCAGCCCGCATAGGCATGAATTTTTTCAAGTAAACCTACTTTTCTTATATAATTCATTAAGGTTGTGTCACTTCCATTGCAGGTTGCAACATCTGCTAACCCAACAACCTTACTGTTTTGCACATAATAACGTAGAGCTTGAACAAATTCCCGGTAGTTAACTTCGGAGAAATAGGATTTATGCCTTTCATGAAAAGTTTGATTTGGTTCTGCGACACCCGATTGACTGACTGAAGGTGAATGTGTAAATAGTATTGCATCAGCCTCGATTGAATTGTCAGCCACAATACCACCCATTGCGGTTATATGGGACTTAATACTTTCATGTAAGCTCCGATCCTCATATTTTGGAATGATGAACGGTCCATTTGTTGAGGAGTATCTGATGTAAATTGTTGGTGTATAATTATGGATGTCACAGAAAACCTTTGCAAACAAAGTACATCCTATTTCATCTGCACCAGGGTAAATCGCAATTTTATCAAATAAATTCAGTTCTTCCACTTTAGATACAAGTTCACTCTGCTCAATAGAACTAAAACCATATTCCGCATTATCATCAAGGGGAATGATTAATGAGTCAATCATCCCATCTTCTACTAGTTCTATCGCATCATGATTAATGGAACAATTTATCCTTCTTCTTCCGATAAAATCATCTAATATCTCGGAAGGAATCTCTCCTTTTATTTCAGTCAGGCTATGAACCTCAGTCTCTGAAAGTTGCCCTCTTGATTCTTTATCTACCAATTTTCCATAACTGGATATCTTTTCCCCAAAAAACTCATAATAATCTGGTTCCTCATCGCTACTATTATAATTGGGAACTCTCATAATTAAATTAAATGCATATATAGTTAGGTTTTTATTTTGTTGTTTTAATTCCCTAATAAGTTCAAGCCTTTTTTGACACTCTTCTTTAGAAAATTTGTGTATTCTGGAAGGCACAATGCCACCATAGATAAGCATATCCAATGAGATAATTAAATAATTAGCATCCTTAGTTTCCTTCACTAACCAATTTCGAATATTACTATATGATGCTGCTATTTTCTTATTTCCTAAAATTTCTTTACTTGGTACATGAAGGGTAACGTCTGCTGAAGCGGCTAATTGTTGTGGATATATCAAATTACAAGGTCTTTCATCAAGTGGTAGATACACTATTTTCATATACAAACTCCTTTAGATACTCACTATATTTTTAACTTTAGTTATGGTTCTTTTACAAAAATAGTAATTTATAAAACTAATCATACTAAAAGCGCATAAAATAGGTAGAAATGGAATGAATGTACTAACAAAAACAATGATACTAATAAAAAGCAATATGATTATGGGAGTTGAAGGTCTCGTGATTGATAAATAAAATGAGTTTTTAATCAATTCCCTATAAGACATATCAGATTCCACTAATAGTGGGTAAATATAGAAGGACATAAATATAAACGTTAATGCTAATAATCCAATTAAGGAGATCATGATATATTGCAGGATACCTTCCAGATTCCAAATAACTTGAAGGTCAACTACTAATACAAACCCAATTAGAAATTGAAAAAGCCCAATCACACTAGATTTCTTAAGATATTTCTTAAAATGACTAACAAATCCTTTTGATACAGACGGTTCATTTCCTTCTGAAAAGTCTTTCATCACTCCAAGCATGGCGGAGGTTGAAGCTGGGATTGTGATGATAGGAAGCGAGGAAATAAGCCACAATAAATTGACATAACAAACATTTCCTATCACCTCCATTACTTTAAATACTTTTCCGTTATAGGAAAACATCTTAACCACCTCTTTCGTAAAAGGATAAATTTTGACCTATTATCCTTGGGCTCCTTATGAATCATTCAAAGGAATAAAGCTCAGCTTGATTTTAATTTCCTGCATGTACTATTGCTCTTAGATTATGTACTGATTTTTTTGCTCCTACCTTAGGGTCATCAGTTCCTTCATATTCTACAGACAGCCATCCGTTGTAATTAACACTTCTTAACTCTTGAATGACATGTTGAAGGTCAACGCTTCCTTCCCCTGCTACTGTCCCCATAAATTTTTCGCCAGACAATGCTTGAAACGCATGACCCACGTACTCTTTTCCCACTCGAACGAAATCCTTAAAGTGTACATGCGACACATATTTCTTTAAAACAGAAACGGCGTGCTTTGGATCCTCATCTACTAAAAGGAAATTACCTGTATCAAGCGTGCTTCTTACATGCGTAGAATTAACCGCATCAATTAATTCAATAACCTGTTCACTTCGACCAGCGAAGTAACCGTGGTTCTCAATTGCAAGTATTATCCCTTTATCTTCCGCATAACCTGCACTTTCCTTTAAACATTCAATAATCCATGATTTTCCTTGTTCAAAAGAAACGTTTTCACTTAAATCACCACTAAAAATTCGAACAACTTTTGTATGTAGCTTTTGGGCAATATCTATTCCTTTGTAAACTTTTTGAATTTCATTATTTCGTTCCTCTTTACTGGTCTTCACAAAGTTATTTGAAATATCATAGGCACTTACTAGAAGATTTCTTTCTGACAACAGATGTATTACTTCAGGGATTTCTTTCTCTTCATCCTTCCAGTACATATCTAAAAGCTCTACTCCATCAAGACCAATCGAAGAGGCATAATCTATAAACTCAAACACATCTAAATTTTTGTTAACAATATCTTGATGTAAACTATACATACTCATACTTAATTTCATATAATCACCTCATTAATTTATTTACTTATAAAAGAAGATGCAGTCGTAACTGCATCTACCTTATAAAAACTAGTACATCTTATCCAAAACAGCCTTAGCTGTTTGCTCAATTGATTGAAAAGTTTGACCCTTATCTTTTAATGCAATAACAGATGTTAAAATATCAAGTAAATGAAGTTGTGCAATCTTAGAAGCAAACGCTCCGCCTTGAAGTGGTGATTCCTTTGATGCAGCTAATAAAATAACATCTGCATACTTAGTAATAGGTGAGCGTGCATGATTCGTTAAACAAATGACTAATGCGTTATTTTCCTTAGCAATTCGAATTGCATCAACAACATCTTTTGTACTTCCAGAGGTGGAAATGCCAAAAACGACGTCATCCTCCGTTGCGAGAGCCGCGTTCATTGCCATAACATGCGAATCAGAAGAGGTGATGACATTATAGCCGAAACGCATAAATCGATGACTAGCGTCCATTGCAGTTATACCAGATGAACCAATACCAAAGAAAAATAACCGATTGGCCGAGATAATTGACTTGGCAGCTTTTTCGAGTGCTTGTGTTTGTAATAAGTTAAGTGTATTTTCAAGGGCATTTATATTTTGAGTTGTAATTTTGCGAGAAATAACTTCAAGTGTATCATTATCTTCTATTTTTCCATGAACCTGCTCTTCGGGACTCACAAGATTTTGAGCAACAGCTAGCTTAAACTCCTGGTACCCACTAAAACCAAGCTTCCGACAAAATCGAATAACGGTTGTCTCTCCCACTCCCGACTTTTCTGCAAGATCTGTTACGGACGAATATACAGCTTCTTCTGTATCAACCATTACGAAATCTGCTACTTTTTGTTCAGCCTTTGTTAGTGATTTATATATACTAGTAATCATAATAATTGGGTTTGATTTCGTCATTGTATTCATATCCTTCTCCTTTTCTTCCTCGGGTTACGGGAAAGTAAAACATACACGCATTAAGTAAACAAAGACGTTATAAACATGCTATATTTACAGAACGAGAATATACATCCTAAAACGTAATTTCAGTACCTTTTTTACTAGATTCATATATGCCACATAGAATTTTCATCATCTCAACCCCATCCTGCACAGGACTAATTGTTTCCTCTCCAGTATGGCAACAATCAATAAAACAATCAATTTCCGATTGAAATGCTTTCACAAAATCAAATGACAAATTGTCAATTTGAGGATTCAGATTTACAATTGTATCGTATTTTTCAGAAACGATTAATAACTCGGGTTCGATTTCCGCGCCACCCCTTTCCCCAAATAGTTTAACAGAAATTTCATCCTTTTTCGCATGAAGAGAAAAACTTACATCAACAAAAATAGAAGCGCCGTTCTCAAATCGAATGAGAGCATTTGCGAGGTCCTCTACTGTATTTTTTGTTGCATCAAAATCTGAAGCCTTATAGTAGGATAAGTTTTCTACATTTGATCTATTTCCAAGTTTATTATATGTATTACCGCTAATCGACTTTATCTTCGGTCGTCCCATAAGATACCAGCAAATATCAATCATATGAACACCTAAATCAATCAATGGACCTCCACCGGACCGTTCCAAATCAGAGAACCAACCGCCAGGATTACCTAATCTACGAATACAAGAGGCTTTTGCATAATATATATTCCCTAATTCATTATTTTGAATAAATTTTTGCAGTATGGCCGTGTTGCTTGCATAACGTCGCACAAAGCCAACTTGGAGTAGTTTTCCAGTTTCCTTTACCGTTTTTTCAATTTCCAATGCCTCTTCAACAGTTTTACACAGTGGCTTTTCTACCAGTACATTCTTTCCAGCCTTAAGTGCTGCAATACTTATTTCTGCATGACTGTTATTCCAAGTACATATGCTGACTGCATCGATTTCTGGATTAGCTAATAGCTCACGATAATCAGAGTAAACAAATTCTGCACCATAGGTCTTTGCTTTTTGTACTGCCCTCTCCTTATTAAGGTCACATACAGCAACTATTTTGGCATGATTATTGTTGGCATATGAACTAAAATGAAGTTCTGAAATGCTTCCCGCTCCAATAACTCCCACCCGAACATTTCTCATTCATAACACTCCTTGCTCTGTTTAGTAAGACTTTAGGTTTACTAATTTGTAACGTCTACATCGATTCCATATACCCAAGGCTGAATGGCGGCACCTATAAGTCCTGCATCATCACCGAGCTGGGCACTTTTAATTTCAACTGGGTCAACCAAGGAACGAATTCCCAAAATACCTATCCTTTCTCGTACTTTTTGGATAAACCATTCTCCTTCATGTAATACTCCACCACCAAGTATAATCATCGAGGGATTGAAGGTATGAATCATGCTAACAATTGCATATGAAAGAGCATTAATAGCTGTCTCTACTACTTTTACAGCTACTTCATTTCCAGCGTTATTTAATTCAAAAACAAGTCTACTTGTCACTTCTTTAGGATGTTTTTGATAGTATAATAGGTCATTATTACCTTCACTATCTCTATAGGCATCCAATTCTTCTCTCATCATTCTTGCTATTCCAGTTCCTGACGAATACACTTCAACGCAACCCTGGAAACCACAGTTACATAATGGCCCATTCATATTAACCGTAATGTGACCTAGCTCAGCACCGCCACCCCATGCTCCTCGAAGTAACTCACCACCTGTAATAACACCGCCGCCAACGCCAGTGCCTAAAGCTAGGCAGATAAGGTTTTCTACGTTTCTCCCTGCACCAAGCTGTTGTTCAGCTAGGGCAAGGACATTTACATCATTTTCAATGTAGATAGGCAAATCTGTTTTTTTAGAAAGAATATCTCTTAAAGCAACATTATTCCAATCCCTGATGTTTGCCGTACCTGAAAGTACCTTTCCTTTTTCAAAATCGATTTGTCCAGCTGTTCCTATACCAATTCCAACAAGCTTCTTCTCTTCAGTCCTTGCAGTCTCAGTTAATGAAAAAATAATATTTTCAAGCAACTGGATGATGGAGTTTTTTGTTTCCTGAGGCGTGGAAAATACTTTCTTAATTAAGACACTTCCTTCTCTACTAATAATACCCGCCGCTATCTTCGTACCACCAATATCAATTCCGATTGAATATTCCATTGAAAATGTGTTTCCCCTCCCCTTACAAAGCTAATGAAAGAACCTCAATAAAATCGTCACTCGAATATGCAGCCGTTAAACCATTTATACGTATGCTACGCGTACCATCAAAGTATCTATGATCGACTTGATCTGTACTTAAAAACTTGATTACCACTTCGTATGGCCCTTCTAATTTAACCGGCAATACATTTTCCCTATTATTAATTGATTCTTTTATCAACTCTTTTATTTCTTTATGTACTAGTTTAGGTGGTTTAATTAATGCTGCATGCCTTCCGTAGCCTTCTTTTGTTTCATACGTACATACATTAGGTATTTCCTCTATTGCTTCTGCACATGTCTTTTTATCTCCTGTTACAAGAAGGATGGGTACATTGTGTAAGCCAAATAACAGGCTATCAATTCCTATCTCACCTATAGGTCTCCCATTAATTTGAATGGACTGCCAACCGACCGAGGTCATCGTATGATCTCGAATTGCTCCTTCAGTCCCACCCATTGTGTGATAGCCGATCAACATAGCTCCATCAAATGAAGAATCCAAACCAGGGAAGCGTCTGGAGATATTTGTTGCCCCCATACAGTATCTTGCCTGGTGATGCAATTCTGAAGCAATAAAATTGTACCCTGTTCCATGAGCATCCTTGACATAGATATCATCTACCCCAGCTTCAATTAACCCCTCAATTACTGCATTAACTTCAGCTGTTAGTAGCTTCCTAGCTTCTTCATACAATAATCCACCTTTTTTAAGCTGTTCAGGTAGCATGACACCCGAAATCCCTTCCATATCTACACTCACATAGATTTTCATAACTTAGCCATCCTTACAAGTACACTTCTTTTTGTTGTTTAGAAGATTCGTAGATTGAGAGGATTAAATCAACGGCCTTTCTCGCTTCCTCTCCTGTTACCATTGGTTCTCGGTCTTCAATAATTGCTTTAGCCATATCATCAATAAAATGATAATGGCCAATTGACCTAACCCCTTCAATATTTTTAAGCTCAATTTCAATCTCTTTCGTAATATCTCCCTTATCCTTTGTAACCCATTCCTGTATTCCACTGTCGTCAAATATAATCGTACCCTTTTCTCCATAAAGTTCTATTCGGGTACTCCTTTCTGGAAAGACAGAGGTGGTACCTTCAATTACCCCAAAAGCACCGTTCTTACATTCGACAACAGATACCGCAGTATCTTCTACTTCGATATTTCTGGTTAAAGCGGCAGCTCTAGCAAACACTTTTGAAACACCACCTGTTAACCACACGAATAAGTCAATCCCGTGGACACCTTGGTTCATTAGCGCGCCTCCACCGTCCATTTCCCAAGTTCCACGCCACCCTGCACTATCGTAATAAGCCTGGTCACGGTAATATTTTAAATAGGCATCACATAAAATCAACTTTCCAATCTCTCCGTTACTGATAGCTTCTTTTACCCTTTTAACAACACCTGTGGCTCTCCGTTGGTAGACACATCCTAACTTTACCCCTTGTTCTCTGCAGATTTGTATCATTTGGGTCATACGGTCTGCTTTTATTTCGAGGGGTTTTTCACACAGAATACTTTTTTTTGCTAGTGCTGCATCGATAGCTATTTGTCCATGTGTCCCACTTGGTGTGCAGATTGAAACGACATCGATTTCTTTCATCGCGAGAAGATCCTTATAGTCCGAAACATAGGTGGAAATATTAAAGGCATTTGCAAACTTCCTAGCTGTCTCCAAACTCAAGTCTGAAACCGCAACAAGTTCAGTATTTGGACATGCTTTTATCGCCTCAGCATGTAAAGGAGAAATCACACCACATCCGATGATTCCAAACCTAATTTTACGTGTCATATTAACCCCCTACTACACTTGAATTTTATACGCATCAAGCTTTTTTTGATCTACCTCACACCCGATACCATATCCTGAAGGTAGTAAAATGGATCCCCTCTCAATTTCTCCTCTGTTTTGAATCGGATCATCTTCTAGAAAAAACGGACCATTCAAATCAGATGGGAGATTAATTCCTAAATAATTGAACAAGTGGGCACTACTTGTTAGTCCTAGAGTAGATTCTGTTAACCCGCCACCAAGTAAACCAAGGCTTGCTTCCTTAGCTATTTCTCCTGCTAATTTCGCACCAGTGATTCCACCCATTTTGGTGAGTTTAATCACTGCATAATCACATGCTTCAAGTCGAATAGCTTGTAATACATCACTTGAACTCCAGATACTTTCGTCTAAAGCTATCGGTAATGACGTTTTTCTTCTCAGTTCCCTATGTCCTAGTAAATCGTTTGCTTTTAATGGTTGTTCAAAGACGTCTACACCGATTCTCTCCATTTTTTTGGCTGCCTTTATTGCCTCAGGAAGTGTATACCCTTGATTTGCATCAACCCTAAAAAAAAGAGTTGGGGCTTCAGCCTTCACTACTTCCAAAACCTCCATATCGAGATCTACATTGAATCCAATTTTCACGTCAATAGCTTTAAATCCATTTTCACTCGCATATTTAGCTTTTTTAGCTGCCTCATTGAGGTTTCTTGTACTTATTAGGTAAGATAAATCGATATGTTCTTTTGATTTACCAAGCCAAATTTCAGATAAAGCTTTGTTAGAGCTTTTACCAATTAGGTCGTAGAGGGCCATATCAACAGCCGCTTTACAAATAGGCTGACCTTTCGAGTATCCAGAGGAAATTTCCTTGTCAATCATCTCATGGATAGTGGAGAGGTCATCAGCTTTCTTACCAATGATTACAGGTTTAATATATTTTTGAATGGTTGAAACAACAGTCTCGATCGTTTCATAACTCCATCTATGACTCGGTCTAGCCTCTCCCCAACCCTCGATGCCATCTTCTGACACGATTTTCACGTAAACATGCGGTGCACCTTGATTACTGTCCCCAACTGTCCCCCCTGAAATTTGAAAACTTTGTTTCATCGGCAATGACAGAGGAAAGACTTCCAGGTCCTTAATAATCACTTTTATCACCTCATAACTTCTTTAATTTAGCTTTGTTTATTCCCTCAACAAATCTTTTTGTAATTTCCTGCGGTCTTGTAATTGCAGATCCTACTACAACTGAATGTGCACCATTTTTAAAGGCCATAACTGCCTCATCAGGGGTTGATATTCTACCTTCTGCGATAATTGGCACCTTACACTTCGAGGTAAGATCCTTGATGAGATTAAAGTCAGGTCCTTCAATTTGTGGACTATATGACGTATATCCAGATAGTGTTGTTGAAACTAGGTCGCACCCTTCTTCTACCGCGGCAATCCCTTCAGCAACTGTAGATACATCAGCCATAATCAGACTGGAACTATGTTTTCTTATATACCAAACCAAATCTGTGAAAGTTACGTCGCTTGGTCTTTTTCTAAACGTTGCATCAAGTGTTATTACATCCGTACCAGACTCGATGAGCTCAGAAACTTCCTTTAATGTTGGTGTTATAAACACGTCACTTTCCGGATAGTCTCTTTTAATAATCCCAATAGTTGGCAACCCAGTAGCTTCTTTAATGGCCATTAAATCTTCCTTGCCATTAGCTCTTATCGCCACTGCCCCACCCATCTTTGCAGCAATACCCATTTTAGCCATGTACATGGAACCATGTAGCGGTTCATCTTCTAAAGCTTGACACGAAACAATTAATTGTTGGTGTATTAAGTTCAAAAACTCTTGTTTTTTCATCATTTCCCCTCTTTTTTATCGCACCAATAAACAAAAAAGATTAATCCACCACTAAAGCACAAGAAAGGATTTTTCTTCACATTATGCAGTTAATATATTGAAATATTGGATACGACTAGAATACCTCTCCATGAGAATGGTCTATATTTTTCTATTACCCTTTTACTGCACTACTATAGGCTCCTTTAATAAAGTAATTTTGGAATGCAACAAATACAATTAGGATTGGTACAAGAGCAATGATTGCACCTGCAGAAACAAGTCTGGTATTAGTTACAAAGGCTCCTTTTAAGTCATATAAACCTACTGTTAACGGATATGTGTTCGGATCTTGTAAAACCAGTAGTGGCCATAAAAAGTTGTTCCAAGAACCAATGAAACTTAGAATAGCTAAAGTAGCAAGCATTGGTTTTACCATAGGAATCATAATATACCACCAGATTTGCCATGGTTTTGCCCCATCAATAATGGCAGATTCATCAATTTCCTTAGGGATACCCATAAAAGCCTGCCTCATTAAAAAAATACCAAATGCGGTAACTGCCCCAGGCAAGATAACTCCAGAAAATGAACCAATAAGGTGTAACTTTTCCAATATCAAATAAATTGGAATCATTGTAACCTCTCCAGGAATCATCATCGTGGATAGAATCACTAAAAATACAATATTCTTCCCCTTGAAATTCATACGTGCTAATGGAAAAGCTGCTAACGAACAGAATATTAGTGGTAAAAGAACTCCCCAAAAGGCTAAAATCGTACTATTCCATAAATAAAGAGGAATTGGAAGTGTATTCCACACTGTAATAAAATTATCCAATGTAATATTTTCTGGAATAAACTTCGGAGGAAATGAAAATATTGCTTCGTTTTGTCCCTTTAATGCAGTCGATACTGACCATAAAAAAGGAACAATCATAACAATCATTACTACTATCAAAAAGAAATATGAAATCGTTAGGCGACTAATTTTCCTTTTACTCGGCAATTTACGAGGCCGCCCTTTTGTTTTGATGTCGGATACTGTGTTGGTGTTTGATTGTATAGGCTGCATATGCTACTTTACCTCCTTAATTAAGACTGGCTATCCAATGTTCGTTTATTTAACAAAGTCAAAATGAGTATGATAATAAATAGAATAAATGAAATCGCACTAGCATATCCCATTTCCAATTGCCTAAACGCTTTTTCGAAAACAAGGAACACAACGGTCTTTGAAGCCCCTATTGGTCCACCATCAGTCATCGTTAACATTAATGTAAATTCTTTGAACGCTGACATCGTTGAGATAACTGCCGTAAAGAAGATGATTGGCTTTAACATAGGGAAGGTTATATGTATATGTTTTTGCCAGAACCCAGCTCCATCTAATTCAGCTGCTTCGTATAGATCTGTTGGCACGGATTGCAAGCCTGCTAGATAAAAAAGCATATAGTAGCCTAAACCTTGCCATACGGTTACAATTGCAAGACTAATCATTACAAACTTCCTGCTAGTTAACCAATCAATAGGACTGATTCCGATAAGACTTAACAAATAATTAAAAATCCCGTCACTAGCAAATAACCAGTTCCATAAAATTGCGGTAATTACAACTGAAACGAGTGCCGGAAAGTAATATGTTAATCGAAATAACTTAATTCCAATTAGCTGTTGATTAACAAGAATTGCTAGAAATACGGGTAGGACGACAAGTGCAGGTGTAACTAAGATCCAATAATAAGCCGTATTTTTTAATGCATTCCAAAACTCTTCATCTTTAAGTGCTCTAATAAAATTTTCAAGACCAACCCAATCTACCGTTCCCATGAATACATTGTAATCTGTAAAACTGAGCCCTAGAGCTGCCAGCGCTGGGAGTAAGGTAAACGTCGTTAACAAAATTGCGGTTGGCAAAAGAAACATCCAAGCGTGTCTTGCTTTATACATACAATCACTCCTACCATAATTCGAATGCTAGTCTGTTTCAACCATACTACGACTTTCAGCTACATTTGGTAAAATCATAATTTCTTAGAAAAGAAGGCATTCACTATGCCTAAGCAATCATGAATGCCATAGATAAATCCTATTATTCTTTAAATTATATTTTGCTAGGCTTTGATAAACTTTATTTCGTCTTTAGAAGCTCATTAATCTTGGCTTCAGCATCTTCAATCGCTTTCTGTGGATCTTTATCCTCTAACAAGACTTTGTGAAATTCTTCATTAACTGTTTTATTAATTTCTGAAATATTCTCAACAGGAGCAAACATATCCTTTGCAATATCAAGCTGTTTTGCAGCATAAAACTTACCTTTTTCTGCAGGGTCATCCGAATTTTCACCTTGTGTGAAGAATTCATCAGCTGCAGCATCTTTAACTGACGGTAGGATTGCTACAATCTTACTGAATGCTAACTGACTTTCTGCGTTTGTAACAAACTTAGCAAATTCAACAGCTTCTTCAGGAGCCTTTGATTTTGCGGAAACAGCAATATTCATAATCGATACATGTCTAAATCCAGAGGAACCAACGATAGCCGGTGCAGCATCAGATTTTGCATACACTTCAGGTGATAAGTCTTCAACCTGACGATAAAGTTGTGGTCCTGTACCCCACCATGCCATTTTCTCTTGTGCATACCACTCGTTTGGTTTCGCTTGCGCTAATAAAATTTCCTTAGGGATTAAGCCCTTATCAAAACGCTCTTTAAACTTTTTAAATACTTCAACTGCCTCAGGTGTATTAATAGCTGCGCTCTTTAAATCTTCAGAAACTAAAGGAATACCATTTTGAGGTAAGAATAAATGGATATCTGTAGGTGTATTACCATAGACTCCTAACTTCTCATAAAGAACTTCTGACATTTCCCAAGCTTCTTCCTCACTTTTAGGTGGACCGTCAAAACCCGCTTTTTCCAATAATTCCTTATTGTATAAAAGACCACCTGTAGATAGATACCATGGAAGTGCATATGTTTTATCGCCTAAATTCCCAGCTTCCCATACTCCTTCAAAGAAATCATCCTTAACATCGGCTGCTTTTTCTGTAAGATCCATAACAGCCCCGACAGCTGCAAGTTTCTTGAGGTAGTCTGTGTTTAAATTCATAACATCAGCAAGCTGACCAGAAGCAGCGGCAGTTAACGTCTTTTGTTCTACAGTGTCATACGGAATATCCTCCCATACAACAGTTACCCCTGGATTCTGCTCTTCGAACTGATCGACTAAACCGTTTATGTAATCATCAAATGTAGGGCTTAGTGAAATCGTCCAAAACTTAATTTCAACATTCTTTTTCTCATCTTTCTTACCTTCGTCATCATTTCCTGCACTCTCATTGTTAGAACATGCAGTTGCAACAAAAAGCATTAAAACGATCAACAACATTGAAAACCTTTTTAATCTTTTCAATTCGATTTCCCCCTTTTTTAATCGAAGAACTCACAACAGAGGTGGAATATTACTCCTAAAAAATGTGTAAAAGTGAATATATTCTTCAAAGTTAATTTTATTGCAAGAAAGTTACATTGTCAATATAATTGTAACAATTTTTAGAAATTTTAATTTACGATAAAGGTGCGACCTACTTATAACAATCTAGTCACCGTTCGAAGCTTCGAAGAATATTAAGCTCTATAGATTTTCTTTAATATAAGCAATTGTTTGATCGATGTGCGATATGATGCCTGGTGCATCATGTCCTGAAAACGGATATGAAATGATCAACTTTTCTGCATCGATCTGGTTGTATACACCGTAAACAGATTGAGGGGGGCAGATTAAATCCTTGAAAGCTACAGAAACTCGTGTCTTGCTCTTAATCCATTGTGCTAAATTAAGATTGTCAAAATAGGAGAGGGTTTCAAACACCTGTTTACTCTTTTCAGGATATCTATTCATAAAATTTTCGATACTAACTAAAGAGCCTTCGAATTTTTGCTGAACAGCAAGCTCGATATTACACATATTCGGAACATCAGCTACAACTAATGTAGGACGATTATCTAGTGCTGCAACCGCTAGTGAGATCCCCCCACCTAAGCTTGCACCATGCAGACAAATCCTAGATTTATCAATTTCGTTTCTAGTAAAAATAACATCGACTGCTCGTTTGCAATCAACATAGATTTTTCGATAATAATATTCATATTTATCTAGAATTCCTTGAGTAGCCCATGTTCCAGTAGAACCGAAGGAATAGAGCGTGTCCTCAGCACTTTCCCCATGGCCTCGACAGTCTACTGCCAAAACGGCATATCCCTGTATAGTCCATTTCATGTAATTAGATATTGAACCTTTATTACCACCATAACCATGAAAAATAATAATACACGGCAAGTCTTTATTTTTATCTTTTGGTAATATATAAAAGGCATTTATTGGAGTTCCTGCAAATCCCCTGTATATCAACTTGTAGGCGACAATTTGATCGATTGGATAATTAATCGGTTTCATTTGGATGTGAAGTGGAGATACAGCTGATTCCTTTAAAGTTTCTTCCCAAAAATTCTCAAAATCCTCACGCTTAGTTAGTTCAGGTTTATAATTCTCGTATTCTTCGATTTGTTTTTCGTAAAATATCACGATTCATCTATCCTTTGTTTTTATTCCTGTTTAATACAGTATTTCATACATGAATTTCAATTCCATCAAAGGCAACTTTAATACCACTCGAAGCAAAAATTTCTTCTAAATCCTCGTGCATTAGACCAATATTGTGAGAAAAATGAGTCGCTATTATTTGACTCCCTTTCGATATGATATTTTTTTCAAGAAATACCTTTTGTATATCCTTAACAGCTTCTATATTAAGATGATTTTTTCTTCCTGGTAAAAGTCCACGAGTACAATCCAAAATGACTACATCTATTTTTTTCGTAGATAACCATTCCCATGTTTTTTCAGGAAACCAACCTGTATCATGTCCATGAAATATCGTTTTTCCATCCTTTTCAATGTAAAAAAGCAAACAGGTTTCTAATGGGTTGTGATCTGCGGGTAAAGGCGTCACCTTTGCTGTACCGACTTGATACGTAGAAAAAGGGTGCATTAATGTAAATGAGAAATAATTTTCAGTATGCCATAAGACTTCTTTACATTTATATATCGCTGCATCATTTCCGTAAATATGTAGGGGATATGAAAAATCATGAGCAAATCCTGGTGTTCTCATTCCTAGATCTTTGGGGTTAAAATGGTCCATGTGAGTATGAGTAAACAATAAATGCTCTACTTTAGAAAGGTCGAGTTGGTGTGTTAAAACATGGTGATAGGTGTCGGGTGGGAAATCAATCTTAATTGTATCATCGATAACAGTTGAAGAACGGGTTCTAATATTCTTTCCCCCTAACTCTCTTGCCCTCTTGCAATGTTTGCAATTACAAAATAAACCTGGAAATCCTTCTGCCGCTCCTGTACCAAGAATCTGTATTTTCATATAACCTTCCTCTCTTTTCATATCAGAGTAAAATTCTCCTCCTGTTTCTTACCAAAAAGGAGGATATTTCCTATTCATAGTATAAATTCACTTTACATAAAATTCAAATTATTTTAAAAATACATAAAGGAGCAGTTTTTTTATAAACCGCTCCTCAATCTTTGCTACGTATCGCTTCGAACCATTTTCAGGAATCCAGGAATATGGTGCGGAGCTTGACTAGGCTCTGCAAATTCCTCTTCTACGATATGCCACCAATCGAACCATTCCAGATATACTAAATCGAACAACATAACACCATGTGTTTTTTCAATATCCTTCCGTAGAGCCTTGCGGAATTGATCTGGATTATTACTATATTGATTGAGATAAAGACTTCCGTAAACAAATGTCGATTCATTAATGACATCCATAGCTAGTTCAGCAGAGCCTTCAACGCTATGCTCAGCAATTCTACCATTAGCAATCGCTTCTTCTTTTGTTACATGTTCAAAGTACGTACCTGTCATGATGAAGTCTAATGTTTCAGCATAACCAGTTTTGTGATAATCAGGTGAAGTCCAGCTATAATCTGGTTGATATGTTTTACTTGCCCAGTTCACACCTTCACTGTAGTAATCCGAATACCATGCACCTACATACGTGCTAAAATATACATCTTCCTTTAAATCATGAACTGTTTTCTGTGCCTTTTTAAAAAAGGACTGAATATTTCCAGCACGCCATTCAATCCATTTTTGGTACAAAGGACCTTCTTCAATACTTTGTTGTCCGTTGTTGTCAAATTTGATTTCAAAAATATCTTGCGGGAAATTTGCAACTTCTCGACCTATATACGCCTCAAATTTTTCACGGCTTAATTCACTAAAGTCAGCGTAAATATTGTTGTATCTTGCTCGGTCAAGAACGATACCGTCCACATCATAATTAGTAACTAATTCCTCAATGATACCTAATTCATAGTTCTGAACATCCTCCCGAATTGGGTTTACAAATGTAGAATGTCCTGCTGCTTGTGAAGATGGCACAAGTTTCGTTTCAGTTGCCGAAATGTCTAACACATCCCCAACTTTAACATTATCAAGTAACCATGTTCTTGCTGTTCCATGCCCAGAGAGAACGTAACCGTTTTCAGGAACTTCTAATGCAGGTGTACCATACGTGTTTCGATCTGAGACCTGTGTTACAACACCATCTGTAACTTGAATTTCTGCACCCCACCGATTAGCTGGAGAAACTTCATATTTGTCTGGAGTATACAGTACAAGATAGTTTGTATTTCTAGTAATATTTGAACCATCAATTTTTCTAGTACTATTATTTGCAGCAGTTGCAACCCTTGATCCCTCATAAATAACTGATTGCCATTCCGGGTTCTCGTAAGCCGGCCCTTCCTGGAAAGTCGTGCTTCCTTCTGAGAATACATTGATGGCCGCATGTACCTTAATTCCATATTTATGTGCCTCTTCTATCACATTCTCTAATAAATCATAATTCTCAGGATATCCTTGGAACTTATCAATCTTCTTCGATGTACTTGCATGTGGAGCTAAATCGCTATTATATGCAACAAACCCTGTTGAGTTTTTTATATCTAGAATAATTGTGTCTATATTTGCTTTAGCCGTTTTACCAACGATCTCTTTTACTTTTTCTTTTGTATTTAGATACTCGATATTAGCAGACAAGTCGTACCATAGCATTCTCGCCTTTTTATCCTGTTCTTTCACAATGTTTTGTAATACATTCTTTCTAGCAGTATCATTCCCACCCTTAGCTGAAACTGGAATAACCGAAAAAGTTAACAATAAGAAAGCAGTAACAACAACAAATATTTTTTTCATAACTCGCTCCTTTTTCTCCTTTTCAATTATGTTTACATTTATGTATTACAACGATGGATGTAAGCTTACCTCCTTTTTTTAAGAATTATCTAAATAGTAACACAACTAGGTGTAAAGAAAAATATTTTCTTCACTTTTTCAAAATAAACAGGATAAATTCTCTACATCCTGTTACGATTATTCTTTTTTCAACAAAATTACCTATGACTAAAGTCCTGTTATTAATAAGACATCCGTTCCACTCCTAATCTTAGTAAATAATTTCTATTTTTTGATATAATAAGCCTAATGTAATTTGTTGAGGTGGTACTAATATGGCTTTTGGCATTAAACGCAAGGAGCTTATGGAATGGAAACGAAAAGTTTCACAAGGAGAAATTGCTTTTCTCACACATTATTGGTTGGATGATCGTTTTCCTGGAATGACGACTGTAACGAAGGTTGGCTGTGCAGACGTTGATAAATTAATTAAGTGGGGACAAAAATACGGGATTCCCTCGAAATATATTCATAACCGAACCGGTTTCCCGCATTTTGACTTGTTAGGTGAAAGGCAAATAGAAATCCTTAGGCAAGAAAATATGCTATATCAATTGGAGAAGTTTCATAGATAAGCCTTAAGAACTATTTTCTTTTTACGACTAATCTGTAAAAATAAGATGTATTTTGAAAGGAGACTTACGTATGCTTAATGAATTTAAAAAGTTTGCCCTTAAAGGCAATGTCATTGATCTTGCAATCGGTGTTATAATCGGTGGAGCTTTTGGAAAAATTGTCACATCACTTGTAAATGATATTATTATGCCATTATTTGGCTTATTATTAGGTGGAATTAAAATATCTGAAGCGGCTTATACCTTCCATGAAGTAGAACTAAAATACGGATTGTTTCTACAAACGGTCGTAGACTTTTTAATTATTTCTTTTTCTATTTTTATGTTTATTCGTTTTTTTCAGCGTTTTAAGAAAAAAGAAGAAGAGACACCTGCCGCACCTGTCCCAACAAAAGAGGAAGCATTACTTACTGAAATTCGTGATTTATTAAAGGAACAGCGCCAATAAATAGCAAAGGTTGTCCGCGTCGTGATTGACTGTGGACAACCTTTTTTTACACTTCCCAAGGTAATGCGATGCTATATCTTGAAGCCATTTTTTCGTTTTCTTTTTTTCGTTTCTTTCGTGTTTCAGCGCGTTCTTTCGCTGATTCATGCAGCATCTTTTCTTCATCAGACTTCGGAATAACTTTCGGAACGGGCTTAGGTTTTCCATTCTCATCTAATGCAACAAAAGTTAAAAATGATAAGGCACAAATATTGCGTTCCCCCGTATATAAATTCTCAGATATAACTTTAACAAATACCTCCATCGAAGAGCGACCCGTATAGGTTACGAACGCTTCTAAACAAACTGAGCTTCCTTCTTGGATCGGATGAAGGAAGTCCACTGAGTCAGTTGATGCTGTTACAACTGGTGAACGTGAATGACGCACAGCAGAAATGGACGCAACATCATCGATATAAGCCATTAACTTTCCACCAAACATGGTTCCATGATAGTTGGTATCAGGTGGAAATACATTGCTTGTCTTCACGACAAACGATTCTTTACAGTATTTTGCATCTTCCATTTGTTAATCCCCCTCCTTTTCTCTTGTTTTATTCTTGTCGTTTTATTGTAATTTCAAACAAACGAGTTTTTCCCCCCAAGGCGCTGTACCTTTAGGGTGAAAACCTGCTCGCAAGTAGGTTCTTTCCGCCTGGATGTTACCTGGATTATACCCAATAATGATTTCTTTGGCATCAGGTTTTGTTTTTATTGCCTCAATTACATGTATCAACGCTTTAGTCCCATAGCCGTTCCCTTGGTATTTTTCGTCAATCATTATACGATAGATCCAATAATTATGGTCATCCTCATCTAAACCATACATCGTGAATCCAACCATTTTGTTCTCCACATAGATTCCATAGGCAACAAAATTCGGTAAAAACTGAACCTCTGCTAAGGAGTATAAATTTGTTGCAATAAAACCTTGCTGGGACTTCCCAACTTTTAATTCAATACACTCTTCCCAATTTTCACTTGTTATTTTTTGTAAGGACACTGTCAAGTGAGCTTCCCCCGAATCATATGTATATAGGAGTTTCCTCCACCAAATATCGTATGTGTTCGAACTACTTTTTTCAATCTTTTTTCTAAGAAAAACGTTAGCCAGTTGATTGGCTAACGTCTAAGCCGTGTATTTTTGTTCAATAAGCTGTACTGAATAGACACGGTCAATGAATCCAGCATAAATCGAGGCTAAAATTTGTTGAAATAGCATTCCAACAACTACAGGAACCGCGACTTCTGGTGGGAAAAAGGTAATAGCTATAACAGCACCAGCACTTATATTACGCATTCCTCCTGTAAATACAAGGGCCACTATGACATCGGGCTCTAATTTCATCAGACGACCAATTCCCCATGAAATCAAGTATCCACAAAACGCAATGAAAAAAACCACACCTGCAGTTTTGATTAACTTTAGATTTACATTTTGAAGGTATGGAGCAATTTCAGCACTATTCAAAATAACAACAACACCAAGACCAATTTTAGAAAATGGGGCTAAGGTGGGGCTGAGTGTTTTTGTACATTCTCCTTTTGTAAGATGATTGACGAGCATACCCAGGACAGAAGGCAGCACTACCATAAAAAAGAGACCCTGCATCATGCTAGAAATATCCATCTCGATATTGCTTCCAACAAACAATGTTAAACTATACGGTACAACAAAAGGAGAAATCAGAGTATCTATTAAGATGATTGAAAGCGTAAGTGCAATATTACCGTGCTTCATAGCGACCCAAATAAAGCTTGAAATCCCAGTTGGAATGACCACTGCCAAAATCAAACCAGTAATCGTAAAACTATCGCCCGGAAATGTTAAATGTCCAACCACCCAAGCCCAGGCAGGCATGATGAGATGTAATGTAAAGAGGGCAAGTAAAATTGGAAATGGATGAGCAATCGCCCGTTTTAACGACGTGAAGTTAGAGCTAAGCGCTCCAGAAAAAGTAATAAATGCAAAAATCCAAGGTACTAAATATGAAAAAGGAGCTAAATAAGCAGTCAGTAAAACACCAATAACAACACTCGTAGGTGTAATAAGTGGCATCATCTTTTCTAATTTCTTGTTGAGTTTCTGTAACATGATCATTCCCCTATATTATGAATCTAACACTAAAAAACCATTACCATAGTATACTACAATTTTCGCAATTTAGGGGTTGTTCAATAAAAAAAGGGAAAAATTGAGACTTTCAACTAAAAAAGAAACACTTGGTGTAGTGCTTCTTTAAAGATTAGCAAGCCTGTTATAGACATCTCGTAATGTGCAACATCCTAGTTGTTGAATTTTTTGGATATAGATTGACCAAAGCTTAGCTGTTAACACTGCATCTCCAAGAGCATGATGTCGGTTTGTTACTGGTATGTCGTGATATTCACAGAGGTCTTCCAATCTTGTTAGTTGTAAATTGGGTTCAACTAATCTATATAAAAAGGAAGTGTCAATAACACGGTGTTTAAATGGTGTACGGAATTGTTTCCAACTTGCAGCTTGCATAAACGCTTTCTCATGATTAGCATGATGTGCTACGAGGGGATTTCCCTTCGCAAATTCAAAAAAACGAACTAGAACATCTGATAGGGGAGGGGCATTCTGTAAATCAACACCTGATATCCCTGTTAAGTTTTGAATCGACTCAGGAATCTTATTGTTACAGAAAACGAGAGAATAGAAGATGTCATTTTCGCGTATGATTCCCCCTTTCATCTTAACTGCACCAAGTGAGATAATTTCATCCCCTTGTTCTGGATAAAAGCCTGTTGTTTCAATATCAAACACGACCACACCTAGCTCTTCTAGAGGAACGGTCAATTTATCCTCTTGATGGAGGTCACGATGGATTTGTCGGAGAAAAGCAATCTGTTGAAAACTTAGGCCTTGATTCCCACCCATCCCACTTGTATTTACTTTTCCTTGAAGCCCCCTCACAAATTGAATAAATGGTTCAAATGCCATTTTTCTATCACCTCTCTAACCAATACTTGAACGAACATAATGATGTAGTTTCAAGCCATTTTTTAATATTTCTCTAAGCTCCTTTTTTCGTGATCTATCCAATTGTCTAATTGGAATAAAATGGCTTGCTTCATATGATTGCGTATGGCGAAACAAATGGTTCCGTATTTCTAGTAACCGTTCAAAATTTTCAAGATAGACCTGAAATTCTGGTGGGTATCCTCTCTTTAATAGGGCCTCTATCCGATCAATTGTCGAGGTTTCTTGTATACCTTCCTTCATCGCCAGTAACCGAACTGCACTTACATAAGGAAGAAAGGCTGTTTGTTTTAAATCAATCGCCCCCTCATACTCCCCTTTTTCTTCTCCCACAAGCTGACCGAGTGGGCCAATTGCCTTTTTAACGTATAATATGTTTTCCAGGTGTCTCCTCAAGAGATTTTCATTAAGAGAGGTTAGTAGTAATAATTTAAGTTCTCTTATTAAAGAGTTACTTCCAATAAGCACTCGTGAATCAAAGAAGATTTGCAAATACCGTATGGTCTCCCAGGTCTCCTCCACCATCCAAGATGAAAGCTGTTGTTGCCACTCTACCACCGATTTACACCATACTGGGTTAGATGGCATAATTTTACCTTCACAGTAGGGATATCCAACTTTGTATAAACCATAAGAAAGCTCTTTACCTAGTTCATGAAAATAGGTAATTGCTTCCTTTGAATGATCGGCATAAATAATCCCATGATCTTGGTCACTAACATATCCTTGTTCCAGCCTTCCACCGCTACCGGTTATAAACCATACAAACTCACATGGCACATTTTTTTGTCCTAAACGCTCTACAGCCAGATGGAAGATATATTTCATCACCTTATCATGAAAATGATTTAGGGAATTTGCATCAATCTGGTATTGAAAAAACAACGCACGCTTCATTCTTTTTATATCTTCATATTCTTGTTTCCCCTCACTCATTTACACACCCCCATCATGTATATCCAAAAGGAGCAGGTCCTCTATTCCTAGGGACCTGCTTAATCACATTATGAACTCATTTTATCTTCCTTCGCTAAGAAGACTTCCGGATAGCCATAACTACCGTGTTCACTTATATCTAAGCCCATAATTTCCTCTTCTTCAGTTACACGTAGACCACCCATTACTTTCTTCAGAACAACTAGAATGATAAAAGAAACTATAAATGCATATGCACCTGATACTGTAACACCTAAGAATTGCACACCCAATTGTGTGAATCCACCTCCATAAAACAAACCTGCTTGCCCTACCGTTGCAAGCTCTGGAGTTGCAAAGAAACCTGTTGATAAAGTGCCCCAAATACCCGCTGCTCCGTGAACTGATAGAGCGAAGATTGGATCATCAATTCTTCTCTTTTCAAAGAATCTAGCACTATAAAACACTAGTATTCCGGCTACAAATCCAATCACGACTGCTGCCCATGTATCAACAAATGCACAAGAAGCTGTAATAGCAACTAAACCTGCTAAGGTTCCATTTAACATCGTCGGGATATCCGACTTCCCTAATACAATCCAAGAAACTAGTAGCGCTGCCACTGCACCAGCACCAGCTGCTAAATTCGTATTTAAAGCAACAAAACCAAAGAATCCATCGGCTACAGATACTGTACTTCCTGCATTAAATCCAAACCAACCTACCCAAAGAATTAATACTCCCAACGCTGTATACACTTGGTTATGTCCGAAAAGCGTATTGGACGAACCATCTTTATTGAATTTCCCAATACGTGGCTTCAATAAAATCGTAGCTGCAAAAGCGGCCATCGCCCCTGTTAAATGAACTACAGTGGAGCCTGCGAAGTCTTGCTTACCATGCTCTGCTAACCAACCCCCTCCCCAAATCCAGTGAGCGACTACCGGGTATACAATTGCAGCAAATAGAATAGTAAACACAAGATAGATTGATAATTTTGCTCGTTCTGCGAAGCCTCCTGTTGCAATGGTAATAGCGATTCCTGCAAATGCTAATTGGAATAAAAAGAAAACAGATGAATTAAATCCTAAATCAAGTTCTTTGCCAGAGTAAAAAAATTCTGAAAGTCCTACAAATAGGTTTGCATTTTCACCAAATATAAATGCAAATCCAACAGCCCAGAAAACTAATGAAGATAGACCGAATGTAAAGATTGTTTTCCCAGCTATATGCCCGGCATTTTTCATTCTAGTTGAACCAGCCTCTAGAAGAATAAATCCACCTAACATAAAAATTACCAAAATTGCTCCTACCATTACCCATAAACTGTCCATAAGATATGAAACGTCCATTCTCTCTCCCCCTCAATTCGTTTGTTCTTATTACACTTCATGTTAGGAAATGTAACATCATATATATGATTTCTAATATTAATCTAATATATAGATTGATTTCAATCACTTTTTTCAGATTTTAGATGAATTATGTAAGAAAGTATAACAATTAGTTTACTAAGTGCAAATTTCAATCTAAAAAAGAAGCATTATCGTTGAGATAATGCTTCTCCTAGCTTAACTCGGGTCATTTTCATCGAAGGATAATGTTGTCACTTGGGTGTAATCACCCTGTTCAACCTCATCCATAGTTGCCTCCTTTTGTAATTCTTCTTCTGTATCCATTCCAACTGCGATTGTTGCTTCCTCTTTAGTTTGACGTTTCTTCACCAGTCACAACTCCTTTTCTTTTTAGTTTTCCAATGGTTTACATCCTCATTCATTAATTATTTGTTTAATTGGGAATGCTACAACAAGGTTGGTTAAATTAACCTTCCTTTTCAGAATAGTATTTTTATACACCTTGCGGAATTATTATAAAAAAATACTCGCATTTTTATTCAGTTTGTTATAAAGTATTCATTGTGACTTTTTAAGATTTTTTTGATTTTTGAGGTGAAACCATGGAAGTTCAAAAACAACAAGACAAACCAACAACGACTGGTTATTTACGATTCATAATCCCATCTTTAATCGGAATTCTTTTATTCATCGTACCATTACCATATAATGATTCATTCACGATACCAGTTGCTATCTTGGCAGGTATTGTTCAAGATTGGTTAGGAGAATCCATCCCTTATATAATGACTGGGTTGATCACATTTACTGGGATTCTGTCAATCATTACGTTATTTGTAAAACCTGCTTTTATAACGAAATCACCCTTCTTATCTGGTCTATTTTATATAACACCATTATGGGTCATCACACGTATACTTGGGATGATTTTCGCGATAATGACGTTATTTCAACTTGGTCCTTCCGCGATCTGGTCGGATACTACTGGCGGGACTTTGCTATTTGATTTAATTCCAGTATTATTTTCTGTGTTTTTATTTGCAGGACTCTTTTTACCTTTGTTACTTGATTTTGGCTTACTCGAACTCTTTGGAGCTTTATTGACAAAGGTGATGCGACCACTCTTTAAATTACCTGGACGTTCATCCGTTGATGCCATCGCATCTTGGCTAGGTGACGGAACAGTTGGGGTTCTATTGACAAATAAACAATATGAAATGGGTTATTATACAAAAAGAGAAGCCGCTGTTATTGGAACAACCTTCTCTGTCGTTTCAATCACGTTTACGGTTGTCATATTAGCTCAAATGGAATTAGAAGGCATGTTTGTCCCTTTTTATATGACGGTCTTAGTTGCAGGTTTAGTTGCAGCAATTATTATGCCTCGGATACCGCCACTGTCGAGAAAATTGGATACGTATTATGAGGGGACAACTAGGAAAGCAGATGAAATGATACCGACTAATGTAAACCGGTTTCAATGGGGAATGGAAAAAGCAGTTATTCAAGCCGACAAAGCAGGTGGCTTTTCTAGAGTGGCTCGAGGTGGCTTTCAAAACGTATTGGATATGTGGCTTGGCGTTGTTCCTGTTGTAATGGCAATCGGCACAATCGCACTTATCATTGCAGAATTTACTCCATTCTTCAAATATCTAGGTGTGCCATTTGTACCAATTCTTACTTTCCTTCAAGTGCCTGAAGCGGCCGCAGCATCTGAAACGATGGTGATTGGATTTGCTGATATGTTCCTACCAGCCATTATCGGTGCAGGCATTGAAAATGATTTAACGCGATTTGTCATTGCGGGTGTATCGATTACACAGTTGATTTACATGTCAGAGGTTGGCGGATTATTACTTGGTTCCAAATTACCTGTATCTTTCATAGACTTAGTGATTATCTTTTTATTAAGAACACTTATTACGTTACCTATTATTGTTGGGATGGCGTATTTATTCTTTTAAAACTATTAAAAGCCCCGAAGCTAATTTCGGGGCTTTTTCTTAGTTCATTGATGATAGTGACAGTTTTTTTTGGTTAGTGACAGTATTTCCGTATAAGTGACAACCTCGACTAGGCTCTTTCGGTATTTTTGGAGCCTAGCCTTGAAACAAACTGCTCAATCACAATAGCCACAACCGTTCCTAGGATGAGCCCATTATTTAATATGGACGTCAAAACGGGTGGCATATCCTTAAAAGCCTCTGAGGGGACAAACATTGACCCTACACCAACGAATAACGAAAGAACAATAATCATTCGAGAAGTGCTACGGTTTTCAAGTTGTTCAAACGCAGTTAAAGCAGGTAACATCAGATTTGCGAAAATAATAAATACCGTAGCATATCCAACTGGTGCCGGTAAACCCGAAAGGAAATTCATGACCTTCGGCAAGAAACTTATCGCGACCAAAATAGCACTTCCAACAATGAAAGGAAGCCGCGTATTAATCTTCGTTGTTGCGATAAATCCCGCAGCACCTGAGATAGGAACTGGTGCAACTGCTGAAAAGAGTCCCGCAAAAATTTGATTAATCCCTGCCATAAAGCCCGCTGGACGAAATCTCGTTTTTTCTACGGGTCTATTTTGAGATAGAAGGACTTGTTCCACAACTTTAATACTAGCTATCAAATTTGTAAGAAGTAATAAAGTCACTAGCACCGAGGTTGCAATCATTCCGCTATCGAATAAAGGTTGCCCAAATGAAAAAAGTTCAGGAACTTCTAGCCACTTATTCGTTTTTACTTTTGAAGGTTCTGTTAATCCTAAGATAGCAAAAACACCCCAACCAAGTGCCAAACTAATCAGTACTGAATATTGCCTAAAGGCACGCGGTCCTTTTTCAGCAAAAATAAACGTAAATAGAATAATGAATAAGCAAATAACGAAGATCTTTAAGTTAACACTTTCTTCACCTCGATAACCAACACCTAGAATTCCATTCAAAAAAGAACCACTCAATTGAAGGGATAGTAAAATTAAATAAGTACCCGTTACAACCGGTGTAAAGAGTTTTGAAAGCCGGTCTATAATTCCAGAAACACTTAAAATCATAAAAAGAAATCCACTTACCAATATACCTGCTTCAATTGCCCTTAGCGTTTCTTCACCTGAACCATATAAAGTTGGACCCAGGCCAGCATAGATAATAAATACACCCCACCATAAACCAGCAGGTCCCTCATTTATCGGTAATCGGTGCCCAAAGTAGACCTGGACCATTCCTGATAATCCTAACACTAAAAACGTGCGCTGGACAAATCTAGCCGTCTCGTTAGGATCCATTCCATAAAGAGCGGCAATTGCAATAGGCGCTACTATGGAGCTAGCCACGATAAAGGCTAACCATTGTAATGAACGTAGTAGTACTTTCAAATTTCTCATCCCTATTCTCAATAAATTCACCTCCTCATTTTATCATTTTTTTCTAAATAAGGATGTCTGGTATAATGAATCTATCTTTTATTTTCGGAGGTAATGTATGATTCGTTTTGGAATAATTGGAACTAACTGGATTACAGATACATTTTTAGAGGCTGCAAAGTCAATTGAAGAATTCTCATTAACAGCTGTATACTCACGAACGAAAGAACGTGCCAAAGAGTATGCTGAAAAACACCAGGCACCTTATACATTTACTTCGATAGAAGAGTTAGCTCAATCAGATGTAGTGGACGCCGTGTATATAGCAAGCCCGACATCCTTTCACGCCTCTCATGCAACCATTCTACTTAATAACGGCAAACATGTTCTTTGCGAGAAGCCAATCGCCTCTAACAAGAGAGAGCTAACGGAAATGATTCAAGCAGCAAAAGATAATCAAGTGCTACTTATGGAAGCAATGAAGTCAGGTTTTCTCCCTTCTTATGCAAGTATTAGAGAGAACTTATATAAAATTGGGCAAGTCCGCCGTTATTTTGCAAGTTATTGTCAATACTCTTCTCGCTATGACGCTTATAAGGAAGGGACGGTTTTGAATGCATTCAAACCTGAATTTTCGAATGGTTCATTAATGGATATTGGTGTGTATTGCATATATCCAATGATACAAATGTTTGGAAAACCTGATTCAATTAAAGCAAGTGGACTTATGCTTGATTCCGGTGTTGATGGTGAAGGTGGAATTCTAGCACACTATAAGGAATTGGAAGGAATGGTGATGTTTTCAAAAGTCACGAATTCCTATATACCTTCTGAAATCCAAGGTGAAAATGGCAGTATTTTAATTGATAAAATTGCATCACCTGAAAAAGTGGAGATACGCTATCGCGATGGGCGAGTTGAGGATATTTCCATTCTACCTGAGCAACACACAATGTATTACGAAACAAAAGAATTTATTGATTTGCTTAAGAGTGGCTCGCTAGAATCTACGATAAATACCTACGAGGATTCGATTGCTGTCATGGAAATCTTAGATGAGGCTCGAAAACAAATTGGCTTGGTTTTCCCTGCGGATAAATAATAAGAACCGCTTGCGACAGTCTGATCGCAAGCGGTTCTTTTAATCACCTTTTACATTTTTCAATGCATCTACAATTGGAATTTCTCCACTGACGAGGTCAAATGATTGATAATAGGTATTTTCTTCGCTTAATGCAGCAACAATTACCTTCGCCACATCCGCACGTGGGATGGTATTTCTCGTCAAGTTCTCTCCTAATTCTACATGACCCGTACCCTCTTCATTTAATAACCCTCCAGGACGGACAATGGTATACGTTAAATCACTTTCAACAAGAATACGATCTGCGTAATGTTTTGCTACATAGTATGGGCGGATTGCTTCATTCCATTTTTCGCGTTTATTCGCACCCAATGCACTTACCATCACAAAACGCTTAACCCCCACCTGCTCTGCTGCTTCTATTGTTTTTACTGCACCATCCAGATCAATTAACAACGTTTGATCCGGACCTGTATGTCCGCCTGAACCCGCAGTAAAGACAATCGCATCACAGCCTGAAATAGCTTCTGCAATTTTTTCCACACTCTCCGCGATACTGGCAAGCACAGTGTTTACGCCTAACCCCTCAAAAGATGCTACTTGTTCTTGTTTACGTACCATGGCAATTGGTGTATGCTCACCACTTTCTTTTAATAACTGGACAACCTGTTTTCCAATTTGTCCATTAGCACCGACTACACAAACCTTCATCCTTTTAGCCCCTTTCTTTTCCATTTCTTCTATTATTACAAGTTGAGAATGAGATATCAAATATAAGGGGTTTACTGTCAGTTTATTAAAATAAGCACGAAGAGATAGTGACCTCTCGCTATAAATAATAGACTTATGGAAAAGGCACAATCGCCCAGCCTAGACCAAACATGAGAATAATGAACACAAAGAAGTAGATACTTAAGCCGATTCCCCACAAGCCTAATGATCGACTTTTCTTTTGAAAAATCGAAACAAATCCAAGGATAAAAGAAATTACGTAAAAGGATGCATTTGTTGCAATGGGAATATCGAATCCGGATAAAAGCATACCATTTAATAGCAGCAAACCAGTAAGCCCCATTATTACACTAGACCACCCCATCCATTGAAATACAATATGTCTCATCTTGCCCAGTTCCATAATTTCACCTCTCCTACTTTTAAATAACGAACCATATCCGAATTTTTAAGCTTTTCTATTTCAGCTTTTGGCCCTGTAACGACAACTCCATAGGTTTGGAAACCATTTTCCTCAATAAAATCAATTCGTTCTGCCAATTCTAGATTTTTATGAGATGAAACTGTAACAGCAATCTCTTCATATGGTTCAATTTCTTTTAACATCTGTAAAAATGTATCCTCATGTGAGGTGGAGTCCCGAAATGGAGACCAATAGGTATTGTCACTTTGGACTGGATATCCAATCGGAGAAATCAATTCGCCCTCAGCACTAATCATTGTATCTTCCGTTCCAGTATAAATAGCAGCCCAAGTTACATCCATGTTTCCCACTTCATCTATTACTTCATCAACCTCGTATAAACCAGTTAATGAGACATAGGCCTCTACGACTGTTTCCTCTGGTAGTCCAGCAAGAACCTGCCACTCTTTTTGACTATTAAATTCGATTGAATTGCTCGGATGAGTTAACCAAAGATTTGTCTCGGTTGGGTATTTTGGATACACCTTCTCCAGTTTTGAAGTCTTTTCACTTTCAACTAAGTCATTCAGGATAAACTGTAAGCGATAATTCGCAGCTGGATAAAATTCATCTCCAATTTGTTTATATTGTTCAAATGCCAACGTCATCGAAAAAGGGGAAAAATCCATATCGAATTCGATTTCTTCCAACGTTGTATTTGGCTCTGTGATATAAAGCGTCTTACTCGCAATATCCATCAAAGTCGTCGATTTTGTCCCAAATGCATAATACATAAAGGTGAACAAATAACTAGTTGGTACGATTAACAGAATGACTGTTAATGTCGTCAGGATTAACCTCCATTTCGAAGATGAGATTGCTCTTTTTAGTTTTTTACTACCGTCGTTCGAGGGCAATTGACCACCCTTTTTAGCTTTATCAATTAATTCTTCGTACGAGTCCATTACCTTTCCTCCTCCGATAACATTTTCCGAAGCTTTTTTCTTCCACGAGATAAATGTGTTTTAAGTGTATTTACATTTAAATCTAAGATGGTAGCTGCTTGCTCGTTTGAACACTCATTTACATCGCAGAGTAAGATGGCTTGTTTTTCTACCGGCTTGATTTTATCCAGATAGTTCAGCAATTCTAAGTAGGAGTTCTTTTCAACAACAATTGCTTCTGGGGTATTAAACTCTACTTGGAGAAAATCCTCAGTATAGCTATAGCGTTTTTCCTTCCTTACTCGGTCGATAAATGAGTGATATCCAACTTTAAAAAGCCATGGCTTTATATCCTTAATTTCATTGGATAGAAGAGTGATATGCGCCTTCGTAAAGGTTTCTTGAATTAGATCCTCAGTTTCAGCATGATTTTTACTTAATGAAAATAAATAACGATATAAGTCATTGAAATACAATGAAAACATTTGTTCAAGGTCCATCACTACCCACCTTTCACCCTATCCACGTAACAAATAAAGAAAAAGTTTCAAAGAATACTAAATTTAATTGTAAAATATATTGAAATGGTAAAAGTAAAAGACCACTGGGCTATTCCAGTGGTCTTTTCTTATTATACCTGTAATGATTCTGCTTGCATACGATACATTTGTGAATAGGTTCCACCAACGGCAAGTAATTCTTCGTGTGTACCTTGTTCTTTTATTACCCCTCGATCTAACACAATGATGCGATCGGCATTTTTAATTGTTGAAAGACGGTGAGCAATAATGAAGGTTGTGCGCCCCTTCTTTAGAACATCCATCGCATGTTGAATGATTTCTTCAGTCTCAGTATCTATATTCGAAGTGGCTTCATCTAATATTAGAATAGCAGGGTCAAAGGCTAGAGCTCGAGCGAAAGAGATTAGCTGACGTTGACCGGATGACAATGTACTTCCCTTCTCAATTACCGGTTCATCTATTCCTTTTTCCAGGTTTTTAAGAACCCGGTCTGCACCAACCGCTCGTAATGCACCCTCAACTTTTTCCCGTGTAATCTTTGGATCATTTAAGCTGACGTTTGAAGCAATGGTCCCTGTAAATAAGTAGGGATCCTGTAAAACAATTCCCATATGTTGACGAACGCTTTGTCTTGGTAATGTAGTGATATCAATCCCATCAATATAGATTTTCCCTATTGATGGGTCATAGAATCGGAAAAGCAGATTCATAATTGAGCTTTTTCCCGAACCTGTATGACCTACTAGGGCTACCGTTTCACCACGTTTTGCTTCAAATGAAAGGTTCTTTAATACATATTCATCATCTTTATAGGCGAAGGTGACATCTTCAAAGACAACATGACCATCATACCGAGGCATACCCTCTTCAGATACCGTTTCTCCCTTAAGGTCCAACACATCAAACACCCGCTTTCCTGCAACTAGAGAGCGCTCTAATTGGGAAAACTGATTTACAATATTTGTAATCGGATTAAAAAGTCTCGTTAAATAATCAACAAAAGCGTACATTGTACCAGCTGATACAACCTCACCAACCGTTAAAGATTGCGTTCCAAAATAGACAATGAAAATAGTAAACATTATAAGACGCAATGTATTAACTAGATTAAATGAAGTTGCTGAATCTAATAATAATAATTTTCGACCATATGCATAATGCTCGTTATTCATTTCGTCGAATTCTTTTGTCATTTGTTTTTCACGACGGAATGCCTGAATGATTGTCATCCCTTGAATCGATTCGTTTATCATTGCGTTGATATCTGCAATTTTCTTACGAATCACTTTATTATAGTGTGATGCGTATTTTCGATATAGAATCATCCACAGATAGATGAGAGGAACCATCAACAGTGCAATCATCGCCATTTTCCAACTGAGGATGAAAAGAGCTACATAAACCCCTACAATTGATATAAAACTTGTTAAAAAATTTGAAAGGACCTGCACATATAAATTGCGAACCGCCTCTGTATCATTTGTTACACGTGCTACAATCTTACCAGCAGGAAGTTGATCAAAATACTGTATCGGTAAAGTGTGTATATGACCGAAAACATCCTTACGAAGTTTTTGAATCACGCGATTTGCCCCTACTTGCAGGTAAATATACATAAAATAACGTAACACCGCAGTTGCGATGGCTAAAATAAGATAAAGACAAAGCAACCAGGCAATTGGGCCAACTTCGATATTGCCGACGACCATATGCTCATCAATGATGTACTTTGCAATGAATGGTCCAGCAAGGTCTGTAAACACGGCAACTGTTAAGAAAAATAAACCTAGAAAAATCGGGCCCTTGTATGCAAAAGCATATTTTGTTAATCGTTTACCTGTACTCATGCGCCGCCTCCCTCTAGCTGTTGACGGTCAAATTGTTCCTTATACCAGCCATTTAGTCTTAATAGTTCTTCGTGCGTTCCTTGTTCCAAGATTTGCCCTTCATCTAGCACGATAATATGGTCAGCATGTTGAACACCAGATAAACGATGTGTCGTAATAATAGTCGTTTTATCGCTACGCTCATTCTGAATGTTTTCAATGATACGTGCCTCTGTTTTTGCATCAACTGCTGACAAGGAATCATCTAAAATTAGAATTTCAGGGTCTTTTATCAATGCACGCGCAATAGACACGCGCTGTTTTTGTCCTCCAGATAAGGAAACACCCTTTTCACCTACAAGGGTTTCAAGTCCCCTTGGTAAGTTTTCTAAGTCTTTTTTAAAGTATGCTAAGTGAATCGCTCTATCAATTTCAGCGTTTGTTGCTTCTTCTTTTCCAAACAAGATGTTTTCACGAATTGTCCGCGAAAATAACACATGATCCTGTGGGACATAGCCAATCCAATCAAGTATTTGTTCTTTCGTTTGGGAAGCAATATCAATACCATCAATACTTAGCTGACCCTCCTGCAAAGGATATTCCCGTAGTAACTGACGTAGGAAAGTTGTTTTTCCAGCTCCTGTTTTCCCTACAATACCTAATGTTTCTCCTTTTTTTAAGGAAAGGGTAATGTTCTGTAGGTTTTTCACCTGACTTGTTGGATACTGGAACCGTAACTCATGAAATCCGATGGTACTTGGTTTCGAGATTGAAACAGGATGCGTTGCATCTTTTACATCAGCTTCATACTGTAATGTTTCTTGAACACGGTCAAGTGATGCATTCCCTTGTTGCATAACATTAATCAGCTCACCTATTGCAAAAATCGGCCAAACAGCTAGCCCCAAGTAGACATTAAATGTTACAAGTTGACCGACTGTCATTTCACCATTTGTTACAAGAACCGCCCCATATCCAAGTGCTACAACATAACTAATGCCCGTGCCAATCTTTGTAATCGGACCGAATAAAGCATTTATTTTAGCAGTATCCATATTCTTTTGGTAAACCTCTTCACTCTTATCTGCGAAGACCTGCTCATCTTTCTTCTCCTGTACATAGGCACGAATCACTCGAACACCTGCAACAGATTCTAGTACATTATCATTTAGTTCACCAAACGAATCTTGTGCTTTCATATAGCGTTCGTGAACGATTTTACCTAGATACTGAATCAGTACTGCCATGATTGGAACTGGAAGCATGGAGAAAAATGTCAGTTTCCAAGAAATCATGAACCCCATCGCAAAGATAATCGTGCCCAAAAATAAAGTAGAATCGATTAAAGTCATAATTCCAAAACCTGCTGTAAGTGAAACTGCATTTAAATCGTTGGTTGCACGAGCCATTAGGTCACCTGTCCGGTTTTTCTCGTAAAAGGTCGGCGTCATTTTTAAAAACTGCAGCATCAGTTTACGACGCATTAGTTTTTCAAGATTCAATGAACCTTCGAATAAACGGTACTGCCAGAAAAAATTCAAAAAGTAACCAATTACAATAATCGCTACGAATATCAGAACATATTGAATCAACACGTTTCTGGTCATGTCACCCACTGTTAGAAGATCGATTATAGAACCTAGTAAATAAGGCGGAATCACTTCCAGAACAGTTGCAATCATTAAAAGGATGATGGCCATTGTATATTGTAGCCAATATTTTTTATAGAACCATCCCAATTTACCTAACACTTCAAACATGTTTTATACCTTCTTTCTCCTGCTTATTTAGAAGACAAGAGCTACCCACCATCAAGCAACTCCTTATTGAAAATCAATAATTTTCGTCTCTTCCACATTGTCCTTCTCCCCTTTTCGTTTTATTCACCAAGAATTTCCAGACAACAAAAAAGATGCACACCCTAAAAAGAGCATGCATCTCTATAGTAGGTATAGTAGGCGTACCTATACCTTTTATTGTATTGGAAACTGACAATCAATCAAATCGAAGGTATGGACAATATATTAAATTGTAGTTTGAATGACACGCAATTAATTTTTTCATTGTCCTTTCCTCCTTTGTCAATTTTTTCTTAGTGCTCTTGAAGATTATCATTTTTTTCCTACAATTGTCAACTATCAAATTATTATTTAATAGCCCTTTTTTTGACAAAACTGACTACGACACTATGCGAAAGCACACCTAATCTCTTATATTTTAGGTGCAGTCGGGTTTTCCCCATCGCCTTCCATCAAATCAATTTCACCTTGTCGTTTCAAATACCATTGTTCAAATTCCATTGCAAACGGGAATGGGATATCATCTATTGTTTCAATATGTGTTGGTGTAGCACGATTCATTGTTGTTACCGATGCAATTCCGAAAATTCCTTGTAGTCTTGTTTGTGAATAGGACATCTCAATAATATTTCTTCGTTTCGTTACAAACATAGTGCTAGTGAGACCACCTCGCCACCATTGGACTTGATCCCCTGCAACAGCATATCTCGTATGAAAAAAATCAAGTACACGTTGGATGACAATGAAACAAAGTAATCCAATCGACAACATCCACCATACATGATTCGTACCAAACAGTTCTGGTTTAAAATAGAATAAGCCAATCGTTGCCAAAATCCAGATCCAACTCGGTTTTAATAATTTTACCCATAGAGATTTACGTGGTAACCTCTCTAATTTAGCTGTTTTTAACTGATAAACAGGTAGTATTTCTTCAATTAATTCGTACGCTGTTTGAACAGGTAAAAATGGATAAAGTGAGTTTACATTAAGAGATTCATCCCCCGTATTTGGATTAGCTGAACTGATTAATTTTACTTCCACTAACCCAAAGATTCGCTTCATCAAAGATTGTTTCATTTCCAAACCTTGAATCTTATTCTTTTCTATCGCGAAGTAACTTTCATCAAGAACTCCTCGATGAATATAGATATAACGTTCATCAGATGAAATTTCATATTTGCCATATCGAATAAATGTCCTTGCTACACCAAACGTGACGGCAACGGTAAGAGCCAAAACCAGGATAATCATAAAGAGCCACTTACTCGCAAGAACTCTCTGAAATAAACCTTCAATTTCGTCAGGGTCAGGTAAAACGGGTTGCAAATACTCCAATCCTGCGAACATAATTGGAACAATTGCCAGGAAGCTTAACGAAGTAAAGCTCGCTTTCCACAAGTCTTTCTTTTCAGGGGTAAAATGCACCTTACGATTTGGCTTGTGCAGCTTCTTAAGTTCTTGCACATCATTTCCCCTTAGCTCTTCATTGTGAGTAGGGACATCACTCCTATTATCTGCTTCGACCTTTTTTAGCTCCTGTTCTTCATTTAATTCTTTACCTGGTTGAACAAGTTCAATTAAATATTCAGCATGCTTTTTCGTTATCACCTCAAAATGAATTGAATCATCTTCCCCGTCCATTGCCGTTTCAAAAGTAAGAGACGTTAATCCAACAATTTTATGAAAGACAGTCGTCTTCCTCGTTACATTTTGAATTCTTGTGAAGGGTATCGTACTTGTGTGTTTAACAAAAATCCCTTTATGGATGTGAAAAGTCCGGTCTTTCCATTCATATTTCTCAACAAACCAACTTGCGATTATGTAAAACAAACGTAAGATCACTATTGCTAAAAACACATATCTTCCATACACAAAATACCAGGCTTCTGAATTTCTTTGAATAACAAACAAAAGCAGGATGAGGATAAAATTATTTTTAATTAGTTGATAAATCCGAAAAGCTACACTAAGTGGATGATATCTCATTATTCATCTACTTCCTTTAATTTTGCATAGTCTGCTAGTTTCTCTCTAAGTTCAAGGGCGATATCTTCTTCTAGAGCAGGAATCGTATGTGATGATCCCATCGTTTCAACCTTTATTGACCGGGCTTGATACCTTTTCATGATTGGACCTTGGCTTGTTGAGACCGATTGTATTTTCGTCATCGGTACAGTCACCCATTCTTTTGTTAGCACACCAAATTTCATTTGCAGATACTCGGTATCTATTTGATAACTCCAGCTTCGATAAAGGAGCCTTGGTTCAATAAAGGACCAAATAGCACCAAGTACGGCGAACACGAGTAGAGCAATTAATATCCAGTACGCCCATGTTGGCCACGAAAAATAATGATTCAACCAAAATAATACACCTACGACTAAAAAACCAATAATATTTGTTATTGTTTCTGTAATCATCCGTATCTTAGGAAACGCAGGGGATAAATGATGTTTTAATTTACGTTCATTCACGACTAGCAACTCCTTATAATTCTCTAAAACTACTTAATTTACTTACATTACATAGGTACGATTACCATCCACAAAAGGTTTCATTCCAAACAAATAATTAACCTCCTATAACCAACGCTTGCCGCCTAAAAAACACAAATAATGGGCGAAAATTTAATTGAAAAACCGACATCTTTTAAGGCTGTTTTCATACAATTCTGTAAGAGGTGATGAAAAGTGGCAAGAGTAAAACATACAGACAAAGATGTTGATTTAGTAGCTAGAATGATGCGTGCAGAAGCCGAGGGTGAAGGTCGGCTTGGTATGCTCATGGTTGGTAATGTCATTGTAAATCGAGCAGTCGCAGATTGTTTAGATTTTAGAGATGTAAGAACAATTCGGGATGTGATTTTTCAGGTTCAGGGTGGAAATTATTCGTTTGAAGCCGTTCAAAAAGGGAATTTGTTTTATAACCCAGCTAGAGAGGTTGAAAGAAAGTTAGCCAGACAAACTATAAACCATTGGAGACAGCATCCATCCAAGTATTCACTATGGTATTTTAACCCCTATGGCACTTGCCCCCCTACTTGGTACAATCAACCATTTTCAGGACAATTCAAACAACATTGCTATTACGAACCACAGGCAAATACATGTGACAGTGTTTATAGATAATGATTTTCAAGCCCCCATTTGGGGGTTTTATGTTTCTTCAGATATTAAAAAAACGACAAGCTTAGGCACTTGTCGATTAATAAAACTTTGTCTCCATGTTACGTAAGTGGTCGAGGTCTTTTTCCTTTACCAGTAAACTCACTGCGACAAACGTAATGAGTGAGAAAATTACCGGTAAGACTACAGAATGCATACCAAGGGCTTCAGGATAAATGGTATAAATAAGAATATAACTCCCAACCCCTACAAGCATTGAAGCAATCGCACCATACTTATTTCCACCTCGCCAGTATAAACCTAGCACAACCGGCCAGATAAAGGCTGCCTCAAGTCCACCGAATGCAAACAAATTCAACCAAATGAGTAAATCAGGAGGGTTTACTGCCATGAAAAACACAAGAATTCCAATAACCGCCGTAACACTAATGCTAAGTCGTTTAACAGTTGTATCTGATGCATCCGGTCTTATGTAGTTTAAATACACATCCTTTACAATCGCAGAACTAACTAGCAATAGTAACGAGTCTACTGTAGACATGATTGCCGCCATTGGTGCAGCTAAGACAATTCCTGCAAGCCAAGGTGGGAGCACTTCCATTGCCAGTAGTGGCATAACCGTGTCCGCCACTTCAACACCTGGAATAACCACTCTTGCAAAGACCCCAGATAAATGCATCCCTAACATGATGAATCCAACGACTATCGTCCCGATGATCAACGCTTTATGCATCGCTTTTGCATTTTTGTACGACATCGCGCGTACTGCAACTTGCGGGAGCCCTACAACCCCTACTCCGACCAAAATCCAAAATGAAGATAAGTAGATAGGTGTAAGCGACCGATCATGTCCATACGGAGTAACGAGATTCGGGTTAATTTCAACTAACTCCTGAATGATGTTTGAGATTCCCCCGCCAGCAATGATTGTCCCAATTAAGATGATGGAAGTCCCAATAAACATAATAATGCCTTGGACGGTATCCGTTAGTGCAACAGCACGAAAGCCCCCAATGGTCACGTAAACTAATACAGAAACTGCAAAAATAAACAGTGACGTTGTATATGATAAACCGGTTAATGACTCAATTAAACGACCACCACCAACCCATTGTGCCGCCATAGCAGAAAAAAGAAAGACGATGATACTTACAGCTGATAATAGTACAACCCATTTGGAGTTATAGCGCTCCTTTAAGAAATCAATCATTGTAACTGCATTTATTTTTCGAGCTACAATTGCAAATTTCTTTCCTAACACAGCTAGTACAAAATAGCCCGTTACAACCTGAATCATCGCTAGCAACACCCAGCCCAGCCCAATTGTATAGGCAGCACCTGGCCCCCCGATAAAACTACTTGCGCTTCCGTAAGTAGCAACCATTGTCATCGCAAGGACCAAACCACCTAACTCACGGCTACCGAGAAAGTATTCTTGTAAAAAGCTCGCTTTTGACTTTACATGTGCAGATGCATAAAAACCAATCATAAAAATTAAGACGAAGAACACGATAAGAGGGATCACGACTTCCCAATTCATACAGAATCCCCTCCCTCGTCATCTTCAAACGGAACCTCTTTGAAGACTGTTTTAACGAGTATGATGACTAACATAACGACAACTAAAAATCCAACGACACAACTGTAGAAAAACCAGCTAGGCAATCCAGCAATATATGTATACTCTTCAACTGGCTTTGACCCTAATCCATATGCAAAGCCAAACCACCAAAGGAAATTAAAAATAGCCAAACCAATTCCAATAAGTGCTTCCCTTTTGGCAATTTGAAAACGAGGATCACCGGGTGTTTTACGATTTTTCATTTTAACTTCTCCTTACCTAATCAAATCCACTAGACGTTTTATTATTCTCTATCCTACCCAAAAATTCCTGCAACGAACATGAATCAGTATATTAAAGATAACCAACAAAAAGCTACCTAAGAACAATTTGCTTAGGTAGCTTGTATGTTTTTTATTCTTCTGATTCACCATCAATTAAATAATTGTAGTTTGATCGCTTTACAGGCTCAAATCCAGGTGGTGTATAGAAACGTAATAAGTCGCCATTTACTACCTTATCAGAAGTTGATAATTTTTCTTCAACTACTTCTCGTAGCTTCTTTGCAGTATCTAGTTGATCTTCTTCAATTTCAAGGCCAGTTGTAGAGTCATAATATTTCCCATCGATTGACGATATTGTTGGACTTACAAAATCACCATTACGGAATGGAATTACTTCATCATGTTGTTCTGATAATAAATCCGTTCCAAACTGTACATAGTCTTTTGTATCTATTCCAAGCAAGTGCATTAGCGTTGGAAGAAGATCGATTTGACCACCGTACTGATGCATAACTCCACCTTCCATTCCCGGTACACGTATAAACAATGGTACACGTTGAAGGGAAGCATTATCAAAAGCAGTAATTTCTTCTTTTCCAAGTACTTGTTTCATTGCTTTATTATGGTTCGCAGATATTCCATAATGGTCACCATACATGATGATGATGGAATTGTCATATAAACCTGATTCTTTCAAATCATTGAAGAATTGCTCTAATGCTTCATCTGCGTAACGTGCTGTTTGGAAATAGCGGTCAACAGAACGATCACCAGTAGTATGTGGTGCAATCGTAGCATCTTCTTCACTAATTCGGTAAGGATAGTGATGTGTTACCGTAATAAATTTAGAGTAAAATGGTTGCGGTAATGTTTCTAAAAGGTCCGCAGATTGTTCGAAAAACGGCTTATCCATTAATCCATATTCTGCTAAATCCTCTGGATTCATTTGATAATAGCTTGAATCAAAGAAGTGATTAAAGCCAAAAGACTTATAAATCTCATTACGGTTCCAGAAGCTTCCTGAGTTACCATGGAACACGGCTGACGTATAGCCCTTTTGTCCAAGGATCGCTGGTGCTGCCTGATAAGTGTTCATACCTTTTGTTGTGAAAGCTGAACCCTGTGGTAAACCGTATAATGAATTTTCTAAGATAAATTCCGCATCAGCTGTTTTACCTTGAGCTGTTTGATGGAAAAAGTTATCGAAATAAAGTGTATTTTCATCACTTGTTAGGGAGTTAAGAAACGGTGTTACCTCTTCTCCATGTAACTCGTAATCAATCAAAAAGTTTTGAATTGACTCGAGATGCAAATAAATCACGTTCATTCCTTCAGCCGCTCCGAAATAAGTTGGATTCGGTTCAGCATAATTTGCCTTTGTATAGTTAATAACTTCAATACTGTCATTACTATCTGCTAGCGCACGCTGTGTTGAAGCTTTCGTACTTTGAACAGCATCATAAATTGTATAGTTATACATCCCTAAATATTTCACGATATAGTGTCGGTCAAATCCACGAGTTAATAACTGTGGACGATCAGCCTCTGCTAGTGAAAGGTTAATCACAGAGATTAAAATTGCAAAAGCATATAACGCAGCGACTTTTAAACCTTTCATCCTAGTTGTTGTCTCAACCTTAACAACTTTAAATACAACTAGGGCAACCAATACAATCCAGTCAATAAAGAACAAGAAATCATATGGTTTTACGAGCGATACGATACTTCCACTTACATCACCAAAGTTTTGTGTTTGGAACAATGTTGGTAATGTTATAAAGTCACTAAAGAACCGGTAGTACATAATATTTGCGTATAAAAGGAAAGACATTAGAAAATAGATAATAAGAAGTCTTCTATATCTCTTTTTCCCTTTACCTAAAAATGCAAATCCTAAAAAGAATAATGCCGATCCAAGCGGGTTTATAAACAATAAGAATGTTTGCAATGAATTATCGATATTTAAATTAAATTCCGTTAGTTGTGAGAAGTATGTTTTAAGCCAAAGTAGTAGCACTGCCAATAAGAAGAAGCCAAAAAAGTTAGTGAAGATATTTTGACCACGTTTTAGTATGTTCTTTTCCATGATTGCACCTACCTTCAATCTAAACTAATGATTTTTCTTCACCAGATTCCAAAAATCATTCTATCAAGAAAATATGAACAAATTATTAACGTTCGTAATAAAATTTACAAACAGAATACATTCACTTACTTTACTATGTTTATTTGAAAAGTCAAGAGTCCAAAGAAACCCCCGAATTTTCTTGAAATTTTTGTAATCCCTTACAACCCTGCCTGTACAACTTTTTTTCAAACATTAATAAAATACGTCTTATCCCTTCTAAATATGACAATTGCTTCTTATCAAGCATAAAAAAGGACGAATTAATAAAGATTCAATTATACTATCATAAAAGAAAGATATTCCATTCCGAAAGGGCTATTAGAACTATGTTTATTATTGCGATACTCTTATTTACTTTATTTTACGGTGGTATGTGTTACCTTTTTGGGTATTTAGCCTGGATTTGGCTTAAAAAATCCTTTTCATTTCGATACAAAAAAACGTATATACTGGTACTTATTATTTTGTCACTGGCCATATTTATTGGATATACGACATCCTCTACAATTCTAATCACAATCGGTTATTTTTGGATGACACTAACAGGCTTTGGCCTTATATTGCTTCCAATCGCAACTCTATTATATTTTCTATTTAAAAGGAAAAAAATCCGTTCAATTGGTTTTGCGGTGCTGGCACTGTATATCCTTATATTCAGTTTTGGGACTTACAACGCATGGAGCCCTATTGTACAAACCTATGATATCACCATTGAAAAAGCTTTCGAACAACGTGACAGTCTAAAGATTTTAATGGCGTCCGATTTCCACCTAGGAAGTATTGTTGGAAAGAGTCATCTATCAAAATTTGTCGATTTAGTAGAAGAAACGAAACCTGACATCGTGTTAATTCCTGGTGACCTTATTGACGATTACATTGAACCCTTCCTCGATAAAAACATGGGTGAAACCTTAACAAAAGTGGATGCACCACTAGGCGTTTATGCTACGCTTGGAAATCATGATTACTATGGAAACGACAACGAGAAAATTGTCGAAGAAATGGAGAAGCTAGGAATTGAGATTCTAACGGATGAAATTACGATGCTTGAGAACGAACTCTATTTAATAGGAAGAAATGATGATACAGATGACAAACGTGCTGCGATTCAGGAGCTTGTGGCCACACTGGATACATCTAAACCGGTGATAATGCTAGATCATCAACCAACGGAATTAGAGGCTGCAAAAGAACATGGAATCGACTTGCTTCTATCAGGACATACCCATCGCGGACAAGTGTTTCCCGGTAATTTAATAACAAATATACTTTACGAGAATGATTACGGCTTGTTAAAAAAAGGAAGAATGCATTCCATTGTATCATCAGGATTTGGGACGTGGGGTCCTCCACTTCGACTTGGAACTAGGTCTGAAGTTGTCATTATAAATGTGGAATTTAAAAAGACATTACCTTAAGTGGTAATGCCTTTTTAGTTAGTTAACAGAAGTTGTCGCATTCCCTTTCCCTTTTACTATGAATTGATCAAGAGCGAATGCCTTCGAACCAGTAATGATAAGCATTACTGCCATCGCTAGAAATGCTAAATCTAATTCATAGCCAGCCATCTGACCGTTACCAAGAAACCCGATTGCAAGCTTCACTTTTACGATGGCCCCAACCATAATTACAGCAA
Source organism: Litchfieldia sinesaloumensis (assembly GCF_900156865.1). Taxonomy (GTDB): domain Bacteria; phylum Bacillota; class Bacilli; order Bacillales; family Bacillaceae_L; genus Ferdinandcohnia; species Ferdinandcohnia sinesaloumensis. Next base: position 701,492 of record NZ_LT732529.1, on the reverse strand, counting down.
ATAGAATAGACACAATTCTACTAAACAAACCAAGAATCAACATAATTCCTCCAACAAGCTCAATAGACGCAACTCCATATGCTAAAAATCCTGGTAATCCAATACTATCAAACCAACCTGCAGTATTTTCTACCCCACCACGGAACTTATCAAGCCCATGAACGAAAAACGTAATCCCTAATACGATTCTAATAATTAAACTTCCTAATTCAAATTTATTTTCCATTATATTATCCTCCAATTAGAATTTTTTTTCACTATCTATTCTTTAAAACACGATAAATGATACGGTATATCCCTCGTCTTTTTTCTCTTCCCTCCTCTTGTTTTTTCTATATTAAAGGATTATAACCAAAAAGTATTTTTATAGATATAAAATATTCGTATAAAAATACTATTGAGCAAAAAAAGAAGTCGTTACGACTTCGAGTTTCTTAATATGAATATTTGTTGTTTATAACATAACAATATATAGAGTAGCTTGTCAACATTTTTTTTGCTACTATAAAAATAAGTTTCATAAATGAATACATGTGAGGTAAAAAAATGGATATTGGATCAAAAATACGCGCTATCCGAAATCGCAAAAAGATTACCATTGCCCAAATGTGTGAGGGAACTGGCCTATCAAAAGGGTTTATCAGTAATGTCGAAAACAACAATACCTCTCCATCAATTAATACGTTAAAGACTATTTCTGATTTCCTTGACATTCCCCTCCCCTATTTATTATTAGAGAAGAGCGAACATATGCGGGTTGTTCGAAAAGAAGAGCGCACAACAACCTCTTTTAACTCATTAAAAGTTGAACATCTTTCCTCCAAAGGAGGGCTTCGGATGATGATTGTCGAATGTCCACCGGGAGGTTCCATGGGAGAGCCAAATGCACATGAAGGTGAAGAATGCCATTTAGTCTTACAAGGCAAAATTCTCGCTCAACAGGGAGAAGATTCTATTGTTGTTGAAGAAGGAGATTCGTTCAGCTGGAATGCTAGCGTCCCCCATTTTGTCAAAAATATCGGGGACACGACAGCCGTTATATTAATCTCCGTTTATTCAGACTCAGAATTGAGTGATATTTATTAGTTTGAAGCCTGCGATTCATCGCAGGATTTTTTTAATTCTATTTAAAACAACAAGAAAAAGTCTTTGACATCGCTTTAAAAATCATGTACATTATCTAATGTACGAACATTATTAAAAGATGATGAAAATAATATTCGGTTTTAGGAGTGTTTTTAAATGGAAAACGTATTTGATTATGAAGATATTCAACTAATCCCTGCAAAATGTATTGTGAACAGTCGTTCTGAGTGTGACACAACGGTTGAGTTTGGTGGCCATACATTTAAGCTTCCAGTTGTCCCTGCAAACATGCAAACCATTATAGATGAAAAGATTGCATTATTTTTAGCTGAAAATGGCTATTTCTATATCATGCACCGTTTCAACCCAGAAAAACGCGTTGATTTTATCAAAGACATGCATGCACGTGGTCTAATTGCTTCTATTAGTGTTGGTGTTAAAACGGAAGAATACGAGTTCATCGAGAAACTCGCTAAAGAAGACCTTGTTCCAGAATTCATCACAATCGATATCGCCCATGGTCATTCAAATTCAGTTATTGAAATGATTAAACATATCAAGAATCATTTACCAAAGAGCTTTGTTATCGCTGGTAATGTTGGAACGCCAGAAGCGGTAAGAGAATTAGAAAATGCAGGTGCTGATGCAACGAAGGTTGGAATTGGACCTGGTAAGGTTTGTATTACAAAAATTAAAACTGGTTTCGGTACTGGCGGTTGGCAGCTTGCTGCTCTTCGTTGGTGTGCTAAGGCTGCAACAAAGCCAATTATTGCTGACGGTGGAATCCGTACTCACGGTGATATCGCAAAATCAATCCGTTTTGGTGCAAAAATGGTGATGATCGGTTCACTATTCGCAGGACACGAAGAGTCACCGGGTGAAACGAAAGAAGTAGAAGGTAAAGTAGTGAAAGAGTACTTTGGTTCAGCTTCTGAATTCCAAAAAGGTGAAAAGAAGAACGTTGAAGGAAAGAAAATCTATGTTGAGCACAAAGGCTCATTAAAAGATACACTAAAAGAAATGGAACAAGACCTACAATCCTCTATCTCATATGCAGGAGGAACTAAATTAGATTCCATTCGCCACGTTGATTACGTTGTCGTTAAAAACTCAATCTTTAACGGAGATCGAATCTACTAAGTAAAAAAATCGCAAGGCGCCCGCCTAACGGCAACAAGCTTAAATACGAGCGCTGATAGAAGGTGCCCTTTACCTTCCTAAGCGATTAGCTTAAGACCTCGAGCCGATGGCGACTGGAGCTAGACATCGAAAACTAAGTGAAGAATTATATACTTTCTATCTTTAAAAAGGATGAGCTGTGATTGCTCATCCTTTTTGTATTCTTTTCACATTCTCTAATATGACCTTACTTTTTGGCATACTAGGCATTTTTTTAAAACTATTTAGGTGGCGTTATTTTCCCACCACGTACACCCTCGATCACATCCTCCACATATTGCTCCGCATGATTTCTTGCTGTTCTTCCTTGCCAGTGTTTTGGACCTACTTTTGCTGCTGATTCATACAATGCTGCCAGCTCTTCGGTAAATTCTTCAGTTTGATTCTCTTTAATAGGTACACCTGTCCACTCAAAGACTGCCTTACATAGCAGAAGCTTTACTTCCTCATATAAAACAATCTGCTCTTTTTGCTCCCATTTATTAATTGCTATCTCCCACTGCGCTTCCACCAATTTAATCAAGTTAGAAAGCTGTTCACCTGACAGTATCGACATAAACAATTGCTTGCGCCATCTATGTTGTTTACCATCAAGGGTTTGAATCGCATTTTTTCCGAACAATGTTTGGACAATCCGATTTGGAGCAACATTCTTTCGTTGGAATTTTTCAGTGTCATAAAATAGTTCAGCTGCTTCACTACCACCCATACAAATCACTTTCATTCCAAACATTCGGGTTTCGAATATATCTGACTGGAGCTCTTTACGCCGCTTTAATATAAACTCATATCCATCCTTTAGGAAACCTAGGCTATGATCAATTCCTTCTTCATGAGGCATCTCATTTTGGTTATTCAACTTGTTCACCTCTTGGTTTTATCATCATCATCGCTTATTCTGGTTCTTATTGTTATTGCTTACTCACATATTTTTCTACTAAATTGTCGATATACTCATATTCGAGTGTTTTATCAGTGGCTGTGTAAAAAAATCCTTTGTAGCGAATGGTATCGCTTGAATTGATGATTAACTCTTTAAGAACGTCTCCATTTTTATCATATATTGTAGTAGCAAAACGATATCCCATGTATCCTGCAGATAGCTTACCTTTTTTAAAGGTGACTTCGTTTAAGTTTGTAGTGATGGTGTGAATCTCTTCTTCTGAAGTGATATCGAACCTTTCTCCAGTGTTCCCATCAACTATATGTATTTTCAAAATATTGTTAGGGTCTATATTAAAAACCTTGTGAGGAACGAATGTAAAACTGTATAGTAAAACAAGGAGTAGTGGTATCACAAGTAATAGTGTTTTCCATTTCATCTTGGTTCCACCTTTCAAAAAAAAGGAGTGTTTTTATGTTTATACAGCTTTCGAAGGAGCAGCAGCAAATGATGATTTCCGACATACAGGAATTTTTCTTACAAGAACGTGATGAGGAAATCAGTGAATTTGCGGCAGAACAGGTATTACATTTTGTAAAAGAAAAACTAGCACCACATATCTACAATGCTGCAGTTCAAGATGTTAAATCAGTGGTAGATCAACAATTCGCCTCCCTTGACGATGAAATTTTAACGCTTGAAAGACCTATCAGAAGATAGACCGAGTATAATTTGATTCTGTTGCTTACACTATCTGTAAGGAGTGATAAGTAATGAAAAAAGAGAATTTCTTTGATTCAGATGATACCTATGGAGTACTTAAATCTGAGATGGAAGTCGATACAGATGTCAATGAGGACATGAATCGTGAACAATTACTTGATGACTCGGTTGAAGCTTTTATTGAATCGATAAAAAACATACCTAAATAATTCTCTGTAGACGGTAGAATTCCTTCTTAGCCAGAGAGAAACTATCATTATGAGCAAGGATTGTTTTTTGTATAAATGAATGTACCTCTTCTGAAACCTAGGTTCCTTGGAAAAATTACACAATTTTATGGTGAAAGGATAATCTCATCTTGATGACAAATGCTAACAACTAAATCAGGAACTGGAGGTTTGGTATGTTAAGCAGATCGACAAAAATCACTACACTGTTTTGGATTGCGATACTTGGGGTAATATTAACGACAATCTACACAATTGTGATTATGATTCAAGGAAGTAGAACGATGAAAATGATACGGTACATTTATAACCAAAATAAAAAACGTGGTGAACACGAAAATCGCGGGGAGTAAACCCTCGCGATTTTCTTTTACCCTTTACTCTTAAAGGTTCATTTCCGTCTATCACGCATATACTTCATCCACTTTTTCTGTTTATACGTAAAAATAATATAACCCACTCCAGATATAGCTGTTAGACCACCTGACAGGTATATTAATTCTGGATGAGTAGTTAAAATACCAGCTGCGATCCCAGTAAGGCCTAATAAAAATAACTGGAAGAAATGCTTTTTACTCGTTTCAAAAATGGTAAATTGGAATTTTCGTCTTTGTTCAAGTTCCTTTAAGTCCTTTAGTTTTTGAGGAAGTTGTAGAAATTCTTGAACGGAATGGACCACCTTAAATATAGGGAGTGCTTCTATCCATTTCAAAATAAGTGACCATTTCTTGTTTCCATCTTTGTTCATCCAGTTCACGAACACAGGCTTTATAAGATCTACTACTTCTTCTTCGGACACTAAATTCAAAATAATTCCTTCAACTGCAACGAATGACCGACCTAAAAAGACAAACCGTGTTGGGACCTGAATCGGCAATGCTTGGACAATGTCGTTCATCTCACGTTTAAAAGAGATTATGTCGATTTCTTTAAATTGAGACAGATTAACAGACATTACTTCCTCGAGGAGCTTTTCCATCGTTCCATGGTCAGCTTCTGGCAAAAGAAAACCCAAACTCACTATACAATCAACTGCTTTTGAATAATTTTTTGTAAGTAAGCTTTCTAGTAGCCCTTGAAAACTTGCTGCATCTTTTTTTGAAATTTCCCCTATCATGCCAAAATCTAGTAAAATAATTTTCCCTTCCTTTGATATATGTACATTACCTGGGTGTGGATCTGCATGAAAAATACCTGGTTCAAGCCATTGGGGTAGAAAGAGCTCAAGCAAATTTCGTGCCAATTCTTTCTGGTCCACTGCTTTTAAACCCTCTACATCCATAATTTTGGTTCCCTCTACCCATTCCATGACTAGTACGTTAGATGTACTGTAATGAGGATACGGTTTAGGTATTTTTACACCTTTCATATCCTTAAATCGGTTGATAAAGTATTCTATGGCTTGTAGTTCCTTTGTATAGTCTAACTCACGTTCAATCACTTGTTTGATTTCATTAAACAGAACCTTAAAATTAATGAACCCTTTTGGCACCGGTACAAAATGGTCAGCAAACCAAATAATAATCGACAATGTACGAAAATCCGTTTTAAGAATGGAATGAATATCTGGCCTTTGAACCTTAATGGCTACCGAATGCCCATCTTTCAATACTCCTCGATAAACCTCGCCTATCGATGCAGATGCAATTGCTTTCGTTTCTATGGATTCCACGATATCAAAGATAGAGCTTCCCCAGTTTTCTGTAAGTATCTTCTCAATTTCTTCCCACTCTGAAGGAGGCACCTTATCAGCAAGGTCTTGAATTTGATTTAAAAAAGGTTTAGGTAATAAATCTGCCCTAGTTCCCAAAATCTGTCCGACTTTAATAAGTAAACCTTCCAATTCAAACAAGGTGTTGCGGAATCGCACACCTATCTCTTCCCACAGTTTATCCCAATCTGCCTGTGGTTTTTTACGTAATTTATACCAATAGACTTTAAAGAATATCCCAAATGCCAGCGAGAGAACCGTAGTCATCCGAACCAACCTATTTTTTGTTTTCATGAATGAAACCTCTCATTTCTTAATTACTTACTAAAATAGTTCAATAAAAAAAGCATTTCTCCTTTAAAAAGAAATGCTTGAATTTTATTGATGTTTCATAATTCACTTAATATAGTCCATCGGAATCGGGAACATCAATATCAGAAAAATAATCCATACAATCGACAGTCCCCACGCGATTAGCGGATTTTTTTGGTGAAGTCTAAGCATCGGAAACATGACAAGATTAAAAAGAATCGACCAGCCCATCGACCAGCCATGATGATGTTTAATCAACTGCAGATACTCCAAGTTTATATATTCAACGAAGATATATAGAGCCATCCATAAACCAGTCCAGAGAATCTGTTTCCATTTCCCTTCAGGATAACGACCAAGAAAGATTAGTACTGTTGCTGGGTAGGAAACAAACATAATTAAAAAGGATATAAACGTATGGTTAAGTAGGATATTTTGTGCGAATAGAGTTTCTTGATAGGTCCAAACCCAGTAATCATGATATAAAATATTTTTAATAAGATCTCCCACTATAAAGAATAAAATAGTTGGGTAATACGTTCGCCAGCCTTTCCAATCACCCCATTTGATTGCAGCTACAAGGAATAAGGCGTTATATAGTAGGTGCATCGAATACACTCCTGATCATGTAATAACGTTAGATTACCCAAATATTTACATTCTAATTAGACCTAAATCAACCTAATTCTTTTTAATAGGCGCTATATTCCCATCTAAATATCCTACACTATTTTAGGAACTGGATTTCCTTTAACCGTTGAACAACCTTTTTCAACGTCTCCTCATTTTGTACAAGCCCTATTCGAACATAGCCTTCCCCACTTGGCCCAAAGGCGCTTCCAGGCGTAATTACAATACCTGCTTCATCAATTAATCTGTAGGTGAAATCAGTAGAGGTGAAACCAACTGGAACCTTCGCCCAGATAAACATCGACGCTTTCGGTGCATCTACAATCCACCCAACTTCAGCAAGCCCCTCCACCAATAGATTGCGACGTTTTTTATAAACCTCTCGTAGGTCATTACTGAAGCTCTCCGAATATCGTAATGCTGAAATCGCCGCTTTTTGAATTGGCAGAAACACGCCATAGTCAAGATTGGACTTCAATCGGTTTACCGCATCGACAATTTCGGCATTTCCGACAATATATCCGATCCGACATCCAGCCATATTAAAGCTCTTTGAAAGTGAGTTAAATTCTACGCCTACATCTTTTGCTCCATCAACTGATAGAAAGCTAATAGGCTTCTCTTCATAATATAATTCCGAATAAGCGAAGTCGTGTAATACGATAATCTGGTGCTTTTTAGCAAATTCGATAACCTTTTTGAAAAAAGATTCTGTAGCTAAGGCTGGAACCGGATTACCGGGGAAGTTTAAAATCATTAGTTTTGCTTTTTGACATACATCTTCAGGTATTGCCTCTAAATCTGGTAAAAATTGATTTTCCTCTTTTAAAGGCATACCATATGGAGTTGCCCCTGCCAACGCCACTCCTGCTGCATATGCAGTATAACCAGGATCTGGAACTAGAATAATATCTCCCGGGTTTGAAAAAACCATTGGAAAATGGACAAGTCCATCTTGAGACCCCATCACCATTAGGACATCTTTTTTCTTTTTTAACTGAACATCATAGTTTTTATAATAATAATCAACAATCGCTTCATGTAATTCATCTATTCCTGTTAATGAATAACCATATAAGGAAGGATTGTGAACATGTTTAGACAGTTCTTCAATCACAAAAGGTGGTGGTGGCAAATCTGGACTACCAACGCTTAAATCTATAATGTCTTGACCTTGTTGAAGTTTTTGTTTTTTATAGTTTGCTAGTTCATTAAATATTGATTCTCCAAATTTATTCATTCTCTGTGAAAGACTGATTTCCAAAGCTGTCACCTCATCTGTTATAATTAGTGCTTTTTTAAACATTTACAGGTAATTGATATGATAATTTTGATTCTTACTAACTTTCATTCTATAATAAACAAATAATGACTGCTAGCCTTCATCATCGTTTCATATATATAGCCAACATGACCATGTACAGAAAGAAGGATTTCATTTGCTTAACCAACAAACTAATTCAGAAAAATTATGGACAAAGGACTATATCCTAACATTTAGTTATGCAATGTCCACACAGATTGCAAATAACATGTTGATGACTGCACTTCCACTTTACGCCATTTATCTGGGTGGCGATAATTCGATTTCGGGTATGCTATTTGGGTTCTTCATGTTCATTGCAATCCTTTCTAGACCCTTTTTTGGTAAATTATCGGATGAGAAGAGTCGTAGGATTGTGCTTATTATTGGAGCAGTGGTTGCTACCTTTTTAACACTATCATATATCGCTGCTTTTTCGATTAGTTTATTGTTGATTATGAGAAGTATACACGGAGTTGGATTCGCTGCCACAACGAATGGTGCTGGAACCGTCATTTCAGACATTGTACCAAAAAAACGCTTAGGAGAAGGTATTGGGTATTATGGTTTATCCAATACACTCGCAACAGCAGTTGGGCCAGCTTTAAGCATCTTTCTCATTCAACAATTTAATTATCAAATACTTTTCCTGGTTGCCGGAATTATTAGCTTAATTTCGATTGCTTGCAGCCTTCTGATTACGTATGAAAAACGAAATGTTAAACCAAAAGCACCACAAATAAAAAGAAAAATCTCTGAGTTACTTTTTGAGAAAACAGCCCTTCCAACTGGATTAGTGACTGCTTTTGTTTATGTAGGGATGGGCGCATCGTTAACCTTTATCCCGACCTTTGCTTTATCTTTGGGGATTGAAGACATCGGTTTATATTTTACCGTGTATTCATTCGCGCTATTGTTCACGAGGATTTTTGGTGGAAAATTGGCGGATAAATATGGAAGTTCCATCGCGATTATCCCTGGCTTAGTCATTATGACAATTTCATTTGTAGTTTTAGCGTACGCTACTTCTCTTGGTGGATTTGTCGTGACTGGTATCCTTTATGGTTTGGGTTTAGGGTTAGTAGAGCCTGCTTTAAACGCAATCATGATTAAACTATGTCCTCCTGATCGAAGAGGCGCAGGGAATTCAACCTTTTTTACTGCCAAAGATTTAGGTAGTGGTGCTGGCGCTATTTGCCTAGGATTTATTTCCTTGAATGCTGGTTTTAAAGCTGTGTTTTTATATAGTGCTTTAGGTATTGTCTTTGCCTTTTTTGCCTATATCGTTATTTTGAGAAGACAAATCAACCATGCTAAAAGGGCAGAAAAGACTAATGTGCAGGTGAGTGTAAGTTAAATAAATATATAAAAAAGTACCAGGTTCCACCATTTAGTGGTTCCAGGTACTTTTTTAAGTAGAGTAAAAAGCTCATTGCAGCTATTAATTAACAACTCCTAAGTATTCTTCAAGTGTTAGGTCATGCTCTTTCATATACATCGCATGCTCCACACCTACATAACGGATATGCCACGGCTCGTACATATAGCCTGTGATGTCCTCTTTTCCAAGTTGATAGCGGACGATAAAGCCAAATTCGGCTGCATGCTCAGCAAGCCATTTTCCTTCTGCCGTTTCACCAAATTCTGGAACAAGTAGGTTACCAACACTTTCACTTGTTACATCCATCGCTAGACCTGTTTGATGTTCACTTTGTCCAGGTTTTGCGCTAAACGTACTTGCCTCTACCTCACCAACTGAATTGATATAAGAGGCATGGATAGCCTCTTGTGTCTCGTAAGAACGATAGCCAGATTGTGCATGGAGCTTAATACCATCGGTGTTTGCCTTTTCAAATAATTCCTCTAGCGCAACTGCAGCCTCTGTTACCATATATTTACGTTCTGTAGCGGAAGTTGAAAAAGCTACATTTGGAATGGAAAGATCCTGCGGCACATAATTTCCATCTAAAACCCCTACCTCTTTATTTACAAGAATTAAAAACGGATCGTTTGGGTCGATGACTGGCTTTTCCTCATCTGGTTCAACCACTTCTGTTTCACCAGATGTTTGGGTTTCGGGCGCTTCAACCTTTGATTCACTGTCTTTTTTATTTATTTTCCCAAGCACAAATTCCTGAATTGACGTATAGCTTTTTTGTAATGTATCGGTTATGGGTTCCCTCCAGTAGAATACAGAGAACGCTCCTGCAACAACTACCACGAGTAGCACCCCGATGATGACCTTTTTCACTATTCTTCCACTTCCCTAATTGCATCTATTTTTTCTCTATGTACCATTTTACTATAAACTACAAGATTCGACACAGGGAAATAGTTCTAGGTTTTAGGAACCATTGGAGAAGTACTTCTGAATCCTCCTGTAAAAAATAGCTTAACTGCCCTCCACCTTATTTTAATCAAAGGTTTAAATTAAACTCTTGGCATTGACTTTCTACTAGCAGTTTTACCCGTTTTCTGTACTAGTAATCAAATGATTTAGACTCAACAATTTACTATTCTAGCTTCTCTGTCAAAATTTCAACTGCTAATTCTCTCTCTTCACACGGCCCAAACTAAAAAAACAAAAAAGGACAGCGTCTGTTCCTCTGTCCTCAACTGGATTTTATTTTTCGAAATTGGCTTGGGGTTATGCCATTTTGTTTTTTGAAGCAGTTACTAAAGTATGCAAGGTCGGCGTATCCCAGTCGCTCGGCAATTTCTGATATACGAAGGGATGTTTGTTCAAGTAACCGTGCCGCTTCTTTCAAACGAATATTTACGATATAGTCACTATAGTTCGTTCCCGTCTCCTTTTTAAAGAGCTTGCAAAAATAAGTCGTGCTTAGGTGGACCTTTTCTGCAGCTTCAGCTAATGAGACATCCTTTGTTGTGGATTGGTCGATATATAAAAGAACTTGCTCAATTGGAGACAGTTCATTTACATCTGCTGTAGGTTGGTTATCCCGAATGTCTTGAGCGTTTCTTGTTACTTTTTTTAGTAGCCACTTATTTAAGGTCTCCGTCATACCTTCTTGTTCAACTGGCTTTAATAAATAATCAAAGGCACCAAGTCGAATGGCTTGTTGTGTATAGGCAAAATCGTCATGTCCACTAATAATAATTATATCCGTTTCCATTTCACGGCGACGGACTTCTTTCATAAGCGAGATTCCATCCATTGCAGGCATACGGACATCTGTTAACACAAGATCTACCTGATGCTGAGCCAGCCAATCATAAGCCTCCAATCCATTCTTCAATTCCTGAGCCACTTGAAAAGGAAGTCCGGTTTTTTCTATCGTCTTGCGAATGACGGTACGAACCCATCTTTCATCTTCCACCAACAAGATTTGATGCATAAAGCTCCCCCCTTTTACAAAACTAGAGTGGTAATTTAATGCCTACTGTGGTTCCTGATGTCAGGGTACTCGTAATAAAAAGGCCGTATTCATTGCCAAATAAATGTCTGATCCGCTTATGTACATTCATTATTCCAATGTGACGAACTTTGTCATTGTTCTGATCACTTTTTAATAGAGTTGTAATTTTTTCGAGTTGTTCCTCATCAATGCCCGGTCCAGTATCGGAGATCAATAATAAAAACGTATTCGAATCTAGAGTTTTAGCATGTATCGTTATATTTGTATGCCCAGTTTGTGGCTCTAAGCCATGTACAACACAATTTTCTAGTAGAGGTTGAAGTGTAAATTTTGCAATCTTTTTTTCTAGCAACTCTTCAGGAACGTCAAAATGATAGGTTAGTTTCTCTTCAAATCGATACTTTTGAATTCGTAAGTACTTCTCTCCTATAAGAATCTCTTGTTTAATGGTCACCTTAGCGGCCTCTTCTTTTATATTGTAACGTAACAGTTGGGCTAGGGATTCCGCCATAATTGAGATATCGTCCATATCTCGTTCTAATGCCATCCCTCTTATCGTGTCCAAAGAATTGTATAAAAAGTGTGGGTTTATTTGCGCCTGTAGCATCTTTAGTTCCGTTTCCTTCTGACGTAGATTCATTTCTATTTCCTTTATTTTAGAAGCGTATACCTCTTCCATTAATGTATCTAGTCTTTCTACCATGTTATTGAAACCATGTGTCAGCATACCAATCTCATCTTTCGACACAACCGGTACTTTTCCAGTGAAATCGCCTACTTCCACTTTACGTATGAAATTTCGGAGCCTCTTGAGAGGATTAATTAGACTTGTTGCTAGTCCAAAACTCATGATAAAAGCAATAATGATAAAGACGATTGATGTTAAGAAGATAGTGTTTCTTATCGAATTTGCGCCCTCCATTAGTTCTGAAAATGGGATTGAAGTCACGAAATGCCAATCTAGAACCTCGCTTTCACTCCATGTAAGAAAGAGATTCTCTTTTCTGTTAAGTAAATAATCGTCCGCAGCATGAATATTGCGCTCAGAATGTTCAGCCATTGTTCCAATTTTTGTATTTTTGGGATGGTATACATATCGACCGCTATCATCCAAGATATAGAGATACCCGGAGTGTCCTGGTCTTACTCGATTAACCACTTCATGTAACCTCTTATAATTCACATCTAAAATCAGCATTCCCATTGGTTGTAGTGTCTGAGGGTTTATCAATCGTTTTGCGATGGTAATAACTGGCTGTTCATTCTTCGTTGAAGAAGTACGGGCTCTGCCTGTAGTACGTGGGATGCGTCTAACTATCATTCGCGATTGCCCGTTAGGAGGAACAAGATTATACCAATATTCATTTTGCAATTGGAGTAAGGACTGTTTTTGCTCGGTGGACGCTAAATCAATGATCTGAACATCATCAAGAATCATCGTATAGTTTACAATATCGGACCTTGAATATGCTGCATTTTCCAATACTTTTCGCACCGCAGGAACGGTTTGTTCATGTAAGTGTTGAAATGTATCTGTTTTTAAAAAGGTAATCGTATCTGGGTGATTAATAATTTTTAAAGTTTCAATCTCGAAATCTCGTAAGTAACCTTCCACAAAGAATTGTATCTGTTCATTTATTTGACGATTATAATCATGAGCTTCTTCTTGTAGAACCTCTGAAAACCTCGTATACGAAATGAGTGTGAAGATAATCATGGGGAACATAATTAACAATCCAGAAAATACTGATAATTTTACAATTAATGATTTATCTCTTAGAAAGACTGTTCGTGTTAGCAGATCTGTAGTTCTATTTCGTACAGACTTCAAATAACCAGCCCCACTTATCGTAAAATGAAGGAAAAAAAGAGTCTCATGTGAGCCCTTTCTTTCCTTCCCTTGATAATACCATATTTACTACTATCTGGCATTATCGATTGCATCAAGTACATCTTTAAATTCATCACGATAGTTGTCGATAACTGGCTTTACTTTTTCCTGCCATGGAGTTACATCGTCTACCTCAACAACTGTAGCACCTTCTTTTTTAACTGCATCTAATGATTCTTTTTCGTATTTATCCCATTCCTCGCGCTGGTATTCAACCGAATCAAGTGCAGCCTCTTTAATAATCTCTTGATCTTCGGCCGATAAAGTATCCCAAACCGTTTTGGAAATTAATAAAACTTCAGGAACACGTTGATGCCCATCAAGAATATAGTTCGGCGCGACTTCATAATGTTTTGCAGAATAGAAACTAGGGTGGTTGTTTTCAGCTCCATCTATTACACCTGTTTGTAATGAGCTATAAACCTCACCATAAGGCATTGGAGTTGCACTAGCACCTAAAGCATCAATTAATTCCATGTTGATTTTATTTTGCTGTACGCGAATCTTTAATCCTTCTAAATCGTCAATGCTTTTCAGTGGTTTAGAAGAATAGAAGTTTCGCGAACCAGAGCTGTAGTAGGCCAGGCCCCTTAATTGTGAATCTTCAAGACTCTCTAACATGGCTGCTCCCATGTCACCATTTAAAAACTTCCAAGTATGTTCATCATTGTCAAAAATATATGGAAGACTGAATACACCAAAGTCCTTGTTGAATTCTGCCAAAGGACCACTACTAACCCTAGTGAACTCAATTGCTCCTAGCTGTACCTGTTCAATCACTGCCTTTTCCTCTCCAAGTTGAGCAGAAGGGAAAACTTCAATTTTAATCCGACCATTACTACGTTCTTCTACTAATTCCGCAAATTTAATATCCCCTTTTGTCGTCGGATAATCTGCTGGATGTGTTTCAGCTAACCGAAACGAGTATGTTTTTCCTTCATCAGCTGACTTTCCATCCCCATCTTTAGGATCTGAACCAATGGAATTCGTACCACTCGAACAAGCCGCAAGTAGCATGAAAGCAAGTAGCATCGTTAAAAAACCAAACATCCCTTTCTTCTTGAACACGCTAAATTCCCCCTTGTTTTTGAATTTTTTGTAGAATGACTGTCTTGTTTCATTTATGAAACACGCATATCGAAATGCGATTCTACCATTAAGAACTCATTAAATTTGGTAACCACATGCTAATACTTGGAATATAAGTGACAATTAACAAAACAACAACCAAGACAAAATAGAGTGGAATTAATGCTTTTGCCCCTCTTTCAATACTTACCTTTCCGATAGCAGCCCCTACAAATAGGACCGTTCCAACCGGTGGTGTGATTAAACCGATACCTAGATTCATAATCATAATGATTCCAAAATGGACTGGATCAACACCCAGCGCAGTAACAATTGGAAACAAGATTGGTGTCATAATTAAAATCAATGGTGCCATATCCATAGGTGAACCTAATAACAATAAAAGTATATTAATAATCAATAGAATAATAAGTGGATTATCTGAGATGGATAATAGAGTTTCGGCTAATAAATGTGGAATCTTTAAATAGGTTAAGATCCAAGCAAATGCAGCTGATGATGCAATTAAAAATAAGACCATTGATACCGTTCGGAACGTTTTTAAAAAAATAATTTTAGAATGTTTAAGAGGTAAATCTTTGTAAACAAAGAACGTAATGATATAGGCATAAATGCAAGCAATCGCCCCAGATTCCGTTGGTGTAAACCACCCAGAGAAGATTCCACCCAAAATAATGACTCCAGTTAACAGGGACAGAAAACCATCCTTAATAATTTTAGGAGCATCCCTTAATGGAATTCCTTCACCCTTTTCATATCCACGCTTTTTCGAAATGAAGAAGGTAGCAATCAATAATCCGGTTAGCATTAATAGACACGGAATGATGCCAGCTAAAAAAAGACTCGAGATAGAGACCCCACCAGCAGCTACCGCATAAAGGATCATATTATAACTCGGTGGCATAACCGTGCCCTGAATCGCTGCTGCAGAGGTAATTGCTACCGAGAAGTCCGCATCATAGCCTTTTTTCTTCATCGTCGGAATCATGACCGACCCTACCGAGGCAACATCCGCTGCAGCTGAACCACTGATATTACCAAACAACATACACGCAATACAGTTGACCATCGCGAGGCCACCTCTAATCGCACCGACAAATAGTTGAGCAAAATTCACCAACCTCATGGCAAGTCCGCCCTCACTCATAATCATCCCCGCTAGAATAAAGAAAGGGATTGCCAATAACCCGTAGGAATTAATACCTTGAACAATTCGTTGACCGATCACCTCAAGGGGGATTCCTAAATAGATAGCTGTAATTAGAGATGAAAGAGCTAATACAACTGCTACTGGAAAACGTAAGAGGAGGAGTACAATAAAGCTCACGAGTAAAATAATCGTTCCAGTCGTCATCTCTCCACAACCTCCTCATCTAAGTATCGGTGCCTGACAGTATCAATTCCGAAAAATTCTAACGCAGAATAGATGCATATAAGAATCCCAGTAATCGGCATAATGACATACATAACACTAACTGGCCAACCTGTAGCAGAGAGTGTGTTTGCATGCATCGCAACCGAGAATCTCCACCCATACACGATAAAATATAAACCTAATGAAAACACAGTTGCAGAAATGATTTTATCTAAGACTTTATTCCAGAACTTTGGAAATAGTGCTGTAAAGGCACTCATGGCAATATGGATTTTTTCTCGAAACCCAATCGCAATCCCTAAAAATGAAAACCAAATTAGTAATAGGATGGTCACTTCTTCAGACCAGAAGAACACCACATTAAAGATCTTCCTGGTGGCTACTTGTAACGAAACAATTAATGTCATTACGACCAACATGTATACAGCTATTGTTTCAATGATTGAGTCAAGTTTTAGGAACACGCTCCTTATTCTATTTTTCAAATGATTCACTTCCTTTCCGAGTTCAAGTCCTATTGTAAGCGATTACATATTAACCTTTAAAAATAGGAATCTACATCTGAACTAACTCGCGTATTAACTCCACTTCAACACTTGCCATTATAAATGTACCTAAGCCTTTGAAATCATTGCTAACCACAGGTTCACTTATATAGTACTCAAATGAACCATCTCGATTATCCGTGATTCCAAGTCCGGCTGTTTTACAAGTTTGATGAAGATTAATAGTTCCATCATTATCTACTTCGATGAAGTTCTTAA
Organism: Litchfieldia sinesaloumensis; assembly: GCF_900156865.1. GTDB lineage: Bacteria > Bacillota > Bacilli > Bacillales > Bacillaceae_L > Ferdinandcohnia > Ferdinandcohnia sinesaloumensis. Next base: position 684,939 of record NZ_LT732529.1, on the reverse strand, counting down.
GAATACCTTGATAACTCCTTTTTAATGCTGGGAGAAAACCGTCAGAAAGATACCCTTTTCGAATTCCTTTTGCCAATGCATACGTGTACATATTTGATGAAGAAGATTCTAGGTAGTTGCCTTCTCGGTCTCCCTGATCAACGACTTGGTACCAAACGCCAGTCTCTGAATCTTGATACTTTACAATTGAGGTAAGGAACCCACTTAAGATTTCAATTAGGCGCCCTCTTTTAGGATGATTTTCGGGAAGATAATCCAACACATCCACAATCCCAACACAGTACCACCCCCCAGAACGTCCCCAAAAACTTGGTGAACACCCCGTTTGTGGATTTGCCCAAATCTGTTCTTTTTTCTCATCCCAGCCATGGTAAAAGAGACCTGTGGTCGCATCACGCGAATGTTTTGCCAACAATATAATTTGGTCTATTACATCTTCAAATATTTCAGGTTCATTAAAAGTCTTTGCATATTGTGCATAAAAAGGTGAAGCCATATAAATACCATCTAAGAAACTTTGATACGGAAATATCTTCTTATGCCACAAGATTCCTTCGCTTGTACGGGGATGTGTTTTAAATTGATTCCTTAAGATAGTAGCTGCTCTTCGATAACGTTCATCTCTAGTCTCGTCGTACAAAGTGAACAGAATCCGACCTGTATTAATATGATCGACACTATAGTCCTCGAGCGCGTAACCCGCAATATCTCCATTTTCGGCGATTCGTGACTTAATATTAGATTCTAGATAGTCAAAATAGTTGCGGTCCTTTGTTTTATGCCAAACATCTTCAATGGACTTGAACACCACACCGTATTCATGATCCCATTTATCCGACAGGTCGGGATAGGATTTCAAAACTGAGTCGGCCATTCTAATCGACCATGCTTGATTTTCAAACATTCCCTTAGTTCCTCCTTTTGAAGTATTGTTTATCCTCTTGTCTTAATTATATTTATAATTCCGACTATTTAAAATACGATAAATTTGTCTTAGATTTGTAATATATTGTTCTCAGTCGAGCGGAGCGGAGGAATGGACGAGGCTTGCTGGAGCGGGATTAGGGACTATGTTAATGGAGATTCGTGGTAAGTATGCGCTAGAATATATCATTCTTGCGGCACATGCTCGTCTCTCTTTCGAGCTTGCGTGTACCACTAGAACATCCTTATAGCTAGTCCTACCGAACATGCTTCTCTTGGCCTACTTCAAAAACTAACCAAAACTGGCCATTCTCCAAAAAAAGACACGACCATAGGTCGCATCCATTAATTCCCTAGTAATTCTCTTGTCTTTTCCAATATTTCCTGGTCTTTTAAGCGGAATTTGAACTCGACGCGACGGGAGGCTTGGCCGTTGTAGTTCCCACCCTCATCGGTCCGTCCATCGGTAAAGGATTTCCCGTTCACTGTAAGTTTAGCTTGTAGATGCTCTTGAATGTTTTTATATGGAAACTGACTACTCAAAATGTATTCAGCCACACTATACGCGCGCTGCTGAGAAAGCTCCATATTATACAAATAGCTTCCATCCTTATCAGCATGCCCCTCTATGATAATTTCAGAAATGTACGCCTCATATCCTTCTTCAAGAAGCACATCCAAATATGCTGGAACAAATTCGTCCAAAAATGTAAAAGCTTCTGGTTTTAACACAGCCGAGTCATATTCAAACAAGATATCCGTATTAAATAACAAGGCCCCGGTTTTCTCATCAATTTCTATACCAGCGTCGTCACTAAATTTTTTATTCAAATCCTCAATGAGCCCGACCCTTACACCCATAATTTGATCAATCGTCTTTTTCATTTCCTGGATTTGAAACGATTTGATCACCATCATGATGATAAAAATCAGGATAAAACAAAGTAATACCGATGTTAGCAAATCTGTAAATGATGGCCAAAATGAACTTTCCTCTTGCTCACGGTGAAAAAGTCGTTGGTATTTATTAATCATTGGTTCCAATCCTTACATGACTGTTTTCTTGAACCGTACTTTGAGCAATCAATTGGAGCTGACGGTTCAGCATTTGAAATTCCTGCCCCATATCCCCTAAAGTTTGCTGTAGTTGGCGGGCATTACGTTGACCAACATCACCTGTTATTTCACCAATTTGCTTAAATTCCTTTTTAACAGCCTCGTTCATCTCAAGGATATATTCATTAATGTTTCTACTTATCTTATCAAGCTTTTCACCCAGCGTTCCCTCGAGATTCGACACATATTTTGAAAGCGTATCTCGTAAAGCATTTACACTGGCATCAATTTGGTTTTCTTTATATTGGAAGGAATCCCCCATTTGAGAGATCGTGCGATTAATTTCATTTAAAAGCTTCATATATTTCATACCCACTTGCTCATTTGAACGAGATGCTTCACTTAAATAACTTTCAATCGCTTGTGCATTTGTCAAATGAACCTGTAAATGTGAATTAAAATCGTGGGTAAACTGTGTTAACTCATCAAAACGGTAGGTTAGCAAATTCTTATACTCACTTTGTGCCTTGTTAATCGTATCCATTGCTTGCGGCAAACGACCAATGGAGGTGCCTAGTGCCTTAAAATCATTTTTAACATCCCGCAATGAAGATATAATATCGGTTAATTTCGAACTCACATCGGTTCCAAACACACGTTCAAACTGCAGATTATTTTCTTTCATAAGTTTGATATAGTGGCCACTCTGTTCATTTAACTTATCAAATGCACCATAAATCGATTCCTGTCGCTGTGCAATTGAAGAAAAATACTCCCTAATATCAACAACTGACTGCTGAAAATGATTCATAGTTTCCTTTTGGTCCGCTGTTAACTCGGCTACTTTTTTATAGGTCTCAGTGAAAGCACTTCTCATCTTTTCATTGCGCTGGTCCATGTTTTCAAAATACGTGAACAATTGACCAAAGTTTAGATTCAATTTTTTTACACCTTGATCAAAGCCTTCTGTCAACTCCTGTACACCATGAAAAATGGCCGAGAACTGTTTGAGATTTTCCGAAAGTCCCTCATTAAATTTCTCCAAATCCCTTGCGGATTGCTGTAAACCAACGGTGTATTCCTGGAACCCCTTAAACGAATTGACAATGCTTTGAAGGGACTCTTGATTCGTACTTCGCAGTTCTTGAATAGAAGAGTTAATCATTTCGGAAACGGCTATGAGCCGCCCCATTCCATCCTGTTCATTTCCTTCTAAAATCGATTCCGTTTTCAACATGATATCCGTTAACATAAATTCGGTATTGGCCACCCGAGTAACGATTGTCATAATCAATGACAATCCCATCCCAGCAATACTCGTATAAAATGCAACATCAATCCCCGCAAGGACTAAAGCTACGTTCTCCACAAGCTGATCACCAGTTGCATCAATACTACCTAATGACATCGCTAGTCCAATAAATGTCCCGAGCACACCGATTAAAATAAAGATCGATACGGTCATTTGCACAATTTTAATCAGATTCACTACTGGGAAATTAAACACTCTCCAACCAGAAATTTTATTCTGAACAAAGGTCTCCACTTTCACGGATTCTTTCTGATTCATTTGTTCAAAATCAGCCTGAATCTTACTTAGAGGTTCAATCTCCAACGAGTCTGTATCGCGGATATAATTCCGTATTCTCCTTAGCTTGCTGTAGAGAGTAAAATGAACGAAAATTCCCACAACAAACCCTACAAAAAGCACCATAAAAATTAATTCGACCAACGGACTCGTTAATACCGCCTCAGCCTGTTGTTCACTCACAAATATCTTCAAAATTGCTTCTACCATTCTCTTCTCTCCTCTCATTGCACGTCCAACCTTGTCTTGTTAATAGTTATTCGAAAAATGGACAAATCATGCATTGAAGCTTTTGAGAATTTCTATAATCACGCACACACCTAGGTTGAGTGGAATACGATAAGGAAAAAAGGATTGTGACAAATGCCTATTTCATTTCCAGTTAGTACAATAACTCGTACGTTTAGATTTGATCCTCAAAAGAGGGTCTTTTACCCACAAGTTGAAAGAATGCGAAACCGACAACTTCTGCATCTTATAAATCAATCGATTATCCAGCAAGCCCAAACGTTGATTTCGACCCAGGTTGGAGATTCACCTTCTACCGTTGCTGAAATGCTAGGTCACTACGAAATAAAAAACAACCAGAGGCAAGTCCTAAGTCTTACTCAATCAAACTACACCTACCATGACAGAGCTGCCCATGGGAATACCATAATCAAATCTTTAACTTTTGATCTTAACCGCGGAAGATGTTGCGACCTCAAGGATCTTTTCAAACCAGGAAGTGACTATGTCAAAAGGTTATCTATACTCATTCACGAACAAATCAAAGTACGTGATATTGGTCTGATTTCTGATTTTACTACAATTAGTCCGGACCAAGATTTTTATGTTGCTGACAAAACCCTTGTCATCTACTTCCAGCTTTATGAACTCACCCCATATGTATTTGGCTTCCCTATGTTTCCAATTTCCCTCTACGACATTCAAGATATCATCGATGAAAATGGACCACTTGGAAGATTAGCAACAAATAATTAATGTGAAAAAGCTTAAATGCGGAATCATCTCCAAATCCTCATTTAAGCTTTTGTCTAGATTAAAGAAGAACTATATTTTGTTCTTTGCATTCTTTTATGATTTGATCATTCCATACGGAGGCCTGCACTTCTCCGATATGGGCCTTTTTCAAAAGAAACATACATAGTCTTGACTGGCCAATTCCTCCACCGATTGTTTGGGGAAGCTTTCTCTCCAGCACGGCTCGATGATAAGGTAAGCTTTTGCGGTCTTCATGAAAGGAAGATTTTAATTGTTTAAGGAGGGCTTTTTCATCAACGCGTATGCCCATGGAAGAAATTTCAACAGCAGTGTTTAAAAGTGGACTCCAAAAAAGCATATCTCCATTTAATGTCCAGTCATCATAGTCTGGTGATCGTCCATCATGGCCCTCACCAGATCGTAATACACCTCCAATCTGCATGACGAAAACCGCACCATGTTTTTTTGAGATAATATATTCTCGTTCTTTTGTGGTGTTATAAGGGTACATATCCTCAAGCTCTTGGGATGTAATAAAGAAGATTTGATTAGGCAATACAGGTGTTAATTCTGAATGAAGGTCATATAGGTGAAGCTCAGTCGATTTAATTGCCTGATATATTTTTCTCACTTCTCGTTTAAGAGTGTTTAAGTCTCGCTCTTCCTTTGAAATGATTTTCTCCCAATCCCATTGATCTACATAGATTGAATGAAGGTTGTCGAGCTTTTCGTCCCTACGAATGGCATGCATATCGGTATACAAACCAGTACCCTTTGAAAACCCATAATTACCTAGGGCGACCCGTTTCCATTTGGCAAGAGACTGAACCACCTCAATATTTTTATTCTTAATATCAGCAGCATCAAATGATAGGACTCGCTCGTATCCATTTAAATCATCATTAATTCCCTCGTCAGTTTGAACCAATAACGGGGCCAGGACCTTTAATAAACGCAGTGACTTCGAGAACTTATCTTCAAAATAATGTTTCATTTCGTTAATCGCTACTTGTGTATGAAGGACGTTCAATACAGGTTTGTATTCGCCTTGTATAGATATAGAAGTAATGGTCCATCCACCTCCAAAAATAAGTCTTAAGTGGAGTTCGTTGTGTGTTAGCTCCATTTTTAGACTTATTACCATATGTGCTAATGCCCTAAAGTGTTACAGTTTACTTTTTCAATATATGAAGTTTACATAGATTAAGAATAGTAAGGTTTTAGAATCTGCGTGGTAAACTACCTACCTTATACTTGTGTTTTTCTTTTTTAAACCAAATATATTGACACACAAAATAAAAATATGATATTATTAAAAATTTGTTATAAAATAGAATCTGTGTTAAGGTTAAGAAGGTTATTAAATATGGAGGTGGGTTATTTGTATCAAGTAGGCGATAACATTGTTTATCCAATGCATGGCGTAGGTATAATTAAAGCCATAGAAGAAAAGGAAGTCTCAGGAAAAAAACAGCAATATTATGTTATAAAAATGTTAATCAGTAATATGCAAATCATGATACCTACTAGCAAAATAGTGAGTTCTAGCATACGCCCTGTTACTGACATAATTGCGTTAAAACACCTCATTCACATTTTTCTGCATGGAGAATCAGATCGTTTACTACCTTGGAAACAAAGATTTAAAGTGAACACAGATAAAATAAAAACAGGTAAAATTCAAGAATGCGCTGAAGTTGTACGTGATTTAATGCGTATGAAGAAAGAGAAAACACTTAATACAAGCGAGAAGAAAATGTTGGCTAACGCACATGAATTTTTGATTAGTGAACTGAATTTAATTAAAGGAATTACTGAAAATCAAATCAAAAGTTTCAGTTAAGAGTTAATTAGCAGTTTGTATTAATTCTCCCAAAAATGTCCTGGTTTTTGGGGAATATGTCCTTTATTTGGGGCATCTTCTTTAACTCACCTATTGAGCATGAACCTCTTTGTCATTTCTACCATTTTATTCCTATTTCCGATGTATATTTCACTTGCCCGATGTTTTAATATCTAATAAATAACTAGATAAAAAAGTTTTTACCCCTGATTCACACTGGCACGGCCAAGGAGCCGTAAGGATGAAAGAGAGGCAGGGCTTTCATTGTTTTGGGTGCACATATTTTAGTCATTTATATAACTCTAAAGGCATTGCACAATCGCAATGCCTTTAAACGTTTTACGTTCTTATTACACTTTCTACCCTTTAAGTGGTTCAGGTCGTCTGCACGTGCTTTCCAAATGATAATGTGTGCCATTGGCGGATGAATCATGAAATCCATGCATGGCTTCAAGAACATGGTAAGCTAGTTCGCCATTTGAACGGAACGATTCTTGATGTAGAATGGCCTTAGCCATGTCCGCTACCCCAATACCACGGTTATTCTGTGGATTGTCAAAAATAAGCGGGACTTCTACAAATTCCTTTTCATCTCTTTTTCTAATTTTTACGGTCCCATCGAAACGATTTGGATCAGGAACTAGCAACGTCCCTTCACTTCCATACACCTCAATAGGTGGTAGAGATGTTCCTCCAAAAGCATCAAAGCTCGTTGTAATCGTTGCAATGGCACCAGATTCAAAATCAATCGTTCCCGCAATATGAGTAGGAGTAACCACTTTGACTTTCGTACCCTTTTTCGGCTCACTTAAAATGGTTCGCTCTGGATAACTAATACGAGTTGACCCAGAAACTCGTCTCATTGGACCTAAAAGCGCGACCAATGCCGTTAAATAATACGGTCCCATATCAAACATTGGTCCTCCACCATGATCATAATAAAAGGCAGGGTCTGGGTGCCAATGTTCATGGCCTCGAATAATCATAAAAGCAGATGCTCCAATTGGTACACCAATTTCACCATTTTCAATCAGATGAACCGCAGTTTGAATGCCTGCACCTAAAAATGTATCTGGAGCACTACCAACAAGAAGATTATTTTTCTTCGCAGCTTCTAACACCTGTTTCCCTTCTTCCCGGGAAACAGTTAGTGGTTTTTCCGTATACACATGCTTTCCAGCTTCTAATGCTTGAAGACTAACTGAAGCATGGGCGCGTGGAATCGTTAAATTTATGACTAACTGAATTTCGTCATCAGCCAATAATTCATTAACAGAATACGCCTTAGGTATCCCATATTTTTCGGCCTGAAGCTGTGCCCGCGAAACATCTAAATCGGCACAAGCAACAAGCTCGAGGTGATCAAATTTTTGAACATTTTCCATATAAATCGAACTAATTGTGCCACAGCCAATAATGCCAAGTTTCACTGTACTCATAGGTCGTTCCTCCATTTGTAGATGAGAATGTGCGCGAATATCGTTTACTGACTATCTCCCATGCCTGTATACGAACGAATATCACCGGATACAGCTTCACGGTTAGCCAATTGCTTACCTTCTGCAGCCCATAAGAAACCACGACGCATAATCAGTGAAACTTCGGGCATTTCGATAATATCCGCATGATGACCTAAGGAGCTATAAAATACTCGTCCTTGCCCCCAACGCTTTGTCCAAACAACTGGCATATCAACAGCTTTATTGGTCGCATGTGGTCCGTCGACTACCGGGAATCTAGTAGTTGCTAAAACTTCAACTGCTGGGTCGAAGTGAAGATAGTATTGTTCACTAACCACTTTGAAATCACGTAACCCATCAAGCAACGGACTTGAGCTATGCTTGATATTTACCATATACTCAACCCCATCATTACCAGGATGAGCTACCCAATTACCGCCCGTCATAAACTGCCAATCTACGTTATTGCGGAATGAATCACACATTCCCCCATGACAGCCCGCGATGCCAACTCCACTTGCTACAGCTTGTGAAATATTGAGAACATATTTCTTCTCAATCTCTCCCATCGTCCAATGCGGAATTAGTAGATCTAGTGTTTGTAGTTTTTCAGTATCAGCATATGTATCCAGCGAATGCGAAACTTCAACATTAAAGTTCTCTTCTTCAAGGATGTTTTTAAAAAGATAGGCCACTTGTTCAGGTTCATGACCATCCCAGCCACCCCAAACGATTAATGCTTTTTTATTCATAATTGAGCGCTCCTTCTAAATATCAGATAGTTGAATCCATTGTCGTTTTTCAATTGAATGCTCTACTGCCTCAAGTACAGCTTGACATTTAACACCGTCTTCAAAATTCGGTACAGGCTGGCGGTCTTCTTCAATTGCATCCATTAATTCCACAATTTCATGGATAAATGTATGCTCATATCCAATTGTGTGCCCTGCTGGCCAGTAACGGTCTATATACTCGTGACTTGGCTCAGTCGCCACAACTCGACGGAATCCTTGGGCATCCTCTCGGTCATCCTTAAAATAAACCTGAAGTTCATTCAATCTTTCAAAATCAAAAATGACGCTACCTTTACTCCCATTAATTTCGAATGAATTTGTACTGCGGTGCCCTGTTGCAAAACGAGTTGCTTCAAAACTACCAATTGCCCCATTTTCAAAACGGGCCATAAATAATGTAGCATCATCTACCGTAACCGGCCCTTTTTCACCTTCACTACTTCCGGTTGCTGAAAGCCCTGTCATATTTGTTGGGAGTGGTCGTTCTTTGATAAATGTCTCACTCATTCCGATTACTTCTGTGATATCACCAATTAAATAATGAGCCATATCAATTAAATGTGCCCCCAAATCACCGTGGGAACCAGAACCAGCAATTTCTTTTTGAAGCCTCCAAGCAAGTGGGAAGTCCGGATCTACCAACCAATCTTGCAAAAACCAAGCACGGAAATGATAGATATCCCCCAAGGCTCCCTCTTCAATCAGCTTTTTTGCTAGTCGAACAGCTGGAGTAAAACGATAGTTAAAACCAATCATATGCTTCACACCTGCAGCCTTGACCGCCTCTAGCATTTCCCTAGAATCCTGAAGTGTAAGCGCTAACGGTTTTTCACAAAAAACATGTTTCCCTGCTTTTGCAGCAGCTATCGCAATCTCTTTATGTACATCACTCGGCGCATTTATATCAATAACATCAATATCTTCACGCTCAATAAGGGCCTTCCAATCTGTGGTATATTCTTCCCAGCCAAATTGTGTCGCTGCCTCTGTAACCGCTTCCTTGTTTCTGCCACAAATTACTTTCATTTCAGGACGAAGCATTTCTGGAAAAAACAGTGGAAGATCGCGATATGCGTGACTATGAGCTTTTCCCATAAACTTGTAACCAATCATACCGATATTTACTTGTTTCATAGTGTCCTCCTCCTCTTCATAACATTTTTTGTAAATGGTTCACTTCTATTTAAACATAGATTGTCTATTACAGTAAGTATCCTATCTTTAGATTTTGTTTCACTTTTTTTAGATTCGTAGAAAAAAGCTACTCAAATTCGAGCAGCTTTGGTTCATTTACCTAACACCAGAAAATAATTGTTCTTCTTTTTGGTTTTTATTTGCTTACGTTGTCCAACATTCGTTTTAAAACGAATTAAGCGCATTGCATTGAGTATGACCACTAGGACACTGCCTTCATGGATGAACATTCCTCCTGCAAGATGCACTCGATCCGTAAGGACTCCGATAAGTAGTATCGCAACAACGATGAGAGCAATGCTAATATTTTGGCGCATATTTCGAATCGTCGCTTTTGATAAGGCAAAAGAGTGCGCGTATTGGGACAGTTTGTCTGCCATTAAGACGACATCCGCTGTCTCCATTGATATGTCTGTACCACCCTCACCCATCGCTAACCCAATATCAGCAATCGCAATCGCTGGGGCATCATTGACTCCATCACCAGCCATCGCAACAATCGCACCTTCTGCTTTTAAATTCTTCACGTATTCAACTTTCTCATTTGGCAATAGCTCAGCGTGAAATTCATCAATTCCTAGCTGTGTCGCTACTGCTTCAGCAGTATGGCGGTTATCACCCGTTAACATGACAATTCTCTTAATACCGTTTGAACGCATATACTCTAATGCTGCTTTTGCATCCTCACGAATCTGGTCAGCAATCGATATAATCGCAACCAGTTCTTGATTGAAAGCAACATAGATAGCTGTATTTCCTGCCTTTTCCCGTTCAATCGCATGATGTACTGTGTCAGAAGTAAGCTCAATTCCTTTTGCATCCATTAATTTACGATTCCCAGCTACAATCGAATATCCTTCGACAGTTGCGGTAATCCCTTTCCCTTTGATTGTTTCACTTTCACTGATTGAATATGCATTTAAATCAATTCCTTGATTCTGTGCTTCCTTTATAATCGTTCGACCTAAATGGTGTTCAGAAATCGTTTCTGCCTTTGCGAGTAGACCAAGTATTTTATGAATCGGCATGCTGCTAACATTATGCAAATCTGTCACTTCCGGTTTACCCTTCGTTAACGTTCCTGTTTTGTCAAATACTAATGTATCGATTTTAGCGAATTTCTCCATAATGTCTCCACCCTTGATTAACACTCCATTCTTCGCGCCATTTCCAATCCCCGCTACGTTTGAAACTGGCGCGCCAATAACAAGAGCTCCTGGGCATGCAATGACTAAAAATGTGATTGCCAAGTGCAAGTCACGAGTTACGAGATAGACAAAAACAGAAAGGAGCGCAACACCTGGTGTGTAGTAGTTTGAGAAACGATCAAGGAAACGCTCTGCCTTTGACTTTGAGTCTTGTGCCTCCTCTACAAGCTCAATGATTTTTGAAAAAGTGGTATCATCCCCTACTTTCTCTGCAATAATTTCAACATAACCCGTATCGAGTATTGAGCCACTATATACCTTATCATCCCTCGATTTGTTCACTGGAACAGATTCACCTGTAATCGCCGCTTCACTGATAGAGGCATGGCCCTTTACAATCACCCCGTCAACTGGAATTTTACCACCCGGTAGAACAACCAAGTGGTACCCTTTTACCACAGCATCCACACTAATGGTTTCACGGGTACCATCTTCATGAAGCAAAACGGCTTCTTGGGGCGCCATGTCTACTAGTTCTCGTAACGAAGCACGAGTCTTCTTCAAAGTTCTCGACTCTAGGTAGGCTCCAAACAAGAACAGAAACGTAACAATTGCTGATTCGATATATTCATGAATAAAAATTGCTCCTATAACAGCAACGGTAACAAGTAATTCAATACTGAAAGTTTTCATTCGTAATGACTGCCACGCTTTCACAGCTATTGGAACCCCTGCAATCAAGGTTGCTGCCAGAAGGAGTCCATTACTCCATGTTGACATATCAATCCATTTTGTCACTAAGCCTAACGCTATTAAAATTCCTGCAATGAGTGTTAAGTGGTTTTTATGGTGATTAATCATTTTCTATCTCCTCCTCTTTTACGATTACCTTATGTCTATATCGTAACGTTAATTGAGGAAGATTAATTTGACGGCAGTCAAATTTAAAATACGTTGTGTAAGATAAATATAAAATGAATAAAGAAAACTTTACTAAAGATAAAAGTTTAGGGGGATTTATATGGATTTCTTTGGAAATCGGAAAGAAAAACAGCGAAATAAAAAAATTCAAAGGGAAATATGTCCCGATTGCTCAGGATGGGGATTTTTTTCTTCAGTTTTTGAAACTGTTCATGTTCATGATTGTCATACTTGTTTCGGAACGGGAAAGTCCAAGTAGACTAGAACACCGCTCAAGTTAGATAATGAGTTGTCTAGCGAAAAGAAGTTAATCTACGAAGGAATTAATGCTGCTTATAACGATGAAATGGATTGTCCTCTGACTGGACAATCCATTTTGGTTGTTAATGATTCAATTCGATTGTTTCATTCATATCTAACGATTTAGCACTTTGCCCTGTCATTCGTTTATAGTAGAAGAGCATGTTCTTTATGAAATTACCTTGTTCCCAGTATTCAGCTGCGTCGACCTTTACCTTTATCAAGATAACGTTAGGATCATCATAGGAAGTTTGCATAAACTTCTCATGTGCTTTGCTCCAAAATTCCTTTTTCTTGCCTATATCCTCAACGATTTCCGCTATTCCGCGAACCGAAACATAAGATTTACCTACATAGGCCACATTCACATTTTGATTATGTATGATTTCTTCATATTTATCCGTCTCTTTTTTAGTGAAAAACCAAAGGTCACCATCAAACTCTACTTCTTGTGTTTTCATGGGACGAGAAACGAGCCCTTCTTCAGTAGCCGTAGTAAACATGGCAGTGTCTACATCTTTAATTAACTCTCGTAATGTTTCAATTTCTTCTTGTTTCATCATATTAGACATTTTCATCACCTCTTTTTAGGTTTATACTCCCCTCTAAACAATCACTTATTCATGTGTAGAGGTGTTGAAGCGGTCCATTTACAATAAGAAATTATTCAGTTTTTAAGTCAATATCAAATTCAGCAAGTTTATGTTTAATTTTATTTGCAATATTCCTGTCGGGAATTTCTAATTCTACTTCTTTGTTATTAGTGAAGGTAAAGTAAAACTGTTTATTGCCTCCTACCGTTGTATTTCCTTTTTTAATATACTCTTCGATTAAGGATGCTTCTTGGATATCCTTCCAATGGTATACTTCTTTTGTAAGCATTTTCTTAAAAGTGATGTCCTGTTCTGAAAAAAGAGTATAGTTTCCGAAATTTGCAAAGTAAGATATTAAAATAGAAATCACCAAGAATCCTAACCCTGTATAATTCCATTTTTTCTTTTCAAATAGCATACCGATGCAGAACAAAACGAAACATCCGACTGCAACCAGCATTAGAATGTTTGATAGAAAAGGGGTTAACACATAAAATGTTTCTCCGTGTTTAAACAATATGTGATGAATCATATTAGGTCCGATAAAACCTAAAATAATACCAACTATTAAACTAATAATCAATAATACAACCCAATATGCTTTATCAATTTTTTCTAACATATTTGTACCTACCTGTGAAAATTATTTGATAATAGTATCTACGAATAATAATTGGGAAAAGTTTCACTTTTTAACCAACTTATTTTTGTTGTGAAATAAACAGGTAGTTCAGCTACAGTTTAATGAAGCATTTAACGCGTTTTAACTTCAACTAGAATGTTGATTATAGTTAAATAATCAACATTCTATCCGCTCGTTTTTCAGTATTCAAACAATAAGACAACAATTAATTGTCTTTTCACAATTACCTACTCCCAATTCATTCCAGTCCGTCTAATGGAGTAATCAAATGTCACCTTAACTTTCATGTCTTTGTAGATTTCCGACCATACTTCATCGGTTTTTACTTCCTCGTCCCAATACGTACCAAATTTGGCTCTAACCCTTGCACCTAACCCTAATACATCAGAGCCTTGCTCCTGTAACTGCTTAAGTAGCTCACTACTAACTTCTTCCATTTTTTTATTTGCAGCCTTCTCTATCTGCTTGATTTTGTCACCACTTACGGTAACATCAATGGCTTCTTCTAAATTTGCATCAATTTTTACATCAATTGTCGCGCTTGGAGTTCCATTTTCTATATTCACTTTTATTTTAGAGCTTCGTTCTTGTCCTTGAATCACGTAAACACTTTTATCATCTAACGAGACGCTAAAAGGATAACCACCAGAATCTTTCTCCTTCATATCCATAAAGGCCCCAATCTCAATTGGAGATGTTAGCCCCATCATTTTTTCACCACGAAAAAAGGCAAGTCCATCAATCAGGATTCGGTCATTGTTAATCACTTTTATCCCCGGCAAAATAGGGTCAATTCCTTTATCTGAAACATCTACCCAAAAGTCCCCAAGATATTCCCTGGGTAACTTTCCGAAACGAACGGCATTATCTAATGTATCACCCAAGTAAAGTGCAGGTACCGTTTCTAGGGGTGGTGCTGTTCGCAACACTTTTGCTGCATCCTTTTTATTAATCGCCATCCATGCCGTTCTTCGCACTTCATAATCACGCTTAAAAAATTCACTTATATCGCTAACACCTTTTTTTGCAACTTCATCAGATACCACGATAATCTGTAGATGACCGAGGTACAGCTTTTCAGCAAGCTGTTGCTGAAGGTTAGACATGGCATCTTTTATCGTATGACCATAGGTTTCTAGCAACCACGCTGTTTTTTCTGATCCTTCCCCTCCACCTCCTTCAGGGCCGAGCTTGATTTTCCCCGGCAATGCAACTTGAGCAGTAACCTTATACAAAACACCTTTTTTCCCTCCTGGAAAATCTCCTTCACGATGGGTTACTTCGGCTTCATCATCTCCTTCTGCAAGATCAATCGCAAGTGCGAGTATATTTGCACGATCTTCTAGTTCGTACCTATCCCAGCATCCTGTTAAAATAAGCATAGATATGAGTAGATACATGATTAGTCGTATCATTTTCATACAGAGATGCCTCCTTTTTTCCTTAGCCTTGCAATTGCCAAAAGTATCACTGGGTATATAATCGTTAAAGGAAGTCCCGTTAAGGTTACAGCCATTAAATATTCATACAATTGATAAATATTCTGTGGAAATATCGCAATACAAAAAAGAATGGGGGATCCAGCAATTGCGATCACCCGATAATTGTAATAGCGAAATAACTCCCCTATTCCGCGAACAATAAGGAAATAGTGGGATAAAAGTGTTGTAAATACACCATATATCCAGGATATGACCAAAATTGCATCTACCCTTGCTAAAATTTCTCCTGGAACTGTCACCATTCTTCCAAGAATTAATGTCGGCCAAATCATTTCTAGAATTTCCACGTCCCCAAATACTCCGACTGTCATGAATAAAATAAACACGACAAATATGCCGGCTATTAGAAATCCCAAGACTCCACCTTTAACACATTTTTCTGGTTGTTTCATATATGGTATAACCATTGAAATAATGAAAAAGCTTAACATTGATTGTGTCACCACAAGGCTTCCACGTAAAAACTCTCTCCATGTTGGGTCATTTCCTAGAATGGGTGTAATGTGATAAATTTCAATATCGCCAATCGCCGGAAGTAAGACTAGTCCTAATGGAAAAATGATTAACGGCATATAGAAAAAATGAATATGCGCAAAGGTTGAAACACTTTGAAACCCAGTAGTTAAACACAAAAATATCATCATAAAGATTACAATTTGAATGGGTGTATTTGGAAGTAAAGCGCCTGCTACAACCTCAGCAAATTGTCGTGTTTCTAGCCCCATGTTTAACGTAAAGAATAGAATGATAAGGATACTAAAAACACGGCCTAAAGACTTTCCTAGGAGGATTTCGTTGTATCGTATTAGTGTATGTTTCGGAAATCTTTTTCCTAAATACACAACTCCTAATAGACCAATGAAAGCTAAACCGACACCAATGAAACTTGCAAATGGAGCGCCAATTCCTGCCTCTCTAACGACAAATCTCGGTAAAGCAAGCATTGCAACTCCAAGAATGGTGCTGACGACGATAAATGCAAACTGAACAACTGTTATTTTTTCTCGTTGCTTATCCATTGTTATTGTCACCTTCTTTAATCCTCGGCGTTGGTACCCTTTCCTTTTTCAAATCTATCCTTTTCTTATCTTCCGGTTTTACCTCATCCGGACGATTTTTCAACCAACGTAGTGGGGCACGAATAAATGAATCCTTCATTCCTTTAAAATTCCCTGGAGCCACAGGTGCCATATAAGGAACGCCAAAGGAACGCAATGATAACATATGATTGATGATGAGTATAATCCCAAATGCTAATCCTAGTAAGCCGAAGGTTCCAGCGAAAAGGATTAGGGGGAAACGTAGCATCCGAAAAGCTGTTGCTGCATTATATGAGGGTGTTGCAAACGAA
Source organism: Litchfieldia sinesaloumensis (assembly GCF_900156865.1). Classification (GTDB taxonomy): domain Bacteria; phylum Bacillota; class Bacilli; order Bacillales; family Bacillaceae_L; genus Ferdinandcohnia; species Ferdinandcohnia sinesaloumensis. The sequence goes on along the minus strand of NZ_LT732529.1, from coordinate 668,638 downwards.
CCGATAGTTGATAATGCAATTATGACAACTGTTATTGGGCTAACGAAGCCAGCCATAACAGCTGCTTGTCCAATAACAAGTACCCCTACAATAGAAAGCGCTCCACCCACCTGTTGGGGCATTCGAACGGTTGCTTCACGTAAGATTTCCATCGCCAACTCCATGACTAATACCTCAATAAACACGGGGAAAGGGACCCCAGCACGACCGCTTGAAGCAGCAACAACAAATTTTGCCGGAATCATCTCTGGATGGTACGAAAGGACTGTTACATAGAAGGCCGAAAATGTTAAGGAAAAAATAAGAGACATAAAACGAATCAAACGAATTGCACTAGTAATCAAAAATCTTTCATTATAATCTTCACTCGTTTGATAGAATTGGTTAAATACCGCAGGAACAATCAAAACAAACGGGGAACCGTCTACAAGTAAAACAATTCTACCTTCTAATAAATTTCCTACGGCTTTATCTGGCCGTTCCGTATTTTGCACCTGCGGAAACGGAGATCTAGGGTTATCCTCAATAAACTGTTCAATATATCCGGCATCCAATATACGGTCAATGTCAATCTTGTTTAACCTTTTTTTCACCTCATTCAATAACTCTTTGTTTACGATATCCTCCATATAACAAATGCCTACTCTTGTTTTTGTGCGTCTACCCACTTCTGTTTGCTCGACTCTGAACTCAGGGACAGGCAAGCGATAACGAAGTAGAGATACATTTGTCATGATTTGTTCTATAAAGCCATCACGAGAACCTCTCACTACTCTCTCAGTCTCAGGTTGTGTAAGACTACGCTTTTCAGGTTTGAATGCGTCAAGAAGGAGAGCTTGTTTGGACCCTTCGATGATAACGACACATTGTCCCCTTAATAAACCCGATAATATAGATGAAAGTCTTGACTCAGATACTCCTGAGCAATGATAGAGCACTTCTTCAAGTAGGGACGACGTGAGACTATTTGTGTTGAGTTTGGATTTAATATAGGAGTCAGTGAGTCTAGTTTCTTGAAGAGGCTTAATAATATCTCTGTCCAATTTTTCTTGATCAACTAAGCTACTCATATAAAGGACAACTGCCAGGGTTTCACCAAATAGATGAAACCTTCTTGTTGAAAAATCGAAATCCTTTTGGAAAATCTGCGTAACCTCTTTTGCTGTTTGTTCCGCATCGATGCTTATATTCTTTTGCTTTGACTCTATAATTTCACTCTCAGGTAAGGAGACTTCATGATGATGTTTTGGGTTCTTTTTAAAAAATGACGGCATCTTTCTACCTCCCTCAAGGTGGTATTTTGTACCAATCATTTTCTAAAATGTATTTTTTCGGATAAATAGTGCTTTTTTAGTACTTATGGATTATGAAGGTGAATTGTATGGAAACTATTATAAATAGAAATAGAGCGACTACCCTTATTGGATAATCACTCCTTAAAATTTATAAGTATAAAGGCTACTCTGCTAGGTCCAATTCATAATGATAAAAATGTGATTCCTTTTTGTAACCATTTTTTTCATATAACCTTTGAGCAACATAATTATCTGGTGCGGTCTCCAAGCTAATACTTTTAGCACCTGTACTAATTCCAAAATCTTTTACTTTATGTAGTAGCATTTCTCCTATTCCTTGGTTCCTGTACTTTTCATCGATATACAAGTCATTTAATATCCATGCTCTTTTCATGGATATTGATGAAAAAGTGGGATAAAGTTGAGCAAATCCTAAGTACTCGTGTTTATTTTTAGCAACGAAAATAATAGAATCCTTGTTTACTATACGATTTTTCATGTAAGTTTTGGCACCTTCTAGATCTGATGTTTGTTGATAAAACATACGATACATATTAAATAAATTTGATAACCCTTCAATATCTTCAATACTAGCTTGGTATATTTCCATATAAACTCTCTCCTCACTGGATAATATGGTGTTATAAACTTTATTGATTACAATTTTATCTGGTATATAATTCTTATTACATACTTAATTTATTGTTTTTCACAAGATTCACTTCATTTAATATGTTTCTTATATATATATTCCTAAATTTTTTAAGTAAAGGTGGAGTTAAAATGGATGAAATAGATCAAAGCATTCTTACACATCTTCAACACAATGCTCGAATATCAATGACTGAATTAGGAAAGAAGATTGGACTTTCAACACCCGCAACTACCGAAAGAGTAAAGAAACTTGAGGATAAAGAAGTTATACAAGGATATAGGGCTATCATCGACCCTGAAAAACTAAATAAAACTGTAATAGCATTTATTTTATTCGATACGAAACAAGGGAAGAAGTTTAGAAGTTTTTGCAAAGAACATCCGGTAGTAGTGGAATGCCACCGATTGGCAGGTCAATATAGTTATCTAGTAAAAGTAGTAACGGAATCAGTGAAAATACTTGAGGAATTTATTGATGCTACACTACCTTACGGAGAACCGACTACCTTAATAAAATTAACTGATGTTGTCGAATTTAAACCAGTAAGCAAAGATGGACTTGAAGGTTAACTATATTTGAGGTTTAGTTTTTTTGTTAATTACAAGATAAACCCTCTGACCGTGATAATTTGGTAGGCAAGTGGCATCCTGAATAGCTATTCGGATGCCACTTTGACAATTAACAAAACAATCGGTTGAACGTTAACTTGAAAATAGCACAGACCAAACAATTGAAAGCACGATAAATCCAAACATCAAAGAACCCAAAATAGTTTGATTATGAACATCTTTTCCCGCTTTCACCTTCTTCAAAATTGAAATGCAGTTCGCAAAAAATATTGCTGCAATTATTGGTGTAAAAAAAACAAAAACCACTAACATTATATCTCCCCCAGGAATACGATCATTAAATTTTCTATGTAAAATACTCTACTAAATTTCCAAGAGAATCAACCTCTGCATCTGGTTTGATTTCGGTATCATTATTACTCATTTGAGGATTGTACCAGATACCCTTTATACTGGCATTTTGACAACCGACAATATCCTTTTCTAAATCATCTCCAACAAATAAAGCATCTTCCGGTTCCACATTCAGCTTATTTAAGGCTAACTCAAATATGCGCTTGTCTGGTTTACAATAACCCACTTCTTCAGAAATAATGATTACATCAACATAACTATTTAAGTCAGTGTTCATTATTTTTGCTTTTTGCCTCTGAGAGGAGCCATTCGTGACAATTGCAACTTTAACTTGCTTCTTTATCATATTTAGAATATTTAACGTACTTTGGTCAATAGAAAAACAATGAGGAAAATGAGTATTCCAGAAATCTTGAATCTCATGCCGCGGCAATCTGTATAATGGTGGGAAATCGTTAAAAAACGAGTCCAATACGTTGGATTTATCTCTATGACCATAGCTTCTTTTATCGTAATCTTTGAATCTATGTAACATATCAACTCGAACCGATTGGTTAACATTCATATAACACTTTTCTAAAATGAGTAAAAACATATGATCAACTGCCTGATTCCTATCTAGTAAAGTATCGTCTAAATCAAACAGAACTGCCTTATACTTACTCAAATAACCCTCATTCCTTTCTTACATTCTTGTAGATTACTTTCCCAACAAAAAACGTTGCACAACTAAGAGTAATGCAACGTTTTCTAAAACTACCTTAATTTCGCAAATGCGACCAAAGAACCCTGATCACATGACTCAAAGCCATTCTTTTCATAGAAATGTCTTACATCGGGAGCTTCTTCTGTTAATAACACTTTTTGACGAACGTTATTATATTTTTCCAAAACCCGCTGCATAAGTTGAGTAGCAATTCCTTGATTTTGATACGCGTGTAATACAAGAATATCTTGAATGTAGATAATAGTTATACCATCTCCAACTATGCGAATTAGCCCGACTAATTCATCACCATTCCAAGCAGTTATAACCTCTAACGACTGCTCTATCGCCTGCTTTAGAACGTCTAAATCTTGTGTGTACGCATACCATTCTACATCTGTATACAATTTTTCTAATTGTTGTATATTAATATTTTTACTAGTACTATATTTGATTTCCATTCCTTTTCCTCCTCAAAATTATTTATTTTGAAGAGTGAATCCATAATTTATCCACTGTCTTATGCCTCCTTATGAACATTTCCGTATGTTGTTATATGACTATTTCGACATGGCTCACCATATTCCTGCTACTCGTTTGATAAGCAAGTCATGATTGCATCACCAAAGTTTCGAACATCAGCTAGATAATCAAATCCTTCAGGAGATCCAAAACTATTAAAAGCACGTACAGCGACAAGATTATGCTTGGGGATAACCAATAGAGCAACTCCCGTATACCCTAATATTTGGAAAGAACCTTTAGGTACAAGGTCTCCAATTTCTGATCTTCTCGTAGACAAATCTTTCACAAACCAGAGAAAGCCATTATGTGGGAGTTCCGTATCTAATTCTTCCGGACTTTGAAGAGTTGTAGTCATATCAAAAATTTTCTCTGATAGTAGTTGCTGACCATTTACTAATCCCCTCTTCAGATGTAGGTACCCCCATTTTGCTAAGTCTCTAGTTGATACATACATGTTCATCTTGTCACCGGTAGTACTTTTACTTGTTATCCAATGTGGGTTATCAGGTTTTCGTATCACTTCTACAAGTTTTTCATTTAATTCTCCATACCATCCAGTCTCTTTTAATTGTAAGGGTTTCAGTACTTTGTTCATAACAATCTCAGCCACTGATTGACCTGATGTTGTTTTAACAATTTGCGTAAGCATGTCAACTCCAATCCCGCGATATGCCCAATTACTACCTGGCGCAAATTCTCGGTATACATCACCATCAACTAACTTCAACCCGTGTGTATGTGTTATAAGATGTCTGATTGTTGTTCCAATCAATTCAGTTGGCTGTTCACTCGGAAGATAATTCGTAATGTCATCATCAATCGACTCAATAAAACCTTCGTTTATGGCATATGCAACGACAAAGCCTATGTAACTTTTTCGAACGGATGCAACATGAAATTGGGTATCTGCTTGAATAGGCCTTGCATTCGGTTTATTGGATTGCTTCCCCCAATATTCTTCAGTGACTACTTTATCATTATGAATAATAAGTACAGATGCACCGGAACAATCGACTTCTTGAGAGGTTGTCCTTACATTAGAGACAACCAACTCAAACCGGTTATTTTTATCATAGCTTATCATTGTTTCACTGCTTTCTATTTTTTCTAATAAACTTATTCAATAAGACCTCGAATTAATCCTTCTCGATTGTTGCACCCTCTACTTAAATAAGCATATTTCGAGTAAAGCAAAATGCACCCCTTTTTAAAGGGATGCACTTTATTTCAATTGGTTGTAATTTGATTAGTAGTTCTTCTTCTCATTTTTTTCAATTAAAAAAGTGATAGGTACGAATAGGATAAAAGCTAGTAAAAGTAAGCTTCCGCCGACGATAAAGAATACCATTACAAACGTCTCATCAAGATTGAATGGATTTAAATTGTACATCCACATTCCGACGGTCAAGCCTACTGCACCTAGCATTCCTAGGATACTATGAATTTCAACAAGTCTTTTGTATTTAATCGTATAAACCTTATAAAATATTCCCCACGCAAACACTGAAAGCCATCCCACTAATAGAATATGAGCATGAATCGGCCTCAACGAATAATCCATATTTCCAGACATATGAGAGCCAAGAAACGTACCGATTAGCCCGAATATAGCTGAAAATCGAATAAGTCGTAAACTCCACGTTTGTTCCATTCTTTATTCCCCCAATAATTTATGCATAGTTGGAAGCGTGATTGTAAAGGTTGTACCTTCGCCAATCTTACTATCAACCTTGATTTCTCCTCCATGTAAGTCAATAATTTGTTTAACAATCGATAGTCCAAGTCCGGTTCCATCTCTTTTTCTAGAAGAATCGACTCGATAAAACCGGTCAAAAATTTGGTTAAGCGCTTCTTCGGACATACCAATTCCCGTATCTTTAAACACTATCGTCAGGAAAGATTCATTCCTGCTTAATCCAATCCAAATACTACCACCTTGAGCATTATACTTAATTGCGTTAGTTAACAAATTATCCCAGACATTTATCATGAGTTCTGCATCTGCCTTCATCCGAGTAAATGGCAGTTTATAAGAAACTTCTATTTCCTTTTCTTGAAGTCGCCATTGATATCTACGTATGGTTTGTTTAATTTGTTCATCCAATTGCACTTCGGAGATACTCATCGGATACGCACTTTGATCGAGTGAGGTTATAAGCAATAGTTGCTTTGTTAGATTTGAAAGTCGTTTTGATTCTTGATCAATAACCTGTAAGTATTCTCTGAATTCTTGCTCAGTTACAGCTTGTGAAAGAAGAAGTTCCGCATAACCTTGTATATTCATAAGTGGAGACTGAAAGTCGTGTGATACATTATTAATAAAGGACTTTCGTGCTTCATCATTATGCTGTAACTGCTTTTGCATGGTATGAAAACTTTCTACTAATTGCCCAATCTCATCATTGCGCTCAATCTTTAACGGATAATGGAAATTCTCCCTTGTAATCTCTTTAGTTGCTTCAGTTAACGTTGTAATCGGCTTAATTAGGTGCTTAGCAAAAAGAATGACCCCACTAATACTTACAATTGCAACTGCTACAAAAAACCACGCTAGAATCATATGAATATCTGAAAAAAGCAGCTTATTATTTGGACGGATAAACAAGCCATATTCTTCCTCGCCCATTCTAAAGGGTACACCTACAGTATTTTTTACATCATTCGAGAAGTGCCCCATCATTAAAAACGTATGGGAAAAAGTACTCATACCATGGTAAATTTCCTTTTCTGTAAGAACGTCCATAGCCTCCTCAGGAAGAGCTGTCTTGCTAAAAGGTTCCCCAAAATAAGCATCTTTTCCCGATTTGTTCACCACATAAATCTGATAACCAAGATTTCCGATTGATTGCAAGAAGGGCTCAAGGGATGAACTATCTGCATGCATATTCTCAAGAGTGAATGTAATTTGTTGTGCAATTTCCACATTTTGTTTGTCAATTTTCTCTTTTGTAGATGTCATGTAAATGAAATTTGCAAGTATTATCCCTATAGTGACACTTATTGTTAAAATAATGAGTGTTGCAACAATGAACTTTCGATATAAAGTCTTCATTTTGTTACCTCTAATTTATAGCCAACTCCTCGGATGGTTTGGATTTCTACCGAAGCTTCGTATCTTTTTAAACGTTCCCGAATTCGGTTTATATGAGTATTAAGGGTTTGTTCTCCCCCCTCATAATCAACTCCCCATACTTTTTCCACTAGTATAGATCTAGGGGTGATCTTATTTACACGTGAAGCTAATAAGCTTAATATTTCAAATTCCTTTAGAGGTGGGAGAACTGTTTCTTGATTGATAATTAACTCAAAGTTCTTTCGATCAATCATGAGATTCCCAACTTTTGTAACAGTATCAAAAGCACGTTCGACTCGTCGTAAAACGACGGCAACTCTGAATAAAAGTTCCTTCACTTCAAAAGGCTTCACGATATAGTCCTCAGAACCAGATAAGAAGCCCTGTTCCTTATCATCGATTTGTCCTTTAGCCGTAAGTAGAATAACTGGGATTTCATAATCATTTGATAATATTTTTGTCAATTCAAACCCATCCATCCCGGGCATCATAACATCGACAATCGCTAAATCAACTGTTTTCTCTTCCAAAAAGTCTAATGCTTCTTCGGCATGATTGGCTCTATATACTTGATACCCTTCTCGACTTAAGTGGATAGATACAAGCTGTTGAATATAGACATCATCATCTACAACAAGAATCTTCATACTACGAAACCTCCAAAATGTAGAATACGTAGGAAGCGTTTTGTATTCTGTGTTACTGTCTATTATGCGAGGCTTGCTTATCTTTTTCAAATAATAATATTAATGCTGGTAGGAGCATGCCCCGAACTAAGAATGTATCAATCAATATTCCAATTGCGACAATAAATCCAAATACGAAAAGGTCAGCAATCGGCATCGTTGTTAACGCAGCAAAGGTTGCAGCTAGAATGATACCAGCAGATGAGATTACACCACCAGTATTACGGATTGCAATTTCAAGAGCATCTTTAACCCGATGAGCCTTCCTCTCTTCGATAAATCTGGAGACAAGGATAATATTATAATCGATACCTAATGCAACAAGAAAGATGAATGCATATACTGGAACCCTAGTACTTAATGCGTCATAACCAAACAAAACATCGACAAGGAAAATACCAAGACCCAAGGCAGACACATAGGATAGTAAAATTGTCGTCATCATATAAATTGGCATTCTAATTGAACGAGTTAGGGCAAATAAAAGCACGAGTATTAGTAATGTTTCAAGTGTCACAATAGTGATTATATCCCTATTATTCACATCCCGTTCATCTACTAACTTTGCAGTTACTCCGCTATAGTATGATTCTCCTGATATAGAAAGCTCTTTTAATAAATCAGGAGTATTTTCACGTAAGTCTGTAATCATATCCATAGCTTCAGTAGAATATGGGTCAATTGCTAATACAACGCTTAGTTTTAGAGCTTTTGTGTCTTCAGATTGAGCAGTCAATCGCACAGATGCAATATTATCATTTTCTGTTAGTTTTTCTGTAAACGCAGTTACCTCATTTTGGTCCATAGCTTGATTGCTTTCGATTAATAACGTTGTAGGAGCTAGTTCTCCTTTATCATATCTTGTCTCTACTATTTCATAACCTACTCTAGATGGTAAATCCTCAGGAAACTTTTTGACGGTATCAAATTCAAAATCAAGATTAAACATATTAAAAGCAGTTATGAGAAGGAAGATCCCAACAATTCCTCCAGCAAAACCAGGCTTATTCACTACAAACTTAGCAATTGGCCCCCAAATTCCATGTTCTCCTGTTGCACGCATCGCATGTAGTCACGGAAGTTAGCGAAAAATAAAATGAGCATTGCAGCTAACACCGTTCCTCCAGCAAAAAGGTTTCTGCTATATCATTACCTATATTAGAAGCTTTATCATTAATCTCAGCGTACTCGCTATTCCCAAGACCCTGCTGCAATTCCATGGGAACAATCATCGTTGAACCATCTTTAGAAATAAAGCCTGTCAACGCTTGCGGAGGAAGTGTACTTATATCTAGTATGGTCTCAATTCCTTTAATACCTGCTGCATTTATTCCCTCTAGTATTTGATTGACTTCCTCAGGACTGATGTCTCCCTTTTCATTATGAAAGACTAATATTCCCGGTGTCCCTTGTTCATTTGGGAATATCTCTGCTGTCTTTTTCTCAGCAATGATAGATTGTGCTTCGTCCGGAAGCGATTGGAAATTAGATACTTTATAATCCCCAAGCCGTGGTCCAGCACTTAACCCAACCATCAGGACTAGCCAGGCGATAATGGTAATCCACATCCCACGTTTAGTCGAAACCCAATCCGTAATTGTATTTAACAGTTTTCTCAAAATGTAAACCTCCCTTACTATCTTTCGACTTTGATAGTACTAGTTGAATATAAATTTAATCTCAACTTTTGTTTACATTTGTCGATTAACTGTCTTATAGATGTCTTTTCTGTGTCTCTATAAATTCAAATACAGTCGATAATTCCTTTTCATAGTCGTTTTGAATTTCAAAATACCTCACACCTGCTTGTAAACATTCAGTTTTAAACTCTGAATGTTCCCTGATTAGTTCGTTTTTCGTTCTTTCTTCCGGCCATTTACGACTTTCAATTACATTCCGATGTTTCACTATTTTTGTTTCATAGTTTTCTAAAATATACGATTCCGAAAAGCCTAAGAATACTGGGATGATTTGTTCTGAGTATTCCTTGTTGAAATCCTTCATATAGTGAGGCAGTATGTAACAGCCTTCAATAATTAGATGCTGATCATTTTCGATAGCAGTCATAATCATCCCTTTTATGACTGGCCACAACTTATTAGCAATAACCTCTGTATCATCTAAAGGTGTGAATCCACAATCCTTATTTCCTCTGTACAGCCCCATCTTTAAATGATCTATTGATAAATAAGGAATATTATATGTTTCTAGTAGCTTTTGCGCCATCAAGGTTTTACCGGTACTACTAACAGCACTAATTAAAATAACCATTTATCTTCCCCATCTCATTTAAAGTCCCAATTACATTAATAATTCCATTGAAAAATGCGCTAATCCTGCTTGGATTAACGCATATCTTAAGTGACAAGAGGGTTTCCCCATGCCCTATCTGGATTTGCTACATTTTAATTACCTTTGTTGCAATTTTCATTTGAAATGTTTGATCATGTTCGACAAAAACCATGGTAGGGTTAAACGTTTGGATAAGCTCTTCAATTTGCAAACGAGAGTATACATCAATGAAATTCAATGGTTCATCCCAAATGTACAGATGAGCTTTTTCACATAAACTTTTTGCAATCAGTACCTTTTTCTTCTGTCCACCTGAATAATAGGACATATCCTTTTCAAATTGGATCCGATCAAAATCCATTTTTCGCAATATCGCTTTAAATAAAGTTTCATCAATTTGATATTCTTCAATAAAGTCAGATAGGCTCCCCTTTAAATGAGAGGTCTCTTGTTGGACATAAGAAATAATCATGTTAGAGCCCTTATATAATGAACCGGTATGCTGAATCGTATTTCCTAAAAGTAATTTTAAAATACTACTTTTTCCACTTCCGTTCTTTCCAGCCAGTACAATTCGATCGCCTTGTTCTACAGTAAAACGTAGTGGCGTGTTAACAACTTGACCATCATACATGACAGACACATCTGTTAATTGAATAAGAGTCTTCGATTTATAGGCTAGAGGATCTAGTTTCAACGATTCCGTTTTTTCAACGTTTTTTAATAACTTCGACTTTTCTTCAATCGCCTTTGCCTGACGAGCCTCTAGGTTTTTAGATCGTTTCATCATTTTTGCGGCCTTATGTCCCACAAACCCTTTATCCAATTTAGAACCTGAATTCGTTGAACCGTTTTTAGAGGCTTCAACTTGATTCGACCAAGTTGCCGAACGTTTTGAGGATTGCTTTAAGCGTCCTATTTCCTTCTTCAAACGATCATTTGTTGCTTCTTCATGTTCCTGCTGGCGGTCAAAATTTAGTTTCCAAGAAGAATAGTTGCCACTTTGAACCTCTATGTTTGCTCTGTTTAGAGACAAAATGTGATCCACACAGTCGTCTAAAAAGCTACGGTCGTGTGAAATTAAAATGAATCCTTTTTTCTTTTTTAAATAACTCGAGACGATCTTACGTCCCTCCGTGTCTAAATGATTGGTCGGTTCATCAATTAATAAAAATTTTCCTTCATTTAAAAATAGTGCAGCAAGTAGTACTTTTGTTTGTTCACCGTTCGATAAGGTTTCAAATGGTCGGTACATGACTTCGGCATCGACATGTAAATAAGCCAATTCTCGAAGGAACTCCCAATCTTCAGCTTGAGAGCATATTTCTTCTAAGATTTCATGCGTATCTTTGCTTTTATCCTTTACTGTAAAAGGGAAATAATTAAAATCAACCGGAGATATAATTTTTCCACTGTATTCAAATTTCCCCAGTAACAATTTAAAAAAGGTTGTTTTCCCTCGTCCATTTCGTCCTATAAAACCTAGTTTCCAATCTGTATCAATCTGAAAGTTTACATCTTCAAAAATCGTATCGGAACTGCTCGGATACGAAAAAGTTAAATGTTGAACTTGTATCATTGCCATGTTTATTCCTCCTTTGTATATCATGCTTCCTTTTCATACAAAGTCGGTATATCCATCTCTCCTACTTACTCCGTACAAGTGTTGATGGAGTATAACGACCCATACGGAGTAAATCATGTGTAACTTCCAATTCTAAAGACATACTATCTCTCCTTCTCGAAAATATCGCTCTTATAAATTTAGTTAATCAGTTAGTTCAAAGTAATTTTGGCTTCTTGTAAAAAATTCACACAAGCCCATTTACCCTCAGTCTTAAACACCTCATACACTGCATCACATTCTACCGGCGGATCGTCTGCCCATTTTAACAGAGTTCGAATCATAGACTCTTTTTCTGGGAAGTGTTGAATACTAACTTCAGCCTGCTCATGAAGCCTTGTCGTCCAAATTTGTGAACGAAGCATCACCATTGAATATAAAGTACGAATTAGTTTCCTAGCGAAGCTTTGTGTTATTATTTTATAGTCTTCTTTAGAAGCTGTTTCTAGCCTTTTTAAGGTTCGATTTAGAGCCTCATTAATATCACCATTAAAGCGGATGGCTATTTCTGAAGTAAGTTTATAAGGACCAAAACGATTACCTAAATCCTCTCCATACATACAAACACAGAGTTCCTTTAGGAATGCATTTTCGTAATAGTTTATGGGATCAATCGTATAGTCATAATAAGCTACAGCTATACCCACATCACGAACTAGAAAACGAAATTTTTCAGACAGCTCTCCAGCGAGTTTCTTTACTTCGGCTAACTTATCGGCACCTAGTGACGTATTGAACATCGCAATGAGGTCTAAATCTGACTTTTTTTCAACTGCTTCTCCCCTGGCTACACTACCATACACATATACACTGTGCAATTGTTTGGATAATTCTTTAAGACTCTTAATAGATTCTTGGATGCAGGGGAAATAGACACTATCAATCTTATCAATACTAACATCACTTACAATGTAACCATCAGTGTCCAAACCATACCCTGCTTTTAGATTTCCTATGGCAAACACCCTCTCTATATTCTATTTTTCAGATGGTGAAAAAGTGTATTTATTTATTAATATTCCATCTACCTCCGAGTCAGAAAATGAATCCTTCAATGAATAGTAAGAACACGAAGCAGCCAAGCCTTCTTTTCAAAGTTACCCTCTTCTAGATTCATTTTTCTCCTACTAAGAACCCTTTCAGCATTCCTTACCTTTCACTATATAAGTAATTAAACCAACAATAGAATCTACTTCATTTACAATTGCAAAGCCGTCTAAGGTGCTACAATCATAAACTCCACTTGAAATAACCATCCCAGTACTTCCCCAATGTAATTTAAAGAAATCCATTACTTTTTCCTTAGGTATATCCTCGATTGTATGTATCTTCATAATTAGACACCTCTTTTGTATTATCTAAAAATCGTCCTGTTTAACACCAATTATAATCCCTATTCAATACGAACAAGCGATAATCCTTCTTGGATTATCGCTCTTTTATTCTATATTCCTACATTTTCACAACATTGTACAATGTTGTTAGAATTTCCTATACGTTTTACTCAGTAAGATATGGATTTAGTCTCTTTATGATCGTCTCCATTTCCTTGGATTGACTAAAATACATCTTCTTTGCATGGGTATCCTTCGTTTGAAAAGCAGTTCGTTCTAATTCAGCTTGTAATCTCCTCAACTTAATGGCAAGGTTAGGCTTTTGTTTTTCTTGTTGATCGTTATTATTATTTTGTGCATCCTTCTTATCATTATATAAATCAACATATATGCTTCCGTTGGATTCAAGTTGTGCTAAAAAGACATCTTCACTACTTTTTGCCCCCTGTTTTTCTAATTCTTGCAAAAGCCATTCTTTCGTATAACCTAAGTAAGTTAAATGTTTTTCTAAAATGACACCATCGACGATGACTAAGGAAGGCCCATGATCCTCTTCAACACTCAAACCGATATCCTTTGGAGTGAGTGCATCATACTCCGATTTTTTCAAGACACTAATCTCACCATTGGTTTCCATCATAGCGAGTTCAACCTCTGAAACATTAAAAACACCTTTTATCCGTAAGCCATTCAATAAATCATCGAAGGTCATCCTTTGTTTGAGGAGCGTTTTTTCCATAATTTTTCCATCCTTCACCAATATAACAGGGCTACTTTCAACAATTTCTCTAAACTTAAACGATTTTACGGCACCATATCCAATTATTAAGGATAAAAGCGTAAAGACAGCTAACCCTATTAGGCCATGTGTTACTTTTAAGGACTTGTCGATTGCAATTGTACTGGCCATATCCCCAATAACAATTCCAACAACATAATCGAAGAATGTAAGATGCGAAATTTGCTTTTTCCCAAGTATTCGAGCCAATGTGAATAACACTAAAAAAGAGAACACAGCTCTACCAGCCATTAAAAGAAATTCAGACATAGTAACCTCCAGTGTTTCTTTTTACTATTCACTTAACGTTCCCATTTATAGTGGGAATATGATTTATTAAATGTCGCTGTGACTGACATTTCATTTTTCAACCCATCTTAAATTTAGTTTTACTGTGATAGCCATGTATAAAAATCAACTACTTCTCTTTTTATCTGAAATTTTTTCTTGAATTTTTTAAATTTATAACGTAATATGGTTTAAGTAAAACGAAACGATTACGATTTAATCTTGTGGGATTAAGAAAAAAACACTATAAGTGACCTAAACACCTTAGATCACATCACAAATGGAGATTAGTGGAAAACAGCAAGCCATGTACACCTTGTATATCATCACCATTGATTTTTTTAGTCATATAATCGTAATGATTACGATATATATACTTTTGCGGCACCTAAATCGAAATAATTATGATTTGAGAGGAGAAAGTATGAAAATAAAATACATAGTTCCATTACTACTTTTAGTCATTAGCACGTTCTTAGCTGGGTGTGCTGCAGAGAAAAAAACAAACATTAATGAGGTCAAGGATACCGCCACTCCCCCCTCCGAACGTCTTAAAATCTTCACTACTGTATTTCCTTTACAGGACTTCACAGAAAAAATTGGTGGTGAACATGTTGAGGTACTAAGCGTGTTCCCTGTTGGGACTGATGCTCATACTTTTGAGCCTACTACAAAAACAATGGTAGAGATTGCGGAAGCAGATGCCCTTCTTTATATTGGTGCAGGTGTGGAAGGTTTCATCGATGCTGCAATCAAGATTTTGCAAGATGAAAAGGTTCAGCTTGTGAAAACCACTGAAGGTATGGAGATTGCTAAAGTACAAGAGGAACATCACCATGGTGAGGATACACATGACACAGAGCATAACCATCATATTGATTCGAATTTTGAGGAAAGCCACAGTCATGATGAACACCAACATGACGCTGAGCACGAGCACCATGAGCATGATGCCGAACCTGAACATAATGAGAATCACGAAGACGAAGATGAATATGACCATGACCATCACCACAATCACGACGACATTGACCCGCATGTGTGGTTAGATCCTCAATTAGCTATAGAATTAGCCGAAGAAGTTCTGCATACCCTTGAAGAACTAAAACCAGAAGCTAAGGAAGAGTTTAAAAGGAACTATGATGAATTAGTGGTGAGTTTACAAGATTTAGATGAAGAATTTAAGAGTGTTATCGATCAATCTTCAAAGAAAGAAATACTGGTTTCGCATGCTGCCTATTCATATTGGGAATCAAGGTATGGTATTAAGCAAATTAGTGTTCACGGCTTATCACCAACGAATGAACCCACACAAAAGCAGTTAACAACGATTATCAACACAGCCAAACAGTATGATATCAAGTTTGTCATATTTGATCAAAACGTAACATCCAAAATTGCCGAAATGGTAAAAAAAGAAATAAACGCAGAGGCCTTAACTCTTCATAACCTTGAATCTAGAACAGAAGATGACGCTAAGAGTGGTGCTGATTATTTCAGTATCATGAGGAAAAATCTAGAAACATTGAAAAAAGCATTACATTAGAAATATAGAGGATGGCCAAAATGTAAAATAGAGTATATCCCTGTTCACTCCTTACTAATAGAAAGTGCCGGTTACATGCGCAACCGACACTTTCTTCATAAACAATTATTTTAATCCTTCGATTTCAAGGGCTTTTGCTGGTAAAAACTCTTCCCCTGTATCGAGATATGTTACACTTACTTCATCTTCCTCTTGTAAATAAATCGCTTTTGGACTGTTTTCCGAAGAAATCATGTAACTTTGATTGTTATCTAGTAAAAAGTAAACAATTGTTGCGTTTTCTGTTTTTTCTTTATAAACACGCACAACTTTTCCGCTTACTTTTTTTTCTTCTGCCTCAGATGTTCCATCAACCGTTCCACCGCCACGTTGTAGAGCAGTTTTATATAGCTTCAACGCTTCATTTGGAGTATTACCAAAAACGGAAATCTCCGGATTGGCAGCTGAGACGATGAAGTAGTTTTGCAAAAATCCGTTCGCATCCAGAACTGGGGTTAACCAACTTGCTTCCCCGTAGAAGTTATAGAGAATTGGCATCTCGCCATCCCATTTCTTCTCAATAAATTTCTTTTCAATAATCTGGAGAGCACCTTGGGAATCCATATACGATTCCTCTAAGTTACCCGTATAATAAACGGCTTCACCCGTTCTTGAATTCGTCAGTGAATACCCAAGCATGGAGTCTACGCCTTCTTTCGGACTGGTAAAGTCAGTGAAATAATGCATATCTCCGTTTTCATCAAAAATTGGGCTTACATTTGCTTCTGTTCCTTCATCCGATGGTAGTTTCACATCGGATTTTCCGAATAAGCTGTTCCAGAAACCATGTACATAATTCCCATAATAGCTATTTTGTAAGCTAACTACTTCTGGTGATACGGCACCATCAATAAATGCTGGTACATCCGCTAATTTGTACATCTCTGTTTTCCCTGAAGCAGGGTCAACAAGTACCATTCCCTTAACGTCAAATCCATTTCGTGCTGAAATAAATTCCCCATATGAGCGAATATAAAACGGTTTTCCTTCCTCATCAATTTCCAATTGAGGCTCCCCGTAAAAAATCGTATTCGGGTATTTCATACGGATATGGCGTGTTAAATCTTTATGAAAATAGGAGGATGGTGTATACGTCATTTCTGATTTTACAAACTTCGGATTATCTGTAGAATCTGTGGCACTGATTGTAAAGTACCCTGGCGTAGTGTCCCCATTCCACCATTTGAAGAAACCAGAAAATTCGATAGGTGCAATATAAACATATTCATTATTTACCTTTTGAATTTGCAAGTTTCCTAGCTCATAATAACTCGTATCAGGTACTTGGCCAAAGGCCTTTTTCATTTTATTCCGCGCGAATTGTGGAGGAACGCTTGCAGGCGTTTTTGTCTCGTCAAACACCTCAATCTCCGTTTCCTGCGCCATACTTGCCACTTCAAATTTTTCATCAGCATTAAAAACGAATGCTGTTCCTAAATAGATCGTGAAGACTAAACTTCCTACAAACAGGATGGCTTTTATCTTTCGTTCTGCGCCATTTGCAAAAAACGCGCCGGCAGCAGTAACAATAAGGGCTACCAACCAAGCCGAAGAAAAGTTACGATCAAGATTCGTAACATAGAAGAAGATAAATGCTAGAAGAGTAAAAACAACCGCACCTGTTAATAGGTATCCGGTATGAGGCTTAGTTTCCTTTTCCTTCTTTTTAGCTTTTCGTGTAAATGGAAAAAGGATGAGTGCAGATGCCACCCCTATAATAACTGAAAATAATAGAATTGATTGCATATAGTGACTCCTTTCAAAACGTACTATACTTTATATACGAAGAACTTCATAAAAAGTTTCATGTAACTGACAATCCACCATTTCCATAAAATAACACCCCTTGATAGATTACTAAGGGGCGTGTTCTGTCTTGTATATATTTCAAACTATTCTACTCTTTTTATCTTCTTATTCATTACCCACTTTGTTATGAAATGCGTAATGAATACTATGGCTGTATTAATGCTGATTAGTACTAATGATAGTAGTATATACGCAACCATTATCCAGCCAACTGCTTCTGCTTGACCTGGAAAAGCGTAAGCTACGTAAAACACATACAAAACTACGAAAATAAACTGCACTACCGAGGTCGCAATACAATTTATCGCAAGAAATCCACCTATTACCGGTTTCTTTCTAGTCGCTACCACCTGTAACGGTATACCCACTAAAGCTGGACTTATAAACATCATGTAAAATAGGAATGACTCCATAAATTCCTTCATAGTACCCCCCTATGTTTGTTAGTTATTTTATCCAAAATTTCGATCTAAAAATAACAATAAATAACTACCTGCACAAAGAAATAATGCAACTTGAGTTGAGATGTAAATTAAAAACTCCATAATCGTTAGTTTTCTTTCTCTTCTAACCCTTTTAAAATGCCGGTAATAATAGAAAGAACACAGGATTAAAAATGCCGCTGATAGCTGAAAGATATGTTCCAACAAATCTACCAAAAAAATCATCTCCTCACTTCTCTTTTAATGATCTACATTTTCCTGTAGTTATGTCTTTACTTTCATTATATGTATAATGGGTTACCATAGACAATCTTTGAACAGTTTGTTTTCAAAGATGACTATTGTTAAAGAAAGAAGGAGTTTAGCTACCTTTTGTTGAATTTGTTGCACGAACGATAGAGGTATATTCGAAGAATCCATACTCTATAACAGAATATTGTACTATGAGGTGAAACATGAGAGCCTTTCTGAACGAAATTCGAAGCCCTATAACACGATCCAAAAAATTGCTCAATTCAACTTTCATTTTTATTGCTGGGGTTCTTTTAGGGGTCATATCCAAAGTTCTTGATGAAACTCCCAGTAATCTATTACCCTACTTCCTTGAAGTATTGGATTTAAGGAATTTCTTTTCTCGGATGGGAATCTGGATATTCCTAGCACTACTCCTATCTGTTTATAGTAAATCACCAGGTAGGTCTGCGTTGAATGTTTTTTTGTTTTTTGTAGGAATGGTAGGGAGCTATTATTTATATACAGTGATTGTCGCAGGTTTTTATCCAAAATCTTATATGATAATTTGGTTTACCATTGCTGTGTTCTCACCTTTATTGGCCTTTGTATGTTGGTATGCCAAAGGAAAAGGCTTACTTGCTATTTTTCTCTCATCAACCATTTTGATGTTTCTTTCAAGACAAACGTTTGTTTTTGGTTTTTGGTATTTTGATTTAATCAACGGGTTGGAGTTCCTGCTATGGGTTGCCACCATATTTGTTTTATATCAATCCCCGAAACAAATACTCAGGGTAGTTTCATTAGGAATGGTACTTTATTTCCTTACTGCACAGATTAATCTTTTCTGGGGAATGTTATAGGCTTCAATCTTAACAATTAAAAGCAAGAACCTCAAAAAGATATGGATATAAACGCCTAAAATATCTAGCAGTAATAATACACTCGCAGTATTTTAGGCACTTTTTGATGTTTAATTAAATTTGAGTTCTTTCTTCACTAAGTCACCCCACCTTTTCGTAATAATTTTCAAAATTCTTCAACCCCTTCCTTGTTCCTATATTTAATTTTAGGTAGGTATTTAGACACACTTCTCGATAAATCGATTGTCCTAGATGTGGTTTTTAGACATTTTATCGACTTTAGAGTCTCATTTTCGTCATAAATCATCCAGTTTTACTGATTACAATAAGCGATAGTAGTATAAATTCAAAGTATTCTACTAAATAGAGATACTACTACATCTTTAATTGTGGAGGTGATTTAATTTTTTGAAAGCGCGTACAACTTAATTATGGTTACTACAGATTAAAAAAATGGGAGGTTGGGATATTTGTTTAAAGTAAATTCCGTAAAAATTTTTCTATCTTTAACTATATTCGTATTGCTAATTGCACCTTTAAATCAGGTTAAGGCAAATGAGATATTATTTCCTACATATTCAGAACCTGAGGAAATAGGTTTTCCATTAACGGGTGGTACAACGATTTACGATGGAGCTGTTGGGATTGAGGACGGAAATGAAGTTATGTATACAACTTCCAAGGGTATTCCAGCTCAGTTTAGTGTTATTGATCTTGAGACAAAGGAAACACTTCGAACATTATTTATGGATGGAGCAAATGATTCGTGGCATCATGAGGTTGCACCAGATGGTACCGTTTATGTAGCAGCTGGCAAGCATATTTGGGGGTACTCACCCCAAACCAAAGAAATAACAGCATTGGCTGAAATTCCAGAAGCGTCCTTGTGGGCCCTAGCAGTAGATGAAGAGAGTAATGCTTTCATTGGTACGTATCCAAGTGGTAAGGTATTTAAATACGAGAAAGCTACTGGACAATTACATGATTATGGAAAAATGATTGGGGAAATTAGTCAAGAATATGTTCGTTCCATGGATTATCATGATGGATATATTTATGCCGGTACCGCTCATGACAAACTTATGAAACTCAATGTAGAAACGGGCGAAAAAATAGATATCGCGGAGGAATTAAATGAATCCGGATTTGTTTATGATCTAAATGTCGTCGATGACCGATATATTTTTGCTAGATACTCTGTTTCTAAGAAAATGTATATCTATGATATCGAACAAGAAAAATGGTTAGATGTAATCTTAACAAATGTTACAGGATTGCATGTAACTGACTCGCTTGATGGAAATGTGTATTTTGTAGCTGATGGAAAGCTTAAATATGTCAACCTCGAAACGCTACAAGTGAATGATACGCCGATGACGTATGGAAGTGGCCTACGAGGAGCAGACTGGGTTGAAATTGAAGGAGATGATAGACTCCCAGGAAAAAGTCTTGCCACGATTACGTTTTCTGGTGATGTTGTATTTTTTAATATCGAGACAAATACAGTTGTAAATTATCCAAAGATGGTTCCTCCAACTGCAAATGTGACGAATAAGTTTTTTACCTATTCAGAGGATAAAATCTATATGAGTGGTATGACTGGGGCTGTTGGAGCCGTGTTTAACCCACTTACAAATGAGATTGTAACTCTAAACTTAGGTCAAGCAGATGTCATGCATGAAATGGATGGAAAAATGTATTTTGGTGTGTACCCTGAAGGTAGTGTGCAGGTCATCGACCCAGAAGTAGATCCATATCAAGCACCAAGCAAACTATTTGTGATAGGTGACGAGCAAGAGCGACTCCATTCAATGGCTTCTGGTGATGGGAAGCTATTTGTAGGTAGTATCCCGACTTACGGTAAATTAGGTGGAGCTCTCACTGTCTATGATGGTGAATCCCATAAAGTCTTTAGAAATATTGTTCAAGATCAAAGTGTGAATGATATTGTGTATAAAGATGGCAAAGTGTATGGTTCAACTTCCATTACAGGTGGTCTAGGAAGTACGCCGACAGCAGAGGAAGCAAAATTATTTGTTTTTGATGTTGAAACGGAAACAAAGACGAAAGAAGTATCACTCCAAATTGATGGATTAGATAAACCGACACACATTGGTCAACTGAAGTTCGGACTCCATGATGGCTATATTTGGGGAGCCTCCTCTGGTTTCATCTTTGCATTGGATCCAGAAACTCTTGATGTCGTAAAAAGCGTAAATATTGATCCGAATGCTGCAATGGGTGCGTGGAATAACGTGCATCTAGAATGGTCAGAAGATGGATTCTTGTACGCCAATGCTGGTAGCAAATTATTCGTAGTCGATCCAATATCATTGGAATCTCAATATATTACTAACACCATCACTTTTACACTTGGGAAAGATGGAAACATCTATTATGCCCCTTATGAAAATCGTACAAAATTACTAAAGATTACGGTAACTAACCAGAATGCATCTGAATTAGATACGTTAGAAGCAAAAATTGAGGCGGTACATGGCAACAAGTTACTCGAAAATAGCCAATATAAACAAGCAAGTAACCAAATCAAGCAAGCCCGACATTTTGAACAAAAAGGTGAGCCAGAAAAAGTGAAACGTCACCTGGAAATACTAAAAGAACATATCCTTAGATGGGATATTGACCAAGAGCTAAAGGATTATTTGTTGGGATAGTTTGGCGGTATATCCCCCTTCTTGTGCTCATTGGCTAGCATTGATTTTTAATAAGAAATCTGGAGAAACCATTATTGTTGATGGTTTCTCTTTTTGAGGCTTTGGATCATTAACATAAACAGTACAAAACTTTCCCCCTTCCTTTTGCAGTTAAGTAAGTGACAATTCCACAATAATCCACTTTTTGCATGTACAAAATGCGGTTGGATATATTAACAATTATACTTTTAAAAAACTGGAGAGGATAAAAAATCGTTCAATATCGGAAACATAACATTTTCCTTATACGTACGAAGAATCTTTCATTTTCTTTTTTTTGGACTAATTATTTTTGAACCTTGTTACAAATAGGAGGGGGATATCCATTGAAGAAATACAATTCTTTTTTATTATTTGGAGTCATTTGTTTTTCACCAATTATAGCAAACGCACATGTAAAATGGTTTACGGAGAAAGAACCTGAAAAGGTTCCTATTGAGCAAATCCTTTCAATAGAATTCATACTGTTATCTCTACTAATAGCTCTTTTTTTAGCGATATTATCTCAAGTTATACCACATTTGATGAAGATTCCCGGTGTCACTACAATTGATATGAAACTAGATGGATATCGGAAATACTCTCGTTATATCTTAAAATATGGCACAGCTGCGGCATTTATTTTACAAGTGCTTAATAGATCGATGTTTGCACCTGAGTTCACAATCCACCATACTTGGCAAACGGTCCTTATGTGGTCGATTATCGGTTTACTAATAATTCCTCACCATGTTGCAACAAAAATAGCTTCCATATTAATGCTTGGTTTGTTTATTCATATATGGAGTTATTCCGGTTGGTTTCATATGTTAGACTATGGGTTTTATCTCGCTATTATCGGTGTTTTATTGGTGGGAAGAACGAAATTGGAGACGGCGGGGTTTCCGTTTCTTTATCTCGGAACAGGTTTAAGTTTATGCTGGGTAGCCGTAGAAAAATGGGTTTATCCTTTTATGACGATTGACATTATTCACCGTCATCACGTGCCGACTTTTGGCTTTGCTCCTGAACTATTTATTGTTCTATCGGCATTCATTGAATTCGTCGTTGGTTACCTATTAGTCGTTGGTATTCTCAACCGTCTATTGGCTTTTGTAGTAACCATTCTATTTATCCTGACAACAACCATATTTGGATACACTGAAGTAGTGGGGCATGGGATGATTCATATTGTCTTAATCATCTTTATTATCGAAGGAATATCCTTTTACCATCCACCAGTTAAAATGCATAGAACCAGATTGGATCAAATGATATTTGTATTTCTAAACTTTATATTTGTGCTAAGTACATTTTTATTAATTTATTACCGATTTGCATAAAACAATTTAAATAAAGAGGCTACCTCAATTGGTAGCTTTTTTGTTCAACGGTTCAACTAATTTTGCACCGTAATTTTTAAAAAAAGAAAACTTGGGTTCCTTTATAGTCGAATAACTTCAATTACAAAAATGAAATAATTACACCTGCCCCAAAAAGCTCCTGGTTGTATTCGGAATAATTATTGTGCCATTGTTACTATATTTATCAAAAAGGTTCGTTAATGCCGTAATGAAGGAATTATACTCCTTGTCGTTCTCCTTCGGGGAATAGGAGGCGGATAAGTACCTACCCAAAAAACCATCTAAATGAAGGTGGATGTCATTGCCAAAGTAGGTAGTTTCGTACTTTCCATCTTTAAAGAATTGATGAAAAGGTATCGGTGTTTCCTCCATTCCCCCACTAAACCCTTTAAAATTCGGACAATACTTTCGGCAAACTTCAGCGCTTTCCTTGTTTATGTCACTTGAAGCCTCCCTACTATTCCAAACAAGGGCCACTTTTGCTTCTTGTTTCAATATTCGTTGGCATTCCAATCTGAATTGCTCCATGTTGAACCAGTGGAAAGCCTGTGCTACCGTTACTAAATCTATACTGTTATCCTTTAAAGTTGTATTTTCGGCAGTGGCATTAAGGGATATAAAACGTGTACCAGGTTTTACCGTTTGTTCCGCCACTGTTCTCATATCATCGTTTGGTTCCACCCCAATAACAGCAAATCCCCTCTCAAGAAGATGCCTGCTTAATATTCCAGTCCCTGATCCAATATCCGCAATCAGACTATCTTCATTTAAGCCTGACTCAGAAATTAAATACTCAATATATTCAAGCGGATAGCTGGGACGATATTTTGCATATATCTCAGCTTTGTCTGTAAATTTATCTGCTGATTTCATCAAACCACCTACTCCTTTTCGCAACCTGTCTATGTCTGCCATAATACCTACAAACCTATATGTCAGTTGAAATAAGGTTGTAGCTGTCGGGTGTCAGTCCTTTTTTTCCTTTTCAAGTAATTCAATAATTCTATCTAACTTTTGTTCAATTTCTTTTAAATTATTATTTTCTTTAGTGTCCCTAAAATCGCGATCGTCATTATCGTCATTATTAGGTTTTATAAAGAATGAACGAACTCCGTAAAAAATAAAAGCAATGACCATTATTATTAAAATGTTCATTAGTAAAAACCACCCAAAGCTACCTATTGCCTCCATAAACTAAATTCTCCTTTCTAACCCATTCACATTTAATCTTGCAACCATTCCTACCAATAGGACTTACTTGTTGATTCCTTTAACGCCTTCTGTCCCTCTTTTCTTATCGATACAAACCCAAGCATAGTAAACTGCCCAGAACACTAAGGCAACTAATATTGCATAATGTTTTTGACCTGTAGGTAGGTAAAATAGTAAAAGGAGGCCAATAAGAACAAATGGTGGTAAAAGCATCGCATATTTTTTCCAGTGCATTCTCTCTCTCCTTTATAATTAAGTTACTAAAAATTAGTTACTCTCTGAAACAACTTAGGTAAGTATAAGTTGATTGATCATAGTTGAATATTCGTCCGCAACAAGTGCTGCACACTCAAATCCTGAATACACCTTTATAACATAAGCATCAGGATTATTAAGTCACCTTAATTTTACCATATATAGTTAAACTTCCCACTTTCAATATAGAGTAATTTTCAAAATTATGATACTATTAACGTGCTAATGGAAGGAGTGTTACTTTATGGAAATTAGGATTCCAGAGATTACATTGAATGATGGACTAGCAGTACCTGTAATCGGTTTTGGTACATACCCGCTTAAGGGAAACAATGGAGTAAATGCCATCGTTAGTGCGATTAATAATGGCTATCGTCTTATTGACTCTGCTTATAATTACGAGAACGAAGGTGCGGTCGGGGAAGCTGTTCGCCGTAGTTCTGTCCCTAGACATGAATTACTCATTACATCTAAACTTCCGGGACGCTATCATGCATACGATAAAGCAGTAGCGACCATTCAAGAATCTCTATACCGAGCTAATCTTGATTATTATGATTTATATCTAATTCACTGGCCGAACCCTAACCGAGACCAATATGTAGAAGCTTGGCAGGCCTTAATTGATGCTAAAAAATGGGGACTTATCCGCTCAATCGGTGTTTGTAATTTCTTACCTGAACACCTAGATCGTTTGGAAAAGGAAACCGGTGTCAAACCAAGTATTAACCAAATTGAGTTACATCCTTTCTTCAACCAAGCTGAACAAAGAAAATATCATGAAGCAAACAATATTGCGACCGAATCGTGGAGCCCATTCACACGTGGTATCAAAGACTTAGAGATTGATACACTTCAAACGATTGCTACCAACCATAATAAAACGATCCCGCAGATCATTTTACGTTGGCACTATCAGCTTGGAGCGATTTCAATTCCTAAATCAGCATCTCCAGTTCGCCAGGTAGAAAACCTTTCTATTTTTGACTTCTCACTGGATGATGCAGAAATGGCTATGATCTCATCCTTAAGCAGACCAGATGGCAGGATTCAGAATCAAAATCCAGCCGTTTATGAAGAAAATTAATTCAGACAATACACTAAAAGGTGCTTCTCCTCGTTAGAGGAAAGCACCTGTTTAATAAGTCTAGGGACAAGGAGGATTTAAATATGATAAGTGATATCGATTTAAAGCACCTACGACGTTGTGTTGAACTAGCCAAACTTGCGCTGGAGAAAGGTGACGAACCATTTGGTTCAGTACTTGTCTCAGCCAACGGGGAAGTTCTTGCAGAAGATCATAATCACGTTGCAGGTGGTGACCATACCCAACACCCGGAGTTTGCGTTGGCACGATGGGCGGCTGAAAACATGACACCAGAAGATAGAGGAAATGCGACAGTATATACGTCAGGCGAACATTGCCCAATGTGTGCGGCGGCCCACGGTTGGGTTGGTTTAGGTCGAATTGTTTATGCAAGTTCAACTGAACAGCTAGCACAATGGTTGAGTGAACTGGGTGTTACGCCATCACGCGTTCGAAATCTTCCTATACAAGATGTCATTCGGGATACCCAAGTAGATGGTCCCGTTCCTGAACTAGCGGAGCAAGTTCGCCAACTCCACCGTCGATTTTATGCTGGGAAACGTTAAACAACTTTCACTCTAGTGTTTGAATGTGGTGCCAGGCTCCAAATGCACTAACCCTTTTACTTGACGGGCGCTGGCACCCATTTTCATTTCTTTACTATCATTATTTAGAAGTTATTCTTAAAAAATAGCCGTCTGGATCTACAATCTTAAACCCTCTCATATCCCAAGGGTATTTCTCCACCTCAACTTCAATTGGGTAATCGCTGTTAAGACATCGTTGGTACACTTTTTCTAAAGCATCTACAACAATAATCAATTCAAACCCATTGCCCTTAACGTTACTTTTGGCCTTTTGATTAAAATAGTGTCCATGCAATAGGATTGATTCAGAAGTTAGTAACAATGAGAAACAATCATAGTTGAATCGTGCAGAACGTTCATTTCTGCCAAACAGTTCTAACCCGATAATATCTTGATAAAACTTTATAGATTCTTCAATGTCTTTTACATACAACTCAACTCTGAAAAGGACACTCATCTTTCTCTCCCTCCCTCTTTTGTGAAAGCATATAAGATTGTTATTACAGCTTGTCTTTATTCTCCTGCCTTTTTAGTATCCCTAAATATTCTTTCCATGGACCTACATCGGCCCTGTATCGCTCAGCCATTACCCTTACAATTTGGGCAATGTGTGTTAAGTCATGAACAACCCAAGTTGACAGCAACTCTCTTATCGTAACTGTACCAAATTCAGGGTGTAAACCCTTCAGCTCAAGATGAAGATCAGGTTCAACACGAGACTTAAGTTTACGTATATTTTTCATTCTGATTTCCTTAAATTCTTGCAACTTCTGGTCAATTGACAGTTGAGACCTATCGGTTAAGTGTGAATATCGATCAAAAGGAGGAAATGGTCGATTGCCACCTTCCTGAAGAATAAATTCTAACCTTGGTATCCAATTATTTTTCTCTCCCTCAATGAGATGCTCGATCACTTCAATGGCATTCCAGGTTCCTTCGCCTTCATCACATTGTAGCCAATCTTGCGATAACCCAGATAAAAAATTCTCCAGTGTTTGCGGTGTACGTTCTAGCACCTCTATAGCTTCCTTCATATTAAAATGCACGACTACTCCCCCTCATCTTCTATCCTACTTAACTATGATTATCTTTCAATAAATAAAGCTACATAACGGTTTCGTGCAATCGTTTTCTTTTAATAACAAAGTATGTTAATACACCCATAACAAGATAGATAAACAACATACCACTCCCTATTACTACAGAAAAATCAAATCCAGTGATTAAAATGTATACACTTAGTAAAATATATATGGTTAAAAATACAAAACCTTTCTTTCTGCTTTTCACAAAAATCGAAGTAAAAATACCCAATATTAAACCTACACTTAGTAAGTGACTTAATAAGACCAATGAATACATCAAAAAATCATTATTCATCAAATATCCCCCTTTTAATGAAACTATTTCTTAGTTAGGGTTTATCCCTTGTTCGTTAGTACACTAACTTCTACAAATAAAGGGTGTTCTCCTCTACGTTTTGAGTTATCGCTTTCAAGCACCCGAATTTTAGACCGTTCTTATCGGAAATTGTTTTGGTTATCCAACAAGCTACAGCTCACCTTCTCCCCCATCGCCTAATTATTTTTCCAAGTATGCATATTTATGGTTGGTTGGCGAAATCTAACAATGGTAATTATTTAAAAAATATTTCGGGAGGAATATCTATTGAACAATAATCCAATGAAAGACATTAAACAACAGCAATTGGACGATTATCGTGTTCAGAACATCGGAAATCCACTTACAACCAATCAAGGAAGGACCATTGCAAATGATCGATCACTATTAAAAGCTGGTGAACGTGGGCCGACGTTACATGAGGATTGGCAGTATTTTGAAAAGATAACTCACTTTGTACATGAAGAGCAGCCTGAACGGGTCGTTCATGCCAGAGGTTATAGCGCACATGGTGAATTTGAATGCTATAAATCAATGAAGCATGTAACAAGAGCAAATTTTTTATCAGAACCTGGTAAAAAGACGCCTCTAACTATTCGTTTTTCAACCGTCCAAGGGCCAAAAGGGTCTTATGATACAGCGAGAGATTTACGTTGTCAGGGAGTTAAGTTATATACGGATGAAGGAAATTATGATTTGACAACTATTGCAATGCCTGTTCTCATTAACTATGACGCGATGAAATTTCCAGATGCTATGCATGCTTACCAATCAAAACAAGATGATGATATCCCAACAGCTACCGGCGCACACGACAGATTTTGGGATTATGTTGCAAATAACCCGGAAGCGGTACATATGGTCACTTGGATTATGTCGGACCGAGGGGTTCTAAGAAGTTATCGTCATATGGAATCTTGGTCAATTAATACATATACTTTTGTAAATGAACAAGGTAAAGTAACGTATGTACGATTTGTGTGGAAGCCTGTTCTTGGTGTTCAGTCCTTACTTCAAGAAGAGGCAATTAAAATCGGTGGAATTGATCCTGACTTCCATCGAAAAGATCTCCGCGAGGCAATAGAGCGTGGTGCCTATCCAGAATATGAATTAGGAGTTCAACTAATTCCTGTCGAAGATGAACACAAATATAACATCGACATTCTTGATCCAACCAAGTTCTGGCCAGAAGAACTAATTCCAGTTGAAATGATTGGTAAAATGACACTCAATCGAAACATTGAAAATTACCATACAGAATCCGAACAAGTTGCATTTAATCCCGCGAATGTTGTACCTGGGATTGACTTTTCAAATGATCCAGTCTTACAAGGTCGGTTAATTGCGTATCATAGTGCACAACTGTATCGGATCGGACCTAATTTCCAAGAGTTACCGATTAATAAACCGGTTTGCCCATTCCATAATAACCAAAGACGTGGACCTATGCGTCATCGAATCGATGTCGACCATGTGAACTACCATAATAATTCGTTAGCTGATAATACCCCACACGAAACACCGATTGAAGAAGGTGGCTATGAACATCAATCTAAAGAGGTAGGTAGTCGTACTACACGAAAACAGATTGATTCGGTAAGTGATTTCTTTTCACAGACAAGAATATTTTGGAATAGTTTGACACCTATTGAAAGAATGCATACCATTGAAGCGTTTAGCTATCAGCTCGGTAACGTAATGGATGAATCCGTTCGTCAGCAAAATGTGAATTTATTAGCTAATGTCGATGTGGAACTGGCATCAGCAATTGCAGATAATATCGGTGTTGCTCGACCAACAGGTAGCCATGTTCCGGTTTCTGATAGTTATCCATCCTTAAGTCAATTCAATACACCTCCTAGTGCGTATACGAAAAAAGTTGGTGTACTGATTGGCGATGGTTTTAATGATCAGGAAGTTAGTGAGATCCTGGATTTCTTTGACCAACAAAAAGTTTTTTACGATATTATTAGTGAAAGACTTGGATTTGTCACAGGAGCCAACGGGTCAAAAATCAAAGTTAATAAATCATTCCTAACTTCTAGTCCATACTTAGTTGACTCCGTTTACGTTGTCGGAGGAAATACTCCAAATGAAAAAAGGTTTACGGAAAATGTTTTAGAGTTTGTGAACATGGCCTACAAACTCTACAAGCCAATCGGCATTGCTTCAACAGGTCAGGAAATGACTGCACTAACAGGATTGGAAAACTCAGAGGGTGTCGTCCTTGCAGCAAATAATCCAAACTTTAAGCAAAATTTTGTTACCGCTATCGCGCAGTCCCGCTTCTGGAACCGGGACAAAGGGACAGGTCCCGCGTCCCAAGGAATGTCAGGTATAACGAAATAATGAAATATGGAGGAGGGTCCCACCCTCCTTCTTCATTTTTAAGAGGATGAATCAAAGAAGGTCACTATTTGAATGTTTTTATTCAATCTTTCACCATGTAATTTCTATTTTCAGTATACTCTTTTTCTAGGTTACTTTTTTGATTCTTTCCTTACTTTATTGTTACTCAACAATACTAGAATTAGCATTAGAATAGTTAGAAGGCCATATGTTGAGATAACCATATCAATTACTCCCAAATTTAAGATGAAAATACTTACACTTAGTACAACTATAAATTGAATGAACCATAGAAAAAATGTTTTCGTGGGGTTACCTTTCTTGGTAACTACCATGAAAAATAAGGAAAGACCTATTATTAAGGTTACGGCTAACATCATTATTTCTGCATTCAAATTATACACCTCCAAATGAGATCATACCTAATTTACGTTTATACGAGAAAAAAGTTTCAACTTTCAAAAAACTAAAACCTTCTGAACTTTCCTGCTCCGTAAGTGTGCTAAAGCATCTGCAAATATGTTTACAAATGCGGTTGAAGTATCACTAGTTGGGGCAGTCTCCTTCTTTAAGGAAAATTGCAACCTATATCTTCAGTATTTTTCATTCCAACTCTTTAGAGACTTTAGCTCCTACCAGTACACCATCAAATGGTTCTCCTTCACATAATCCTTTTGCCTATTATCTAGATAATGTGGGCGTTACTAACTCGCTTGTGAATACGATTTTTGAGTGGCCGCTTTTTTCCCATGCAGAAAAAAATATAAAAAGATACACAAAAAAAGGACGATGGCTAACGCTAGATACAATCCACGGAAGCCTAATGTTGGAATAATAGTACCTAATAGAAAGGGGCCGAAGCCAACCCCAAAATCACAACAAATCAGAAAAGTAGAAGTTGCGAGACCAACCCTGTGCTTTGGTGATTCTTTAATAGCGATGGCTTGAAAGCAAGACTGCATCGTTCCAAAACCTAGTGCAATAAACACACTTGATAAGAGAAAGGTTAGACTATTGTGAGATTGACTAAGTATCAATAGACCCAACGCATATGAAATAATGGATGGATATACAACAAAGTTATCCCCTTTTTTATCTAGCAACTTACCAGTAATTGGTCTTGAGAATAATAGAACGATTGAATATACAAGAAAGAAGAAGCTTGCTGCTTCTAGCAAATTTATTTCAGTTGCATAAGGAGTCATAAAAGCCAAGACACCTGAATAAACAAATCCCATGATTGCAATCATTAGTGACATCGGGATGGCCTTTTTCTCAAAGTAATTTGATAATTTAAACCCCTTCAACGAATTACGTTGCTCCTCTGTCATCACCGAACGTGGGATCCTTAAAAATAATGGGAGGAACAAGCTAACACTAGACAGAAGGGTACACACGATAAAAATCATAGAGAAGCTTGCATGTTGGTTTAGAAATAGGCCAAGGAATGGACCAATCGACGTTGCCAAGGTATGATTCAGAAAAAAGTAACTAATTCCTTCCCCTCGACGTTCCTTCGGGATAACATCGATTACGATGGTGGCTAAAGCAGTTGTAGATATTCCGAATGCAGCCCCATGAATGAATCGAACCAAAAGTAGTAGATACATATTCGTGATAGTAAAATAGAGCAAAGTTGGTACAAAAAACAAAAGAACCCCTACTAATAGTACCTTTTTCCGTCCAATTGTATCGAGATACCTCCCCGTGAAAAACCGAGCAAAAACAGCTCCAATCACAAAGATACTAGCAGCAAGACCAGCCATACTTTCCGAAGCTTTAAATTGTTGAATCGCATAAACAGCCATAGTTGTTACTAATAAGAAATAGACTAATGCAATGAAAAAGGACGTGAAAAACATAATAATAAAGTCTTTCGTCCATAGCTTTGTTTGTTTCAATCTTCCTACCTCCAACTCTATGATGTACATGATATAAGCAAGCACAATGGAACTAAACACACAATAAACAATCGTACAATCTTCTTCTAAATACGCGTTCACAATTAACCGCTTCCTAAACTAAGTATATATGAAATAAAACAAACGGGTAATAATCTTATTAGGACGCATACCGGACTAGCCTGCGTAGCACTTCACTACTAATCTGCCTCCATTTAAAACATGTTTTTACTCAAAAACTACTCGAACTAAACTTCATCTAATTCTTTAAATTCTCATATATAAAATAAAAAAAGCTGCCGCAGCAACTCACACTTAATCTCTTGCCCTTAATAAAAGTCCTAAGTATTTTTGATGAAGTAGTTACCGTTAAACTAAGGTTACCATAATATAACTCAACAAAGATTAATACAATTTCTAATGGAGGTGTTTACATGCATAGTACTTTTAATCCAGCCGGGTTTTGGGTTCGACTTGGCGCTACACTTATTGATGGTTTTGTCGTTCTTTTTGTTACTTTTCTACTTTCCCTCATTTTCAACTTTCCAATAAATGATGATTCTTGGCAATCTGGCCTTATTGAATTCTTATATGCTCTAACTCTACCAGTCTTATGGTACGGGTATACAGTTGGAAAAAAGGTATGCGGGATCCGAATCGCGAGGATTGATGGTGAAAAATTACACATTGGGAATATGATACTTAGGATTGTAGTTGCTGGACTACTATACGCCTTGACGTTAGGAGTCGGGTTTATTGTTAGTGTAGTAATGGTGGGAGTTCGAGAAGACAAGAGAGCAATCCATGACTTCGTTGCTGGAACCTACGTAACCTATAATCCCCCCGATAGAAATTAACATGTGCAGACAGAGGGGCATCTGGCCCCTCAGTTTAAAAACATCATTAATAATGGGGATAGTAATGTGGCAACGAACAAAAGTAGAGTTAAACCAGTAAACATATATGTCACATATTTCTTTCGATCGATCCCCTGTCTAAGTTCCCACAATCCAATTGTAATCAAATATAAACCTATCATTGAAACGATCACCGGAAGCATTACAAAAATATTCATAAAATATGCCCCTTATTAGTTATTCCTCTTAAAACCTAAATATCACAGTTCGTAAAGAAATTGAATCAATTTATCTATAATGGTAGTCGTCCTCTAAAGCCCAAACAAGAAAGATATATACCCAAACCGAAACTGAAGCCGTGATAAGGAATGCTAACCTAACGGCAAGTGGCGATTTACCAAAAAATGTTGCTATGCCACCGCATACCCCATATATTGCCTTATTGGTTGATGATCTTCTTAATTTTCTCGTCATCCAAATCACTCTCCCTAGTCTTTTTTAGAAACCAATAAACTCCCCTAATTTAAGTTCTAATTTTTTAAAAACCACTTCAACTAAAACTGGAGTAAGAAACCCATTTGGATTATGTAATCGATATCGCAAGGCGCATCACCAATCGTATACCAATTGGGTTTGCCAACTGATTGACATCTCCCACAAAGAAGAGATCTTTTTCAGTCCTGCCCCTTATAGACATGTAGTCTACTAAGCATATTGCTATCGAAGTAAGTAGTAATCTCATCCGTTAATGACAACTTACCCTGCTCACGCAAAATCAAAATACATGCGGTTGTAAATAATTTTGTGATGCTTGCCATAAGTAACGGTGCGTCTAGATTCTTGTCACCATACTCCTTCTTGTACAAAAAATCGCCATTTGTATTTTCAACTAATAGTACGCACTCATGTATGAACTTTGATTTTGTCGTACGATTAAAGTGTTTCTCAAACTTACTTGTTTCCATTTCTTAACACCCCTCCTCCCCACAACTTACTCACCGAGGTAACTAATACGTTTCGATGTCTTAGTTTTTAATAATAGATTTTCGACGATCGAGAAGATTCGCGATCGAGTACGAGATGATTAAAGTCGCTCCAATTAAAAAAGCAATAACGAAACCAAACATACCTAGTGCGCCTACCCATCCAATTGTAAAAGTTAGAAAAAACAACTCATAATAAAATCCTACTAATATGATAGCGACTGGAATGTTGAATGGAAACATGCGCTTCCAATTTATTGCTAACAGTCCAGAAAAAAGTAGTAATATGACTGAGATAATTAGGTGAATGGTCCCCCACCGAAAACCTAATCGACTTTGTGCAGCTTCACCAATCCCAGGTGAATAATACAAATCATATACAGTACTAGTTATCGTAATAATAGCCGCCAATAAAACCAGTGTAAAAACTGTCCAATTTAACACTTTCTTGTTAATTTGAATTTCCATTTCATGCCCCCTAATACGTTATTAAACTCTCAAAACTTCCGTCTACCATGTCAAAAATGTTACTTACGACCTGCTCTTCCATATAATAGAGTAAAGCACCAACTGTAATTCCTAATATATATCCCATACCTACGCCAACTATTTGAATAAATTTATAATCAAACATCATCGCAAATGTACTTACGAACGAACCTAAAAACAATCCAAAGATCATTCCGTATACTAAATAATTAGGTAGGTTGGGCTGCTTTTTATTTGTTTTATCAGTCATGTTTCGCCCCCTTCAAACCCTATCTCCACTTCAAAGACGCTATGCGATATTCACATTATAAGTACATACATTCATATTAACATAATTTCCCATGAGCACCTTGTGAATTCAGGAATTTTGCGACTTCTCATGTTTTAAAACCATATTGATTCGATGCACAAGGGTAGGTTGGTAGCTAGGGTTTCATAAAAAACTAAAAGCAGCTTATACGTCAAGCATTAGATTTGGCTGCTAATTAAAATTCTATGTTAAATTACGGATAACCATCACCGTAACTTGGGTACAAATGCAGAGTATAATACAGAAAATCTTAAAAAGCTTGGCTACTTTTGTAATACCTATGACCCTATCCACAAATTCTTAGACTTTTCTCTGCTTTCATATAATAAATCCCTCCAACTATTTTCAGTAGCTGTAGTCACATATAGACTGACAAAGATTAAATCATTATTCTTGTTAAACAAGCCTGAAAACTAAAACGATAAATAGTCCGATTACAACTCCGATATCAGGGGCCAATCGTTTGCTTTCTTTTTTCTTTTCACTTATTGCAATCAGTTTTCCGCTGATAAATAATAAAATTCCTATGCTCAGTACTATATGACTGAAGGTTGAACTGAAAGTAACATCATCTGAAAATAGAACAATAAATATCGGTATGCCAATTAACAAGAGGGCACTCAAATACAAAAACCATTTCATTTTTTCCATTAAAGTACATCCCTCATTCCTATTTAATCTCTTAAATCATTGCTGGGCTCTTACAAAAGTAAATTAATGTATCCCACAGCCCTGAAAAAATAATATCGGTTGGTTTTTATTTCTATTATTTACGTTAGAAGATAGAATAAGGTTTCAAATTAGACATCACAATAAAGAAGCATGGGCGATTGCCTATGCTCCGGAAATTTTTTATTTCGTATTTCATACTAGCTTCGCATTAAACAGACAGCCCTAACTTAACTTCTCAGAAACAATGATAGTCTACTAATCAAATGCTAACCTATATGTTTTTTCACCAAGATAAACTGAGCGACTGGATTGATAATATATGCTAAACATAAAGCAATAAATAGCGGATAATTCTTCTCATTGCCTAGGAATAAATAATCAATAATCCAAATAATTAATAATGAGATAAAGAGGATATTATAACTAATGTGGTTGCTTTTTTTGATAATCTCTTTACCCATTTCGTCCTTTTGAACTTCTCTTCTAGTCCCCCAAGTAATAACCTCACTCCAAGCAATAACTAGCCCGATAATTAATAGAAATTCCGGAATTCCCAAAGTATCTCCAGTCCGAAAATAACTTACTAATGTCGAACCAAAATATAAAGTAATGACTCCCAATACAACTAACCAAATCATATCTTTCTTTTTCATAAAACATCCCCTCCCTTTACTTTTTTTGAATTCATATAAGTATTACTTGTTTTCTTCAGTTCTAACTGGATTAAATAATTCTTCCATTTTTACTCCCAGATGCATCGCAATGTCAAAGACCATTGCAAACTGGGATCATATTTGTTATTCTCAATCGCATTAATAGTTTGTATGCTAACTCTACATAGTTCTGCAAGTTTCCTTGGGAGACACCTACTCTCTCTCTCTGTACATCTTAATACGATTTTCCATTCCACTATTTCACCACCAAATACAAAGGTGTAAAAAACCTTTTACACCTTTATTATAAAAATTGACAAAGAGGATGTCAAATGTTTTTTACACCTTACGCATAACCTTCTCTTTCTTCAAAAAAATCCTATTTATATAAAAAGGCCCAGTAGGTTTTCTTCTACTGAGCCTGCGCCATATTTCCCTGCTTCAATGAATCTTGCTTAGTATGTTGCTGTACGAAACGGCCAAACAAGCGACTCTTTTACACCATTCCCTCAAATAGAACCTAAAAATTGTGTTTCAAGCTCTATTTCCTTAACTTGCTCATCATAAAACACTTTATATGCCTTAGCATTTAATCTAGAACTTACGATTTTATATATGTCTTGATTTATGTAATGAATAGCAACACCATCATCAACAGCAATCCCAGGTTTGATTTTGTTTGTTTCAATTAATTTATGATAGGAAGGCTTTCTTTCTGCTTCTCCATCGTAATGGGGACAGTTACTCCCCTTTATAAAACCCATACACTTTAATGGTTCTAGCCCATCTCCATAAGAATCAGTAACTCCCTCTTCAAACCAACAAATAGAACCTGCACTAATACCAGCTAATAATATCCCATTTTCCCAGGCCTTTTTTAAAAAAATATCTATGCCCCATTCTTTCCATAAAACTAATAAATTCTTAGTATTTCCACCACCAACATAAATAATGTCTTTTTCTAATAGGAAACTCTCTAAGTCTCTGGTGGGTGGTCTAAATAACGACAAGTGAGATGGTCTACAATTCTGTTTTTCGAAAAAGTTATAATATCTAGAGATGTAATTATCTGAATCTCCACTTGCAGTGGGAACGAAACAAATTTTCGGATTTGTTTTATTAGCCTGGTTAAGAATGTATCGATCCAACAAAGGGTTCTCAGGTTCCATAGAAAACCCTCCACCACCTAGAGCAATTATTTGTCTCATTTAACACCTCTTAAATTAAGACTGATTTATTATGACCTCTCCCTATTTTAATTATTAGAGAGATAAAAATACGATGTAATCGTAGTATATGAATTTATGCAACGATCAATATCTCATTCCCTTTTTTTCTCACCCTTCCTTTTATTTCCCCAATTCCTTCAATGATAAGGGATTCATTAGTTTCGATAGGTTCCTTCTTTAGAATTAAGTGCATTTTTGAAACATATTTAAATCCATCTTTTGGATACGTAATAACAGGTTGCTGGATTACGTATTCTTCATTATTGAGACGAACCCCAATAAAGGTTTGATGCAGTCGTTTTTCTTCTGTAGATTTGATATTCATTGGATCAAATGAGGTAACTATAATTGGACCCTCAATAAAAAGATGAATGCCCTCTTGCTTTTCAAACTCGTCGATGGGCTTTTTCTTGTTTTCTATTACGTAGCTGATAATATCCAATGTTTCCTGAGAAACTCTGATTCTATCCTCTGTGAGATTGATACATACCCCCACATGCTGCTTAAGAATTTCATATAAACTTTCTTCCGAATCTAAAAAAGTCTCCTTCCAATCTGGTGCAATCTTATCTAGAATCAAACAAATATATAAACCTGAACCCATACATCCACTGCGTATTTCAAGAGCCGATCGTTTTCGATCGATTAATAATGGTGTGAAATGTTTCTCCAGTACCTCGGCATAGGATAGCATGCTTTTATCTGCATAGGCCTTAGACTCCAAGTACCAAGCTGGTCCTTCAACTGTCTCTACGAGCTTTTCATAATCCAGATATTTATTAAGGATGCCTTCCCTTTTTTCCCGCAATGAAATGAAGTCAATAATAAATCGGTTCATTTCCTCTTTAGAGTCAGCTAGTACTGCTTGATGTAGACACGTTCTCTCTCGGTTTCGGATTTCTACGTTATCTTACAATATCGGATAGGTAATCCCAAGTAACTCATTCGGAAATCTCTTTTCACCTTTTATATGCTGGTAGCCGTGAAATAGCTCATGAACAGCAATCGAATATAGACTCTCATAATCTGCGTAGTAATCAAGATCAACGATAGCCGTTGGATACTCATCAAATAGGATTATAGTACACCCTCTAAACCGGTTGTCCCATTTTAACGTTTGATAGAGATTTTTATTCTTATATGATGGGTGGTTAAACAGGTACACATTGGTTCTATCAAAAAAAGCAAAAGCCACAGCTTCAAATCCTGGCCAATAAAGCCTCAGTTTTTCATTATTTATATCAGTAGAAATTCTCGCTAGATGTTTGTTCACCTTTTTTCAACTCCTATGGTGCTTTGTCTTTGTGATATCATAACCATATTTACGAATAAACTGTAAATTAGTTTCGATTTTTAAAAAACTATCCTGATATTGCTAAAATATGATGATGAATAATGACAAGCAAAGTCCATATCTCGCTCTAACAATTCAATATACAAAAAGTGTAGAAGAGGCTAACTAAAAAAGGACTAGCAAATGATTTTATTTGCTAGTCCTCCTTTTTGTATTTTGCAATTAAATAGTCAAATACTAGTAGTAACCATTTATTACTAATTGTTACTCAGTTTAAGGGAATGCGATAATTTCCATTCCAACACAGAGTGCATTACTAATTTTAGAGTGTAACAATAATTGGACCATCTTTAGTAACGATAATCGTATGTTCGATCTGAGCTACATAGCTCTTTTTTGTAGCATAGGTCCAACCGTCATTTTTCTGAAACACTTCTTCTTCAAGGGTTGAGATGAATGGTTCGAATGCGATAACCATCCCATCCTTTAAAATTTCATTATCCCATGGATCATAATAATTTAAAATATGGTCAGGTGCCTCGTGTATACTACGTCCAACACCGTGTCCTGTAAGGTTTTTAATAACAGTTAATCCATGTTGTTTCGCAGTTTCATGTACCGCTTTTCCGATTCTACTCATTTTGGAACCTGGCTTTACTTTCTGAAGACCTGCTTCAAATGCTGCTTTTGCAACGTCACATATTTTCGTTAATATTTCTTCACCGTTTCCTACAACAAACGAAATTCCCGTATCTGCGAAATAACCGTTCTTTGAAGCAGATACATCTATATTTACTAGGTCGCCTTCTTGAATAACCCGTTGCCCCGGTATACCATGTGCAACTTCGTCATTGACACTAATACAAGTAAAGCCAGGAAAATCGTATTCACCTTTCGGAGCTGAAACGGCACCTGCATTTTCAAAAAGATCTCCGGCTAGGTCATCAAGTTCTTTTGTGGTTATGCCTGGAATCGTTCTTTGTACCAATTCATCTCGAATTGAGGCAATAATTTTGCCAATTTCTTTTATACCATTAATATCTTCTTCTGTTTTCACAATCATATTTTCCTACCTCATTCTCTTTTCATCATTATACTATTTATGTATTTATTTATTATACCTTTAGCTTGTGAAATTATATTTGTTATATTACCATCAAGCTGCACATTTTCTTCAAAAAAATATGCCAAAAAGTTTTTGGCACATAATACTATACTATTAATTTGATTTTGTTTCCACTTTTCTAACAGAACAAAAATACACACTACTTCATCTCTTAAAAGAAAGCACAGTAGAAATAACTTCCACCATTTCATTTGTTTCACCTCAACGTTATTAACTTATACTTCCTCCCCCAATACTTGGTTAGCACTCTATATCTAAAAGCATTAATCTTATTAAATAACACTTGATACACTCACTCTTTCCTTCCCCTAATTTCACGCACCGTTAGGGGGATTACAACAGCTGCTATCACACCAAAATAGAGTACGGCACCAATAGTCTGACCCGTTTCAAAGTTTTTCCCCAACCAGTCGATTAGTGCTATTCCGACGATTAACCAAATTGATCCAAGTATGGCCAACAGCCAATACAACCGATTGCCTCTGTCTGTGAATAGTTTTTTTAAAGGCCGAAAAAACAGAAAATAACAAACGAAGATAATAACAGCAAAACCAAGTATCAGAGAAAACATATCTGATAGTGAAGTCCAATCCAAATCCCATTCCTCCTGAAAACGATTATTTATTAAATGGATGTTGTAGAATAATCATATTTAAAAATAGTAAAATAGCGGCATCTGTAAATTGCCTTGAATTTATCAGACAGAAAGCAACAAGTCGATATCATTTAACAAAATGACATATATCCAGAATGACTTTTCCTTTTTCATCAGGTTCTGTAAATCGTGGACAGCCGTATCGTTCAAAGAACCACCATGCCCCAGCATCATCATGTACGAGTTCATAGCCTTCATACAGAAGGTTGTCAGCACACTCTTTTTCCTTACCATATACATCAGGTTCTGTACCTTGTACCCAACATACCCCTAAATTTGATGCCGATATATTAATAGATTTGTAACCCTTAGGAGCTACCGTACCTTTAGGTAGAAACATGCCAATCCAATATTCGAACGGTTCCCCTTCTTTCCAGCGCATTAACCCAATATTTGTATTATAATCTTTATATTCACGCATGAAATCGTCTGTTAATAAGGACTCAAGCTTCGTAAAACGTTCTTTCTCAAACCATTCCTCCCACTTTGCTCCAAACCCTCCGTTAATCCGGTCCATATCACCATATTTCATTCCAACAAAATTCATGTCAGGGATTGCTTGTTTATACGTTTTAATAATCTCGTACATCTATTATCTTCCTCCATCATCGCGATTTAATGACTATAACATATTCGATAATTTGGTAGAAAATCCCTTCCAAAAAAAAGACTTTAGGTGCTTTTACAAATAAAAAACGCCCTGAATCATCCATACTCAGAGCGCATTTCGTAAACAACGATATACCAAACTATTTATTGTACCAATGAGAAGGTGTACTGTTTGTGTTCGTGAAGAATATGTAACTATTTCATATATTCCTCAACTAATTCAAAGCATCTATCTTCTGTAAGAGCTGCACTCACAGCAGAGTACTCTAGATGTTCTTGCGTACCACCTTTATATTTTAAAGATGCTTCCAGTGCAGAATCGTCTCTAAATTTTATCCAGTTCCTTTGTTCAGTTCTCAATTGCTCCTTTTTCTCTGTAGGTAGTTGCTCTTGTAGGACTCCATATACTTCATTCAGCAATTCATCCCAAGCCTCGTATCGATCGTCCTCTACCTTTTTCAGAGCATATGTTGATGAATCTGAACCTTCCATTTCATCCAATATCTTTTTAGCATCATTTAATTTTGTTAAATATTCATCCTTCTTATCCACTTCCATATTGTCATTTGAACTGGTCGTTTCTTTAGCAGGTAGACTTTTAGGTTCTTTTGCTGTTTCCTTATTCGTAGTTGTATCGTTGGCGTCTGTATTTGTGATGTCAGTATTTGAAGCATTATCAGATGAATCCTTAATAGTAGAATCCTCGTTTTCATTCTGAGTAGTAGTCGTTTTTGTTAACGTGGTGTCCGCTTCTTTACTTACCTCATTATTTGAGCAAGCAGCTACTAAGAGTACGAACAAAGTGAAAATGGGAACTATGACTTTTCTAGTATTTTTCATTCAAATCTCCTTTTACCATTCATTTTCTTCAAACACACCCAATTCGAGTTGGTACACTCAAACATTTTAACATATATTTCCTAAAAGATTATCAATCTTAAAATTAATCGATAGGCCCACTTGAAACTTGTGACCCTTCACTACAGAAAACCTAGGTATATGTTTATTTGTTAGATTAATTCCTTGTTCTTATTGTAAGATCTTTTCAAAGAAATATAGTTTAGTAAAAACCATGCTATACCCACACTTACCATTAATCCTACACTTTCAATCCATTCAATTCGATTGCTAGGCACATCTCCAAGAAGTAAATAGAACACCGCAAAGATTAAAACAAAACCAGAAGTCTTCTTTAACGTATTCTTTACCTCCTTCTTATACGATGTTTCAGTTGCAACCTCCGTGAATTCCATTCCAGACAATATATATCTCCCTACCACATATAGAAGGAATACGGCAATCGATGTGAATAGCGCTACTCCCACACTAATAGTAAAAAAGATGCTACTAATCATTAGTAAAAATAACATCAATAATAGCAGTACTCCACCCTCAGCGAAAAAATACACCATTCGCTTTTCCTTATATTCATCAGTTGGCAATAATACTGATATCCATGATTTCATTTGTCCTCTACCTCCCAGAATAAGTCATCCAACGTTTTATTGAGTTCTTTCGCGATCGCTATACAGAGTTGAAGAGTCGGATTATATTCTCCTTTCTCAATTAACCCAATGGTCTGTCTAGTTACTCCCACTTTCTTTGCTAATTGCTCCTGAGTCATCGTCGTTTTCATACGTGTTAGCTTTACATTATTTTTCATTTTCTCAACCTACCGAACTCGATGTAATATATATCTTGCATATGCAATTTATATATTACATCACGTGAAAAAAAAAGTCAAAATCTTTTTATTTAGTTTTCCATACTCACATTATGCATAATTTGGTATTTCAAACAAAACCTAACAATGCTGGTATTTCAATTGGTGGTGGTTGTATGCAGTTTTCTCGAACACAGATTATATTTATACTTATTCTTTTTATTGGTATATCAAATCACGTGCTGATTATGCCGCACTTACTGACAACAGGAAAACGAGATGCGTGGATTTCTGTCCTTTTTGCATATGGGTTCCTACTGCTATGGGGATTCATTCTTTATGTAATTATGAAGCGGAATCAACAAAAACTCTATCTATCGGATTGGATATCATCACGTGCTGGGACAATGATATCGCGTGTGTGTATATCCATCCTTTGGGTTTTTGTGTATGCGATTAGCGCAATCTCCTTTTATGACTTAATTCAATCTGTTAATATCTATTTTTTACCACGAACACCGCCATTTGTTGTTATGCTACCTTTTTTAGTGATTTGTGTTTGGTCAGCTTACAGTGGACTAAAATCGATTGCCTATGTTTCGGCTATTTTATTGCCTATCGTATGGGCGTTTGGGATATTTGTCGCGACATTTACATTTAGTGAAAAAGATTATTCTTATCTTTTTCCAATAGTTGCCAACGGTTTTCAACCCGTCATCAAGGGAGCGGTCATTATTCTCGGTGGAAGCGCGGACTTACTTGTGCTATTACTTCTTCAGCACCATTTAAAAAAATCATTTTCATTACTCAACATATATGTGCTGATCACTGTGTTAACTATTCTGATTATTGGACCTACAATGGGTTCACTCTCTTCATTTGGTCCAG
The DNA here is from genome assembly GCF_900156865.1 of Litchfieldia sinesaloumensis. GTDB lineage: Bacteria > Bacillota > Bacilli > Bacillales > Bacillaceae_L > Ferdinandcohnia > Ferdinandcohnia sinesaloumensis. The sequence continues at coordinate 625,251 of NZ_LT732529.1, read as the reverse complement.
CTGTAGCATCTGATATGCGTTTCCCTGCTTTTGAACAATGGCGATTGATTACATTGGGGAATTATATTTCTCATGTTGATTTTCTAGCCGTATTTCAATTATTGAGTGGCGAACTCATCCGAGTCTCATTAGGTTTATACCTTTTATCAGATATGGTGAAGGGACATCTAAAGCCAACTAAAAAGAAACATGTGTTCATCGTTACGACACTCAGTTTAGGAGTACTGACATTACTCCCATTAAGTGATATGTGGGTGCAAATTTTCATCGGGAGATACTTTTACCCAGCTGCTTTCATATGCACCTTGATACTTTCGCTAGCACTATTGATTATTAGCTATTTGCCAGAGAAGAAAGGAATCCAAAAGCTATGAACATGGAGCAACTAGAGACGAAATTAACAGATAAAAACTTGACTAGCGACGAGATAAAAGAGTTTTTCAGTCATTATGCCGATGTAGAATTTATACCCATCGAAAAAGACGACAAGATTCAGGCTTTCTATTGTAAAGGAATGTTAGATTCAACACAGCTAAATGAATATTTCAATCGAATCTTAGTGAGTATTGATCAAGTAGAACCACGTAGCCGTTCTGAAGTGCTTCCACCTGTTCAGCATATTCGGAGTATGAATGAAACAGTGATTCTAGTGTTTTCTGGTTCATTGATTTTGTTTCGAGAAGGCACACCATTTTTTCATGCATTCGATATTAGCAAGGTGCCACAACGTAACCCGCAAGAATCGAACACAGAGGTTTCAATTAAGGGGCCGAAAGATAGCTTTACCGAAGAATTAAATGTAAATATCTCATTGATACGAAAAAGAATGAAGTCGGCAGAGCTCTACAGTGAATCCTTCACACTTGGATCAGCGAGTCAAACCAAGGTTTCTCTCCTCTATCTACATAATAAAGCCAATCCGGACACAATTGAAGAAGTAAGAAAACGACTTTCCGATTTTAAAGGCGAAAGTGTTGTAGGTAGTGGGCAATTGGAACAATGGCTTTCCGATCGCTCGTTCTCTTTGTTTCCCTTATTTGATTATGTTACTCGTCCAGACTTTGTCATCGAATCTATGTTGCGCGGTAGATTCATCTTAATTGTGAATGGTTCCCCTTCAGTACTGATTGGACCTATTAATCTCTTTGAGCTGATTAAATCACCAGAGGATGTTCATTTCCCTTACTATCTCGTTATATTTGGAAGGTTAATTCGGATTATAGGTTTAGTGGTAGCTATTTTTCTTCCTGGATTTTGGGTTTCTTTATCCTCTGTCAATATTGATCAACTTCCATTTGCACTATTAGCAACAGTTGTTGTCTCTCGTGAGGGTTTACCCTTACCCATCGGACTTGAGTCAATTTTTATTCTCGGATTGTTTGAATTGCTACGAGAAGCCGGAATTCGAATGCCTACAGTTCTGGGACAGACCATATCCATAGTCGGAGGTATCATTATTGGAGATGCAGCAATCAGAGCTGGACTCGCTTCCCCAACGATGATTGTCATTATTGCCTTATCAGCTGTAGCATCTTATACCCTTGTCAATCAATCACTAGTTGGAACTGTCAGCATCCTTCGACTTTTTTCATTGTTACTCTCTATTACTTTAGGTGTGTATGGGCTTTTTATCAGTTTCTTTAGCATTCTTATTTATTTATCAACATTAGAGTCCTTAAAGGTCGCTTATCTAGAACCAATTGCTTCATTAACATTTAAAGAGTACCTAGCAGCCTTTTTTGTGAACCCTTTTGACCGGAAAAAATTTGGAATATCATTTATACAGAAGCGGAGAAAGAAGAATGAAGTGTAATAAGAGTATCATTCGTACTGTCTATCTCATTTTATGTCTTATTCTGATTACGGCGTGTAACCATGATATGGGAGAGATTGAAAATCAAAATTTTGCAACCGCCATCGGAGTTGATTTCCGAGATGGGAAATACTATGTATCCATTCAGATGATTGGATTATCTTCAGTAGCCAAAAGAGAAGGCGGGGAAAAAGGACCACCTGAAATCTATGTTTCTGAGACGAGTGGAACGACATTTATCGATGCGTTTTTTAAAGCATACCACACATCACAGGAACGGTTTCTTTGGGCACATGTTACAGCCATTGTACTCAGCGAAAATGCACTAGAAAAAGGACTGGAGAGTATTTTTGATGGCTTAACACGGTACTATGAATTCCGGTCCACACCGTGGATTTTTGGGACGAAAAACCACATGGAAGATATTTTATCAGCAACTGGTTTTTTTAATCAAACATCATTAAATACAATTCTACATAGCCCAGAAAGTTCGTACGAGCAAAGTTCAACTATTCGACCTGTTCGATTAAACCATTTTGCACGTGAGTTTTTTGACCCTGGCCGCACGACCTATATTCCTGCCCTAACAATCGATGACAAACAATGGAAGAAAAATAAGAAGAATGAGGCCAAATTAGCAATCGATGGTGCTTTTTTCCTTGATAATCAAAAATACAAAGGGCATTTTCCGTACGAGAAATTGAAAGGGTTGCGCTGGCTGACGCCAGAAACGACACGGGCTTCGTTATTATTACCAAATGATAACGATCCTGAATTTCTTGCAGTACTTGAGGACCAGATGGTAAAAGTTCTCCTTGAAAAAGAATCTGGAATTTTTCGATTCACCATCCTGTACTTGGCTAATGGGGTAGTCAGTAACAGAATTACAGACCATACCCTTAATGTAGCCGTGATGGAAGAGTTCGTAAAAAAGGGTATCATTTCAGAGATAAGGGAATTGTATCAATTCGGAATAGAACATGATATTGACTTCTTGAACCTTGAGCATAAGTTGTATCGCAAGTACCCTTCTGACTGGAAAAAGCTAAATGATCAAAGCACCTTACTACAGGAAGACAGCATTAAATCAATTGAGGCCCATATAACACTCGAGCACTCAGGGTCGTTTAAAAATCGTAAAATTAAGATTACGGAGTGATTGCGACAGGTTTTTTTACCATAATATTAAGCAGCATAGTTACCTATAAATTTAGAGAAAAGGACTAGGGATTAAGGTTTCCCCTAGTCTATTTGCTATGTTTTTTAAGTCTTGCTGTTCAACTTAAGCTACTGTTAGTAGAAGATTCATCTTCACAAACTTTTGATTAAACTAAATTGTAATAAATAATATTAGCTTGTTATCTTGGATATTTTGTGCCTCTACTTCCTTCATTTCAGATTTAATTCTCGACTTCTCAACATTTCTCCATTTTCACTTAATTCATCGTAATTAGGATAATTGCCGACACTGACCTCACCTTGTCTTAATAAGATGTAGAAACATTAAGGAAGGAGGTATTTAATGGTGTCAAATAGTTATAGTAAAGACGATAACTGCTTTTTAATCTGCAAAGTGGGTGACGAGGAAGAAGATATGAAGAAAGATAAGAAAAAGGAGAAAAAGAAAAAGAAAGATATGAAGAAAAACAAGAAAAAGGACAAAAAGAAAGATATGAAGAAAGGCAAGAAAAAGGACAAGAAGAAAGATATGAAAGAAGACAAAATCATTTTAGTATGTAAAAAAGCAAAATCCTGAAAAGTGTAATATCTGGCGTATAGTGCGGAGAAAGGTGAGAGGATGCAAATAATCTGCGTCCTCTTTAATTCATTCACATTCCTTACGAAATATTCTTTTTTGACTGTTGCAGCAGGATTAATATTGTTGTAGTTTTTATTCTAGAAGATTGGTTCACCCTTTTCGTTAACATCGGCATCAAACACGTAATGCAACTGTGAACGTTGAATGTCTTGAATGGCTGCCATGTTTTTCACAACCTTTTCACTATTGTTATAGAGAGTGAGTGGGAAAAAGGGGCATCTATTTTCAAATCAAATTTTATTAAAGACATCAACCTTACGACTCTGTGAATTTTTCCTTTTAGATTAACGACAATAATAGAAATTATAGACGTAGTTGTTGTTTTTATTTTCTTTTTGTTTTTCTTTTTCTTTTTGTCCACGTATCGTGTACGTGTCGTGGAACGTATCGTATGACGAGTCGTGGACGCATCGTAAATTAGCTTAACAGCCAGATGGTTTAATTATGATTGTATCTAGTATTTACTTATTTTTGGAAGCAGTTCTTTTTTTAAAAATTTCATACTCTGAATCTACAAAATGGCAACAGTTTTCCTCAGTGTGAGAAACTAATGACTTCACGACATAATTCCAACAATTTTATGACTTTTTAGATTTCCCTTTCAAGTAGTTTTTTCAAAGTGAGCAGACGAGTCGCTCAACTTGGACAGCTCGTCTGTTCAAAATGAGTAGACAATGTATTCAATTTGAACAGAGCAATACCACAAATTACTACACAGACTTCTTCTTTAAAACTGGCAATTGAAATCAAAAAAACATTCTAATATTGGTTTGATAAAGATAAACAACCAGAAAAAGCATTTATTTCTTAAAGTAAGAAATAATATGAACTTTTGAGGAATATCTAAAGGCTTGCTAATTAGGGTCGATAGCAAGCCGATTGATTGATAACATAAAAATGCAGTATGTGAAAGATCCTCTTGTTCTACATATTTGCTTGTTTAGTTTTCCCGACAAACTTACACGTTGGATAATTACTGCAACCCACAAAATTTCCGTACTTCCCTTTTCGTTCAACTAGATCAGAACCACACTTCGGACACATATTCGCGTTGATTTTATATTGATTAAAGCGCTGTGTATCTTTGATATTCTTTATATGTTGTTTTTTCTTATCTCCAGCGGCGTTTAATGTCTTCTCAAGCTTCATTCCAATCTGCTGAGCTTCTTTTGTTGTTAAGACAACCTGTTTGTGTGCATTGATTGTACTTACTATTCGTGAGGAATAAATAACACTTGATTTTGAATCACCAGGATCAACTTTTTTCAGTGTAGCACGTGTACTGAAAGATATAATAGAATGATAGATTTCATCTTTTTCTATTCCTAGGTATTCCTGTAATGCTTTAATATGACCATAATTTTGCCAAATTGGGTTATAGAGCTTTTCTTTATGCTTATAGATTACTTGTGTCCAATATTTTCTCTTGGAATCACCATAAATCCACCCTTTGTAATTCTTCGTTTCTATAACAAAAATTCCATATGGAGACACGACAACATGATCAATTTGAGATGTTTTTCTGTTTGGTAATGGTATAAGAACATCATTGAACACCTTGTATTTCTCTTTATCTAGCCTGTATAAGTAAAGTCGTACGGATGCTTCACCAATGAACCCTTTAACCTTTGGCATACCTAGGACGAGCAATATTGTAATTATAAGTATTGCTACTATTTCCATCTCTATTACCCCTTTATTTAATTTCTATTATTTTTTCTTCAAGCTTTATATACACATCTCGACAGAATTCACTCTATTAGTAAATAGTTTCCATTAAGTTGTCGAAAAACCCTTCTTTTTTCCTAAGAATTTACTTTTGAGATTATATTATATAAAAAACTAGTTCAGAAGTATGTGAACTCGTTTGCTTTAATCCTTTACTTATTTCTACAACTTTACAAAAAACGTTTTTACTTGACTTACCCTTACTAAACTTACTAGCATTGTAATAGCATTAAGAAAAAGAACCTACACAGCCTATTCAATGTTTGTTTACTAAATTAATCGGGAGTGATTGTCTATGAAGGAATATAAAGACGTAACGATAACAAAGAAAGTAGCATCTTCTATCACCTGTAACAAATGTGGGAAGTCAACAAACATTTCAGATGACGGCTGGGAGCAGGGGCGTTTCCAATCTTTCTCTCTTTCCTTTGGATATGGATCTATCTATGATGAGGAAACATGGAAATTTGATATTTGTGAATCATGTTTAGGTGAATTTGTCAAAACGTTTAAACATGCCCCAGATGTTTATAATATCTAGGCGATGTAATAATTTAAGATTGATTTTTGTAACTAAAAAAAGGAAACCCTAGGCTCTTGAGGGTTTCCCTTTCTATAGGTAAGAGCTTAAACCAAACTAAATAGTTCTTTTCATTAATTTCCGTACCGTAGGCACATCCTATGCTTAGGCATGATATCCTCCTGTTTACCAATCAAAATCCTCTGGGTACTCATCCTTTATCGGTCTTATTTCAGTCATCGAGCAGTTATACTCTTTTGAAGCCTCAAGTACTTCCGCTCTTACTCTCTGGTAGTCGTCTCCACGTTCAGCAATGCGTTTTACCATGATAGTTATGTTTTTTTCACGTTTTTCCTTTGTCATACGTATAAATTTGCCGTTAAGCTTGTCTATATATTGAGTCGCATATGACTCATAGGTACTGAACCCGTCGTTCATTAATCGGAGAATCCGGGCATGTGATGATTCTGGGATTGAGTTCAAGAGATGACTTGCTACAGCAGCTTGAAAACTCCGAACGGATGCGATTGAGGAATCCCAAATGGTACGATGACCAAGTGTTGGTCTAAAAGTATCTGTTGATCGCTTGCTCGCATAAATGTTCACGAATTCATTTAATGCCATTGTGACAAACAGTAACTCAGGCCAAAGGACGTTAAAGGCTAAATAGGCATTATGACTAGGTGCGATAAGGGAATGATATTTCATCATGTCTTGATTAATTCCATTGTCAATTAATATAATCTCTCTGTTTCCCATTAATGCATGACGAATATCGTAGCACATTCCCAGTACCCGTAAGCGTGGACCTTCAAAACCAGGGTATTCCCCCTCCTCGCCGACTATTTCATGGAGAGCATCGTATAACTGTTCAAAATCCTTATGATCCCCATATACCGTAACACCGGTAAGATTAGGAGTATGTTCAAGATATTTCATTCTATCTACCTCTTTAATATGGAATATCTTTTATCATACATTACCCTTTTGTAATCAACAACAGACTTAACAAACAAGAATGAAAATTTGAGTGTATATACTTTCAATATAAAGAGACGACTACTTTTTCAGTAATCGTCCCTAAATTGATGTGTGTTCATAGGATATTTCTATTTTTATTGCCTACCTCTATTTATCTTGTGTCAGATTTGGCAAATGAAGAATCTTCCTTCTTCTCCTTAGATAGGAACCAACCTCCAAGTGCAATTAGTATCAGGACAATATAGAAGGTGATTTTCCATTCTGGTGATTTTGCAAATCCTTCAGGTAAAATGGCCAATTCTGGATGAGATAATGTGTAAACGGAAAGCTTCACACCCACCCAGCCAACAATCATAAATGCAGCAATTTCCAAACCTGGTCTCGTATTGAGTAGTTTAACAAAGAAATTAGCCGCAAAACGCATGATAATCAAACCCATTAATCCACCTGCGAAAATGACAAGGAACTTTCCGCCGTCTAATCCACCTATATTTGGGAGGTTTGTATTTGGAAGTGTGACAGCCAAAGCAACGGCTGCTAAGATTGAATCAACAGCAAATGCTATATCAGCTAATTCAACCTTAAAAACAGTTCCCCAGAAACCAGACTTTTTCTTTTCCTTACTCGATTGATCCTTTTCCTTCTTAAAAATGAGCTTTCTAAAAATATGATTTGCAGCGATGAACAAGAGATATAGTGCACCAATTGCCTGCACCTGCCAAACATCGACAAGGAAAGAGATAGCGAACAAGGAACCAAATCGAAACACGAAAGCTCCTGCAAGCCCATAAAACAAGGCCTTTCTCCGCTGTTCTTCGGGAAGATGCTTAACCATAATAGCTAATACAAGTGCATTATCTGCTGCCAATAAACCTTCTATTGCAATTAAAAGTAATAATACCCAACCATACTCTAATAAAATTGAAAACTCCAACTTATTCCATACCTCCTAATATTTCTAAAATATTTTTTTAGCTCTTATACTGATAATCTTTCAATTAACAATTTGAATCTTATCTTGATCAATACTTTCTATACCTTTTGTAAAATATTCTCGATGATTTAGACCATAAGATTTAACGTGAGTTTCTAATGTCACCGTCTCCGCGGAGTTTTTTTTGTATTAATAACACACTATCCCTCATGTACTTACCTCCTATTGTTTAAAGTAAATAAAAAAACCTCCACCATATTGCTGGTAGAGGTTTGAAAGGAAGCTTAAAATACAAAAAGACCTCTACCGACTTGGTAAAGGTCTTGCTAACAACAGTAATGTTGCCAACAAAGCCGAGAGTACTAATACTCTGAAATGACGACTCTGCTGTAAAAGCTACTCCCCTTTAGGAGAAACGATATTCAATTAATTAATATGTTAATCATAAGCGAGTTCTTTAAATGTGTCAATAATATATTTTTCACACCCGTAATTGGCCCGTTATACTGTCAAATCAATTGATAAAAGCTCGGCACGTCGTTGTTCGCGCTTATCAAGCATAATCTGTTCTGGCTTGACACCCTGTTCACGCAGTAATTCAATGTTTTGTACAACGAACTCATCGCTACCAACAACATAGAAAAGTCCATCCTGGTCTGCTGCAAATTTTTTCACTTCTTCATAGTAGTCATTACGGTTGTCAACGAACTGAGCTGTGAATTTTTTGTCAGGTACTGATTCAAATATATCCGTGAATAGGAATTCTTTTGATGAATCAATGTTCAAGGAATTAATTTGATTGACATTATCAGCACGATTTAAATAATCAAGGACAAGCGGTCTAAATGTTGCCAAGCCGACACCTGATGACAACAGATAAATATTTTTATCTTCTCTTTTAAGCGGTACATTCGAATACGTCTTAAAGATTGCTACTTCACTGCCCACTTCAAGATCTCTTAAAATCATTTTAAACTCAGAGCACTTTTCCCTAATGCGTGTTGTGATACCGATTGCATTTTCGTATGGTAAAGTAGAGATTGACATATGGCGAACTAGGCTCTTGTTTGGCTTTTCTCCAGCGTTGAAACCTTCTAGTGCGAAGTGAGTGTGAGATCCCTCTTCCCAAGTAAAGCCTTCTGGGCAATCAAGTAAGTATGTTTTAACCTCTGAAGTTTCCTCAATAATCTTATTTATTTTCGTCCAGTATATTTGCATGTATATTCTCCTAACACATTTATTTATATCGCTACATCCTACTATACAGCAAATGATAATTATTCTCAATTAAAAGGTTTATTATTTTGAGATATAATTTTTATTTTCAAGATTGTTTGTGTGCCTTCTGATTATAATTAAACTGATGCTTCTCACTAGTCTGCTCCAGTGGCATATGACACATGAATTTTTAGATACGGGCATAATGTTTTCAAATTATACTGGGCAGTAGCGATTTATAATCTCAACAAGTCGTTCTGAATTCTCCGACGAGACATTTTCAGATAACCTCGCTCCAGCAATGATTGGAGCCCATCGCAGCACTTCAGATCTTAATATTCCGCTTTTTTCACAATAAATTCGCAAGTATAATTCAGATAGTTCAGTCGAGAATTGGGAGTATAAAAGATAGGTCCGATATACATCAGCACGAATATCTCCTGCACTTGAATCAACCCAATCGATAACTACCACTTGATTACCTTTCATAATCAAATTAAATAAATGAAAATCACCATGACAGAGCCTTTTAGTATATGAAAATGAATCTAGTTTCTCTAATAAAAGATTTTTTTGTCTTTTATCTAATACTTTCACACCCTCAATTTGACGGTATAATTTATCATACATAGGTTCCATTGAATCGGGGATTATGCTATGGATGTTAAGTTGTACATCAACAGAAAGCTTTAAATAATGCTCTGCTTGTTCTTGATCTTTGAGAAATAAATCTCCCAATGTTGCTCCCTCGACATATTCCATTATGATTGCTTGTTTTCCATTTATCTTTGTAACATCTAACACCATAGGCACAGGAAGTCCACATGTATAGGCATATTCTTGCTTTTTTGCTTCATTTATGGATTCCGAATCTGGTAAAAAGTCGTTAAAAACTTTTATTATTTTGTTGTCAGAAAGATAGATTTTCGCAGTATTTCCACTCGCTATTGGCTTACCTAATATCATTTGGTTAGCTCCCTTGCATTTTTTCCACTTACTTTACCTAATAGATTTATAGATTTCTCCAATTATCCCATCCATTTGGTGGACACCTAATTCGGCGTTGGTCATAATAACTGCACCTTTTCCTAAGTTTGGATACGCTACCAACATGCATTGAAAACCAATTCCCCAACCCATAGATGTAATTTCTAAATCCTCGGCGGAACCTTCTAGAAATACACCTAGTCCTGTCCAGCATTTTCCTCTTTGTGGCGTTATCATTTCTTGAACTAAACTCTTAGAAATACCAATCTCACTTTCTCCATTTAATGCATTCATTAACTCAAGGACTATTAAGGCTAAATCTAGCGAGGATGTCCATAATCCTGAAGCAGATGGATAAGGGTAGATCGGATATTTTCCTTCAACCAATTGCCCATTCCTATCATGACCACAAGAAAATTTATTATTATCGATTTCTAACATCGTTGTGGGTAAGAAGCTACTTTCCATCCTCAACGGCTTAAAAATATATTCGTTCATCACTTGATAAAATGGTTTTTTCATTACATCTTCTATAAGTTGTTGAACAATACAATATCCCGCATCTGAATAATGGAATTCACTCTCTGGCTCGAATGTAACTTCAATCGGAACCTTACAATAATGAGACTTCCCTTGTAACAATTCAAGCATCGAAGGAGGGCCTATATCTGAACGTAGTTCTGAGAAACTGCCTTTAGGATCCTTGATTCCAGATTGATGACTAAGCAAGTTTCTTAAGGTCACCTTTTTATTTTTTGTATATTCATTTTCAGGAACTTTCCAAGTGACAAGTCTTTTGTTTACATCTTCATCTAAACCAAAGTGCCCATCTTCTAGCAGCTTTAACGCTAACATTCCAGTTAAGAATTTACTAATGGAACATGCATTAAAAATAGAATCATTACTTACATTTCTATCACTACTGCTTTCAAGTAAACCATAGTTCTCTGTTCCAGTGATTCTACTTTTTTCAATAAAGCTAATACTTAAACCGTTGACATGGTAATGTTTCATTTGCTCATGAACATTGATATCTTTTAGTTTCATTATTCTCTCCCTGGATTCCGTTATAGTAAGATAAAACAAGAGTTCCTCACTTATTCGGTTATTAATCTCCATACAATAACTTCTACTATCATTTCAAATCCAGCGTGTGAACTTTTAGAAAATGTCATTCAAAGAATTCATTGACAAGGGTAGTTTTAATGCACATGCTTTAACTAAGGCAAACGCGATGATATCATGCGTAATTTCCAGAAAAAGGGGGAAGTACCCCGAAAAGCACTTAGAATTTCAATATTTATCCACTTGCGCATGTTTTCTTGATATAAATATGATAAAAGCATGCGCAAAACTGAATTACACATGCTTTACCTAAGACAAGTGCGACCAAATCATGCGAATTATCCAGAAAAAGGGGAAATTATCCCGAAAAGCACTTAGAATTTCAATATTTATCCACTTGCGCATGTTTTCTTAATTTAAATATGAAAAAAGTATGCGCAAAACTGAATACACATACTTTCTCTACTTAAGCATGAAGAGATAATGTAGATAATCCAAAAAAGGTAAATTAAGAACTTCCCAACGAATGTCCATTCCTATTTTATCCCAATTGCACTTTATGCTGATAGACAGGAAAAATCAATACAGAAGCCTTCTCATCATTTTTTGACAATCGGAATATAAATATCAAAATGAGGATCACTAGGGTCTTGATCAATTGGATAGTATTCATGTTTTAGAGGCATATATGGATCATAGTATTCTACCCCTGCTTCCCTATATGCGGTATATTCACTATCAAATAACCATTGATGTAAATCCGTATATGTCTTTTGGATAACTTCGCCTTTGTTATGGGTTGTCTTCGCATACATTAATTCAGGAACCTTGATTTCAATCATTCCATCAGGAATTACTTGTTCATTGCTCACTTCATACACCGCGTAGTGCGCAAATCCATTTTCAATGACATGATATGATAGACCTAACTGAATTGTAGGATTCACCATATACTCTAATTCATTGGCACGTTCTCCCATTTGCCGAATAACATTTTTTAAATTCGGTACAACTTCAGAGAAAGTCCCCTCCCACTTTAATCCAACTGCACAATAAGCCGGTAAACTAATAATCTCAACTTTCACTTTATACCCTCCCAATCTTTTAAAATGCATAATACTTCTTTATCTAGTACCAACTGCCATTCATTATAAAGTCTGTAAATCCCACTAAGATATCTCACAGTTGCATTAGGATTACCTTTATATCCCGAGTGCTGGACAACCTTCATCTTCAGTTTCTTTTGAACCAAATATCTGATAGTAATAATGTTTTTCTGTTTTCCCTTCCACTTGACTAGCCCCGTTTGCTCCAAACCTTATTTTTTCTTGTGGTAGTTCTTCTAGTATTTCTCCTCTTTCATCAACATAATAAGCTCGTGATTGGTAGGCTCCAGAATGCTTGTCATTAACCCATCCAAAATCAAATGGCGAAGATGTATAGAGAATCCCATTTTTAGGAATCTTATAAATAATCTCATTGTTTTCTATTTTTAGAGGTTCTGCACCTTCCACATTGTAGTTGATTACTACACATCCTTCAAAATCTAAAGGCAATAAATACGTCTGGTCTACTCCTTTTTGATTAAAGAAAAACGCATATATTCCTCCTAAGAAAGCGAGAACTAAAAATGCAATTCCAACTTTTATTTTAACAATCTCCACCTCCCGATTTTATATAACCAATATAAGTCATATCTTTCTTATTGTGTTGGACAGCTTCTTTAGTACATCAAATTTTTCACTTAGAATTTATGTCTCGTTCAAGTTCCTGTATCCATTTATAATCCAAAGGTGCATTCACTACCTTATAAACTCGGTTTGATACAACAACATCCCTTTCAATTGTATATATTTCAATTTCTCCATTTTTGTATCCAAGATAGAGTTCAAATCTTTCATCTTCATTATTTGAAATCCAACCATCTTGATTTGTTAGTTTTACTTTGTATTGATTTAAAAAATTAGCAAGTTTATTAATCGTTTCTTGATCAACTTTTGAAATTTCAAATTCATATGAATCTTTATACTCGGTAATAATATGGACCTTATCAACGTTTTCCATATTTACTAACTCACCCAAGTCCTGCTCACGATACTTGTAAATGGTAATTAATATTACTCCAATTATTAGTACTATTATAGAAACATATAAATATTTTTTCAAAAATATCCCCCTAGCAAATTAACCGAAAAGTATGAGCAATGGTTTGTATGCACCAATCATTTCTTTACCAAAACGATTATTAATTCCTGTTGTATTCATACATATAGAATCCTGAAAATTCTACAAAAAATCCATCTCTTATCAAATGATAATTCTCCGAATCTATAACAAATCCGAATGATGAGTTGGGGCCGTATCCAGTTTGCCCCACATCAATTTGTTCAGCTTTTTTGTTATATAAATCAAAATCATGATAAGACCCATTCGTGGTAAATGTTCCGTCTTCGTTGAAGATACCATTGTATAGAAAGGTTCCGGCATCGTATTTCATATCGTATATCGTATCAAAATTAAAATGAATATCGCTACCTCTATTCCAAACTTCATCAAGAATAATCGTTGTATTATTTTTGCTCGCAAGCGCTATACCAAGCTTCTTTTCTTCGTTGCTAGCAAAAGGAATCCACTCAGGTTTTATATAAAAGTCTACAGTTTCGTTGTTTTTTATGAGTTTCAGAGTGTAACCGTCTCGTTCGGTTACATTATCTAGTATTCCTTTAGTTGAATATGTTTTAAAATAGAATAAATACACCACTAAAACGCAGCACCCTAATAAAATAAGTAAAAGTGTCAGTTTACCTTTTCGCTCACTTAGTTGAAGAAATTTCACGCTTTGGCACTCTTAGACCTTTGATTAAAATAACTACTCCCACGATAAATATAACCGGAAACAAGATGACCATTAATCCTCCGCCAGCAAACCCGCTTGAAACACTTACACCATAAATAACTCCGATAAACCAAGATAAAAGCGGTGCAATTACCAACATGGTGATTAAGCCCCAAATAATCAAAGCTTTTCTTTTTGAATTGTTACTCATCATACTCCTCCTTATTTCCAGGTCTTTTGTTATATCCATAATTTTCAAGTCTTTATGAAATTATTTGTCTCACAAACTCTATGCTCATTTTAACATATTTATCCAGAATGTAATTGAAAGTAACAGTTTAGTCAATCATTATTTTTCAACTAAAAACGCCTATCAAATGATCATTCATTTGATAGGCGCTTAGCTTACATTATTATAATAAGGGTCAGTTGTATTTAACTACCTACAGAGACTACTGTCTTAACGAACCCTAAATGTCGTAGAAGCACTGCTTGTTGTATACCCGCTCTTTGATGCAGTTGCATCCACACGATACGTTCCTGTTGCTGTTGAATAGTTTGTTCCAATCGAATAAGTAGCCACACCTGAAGAATTTGTAGCTGCCGTGGCTGTAACACTCGTGCCGTTTGGACGTGTAATTTTAAAATTAACCGTTGCATTTGAGATGGCTACACCATTTGAATCTTTAACTGTGCTCGTCATATAGACTGTTTCACCACGATAATAGTAACTATAGTTTGTTGAAACTGTTGTGACAGTATCTGTTGATGATGGTGGTGGAGGCGTTGTACCACCGCCGCTTCCGCCTGACGCAGCTACAACTGCAGCATGCGCGTCAACAATTCCATAGCCATATTGTGTGAAGCTTCCGGCCTCTTGAGCTGTATCACGTAAAATTTGTCTTGCTTGTGCTACTGAGATATCGGGATTAGCTGCTCGGATTAAGCCCGCTACACCTGCAACATGTGGTGTCGCCATCGATGTACCAGATAATGAAGTATAACGACTGTTTGGATAGGTGCTATAAATGTTCGAGCCTGGTGCCATGACTTCTAATCCAGATCCATAATTTGAAAAGCTCGAGCGAGTTCGATTTGATGTTACAGATCCAACTGCGATAACACTGCTATACGCGGCTGGATAAGAAATACTAGATGCACCATCATTTCCAGTTGCAGCAACCACAATGGTTCCTTGTGCAACCGCTGTTTGAACCGCTTCGTCCATACTTTGGTTATAGCCACCGCCACCAAGTGACATATTGATAACATCTGCATCAATATCTGCTGCGTATAAAATTCCTTGAGTGATGCCATATAAAGAACCTGAACCACTATTATCTAGTACCTTGACAGGAATAAGGGTCGCACTTTGCATAACCCCAGAAACGCTACCATAGCTTGCAATTGTTCCTGCCACATGCGTACCATGACCTTGAACATCCATCGTATTACCACCAACGAAACTTCGACCTAAGTTTGTGTTCACGAAATTTGCTAAGCTAGGGTGATTGTGGTCTATCCCAGTATCTAATACAGCCACCTTAACGGAGCTAGAGCCACTTGTTATCGCCCACGCCTCTGGTGCTTTAATCATGTTATAATGCCAATTTTGATTTGGATGAACAGCCTGTAACGTTGCCGTTCCTTCAATTGCCATCATTTTATAGTTTTCAGAAATATAACGTACCTTGAAACCAAGATCCATTAGTTCTTTTCGAAGTTCTTTTTTTGCAATATTACTAGATTTAAACTGGTCTGGAGAGTATTGTACAAGGTAGACTAAGCCCATCTTCTCGACTACTTTTTTGTTGAAATTTTTGCTAACAAGTGGTTTGACTGAAGAATCTTCTACATGGAGTGTATCAACGATTGTAAATCCTTTACTTTTCAACACATCTTCCTGCCCTGTTACACTTTGTGCGCTTTGGATGGAGACATCTGGTTTTCCATTTTTTGGTTCAACTGATACAATCAGTTCACCTTCAATGACATCCTGGTTTCCGTTTGCCTGACTGGCTTGATCTGCTGAATTCGCAAATGAATTTCCCGCAAACATCGTTAAAATAAGCAACACAACTATCGACATGCTAACTACTTTTCTCATCTACAAACCTCCATATAAAGAATTTGAACAACTATGGTATTAAGAGTTTCGCTCCTTTCTATGTACTTTTTATACAGTTAAAAAAGTAAAGTAATAGTCTTTACTTTTGACTGTCCGTTGTAAAGTATGAAGTATGTAATGCTGAGGTTAAAGAAGACTGTGACTTCGTAATAGTGTGACCTACCTTCATTACGATACTCCGTTTCAAACGTCATAGTCAATATTTTTTGTAAATTCAGTATTTTATTACTATAATTCCATTAACCACTAAAATGGGGTACGGGCCTAACTATCTAAAGGGTTAACCTTCTCATAGTAAGATAGTCTATTACAGAGATTCACCGCTTTGGTGCGGTGAATGATGGTGGTCAAATGAGAGGGAGAGTCATGGGAGAAAACATTTTATTAACATAAAGAAGGTACCCCTCTTATTGTTGAGGGCTACCTTCTTTAATTTTTGGTATTTACACCTTCCATTAACTTCGTTTTAAACACTTTATCAATAAGCCTCATTAATGGAAATGCGCTAAACGCAAATAATAGTGCAATCATGATAATCATCGTACCATCAGAGTGTTCTTCCATTCTTTTAATATCTACAATGACAAAAAATAACAACCCATAAACTGCACAAACTAGATACACTGCAACAAGTAAGAGCAATAATTCAAGGCTGAAAAAGTTAGTCTTAATTGTATCTATGATTCTATTCCCCAAATAAAATAAAGCCCAAATAAACACAGCTACTAAAACATAACCTGAAACGGTCTTTAGAGTCTTCTTCAATCATTACTCTTCCTTTCGCATGGTGTAGCTTAAAGTATAAGACGATTTTACTTACTGGACAACGATTAGTTCAACAAATGGTTACGTAATTAATACCTTAATCCACTCTGTCATAATACACTTTCCCTCCTCATAACTTGATTAATAAAAAGGAGGGATAATCATGTTAAACAGAGTGTCAGAACGTTTTTCACGTGTAATTCAGCGGTACTTGCCTGATGCATTTGTTATCGCCGTATTGATGACCTTATTTGTTTTTATCTTGGCCTTTTTTACAGCTCCAGCAGATCCTACGAACTTGTTTCAGTCGTATGGTGATGGTTTTTGGACGTATTTAGCCTTTACGATGCAAATGGTACTCTTATTAATGACTGGGATGGTGCTAGCATCCGTTCCCTTTGTCCGAAGAGGCTTAGAGGCGATTTCAGCTAAAGCAAACACCGCAACTAAAGCTTATTTATTCACATTCTTAATCTCTGCAGCAGCCTATTATATTAACTGGGGACTCGCAGTTGTGGTAGGTGCCATTGTTGCTCGTGAAGTTGGAAAACGAAATAAAAACGCCCATTTCCCACTATTGGTTGCATGTGCATATGCGCCTACTGTCCTCTATACAGCCGGGCTTTCAAGCTCCATCCTGCTTACGATTGCGACGGAAGATCATTTTCTTGCTAATGTAATGGGAGTCATTCCAACCTCTGAAACAATCTTCCACCCTGGAACGGTTATCATCTTCTTCACACTACTAATCACCATACCTATTTTTATCTTATTAATGGCTCCAAAAAAGAATATCATTCCTTATACAGCAAAACCGGAGAAAGAACAGTCAGAGTTTGAACATACCGCCGACACAAACACACCCGCCTATCGCTTAGAAAACACGCCTATCCTAGGGATTCTGATTGGGTTAATTGGTATCGTCTATGTGTTGCTACAATTCTCAAACAGTGTTGATTTAAATTTGAACCTTATTAATATTTTATTTTTATCATTAGGATTACTGTTTCACCGTTCGCTAGCACAATACGGAAAAGCATTCAAAGATGCTGCTGGATCAATCTCACCAATCATTCTTCAATTCCCTTTCTACGCCGGGATTATAGCGTTACTTGGAAGCTCTGGTCTGGCGGATAAAATCATTCAGGGTATGGCATCGATATCGAGTGCTGAATCATTTGGTGTCTTTACGTACTGGACAGCAGGACTCGTTAACATTTTAGCTCCATCAGGCGGAGGCCAATGGGCGTTACAAGGACCGCTTCAAGTACCTGCCGGAATTGAACTCGGTGCCGACCCTGCCGTTATCGCCATGGCAGTGGGATGGGGAGATGCCTGGACGAACCTCATTCAACCATTCTGGGCACTCCCAATCTTAAGTATTGTCGGGCTCCATATCCGGCACATCATGGGATACTGTATTTTATTAAGTGTATGGATTGGAATTGTAACGTCGATTTTGATTTACTTTGTGTACTAATGATGTTCAAATATATCAAAACCTTGCAAGTTTTCTCTTGCAAGGTTTTATTTTATTAGGGTAGGATTATTGTAAACTTCTTTTATAAGTTTACTTTGTAGTATTCACGTAGTTCCGGGGCATTATCTTTCCATTCAACTGGTTGACCATGTATTAATTGACCAAGTACATCCAGGCATCTATGCCAACCAGCTGCTGTATACATAGCCATTTCAGGGTCATCAAACGTATGATTAAATGTTAAGGTACTCCCTTCTTCTGTTTCTAGTAGCCGCATCTCTAATAAATCATCAATTTCCCGGAAACAGAAGGAATGCGGAGGATTAAATTCAGTAATAACGGCCTCATACACCGTACCTTCACCATCATTGAACTTTAACTTTCCACCTACTCGGAATTCCATTTCTCCCGTTGCAAAGGGATACCACTGAGTAAAATACTCAGGTTCCGTTATATAGCGAAACACTTCTTCGGGACTAAATGGATAAATACGTTCGAAAGTTAAAACGTATCTACCCTCTTTTTCAAATAGACTGCCATAACTATTCATATAAATGTAACCACCTTTATGTACTCCAGTAAGCTAACATTTTATTACTATTTTATAGGATGATAGTTGATAAGACAAATAAGGCGCAATTTCTATAGAAGAGCTTGCGCCTCGTTTTATTCCCCTAATTGTTGGATTTGATCAATCGTATTTGTGATGTTCTGAAACGTTTGAAAGATTTCACTATTTTCAAATAGTGCAGGATCAATTTTACCATTCTCGACATTCTCTACTAATACATTGATTCCTTCTTCTGCTTGGTTGTTATAATCGACAATTTGTTGATGGATATCGGCTGCTAGTCCTGGTGCTTCCAGAGAATTGAACGTTTCCATGTCCTCTTGCATTTCAGTTAACATCGTCTCAAGGTCTGCTCTTGCCTGTTCATCCGTAACAGCTTGTTGTGCAAGGCTTGGAGCCTCGTTTACAAACGTAGTTACCTCATTAACATAATCAGTTGCCTCATTCACGTACGTTACAGTATTATTAACATCCTCAAGGATGGAACAAGCCCCAAGAAATAATAAACCTATAAGGGAAAAAACCAAAAATCGTTTCTTCACTACATCCCCTCCTTTTTGCGCATATTCTATATACGTTGCAGAAGGGTAAAAGGTTTCATTTTGTTCGGTTTGCTACTCTGGTATATTCTGTTAACCAGGTGCTATATTTGATACGATTCATCATATAACATAACGTGCTCTCGATTTCTGATTCCAGTCCCATTCAAATCCCAATAGGGTAGAAAGTCTACCTTAATATGGTCAATATAAAGGGGGTCCTCCATTAAATAATAAAAAACGGCATCTTCTCTTTCCGCTCCACTATATTCTACTACTATGTCCAAATCACTCTCTGAATGAAAGTGAGTGTATAACCGACTGCCGACAATAGCTATCCTCTCGATCTCAACATCTAAATCAGCAAGCTTATCATCAATATGAGACATTATGATGGCCTTCAATTCAGATTTAGAATAATGACGTAAACCATGGACTTCAATAGGCTCCAGAATAACACCTCAATTTCTTTTTTAGATAGTGTATTAACTCTTAGTATTAATCGTGTCCAATCATTGAAAAAAGAACCATTCGCCTATAAAATGGTTCTTCCTTTTTGGAGTTACATCCCCTGTAGTTCATCAACTGTTACAAACGTGTAATCCTCATCCTGCAGCGTTTGAATGACGCCTTCTATTTCCGCCAAGACCTTATCAACTTCTGCATACATCGGATGCATCAGGATGATGGAACCAGGCTGAATATTTTCTTTCACATAATTAACTTTATCCACAGGGGTTGTATGATAGGTATCAGGTTCGATATTCCATGTTATTGTCTCCCTATCTTCTTTACTAAGATAATAAGGTAACCCAACAAACTTTTTCCCATACGGTGGTCGGAAGTCATTTTCCCCCTCATAACCCGCTTCACGAATGAGCTCGTCCGTTTTTTCAATTTCTTCACTAATAAAAGATTGTGATTTTAGGACCATGCGATCATGGGAATAGGTGTGATTTCCTACCTGATGCCCTGCCTCCACGATTTGCTTTGCTTCCTCCGGATACTTTTCGATATCTTGACCGATTAGAAAGAACGTAGCCTTGACATTATATTTGTCTAGTAAAGGTAGGCTTTCATGTACATTCTGAGTTGGGCCGTCATCAAACGTCAGTGCTACGACCTTTTGTTCTGTGTCTATCTGCTGTGTAAGACCGCCAAATAATTGATAGGACCTTGATACCGTGATTTTGTATCCCCCAACCATCATAAATAAAATAATTAAAATTCCAATAACACTAAATACTAGTTTTCTTTTCATCGTTTACTTCCTTATTATATTTATTTACCTAATATTATAGTAAAATTAGATTAATATAGAAATCTGTCTTTGAAGTGGGGAGATTCGATTTGTTAAAAAAGTTCACAAAATCATTGTTTCAGCGCGGTAATGTGATTCAATTTGAATTAGAAGATTGGCATAAATGGTACAAGGAGCCTGAGAACTTCCACGATGCTGTCGTTGCCCACCTTACACAAGAAGGAAAAAAAGTAGAGACTGTTTCGATTGTTAAACAAGTAACGAGTAACAAAGTCGCGGAACTCTTAATTGATGGGGTACAGTACGAACTTACCGTTAAACGAGCGCAATATCTTGGTCATACCCAAATTGTAGAGTTAAGAAAAATAGACGTAACAGGGACAATATGATCCCATGCTTAGGTCTATTTTTTATATTTCACGTTCAACGTTATTTACTTTACTTAAGATTCCCATAATGATACGAAATGCGACTGGAAAAAAGACAGCCCCCATGATAAGTCCGATAATTGCTGTAGGCTCTATGAACGTTATAATCAATGGTATTATACTTGGATTATACATCTCCAGCGACTCATTACGCTTATGATGTGAATAAAAGTCCATTATTCAAAAAAGACAAACATAACTATATAAATGTATTGGGTATCAAACAATTAAATACCCTGGAAAATGTATCACTGCTTGATATTTTCTTAAGTAAGACTAATGTCGTGGAACCACATTATCATCAAAATGCCGCAGAGTTAGTCTATTGTATTTCAGGTGCTGCTACAGTTTCCATGCTGAATCCATTTACTAAACAGGTACTTAATTTTCCGATAACATCTGGCCAAGTGACCAACATCCCTCAAGGGTGGTGGCACTATGAAATGGCAACTGTTGATAACACGCATCTATTGGCCATTTTTAATGCACCAACACCTGAAGTGATACTAGGATTCATTATAATCACGAGATCAATCAAAAGAAACTAATGTACATATAGACTCAGTATTTCTAATATCATTATTCCGAAGGATTTTCTCCATTGCTTTCCCCTTAGCTAACTCATCAATTAGCTTGTCCAGGTAGCGAATTTCCTGCATTGTCGTCTCTTCTATGTCTTCCACTCGTACCCCGCAAATAACTCCTTTGATAAGTGAACGAGAAGGATTCATCTTAGGTGCTTCCGCAAAGAACGTCTCAAAGTCTGTCTTATTTTCCAGGTGCATTTCTAATTCTTCCTGACTCAATCCTGTTAACCATCGGATGATTTCATCGACTTCCTCTTTCGTACGCCCCTTCTTCTCCGCCTTCGTAATGTAATGGGGGTAGACACTTGCAAAACTTGTTGTATAAATTCGATGTTTAGTCATCATCTTTCTCCCTTTTGTAATTTTCTTCATTATAGTCCGAAAACCAGAGAGATTCAAAACATACAAACTCCTTAGTGATTATTAATGAGATAATTTTTAACTATGATAAATAAACCTTGAACCTTACGTAAGGTTATGTTTTATAGTGTATGTAATTGAAGAAAGAAAGGAATAGAATGATGCAGAATACAATTGTGAAGACACTTATTTATGACAAACAAGTTCGTTTATTATTAATCGATAATACAAAATTAATGAATGATATACTAAGCCTCAACAGAGGAACAAACAAAATTCTTAAACTTACATTAGGAAAAACCATCTCAGCTGTCAGTTTAATAGCTGGAACCTTAAAAGGCAATCAACGAATAAGTCTTCAACTGACAATGAGTGAACCAAAATATAAGATTTTTGCTGATGCGGATGCAAATGGAAATATTCGCGGTTATCTCAACGAGGCATTATTAAAAGCTGCTAAGAAGCAATTGAAAGACCTTTCACTTAACCATCTAATTGGGAATAATGGCACCATACGTGTTATCAAAGGATCCGAAATGCATCAATTTACTGGCATAACAGATATGCCATACCGAAACATTGTTGACGATATTTCACATTATTTTAATCAAAGCGAACAAACACAAACATTTATAGGAACCAATCTTACCCTTACCAAGGATAACTTTGTTCAACACAGTAATGCGGTATATGCACAATTGCTTCCAGGAGCTTCTCATGACCTTTTAATTAGAGTAAGGCACATTTTTTTAACCAACCGCAATTTCTTTACCAACTTACTGAAACAACCAAACATCAAAATTGAAGAAAAACTAAGTGAGTTATTTGAGGATGTAAAAGTAATAGGATACAGTCCTGTCCAATTTTTCTGTGGATGCTCAAAAGAAATGTTCTACGGGATACTACATTCTTTAAGTGAGAATGATTTACCTAATCATGAAGATATTGAAACCGTTTGTCAAATCTGCGGAAGAAGCTATCACTTCAGTTATAATGAGGTTCAAAGGCTTTTGAATTAAATAAAGGGTGAAATATACATGAAGAAACAACACTGGAAAGTTGGAGAGCTTGCAGCACTAACAGGCTTAACAATTAGAACGCTGCGATATTATGATCAAATTGATTTGTTCTCTCCTTCGCAATATACAGAATCAGGACACCGTTTATATACAGAATCGGACTTGTCCAAACTTCAACAGATTCTAGCATTAAAGCAAATTGGGTTATCTTTAGATGACATAAAATCCGTCATGACGAACAATGAAAAAGATTTTACTGCTGCTATCATAGAAACTCAAATAACCCGTATAAAGGATGATATAAAAGTTCAGCAAAAACTACTCTTTGAATTAGAAAGTGCTCTAGAAACAATTCGTAGTAAGAAAACGATGTCTGTTGAAGAACTAACAAAATTATTAGGAGCAATGAAAATGTACCAAGGTGGATACTTTACAAAAGAACAACTAGACGTCATGAAAACTTATTATAATCAATATGATGAAGATACCTTAAAAGAAGTACAAGATGAATTTAAAGCAATTCTGAAAAAAATACAAAGAGAAAAAGAGAACGGTACACCTCCTACGAGTAACAAGGTCCGGGTACTCGCAAAGAAATGGGGTGAGATTGTATACTCATTCATAGGAAATGATCAAGAACTAAAGAAACAAACAGAATTATTCCACTCAGAAAATCCCAATAATAATTTGCAGTTTGGAATGGATGCTGAGACTTATCAATATATACAAAAAGCATTGGAATGACTTTTTCTATAATAAACTAATACAATAGAGGGTTTATATTAACCCTCTTTCATTTTTCAAATAAAAAACAGGCCCTACTAGAGGACCTGTCGGTTTCGGTTAATTAAGCTTTTCTAACGTTTGATGCTTGAGGGCCACGTTGACCTTGCTCAACATCAAAAGTTACACTTTGACCTTCGTCTAAAGATTTGAAGCCTTCGCCTTGGATAGCTGAGAAGTGTACGAATACATCGTCTCCACCTTCGCGCTCGATGAATCCAAAACCTTTTTCTGCGTTAAACCATTTTACTTTACCTTGTTCCATGTTAATTTGCCTCCTAGTGTGATGTTCACACATGTGTTACTATCCTTGTTCAAATACCTTAGACGAAAAACAAATGAAATTCTTAATCTGAATGAGAACAAAAATAATTCTTCTTTAGAATAACAGATATAAAAGAAAATAGCAAACTTATTTAAAATAAAAAAAGTAGAGCCTGCTCTGACAAGCTCTACTTCTCATAAAAGTTAAGGCGTTAATCTAGTCCTGATTTATTTATGCGTCAAGGAACCTGTCCCTCCGTCCCAGTTGAAAACCCAATTTGGGGAGATCATTTGGGCGAGTGTGTTAGCTTGTTCTTCGGATAGGTTTAGGTTATTAATTCCCTTTTCTGAAAGTTGGTAATCATTGTCTTTAACTTTTCCAAATTTTAGTTTAATAAGATTTTGCATTCCATTAAAGGTTATATATTTAATTTTGTAGCCCTCAGTTAGAATTGGTTTGAGATCATCGTAATTCAATTTTAATAGTTCATGAAAATTGAAGTGCTCATGCAAATCCTTCCAGCCCTCTACACTGCCTTGTTCAATTTTAGCAAGGATTTCCTGATTGGTAATACCCTTACTGCGTAGAGTTTCGATTAAATACGCTTCCATTAAGTTTATTTTTTGTAATTTCACTAAAACTCCCCCATTTCTAATCCACTTGTTATCTACTGGTACTTTTAGTCATGCGTGAAATAGGCAAACAAAAAGAAAGCTCCGCTTGTTGAGTTGTTTAATCAAAACAACCTTCTACAAGGAAGCTATTACGCTACATCATATTTTATATAACAAAACCTTTATACGTCAATGTGTCATAGTACTTCAACTCAAGCTTAGTAGCCAGAATCCTCCGATGTTAGGTTATCGAGCATTGTGAAATCGTATTGCTGCAATGGTTTTTCAGCTGGACCTTCAAGGACCTCTCCAGTATATGAGAAACGTGAGCCATGGCAAGGACAATCCCATGATTTTTCACCATTGTTCCAATGGACTTCACAGCCAACATGCGTACAGGTTGTATCAACAATGTACACTTTACCCTCTTCGTCTTTATAAGCTCCTTTACGATGCCCATTGATTGAAATTACAGCGCCCTCTCCAACTGGAATCTCATCGACATTTTTTTGCGGGATTTCCATTTTACCTTGCACCAAGTGCTTAACAACTTTTGCATTATTTACAAAGAAGTTCTTTAGGGATGGATGTGCATAGAAACGAGCAGGCGAATATAAGTCGCGATATGGGTTATTTCGTTTTAAAATTATATCCCTAAATAACAATGCTGCCACCGTACTATTTGTCATCCCCCATTTTCGGAAGCCAGTTGCGACCAATATATTGGGTTCGCCCGTTGTTAGTTCCCCAATGTAAGGTATTTTGTCTAACGTTTGAAGGTCCTGCGCTGACCACCTGGAATGGATTTTTTCTACTTCAAAAATCTGTTCCCCAAAGATATTTAGAGCACTGTAATCTTCTAATGTATCATTTCTTTCACCCGTTTGATGGTTGCCACCACCAATAAGGACATACTCTTCTCCATTACTTGTAGCTGAACGAAGTGAATGTGTCGGTTGGTCAGCGCTAATATACATTCCACCCGGATAGTTATCCTTCGTTTTAGCTGCAACAATATAAGACCTTGTAGCTTTCAATCGTGCTGAATAAAAACCCGTTCCTTCATAAAAAGGGAAATGAGAACAAGCTAGAACAAAGCCACCCGTTACCCGTTTACCTTCGCGCGTAAGAACAGTTGGTTTCTCCCCTGGCTCCACATTTACTGCAACCGTATGTTCAAATATGTAGCCACCTTTTTCTTTAATGAGGTTTACCAGGTGAGCTAAATACTTTACTGGATGAAACTGAGCCTGATTTTTCATAACAAGTGCATTTTTTATGTCCATCTTAAAAGGAATCTGGTCTACGAGTTCACCATCAATTCCTATTTTATTATAGGCTTTCGCTTCCTTTTCAAGCTTTTGTGCATACTCGTCTGTTGTAGAGTAAATTACGGCATCCTGTCCTTTAAAATCACACTCGATTTGATGCTCTTCAACTGTTTTTTGGATAAATTTCAATGCATCCGTATTTGCTTCATAGTAAAGTCTAGCTGTGCTTCTACCGAAATTTGTTATAAACTCATCATAGATGAGGCCATGCTGTGCGGTGACCTTTGCTGTCGTGTGCCCCGTTGTACCATTCAGTATTTGATCGGCCTCTAAGACAGCAACTTTGAGACCTTCGTTAACCAAAACATAGGCTGAAGTCAAACCCGTAATTCCCCCACCTACAATCACAACATCTACCTCGAGATCCTCCTCAAGCGGAGAAAATTCCGGTATTTCAACACCCATACGCCATAATGGCTCTGGAGCGTCAGGAAGCTTTTTCTCATTTTCCACAATAACCCCTCATTTCCTTAATTCGTCAGTTGTGATTAGGTTTTCCAGTAATGTGGGTATCATACATGAGGGGAAGGAAAAATGGCGAAGATCGTGTTATTCTGTTATTCCCTTCTTCTCAGTTATGGAAGGGGTGTTGGACTCTTTTTCTGTTTCGGTTTCCTCTTACCACAAAATGAAGTCCTAAAAACTCGCTCATCCCGACAAATTCGAGTCTTCATACACCTTATGAATACATCAAGCGAACTACCCCCCGACGAATTCGGGTCTTCATACACACTTTGACGACCTCAAGCTCGACACTCCCGACTACTTCAGGACTTCATTCTCCTTTTGAAGACATCAAGCAATGACATTCTCCTACCGCTTCGTGCCTGCAACCGCCGTAAAGCAACACAACATAAAAAAAGCGCCCCTCCAAATGGATAGGCGCACCTACATAAAATAGTTCATTACAAAATACACACCCAAGCACAGAAGTGATCCTGAAAAAAATGGACTGAGTTTGAAGTTTCCTTTTTGATGTCTTGCTCGACCAAGAAACGTATTATTAAAAACGGCAAACTCTGAGTTATTTGTAAAAATATCGTCTGAGGAGCCCATTAGGAATGCGACTATTATAAAGACAATAGAGCCGAAAAACATGGTAGTTAACAAATTTGCATCTATATAGAGTGAAACGCCTATAAGAAACGCAACCTCCATTGTAGTAATTAGAAGTGCAAATGTGGTATATCGTACCATTGTTCATCCCCCCTTCCTCAAACCGCTGACAATTGTATTACGTTTAAGCGCGAGAAAAGTTTCGGAATACTCAGTATTATACTATTCAGTTGGTTCTTTATTTAGTCCGGACGAGAAAGAGCCTGCCTGGGCTCATAACTTGTTAAATCGCCTTCACCATACCACCATCAAGGATGTAAGCTTGACCAGTCATATAGGTGTTGGCGTCTGACACTAGGAATGTCACAAAAGTAGCGAATTCTTCTGGTGTACCATACCGTTTTAAAGGGATCTTTTCTTTGAACATGTGCTCAATTTCTTCGATTGGCTTACCTAGTTTCTCAGCATTCACTTGATCAAGATGAGCAACCCTATCTGTTGCAATTCGACCTGGCGCGACGGTGTTAATCAAGATATTATGGGGTGCTAATTCATCTGCTAGCGTTTTTGATAAACCTACAATTCCTAATCGGAATGTATTGGAAAGGATTAACCCAGGAATCGGCTCTTTAATGGAAACTGACGCAATATTGATGATTTTCCCGCCCGTTTCTTTCATATGTGGTACAGTGTTACGTATCATTCGAATATAGCTTAATAGATTTAATTCAAAGGCATTCTGCCATTCTTCATCGTCCAGTTGTTCGAACGTTCCAGCTGGTGGACCACCAGAATTATTAACAAGTATATCAATTGCCCCAAAAGTGTCTACTGTATGTTTAATCAGCGCTTCGATTTCCTCTTTTTTAGTAATATCCGTTTGATGATACGACACTCTACCTTTGTTTAAAGCTGAGAGTTCTACTTGAACTCCTTTTAGTTTCTCCTCGTTACGACTAGCCAGCATTACATTTGTGCCTTCTTTAACGAGCTGTGTTGCGATTGCTTTTCCGAGACCTTGACTTGAAGCAACAACAATTGCTGTTTTTCCATTTAGATTCAGATCCATATGTATCCACTCCTTTTATGTTTTAAGTTACTTTAATTTTAGCTCATTTTACTCTTTTTTTGTGTTGTTCCTCAACGAATTGTGCCTACACTGCTGAATAATGTACCCTGCCTTCCGTTAATTGTGCCCTACCTCTTGCATTACGCGCAAACAAACAATCTTTCTGCCCTAATTGGAAAATAACAGTACCTCACTCCCCCAAAAAGGGCCGGCTCCCATTTCTAGAGCCGACCCTCCTAAACTATTTCGATACAGAAACTTCGACCTGCTTATCGATTTTCGGTTTGCGCACAAATAATTCAGTACCTAATAGGACACCAAGGACAATTAAAATAAATCCAATCAACTGAATGAACTTGAAAGTTTCATTTAAAAATAGAACCGATCCCACTAATGAAAAGAATGGGGCTAGGTTTAGAAATATTGCCGCTTCACCAGCTCCAATTTTTGAAATAGCAAAATTATAACACAAGTTCCCGATACCTGTTGAGACAATCGCAGAGGCTAAAAAAATGATCCAAACATAGGCAGGTAAAGCCCCGAGAGTTCCCATTGTTCCAATTTTTTGACCCTCCAATGCGAAGCTTAACATTATCAAAAAACCTGCGCCCATTAACAAAGCGTAACAAGTTATGGTTTTGGCATTTAACGTATACGAAGCTTTACGTATAAAAATAAAGCTTAAAGCTTGCGCTATTACAGATAAAAAAACAAAAACATCTCCATTCGAAAGCTTTGTGAAAGAGCCTCCGCCAAGAACTAGTATCAAATAAATACCGACAATCCCAAGGAGCACACCGGTGATTTTTAAGAAAGTCATTTTTGCTTTTAAGAAAAGGACTGCAAATATATTGGTGACGAGTGGTATTAAAGCCAATATGGACGCTCCATTTGTACCGCTTGTATTCACTAAGCCAATTGATAATAACGCTTGGTGGCCGAAGATTCCAGTTAAAGCACTTAGTGAGACATATCCAAACTCGTGTAGATTCATTTTTTGAAGATCTTTTTTCATATACAAGAAAACAAATATGACAATCCCTGCTGCCAGTATACGTAGTCCGGTAATAGTAATAGGAGGAAAATGATCAATCAGTATTTTAATTGCAACAATATTTAGCCCCCAGGCAAGCATCACAAACAACAGCAAGCCATATAAATAAATTTTCCGCACACTCATCCATCCATTCATACTTTCTTTTTCCATATCATTTGTTAATGCATTCTATTATACTCCTATTCTTATAGAAAAAGCCTCTTAAAAAATAAAAAAGCCCGGCGAGAACACCATTGTGTTCCCTACCGGACAAGGCCCTTTTTCAATAAATTCATTTCAATTTCAAAATTGTTCAATGCAACTCCACGAGGCAAGTCATAGGCGATTGCATGAATTAAATTCCGTAACAATACCGATGTGATGATTTGTAAGGCGTGAAATAATTCCCTATCATCCTCTACATGTAAAATACGTACATCAATCAGCGAGCTAAACTTGTTAAAGTTCTCATTAATTTCATGTTCACTTGTCATTCGATCAAACGTACGCTCAATTTTATGAGTCATATTAAGCAATGCATTTTTTAAAAAAGTCGTATTTTCAACTTCATTTAAAAATAACTTAAAAAACT
The DNA here is from genome assembly GCF_900156865.1 of Litchfieldia sinesaloumensis. GTDB lineage: Bacteria > Bacillota > Bacilli > Bacillales > Bacillaceae_L > Ferdinandcohnia > Ferdinandcohnia sinesaloumensis. The sequence goes on along the minus strand of NZ_LT732529.1, from coordinate 595,466 downwards.
CAGTAAAGGTTGGGAACAAATCACCTTTATGCTCTTCCAAGAGTGAAAGAAAAACAATGTTCTTTTCCTTAGCGAATTGCCCGAGCAAATAGAAGAAGGCATCCTCCTTGTCCTCAAAATATTGATAAAAGCTACCACGTGGAATTCCAGCAGATTTTATAATGTTAGAGATCGAAGCATCGAATAATGGGACACTGGAAAACTCTTGTTTGGCTGCTTGAAGTAGTGTTTGTTTTTTATCCTCAGGTAAATTAAAAAATGTAATCTTCGGCATTTTCACCTTTCCCTTAATTCACTATTTTCCTAATGTTAGAAAGTCATATGGTAGAAAGACCCTATCCTCGTTATAAAATTCTTCCGCTTTTGATGATTCTTTTAGTTTGTTCATTTCATTTTGTAGCTTCTCCATTTTTCTATCTAATTGAGCGGCAGTAACTGCTGCTTCCTTTAATTCATCCTTCATATGCTGTGGAATTTCTTTATTATATTTGTAATAAATCTTGTGTTCTAAGCTTGCCCAAAAATCCATCGCAATGGTTCGAATTTGAATTTCAACATAAATATGTTCTTCACGGTCCGACATAAAAATAGGGATTTTCACAATTAAATGCAAGCTTTGGTACCCATTCGGTTTTGGATTTTTAATGTAGTCCTTACTTGCAATAACAGTAACGTCCTTTTGTTGTTGAAGCATTTCACTAACTTTATATATATCAGAAATATAGGAACATGTTATCCGAATCCCTGCGATATCAAGAATATTTTCTTTTATGGATTCAAGCGAATACCCATATCCTTTTCGGTCAATCTTATTTAAAATACTCTCTGGTGATTTCAAACGAGAGGATACATGTTCAATTGGGTTGTAATCGTGTATATATTTAAATTCCTGCTTTAAAATATTGATTTTGGTCATCATTTCTTCAATGGCAAACTTGTACGGCATCATAAATCGTAGAAGTTCCACTTTCATATCTTTTAATTGATCAATTCTTATTCCTACAGACATCATTTGTCTCCCTTATAAAAAATTCACCTATTGTTATAAGTCACTATTCTATGCTAATCGGTTTCTTACAAATTGAAGCATTGACACCAAGTGATTGCAGCTTTCTCACTAGCCTTCGCAGCTTTAGTTTATTGAGTTCATTTTTTGGGACCGTTTTTAACATGACCTTGTGTCACCTCACTACCTACATTCTATATGACAGTCTGTCATTAAACAACCAGAAGTGACACAATGTCATATATTGTTCATAAAATAAAACAGCCCCCTCATCTTGAGGAAGGCTGCGTTATTTTTACAATGCGGTACTCGCTTTCTCCACAACCGTTTTCGTTCCACTTAATTCTGGGTGTGCTTTTCGAACGACACTAGGTCGAGCAAGGAAGAGCACGATTCCGATTAGAATAACGGATGAGGTAATGAGAATATATTGGCCTGGTAAGACATCATACAGATAGCCGAAAATAATCATTCCTAGTGGCATTAAGGCAACTGCCATAGTTTCTAAAATAGAGAATACTCGACCTTTGAAGTCGTCATCAATCATTTTTTGCATCATTACTTGGATTGGTGTATTAACAACAATAATCATCGAACCGAAAGTAAACATTGCGATAAAGTAGTATGTGAACACAGACCAATACGATAGCGAAATGATTAACGGAACCGACATTGATCCCATAATGACCCCCATCCCAATGATGCCACGTTTTGAGACGAGGAATGGAAACTTCACTTCTTTACGAACTGAGAAGTAGATGGAGAACAACAGCATCCCTACCGCGAATGCACCTTGTGTAAATCCAAAATGCTGTGATTCAAGCTTTAATTTTTCAATTAAAATGAAGGAGTAACCCACTTCAAACGCACCAAAAAGGAAATTAATGATTAATGAGATCCAAATCATTGTCATGAGGACCTGTTTGGTTCTTAAATAGCCAATCCCCGCTTTAATACTTTGCCACATCGTTTCCTTCTGTTCTTCAACATCCTTCGCTTTACGCTTTGAGAACAGATTGAAATTCATGGTCGATTCAAAGATAACAGCGATAACTGATGCTGCAATATACATCCCTAAAAATACTTCCATAGAAACAGTTCCATATAAAAGACCACCAACAGCAGGGCTTCCAACCGCTGCAAAAGACATTGAAATTTGGTTGAGTGACATCGCTCGTTGAATTCTGTCTTCATCCACTAAACCTGTGATTGAGGACGTAAACGTTACACCGGTAAAAGAAGTTGCAAGTGATAAGACAACGGTTGTCGTGTAAATCGCAAGTAAGGAAAGACCATAGGTCATACTAACAACGAGTAATCCAAGGATAGCGAGCGTCGTTACGAGTTGTGAAATAATGACGATTTTCTTTCGGGAATATTTATCAGCTGCATACCCAGCAAGCGGTGCGACAAGGGCTCTAGGTAATAGATTACAGATTAGATTTGTAGCGAAGCTTGTTGCAGATCCTGTTAGTTGAAGAATATAAAAGCTGATAGCAAATGCGTATACTTGTGCGCCGAAGGAAGAAATAATTTTACTAATGGTAAAAGTAAACAAATGATACGTTGCTCGTTTGAGTTTTTGTTGTTCATTCATGTGAATTCCTCCAAAAATGGAAAAGTTTAATTTAATTAAACAAATCATATCACCATTTTACTTTCTTTTCAATAAAAAGTTTAATATAATTAAACAAATCATATCACCATTTTACTTTCTTTTCAATAAAAAGTTTAATATAATTAAACAAAATATCAAAAATAGGGAGTGTGCCTATTTCTCATGCTAGGAGAACGAATACGCAAACTACGAAAACAAAAGAAACTAACATTAGAAGAGCTCGCTGGAACTAAATTGACAAAAGGCATGCTGAGCCTGATTGAGAATAATAAGGCAAATCCTTCGATGGAAAGCTTATCCTATATAGCGGAGCAACTAGAAATTGAGGTATCACAGCTTTTAAATGAAGTGAATTTCGATGAATTAAGAGAAACTCTAGAAGAGGCCGAAAAAATATTTACAATTGATTCTGAAGTTGATCCGGATAAATATAAAAAGTTGAGATCCCTTATTGAACCACTGGTTCCTAAGCTAACCCAAGGCTATGAAGCCGCAAGATTGCTTGAATTGTATGGATACAGTCTTTATTGGGAGAAGAACGATGAATGGCAAGGTCCACTTGACCATGCGACCACTTTATATGACCAAATGAACGTTACACCTAGAAGGGTAAGTATTGCTCGCTTTCGCGGACTTGTTCATTTCATGAATTACCAATATAAAGAAGCACTAGAGACCATTCTCCGGGAACGGAAAGAAATCGAAAAAAATCATGTTTACTTGGATCCTATTTCAAAATTGGACCTTGACTATCAAGAAGCCGTCCTATATTTTGCAGTCGGAGATTCAGATTCCGCAAAGCGCGTAATGGATGAAGCGATTGCTTTTTCACAAAAAAATAAGACCTTTTATTTGATTGATGATTTATATCGACTTGCCGCGGCTTATGCGATGATGGCTGGTGATCGACAACTGCACGAAAATTATCTGAAAAAATTAAAGCAATACGCCGAGTTTTCAGAGGATAAAATGTCAAGGTTGACCTCCCAGCTTTTTTACATTGAGTCATTAAATTCTGTTTCAAAAGAATACAATACAGCCCTTGAAATTATTGACGAAACTTTCGCTAATCCAGACTTTAATCAACAATTTAAGGAATGGTTTTTCCTTGAGAAAGGAAAGGCTTTACGTGGGTTAGGTCGTTACGAAGAGGCTGTAAATTATTTTAATCAAGTGGAAGTACCGGATTATCATCGTCATCCGTTTGACTTGTCGCAATTTTATTTAATGGAGACTTATAAGGCTCTTTGTCTAGTGGAAATTGGAAAGCATGAACAGGCTCTTTCAGCTGCGAAAAAAGCCGTTCAATTATTCGACCATTTACCAAATTCCCCATACAAAGAATTTAGCTTAAGGACGTATGAACAAATTGCCTCCGATAGTTCACGTTCTTAAAAAATAGAAAAGGTATTTTTCATATCCACTATGGGTGAAAAATACCTTTTTTACGTTAGTCTGTCAGTTCAAGAGATGTTTTTGTAATTGTCAAATCGGTGTTAAGCTGTTCACCTAGGTCTGTAGGGTGATACATTCCCATTTCAATCATGTAATCCGATATATTTTTATGAGTTTCCACTGCATGTCGGAGCTGTTCACGCAGTACTGCCCTTACCTTCGGAGTTGAGGCTTCTGTTATAGCAAATGCTAAGTTACGCACTCCTGCTTTTGCTGAAATGAGGAAATCTGTTGCAATAACTTGGTCGGTCATCCCACCCATGCCCACTAATTTCTTAAAGATATCATTCATTGTCCTGACTCCTATCTGTAATTAGTTCCTGTAGTTGGGTGATGAACCTTCTCCCCGATTCAACATCATTCGTTAGGATTGTTTTTAACCGAGGGTCTTGAACAAGCCCACTCATCGTAAACGCTTTTGTTACACATAAGTTTTTAAAGGTTAATAACTCGTGTACTTCTAGAGTTTCATGTAGTCCCATGTATTGTGTCAATTGTCATTCCCCTTTCGTTTGACTCCTTACATTTAGATTTCCTTGGGCAAGGTTTCTTATCCATTTTCCAAACATACTAATTTTGGCAATCAATTTTCCACCATTTTTTCAAGAAAAAAGGTCATCCTAATGGTAAAAAGGAGTGAAGTTTAAATGGACCTTCATGCACTTGGCTTCCACGAGACAATGGAAACACATGAAATGATCAATTTTAAAACAATCTGTTTAGTACGCTCAAAGCTTATGCAAGGTATCTGTTTTGATAATGATTTAAAAGCAATGATGGAAAAAGATGTACACCAGACAATGGCAGCAATTGAAGAACTTAAGGAACTCTACGAAAAAGCACGAACAAATTCAGACAAAGGGTGAGCATTGATGAATCAAGATTATTTAGATCCCAAATACGCAGAAGGAATGCCGAAAATGGCCGACGCCTCTTTTGCGATGGATTTTTTGCTATCCGTTAAAACGGGTATTCGGTACTATTCAGTTGCCTTAACAGAGACAGCCACCCCCGACTTACGGGATGCCTTGTATCGCCAAATGGAACAGGCTATCGATTTACATGAGGAGCTCTCTGATTTAATGATCAAAAAAGGCTGGTTATATCCGAATGACGTAGAAAAACAAATTGAATTAGATTTAAAATCCGCAGATATGGCCCTTGCAATAGCAAGAATGGAGCTTTTCCCAATTGACACAGACCGTCGCGGTACATTTGCAACACCGAATAAATAACGTGCAGGAGGAAATTACAGATGAAAGCTGTTACATATCAGGGCATCAAAGATGTGGCTGTAAAAGAAGTTGAAGATCCTAAAATTCAAAAAGCAGACGATATTATCGTCAAAGTAACGAGCTCTGCCATTTGTGGGTCTGATTTGCACTTAATTCATGGAATGATTCCAAACACACCAGAAAACTACATCATTGGGCATGAGCCAATGGGGATTGTTGAAGAAGTTGGACCGGAAGTGACAAAGCTAAAAAAAGGAGACCGTGTTATCGTTCCCTTTAATATGGCGTGCGGAAAGTGTTGGTATTGTGAGAATGACTTCACTAGCCAATGTAATGAGGCAAATGAAAACGGGGACATGGGTGGATTTTTAGGGTATTCAGAAACAACCGGTGGATTTGCTGGTGGGCAAGCAGAATATTTACGTGTACCTTATGGTGATTTTACCCCGTTCAAGGTTCCGGAAGATAGTGAACTAGAGGACGAACAACTTGTATTACTCGCAGATGTTTCTTCCACCGCCTATTGGTCTGTTGAAAATGCTGGAGTTAAAAATGGGGATACGGTTATTGTTCTTGGTTGCGGCCCAGTTGGGTTGCTCGTGCAAAAATTCGCCTGGATGTTTGGAGCAAAACGGGTCATTGCCGTAGATTATATCGATTACAGGCTTCAGCATGCGAAAAGAACGAACAACGTTGAAATTGTAAATTTTGAGAGAGAGGAAAACGTCGGAACGTACTTGAAGGAAATAACGCAAGGTGGAGCGGATGTTGTCATTGATTGTGTTGGCATGGACGGGAAGATGTCACCACTCGAATTTTTAGCAACTGGACTCAAACTACATGGTGGTTCCATGGGCGCAATAGTTACAGCCGCACAAGCGGTTCGTAAATGTGGAACGATTCAAGTGACTGGTGTATACGGAATGAGATACAATGCATTTCCGTTAGGCGACATTTTCCAACGTAATGTTCAGTTAAAAATGGGGCAAGCACACGTAATCCCTGTCATTCCTAAACTACATGATCTTATTTCTGAAGGGAAATTTGATCCTAGAGATATCATTACCCACGTCCTTCCACTCGACCAGGCAAAACATGGGTATGAGGTCTTTGACACCAAAACAGAGGATTGTATAAAGGTTGTATTGAAGCCACATTGAGTCTTATAGGAACTTGGGTTGATGTCCAAGTTCCCTTTAACTCTCCACTACCTCCAAAATGTAGAACAGTTAGCCTTATCCATTATGTTGAAATCAATCATCTTCCCTAGCAATGAAAAATCAACCTCTTTATTCCATGGAAGACGTATTAATTCCTTCGTGTATTCATAGCCAGACTGCTCTATTTGTTCCGTAAAACGCTCCATTCCTGCCCTTTCAGGTGCAACAGACATATGACGCTTTGCTACACTAAATCCAATAATATATGTACCGTGATCTGTAAACATTGGTTGATTCCACTTTACCACAGGCTCTAAATCGGGATATGTATGAGAGACCCAACTCAACACTTCTTCCGTTCTAGCACGATGTTCAGGGTTACCAATCCCATCTAGAAATTCAGCAAAAACCTCCATTTTGATTCCTCCTAAAATTAGCTATTAAATACGATGAAAAAAGTCACAGTAATGTAGATAACTATATTACTTATCTCTTTCTCAGTCAAAATCTTATAATTCCCTCCACATAGGAAACAAAAAGTACTTTTATTAGTAGCTCCATTTTTGTTATTATACTTAAAGATAAATGTATCTATAGAAACAGGTGAAGAAAATGGATTACCAAGTTTTACTTTATTATAAGTATGTTGAAATTGAAAACCCACAAGCATTTAGAGATGAACATTTTGAACTTTGTTCAAACCTCGATTTAAGAGGAAGAATTCTTGTTGCTACTGAAGGCATGAATGGTACTGTTTCAGGTACTGTGGAACAGACAGAAAAATACATTGAGTTCATGAGAAACGATTCCCGTTTTTCTGATATGATTTTCAAAATCGAAAAAAGTGAAGGTCACGCCTTCAAGAAATTAAAAGTGAAGGTTAAGCCTGAAATTGTGAATTTAAGTCTGGAAGAGGATTTAGATCCAAATAAAGTGACCGGCAAGCATCTTTCTCCTAAGGAATTCCTTGAGTCGATGCAGCAGGAAGATGTGATCATTCTTGATGCGCGGAATACGTATGAATACGACCTTGGCCATTTCAGAGGTGCAATTCGACCAGATATTGAAACATTCCGCGAGTTGCCAAAATGGGTAGAAAAAAATTTAAGTGAGCATAAAGATAAGAAAATACTAACCTATTGTACAGGTGGTATTCGTTGCGAAAAGTTTTCAGGTTTTCTTGTAAAAGAAGGATTCCAAGATGTCTCCCAACTGGATGGCGGAATTATTACGTACGGCTATGACCCTGAAGCAAAAGGCGCATTATGGGATGGAAAATGCTATGTCTTCGATGAGCGTATTGCAGTACAGGTCAACCGAACTGGTGAAGAAACGGTGGTTGGGAAATGCTATCACTGTGAAAAACCAGAGGAACGTTACGTAAAATGTGGAAATCCTGAATGTAACAAACATCTGCTATTATGTGAGGAATGCGAACATGAACACTACAGATCTTGTAGCCAAGAATGTAAAGACCACCCACAGAACCGCTATGTGAAGGAACATCAATCGGTTTAAAAAAGCTGCTCAGCAAAGTCTGAGCAGCTTTTTTGGGTCTTACTGTCTTCCAATATTCTCAATTTCTTCTGATGCAAAAATCGTCTTACCTTGTTCTTTTTGCTGAGCCACTTTGTACATGGCTTTCGCTACCGTTTTACCTTGTATCGCTTTATATTTTCGAAGTGACCCTACAAACAGAAACGTTAACCCTTTTGACAGAAAGGCACCCACTTCTTCGCCAAGACGAAATTCCTTTCTGTCTCCTAGTAGCAGGGACGGTCGAAAAATGGATAATTTTTCAAAACCTAAATTCTGTACCTTCTCCTCAAGTTCACCTTTCATTCGAGGATAAAACAGTTTAGCCTTCGAGTCCGCATTCATGGAACTGACTACTAAATAATGTTTTGCCCCACATTCCTTTGCGATACGGCCAATTTCAACAGGGTAGTCTACATCAATTTTATACATCGCTTCTTGTGTTTTTGCCTTTTTAATCGTTGTACCTAAACATATAAACACATCATCAACCGCAAAATAGTGTTTATAATCAATAAGCCGATCAAAGTCAACGACTACCTCCATCAACTTAGGATGATTGATTTCAAGCGGTCTTCGCACTAGAGCATATACTTTCTTGTATTCAGGGGCATCAATTAAAACATGAAGCAGTCCATTCCCAATTAACCCTGTCGCACCCGCAATTAATGCTGTTTTCCCTTCCACTGGTCCACTTCCTTTACATAAAAAAACAGATATATACACTCAAGTATACCCACTTATATAAAATTTGGCATTTCTCTTGCTTTGCATCCTATAGGTCATGATATAATGAATGAACATTCAGTCATTTTTATAAAGAGGTGAAGAAAATATGGAACGTATTGGACCACTCCTACTTGTAGAAGGACGTAATAAAAGTAAGGTCCCTTTTTCAAGAAGTTTGTATATCAATTGTCAGGATAAAGTCTTAATTGATACCGGTGCTGAACCTGAAGCATTAGTAAATCTAAAGCTACAATATGGAGTCGACTTAATTATTAATACTCATTATCACCCTGATCACACCCTAAATAACCATTTATTCAAAGACACACCCACCTGGATCAACCCAATTGAGTTTAAAACAGCACGCTCAGTAGATTCTATTGCAAAGTTAAATGGAATCTATCAGGAATGGGGGCCGTCCGGTGTTGAGCTTTTTCGGAAAAGCGTACCGAAAGAATGGACAGAGAATTTAAGCAATATTTCTGGATGCTATCAGTATGAAAAGGAGTATCGTTTTGGCGATGTGAACGTAATTTTTCTTCATACACCCGGTCATACAAAAGGATTCTCTTGTCCATATTTTCCTGATTTAGGAGTTGTTTTTGTTGGCGATTATGATATGACGACTTTTGGACCTTGGTATAATGGGACGGATGGAGATATTGAAGAGTTCATTTCTTCCGCCAAAAGACTACTTTCCTTGGATGTTGATACCTACATCACAGGACATCAAAAAGGTGTTTTTTCGAAACAGGAGTTTCACGAGGCCATGTACCGTTACCTTGAGATTATTAACAGGAGGGACCAGGAAATTGAGAGTCTTGTGAAAAAAGGTTTGAATTTCAATGAGCTTGTTAGAATTGGCATCTTCTATCCAAAAGAATCCCTAAAAGAACCAATCTTTCAAACATGGGAACGTGTAGGGATAAGAAAACATCTGGAACGACTGAATTTAACAGTACCCGGAGCAAATAATGAATATCTGATTACTAGTTAAGCGTACTTTTTCAAGAAAGTACGTTTTTTCTATTGTTATATCTTCTTCCAATAAAAACGATAGTTTTAAAGAGTAATTAATAGTAAAATAGGTAATAAATACCATTTACAAACTTCTTTTTACTTTTTATTAGTTTTTTCAGTAATAATCCCAAAACAAATAGATTATGAGTTATAATAAATGTAACTATTGTCGAACTATTCCGTTTTTTAAATCTACTACTAATTTGTCGAAGGTGAATTATGGAAATTACGAAGCACATTTTGTTTAACTTTTCAATCCTCATCATATTATTATTTATAGGCTTAATATGGTTTGATCGAAAGAGAAATCTAGCTCTTTCGAAATGGGAAGCATACATATGTCTATCTGTGCTCATTTACGTTTGTTTTCTCTTTTCATATCACCCTACTCCTTCGTCTTACTATTTTGACCTGCGATTTTTACCCGTATTGATAGGAGGACTTTACCTAGGTTTGGGCCCCCTCCTCTGTCTAACCGTTATCGTTATTAGAGGATTTTACGGAATAGACTTGGGATTTTATATGACCATTATACTCTATCTACCACTTTCTATTATGTTATGGTGGCTATATCCTTGGTTTTGGAAACAAAATTCCATTAAGCGCGTTTATTCATCTGTGCTTTTGACTTTTATTATTTCTCTAATTACTGTAGGAACCCTGCAAATTACCATGCCACCAGCTAATCCAGTTGATGCATGGTTTGCGTATTTAGTTATTCCAGCGATTGGATTAGGTATATTATCCTATTTTACAGAGTTTTTCCGCAATAACTTTATAATGCGACAAACGATTGTGAAATCCGAAAAACTATATGCCGTTGAACAAATGGGTGCTGCGATTTCTCATGAAATCAGAAATCCATTAACTGCAGCTAATGGATTTGTGCAATTACTAATGTCCAATAATCTTCCTCGGCATAAGCAGAAGGAATATCTATCCATTATAAAAGAAGAATTGGGTGCTGCCGAAAGGGTTATACAAGATTATTTGACTTTCTCAAAGCCAGCCTTAGAGACTATAGAAATACTGCAAATTAAGCGAGAGTTGCAGCAAGTTCTGACCATATTAAAGCCAACTGCGAACCAGAATTCAGTGGAGATTCATACAAACTTTGCGTTAATTGGCTCTATGAGTGGCGATCGCCAAAAATTTCAGCAATGCTTTATCAACGTGATGAAAAATGCAATAGAAGCGATGCCTGGTGGTGGTCAACTATATGTAGAAACGAGTTATGACCGGTCAAATGTAACAATTACGATTAGAGACACAGGTGTTGGAATGACAAAAGAACAAATTGATCGTCTTGGTGAACCTTATTATTCGACTAAAGGTTCAAAAGGTACTGGCCTTGGCATGATGGTCGTTTATAGCATTGTTAAAGCAATGAATGGTACAATTCGTGTGACCAGCGTAATTGGAGAAGGTACCGAATTTACCTTCCAATTCCCTTCGACTCATATCACCAATGAAACCCACGTCTAAACGTGGGTCTTATACATATTTCAAAAAAGCCTTACCCCTTTTTTTCGTACGAATCTCCCGTTTAATCGCTTCGTATACTTCGCTTTTTGTTCCTTTTAACTCAAGTGTGTCCCCTACTCCTACCTTGTAATTCCCAACAAAGATCTTCTTCTCTATCACCACATGCTGACCCCTCAGATGTATTCAATAAAATTTATTAATAAAATAGGAAAATATTCTTATTTCAGGAGTATAACTTTCTCTTATGTCAATTTATAATCTTTTTAAAATTTCCTAATGTCAGTTTTTTCTATATGATAAAAGTAATCAAATGAAATGGAGGAACTAAAAATGGATATTAAGGCAGATGTAATAAAACAATTTGGTCGTAGCGCTGACTACTATGTAGATAGTGACATTCACCGAAAAGGTGGAGATTTACAAACATTAGTGGCAATGGCCCAAGCCACTGGAACAGAGCTTGCACTTGACATTGCAACCGGTGGCGGCCATACAGCAAATGCCCTGGCACCTCTTGTAAAAAAAGTGACTGCATTGGACTTAACACCAAAGATGCTAGCCGCTGCTGAGAAGTTCATAAGAGGTAATGGTCATGAAAACGTTGAGTTTGTAGAGGGTGATGCTGAAAAACTACCATTCCCAGATGAAACCTATGATATCGTGTCTTGTCGTATTGCACCTCACCATTTTCCTCATATTCATCACTTCGTAAGTGAAGTTGCTCGAGTTTTAAAAACGGGCGGGCAATTTCTATTAGACGATAACGTCGCTCCAGAAACCACAGAATTTGATGAGTTTTATAATACAATTGAGAAAAAGAGAGATCACAGCCATTTTCGTGCATGGAAAAAAACAGAGTGGTTCCAAATGCTTGAAAATGAAGGGTTCGAAATCCAAGTGTTCCATCGTTTTGACAAAACATTTGAGTTTGAGAGCTGGTGTGCCCGCATGCATGTATCAGACACCGTGAAGGCTGAACTAACTGACTATATGCTAAACTCCTCTGATACGGTCAAAAAGAAGTTTCGGATAAAAATAGAGAAACATAAAATTGTTTCCTTCCAAGGGGAAGCAGTTGTGTTAAAGGCGATAAAAATATAAAAGTGGGGTTTATTCCCCACTTTTTTTATAATGCATAACAATGATTGAGGGGTCCACTTCCTTTTCCAAGGTCAAGACCCGCTTCAATTGCACCCGTGATATAACGCTTTGCTTCCCTAATGCTCGTTTGGATATCCTCGCCTTTTGCTAAATTACAAGCAATCGCTGATGATAATGTACAGCCCGTACCATGCGTATTCGGATTACTGATTTTTGCACCTGGGAACCATGTGAAGTCACCATCGCTGTATAATAAATCATCTGCCGTATCTTCAAGATGACCACCTTTAATTAAAATGGCACCTTTATACGTTTCCGACAATGTTTGGGCAGCCGCTTGCATATCTTCCCTTGAATGAATTTCCATCCCACAAAGTGCTTCTGCCTCATGAATGTTAGGCGTAATAATGGTAGCTAACGGAATCAAGCGGGTAATTAAGGCATCCATTGCCGTATCACTTAAAAGCTTACTTCCACTTGTAGAAATCATCACAGGGTCTACGACAATATTCGAAGGCTTGTACTCTTCTAACTTTTCTACAATTTTACCGATAATATCAGGTGATGAAACCATCCCTATTTTGACACTATCAGGGAAAATGTCAGTCATAATCGCATCGAGCTGTCCACCTACAAATTCAGGAGTCGTGTCAACCACCCCAAACACACCCGTTGTATTTTGAGCCGTAAGTGCAGTAATTGCACTCATCGCATACATATTATGAGCAGTGATTGTTTTGATATCTGCTTGAATACCTGCTCCCCCACTACAATCTGAACCAGCAATCGTCAGTACCTTTTTCATCTTCTGTCGCTCCTTACCATTTCAGTTGAAAGCTTACGCAATTCTTTCGTTGTTTCAGTGATATCCGCCTGTGCAAAAATAGCCGATACCACCGCAACTCCGTCTACCCCGCTTCCAGCTAATTCTAGAATATTCGATTTCGTAACACCACCAATTGCAACAATCGGAATGGAGACACTGTTACAAATCTCTTTGACGGTTTCAAATGTCATAGGTTGTGCGTCTTTCTTCGTACTTGTTGGAAACACGGAACCAATTCCAAGATAATCCGCACCTGCCTTTTCAGCAGCAATCGCTTGCTCCACATTTTGAGCGGAGACACCAAGAATTTTATCGGGGCCAATCAAGTCACGAACTTTTTCAACAGGCAAATCCTCCTGACCAACATGTACGCCATCAGCATCGCACGCTAGTGCAATTTCAACATTGTCATTAATCACAAAGGGAACATGATAAAATGTCGTTAGCATTTTTAATTCAATGGCTTCCTGTAAAAAGTCATCATACCCCAGATTCTTTTCTCTGAGTTGGAGAAATGTAATCCCTCCCTTTAGTGCTGCCTCTACTTGCTCTACTAATGTTTGGCTGCCTGTCCAGGCACGGTCAGTTACTGCATATAACAGCATTGATTGTTTATCTGCTTTCAATCTTCATCCCACCTTGTAATTGTGTAAAATCTAAACGACTCATAGTATCGATTAAATACGTTCGTAACGACGATGTCCCGCCATTCGTCTCTTCTACCTTTTGATAAGCGAGTTCCCCGCAAAGCCCCATTGCACATACAGCGGCTGCGGTACTTTTTACTATCTCTTGAGGATTTGCTCCACAATAAGTTGCAACAACTGCCGAAAGCATACAGCCTGTCCCTGTTATTTTTGACATCATCGGATGACCATTTTTGATTACGTAAGCTTTTTCCTCATTTGCGACGATATCAATAGCTCCAGTGATTGCAATTACGGCACCAGTTTGTTTACTGACACCTTTTGCAAACTGAACCATCTCATCGATATTGTCTTCATTGATGACATCTTCTGCAGCGGCATCTACACCTTTAGTATTCCCACTCCCAGCATGTACTGTTTTAATTTCAGACAAATTTCCACGTATGACAGCAAACTGGACCTCATCTAATAGGCGATATACGGTATTCGTTCTTATACTAGAAGCACCCGCTCCCACAGGATCTAAAATAACAGGAAGGCCCATTTGATTTGCTGCTTTTCCAGCGATAATCATTGATTCTATCGTTCTCTCATTTAATGTTCCAATATTGATTGCGAGTGCATTACAAATGCTTGTAATTTCACCAACTTCCTTTGGATCGTCTGCCATAATCGGTGATCCTCCACAGGCAAGAACACTATTTGCAACATCGTTAACCGTCACATAGTTAGTAATATTATGGACGAGTGGTGTTTTTTCTCTAACATTTTTTAGAATAGCCTCAAACATCCCAATTCCTCCTCAAAAATGAAAAATGCGGTATACCTAAAATAGATATACCGCATGAATAGTCATACTTACACAATTTCCTACGTTGGCATTATCCAAATCAGGTTATGGGTCTAAGCTACATTTCGCTTACTCTCAGCCCACATGTGTGAGCTCCCCTGTCATCATTCAATTTTATTCTATTATAGCATATGAATAATTTCTGTCATTCTTTTTAAAAAGATAAATTGCTTTCGTAACAAACATACTGTATGATACATAGTATAAAATAAATACTGTATGTCATATAGTATCAAAAATGAGGTGGGTGAAATGAGTAACTTATTAAACTCATTACTTACAGAGCTTAGAAGAGGAACGTTGACTTTGGCGGTTTTAAGTCAATTACGAACCCCCCAATATGGCTATTCTCTTGTTCAATTATTGGAAGGTTCAGGTATCGACATTGACCAAAGCACCCTATATCCATTACTTCGCCGACTAGAGAAACAGGAATTGGTGACAAGTAGTTGGGATACATCGGATAGTAGGCCCCGCAAGTATTATGTGTTAAGCGAATTTGGATTAGAAATTTATTTACAGCTAAAAGAGGAATGGATACAGAACTCAAAAGAGCTGTATAACCTATTGGAGGGGAAAAGAGATGACGAATCTGATTGATGTCTATATTCAGGAGGTTATTAGAAGACTTCCAGAAAAGATGCGAGAAGATATTGCTCTTGAATTACGATCAACAATTGAAGACATGTTACCTGAGGAATATAGGGAAGATGATGTAAAGAGGGTTCTTGAAAAACTAGGTAATCCCGTAAAGTTAGCTAATGAATACTCTGATCGTCCCATGCATTTAATAGGTCCTCGGTATTTTGATGTGTACGTGACGTTATTGAAAATGATTGTACCAATAGCTGCTGTTGTTGCACTCATCGCGATGTTTGGTGAATATTTTATCGGGTATCGAGGTAATGAAGCCATTATTAATGTCCTTTTAGACTTAATAGGCTTTGGGATTTGGAGAGTTATAGACGTATCAATTCAAACCTTCTTTTGGTTTACATTAGTGTTTGCAATCATTGAACGAGTAGACCACAAAAAAGATAACACTCCACTAACAACTAACCTACAAAAATGGACACCCGATGATTTAAAAAACATCACTTACATCCCTAAGAAAAAGGCAATCTCGAAATTTGAAGTATTTGGTTCATTATTGTGGACTGCAATCTGGGTCACTCTATATTTGAAGGCCAATCAACTTCTAGGTATCTATGAAGGTAGTAATGATGGACTTGAATTTGTGATTCCAGCATTAAATCAAGAAGTGTTACTTTCATTTTGGCCGGTTGTGGTGGTTGTAGTTGGGCTTGAAATTGCATTAGTCCTCTATAAACTGATACAGGGCCAATGGACGAAAAGAATGGCATTTTTCAATACGGGCCTTCAGATATTTTCAACCATTGTATTCTTTATAATCACCTTACACCCTAGCATCTTCAACCAAAATTTTATTTTGTTTATGACAGATTTATTTGGTATTCCAAATCAACAATTTAAAACATGGTTGATTGTTACAGTACTCGTTTCATTCATCGTATCTGCTGCCATCAATATATTCGATGGCATTCGCAAATCAAACATACGATAACATATTTGATCGAACTCTTTCCAACAGGATTAGTTGTCCTATTCTTTTTCCCTAATGCATATAGATGAGTAAGAGATAGGAACAAAGGAGTTTGGTGACGTTGAATAAATTTTTGGTTGCAATTGGTATTCTGTTTATTATATTTGTAACAGGTGTCATTGAAGCTGATGATGTGTATGAATACAAAAATGCAATATCTGTGTCTGGTATGACGTCTGAAGAAGAAGTTTCGGCAAACCCGGAAGGAAATAATTCAGTCGAGGATGTACTTCCAGAATTAGAAATGCACTATGTTAACACAGAGGTAGTCAAAGGTAATAAGGTTGAAATCTACCGTGAATATGAAATTTATCGCAATGAGGCAAACGAAGTCATAAAAAAAGTTCCCACTGAGAATTACGAGTATTTGGAGTACTGGAGGTAACGTCAAGGAGATAAGTCCTGTGTTTTGGGCTTATCTTTTTTTCATTTTACAAATAAGTGTTTAAAGTCTTCTTAAAATTTCCAATAACAAATGCTAGAATAGGTAGAGGAAAGTTTAGGAGGATTTCATATGAACATGCATAAATTAATCCTAACAGGATTTTTAGTCTCTGGTATTTTAGCTGGATGTAGTCAAGATGAAACAACAATTGATAGTGAGAAGTATGTAGAATCTATAGAAGATGATTCAAAAGGATGGATAGATGCCGCTCCTGAAGTGAAAGAATTTCTTGCAGCATTACTCGATGAAGTAGAAAAAACACCTAGCGGAAAATACGAACAAGGTTATGAGCAGTATTTGCTAGCAGAAAAGCTAACGAAAGGCTTGGGAGTGGGAGATTATCAGCTTTTCGAAAATGACAATCTTGATAAGGATTTCGCTAATCTTCTATTAATCGCAAAGATAATTTCACACGAACAATTCGTCCGAACATCGCATATCGATGGCAATGGAGGTGCGATCGATAGGATTGACCTAAGTGATCAGTGGAAGCCTATACAGGATTCCCAATTGATGGCTTTCGATTATATGAAGCAATTATTAAATGACTTGAATGTAATTCTTAACAATGGTGGCGAAGGCTCAACTTTTGGTGTGACTTACTATCAGGACGGTGAAAATGTCGCGAAAATGGAACAGGACCTGCAAATTGGTAAAGTAGATTAGTATGATAATGTATTGTGTTCAATTTGAAATTTTGTCTACACTAAAAAAGCTTAGAGGAATTGTACTCTAAGCCTTTAACTTTTTACTCCGATTTCTCATTTTTTTCTTTTTTCCACATATATGATTTTTTAGACAAATTATAGAAGGCAAGCATTAAAAAAATAATCAAACAGACACCTATATTCGCTAACCAAGCAACATCTTTATTGGAGATAATTTGCCAAACCGTTATAACCACAAAATAGAGTACGGGGAATCTAATGCTTGTTTTATACATTCTTTGCCTCCATTTACTTCACTTAGAGTATCCCTTCATTTATAACTTTATTTTATTATCGTTACTACTAATTCAACCAACTTAAAAGCAACTGAGGTTCTCAGTTAGCATTATGCTTGTCTTTTTAGCCTTATCCAAAATAATACCTAGAAATTAAATGAATGAATTCTTCCTCAAGCTCCCCTTTCTTTTTCACAAGAATAAATGTTGAAGCTGTCGGGAGTGTAAAGAGGTCGAAATGTGGTTGCATGAGCCTTCCTTCGATTAATTCACGTTTAACAATCGATTGTGGTAAGAACGAAACGCCAAGACCTTCCTGAATGAACCGCTTTACAATATGTGCTTGTGTAACTTTCATCGTACGAATTCTGTTTACATGTTTATTTAGTTTGTTGAGCAAGCTGTCCCAATATGTTGGATGATGATACGTAAATACATACTCTTTCATTAATACCTCCGAAACGTCAATTTGAGGTCCACTTTCTTCATCATATGTATCCACTGGAATAACGAATAGGATTGGGTCTTCGTACATGAGTATAGACTCGATATTTTTAAATTTAGCGTCCATTGCTGAGATACCAAGATGTACTTCACCGTTATCAACAAGTTTTTCAATACTCTCCGATTCTTCAACTCTGATACTGATTTCAACTTCTGGATGACTCTCCATGAACGTTCGTAAAATATACGGTAAGATCGTCTCGGCCATAAGTGGTGATATGGCAATGATCCAGTTTTTACGGAATCCTTGTGAATACGTATGTATTCTATCTATACTATTTTCCATTTGTTCGACTAGTTTCTTTGCCTCTTGATAAAATAGTTTGCCAGTATCGGTCAATGTAACACGGTTCTTCACCCGATCAAAAAGCTTAGTACCCAGGTATTCCTCTAACAGTCGGATATGGACAGTCACACTTGGTTGAGAAATGATAAGTTTTTCCGAGGCTTGTCGAAAGTTAGTCGTTTCTGCTGCTACAATAAATGTCTTTAACCACTGATACTCCATAAAACACCCTCCATAATGATTAAAGTTATTAATCATTATAATAAAAAACATTTAATTTATATAATCATAAAACAACACTATACTAAAGAAAAGGAGGAGAAATCATAATGTTTAATAAAGGGTTAAAAGACGTTATAGCCGTCCAAACGAAAATAGCTTCGGTCGAAGGCAATTTAGGGGAATTACGCTACAGAGGTGTTTTAATAAACGAACTTATCCCCTCTTATTCGTTTGAAGAAATTGCTTATTTTATTTGGCACGGAGTTTTACCTGACGATATTGAGTTACGTAGCATAGAAAATAAATTAATAAATGGTAGACAGTTACCTTTCCATGTTCAGAGCATCCTTGATGTTTTACCAGCAGAAATATCGTTGATGGATGCTCTACGAACAGCTATATCCGCATTCGCACATACTCACTTTTCTACTAAACCTATTCAGGAGCAAGCCATTATACTAGCGGGCGCCATTCCGGTTATCGTAGCTAAGCATTATCGTAAACAACAAGGATTACCTGCAATCGCTCCTAATCCTAATTTGTCACACACAGTTAATTACTTATGGATGCTAAATGGGGAACTCCCCAACGAACAACAAGTTGAGGCACTTGAAACGTATTTAAAATTAACGATGGAACACGGGTTGAATGCAGCTACATTTGCAGCCCGCGTAACGATTTCAACTGAATCAGACCTAGCTGCAGCCATCACATCTGCAATTGGCACAATGAAAGGTCCTTTGCATGGGGGGGCACCTTCAGGCGTTATTGAGTTACTTGAAGAAATAGGAAATCAGGAAAACATCAAACCGATTGTCGAGAAAAAACTTCAAGAAGGAGAAAGAATACTTGGTTTTGGACACAGAATATACAAGACAGAAGATCCTCGCTCCATTCTGTTGAGAGAAAAATGTGCCAGTATGTTAGGTAGTGATGAGTGGTTAGACTTAGCAGTTCTAGCTGAAAAGGAAATAATTAATTTACTATCACAGTACAAGCCTGGCCGTAAACTTTACACAAACGTCGAGTATTATGCAGCAGCTATTATGCAATCGATTGAAATGCCTCCAGAACTATTTACACCAACGTTCAGTGTTGCGAGAATCATTGGTTGGACTGCACATGCAATCGAACAATTGCAGGATAATACAATCTTCCGCCCTAAGTCGGAGTATATAGGGACAAAAGTCTAGACCCATACTTTCAATGTTTCAATGTATAATTGCGACGTAGGGAATACTTTACGTCGCTTAAGTTTTAGATCAATAACTTCACATTCATACGCTATTCTTTATTTACATTAAGAAATTCTTTATAACTTGAACTATTAAAATAACATTAACTACAAGCATACTTAGTAGTAAAATCCTATCAATATTGGATAATGTAAAAGGATAGCTAAGACCTAACCAAAGAGTACAACTTAAGAGGTTTGCTCCCAATAAAAATCCCCAAATAAACGTTTTAATCTTTTTATATGAATGACCGCAATTTACATACTTGATATATCCGTTGATTCAAGCAATACTGGTTATTCCTTTTCACTATACAACAAATAACGCTGAAGCTATTTAAGCCTCCAGCGTAACTGAATTTTATCTATTTATCATATCCTCAAAAAGTCCCCATCCTCACCACCTTAGTATGATGAGGGAATCCGGGGCTATAGAGAGGTCAAGCCACGTTAGTTGTTGTCGTTTTTGTTTCTCTGTTTGCACC
>NZ_LT732529.1:571578-572166 GCF_900156865.1 Litchfieldia sinesaloumensis | reverse complement strand
GAAGCTATTTAAGCCTCCAGCGTAACTGAATTTTATCTATTTATCATATCCTCAAAAAGTCCCCATCCTCACCACCTTAGTATGATGAGGGAATCCGGGGCTATAGAGAGGTCAAGCCACGTTAGTTGTTGTCGTTTTTGTTTCTCTGTTTGCACCAAATTTAAATGTTTTTCTAAGATACGGTAATACGTAGTAGTCAGCTCCAAATTTCCCTGCGTTTGCTCCAGCAGCTAGAACAACTACTCCTAAAAGAACCATCCATGGGTTTGTGCTCACTGTACCACCAAACATGAACATAAAGTTCATCATTAGTCCGAAGAACATAGCGGCAGTTGTTAAGCATCCGATTAGTAATCCTAGTCCTACAAGGAATTCTCCCCAAGGAATCATAATGTTGATAAGTTCTACGTTTGGAACGGCAAAGCCTTCAACGAAAGCAGTGTATGTTGGATAAAGTGCAGTGCCTGTTGCTTTATCTAGTACAGGGTTTGCTACAACATTCCCAAGGAAGCCACCTGCATCAAATCCACCTGTGATTTTGCCCCATCCAGCTGTCATCCAAGTCCAACCAAGGTATACACGTAAAAC
>NZ_LT732529.1:459665-568927 GCF_900156865.1 Litchfieldia sinesaloumensis | reverse complement strand
TCCTACAAGGAATTCTCCCCAAGGAATCATAATGTTGATAAGTTCTACGTTTGGAACGGCAAAGCCTTCAACGAAAGCAGTGTATGTTGGATAAAGTGCAGTGCCTGTTGCTTTATCTAGTACAGGGTTTGCTACAACATTCCCAAGGAAGCCACCTGCATCAAATCCACCTGTGATTTTGCCCCATCCAGCTGTCATCCAAGTCCAACCAAGGTATACACGTAAAACTGTTAAAATAGCTGCTGCCCATCGGTTTTCTCTAATAAATGTGTTGATCATCTTGAACCCTCTCCTTAATCCTCTTTTTTATTTGTTTTATCTCTATGTCTATACTATAAATCCATGTGAACAATTTCACAATATAAATGTGAAGTATTTCACAATTTGTTCAATGATTTGTGAATGAATTGTGACGAGATAGAAAAGGAGAGAATCAATCTAAATTGGCCCAACCTAGGAAAAGCAAAAAGAACACTCGAGTGAGTGCCTTTTGTTTAAAATAAACATTCATTTATTAGTTCCTTATTTGCCAATTCGTTAATCCATTTCTCTGGGATATTTTCATAACCATAGATAATTCCAGCTAAACCTCCTGCTACTGCAGCAACAGTATCCGTGTCATTTCCAAGGTTCACAGCTTTTAATACGCAGGTAGAGTAGCTATTCGTTGTTGCTACGCACCAAAGTGCAGCCTCTAATGTATCCACAACAAAACCGCTTGATTTAATTTCAGTTTCTTGAAGTTCATGAATATAGGAAAGCCTATGGTAAGGTTCCTCTTCTTTATTGCTTTTCACCATTATACCTATGTTCTCCCCATTAATCAGTCCTTTTGCTATCTTCACATAAATAATACAGGCTTTTGTTGACCACTCATGCGCATGTGTTAAATTTGAAACCTTTCTTATTTCTTCCTCAGTACAATCTATAAACGCTAGTGGAAGGATTCTCATCAGTGACCCATTTCCATTAGCGTTTACGTCGTTTACGCCTTGACCAGTAGTTATTGCATATTGTGTCGTTCCCCCGATATCGAATACTTCATTATGTGCTGTAAAATTTCCCTTTTTATACCACAATCTAAAATTCTTCATCATATCTTCTGTTTCTATTTTCCGCTTGTCCTTTATGCTTTTGCATGTTGCCAAAGTCATCGATGTATCATCTGACCATGTTCCTTTTGGCTGGTCCCACGTTCCGTAACCAATCATATCCGTACATTTGAATGTTCCTCTTTGCTTGAATTCGTAAGGAACTCCCAGAGCGTCAGCAACAGCCAATCCATATATAGCATTTTTTAACCGATTACTCATAACTTCACCACCTTACAACACCACTTTTCAAATGATGCTCTGTCTTAATGATATTTTGCTTAAACTGTCAGGGATAATACTTAACCCGGCATTTCCTATTACCTTAAACATAGGTTAAGGATTGAACTGTCGCTTACTCTTTAATAGGCAAATAAATTTGTACTTCTTCCCCTCCGTCGACAATGGGATGATATGTCTCGACAATTAAAGAATCGAGGTCTCTATGATATCCTTGCGCTTCTCCCCAATTTAACAAATCCAAATGAAGTTCACCTAAATTGTTTATGTTACCTCTAGTAGTTATATAATTTTTTTTAATTTCAATTAACTCCAGTCCTTGTGGTACTTCATTTATTTTTTCACTTACAAGTAATCCCACATAATAATCACCTATCTTGTGTTCCAAGTCCTTTTTAGGCTCGTATAATGCGATTTCTATCTCAGTTGAATGAGGGATTTCATGAGAACGACTTATTAATTTCTTTGCAAGCAAGGGAACGTCAATTCCAAAGTTAACAAACTCCCCACTTCCTTTTAAACCGATAACCATAAATTCTTTCTTTACCATCATATATGACATAATAAACTCTCCCATCCACATAAATTACATAATATACTAAACTATATAATTCGACGCTAAAAGCCTTACTTCCTGTTTTGAAGTAAGGCTTAATACGACCCTTAAATTATTATCTTTAACAACTTTCTACAAACCTAGTAAAAATCCGTTTCGAAACTTCGTCACCATTTACCGCCAAACATTCTGGGTGCCACTGAACCCCTAATACAAAGGGATGCCCTGTACTCTCAATGGCTTCGATAATGCCATCCGAGGCTACCCCGGAAACCTCAAGTGGATATGGAACATGGCGAACTGATTGGTGATGATACGTATTCACCTTAAACTCGGTGTTTTCCGCAATAGATGCTAATAAACTACCTTCCTTCGCCTTCACAAAATGTGAAAGATGGCTCTTTGTTGCCTTCTGAGAATGCTGCAGAAGTTTGGTCTCGTGCTGATCATAAATATCTTGATACATATCCCCGCCTAGTGCGATGTTTAAGATTTGAATTCCACGACAAATTGCAAGGATTGGCTTATTAGAAGTAAGCACTTCTCTAATCAAGGCAGGTTCAACACTATCCCTTCCCGGTGAAATCGTACCAAGGTTTGGATGAGGTTCTTCACCAAATAAAGTTGGGTCAATATCCCCACCCCCTGTTAAAAGTAGTCCGTCTATCTTAGTCGCAATCTGTGAAACATCTTCATTAACCCCAATTGGTAAAATAATAGGAATTCCTCTTGCTTCAATGACTGCTTGAATATAATCATTCGACAGCGTATGTTTAGAATCCAATTCAACATGTGAGGTAACACCAATAATCGGTTTATTCATGTGGATTCCCCCTCATTTCGGAATAATTTCATCCATAAATTCAGCTAATGAATAAAGGACGTTTCCATTACGTCCAACTGTTGTTGTTGACGTTAGCATTGAGTTTAAGATAGCTTCCTCTGTTGCCTCGGCAACTCCTTGAAAAGCCAGGTCGATATCCTCTTCATGAATTGCTTGAATCATAAGCAATTTCTCTTTGTTTTCGTGACTCATTTTGTTTGCTGTTGAAAAACCAATAAAAATGTCTCCACTTCCAGTTCCCATGATTGAACCTGTTCGACTTAGCCCGACTGAAGCCCGCTTAATGATTCGTCTTACTTGACGTGATGTAACTGGCAAATCGGTTGCGATGATAATCATAATTGAACCCTTGTCACCTTCCTCTTCTCGTGCAGGAAGTTTTGCTTTTATCTTGGTACCCACATCCATTCCGTTTAGCCTAAGTTGCTCAATTTTCCCAAAATTTGATACCACTAAAACCCCGATAGTATAGGTGCCATGTGGATATGTAAGGATTCTGGACGATGAGCCAACTCCTCCTTTTAATCCAAAGCATTTCATCCCCCTGCCAGCACCAATACTGCCTTCTTCAAACTGAGTATCCACTGATTCTAATGCTTCTTTAACGTGTTCCTCCGTGATTACCTGCTCCCGAATATTATTTAGGAACATATCATTGCACTCACCAACAACAGGATTTACGGTACCCGTTGTATTGCCAATTTCCTCATTTTGCTCAAGCATATAGTTGATCAGCTGATGTGCAGCTACGCCTACACTTAGTGTGTTCGTGAGCAAAATCGGGGTTTCAATTGTACCAAGCTCATCGATTTGCAATGTACCAATCGTCTTTCCAAACCCATTCATAGCATATGATGCAGCCACGACTTTATTGTTAAAAATATTATTCTCATGGGGGATGATTGCCGTTACCCCGGTTTGAATGTCACCGTTTGAAAGCGTGGAGTGCCCTACTTTGACTCCCTTTACATCTGTTATTATATTTAATGGACCTGGTTGTAAGCTGCCGATTACAATTCCGTAATCACGTAGTCTCTTTTTCATAATTGATATCCCTTTCATACATATGTTTGTTTATAGTATAGACTACTTGCATCTCTTTCTTCTCATTGTCAGGTTCGGCTTTTCCTAATTTTATCCTAATGAGAGCATCTATTTACACTTTGTGGGTGCGACGTTTCCTAATTTTATCCAAATGCGAACCTGTATCTCTCGTTTGCGGGTTTACCGTTTCCTAATTTTATCCAAATACGAACCTGTATCTCTCGTTTGCGGGTTTGCCGTTTCCTAATTTTATCCATGTGCGAACCTGTATCTCTCGTTTGCGGGTTTGCCGTTTCCTAATTTTATCCAAATGCGAACCTGTATCTCTCGTTTACGGGTTTACCGTTTCCTAATTTTATCCATGTGCGAACCTGTATCTCTCGTTTGCGGGTTTACCGTTTCCTAATTTTATCCATGTGCGAACCTGTATCTCTCGTTTGCGGGTTTACCTTCTCCTATTTTTATATAGGCGCTAACCAAATCCTTGCACGCCTCCACTCAACTCTCGCTTCTTCCAAGGGGTACAACTGTGCCCCTCACATCCACCACAAATCCAATTAGTTGAAATCTTCTGCAGAATTCAATTAAAATAAAACTATCGTGCTGACAAATTGGGAGGGGAAAACATGAAAGCGTTTTTACATTATAAAGTTCCGGGTTTAGACGGAACATCCTATTCAGATATTGATGAGATTGAACCAAAACAAGGTGAAGTGAAGGTTAAGTTAAAAAGTTCTGGCCTCAATCACCGTGATTTATTTATTTTACATAGACATAAAGAAACAGATCCACCACTCGTTATTGGTTCAGATGGCGCCGGAATTGTCGAAGCAGTAGGCCCTGGTGTTGAAGGTGTTCAGATTGGCGATGAGGTGATCCTTAATCCTTCTTTAGGCTGGAAGGAAAAAAGCGATGCGCCACCTGAGGGTCATCAGATTCTTGGTTTACCTGACCACGGGACCTTTGCTGAAAAAATTACAATATCTGCAGATAATATCGCACCAAAACCAGCACATTTATCATGGGATGAGGCTGGCGTATTGGCACTTGCTGCGATGACTGCATATCGTGCATTATTTACTCGTGCAGATGTTAAACCGAGTGATACTGTACTTTTGCCTGGTATCGGAAGTGGTGCGGTAACCTTCCTATTACTCTTTGCAAAAGCAATTGGAGCACGTGTGATTGTGACTTCCCGCTCCGAAGCTAAGTTAAAACGCGCGCTCGAACTTGGTGCTGATGTTGCGATTAACAGTAACGGTGACTGGAATGAAGCGTTGAACGGAGAAAAAGCTGATATCGTGGTTGAGACAGTTGGAGCTGCAACTTTCCACAAATCTCTTGGGCAGCTTCGAAAAGGTGGAAAGATGGTCACATTTGGGGCATCTGCAGGTGATAGCGTAGATTTTAATCTTCGAGAATTTTTCTATGGTCAATATACCTTACTTGGCTCAACCATGGCTAGTACAGAAGAATTTAATGAAATGCTTCAATTTGTAAGTGAACATCAAATCAAACCTGTAATTGATAAAGTATTTCCTCTTTCGGAAACAGCGGAAGCAATGCAACGTATTGATGAAGCAGAACAGTTTGGAAAAATTGCAATTAAAATTGAAGACTAACAAGAAAAACTGCACCCGACTTGGAGTGCAGTTTTTTTATCCAAAATAACTCGCCAGTTTTTTCTTCATTTGTTCCTGGTTTTCTGCGAATTGGCGATGACGGTGGCCGTTTCCACCTGAAGTATGCGGAAATCCGTAAAGAATGGCAGTAGGCGCTACATATCCTTTTTCAACAAGGTTTTCGAACACAGCGGTTACATTTACTCCTAAAGGGATGATTAGCGGTTCTTGCATACTCTCGATTTCCTTTGTAAAACTTTCCATAATATGTTTTTTTAACACTTCTGTTTTTAACATCTTCGGTGTTGAACCACTATAGTTTTTTCCCTTATAAAAAACAGGATACCGAATCACCGATGCAGTTTGAACAAGATGAGACGAAGTCGAAAACAACTCACTAGTTGATGCAATGTCTAAATAGGAGTGTAAACCCAATTTATCTAGCATTTGAATAAGATACTTTCTCATCGGCCCTTCAAAGCTAGAGTTTTTCTTTACCTGATGAAGTAGGTCTTCGTCTGATAGGCCTTGATAGGTCGGATCGAGTATCGTCGAGTAGGACCTCTTCATTTGATGGAGGCCCGGTGTAATTCCTACAATCATCACCTTTGCAGCTTCATTCACATATTCAAAAGGCGCATAATAGATTTCAAGATGCTTGTTTTCATCCTTATCTAATAGAAAGGTCTCACTTTTGAGGTCTGTTTCTGTATAATCCATTGGTAAGGATAGAATTTTACTCTTATACGTATCGAACATTGAAGAAGCTACGATTGCCACACGTGTTCCTCCTTAAAGCTACTCCTTAAAAGAAATCATACATATACGCAGGACGATTAGGGATTATTCTTTCAAAGGCATCTACTTGATTTTTATCCCCGGTTATCATTCCTGCTTCAAATAATTCTGTTGGACGCTGGTGACCAAAGAGTGCCGTTGATATTGCATTAATAGAAAGCTGTAGTGCCCCTTCGTGATCATCAGTGACATTAACTGTGCCATTTTTTACGAGATAGGTATTTTCATTCCATGTTGCATATGGGTCTGTAATTTGTAGTTTTACCGTTTCATTTCCCGCGAATGTAAATTCTGTTAAAAAAGACTCAACATCTACAATTCGGGCCATAAAATACGGATGAACCTCGCGTTTAACCGTTTTTTGTTTTTTTAACGCAAAAAATAACGGTTCTTTTTCATATGTAATCATTTCAAGCTCGGAAATCATTGAGTCATGTTGACAAATAAAGTTCCATAACCCTCGACGTGCCTCAAAATTTACCGGGACAAACTCCTCAACTTTCATTTTATTATCCTTCGTTTCATAAAGGATATACCCCGTAGGATTTTGCTCCACATCATAATAAACGGCAATACGAAGATCATCAAGCACACCATTCCACCAATCAGCCTCACGAACTAGCAATCCTGAAAATTGTGAAGCATATCTTGCATAAATCTGATTGAGTTTTTCAACGTTTATCGTTTCAGAATCATAACGCTTCACGGTCCCGTTTGTAGGTTCGAGCATTACTAAATCAGCCTGCTGCAGTACCGTCTTTAAGCGATTGCTAAATAACTCCCACCCATACTTCCGGTAAAAAGAAACATCAAATGGATGAAGCATTGACACGGTAAATCCCTGTGCCTTCATGGTTTCAAGTGTATAGGTCAGCAGTTCATTTACATAGCCTCTTCTCCGGTATTCCGGATATGTGGCAACACCGGCAATCCCGCCCATTTTAAACATTTGTTCACCAAGGTAGGTAGTCAGCGGAATCAGATGAAGCTTAGCAGCTAATATGTCATCTTCATAGATTCCATAAATTTGGTGTTTACTTACCTTTTTAAAGACTTCTTTTCGCTCTTCTTTTGGTACTTTATACTGGAAAGCATACTCTGATAAATGAAGTGAATCTGAAAATCGGTCTTCTGTAATTCTCTCAATGCGCATCTCAACCAACTCCTATATAAAAATCAACCCGTACTGAAATATTTTACTCGCAACTTACCTCTGATAGACTAAAGATATGGTCTTGTACACTAACAACCGTACCACCCTCATCCATACATGCTTCTGCGATGTCCAGATTTAGTGTATGGTTTTCTCTCATATCTATAATTCTAACAACCCCCATACTGACGATAAGTAAACTCACAATCACTGCGGTGTATAGATTTAATTTTCTTCTTTTACTCATTTATCCTCACCCCTATTTTAGGTTAACATAGTTACTAGATTTTTCAATTTACTATAAAGATTCTTCATTCTTTGTAAAAATTTTTTTATAGATTTTTCATTTCAACGGGTGTAAGATAATAACATTAACAATAGGGAGATGGTAATAATGAAGAAACAATTGGTTCTTACCATCATTATGTTTGTTGCGATCATGTCTTTTTCAGCTACAATCGCACATTCCCAAGCGTTTAAATCAGCGGACATTCAAGAAAACACAGTAATAATAAAAGGTCTTTCTTACGACAATCTTTCTTCTAATGATGATGATAAACCAAAGATTTCTTGGGTTCTTTTTTCAATCACTGCGGTTTTTATCGTCCTTCGAGTGTTTTTTAAAAACATTGAATTGAACCAAACCTCCATAACCCCCCTATGGATAACACCCGTTTTCTACCAATCAAATTATGTGGTAGAAGCTCCTTGTTTTTAGATCACTTTAAAAATCAAGGAGGGAAAAATTATGTGGTTTAGATTTATTATGATTGGATTATGCTCTCTAACGGTGACTAGTCTATTTATCTTCCAAGGCATTGAAATTACGCAAGCCTTTAAAGACCTTTTCTCAAATAAATAATATAACAAAACAAAAGTCATCCTAGTGTGATTACATTTAGAGTTATCTATAAGTGTAAAAAACAAAAAAGAGCAAGAGAATTTAGCCATATTGATCTATGGCTTGTCATCTCGCTCTTTTTCTTTTAACAAGTGATTTCTTTTATAACTTTAGCTGGGTTTCCACCAACTACCACATTTTCAGGAACATCCTTCGTAACGACGGCACCAGATGCAATCACCACAGGCTCTTGGTCAACTGGATTATAAAGCTCTCAAGCAACCACTTTTTCTCTTTCTGTTTGCATTAAGCATCACTAGCATTTACTTATTTATATATTAATTTATTCACTGTTCTATTGTACGGGTCAAAAAACTCACTCTGAAGTGATTCCCATTCACCTAACGAATCATAGTATTTTGACATTGTATATTTCTTAGCAATCTTTTTTCCCTTAATCATAAACTCCTTTGAGGCATAGTAATGAACATCACCATTCTTCTTTAGCCTTATCGGAATGACAACCGAAAAATCAATACCCATTTTCTTATCACGTACCACCATCTTCTTGGTCACATTGTTTTCTGTCCGTTCAATAACCTGTGTCAAACAAAGGACCCGCTCATTTTCGAATGAAAACTTGTTATCGCCTTTACGTTTTACGGTACTCATTTGGTCATCCTCCTTGGGAAGTATCTCCTCTAATCATACCACATTAAAAATATTAAGCTAATTTACACAGAATTAGGAGTATCTAGTAAAAGATAAAGGGATGAAATCATTGTGATTTCACCCCTTTTAATATTAGCGTTAGTTCCTAGTTTTTGCCGTTCCCGTTGCCATTGCCATTTCCGTTTCCATTATTCCCTTTGTTTTGACCGTTGTTTTTATTTGAATTGTTATTTTGCTTGTTCTCTTTTGCAATTGGTTGTCTTTCAGCCTTTTTCTCTTGGGCTTGTTGCTGTTTCTCTTGTGCCTTTTGCTGAGCTTTCTCGCGCTTTTCATTTACTGTTCCTTGTTTCTTTTCTACTACAGGAGGAGCGACTACTGGTTGTACATCTATTTCTGTTGTTTCTTCCACCACTGGTTCACCCACTACATCCTCAACAGCTACTTCTTGCTCGACAACTGGTTCTTCAGTTGTTTTTTCGATTACTTCTTCTTGTTCTGTAACCTCAGATTTACCTGCCTTTTTCTCCATTTTAGTAAGTTTTTTATCTAGTTTCGCAAATGACTTTTGAATATTTTTCATCAATGCTTGTTGAGCAGTTGGGTTTTTCACCTTAGCAAGAGCTGCGGTTAATGCGTCAATATTATTTGCGAGTTTCACCTTAACTTCTGTACTTTCTGAATCTATAGTTACTTCTTCTACACCGACTTCGGTAGCTTCTTCTTCAACAACTTCCACTTCAGAAGCCTCATCTTCAGTTGCTTCGTTTTCATCGTTTGCAACCTCTTCAGAATCCGTTAGATTTTCGGTTGCAGCCTCTTGTGTTTCAATTGCTTTTTGTAGCAATTCTTCAGCTTCTTCTGTTTTACCTTCTGATAATAAGGCATTTGCCTCTGCAATGCGTTCAGCTGCGAAATCTGCTAGAAGCTTTGCCTCCTTATAATCATCAACCGTTACTGCAAGACGTACTTTTTCAATCATTAGTTTTACAAAATAAAAGAAATCCCCAGGTACTAGAGATGGTACTTCTTCAGTTTGAACGTCCTCTTTACTTTCATCAGATTCATCATTTTCAGTTGTATTATCCTCTATTACTTCTTCACCTTCGACTACTTCTTCCGTCGCTTCGTCACCAATGTTTTCTTCTACAACCTTCTCTTCTGGTGTCTCATAGTTTACCGGGATATCCTCTGCAACTGCTTCCTCAGTAACAACTGACTCTAAATCTGTTCCTTCCTCATTTGCAAAAGCGACTGGTGTAGCTAATGATAAAATAAGTGCTGATGCCACCGTTCCGCTGATGATAGACTTCTTGATCTTGCGTTTCGTCATGTTCTGGTTCCCCCTAATATTAATTAACGATAAAACATTCGACGGAAGCTGACACGTATATGTCCGTCTTCTACAATGGAAAATAATATATGATTCTTAAGTCTATGGAAATGCTATATATTTACCAAAAAACCTAGTGCGAATGGCACTAGGTCTTAGTTATTTCCATCATGAATTTGTTGGGGTCTTTATAACCTCTCCAGTAATGAACTCTTCAATCATTATTGTAGCTTCTTCTACTGTTTTCACATGTAATACCTTACTTCGCTCCTCAGGGATTTGCTCGGCTGTATGGTGATATCTCGGGTCATAATAAGACTCTAACAGCAATTTCACAGCGGAACGATAGTCGCCGGTTTCAAGGTCTTTTTCAATTTGTGCGGCTATAGGTGTATGAATACGTTTCTTGATTCGTTGAAAGGCTGACATACATTCACTTGGATATTCCCATGGACGATAATCTTCTAAAATAATTTGAACGCGTTCCTCTACCGGCAAATCGATAAAAATATGGTAGCCGTCTTCCTTCATTTGGAGGATGAAATCAGGTACTGTCGCTCTACCAATACGCTTGCTTTCTGCTTCTAAAAGAACATACGGCGACTCTTTAAGCTGGAGAGCCCTTTCCACAAACAATAGATCAAACACTTTTTGATTATGTGGCTCTTTCCCTATCATTCCGAAAACAGACCCACGGTGGTTTGCCATCGTTTCTAGATCCAGGACAGGATATCCCTTTTCCTGCAGGTCTTTTAAAACTTTTGTTTTTCCAGTACCGGTATAGCCATTTAACACTAAAGCCTTAGGCTTAAATTCAGTCGCAAGCTCTCCTAATTTGTCGACGACCCATGACCGATAGCCATGAATACCACCTATTAGTCGTTTTGCTTTGATTCCCATTAAATCTACAAGGGTAGCCGATGTTCTACTGCGCATTCCACCACGCCAGCAGTATATCACTTTTTCATCTTCAGGGATGACAGAAAACTCTCTTATAAAACTTGGAAGCTTAGCCGATACGATTTCAAGTCCTCGTTCCTTGGCTGCATCAGGGCTAACTTGCTTATATATAGTACCAATTTCCGCTCTTTCTTCATCTGTAAAAATCGGTATATTTACACTACCTGGTATATTTGATTCAACAAACTCAGAAGGTGATCGAACATCAATTAGAGCAAGTGTTTGTTTCTTCTGCATTTGTCGCAATTCTTGTACTGTTATATCTTGAAACATCATTTTTCTTCCTCTCAAGAATGTCTTTCTATCTTCACTATATCCACATTCTATCTCTTCTATTATAATACAGAAAATTTACTTCCGTGAAAAAAATGCACTTACAACAATATTTGGAAATGATAGAATAAAGGAATTGAATAAGTAATGAAATATGTTTTTGGAGGCTTGAACATGTTAATACCGTCACTCGCGAAAAAAATAATAAATGAAGTACGTAGATTAATCGATGAAGACCTAATAATAGTTAATATTTCAGGTACCATTATTGCAAGTACAGAAAGTAGTCGGATTGGTAAATTTCACGAAGGTGCGCTCCTTTCAGCTCGGGACCATAAGAAAATGACCATCACGAAAGAAATGGAGAATCAGTTGGAAGGGGTAAAAGCAGGTATCAACTTACCTATTTTATTTAAGGACGATGTTGTTGGAGTGATTGGAATTACCGGAAATCCTGAGAAAGTATCTGCTTACGGAGAGCTCCTAAAAAAGATGACCGAGCTATTCATTCAAGAAAGCTACTATGCGGAACAAATGGAATTGGAAGCGCGTGCCGTCGAAAACTTTGTTTTTGATTGGCTTCAATTTAAAGAAATTGATGTACTTGTAAAACGCGCTAAGCATTTTGGTATCAATATTGACATAAAGCGGCATGTTGTAATGGGATTAATTGAGAGTGAGCAAGAAATTCCACTTCGAGACATTACTAAACGTGTACGTGAGCAATCATTCCTGCAAGTTGATGATCTATTTGTCAGATGGGGAAACGAACGGTTCCTTCTTCTTTTAGCTGAACGTTCTAAGGAACAGATAAATGACATTCTAAAAAAGTTAAAAGAAGAACTAGAACATCGATTTTCTGTACAAATTTCATTTGGAGTTGGTACGAATGACTTTGATTATTCAATAAAGAAATCATTCGATGAAGCCGAACGAGCACTTGAAGTGGCTAAGAAAAACTATACGATTACGTTTGATGATGACCTAAAGTTGGAAATGCTCATTCATGAAGCCAGTCCAAAAGTACAAGCGGAGTTCATTAGGCGTACAGTGGTCACGCTTTTAGATGATATAGATTTAATTAACACTGTGTTTGAATTTATTAAACACAATCAGTCCATCAAAGAAACTGCAAAGGCTCTTCATATCCATGTCAATACCCTTAATTATCGTTTAAATAAAGTTGAAGAACGTACTGGCCTTCATCCTAGGAACTTCAAAGACCTAGCTACTCTTTATATCGGCTTTGTAATATTAAATAAATCTATAAAAATCATTGAATAAAAGCCAAAAAATTTGTATGTTTCTACATAGCGGATTTATCCGCTTTTTTTTATGCTTATATATAGATACTTTATTGGAGGCGTTCACATGATTGATACGAAAGCTAGACAGCGATTGTTAAAAATTGTTGGTCCGGAAAACTATGATGATTCAAGTACTGGCCGACTTGTATACTCTTACGATGCAACTCCACAATTCCAATCTATGCCTGACGCGGTGATTGCTCCACGAAACAAAGAGGAGATTTCGGAAATTGTGAAAGTTTGTAATGAGTATAAAATCCCAATCGTTCCGCGTGGTTCTGGAACTAACCTCTGTGCAGGAACATGCCCTACCGAGGGTGGAATTGTACTTCTGTTTAAACACCTAAACAAAATCTT
Source organism: Litchfieldia sinesaloumensis (assembly GCF_900156865.1). GTDB lineage: Bacteria > Bacillota > Bacilli > Bacillales > Bacillaceae_L > Ferdinandcohnia > Ferdinandcohnia sinesaloumensis. Next base: position 555,839 of record NZ_LT732529.1, on the reverse strand, counting down.
AGAGATAGATGAAGAAAACTTGACCATTACCGTTCAACCAGGTGTGATTACACAGGAAGTAACAAATGCGGTCGAAGCAAAGGGGTTATTTTATCCACCTGACCCTGGTTCAATGAAGATTTCTACTATTGGTGGCAACATTAATGAAAATTCTGGAGGGTTACGAGGCCTAAAATATGGTGTAACACGAGATTATGTAATGGGGCTTGAAGCGGTCTTAGCAAATGGTGACATCATCAAAACCGGTGGAAAGCTAGCGAAAGATGTTGCTGGATATGACCTGACCCGGCTCTTTGTCGGTTCAGAGGGGACACTTGGAATCATCACCGAGGCCACACTAAAGCTCATTCCCATGCCTGAAACAAAACAAACCATTCTTGCATTGTATCAGGACCTAGAAGCAGCAGCAAAATCTGTTTCAAAAATCATTGCAAATAAAATCATCCCGATTACGCTAGAGTTTCTAGACCAGCCTACACTAGAAGCAGTAGAAGCATTCGCAAAAGTTGGACTCCCTACCGATGTAAAAGCAATCCTTCTCATTGAACAGGATGGACCAGAAGAAATTGTAAAACGGGACATTGAGAGAATCATAGAGATTTGTAAGGAAGAACATGCAGTATCCGTTAAATCTGCTGAATCAGAGGAGGAAGCTGAAAGCCTAAGAACCGCAAGACGTGCAGCCTTATCCGCACTTGCCCGCTTAAAACCTACGACCATTTTAGAGGATGCTACTGTGCCTCGCTCTGAGATAGCCAAAATGGTTAAGGCTATTGAGGAAATAGCAATGAAATATGAGCTTCGTATCTGTACATTTGGTCACGCGGGTGATGGAAATCTTCATCCCACTTGCTTAACTGATGTCAGGAACACAGAAGAAATTGAACGAGTTGAAAAAGCATTTGAAGAAATTTTTGAAAAAGCCATTGAGCTGGGCGGAACAATCACTGGTGAGCATGGAGTTGGTGTCATGAAGGCACCTTATCTAGAGATGAAACTCGGTGCTGCAGGAATTGCTGCGATGCAAGCCATTAAAACCAGTCTGGATCCAAACAATATTATGAATCCCGGAAAAATGTTTGCCAAGGATTCAAGAAAACGTGTGGTGGTTTCAACATGACAACGATGCAGGAACAACAAAACATAAAAGAAGAATTTCAATCGCGCATGGACCAAGATGAACTCTTAAATTGTATGAGATGTGGATTTTGTCTCCCTACCTGCCCAACTTATATTGAATCTGGTTATCAGGAAGCACATTCACCACGCGGAAGAATCGCTTTAATGAAAGCTGTTGTGGATGGTCTAATTGAACCTGACGAAGATTTTGAAAGGTCAGTAAACATGTGCTTAGGATGTCGTGCATGTGAACCGGTATGTCCGTCCGGAGTGAACTACGGTCACCTTTTAGAAGAAGCAAGGGATATTATTAATCAAAATAAAAAGCATTCTCTCCCCACGAAAACAGTTAGAAAAACCGTTTTTGAAGGTCTTTTTCCTCATCAAAATCGTATGAGGACGTTAACTGGATTACTTGGTGTCTACCAACGTTCAGGGATGCAAAAAGTCGTACGGAAAAGTGGACTAATGAAGTTTTTACCTGATGGCTTATCAACCATGGAGAGTGTTCTACCTGAAGTACCAACCTTAAAAGAGCTCAAAAATCGTCCCTATCACCTTAAGCCTATCGGTGTTCAAAAAAAGAAGGTTTCTTTTTTCTCAGGATGCTTAATGGACACAATGTTCATGAAAACAAATGATGCTACTACAAAACTCCTCCAGTTGGCTGGCTGTGAAATTGTAATACCAAAAACACAAGTCTGCTGTGGAGCTTTGCACGGACATAGTGGTGAAAAGCAGAAAGCAAAGGAACTAGCCAAACAAAATATTGCGGCTTTTGAAGAAATTGAAACTGATTATATTATCACAAACGCGGGCGGATGCGGAGCCTTCTTAATCGAATATGATCACCTTTTAAAGGATGAGCCCGAATGGGCGAGTCGTGCCAAGGCGTTTGCGAAAAAACTCAAGGACATTTCGTCAGTATTAATAGAATTAGAGTTTCATAAGATTGAGTTATCTCTACCTGCCCAAGTAATAACGTATCAAGATTCATGCCATTTACGAAATGTCATGAACACAGCTTCCGAACCTAGAAATTTACTACAAGCAATTAAAGGTACTACCTACCTAGAAATGACGAATGCGGATAGCTGTTGTGGCTCAGCCGGGATCTATAACATCGTCGAATCTGAAATGTCGATGAAAATCCTAGACTCAAAAATGAAGAAAGTGAAGACCACTGGAGCCAAAACCATCGTCACAGCCAATCCAGGGTGTTTACTGCAAATGAAACTTGGTATCGAACGTGAGGGATTATCTGATAAAATCCGTACCGTTCATATCGTCGACTTATTGCTCGAAGCAGTGGAGAATAATTAATACCTTAGAAAAAAAGAATCGTCCTATGTTACAGGTGACGATTCTTTTTGCTATTTCAACACATATTTTTCCAAATAATACTTTGTAATCGATAAATATTCCCGACCATATGCCTTTACTAGTGTAATCTCTGGAGTCTTGGCCGGTAGTCCCTCCACTTTCAAGTCAGCATCTCTCGCAATTTGGATGGATCGATACAAATGATAATCATTTGTCACAACAATCCCCTGTTTTGCACCTTCAGGAATCAATTCTTTTGAGAATTTAATATTTTCATACGTACTGGTTGAGCGATCCTCAAGTAAGATTCTAGATTCGTGTATCCCCTTTTTCACGAGTGCACGTTTCATTGCCTCAGCTTCTGTTATGTCTTCGCCTGGACCTTGTCCACCTGAAACAATCAGAATTGTATCTTCATTCTTCTTGGCATATTCCACCGCAGCATCAATCCGATATTGCAACGCCAGTGAAGGAACCTCCCCATTCACCTTTGCACCGAGAATAATCATGTAGTCAGCATTTTGGGGCGGTTCAACATCGACAAACTGAGATATTTTATAATGAATGGCTGCGAAATAACTAACACCAATGATAAGTAAAAAACCAATTATAAATAGCATCGCTTTCCTCTTTTTCAAATAGTAACAACCCCTTTAGGGCTATTCTATCATTATACCAAATGGAGAAAAATAGAAATATGTTATCGTCTTCGAAGAAAAAAGACACCCAAAAAGTGTGGGTGCCTTAGGAGTGTGATTTAGTTTAACCAGTTTTGATTCTCGAGGTCTTCGTAATTTGAATTAATGCTGTCTAACTCCGTTTTGGATCGCTCGAGTACATCCTCCGAAGTCATTTTCGAAACGAATCCTAGTTCACGTTTAGCATTTTCAATGGACCACGGCTTATCTTTATTATCTGATACTCCATAATAAGTTCCAAACTTGATAGTTGATTGTATGGCTAAATCAAACAACTGAATCACATCGGCATGACTTAATAGTGTCTTATTAAAACGCTCGTTTTTTTGGAGATCCTTCACTTCGTCACGTCTCACACTTCCAATGCGCAAGTTAATCACTGATAGATTGTTCTCTTCCTCATACGCTAAAATATGGCCGATATTTTCTGAGGCCAATTTGAGAGTCCCATACAAGGTCCGCTGATAGGGATAATCTTCAACAGTTATCTCACGCCCGAGCCCTGAAACTCCATCCTTTTCATAAAAATCGGTTACATGGTTACTACTCGCGTAAACCACCTTTGGAATACCTAGCTCAATTGCTGCTCTAAGAATGTAGAAGGATGCAAAAAAGTGAATGTCCGTCTTTTTCTTAAATTGACTAATATCATTAAAGTCATTTTCGGTGCTAACATTTAGTAAATTAATAAGTGCGCTGCAGTCTTTTGGGATGGTACGTAAGAGGTCGTGATAATCAGTAGCGTCCACTTCAATATGTTTAGGATTATCTATATTCTTATCAAGAATCACGATATCATATTTGGCGCTAAGCCCTTCTTCAAGGATGGAACCGATTGTTCCTGTTCCGCCAATGATCGCAATTTTCTTTTTCATTAGATGGCTCCTTTCCGTGAAGAGTCCTCCTTGTTAAGGTTTGTTTATTAATGTAAAAACATACATAGAGAACATGAAGAGAATTTCGGTCGCTGCTTCCGCTCGTTTCCTCTTCATCGAGCTTATGATGACCTCTTCCCGCTACAAATTCCTCCACTCAGGTCTTCATTCACCTTATGAAGGCCTCTTCCTACTACAAGTTTCTCCGGTCAGGTCTTCATCCGCCTTATGATGACCTCTTCATGCTACCTGTGCCTCCGTTCAGGTCTTCATTCACCATATGAAGACCTCTTCCTACTACAAACTCTCCCATACAGGTCTTCATCCACCTTATGATGACCTCTTCATGCTACCTGTGCCTCCGTTCAGGTCTTCATTCACCATATGAAGACCTCTTCCTACTACAAACTCTCCCATACAGGTCTTCATCCATCTTATGATGACCTCTTCCACCTACAAACTCCTCCATTCAGGTCTTCATCCATCTCATGATGACCTTTCCCTGCCACAAATTCCTCCACTCAGGTCTTCATACACCTTATGAAGACCTCTTCCTACTACAATCTTCTCCATTCAGGTCTTCATCCATCTCATGATGACCTTTCCCTGCTACAAACTCCTCCACTCGGGTCTTCATCCATCTTATGAAAACACACTAGAGTTCAATACACCACCGACTTCGCGAACTAGCTCTAACACTCGCACTAAACAGCCACAATCTTATTCGGGGTCACAAAGTATAACTGCTTGTCGACAACCTTTTCACCTGTAATTCGTTCCCAAATTTGCTGATAAAACTTGATTTGTTTTCGATAATAGTTTGTCAGTTCTGGTAGCTTCGAAATATCCTTTGGTCGGTCCGTCTTATAATCGACTAGTTTCCATTCACCATTTATCTTGTACACGAGATCGATGATCCCACTTACAAACACCATTTCACTTTTGCCTTCGCTTCCAACCAGCTCATACAATGGGTCTCCAGAATCTATTTTAATCGTAAACGGGACCTCTGTTAGTACCTCTTCAGCGATTTGAAGCTCTGCCCAAATCATCGATTGTTGAAACCGCTCCACCACATCAACAATTTCTGCCATTCGACTTAATGAGATGTCATGCCTTTTTGTGGTAGATGAAACAAGTTCCTCTAATACTCCCTCTTCCTCTTTAACCAGCTTTTCAAAGACCTCATGTATAACAGTTCCCCATGTCTGACCTCCACCTTCCTCACGTTCGATCTCAAGGGTGAAGATATCTTGTTTATCTTCAGTCGGACTATAGGTTGAAAAAGAAGGATGTTTACGCTCCTCTAGCCAATCCAACAAACCAGTAGTTTCCTTATTGTACTCGTTTTTGGTAATTGGGATTCCGGTTGCCTTTGCTTCGTCCGCCATTTTTTCAGGAACTTCAATATCTTCAAGCTCCGGTAGACCATCTACCAGAAGACTCCAAGGATTTTTTGTGTTTTTCGATTCAAAGGTACTAATAATCATTGCCTTCTCCGCTCTTGTTGCGGCCACATAAAGAATCCGTATTTCCTCTGCTACCAGATATGCTTCCTCAGCATCAAGAAAATCTTCCCAATTTAGCGGTTGTGCTAGAGGCTTTGTTGTTTGTCCTTGCTTCTTTCCGAACATAAAATAACCTGTTGCAGAGCGATTTTCTCGTTTAATGTGTGACGAAATTTTAGTGCGGATTTCCGGCTTTTTCCCAGGGTGTGCTAGAAAAACGATTGATGCCTCCAAGCCCTTTGCTTTATGGACATTCATGATCCGAACCGCATTCTCGTCGTCCTCAAGGTTAATAACATCCGTTTTTTTCTCAATTTTCATTCTGATAAAATCGACTGCTTCTCTGAAAGTAGTTGCATCTTTCTCTTCCTTCTCCCGAAGCGCTTCAATGATTTGGAGAAGATTAGTCGCCTCTCTTTTTCCATATCCTTTGGTTACAAACAACGGGTATAAACCAATATCGTCAACAATTTTTCCAATTGCTACAGCTGGTGAAAATATGTTTTTCCACTTAACATACTGTTGTAGCTTTGAAAGTGCATCCTGAAAACGAAGCTCCGTTTCACGAGACAACGTGACAGGCATGTTTGCATAAAGTGAAAATCTGCCTCCAGCCTGAGCCCATTGGAATAATTCCTCATCACTAATACCAAACCAAACACTTCGAAGTGAAGCAGTAAAGGCGATCTGATCAGTCGTATCGACAAGTGCATCTAAGAGACGAATGAGATCTTGAAATTCAGGTATCATACTGATTTCCATTTCTCCGCCGACACTAACAGGAATTCCTGCGCCTTCTAAAACATGCGAGTACACATCAATTCCCTCTTTTTGCCTTGTTAAAATCATAAATTCTTTTGGTTCATGACCATCATCAAGTAATTTTCTGATAATCATGGTGATGTTCTCAGCATCTTTTTCAAGAGTAATCGTTTTATTCTTTGCGTAATCATCAGCTAATACGAGTCTCTTAATCCCAATCAGATCCGAATTGTCACCCTCCTTAAAGGAATAAAGCGGACGATAGGCGGCCTGGTGAACACTCTCTTTTTCAGGTAAATGCTCCTGGAACACTTTATTTAATTGGTTTGTTATGGTATCAACCGTTCTAAAGTTCATAATCAACTGAAGGACTTCACCACCATGAGACTCGATTAAGTCCTTGACCAGATTGTAAATATCAATATCAGCACGACGGAAACGATAAATGGCTTGCTTCGGGTCACCCACTACAAAGAGTGATCCGGGGCGGGGTTTACACCTCGTCCAATTTTCTTCAGTAACATCTTCGCCTGTTAAATAAAACATAATCTCTGCTTGAATGGGATCAGTGTCCTGGAACTCATCCACAAGCACCCTCTTATACTTTTGATGAAAATACGTCCGTACCTCTGCATTGTTTTTAAGTAGAGCCGCCGTTTTCATTAATAAATCCTGGAAGTTCATCAATGACCGTTCTTGTTTTATTTTTTCATATTCTAAAAAAGCACCCTTAAATAAATCAATTACAAATGGATGGCAATACTCACTCCACCTCACGAGTAATGGTTTGATATAATCCTCGAAAAAATCTGAAATACGAATTTCATATTCCTTAGCATCTTCTTTGGTCGTCCATTTGTACTGCGTTGCCTTAAGTTTCTTATCGAACGATTTGAAAACATTAACCATCAACGAATCTGCTTTATCTTGATATCTAGTTTGCCGGAGTACTTCTTGAATCGCCTCTTGTAATTTGTCTGGACCTTTTGGGATATCTTTCGGAATACAGCGACTTGCCTCCTTTAACAGAGCGATAAAGCGTTCATACACAACCTCAAGATTCGGTTTTTCAACATAAGCACTTGCCCACTCTATATCTGGGTAGTTTTTCATTGTACTAAATCGTTCACTCAAGTCCTTATCATCAAATCCTAAATCCTTTATCATTCTTGCTTTCTGTGGGTTATCCGTTTCAAGCTTATGCATGTAAACCAACCAAGCTGCCTTTGCAACTTCATCGTCTTCCTGATCATCGAGTTCAGAAAATGAAACATCAAGTCCCGCTTCAACAGGTCTTTCTCGTAATATACGAGCACAGAAAGAATGAACGGTACCAATAAATGATTGGTCAATATGTTGCAATGCTTCCTCAAGAAGGAATTTCACATCTAGATTTGTTTCCTCTTTTGCCTTTTTTTCAAGCATCGTTAAAAAACGAGTCTTGAGTTCATCAGCAGCTTTTTTTGTAAATGTGATTGCAACCATCTCGTCTACTTTCGCTGTCCCGGTGTAAATTAAGTTCACCATTCGATTAACAAGACTAGTTGTTTTACCTGAACCCGCACCTGCCTCCACAAGAAAGTTCTGATTCAGTACATTCCCTATTTTGTCCCTAGCTTCCTGATCAATAACTACCTTAGTCATAGGCTCGCACCCCCAAAAAGCTTTTTAATCCCTGGGCTGTCTCGTCTTGTTGTTTTTGTTTTAATGCATCTTTATCATAGGTAGATCGTCTACAAATCGTTTTAAACTCACAAAATGTACATTCATTTTCATCATCTGTCATCGTAAAGTGGCCATGCTCCACGATTGAAAGGAGCTTGTCTACAATGTCTTTTCCATTCGTTCTCGTTGTTTCCTCTTGTTCACGCACAAATCGTTTGCCCGCTCCTTTTTTAGTTGGAAACAAGTAGGAGCTTTGTTTGACGGTACCTTCCTCGATACCTAGATGAGCTTCTATCGCAAGCGTGTATAGTAGATGTTGAAGCTGTCTTCCACCTTTAAAAAACTCCTTCGTTTTATAGCCCCAACTACTGCCAGTTTTATAGTCAATGATATGATAAGTTCCGTCGGGTAATCGATCCACACGATCAATAATGCCTCTAACACGTACGTTCCCTGATGGAAGTTCAATTACAGCCGGAGAATCTTCCCCAAAGGAATATTCGAAATACAACGGTTCGCCAGCTGCACTATTTTCCTCTTCAATTCGTAAAAATGTCTCGCATGACTCAATGATTTCCTCTGATTCTAGTCTTTCTGTTCTGGCGTTAGGTGGTGGTATAAGAGTTTTCACATACTTCAGTTTGTCTTTTGCCAATTTGGTTAGTAGTTCTAGATGGTTCCCATAAGATGGTCTTTCTTTCCGAGCTTTAATTTCCTTATAATACGACTCAAAAATTTCGTGTAGTAATGTCCCTCTCGTTTTTGCATCCAACCATTTACTCGAATCATACGTAATTTCCTCATTCACACGCAGTCGCAACACATTCCCTAAAAAAAAGGCATAAGGGCATTTGGCGATTTTCTCGAGTTTTCCCGCTGAAATCATAAGGTCGTGATTTTTCCGGGGATCAAAATCGGTCGTATCGCTCTCAATCTTTCCTTCATACACAGTAAAAGCAGGGTCCAGCCGCATTTTTTCCGCTTGAAGACCTCTTTTAACATTAGCGAATTCGCTTACTAGTGAATCATCTAGTAGTCCGTATTGTGTGTTTGTGATTTTATGAGTCCACCAATCTCCTCTTTCAAGAGGGAGCTTTCGGTCTGCTATCGGCACTTTTTGTCGCAACGTTTGGAAATCTACTGAAACGTCACCGGTATGAATTCGATAACATTGTAAAAATAGATACGACGGAGTAACGGCTCGATTTTCATTTATGGAAAACCTACAATAACTTACTGTAATCTCTTTGTTCGCCGATGATGCGAATAACTGCAACATCATGTATAAGTCTCGGTTAGACTTTTCACCTTCTAACGGAAGAAGTCGACCAAGTTTCTTTCTCTCAGTATCCAAAAGCAAAGGGTCCTCTCCTGATTTCCCAGGAAACCGTTGATTATCTAAACCGACGATGAACAGATGCTCACGATTCATAAAGATACCCTCTTTATAGGTAGACATATGCAAGAATCCCGGCCTCGGACGGGACTTTCCTGTACGGATTGATAATAAGTCATCGTTAACTTTTTGGTACGGTTCTGGAATCACATCATTTGCATAAGGTAAAAGGGACTCAACTCGATCTAACAAAGCCTCTTTAGCTGCATGGTCAAATCCTGATGAGACTCGACAATAGTTGTGAAGGAGAAATTGGATTGTTTTGAGTAAATCACGATAGACAATAGTCCCATCACGTTGAAGATTAGGCATGTGTTTGAACATTGTTGTGAACAATTTTAGAAGCCACTGATATTCCTGAACTCGGTCACCACTATCGTTTAATTCAGCAATCTTCATTTTTAGTTGTGAAAGATAGCGCTCTTGGCCCCAGCCAATGTTCGCTCCACGAAGCATCGCTGCCATTTTTGCTTTTGTTGGTGCATCTTCTCCTAAATCGATTAGGTTTTCTTGAAGCAGCTTTAAAAAAACTTGAACACTATAAAACTCTTTCATCCACTCTAAAATCCCTGATACTAGTTTGCCTGGAGTAGTGAACCCAATCGGAATACCCTCGCCAAATGTCACCGGTATCTGCAATCGTTCAGCAAGATGATACATAGCTGTTACATATCGAGGACTTGCACTGTAATAAATGGCAGCTTCATCAAACTTTATCCCTTTCTCCTTGGTTCTAAATAAGACTTCCTTCAACTCCATCTCCTCTGTTTTGGCAGTAAATAAAGAGAGTGTTTGGACGGTTTCTTTGGCATGTTCAATATCATATAAATAACTCAATGGAGTTTCATCTCCATATACGACCTTTGAAAAAGATGACATTTCTGGTGCTGGGAGCCCACGTACAGCTTCCATAGGTAAATGAAAATAGGTAGCCGGCTGCATCGTCTTTAAAAATTCCGTTTGTAGGAATGCTAAGGTTAGATTGCTTTGCAGTATTAAGACTTGATTACTAGCATTATATTTTTCCAGCGACCTTTGATAGAGTTCGGCATCATCGACTAGATTATGCTTTTCGAGCAGTTGTTCATATGACTGTAAAATAAGCCTTATATCCTCACCTTTTGCAGGTGAAACAAAATGTTCTACATTGAGGGAGTCGCTAGTGTATCCTGCTAGCCGAAGTCGCTTCACTGTTTGGTACATGCTCTGACCTAATGTAGGTGTAATTTCTACATTTTTAAAGTACTCGAAACTTGGTTGGTATTCGTTTAACAAAGAATACAGTAAATGAGCTCCTACTGCGTCTTCAATAAGTTGCTTTTGTTCAATCTGGGAAACATCAAGAGCAAAATCCTTAATAGTTTTTATTTTAATATTCACTGCATGTTTGTCTTTTTGGGTATATGCTCTGACTATTTGTTCGCCAATTTTATATGTATCCACAAGTAGAATTTTTTCAGTTAACAGATACTGTTTGCAAATCCTTTCGAGTTGTTTGATGAGGACTTCCATTGTTTTCACTCTCCCTTATGTGATATTAGTGTAATGCCTCTAGCAAGGTAGCCGTTTATTTGCATCTATATGACAAAAATAAAAGGACGCCTAAATGTATCATTCAGACATCCTTGTTGTAAGATTCTAGTAATTGTTTTATCGTCTTAATAGTATTCCCATTTATTGGTTCGCTAAACTTCCCATTTATCCGAACCGCAGAACCGAAATGGTACTGTGTTGCCTGAAGTTTCTCATGTAGCTCCACAATATTATTATGGGATAGCCCAGAACCTGGCATAACAACCGGTGACGGCTTATCACTCGATAAACTGAGCATCTCCAGCAGATTTTCTACACCATCCAACGCCTTCTGTGCTCCACCAGAAGTTAATACCGTTTGTATGGAATCACTGTAGGTTTGAAGGGTTTTATACGCCTCTACGATATTCTTCGCTTCGTCAAGAGCTCGGTGAAAGGTAATCTTCATTCCGTCCGCTGCCTTAATCACCTTTTCAAGAAGAGCCTCATCAATCTCACCATCTTCTGTTAAAGAACCAAAAACAATCCCTGCTGCACCCAGTTCCTTACAGGCTTTTACATCTTCTAAGATTACTGTTTTATCATCCTCTGAATACGTGAATGAATAGCCATGAGGACGGACCATTACATGGACAGGAATGGATACCGCCTGTACCACCTCTTTAATCACCCCATATGAAGGGGTTAATCCCCCTTCTGTCATTGCTGTGACTAGCTCTAGTCGATTTGCCCCATACTCTTCAGCAATCCTCGCATCTGTGGTATCTTGAACAATTATCTCAATGATCATGGTATCACTGCCTACTTTCAACGGAACCACCACTCTGGTTCCACTTATTTTTTTCGCATTCTAAACATCTTGTACATATAGTATCCCATTGTTCCAAAAATAGACACGAAGAAACCAATCATATACCATATTCCTAGTCCAGCTTTTCCTTGTGCCACATTGATCATTTCCCAAGTGCCAATTGCCAAAAAGAAGGTCATGAAAAAATTCATCGTAATGAGCATTTTTCGAGAGGCTTTATAGATGCCTTCAGCGTTTTCAGGTGTCACTTTAACTGGATAATTATGGACATGTGGAAATTTACTTAGAATAAACAATGTTTTAAACAAAAAGGTTGAGACAATTGGGAGTATGAAAACACTGGCTTTTCCGCCCCAACTATCAGCTTCTCCTACAATATTAAAATGGGTAGGAACCCTGTCAGGTATCTCACTCCAGTTCACCAGGATAAAAGTATAACTCCCAAGTATAAAAAGGACTGAAAGGATTGCTAGTATTCTTTCAGATGACGTTGTTGGTAGTTTTAACACCGGATTGTTGGACATGAAAAACCACCCCTTTCCATACTAGTAAATACGTACGAATCAGGGAAAGGGTTTCATTTTATAAATAATAATGGTCACATATTAGTTAGAGCTCCTCTAATTCCATTTTTATGAAAATTTTTATTTCGCGGTTCGAATTGTTTCTGTTACACTAGAAATTGAAAAACCATATTTGCGTGCTAGTTTTTAGCACCAGACTTAAAGGAGATTACATATGACTACGTTTGAACAAATGCTAGATAAATATGCTGACTTAGCTGTACGTGTCGGGGTAAATATTCAAAAAGGACAGAACCTCCTTATTAATGCACCTATCTCGGCAGTTGAATATGTACGAAAAGTGGTTAAAAACGCGTATGAGGCTGGAGCAAGAAACGTTTACGTTGAATGGAATGATGACAACATTACACGTACTCGTTTTGACCTTGCACCTGATGAAGCTTTTCTTGATTACCCGATGTGGAAGGCAAAAGGAATGGAAGAACTCGCAGAAAATGGTGCTGCCTTTTTATCGATTGTTTCTTCAAACCCTGATTTATTAAAAGGTGTAAATCCTGAACGAATCGCCAAAGCCAATAAAACTGCCGGCCAAGCATTGCAAACATTTCGTAATTATTCTCAGGCGGATAAGGTGAGCTGGTCAGTTATTGCGGTTCCTTCAGAAAGCTGGGCTGCAAAAGTATTCCCAGACCTTTCGTCAGAGAAACAAGTACAAAAGCTTTGGCAAGCGATTTTCCAAGCAACTCGTGTTGATTTAGAGGACCCTGTCCAAGCATGGAAAGAACACAATACAACTTTACATGCAAAGGTCGACTACCTTAATAAGAAAAAATATAAGAAACTGCATTATAAGGCGCCAGGAACTGATTTAACGGTAGAACTTCCTGATGGTCACGTTTGGATTGGTGGCGGTGGTGAGAATGAACAACAGATTCAGTTTGTGGCCAATATGCCGACTGAAGAAGTCTTTACCGTCCCTGCAAAAGATGGTGTAAATGGGTTTGTGACCAGCACCAAGCCCCTTAACTACGGTGGGAATTTAATTGATAACTTTACATTAACCTTTGAAAACGGACGAATCGTGGACGTGAAGGCTGAAACAGGTGAAGATACGCTTAAACGCCTAGTGGAAACAGATGAAGGTAGCCACTATTTAGGTGAAGTGGCGCTTGTTCCACATAATTCACCGATTTCACAATCAAAAATTCTTTTCTACAATACCCTTTTTGACGAAAATGCGTCTAATCATTTTGCAATCGGAAATGCCTATGCTTTTTGTATTGAAGGTGGTAAGACAATGTCACGTGAAGAGCTTGCGAAAAGAGGAGCAAACTCAAGCATCACACATGTCGACTTCATGGTCGGATCAGGTGAAATGGACATCGACGGCATCAACGCAGACGGTAGCTCAGAACCAGTCTTCCGTAGAGGTAACTGGGCATTTTAACAATAGGCATCACTGAGATTTAACTCCAGTGGTGCCTTTTCCTTTCTCATCTTCCCACATTTTGCAAATTCTCTTTAAAAAATTAAATTTATTGATTATATTGAAATTCGGTTAAGAATATGTAAATATAGATGACAAGACACCTGTATTTTCACATATGTCAAGCAAACCAATTCAATCAAATTTTTTGATTAAGTTTGTGAAATTATTATCAAACTTATTTATTTTAGGAGGCAAACTATGAATATACTAAAATTACGAAAAATGCTACAAGAGTTTTTACTTGAAGATATTGGTGAACGTGACCTTACAAGTCAATCCATTTTTCCTCTTGAACAAACAAGTCAAGGTGTATTCATCGCCAAAGAAAATGGAATTATTTCAGGTTTATCAATCATAAAAGAAGCGTATCACCTCTTAGACCCAACCATTCAAGTTGAACTTCGCTTTTCTGATGGAGATCGTGTGTTAACCGGGGATACAATTGCAACAGTAAGTGGCCCAACCCGCCATCTACTTACTGGTGAGAGAGTAATCTTAAATCTCATCCAACGAATGAGTGGAATTGCGACCATGACAAATAAATGTGTGGAAGCGTTAAACGACCCTTCCATCTCAATCTGTGATACAAGAAAAACCATCCCTGGACTTCGTATGCTAGATAAATATGCGGTAGTAACCGGGGGTGGCAAGAACCATCGGTTTGGACTTTATGATGGTGTCATGATTAAAGATAATCATATTGCTTATTGCGGTTCGATTACAAAAGCGGTTAAAGCTGCACGTGAAAAACTTGGTCACATGGTCAAGATTGAAGTAGAAACAGAGTGCGCAGAAGAAGTAATGGAAGCGGTAGAAGCTGGCGCAGACGTAATCATGTTTGATAATCGTAGCCCACAAGAGGTCAAAGAATTCACTCAGTTAGTGCCAAATGGAATCATTACTGAAGCTTCTGGAGGAATCACATTAGCTAATTTAGCAAGCTATTCAGGAACCGGTGTCCAGAATATATCATTAGGTTTTCTAACTCATTCTGTTAAAGCCCTAGATATTAGCTTACAAGTTAAAGAAGGAGATAAAAAGGTTGTTATCAATCAGTAGTTAAAGACCGATATTCCGACTAGTCTCGCCAATTTCTAGGTGAGTATTCGATTACCATATCTTTTGGGGGTAAAAAAGAATGTATAAAAGAAAATGGACCTTGCCTCTCATCTTCATAATTAGCTGTTTACTTCTATCTGGTTGTATGAATAAAGTTGGAGCGGTTTCTGTCGGTTCAACAGAAGATATTCGTACGACCATTATTGGTGGACGTACAGGTGGCGCATGGTCAGTTTTTACAGAGGGAATCGCAGAAACAATCCGACGCGAAAATAAAGGAGCACTTGTAACAGTCGAGCCTGGGGGAATTGTGGAGAATCCAGCAAGTGTCGGTACAAATACTGTTCCTTATGGAATCTCTTACGCGATGACAGCTTATTCAGCATTCAGTGGTTCAGAGCCCTATAAAGATGCCTATCCAGACATTCGGGCAATTAGTGTTATTATTCCAGCTAACTATTATCAATTAATAGCAAGAGCCAATGTTGGATTTGATTCATTAGACGAGGTTATTGAAAATGAAGTCCCGATACGATTAGCAGTCGATCAAAGAGGCTCAGCAGGTGAAATGATTACAAGAGCAATATTGCAAGAATACGGTGTAACCTACAAAGATATCAAGGCCTGGGGTGGCTCTGTTGACCATTTAAGTGGATCTAAAACATTTGAACTGATGGCAGAAAATCGGATTGATGTGACAGGTGACGCTGTGTCTGTTCCTTCTAGTGATATATTAGAAGCATCCACCACTACTAACATGAAGTTTATCTCGATGAATAAAGATATTTTGCAGGCTGTTGCAGATAAATTAGGAATGGAACAAGGAACAATCGCTGCAGGAAGTTATGACTTTCTAAAGCAAGAGCTAGATACCTTATATACACCCGCTATATTAATTGTTCACAAGGATGTTCCTGAAGAAGAAGTGTATCGGATTACAAAATCAATCTATGAAAACTTTGAATATCTAGGGACAGTTCATAAAGAATTTAAAAAACTATCAGATGATACCTTTACGAAAGTTGGGAAGGTCCCTCTTCATCCTGGCGCGAAGCGATTTTTTATTGAAAAAGGGCTCATCCAATAATTCACCACATTTTGAAGGGAGTTCCCAACATAATGGGCTTTAAACATATTATGACTAGTGGCCTCACAGAAGGTGAAAAGCGACAATTGACAGGTCCACATTTGACCATATTTTTAGGTTTCTCATTTATTCTATCTGTATTTCAAATTTGGTCTGTTGTTTGGGGTAAAATGGCACCAATTCAGCTTTTAGCGACCCATTTATCCTTCATCCTACTCTTATCCTTTTTGTCTTATAGCTATTCAAAAAAAGGGAAAACCACAATGACCCCAACTATTGTGGATTCTATTTTTGCTCTTTTAGCCCTCGGGGCTGGGATCTACTTTACTATTCATGCAGAGCGGATTTCAGAAAGAATTCCAATTGTCGATCCCCTCTCAACTACGGATATTATAGTTGGCTTTATATTTGTAGTGTTAAGTATCGAAGCAGCCCGCAGGACAATTGGAGTGCCCATCGTTATCGTCGTCTTAATTGGAATCGGTTATGCATTGTGGGGGCATCATTTAGGAGGGCTTATTTGGCATCGTGAGTTTTCATTTTCTGAAGTGATCGAGGATTTATCATATAGCTTTAACGGCCTTTGGGGTTCACCTTTAGCCGTTTCGGCTTCATTTGTATACATGTTTTTATTATTCGGTTCATTTTTGCATAAAGCAGGAGCTGGTGAGTTTTTCTTCAATCTATCGACTGCTCTAGCTGGAAGAACGCGTGGCGGAGCTGCAAAAGTGGCTGTCTTAGCTAGTGCATTTTTTGGGACGATATCAGGAAGTCCAATAGCAAACGTTGTAACGACAGGCTCGTTCACTATACCGGTGAGTAAACGTGCTGGATATAAACCGTCTTTTGCGGCAGCCGTTGAGGCTGCTGCATCAACTGGAGGCAGTATCTTACCACCAATTATGGGTTCATCTGCCTTTTTGATGGCAGCTATTACTCAGCTACCGTATATTACGATTGTTGTTGCTGCTATCATTCCAGGTATTCTCTATTACGTTTCTTTACTTGCAATGGTTCATTTTGAAGCGTTACGATTAAATTTGCCAACTGCAGATAAAAAAGATATACCTATGGTCACCCAAGTGTTAAAGGAAGGATGGTACTATTTTATTCCCCTGGTTGTCTTGCTCGTTATGCTATTAAATGGCTTTAGTGCATCTAGCACTGGACTCTATGGTGTTTTATCGATTGTAGTAGTAAGCTGGTTTCGTAAAAAGACGAGAATGGGAATTAAGCAAATTTTTGAAGCGATGGTCGACAGTGCAAGGTCCTCCATCCCGGTCACGACAGCTTGTGCGGCAGCAGGTTTAGTTATTTCCGGGATTATGTCAACAGGACTTGGCGGAAAACTAACGAGTGTGGTACTCGGCCTTACTGAAGGTATGCTTTTTCCTACATTACTTCTCGTTATGCTCATTTGTATCATTTTAGGAATGGGGATGCCGGTTGCAGCAGCTTACATCTTAACCGCGATGTTAGCTGCTCCCGCATTGATGGAGTTAGGTGTTTCATTAATGTCAGCTCACTTATTTATCGTATATTTCTCTATTTTTTCTGCAATTACACCACCTGTAGCTGTGGCAGCTTATGCAGCCGCAGGAATCTCAGATAGTAACCCGAACCGAGTTGGTTTAGAAGCCGTACGATTAGGATTAGTGGGTTTCATCGTTCCGTTTATGTTCGTTCTTGAACCCGCCTTATTGCTAGATGGAGATCCAATTGATATTGTTCTTTCGATCGTAACAGCGGTAATTGGTGTTATTTCATTAAGTGCCGGTGTGATTGGCTGGCTCCAGAGGAGGACGACAATAATAGAACGACTGCTATTATTAACAAGTGGGCTATTGCTCATTTACCCACATGTTTTAATTAGTGGTATAGGCATCATCCTGTTTACTCTAGTCATTGCACATCAAAAAAATCGACATGTACAATACACTCCACAAAAAAAAGGTGCATAATTAAATAAAAAGTTCAGTGTTGTTTTACACTGAACTTTTTAGCTCTCTATTTTATTAGCAACTGTCAAACGGTTTTGATACATACTTGATTTTTCCCATTTTCCTTTGCTTCGTATAGGGCTTTGTCTGCACGATTCAGCAACATGTGGGGCACATCATTTTCAGTTTTCCCTGCTACTCCAAAGCTCGAAGTAACCCTTCCAACCTCATCAATCTTAGTGTTTTCAAGCAACACCCTGACTTCTTCAGCAATTTCTGTTGCTTTTATAACTGGGGTGTTTTTTAAGACAATAAGGAATTCTTCGCCTCCCCATCTACCGAGAACTCCCTTTTCACCAAGATAGGACTTAATCGTAACAGAGAGTTTGATTAACACAAGATCTCCAATATCGTGACCATATTGATCATTAATTGATTTAAAATTATCAACATCAAATAGAATTACCGATAAGTTGTTCTCCTTTTCAAATTCTTGAGACAACAAAGAATGCATATACCTGCGGTTCGGTAAATCTGTTAGAAAATCGGTAATCGATGTTTTCCTTAATGCATCTGCATGTAATAGGACTTCCTTAAGCTTTTGCAACGAATAAAGGGCTATTACATAAACCATGTTTGATAGGTGAAATTGAATAATAGGACTAATGCTATACCTATCAAAATCCACAAGCAAGAAGTAATCGAGCGCAATGATTGTTGTTAACGTTAAAAAGCCAAGTGAAACAAGAAGTGCCTTTTTTCCATTAAATGTGAAGAAAATAAAGATAAAAAACAACGGTATCCAATTAAAAAACTCACCAAACTCATATTCACGGGAAACACCAAATTCCAAATGAAGGGCTACCCAAAACTTCCCTAAGAATAAGGCACTAATTAAAATTATAGTCACGTATTCGATATATCGAAAAAGGTTTGAGTTTTGTTTAAATACCATCAAGTAAATCACAATGAACCATACTAAAAGAGAAGGTAGTGCAACCCTATTAAAGAGGCTGTTTGAACCAATAGTAATCTCCAAATAAGTGGCGAACGCAGAAGCAACTATTAAAATAGGGAGCATAACTTTATATGTTCGAATCTTTAAATCAAAGAATGAATAATTCGTATGAAGGTGTTTCAAAGCTGCTCCTCTTTCCTGTTAGGAATTATTCGTTATAATAAGAGATGGTACTTTTATTATAAGAGATAAGCACTATATTTATAAAGAAAAAGAATGAGGAGTTTTTATGGAAAAAATTGAGGTTTTTATTTTATCTGGATTTTTAGGAAGTGGTAAAACCACTTTGTTACAAAATATTCTAACTCAAGAAAAAGAATTGGGGCGTAAAGTGGCCGTCGTGATGAATGAACTTGGACAGGTTTCAATAGATTCAAATGCGGTTTCAGAGAATACTCCTCTAAAGGAATTGTTAAATGGATGCGTTTGTTGTACCATTCAAGGCCAACTGGAAGTTAATCTACAAGGGCTATTACAGGACCATGAACTTGATGCGATTTATATTGAAACTACAGGTGTTGCTCATCCAATTGAAGTGTTGGATGCGTGTATGTCGCCACTTTTTGCAGATCAATTATTTGTCCAATCCATCGTGACACTAGTCGACGTTAATCGCTGGAAGGAACGAAATACGCTGAGCCCTCAGCTTCAAATGCTGTTACGAGAACAGGTGCATCATGCGGACGTGTTGTTACTCAATAAGGTTGACCAGTTGTCAGAGATGGAACAAGGAAATATTCTCTTTGAAATTCAATCGATTAACAATGAAGCCAAGTGCTTGCTAACCAAACATGCTGCTGTGAAACTTGATGACCTGCGTACACTAAAAAAAGCAGAGCGTAAACCACATGAGCGTGCCCATGTACAACTTGATTTGAAGCTAAAAACGTATGTACATACATTTTCAAATCAACTTGACCTTGATTTGTTTGAAGAGTGGCTTAAGAATATGCCTGACACTATTTTTCGGATTAAGGGCTATTTAAAGTTTACCCATTCAAATCACACTTATTTATTCCAATACTCTTACGGAACGCCCATTTACATGAAGGAACTGATGAACTACAAGTCAACATTAGTATTTATTGGCGAAAAAATGGATCCTAATTGGATGAAAGTAGAGATGGAAAAGCTAGAGGAAGAAAGTTTGAAGATGGAGTAGATCGATTTTTATATTTGCGAACCAGGCTATCGCTTTAACTGGTTCGTTTTTTCTGAATACTTACATTTGCAAACTTGGATTTCGCTGTTGCGGGTTTGCTTCTTCCTAATTTATTACATTTGTGAACCTGTATATCGCTTTAACTGGTTCGCATTTCCCTAATTTTTTACATTCGCGAACCTGTATTATGCATTTGCGGGTTTGACTTTTCCTAATTTTTTACATATACGAACCTGTATATCGCTTTAACTGGTTCGTTTTCCCCTAATTTTTTACATTTGTGAACCTGTATATCGCTTTAACTGGTTCGCATTTCCCTAATTTTTTACATTCGCGAACCTGTATTATGCATTTGCGGGTTTGACTTTTCCTAATTTCTTACATATACGAACCTGTATATCGCTTTTACTGGTTCGTTTTCCCCTAATTTTTTACATTTGTGAACCTGTATAATGTATTTGCGGGTTTGACTTTTCCTAATTTCTTACATATAGGAACCTGTATATCACTTTAACTGGTTCGTTTTCCCATTATCCCTTAATAAATTCCATTCACAATCCAAAATATCTTTCACATACCTAGTCATCCGTCAATTGGTCCCTTTTCCCAAGCATGGATTCGCGCTTTACGTGGGAATTTAATAATGAGTAATCATCATTGGTTACTCAAAATATAAGTCGGGAGTGGTGTATCATGGCAAGAAACAAACTATTGGTTCCTGGTAGCGAGAATGCTCTAAACCAAATGAAAGAAGAAATTGCCAATGAGTTTGGAGTTCAGCTTGGTGCAGATACGACCGCACGTGCGAATGGGTCCGTTGGGGGCGAAATGACGAAACGCCTCGTTGCGATGGCTCAGCAGCAACTTAGAAATGGTTCGCAACAATAGTTAACATAGGGAGCCCATTTTGCGGCTCCCTTATCACTTTATAAACACACAAAAAAACGCCGTTCATTCCCTTTAGAAATGAACGGCGTTTTCTACGTATATTACCTCTGTTGTCATCGCCACAGTTGGATTTTCCTTTGCTTCGATTGTCCTTACTCCCAATAAAATCATTCCCACAACTAATAATGCAAATAACAGCACAATGATACAATTTTTTACTAATGCCATCTGTCCCACCCTATCGTTTTCAAACCTTCGTAGTTCTTCATTTTTTCCCGACAAAACCATTCTATTCACGTAAAACGTTTTTATTCCTGATTGTTAAAAAATGATTAAATAATCTTGGTTTTCCTCACTTTCGAGAAAATGGGACATATAGTGTAGTAAAGGAGGGAAATCGATTGGATAAATTTGCTTTCTTATTTTTAGCCTGTATTTTAGCAGGGTTTGCTCTTATTCGAGTAACTGCATACGATACCGTTTTAACGAGTTTACACACAGTATTCACACTGGTGGGGGTCCTCACGATAATCGTCTTTTCTTTTGTTCTCATCTTTAAAGGTATATTAGCCTTACTTGGTAAGTAAATGATAAGCCCTTTGTGGCTTATCTTTTTCTTTTTTAGGGGTTTGTACCTTTCACATTTCCTAAAGTCCCATATGCTAGTACTAGAATCCTTAGCTAGGGCAGGTGCAAATCATATGGCGTCTATCTTTTTAGGACCGATTGAGATCAACAGCAATGAGGGAGTCATTGTCACCGGTAATTCTTTTTATGTCTCGCCTACATCCTCGAGTAAGACCATTACAGGTTCGGGATCTTTCAATACAGGTATTTATGTGACCAACCACAATCATGTAAGTCGATCCAATACACTTGATCCAGATTTCTCCGATGCAAACACTGCAACAGGGACATAAAAAAGAGGAATCAAAAGGTCAATGCTTGGCCCTTTGATACCCTCTATTTTTTATGCGTACATTGATTCAACTTGTTTTTGCAACTCTGCATTTTCAAGATATTCATCATATGTCATTTGCTTATCAACGAGACCATTCGGTGTGATTTCGATGATACGGTTTGCAATTGTATCGACGAACTGATGGTCATGCGATGTAAATAAAATTGACCCTTTAAATGCAATTAAGCCATTGTTTAGAGCTGTAATGGACTCAAGGTCTAAATGGTTGGTTGGATCGTCGAGTACCAATACATTTGAGCCACTTAACATCATTTTTGAAAGCATGCAACGCACTTTTTCTCCACCGGAAAGAACGCCTGGCTTTTTCAAGACCTCTTCACCAGAGAATAACATTCTTCCAAGGAACCCGCGAAGGAAGCTTTCACTTTGGTCATTTGGTGAAAACTGACGAAGCCAATCTACTAATGTAGGCTCGTCACCATTGAAGTACTTAGAGTTGTCCTTAGGGAAATATGCTTGTGACGTTGTAACTCCCCATTTAAATGTACCACTATCAGCTTCCATTTCACCCATTATGATTTTAAATAAGGTTGAAATAGCTATTTCACTTTTACCTACAAATGCTAGCTTGTCCTCTTTATTCACAATAAAGCTCACATTATCAAGTACTTTAACGCCATCAATTGTTTTTGTAAGGCCTTCAACACGTAGAAGATCATTACCAATTTCACGTTCTGGAGTGAAACCTACGAATGGGTAACGACGAGAAGATGGTTTAATATCATCAAGTGAAATTTTTTCTAACAACTTTTTACGAGATGTTGCTTGCTTAGATTTTGATGCATTCGCACTGAATCGTGCAATAAAGTTTTGAAGTTCTTTAATCTTCTCTTCTTTTTTGCGATTTGTATCTTGTGCCATTCTTTGAGCTAACTGGCTTGACTCATACCAGAAATCATAGTTACCAACATAGATTTGAATTTTACCAAAATCGAGGTCAGCCATGTGTGTACATACTTTATTCAAGAAGTGACGATCATGGGATACGACAATTACCGTATTTTCAAAGTTAATTAAAAACTCTTCTAGCCACTTGATTGCTTTGAGGTCCAAGTTGTTGGTAGGCTCGTCAAGTAATAGAACATCAGGCTTTCCAAATAATGCCTGTGCCAATAATACTTTTACCTTTTCAGAACCAGTAAGTTCAGCCATTTTTTTCGTGTGAAGGTCTTCTGAGATTCCTAATCCTTTTAATAGGATGGCAGCTTCAGATTCTGCTTCCCACCCATTTAATTCAGCAAATTCACCTTCGAGTTCAGCTGCTCTCATACCGTCCTCATCAGAAAAATCAGCCTTCATATAAATGGCATCCTTCTCTTGCATCACTTCGAAGAGTCGGGCATGTCCCATAATAACAACCTTAAGGACTTCATGCTCCTCATATTCAAAATGGTTTTGTTTTAATATAGCAAGGCGCTCACCCGGTGTCATATGCACATCACCAGTTTGCGGCTCAATCTCACCAGATAAAATCTTCAAGAAAGTAGATTTACCTGCACCATTTGCCCCAATCAAGCCATAACAATTACCCGGTGTAAACTTTATATTAACATCTTCAAAAAGTTTGCGGTCACCGTAACGCAAACCTACATTTGTTACTGTAATCATCTATTGTAAATCCTCCATTTCATATCATTGCTACTGATTATACCATTTTACTAGAAACATCTCTACTTTTGGAGCAATATGAACAGATGGGAAAAATCCACAGTACTTTAACTCAAAATAAAAATGACTCCACGCACAGTAATTACTGCCAATAGAGTCATAAAAATAAAGCTTGGGATACTTTTTTTATCTGATTCACTTTACATTGCATCATTCTTCTCATTGTTCTCCTGTTCTTGATTTGTTTGCAGTGGCGAAATGCTCTGTTTTTCTGTGTGTCTGACTAAATCGAATCCTTGCATGATTCTCTCTCCCCCATAGCCTGCTAAAATTGAGAGGAACACCACTCTAAAAATAGATTCTGTGTCACTAGAAGCGACGATTAATACTGAAGCAATCATGCCAATTAAGACTTCTTCTAAAAATCCTAGATGAATAAAACGCTTTGTCATACGTGGTTTTTCAATCTTCCCCTGTTTTTTAGCATGTCCCAACAACCCCATAGAACCACCAATTAGGATTGCTAGTGCGAGATGAAGTAACATGTCATCACCCCCTAAAGGTCTAGATTTTGTAATGCTTGACCTTAGGCAACAAACAGAAGCTTCCTTATTCACATTATATGCTAAATGTGGATAAGAAAGCTTGGGTATATTTTCCGAAAATTTAAAATACTCTTCTGATACATTGGTACCATTTTCTGTATATTATTTATTTCGCCACCCTAAAGGACTACCTAAAACTACCTATCCACCCTTCCTTCTGTCATCACCCTCATAAAATCAGAACTAAACTTTTCATAATCAAAGCGTAATGCAATTCTGTCCAGCGTTTCTGTGGGTTGTTCCTCTGGTTTCGGGCGAAAATCCGCAATACTTTCTCCTTTTGTCTCACCAAATAATTCTACTTGTACTCTACGTCTCGCATACTGAACAATTCCTGGATTCGCAATTGCACTTAGTGCAACAACATCATGTAAAGGTGTTCCTTCTATTCCTGGTACAAGTTCCTTGTAGGCTTCATAATAATAGTCAAAAATAGGCTTTATTAAACTTCGATACGGATTTTGGGTTCCCTGTTGGATAATGGTATCTACCATATCAGAAGTTAATAATGCTTCAGACGTTACATTTAATGGAAAAACGGAAAGGTTTCGAGCATGTTCAACAACATAATTGGCAGCAATTGGATCACCATAAAAATTAGCCTCAGCAGTTGAGGTTACATTTCCAGGCACGAGAAAAGCCCCGCCCATAATATAATAGCCTTTAACTTTGTTCATGATATCCCCACCAAGGATAAACGAAATGGCAAGTGATGTTGACCTTCCTACGTCAACGATATAGAGTTCATTTTCATAGCGCTCAATGATTTTAAAAATCTCGTCAAAATTTAATAATTCTGCTACTGGTAACGTATCAGGAGGCTGAATTGGTCCAAGCCCTTCTTCTCCATGAATCTCTGGGTAAAACGGTATAATTTCGCCAGACAATGGTCCCTTTGCACCTGCAATAATCGGGATATCCGTTCTACCTGCTAACGATAATAAATAGGCCACGTTTTGTATTGCTTGCTCTTGTTCCACATTTCCATAGCTTGGCACAATTCCAACAAGATCGATATTTGGATTGAGTAATCCATACATAATTGCCAGAGAATCATCTATTCCTGGGTCTCCAAAAAACAGGACTTTTACTGCCATACCTTCCCTCTCCCTCCAATAATATCTATCCATATTACTCACTATATGAGGAAGTTAATCATCACATACACACTCACTTAATAATGATAAAAAACACCCATTTCTTAACGAAATGAGTGTTTTAATAAAAAGGTTTATTTTGCAAAACGGTGGTTACCGATTACTGTTGTTACTTCCCTAGAGAACATAAATTCATTTGATGTCTTTTTTGGATTGAAGAAGAATAATGACCCTTTACCTTGACCACGGAAAGTAATGGCTTCGTCTACAGCACGTTTAGATTCTTCGTCAGCTGCTTGGTTGATTTGGCCATCTAGCACCGGGCTAAACGCAAAAGCACCACCTGGTGTTTTCTCGTAAATGACTTCTTTAATCGTATCAGGGAATTCATCTGAATCTACACGATTTAATACAACCGTTGCCACAGCAACCTTACCTTCATATGGTTCACCTTTGGCTTCAGCATGTACAAGTCGAGCTAGTAATTCTTTTTCCTCGCTTGAAACTGATTGTGGTATTTCAAGTTTTTCACCTGGATAGATTAAATCACTTGATCGTTTGTTTACTTCCTTAAGAGTTAACACTGAAACTCCATATTTCATTCCAAGGTTCCAAAATGTATCACCTGATTGTACTGTATGAGTTGCTGCCGATGCACTCACACTTGAAGCGAATAATGAAAGTGTTAAGGCAGTTGCAAATCCAATCTTTTTTAGTTTCTTCATCGTTTAATTCCTCCTAGTATCTTTGTTTTACGCCTACTAGAAGGTTAACAGCTGTAATATTTCGATTCATCGTCCAATAAATGGCAGAACGCTAGAACCTATGAGACAACTCATCCGAAAAAATACATGGAAAAAATATCCCTGTTGTTTTTTTTACCTAATTAATGGACATAGAGGAAATATACGGGCTGTATTTTACAAACATCACAGCTATGTAATATGTTTTACAAGAATTTCAACTGATTTATACAAAAAAAGAAAGCTGTAGTTTCCTACAGCTTCCATTAGATTGAAACTTATCCAATTGCAATTTTTTCGTCGGATGGGATATGACCCGACTTTTCAACCTTCGTTGCTAAATAGTTCTTATTATAATCCGAAACATCTCCCCAGAGGGGGATATGTGTGTCCGATAATAACCCATGTTTTTGTAAGGCCGCTAGTTTTTTCGGATTGTTTGTAATTAACGTAACTGGCTTAGCACGTAACTCTGTTAACACGCGAATCGCATCTTCATAATTGCGGCTATCGTCCTCAAATCCTAATGCGTGGTTCGCTTCTACGGTGTCTAGTCCTTCTTCTTGAAGAATATACGCAAGAGATTTTGTGAACAATCCAATTCCTCTTCCCTCATGGTTTGCTAAATAAAAGAGAGCACCACAACCATTCGAAACAATCATTCTCATTGATTCACGCAATTGGAAACCACAGTCACAGCGCTTGCTCCCAAAAATATCTCCCGTATGACAAATACTGTGCATTCGAATAAGCGCTTCATCTTCCGTATCAAACTCACCATAAACAAGAACTGACGATTGTTGCATCTCTGCTAAAGTAGTTTGTGAAAGTGAATCAAGTACATCCACTGGACTCATTTCACGCTCAACCTTCAACCATGTATACCAATTAAATGTCACAATTTGATCATCTAATTGGACTGGTAAACGAACAGGACCAACTAAACAGATATCTTGTTGATCTGCTTTTTGAATCATCTTCATTTTATTCAAAAGAAGGCTCTTTGCTTCATTTGTAACCATATCCATTCTCCCTCTCTACCTTTTCTCTCTATTTTGGAAAGTATAGTATTTTTTTAAAAGGGAGGTCAAGCAATATACACTGTGTTCCTATCCTAAAAAATACACGCTTCAAAAAGAGCAAAAAAGAACATCGAAGTTATTCGATGTGTCGTTTCTACAAGGCTATTGAATAATTACTTATATTTTTTCTGCGTGATACCCAAGCTTCTTCAATAGAGTCATCATTTCCTCTTTTTCAGAATCAGACAGACCTCCAACAATTTCTTCTATAGCCTCTTGGTGTTTAGGAAATATAGTATCCATAAATTGTTTGCCTTCCTCCGT
The DNA here is from genome assembly GCF_900156865.1 of Litchfieldia sinesaloumensis. Taxonomy (GTDB): domain Bacteria; phylum Bacillota; class Bacilli; order Bacillales; family Bacillaceae_L; genus Ferdinandcohnia; species Ferdinandcohnia sinesaloumensis. The sequence goes on along the minus strand of NZ_LT732529.1, from coordinate 528,601 downwards.
AATAGACGCCCATGTGACACGTCGATCCTTCGGACAAGGAATTCGTACGAGGAAATTCTTCTTTTCTAATTTATCCACAACATATGTTATACTTCCGCTCGACAATAAGACCTTTTTTCCAATGTGCTGAATCGGCTGGTCTCCTTTATGATAGAGAAGCTCTAATACAGCAAATTCAGTTAAGTTTAATCCGTATCCTTTTACATCCTCTTCTACCCGCTCATTCACTGAACGGAATGCTCTAGATAGTATCACAAAAAACTTTAAGGAGAGGTTAGGAACATTGATTGATTCATTTGCTTCCATACAATCCACCCTTTTTCATTATCTCGAATTCAAGATAATTTTACTCGATTTTCACAGTATTTGTCAACTATATTGATAAGACTTTTGTCCCACTAACTCCTTGCAGCCTCCGTATACCGATACAGGACATCCCCACCATGAATGGCGATTCCACGAAAATGCTTAAAGTCCTCCCGTATTACCAATACATTTCGAAACTCCAAAAATTGATCTTTTTTAACCAAATATTCACTTAGTTCTCCATCACGTAGTTTATTTAAAATTTCATTAACAAATTGCTCATCCAAATTAAACACCTCACTGATAGATTATAGTGTGTCCTTTCATTAGAAACAAGGCAAATACCCATTTATATCACGATATCACACACAATCCGTTAATAGGCATAAGATATGGTGGAAATGTCTAGTAGGCATTTATACGTTCGATGAAAAAGTTAAAAGTCTTCAAAAAGTAGTGAATTAATGAGTTGAATGACACAGAATTGTTGACTTTTTAGCTGTTTTAATACAAATGAGAGGTGGATTCGATGAAGAATTATCAAAACCCAATGTTTATGAATCCCAATATGTATAATCAACAGGGATTACCAACAGCCCCACAACAACACGGAATGGGCTATGCTCCTGAAGATATGATGCAAGGTACAAATGTCCCGCAAATGGGATATCCTGGTGCTTCACCATATGAAGTAGAAGGCAGCCAACAATACCCGATTCAACAACAGATGATGGATGAAGATTGTGGTTGTGGCGCTAGCCATGAGGATGATGACGCAGTGATGTCTGCAGGGTTTAATCCTCAAGTACCTCCTAGTATGGCACCACAAATGATGGTACCCCATGGACCTCATGGACCTGGTTGCGGTTGTGGGCAACCACACGGACCTATGGGTGGACCAGGCATGATGGGTGGTTTCGGACCCCAAGGACCTGGTGCGGGACCTATGGCTGGATTCGGGCCCGGAGGACCTGGCTTCGGACCTCAAGGACCTGGTGCGGGACCTATGACTGGATTCGGGCCAGGAGGACCTGGTGCTGGGCCTATGGCTGGATTCGGGCCCGGAGGACCTGGTGCTGGGCCTATGGCTGGATTTGGTCCTCATGGTCCCGGTTGCGGCTGCGGACAGCATCATGGACCTATGGGTGGACCTGGGATGATGGGCGGATTTGGCCCGAGATAAGAACAAAGGTGTCTCAATACTGAGGCACCTTTTTCTACTTTAACTGAGCAACCATTTTTGAAATTGATCAAACTGTGTACGTGCGTCTTTTAGCCCCAGCTCATATAAATTTGTTAACTTCACTGGATTTCGTTCAACCCTTCCCACTTCTAGTGGTTCTGATGGGCTGAAGACAAATATTCTTCCCGCTTGCTCTTCCCTATCTATGTAAGCAAGTGTTTCATTATATCGCTGATATCGGCTCTCCATAGCTTTAACTAGGTATGGATATTCTTTAAATGAGCGTCTTACAACCCACCCCATGCTGGACTTCTTTTTCAAATACCCTCTATTACGGGTTAAAATCACTACATTTTTCTGATTTCCATCTTTCTGTGCTTTTACCAATGGTATCGGATCTGTAATACCACCATCTAATAACTTTTTCCCTTTGAATTCAATAATCGGTGCTACAAATGGCAATGAACTTGAAGCACGAATGATCTTAAGTATGTTATTTCCGTAATCCTCTTTCTTGAAATATAGAGGCTCTCCTGTTTCACAATCAGTCGTACCCACCACAAATTCTTCTTTTGATTGATAAAAAGAATCATAGTCATATGGGACATGTTTATTCGGAATTTCATCAAAAATAAAATCCATCCCAAATAGCTGTTTATTCTTTACCAAATTCCGCAATGATAAGTAGTTTGGGTGATTAACATAATCAATATTAACTGTCCGATTCCTCCCCATTTGTCTAGATAAATAGGACGCTGCCATACATGCACCCGCAGAGACACCCACTACATATGGAAAATAAACATCTTGCTCCATAAAATATTCGAGAATGCCAGCCGTGTAAACACCACGCATTCCACCACCTTCTAAAACTAAACCTATATCTCTCACTATACTTCTCTCCCAAAAAATGTCTTATTTACTTACTATAAAAAAATATTTAATTGTTGTCACACAATTTATAATCATTTATAATAAATTACTAATGAAAACGCTTTACTTAATTATGAAAATAAGGCAAAATATAAAAAAATGGTTTTTTTGTAAGATATATCTATTTTCTGATACTTTGAATTTCAAAGAATGCTATGGAGGGTGACATGATGAAAATTGCAGAAATCGGGGATATCATTGAGTTTAGAGAAGGACTTAAAGGTATTGTAGAAAAAGTAAATGAAAACTCAGTTATTGTAGACTTAACATATATGTCAAACTATAGAGACCTAGATTTAGAGAGTAGAACTGTCGTAAATCACAAGAACTATAGAATTATTAATGCAGTTTAAAGGGAGCTTTTTCGGCTCCCTTTTTGAGCTTAAGCTCCTAATGATTTATCCTTTGTAAATTTCGGTTGGAAGGAAGTCAATAATTTCGTTTTTGAGAATGAGTAAATGAGCAATGCCGCCCAAATACAGATAAACGTGACCAAATGAACTTTTGTAAAATGCTCCTGATAAAGGAAAACTCCTAACAAGAGGCTAATTGTTGGTGCAATGTATTGGAGGATTCCAACTACTGATAATGGAATTCGATTTGCTCCTGAAGCAAACCATAGTAACGGCAATGCTGTTGCAACTCCAGCCCCCATTAATAATAGCTTCACATCAAATGAAGCTCCTGAAAAAGACCCAACTCCACTATTATGAAGAAATCCTAAATAAATGAGTGCAATTGGAGCAACCACCATTGTTTCCATCGCTAAACCAATGAGCGAGTCAAGCTTTGCAAGTTTCTTCGTTAGTCCGTAAAATCCAAAGCTAAGTGCAAGTGTAAAAGCAACCCACGGGAAACTCCCATACTGGAACGTCAAAATAAGTACGCCAATCCCAGCTAACCCAAATGAGATTCCCTGCCAGAACAAAAGGCGTTCTTTTAGCACGATAATGCCCAAAAGGACACTAACCAATGGATTGATATAATACCCTAGGCTTGCATCAATAATATGGTCCGTATTAACCGCCCAAATATAAGTTGCCCAGTTAATTGTAATAAGAATAGATGATGCAATAATACCTACTAGTTTAATTTTGTTTTTAAAGATTTCTTTGAGACTCGTTACTAGCTGCTTGCCCTTATTTGATATAAGAATAATCAGTAAAACAAAAACGAGCGACCATACAATCCGATGCGCTAGTATCTCCACTGCTGGAATTGAGTCAATTAATTTCCAATAAAGAGGCAATACCCCCCAAGCTATATAGGCAATCGCCGTATATAGAATGCCAATTTTATACTCTCTCATGTTGTCTTGCCCCATACCGATCCTTCTTTCCTGTCTAAAAATCATTTTCATTATGTCATTTGTTAATTATATTTCGGTTCCCGATATTTCACAACGAAAATGAATTGGAAAGATTATCTGTTATGTGACTGATTCAGCTTAAATTATGATGTTTATGTACCATATCCTATATCAATTCAGTCCTTTCGCTCAAAAAAACACACCCCAATAAGGGTGTGTAGCAAATCATCACTATTCTTTGCGATTTTTTCCAGCCTCTTCTGCTAGTTGTTCGAATGACTTTACTTTACCATGAGGGTTTTGTGATTGTTTACGTACGTTCCATTGACGTTCTTGTTGGCTCTTTGATTGTGTCATTATTGGCATCTCCTTCTTTTTGATTATCATCTTTAGGATGAGTCGCCACGGCTAATTTATTCTAAAAAAATCATCAACATGATAAAATGAGTACGACATATCATAAGTAAAGAGGCAATCACGATGAAAAAACACTTTTATCTTTTATTCATACTTGCGCACATATTATTGGCAGTTAGTTTTCTAACAGACCTTCCTTTTTGGGTCATGTTCACGGTATCCTTCTTCATATTATCCGTTGCAGCAATAAATTCCGGAAACTTTGATTATCATAATATCTCAGCTTCAAGCCTTGGTTTAAGTATCTTTTCCGGTCTCCTATTGTATGGTCTCTTTATTATTGGAAAATTCGGTTCTGGAGTTCTATTACCTAATCAGTTAGCCGATGTTACTACGCTTTACATGAAGGTCCAGCCACAGCTCACATGGCATTACTTCGCCCTCTTTTTAATTATCATTCCTGGTGAAGAACTGTTTTGGCGTGGCTATATACAAGGGCGGATTGAGTATACAATACAGAATAAAAAAGTCGTGGTTATATTATCATCACTACTCTATACGTCAGCCAATATATACACGTTAAATCCACTCTTTTTGCTTGCAACTTTTGCTGGAGGTGTAATCTGGGGAAGCTTGTATATGTGGAAACGAAATATATTTCTAGTAATCCTTTCTCATCTTATATTTAATCTATTTTTACTTGTCCTATTTCCTATATTTTGACTTAGGCGGTACCCCTTATGTCGAAACGAAAAAAAACGGAGATCAACGAATGGTAACTACACCTTCGATGATCTCCTAGGTGATTTTTTTCGCGTTGCCTGAGATTCTATTTTTGCCATTTCGTATGTGTTTTGCATTGTAAAAGGTTTATCCAGGACCATTATTAAAAGGCTCTATTTTTTAACTGGGGATGGTTGAACATTTTCTGGAATCCCCACAACATATGGCTTTTCTCTTGTACTTGAACGAAATTCCTCTTTAGCTCGATCTAATACCTGATTCTTATTGAGTAACAAATCAAATGCCGATAATGCCATTGTTTGTGCAGCAAAATGCATTCCTTTGAAACCAATGGATGAACCAAATGAAGCTGTTGCCTGCCATGTATGTAACTGGATCCCAACAGGGGCACATGTAGCCATAATCGATCCAACCGGAGTAATCCAGCTAACATCACCAACATCGGTTGAACCTGTTAATACTTTTCCCTTTGTTAGTTTATCATTTTGATAATTGGTTGGGAGAAGTTCATCCGTTAGACGTTGTGCACTTTTTACAATAGTAGTATCCACTGTTTTTACTAATTCCCTAGCGAAATTTTCTTCTTCTACAGTATATTCTAATGGATTTGCTAGTTTCATATTTTCAAACATGAGGTCATTTAAAACGTCATTAGGAAGTGTGTCATAAGCAAAAGCATCTATTTCTGACCGAACCTCAGTTTCTGTCATGAGGGCTGCACCTTGTGCAATCTTCTCAACTCGCCCAAGGATATCTTCAACTTGCTCTTTTGTGGCTGCTCTTAAGTAATACCAAACACTAGCATGCTCTGGAACAATATTAGGTGCAAGTCCCCCATTTGTAATCACATAATGAATGCGTGATCCATCCAGAAGGTGTTCTCTTAAGAAGTTTGTACCGACATTCATCAATTCCACGGCATCTAGTGCACTTCTTCCGGCATGTGGTGCTGATGCAGCATGTGCAGGGATTCCTTCAAAATGAAACCTAATCGAAACAATCGCTTGCATACTCATATTTAGTACCATATTTGAGGTCCATGGATGCCAAGTTAGAGCGCAATCTAAATCATCAAAGACACCTTCCCTTGCCATAAACGTTTTACCAGATAACACTTCTTCCGCTGGACAGCCATAATAACGAATCGTACCAGATAGATTATATTCCTCCATCACTTTCTTTAACGCTACAACCGCTTCTACACCTGCTGTTCCAAGTAAATTATGGCCACATCCATGACCAGGTCCATTTTTTTCAACCTGTTCCTGAACTGGTTTGACAACTTGTGAGAGACCAGGTAACGCATCGTATTCACCTAATATCCCAATAATTGGTTTACCATAACCGTACTCAGCAACAAAGGCTGTAGACATTCCGCCAATGGATGGTTGTATACGAAATCCCTCTTCTTTTAATTTTAAGGATTGCAGCTCACTAGCATATGTCTCCTCGTAGGCGACCTGTGGATTCTCCCATATATGTTTTGCCATTGCGGTGAACTCAGACTGTCCGCTTTTTAACCATTGAAGAATTGTTTGTTTACGCATTCGTACATCCATAAAAATGTAGTTTCACTCCTTTCCTACGACTATAAATCATAAGCATCACTTTACCTAATTTTCTCTTGTTTTTTAATCCTCTCTAAAAGCAAACAAACAATGACTGTACCGAGTATGCAGACAAATGTCTGAAAGGCACGAGGAACGGGACCTAGATTAACAAACAAACCAAATGCGATTCCAACTATACCAAATAGTGGTTTCTTTATTGCAAATTGAGCAATCACTCCTCCAAATATAGCAGGAAGGACAAAATTCAGGCTGCTTATAACCGACTCTGGCAGTATGGTAAGGATATAGGCACCACTTAGTATGGCTAAAATAAGTACAATCGCATTTACGATGGAAGCCGTCGCAATCGCTAATGAAGCTGTAATTTCCCCCTTTTTCGTTCCTGGTTCTGCGTTAATAACCCGTTGTGCAACCGAAGCACACGGAAGGCACATATTTCCAATATTACCTGTTAAAAAGGCTAAATATGTACCAGAAACACCTAAAACAGGATAATAACTAATCGGTTCCAATACCCAAACAAACATAATGATAGCTGCATAAGCTGTAAAACCCGAAATAATAGTCCCCCAACCAGGATGATGTCCAAGAACAAATGATAGATATAAGGGTACGATTAAGGTTAAGGCAATGACCGCCCAAATCGTTAGCCTTCCCCAAAAATGGGACTTTATCTGAAAAGTCTCAAAGTCCATTGCTGAAGTTGGTACGATTCCCTGGGTACCCGGAATTGCTTCATTTAAGAGTATATTACTTTCCTCTCGATTAACTGGCATTAAGTTCTCCTACCTTCCTTTTTAAGATATTAAGTAACCCGCAATCATACCCACAATAATTACCAGACCTAACGACCATTCTTTTAACCATCTTAATTGGGATTTATCTCCTATCCAGATAATAATAGGCATTACGATAAAAGCGATGATAAATACGATAAATTCACTCATACCTTTTACCATTTCTCCCCCACCGAGATAACTAAAAGCACCTATCATAGCCGCAACAGAAACTGTGCTTAACATCTTTACACCTTTTGGATTCGCCTCTGCCTTTTTTTGAATCTTTCCTAGAGACTTCGTAAATAGAGCAACGAATAATAACCAGCCCATTCCACCAAGGCACATTACCCATACAGCATTCGTAAAGGCTTGTAATGTATACTCTGTAGAGCCTAAATCAACTCCAGCTGCTTTTGAGCCAATACTTGCTCCGACTGTTTCAATTGCCGCAGAACCAATAATAGATATCCTCATTAATGTAACAGGACTTCCTATTAATGAAATCATCGATATTGCAACAACAATGATTGCTAACGATGGCCCAAGCGAACTAATCGCGCCGGCCCTAATTGCAGACTTCACCTCTGTAGAGGACATGCCAACGGATCTACTTGCATTTGAGGCCAGTCGAATAAAAATGATAGCTTGAAAGATTACTATACCAACTATCAGTGCGGCAAAGATCCAAAGTGGCCAGCTATTTGCAGTTTGTAGTACTTTTTCCAATCAAATCTTCCTCCTTTAACTATTTTTCCTGTGTTTCACCATAAGTCCCTTGACTAGTAAATTAACCACACCATAAGTAAGCGTATTCATTTTTTAAAAATAGAAGATTCTATATTTTCTAATTTTTATAGTAATTCATTCAAACACGTAATACAATGTATTATATTACATTTAAATTTTGTAAAATATGGAACATTCTATATTCCTTTCATGATGCGGAGGTTACAAATGACGACCAAACAGCTGCTTATTTCCTTTTTGGATAGAAGTTTTGAAAGTGCTCATTATGAGATTTGGATTCAAAAGCCACAAGACACCTCATTTCAGCTCTTTCATAGAAAAGGCATCATAGATAAAGTAAATGTGACACAACAAAACTGGAGTCATGATGCAAAATACCAGGTCGTTTCTGATGAGGGGTACGTATATGTAGCATTTTCATATACGAGTGGGCACCAGGTGCTACTTTGCTCAAATAGTTTAACTTGTCCCTTTACTAAAAGTGAATTGGACTACTTATATGTATGTTTTGAATTGTTAGAGGCCAAAAGTCAAATTCAAACAAAAGATACTGAACTAGAAATCCTAATCGAAGGTATCCGTTCGGTCTCTTCATCCCTTGTGCTTGAAGATCTATTAGAAAAAATTGTTAAGAATGCTTTGTCGGTAATACCTGTAGCAAATGCAGGTTATCTCCAGCTCTATGACCCTATTGAGAAAAAAATAAATTGTAAAACAAGTGTGGGTTTTGAACCAATAATAAGAATGTTAAAAATGAATGTCGGGGAATCTATTACAGGTATGGTATTTAAAGAAGGAAAACCATTAATCTACCATTCAACAGAACAAATCTTTGATAAAATGAGTGAAAACTCTATTACTCAGGGGAATTTACAGATTATTAACTCTTCTACAGGAGGGAAAGTAATTCAAGCAATCGTTAGTGTCCCTATTTCAATTGGGAATCAACGGATTGGTGTAATGACAATTCACCAGTTTGATAAAATGGGAAAGTTTACAGACGGAGATGTTCGACTTTTACAAGGGTTTGCTTCACAAGTAGCGATTGCGATACAAAATGCTCGTCTTTATACTGAAGTGAGAGAGAAATTACACGAACTTTCAAAAAGAAACGAAGTTCATAACACACTTATTAAATTCTCACTACAAAATAAGGGATTAAAGACCATCGTTAAAGAAATAGGAAAAATGATTAATGGACATGTATCCTTTTACGATTATTTAGAAAATGATTGGTATCATGGTCGAGCCAATCAACCAAATTATTTTAGTACCGATGAAATTTCTCTCCTATTTAAAGCGAAAAGAAAGCCTGTTTTCATAAAAATAAGAAAGCCAGTGGAGGAAAACTATTACCTTTATCCAATCTTCAATGGTACCATTTTTCTTGGTTGTTTTATCTTACCCTACAACTATACACTATCGATGTTTGATCGAATTGTAATTGAGCAAGGTGGAGCCATACTCGCACTTGAACTCGTAAAAAAACATACATTTGAAGAAATCTATTATAAAAAAACACACGAGTTTTTTAATGAAGTGATAAGGAGTAGGGAGCCCGAGACACTGATTAGTAAAAGAAAAGAATTCAACCTTAATCCTTCCCATACCTTTTTTGTAGGTGTTATTGAGCTTGTTAATCATAAAGATTTATATAAACTAAGTGCAGATATTCACAGTATCATTTCATTTATAAAGAAGAATATTCCCCGATTGAGTCTCATCTATGGATTTCATAATAAAATAATTTTGCTTGTTTCACTAGAGGATAGTACTTTAATTGATGAACCAATAAAGCAATTGAAGACAATCATAAACGATTGGACTAATAATAACGATACCCTCTTATGTGCAGGTATCGGTTCAACTAAAAAAGGAGCTTATCATATAGGGAAGAGCTATGAAGAAGCCAAGAAATCCGTTTCATATTTAGTAAACAAAAAAGAAACAGGTATCATTACCTATGAGAGCATTGGAGTAAATCGTCTCTTTATTAATCAGGACAGTAATGAAATAAAGGAATTCATAAATGACTTTTTCCACCCGTTACACTCAGAATGGTCAAGGAAAAACGAATTGGAAACAACTTTGGTTACATATATAAAGTTGAATAAATCTATTAATGAAACAGCGAAAAGTCTCCATATACACATCAATACATTATATCAACGTCTTAAGAAAATTGAGGATATCCTACATTTAAGTTTTAATGATCCAAAAGATTTCCTAAAGATACAGTTAGCCTGTCACTTAAAAGAATCTTTTGCCTACTCCGAGGAGGTTTAGGTACGGTTACATCTAAAATAAAGAGGTTTTAGCTAACCTCTTTATTTTTTCGGTAATCGTTTTATAGGCCTTGATAACAGAACCAGTAGTATTAAACTCATATACCCAAATAACGGATATAGAAACGAAATTAAGGAACCATATCCTAGTTGACTTATGACATAAGCGACCGCTAGAATGCCAATTACAATGATTGTTGATGGTAGTTTGATTGTATTTTTTAATTGCCGCTCAAGGCCAAAAAGATTTCCGATTACTGATGTAAAGATTTCACCATAAATCACTAAAATGTATAACCAGTAAAACGCCACCATGAAGTTTTTCATAACCTCAGCCATCGGGATTTCAAAGCTCTCGACATTCGGTAGTGCTGACAAGGAGATATGGCTTGTAATTAGAATCAGGCATAATGCGCCTCCACCGATAAACCCGCCCCACCTTAATGTTTTTTCTTGATCAATTTCTTTTGCTAATGGAACTAAAACTGGCATTGCCATCGTTAAATTAAATGCCGAATATAAAAAAGGAGAGATCATCCACTTAATGTTTCGCGACTCCAATTCAGGTATAAGCAGTAAACTAGCTGCATCGCTAGAAATAACTTCGACTGCAATCACAATACTAAAGAAAATCATAATCGGTACTACGAACATGTTCACACCAAACAAACCTTTACTTCCATATGTTAGAACAACTATTGATAGTGCACATGTGACTAAAATACCGAGTTGATAGGAAAGTCCCAATTGTTCATGAAAAACCGCCCCTGCTCCTGAAAGCATGACAGAGGTGACTCCAATTAACACTAGCAGCATAAGTGTATTCACTACTAACGCAATTTTTTTACCAAATAAATATTCATTAAATTCCTTATATGAATCTGCTTGTATCCGATTTGCAATAATCATAATCCTCGTCCCTAACCATATAAATAGGAAACCGCTGATTCCAATTCCGACCAAACCTAATAAACCGTATTGAGTAAAAAATTCAACAATTTCTTTACCTGTTGCAAAGCCCGCTCCTACGATTGTTCCAACATATACCGCTCCAATTTGGAACGCCGCTCCCCAATTCCCTCGCACTAAAAGCCACCTCATTATTTGTCTATGTTACTTGATATATATGTACAAGTCCTACAAATAAGACGAGCTAAAATTTTCGGTTACCATAGGAAAAATTTACAAGGACTTTTTACTTGAAAGTCAAATTTGGTCAAAGTATACTATAGACATAAGGTCAAAGATGGTCAGACATCGATAAGACCTATTTCATTATTAAATTGGTCAAAGATAGTCAAAATTCAAGGAGGTATTATTTATGATTTGTCAAGCATGTAATCAAAATGAAGCTACTATTCAATTACACGTACAAGTGAATCATGACACAAGACAACTTCAGCTTTGTAGTGAGTGCTATGCGAAGGAGAAGAACAACATGAAAATACCTTCAGGAATGTCCGGTTTCCCTCAGTTCACATTCGAAGACCTGTTTAAAGGTAAGGCTTTTGGTCAGCAAATGGGAAGCAATCACCAAGAAGCACAATCAAAACAAGGTGGAAATGGCGGAGGTCTCCTTGACCATTTTGGTCGAAACCTTACACAAATGGCGAAAGCTGGACTAATAGATCCAGTAATAGGTCGTGATGAGGAAATAGGGCGAGTAATTGAAATTCTGAATCGCCGTAATAAAAACAACCCTGTTCTTATTGGGGAACCGGGTGTAGGGAAAACTGCTATTGCTGAAGGTTTAGCACTACAAATTGCTGAAGGAAAAGCTCCTAGCAAGCTTTCAAATAAACAAGTATACTTATTAGATGTTGCTTCACTTGTTGCGAACACTGGCGTTCGTGGTCAATTTGAGGATCGTATGAAACAATTAATTACAGAACTTCAAAAACGTAAAAATGTTATTCTGTTTATCGATGAAATACACCTATTAGTTGGGGCAGGTTCTGCTGAAGGTTCAATGGATGCAGGAAATATTTTAAAACCTGCTCTTGCTCGTGGTGAGCTACAGCTTGTAGGTGCAACGACTCTAAGAGAATATCGTCAAATTGAAAAAGACGCAGCATTAGAACGTCGTTTCCAACCAGTTACAGTAAATGAACCAACTATCGATGAAGCAATTCAAATTCTAGAAGGCATTAAAGGAAAATATGAAGATTTCCATGGTGTAAAATACACAACTGAGGCAATCCAAGCCTGTGTGACATTATCACATCGTTATATTCAAGACCGCTTCTTACCAGATAAAGCAATTGACTTACTTGATGAAGCTGGTTCGAAAATGAATTTAGTTTCAGGTGGTACAAATCCAAAAGATATTGAAGATGAATTGGCTAAAATTGCCGCTGAAAAAGAAAAAGCTGCTGGCGAAGAAAATTATGAATTGGCCGCAAAGCTTCGTCATCAAGAAATACTTCTTGAAAAGCAGTTAAATAATACAGATTCTAAAGAAGAAAATCTTGTCGATGTAGCAAATATTCAACAAATTATTGAAAAGAAAACAGGGATACCTGTTGGTAAACTCCAAGAAAATGAACAACAAAAAATGAAGTATTTAGCTGAAAACTTAGCTAAAAAAGTCATTGGCCAAGACGAAGCAGTTACAAAGGTTGCTAAAGCAGTTCGTCGTAGCCGTGCAGGTTTAAAGGCAAAAAATCGTCCGATTGGTTCCTTCTTGTTTGTAGGACCAACTGGTGTTGGTAAGACGGAATTAACCAAAACACTTGCCCAGGAATTATTCGGTTCAAAGGATGCGATGATCCGTCTCGATATGAGTGAGTACATGGAAAAACACTCTGTGTCTAAAATCATCGGTTCACCTCCGGGGTATGTTGGCCACGAGGAAGCAGGTCAACTAACCGAAAAAGTCCGTCGCAATCCGTATAGCATCATTCTTTTAGATGAGATTGAAAAGGCACATCCAGACGTACAGCATATGTTCCTGCAAATTCTAGAGGATGGTCGCTTAACCGACAGCCAAGGACGTACAGTAAGCTTCAAAGACTCAGTTATTATTATGACTAGTAACGCAGGTGTCGGAGGTCCTAAGAAAATCACCGTTGGTTTTGAACAAGCTGAAACAGATGCATACAAAGAGTCATCTATCCTTGATTCACTCGGCTCCTTCTTCAAGCCTGAGTTTTTGAACAGATTCGATGCTATTATCGAATTCAAACAACTCGAAAGAGAACACCTACTACAAATCGTGGACCTAATGTTACATGAGCTTGAAGCAACTCTAAACGAGCAAGAAGTATCCATTACCGTCGATGAAGGTGCGAAAGGAAAATTAGCTGAGCTTGGTTATCACCCTGCTTTTGGTGCACGTCCATTACGTCGTGTCATCCAAGAACAGCTTGAAGACCAAATCACAGATGTTCTCTTAGAAAACGAAGATCAAGCAAACCTAGTTGTAACAGTTGAAGACAATAAAATTGTTGTGAAATAAGGTATCACAAAAAAATGCAGAGCCACTAAGCTCTGCATTTTTTTATAATGATTTCGTCTCAAGTTCATTTACTTTAATAGGTGTTTTTCGATTTGAGAACATGCTATGCAGTACCATTCCACCTGCAATCATCAAGAGCCCAAAGAAGGAATACGTCGTCGGTAGTGGAGCGCTTAGGATAAGAACCTCGCCAACCATCACAAAGATAATTTGAGTCGCCTGAGTTGCTTCAACTGCAGCTAGCTTATTTTGGTCATGTTTAACCATTTCCGTTGCAAAAAAGAATAGAACAGTTGCAATGACCCCGGAGGATATACCGACAATAGATGATTGTAAAATCTGTCCTGCGCTCGGTAGGCCGGCAGTAGCACCTCCAATACAAGCAATAATAATCCAAAATGGTGTTGACGCAAGTGTCATTCCTAGCACACGTTGAAATGTATCAAATTCATTTTTACAATGTTCCATCATTTTTCGATTTCCTAATGGATATGCAAATGCTGCAACAACAACTGGAAGAATTCCAACAAGAAGCATTTCCATTCCTATGCCTCCGTCTGCCTCCTGAAGCTGTATTAAAAGAATTCCAATAAATATAAAACTAGAAAATATAAGACCTTTAACAGGGATTTTTTCACGGACCTTTTGCAGACCATCCGTTGTTTCAATTGCCTTATAAAAAAAGGGGACGACGAGAAGACCCGCAATAATAACAAATTGCCACGTTCCCGCTACTAACCAACCCGGCCCCGATGCTGCAGCAAAGGTAAGTGGTGCATAAAATAACCCGAAACCAATCGTACTCCACAAGACCCATTTAACAGGATTTGTTTTTAACTCTAGAAGTAGCTCTTTCAAGTTTCCTCTCAGTAGTACAATTCCGATTAAAAATGGCAGCATTGAAAAATACCTTAATGAAGAACTCCAGAGCCAGCTACCACCTGATAGCTCCATTGAACGATTTAGAATAAATGTTACTGCAAAAAAAAGGGATGAAACGATTCCTATGAGTATCGCTTTCATTTCTGTACTCCTTCCACTTTAAACGAACTAGACCTTGAAACAATATACATCTTCATCCACAAAGCCTTTTATGATTTCTCCTGTTTTTGCAAATCCTGCTTTCGTATAAACGTGAATTGCTGCTAAATTTGTCGGAATAACCGACAAGTAAATTTCATCACAAAAAGGCAATGTTTTGATCATTTCTGATATGATCTCCTTCACCGCTAGAGTCCCGTAGCCTTTTCCTTGGTATTTATAATCAATCATAATCCTACATAATTCAAAGCGGTTTCGCTCATTTTCAAGACCATACATTGTAAACCCGATTAACTGTGTTCTGTCATAAATTGCCTTCGTTACCCAATCCGGTTGAACTTTGGCTTGGGCAAGTGAAAACACATTTGACGCAATCCATTTTTCGAACAAAGCAAATTCTTTATCCTCTGATTTTAAGCGAATGACATCCAGTAAATTTTCCATTGTTACATCACGCAAGATGATTTTTTTCATTTACCCTCCCCCAATAGAAAAGCGCAAGGCGCCCGCTTATCGGCGACAAGCATAAGACAAGCGCTGACAGAAGGTGCTTTTTGCCTTCCGAAGCGATTGGCTTAGACCAGAGAGCCGATGGCGCCTGGAGCTAGACATGATAACTAGGTCGAGAATTAACTAATAAACTATTGGTATTGAAAATTTTACAAATACACCCTTCATTGTAGGGAATATTCTAATAATTCATTTTAACATAAAGACTTGCTCTTTTATCCTAAATCTAAATCAATTTTCTAAAATAAATAACATCGTCATCTCCCCTAGTACACACTCATATACTGTATTGAGGTGGAAAACATGTCCATTATTCCTACATTTTTCTTATCAATGTCCTTTTTCCTATTATTTTTTAATGGTTCTGCATTAGGGTTTATTTTGTTTAATGAGAGGTTTGATAGTTTATTTGGTTATGGTTTTTTCATTTTTACATGTTTAGTTGGAGCTGTATTTGCGTCTATTGCAGAAGAGCCTGGAACGGCAAAGAAGTTTTATTGTAGATACTGCCTATACGGGAATTTACTCGTCGTCTTTTTCCCCCTTTACTTTCATTGGGTATCAGACTTCATCTTCCCAAGATTAGTTGAAATGTTTCTCTAACGAAAAAAGTGCCACAAAATTTTTTGTGACACTTTTTTTCGGGTTTATGCATCTTGATCAGTCAAGATGAATGGACCATCTTGGGTGATTGCAATTGTGTGTTCATATTGAGCTGATAGACTTCCATCGATGGTACGAGCCGTCCAGCCGTTCTTGTCCATTGTTGATTGCCATTTTCCAACATTGACCATTGGCTCAATTGTGAAGACCATACCTTCCTTCAGGCGTAGCCCTTTGTTTGGAAGACCATAGTGTAAAACTTGTGGTTCCTCGTGCATCGATGGACCAATTCCGTGACCAATAAAGTCACGTACGACTGAAAATCCTTCGCCTTCGGTATATGATTGAATTGCATGACCAATGTCTCCAAGTCGATTTCCAATCACAGCTTGTTCAATCCCCTTATACATTGCCGTTTTTGTTACATCAAGGAGTTTCGCTGCCTTCGGGGATACTTCTCCAACGCCATACGACCATGCAGAGTCTGCAAGTGCGCCACCAAGATTAACTACCATATCAATCGTAACGATATCACCGTTCTTTAAGGGTTCTTTACGTGGAAAGCCATGACAAATTTCATCATTTATAGAAGCACAGGTTGCATATTTATAGCCCTTATAACCTTTTTGTTCAGGCGTAGCACCATTCTTTTTTATATAATCCTCAGCAAAGCTGTCAATTTCTAAACTTGTAATTCCAGGTTGAATTAGTTTGCGAATTTCCTTATGACATGCGGCCAAAATTTGTCCTGCTTCTCGCATTAATTCAATTTCTCGTTTTGTTTTTAAATGAATCATGAAAACACCCTCAATACTAATTTGATGTTTTTATTATATCCTTAATAAATGTTTTTTGCATAACATACAATTCAATTTGAAAAATTTGAATAAAAGGCACAGTCCCAATGATTTTTTTACAATTTCTTATCATCTACACTGTTCAGCCAGGATTCAATTTCACCTACAACCGACTCAACTGTCCCTTCTTCAAATGGCGAAAGTAGATTTGCAACCTTCACCAATTCGGTGAATGGCTTGCTTCCACCTTGCTTACAAAGATGAATGTAATCAGCCCATGCTTCGTCATGATTTTCTCGTGACTTTTTCCAAAATTGGAACGCACAAATTTGAGCTAATGTGTAGTCAATATAATAGAAGGCATCCGTGTAAATATGAGTTTGCCGCTGCCAGAAGGCACCTTTTTCTAAGTACTCATTGCCATCATAATCACGTCCAGGTAGATACTTTTTCTCTATTTCTCGCCATGCCTTATTACGCTCTGCAGGTGTTACGTCCGGATTTTCATACACAAAATGTTGGAATTCATCCACTGCTACTCCATATGGTAAAAATAGAAGTCCTTCACTTAAATGAGAAAACTTGTATTTATCTGTATCCTCCTTGAAGAATAATTCCATCCATGGCCATGTAAAAAACTCCATGCTCATAGAGTGAATTTCTGCAGCCTCATATGTTGGCCAATTGTATTCAGGTACCTCATAATGTCTACTTGAGTAAACTTGGAAGGCATGACCTGCTTCATGGGTCAATACATCTATATCCCCTGAAGTTCCGTTGAAGTTTGAAAAAATAAATGGTGCCTGGTATTCACTAATGTACGTACAGTATCCTCCACTAGCTTTCCCTTTCTTTGCAACAAGGTCCATCAAATTCGAATCAATCATATAATTGAAGAACTCTTTCGTTTCTTCAGAAAGCTCTTCATACATCTTTTTCCCGTTTTCAATAATCCATTCAGGGTCACCCTTAGGTACAGGATTACCTGACTGAAAACTGAATGATTCATCATAATATCTTAAACTATCAAGTCCAATCCGTTCTGCTTGACGCTCCCGTAGCTTTACGGATAATGGTACGATATGTTCTTTCACTTGCTTTCTAAAGTTTGCTACCATTTCCGCATTGTAGTCGGTTCTTGATAATCTTACATATGCAAGCTCAACGAAACTTTTGAACCCTAGCTTATGTGCAATACGTGTTCGAACTTTCACAAGTTGATCGTAGATGTCATCAAATTTCTCCTGATGCCCCTTGTAAAATTCAAAACGTGCTTCATTTGCCCTTTTACGTACATCACGATTTGTTGATTCAGTAAAAGGCTGCAATTGTGCTAACGTACGTTCTTCTCCCTCAAACATAATTTTAGCTGAGGCGACTAATTTCGTATATTCGGATGTAAGCTTGTTCTCCAATTGAAGGTCCTCTACAACCTCAGGCGAGAATGTTTTTACTTGTGTTTCAGCAAAATCAAAAAGCTGCCTCCCCCATTTCCCTTCTAATTCAGGACGAAATTTCGAGCTCACTAGAGATTCATAATAGTTCGTTGTTAAGCCTTGAACCAATGGCTGAATTTCGTCGAGGTAATCTTGCTCTTGTTTATAGAATTCATCATTCGTATCAATGGTATGTCTGATATAGCAAATGTTGAAGGCAGTATCCACTTTGTTTTGGATTGCGACAATTTCCTTCATTGCCTCATCTTGTTCAGTGAAATTTGCTGCTTGTTTAAATTTTTCTAGTGCAACATTGAATGATTGCTCTACTTCGTCCATATTCGGACGTTCATACTTAAACTCATTAAAATTCATAGAAGGTTCCCCTTTTCGATAAGAGATTAGAATAATATGTATACTCTTACATTTTAAACTACAACTACATAACTTATCTACCAAGAAGTTTTCGTCATAAATTGATAGGAATCGCTAAATATCCTAGTAAGTTTGTCGATAAAAATAGTAGAATGAGAGATACAACAAACATGTTCTACTCTAGTTATTTTGTATGAAAGCATAGGTGATATAGTTGGATAAATCGTCATTAATAGGTGTCATACTTGGATTGGTTGCGGTATTTGTAGGTATGGTTTTAAAAGGTGTTTCATTATCAGCATTAATAAACCCTGCTGCGTTTTTGATCATTATTTTAGGAACAGTAGGTGCTGTTACGATTGCTTTTCCTACGAGTGAATTAAAAAAGGTACCAAAGCTATTCGGTGTACTCTTTAAAGAAAAAAAGATGTTAAGTGTTGAAGATTTGATTCCGATGTTCTCTAACTGGGCTACTATCGCTCGAAAGGAAGGACTTTTAGCGCTTGAGGCAAAGGTTGCTGAAGTTGACGATCCATTTTTAAAAAATGGATTGAGTATGGCAGTTGATGGACAAAGTGCGGAATTTATCCGTGATGTAATGAGTGAAGAAATCGAAGCAATGGAAGAACGTCATTTATCAGGTGCTTCTATTTTTTCACAAGCAGGTACCTATGCACCGACACTTGGGGTATTAGGAGCAGTAGTTGGTCTGATAGCGGCATTGGGGCATATGGATGATACTGATGCACTTGGGGAGGCTATTGCAGCTGCGTTCATTGCAACCATGTTAGGGATTTTTACAGGTTATGTATTATGGCATCCTTTTGCAAATAAATTAAAACAAAAATCAAAACAAGAAATTAAAATTAAAGAAGTCATGATTGAAGGTGTTTTGTCCGTACTTGAAGGTCAATCTCCTCGAGCAATTGAACAAAAACTTTCAATGTACCTATCTAACAAAGACCGCGACAAGGTTTTGACTGAAGGTGAAACGATAGATGGCTAGAAGAAAAAGAAAACAAAGGCACGAAGAGCATATGGATGAATCATGGTTGGTTCCCTATGCGGATATCTTGACATTGTTGCTAGCTCTTTTTATCGTACTGTTTGCCGCAAGTAATGTTGATGCTCAGAAATTCAACACTCTAAAAAGTTCATTTAATAGTATTTTTAGTGGGGGCTCTTCAGTTTTAGATTATGAGAGTCCTGTGCCAGTGGAAATTGAAAATAGGACTACAGGTAAAAGGGATGAATCACTAGAAACAGTAGAATCAAAAGCAGAACAAGAGCAAGAGGAACTTAAGAAAGTACAAGAGAAAATTAACGACTATATCGTTGAAAACAAATTAGAGATGAGTTTAAAAACGAACTTAACTGAAGAAGGTTTGTACGTGACAATTCAGGACGGTGCCTTTTTTGACTCCGGTAGTGCAAAAGTTAGGGCAGAAGATAGAGAATTAGCACATGAAATATCTGAACTCTTGGTGATGAATCCACCACGCACTATTATTGTCTCTGGGCATACCGATGCGATTCCCATTAAAAATAGCGAGTTCAAAAACAATTGGCATTTAAGTGTGATGCGTTCCATAAACTTTATGGCTATCCTGCTAGAAAATAAAAAACTAGATCCAAGCCGTTTCAGTGCGCGTGGCCTAGGTGAATACGAGCCAGTTGCAACGAATGATACAGCAGAAGGACGAAGACTCAATCGACGTGTTGAGATTTTAATACTACCGAACACTGAACAGCAATAATCATAAAAATACCCCAGGATATAGGCTATCCTGGGCACTTTTTGTTACCAAATCACTTTCCTATTTTCATCCACTGTTGCCTTAATTGTTCCTCTTTTAAGAATATAATTAGCAATCAACTCCGTCATATCAAGTGGGATATCCTTAATAATGGGCTTATCCTTAAACATCAGATATTCACCACCACCACCTGCACGGTAGTTATTCATAACCACATCATATTTGCTATCTGGACGAATGGGTTTACCTTCAAAAGTTAACTCAACTACACGTTCCCCGATTGGCTTCGATAAATCAAACGTGTAATTAATACCTTCCCACATATCATAGTTGTAATGCTGTGGCTTTGGTGTTGTAAATGAGGGATTTACAACCACCTCCCCGTTTTCAAGCATAAAGTAACCCGCACTTCTTTCAAGTGCTTCCTTCAGGTCTTTTCCACTTATTCGAATGACTGACAACGTATTGGGATATATATAGCTTGAAACTATGTCTCTCATTGTAATCTTTGAAGGAAAACCTTTTGAAATATTATTAAATAGAGCCGTATTTGAGATGGCTACTTTCGCCACATCCATTTGCACCTTATTAATAAATTCAATAAGCGGATGATCGTATAGGCGCGCTTTAAGTGGGTCGTCGATTGTCATATCTCCAATAACCTGCCCAATTGGCTGATCCAACCAGGCTTGTGTCTCTTTTTCATACTCTTCAACTAATTCGATTGACCTGTTATCAACTTCTATTTCACTAACGAAAAGGATTTCTGGTTTTGCTTCAGTAATCTTCCATCTTTCATCACATTTTGACAGTTGTAGAGTAACCTTTCCAATAGCTTGCCCATTAAAACTAGGCTGCACAATTGGAACACCATTGACCGTACCAGCCAATGTCCGGTGTTGATGCCCTGTTAATAGTAGATCAATCCCATCTATTTCCTTACAAATAAGGTATCCCTGATTTTCACCAGTCAATTTTTCAGAAGGTTCACCCGTTTCAAGTTCTGCTTCAAATCCACCGTGATAGGAGACAATCATTAGATCGGGGTTTTCTTGCTTACGGATTTTCTCTACCCATTTTTTCGTTGTCTCAAAAGCATCACCAAAAGTAAGTCCTTTAATATGATCAGGGTTTTCCCAGTTTGGAATAAAGTGAGTAGTGACACCAAGAACTGCTGCCTTAATTCCATCTTCTAAATCAACGATGATATAAGGCTTACCTATAAAAGGATTACCTTTATCATTTAGAATGTTGGCTGATAGCCATGGAAAAGTTGACTCTTCTATCACTTGTTGGAGAACTTTCATTCCATAATTGAATTCATGATTTCCGACAACTGCTGCGTCATATTTTAAGTGATTTAACAGTTTAATCATGGGATTTATTTTTTTGTTATTTGACCGCACAAAATGATACGTTAAAGGCGTTCCTTGTATAAGATCTCCATTATCAATAACGATTGTGTTCGGGTTACGACTTCTCTCTTGTTTGATGACAGTCGCAATTTTTGCAAGACCTAGTCCTGCAGGCTCATTATTCCCATAATTAATTGGAAATATATTGCCGTGAACATCGCTTGTTTCAAGAATTGTAATTGTAATAGATTTCATCTCTTTACCTCTTCTGTATAGGCTCAATTCTTAGTATACACATATTACCAGGTTAAGTGTAAAAAATTGTATACTTTCCTTTTTGGCTGCATATAGGTTGAAACAACTACAATATATAATCAAAAAGTTTTAAACATAGTTACCAATTTTCTTATTTTGTCGAATTAAATTTTTTTCCCACTTCCATTTTGATATAATATTTTTACAATATAAATGGTAAGGGGAATGTTTTTGAAATCTCAGGTTCTAAAGAATATCTTAATATATCTATTAATTGTAATTTTACCTACTGCCATAGGTAGTATACTTTTCACAAATTTTCACTATCAGGTTACCATTAATAAACAGGCAGAAAAAACAATAGAGGCTGTTAACTTTCAATCTAGCTATATTGACAGATTTATTGGTGAAACGGTGGCAAGTACTGAAACTCTTGGGATAGTACTAGAAAATAAAAACAGTGCTGAAGAAATTCAAAATATACTAACTTCCATTCAGAAAAAAGATGATCGTTTCTCTGGTCTCCATTGGGCGAGCCCAGATGGAGAGATTCTAGTTTCTTCATTACCCCTAGATAAAAAATTGAATATAGGCTATCGAGAATACTTTCAGCAGGCAATTTTAACAAAACAACCTGTTATTTCATCCGCACATACTGGAAGTATTACAGGTAGGTATATCGTTACAATAGCTACACCTGTTCTAAAATCAAATGAAGTCGAAGGAGTGCTACTACATAGCCTGCGTTTAGATTATTTGGAAAACGTAGTCAAAGTCTTAACACCCGATGAAATTTTAAGAGTCATAGACTCTTCCGGCCAAGAATTAATAAAGACAAATGATGATTTCCACTCAATAAATTCGGATATCATTCGTACTGAACTCGCTAATGTGAACTGGACGGTAGAAGCAAAGCCACAGGTTACATTAACTCCTGAAAACCATTTTATCCAAAACTCAGTAATTTTTAGTGGTATTCTATTGATACTTACTCACATACTATTTCTATTTGGAAAGTATCATCTATTAAAACGACAAGCCGCACGTGAGCGAGAGGAAAATGAGTTACAAAAATTAGAACTGGTAGGAACTCTAGCGGCAAGTACAGCCCATGAAATTAAAAACCCGCTTACCGGTGTTAAAGGGCTTATTCAACTCTTAAGCGAAAAACACAAAGACCAGAGTGATCAATTCTATTTCTCTGTCATTCAACAGGAAATAACGAGAATCAATGATATTGTAAATGAGTTTTTGATTCTTGGAAAACCTACTGCAGATATTAGGAAGAGCCAAGATCTCAATGAAATCGTTAAAGAAGTCCATCCCATTATTCAATCTGAGTCAAATTTATATAATGTAGATCTAAATTTGCAACTATCAGAATCACCACTCTACATTCATTGCTCAAAAGATAATATCAAACAAGTTGTTTTAAATTTATCAAAAAACGCAATTGAATCGATGCAAACAACTGGAGGACAATTGACTATCTCCATTCAAAAAGTTGATTCAAATTGTTTACTGAAGATTTCAGATTCAGGTGTCGGAATTCCGGAGAGTATTCTGGACAAGGTTTATCACCCATTTTTCACAAATAAGGATACTGGAACTGGCCTTGGACTTGTGATATGTAAACGAATTGTCAATATGTATAATGGGACAATAACAATTGATAGTACAGAAGGCAAAGGTACATTAGTTGAAGTTCGTTTGCCACTACATGAAGAATCATAATAATGAACCCACTTTAAATAAAGTGGGCTTTGTTATGAAATGATTAAACTGTAAGGATTGCTTCCACTCTTTTAATCTCTTCAAATCCAAGTACTAGTTCTGATGCCTTGGCGTTTGCCTCAATTTGTTCGGGATTTGTTGCACCAACAAGTGTACTTGCTATATTATGCTGCCTCAATATCCATGAAAGGGCTAATTCAGGCAAGGTAACACCTAATTCCAGTGCAAACTCCTCGAGTCGATCTAGTTTAGTTGAAACGATTCCGCCTATGATATTTTTTACCCATGTATTTACCTGGGAATTGGCTCCCCTACTACCGGATGGTATCGTACCATCTCGATATTTTCCCGTTAAGACTCCTTGGGCCAACGGTGAATACACGACCTGTGAAATCCCATTTTTCTCACAAACTGGGATTATCTCATCCTCTATATCACGATGGAGCATATTGTATTGAGGCTGATTGACGACAATTCGGTCTAATAAATATTTATCTGCAATCGCAACAGCTTCTTGGATTTGGGCTGCTGTCCATTCACTTACCCCGACATACAGGATTTTTCCTTGTCTTACTAAATCATCGATTGCTCTAAGTGTCTCATCTAAAGGAGTTTCTTCATCATAGCGATGACAATAAAACACATCTACATAATCTAATTCCATCCGTCTTAAGCTTGCGTGAACCTGTTCCATTATATGCTTTCTGGATAAACCTCTATCATTTGGGCCGTCTCCCATCTGGCCAAATGCCTTTGTTGTAATACAATATGATTCTCGAGGATATTCCTTTAAAGCGCTCGCTAATATACGCTCAGCTTCTCCACGCTCATATACATTTGCCGAATCAAAGAAATTTATACCAAGTTCATACGCTTTATGAACCGTTTTTGCTGCCATTTTTTCATCAACTGTTTTACCAAAAGTTAGCCAGCTTCCTAAACTTATTTCACTAACCTTAAGACCAGACCGGCCCAATCTTCTGTATTTCATGTCATGCCTCCTTATCGAGATTACTATCTTACCACTAAATTTATCAGAAATTTCAAACTAGGTAAAGCTGTTACTGGAAAAAATAGATATGTCGCTTTCTGTCTTGATTTACATCCTATTTATTTTTACTTTTCTCTTTACAAAAATGGGAAAAAGGTTTTTCATAGAGGGAAGGATGAAAAAACTATAACATGAGAGAAACAAAGGGGAAGTTTAAAATGCTTGCAGTTAAAACACAGGCTACAAGTACAGAAGCCGATGCTCAGAAAACGCTTTACTCAATATTATTTATTATTGGATTTTGCCATATGTTAAATGACTCCATCCAAGCTATTATTCCAGCAATGTTTCCTATTTTAGAACGATCCATGGGATTATCGTTTACACAGCTTGGATTAATATCTTTTGCATTACAGATTGTATCATCAGTTGCCCAACCTGTTGTGGGTTGGTATACGGATAAAAAACCAATGCCTTTCGCTTTGCCAATTGGCCTAACCTTTACCTTTTTTGGTGTGATTGGGCTAGCATTTGCGCCTAATTTTGTAACTATTATTCTTTCAGTCTTGTTAATTGGTGTAGGGTCTGCTGTTTTCCATCCAGAAGGGTCGCGTGTTGCCTACATGGCTGCTGGTAACAGACGTGGATTGGCACAATCCATTTATCAAGTGGGAGGGAATTCAGGTCAGGCTCTTGCCCCAGTTATTACGGCATTAATACTTGTTCCTCTCGGACAATTTGGAGCTATTTGGTTTTCATTAGTTGCAGCACTTGCGGTTGGCCTACTTATCTATATTGCTAAATGGTATTCAAAAACCCTAAAGACAATTGAACTTCAAAAGAAGGTTCAAAAAGCAATTTCGTCTGTTCCGCGAAACATGAAAGCTATAAAATTTGCATTAGTTGTTCTTATTTTATTTGTATTTGCACGCACATGGTATATGTCAAGCATCACAAACTTTTACTCTTTTTACGTAATCGAAAAGTATGGGTACAGCATTTCACAAGCTCAAATTTTTATCTTCCTATTTTTAGCAACAGGAGCATTAGGAACATTCTTTGGTGGACCTTTGGCTGACAAGTTTGGAAAACGAAATGTGATAATCGTTTCCTTACTAGGAACAGCTCCAATGGCACTGATTCTCCCTTTTGTCGGTCCGCATGTCGCGATTGTACTCGTAACAGTGATTGGATTTATCCTGTTATCCAGCTTCTCCGTTACAGTCGTATACGCGCAGGAATTGATGCCAGGAAAAATTGGGATGATGTCCGGGTTGATTGTTGGCCTAGCGTTCGGTATGGGAGCGATAGGTGGTGTAGCAATTGGTTCAATCATCGATGCTATCGGATTGACACCGACCATCATCATTATGGGCTTCCTTCCTTTGTTGGGACTCTTAGCCTTCCTGTTACCAACTGATCGAAAACTAAATGAATGGAATAATGCTTAATTTGATTGGTAAGGACGCTCTAAGCGTCCTTTTTTTCATGAAATACTTTTCGCTTTTTTTATCAAAAAAAATAAACAATCCATGCTATGAATTGTTTGGAACTTGCATCTTATATTTATGATTTATAGCTGACTTTTTGAAGTGCGAAAAATAACATGACTCTCTTTAAAAACTGACGAAAAAGTGAATGGTTTCGTTCTGCTGTTTCTGCTCGTTGATAGATATTTATAAGTTCATCAAGTTCTTGACTACATTCGATTGTTTCATTACTTGTAAACCCCGTACTATTAGCAATAGTGATCATTTCTTCTCTTTTTTTATTGATTTCGTCTAATAGTATCTGTTTGTAATCTACACGCCTGGTTTCCAAAACTTCCACTCCTTTATTCACACGTTAGATGAGTCCTAACGCCGCATACAACTATGGTATGTACCACACTAAAACTTTTGGTTCATCACTAGTTGCTACTCTATGAATTATTACAAAATCTACTATTTATGTAAATAGATTCGCAAAAATAGACATTTTTTTCTTTAAAAAATTTACAAAATTGTGTACGAAATCGCTTCCAAGACGCAGTTCAACTTTTTTCGACACCTATAATAACACATAAAACGACAAAAAATTTTGATAGAAAAACCTATAGATTTTCCATCTATAGGTTTTATTCATTTATTCATTTTTTATTTAATTCGATCGATATGTGTAACGCGGAATTCTTTTGCTTCTAGTTTCCGCTTAACTTCTTGAATCTTTTCCTCGCCAAGTGAACCAGGTAGATTTAAAATTATGCGGCGGAGATATTTTTCACCATTATCAAGGGTTAGCATGCCATCAATATTAATATCACGAATCAATGAAACAAGCTCCTTAATGGCCCCTTTATGTTCAATTGTAGCAATAGTTAAAGTATAACCACCCGTCTTCATTCCGAATGAATCCTCTAGGACATCCATAACATTTGCATGAGTGATAATTCCTTGGAATTCATTTTCAGTATTCAGTACAGCAATGAATGGTAAACGTCGGATTGTTAAAAATGTCTTAAAGAATGAGTCTTCTTCATATACGTAGGCATCCTTACTTTCGACAAGTGTAGACACATTTGCATTTGCGTCTCCTTTGTTTTCATATAAGTACTCTAAAATATCAACTTTGTAAATTAAACCTTCAAAGTTTGTGCCATTTTTCGATAATACGGGAATTGAGCGAAAACCTGTTTCATTTAATAATTGAAGAGCCTGTTCAATCGTAAGTTTGTCATCACAAAATTTCACATCTGATTTTTGGACAAAATTATAGCGTATTTTCATTTTCCCCACTCCTCATAAAATAGAAAGAAATGCCTCTCTACTATAGTATATTCAAGAAATTGTATGTATACCAGTGAACAAAAATGTAACATATTCGGATAAATATGTAAATAAAATTCGTACTTTCGACCTATCGAAAAGAGCTTTATGGAACACTACCATAAAGCTCTTTCTGATCCATTTAGTTTTGAGCAAATTCTGGGTCTTTAAAAGGATGTGCCACCCAACCTTCCGGGTCGATAAACAAGCGCACAGCAACCACTTCACGGTCATCCATTAATGTAAAGAAATGTGGTGTATCAACTGGTACAGAAATCACATCACCCGCCTCTAATTCTACGTCGAAATAGCCTGTGTCTCCACTTCCTTTGATAACGAAAATTCCGTGCCCTGCTACAATTGCACGAACTTCATCTTCTGTATGGACATGTACTTGTTCAAACTTCTTTAAAAGTTCATCCAGATTCGGAGTTGCCTCAGAAAGTGCAATAACATCCCATTTTTGGTATCCATTGCGTTCACCTAATGACTTGATTTCTTCCTCATAAATCGATAAGATTTGCTCTTTTTCTTCGTCATTAATTTTACAATTTCCTTTAAGTTCAGCTGGTAGTTTACTAGTATCCCAGTGTTCATATAGAACACCCTGCTCTTCTAAAAATGCAGCTACCTTTTCTTGTCCTTCTACTCTTTCTCCTGTGTTACGTAAATGAATATTTGCCATTTTCTCCACCTCGTTTTTTATTTTATACCCTAATTTGTATGGGATTTAATGCTAGTAGTTTTAGATGATAGCTAAATAGAAATTCATAGGCCTCTAGATGTTTTTTTGCGTCGAATGCATCTTTGGCCCAAACTGTAATTCCGTGATTTCTAATTAGAACTGCACCAAAGTCGCTCTTCACATGCTCACTAAAATGTTTGGCAAGTGTCGGGATATCGGAATGATTTTTAATAATCGGAATGCGGATTTCCGCGTCCTCTTCCCATAAGCCAAGTGCCTTTATAATCTCCTGTCCTTGAAAGACAACTTCTCCCTTATCCCCGTAAAGTTCAGAAATAACATTGTTATCGACAGTATGGACATGAAGACTACAACCAGCATTGGTTTTGTTATAGATTTCTACATGCAACAATGTTTCTGCAGATGGTTTCAAATCTGTTGGAGCAGCTGGATTCCCCGCTCCATCAACGAGTAGAAAGTCCTCATCTGTTCGTTTCCTCTTATCCTTGCCACTTGCTGTAACTAAAAAAGTAATTGGATTGTCAGATACTTTGATTGCAAGGTTCCCACTCGTTCCCATGAACCAATCCCGGCTCGCAAGCTCATCCTTCACATCTGCAAGTTCACTCCATTGTTTCAATCTAAGCATTTGTCACAACCTCCTTTTTGAGACTTTCAATTACACCAAAAAAGGAATGAAACGGTGTGTGTGTAATCTCTAATTCTTTGCATTTTTCAACGAGAAAGTCTCTAGCAATGACCTTGTCAGCCAGCTTAGCTGCCTGAAGGTCTGTAATCGAATCACCAATTACTATTTTAAAATCAGTTTGTTTGGCTAACTTTCGAATTAAAGTGGGTTTACAGCATCCGCAGTCATATTCACATTTTTCATCACATGTATATGGCCATACAATATTGATTCTTTCTTTTGAAAAGTCAGCCTTATTACAGTATATTTGCTCCTTAGAAACAAGCCCGTCTAATAGCGGTTCTACAAAAAAGTCGATTCCACCACTGACGATGTATAGGGGGATACCTTGTTCTTTTAAGAATGCTACAAATTCTTCAAAGCCCTCGCGGATTTCCGCGTGTTCAAGAATGTATTCTGTAATTTCTTTTCTCGATGCAGAAGGTAAAAGCGCGAACATCTTACTAACACCCTCTTGAATAGGAATGGCTTGTGAAAGTACTTGATCCTTCAATTGTTCCCACTCAGGAGGCGCGAATTTTTTCATAATGGCAATAATGTTATCCGTATTTGTAATTGTGCCATCAAAATCACAGAAAATAATAGGTTTTTTCATCGTTACACCTCTTTGGAACCCCATAATTCTATCGCTTTTTGAAGCTCCGAGCTATTTTGTGCATATTCTACAAGAGTTTTTTTCTGGAGTACTGCTTCTATGGCAGCTTTAAAGGCTTTTCCGCCCCCAACAGCTCCATCAGGATGACCGTGAACGCCACCACCCGCATTAATTACACTGTCAATACCAAAATCATTGATCAAGAGGGGTACTAAGCCTGGATGAATGCCGGCAGATGGTACAGGAAAAGAAGGCGCGAATGACTCATCAACCTTTGTTAATTCCTTTGCTATCGCAAGTGTCTGTTCTCTTTCTAGTGCAACACTACCATACGGTGAAGGGAATAAGACTAGGTCACTACCTGCATATCGTAGTAATTTTCCTAAGAGCAATGAATTCGAAAAACCGTAAAATTTAGATGGCGTAAGTGCACCGCTAACTGCTGGATGAGCCATAATTGGTAATGTAATTTCTGAATCCTCCGCTAGAGCTTGAAGGACGTCGATTCCGTAAGCAAACACATTAAACAATAACAAGTCAGCACCAAGTTCTACAGCCTTCCTAGCTTTTTCCTTTAACTCAAATGTTCTTCCAGATAGATTCACAGCATACAATGCTCGGTGCCCTGTTGCGCTGTAGACTTCATCTAACACCTTTTTACCCTCTATAATTCTAGTTTCAAAAGGTGTTTTAGGGTTTTCAAATAAGATTTCATCATCCTTGATGATATCTACTCCACCTAGGGCTTGCTCTCGTAACTGGTCTTTTAAATACTCAATATCCCTGCCGATTACTCCTTTAAAAATACTCATCACCAGTGGTCTATCAAAAACTCCAAGTTTTTCTCGAATACCATTAATTCCATACTTAGGTCCTGGAAATGCGGATTTTATCTCTTGCGAAAACTCTACGTCTAGTAACTTTACCTCTCCATCTAAGGAAAGTTTTCCAAAGCTCGTCGTTAAAATGGCTGGTAAATCCCAACTAAAATTAGCACTTGGATAGGCAATTTTAATGATGCCCTTATTTACTTTTTTTCCAAGATATTGATTGATTCTGTCGTCTGACTCTAACTGTTCAACACTAATGACCGTACCCTTATGCTTTTCTAATTGGTCTTGTTCAAGTTTTGGTAGATTCGTCCAAGAACCGACTGTTAAGCCCAATGCAATTTCTTCGGCTTTTTTCTCTAAGTTGGCCCCTGAATCATGGATCAAATATGTGGCAATCACTTCGCTCATTGTTACCCCTCGCTTCAATCAAAAATGTCGAAGAAATCGAAAAAACCTCTTCATAAGAAGAGGTTAGCAAACTAACATCTTCTTATCTCCCAGCTTAATTAGCTGCAAGAATTAGCACCGTGCTTACGCGATGTAAGTCGGTTGCCGGGCTTCACTGGGCTAGTCCCTCCGCCTGCTCTTGATAAGAAAATAAATTTTATGTAATTGTTGAGCCTCCATTAGAAAAGCCCAACCCTTTTTTCTATTTCACAATGGAATTTAATTAGGATTATGACAGGTATCATTTTTCTTGTCAAATGTTTTTTAATTTTAAAACAAGTTTAGTTTTTTGATTCGATTCGCCGCCTCAACAAGTCGGCCTTCATCGGTTAATAGTCCAACACGTACATAGCGGTCACCATATTCACCAAAGCCGATTCCTGGTGCAACTGCAACATGTGCTTTCTCAAGCAATAAATCTGCAAAACTAACAGATGTGTAGCCTTCAGGTACTGGTAGCCATGCGAAAAATGAACCTTCAGGTGCCTTAACATCCCAACCAATATCCTGTAGCGCACCAATAAAAGCTTTGCGTCTTGATTCGTACTTATCCACAAGTTCCTTTACACAATCCTGTGATTCATTCAAAGCTGCCGCTGCGGCTACTTGAACTGGACTAAATAGACTTACATACATATGGTCTTGAATGACATTTAACGCTTCAATCACACTTGAATTTCCTACAGCAAATCCAACTCTCCAGCCTGCCATATTATAGGTTTTGGAAAGAGTATAAATCTCAATCCCAATATCCTTTGAACCTTCGACTTCTAAAAAACTAACTGGTCTTTTCCCTTCAAATCCAATCGCACCATAAGCAAAATCATGGACTACACATATATCGTGTTCTTTTGCAAAAGAGATTGTTTCTTCGAAAAAGTCTTTCGTTGCAACAGCCCCAGTTGGGTTATTCGGGTAATTTAAAAACATCACTTTTGCTTTTTCAAGTTTGTCACGATCGATATCCGAGTAAACCGGTAAAAATCCATTTTCTTCCTTCAAGGGCATGTACTCCATTACGGCTCTTGCAAGTTCAACACCGGACCAATAATCTGGATAACCCGGATCTGGAACCAATGCAATATCCCCAGGATTTAAAAGACATTGCGGAATCTCTACTAATCCCGCTTTTCCACCAAATAAAACGGCCACCTCTGTTTCCGGGTCTAGCTCAACTCCATATTCACGTTGATAAAATTGTGCCACTGCTTTCTTCAAGAAGGCATGACCACGAAACGGAGAATATTTATGAAATTTAGGCTGGTCAGCAGCCTCCTTTAAAGCTTCAACAATATGCTGAGGGGTTGGCTGATCAGGATTCCCTTGTCCTAAATTAATCACATCATGGCCGTCGGCAACAACTTTGTTTACCTTAGCAACGAGTGAGGCAAAAAACTGTTTTGGTAACTTCTGCAGAATTTCTGATTGTTGAAATTTTTTCATATCTACACCTTCTTCAAAATACTTGAAATACTAGTCAAAAATCATATATTGTTAGAGATAACTTGTAAAGAGTCTGTTCAAAGTCCGAAAAAAAAGAACCTTAACCTGTAGTAGTCCTTTTTATCTTCTTTTTGAACTCACTTATAAATTATCATTTTTACGGAGGCTGTCAAATGAATCTAAAAATTGCTTGTATTCAGTATGATATTCTATTCGGAAAACCGCAAGAAAATTTTAAAATTGTTTCGCATGAAATCGAACAAACAATGAAACATACAAAACCAGATATTATCGTTCTACCTGAACTGTGGACAACCGGGTATGATCTAACAAGATTAGATGAAATTGCTGATGAGGACGGTGTCGAAACTAAGGCATTTATACAAAAACTAGCAAAACAACACTCCGTTAACATAGTGGCTGGTTCCATTGCAAAAAAGACAGGTCAACATATCACAAACACCATGTTTGTCTTTAATCGTAACGGTGAAGTAATTAGTGAATACAGTAAACTTCACCTGTTCAAACTCATGGATGAGCATTTATATTTAAAGTCAGGTGAAGAAAAAGGTGACTTCAAAATTGAGAATGTCCCTGCTGCTGGAGTCATTTGCTATGATATTCGCTTTCCGGAATGGATTCGTGCACATACAACATCAGGTGCAGAGGTTTTATTCGTGGTAGCAGAATGGCCACTACCTCGCCTTGAACATTGGCGCACCTTACTTCTTAGCCGTGCAATTGAAAATCAATGCTATGTTGTTGCTTGTAACTGTGTAGGTAGTAATCCAGATAACGAATTTGCCGGACATTCAATGATCATAGACCCTTGGGGAAACATTATTGCTGAGGCTGGTACTGAAAGCACAACAGTAGTCGCGGACATTAATCTAAGCAAGGTTCAAGATGTTAGAAAGCAAATCCCAATTTTCCAGGACCGTCGTCCTACATTTTATCAATAATAAAAAATGATTGACAATTATGTGTATTCGTTGTTATGATTCATTTCAGTATCAACTAAACAATCAAAAACTAAATATATGAATCTCTTATCAAGAGCAGGCAGAGGGACTTGGCCCGATGAAGCCCAGCAACCGACCGTAATTCCATCGTAAGGTGGGGCGCTAATTTTAGCGCTGGGGATACCCCCATAAGGCACGGTGCTAATTCCAGCAGGAAGTATATAACTTTCTGGCAGATAAGAGGTGCGAAGCCCTGTCTTCAAGCCTCTTTCTAATGAGAAAGAGGCTTTTCTGTTTTTAGAAAAGCCTCCAACGAGAAAAATGACACTGATTGGAGGTATATAAAATGGCAATCTCACAACAAGCGATTTATGAACCATTAACTGAAAGTACGGCGGTGGCATTAGCTAATCGTCTACGTTTATTTGAAGAAGGTAAAGTACTTAAGTGCGAGGAAATCGGTGACGGTAATCTAAACCTCGTATTCCACATTACAGATGTAAAAAATGAACATGGCATCATCATCAAACAAGCATTACCATATGCAAAAGTAGTTGGAGAAAGCTGGCCGCTATCTCTTAAGAGGGCAACAATCGAAGCTAATGCCTTATTATCTACAGCTGACTATGTACCATCACTTGTACCAAAAGTTTATTATACCGATGAAGCACTCGCGATAACTGTCATGGAAGACCTCTCACACTTACAAATTTCAAGGGCTGGACTAATTGAGGGTCACAACTTTCCGCTTTTATCAGAGCACATTGGAACATTTTTAGCTAAAACATTGTTTTACACATCGGACTATGGACTTGAGCCAACGAAGAAAAAGTTGCTTGTTCAACGATTTATTAATCCTGATCTTTGTAAAATTACGGAGGATTTAGTTTTTACAGATCCATTTTTCGATATCGACACAAATAGTTTCGAAGAGCAACTGAGAACGAATGTCGAAGAAATCTGGAAAGACACCACTTTAAAGCTAGAGGTTGCAAAGCTTAAGCAAAAATTCTTAACTCAAGCAGATGCACTAGTACATGGCGATTTACATACTGGCAGTATTTTCGCAAGCAATACTGAAACGAAAGTCATTGATCCCGAATTCGCCTACTTTGGTCCACTTGGTTTTGACCTCGGCCAATTTATTGCAAATTTATTACTTAATGCAATTTCAAGAGACACAGAGAACCGTGAACCGTTGTATCAACATATCGAAAAGACCTGGGATGTATTCTCTACAACCTTCTCCGCTCTTTGGAAAAATGAAGCTGTCGATTCTTACCGCGATACGGAAGGCTTTTTAGAATTTATCCTTGAGCAAGCATTTGAAGACGCAATTGGATTTGCAGGCTGTGAACTAATTCGTAGAACAATTGGGCTTGCCCACGTTGCAGATTTAGATGGTATTAAGGATTTCGCAGTCAGAATTGCAACGAAACAACAAGCACTGCGTCTAGGTCGAGAGTTAATTCTTAACCGAAAGGTGATTAAAGAATTAGGAACTCTACGAAACTACGTCGAAAAAACAGCTAAGGAGTGACAACATGACAATAATCAAAACAGTGCCACAATCCGTTCAGTGGAATGAAACATCAATTAAACTATTAGATCAAACTAAGCTTCCCTTAGAGACTGTGTTTGTCGAGCTTCTTACTATTGAAGACGTCTGGGATAGTATCGTCTCACTAAAAGTCCGTGGCGCACCGGCAATTGGGATTACCGCAGCATTTGGATTAGCCCTTGCTGCTCAAAGTTACGAAGAAGAGTTTACATTGCACGAGTTTAAAGAAAGACTCTTAAAGGATAAAGCATACTTGGCAAGTTCCAGACCGACTGCTGTCAACTTGGTTTGGGCATTAAACCGCATAGTTGCTAGTATTGAAGAAGCAAAGTCTGTTAATGAAGCAAAAACTACACTTGTTCATGAGGCAATCCGCATTCAAGCTGAAGATGAAGAGATCTGTCGTGAGATCGGTGAAAATGCTCTCGACCTCTTTAAGGATGGGTTTAAGGTGTTAACCATTTGCAATGCCGGCTCAATTGCAACGGCCCGTTATGGAACAGCACTAGCTCCTTTCCACCTTGCAGCACAACAAGGTAAAAATCTGAAAGTGTATGCTTCAGAAACAAGACCGGTTTTACAAGGAGCCAGGCTTACAACATGGGAACTACTCCAGTCAGGAGTCGATGTAACGCTTATTACCGATAATATGGCAGCTCACACTATTGCTGAAAAAGGTATTGATGCTATTATCGTAGGAGCAGATAGAATTACGGCTAATGGTGATACTGCAAATAAAATCGGCACCTTTAATTTGGCTATCTTAGCAAAAACATTCAACATTCCCTTTTATGTTGCTGCACCGCTTTCGACTTTTGACGTGTCTTTAGAAAGCGGTAAAGATATCCCTATTGAGGAGCGCAATCCTGAAGAAGTGACTCATTTAAATGGATCACGCATCGCTCCTGAAGGTGTTCAAGTGTATAATCCAGCCTTTGATGTCACACCTAATGAGTTAATTACTGCCATTATTACCGAAAAAGGTATTTTGCAGGGTGAGCTTGAAGTAGAAATTCGACATTTGTTTGAAACTTAAGGGGTAGTAGAAAAAATCCAGTGTCTGCACACTGGATTTTTTTCTGCTGATGGTTATGATTTTTATCCATTCTATCGATTTTAATCAAAAAATTAGCTAAGTATAAAACCCCTTTTAAAGCACACCCTCTAATTCTAATAGTTTTTCCTTTAAGTCCGTTCTTGTCCCGGTGTAGCCTGTTAGTGATTTGTCCTTTCCAATTACACGATGACATGGGACAACGATAGGTATCGGGTTCTTTCGGTTTGCTTGTCCGACAGCGCGTACTGCCTTAGGATTATTTATGGCATTTGCAATATCTGCATAGCAGCGCGTTTCACCATAGGGAATGTTTAATAATTCATTCCACACTTGTTCCTGAAATGCCGTACCTTTACATGCTATTGAAAAACTAAAAGTTTTGCGTTTGCCTTTAAAATAGTCCTCGAGCTGATTCTTAATTTCT
Source organism: Litchfieldia sinesaloumensis (assembly GCF_900156865.1). Classification (GTDB taxonomy): domain Bacteria; phylum Bacillota; class Bacilli; order Bacillales; family Bacillaceae_L; genus Ferdinandcohnia; species Ferdinandcohnia sinesaloumensis. The sequence goes on along the minus strand of NZ_LT732529.1, from coordinate 492,556 downwards.
ACAAGGGTAGCATCATCTGGAGCAAAGGTGACATCGTATTTGTTACATACTGTTTCCCAGTCTTCTTTTGTTAACGATATATCGATTAATGTTTGTTCATGTGTGAGGATATAAATAGTGCCAAAAATGTCAGTTTGCATTTCACTGTATTTATACATTCGTTCGTACTCCCTTCTCTATCATTTATTTTACAATGACCAAATCGAATTGGGTAAATTTTTATTTTATAAAAAAACAGTGCCCATAGGTAGCACTGGTTTTGTACGATTTAGAGTTTAAATCTAGTGATCATCGTGTTTAGTCTTTCTGCTAGGTCTGATAGGAGTTCTGAGTGGTCAGAGATTGATTCCATTGAGCTGTTTGTTTGTTGAACAGATGCAGATGTTTGCTCGATACCAGCTGCAGATTGTTCGGATACAGCTGCAATAGTATCTATGGATAAATTCATCTCTACAGTACTGCTAGCGATTGTATCTAGATTTTCTGAAATCATTTGGATTCGTTTAACCATAACTGTTACGGCATCATAGATATCCTCAAATGTTTGACCTGTCACTTGAATTTGCTTTGCTCCTTCTTCCACCTGATTGTATCCGTTTAATAAACTATCCGCAACTGAGTTTGATTCCGTTTGGATACTATTTACAATTTCTGTTATATCTTTAACAGAATGAGAAACTTGCTCGGCTAGTTTACGAACCTCATCAGCAACAACTGCAAACCCCCTGCCATGCTCTCCAGCACGAGCAGCCTCAATAGCAGCATTGAGTGCTAGTAAATTGGTCTGATCCGCAATCTCACGAATAACTTTTACAAGAGTTGAAATTTGCTTTGTTTGTTCATCGAGTCCTTTAACCTTTTCAACTGAATATTCCATGATACTGTTAATTTTATTCATCTGTTCAGTTGATGTGTTCATAAACTCATGACCTTTTTTCGTCATTTCTAGAACATTTTGTGATGACTTACTAATTTCGGTTCCATTCTGATTGGCCGTTTGAATTTTTTCAGTATATTCTTCCATCATTTTAGCTAATTGTGTAGACGAGTGTGCTTGCTCCTCAGCACCTGTCGACAACTCCTGCACAGTTGAAGCGATTTGCTGACTGGCAGCTTTCACTTCACTTGATGAGCTCATAAGTTCAGAGCTCTTCGATGACACCTGCTTTGAAACAGTTGATATTTCATGTATCATCGAACGAAGATTATCACTCATGCTGTTTAATGATTTACTTAATAAACCAATTTCATCTTTACCTTTAACTTGAATGGTATCGATTGTTAAATTTCCATCAGCAATTCGATTCGATACCCTAACCAAATTTGCAAGCTGACTACCTATATTGCGACCAATAATAACAAGACTCAAAATGGCGATAACAGTAGATGCAGCAATTGAAACAAGTAAAACGACTAATGTTCCGGATACATTTGAACTTGCTGCAGAGGACGCACGATCAGTATTAACATTCATGATTGTTTTTAGCTGCTCCAATTGCCTTACAGTATCCTTAATTAACTTATCTGCTTCCTGACTCGCTTCAATTGACTTGAGTTTATCTGTTGCAATGACAGCTGGGAAAACTTTTTCATCAAATAAAACGGTCAACTGTTGTTTATTTTCTCCTACTTTAGTATAGAGTTGTTCACTTTCAAATGTCGTAATGGCAGGTTTAATACTAGTTGATAACTCATCATATTGCTTACTTAAATCTTGAAAAGCTGTCACATGCTTACCGTTACTGGTTTGTATGTAGATGCTAATTTCATTACCTAATTGATTAAACACACTTGCCATTTCTGTAATTAAAATGGAGGACTCACCGTTACTTTTCATATTCTTCATTGCATTATTAACATTATTGAGCTGAATAAAAATAATGAATGCTGAAATACAAAATAAAAGTATTGTGAGGGTAAATGCCACTCCATATTTATGGCCAATTTTCAAATTATGCCACCAACTTGATAGTTTCAATGATGATTTCTTTTGAACATTTTTCTCCCTTTTCTTTCTTTTTGACCCCTTCAATTGTCTTCCCCCTTTGCTGTCTATCTCTCTTCTTTCATAAACCGTTTACACTATTTATTATTATAGTGGAAATTGTCGGATTTTGAAATATATTCTGTTATTTTTGATGTAGATTTGGTGCTACTATTCTACTGTGGTAAAATATATTAGTTGTGAATTAAGTCACAGCCTCCGGCGGATGCCTCAGATTTTCAAAGGTATTTTTTCGAGCAGGCTCGAAGAAAATCTGGGCGCAAATACGCCAAGGCGTATTGGATTAATGATTAAGGAGCAAGAGAATGAACATTGTTGTAAGTACACTGAATGCAAAGTATATCCACACAAGTCTATCAATACGATATTTAAAGGCTTTTGCTGAGCCTGAATTTGATGTAACACTCGCTGAGTACACAATTAAAGATCCAGCTATGAATATCGTTACGGATTTGTTTCGTAAAAAACCTGATGTAATAGGCTTTAGCTGTTACATTTGGAACATTGAAGAAACAATTAAAGTTATTAAGATGCTGAAAAAAATAAACCCGGGACTCATTATCATCCTTGGCGGCCCTGAAGTAACCTATGATGTTCACGAATGGCTAGAACGTATACCTGAGGTTGACTATATTGTCATTGGTGAGGGTGAAGAAACCTTTAAGGACCTTTTAACGGCTATACGTGATGGGGAAAGTACAGAAGAAATTAGTGGAGTTTGTTTCCGTAAAAAGGAACAATTAAAAATCAACCCACAACGAAACAAACTTAATTTGAAGGACCTTCCTTCTCCATTCCGATTTGAAGAAGACCTTTCACATCTTTCAAAGCGTGTAACCTATATTGAAACAAGTCGTGGTTGTCCTTTTAATTGTCAGTTTTGTCTTTCCTCCATTGAGGTAGGAGTTCGTTATTTTGATCGTGAAAAGATTAAATCTGATATTCGTTTCTTAATGGACCATGGTGCTAAAACCATTAAGTTCGTTGACCGCACGTTTAATATAAGTAGAAGCTACGCAATGGAGATGTTCCAATTTTTAATTGATGAGCACCGACCAGGGACTGTATTTCAATTTGAAATTACAGCAGACATCATGCGACCAGAAGTCATTGACTTTTTAAATAAAAATGCACCTGCAGGGTTATTCCGTTTCGAAATTGGAGTGCAATCAACAAATGATTTAACAAACGAATTAGTGCAACGCAAACAAAACTTCTCCAAGCTTCAACGAACCGTAACAATGGTAAAAGAAGGCGGAAAAATCGATCAACATTTAGACTTGATTGCGGGGTTACCTGAAGAAGACTATCATTCTTTCCGACAAACGTTTAATGATGTTTTCGAGATGCGCCCTGAAGAACTTCAGCTAGGCTTTTTAAAAATGCTTCGCGGAACAGGAGTACGAATTCGCGCTTCAGAACATGATTATATCTATATGGATCATTCACCGTATGAAATTTTAGGAAATAATGTTTTGAGCTTTGACGATATAACAAGAATTAAACAAGTTGAGGATGTGCTCGAAAAATACTGGAATGACCATCGGATGAATGAAACAGTAGAGTTTTTAGTGACCCATAGCTTCGAAACACCATTCGACTTCTTCCAGGATTTCGGTACTTTCTGGGACGAACGTGGTTGGTCAAGAATTGGTCACCAACTTGAGGATTTATTTAAACGTCTGTATGAATTTCTAGATGCAACGAATAAAGCTCAGCTTCCAATCATTGAAGCAATTATGAAGTATGATTATTTACGAAATCAGAAATACAAGCCGCGTAAGCCATGGTGGGAGGACTTTGTTAGTAAACAAGAACGTGCATCCTTCTATCAGGAGATTGTAGAAAAACCAGAGGCGCTAGGAGAGGAATTTACAACGTTACAGCTTCAGGAGAAAGATCTATATAAGCATACGGTAGTTGAAAAAATTCCATTTGATCTAGAAACTTATCTACAAACAGGGGACATTAATCTGCAGGAAACGTATTTGCTTGTATATTTTGATCCAATCGAGAGACAAGCAAGGGTATTTTCTCGAAAAGCTTGATAATGTAAAGAGTCAGCCCTAGCTGACTCTTTTTTAAATTAAGTTACAGTGAACTTGCCCCTATAGGTCACGAGCCAATCTGCCCAGAAGGCAGAAGAAGAACCTTCTAGCCAGCTCTTCTTGTGCTTGTCAGACTAGCACAGGTTGGTGCTGACATCGACCTTTTCTACAGGATGTGGCAGTAGTTAGTCGATGTTCCTCTTTCAAGTCGCTTCCTTTTAAGACTATTCACCCGTACTATTACCTTTTTTTGAATTGCGGTTAGCACCCTTCATCGGGTTTTCGTAATCCGCTTCTGCTGAAAATTCCGTATCAGGCATACTTTCCTTTGGAGTCATATTGCTCTTTCCTGCAGCATCGAATTTAACTTTACGTTTCATGTTGTTCCCCCCTTTTCATCTGTAGTTTTCTCCATGAGTGGCAAGCGCATAAATGGTAAAGTCTACCTGCTACCTGTTTACATATTTATAATTTGGCTTTTAGTTGTAAAAACTATGAGAAAATTGTTGTGCGAGGTGTGTAGAATGATGAAAAAGAAACAACGAACCGAAATAGAATCACCAATTTTAGATGAAACGATGCCCCATCAAATATCAGCACCATCCTTTAAAGGAACAGGTATTAAAATGCAGGAACCGTTTGTTAATGAACATGGAGTAGTGATTGGAGATAGTTTTTACGATTCACCAAATTCACCACTTAATAATTGGAGCGATGAGGTCAATCCAGAGATTATGGCCGGTGACCAGTGGGTTCATCCAACCAATGATATCGGCTGGAATACAACAGAAAACCGAGAACTGCTAGAACAGAAAAAACAACCGAAAGGTGTTCCTTTCATGCACCCCTCTAAAGACACCAGCTACGGTAATGATTAAAGCAATAGAGCACCACAAACGGTGCTCTATTTGTTATCCAATAATCAGTCTTTCTTTTGGGTAATGGTATTTGACATCTTTTCCCTTCTTACCAATAATGAAAATAAAGTTAAGGATACCTACCCTTCCGATAAACATCAACAAGATTAGAAGGATCTTTCCGAAATTACTTAGTTCAGGAGTAATCCCCATGGACAACCCACAAGTACCAAAAGCAGAAGCTACTTCAAAGAAAATTTCGGTAAACGTAAAGTTCTCAGTAATTGTTAACAAAAATATCGAAAGAAAGCATGTAAAGAAGGCAAATATCGTAACAATGAGTGATTTTTTTATATCCTCTTCATGAATCTCGCGTTTGAAGATTTTAATGTTTTTATTTCCTCTTGCATAGTTGTATAAAAACAATATATTGATGGCAAATGTAGTAGTTCTTATTCCTCCACCCACAGAGCTAGGAGAAGCACCTATAAACATCATAGCCCCCAAGAATAATAAGGTAGGCTCTGAAAAGTGATTCACATCCATCGTAGCAAGACCTGCACTTCTTGTAGTAACCGATTGGAATAATGAATAGAAAAACGTTTCATGCCACGCCAAATCTTTAAAAAAGTGGTTAGATTCCAAGAGGAAAATTATTAATGTACCAAAAATAACTAACGATAAAAAGGTAACAGTCGTAAGCTTCGTAAATAGTGAAAATCGATATCTTCCTTTTTTCTCAAAAAGGAAATCCTTTAATTCAACTAATACCGGGAACCCAATCGCACCTAAAACTATTAAAATAATCGTAATAAATTGGACGAAATAATCATTTGCGTATGGAACTAGAGAATTTCCTGTTATATCAAATCCTGCATTTGTGGTCGCACTAACAGCAGCAAAAATCCCTTGGAGAAACGCTTCCTGCCAGGTATCAAAAAACTGCATAAAATAAAGGCCTAGTACTAAACTTCCAAAGAACTCAATTCCAACAATTATAATGATGATTTGTTTAAGTAAGTTTACCAACCCAGATAATTGTGATTGATTTTGATCGACCATGATTAAGCGTCTTTCCCTAAGGCCAATTTTCCTCCGAAAGATTAACCAGATAAAGGTGCCCATTGTCATTATTCCGATACCGCCAACCTGAAGTACAAAGATTAAAATAAAGATACCTACTTCAGTGTATGTATCCCTTATTGAGATAACAGTTAATCCAGTTACACTTACTGCACTTGCAGCAGTAAACAGTGTATCGATAAAGGATACCTGTACCCCTTCCTTGATGGCAATGGGAAGACTAAGTAAAACAACTGAAATTGATACTGCTAAAAGATAAAACGCAAAAATTAATTGAGCAGGTGTAAGGTTATTGATGTATCGATTTATTTTTTTCATCATTGAAATTCATTCCTAACCTAAAGTAAAATCTTATCTCTATATCATATAGAAATCATAGTCGTATTAAAAGGATTTTTTTAATAGATCTTAGTCCATTTCCAAAATGATAACACTTCGATTAGTATGCATTTCCAGTATTGAAATTAATATTCTTCTTATACTATAGATACAACGAATATACGTTGTTCTATATTGATAAGGAGTGATTAAAATGGCTAGAAGTAGTAATAAATTACTTGTACCTGGTATTGAACAGGCCCTAGATCAAATAAAATTTGAAATTGCTCAAGAATTTGGAGTTAATCTTGGTTCTGATACAGCATCAAGATCGAATGGTTCTGTAGGTGGGGAAATTACAAAGCGCCTAGTTTCACAAGCACAACACCAATTAAGAGGCGGCGAGTAAAAAACTTCATAAAGTGGAAAAAAGCCGAGGTACATGCCTCGGCTTTTAATCATCGTCATTTTCCTTACCCTTACCACGGTTGTTTTCTTTATTTTGCCTTTTCTCTTGTTTTTCCCGTTCCTTTTCTTCTTGCTTGCGTTGTTTCTTTTCCCATTTCTCTTCGTGTTTCTTTTGGTTATTTTCCCACTTTTCTTCGAGTTTCTCTTTTACGTGGGTTGGCATATTAGAGTTTTCTACATTATTTTTGACTTTTTCTTTTATCTGTTCTTTTTTCTCTTCAAGCTCTTCACGAACTTCCTCTGCCCTCTGCTTGCCTTGATTTTTAAATTCCTCTATTTTATTTTGATCAATGGCATTATCCTGTTGATTAGTTATTTGTTTCTTTTGTTCAACAGGTTGGGCTTTCTCTTTTTGTACAGGTTTTGGAACCTTATTTTCTCTAATTAATAGCTTCCCAGTTGAAATTCCCTTTTCTTTGGCACTTTTTCTTGTTTCGACTGTGCTTTTTACCGAAGTTACCGAGATTTCTTCTTTTTCATATTCTTCTTTTATCTCTTGAATGCCTTGTTGAAGCTCACGGTCTACATCTGTATTATGTGTATCTGCCACAACTGTTGTTATCAGGACTTCTTTCCCATCATTAAGATAGCCGTTCTCTTTACTAAATTGTATGATTCTTTCAGTGATCGAATCTAAATTGCTATTTTTCCAATCTGGAATTGACTCCACTAGTTTTTTCGCCTCATCATTTAATGCCTCTAAACTGACAACACGAAGTTCATCATCTAAGCCGACTTCAAAGCTTGGATTGATATCAATAGACATATATGCATACACTTCGTTACGCGGTGAAAAAGGAATAAAGATAGATAATAATAAAATTGCAACTAATGAGCTTGCAAATGCGTAACGCCATTTCTTCACTTGAAAGAAACGTTGCTTAGAAGTTCTGCTTACACGGTCATTGATTGGAAAAAAGGTTGTTTCTTCGCCAATTTCATAGCTCTTTTTTGTATGCTTGGCTCTTACGAACTCACCTTCAGGGGTTAGCATCGTAACATATTCATCGTTCACATCCAAAACGATCCCCTTTTTCAATTCTCTGGCACCCCTTTTAGATAATCTTTTAAATAGACATAATCACCAGATAATATGATTGCCATTGCGATGATATATTTCCTGTTTCTCTCTATCGTTTTACGACTCACCGCTACTTTTGATTCCAGCTGCTTAATGGGAAGTTGCTTCTTTTCAAACAACGTTGCCAAAAGCTCCCCATTTTCCACTACAACTTTTGACACCAATATTGCATTTTGTCTGGCATCTGTATGCTTCGGAGAAATCTCAAGTAATTCATGAAATGACAAACCAAATTCCTGTAATACCTTGTGAAAATGGAGAATTTCTTCTTTTCTCTGTTCTTGTTCCACTTTCCTTTGGTAATCATCTACAGAAAGGTGTGCTTCTATCTTTGATTGTGCACCTTCCTCATCCGATTCACCGTTCGAAATGAAGTTAATATTGCGGACACGCGCTTCTTTTCGAATGTAGTCTATTACACGGCGTTTAATGAGCAGCTCACCGAAGGATAAAAACGAGCTTCCCTTTTCCTTCGAATACTTTTCTAAGGCTTCATTAAACGCAATAAGTCCGATACTAAATTCATCGTCTGATTCATTTATATATCGTTTACAAACTGCGGAAACATTTTTCGCAATAAAGGGTTTATAGTCTTCAATTAGCTGATTTTGTAGTTGCTGATTTCCATTTTGAATCTCGATAACGGTTTCTTCCAGAGTGCTTTTTCGTTTTCCAATTTTAAACAATAGGCTAAGCACTGGTTTCACCTCTATTCTCTTTACTATTTGTTAATAGTAGCAAGAGTATAGAGTGAGATTCAATAGCAAAATTTCACAATGGATAGCTTTTCTAAAATTTATTACAAAAGAACTAATACCTAAGACTATACCTTTAATGAAAAGGTGACAGGCGTTGTAACATATATTTCTTTTGCGTTACAACACTCATTAACTTTGTAATGTTTGACTCATTTACAGATTACGACATCTCGTTTCTTTTTGAGGGGGTTGTTTAAATATTTATCATAAAATTTCTTAGGTTTATATTACCATCATTCCCTAAGTCTGAATTAGGAAAGAATATAAAAAAGTGTAACACCTTAAACTTGATCGCCTACTAATATGCCATACATGTCGTGAACACTAAAACTCATGAATTTGGACAGTGAATATAAAAAGGAAAGTGGGAATTCAAATGCATACAATGTGGAAAGGCTCCATCAGCTTTGGTCTTGTTAATATCCCAATTAAGCTATTCTCTGCAACTGAGGATAAAGACGTTAAACTCCGAAATCTTCACAAGGAATGTAATACACCGATCCAATATGAAAAAACATGCCCAAATTGTGAAAAAGATATTGGAAATGAAGACATTGTAAAAGGGTATGAATATGTAAAAGGAAAATTCGTCATTTTGAGTGATGAGGAGCTAAAGGAATTAAAAGATGAGCATGAGGATAAGAGCGTTGAGATTATCGATTTTGTTAAGCTTGAAGAAATTGACCCAATCTATTTTAGTCGTTCTTATTTCATGGGACCTGGTGAAAACGGAAGCAAGGCGTATGCCCTACTTCGTGAAGCACTTGTAAAATCCGGAAAAATAGGAATCGCAGAAATTACAATACGATCCAAACAACAAATGGCTATTATTCGTGTTTATAAGAATAGCCTTGTTATGGAGACTATCCATTACCCAGATGAAGTCCGAAATGTGGCTGAGGTACCAGGAGTCCCTGAAGAAATTGATTTAAATGACAAAGAACTCGATACGGCAATTATGTTAATTGATCAATTAACAACGGAATTTAATCCAGAGAAATATAAAGATGAATATCGAACTGCTTTAATGGAGTTAATTGAATCCAAAGTAAATAATAATGAAGGAACAACATCGAAAGAAGCACCTCGCACAAATGTTGTTGACTTAATGAGTGCCCTGCAGGCAAGTATTGAGCGGACGAAATCGAAAGAAACAGCAACATCAAAGAAATCTGCTTCGCCTAAAGGGACTACGAAATCGAAATCAGATGCACCAACAGGTACTGAGCAAACAGCAACTGGAAAACCTAAATCTAGAACAACCCGTAAAAAGGTTGGATCGTAAGCTAAAGCTCTTTTAAATAGGGAGCTCTTCGTTAAAACGTTTTTTCAATTGTTTATGTTTAAAGGAGTGATACGATGCTAAAACCAATGCTTCCTACCCTTATTTTCGAGGCACCTTCGGGCTCTAATTGGGTATATGAGATTAAATATGATGGATTCCGAGCTATGCTGCATTGGGAAAAAGATCGTATTCAGCTCATTAGCAGAAACGGAAATTTACTAAATGAGCAGTTTCCTGAAGTTATTACGCAATGTGAAGAGTTTTCAGATTTGATGGCACCACAGCTCCCCCTCATTTTTGATGGCGAACTTTGCATACTTGAATCTCCGTATAAGGCAAGCTTTGAGCAAATTCAAAAACGAGGTCGTTTAAGGAGCGCTGATAAAATAGCTCAAATTTCTTCAGATAATCCCGCTCATTATTTAGTTTTTGATTTATTAAAGTTAAATAATAAAAGTCTAATGATGGAAAAATTTCAGGTTCGCAAAAATGAATTAGTGAAGCTATTTAATCACGCTAATTTATCTGTTCAAATTAATCCTACTAGTCGGCAACTCATACAGCTAGTTAATTATGAACTTGATTTTCATTCAATCTGGAAGAAAGTGACTGAATCTAGCGCAGAAGGTATTATTGCAAAGAAAATAGACAGCACATGGGATGAAGGAAAACGTACAACGAACTGGTACAAAATTAAAAATTGGCAGGTAGGTGCGTTTTTTATTCTTGGATATGATAAAAAGAATTCATTTTTCCATGTCGGTGTGTTAAAAAATAACTCGGTTTACGAAATTGGGCTATTTTCGCACGGGCTCTCTCCTGATGAAAGGCAAGCCCTTCTCAGGGTCATAAAAAGTAATTCAGTTGAGGAGACAGGACAATTTATTAAGGTTGACCCTGGTATTTGTGTAGAGCTTCATTACTTAGAATTATATAAAGAACAATTACGACAGCCTAGCTTTTCACAATTTCGCTTTGATCTTGAATGGAAGGATTGCACGTGGGACAAGCTTGTCAATAATGTTCCGTTACTACCAGAAGATATCGAGATTACTCATCCGGACAAACCACTTTGGAAGGATAAAAGCATTACAAAACTCGATTATATTCATTATTTGGTGGATATTTCTCTCTATATGCTTCCCTTTCTAAAGGACCGGTTGTTGACTGTCATTCGTTATCCACATGGAATGTATGGGGAATCCTTTTATCAAAAGAATTGCCCAGATTATGCTCCAGATTTTATCCAAACTTCGGTATCTGAGGGCATTGACTATATTCTATGTAATGACTTAAAAACATTAACATGGTTAGGAAATCAATTGAGTTTTGAGTTCCATATTCCCTTCCAAACAATTTATTCAAAAGGACCTTCTGAGATTGTTTTTGATTTGGACCCACCTTCCCGCGATGCCTTTCCATTGGCGAAAAAGGCAGCGACTCTATTAAAGGATGTTTTTGATGGACTTAAATTAACTTCATTTGTTAAGACATCTGGAAACAAGGGGTTACAGATTTATATCCCACTTCCAGAAAATCGTTTTACGTATGAAGACACACGACAATTCACGGAGTTTATCGCTAACTATTTAACAACCATGGAGCCAGACCTATTTACAACTGAAAGGCTCAAGAAGAATCGCGGAAATCGCTTGTATGTGGATTATGTCCAGCACGCAGAAGGAAAAACAATTGTAGCTCCTTATTCTGTCAGGGGAAACGATGGCGCCTATGTAGCTACTCCGCTTTATTGGGATGAGATAACGGATGATTTATCAATCGAGGATTTCCCTTTGGAAACAATTGTTGACAGAATTAAGGAAAAAGGCTGCCCTTTCGCGAATTACTTTAATGCGAAAGAACAGCAGCCATTTGAACCAGTATTAGAATTTTTGAGACAGAGTTAGGGTTTTATTTCAACTACTTCCCCCTAACTCTTCTCTTTATCTCTTTATCAAATATGCTATATACAATCGGAATAATGAATAGCGTCAAAAGTGTACTACTAACCAATCCTCCGATAACGGTAATTCCCATCGGTTGATTGATTTCGGAGCCTTCACCGAGCCCAAAGGCCAGTGGCAAGAGCCCTAAGATCGTCGTAGAGGCTGTCATCATAACCGGTCGAGTCCTATCTTTGACTGCTATTACGATCGCCTCTTGTGATGGCATTCCTTCTTCTTTTTTCTTATTAATATAATCCACAATCACAATTGCATTGTTGACCACGATACCGGCCAATACGATGATTCCAATAATAGCCGTAATGCCAATTGGAGTATTAGTTACATAAAGGCCAATCGCAACACCAATTACCATTAACGGCACCGTGAACATAATCACAAATGGATATTTTAATGATTCGAATTGTGCTGCCATCACGAAATAAATTAACGTGAGTGCGAGTACAAACGCTAGTATCATCTGGTCCATAGAAGAGTCTAACAGTTCCTTATCACCGCTATACACTAGGTCTGTTTCGTCAGATAGCCCTAGTCCCGCCACCGTATCATCTACCTGTTTGGAAATTGAACCGAGGTTAGTAGACGATACGTATTTTACTGTGAATTGTACCGCGTGCTGCTGATCTATTCTACGGATCGTTAAAGGACCTTCACCAATTTCAATTTCTGCTACTTCATCTAAAGTAACAAAGTTATTTGTTTGTGTTTTTAAAAGGAGGGCTCTCAACCCCTCAATATTATTAGTGAAATCTCGATCATAGCTAACATTTACAGCGTATATTTGATTTTTCCCGTCTGTTAACTGTAGGGATCGCGTTCCCCTTGTTACCTCATTGACTGTTGTCGCAATTTGAACAGGTGCAAGACCTTCCTCAAATGCTTTTTCTTTATCTACCTTAATCTGAAGTTCCTCTACTGTATTAGATACATCAGTTGAAACTTCTGTTACATCCTTCAGATCAGAAAGTGCATCCGAAATCTTTGCCACTGAGTCCTCGAGACGACTCTTTTCAGTATCCTTCACATGGAACTGCAAGGTATTTGGCGTTGCACCTGATGAAGACTGAAGACTAAATCTAACGGTAGCATCCGGATGATGCTTAGTAACTGAAGCCTCTATTTTGCTTTTCATATCATCTACAAATTCAAATGTTGTGCGCTCTCTGTCCTCGAAATCAATCATCTTGACGTATATCTCTGCTTCGTTGGAACTTCCTCCCCCTCTAAAACTTTTCTCCTGGGTAGTGCCGATCAAGCTAACATATACATCAACATCTGTCTCATCTTCTAGTCGCTTTTCAATTTCTGCAATTGTCTTTTGTGTTTCCTCTAGTGAGGTACCATTTTCAAGCTTCAGATTTATTGTAAAAAAACCTTCATCACTCTTAGGGATAAATTCTGTACCGACTGAATATAAACCGAACATACTTGCTCCGAACACCACTATGGTAAGCAAGAGAACAATGAACCGATGACCTAAAGACCATCTTGTCATTTTTTCTAAAGTGCGCATCCCTTTTGATGCCTGTCTTATTCCTTCAACATCCTCATTCGGACTTTTTAAGAATCGACTGGCTAGCATAGGTACAACTGTCAATGCTACAACTAAGGATGCAAACAAACTAAAGGCAATGGTTACAGCAAATTCTGTAAAAAGTTCACCAATTAATCCGGTAATAAAAACAACAGGTAAGAAAACTGCAACCGTAGTCAAGGTCGATGCAATAATCGCTGTTCCAATTTCCTTTGTACCATCCGCTGCAGCTTGCTTAGGGTCTTTCCCCATGGATAAATGTCTGTAAATATTTTCGATAACGACGATTGAATTATCTACCAGCATTCCTATACCAAGGGCTAGCCCACCTAGCGTAAGTATGTTTAACGAGAAATCCGAAAAATACATGAGCACAAATGTAACTATAACGGAATAAGGTATTGCTATTCCAATGATGAGCGGACTCTTTACACTTCGAAGGAAGAAAAAAAGTACAATCATTGCAAATAGACCACCAAGTATTAGTGTATTCGTTATGTTTCCAATCGCTAGTTTGACATAGTCCCCTTGATCAAATAAAACATCTGCTTGGACATTTTTATATTTCTCTTGAGAAAGTTTTTCTTCTAATTCTTTATGAAATGCTGTCGATACCTGTGCTGTATTTGCGTCTGATTCTTGAAGGATACTAACTAACATCGCTGGTTCCATATTGGCGCGCGTTATTGTACTTTGTGATTCAGGTACAAGTTTAACTTCTGCTAGATCACCCAGTACCACTCTTTCACCTAATAGTGGGTCAATCGTTATTGAGAGTTCTTCTAAGTCTTCGACAGAATCCAATGTGCTAATGACTCTCGTGGTAAGATTCAATCCCTGTGATTCAATCGTATTGCCAGGAAGAGAAATTGAGTTTGCTCGCAATATATTTACAATATCAGCCTGTGTCAAAGCGTACTCTTCCAATTGTTCTTGGTCTAATTCAACTTTTATCTCTTCCGTAACAACACCAGACAGACTTACATTTGCCACACCTTCTACTTTATTAAGTTCCGTTGTTAAGCTTTCTGCGAGATCCTGTAGTCCCTTTTCATTACCTTCCATGCTTAGTGACAGTTGAATAATCGGAAATTGCGATGGATCAAATTTTAAGAAGCGCGGTGCTTCTGCATCTTCTGTGATTTGGGTTTGATTTATCCTGCTTAGAATTTCATTTTCAATATCATCAATTGAGGTTGTCCACGAGAACTGTAATAATACTAAGGCGGCGCCCTCCTGTGAAGTTGAAGACATAGTTTTTAAGCCTGGCAATGTTGACAAACTTTGTTCAAGTGGCCTTGTCACTTTTTCTGAAACTTCATTCGGACTTGCTCCGAAATAATTAGCTACAACTACACCAACAGGCGGATTGATATCAGGAATTAATTTTATGGGGATATTCATTAAAGAAACAAAACCTAATATAATCACTAATAACATGGTAACCAATGTAAATATAGGTCTTTTTATTGAAAATCTACTAATGTTCATAAAACAGTACCTCATTTCAGAAAAAATAGGACACAATTGACATTATACCCATTTTACCCCGCATTAACGGTTTCTCTTTTAGTAAAAAAAAACTGCACACTCTCCTTAGAGTGTACAGTTTCCAGTAAGCATTTCATTGGTTAAATATGACAAAATATTGAAAAGTTATTCTTTTAAATCTTCGATTGAATCGATATCCATGTACTCAGGTACGACTAAACCGATTTTTACACCTTCCATACTTGTACCAATCTTCTCGAATTGTCCATCAAATTTTTCAGCGTAGTCTGCATGTGTTACCGGAAGCCAACCAGCTAGGAAGGCATCAACACTTCCGTCTGCAACACCTGTCCACATTGGACCTGCTTCTACCTGTCTTTGTGTTACTTTATAGCCAAGGTCTTCAAGAACATTAGTAATTACACTTGTACTTGCAATTGTACTATCCCAAGCAACTAAAGCTATTGTTACCTCTTCTCCATTTCCTTCTTGAACTCCTTCAGTCCACTGAGCGACTTTATCTGAATTCGATTCAATCCATTTAGCAGCAGCTTCTTTTGGGTCTTCTCCGTCTTGGATATCAACCATAATTTCTTCCATATCTGCAGCTTCCCATTTAAATTGACTTAAAAGCTTGTGCACTCCTGGCAAGTCTTCGTTTAATCCCAGTCTACCAATACTGTGAATAAATTCTTCTCCACCATATACACCTTTTGGATCTTCAAGATATTTAAGATCAAAAGCAGAGAATTTCCAATGTGGAGTCCAGCCTGTAATGATGATTGGTTCTTCTTTGTCATAAGCCTTCTTAAGTGCTGCTGTCATTGCCGCACCAGAACCCTCAACTAATGTCCATTCCTCAAGACCATACTCATCAATAGCCGAAGCCGTTGCCTTCATGATGCCCGCACCTGGGTCAATTCCAATAATCTCATATTCTACACTTTCTCCTACAGAAGCAGTTGAAGAACTAGGTGTATTACCTGCCTCCTCAGAATCGCTACCACATGCAGCAAGTCCTAACGTTATTCCAATTGCTAATGATGCTTTTACTACTTTTTTAAACATTAAGCAGTTCCCCCTTGTTTATTTTTTCCTATATTTTGAGTAATCCGGTCTAAGATAATAGCAACTATAACTATCGCCAGACCAGCTTCAAAACCAGTTCCTGTTTGCAGCTGTGTAACTGCACGGTAAACATCTGCACCTAACCCTGGTGCACCAACCATTGAGGCAATAACAACCATTGATAAGGCCAGCATAATACTCTGGTTAATACCAGCCATAATCGTTGGCATAGCCAGCGGTATCTGAACTTTTATTAATCGTTGTTTTGTCGTTGACCCAAATGCCTCAGTTGCCTCAATTAAATCACTTGGTACTTGAGTAATCCCTAGAATCGTTAAACGAATTGTTGGTGGCATCGCGAAAATAACAGACGCTACAACACCAGGTACAACACCAATGTTGAAGAAGAAGATTGCCGGTAATAAGTAAACGAATGCCGGCATTGTTTGCATGAAATCCAGTATCGGGATCACAATATTACCCACTGTTTTATTTTGTGATGCCCATATCGCTAGAGGTATACCAAGAATGATGGATATCCCTACAGAAGTTAATACGAGCGCGATTGTTTCGAGCATATTGGCCCAGTAACCCAGATTATCGATTAAAAGCAAACCAATTAATGTAAAGAGGGCAATTTTCCAATTACAAATCTTCCAAGCTACTGCACCAATAATAATCGTTAATAGAATAGAAGGAATAAATCCTAATCCACCAACTATTCCCTCTACAAAACCTTCAAGTCCTGCTGCAACACCTTCAAATAAAAATTCAAAGTTTGATACTAACCAATCGATAAAACTGTCAATCCAGTCAGCCAATGGCAGCTTTGGCAATAATCCTTCCATTATAACGCCTCCTTTTCAACACTTGGAGGGAGTTGTTCAGTCCCAAAGTCATTGATATATGTGTCATTACCTGCTAATGCACCTATAACAGCACCTCGTATGACAATTCCCTTAAGGCGATTTTGTTCATCAACTACAGCAACAGGTATTGTTGCTTGTGATACATCATCGAATAAATCTACAAGTAGTGTGCTAGTTTCAACCGTCTTAAGATCCGTTTCCATAACTTCCATTAAAGCTAGATTTTGCTCGACTGCTCTCGAAGCATCTACTGCACTAACTGCGCCAACGAGCTTTTTCTGCTTATCTACCACATAAACAGTCGATAGACCGCTATCTTTCATAATCTTAAGTGCAAGTCTAGCACCCTTATCTACCTGTACAGTTTCCGCTCGTTTAACAATATGACCAGCTGTTAATACCTTGGACAAATCAACATCTTCCACAAATCGTTCTACATACTCATTTGAAGGATTCATAAGAATTTCTTCAGGTGTTCCGATTTGTACGATGTTACCATCCTTCATCAGCGCGATACGATCACCTATTCGTAACGCTTCGTCAAGGTCATGTGTTATGAAGATTATCGTTTTTTCCATTGTTCCTTGTAGTTCAATCAATTCATCCTGCATATCCTTACGTATTAATGGGTCCAGAGCACTGAACGCTTCGTCCATTAATAAAATATCAGGGTCATTAGCGAGTGCTCTTGCAAGACCGACACGTTGCTGCATTCCACCACTTAGTTGGTCTGGATACTGATGTTCATACCCTTCTAATCCAACTAGCTTTAGCGATTCAAGTGCTTTCTTAGAACGGTCTTCCTTTGCTACACCTTGAATCTCCAAACCGTACTCTGCATTTTGAAGAACCGTCTTATGCGGGAATAAAGCAAATCGTTGAAAGACCATGCTCATCTTTTTTCTACGTACCTCACGGATTTCTTCCTTACTCATAGATACAACCTCTTTACCGTCAATCATAATTTGACCAGCTGTTGGCTCTATTAATCTATTAAGAAGACGTACCAATGTAGATTTACCACTCCCAGATAGGCCCATAATGACAAAAATCTCACCTGGATATACTTCAAAGCTTGCTTGGTTGACACCAACTGTTGCTCCGGTCTTTTTTAGAATATCTTGTTTCGTTTTCCCTTCCTTTAATAATTGAATTGCTTTCTTATACTGGCGTCCAAATATTTTCGTTACATTGGACACCTTAATTTTTACTTGTTTTTCACTATCCATTCTTTCACCTCAATATGTATTGCTAAAACTATACATTTAAACAATCCACTTTTTTTATTCTTCACAATACCAAATAGCTTGAAATAAGCATTTAGTAACATTGACCATTTAATTGTAGTAATGATTTCCAAAATACTCAAAGCGGAGAAAACCGTAAATACCTCCGTAAAGTTTGTAAAGTAAAAACTGTACGTACTATACATACTTGATACTTAGAATTCCTCCAATATCCTCCATATTACAATTACCTGCTCCACTTTACATTCTTTGTTCAAATGAGTAGGCTATATATATCAAACACTTTTGATGTAGGATGTGAATCTATTTGCAAGGCGTAGACAAGCTAGAAAAAGCAAGAGAACGTGTAATTGATGCAATTTCTCAAAATATGAATTTATATGGAGTAACTCCTTCAGTCGGTAGACTCTGGGGTCTAATGTATTTTCATGACGAGCCAATGACACTGGATGAAATGAAACAAGAACTGGGTATGAGTAAAACCAGTATGAGTACATCCGTGCGAAACTTAATGGATTTAAAAATGGTCGATAAGGTGTGGAAAAAAGGAATTCGAAAAGATCTTTATGAGGTAGAAGAAGATTGGTATCAAACCTTTATTGATTTTTTTACGATAAAATGGAGAAATGGTATTTCCATGAATGTAAGTGCCATTCAAAAATCATTAACTGATTTGCAGGAGCTTTTAAAAGAAGAGCAAATAAGCGAAGAGATTAAAGAAGAGGCTAAGGGCGATATTATAAAACTTAATAGTGCGTTAGAATATTATTTCTGGCTTGACCGTTTAGTCGATAGCTTTGAGTCACATGATATCTTTACATATGTTCCGAAAAAGTAACGTTTATGAACGTTGCTTTTTTTATATGTAAAATAGATTACGTTTCACTCTTACACATCATCAAATTTGTTCAACCCACATAGTCTACATTATGGGGGTGAAAACATGCCATTTTGGGGATGGATGTTAATTTTTATTGGAGGCATTCTTTTCGTTGGTTTCGTTGCAGACCATCTATCAAAAAAGAAACGCACTACTAACTCCCGCAAAATTCAAAGCCAAGTTGATGAGGTAAAGCAGAACAATCAAAACAATTATCATCACTTTTTATAAGCGATACAAAAGAAAAGCAGCCCAGTCTGATCTGGGCTGCTTACTTGGTTATACTTGAACTTCTACAGAATCCGGATAATCATTGTCTACCCCTGCAACACCTTCAGTTAATTGATAACCAGCAATTGTTACAAGGCCAAGCATTAGGATTAACATAAACTTCTTCATAGTACCAGCTCCTTTTCATTCATTTTTTATTGATTTAGATGACTATGTTTTTTCAAAGACGAAACAGCCTTTGAAAAATAATAGCTTGCTAACTTATATTTATGATTTTCTTGATAGATTTTCCCAAGTTCTTCTGCATAGTAAGCAACTTGGAGATGATGTTCATTACCTTCAAAATAAGGCAATGCGTCTTTTTCAATAAACCTTTGTAAATCTTCAAGCTTATTAAGCAAATAATCATAATAAGTAAAATGAATTCTAAATTCTGGATACCCTTGATGGTTTTCGACTAAAGCTAGACCAGTTTCCAGCCATTTTTGACATTTCTTATACTCTCCACTTTTATAATATTCATCAATTAGTCCGTGAATAGAGCGTAAACGACCGATTACCATATCATCTGCTTTATGTTTTAAACTATTTAAAAAGTGCTCGATGGCTTCTTCCGATTTGCCGATTTTCGAATATAAAACACCTTGGTTATGGAATATTAAACCTAATAAGGATGAATCGTTAATTCCTTCGGCTACCTTTGTTGCTAGTAAATAATTCTCTTCTGCCATCTGAAACTCATCAATTTTTTCATAACAAATACCCAAAAGTATTTGACATTCGGCACTCCTTTTCAAATCATAGAGAGATTGATAGATAGCAAGTGCCTTCTGGATATTTACGATACTTAAGGCTAGTTTCCCCATTCGGTTATTATTTAGCCCGATATAATAGTATAAATCTGCTGTTTCCCAACTTTCAAAATGTACACTACTTGTTAAAATTCCCTCTGCAGCCTTAAAATGTTCCATTGCAACAGAGAATTGGCTTTTTAAGTAATAAAATTGGCCAACAAATTTCTCATAAAAATAGTTCATACGAACTTCAAATATATCTCTGTATAAATCAATCTTCTTAATTTGATCTTCAGCTTTATCTAATTGATTTGTAAAGATAAAATGCCTTAATTCAAATAATACAAAGAAAATGGCAACCCTAGAATCATTTGTGTTCTTACACTCATAGGACTCATAAAATTCAAGAAC
Organism: Litchfieldia sinesaloumensis; assembly: GCF_900156865.1. Classification (GTDB taxonomy): domain Bacteria; phylum Bacillota; class Bacilli; order Bacillales; family Bacillaceae_L; genus Ferdinandcohnia; species Ferdinandcohnia sinesaloumensis. The sequence continues at coordinate 472,164 of NZ_LT732529.1, read as the reverse complement.
TGGCTCTCTCTTTCGAGCAACCATAAGGTGGTACCAATCATGAAGTTCTTTTAATTGTGTGTATTCTTCACTTTCAATCAGTTTAATTCCTAATCGTTCACATAATAATTCTAAAACCTCAATACTTGCTGAAGTTTGGTTATTTTCAATCTTTGAAAGATAAGAAATTGAGATAATTTCTTGTGCTAGTTCTTCCTGCGTCATATTATTTTGAATTCGAAAGAATCGTATTCTGCTTCCTATCTCCATATTTTATGCCTGCCCTCTCACTGACTGGTTATATACTCATTTCGAGAAATTATTGGAAATCCCTTTTTTTATCTTTAGGTAAAAAGACTCATTTTTTGCATTTTCATATAACCAACCCATTACGATTCTATGCTTTTCCGAATCTACATATGTAAAATCACGAACAAATAAACAAATAGTACTATAGATAAATGCGACAACAGTCTCTTTTTGGTAATGAAAAAACGGCCCCTTATAGGACCGCGCTGTTATTTCTTTTTGACTCTTGCTAACTCAGTAGTACCCGCCGTTGCTTCTTTATTTCCAAGCTGTTCAAACGATTCCACATCATCAAAATTAGTGATAACGATCGGGGTAATTGTACTTGCCGCCTTCTCTTTAACTAAATCCATGTCAAAGGTTACTAATTGCGTACCAACCTCTACTTTATCCCCTTCTTTAACATGAGCAGTGAAACCCTCACCTTTCATATTTACTGTCTCAAGCCCAATATGTATGAGGAGCTCTAAACCTATTTCAGTTTTGATTCCTACTGCATGCTTTGTCGGAAATACTTGAATAATTTCACCTTTTACTGGCGATACAATTTTACCTTCGGTTGGGTCAATAGCAAGTCCATCCCCCATCATTTTTTGCGAAAACACTGGGTCTGGAACTTCTTCTAATGGAAGTACTTTACCAGTTGCAGGAGCAACTAATACTTCCTCTATTTTTTTGTCTTTGCTGCCAAATAACTTTTTAAACATAATAAGCCTCCAAATTAAGATATATTTAGTTTTATCATACCCATTACAAGAAAAAAAGAAATATGAATTATTTAATTTATATCTGTATATTTAAAAAATTTTTTATGATAATACACTTGTGAAAATAGAAGGAATATCAGTGATAATGTCGAATTTTAAAAAAGAAAATAGTCGTAAAATTTAGATTTAAGGGAAGTGCTGAAACCTTGCAGGATCATATCGGCCATGTACTATATCATGTTCTCATCGTCATTTTTCCTATTCTACTTTATTATTTACTTGTGATTCAAAACAATTTTAACTCGCAAAAATTTCTTGCTGTTAAATTATTTGGAATGATGGTGCTAATCCTTGTTTTAACCCTGTCTTTTCCGGTCACTTATGCAAATGGTTTTAGTTTTGATTTCAGGATTATCCCAATTTTTCTTTCCTTTCTTTATGTTGGTTTTTTGCCGGGTATCGGCATAATTTTTATTATGTTGATTTATCTTCAATTACTGGGTGAATCTAATGTTTTTACATTGTTTATGAACTACGCAATAATAGCTATTCTTTTTTATTTTCTATTGAAAAAATACTGTTCCCTTCTCTTATATAGCAAATTAATGGTTTTAACTGCTTTATACAGTATGATTGTGTTAACAAGAGCTATCACATTAATGAAGAATAATTTACATGAGCAGATCCTCGTTATGTTAATTTTTTCATTCATTACGTGGGTTACACTCCTATTAGTGATTCTAATATTTGAAAACTTAAATCAGCAAATCCTACTACAGCAGGAACTTAGACGTTCGGAAAAATTAAATGTTATTAGTCAACTTGCTGCTTCTGTTGCACATGAGGTTCGTAATCCATTAACAACGGTAAATGGATTTATCCAACTAATTGGTCGTGACGACAATATAACGGATAAGCAACGTAATTATCTCGAAATTTCACTTTTAGAATTAAACCGTGCTCAATCAATAATTAATGATTATTTATCTTTAGCAAAGCCTAATAATACGAGTAGTCAATTGGTTAACATAAGTGAAGAACTTGCAAAAACAATAGAGTTAATGACATCTTATACAAATATTCAAAATGTTGCGGTGCAATCCTCAATTGAAGAATCCCTTTTTATTAATGGGAATAAAGACGAAATCAAGCAAGTTTTAATAAATATCATTAAAAACGGAATCGAAGCAATGGGTAATGATGGAGTATTACAAATCAACGCCCTCTCAAAAGACCAAGAGATAGTTGTAAAAATTACCGATAACGGACCAGGTATGACAAAAGAACAGATTGCGAAAATTGGTACACCCTTTTATTCTACGAAGGATAAAGGAACTGGTATTGGACTAACGATTTGTTTTCAAATTATTAATCAATTAAAAGGTACAATTGATGTAGAAAGTGTGGTTGGTAAGGGCACCTCCTTTATCATTAAACTACCCATCTATCATCCCCCTTCTACTTAATAAATATAGGCAGGTGAATTTTGCCGTGTGTGGAAGATTTACATTATCCGCAGAGTTTGATGAAATACTTAACCGTTTTGATATTGAAGCAGCTATAGAACAAGATTTGTACACCGCAAGCTTTAATATAGCCCCTTCTCATTCTGTCCTTTCAGTAATCAATGACGGCAAACGGAATCGTTTGGGATACTTACGTTGGGGCTTTGTTCCATCGTGGGCAAAGGATGAAAAAATTGGATATAAAATGATAAATGCTCGTGCCGAAACGCTAGCCGAAAAACCTAGCTTCCGGCAGGCTTTTAAGCAAAGACGCTGTCTTGTTATAGCGGATAGCTTTTATGAATGGAAAAAGGATGCAAACAACTTAAAGACACCAATGAGGATAAAATTAAAATCCGAGGAACTTTTCGCTATGGCAGGCATATGGGAACGTTGGAATTCTCCTGATGGGAAAACATTATTTTCGTGTTCGATTATTACGACAACCCCCAATGAGCTCATGAAGGATATTCATAATCGAATGCCAGTTATTCTAAAAAAAGAAGATGAAAAAACATGGCTTGACCCATCATTGGACGATGTATCTGTAGTGTCTCACTTACTCAAACCATTGCATGCGGACGCCATGGAGGCTTATGAGGTTTCATCACTAGTTAACTCTCCTCGGAACAACTCACCAAATTTAATACAAAGAATATGTTAAACGAATAACGACTAATTTCTTACCGGAAATCAGTCGTTTTTATCATTTATTGGATTAAATCTTTTGGTTAATTTATGGTAGATTGGTAATGTTTTCATTGTAAAGACAATACGAGAAAAACATACATTCCTATGATAAAATAAAGCCAATATTCGTGTTACAAATAAATATTCTAGTTAAAAACGAACAAAATTACTATTTCACTAAACTATTTTAACTTTAAAATTTATTCACAATTTACAATTTTCGTGTTAAACTTACAAAAATATATAAGTATCAAACATTATAAGACATCTAGATGAGGAGGAAAAAGGATGAAAAATCTGTTTCACAAATGGAATCAAATTAGTTTAGTAAAAAGAATCCTAGTTGGGATTATAGCTGGTATACTATTGGCTTTACTAGTTCCAGATGGAGCCAAATGGGTATCTATTTTCGGTTCTTTGTTTGTTGGAGCTTTAAAAGCAGTTGCCCCCGTATTGGTCTTATTCTTAGTTATTGACGCAATTTCTAAACAACGAAGTGGTGCTAAAACAAATATTAAGTCCATCATTGGTTTATATGCGATTAGTACCTTCTTAGCAGGATTTGTTGCTGTTGTAGCAAGCTTTGTCTTTCCAGTTAAGTTATCACTTGTAACTGGGGCAGAAGACCTTACACCACCAAGTGGTATTTTAGAAGTACTTCAAACATTGTTATTTAATATAGTGGACAACCCTATTAATGCTCTCATAAATGCTAACTACATCGGAATTCTCGCTTGGGCCATTGTACTTGGAATTGCATTAAAAAGTGCAAATGACACAACAAAAACTTTACTTTCTAATGTATCTGATGCAATCACGACCGTTGTAAAATGGATAATTAGCCTTGCTCCACTCGGTATCATGGGACTTGTCTTCGATGCCTTTGTTACAAACGGGCTTTCATCGCTTATGGAATATGGAAAAATCCTAGCCCTACTACTTGGGTGTCTCTTCTTTATCGCGCTGGTTGTAAACCCGTTAATTGTTTATGTATACATTCGTCAAAATCCTTATCCACTTGTATTCAGATGTATAAGAGAAAGCGGAATGACTGCGTTCTTTACACGTAGCTCTGCTGCAAACATTCCTGTAAACATGAATCTTTGTGAAAAACTTGGATTAAATAAAGATACGTATTCAGTGTCTATCCCGCTAGGTGGTACGATTAACATGGGCGGAGCTGCAGTCACTATCTCAGTACTGACTCTTGCAGCCGTTCATACACTTGGAATTGAGGTAGATTTTGGAACAGCTCTAATTTTAAGCGTACTTTCAGCAGTGTCAGCAGCAGGGGCTTCAGGGGTTGCTGGTGGATCACTCTTACTTATTCCACTTGCGTCGAGTTTATTTGGAATTCCAAACGATGTTGCCATGCAAGTCGTCGCTGTAGGCTTCATCATTGGTGTCCTACAAGATTCTTGCGAAACAGCCCTTAACTCTTCATCAGACGTACTATTCACAGCTACAGCTGAATACGCGAAAAAGCGAAAAGAAAAGAAGAATGTTGTGATTAAATCCGCTTAATTATATGTAAGATAGTACCACCCGCATAAGTTGTGCGGGTGGTTTTTAAGAAAGTATTAGAATGTAATAAAAAAAACCCTTAATAATAGAAAATTATCAAGGGTTTCTTGTTAGTGATTCCGATTGGGTTCGAACCAACGACCTCTACCCTGTCAAGGTAGCGCTCTCCCAGCTGAGCTACGGAATCAAAGTATTAGAATACTTCATAATATACATGCGTTTAGTTAATTTGTCAATTGTATTCTATTAATTATCATGAGAGAATAGGTTACTTATTAAATATATAGGTTTAATAAAACGTCATACTATTTACAACATAAGAATTGTGAGAAAATATGTTATAATTGACATAAATACATATTATAAGCTATAAATATTATATCAAGGCAAAGTACAATTTAATATACGCTGAATTCCCATTTTGGGAAACGGGGGAACCATATTCGTGCAAAAGGAAGTGCACACGGGGTGAATCCTTTTTTATAAAAAGGTAGGAAAATACTCTTCATCCGAATCCGACAGCTAACCTCGTAAGCATCTGGAGAGAGCATAGTTGCGTAATTTTTACACCTAAGCCACGGGCAGACTCTCGTGGTTTTTTGCGTCTCCTAAAGTATGCTTTTCATCGAAATACCACTACCCTTTTGCTGCCACTATACACATTCAACTACATCTTTGAGGAGGTTATTTATGTCATTAACCAAAAAGATTTTATTAGGTTTAGGTTTAGGTGCCATTGTCGGTCTTATATTAAATCTCACATCACCAACAATTTTTGAGTATGCAAATAACTGGGTTTTTGTTCCACTTGGACAGATTTTCCTAGGTTTAATTAAAATGCTCGTTGTTCCAATTGTCTTAGTTTCTATTACTCTAGGAGTTGCGGGTCTTGGAGATCCAAAAAAACTCGGTAGAATTGGGGCTAAAACGATTACTTATTTCATTGCAACAACAACGATTGCCATTACGATTGCAATCGCTCTTGCTTCTATATTTAAGCCTGGCTCCGGTGGAGGGTTTAATACAGAAGGGGCAACTTATGAAGGTGCCACTTCAGCACCTCCCTTCATGGAAACGTTAATTGGGATTATCCCAACAAACCCTTTCACCGCTATGAATGATGCAAATATGCTTCAAATTATCGCATTTTCGATATTTATCGGATTAGCTTTAACTGTGTTAGGCGAGAAAACAAAGGGTATTTTAAATTTATTTGAACAAGCAAATGAAATATTAATGTATCTTGTTCATCTTGTTATGAGAACTGCTCCGTATGGTACGTTTGGCTTAATTGCAACTGCCATTGGAGGCCAAGGTTATGCTGCAATTAAAGCAATGATTGGCTATTTCTTAATCGTACTTGCTGCCCTACTCATTCACGCTGTTATCACATATGGTGGAACTGTAGCCTTATTAGCAAAACGCAACCCAATTGAGTTTGTTAAAGGCTTTGCTCCGGCGATGACGGTTGCTTTTAGCTCATCAAGTAGTAGCGCCACACTACCAATTTCAATGGAAATGGCTCAAAACAATCTAAAGGTTCCTAAATCAATCAGTAGTTTTGTTCAACCATTGGGGGCCACAATCAACATGGACGGAACTGCTATTATGCAAGGTGTTGCCACAATTTTCATTGCACAAGTATACGGTTATGATCTTACTTTTTCTCAAATTCTAATAGTTATCTTAACTGCTGTACTCGCAAGTATTGGAACAGCTGGTGTGCCAGGGGTCGGACTTATTATGCTTGCAATGGTTCTTCAATCGGTTGGTTTACCTCCAGAAGGAATTGGATTAATCATCGGTATTGACCGCTTACTTGATATGACACGTACAGCCATCAATATTACAGGTGATGCTGCGTGTGCAGTCTATGTTGCAGAATCAGAAAAAAAGCACATGGATGAAGCTACCGTATAATTTTTCAAGAATTTGCGACAGGGACTATTTCCTGTCGCTTTCCTTTTTTTCAGGCGTTATAATAAAGAAGTAAGTTTGATTTTGATTGAGTGTTTGGAGGATAAAATATGACGGTTAATAAAGGTACAGTTAGGGAAATGACTATACATAGTAAGATCTTAAATGAGGAACTTGAGCTTATCGTTTATCTACCAGCAACCTTCTCCCCTCTTTATAAATACAATGTACTAATCGCTCAAGACGGACGTGACTATTTTAATCTTGGCAGAGTCGCGCGGGTTGCAGACTCGTTATTGGAGTCAAAGGAGATAGCCAACACTATTATAGTTGGCGTACCGTATAAAAGTGTTGCAGACCGCCGTAGGAAATATCACCCTGAGGGTGAGCAATTCCCATTATATAAACGATTTTTAGGGGAAGAACTTGTACCATTTTTAGATCAAGAATTTCCAACCTACCAAATGGGGCAAGGCCGTGCATTAATTGGGGATTCATTAGCGGCAACCATTTCCCTTCTAACAGCACTCGAATATCCTCATACATTTGGGAAGGTAATCATGCAATCACCTCTTGTCAATAATCATGTTCTTCGCCAAGTAGAAAAGTTTGAAGAACCACATCTTCTTGACTTGTATCATGTGATTGGAACAGGTGAGACTGAAGTAAAAACAACGAAAGGTGAGGTGGAGGATTTTCTAACACCAAACCGAGAATTACATAAAATTATTTCGAACAAGGGCTATCCTTATTTTTATGAAGAATTTAATGGTAATCATACATGGACGCATTGGCAGCCTGACTTACCAAGAGCACTGTCAAAAATGTTGAAATGACACAGTTTTTGTGTTCTATCATTTTTAGTTATTTGTTATAATGATGTAAAACAAATCCAAGTACTTCCAAGTTTGATTGATTAATCATGAGGAGGGTAACAAAAATGAAATATGGTATAGTGATTTTCCCATCCAAAGTACTTCAAGATACAGCAAATTCGTATCGTAAACGGTATGATCCGCATTATGCATTGATTCCACCACATATTACAGTTAAGAATGCATTTGACGCATCCGATGATGAAATTAATGAAATTACTAAAGAACTGGATTCAATTACAAAACAGGCAGAACCATTTACACTTAAGATATTAAAAGTTAGCTCATTCTCTCCTGTGAATAATGTTATTTATTTAAAAGTAGACCCTGTTGAAGAACTACAAAACTTACATAATGCACTCCACTCTGGGTATTTTGCAGGAGAACCTGAATATGCGTTTGTCCCACACATTACCATTGGCCAAAAGTTATCAAGTGATGAACATTCAGATGTATATGGCCAATTACGTATGCTAAACATTAACCATGAGGAACAAATTGACCGCATCCATCTTCTTTATCAACTAGAAAATGGATCTTGGACTGTATATGAAACATTTCGATTAGGAAAGGAAAAGTAAACACAACATGGAACCTAGAATCGTAACAAACAACAAAGAAAAAGACGATGCATTTACAATAAGAAAAGTTGTATTTGTTGATGAACAAAATGTCCCTCTAGAGGAAGAAATCGATCAATTTGAGGATGAGTCTACACATATTGTCCTCTATGATAACAATGAACCTGTTGGAGCCGGACGTTTCCGTGTACTAGATGGTTACGGCAAAGTAGAGCGTATCTGTGTACTTGCTTCACATCGTAAAAAAGGTGCAGGAAATGTGATTATGCATAAAATGGAGGATATTGCAAAAGAGCGAGGTATTTCAAAATTAAAGCTCAATGCACAAACTCAAGCAGAAAACTTTTATAAAAAATTGGGATATGAAACTGTATCTGGCATTTTCATGGATGCTGGTATACCTCATGTCACGATGATAAAAGAAGTATAAGCACGAAAGGATGTCAAATGACATCCTTTTTTACATTGACCGCGTTTATCCTATTTGGGGTGATTATTGGATAAAAAAGGACAATCCTGCTCATTCTACCATAGAGGGGTGAGCTTAATGGAATACTTTAGGATTACACTTGATTTAGGGGTTGGGCTTTTAGGGTTATTGGTACTTACTAAAATACTAGGAAAAACACAAATAACCCAAATTACGGCTTTTGATTTTATCTCCGCCTTAGTACTCGGTGAACTAGTTGGAAATGCTGTATTTGACCAAAAGATAGGGATCTCCCACATTCTATTTGCCATCGTTATTTGGGGAGGCCTGATTTATGTGATAGAAGTGATTACACAAAAGATTCGCAGGACGAGACCATTTCTTGAGGGGAAGCCTACGATTATAATACATAAAGGAAAAATTATAAAAGAGCATTTAAAGAAAAACAAATTGGATATTAACCAACTTCAGCATCTCCTCCGTTCGAAGGGTGTTTTTTCGATTAGAGAAGCTGAGTATGCCATCCTGGAAACAGACGGTTCGATTAGTGTCCTCAAAAAATCACCTTATGATCCACCTACTCGAAGTGACTACAAGATGGCGGAACAGAAGGTTAGACTTCCGATAACATTAGTAAGTGATGGTGTCTTAATTGAAGAAAACCTGAGGGAAAGTGGATTTTCTGAAGCTTGGCTACAATCAGAATTGAAGAATCAAGGTGTAACCACATACAAGGATTTACTTTTTGCAGAATGGCTTGAAGAGGAAGGCTTGTACATTCAAGAATACTAACCTTCCCTTTTATTAAATGCGCTCATTGTATAGTAATCCTTTTCCAGTATATTGTGCACGAACTGCTTCAACATATTGGCTTGGTTTTTTCATTGTTGATTTTTGTTCGGTATGCTGTTGGTCATAATTACGCTGATTATAGGTCAATGAAGCTGGGTTAATTTGATGAAGCCTTAAATAATTCGTTTTATAAGGCGTTGTTCGATGTACATATTGAGTGTATTGTTCATTATTGATTGGTAAAATATAGCCCATATACTCGCCCTCCAACTCGATTTATTTTTTTATATGTATGTTTTTTTGTTTTTATTACTGATAGAATTCGAATGCTTCCCGATGATTATAAGGGTCATCTAGAAAAAGGCCTGACAATTTCGCCAGACCCCTTGCCTTATTTTTTATTTATCATTTTTGAAATAGTGCCGAAGTCCAATTTTTCGTCTCCACTTACAATGCTTTTTACAATTTTGTCTTCAAGCTGTTTGTTTACTGGCTTATTTGCAATTTGAGAAACCCTTCTAATTACTGAACGAACTGTTTTCTCATCCTTAAAATTAGCATTTTGCAAAGAGTTTGCTAACTGGAATACATCCTGCATATTCACGCCTGTTTTCTTTTCAATATTCTTAAAAAAGTTATTATCCATTTCGAAGCCTCCTTACATTGTGGTATATCTTATGAACCCAACCAACAAGTGGTGCGACGAATCGCTGAAAAATTGTATCCTTCATTTCATGTGATAAATGGAGAAAGTACGAGCCGATCGACTCGTACTTCTACTGGAAAAATTATTTAATTAGTTGTAGAAAGAAGCACCTACAATAATTAATAGGATGAACAATACGACGATTAAAACAAAAGTTGAACCGCCGCCGTATCCGCCACCGCCATAACCATAGCCGCAACCACCGAATCCGTAGCCCATATTTCGCACCTCCTCTTTAAAAGAGTACATTATAAAATATGTTTGGAGGCTTGTTTTGGTGAGGACAGGAACACAGGGCAAGTGCGGAAATTCAGAATCCGCGTTAACTCTCCAAGTTCTTATCCAATTCATTCTGTTGTTTTGCAAACCACCGATCTAGTTTCTCCATTCTTGCTTCAAGCTCTTTTTCGAACTTCCCTGCTTCTATTGCCAGTTGGTTCAATCCCTTTTCGTTTTCAGCAGCCCATTTATCAAGTTTACCCTTCACTTCATTATGGTCCTTATAGTAGTCAGCAACAAAACGTTCTATCTCTTTTTCAAATTTACTCATCGCTACACCTCCGCTTGCTTTATAAAATGATAAAAACAGGCTGCATGAGCCTGTTTTTTAGGTGAAAATTACTTGATGGAGTTTTGCGCATTAATATACCCAGCACCATAAGTATTATAATTAATGCCTTTCCATTTAACTGCACCATATAATAAATTTCTTTAATATCATCCGGAGTAAATCATTGATTCTGATTCGGTTTCTTTTTATTATCAATCATTAATGCTACAATGCCTGCTAAGATTTTTGTCAAAGGCAAGCGCCATTTTTAAAAGAGAAGAAGGCTAGTTCAAATGAACAGCCTCCTACTTACTATTAAATCAATGTTGCAAATCCTTGAACAGTTGTAATTTCGCAAAGACTTAAAATCCATACACGACCTGGAGGTCCTTCTGCAGTATCAGTAACTCTCACTACACCTTGGCCAATATCTTCCGCAGAGCGGATAAAGACATTCTGGAGATTATTAAACTGACCAGTAGCTGTTGTATCAATATCTATGCTTTGACCAATAACTCTTGATAAAAATTCCCTCATGGATTCCTCACAACAATCTTCACAATCCTCTATATCACCTGGAAGTTCTAGACCATTTAAAATCGCAACTGTTGCTGCATCATTGGCTGTAATTCCGACAACATTACAAATTGGAAATGCCGCATTACGTCGAGTTGTTCCCATACCTGGGACTGTTCCAACTGCAACAAAACCATCTACTACAGCTTGTATAATAAAATTATTGTTACCCTGACCTGGACCTGTTTGATCAATAGTTCCTAGGTCAACTTCAACATCCGGGGTCCTAGCAGCTAATGCTTCTAGTACCTCTCTCATTCCTTCTGTACAACAGTCACATGTAGGACATTCACAAACTCCAGGTGGACCGGTTGGGCCGGTTGGGCCGGTTGGGCCGGTTGGGCCGGTTGGGCCGGTTGGGCCACGTTTACCTTTTGGACCTCTTGGTCCGCTAATACAACACTTCGAACATTCACATTCATCATTATGGAAATGAATCCCCGACAATTTTAATCACCTCAGTCTTTCAATTTTAATGTCTTGATATTGTATTTACTGAGTTTGAATAATGACTCAGCACATGTCCCTCTTAAATTTATTTTTAAGCTCTTGCTTCCAAAATTAAGTAAGATATAAATACTTATAGGAATTACATCTTTAAAATAATGAAGACATAGAGACAAAGTCCCTATGCCTTTTTTGTTAAACTTCTTCTTCATTGTCTAGTTGTACAATCGTCATTGCAGCACCATTGATTGCTGTACCAGCTACTTCAACTCGAATATGAACTGTGGATCCTCCGATATTTCTTAATTCAAGTATTCCCCCTGCAGGAATGGCAACAATTGCTTCTCCATTTACTTGTAATCTTGTTGTATTTCCTGCTGGATTATTTGCGAGTGTTACTCTAGTTCCAAATCTACTAGCTGGAATTGGGTCACCATTTACATATAATTGAAACACCCCAAAAACATCATTAGTGGCAGGTGTATTATTAAAAATAACACTGTAGTTAACAAGGTATACTCCTGCATTTACAACAGTTACTGAGGTTGCATTTCGTATAAAATCTGGTGTTCCATCAGTTTCTGAACACTCACCTTCTTCATCAAATGGAACTGGTGAACCAGTTGTTACATTAACAGTTAGCGGACCATCATAATAGACGTTACAATATCTTTCTTTACATTCACATACTCCTGTTGGACCTGTCGGGCCGGTTGGGCCTGTTGGGCCTGTCGGACCTGTTGGGCCGGTTGGACCTGTTGGGCCGGTTGGGCCTGTTGGGCCTGTCGGGCCTGTCGGACCTGTTGGGCCGGTTGGACCTGTTGGGCCTGTCGGACCTGTCGGGCCTGTCGGACCTGTTGGGCCGGTTGGACCTGTTGGGCCGGTTGGACCTGTTGGGCCTGTCGGACCTG
>NZ_LT732529.1:94016-456998 GCF_900156865.1 Litchfieldia sinesaloumensis | reverse complement strand
CCTGTTGGGCCGGTTGGACCTGTCGGACCGGTTGGACCTGTTGGGCCGGTTGGACCTGTCGGACCTGTCGGACCTGTTGCACCTGTCGGACCTGTCGGACCTGTCGGACCTGTTGCACCTGTTGGACCTGTCGGACCTGTTGGACCTGTTGGGCCGGTTGGACCTGTCGGACCGGTTGGACCTGTTGGGCCTGTCGGACCTGTCGGACCTGTTGCACCTGTCGGACCTGTCGGACCTGTTGGACCTGTTGGACCTGTTGGACCTGTCGGACCTGTTGCACCTGTTGCACCTGCTACTCCAGTTGGTCCCGTCGGACCTGTCGGACCAGGTGGTCCTGTTGGACCTCGTTTACCTTTAGGACCCCTTGGACCACTTATACAGCATTTTGAACACATACAATCATCATCGTGATCATTATGAAATCTAATACCTGACAAGATATATTCACCTCTTTCAAATAGTTTCTATATACTCTATTGAAAAAGGTTCATGCTTGTATCGGCGTTCATCCATAAAGAGAAGTCTAAATCGAAAAATGTACGTATGCCTTACGAGAACTTTTATAATATTATGTAAAAAGGCATAAGTATAAACTTACGCCTAATTACTTTCAACCTGTTTCAAAGATGATAATTTCTGCTCTAACAATTTTTTATTATTGATAACACTCTCATCTTCAGGACGATATTTCCTTGCAATCTCATTATGAAGATAGGCTTTTTCATATTCTCCTAGGTAGTAGTAACAAACACAAAGATTTAGATGTGGTACCCAGGTCGTATACGCCTCATTAAAGAAACCCCAATTATCTTGTGGTCTCTCATAATTTATTGCTGTATCATACCAAAACTTGGAAGCTTTATAGTTTTTCTTACTTCTCAATAAATAACCTAATTTGCAGGAAATCTCAGGGCGTGGCACATCATATTCAAAGGATCTATAAAGAGCTTCTTTTTGCTTTTCCGTATTGCCTAATTTTCCATAGCAATCTGCTAATCTTCCACATGCAGCGATTTTATCCTCTACCCAACCAGCCTTCATATCTAAAAAGGTCAAGTAGTTTTCAATCGCTTTTTCAGTATGTCCGTTTTCATCCAGTTCATTTGCATAGTAATAGTAATCACGAGGACTAAATGTATCTCCTCGTTTTATTCTACTTTCATATATAGAAAGGTTTCTTCCTGTAGAATGGTGGACTCTTTTGTGTGACACACAAATATCAGTATCCAATATCTTTCCATCTACTTGTAAATACACATGACAATCCCCATACCATTGAAAATTTCTGCTTCTTTTGACTAATCGGTTTCTTCGAAAACTCAATGTTACATTTCCATACTTATCAAAGCCATAATTATAAATCATTGAAACTGAATCAACAGATGGATCTAAGTTTTTCTTTAATTCTAAGAATTTTTTCTGGTCCTCTTCAAAAAGTACATCATCTGCATCTAACCATAAAATATAATCCATAGTTGCATGACTAAAGGAATAGTTTCGTGCTGGTGCAAAATCGCCAACCCATTCAAAATCATAAATTTTGTCGGTAAATTCTCTTGCGATCTCCTTTGAACGATCTGTAGACCCTGTATCAACAATGATGATTTCATCGGCAATATCCTTGGCAGAATTTAGACAATTCCATAATGTTGCTTCCTCATTTTTTACAATCATACATAAACTAATTGTGATCAAATCTGGTACCTCCCAGCCTATTAATTCCATTTATCTGTTTTCATAACATAAATACGGGTATGATTTTGACAAATCAATACCCGTATAATTAAAACTAGTGACAGCCACAATCCTCATGATCACGATCATGAGAATCACATTTCACCTGGTATCGTGGAGTAACACAGATTTTTCCTGAGCAGAAATCGTCGTCTCCATTTGGAGGTGGAGCACTTCCAGCTACACTCGGGCACTCGACTTCAATTCTATTAAAGTTTGCAGCTGTAAATGTCATACAACTTCCTCCAGAAACAGTAAACGGTCCTGACGCAAGACTATTGTCCTTGTAGAACCTAACAAGAACATTACTCTCGCCATCACAGTTTACAGATACAAAACCTGAAGCGAATACATTTACGCCAGTAGTAACATAAACATTTTGCCTCTGACCTCGTGGAATACACCATTCACAGCAAAGTTTGTCTTTGACAAAATCACAGGATTCCTTTTTAAAATCCTTGTGTTTTTTTCCACAATCATTACAGTCTTTACAATCACAAGAATCATGAAAATTTCTCACTATTTGCACCTCCTGTTTAATTTAATCCATATATTTGTATTTCTACTATGTATGTTTTGAAACGGCATATTTACTATATTTTCAAATAAAAAGTGTTTATGAAATAAAGTTACATATAAAATCTTGATATTTACTACGGTTGGAGCTTTTGCCTAGTACAAATAATAGTCAGTAGCCATATACTAAAAAGACCATTCTGTACGAAAGGAGGTAGTACTACTTGCAGCTCGCAGAATTAAAAAGTGAACATAAACATTGTATCCGTACAAAAAAGGTATTCGATTGGGTAAATCGAGTTGTTCATATTAAGGAAAAAGAAGTTATTTCTTTTCCACAAAGAAAAGAAAAATTTAAAGATTGTATATGCTGTGATTTTAAAATTAAATGTAATTCAAACTCCCGAACACTTCTTTGGAAAGGATACGGGATTGATCATGTTACAGCAACAATTAAAATTAAGTTGACTTCCTCTTGTGGATGTAAATTAGACATTTTTGTTAATGGAGAAAAAATAAACTCCATTTGTGAAGGCCAATCCTTTTGTGGAACAATTGGGAAGGTTAAACACATCGAGATTCAATGTCATGGAAAAGAAAAGAAATCCGATATATGCTGCTGTGGAGAATTTGAAGTGAATATTCACTACACTCATGAAGAAGAACCTTGTCACATGGATATAAAAGACGCTATATGCTTCCTGTCTGATGAAAAAGGAAATCCTCTGGACCCATATGATCATCAGTCCATTAAATGTGAAGAACAAAACGAAGATTACCCTCGAGAAAATACTGAACTCACACTTCAAAATGGCAAAAAGGTTACTTTACAAAAAATCACCGTTTTGAAGTCAGGCTTTATCACTGTAAAATTCCTTAATTCGAAAAATAAAGTTTGCATGGTATGTACCTTCCCTTTTCTTGAATATGAAACATTTCACCTATGCGCACCAGACGGTACAAAACTTAAATGTAAAATTACTGATTTTGAATGTAAAGTAAAGATCATGCCGCAACTCGACAAGAAATCAAATTGTATAAAAGTCCAAATCTTCATTCAAATATGTCAAAGTATTCAGGTTATAGGAGACGTGAAGGTAAAAGTATTTGGAACTTTATGTAACCCTAGAGAGGATATAAAGGACACTACCATTTGTCCACCTCTCGAGATACCAAGAGATTGTCCATTAATTTCCAAGTAGAAATAGGAGTTTCCAGTAAAACTCCTATTTTTTATGGTTCTGAATAAGGTTTTGATATAAATTTACATATTTTTCTGTCATTTTGCCAATTGAAAACCGTTCATGGACGTAATCTCTTAATTCAGTAGGTGTAGGAAATATTAAATTTAGTGCCTTTTCCCTCATTTCTTCTACACTGTAACAAATCAACTCGGGGAAGCCTTTTAACACCTCAGAAACTGCACCATTTGCAAGAGCTAAAACAGGTGTACCACAAGCCATTGCTTCGATCATGACAAGTCCAAATGCTTCATCACAATTCGTTGGAAATAACATACATCTTGCATATTTGAGTAAATCTTGTTTTTCTTGGCCACCAACTGTTCCAAAGTATTCAATGTTTGAATTCGATAATATCCTTGATTCAAACTCCTTTTTGTATTCTTGTTGATTTGAGATTGGTCCAGCCATTTTTAATTTCAAATTCGCTCGTTCACATATGTCAAGGGCAAAATGAGTCCCTTTCTGTTTGCTAAGTCTACTAAAATATAAAAAATAATCCTCCTTTTTATCACTAAATTGATATTCTTCCAGTTTGATACCATTATGAATAAAATGACCTTCATTTTTACCCAGTTTATTAAGTAAATATTCGCTTACATAAACAGGATTTTTGACATCATTTTTTGAAGAAATATGAATAGAGCAAACGGTTGGTACTTCAATAATATTCTTTCCAACCGAAGAGTAATGTGTATGATCGTGAATAATATCCACATCTTCTGGAAGCTTAGCTTTCACTTGTTTAACAATTTCATTTGATTTCCATGTTCCTTGATGGCTATATGGAATTAGGTTGGCACTTGTTTTCGTGTCTTTTGGAGCAAATAAATAAACATCATGGCCAAGCTCACATAGTTCCTCGGTAAGTTCAAATACGATTTTTTCAATCCCCCCATATATAGATGGTAATGAATAAATATCAGGTGCCACTTGAACAATTTTTAATTGTTTAAGAGAATTATCTTTGAGTTTTTGTTGAAGTAACATTTTATTGTTTTTTAAATAGGAACTACTCGGTAAAAAGCTTAGTGCTATTTCATTATGATGATTTGCTTCTTCATATTCTGATAAACGATAGTAGCAAATGCAAAGTTGCGCATGTGGAAACCACGTACTATTTTTTTTCTCAATGTATTCCTCTGTATCAAGTTTTAGTGAAAGTTCAAACCAAAAAACAGCATCTTGATACCGTTTTTCTTGTTTAAAGCAAAGGCCGAGTAAGCAGCAAAAATCAACGGATGGTTTAGATGTTGTAAAGGTTCCAAGAATCAATTCCTTTGCCTGTTTAACTTTTCCTTGCTCAAGAAACCTGGTCACCGTTTCATATTCTGTTTTTAGAAGGTTTTTGTTATGCGGTTTGTTAAAGTTTTTGTTATTAAGATTAATAGGTGGTATTTTTTCTTTAACTATTTTGCGATAAAGGTCAACATAGGACTCTACCATTACTTCTTTTGAAAACGTATCTTCAACATATTTCCGCAGCACTTCTGGTCTTGGGAATGATTGTTTTTCAACCTTTTCTATCATTTCTAACGGTGTTTCGCAAATTAAATCCGTAAAGGGACCTAATACCTCAGGTACGGAACCATTATTTAAGGCAAGCACTGGAGTACCACATGCCATTGCTTCCACCATAACTAACCCAAAGGGCTCTCTCCACGTGATCGGGAATAACAGACAATTTGCATACTTTAAAAGCTTTTGCTTTTCTAATCCTCCTGTTTCCCCAACATACTTAATATTTTGATTACTTTTCATCCTTGGTTCTACTGCTTTTTTAAAATACTGACGGTCAAAGATTGGCCCCGCTATCCTTAGTTCCCTTTGTGTTCTATCGGCGATATCCAATGCATGATGAATGCCTTTTTTAGGGCTTACCTCACCTAAATATAATAGATAATCCTGTTTTTTATGGCAAAACTCATATTCTTTCATATCAATGCCATTGTAAATGCAATATCCAAGGTTGTCCCCAACGTCTATTAATGCCCTTTGACTGATATATACTGGAAATTGCGGAAAATTACTGTTATTGATATGAACCGTACTGATTGTTGGAGTCGGTAAGTTTAGTTGATCAATAATTGAAAAATGAGTATGATCGTGAATGATATCAATAGAAGATGGTAGGGTTTTTTGTACGAATTCAGCGATTTTTTGATTGTTTGGACCCTTATGTTCATATGGAATCAAAGTTGCACTGGTCTGGCTACCTTTTGGAGCGTATAAAAAAACTTCATGTCCCATTTTTACAAGGTCTTCAGTTAGACAATGTACAACTCGTTGGATTCCCCCATATTTTGGAGGAGGAACCGGGATTGTATCTGTAGAAATCTGTACAATTCGCATATCTTTATACTCCCTTTCTATAATTCAGTCACCCTATACCCCAGTGCTTCAGGATACCGGCTATCTGAGAAGAGGAATAAATCAGTATGAATCTCCTCTTTTTGGTAAAACTCTTGTAATCTCGCAAGACTATTCTGTTCAACTGAAAACAATGAATTATTTCCACCGTGTATGTGAATCGAGAAAGAGGATGATATCCAATCTAAAAACTCCTGTAAATTACAACCAGACTTTTTCATTGCTATACTTGCAAACTCTATACTTCCTATAACTTTATTGGCTGCACCTAATACACTTGTCATTCCTTTCATTACCTTTTCTTCATAGCCCTCAACGTCAATTTTAAAAAGGACTTTTTCAGTATTATATTTTCTTGAATCAAGTATGCTATCAACAGTGATGGATGGCACAGACTTTTGCTTATAATGATGTGCATTTCCATTAAGGATTGCAGAGGATGTACCAGTCCATGAAGGAGAAACATAAAATGCGTGCTGGTCATGTACTTCGTTCGAAGCTAGAGCAAAAAATGTTTGTATTTGACCACTATTCGGATGAGATAATTTAGATTCTTTTATAAAAGGCTCCAGGTCTTTATTTGCGTCAATCCCAATTATGGTTGTTGTTGGCCCATATTCAGTAGAAAATAGAATCTCTCCATAATTCATTCCGATATCAAGGATCAGCTCTGGTTTTAAATAATTTGCACTCCGTCTCCAAAACTCTGTTATTTCTGGTTGAGTTATTCCATTTGCGTTTCTTAGCCATTGTGCTCTTTGATCATTTTCGTTTACAAAAATTGCGTATGGTGTTGTTCCTATTTGCACTTTCTCCATAATTCCAACTCCTTAACAAGTTAAACCTCCCATCATATACTAAAACTGATGAGAGGTTTATTACTTACTGCTTACGTACCTTCTTACACCCACAGCCACCAGACTTTTTCTTAACAGGTTTGCTTTTATTAGAGGAAGAAAAAACCTTAACAGTGTCTGAAGGATGATTCTTTTTATTGTTATCCATGTTCATTCCTCCATAGATTAGGATAATGTTAGTATATGTCCAGACTGTAAATAATGTTTTCCACGTTCTACTTATTTTTTACTGTTTTCATGGATGAGGTTACTAAAGAACCAGCCACTTTCTATTTCCTTCGCTTCACTTTTCGTAGGACGCGCTCGGTGTATCTTATTAGTGTGCTGAACAGGATTTGATTTTTCTGCCTCTCGGATATTTGTAGACACAAATTGTTGCTTTAGCAGCTCATTTTCAGACTTTAATTGGTTGATTTGCTCCCTTAATTTTTGATTTTCAAGAAACAATTGATCCTTTTGCATTGATTTATATTTTGATAACTCTGCTTGTAGATGGATAATTTTTTGTTGTAAAATCACCGGATTACTCGTATTTCGATTCATTTTCATACCTCCTCATTTCTTAATCAATGTTTGATTCCTCATATCATATGAGGAAAATTCCGCTAATGTCACAGCACACATGACTAGCTTTTACATACTATACAGTAGCCCCTATACCCAAGGGTTATTACAACAAAAAGGAGGAACACACAAGTGGGTTATAAGCATAAAGATAGAGACACAGAACGAGTATGTATACTCACACGAAAAGTGTATGACTGGATTACTCGCCAGATAGATGTGAATCAATCATACACTGGAGATCTACCAGTTAAATTTAAATGCAACGGTTCTACAGAACGCACATTAGCAGATTTATGTACTGAACTAAGCGGATTTGACGGGTCTGTTAATTGTTTCTTAAGTGACGCACAAGGTAATCCGATTGATACTGGCTTCCAAGATGAGAATCAAGTGACTGTTACAGAAATCGGTCAACGCCAACCAGTTACTGTAACATTACCGAACGGTGATCAAGTGACGCTTCAAAGAGTGAAAACTCTAATAAGAGGCTTTATAACAGTAGAAATTCTTGATGACATGGATGATACTGTATGTATGACAAAAACTCCTATCCCATTCGTAACAACTCAAACATTCTTATTATGTGCTCCTGAAGGAACAGATTTGAACGTACATGTTTCATTAGCTGAATGCGATGCAACATTAATTTGTGAACCAGATATTCAACAACTTGATATCAACCTTACTCTTTGCCTAGAAGTTCAAACTGAAGCTGATGTTAAGCTTGAAATCGAAGCTAGACACTGCCAACCACGTGAAGAAATCCTAGAAGATATCGTATTATGTCCAACAGAAAAATTCCCTCCACAATGTCCAGAAGTTTTTCCTGCTCACTAAGCGGAACTGGTTAAGCTAGACTGTTGAAACATCAACAGTCTAGTTTATTTTTATGGTCACAAACACAAATTCTAGGTGCATTACATAACTTGTAATGGAGAGGAGGGATACATGTGAAACAAAGACAGCAGCCGGGACGCTCGGAAGACAGCATCCAATTAAAACAACGTATTATTCACTATCAATCTGAAATTGTATCCTACGAACATAAACTAAAAACTCTACAAGCAAACATCGAAAAAGAAAAACTGAGGAATCAATTTTTACAGGAGAAGTTATATACAATTGAGGATCAACAAATTGAGATATATCAAAAGGAAATACACAAATTAAAAGAAAAAATTATGCAGCTAGAAGTGGAACTTGAAGAGGAAAAGCAACGTTCGTTACAGCTTCAGCAAAAAGTTGTATCGAATAAACCGCTTGTAGAAGAGACTAAACAAAGTACACTTGAGACACGCCCTAGCATTCAGGCTCACTTTGCCTATTCAACCCTTTTACCCCAAACCGAAGATGATGATATAACTATAATCGGAGATTTTATTATTAAAAATATCGGGACAGAAGCCTTACATGACATTATTATTTGCTTCAAACTCTCTCCTAAAGATGCAGGCACACTTAGTGGAAAAATCGGTACAAAGAAATCCCGAGACCTTCTTGATTCCGAAATCGATTGGGTCTTTTTACATGAAAACTGGAAAGAGAAGATCAGGGAATATGGGGAGTATTGGATTAAATATGTAGATCCGAACCCGCTTGAACCAAATGAAACTGTTATCTTTCCACAATTCGATATTACCCTAACGAAAAACGAAGAAAGTCAATCTGTTGTTGTAGACGGGTTTGTATATAGCAAGGAGCTGCCAAAAGGAAGCTTCTCACTAAATAAGATTATTGTAAACTATTAGGTTGTTGTTCATTTTGTTCACTTGAATAAAGAATCATTTGAGTAGTTTTGGCCTCTGTTAAAAGCACTCTAAAACGATAAAGGAGATTTTGCTTTTTTAAATGGCGGAGTCCCCTTCATAGCCTTAATGAAGGGGACTTTACTTGGTTATGAGCACTGATTTCCTCTTCATAACCCTGATGAAGTGGAATTCATTCATTTTCTAGACGCGTTTTCTTTTTCATAACCCTGATGAAGTGGATTTCACTATTTTTCCAGACGCATTTTCCTCTTCAGTCACCGATTACAACCATTTATTTCCAACACAACTTTAAACCGGTCACACCCATCATGAAGACCAATATACTAGTTTAATAGACTTCAATACTCGTTCATCCCCCACAACGTAATTATTCATTTAAATAGTACTGGCCTCTATCTAAATAATCGATTGATTTTTTGTAGCCTAATAGAGTTACTAGATTTACATTTGAAACGAGTAATAAGTCAGTAATGATATATGGTTTTTTTAGGGTTCGTTTAAGAATAGGTAGTGTTAGAGGCTGTAAGTTGATTAATTTCTTTGTGGATTTTATAATAAATACCTTATAATGAGCTTTAACATAAGCTAGGAAGTTATCTATATTTGTACCATTTTCCTCTAGATAGATACTATTGAAGTCTACAATCCCCACAACTCCTTCACAGCTCTTAGAAAGCGTTTCCAGTGCTTTAAGTCCTTCTTCCTCGTTCCCTTGCAGATTCATCCTAAATAGCAGTTTCCTGCATTTCAACCCAGTTAAGTCTTGTTGACCTAAGGAGTATTTAAGCTCTATTTGCTTACTATTCATGTGTTCGTTCTTTGACTTAACTAAACAACAATCAAATTCTTTATTTGCTTCAATTCCTACTATCCTTGCATTCTCATGGTACTTTGTTGAAAACAAAACATCTCCATATCCACATCCTATATCTAAAACCAGATCTGGTGAAAATATGCTAGCAGCAGCTCTCCAGACATCCGTTACCTTTTGATGTAGAATGCCTCGATTAACTACCAATTGCCTACCTTTATCAGTTTGTTCTTCTACATAAATATATAAGTCAGAATCACCAATAGTTACTTTTGAAAACTCGGCCAAGATCAATCCCCCTTAAAAAAGGTTCTAAAAAAAAGACAGCGACGCGCACTGTCCTTTACGACGTAGAATGAAGAGGTCGATATCGTGATTTAATAAAATCACGGATTAATTTAGATAAAACCAGATCCCGGCGGCACACTAAATAGTCGACAACTCGCTTTTTATCATCTTCGGTAATACCCCAATCTTCGGGCGTGTATGCGACTATTTCATTTAATAAGTGGATTGGAATTGCTTGAATAATGGCCAACTGGTCATAGAAATCTTTTTCATCAGGGATGAAACTCGCGATAAGTTCATGTGTTGCACTTTTCATGAGCTTCCTACAATATGTGGATAAATTTGAACTATCCCATGCAAAAGACCCAAAAAGATCTGCATGATCGATAATATAGAGTTTGTGATTTCCATCTTCTGTTTCTTTAAACAGCACATTTTTCCTGGTTCGATCTAAGTTATATAACCAGTAATCCATGATAATTATTCCCGCAAGAGAATTTCGGTTAATGACATTGGGAGAAGTTAAATCGTGAGCATTTTGACAGCCGGGTATAAATTCGGTCGCAAACTGTGTATTCGTAACCTTTATTAATTCCCCATCAGTTAGTTCACTGTAGAAGGATTCCGGAATTTGCACAAATCTACTTGGAGGAACTGGAAGCTGTAAATAACGTGCTATTGCATAACCTATCCATTCGTTAAACAATAGTTTTTCTTGGCCTTCTTTTAAAAATTTGACAATATACTGTTTCCCATTATCGAAGGTAAAAAGATGTGCGTTATTGGATTTACCTTCAAATAATTGGTGATATTTAGTTGCTTGGATGCCCGTCACCCCCAGTCAATTCATGAAGTAATCTAACATAGCTTTCTGCACATTTTTCAATCGAGAAGTGTGAAACAACTCGTTTTCTCGCATTGGTTGCTAATGTTTGATAATATTCTGGAGCATCTACGATTTGGTAAATTTTTTTGGTTGCATCTCTTGCATTTTCTTCAATATATAGCAAGCCAGTCTTACCTTCTTCAACAATTTCTGGGATTGACGAGGTACCGGGAGCTACAACTGGTACACCACAAGCCATTGATTCGATAAAGGTATTTCCGAATGACTCTCCCTTCGTTGTAGCAATTGTACACCCACCCGATTGCCTAACCTTTGAGTACATATGGGGCATTTCCTGATAAGGAATAACTGGATACCACTTAACCATATCCGTTAACCCATGCTCGTTCCAATAAGTCTCAAATTCTTCTTTTTGTACGCTATTCTTTCCACCAATGATCCAAAATTCAATATCGTCTCGCTCACTTTTGACAAGATGGGCAATTTCCATTAAGAGCTTCCAGTTTTTCCGCCCATCCAATCTACCAATATAGGCAACGACCTTTTTGTCTTTTGGGATAATAGGATTTTTATTTAGGTGAGTCTCATCAGGAGGAAGTGGCTTAAAAAACTCCGTGTCAATCCCGTTGTAAATAACCTCGTAAGGTGCGTTTGAATCAATTAATATTGATGCGAGGCGCTTTTGATGATGGGAGGGTACAATAATTCGGTCAGGTTGGACCGCATCAAAATCTGGAAGATGTCGGGTTAGTTTAATAATCTCGGGCGTACGTGCCTCAATTAATAGTGGACCCTTGTAATTTGCCTTACGAACCCATTTATATCCTTTTTTCGTATCACAGATAATGATGACATCGTATTTATTTTTTTCAATGATGTTTACAATTTCATTTTTATCATTCGTTAAATAGACAGTCGCAACATCTTCCATGATATGCATGCCGCCAAGATCCTTTACGTACATGAAGTCCGTTTCAATCCCGTATTTTTTAAAATAGATGGCACGATTTCGCCACCCCGCATTCACACCACCAACAGTCAATAAACGCCATATCACTAATACCTTCAAGGTTAGCCTCCTTTCTGTTGTTATTCGTATATCTAGGAATACTATTTCTTTTTACGTTTCTTTTTAGATGAAGAAGTGAACACCCGCGGCTTCCTCTTACTATCCTTATCTGAGTATAGACTTCCATTTTTGTTCTTCTTGTTCTTTTTATCACCCCAGATATATTGGCGTTCAAGCTCTTTTGCGTTTGCCTTTACGTATTCAATATCTACCCCTTGAGCGGTAAGAGCTTTAATCCATTGTTCTTTGTGAACTTTTCGTACGAGATCCTCGATTTTCGAATCCCATTCGCTGTCTCCTGTTCGTAAAATCTTTTCTTCTTTTTTGAGTTTCTTTAGATTTACATCCTCTTGAGCAAAGTACTTTTCATGCAATGCTGTCGCATACTTTTCCATTTCGATATATTTCTGCCACTCTTCATAAAGTGCGGGAGCCATTTCTTTTACATGCTCTAAGAACATTTCTTGATATTGCTTTCCTAGGCTATTTAGTAGTTTTCGAGGATAAGGATAGACACGATTTCTCCATACAGTTGTACCTACATCCAAGACCTTTAGATTCCCGTCATCCTGAACAAAGATATGACGTTTATGATGGTCAATTCTTTCAAGGCCAATACGTTTATAGGTTGTTAATAGATCTATAAGCTTAGCAGAAAGGGTCTTTGTTAAAGGCTGGGATT
The DNA here is from genome assembly GCF_900156865.1 of Litchfieldia sinesaloumensis. Classification (GTDB taxonomy): domain Bacteria; phylum Bacillota; class Bacilli; order Bacillales; family Bacillaceae_L; genus Ferdinandcohnia; species Ferdinandcohnia sinesaloumensis. Next base: position 444,247 of record NZ_LT732529.1, on the reverse strand, counting down.
GTAGATATTCACGCAAGTCAATCCCATAAACCATTTCCATGGCAATATATTTTGGACCACTGCAAAATATTTTTGGAAATAGATTTGTATGTTGACCGAGACTTAAGGCATAGTGCTCACGGGCACAAACATCTTCTTCACCATATATTTTTATACAAACATCTTCATTAACTTGGAATACGGCCCCATGTACACCTTTTCCAATCATTCTAAGTGATGTGTTATTATTTAGTACTGTCACTTCAGTATCTTCATGTGCTTGAACAGTAATTCCTTCTACATATTTTTCTATTTCCTTACAATCTACATTCACTTGTTTGTTCAATTCAATTTCACCTCACAACATTTTTACGATTTATTTACATATAAATGTAATTACAAATCTTTATTTGTAAAAGACTATCAATCTATAGTATTCCCGTGTTTTTTTCTTGTGTAGGACAGATTGATTAGAAAAACCAATTTTTCTATATTTTCTTTAATGAAAAAGACTGCTATTTAACTTGAAAGCAGCCTTTTTCATTAAAAATCTATGAACTTTCTTGTGGAGGGGATTCAGCTTTATCTTCAGGTTTAACTTCAGCGAGGACTTCAGTTGGTTGTTGGTCTTTGGTTTCCTCGGCGAAGGCTGCATTTTGTTCTTCTTCAGTTTGAGGATTAACATTTAATTGAACATGAACGGAAAGATTTCGTAACATTTTTTCTAATTCTTCTCTTACAATAGCCCGAATTTCATTATACTTTTTTGACTTGTCCTTCTCTTTTTCTTTATCTTTGTCCTTTTTTCCCATACTTATCACCTCCCAATCAGTACTATAAGTTATACGTTTGTGAAAGAAGTGGAAGTGTGTTTGTCCATTCTTGAGACAAAAAGGGCAAAAGAATTATTTAATAAGCAAAAAAACGAAAGTATCAATTGATACTTTCGTTTTTTTATCTGATATTAGGGCTATTTACTAGAATAGTTATTGCCTTCTTAATTGGTCGAAGATACTTTGAATATCGCTAATGTTTGCGTCAGGGCCAATTTTAATATCCAGGTCACTCATTTTTATATCCATACCCAAGACTTGAATAGAAACACCACCCGGTGCATTCACACTCAATAGGTTTTCTCTATTATGGCGTTCTTCGGCCTGATTTGAACCTTCTTGGTTTGAGCGATCTGATTGGAATTGTCTATCATTGTTTTTGGATGGTCCACTTTTCCCCATATTCTCACCTCTTTACTGTTCCTAATTCATACTATATGGAATAAGTCTATATTCTGTATGGACAGGAGTGTATTTTTGGGAAAATGTGTATTTTACCTACTAAACAAATATACTAATTTAATAGTTTTGTCACGCAGGTTTCGATAATCGCAGCAAGACCCGCAATAGCAAAGATAACAATAAGTGGTTCAGCCAAGGGCAGATAAAATTCGTATATAAGATACAGAAAAGCCGTCGACCAGATACCTGTGCACCAATAGCAACTTAACAGTACACCTATCCATCTTCTTAAACCAGTGCCTTTAAGCTGGATGTATTCCTCAACTGTTCCATCCGGGAGTTCCTCTTCAATTACCTCATGAAAGGGACTACGAATAAATTCAGTAATTTTATCAAATACCAAGAGCCTCGTTAGCCGAAAGCTAGCTAAGCAGAGTAAAATGAATTCAAATACAGACAAAGAAATTCCTCCTTTCCGGCGGAACTACAATAAATATTTTTCTTAATAATAAAATATGGCCATCACTTTATTTTCATGATGACCAATTTCACAGTTATGGTTTTGCAATACCTTGGTAATGAAATCCCAGATTCTCAAGTTCTTGTTTGTTTAACACGTTCCTTCCATCTAACACATAAGGCTGTTTGACTACTTCGAACACTTTTCCCCAATCAAATTGTGTATACTCTCCCCAGTCAGTTACTAATACGACTGCATCAGTATCTGAAACGGTTCCGATTACATCTGTACACTGCTCCACACGTTGGTCTGTGACTGTAACGATTGGGTCGTGTACCTTTAATGAACATCCCTTTTTAATCAGTTCATCAATTAATACCAAGCTCGGTGATTCTCTCGTGTCATCAGTACCTGGCTTAAAGGCTAAACCTAACACAGCAATCCTTTTCTTCTCCAATACCCCTAATGCGTTTTCCAATTTATTTATTAAATAAAACGGTTGCGACTTATTAATCGCTTCTACCTCTTCCAAGATAGATAAACGAATTCCTTGTTCTTTTGCGATTGAAATTAATGCACTTACATCTTTCGGAAAGCATGAACCACCGTATCCAATTCCTGCCTTTAGGAAATGAGGGCCAATTCGATGGTCTAGACCCATTCCTTTTGATACTTCATCGATATCTACTTCCAACGTGTCACATAGTCTAGCAAGTTGATTGATAAAAGAGATTTTTAATGCAAGAAAGGAATTGGAGGCGTATTTAATTAATTCCGCTGCCTGTGGAGTCGTTTCAATAAACGGTGCTGTTTCAGTGGAATATAAACTTCTCATCATCTCAAACGCTTTCTGACTAGAGCCACCAATCACTACCCGATCGGGATGAAGCGCATCATAAAGAGCTGATCCTTCCCTTAAAAATTCCGGGTTTGAAACAACGTCAAATGGAATATCCGCATTTACACTTTCAATAATTTCTTTAACTTTTGCCGCCGTTCCAACTGGTACGGTGCTTTTATTAATCACGACTTTGTATTGATTCATAAATGTACCAATCATTCTTGCCACAGAGTATACTGCACTCAGATCTGCACTACCATCTTCGTTTTTAGGTGTTCCAACACAAATAAAAATGATATCATTTTGTTCGATCGCTGCTTTGACATCAGTTGTAAATGAAATATTTTTCTTCCCAAGATGTTCTTTTAATAGTTCTGGTAAACCTTTCTCATAAAAATGAAGCCTTCCGTTTGACAAAGCCTCCACCTTTTTCTTATCAATATCAAGCCCCATCACCTTGTGGCCTCGTTCACATAAAACAAGGCCAGTGGTGGTTCCGACATATCCTGTGCCAATGACTAAGACATTCACTGTATTCCTCCTCCACCTTGTTGCTTTGTATACACCTTTTGCACGAGCTTTATATAGTCAGCTTCCTTTGCTATATCAAAGCGCTCACTGGCTACTTCTATTCCATAAGCCGGCTCAGATTGAAGCATAAGTTTAATTGCATCCGTCAACTGAACCTCAGAGCCAACACCTGGCTTTGTTTGCTCTAAACATGAAAAGATGTCTGGTTTCAATATATATCTCCCTGTTACAGCAAGGTTAGATGGTGGATTACTTTCCGGCTTTTCTACAATATCGGAAATTTTATAGATACGTTCCTTTTCCTTTTTTTCTACCTGAATAACTCCATAACTTTTTAAATGTTCTTCATCAACTTGTTGTAGAGCAATTACATTTTTATCATAATGGGTATACGCGTCTATTAATTCCTTTGTTGGATTTTTAATGGTAGATAGATAGATTTCATCCGGTAATAAAATAGCAAAGGGATCATTACCAATAAAGTCCTTTGCTAAAGAGACAGCATGCCCTAATCCCTTCGGATAGAATTGCCTCATATAATAAATTTTCACTTTAGGAAGCTCCAATGTATTGAGTAGATGTTGTTTATTTTGCTGTTCTAAAAATGCTTCTAATTCCAAGGATCTGTCATAATAATCGACAATTAAGTTTTTTGTACGTGAGACGATCATCAGGATTTGCTCTATACCTGCATTTACCGCCTCTTCGACGATATAATCGATAGCTGGGCGCCCTCCGATAGGGAGCATTTCTTTAGGAAGTACTTTGGTCATTGGTAAGCCTCTAGTTCCAAAACCAGCTGCAGGAATAATAGCCTTTTTAATCATTAGTTGTCTCCCCCCTTCTGTTATTATCCAATTTATTCACGAGTTGTCTTAGAGGAAGTTGTCCATCTTAGAAAGGGCGGGTAATTGAGGAAAACGCTTACTGTTTCTAAGTCGAATTTTTAGTGGTTTTAAAACTAAAAAAACCACGGGATTCCGTGGGTAAAAAAGTCTATGAAAAAAGGTTTAAAACTTTATTGTTGCTTCAATAGCATGATGAGTTTCCTCTAGATTACGAAGCCTTTCTTTTGCACGAACAAACTCCTTGTCTTCAACAAAGTCTGTTTTCTCCACCTCTTGTAACAGATATTTTGCATGTAACATCATATTTTGAGCCCTCTGAAATCGTTCTTGGTCAACATTCCCTTGTGACTCAATAACTGCTTTCAGTGCTTCATCAACAGAGTGTAAAAATTGGTCTAATTGCTCGTTCATTATCCGACCTCCAAAAAAATAGTGGTACAAGTCTACCCTCTTGAATACAATTCCTAAGACAAGTCTTTTCAAGAGGTGTAATTATAATGGGTATTCTTCTCAGTTATGTACTTTTAGGTCTCAGTCTTGCAGCACCAATTGGTCCTGTAAATGCAGCACAATTAGATAGAGGGATTAAATATGGATTTCTTCATGCCTGGCTTGTAGGTGTAGGTGCAGTCGTTGCTGACGGGGTGTATATGTTAGTCGTCTATTTAGGTCTTGTATCTTTTATAAATACCCCATTTATCCAGACTTTCCTATGGCTATTTGGCTGTTTCGTATTGCTTTACACAGGCATTGAGAGCCTATTCGGTGCCGGGAAAGTCAATCTACAAAAAGCCAGAAATCAAGAGCCAACCTATAAAGCATTTCTTTCTGGCTTTATCATGTCCATTACAAACCCGCTAACGATTCTATTTTGGCTTGGCATCTACGGCTCAGTATTAGCGAAAACAGCATCTACTTCAACCAATAGTGAGCTCATTATTTATAGTGCTGCCATATTTTGTGGATTGTTACTTTGGGATGTCACAATGGCCACTATTTCAAGTGGATTCCGAAAAATTTTAACATCTCGTTTGTTAGCACTCATATCAATTATTTCTGGTCTCTCACTGATTGGCTTTGGGATATACTTTGGTATTCAGGGTATAGCCCTATTGCTTAGTCATTAAGGCTTTTCAAGCTTTTCAAACAATGAACCCATACTCATGACATCTTTCTTTTTCCCACCTCTGTTTTTAAAGAAAGCAAAGATACCGATGATCAATACAAATCCTAGACTAATAAAGAAGCCTGGACGAATTTCTTTACTAAATAAAGTTCCACTAACCGCTAATAGAATAAATAATACACCAAGGTAGTATTTCATCTTCCCGACGAATCCAGGCTTTAATAGTCGGTTTGCAGACAATAGGATAAAGAGCCAATTGTATAAGAGCATTAGACCTGCTCCGGTTGTTATATATTCGTAAATGCTGTCAGGCATGAGCAATGAAAAAATAATTGATGCTAACAGTCCAGATGAGGTTAAAATAAATGCCGGTAAGGGTACTTTTAGTTTTCCTTTTTTTGAAAATACCTTTGGGGCATCACCATCTTCGGATAAGTTAACTAAAATACTGGTAACACCATAAAGTGCAGCAACCATGGTAGAGAAACCACCAATTATGAGTGCACCATTAAAAATATCAGCTACCAATGGGATATTGTAGTTATCTAAGGCAACAACAAATGTACTTTCTTCACCAGTAAAAACATTCCACGATACAAGCATTACAGCAAGTCCAATAGATCCTAAATAGATAATCGTCAGCAGTAAAAGCATGACCTTCCCAGCCTTAGGAGCATCGTTTTTGTCCTTAAGTTGAGTTGCCATTAACCCCATTACTTCAATTCCACCAAAGGCATAAAAGGCAAAAAGTAAAGCGGACCAAAGACCCAATATACCTTTAGGGAAATATTCAGTTGGTAATTGAGGGTCGCGAGTTCCATCAATAGCACCTGTTACGGCTAAGGCTGCAATCACGATGAACATCAGGATTGCGGAGATTTTGATAAGCGCAAATACATTCTCTAATTTATTGATTCCACTCGTACCAATTAACAATACTGCTAGTCCTAACACACCATAGATAGCTGCAAAGACCCATAAAGGAATACCTGGGAACCAAAACTTTGTAAATATCGATAAGGCAGTCAATTGACTCCCCATGATTAGCATTTCTGCACTCCAATAAATCCAGCCTATGCTAAAGCCCGCCCATTTTCCAAATGCTTGTTTTGCATACGTACGAAACGCACCTTTTTCAGGCTTCTTCGCAGTTAGTTTAGCTAACCATCATATACAAAGTAGGTCACTATTGCAGCAATTACAAATAGAATCAGTACAGAAGGGCCCGCTGTGCGGATTGCAATACTGGACCCTAGAAAAAAACCTGTACCGATTGTACATCCTACCCCAAAAAGGGAAAGCTGCCACCACTTTATTTTTTTCTCTTTTTCCTTTGCCATATGTCTCTACCTCTTTACCTTTTGGAATAAAGAATCAGTTCGTACTCGTTTTGGCGGCTTAATGAAAAATAACACAAGAATGGTTGCAATTGCTGAAATCCCAGCAACCGAGAAAAACAATATATCATGTGAAATCTTCATTAAAATTGCAAAAACAGGTGGTCCAACAGCAACACCGATGAATCTGGCACTACTATAAATTGAAGTAATCGTGCCTCTTTCGTCTTTTTCTATTCCATTTGTGATGAGAGCATCCAAGCTTGGGAGCGCTACTCCAATTCCAATACCAGTAAACACTAGACCAACGAGAAAGACATATAAATTTTCCGTGTAACAGATTGCAAAAACAGCTGCCGTTGTGACTAAAAATCCGAAGAAAATAATCCACTTGATTTTATTTTTGTCATCGTCAAGTTTCTTTCCTGTAATAAAAGATGCTAGACATAGTGCACCAAGTGGTATAGCGAGGATTAACCCCTTAATAATCCCATCAATTCCATACTTGTCTTCTAAAATAGATGACAAGAAGAAGAGCATACCAAAGAGAATATACATACATATTGTGCCAACGATGAAAATACAAATCAACCAGCGCCCTTCTTCCTTAAGAGTTCGCATGACTTTCTTTAGAAAAAATGAAAAGCTAGATGTATCTACATCATTTTTTTTAGGTGCTTGGACCATAAATTGAATGAGAAGGATTGAAATTAAACAAAAAACAGGGAAAGCAAAAAAAGGCATATACCAAATCAAAGCTGCAAGTACTGCACCTAATATTGGACTTAGTACCTTTCCAAATGTATTCGAGGTTTCAATTAAGCCAAGTCCTGTATTCACATCCTTCTCAGTCTTACACATATCACCAACTAATGGTAAAACAATTGGGGAAGCACCAGCAGCCCCAACTCCCTGTAGAAGTCTCCCAACTAGAATTAACAAATATGGACTTTCAAATAGCCAGGAAGCTAGGCCAGCAATTAGTCCACCGATACCAGCAATAATTAAACTTGGGATAATTACCTTTTTCCTTCCAATTCGATCTGAAAGAAAGCCAGCAATCGGGATTAGGATAATAGCTACAATTGAATATATAGTAATAATTAAACTTGATTGAAATGGTGTGATACCGATTTCTTTTTCCATCATTGGTAAAACGGGAATTAGCATAGAATTTCCCAAGGTCATGACTAATGGGATAGATGCAAGTGAAAGCACGCCCCATTTCTCTTTTTTCTGCATTCTCCTATCTCCTTTGAGAATTCTAATAGTATCAAATGCACCTGTCGTATTTCAATCATTTATTCAGACCAACACATATATGTGTCAGAAAATGTTGTGCTGCTTAGTGTGATCCTATGCTCATATTAATTTTCCTTTTAAAATAGTCGAATACACTGAAAGAAATTGGTAAGTTAATTTAGTTTAAAATCTCACTTGAATTTAGAGCTGCACCTTAATTAATTTACAATCCCCCTGCAATAAGTTATATCAAGATTAACCTTACCTTAAACCTCGTTTACTATGCACAAAAAAAGAGTGTATCCTGTGATGGCAGGACACACTCTCATAAAAATGGGATAAAACGCATTTCTTTTCTATATGTGAGTTGATTAAGCCACACTATCGGGAGGAGTTTATGTGGGGACTATGTGGTAATTTTCAGCTAGATTACTTTTTTTCTTGTAAAAATTAACCATTAATAAATTTTAGAATAAACAACAAGAGAAATAAACACTGTACAGATGATTAATGTAGACAAAATGTGAACTACCTGCATGGCTGACAAAATAAACCATTCAGCCTGTAACCCTATGTTCAAGAAAATCAAGTAAAGCATAGTCGCAATGAAAGTAACCACCATACCCTTGTATCTTATAAGCTGCATTCTTTCATCCTTTTGCTTGAATTGGGGATATAGATAACTTAAACAAAAACACATAATGGCCATTCCCACCATCATATAAGATCCAGAAGGTGGAGTTGAATTAGCCATGATTCCTGCAAAAACCGTAAATCCACTCATCACTAAAAAGGAAAAACCCAAAACAATAAACATAATTCTTGAAGATTTCACTGAAACCATCCCCCTACCTTATTACTTATAATCATCATCTTCCAAAATAAAAACATTCTCCACACTCGTATCAAATAATTCAGCAATAATCATTGCCAGAGGAAGAGAAGGGTTGTACTTACCCTTTTCAATTGAAATAATTGTTTGTCTAGAAACCCCTAATCGATCAGCTAGCCTATCTTGTGAAAAACCAAGTTTCTTTCTAAACTCTGAGACCCTATTCTTCAACCCATTCACCACCTCGTTGTAATACCATTTTAATGTAAAGCTTACTTTACGTCAAGTTTCCTTTACAAAAATAGCAAAATAAACCTATACTCAAACAACCCACTACCTGTAGTGGCTTTAGCAATAAATTACTTCCTATCAAAATTTTTAAAAACTACTTCCAACCACTTGGGGAAAAGAAGAAAAAATGATATAGTTAGTATCAGATACTAAAACCAGGTATAATAATATTAGAGTGCAAAAAATTTCTTATGCAGTATGGAGGTAACAATGGAAGATTTATTACAATTAGAAGGTAAAAATATTGTCATTATGGGCGTAGCCAATGAAAGAAGTATTGCATGGGGTGTTGCGGAATCCCTCTATAAAGCCGGTGCTAAATTAATCTATACCTACCGCTTGGATCGATCACGCGAAAAGTTAGAAAAATTATTGGAAAAATATAACTACCCTGCTGAAATGATTGTTAGATGTGATGTAAACAGTGATGAAAGTATCTCACAAGCGTTCACTGAAATCGGTGAAAAAGTGGGAACAATTCACGGCCTAGTTCACTCTGTAGCATTCGCAAACGCAGATGACTTAAAAGGTGATTTCATAGAGACATCAAGAGATGGATATGCATTTGCTCAAGACACAAGTAGCTATTCTTTAGTTGCCGCAGCAAACGCTGCTCGACCATATTTAGCTGAAGATGCTTCAATAATCACAATGTCCTATTTAGGTGCAGTACGAGCCCTCCCTGGATACAATGTAATGGGTGTTGCAAAGGCTGCACTTGAAGCGTGCGTAAGATACCTTACTTTTGACCTTGGTAAGGATGGAATCAGAATTAACGCGATATCTGCTGGTCCAATTAGAACATTAGCGGCAAAAGGTGTGCCTGGATTCAATGATATTATGAAAATGATTGAAGAAAAGGCTCCTCTACAACGTAATGTTACAAAGGAAGACGTCGGTAATATGTCTGTAGCGATGCTGAGTAACCTATCACGCGGCGTTACTGGCGAAATCATCTATGTTGATTCTGGTTATAATATTGTCGGGTAATTAGAAATAAATGCGCCAAGGCACTCGTTAATCTGTATATGATTCGAGGCGAGGTGATATAAGTTTGACAATAATAAAGAGGGCGACCAATAAATGGTTCGCCCTCTTTTCCTTTAGAATTCTAAATCTACCTTCAATTCATCTACATACTCTCTTGATCCCGTTACAATCAGTCGGTCACCAAGATGAAGTTCTGTATCTCCATGAGGAACAATAGAGTCCTTGCCTCTAAAGATACGAACAAAGATAACATCCCCAGTAAACGGGAAATTTCGAAGCATCGTTCCGTCATATAAACTATTATTCATTTGAATTTGATATAACGATTGTTCCTGATTAGTCAGGATTGTCATGATACTTGGCGCCTCAATTAGTGCACGTAGTAATGTGTTTGTTGACATTAATAATGAGAATACATCAATATTTAATTCCTTGAGTTCCTCACCGAGGCCTGCAGTTTCGATTCTTGCAATTACACGGTCAACTCCATTTTCCTTGGCGAATTTTGCAATTTCAGCGTTCCTTTCATCAGACCCTGTTGTTATAACAAGAATATCTACATCAAACACGTCTGAAGCTTGAAGGCTCTCAACCGAATAATCCTCAAGTTCGACAATCTCAAACAATGAATCAGAATGCCGTTTATCAATTTTTTCTTGTTTTGTATGATAAATAGTTGTGTCATACAGGTTTGAATTCAAATCCCGTGTTACGGGTAATGTCATTTGATTTGCACCGATAAATCCGACACGGATAACAGGTTCTTCGGCTTCTTGTTTTGGGAAAAGCTTTTTAAAACCTATTGGCGAAATAATACTTGCGATAACCGCGACTAAGATCAATGCACCAGACATACGGTCATCAATGATTCCCATCTTCTCCCCAACGGTTGCTGCTGCAATAACAAGTGATAACGTTGAAGTTAACAATGCCCCTGCACCAAGAGTCGTTCTCCAATCATACCAGCGCCTAATATAGATAATCGGAACCACCTTAGATATAACTAGGGCGATAAATAATAACGGAATTAACATGAGTATCTTTGGATCCTGGAAAAGCGCCCAAAGGTCAAGCTCAACCCCAATCATTACGAAAAAGATTGGGATTAAGAAACCATAACCAAATGAATCTAGTTTTTGCACCATTTCATGATTTGGTGATAGCAACGATACTAATACACCTGCTAAGAATGCACCTAATATATTCTCTGCACCAATCGTTTCCGATAGTGCAACGAGGATAATGATTAATGCAAAGATTGCTCTCATTCCGATATGAATTGTTCCTTTTGACATCGTTTCAAGGAAGGAACGATTTTGGAATCTCTTTCCGACAAAATACAAAAGTACACCTGCACCAAACAAGACTAACAGAAGCCACATATTGCTCTCTCCGCCACCGTAAATAGAAGCAAAAACAGCAAGTAAGATCATCGTTACAAGATCTGACACTACTGCAACTAATAAAATAACCTGACCTATGTTTGTTTTCATGATCTGGGCATCTTTCAGAGTTGGTACGACAACACCTAAAGAAATAGTAGAAATGATTAACGTCATTAAAAAGGCATTATCTGTAAAACCAGTCCAAACAAAAATCATGGATAATAATAGCGATAATATAAAAATTCCAGCAAAAACAATTATAGATACAAGGAATGTATTTGGAGCTATTTTACCATTTGGGAGCTTTTCTTTCTTTTTTCCTCCTACAAACGAGGTGAAATCAATTTCTACCCCACTTAAAAACATTAAAAAGATGAATCCCAAGGTAGATAATGTTTCAAGCCACATATCAGGTTCTACTACATCAAACCCACTTTTCCCGATAATAATCCCCATAATAATTTCTGCTACAACAACAGGAATTGCTCGAAGTTTAAACCTATGTAATAACAGTGGTGTTAAAAAGGCCACCACCATTACAATAACTAACGATGTTACTGAAGCACCATGTTCCATACTTTACCCCCTTATTAAAATCAATTATGAAACTAAATAATTCATAAATAATGTAGCTAATCCAAAATAAATTAAAATACTAATAATATCATTAATTGTCGTAATAAATGGACCTGAAGCAACCGCGGGGTCAACCTTTAATCGGTGCATGAGCAATGGTACAAGTGCACCAGCCAATGTTGCTACAATCAATGTAATGAAAATTGAAATGCCAACTAAGATCCCCAGAAAGAAATCACCTTTCCAAAAATAAACCACGAACATTATTACCGTTCCACAAACCGTCCCAGTTATGACACCTGTTCCTGCTTCACGTAAGATTAACTTCCATTTATTCTCATCTTCATCTTCACCAATTGCAATTCTCCTGACTGCAACCGCTAATGCTTGCGTTCCTGTGTTACCAGCCATACCAGCAATTAACGGAATAAAGACAGCTAAAATTGCCACCTGATCTAATGTAGCTTCAAACCTACCAATCAAGCTTGCTGTTAGCATTCCAAGAAATGATAAAATAATTAACCAGGGTAATCTGTTTTTTGCTGATGTAAATATATTTTTATCTGCAGAGTCAACATCTGATATCCCAGCTAATTTTGAGTAATCATCAGATGCTTCTTCATCCATAACATCAATAATATCGTCTACTGTAATAATCCCTAATAAATGGTTTTGAAAGTCAACAACTGGCACAGCTAAGAAATTGTAGTCCTTCATCCGCCGTGCTACTTCTTCCTGATCCTCACTAACAGAGACAGATACAACCCGGTCATTCACAATTTCGTGAATCATTGTGTCATCATCTGTGACAAGTAAGTCACGTATCGAAATAACACCTACAAGTCGTTTCTCTTCATCAATAACATATACATAATAGATTGTTTCAGCTCTGGGTGCTTCCTTTTTTAATATATGCATAGCCGATTTCACGGTTTGATTGGCATGTATTGCAATAAATTCGGTAGTCATTATACTACCGGCTGTATATTCTTCATAATGAAGTAGCTGTTTAATCTCTCCTGCAGCTTCATCATCCATAATTGTCAAATAGCTAGCAACCTGTTCTTTATCTAATTCATTTAGGACATCTACAGCGTCGTCCGCATACATTTGTGAGAGCATATCTGCGACAAAATTAGGGTCCATTTCAGACAAAAGCTCTTCATATTCAGTCTCATCAATTTCAAGGTTTTCAAAAACCTCAGCCATTTCTGCTGGAGACAAAAAAAGGTATAGGTGCATTCTAGCATCTTTCGGTAGCTTCGAATAGAATTTTGCTCTTTCATATGGATGTATATCTAAAAATACGTTTCGGAATTCATCGATATTCTCATTTTGAAGAGCTGTAAGCAATTGTTCATTTTCTATTTGCTGCTGTTCTCTTTCATTTACCTCATGTTGTAACATATCCGGTTTCCCCCCTTGCAAATCAAAAATAAAACTTTAACCTAACATTTGCAAAAATGTAACATAAGCCATTTACTTTTTGGGCCCTATGTATATTATAATTTTTTAGTTTTCCATAATGTAATGATTTGCAATCACTCAAAAATAAGCTAAGATAGAATTGGTTCTTTATCTAAAAAGTGATAAAGATTTATACCCTGTTTTATATAATATAAAACTCGTGCTTGTTTAGAAAGGATTTTTTTATCCATGAATAAAGAAAGTAATCCACAAAAAATTGATTATACACTGTTGTTTATCTTATTTCTAATGGCCATCGTCAGTGCCATTGCAATTCAAAGTGCACAGCCCTTTTTACCGGAAAAGCTTAAAAATATTAATTTCGCAGCGCAACAACTTCAATGGTATGTCATAGGAATTATTGCGATTATCGGAACAATGGTTATTGATTTTGACCGATTTAAAATGATTTCCTGGTACCTATATGGGTTTGGGATGGTATTATTATTCGGACTTTTTGTTGAAAAGTATATCTTCGACCTCCCTTTTGCTGATGAAACGAAAGGTGCTACAAGCTGGTACAACATTCCGGGTGCCGGAAGCTTCCAACCATCTGAATTAATGAAAATTATTTTAATTATTGTGTTAAGTAAAATCATTGTCGATCATCGTGAAAAATATCCGATTAACACAGTAAGTGATGATTTACTCCTAATTGGAAAAATTATTTTAGCCTCTGCCCCACCAATCGGTTTATTAGTGTTACAGCCAGATATGGGGATGACGATGGTGTTTATGTCAATCATTGCAACAATGATTCTAGTTGCTGGTATTAAATGGAGAATAATTCTAGTAGCGATATTTACGGCTGTTTTAACAGTATCGACAGGTGTTTTTCTCTACTTTAATTTTCCAGAGTTTTTCTTTACGTATATTATTAAGGACTATCAGATGAGTCGTTTTTATGGATGGCTCGATCCTTTTGGAACTGCTGGTAACGAAGGCCACCAATTAGTCCGTTCATTACTTGCAATTGGATCTGGTCAATTGCAAGGAAAAGGTTTCCAGGAGTCTGAGGTGACAATTCCTGAAGGTCATACCGATTTTATCTTCGCCGTGGTTGCGGAACAATTCGGTTTTATTGGAACCAGTATTATTATTTCTTTATTCTTCTTATTAATTTACAGAATGATTCATATTGCATTAGAAAGTCATGATCCATACGGAAGTTATCTTTGTGCGGGTGTGATTGGAATGATTACTTTCCAAGTGTTCCAAAATGTTGGAATGACAGTTGGTATCTTGCCAATTACAGGACTACCACTACCCTTCATTAGTTATGGGGGGAGTTCCCTTGCCACTTACATGATTGCAATTGGCATTGTGCTGAATGTTCGATCTAGAACAAAGAAATTTATGTTCGATTAATATGAAGGCCAAAACGCTTTTGAAGTAGAACTTCCAATGCAAGTCCGGTAAGCATTAGTACCCCACCGGCGGCTAAGCGCTGTAGCTAGACACTAATCTTTTAAAATAAAATCACGCCATTCTCCTTATAATAGGGAGTATGGCGTGATTTTTTAAAGAAAGGTGCTTAAAGATGAAACTTGATATAATCGGCGATATACATGGATGTTTTCAAGAGTTTGAAGAATTAACGATGAAGCTTGGTTATTCATGGGAAAGTGGGATTCCACTACATAATGATCGAAAACTTGCATTTGTTGGAGATTTGACCGATCGAGGTCCTGAATCTTTACGTGTAATCGAAGTGGTATATCAGCTAGTAGTACAAGCGAACAAGGCATTCTACGTACCAGGTAACCATTGTAATAAACTTTACCGATACTTAATCGGGAACAAGGTTCAAACGACTCATGGTTTGGAAACAACCGTTGCAGAATATGAAGCATTAAATAAAGATGACCAACAATCCATTCAAAATCAATTCATTGAGCTATATGATGGTGCTTCGCTTTACAAACAGCTTGATAAGGGAAAACTAGTAATCGCGCATGCAGGAATACGAGAGGACTATATTGGTCGTACTGATAAAAAGGTAAAAACCTTTGTATTGTACGGTGACATCACCGGTAAAAAAAATCCAGATGGGACTCCAGAAAGACGGGATTGGGCAAAGCAATATAAGGGTTCGGCGTTGATTGTTTATGGGCACACACCGGTTAAAGAACCTCGAAGAGTGAACAATACGATTAATATTGATACTGGTTGTGTCTTTGGCGGACGTTTGACTGCTTTTAGATATCCGGAAATGGACATAGTTCAAGTTCCTTCGTCAATACCGTTGGTAGCAGAGAAATTTCGAGAGTTCGGGTAGAGAACTTAGACATCTTAATAGAATTTGCATATTTTCTATTCAACTGAGCATGTATGTCTTGGCTCTTCTTGCAGTACATGCTCTTCCTTTTTCTCGCTTAGCTTGTACCGTGAGACGCTTCTAGTGGCACATGAAACTCCTATGTTCTCCAAAGTAGCCTCACTCATGAATAAAACTCAAATACGACTCGTACCTAAATATAGCGACCATATTCAAATGGTCGCCTTTTCTAATAATTCTTTCATATCATCCGGCAATTCTGCAGTGAAAACCTTCTCTTGTTGATTCATCGGATGGCGAAAACATAGCTTCCGACAATGGAGTGCTTGTCGATCAATCTCTGTTCGTTCTCCCCCATACAAATCATCTCCTACAATTGGATGACCGATATGTGAGAGATGAACGCGAATCTGATGGGTCCTTCCAGTTTCTAGTTGAAGCTCCACACGTGTATACTTACCAAACCTCTCCAACACATTAAAATGAGTAACCGCCTTCTGTCCATCCTCTCGAACCTGACGTTCAATGATGCTATCGTCTTTCCTTCCAATTGAAGCATCAATGGTTCCACATTCATCGGCCAAGACGCCATGAACGATTGCCTCATAAGTCCTATTCAAACAACCCGCTTTTTGCTGCTCCGATAATAGATGATGAATGTGTCGGTGCTTAGCGACCAGGAGTAGACCCGAGGTATCCTTATCGAGTCGATTTACTAAGTGGACAGTTGCACCAAGTCCTGTGGACTGATAATAAGATAACAACGCATTTGCAAGACTTCCACTTGAGCTCTCCCTTGATGGAATAGAGAGTTGATAAGGCGGTTTATTGACAACCAAAACATATGAATCCTCATACACAATGTGCAATGGTAGCTTCTCAGGTTTTAACTCGTGACTTGGTTCCTCCGGGGGAAAAACCACCTTGAGTACCTCGTCCTTCGAGAGACTATAACGAACTGTAACTGGCCTGTCGTTTATGAAAATGCCACCACCAGCAAATTTAATATCAACTAGAGCAGTTTTGGAAATGGCCTGTTCTTTTAAAAAATCTCGTATTAATTTTCCAGCATCCTGTGTAGATATCTGCCATTCAAGTGTAAAAGCCGACACGATTTATTTTCCTTTCCAATTTGTTCAGCTACAGCTCGCAGCGACTAGCGAGACACCCTTCGTACAATAAGCTCAACATCGGCTCACTTCGCTCACCGTGTTTCCTTTATCTCCTTTGAGGAACACAGACTAATAACGCCACGTCCTGTGGCAACGTCTGTGTGACCCACATCCTGTGGGCCTCAGTCCGTACGTCGCTATACGCTCGCCTCCGCATTTCTGTCAGTCAGAAATAAATGAATCACGTACTCTTTTCCAAAATGGGAAAGGTCGAAAACGAGCAAAACGCACTTTCTCTGGAGCCACACGACATTGAATCGATTTCACATCCTTGTGTAAAAGGGTTAAATGATCGATAGTAATGTGAAAATCAACGTCATTTACAGGCTTCATTAGAATGGTGTGATGATTAGGTAAAATTAAAGGTGAACCAATTGTCCTGAACACCCTATTATTTATTGAGGCCATTTCCGCAACTTGAATAGCCTCAATTGCAGGATGTAGAATCGCCCCGCCAAGCGCTTTATTATACGCAGTACTTCCAGATGGTGTCGAAATACATAATCCATCCCCACGGAAAGTTTCAAATAGCTGCCCCTTGATCTCAAGGTCCATAACAAGTGAGCCTTCAACACTTTTTACCGTACATTCATTCAATGCAAGATATCTCGATTCCCGCTCACCATTAATATAGCGAATATAAACCTCAAGTAATGGATATTCCACTACTTGATATGGAGTCTTTGCTATAGCAATTACAAGTTTTTCAATTTCTTCAGGAACCCAGTCTGCATAAAAACCCAGATGTCCAGTGTGGATCCCAACAAATGCTGTTTTATCCAACCGGCTTCTATATCGGTGAAAAGCATACAGCAATGTTCCGTCTCCACCAACTGTTACTACAATATCTGGTTGGTCTTCATCATATGTGAGCCCGAAATCCATTAAATACGTTTTTATTTTCTGCATTAATGTATTCGAGTTCGAGTCACCTCTCGAAGTTACTGCAAATTTCATTATTTACACCCTATCTATAATGATTTATCATTACTTTCTGTTTTTCTTGAGAAGATAACTTGTGCCTCTTGAATTTCGCCACGAATTTTAGACATTTCTTCATCAAGTTGGAAGGCTGCCTCTGCTGCACGTTGTAGGCGAAGTTCAATCTCTTTTGGAAATCTACCACTATATTTGTAGTTTAAAGAGTGTTCAATTGTCGCCCAAAAATTCATTGCAAGTGTGCGAACCTGAATTTCTACTAATATTTTCTTTTCTCCCCCAATGGTCTGGACGGGATATTGGATGACGAGATGATATGAACGATATCCACTTTCTTTCTTTTGGGAGA
Source organism: Litchfieldia sinesaloumensis (assembly GCF_900156865.1). Lineage (GTDB taxonomy): Bacteria > Bacillota > Bacilli > Bacillales > Bacillaceae_L > Ferdinandcohnia > Ferdinandcohnia sinesaloumensis. The sequence continues at coordinate 426,369 of NZ_LT732529.1, read as the reverse complement.
TGTAATCTCGTTCTTCAATGATTTCCATATCATTGCGCATCCGTAAAAGTTCAACAACACGCTTAATATCATCCACAAATTGACACATCATTCGCAGGCCAGCAATGTCCTGTATCTCTTCAAGTTTATCAGAAGGAATATCTTTCTTTGCAGCCTTATCTAAAATACTATGGATAGGCTTGACTCTACCTGTTACAAATTCAATTGGGGAATGGGTACCTTGCATTTCAAATTGAGTTCTCATTCCTTTAAGCTTAATTTTCAGCTCATCAACAGCCTGCTTGTATGGAGCCAAAAAAAGATCCCAATCTTTAATCATAATACACCCCCATTTTTATATCCTTATTCAGACAAGAATGTTTTCTCGACAAGCCCAACCATTTCATCTCCGTAATTTGAATTACCCTCAATGTTTTGTAGTAGGTATTCTAGTTCTGGAATAATATCAATGAGTTCTATTTCAATGTCCTTTAAGTGTAAAATAACTTGTTGTTTTTCAGAAATCACATTTTTTAGGGACGGCCATACAGCTGATGGCAAGCTCACGTATATAAATTCCTGGTCATTTTCAAGTTTGTAAATGAATGCTAATGAATCAGAGTCAACCAGCATTTGACCACTAGCTCGTAATCCAGCAGTTTCAAATTCAGTGTTGTCTGCCATAAGCTCTAGTTTGTTATTCGAATCGTTAATATGACTAATTTCAATACGTTTCTGCATCAATAAGCTCCTTTTTCATAAATCGGGTTACACCACATTATTTCAAAATCCACACTTATTTTATCATATGTACATGAATTCTTTAAAGAAACTGCTATTCAAATTCTAAAAATTGCTCTCCTTAATGATATAATATAAAAAACTGTAATAAAGGCGTTGAAGTTATGGTACAAGAGCTTGAGATTGAATTTAAAAATATACTAGAAGAAGAAGAGTATCATCGATTATTGTCCGTCTTCTCTATCGATGAAGACAAACAGGTAGTGCAAGAAAATTACTATTTTGATACACCCCAATTTTCCTTGAAGGATAATGGAGCTGCATTACGTATCCGTGAGAAAAAAGGGACATATATACTCACTTTAAAGCAACCTGTCGAACGTGGTCTGCTCGAGACTCACCAACCGTTAACTGAGCAAGAAGCTAAGCATATGCTTAATGGCGGACCTATTGTTGAAGGTGACATTAAAACTATATTAAATAACTTAATGATTGATCCAATGGATATTACCTACTTTGGCTCACTTAAAACGCTACGCGCTGAAGTTGAGTATAAAGAAGGCCTGCTCGTATTGGATAAGAGTTACTATTTAAACCAGGTTGATTACGAGGTAGAATATGAAGTAACAGATGAGGAAATTGGTAAGCAGTTATTTATTGAATTACTAAAACAATACCATATACCGATACGTAAAACCGATAATAAAATTCGAAGGTTTTATGAGCGGAAAAAGCATATTCTACTAGGAGAGGAACACAGATGAAAATAGATTTTAAGGTCTTGCTTGAACTTCAGGCGTTACGAAATGTTTCTACAACAGATTCCCAAACGTCGAATAATGACGGCGCCAATTTTAAGGACATGCTGTTACAATTGATGTCTAGTTCATCTAGTTCGCCAACTGAGAGCATCCGCACGAAAGTTAATTCAACAGCATTATTAACTAATCAACAGTATATGCCGATAACATTTTCAAGTCCTAAACAAGCGGCAATTCCTAACAGTTTTGATGGATTGATACAGAATGCTGCCCAAAAATACAATGTAGATCCAAATTTAATAAGCTCTGTGATTAAACATGAATCAAATTTTAATCCAAATGCTAAAAGCCATGCTGGTGCGACTGGTTTAATGCAACTAATGCCTGCTACGGCAAGAAGTTTGGGGGTTACAAATTTAACTGACCCATCTCAGAATATTGAGGCAGGGACGAAATATCTTCGAGACATGTTAGACCGATATAACGGAAATGTGACGCTTGCTCTTGCAGCTTATAATGCAGGTCCAGGAAATGTTGATAAGTATGGTGGGATTCCCCCCTTTAAAGAAACACAAAATTATGTGAGAAAAGTAACAGAATCCTATATTGGATAAAACCTGCTCTTCCTATTTTAATGAGGAAGAGCTTCTTTTTTATCCTTTTCCAATATTTTCAATTCTTTAAAAGTGCGCTTTATTTGAGTTAAATGTCTACCATTGATAAAATGTTATTACACAACATATGATAATCACTCCTGACAGGTAGAAAGGGGTAAGGTCTTGAAACATTATGAAAAGATGGGGTTCAATCATTCATCTAGCCGTCCATTGGAAATCTATATGTTTATTGATCCACTTTGTCCTGATTGTTGGGCATTGGAACCCATTTTAAAAAAACTCACAATTGAATATGGAAAGTATTTTACAATTCGCCATATTTTAAGTGGCCGCCTTGCTTCCTTAAATATACAATCGAAGAAAAAGCCGCTAGACATGGCACAGGTTTGGGAGCGTACTGCTAGTAGATCAGGGATGTCTTGTGATGGAAGTTTATGGCTTGAAAATCCTATTTCTGCACCGCATTCTGTATCTATTGCAATTAAGGCTGCAGAACTGCAAGGTAAAAGAGCCGGTATTCGGTTTTTACGTAAACTTCAGGAAAATCTCTTCCTAGATAAACGCGATATTTCTGATGTAAATGTTCTAATGGCCTGTGCAGAAGAAGTTGGACTAGATGTGACTGAATTTGAAAATGACCTCCATTCTTCTAGTGCGGCGAAAGCATTTCAATGTGACTTAAAAATCACCTCTGAAATGGAAGTAGATGAGATTCCAACACTGGTTTTCTTTAATGAGAATATTGAAGAAGAGGGATTAAAAATCACTGGATGTTACCCATATGACATGTATGTCCATATTATATATGATATGCTCGGTGAAAAAATTGAGCCTACTCCCCCACCACCATTAGAGGAATTTCTAAAATACTTTAAATTCGTTGCATCAAAAGAAATATCTGTTCTATACGACATACCGATACCAGAGGTTGAACGTGAAATGAAGAAGCTCTTGTTAAAGCAGAAAGTCGAACAAGTTCCCGTTAAATACGGCACCTTCTGGAGATATGTAGAATAAATGCGAGAAGTGCTCATTTTCACAATACAAAAAAGACTTGGAACCTAGTGCTCCAAGTCTTTTTTTTATATTCAATAAAGGGGATGGGAGAAATCTCACTTCAAACAAAGGGGTGTTGTTTGTGTGATTACTTCATGTTTTTATAATAGCAGGATTGATAACCATTTTCAACTATATGTACATTTTTTCACAAAGTTGTCAAATTCCTATTCTTAATTCGTTTGCTTGGACATAAAAATAGACTATAAACAACTTACATTCATTGTAAGGAGGGTTCTATGATGAGGAAAATTGGTTTGATAATCGGGAGTACTATGGTTATTATTACCTTTGGCCTAAACTTATTAGGATTAATGAAACTAATCCCCCTATATATCACAACTCCGCTTTTATTTTTATCATTACTAGTGACCATCGTTATTTATAATCATCGCAATCGATTTAGAGGTTTTCGACCATAGGTAAAAGGGCACCCAAAATGGATGCCCTTGTATTATTTACTGCTTTTCTAATAACTTTTCCATTTCAGTTAAGGTTGCTTCAAACACCTTGCATGCTTCTTTGATTGGGTCCGCAGAAGTCATATCTACACCTGCATTTTTTAGTACCTCAATTGGATAATTAGAACTTCCCGCTTTTAGGAAATTGTTAATATAACGATCCACGGCCGGCTTGCCTTCTTCTAAAATTTGCTTACTTAATGCCGTTGCCGCGCTATAACCGGTCGCATATTGATACACATAATAATTATAATAGAAATGGGGAATTCGAGACCATTCTAGTCCAATCTCCTCATCCACAACAATATTTGGTCCAAAATATTTTTTATTTAAATCATAGTACATTTCTGTGAACAAGTCAGGAGTTAATGCCTCTCCCTCTTGTGCTTTCATATGAATCATGTGCTCGAACTCCGCGAACATCGTTTGACGGAATACAGTACCTCTAAAGCCTTCTAACTGATGATTTAAAAGATAGAGCCTTTTTTGGTCATCATCAATGTTTTTTAATAAATAATCTCCCAACAATGCTTCATTACATGTAGATGCTACTTCCGCAACAAAGATAGAATAGTTTCCATATGTGTATGGTTGGTTGTTTCTAGTATAGTAACTATGAACAGAGTGACCAAATTCATGGGCTAATGTGAAAAGGTTATTTACATTGTCTTGCCAGTTCATAAGAATATATGGATTTGTACCGTATGTTCCAGACGAATAAGCCCCGCTACGCTTCCCTTTATTTTCGTGAACGTCCACCCAACGATTATCAAAGCCTTCTTTTAATACGCGTAAATAATCTTCACCTAATGCAGCAAGCCCTTTTAGGATATAATCCTTCGCTTCCTCATAAGAAACCTCCATTTTCACATCTTTTACAAGAGGTGTATACAGGTCATACATATGAAGTTCATCTACACCTAAAGCCTTTTTACGAAGATCTACATATCGATGTAAAAGGTGAAGATTATCATTAATAGTATTGACTAGATTATCATAGACCGTTTCAGGAATATTGTTGCTACTTAACGCTGCTTCACGAGCAGATTTAAAGTTACGGATACGCGCATTAAAATTATCCTTCTTAACTGTTCCACTTAATGTGCTTCCAAACGTATTTTTAAAGTTGCCATAAGTATCATATACTGCTTTGAAAGCTTCTTCACGTACACGTCGGTCTGAGCTTTCAAGGAATCGAATGTAACGGCCGTGTGTAATCTCGACTTCTTCCCCATTCTCATCCTTAATTGTTGGGAACGTTAAATCAGCGTTGTTAAGCATTCCAAATGTGTTACTCGAAGAATCCATTACCTCGTAGGCTTGTGCTAGTAATGCCTCCTCTTTTGCCGAAAGAACATGCGGACGTTCACGATTGATGTCATCTAATGCATGCTCATACACCTTTAACTCTTCTTTTTCTGCTAAAAAGGATTTAATTTTCTCTTCATCAACAGATAAGATCTCAGGAACGATAAATGATAGTGCACTCCCTACTTGTGTATAAAGGTTTGTAGCTCTATCATATAATCCCTGATAGAACGAATTTGTTGTATCCTGATCATATCGCATATGTGCATATGTATAAAGTTTACCCATTCGTAATGAAATTGCATCTTGATATGCTAGCGTTTCATAAAGCTTATCTGCAGAATCGCCAAGTTTGCCTTGGAATTCAGCAACCCCGGGAATCATCTCTTTAACTTCTTTAAATTCCTTTTCCCATTCTGCATCTGAAGAAAAAATATCTTCTAATTTCCACGTATCTTGCTCAGCAATTTCTTTACGATTTGGGAGCTTTTTTACAGTTGTTTGGTCAGACATTTTATATACCTCCTATATCTAGTCTCTTAAAAATATTCGATATCTTACTCATTATCTCCTTTTTTACAGTAAAAAGTTTAAGTTTTTTGAATTTAGTATTTGCCCATATTATGTTTTACCAATTCACTCTTTTCATGCTTAGCAAGAGTTTCCACTCTTCTTAAGAATTGCCTCATCCATCTTAAGGCTTCCCTCCAATGTAGAAGGTATTTGTAATTCTCCAATTTTTTTATATTTTGTATTACTTAACTTTGTAAGTTTTCCTACAGATACTAGGAAAAGAAGGTACTCCTCAACTGCATGAGAATACCGAGAATGAAAAAGTAATGGAAGCTGTTTGATTATTAGATCCTTTGAAGAAATACGCTCTGAAATTACGCCCATTACACTTGAAAAGAAGAACGTAGTACCTACCTTTAGTGGGAGTAAGAGGTCAAGCAAAATCCACATTTGCCACACCATTGGAGGCGTATGGAACCAATAACCCGATGTAAGTGGCACCCCAGCTTCTGCTGGCAATAATGATGGTGGTATTCGATTTTCATATAAAGTAGTCAGCAATGTAGCTAAATTAGAGGTTGAATAGACAGAATAATTAGCTCTCCATTTGTGTTTTTTTCTTACCCATAATGGAAGTAATGGAAATGTAGTTTTGTTGGGGGCTATTAGCCTTGAAAAAGATACGACATCTTCTTTATAAAAATGAATGGAACTAAAGGCTTCGCTCGATGTGAAAGGTTGTAAGTTTGATAATTTTATAAATGTAGAAGTGTTTGGACAGTAAAATAAGATGCTTGGTGGAATAGGTTGATTGAAGGATGTTGCAAAAAGCCACTGAAACGATGAGAGGCGAACCGAATAGGTTGACATTCGCTTAAACCATTTTGCACCTAAAATCCAAAGTGGAATAATACCTATCTGTCGGTATGAATCCGATCTTTTTTTAAATAGGGCAGAATCAATCCCTGAACATTGATACTCAATTGCATAGCGTCTATCTTGAGTTACAACTAATAGGTCTGGTCGTTGTGAAATTTCTGATAAAAACGGCTCAAGCTTTACATCATATCCTTGTGCTTGAAACCAATGAAAAAGCTGGCGCTTTCCATCAAGGTGATATTCAGATTCGGGTTCAGTTTTAATCGTACACTCTGCTCCTTTTAGATGAGCAAAATGGTGAGTCTTTTTCATACCCGCTTTTAGCTGAACCTTACTTTGGCATGCTGGGCAAAGAAAAGTCTCATCCTTTCTGAGCTCAAGCAAATCTGAGCGCTTCCATTTTTCAACTAACGAAACATAATCCCCATTCTTACGTAAGGCAACAAACATGGCATCATCTCCTAATCATTTTTTATTGCCACTTAAAAATAGCATAGATGAAATAGGTTGTACAAACTAAAAATTCCGAACTTTTTTCAAAGGAACAAAAAAGTCGATTCCACATAATGAAATCGACTTTTACTTATAATGAAAAATATTTAACCATTTCCTCTAATGCATTTTCATTCATAATCTTCTTTCCATATTCTTCAATTCGATGAATAGACAGTGCTGATTCGTGTCCATACTCAAGGACAATGCTAAGCATATTCTCTAATTCATCCTCTGTATAGATTTCCTCATTAAATTCGATAAATAAATAATACTTGTTTTCAAAGGAATACAAAGAATTATTTAAGCCACCTAGCTGAATTCGATGTGCTAATGAGATTACATCTTCGAAATCATTAAATCGAATTAGGAATTGGAAATTTTCTTCATCAAATTCTTCAACAAAGTCTGTATCCTCATACTTGGATTGGAATTGCTGGTCAAGTAACGATTCGATTTTTTCATCGACTGGCATTTTATCGTCACCAACGGGAAGCTCATATTTGTTTCCATCTTTCGAAAGCTGTGCTCGTGTTACAAGTACCTCTAGCCCTTTTTCTAACGCTTGGACTTGGATCCATAGTGGTCCATCAATCGTGAATTCTTCTTCCTGATGAATTTCATCCATCATTTCCCAGAAGAGCTCTTCGCTTCGCTCCCGGTTATACCAGATTTCCTCACGCTCAAACCCACGCTGCTCTATGTCATTATATGAAATATAAAATTTTACTGTATGTTCGTTGATTCGTTCGATTTCCATTACAGAACCTCTCCCTTCTTGCTCAGATTTTGAAGGGACGTTATACCCCCGAGCCAGATGTTCTTTTATTCACTTTTCCCATATTAGTTGTAGAATAACCCAATGCTACGAAAAAAGTCTATATCTTGTACGTATAATTTATTTTATGTTAAAAGCTATGAGAATGGAAATAAAAAGGGTTAATTTTTAAAAAACAGTTATATTGCCCGGTTATTCGGGTACTTGCTATTTTATGTTCCATTATAATACGAATCACAGAAGAAGACGAGTAAAATGACCAAATAAGAAAAAAAACTTCTACATAGTTATAGTAGAAGTTTTCATGATGTTAATTTACTAAGCGCTGTGCTTCTTTCAATTGGAAGGTACGAACTTTTCTTGGTAAAAACCTACGAATTTCGTCCTCGTTATAGCCAACCTGAAGTCTCTTCTCATCGATGATAATTGGCCGACGTAGAAGCCCCGGGTTTTCTTGAATTAATTTGTATAAATCTTGTAGAGGCATTGTCTCTAGATTTACATTTAATTTTTGGAATACCTTAGAACGAGTTGAGATAATCTCATCTGTTCCATCTTCCGTCATACGTAAAATTTCTTTAATCTCTTCGAGTGAAAGAGTATCAGAAATAATGTTTCTTTCTTGATATGGAATTTGATTTTCCTCTAACCATGACTTTGCTTTACGGCAAGAAGTACAGCTAGGAGAAGTATAAAGAGTAACCATTAACCTTATCACTCCCTTAAAAAGTAGATTATTACTTAACAATCAGCATGATTGGTCATGGATGTTTTAAATATGATTAAATTAAAATTAATTTAATTAAGTAATTTCTTTAATTATTATACCTTAATTTTAATGAGAAAGATAGACAATTTTAAAGAAAACTTTGGATTGAAAAGAACCTTGCTATACAGTGGTTTCTAATAAAAAAGCGATAGGAAGTTACAACTCCTATCACTAGAAAACTTACACATCTTTTAAGATATCTCGATTATCATTATTATCGTTAAATGATAATACTTGATCAACATCCTGGTAAGTTTCACCATAAAACTCCCGGTCTTTATAAGTGTGGACCTCGTCGTATGTCCTTCTCATTGCTTTATATACAAGTTCTTCGGACTCATTTGTTGGAGACCAATACAGGATTTCCATTTGGTTTGATTCATTTGTTGCTAATGATCTCCGTTCATACCCTATGGAAGTAGCATGTTTGAATCCTTCTCGTTTATAGAATTTTAATCTTTTCTCTGTATCAGTATCTTCATAATTGACTGGTTCAACCTCAAGAATAATCGGTTTTCCTTTTTTCTTTAGTTTTTCAATGAGCTTATGGCCAAGTCCTTGTCCGCGTGACTCTTTTGAAACGAACAGATAGTCAATAAAGATAAAACGCTCAAGCTCGACATACATCAATACATGATAGGGCCCTTCGTCTTTGTGGTAAATGTCTCCCTTTTCTTTTAAGAGTGCTTCCATATGTTCTTTTGATTTCATTTCTTCAATCGGGAAATACTGATTTAATTTCTCGTACCAGTTCATACATCTGCTCCTTATATCGTTATAAGTCATCAATAGTGTATGCATTAGTGTTTGTAAATTTCCCTCTTTTAATAAATGGAAACTTAGAATAGAATAGAGATAGAAGGCGTTTTCATTAAGGGGGATATACATGTCAAGCTACATAATCGATTTAGGTCTTATTGCAGTTCTAGTCATCGGTATTACAGCTTTGATGGGTGTTATGGCAAATGGTCTTGGCGAAAGAGTCTTTGGTGGGAAAAAGGGATCTACGATTGTTAACAATGATTTAAATGTAAAAGCTGGTTGGAAAAACGTTGGTGGGCGTAAAAAATAAAAACAGGGCTAGCCCATACTTCGGGCTAGCCTTTTAATTGGTCTAAATTACGGTGTATAATCAACACCTTTTGTGTACGAGTTTGCCGCGTTCCATAGTAAGAATTCGTTGATGCCTTGGTCTTGTAAGCCTTTAATTTGGGCTTCGATTTCTTCTTTACCATATACCGTGTAATTCCCTTTACCAAGCCAACTGGCAGTGAAGTCTTGTAGCCATGGTCTAGATATAGGTCTATCTTCAATTTGGTCAAGCTTAAAATTTTCTACTTTTGCATATTCTGAAACCAATCGATATGGCTCAAGGTCAGGGCGTGGGATTCCAAAATATGATGTCCAGTGGCTAGGATAAATCATTGAAGATATGACATCAACATGTTCAGAGATTTTGGAAAAGTTTTGACCGATTCCAGGTGCTTCTGGAAGTGTGGCAGTGTAGCCAAAAATATCAACCGATACCTTCACATTGTAAGGTTCTAATTTTTCTTTCGCATATTCAACAAAATCTGTTACCGCTTCTACACGTTTTTGTACGAAATCAGAATCTGCTTTTTCATACTCTCCCATACTATAGGTTAATGAGCGGTCACGCTTTTCAAATCCTTCCGGGAATCGAACATAGTCAAATTGAATTTCTTGGAAACCAAGTTTAGCTGCTTCAATAGCAATCCCTACATTATAATCCCAAACATCCTTTAAAAATGGATTTACGAAAGCTTCACCTCGCCCGTTCGCCCACACTTTGTCACCATCTTTGAAAGATAAATCGGGTCGTTTTTGAGCTAATACAGAGTCTTTAAAAACAACTACCCTTGCAATTGGGTAGATTTGCTTTTCCTCCATCTGTTTAATCATAGCGGTCGGATCTTTAATATAGTCTTTACTTATTTCTTGGTATTTTGAATCTTTTGGAGGGACATAAGTTAAATATCCAAAGTCATCCTTAACATCGATTACCATTGCATTTAGATCCGTACTCTCAATGAATTGAATGAGCTGTGGGAAACGATTTCCACCCGCTGAGTGAGCAGTCACATATATTCCTCTTATTGCATCCGGATATTCAAATTGAAAACCAGAACTAAATTCAAACCGCTTCAAAGTCTCAGGGATCACTTTTTTAGATATAACCAATTCACTTTTTGGATGAGTTTCTACATCCAAAATATCACTTTCTGCTACTCCAGTTCCATAAGTAAAAATAACTCCTACCACAATCACAGTCACTAGAAGTGTAATAATTTTTTTCATGACTTCCTCCTTCCCCTTCAGTCCTTATAGTCATTGTAAATGAATTTTCCAGGAAATAATACAAATTCAGACAAATTTCTCGATTACTCAATCTATATTCATATATATGATATTATTGTCCAACTATTTATAGTTTCCATAATTACTTTCTGTGCTATAACTGGTAATTCCGTATAAATTGTAGATGTAGATGTGATGGAGGCCCAAAGGCAAATAGGACAGGATAGGATTTGCCTGTTTAACTTGACTATACAGAGGATTCGTTTTCTCTTTAGTGATGTTATGAAGGAGATTCTCTCTCGTCTTCTGCTTCACTTTCCACTTCATCGCAAGTATGATGGTCTGATGAACGCGACTACCGAGCTTTTTGGGTCTTCATCCACTTCATGAAGATGCGAAGAGCCAAACTCACAACAAGTTCGAGGCTTCATCTGGCTCAAGAATTCCTAAAGCCTCACTAACCTCACGATAAAAAAATGGCCCCATAAAAGGCCATTTAACTATATTTCGCTTTATATTCCTTATATTCTTTTTCAGAGCAAGCAACAAAATGCCCTGGTGTAATTTCGCGGAGCTTTACCTCTTCGTCTTCTGTATAACCGTGTTCTTGCGGATCATATACGAGTCTTTTTCGATTTCGCTCATAATTCGGGTCAGGCAACGGGATGGCAGATAACAATGATTTTGTATATGGGTGAATCGGATTCTTATATAAGTCATCAGCTTCAGCAAGCTCTACTATCTTGCCGAAGTACATAACACCAATTCGGTCGCTTATGTACTTAACCATTGATAAATCATGAGCAATAAAAAGATAGGTTAGTCCTTTTTCATTTTGAAGCTTTTTCATTAAGTTTACGACTTGTGCTTGTATGGATACATCTAGGGCAGAAATGGGTTCATCAGCAATAATAAAGTCTGGTTTTACCGCTAAAGCACGTGCAATCCCAATTCGTTGTCGTTGTCCTCCAGAAAATTCATGTGGATATCTATTAGCGTGTTCACGGTTTAAGCCGACCGTCTCTAGAAGGGAGTAAACTTGTTCCATTCTTTCCTTGTTGTTCTTGGCAAGCCCATGGATATCAATACCCTCCGCAATGATATCCGCGACAGTCATTCTAGGATTAAGAGAAGCATACGGATCCTGAAAAATCATCTGCATTTTCCGATTAAACTTTTTTAAATCCTTCCTAGATTTTCTGCCATGAACATTCTCTCCGTTAAACCATACTTCCCCGTCTGTCGCACTATACAAACGAATAATTGTTCTGCCAGTGGTTGATTTGCCACAGCCCGATTCACCAACTAATCCAAGTGTTTCACCTTTATATATATCAAAGGTAATTCCATCTACCGCTTTTACTATATTTGGTTTACCTACATTAAAATATTGCTTTAAATTTTTGATTTCCACTAATTTCTGTTTTTCAGCCATTGTATTTGTCATCCTTCCTGTGTTGCTTTGCGGATAGGAAGTTTTTCATTCTACGCTTTACCGCTTCGGGAGGTTCCACTTTTGGCGCATCTGGATGAAGTAACCATGTTGCTGCGTAATGTGTTTCCGAAACTTTGAACATAGGTGGTTCCATTTCGTAATCTATTTTCATTGCGTAGCGATTACGCGGTGCAAACGCATCACCTTTTGGCGGGTTTGTGAGGTCAGGAGGAGACCCTGGAATCGCCATTAATTCAGCTCTATCATCGTTGTCTAAGCTTGGCATTGATGATAATAATCCCCATGTGTATGGATGCTTAGGGTTGTAAAAAATTTCATCTACGGTCCCTGTTTCAACGATTTTTCCAGCGTACATTACAGCAACCCTGTCAGCAACGTTTGCCACGACACCTAAATCATGAGTTATAAATATAATAGATGTTTCCAACTTTCTTTGAAGATCTTTCATTAACTCTAAGATTTGTGCCTGGATTGTTACATCTAGCGCTGTAGTCGGCTCATCTGCAATCAATAATTTTGGACTTGATGCCAAAGCAATAGCTATCATTGCACGTTGTCTCATCCCTCCACTAAATTCATGTGGATACTGATTGACTCTCTTCTCTGGGCTAGGAATCCCAACGAGACGCAGTAATTCTATCGCACGGTCTTTTGCATTCCCTTTTGACATGTTTTGATGTTTAATCAAAACCTCCATAATTTGCATGCCGACCTTCATAGTAGGATTTAAGGAAGTCATCGGATCCTGGAATATCATCCCAATATCTTTCCCTCGAATCTTTTCCATTTCCTTATTCGTCTTTGTAACAAGATCCTCCCCATCAAATAGAATTTGACCTTTACTTATTCTACCTGGAGGCATAGGAATGAGCTTCATAATGGTCTGAGAGGTAACACTTTTTCCTGAGCCTGATTCCCCAACAATAGCTAGGGTCTCGCCTTTATACAAATCAAAATTGACACCACGGACTGCTTTTACCTCACCCGCATACGTTTTAAACGACACTTCAAGGTCTTTCACTTCCAATAACTTGTCCATTTCGTCACTCCCTTACTTGCGCAGCCTTGGGTCTAATGCATCTCGCATCCCATCACCAATTACGTTAAAAGCAAAGATGGTCACACAGATTAAAGTAGCTGGAAAAAACAAACGCCAAGGATAATATTCAAAAGCAGGTAGCCCTTCAGAGGCCATTGTTCCCCAGCTAGCCAACGGAACCTGAACACCTAAACCGAGATAACTTAAAAAGGATTCAGTGAAAATGGCATTCGGGATTGTCAAGGTCATCGTCACCAAAATCGGTCCCATGGAATTTGGAATTAAGTGTTTAAACATGATACGCTTAACATCAGCACCTAGCGTTTGGGCAGCAAGTACATATTCCTGATACTTCAACTGTAAGACTTGACCTCTAACAATACGTGCCATATTAATCCACCCTGTTATTGTCATTGCAAGAATCATCGTACCTAAACCTTGTTCAAGAATAACCATAAGTAAAATGACTAATAGCAAATATGGAACACCATATAAGATGTCAGCAAACCTCATCATAAATTCATCTACTTTTCCGCCCATATAACCAGAAATTCCACCCCATAAAACACCGATTATGAGGTCAATAACTGCGGCTGCTAGTCCAATAAACAACGAGATTCTTGCTCCTTGCCATGTCCTTGTGAAAACGTCCCTACCAAGTTCATCTGTGCCAAACCAATGTACGCTCGAAGGTGCCTCATTGGCATGAGCAAGGTCGGTAGTACGGTAATCAAATTCATTCATCATTGGGCCAAATATGGCCATAATTAATAAAATGACTAAAAGAACGATACCCGTTAATGCGAGTTTGTTTTTCTTAAATCTAGAAGTAACATCCTTCCAGAATGACAAACTAGGTTTTGAAATTTTTTCAGCCTCATTCTCGTTTATTGCTGCAGGCGTAAACAATTCCTTTGGTATATTCTGCATTTTTTACTCTCCCTCCTTCGCGCCAGATAGCTTGATGCGAGGATCAATAAATCCGTACAAAATATCGACAAGGAGAACAGACACTAATAGTAAGATACTATAAAAAACAGTGACTCCCATGATTACCGTGTAATCACGGTTAGTAATACTTGTTACAAATTCGTCTCCTAATCCAGGTATCCCAAAAATCTTTTCAATCACAAAGCTACCAGTTAAGATTCCTGCTGTTAAAGGTCCCATATAGGAGACAACGGGCAGCATCGCATTACGGATTGCATGCTTTATCGTAATCGTTCCCTTCGCTAATCCTTTAGCACGAGCTGTTTTTATGTAATCATTACTTAAAACCTCAAGCATACTTGAACGTGTTAATCGAGCAATAAAGGCCATCGGTGAGGAAGCCAATGCAATCGCAGGTAAAATGGTATGCATAAAGGATTCCCATCTTGCTACTGGAAAAAGATCAAGCTTAATGGCAAATATATATTGTAATACTGTCGCTAAAATAAAGCTTGGAACAGATATCCCAAATACTGCAACAATCATCGCAGAATAATCTTGCCATTTATTATGATAAAGAGCTGCAATCACTCCTAATATAACTCCGAACGCAATTGCTATTAAAATAGCCTCAAGCCCTAAAAAGAGTGATATAGGAAAGCCATTATTAATTATTTCATTAACTGACATAGCCTTATATTTGAAGGATGGTCCAAAATCCCATCTTGCTACATCATATAAATAGTCAAAATACTGTTTATATAAAGGTTGGTCCAACCCATAATGGGCATTTAGGGCTGCTTCAATTTCTGGAGGTACATCCTTCTCTTTCGTAAAGGGCCCGCCTGGGGCTGCTTGCATTAAGAAAAATGTAGCAGTAACTATTAAGATAAGCGATATGACCATATAGACTAATCTTTTAAGGATATATTTCACCACGCTATACACCTCCCATAGCAATCACCTATTAATTCAGTAAGTAAGGTATATAGCCTTGCTATATACCTTACTTTTATTTGTTTGGGTGATCACTTAATTCGAATTACTCAAAGTAAGCCCACTTATATGAGACATCTCCCAATGGAGTAATAACAACGCCCTTTAGATTTTCATTTTGCACCCAGTTATTCGTATAAAAATAGATCGGTGCAAATGGCATTTCACTGATTACTAGTTGTTCAGCTTCTTTCAATAATTCAAGACGCTTATCCGCATCTGTTTCTTCAGAAGCTTGTGCAAGAAGATTATTAAACGTTTCATTTGTCCAACCAGTATCATTATTTCCTTGTGGTACTGTGAAAATTTCTAGGAAGTTAACAGGGTCATTAAAGTCAGCTAACCATCCTGCACGACCTATTTGGAAATTTCCTTGGTCAATGTTATCTAGGAATACATTCCATTCAGCATTATTAAGAGTTACCTCAATTCCTAGCTCTTTTCTCCACATATCTTGTATCGCCTGTGCGACCTTTTGATGCCCTTCTGAAGTATTATAAGAAAGAGCAATTGGCGGAAGTTGGGAAGCATCTGATAATCCAAGCTCGTCTAACGCTTTTTGTAAATGCTCTTTTGCCAGTTCCGTATCGTTGTCTTTAAAATATCCTTTCTCATTTTCTTTAATAATTGTGGAAGGAACTAATGCCATTGCTGGAATTTGTCCACCTTGTGTAATATTATCTACAATTGCTTTTCGGTTAATTGCATAAGATAGAGCTTTTCGAAGATTTTCATTTTGAAACGGCTCTTTATTAATATTGAATTTATACCAGTACGTTCCTGCAATTACGCTTTTTTGTAGTGTTCCTTCTTTTTGTAAAGTAGGAATCACTTCAGTCGGTAATGCTGACGTTGGAGCACCTGCCCAATCAAGTTCACCTTTTTTGAAGCTTTGGTACTCTGTATTTGGATCGTTAATCATATCCATTGTAATTTTGTTGAGCTTAACCGAATCTGCATCCCAATAGTCTTTATTCTTCTCGAGTGTGATAGTTGCTGATTTATCCGCAATAAAAAATGGACCATTTGATACATAGGATTCATCAACACGATCCGCCCAATTTGGATTGTCTTTAGCAATTTTACTGTTTACCGGAAAATAAGTATAAAAGGCAGTTAACTCTAAGAAATAAGCAGTTGGATTCACTAATGTAACTTCTAGAGTCTTATCATCAATTGCCTTAATACCTACATTCTCCATTTTTTCAATTGAAATATCAGGAGTATTGTATGCTTCTTTTGCCCCTGCAACATAATTGTAAATTTGTGATGCATAATCGGATTGATTCGCAGGATCCAATACCCATTTCCACGCATATTCAAAGTCGTGTGCTGTCACAGGATCACCATTTGTCCACTTCGCATCACGAATTGTGAATGTATATGTTTTTCCATCATCTGAAATATCAATTTTTTCCGCCATTGCTTCTTCTGGTTCCCCGTTTTTATTTATGCGTGTCAAACCTTCAAAAGCATGCTGGAGTACCACTCCAGACGTTGAATCGGTCGCTAAACCAGGATGTAAGGTAGGAGGCTCAGAACTTATATTAATTCTTAAGTCTTTCTTTGCCTCTCCTTCTTTAGCTCCGCCTCCTTCTTTGTCTCCATTATCAAAGGTTCCGCAGCCCGAAAGGACAAGAGCACTTACGAACAGAAGGCATAATAGCCAAGATATTTTTTTCAAATAGATGACCTCCTAAATATGTAATTTTTTTCTTTCGCAAAGATATACGATACTTATGTTGTTTCAAAACATACCTTCTTATGCGTATTGGCTTCGTTTGATTTTTCATTTATTTTTCACAACAATACTTGCATTTCAAACTGAAAGAATTATAATGAATGTAATATAAAATAACTTGCTATGAAGAAGAGTAGTACATATGGAAATCCACTTTTGGGGTGCTAAACCTCATGCAGAGAGTCTGTGGTCGGTGTAAACAGATAGTGGGACATATGGAATGGACTTTGGAGCTTCTTTGCTGAATTACAAGTAGGCAAAGGCGTCATCCTTACGTTACAAGGAGTCGAGAGATTTTATATCGTATTTAAACATGGGTATAAAATAACTAGGGTGGCAACGCGGTAACCATTCGTCCCTAACATTAATTTGTTAGGTTCGAATGGTTTTTTATTTTGTCCGAATCCACTCACTTCTTCAAGCCTGTTTAAAAGGAGAGAAACAAAATGCAAACGATTTTTTCAGGAATTCAACCAAGTGGTTCAGTGACACTGGGAAACTATATCGGAGCGATGAAGCAATTCATCGAACTACAAGACGAGTACAATTGCTTCTTTTGTATTGTTGACCAGCATGCAATTACAGTACCTCAAGAAGCTTTGGAACTCCGAAAGAATATTAGAAGCCTAGCTGCACTCTATCTTGCTATCGGGCTTGATCCAGAAAAAGCTACACTTTTTATTCAATCAGAGGTTCCAGCACATGCTCAAGCAGGCTGGATGTTACAATGTGTATCATATATCGGAGAACTTGAAAGAATGACACAATTTAAAGATAAATCTCATGGTAAAGAAGCCGTTGTGGCCGGATTGTTAACATATCCTCCTCTAATGGCTGGTGACATTCTTCTATATAATACAGACCTTGTACCAGTTGGTGAGGACCAAAAGCAGCATATTGAATTAACACGAGATCTAGCAGAAAGATTCAACAAAAAATACCGTGAAATCTTCACCATTCCGGATAGCAGAATTCCAAAAGATGGCGCAAGAATCATGTCTTTACAAGATCCGACCAAAAAGATGAGTAAGTCTGATCCAAATCCAAAAGCGTATATTGCTTTACTCGATGAACCAAAGCAGATTGAGAAGAAAATTAAAAGTGCTGTTACGGATTCAGACGGTATTGTTAAATTTGACAAGGAAAATAAACCAGGGATTTCTAACCTTATGACGATTTATTCAACATTTAGTAACAAGTCAATTGAAGAAATTGAAACCCAATATGAAGGAAAAGGGTACGGAGTATTTAAATCAGATTTAGCAGAGGTTGTACTAAACGAGATTCTCCCAATTCAAGAACGATACTATGAAATCTTAAATTCACCAAAGTTAGATGAAATCCTTGATGCTGGTGCTGAAAAAGCAAATAAAACTGCATATAAAACCGTTAAAAAAATGGAAAGAGCAATGGGACTTGGAAGAAAAAGAAAATAGAATTAAAAGCGCAATGCCTAAAAAGAAAAAAGGATTTGTTCGAAAACAAATCCTTTTTTTTACACTTTTGATTCATGTTCAATTTCCCAAAGCTTTTCAAAAAATGGTTGACCTTTAATTAGGTTTTCACAAAGTTGAACATGTTTGCTTGTCCAACCGTTTCTCGTTTCTTCATAGAGGTTTTGCCATACTTCTTCAAAATGCATTTCTTGAATTTCCCGGTATCTCGAAGGATTCCACTCCGTATACCAATATCTTATCTCGGCCACATTTTTAGTTGATGCCAATTGATCTAACGCCATAAACAAAAGTTGCTTAAGTTGTCTTTCCTTCCGGGTTAGACCTGCCATTTCAATCGGCGAAGGAGATAAAATATGGTGTTCCTTATCCTTGTTGATTTCATTACTATCAAATGAATAAGGAATTGCTTCATGACTATTTACCATCTCATAAACGAGTTGTTCTTGCCTTGGAATTAAGCGGCTCTTCCGAATAGGGATATTATAGCCTATTGTGTCTACCGCAAGTATTCCATGGCCATCTGTCACAACAAAACAATAATCTTGTTGAATTCGTTCATGATTTTTACGAACATACGCTTTTTGGTAAACATCCATTAATAGTTGCTGTGGTAGTTCCATTAAATCATTTTCAATGTAGTTAAACAATGGAGACTCAATCTTAAGTAAAGGTACCTGGTCTAACAGTTCAACACTATCATCCTTGCGCCATTCATGGAAGTGGCAAACGTTGTAACCATTTTCTTCACCTTCAAACCAATTTACCCAAATATCATGAAGAAACAACATTTTCTACCCCTCACTTCAAAGTGCGTTTGTTCAACAGTATAGGCAGAAGATGTAAGTTTTATTCCAAAATATTCATGTATTGTTAGAAAGTACTTAAAAATGGTTTCAATCCTCACATCAATTATGTCAAAGGTAAAAAGAAAAAGCCAAGAATGGCATCTTGGCTTTTTCTAATCATTTACTTTTGGATCTAACGCATCTCGTAATCCATCCCCAACAAAGTTAAAGCATAGAACAGTTACTAAAATCAGTACACCAGGGAAAATTGGATACCACGGTGCTTGAATCATAATAGTCAAACTTTGTGCATCTTGCAGCATGTTCCCCCAAGTAGGCGTCGGTGGATTAACACCCAAGCCCAAATAACTTAATGCCGCTTCTGTTAGTATTACTTGACCGACTAATAAAGTTGCAGCAACAATAATTGGTCCCATAGCATTAGGTAAGATGTGACTAAAAATAATTTTGTATGCCCTTGTTCCAATGGATTTTGAAGCTAGAACAAACTCTCTTGAGCGTAATGACAGAAATTCACCACGGACAAGACGGGCTGTCCCAGTCCAAGTTGTCAATGCAAATACTAACACTAAGTTTGTTACACTTGGTTTAAAAATTGTAACAACTGTAATCAATAGAAAGAAACTAGGAATGGATATAATAACATCTACCAAACGCATTAAAACGGCATCTATTAACCCTCCAAAATACCCAGCAACTGCTCCTACAGTCGTTCCGATGATAATAGCCCCCAGCACGGATGCAAGAGCAACCGTAAGTGAAACTCTACCACCATATAATAGTCTTGTTAAGATATCACGGCCATACCGATCAGTACCTAATAAATATTCTCCACCAGGTGCTTTTAGTTTTTTCATGAGATCAATATGATCGTATGCATATGGTGCAATGATTGGCGATAAATAAGAAGCTGCAATAATTATAAGCAATACGATTGCACCGAATACTGCAAGCTTATTTTTACGGAACTTCCTAAAAAATATCTTCGTTAAGGTATCGGGCTTTTCCTTAAGGTTGGGGTTTAATTCAAGTTCATTTTGAGATGTGTTAACGTTAAGTTGTGCCATATGTCCCCCCCCTTAATACTCAATACGCGGATCAAAAATCGCGTACAAGATATCTGCAATTAAATTTCCAATGACAACAAATACCGCTGATAATACAGTTAATGCCATAATGACAGGATAATCACGGTTAAATGCAGACTCGATAAATAATCTGCCAAGCCCTGGCCAGCTAAATACATTTTCCGTAATCGCTGCTCCACCAATGAATGATGGTAGCATAAGTCCAAATATCGTAATAATTGGAATCATTCCATTTCGGATTCCATGCTTAATTACAACTTTACTTTCCTTAAACCCTTTTGATCTTGCTGTACGGATATAATCCTGATGTAGCACTTCCATCATACTTGACCTTGTGTACCTGGTTAGTGCCGCCATGTCAGCAGTTGCTAGTACAAATGCTGGTAAAATTAGATGGTGTATTCGATCCCAAAGGCTAAACGGTGCATTCATTGTATGGGTTCCACCTGTTGGAAACCATCCTAATTGAAGTGAGAAGATAATGATTAAAATTAGACCGAACCAGAAATTCGGAGTTGCAACCCCTAGAAATGAGGTAACTGTTACACCGTAATCAAGTTTTGAATATGGGCGCATTGCTGACATTATCCCAAACGGTATCGCAATTATCATTGCTAGAATAGTAGAAACAAGCATCAGTAGTACAGTGTTTGGAAGTCTGTTCATAATCATTTCCGTTACAGGTACACCCTGACGTAATAATGAAGTTCCAAAGTCCCCTTGGACCATGTTTCCAACCCATCTTATATATTGAACATGGACTGGATCGTTTAAACCGTATTTTTCTTCAAACTTTATTCGGTTTTCTGGACTCATAGTTGGGTCCATTAGTACTGCTGTAGGGCCACCAGGTGCAGCTTGAATAATTGCAAATGATAGTATGGTAATTCCGAATAACAAGGGAATAGCCATCAACGTTCGTCGAATGATATATGAAACCATCATCTATTCTCCTTCTAATAGATTTTTATTCAGTAGCTAGTAGTATTGTTGTTATAAAAAAGAGAGAAATGATATACCCTGATAACAGTTTATAAGACTTACTTACATTGTAAGTAAGTCTTATAAACTGTGTTGCATATTCTTTTTAACAAGAGGAATGTCAATACATTCCTCTTGTTAGTGCTTATTCCCAATTATTATTCAGCTTTCTTTAACCACCATTTGTTAATGTTATATAATTGGTTTTTCGCATGGAATTCATATCCTTCTAAGTTCGCAGGTAGAACACGGAACTCTTCTGGATAGTATAAGAATGTATATGGTTGATCTTCAGCAAGACCTGCTTGAATTTCACCAATCATCTCTGCACGCTTTTCTCTATCTAATTCTTGTAATTGAGCATCCATTAATGCATCTAACTCAGGATTAGAATAAGCGATAAAGTTATTTCCAGTTTCAATCCACTTAGAGTGGAAGATACCACTTGGATCTGGGTCTGTTCCTAGACTCCAACCTAATACGATTGCATCAAAGTCCCAAACTCCTGGCTCAATTTTTGCAATTAAAGCACTGAATTCAATGATTTCAGGTGTTGCTTCAATTCCAACTTCTTTTAATTGTTGTTGTAGAATTACAACGATATCTTCACGAATTTTGTTACCTTGGTTTGTTACTACGTTAAATGATAGTTTTTGACCATCTTTTTCACGAATGCCGTCCGCACCTACTACCCATCCAGCATCGTCTAACATTTTCTTAGCTTTTTCAACATCATATTCGAACTTTGGTACATCTGGATTGTAAGCCCAGCTTAATGGACTTTCTGGAACGTGAGCTACTTCACCAAGACCATTCATTACGTTTTCAACAATAGACTCACGGTCAATTGCATGTGTAATCGCTTGTCTTACAGCTTTGTCTTTAAAGAACTCAAGGCGTTCGTTACCAGCAAAGAATGTATAAGATAGTGCCATTCCACTTTCAAGACGAATACCTGCTGCATCAGCGAATCCTTCAACTGTAGGAACGTCTTGTTGTGCAAGACCAGCATAGTAATGAACATCACCATTTTGGATTTGTGCAAGCATAGCGTTTGCATCTGGAACTAGCTTATAAGTAACTGTGTCTAAATATGGGCGTCCATCCCAATAATCTAGGTTAGCTTCAACTTTTACATATTCTCCGTCTTTCCACTCAACAAACTTGAATGGACCAGAACCGATTGGGTTCTTCGTATTGAACTCATGCTCTCCTAATTCAGCAATTGGAACATCGCCAAGGATATGCTTTGGTAAGATTCCATAGCTAAGACCTACTACAGGGAATTGAGCATCTTTTTGTTTTAACTTGAATACTACTGTTGTAGGATCCGTAGCTTCAACACTTTCTAAAGATTCAAAGTAGTTACCACGTGGACCAGTATACTCTTCACTTAATGGAATGCTGTATGTGAATACAACATCATCAGCTGTTAAAGGAGTACCATCATGGAACTTTGCCTTATCAGTTATTTTTACAGTGAAAGTTAATCCATCATCAGACTGTTCAACTGACTCTGCTAAGCCACCATCAGTTACTGGGTTAAACTCAAGGTCAGAACCGATTAAGCTGTCAAAAATCATTCCCTCAATATCACTACTTGAAGCATCAGTAGAATATAGTGGGTTAAACATTGTTGGAGAACCAGTAGAACCGATAATTAAATCTCCGCCTTCAACTGGATCGTTATTAGCTGGCTCTTCAGTAGCTGGTGGATCTTCCTTCTCTTCAGGTTCATTGTTAGCTTCTTCTCCGCCGCCTGAACAAGCTGCTAAGAAAAGAGACAATGCAAGTGCTAAAGCTAAAAATTGCAATAGTTTTTTACTTAACTTCATCTTTTTTTCCCCCTATCATTTTGTGAATATTTACATTTTTGACCTGCTGCATTTTTAGGTATATCTCCCCCCTTCAGTGATTTATCTATTTGTAACTGCCACTTTAGAAAAGGTGACAAGCAACAAAATGATCTTTCTTCACTTCCTTAAATTCTGGAACTGCATTCCGACAAATATCAGTAGCAGCTGGGCAGCGTGTGTGAAATACACACCCTTGCGGAGGGTTTGCTGGGCTAGGTAATTCACCTTTAAGTACAATCCTTTCTCTCGCCTGAACTCCTTTTTTTCTAGGAACAGGTATTGCAGAGAGGAGCGCTTGAGTATAAGGATGAAGCGGTTCCTCAAATAGATCCTTTTTCGGTGCTAGCTCCATTACTTTACCTAAATACATAACCGCAATGCGATCACTAATATGTCGAACAACACTAAGGTCATGCGAGATAAAAATATAAGTTAATCCTAATTCAGCCTGTAAATCTTGCATTATATTAATTATTTGAGCTTGAATAGACACGTCAAGTGCCGAAACTGCTTCATCTGCAATAATCAAGTCTGGATTAAGAGCTAAGGCTCGCGCTATACCTATTCTTTGTCTTTGTCCACCTGAAAACTCATGTGGGTATCTATTAATAAATGATGGGTTAAAACCTACCATTTCTAATAATTCACTGAGTTTTTCACGTCTTTCTTGACGGTTATAAAGGTGGTGAGTAATCATTGGTTCAGAGATAATTGATCCTAATGTCTTCCTTGGATTTATTGATGCATATGGATCCTGAAATATCATTTGGATATCTTTTCGAACACTACGTCTAAGTTCACCCTCAGACATTTTGGATATATTTTTCCCTTTAAAGAGGATATCTCCTCCAGTAGGTTCATATAAGCGTATTAATGTTCGACCTGCAGTGGATTTTCCACAGCCAGATTCTCCCACTATCCCTAATGTTTCACCTTTATTTACAAAGAAGGAAACACCATCGACTGCTTTCACATGACCAACTGTACGTTGGAAAATTCCTGCTTTTATTGGAAAGTGTTTTGTTAAATTTTTGACTTCTAGAATGGGCTCTGTAGTTTTAATTACTGTATCCTGTACTCCCTTACCTAATGGCGCAGTCATTGTTTGTCCCCTTTCGTATCGTGTAGAAAGCAACGGACTGTCCGTCCATTATTACTCATCAACTCAGGCATTTCTGCGAAACATCTGTCAAAGGCACTTGGACACCTAGGTGCAAAGCGACATCCTTTAGGTAGATGCTCTGGAGATGGGACATTCCCTTTAATAGACTGTAATCGATCTGATTCAATTTCAATTGATGGTATAGAACCCATTAGTCCAATTGTATAGGGATGCAATGGTTCATTGAATAAGTCATCAACTGTTGCTTCTTCAACTACTTGACCACAATACATAACGATAACCCTATCTGCTACTTCAGATACGACCCCTAAATCATGCGTAATGATGAGTATAGAAGTATCGAATTTATGACTTAGGTCTCTCATTAAATCAAGTATTTGAGCTTGGATTGTCACATCAAGTGCAGTTGTAGGCTCATCTGCTATCAATAACTTAGGATTACAACTCATCGCAATCGCTATCATAACTCTTTGACGCATACCACCTGATAATCGATGAGGGTAATCATTGATTAATTCGGCAGCTCTTGAAAAACCAACCATTTCTAACATTTCAATCGCTTTCTTTGTAGCTTCAGCCTTCGTCATTTTTTGATGGTACATAAGTACCTCAATGATTTGTTCACCAACTGTTAAGACAGGATTGAGTGATGTCATTGGTTCCTGGAATATCATTGATACATCATTTCCACGGACCTTACACATTTCAGCTTCAGATAAATCGACTAGGTTTTTACCATCGAGTATGATTTCACCTTCTACGATTTTACCTGCTGGACTTGGTACAAGTTTCATGATAGAAAGCGATGTAATACTTTTACCAGATCCTGACTCACCTACTATTGCTAAAGTCTCACCTTTATTTATCTTGAGATCAACGCCATCTACGGCAGGTATAACTGATTTCTTTTTATAGAAGTATGTTTTTAAGTTTTTGACTTCTAGTAACGCGGCCATAAAATTGGTTCACCATCCTTATCAGAACTTAAAATAAGTTCACCCAATATTCGAAAAATAATATTTTCAGAGAATCATTAAGAATAATTTCTAGCAACCTTTTAGTTTATCAGGATAAAGCTTTAAAGTGTTGAAAAAGCTAAATTATCTGACAAAAGAATCAACTAAATTTTATTACAGAAAGATTACAAATTCAAGTAAATTTTAAAATTGATTGAATTTACTTTTAAAACTGAAAAGTTGTTATTCTCCTAATCTAGTTAAAATTCTATTATTACTATGTTGAAATTGCAAGATAATTTTTATAATTTTTACTATTATTTCTTTTGAAAGTTGATTTTAAGAGGTTTAGATAAATTTCATACAAATTAAACCTTTTAATAAACAAGTTTTATTGCTTTTCCAATATAGGACTTTATTGCTTAAAAGCGTTGATTCAGTGAATTTTATATATAAAAAAAGATCCATCACATTGTGTGATAGATCTGGTTAACGGTTAGATTTAGGATTTAAGGCATCCTTCAACCCTTCGCCTATAAAGTTAATTGATAATATTGTAAGTGTAATTGCTGTTGCAGGCGGAACCCACATCCAGGTTTTATTACGAAGTACATCTGAGTCTCTTGCCTCAGAAAGCATATTTCCCCAACTTGGCACATTAGACGGAACACCAAATCCAAGGAAACTTAAGCCTGATTCGGCAACAATCATAACTGCCAAAATTAGCGTAGCTTGTACGATAATTGTTGATGATACATTGGGCAGCAAATGCTTAACAATAATTTTTGATGGTCTAGTCCCAATCGATTTCGCAGCAAGGATGTATTCATTCTCTTTTTCTGCTAATACCCTACTCCGAACAATACGGGCAACTCCACCCCAACTGAGTAAGCTCATTACAATAATAAGTGTCCATGCGCCTGATATTTTACCAACTAGAATTGAGTTTAATACAATTACAAAAATCATGAATGGGAATACCAATACGAAGTCTGTAAAACGCATCAGTAATCGGTCTATTTTTCCACCATTGTATCCGGCAACAGAACCAACAATTGTTCCAATTAAAGTGATAAAAAACATACACGAAAAGCCAATCATTAATGAGGTTCTACCACCATGTAACATTCTAGCAAAAATGTCTCGGCCGTTTATATCTGTTCCGAGCCAGTTTTCTGCAGATGGTTCTTTACTCATGTTCATGTAATCAACACGAACAATATCTCTATCATTAAACATAGGGCCAAAAATGGCAGTTAAAGTGATTAGGATTAGAAAAATCAAACTAATCATAGCTAGTTTATTTTTCATGAATTTCCTTCTTGCTATTGCCCAAGGAGAAAGACCCTTTGTTTCGTTTTTAGGTGTATTCATATTTGTATTTGTAACTACTTCCATTTTTTCTCCTCCTTAATCCAATCGAATACGCGGATCAACTATACCATAAAGTAAATCTGCGATAAGATTTCCGAAAAGTGTTAGAAATGAAAGTAACATTGTGATCGTCATCATAACAGCATAATCTCTTGAGTTAATAGATTCTAAGAAGAGATGTCCAATACCTGGGTATGTGAAGATTGTTTCAGTTATTACCGCTCCACCAATTAATGTTGCAATATCAAATCCTAAAAATGTTACTAACGGAATAATAGAGTTTCGTAAAATATGTTTATTATAGATTGTTGATTCTTTTGTACCCTTTGCTCTTGCTGTTCTTACAAAGTCTTTACGGCTATTTTCAATAATATCATTTCGTAAAAATTGTGTGTATGATGCAGTACCCATTAGACCAAGTACTAGTGCTGGTAATAAAACGTGATGAATTTTACTTGCAAAATATGCAAACGTACCTTCATCGACCCCTACTTCCACAGATCCACTAAACGGGAACCAACCAAGTTGAAACGAGAAGAAATAAATTGCTACAATCCCCGCAACAAAAGAAGGAATTGCTAATCCCACATAGTTATAGCCAGCAATCAAATTATCTCCAAGAGTATACGGTTTTCTCCCTGCATACATTCCCATGAAAAAGGCAAAAATGTACGTAAAAATCAATGAAACAACCGCTAAAAACAATGTATTCGGAATCCGTTGCGCAATTAACGCAGAGACATCCATTTTATGTGCTGTAGACTTTCCAAAATCCCCCTGAACAAAGTCAGTAACCCATCTCCAATATTGCACATAGATTGGGTCATTATAACCCAGCTTTTCGCGCATTTCCTCAATATACTGCGGATCTGTATTGGATGGATCAATCTCTCCCCCAAAAGGGTCCCCTGGCATCATTTTTGCCAGGGAAAATACCACAATGGAGGCAAGGAGTAATAATGGAATCATGCCTAGTATTCTTCGAAGTGAGTATTGCAGCATGTTATTTGCTCCTTATCCTTAAAAATCTTATTGCAATCAGTCAGTTACATACCACTTATGAACATCAGTTTGGAATCCAACTGCATTTACATGTACACCTTCTAGACGTTTGTTAATTCCATAAAGGTCCATGTTTTCCCATAATGGTAATGCTGGTAATTCTTCGTTGAATAGTTTTTGCCACTCAACATATACTTGTCCACGGTACTCTTGGTCAAATGATTTTTCACTTAAGCCTTCATTAAGAAGTCTTTGGTTATCTTCATTTACCCAACGACCATAGTTCCATTCAGCGTCATTTGCCCATAGTCCAGATGGATCTGGGTCAGCACCTGTTCCCCATGAACCGAAGAATGCTTCTAGTTCTTTATCATCGTTGTCTTTCATTTCGTTGTATAGGTTGAACTCAACTAAAGAACCTGTTGATAACTCTGTCTTAACTCCGATGTCATTCCAGCTTTGAATAATCGCTTGTGCACGACCTTCAAATGTTGCGTTACCTGCATAGTGACCAAATTTGATAGAGAATGGGTTACCTTCTGGATCTTCTACGAATCCATCACCATCTACATCTTTGTATCCAGCAGAAGCTAATAATTCTTTTGCTTTCTCTTGATCATACTCATATTGGTTTAATTCTGAATCGTCAGCTGCCATCCAGAATGCAGAAGGAATAACAGTGTTAAATACTTTACCTTTACCAGATAAGAATCCATCAATCATTGCTTGACGATTAATTGCGTGTAATAATGCTTGACGTAATTCTTTTGATTCAAACTTATCAAAATCAGCAACGTTTGTACGTGTTTCTTGATCACGGTGACCAAAGCGTAAACCGATATAAGAGTAAGCAGTACCACTAGTTTCTTCAACACGAACATGATCCATGTTTTCTAATTCTTTTACAGAAGCTGGAGCGATTTCCATGATGTCGATTTCGCCATTTTGGAATGCACCGTTAGCTAGAGAAGGATCAATAACTTTAATAACAACACCATCAAGTAGTGGCTTACCTTGCCAATATTCATCAAAACGCTCTAATTCTACGTATTCACCCGGTACTACTTTCTTCACTTTGAATGGTCCAAGACCAACTGGGTTTGTACGAACTTCCTCAGATTCTCCAAGATCTGCAACCGCAACACCTTCATAATGTTTCTTAGGCATTGGATCTGACCATAGATTTTCTAAGTTGTTGATTTTTACTTCTTCGAAAGTAATCTCAACTGTATACTTGTCAACTACGTTAACACCTTCAATTGTTTCAGCTTGTCCATCTTTTTTCGCTTTTGCACCTTTGATTCCTTCAACATAGTTGAAACGAGAACCATCATAATCTGGGTGAGCAATTGTTTCTAAAGCAAATGCATAATCTTCAGCAGTTAATTCTTCACCGTTATGCCACTTAACGCCTTCTTCAAATTTGAAAGTATACGTTAATTTGTCTTCGCTGATTTCCCATGTAGCAAGATTCGGTACATACTCTAGGTTATCATTTACTTTGTAAATGCTATCGCCTGTGAAACCAAGGATTTGTGCATCAATTGCACTTCTGTAATAAGCAGATTCAAAAACACCTTCTGGAGCTTGGTCAACTGCAAGTGTGATTTTTCCGCCTTCTTTAGGTTCAGATGTTTCAGAACCTGTGTTATCATTTTCTTTTTCAGCTTTTTCTTCATTACCACCGCAAGCAGCTAGGAATAATGACATTACTAGCATTAATGCGATCGTCCACAATGCTGACTTTTTCATATTGGTTTTCCCCCCGTATTTTTAATGTATGTTTTGTAAATTACCTGCCAAACTTATTTGTATAAATGACAAGCCACTCTATGTCCTGGCTTCACCTCCTTTAATTCAGGTTTTGCCATAGAACACTCTTCCATAGCCATCGGACATCTCGGATGGAATGGACAACCACTCGGCGGGTTCGCTGGACTTGGTACATCTCCCTCTAGAACGATTCTTTCTTTTTTCCTTCTAGGGTCTGGCTCAGGAATGGCTGAAATTAAAGCTTGTGTATAAGGATGAAGCGGCTCTGCGTACATGCTATCCTTTTCTGCTAATTCAACAATTCCACCAAGGTACATAACTCCAATTCGATCGCTCATGTGTTTAACGACACTTAGGTCATGGGCGATGAATAGGAACGTTAAGCCGAACTCATCTTGTAATTCTTTTAATAGGTTAAGTACTTGTGATTGAACTGAAACGTCCAAAGCAGATACTGGCTCATCGGCAATAATCAATTTTGGTCTTAACGCTAATGCACGAGCAATACCGATTCTTTGACGTTGTCCACCAGAAAATTCATGCGCATATTTATAATAAGCATCCTCTGGTAGTCCCACCTTTTTAAGGAGATCCATTACTTCTTCTTTTAAATCTTTTAGAGACTTCCCTGTGTAATTGATGATTGGTTCTGCAATGATGTCACCAACCATTTGCATCGGATTTAGTGAAGCATATGGATCCTGGAACACCATTTGAAAATCTTTTCTAATTTCACGTAATGGCTTTCCTTTTAGCTTCGTAATGTCTCTTCCATCTAGTAGAATTTGACCTTCTGTAGCATCTAGTAAACGAAGGAGAGTTCTCCCTGTCGTAGACTTTCCACAACCTGATTCTCCAACAAGCCCTAATGTTTCACCTTCTTTAATCTCAAACGAAACATCATCAACCGCTTTCACATGTCCTATTGTCTTTCTCATAAACCCGCCCTTAATAGGGTAGTAGGTTTTAAGATTCTTAACCTCTAATAATACATTTTCATTATTCTTATCTAACGTTTGATTAGCCATTTCTTATCTCACCTCTTTTACAGGTTGACTAGTCTTGTATAGTAGACAGGAGACTTCATGTCCATCCTCTACCATTCCTAATGCAGGTGTAATAGTTTTACACTCAGGCATTGCGACTGGACAACGGTCAGCAAATCGACATCCTACACGTGGCATGTTTTTTAAAGAAGGAACAATCCCCTCAATTGACCCCAATGTTTCAACTTTTTCATGTAACTTTGGAATCGATTCTATTAGTAGCTTCGTATAAGGATGCTTTGGATTATAGAAAAGTGTATCTACATCTGTTCTTTCCACAATCTGACCCGCATACATAACAATTACTTCATCACACATTTCAGCTACTACACCCAAATCATGGGTAATTAAGATGACTGACATATCGTTTTTTTCTTGGATACTCTTTAAGAGTTCAAGAATTTGCGCTTGTACCGTCACGTCAAGTGCTGTTGTAGGTTCATCCGCTATGAGTAACTTTGGTTGACATGCGATTGCCATCGCAATCATTACGCGTTGACGCATTCCTCCTGACAGTTGATGAGGATACTCATCTACGATACTGTCCGGTCGAGAAATCCCTACTTGTGTTAAAAGATCGATACTTATCTCTCTAGCTCTTTTTTTTGAAATTTTTTGATGGTTTAATAGAACTTCCTCCAATTGAAATCCAATTGTAAAAACAGGATTCAATGCTGTCATCGGTTCTTGGAAAATCATTGAAATATCTCTTCCACGAATTTTATTCATTTGAGTTTCTGATAGTTTTTCAATGTTATTCCCCTGAAAAACAACCTCTCCGTCTGTAATCTCCCCAATCCCTACGGGTAAGAGTTTCATAACAGACATTGACATAACACTTTTCCCACATCCAGATTCTCCAACAATTCCGACAATTTGACGTGGTTTAACCTCAAAAGAGACACCATCAACTGCATGATATATTTCCCCATCTATTTTAAATCCAGTTTTTAACCCCTTCACTTCTAGCAAAGGTGCTTCATTAGTTGGCCGTTGCATAAAAGACACCCCAAATTCTACAAGATTAGAAAAAATATTTTTATGTGTAATAAGAATTTTATTACTATAATTTTATAATTGCAAGACAATTTTTTCAACTTATAGTGTAACCCTTATAAAATAAGGGCTTTAACCTATTATTTAGTATAGTCTAATTATTTAAATATATTATAAAAATATATTATATTAGAATTTTCTAACAAGTTGTACATACAAGTTATTATTAGAATTGGTTGAAAACATAGAGTCTGAGATACAAAATTCACATGTTTGAAGTGAAAAATTTTGAAGGCGACTACGTAATGGATGGTGAAATCTGGAAAACTTAATATGGTATGGAAGTAAAAAATCCCCTTATTCAACTTAGTCGTTGTGAATCCCTTTTAAGGCAATTGCTTCAAAAAGCCGGAATTAATCATAAAGTGAAGGCTCATCTTGTATGTATATTAGTGATTATATGATTATTGAAAAGAGTATCCCTCTTGCTAGAGGGATACTCTTTCTCTTTGGCTAGAAACTATTTTCTTAATATTGCCTGTTGGTATGTTTAAGTTACGTTAACATGTTTTCTGTTTTATCCAAATGTGGTACCTTAACTCGATGATATGACATAGTATTTCCCTGATTATTCCAAATGCGACATCTTAATCAGTGGTTATGCCGCGTTATTTTCCTGTTTTATCCAAACGCACAACATTATCCCGCAATTCTCCTCAATCATTTTTCCACATTTCACCAAACGACACCCCACTCGCCCATTCTTTCGTACAAACAAAAAACCACAGGATTCACCTGCAGTCAAAGATACTCTTTCACAAACTCTTCTGATTCAAGTCCTAGAATCGCATTTGTTTGAAGTTTGGTAGAGTTCATATATTGCTTAACTAAATAATAGCCTGCACAATAGCCCACCATCTTTGGGTAGAATCCTTTTCCATATAGAAGATCGGGGTATTTTCGTTCATTTCTTTTTACATTCTGGTTTGGAATGATGAGTTGTTCTACTATCTTATGAAGGCGCTCATCGGAATAATAGTTCGTCCAACTCGCCAATTCTGATTCGCCACAGTGCTCACGGACCGCATTTTCTGCGAGTCCTTCTAATATCACTGTGTCTAAAATCGTATAATTAGCTTCAGCTTTTTTGTAATATTTCAGACGACAAACATGATTGTATTCATGTGTTAAAACTGCTTTTATTTCACTTTGTGTATTATGCTTTGAAACAAACAGAAATAATTTGTCTTTAAAAGCTAGACCTGATTTACCATTAAAGTCCTTTTTAATTCTTGTGTTTGTTTCGTCTGCTGGGAAAACAAAAATGGGAACTGGAGGACCGTTCCATTTCTTTTGCAAAATCTTATACGCATCATCTACTTGTTTCCATACATTTTTAGGCAAGCAATGATAAATGTTTTCATCAACTGTTCTATACATACCGTGCATTTTCAAATGATGATAAATTTCCTGTTCCGTAATTTTAGCCGGAAAGTATTTTTTTAACTTTTTACAAAGTATAACTGGATTCTTATGAGACTCCTTTATCCATTCTTCAGTATGGATTACCCCATTTTTACACTTCCTTTCGAAAGAGACACCAATACATTGTATTCAAGTCATTTAAAAAAGAGCCAGACCATTGGCCCGACTCTTACGTAGAAATGATTATTGATATTTTTTAAACAATAGTGTTGCATTGTGCCCACCAAAACCAAGTGAGTTACTTAATACAACATCTACTTCTTGCTCTCTTGCTTTATTTGGGACATAGTCTAAATCACATTCTGGATCTGGTGTTTCATAATTTATCGTTGGTGGAATAATTCCTTCTTTGATTGCAAGTACTGAGAAGATTGCCTCAACACCACCAGCAGCTCCAAGTAAATGTCCTGTCATTGATTTTGTAGAACTAACCGCTAATTTATATGCGTGATCGCCGAATACTTCCTTGATTGCAGCCGTTTCGAATTTATCATTGTAGTCTGTACTCGTTCCATGTGCATTGATGTAGTCCACATCGTTCGGTGTTAGTTCAGCATCTTCAATCGCTTGACGCATTGCACGAACTCCACCTTCTCCTCCTGGAGCTGGAGCAGTAATATGATATGCGTCTCCAGTTGAACCATAACCGACAACTTCTGCGTATATATTGGCTCCACGCGCTAGTGCATGTTCAAGTTCTTCAAGAATAAGTATTCCTGCCCCTTCACCCATTACAAAACCGTCACGATTTTTATCAAAGGGACGACTTGCTGTTTTTGGGTCTGGATTTAATGATAATGCTCGTGCTGAGATAAATCCTGCAAATGACATACCGGTGATTGGCGCTTCCGTTCCACCAGTGACCATCACATCTGCATCACCACGTTGGATAACTTTAAATGCATCACCAATCGAGTTTGTACCAGTTGCACACGCTGTAACCGTACATGAATTTATTCCTTTTGCACCTAGAGCGATTGAAACTTGACCTGCTGCCATATCTGGAATCATCATTGGTACATAGAATGGACTTACACGACGATAGCCTTTTTCTAGGAAAATCTTATGCTGTTCTTCATGAGTTTCCATTCCACCAATTCCTGAACCAATCCATACTCCTACGCGTGGTGCGTTAGACTCTGTGATTGAAAGATTCGCATCTTTTACTGCCATAAAGGATGCTGCAAGTGCATATTGTGTGAAGCGGTCCATACGACGTGCTTCTTTTTTATCCATAAAATTTTCAGGATTAAAATCTTTTAATTCCGCTGCAACCTTTGCAGGTAATCCTTTAATGGATATTCTTGTTAACGGTCCAATTCCAGACACACCGTTTTTTGCGTTTTCCCAAGTTGTTTTCGTATCGTTCCCCAGTGGTGAAACTGTACCCAAACCAGTTACTACAACACGTTTCTTTTCCATATTCTCTCACCTTCCACCTAAGTTCTACTAAAATTTAAGTTGTTCGTATCGTCAATTTATGTTTTAAGGTTAGCGACCCCATCTAATGCAGATGGCACCCCATGTTAGTCCTCCACCAAATCCTACCATTACAATTACGTCATCGTCCTTAATTTTTCCTGCTTGGAGGTCTTCAACGATTGAAATAGGAATCGATGCTGCGGATGTATTTCCGAATTTATCCACTGTTTTTGACATTTTTTCAACTGGTAGCTCAAGTCTTTCTCTTGAGGCCTCCATGATTCGAATATTTGCTTGGTGTGGGATTAAATAATCAACATCTTCTCGTTTTAATCCTGCTTTTTCAATTACATTTACACTCGACTCTCCCATTTGCCTTACTGCAAATTTAAAGACTTCACGACCGTTCATGATGATATGTTCATCCTGGTACAAATGCTTAGAACCTGTTCCATCTGCCCCTAATTCATAGGATAGGATACCTCTGCCTTCAGAAACTTCGCCAAGAACAACTGCTCCAGCACCGTCACCAAATAATACAGCTGTATTACGGTCGCTCCAGTCAACGATTTTAGAGAGTTTTTCAACACCTACTACTAATACATGCTTATAATCACCGTTCTCAATAAATTGCTTCCCAGTGATAATTCCGTACATGAATCCTGCGCACGCCGCACTAATATCCATCGCTGCTGCATTTTTTGCACCAAGACGCTCTTGAATCATACATGCAACAGATGGAAATGGATGATCAGGAGTAACTGTAGCTACAATGATCAAATCTATCTCTTCAGGACTGATTCCTGAATCCTCAATCGCTTTAGTTGCTGCTCCAAATGCCATGTCTGATGTGTTTGTATCATCATCTGCAATTCGACGTTCTTCTATTCCTGTTCTTGTCCGTATCCATTCATCTGATGTATCTAATATTTTTTCAAGATCTTTGTTCGTAACAACTCTTTCAGGTACAAATCGATTGATTCCGATTATTCCTACACCCATATAAACATCTCCTTTTTTATTTTGCGATAAACATAATTTATGGAATAAGCTTTAATTTTTTTCACCATTCTTATTATCAATTATTATGACTTGGTACTAATTTTAATTCATTTTTTAATCGTTATCAACATTTAAGCGTTTATTTTTATAAGAATCCGCTTTCACCCAGTATTTTATGTGTTACAGGCCTATCTCATTTTAAGTGGTGATACATATGAATATAGTAAAACTGATCTGTAAAAATCTCTAAAGTAAGTTGGTGATTAAAGATGAGTAATGAGCATGAGGATTTCGATATAAAAGAAGAGGAAAGCCAAGAATCTCCAAAGTCTGATCCGTTCGATCGGCTTATGTTTGGACAACGCGCTAAACGAATGGAATGGAATAATTCAGAAGAACATACGCATGTTAACCAAACAGATGGGGCTGATTACACTCAATTATTGAACCAATTAGGTGATATTATGACCTCAATTGATAATTTAAAACCTCTATTAAAAGAACTGTCTCCGCTCTTGGATTATTTTCGAAAAAAATAAGAAGCTGTCACTAATACGACAGCTTCTTTTAGTTAGAAGGTAGATTACCTGTTTCTTTATATTCCTGTATATACTGATTCAATTCTTCTATAAACGAATCGTCAATCTTCGGACTGAAGGTCCCCAATGAAATGACCTCATCCTGGAAGTCAAAATAGAGATTTCCTGATTTAAGTTCACCTTCATTAAATTTATTTGCAACCAACACATACAGTTGATCAACATGTTGAACCGTGCTTGTGTAAACCGTTTCTTTCCCTAAATCAGATTGGTCCGATACATAGCCTATCGCATAAAGACCATCTTCCTTAAGTCTTTCAATAACGGAGACATTGTAGCCATCTCCAGCAGGATAGATGATGTCCACTCCATCTGAAATCATTTCTTCCGCAATCCGAAGTGCTTTTTCGTCATCATCCCAGT
Organism: Litchfieldia sinesaloumensis; assembly: GCF_900156865.1. Lineage (GTDB taxonomy): Bacteria > Bacillota > Bacilli > Bacillales > Bacillaceae_L > Ferdinandcohnia > Ferdinandcohnia sinesaloumensis. Next base: position 390,205 of record NZ_LT732529.1, on the reverse strand, counting down.
TCTGGACATATCCAATATCTACATCAACATCATCATTTTGAAATAATACACCTTCATAAAAACCATTAATCTCTGGCTGCCATTCAAAAGCAGCGATTACCCCAACCTTGTTCGCTTCCGTCATTTTGCCAGCAACCATACCACCGAAAAAGCCCATAGCATGCCCATCGAAGTTTAAGCTAGTAACATTCTCTTTTCTCGTATTTCCGTTAAAAAAGACAAAATGAACATCAGGATACTCATCAGCAATCTCATTAAAAATGGAAACATACTCATTGCCATGGCCAAATATAAGATTAACGCCTTTATTAACAAATTCATCCACTGCAGTTCTTGTCGCAACCTCTGTCGTGATAGCCTCTTTATAATAAACATCAACTTGAAATTGTGATTTTATCTGCAATAACCCCTTATACCCCTTTGTGCCCCACACTTGGTCATTAATCGTGTCTGGTACAAGTAGACCCACTTTCTTTACCCCAGTAGTAGAATCTGATTGTCCACAAGATACGAGGATAGTGAAAAGGAATAAGAGTGTCACCCACCTAAACAGATTTCGCATTACTACAGCTCCTTCAAAAACAAAACAATAACATCCTAATTAAATCTAATTTGCGACTTTGAGTTATGTTTATTTTAGTGTACTTTAGACATTTTTAAAAGGAAAATAATTATTATACTAAAAGTTCTGTGAGACCCATTCTAAATGCTCATCCTTTTTTCGCGTTCCTTCAATTATATTATTATTCGAAAATTCAATAAATGTAAATAAAAATTCTGTATTTTTCGTTCGAATCTTTTGGTGATCACACAAACTATTTTTAATATCAATCTTTGAGAACCAATCCTCATCTAGTGCAATAGCTAAGTCATCACTGGATTCATTCGTTGCCAGGTTTGAAGATACTAGTATGAGCTTAGTCTTTGTTTCATTGCAATGTGAAATTACGGAGTGAAGTTTCTCATCTTTTACCTTATTCCGTTCTATTGAGTATGGACCCAACCAAGGATAGATTACAGCGTCTACTTGCTTAAACATTGTTTGATCTAACATGCTCTTTGGATACTCGACAAATTGAAAATTGGCATTACGACCAATACGGTACATTCTCTCCTCTTCAAGGCTATTTTCCTTTGGTGTTTTATCGATTCCCCATACAAGAATTTCTTCGTCAACCATCTTTAGACAGAGACCATATCCTACAAACGACAAAGCATCGAATAGTATGACGTTCTTCACTTGTAACATCCCCCATTACAATTTGTTACAGTATCGTATGCGAATGGCCTAGCAAAAAGTCCCTATTCTTTTAGAAGAAGAAGGGACTTTTTATAATACCTTTTCGTTCTCTTTATAAAAGCTACCGATTGAGCGACTAAATGCATATGTGTTCTCACTTATGTGATAGCTTAACGTAACCATTTTGTTACTCTCGTATTTCTTACTATGAATTTCAGGAGTGTATGTCTTTTCATTTGTGCTAGACCAAATTTTAATAGGAATATCCGGAAATGAGTTATTGTCCCACTTTATCAATTTATTTATATTTGTTTCAACTTCCCGTTCCTCAAGTTGATAGGCGTGAGCTACTTCTTTAATCAACTTTTTATAAAAAAACTTATTGTTTTTTTCATTTTCAATATGCGCAGCTAAATCAATGCATGGATTTATGAAAGCCATCGATCTTATCTCGCCTTTAAGTTTTTTACTTACTTGCATTGCAGTTAATGCTCCCATTCCTTCTGCAAGGATATGGATACGCTTATTGAGAATTTCTCGTTTCATTACAATATGATACAGTTGTGTTGCTAATTTGACTGAGCCTGGATTTCCCCAGTTTGCACCATAAAGGTTCGAGTAGAATACAGTATAGCCTTCATCTTTCAAGTATTCTAGGATTTGAGACCTTGCATAGTTTTGAATCCAATAGCTTGAGTTCTCTTCCACAAAGCTATTCTTATCACCCAATATTAATACAGCAAATCCATTTGGACGTTTTGGCAAATGAAGAGCAGACCACTCCGTATCAAGCTTAAAAAAAAGTTTGTTCTGTATCATTGATCCCTTCTCCTACTCCTGATTTTCGTCCTTCATTATCAGTGTATGTTGAAATTAATATGTTGAAAGGGGGAAATGCCCATAAATATCTTTTCTAACCGATTACAATTGTGGTAAACTGAGTTTATAAAGTGTTTATGAGGTGAACAAATTGCGTTATTTTTGGACATTTTTTTGGACATTCCTCTTAATCCAAATGGCTGCATATGTGGTTGGATCAATGAACGTTGCTACATATTCTTTTAGTACTTCTACAATTGTAGCTGTTATTGTTACAGCTCTTATTGTTACTCTAGGTGCTATAATTCCAAATGAGCCTGTAGAGGAACCCCATCATTAAAAGCAAAAAAGACCCTGTTTGGGTCTTTTTTGTTTTTTATCATTTTGGGCATGCTATGCAAATTAAGGCTTTCTTTTATATGACCATTTGCGGTTGTGGTTTGAGTTTTCGGGGAATGGGTCACCGGCACTTAATTTAACACTTTTTGGGTTCTTAACCATATCTCCCTGCTCACCGATTTCAACATAAATCCCATTATTCGGTGCTTTTTGACCTGCGCGAAATTCATGACTTTGCCCCATCATAATCCTCCTTTATTAGTAGTAGTACACGATTACTATTCCCACTCTCCACTAAAATCATGAAAAAAAGCCTCAGTCCCTTTTTTCAGAGAAGACTGAGGCTTTTTGATTTATCTTATTCCAAAATTGCTTTCAATACAGCTTTTTGAGCATGTAGGCGATTTCCTGCTTGTTCAAAAACGACAGAGTGTGGGCCATCGATTACTTCAGCGCTAACTTCTTCTCCACGATGTGCAGGTAAACAGTGCATGAACGAATAATCTTTATTGGCTGCACCTACCAGCGCTGAATTTACTTGATAAGGCATGAACGCTTGAAGTCTAGCTTGTTGTTCTTCTTCTTGTCCCATACTAGCCCAAACATCTGTGTAAATAAAATCTGCCCCCTGAAGGCCCAAGACTGGGTCATGGCTAACCTCGATAATTGCATCTGTTTCAATTGCTATTTCTTTAGCTTTATCCACAATAAATGATTTTGGAGAGTACCCGGGTGGACATACCACCGTACAATCTAATCCAACCTTTGCAGCTGCAATCATCAGTGAGTGGGCTACATTATTTCCGTCTCCAACATAAACAAGTTTATTTCCTTTGAAGGATTTCTTTTGTTCATAAATAGTAAGTAAATCAGCTAGTGCCTGGCACGGGTGGAAATCTTCTGTTAAGCCATTGATAACAGGGATACTTGCGAATTTTGCAAGTTCCTCAATCTTTTCATGACCGAACGTACGAATCATAATTGCATCAACATACTCAGACAATACCAATGCTGTATCCGCAATTGTTTCACCTCTACCTAGCTGCATATCATTGCTATTAAGATAGATTGCATTGCCCCCTAGCTGGAGCATTCCTGCTTCAAACGAAACTCGAGTACGCGTGGAATGCTTTTCAAATATCATCGCTAGCGTTTTTCCTTTTAAATAGGGTGTTTCTTCCCCATTTTTATGTTTCTGTTTAAGTTCAATTGCTGAATTCAATAGTTCTATTATTTCCTCGCCTGTTAAATCAATAAGTGTAAGTAAGTCCTTTCCTTTTAGGGATTTATGTTTAAACGTAGTAGTCATTTGCTTATCACTTCTTTCTTTATATTTGCATGTCTACGCTCCTGTATAGACATAACCGAAAATGAAGAATCACGCAGGGCTTCTAAAAATGCTTGAAATGTCTCTTTCTCTGTAAATACCTGAATTCTTTGTTGACTTGCTTCTAATTTATTCTGTTTTGCCTTCTTTTCCTTAGATAGACTCACAAATGCTAAAGCTTTTTCACTTTTGCTCCATTGTGTGATACTTTCAGCTGCACACATTTTTAGGCCTAGTTCTTTAGCTTTTTGCTTCAAATCGTCCGGAATTAAATCCGTATCAAAAACAATTTCATCTGCGCCTTTTCTTGATAGGATGTAGCTATGAAACACCTTAGTTAATGCTTCATTAATCGTCTCTGCAATGCTAATCCCTTCACCTGTTGACTTCATTTCCGGGCCTACAGTCGGGTCGCCAATGAGTTTATAGGTTGAAAATACCGGATACTTCACCGCATAGAACGGTAAATCTGGTAATAAGCCTTTTTGAGATATTACTTCATCTAAAGATTTACCGAGTACAAGTTTTGAAGCTAATTGTGCCATTGGAATACCTGTGATTTTGCTTATCACTGGGACTGTTCTACTTGCACGTGGATTAACCTCAAGAACATAAATCTGCTTGTTACTAATAACAAACTGGATATTCATGATACCTTTAAACTGTAGTTCTCGAACAATCTTACTAGCATAAGAGACAACTGTTTTCTTGTCGTCTTCAGATAACGAAACAGCAGGCATTATCGCATGACTATCACCAGAATGGACGCCTGCCTTTTCGATATGCTCTACAATCGTCGGAATTAGAATTTCTTCTCCATCAGAAAGTAAATCAACTTCAATTTCTAAGCCTGGTACATATGCGTCAATTAGAAGTGGATATGTTTCGTTTTGGATTTCGTTTAATAAAGTTACCAGCTCTATCTCGTCATTTACGATAATCATGCCTTTCCCACCAATTACATATGATGGACGGATTAAAACCGGATAGCCAATTTTAGAAGCTTTCTTCACCAATCCCTGTGCATTATCAGCAATCTCACCTGGGATATGTGGAACATCCGTCTTTTCTAATAGCTGATAAAAACGGTCACGATCTTCGAGTTGGTCAATGATGTCATGTGTAATTCCAACGATAGTGATACCCGCTTGTTCTAATCCTTTTGCAAGATTAATCGCGGTTTGACCTCCAAACTGAACCATCACTTGATCAACTTTTTCCGCTTCGATAACATTTAATACATGTTCAAGTGTTAATGGTTCAAAAAATAATTTATCAGCTATTTCATAGTCAGTACTCACTGTCTCCGGATTGTTATTCAATAACAGCGTCTCGTAGCCTTCCTCTTGCAATGCGAATATTCCATGAACTGAGCTGTAATCAAATTCAATTCCTTGACCGATTCGAATTGGTCCCGATCCTAATATTAATACCTTTGGTTTTTCTGAAACCTCTATCTCATTTTCACCAAAATAACTTGAGTAATAATAAGCGGTTTGAGCTGCGAACTCACCTGCACATGTATCTACACATTTATAACTCGGAATAATACCAAGTTCCTTGCGTTTTGCTCGAACCGTGGCTTCTTCTTCTCCTAGGAGATAAGCAATATGTTGATCGGAATACCCCTTTTCTTTTAACTCCTGTAAGAAGTCAACTGACATACCGTCTAGTGATTTTTGAACAACCTGACCTTCATATTCAACAAGTGATTTAAAGATGTGTAAGAAAAACAGATCAATTTTGGATATTGTATGAATTTCTTCAACTGTCACTCCTCTTCTTAGAAGTTCAAGCACCGCAAAGAATCGGTTTTCACTTCCTTTTCCGACTAATTGAAGGAGGTCTTCACTTGAGTAACTTTCTACCTTAGGTAAACGTAAGCTCTTATTATCACCTTCCAATGAGTGAATTGCCTTTTGAATGGCACTTTCTAAATTACGGTCAATAGCCATTACCTCGCCTGTCGCTTTCATTTGTGTTCCAAGTGTATTTGGCACATCAATGAACTTATCAAATGGAAAGCGCGGGAATTTCACTACAACGTAATCTAAGGCTGGTTCAAAGCTCGCAAACGTCTTTCCTGTTACAGGGTTCACTAATTCGTCTAATGTATAGCCGACCGCAAGTTTTGCCGCCATTTTAGCAATTGGGTAGCCAGTGGCTTTTGATGCTAGTGCAGAAGAACGACTAACACGTGGATTTACTTCGATTAAATAATAGTTTTTACTGAAAGGATCTAATGCAAATTGGATATTACAACCTCCAATAATTCCTAAAGCAGAAATGATTTTTATGGAAGCAGCTCTAAGCATTTGATACTCTTCATCGGTAAGTGTTTGTGAGGGCGCAACAACAATTGAATCACCGGTATGGATTCCAACTGGGTCGATGTTTTCCATGTTACAGATGGTAATGCAGGTACCCTTCTTATCCCTCATCACCTCATATTCGATTTCTTTGTAGCCTGCAATACTTTTTTCGATTAGACATTGAGTAATCGGGCTTTCGGACAAACCATTTTTCGTCAGTTCAATTAGTTGTTGGTGTTCTAACGCAATGCCTCCTCCTGTTCCCCCCAATGTATAGGCTGGTCGAATGATAACTGGTAATCCAACCTGCTCAACGAACGAAATTGCTTCTTCGACGGTTGTAACAATTACACTATCTGGAACAGGTTCACTTAATTCATTCATTAGATTACGAAAAGCTTCTCTGTCTTCGCCTTTTTTAATCGATTCTATTGGAGTTCCGAGTACTTTTACATTGTATTTATCCAGGATTCCTTCTTCACTTAGACTGAAGGCCAAATTCAACCCCGTCTGACCACCAAGTGAAGCAAGCAAACCGTCTGGTCGTTCTTTCTCGATGATTTTCTCTATACTTTCAACAGTTAACGGTTCAAAATACACAAGATCTGCGTTTACTTCATCAGTCATGATGGTTGCGGGATTATTATTTACTAAGATGACCTTATAGCCTTCTTCTCGTAATGCTCGACAGCCCTGTGTTCCTGAGTAATCAAATTCTGCTGCCTGCCCAATTACAATTGGACCAGAGCCAATTACTAAAATAGATTTTATAGAATGATCCTTAGGCATATATCTTTTCTCTCCTACTATTACAATTTTTACCGATAAATTCATCAAAGATCCAACTACTCTCTGCCGGCCCTGGGTGGGCCTCTGGATGGAATTGAACAGATAAGATTGGATACTCACAGTGCGCCATTCCTTCAATTGATCCATCATTGCTGTTTTTGAAACGCGCTTGTAATCCTGTTCCTGTAAGGCTATCTTCATCAACCACATAGCTATGATTTTGGGATGTGATAAACACCTTATTACTTACAAGATCTGTAACTGGTTGATTTGCTCCTCTGTGCCCAAACTTCAATTTCTTTGTATCTCCACCTAGACTTAAAGCGACTAGCTGATGACCTAAACAAATTGCAAGTGTGGGAAATTGTTCAAGTATCTTTCGAATTGTCGGTAGATAGTCTTGAACTGCCTTTGGATCACCAGGTCCGTTTGATAAGACAACACCATTTGGATGTAGCTCCTCAATTACTTTATGGGAAGTAGTATACGGTACGATTGTAACTTTACATCCTCTATCAAGAAGTGATTGTAGAATTGATTTTTTATAGCCAAGATCCACCAAGACTATATGCATGTCTCCTGAGCCAAATGTTTCAATCTGGGTACACGTTACATCCTTAACCGGATTGAGGACAGTGGTTTGAGCTTCTACCTTAACGAAAGGTTCATTACTGATTACTGCCTGCATGGTACCTTCCACTCTAATTCTTTTTACGACGGCTCGAGTATCTACATGGGTAAGTAAAGGTACATTCCATTTTGCTAAATACTGTTTTAACGAGTGCTTACCGTTATAGTGAGAATGGGAATCCTTTGTTTCATATATGATGACACCCGCAACATGCGGCTTTTTACTTTCAAAGTCGAATTCGTTTATTCCATAGTTTCCGATTAGTGGATAAGTGAAAACAATGATTTGATTTTTATAGGATGGGTCCGTCAAAACCTCTTGATATCCAGTCATTCCGGTAAAGAACACTACCTCCCCTTTCGCAAAGGTCTCCTGACCATTTAGAGGTAATGCTCCTTCAAAGCTCTCACCATTTTCTAAGTGTAAATATCCCTTCATTGTTCCACCTCGTATTTTTATTTACAGACACGTATTTTTATACATTAGTATTCAAAAAAATTTAAAATTATTACGGTAGTTATTAAAATCATAGTCAGTTACTATATTCAGCAACTAGAGTATTTTTAATGATTTGAACTGCTTCATTGATTTCTTCGTAAGTAATAGTTAATGGTGGTAATAATCGAATCACATTTGCACCAGCAGGAAGTGTAAGTAATCCGTTCTCTCGAAGTACTGTAATTGACCCAGCCACTTCATTTTGACAAGCAATACCCATTATTAATCCACTACCACGAACCTCTGTTACGAAATCCTGGTCTATAAATGCCTTTGTTAGCTCACTTTGTAGGTAATCTCCTTTTTTCACTACATCAGCTAAAAACTCTTTGTTAAAAATGATTGAGAGGGTCGCTTTTGCTGCTGCCATCGAGATTGGATTCCCCCCAAAAGTAGAACCATGTGTACCAGGTCCAAAAGCTTCTTTTAGTTTTTCCTTCCCTAACATAGCACCGACTGGTAGACCGCTTCCTAAACCTTTTGCTAATGTTATAATGTCGGGTGAAAGATTGTATTGTTGATAAGCAAATGCCTTTCCTGTTCGACCAATACCAGTTTGTACTTCGTCTATAATAAAGAGCGAGCCATATTGTAAACAAAGCTCTTCAATTTTTCCAAGGAACTCTTTCGTGCCCGGAATAACCCCACCTTCACCTTGGACCACTTCAACCATCACAGCTGCAACTGTATCATCCATTTCGCGCTCTAACGCGTCACAGTCATTATATGGGAGATAGACGAATTCGTGCAAAAGAGGACCAAATCCTGAGTGAATCTTTTCTTGGCCAGTAGCGGCCATAGTTCCAAATGTCCGACCATGAAAAGATTGTTTAAATGTAATAACCTTTGATTTTTGTGTATATTTACGAGCAAGCTTTAATGCCGCTTCATTTGCCTCTGCACCACTGTTGCAAAAGAAAACTGCGTCTAAATCAGAATTTAATACAAGCTGTTGAGCTACTTCCTGTTGGATGTCCGATTTAAATAAATTTGATACATGCCAGTACTTTTCCAGTTGCTCTTGCACTGCACTTACAACTGCTGGGTGGCGATGACCTAGATTACAAACTGCAATTCCAGAAACGAAATCCAAATATTTTTTGCCTGTATTATCAATAATAATTGCACCTTCAGCCGATTCAACTGTTATATCCCATCTCGCATATGTTGGAAATAGTGCATCCATTATACCACCTCTAGTTCTTTCACAATTTTTGTTCCTTTTAATGTTCCGTCAACAGAAAGTAATGAACCCTTTCCGTTTATAATCGTTATTTCATTTAGTCCACCATCATTAAGCGCCGAGAGCGCTGCTTTTACCTTTGGAATCATTCCACCGTATATGGTTCCTTCTTCAATGAGAGTTACCACTGATTCCGTTGATAGTGAAGGTAAAACCTTATCATCCTTCTTAATTCCATCTACGTCTGTTACGAACAATAAATGCTTTGCTTTTAGCGCTATCGCAACACTAGCGGCTGCTGTATCTGCATTTATGTTGTACCTTGTAAACTCCCCATCCATTCCGATTGGTGAAAGAACAGGAACATAATCTTGAGATAAAATAGTATCAAGGAAGGAAACATTTACTTGTTCTACCTCACCAACATACCCTAAATTTTCTAGGTCTACAGGCTTTGCTTTTAGTAACCCTGCATCACAACCAGATAAACCAACAGCTGGGATCCCCGCTTTCTCAAGCTCAATAACCACGCTTTTATTAACCGTTCCGGATAGAACCATTTCGACAACATCTAGGACTTCTTTAGTTGTCCTTCTTAAACCATTGACGAAATCACTTTTTATATTTAAAGAGGAGAGAGTCTGAGCAATCTCTGGCCCACCGCCATGAACAATAACTACACGGTACCCTTTGTATTTTAATTCCTTTATACTTGAAAAAAATGAGTCTGACAGCTCTGATAGAATACTGCCTCCACATTTTATAACAATTGTCTCCATTTCGAGCCTCCTACGTTCGGTAGCTTGCATTGATTTTGACATAATCATAGGTTAAGTCACAGCCCCATGCTGTCCCAGAACCAGCTCCTAGATGAAGATCTACATGAATGACAATGTCAGTTCCTTCAAGATACTCTTTTGCAAGCTCTTCTGAGAAAGCCACTGGCTGGCTTCCATTTAGCATTTGTATTGTTCCTATTGAAATATCAACTTTATCAGGGTTTACCGTTGCCGCACTGTGTCCAATCGCGCCGATAATTCTTCCCCAGTTCGCATCAGATCCATAAATGGCGGTTTTCACAAGATTTGAACCAACAATTTTTTTTGCAATAATACGGGCATCAGTATCCGATAAAGCACCCGTTACATTTACTTCAACAAGCTTTGTAGCTCCTTCACCATCTTTGGCAATTTGTTTAGCAAGATCCTCGAAGGTTGATTGAAGTGCCGCAGTAAACGTCTCCCATTCAGGGTGTTCGCTAGTAAGTTGGTTATTCTCTGCCATGCCACTTGCCATAACCAATACCATATCATTTGTTGAAGTTTCACCATCAACTGTAATCTGATTAAAGGTTACATCCGTTACAGCTTTCATTGCAGTCTGAAGGGATGCTGAGTCAATATTTGCGTCGGTTGTTACAAAGCCAAGCATCGTGGCCATATTTGGATGTATCATTCCAGAACCTTTTGCTGCTCCACCAATAGTGATTGTCTTGCCATCTATAGTCGTTTGGTAACATGCTTTTTTCATAACCAAATCTGTCGTTAAAATAGCTGTTTGAAAATCTTCTGCAGCCTCGGCGGTATCCGTTGGCTCTAGCTGTTTAATCCCTGCTTTAATTTTATCCATTTGTAATAACTCACCAATTACACCTGTTGAAGCTACTGCCACTAGATGGTCTTCAAGCCCAAAATGAGCTGCCGATTCAGTTCTCATTTCGTATGCATCTAATAACCCTTGTTCTCCAGTACATGCATTTGCACATGCACTATTAATTACAACTGCTTGCAATTTATTTTCAACTGCAATACTTTCTCTTGTCACCTTTAAAGGAGGCGCTTGAAAATGACTTTGCGTATAAACGGCGGCAACATTAGCCGGAACATCACAAACGATTGCACCTAAATCCTTCTTTGAATAACGTAATCCAGCATGAACTCCCGCTGATTTAAAACCTTTTGGTGTTATAACAGATCCGTCTTTGACTTTTAAAATTTGATTTTCCTTTATATCAATCATGCAAAGTCACTCCAATTCTATATGTGCGTGTTTAAAAGGGACTTTATGACCCACCACTACTCTTTATGGAAATAATGGTACGTAGTTTAATCCCGTATTTTCTTCAATACCAAACATGATATTTGCATTTTGGATAGCCTGCCCTGCAGCTCCCTTGACTAGATTGTCAATAACAGATACTACCGTAATCCGATTTGTTCTTTTGTCAATTGCAAGGCCAATATCACAATAATTCGTCCCATAAACCTCTTTTGTAGAAGGAAAAGTCCCTTTCTCTCTAATTCTCACAAACGGAGCATCTTGGTAACTTTCTTTATATAGTTCGTAAAGTTGATCAAGTGTTAAAGAATCTACTGCACTATTACTATATATCGTCGACATGATTCCTCTAGTCATTGGCACTAAATGGGTACTAAACGTAACGTAGGGAATTGATTCATCCCAACTTCGGAGTACCTGTTCTATTTCAGGTATATGTTGATGCTGATTAACTTTATAAATTGAAAAATTATCATTGCTTTCAGCAAAATGTGTCGTTCTTGTTGGACTTTTCCCTGCTCCTGAAACACCAGATTTTGCATCAATAACAATTGACTTTTCATCAATTAGTTTATTCTTTACTAATGGTGCTAAACCAAGTACCGTTGCAGTTGGATAACACCCAGGATTTGATATGAATCTACTATTCTGTATGTCTTTCATATGCCATTCAGGTAGCCCATATGTAGCTTTATTTAAATGTTCCTGTATAGCCGCTGTCTTTTTATACCATTGTTCATATTCACTTGTATTTTTTAATCGATAATCACCTGAAAGATCAATTATCCTTACATTTTCTTTCAACAGTTCAGGTACAATAGTTGTTGAAATTCCTGATGGAGTTGAAAGAAAAACAACATCCACTTCATTTGCAAGCTTTGCAATATCAATTTCTTCTAATGAAAGTTCCACAAGATTAGTAACATGCGGGTAGACCTCTGAAAGCCTCATCCCTGTCTGTGACGAAGTATGAATAGAGTGTATGTCTATCGCTGGGTGATTTGATAACAACCTCAATAATTCAATTCCGCCATAGCCAGTAACCCCGATAATTGCCGCTTTCAATATATCCACCTCTTGTTTTCGTAATTTTTGAAATATGTATCATTATAAATCCGTATAAAAATAAAATCAATTGTATTTTTATAAATAGTTTAAATTTTTTATACAAAAAATAAATACGTTTGAGCTAAAGGAGGATACAAAAAAACCACCAGTAAGTGGCTGATTTTAAAATCAACCACCACTTACTGGTGGAATTAGAGCAACTGTATCTCCTGCTTTTACAACGTCATCATCGACTGCATATTCTTCATTAATAGCAAACATAATCTCGTCTAGATTGTTTATTCCATGTTCGTTAGCTAGTAATTTTTTCAAGGCTGTAACTTTAATATCATTTACCTTTAAAGTAATTCTGTCTGTTCCTGCTAAATCCTGTAAATGGGCAAAAAATAAGATTGTAATCATATGAGATCCTCCTTTTCAGGTCGACCATTTGCATATTGCTTTGTTTCTAATTGATCGCCTATCCACATTTCCCCGTCTTCCCAATGTTCTTTTTTCCAAATAGGAACGATTTGTTTTATCCGTTCGATTGCATATTCATTTGCCGCATAGGCATCCTTACGATGTGGAGTGGAAACTGCAATAACAACAGCAGCTTCCGAAATATCCAACCTGCCAATTCGATGTGTAATTGCTGTTTTGGCTTCTGGCCACTTCTCAGAAATCTCTGCTCCTATCTGCGCAAGTTTTTTTTCGGCCATGGGGATATAGGCTTCGTATTCTAAATATAGAGTCTTCTTTCCTCTTGTAAATTCTCTTACAGTACCAATAAAGGTTGTAACTGCACCTGCCTCACGTCTAATTACTTTGTTCGTGACCTCTTCAACATTAATAGGTTCCTTTGTAATCCTAAAAAAAGCATTGTTATTCATTGATTTACCTCACTATTGAAGACCCAGTCTACATATTTTTCTTCTTCATCAATTTGAAATAGGGGAAAATTTGTCTGAATCGGAATCCAGGATATAACAGCCCTAATATTAGTCAATAAGTTGAGCAGTTCCAAATCCCTTTCATGCCTAATTAACACAATTTTAGGATAATCTGCTGACTTAAAACCTTCTATTATAATCATATCATTTTCAAAAAAGGCATAAAGTTGAATGAGCTTCTCAAGAGACCATCCAGATGTCTTTGCTTCAAGCTGAAGACTGCCACCACCTTCTACAATTGTTGCCAACGCTCCCGCTTTAAAGTGTCGAGCGGAATCTTTTTCTATACGCTGGCTTTCTAGACTGTTTTGATGTCCATGATGTTTAATGGTAGCGATTTTAATTCCTTGCGCCGTACCTTTTTTTACAATTTTCTCAACTAAAGTTGTTTTTCCGCTATTTTGATACCCAACAATTTGCAGGAGTGGAAACCTTAATTCCAAGGCCATATACTCCCTTCCTGTTCTTCTAAGTATAATACGTCGACCTCATTACCTTTTTCAAACCCACGAGTTCCACCAGGTAAAACCATAAATGCGTTTGCACCCGCAAGGGAGGTAACAACATTTGATTTATCAAGACCACTTGGTGTGACCACAATTTTCCCATTAATAGCACTGACTTTACTCCTAACAAACCTTGTAAATGGATTTGGTTTTGGAAAGTCTGCATTGAGGATTGCTTTCATTTTTAAAAGATAAGGATTTTTCGAAAAAATCCTAGTACGTACTACTGGTCGAACTAATAATTCGAATCCAACATAACAAGCTGATGGATTTCCAGATAATCCAAACAAGAGCTTACCATCTAGATGTGCAACTGTCGTCACACTTCCAGGTCTCATCGCAATTTTATTAAATAATACTTCGGCACCCAATTTTTCGTATATTGCAGGAAGATAGTCGTAATCTCCTACAGATACACCGCCTGTAGTTATTAAAATATCAACTTCATCTATCGCTTTTTTAATTGACTCATAACAGAGGTCAAAATCATCTGAGAGTTTTCCGAAGTACCTTGGTTCTGCTCCTGCTCTTTCAATCTGCGCACTTATCATATAAGCATTGCTGTTTCTAATCTTTCCTGGTACAAGTTCCTCATGAACATCCAATAACTCTGTACCTGTAGCATAAATGCCGATTACTGGTTTCTTTGCAACCTCGACGTGATGATACCCAAAAGTAGCTAACAATGCCTTTACACCAGGGTTGATGAATGTTCCTTTTCCTACTAATACTGTTCCTTTTTTAGTGTCCTCACCTTGAAACGAGACATTATCTCCTGGTTTAAAAGGTCTTTTAATTGACATATATTTCTTACCATTACGTTCAAATTCAGACGTTAATTCTAGCATTACAACCGCATCACATTCTACAGGCATTTGAGCACCTGTCATAATACGGACAGCTTGAAAAGCTTCTACCTTTTTTGTGGTAACAGACCCCGCTCCAATTTCTTCAATTACTTCAAATTCAACCGGATTGTCTTGTCCAGCTCCGTCTGAATCCCCTGCTCGAATCGCAAAACCATCGTAAGGAGAACGGTCAAAATGAGGTACATCGTGAACTGCAACCACATCCTCTGCTAAAAACCGTCCATAACTAGCATCAATTGGCACTAATTCGTTTATACCTGAACCAGCATATTTCATGACCCGTGTTACCGCTTCAGGAACAGGTATGGGTGTTCGTCGTTCAACCATTTCTTTTTCACTCCACATTAACTCTTTTTACCTATTGTAGTATATTTTAGTTGAAATCACTACTTTCTTGCAGTGATTTCATTTAGCTGGATAATACCTTCTTCAAGCTTATCATCTACTACTTTTGCATCCGTAATATGTTGGATAATTAAATTATTCGCATTATCAAATAACCCTTTTGTATGTGAAATTTCATTCATTACGTCCTGAGAGTAAACTTTTTGCTCTTCAATTGTGTTCAGAACAAGATGAACCTCTTTCTGTACCGACTTTATCACAGTCATAATATAATTGAATTTTTCTGTCGTGCTTGTACTTGCCTCCACTCCTGAAAGAACAAGGTTTGTACTATTCGTGGTTGATTGTAAGGACTCATCAATTTCTTTTTGGATTGCTTTCGTTAAAGAACTAATATGTTCGGTGCTAGACGCCGTACTTTCTGCTAATTTTCTTACCTCTGCAGCAACGACTGAAAATCCTTTACCTTGTTCTCCCGCCCTAGCAGCTTCAATCGAAGCGTTCAAAGCCAATAAATTAGTTTGATCGGCTATTTCTTTAATCACCTGTACAATATTCTCAATTTCTTTTGAACGGCTGTTAAGATGGTTCATTTTTTTAGATGTATCATGTAATTGTGTACCAAGTTCTTTCATAATGGTTTCAACTTCTAATACTTGACCCTTACCTTCGGTTGATTTACCAACCATATCCTCTGCGGCAGAAAGCAATGATTGCCCATTTTTATATAATGTTGTCGAGTTATCGAAGGAAAATAAACTTAATTCTTCAACTCTATCAAATTTGGATTTAATTTTGGTCACCAGTTCTCCAAGTATATGGTGCTGCCCATTAACATGCTCATGCTGTTCAATTGTTGCTACAAGTTCCTCGTAAAAATTTTTGAAAAATGCAGTTGTATTTTCCCTCTGTTGTTCACTTTGCTCTATTAACTGTTCCATTTCTATTTTTATTTGTTCATTTTCCTTTTCAAGCACATCTATATATTGTTTACGAACAAACATTGTTCTGACATCTCCTTGCAGCAATCTATATTTGTTTAATCGTACCAAACTTGACCTATTTGAACCTGTGATTTTCGTCACAAACTAAACCGATTTTAAAGGTTTTCTTTAGAGTGTGATACGTATCACCTCATTTCTCATTTGAAAAAGATATGCTATAAGTAGTTTATTTATTAGGAGGTAAAAAACATGGTGCAAAGTTTTACAGAACAACATATAATCGGAGACATTGTAACAGAGTTTCCAAAGGCTGGAGACCTATTCAAAAAACTTCGAATTGATTTTTGCTGTGGCGGTAACCGACCACTTATAGATGCCATTGAGGAAAGAAACTTACCAAAAGACGAGGTTCTAGAAAAATTAAATACTTTATATCAAGACATGAAGGATCTAACTGAAAAAACAGTAGATTGGAAGGCAGCAAGTTATTCCGAACTAATTGACCATATTATAAATAAACATCACCGTTATTTAAATGAAGAACTTCCACAATTAAGTCCATATGTAACAAAGGTACTACGAGTACATGGCGGTAATCATCAACATCTTGCTAGAGTTCATTCCCTATTTAATCAATTAAAGGTAGAGCTTGAACAACATACAATCAAAGAGGAAGCCGAATCATTCCCACTTATTGTTAGATTTGAAAAAGAACCTACACAAGAAAATCATGAATTTGTGAAGAAGCATGTAGCAGAATTAGAGGACGATCACGATGAGGCAGGTAGAATTATTAAAGAAATTCGCGCTATTACGAATGATTTCCAGCCTCCAGTCGGTGCATGCGGAACATACCGTCTTGTTTACCAACGATTAGAAGCTCTCGAATCAGACCTTTTTGAACATATTCATTTAGAAAATAATATTCTATTCCCGAGAGCAGCAGCTGGAGAATAAAAATTTACTGCGCGTTGCAATAGATTACTATGTACAAAGTAAATTGAGCTGAAATCATTTCAGCTCAATTTTTTCGCATTAACCCCTCATTAACATCCTTAGATGCTATTTTCACGCTCATACAATTCCTATTGCTCTTCTTTGGAGGCTCGCTAAATACCGTTTTCCCAACAAAAACTCTCCCTATAAATAACATGCATATCACGAGTCCTAAAATAAACATTGCTTTTCCTAGCTCTTGCTGTGCTGTCACAAGATAATTATTACAAAGTCTTGCTGGTGACACTGAATAAAGCCAGCTCATTACAAAAATCATTGAGATAAGATTTGCCCAAATAAAAGACTTACTAATTGGGCCAAGCAACTGCCAGCTATAAGATAAAAACACCCCTGCGAGTAGTGATAAACTACCATATTTTGCAATTTCCATAATTGGATTATTCAATGCCGAATCAATTGACCGTGGCAAGATCCAAAACCCTACAACACATATCGTGAATACTATCCCTGCAATTCCATTTTCATTGAAATACAAGAAAAAGCCTCGCCATCTTCTTGGAAATCCCTTCGCTAGAAGATATCCACTTCCGACTAACAAAGGGTATTGTATAAGCATCGTACCGACCATGTTTTCTTCTAACAAAGACTTTACATTCGGGATTGAAACGATTAGAAATAAAAGTAGCCCAAAAAATAAAAAAGGATAACGGTGCATATTTCACCTCTAAAATAGAAAGTTATCTAAATATTCCACAACCGCTAACGGAGTTTGATAATCAAAGATATTTGTTAGTTTACCTTCAGGATTAATCACATAAAATGCAGAATTATGTTCATACCCACCATATTCATCTGGTATAACAATGACTTCAAGCGTATCTAATACACTCTGTAGTTCTTTCTCATCTTGAATTGTCGCCATCTTCCACTGATTTCCATCAGCTCCAAAATGGTCTGAGTATGATTGTAAGACTGTTGGAGAATCATGCTCGGGATCGAAACTGATACTCACTAAAACAACATCTTTTCCTAGAATCGTCTCTGGAATACGTTCATAGATTTCAGCAAAATTTCGTTCTAATACGGGACAAACGTCCCCACAAGTAGTATACATGAAGGTCAAAAGTACGTACTTCCCCGCTAATTCTTGTAACTGGAAGGATTGTGAATTTGAATCAATTAATGTAGCAGTAGGGAGCTTCGGCTGCTCCCTCTCTAATTCTATTATCCTTGCTTTCTCTGCTGTAAAAGCACGAAATCCATCTGTACCTACCCATAGCAATGAGAGACCCGCTACTAGTGCAAATAGAATTCCAACACTTTTACGCAACATGGCGATTTTGTCCTGTCTTTACCTGATCCTTACCATTTATTGATCTTGCATAGTTCCAAAAACGAATAATGAATGTTAATACGGTAAGAACGATAAAGATTCCAAAAATTGCTCCAATGCGGTCATAAGAAACCCACTCTTGGAAATGCTCTGCCCATCTTCTAGGTGCCCCTACCTTTCCGGAGTATAGGAAGGATCCACATAATCCTAGGAAAAACATAATGTACACCCAGAAACTAATTGGATCAAGTGCTGAATCCTTTTCTTTTCCACTTATTTTTATCAGGTAATACATAAAACCAAATAGCATAGCGGTTGCACCTAATCCCATGTACATATGGAAATGTCCTGGAACCCATTTTGTATTATGCATTACATGGTTGACAACGATTGTTGCATCAATAATCGCTGGTACTACCCCAACGACCCAACCAAACATCGATAGAAACATAAATGATGAAGCAATGTCCCACTTAATACCTGATCGATAGACAATCATTAGTGCCCCATAAGCTGTAACGACTAATACGGGTAACCCGTTTGCATAAGATAACACTTGGCCAACAATTAACATCCACTTCGGTAAAGAGAAGTCCATCAACAGATGGTGAGTATAAATTGTAATCGTAAATAATGTTGAACAATTCCACGCAATTAAGAAAGGACGATTTGCTTTCCAAGGACGATTTGTATAAGTTGCTAAAATCTCATAAACTGCAATAACGCCCATGTAAATAATGGAGTTTGCAAATATATGTCCAAACGCATATGTTAGATTTTTTGCAAGCATTGGATCGATTGAAATTGATGGTATAAATAGATTAATAAGGTTCATAATCAGCACTGTTGCACCTGCAATTAATGCCGTTGTATTTACAATTGCAACCATTGTACTTGCTACTACAGCAGGTGGTGGACCATAGCCTTTTTCTTTACCAAAAACAATTGACCACCCTAGACCTCCACCTAAGCTTCCGTATTCTTTAATAATCGCTCTGGCAACATCTAAATTTAGTAGTAAAAACCCCACACCTAGTATTAGCATACCCCCTAGATATAGAGCAGCTCCCGTTACTCCCCAGCCAGCAGCCGAAATTGCTGGTAGAGGATACAAGAAGGTCCATGCACCTGCAAAATCAAATCCAAAGATACCTACCAACACCATTACTACTCCAAAGATGAAGGTAAAGAAATTCAAAATTAAAATGTTTTTACTTAATTGAACATATTTACTAAGGAAGTACCACATAACAGCTGCTGCAGATAACGCAGCTGCACCAATCATACCGGTTCCATGGACTGTCATAATCTCATAAAAAAAACCTGGGTCTATATTAATCATTTTCCCTTGAGCAAGAAGCATCAAGACCCCAAATATCATCATTGCTAAAATTATCAGACTTCCTGTTAGTAAATACATTGTAATTGTTCTTTTTCCGGAGGTATGTGTCCCTCCAACTTGAAGATTAGTAGACATTGTTACCCTCCTTTAATTTGTTACAACAATTTCACCAATCATGACATGGTGTGCAAGTCCACAGTATTCCATACATAAAATTTGATACGTACCAGGCTCTGTGAAAGTGTAGTATACAGTGTTTGTATAATCCGGCATCGCCTGAGTTTGGGCTAATAAATTCATGTCTACGTCATAGATACCAAATCCATGGTTAACATCAGAACTTGTAACATCAAACTCGATAGGTTCACCGACTTTAAATTCCGTTTTGCTCATATTCCACCCAAATTGAATTGCTTCTACATCAACAATTACTGGATTTTCCTCTTGACCATATACGGGTCTTTCAAACGGAAGATCTTGAAGTGTAAAATACGTGGCCGTACCAAATACAACTACTAATACGATGAAATAAAAAGTTCTAAAGCGGTACCATTTTTTCTGAATCGATTCATACTCTCTTCGTTTATTTGTTTTTAATACGACTGTAATAAAAATCACGGTAATTAAAGTTATTAAAATAATGGATAGATACCAAGCTGCTGTTTGGTACAAAGGATCCCCCTCCTAATTTCTATTTTCACCAGAATTGTCACATATTGCCTTGGCTTAAATCTGTTAAGTTTGTCACAAAGTGATTAAAAAACATAAAAAGACACATTCTTGTCAAGAATGTGTCTTTTTATGTTTACTTAATTAAGTAGGTTGATGCTAGCATGAGAAACGAAATGAATATCGTTGTTATAACCCAGAGCCAAGCCAATTCCATATTTCCACTATCAATCGCTACATAGATAGCAGTAGGCAATGTTTGAGTTTTTCCTGGTATGTTACCAGCAAACATTAATGTTGCTCCAAATTCTCCTAGCGCTCTTGTAAAACTTAAAATAAATCCTGTTACAATCGCTTTTATCGCTAATGGAATCGAAACAAATAAAGTAATATTGAATTCACTTGCTCCATCCGTCCTCGCCGCATCCTCAATATCAGGATTTACGGATTGGAATCCAGTCTTTACGGATTGGTACATGAGTGGGAAAGCAACAACCGTTGCAGCAATCACTGCAGCCCACCAAGTAAACATGATGGAGTGACCAGTTAATTTTTCAATTATTGATCCGATAAAGCTATTTCTTCCGAATATCACAATTAATAAAAAGCCTACAACTGAAGGTGGCAGTACTAATGGCAACATTAAAAAAGTCTCAATAAATAACTTCCCTTTAAAACGCCTATGTGCCATCCATTTACCTAAAATCAAACCAAGAAGTAAAACAAGTAAGCCAGCCGTTATTGCAATAGATATTGATAGTTTTATAGGTGCCCAAAAAGTGTAATCCATCATTAGACCTCAATTGTTAAAAAATGTTCAAAAATGCATAAAGCTATTTAATCTACTATTCCTGCACCAATTATGACATAAGTGTGATTTATTTTACACCTACTAACTGGTATACATTATATGATTTATATAGAACTAATTATAGCATTCCTGCTTAGGAAGGTGGTAACTATGGGTCCAACGACATTAGAAAAGCCAACACTTTCAAACGAATTAAACGAGCTTTTAAAGTCAGCCAACCATGTCATTCATATGGAAAAGGGAAAATATTTATTCCGGGAAGGTATGAAGTCTTCCGAACTCTATCTCATTCTTTCAGGACGTGTTAGAGTAAGCAAAGGTACATCTGATGGAAATGAATTATCATTGCGGATTTGCAGTCAAAATGAGATTGTAGGCGAATTGACACTATTTACAGACGAACCAAAATATCTTTTTGATTGCAGAATTTTAGAGGATAGCAAAATTGCAGTGATTCAAAAGGATGAGTTGGAGAGAAGACTCTTTGAAAATACATCCCTTGCATTTGAATTCATGAAATGGATGAGTGATCATTTCCGAAAAACTCAAACAAAGTTTAGAGATCTTGTTTTGTTAGGTAAAAAAGGAGCCATGTACTCAACCCTAATTAGAATGACAAATAGCTACGGTATTCAAAAGGATAACGGAATTCTAATCGACCTACATTTAACAAACCAAGAACTCGCTAACTTCTGTGCTACAACAAGAGAAAGCGTAAATCGGATGCTCCATGATTTAAGAGAAAAAGGGATCATTACCGTTTCAAAAGGATATATTACAATACACGACTTAGATTACATAAAGAAAGAAATTCAGTGTGAGGAATGCCCTGCTAAATATTGTAGTATTGAATAAGCCTGTCTAAATACGAAGACCCATGGGGCTCTCCATGGGTCTCTTTTCTCCACTTTTTTTAATTTACAAAGTCTTTTCCTTCTTACGCATTGCTTCTGGGATATATACACAGAATGGTTCACTCTCCATGTAATCCCCAGTCATAGCATAAGCACGGGAACGTGAGCCACCACATACATGCCTAAATTCACAAACTCCACATTTCCCTTTATATTTATCTGGATTACGTAAATCTTTAAAGATTGGTGATTCACGGTAAATTTCAGCTAATGGTGTATCACGGACATTCCCTGCTTTTACTGGTAACAAGCCACTTGGGAACACATCTCCAATATGAGAGATAAAGACAAACCCATTACCATCGTTTACCCCTTGTGGCGCTCTGCCAAGTCCATCTATTTGCCCTGTTTTACCTTGCATTAGCGCATCTGCATATTGAATTTGTTTTTCCATCTCTTTTGTTTCACGCATTTTTGATTGAATAACTACACGACGATAATGCTGAGCAGCCGTTGTTTTAATATCAAACTTTACACGTTTACTTAGATCATATAACCAGCGGAACACTTTTTCATGTTCAACTGGAGATATCATATCGGTGTCCTTTCCACGTCCAGTGGGTACAAGGAAAAAGACACTCCATAGTACACAATCAAGATCCTCAACTAATTTTGCCATTTCATCTAACGCATGGACATTATAGCGTGAAATTACCGTATTGATTTGGATAGGTATTTCAAGTTCATGTAAATATTTAATGGCTTTCATCGTTAAATCAAAAGATCCTTTTGTACCGCGGAAATGGTCATGAATTTCAGCGTTTGGACCATCTAGACTAAAAGCCCAACGTGCTAAGCCAACTTCCTTGGCTTTTTCAATTGCTTCTTTTGTAACATTTGGTGTTGCACTTGGAGTCATTGATACACGTACACCTTTTTTAATTGCATAATCCGCAATATCATAGACATCCGGGCGCATCAAGGGATCTCCACCAGTAAATACAAGCATCGGATTATTCATTTCATATATTTGGTCAATTAGCTTTTTCCCCTCTTCAAAGGAAAGCTCTCGTGGGTCTCGGGTATACTGTGCCTCTGCGCGGCAATGTAGGCACTTTAATTGGCAAGCTCTTGTAAGCTCCCAAATGACAATAAATGGATCCTTATTATAGTCTCTTTCAAACATGAGGCAAACCTCCCTTGTTAATGCCCACATTTTAACACTATAAATAAGTGAATAATGTGAGGTACATCACAGGTTACGGAGGTGTTTAAAATTGTTCACAAATGGGAAAAGTGAAAGGTGCTATAATTCCAGCTTAGACAGGCAGTCCTGTTCCAAACTTTAGAGTCTCTTGCCGACCTGACAGAGATGATGAACATTATACGAGCACTGCGTATAATCCTAATCAAGTCACCTGAATCTTATCATTAATTTCGTGAGTGAAAATTGAAGAATATTTAAATTGAAGGATTTTAAATGTAATTGAGGGTTAACACTACAGCTACTAGTAGGTTCGGAGCCCCCAAGAGGAAGAATAAATACGAACACCGGATTCCTTTTTTATGATTTTTTTTATTTTCTGAGAAATAATTCGACCTAATCCGGTCCTCGCCTGTTAAAGCATCAGATACGATTCCTGCAAGCAAAAAACAGATAATCCCAAGTGTCCCCGAAATAACAGAATACGTTTCAAATTGTTGAGTAGACAAACCTATTATCAATAGAAGACCAGAGGTTAATATACCTAGAATCAAGCCTACTCTCAAGTAATATCCCTCCTTCCAAAGACTTCATATTATCATTTTATCGTACTTTTCAGAAAATTATGAGTGAATGAGCTATGAAATTTAAAACAAAAGCCAATTTGTGCCCACTTGTACGGACCTTAAATTGGCTTTTGTTGTAATTTTTCGTATTCACTTATATTGTTGATATTCTCAAACTCCATATCTTGGAATTGTAATTCTTGATTTGTCACGTATTTAACGTTGCATTCAGCAAGTAAACTACTCATCTTTAGATTTTTGTCCATAAGCATTTTTTCAATTTTTTCGGATACTCTAGAATGATAAACGGCTATAAGAGGTTGCTTTCTTTCGTTGATAACGGGAACAATCGCGTCGATGTTCTTATCATTAGTGAAGGAGATAAGCTGCTTAATTAGATTATTTGTAACAAAAGGTGTATCACAAGGTAATACTACAAACCAATCCGACATGGTTTTCTGCATGACTGTATATATACCAGCAAGTGGTCCGTCCCCTCTAAATTCTGGTAGATCTTGTACTATTATTGCGGTTGTTCGGTTTTGGAACTCTTCTTCTAAATCAGGATGACTTACAAGGTAAAGCTGGCTCACGTTCTTATCCAATGCGTCAATTGCATAATCATAAAATTCCCTATCATGAAGTTTTGCAAATGCTTTATGACTTCCAAATCTTCTTGATTCTCCACCCGCCAAAACAATTCCAGTCACCTTTGGTTGATTCATAATTAAACATCCCTTTTTCCTTTTTCTACATCGTAGCATGAAATTAACGGTCTTCCAAACAGAATCTTTTACAAAAAAAATGTAGACAAAGCTAAAGCAACTTTGTCTACACTGTCAGTAGTTTGAGGAATAAAAATTAGTTATTTCTTACCAATTGCAACTCGCCATACTTCTGGGCCCTGCTCGAGGTATTCCCAAGTGAAAGCATTGCCACGCTCCATCATAAATTGGTATTGTAGTGGTCTTGGGTCATGGTCATTTGATAGCTCCATGATTTCACCTGGTTGTAAACTGTCAAATGTTCTAAATATAGTAGGATGCTTATCCTTCGGTGCGTAATCTGGTGCGTTTACTTTCGCTGCAAATACCATATTAATCTTCCTCCTTATGTTTTATGGCTCCATTGTAACTACACCCAACACAAGATGAAGTGAATCTTATCACTATGTAGTTATGTTTTTAATCATATGTCTAGAATTGTATGCGATAATAAAAGAAATTCTATATATACCACATAAATCTCTTATCTAGCTCTTATTAGTAGAGTTTAAAAGGTGTAACGGGGTGAATTGGATGAAGGAACTTGTAAGTACTTGTATCGTATGTAAAAAAGAAATTTATTGTTTGGATGGATTCATTAACGGAGTCGTATCAGAAGATAAACAAGGAATTCTTTGTTTTGATTGTGCGGAAGAGACCAACGATTAACTACCAGGAGAAATAACTCCTGGTTTTTTTGTGTCTAATTTTTGAACATTAATTGTATTACTCACTAGGTATGATATAAATCACAGTTTAAAAAAGTAATATTGCTACACTAAAAATGGAGATATCAATCATAGTTAACTAGTACAAGGAGTGAGGATGATGGGACTACCATCCATTCGTGAACAATTGAAAGGAGTTCCCTTATTTCGGGAATTAACAACAGAAGAACTCGAACCAATTGTTGATATATCTCAATCACGATTATATAAACAAAAAATGTTTATCTTTATGCAAGATGATCCACTTGATCGTGTCTTCTTCATACAATCTGGAAAGGTCAAGATTTACAAGTCTGATATGCACGGTAAGGAACAAATTGTTTCAGTGCTTGAAGCAGGCGAAATGTTCCCACATGCTGGCTTCTTCAGAAAGGGTGGATATCCTGCCCATGCTGAAGTAATCGAGGACACAAACATTATCTTTACCCCTATTGATCAATTCGAAGAAATTTTACTTAAAAACCCAGAACTTTGCATCAAAATTTTTAAAGTTCTTGGTGAAAAAATAATTGACCTGCAAAAGCGGTTGGAGGAACAAATCTTATTAAATACGCAAGAACAAATAATAATGCTCTTGCTCCGTTTATGTAGAAGCAATGGTGAAAAGATAGGGACTCGGTTCAAGCTTACAACCCATTTTACAAATCGTGAACTTGCTAACATGATTGGAACCACACGCGAGTCTGTGAGTCGTACAATTTCTGTATTGAAAAAGAAACAAATTGTGGATTTGACTCCGGATGGATATTACCTATTAGACCATATGAAGTTACATGATGAAATCTTTTAAGGAATAATTAATCTGGGGTACAAATTTATAGATATTGTGATTCATGTCACATCATTCCTGATTGAAAATGATTATCATTAAGTTAAACATTTTCAAAGGGGGCACTCATAATGAGTCAAGTTGAATCAAATATTGTAGAAGTAGATGTTAGGGAAGACCTAAAAAATAAAATCGAACCATTTCAAAAGATTATGGAAGCAGTTAAACCTCTTCAGGATGGAGATGTCTTTATTTTACATGCACCTTTTAAGCCTACACCTTTATTTCCAATTTTAAAAGCAAAGGGATTCTCAAATGAAGCAGAGCAAATTGATAAAAAACATTGGAAGGTTACCTTTACCAAAAGAGGTGCAAAAGAATGAAACTTGATAATCGAGGACTTGAACCTCCTACACCAATGATGAGAACACTGAAAGCTCTCGAGTGTTTAAACAAAGGTGATACTTTGACGATTATCAATGATCGTCGACCAATGTTCTTATACGAACAGCTTGATGAACTTGGACTTAAGCATACAACTGAACCACATCCTGATGGCGGCTTTAAAATTGAGATTACGAAATAAGGAGCTGCTTGTAAATGATGCCTCAATTATCGAATGAAACAGATATAAGGCTGCCATTCTCATTTATTATCTTTAGTGTCGTGGCCTTAGTCGCATCCCAAGTAATCCTATTATTTAATGGTCATATGGTGATTGACGGAAATTTTCGAACACCCGCCCTTCTCTCTTCGGCCCATTTACTTATACTTGGATGGGCATTAATGGTTGCGATGGGCGCTATGTACCAGCTTGTCCCCGTAGCATTTCTAACTCCGATTTGGAGTGAGAAATTTGGGTTTATTCAGTTTTGGATTACAGCGTTTGGATTTGGTGGATTCGGTATCACTCTTTCCTTTTCACCAACAATATCTATTTTTACCGGCCTACTAGCTTTAGTTGGGATTCTGCTATTTATCGTCCAAATGTTTATGACAATGAAAAAGCAAGCAAAAAAAAATATTCTAACCGTGTTGGTAGGTAGTGCGCTAATCTGTTTATTAGTAACGATTACACTTGGTATATTGTTAATCATGAATTTAGGTATGGGAATTGCGAACTTGAATCATATTGCAGTTTTAAAAAGTCATATTCTACTTGGTGTTGCTGGCTGGTTTACGTTCTTAATATTTGGATTTTCTTATAAGATGGTCCCGATGTTTTCACTAGCACATGGTTTTTCAATGAAGCCAGCTAAATGGGTCTATATAATGTATGCTAGTGGGCTGATTGTTACTATTTCTAGCTTCATGACGGAGAATTATCTATTGTTACAGGTTGGTATGACCCTCCTGTTCACCGGTTTTGCTATATTTTCTTACCACATTACCACCATCATCAAGGTTAGATTAAAGAAAAAGCTTGATAAACCATTTTTATTCTCGTTAATTGCAATAGGTTTCGGTTTAATTATTCACTTTTCGGCTGTAATTCTCTCATTTTTACCTGGATTATATGAAATGTACGGTGTCCTTATTTTTCTTTACATCTTTTTGTGGATTGCTTGTAGTATTCTCGGTTATCTATATAAAATTATCCCGTTTCTCTGGTGGACACACCGATACAGCAAGCTTATTGGAAAAAAGGATGTACCTACCTTAAAGCAAATGATTGACGAGAAAGTGGCAATTCCTATATTCTCAGGATTCGTAGCTGGATGCTTAATTGTCGTTTTATCGATAGCAACCGGTCATTTGCTAATTTTCTCTATCGGTCAAAGTTTTGTTGTCGCTTCGATCATATTTTTTAGCTATAGCATTATCAAGGTACTTTTTAAATAAGGGAGAATGAGAATGGAATTAAAAGAAAAGATCATTGATCAGTTAAAACAAGTAATTGACCCTGAATTAAATATAAATGTTGTCGATTTAGGACTAATATATGAAATTGAAATTAAAGAAAATAATAATGTATATATTGAAATGACATTAACAACACCTGGTTGCCCATTACACGATAGTATTACAAGCGGTGTGAAGCACTCTGTAGCATATCTTGATGAAGTAAATGATGTTGAGGTATTAATGGTTTGGCATCCTGCCTGGTCTCCAGATCGCATGTCAGCAGAAGCAATGAAGCAACTACGCAGTTAATAAGTCATCGCATTTCACTTTCTTACTATGTTTCGTTATACTTTAGATAAGCTATTTCTCGAAAGGAGAGTTTACAAATGGATGAAGCTTTAAAAGAAAATATGTTAGGTGCACTTGAGCAAGTAATCGACCCTGAATTAGGAATTGATATCGTTAACCTAGGACTTGTATATGATGTTGATATGAATGATGAGGGCGTCGCTCAAATTTCAATGACACTAACATCTATGGGGTGCCCACTCGCCGGTACTATTGCAATGGACGTTAAACGTGTTCTAACCGAGTTACCTGAGGTAAAAGATGTAGATGTGAACATCGTTTGGAATCCACCTTGGAACAAGGACATGATGAGCCGTTACGCAAAAATCGCATTAGGAATTCGATAAAAAAATAATTGCGCAAGCTTCTAAAATTGGTAAGAACGTGTCAATTGCGACACGTTCTTTATGTTTATAATAAATGCTTTTTAAACCAATCAACTGATGCAAGTAAACCCTCTCTACTCACTTTATGATCCATTGTTGTATCAACAATGAAGGCAATATTTTCTGGATTATCCTTGTAAAGAGGTTTTATATCTTGATAAAAGTCATACGTATAGCGGAATGGTACTACCTTGTCTCTTTCACCATGCCAAAATAATAATGGTCTTCCATCTAGCTTTTCTGGTTGAAGAGTAAGATCGAAGTTTCTCAGTTCTCTATACAACTCATCTAGTTCTTCATTTGAAAGTGGGATATCAATATCGTTGTCCTTCATCGCTTCTATTTGCCCTCGGCAAAATTCTTCATAATAAGGGCTTCCCATCAAGCTTACAGCTGTTTTTATCCATGGGTATTGCGTTAATGCACCTAATGTAACAATTCCCCCCATTGAAGTTCCAGCAACCCCGATTCTAGCTTCATCGATTAACCCTTGGTCGCTTAATTCATCCTTTATAATTTGTAGTTCCTTAACTTCATTTATGACAATATCCCAAAACTTAAAGTTCATTTCAAGTTCGTTAAGACCTTGGTCCCGCTCACCATGAAAGTCAGCCTCTGGTAACACAACACGAAATCCCTCTTCAGCATATAAGTAGGCATAATGAAGATTATGCTCCTTCGCACTACCAAATCCATGAACAAATAGGATTAGCGGCAGTTTGTCATCTTTTAGTTGATTTTTCACAATATGTAAAACTGGTATTTCGGCATACTTCTTTTTCTCAACAGTAATCATCTTGTATGTACTCCTTTAGTAAGAACTTAACTATTCTATAGTGTAACATTTATTTTAAGTTTTTCTAAAAACTTTGACTTTGCATTGACGATTTTTCTAATATCTGGTTAAGTAAGGATAAAAGGGACAAAGGGGATTGTTATGACAAAACAACACTTAATTGCACTTGACTTAGACGGTACATTGCTTAAAGACGATAAAACCATTTCGAATAAAACCAAAACTACTTTGGAAAAAGCAAAACAAGCAGGCCATGCAATTATGATTGCGACCGGAAGACCTTTTCGCTCAAGTTCCATGTATTATCAAGAGCTCGGTCTTACAACACCAATCGTGAATTTTAATGGGGCCTTTGTCCACCACCCGCTTGATCAGAATTGGGGTGTCTATCACGACACGCTTGATTTAAAAACAGTTAAAGAAATTGTTGAAGTTGCTGATGAACTTCGTGTGAAAAATATTTTGGCAGAAGTGATAGATGATGTATATTTTCATTTTCACGATGAATCAATGCTAGACATTTTCGGTATGGGAAAACCGAATATTGAAACTGGGGACTTACGAAAGATTTTAAAACATAACCCGACTTCTCTGCTGATTCACCCTGACGAAGAAAAAGCTGAAAAAATCCGTAAATACCTTACTGAAATACATGCTGAAGTAGTCGATCATCGCAAATGGGCTGCACCTTGGCATGTGATCGAAATTGTAAAGTCTGGATTAAATAAAGCTGTTGGCATTCAAAAAGTCGCAGACTATTTTCAAATTCCACAAGACAGGATTATTGCTTTCGGAGATGAAGACAATGATTTGGAAATGATTGAATATGCTGGCCATGGAATTGCGATGGGCAATGGGATAGATGAGCTTAAAAATATCGCAAACCATGTAACATTAACAAACGAAGAAGACGGCATTGCCCTATATTTAGAAGAAGTACTCAAATTAGGAGGCAATGACTAGGGGACCAGTGATTACTGGTTCTTTTTTATATGTTATCCATTTATGAGAATGATTACTGCCTTTACTGGTTCTCTTTCTCCTATTTTTATCCATTTGTGTGGATGATTAACGCCTTTGCTGGTTCGCTTTCTACTATTTTTATCCATTTGCGAGGATGATTAACGCCTTTGCTGGTTCGCTTTCTACTATTTTTATCCATTTGCGAGGATGATTACCGCCTTTATTGGTTTGCTTTCTCCTACTTTTATCCATTTGCGTGGATGATTACCGCCTTTACTGGTTCGCTTTCTCCTACTTTTATCCATTTGCGTGGATGATTAACGCCTTTGCTGGTTCGCTTTCTCCTACTTTTATCCATTTGCGTGGATGATTAACGCCTTTACTGGTTCGCTTTCTCCTATTTTTATCCATTTTTGAGGATGATTACAGCCTTTCCTGGTTTGCTTTCTCCTATTTTTATCCATAATCAAGGATGATTACCGCTGGTAACCCTGATTCTCCTCATTCACGGGGACGATGTCTTCATTTACTAAATCAATAACTCATTTACTAATGCAGTTCCATTTCATTCAGAAATAATTACCTGATATAACCCACTCTTAAATTTCAAACAATAGTACTAGTGCTTCTAGAAAGCACTTCTTTTTAAGCTGTTAAAGGGGGAATTTACGGATGGGTAGTAATAAATCAAAACGATTTGTTCATCAAGGTGCAGATGCTGTTCAACAACATTCTCAGCGCTTTCCTTACCGTTCAACTCTAGCTGAAGCAGAAGAAAAGAAAGAGCGAAATGTCGAAAATTCATCACTTGGAGGAATTTAACATGGGAAACCGTTTGTTCCAAAAAGCCCGTGAAACCGTTGAAATAGCAAAATTATCAAGTGCGGGTCAAAGTGATACTTCCTTACAGGATGCTATTTCGGTTGCAAAAAATGCTCTTTCATCTGCATATGCTAACTCTACAACAGCCGAAAAAGAGCAACTCCGCGAACTACAAAATGAACTAGATCAACTGCAGTAGCCAGCTGGCAATTGCAAAAAGGGTCAGACGCTAAGTCTGACCCTTCCCCTTTTTATTGAAATTGTTGAAGTTTCGCGTGATACAGATTAGTGATAGAGCCGTCTTTTGCACTTCTTTCATAAAGATGAAGAATTAAAGCTCCATTTTTCGGTAACTTTTCTTTTGGTATTGAGATTTTAATTTCAAACGGTGCCCATGACGGTGCTCCTTCTGAAGCCATTTGTACAGTCTCGGGGATCACATAGTCATGTCCATCCTCGACTGCATAGAAGAATGATGCCTCAAACACGCGTACTTCCCCTGATACCGTATATTCTCCATTTTCACCAAGGACTTGAACTTTGCGGAATGCAGTATTCCCTTCTTCAGGGATAGTAAAACTTTGCTCGGTTTGCAGTGTATTACTTTCAATCTTTTGGCCATTTACCTCGGATGCAGTAAGAAATACGTTTGCTTTATATTCACCTGCAGCAAGTCTTGTGCCATCATTTGTTGTATAATCCCACGGTTCTTCCCAGACTTTTTCTTCACCTGGTTGGAGTTCCATTTCCTCGATAGATTGAATAAACATTTTATCGATTGAATAGCGATATACTTCATCTCCATTTGCATTCTTTACAACAATTTCATATTTTTGACCTCCCGGAATGGTCACTTTCACAGGTTTGTCACCCGTGTTTTTTAATGAGATAGTAAAAATTGCTTCGTTATCATCTGTTTTAATAGAAAGATTTGTTTGAAGCTTTTCTACCATATTCTCAGCACCTCCAGGTTCTTCGCTTTCCTGTTCTTCTGGTGGTGTTTCTGCCTCTACCTTTTCACCGCCACCTGAATTCACTGGATGAGCATCTTCTGTCGATGTTGTTCCACATCCTGAAATGATAAATAAACTCATTACAAATACTAAGGCTACTAGAAGCCATTTTCTCATGTTTGTCACCCCTTTAACTTATTTGTCGTTAGCTCCATTAAAAAAGTTACTATTCTTTACGAAATAATCCATAAACCCCAATTGTTTGTACGATATTCGTAAATGCTTGGGGATCCACTTCCTGAATGATCCGCTCTAAATCATATAATTCGTATCGTGTTAAAACAATCATTAGCATGTCCTTTGTTTCACTTGAAAATGCTCCTTTTGCAGGTATCAGTGTAATTCCTCTCACAAGCTTTGAATGAATGGCTTGTTTCATTTCATCTGATTTCTTTGTAACAATCATCGCAGTTACTTTTACATGACTCGTATGGACCGTATCGATAACCCTTGTTAAAATATACAAGGCCACAAGTGTATAAAGGGCTTTTTCCCAGCCAAATAAAAAACCAGCTGTAAGTATGATTAAACCATTTAATGTAAATATATAGGTGCCAATCGGTTTATCCTTCGACCTTGATAATACAAGGGCAATGATATCTAAGCCCCCTGTTGACGCCCCCCACTTTAAAGTGAGACCAATCCCAATTGCTTGTATGACAGCACCAAAAACCGCATTGAGTAAGATGTCATTCGAAATACGTTCAAGGGGAATAATGGATAAGAACAGTGTTGTTAACGCAACAGAAATAAAACTATAAAGCGTAAATGACTTCCCAACTTTTCTCCAACCTAGTATCGCAACAGGTATATTTAATAACAATAAGATTACACCGGTTGAAATATGTAATGGCGTATAGTCACCAAGAATTCTAAACAACAATTGTGAAATACCTGTAAAGCCTGAAGAATAAACATCTGCCGGTATTAAGAACAGATTTAAGGCCACTGCATTTAATAATGCTCCAAACATGACGATAAGTATTTTT
This sequence comes from Litchfieldia sinesaloumensis, assembly GCF_900156865.1. Classification (GTDB taxonomy): domain Bacteria; phylum Bacillota; class Bacilli; order Bacillales; family Bacillaceae_L; genus Ferdinandcohnia; species Ferdinandcohnia sinesaloumensis. Next base: position 357,186 of record NZ_LT732529.1, on the reverse strand, counting down.
TTTATTTCTCGTGATACCATTCAACTAGTCCTCCTGGAACTGCATTCTTTTCTTCCTTTTTATAAAAAAGTAGTCATACAAAATTTTCCCACACTTGTTGTAATTTTATCCAATACTCGCTACACTTACTTTAAGTATGTTTATTTTCAAACACACTTGACCAATGAAAAGAAGGTGAGACATTTGACCGTTAAAATTCTTACAGACAGTGGGAGTGACCTACCACGTCATTTTTTTGAAGAAAACAATGTAACCTTACTCTCCTTAGGAGTTCATCTAGATGGCAATGACTATGAAGATATTGCGACAATTGAACCTGTAACTGTATTTGACGCAATGCGAAAAGGAAGTGCTCCAAAAACATCTCAGGTTTCTCCTCATCGTTTTAAAGAGGTTTTCACTGAAATTGCAAAAGAGAAACAATCTGCAGTCTACATTGCTTTTTCATCGCAATTGTCAGGAACCTATCAAACGGCAGTAATGATGAGTGAAGAAGTGAAAGAAGAGTACCCTGACCTAGATTTAACAATTATTGATACAAAATGTGCATCACTTGGACAAGGGTTGGTTGTAAAAGCGGCTGCGGAACTCGCCGCTAGCGGTGCTACAAAAGATGAAGTTGTAAACCTAGCAACATTTTATAGCACTCACATGGAGCATCTTTTTACTGTTGATGATTTAGAATATTTAGCGCGCGGGGGAAGAATTAGTAAAACTTCTGCATTTGTAGGTGGACTTCTAAATATTAAGCCACTATTAAATATGGAAGACGGAAAACTTATTCCTCTTGAAAAAATTCGTGGTAAAAAGAAAGTGTACAAACGAATTATTGAGCTTATGACTGAACGCGGCACAGATTTATCAAAACAGACAATTGGGATTAGCCATGCCGATGCTGAGCCTGAAGTTCTTGAATTACAGAAAGTATTTGAAGAAAAATTCGGATGTAAATCATTCTATGTTAACATGATTGGTGCTGCAATTGGTTCACATGTAGGACCTGGAACTATTTCGGTTTTCTTTTTAAACAAATTGCCTTAAAGCTGATCTTACATAGTTTGAAAAACGACTGGATATCCTAAAATTGAAAGGATTGAAGGGAGTGTTTAATTATGCCAAGAACAAGTGATAATGATAAAAAAGCCCAAGATAATAATGCTCTACGCCATGAAAAAAACATGATGAGAGAAAAGAATCGTAAGGCTGGCAAACATCAGTATTCAAAGAAAACAGATCATTTATAGGAAAAGCGCAAGTCCCTTGTTCAGTCCTAACAAGCATAGGACGATACGGCGAGAAGGTTGTTCTTTGACCTTCTTGACGGATTGGCTTATGACCTCGATTGGCTTGGCACTGGGGCTAGACATCATAATAAAACGCATCGGCCATTTACAACCGATGCGTTTTCATTTACTCTTCTTTTTTGAAATACGTCCAACCGTCCTCTTGGTAGATTTTCCCCTCTTTCATTAGCTTACCAAGGGCACGTTTAAATGCGGCTTTACTCATTTCAAATCTAGCTGAGATATCATCGGGTGTACTCTTATCCCAGTATGGCATTGCACCACCACGACTCTCAAGATACTGATAGATTTTACTTGCGTCATCTCCCATTATTTCATGGCTTCTGCCCAATAGGGAAACATTTACGGTACCATCATCTTTTACATCAATAATTCGGCCTTGTACCTTCTCCCCTACTCTAGGCTCTCTTGTCCGCTCGCTTTCATGAATAAAGCCGAGGTAACCTTCCTCCGAAATCATAAATGACCCAACCATTAACAACCGATATACCGTTCCAGTAATGTTTTTATTAAAGTCCTTTCGGGTCGCTGGTTTTGATATGGAGCGAATGACATCTTCCGTCGCAAGTTTTCCAAATAGTCTCCCATTTTTATCTATTCGTAACGAAACATATAGTTGATCACCTGGTTCTGGCCACAGATCCCATACTTCGTGTAAGTCATCCTTTGAGACCAGTATATCTTTACTTATACCGATATCTACAAAAGCTCCTAAGTCATGTTTGGTTTCAACTACGGTAGCCCAATCATAGGAATCAATTTGAACTTTTGGTATTTTCATTGAGGCTGCTAGTCTTCCTTGGTGATCTTGAAACAGAAAAACCGTTACGTCCCCTTCAGGATCAAATCCATCTTCAATTTCGTTTGTATGTAACAAAACTTCATCTTCACCGTTTGTTAAAAAGTAGCCAAATGGAGCGTCTCTATCAACACGTAAAGTTACAACCGTTCCTGGTTCTAATGCATTCATTTATTAAAGCCCTCTTTCTTTTGTGCTTAGCTAATTGCTATTGTCTTACATAGTATAGACGTTTTTGCCCATCATTTACTAGTATACTTTTGGAAAAAGTTGTCCTAATTGCTAACATTGACTATAATCAAGGAAAATAAACTTATTTTTGGAGGTTGGCAATGGCAAAGGAAAGCTCATTCGATATAGTGTCAAAGGTTGATTTGCCTGAAGTGACAAATGCAATTAGTATTGCGAAGAAAGAGATACAAAATCGGTATGATTTCAAAGGGAGTAAAAGTGACATCACTTTAGATAAGGAAGAACTTGTCCTTGTCTCAGACGATGAATACAAACTTGAGCAATTAAAGGATGTACTTATTAGTAAAATGATCAAGCGTGGAGTTGCAACACGTAACATTGATTATGGAAAAATTGAAAATGCATCTGGTGGTACTGTCCGTCAACGGGCAAAGCTTATTCAAGGTATTGACAAAGATAACGCGAAAAAAATTAACACAATTATCAAAAACAGTGGACTAAAAGTAAAAAGTCAGGTTCAGGATGATCAGGTGCGTGTCACAGGTAAAAGCAGAGATGACTTACAACAAATCATCAACGCTGTACGCGAAGCTGATTTACCGATTGATGTTCAGTTTATAAACTACAGATAGATAAAAGGCAGCGGACAAGTACCGCTGTTTTTTTCGATTCCATAATGAATTAAAGAACATATATGCTTTTATATTAAGACCAAAGTCTCCCATATCACTGTCATGGAAATGCTTACATTCTTTCATTGTATGAATTTTTACAATTTGCTATAATTAGTATAAATATACTATTTTCATATATTGTCTCACTGATGGGAGGTTTTTCATATTTTTAGTATGGATGGTTATCTATATAAAATGTGTAATTGGATCTATCAATTTATGTTTTTAAATATATTATTTATTATTAGTTGTATACCAATTGTTACAATATACCCTGCAATTGCTGCGCTATTTGGAGTTGTAAGAGAGTGGAGAACTAAGAATGAAGTAGCTGTTTTTTCGCAATATAAGAATAAGTTTGTTGAAAATTGGAAGCAAAGTTATTTGGTTGGTATTGTTTTTACGATTATCGGTTATCTTTTAGTATCTAATTTATTATTCTTAAATCAGATAGACATACCTAACAAAACGTATATATACTTGGCTCTCACAGGAATTTCCTTTCTTATATTTCTTTCCTTTATTAGTGTATATCCATTAATGGTTAATACGGTTACTTCTTTCAAAAATCTCTGTATTTCAAGCATACAATTTGGACTATATAAAATTCATCTAACCATTTTTGGAATGATCATTCTCATAGCATGGTCAGTTCTTTCGTTGAATTTTCCATTCTTGATTTTCTTTTTCTTTTTCAGTGTTGCTGCTGATTTTATTTACTGGATTGCTGACCGTAAATTCGCAAAATTAATTCCGCAAGAAAAAACTGGGCATACAAAATCAAGCGTTGTTACGACTTCCTAAGTTGTAACAACGCTCTTATTTATGTCACTGGATTTTTTTAGTGTTGGGTTGGTTTAATGGCATACGTAAGTACATTTTAGTTCCCATGTTAGGTTCGCTATCAATTGACAATCCATACTCATCACCAAACACCATTTGAATTCTGCGATGTACATTCACCAAACCAATTCCCCCTCCATCTTGAGAGGTACTGAATCCCTGCTTATTTCCACTTAGAACTTGTTTTAAAACCTGCAAGACTTCTTCTGATATCCCTATACCATTATCTTCTACGCAAATTACATATTCACTATTTTCTATGATGGTATAAATTCGGATAAAATGATGCTCCTCAATACCATCTGGAAAAGCGTGCTTGAATACATTCTCAACAATCGGTTGCAGAGTAAGTCTAACCATCTTTTTTGAAAAGTACTCTGATGGAATGTCGACATCAATTTCAAATTCCATTCCCGTCCTATGGTTAAGAATATTCATATAACTTTGGACGTGAGTTAGCTCATCAGCTACCGTAACCTCTTCTAAATCAGTCCTAACTGCATATCTAAGCATCTGCGATAAATATTTTACAATATCTGTTATCTCGTCAGAATCGTTGATTACCGCATAACAAGCAATGGTCTCCAACGTGTTATATAAAAAGTGAGGATTAACTTGTAATTGCAAGGCTTGTAGCTCGGCTTTATTTCTCTCCACTTGAATCTCGCGTTCCTTAAGTTCTGCTTTATACACTTTATCTACCAGTTGCGACAGACGTGAAACCATCATATTATACCTTTGAGTCAAATCGTCCATCTCGTCTTGTCGTCCTGTTAGCGGGAGGTGAACCCAGTTCCCTTTCTCTGTCTCAATCATCCCTCTTTTCAATGTTCGAATCGGCCCAATAATTATATGTCCAAATCGGATAGCTAAAAACAAGGCAATAATTAAAGTAATTCCGCTCATAATAAAAGTATTAGTTCTTATATTATTTATAGGCTTTCTCAGATCATTAAGTGGCATAGAAACAACTAGGTTCCAATCTGCATAGTTTGAAGGACGAGAAAGATACACTGTCTTTATTTCTCCTGAGTTGTCGTAAATTATTTCATTTGTTCTGTTACTAATCTTACTAGCCAACTCTACCTCTAAATGTGTATTAATTTTGTCTTGATTGGGGTGGTAGATAACTTGTCCACTATCATCCATAACGAAAAAGTACCCCTGTTCTCCAAGATCAATTCCTTCCCACAGCCATTCTAAGTTATCTTTGTGAATCTCAATACCGATGACTCCGACGTAGTCATGTACATTGTTTTGTGATGAGATTTTTTTAGACAATGTCATTAGCTTGTTATTCTCAGGAGAAATAATACTATTTTCGAAAACTTGAATATTCCCTCCTCTATCTGAGGCTTTGTCTAAAAGTTCATAAACTTTCCTCCCCTCAAAAGAACGATCATATACCTCCAAGCCTAAGCCTTTAAGATTATTATATATCGTTACATACTGACCATTTCTACTAATTAAGTACAATGAAGCAATTTCAGGATTACGAATGATAGCATTTTGAAAATATATTTCTTTAATCGTTGATCCATAGTTTAAGTGGCCGAAATAGTCGTTTCCCGATAGGGATACAAATTTATGAACCTGCTCAGTTGCAAGTAAAGACAAAAGAGTAGTTTCATAGTCTTTAAGATAGAGGTTTGTATGATGTACAGCATTATTTAGCGTCTGTGACATACGATCGTACATATATTTATCAAATTCCTTCGCAGATTGCCAATATGTAATCGTAGCAGTTGCAACTAAGGAGATTAAGATCACAATTAAAAAATAGAAAAATATTCGATAGAATAAACTGAACTTAGGCATTATGCAATTCCCATTTTAGCTCTATATTCAGAAGGGGAGTACCCATAAAACTTTTTAAAGGTCTTTGTAAAATGTGGATAATCTGCATAACCTACGTCTTGACAAATATCGATGATTCGATAATGAGGAATTTCCATAAGCTCCTTCGCCTTTTCCATTCGTTTACGAATCCTGTACTGCACAAACGTTTCCTTACTTTCCTTCTTAAACAAATAACTAAAATAGGTTGATGACATTCCGACACGTTGGGCAACTTCGTCAAGGGTGATTTCTTCTGCAAGATTGGCATCAATGAACGCTTTAGCTTCTTCAAATGGATTCTTAAATTTTGCTCCTCGCATGTTTTCTAATTGTTCAACTATAGACATAATTTGCCCAGTGAATTGCCTCAACATGTCCCGAACCTCAAGCGTTTTCAAATCATCTGGAAGATTAACTTGTGCTTGAAATGAGCGTTTCGATAGTCTTTTTTTGATATTGACTAGGCTTTCTATTTGAAGCTGCGCAATTTGTTCGTTACGTAAACCCGACTTTTCACAAAGCTCCCCCCACATAGCCAATACTTCTGGTATTCGGTCTTTTTCTAGCTTCCACAGCACTTCCTCTAATAACTCCATCCATGATTCATAATCGGACAGGGAAAAATGAACTGGTTTCTGTTCACTTTGCTCATCAGTGTACCTGTCTAGCACACTAAAAATATCATCAGGTAATACTGGCTTCAACAAATAATCTCTAACACCGTATCTCATAGCTTGCTTAGCATAGTTAAAATCATCATGGCCTGAAATAATCACTACCTGAGTACTAGGGTATTCAGCATGAATGCTCTCACAAAGCTCAAGTCCATTCATCTTTGGCATACGTATATCAGTCAACACCAATTGAATATCATGTTTTCTAAGTAAAGCAAGCGCTTCCAATCCATTCCCAGCAGTATAGACATCCATTTGTCTTCTTGAGAATTGTTCTACCATTTTTGTAATACCCTTCCGAATGATAAACTCATCATCCACTACTAATACTTTATTCATAGAAATCCCCCCATTCTATAAAACAAAAAAACCCTTGTAGTATATTAATATATTATACCACAAGGGAAACTGATTATTAAGAAATTTCTTTTAGTTCACGTTAGCATCTGGACCAACTCGGAAGATGTTTTCCTGTTTATTCCAGTATTCAGTTGCTTCTTTGATTACTTCTGCTCCGCCCTTAGCTTTCCAATCTTCAATTACTTTCGAATAATCGCTAATTGGCATTTTACCGTAAATCATTTGAATCATAGCATCTTCAATTAATTTAGGTGCTGTATCGAATCCAGGTGTAATATCTGGATTAATAGAATATGCTTCAAGAGGTCTTACAAAGGAAATTCCTTCACGACCTTCTTTAGACACTAAATCCATTGCATCAAATACCTTCTGACCATTTGGCAATTGCGCTGTCTTAACTTCATCAATTGCTAGGTCTCCCACTAACTGCAACCATGAATTACGGAAACCAGCTTGTCTAGCTTCTTCTTCAGTTTCAGCTTCTTTAAAAATAATATTTCCATTTGCGTCTCTTTCATAGTCTTCGCCTTCAATACCGAATGAGAACCATGTCTTACCTTCTTCCGTTACCATCCAATCGAAGAATTTAATGATTGCTTCTGCTTTTGCTTCAGAAATATCAGCATTCACATAGTTTAAGCGAAGTGTAGCACCGTAAAGCATGTTACCACCTTTACCGTCTGGACCTACTGGTGAAGGAATAACATCCCATTTTCTTTCAGGATCAATATTAGTCTGTTGTTTCTCTTCGAATGAAAGAAGACTGTTTACATTGTATTCGAAAACAACTGTATCCCCAGCATCAATATTTTTACCTCTTTCAGAACTACCATGTGAAGGAAAGTCAGGAGCTACTAATCCTTCGTCAAGCATCGTTTTCCAAGTCTCAAGTGCTTTAGTCATATTTTCTACATCAGCAAATTTTGGAACAATTTCATCTCCCACTTTTTCAAACATGTTGTTACCAAACATTACGTCATACGCACCGAAAATTGCCTGTGAATATGAAAAACCTGATCTAGCACCAAATGGGGCCTCGTGACCATTTTCCTTAAATACTCTAAGCATATCTATAAATTCATCAACCGTTTTCGGTGTTTCAATTCCGTACTTTTCCATTAGATCCGTTCTAACAACAACACCACGTCTTGAATTGTTTGATAGATATTGAGGTATTGCATAGATGTTACCATCTACAGTTACTTCATCCCACGCTTCTTGAGGGATTTCTTTTAATAGATTTTGTCCATGTTCTTTTAAAAGGTCATTAAGTGGCATAAACACGCCAGCCTCTACTGAGCCCGCCATAGTTGGATCAAGTGGTAACATTCCTTGTTGAGTATGCAATACATCCGGGATATCTCCACTCGCAAACATGATACCAATCGCTTCACGGATGTTATCTTGTTGTAATAATCGGAAATTTAAATCTACCCCAGTTTCCTCTGCAAGCTTTAACACCCATTCTTCCTTATTAATATCTGCAGTGTCGGTTGCAACTTGGTTCTTGTTACTTCCTGCAACGATTGAAATCGTTTGCTTCTCTGCTGATTCATCGCTACTTTTTTTGTCATTTGATTCCTCGTTACTGGAGCTCTCATTCCCGCTACATGCAGCCAAGAACATTACTAGTACGAGAAGTAGGATTCCCATAAAGCTTAACTTTCTTTTCATTTTGTCCCCTCTTTTCTTATCTTTTAAATAAAGCGCTTTCAGTACACTACTAATATAGCACCTGTATTTTTTTAAGCCTATTGGCTTAATTATGTTTCTGTTGTGTTTTTTTATGGAATCATATTTATACTAGTGACTTTAGTCTTAGGTTTTAAAAAATACGGTTCTTCCAACCTAGTAACTTAACTATTGCTTCCAAATAAAAATAGTCTCCATAAATAAGTGACACGTCAATATTTGTTCCTGTCGGTTTATTACCTGTCCCTTCCAATAAAATCCCCTCGTGCTCTGGACGATCCCATGTCCCATAATTTTGTGTCAATGAAAGGAGTATTCGCTTAGCCGCTTCCCTATATGGTCTTCCCTGATTCTCTGGAAGAGAGTTAGCTATTTCAATTAGACCGGAAGCGGTACAACTTGCTGCCGAGGTGTCACGAGGCTCACCTTCTAGTGTTTCATTTGCTCTAAAGTCCCAATGTGATACATAATCCTCAGGTAGCATTGCCAAAAAGAAATGAGCCACTCTCTGGGCCGCTTGTAAATACTTCACATCCCCAGTGTATCTATAAGTGTTCGCCATTCCATGCAAGGCCCAAGCCGCTCCACGGCTCCAAGCTGAATCTGATGATGCACCTTGTCCTCCAATGGATTCAATATACTCCCCTGTTAATGGATCAAAATTTACAACATGGTTCACGGACCCATCATCACGAATAAAATGCTTAACAACCGTATCTGCATGTGCTTTGGCTATATGAGAAAAACGAGGATCTTTAATTTCTTCTGCAGCCCAAAACAAAATAGAAATGTTCAATGCTGAGTCAACGATTGACCAACCTGTATTTTCATGATTCCATGAATTTTTATTCTCGGTTGTATTCCACGCTCTTAAGTATTGTCCAGCGATATTAAATCGACCAGCTAAAAAGTTTGCTGCCGCAAGCCCTCGACGACGTGCATCAGGGTCTTGTGTCAACTTATATTTAATAACAGATGTTGGTAAGAATTGAAACCCTACATCATGGTGGAAACGATTTTTCTCTATCATCTTTCGTTCCATACGTTCATCCCATGCCCATGCCGCATCTTTATACCGTGTTTCACCAGTCATATCATACATGATCCATAACATACCCGGCCAAAAACCAGAAGTCCACCAGTCTATACTCATGTTATCATATATACCAGTGTCCCTTGGTGCAACATGCGGGGATTTATCTCCAATCTGTTCAGTCATTCGAGAAACTTTCTGCTGCAATGCCTCCCATAACTCTGGTAACGCGTCATCCAGCTTATGATAATCAGTAAATGTGAAGTTCTTTTGCATCATTCAAACCACCAACTTTTCATTATTTTAATTCATATACATTTGGACTTTTCTAATCGTTTTAATTAGAAAAGGAAACAAGACATATTTCACCCTGATAGTGCTCTCATAACATGCAAATTACTATTGATAATTCTTAATTATGCTCAATCCTTAACAGCACCAAGTGTCATACCTTTAACGAAATGTTTCTGGAGGAAAGGATACAGGATTATGATTGGAATTGCTGCGATTACAACTACGGCCATCTTAATCCCCTCTTCTGAAGTCATTGAAACGATTTCATCATTGGGAAGTAATGCATCAGCCGATTCCTTTACATATTGCGCCAACTTTACCTGAATTGGCATTAAAGAAGCATCCTGTATATAGTAGATCGCTGCTGTATACGTATTCCAGTGCATGACAGCATATAACAAACACATTGTAGCCATTACAGGCTTTGATAACGGAAGGATAATACTCCATAATGTACGTAATTCCCCAGCACCATCCATTCTGGCAGATTCAATCAATTCTTTTGGTATTGCCAAGAAAAATGACCTCATAACAAGGAGATTAAAGGTTGTAATAGCATTCGGAATCATAAGTGCCCATAAGGTGTTAACCATTCCTAGTTCTTTAAGTAGTAGATAGTTTGGGATCAGCGGTGCATTAAAAATCCATACAAACAGAATCAATAATAATATAAATCTTTTCCCTTTATACTCATCTCTGGACAACGGATAAGCGAGACTGGCTGTCATGACTAAGTTAATTATGGTTCCGACAACTGTAATAAAAATACTTACTCTAAGTGCTTGCCAAATCGAGGGATTCTTTAATATTTCTTGATAGTTCTCGAATGTAGTCTCTACTGGCCACAAAAATACTTTCCCCGAACCAATCGCCGATGCACTACTTAATGACTGTGCAAATACATGCAGAAGAGGGAATAAAGCAAGGGCACCGTAGATAACTAAAAATATGACAATCAGAGTTCCAAATACTTTTTCAGATGTTGATTTTCTTCGCATTATTTCATCCCCTTCCTAGTACAGACTATTTCCTGTTGCTTTTTTACTTAATTGGTTAGCTACCACAATTAGGATTAACCCGACAACTGATTTAAAGACACCTACAGCAGTCGTGTAACTATATTGCATCTCAACTAAACCAACTCTATAAATATACGTATCTAAAATATCCGCATTGGCAGAGTTAAGCGGATTCAAGAATACGTAAACACGTTCAAATCCGAAATCTAAGAAGTTACCAATTTGAAGTAAGAATAAGATTGTAATTGTTGGTAGTAGTGCTGGTAAAGTGATGTACAATGTTTGTTTCCAACGATTCGCTCCATCCATCTCTGCCGCCTCGTATAATGAAGGATTTATGCCAGCTAATGCTGCTAAATATATAATCGTCCCATAACCAGCATCCCTCCAGATACCAGATCCTACAAGGATTGAACGGATATAGCTTTCTTCTCCTAACCAATATCGCGATTCAAATCCTAACATCTCAATGATACGGTTAATTAAACCACCAGATGGTGATAATATCTCAATCATGATCCCAGCTATAACGGCCCATGACAAGAAGTGAGGCATATAAATTACGGTTTGTAGTGTACGCTTAAATATAACTTTCCTTAATTCATTTAACAGTAAAGCTAAGATAATTGGAGCCGGAAAGGCAAATATCATATCGTAGAATGCGATTAATAATGTATTCGTTAGGATATCGACGAACTCATAGTGTTCAAACATTCGTTGGAAGTGCTTTAATCCTGCCCAAGGGCTATCTGTGACACCTTTGAAAAGATTATAATCTTTAAATGCTATAACAATTCCTAGGAGTGGTACATATTTAAAAACTAGGAAAAATAGAATACCAGGTAAAGATAATAAGTATAATGTCTTAAACTTCCAAATGTTTCCCCATATGGCCCGCCGCTTGCTGCGAATACTCGGTTGTGTACCTGCAGCTTTTTGTGGAGCTAAACTCGACACCAGACCCACCTTCTTTCTAATTTATTATTTATATACTTAATTTACATCTAAGCGTTTACATACACCATGGAATCACTTTCAATTACTTGTGTTTTTTTACGATTGTATCTATCCATAGAATAAAATCTAATGAATGATAGTCCTTTTGTCTCAAAGAGGAGATTGAGCGTTAGGCAAGAAAATATATTTTTTCACAAAGTATCAAAAACACACTATCTTGCCTCAGAATATGAGGGAAATAGTGTGTTAGGCGAGGAAAAAGACTATTTATTTACCTTGATGCCAGCTTTTTTCTAACTCCTACAAATAATGCAGCCCCGACTACTAGAGAAGTAATCCCAACTAATAACCAGTTATACATTGTTCCAGCAGTTTTGGGTAGTTCATTATTGCTACCCTTTTTATCTTCGTTATTTCCATTACTGTTGCCATTGTCATTACTATTGCTATTGCCATTGCCATTGCCATTGACATTGCCATTGCCGTTGCCATTACCGTTGCCATTGCCATTGCCGTTGCCGTTGCCATTGCCGTTACCGTTGCCATTGCCGTTGCCGTTGCCGTTGCCGTTGCCAGGTTCATTGTTGTCATTTTCGTCTTCATTTCCAGTACCTGGATCTTCATTGTCATTGTCATCGTCATCTTCGTCACCTAAGTGCGGATGAACTCTCATTTCTGTAATACTATTCCAAGCATTCGACGTATTGCCAAACCCAACATATTTCACATACCTAGCTGGTTGAGGTTGGTCAAATTCGAATAACTCAAGATCATTGCCTGTTCCACTTGAATTTCCATTTTCGTTCCTGTCGTACACTCTTATCCAGTTCTCACCATCTTCAGAAACTTCGATATCGAAAATTGATGCACGAGTATGTCCATTATAGAATGAAAGACTTACTGAACCAACGTTATGGATATCACCAAGATCTGCGATTAACCACTGTTCATCACCTTGAGCAGACCATCTTGTATCATAATCCTCATCTAGAACATTTTCTGCTACATTCCCATCGTCAGTACTTGCTACTACTGACACAATCGGAATTATTTCTTCTAAAGCTGGCTTAACTGGTTTAACTGAGATTATTTCAATCTTACTCGTTACCTCTACGCCATTAATGGACATTGATACCGTAACATTTGCAGTACCAACACCCGTTGTACTTATTTTTCCATTTGCATCAACAGTTAATACTGCTTCATTTTCAGTTGCATATGAAATTGTTGCGGCCTCATTATCTGCAATTGAGCCATCAGACATTATACCGAATACATTTAAATATGCCTCATCACCATTTGTAATTTTAAAACCTGATTGCCATCCTGGCTTCGTGTTGTCAGGTGAAACAATCAATTGACTTAAAACCGCTGCTGTTTCTGCCACTGTAAAATTCAGTTTATATTCTGTAGAAGTAGAACCTGCAGTTACTGTAATAGCTGTTGTACCTGGTAACTGCTCTGCATCAGAAATTGTAACATTTGCTCCTGAGAATGCAGTTGCTGTAACATTTGGTACTTTACTTGTTCCATGCGGTAAGACAACATCGTACGTACGTGTTCCAAATTGATAGTTTACTAGTGGTTCCCCGTTTATCAAAACTGATTTTAAATCCAAATCTTTTCTTGCAATTCGTCTCGCCAGTTGATCTTGGTATAGGGATTGTGGACTTAATTGTTCCCCTTGTCCAATTCCTTCTGCAAAATCAATCGGTGCTGTATCTCTAGCTGAATGGATTACTGGTGTAATTTGAACGTTTGGGTGTTCACCTGACGTTCCAATGATATATCCATGACCAAATTGACGTGAATCAATGATAATATCATTGTATTTAACATGTGCTTTCTTACCAATCGTGTTCCAGAAAACACTCTCAGATGTTGTTTGTCCATGTCTGTGTGTTTGACTACTTGATGGATAAGGTCTAACTGCACCTTGAATCGTATCACCCTCTAATATCATTCCATCGAACAGATTTGCCATACTTAAGCGCTGATGAAAATCAATTACATGTGTTGGATCTTTGGATACTGAATTACGAATGACGTTTCCGTTTGCATACATATTTGAGAATGTATAATTATGTCTTCCACCTTCTGCATAGGAATCAATAATTAAATTTTCACTTCCTCTAAGTTCATAGAGATAACCATTACCTCCAGCACCTCTATATAACGGGTTACTCATACTTGAATCGATTACGGTTACATTTCTAGAATGAGCAATTTCAATACCATTTGATAAAATGTGATAATTGTAATCAGCAGAATTTTGACTTGGTCGGTATGTGTGGACATTTTTCGCCCATGAATCGACAACATGATCAAACTGAATTACATTTGTCGCGTCAGCATCATAACCCGCCGTTCCTTCTTTGCCATGATCATCCTCTGAAATTCCTTGTTTTAAGTTCTCAATATTTCCGATTGAGAGATTTTCAATCCCAATCTCACTTATAGGATCATTTAATTTAGAAACGGACGCATGATCTCTTAATTTCAAAGCGTAACGTGTTGGGATATCAATCGTTATTGTTTGATTATCAGTATCTATAGCAAGTACTTTTCGATTGAAAATAACACCTGTTTGTCCTACATATGTGTCCCACCAATTTTCCATATTATGCTCTTTAACAAGTGCTGATGTATATTGGTTTGTAATTTGTACCCAATCCCCTACCTCAAAATTTGAAGTATCTTGTACTGGGATAATCACGGTCGGTTTAAGTAGGTCTCTTTTCACTAGAGTTGAAGTTCCTTGTACTGGCTTGAAACTACTACTTTCAGATCTAACCGTTATAATATTTTTCGACCTCATAACTGGTTCATCATTAAAGAGGAACGTTTTATCTGGCCCAGCTCCACGAAGAACAACACCACTACTGTTTATTTTTAACGATTCAGTTGTACCTTCTTGTGGTTTAATCCTGTACGTACCTTCTGGAAGGTAGACAACTCCACCTCCAGCAGTTGCTACTTCGTCGATTGCTGCTTGAATAATTGCTGTTACATCTGTGTCACCGGTGTTATCCGCACTATACGGCGCTTCAGTAACATCAATTTTCATTCCAGAAATAGTGGTTGGGATTGGAACTTCTCCCATTTTATAACCCGCGTATGAGAAATCATGCAGGAAACGCCCTTCATCATCACCGAAACCTGGATACCAATTTTCTGGGTAAAGACTACTTCTACCATCAGTTAAATCTTTATACAAATCAGCTGGTTCTTCTACCGGACCTTCTGACTTTTCTGTGCTTAATACTAATTGTGGAGGAAATTCCCCATTTTGAAATTCTTTACTAGCAAATGCTGTATACCCGTTGGATAGTAAAACAATCGCGATTTGTCCATCCGCATCTGCTTCTTCTAGATAAGGAGAGATATCCATTTCATAATACTTTGCACCTTCTAAACGTGTATCTGAGGAATCTGAGAATTTTTCAACATTTATTTGCGCTGGTGATCCTGCTTTTGAAAGGATCGCTTCCCCAGGTTGGGGTGCATTTTCCCAGTTAAGTGTTGCCTCTTCCCAATTTGCATCCACTTTATGAGCTGTTACGGTACGTGAATATCTTGTATCTGAATTATAGACTCGTAACGTCGCACTAGGAAATTCAGCTAAATCAATTTCACTTACATCAAACTTTAAGTAGATTCGACGAGGATTTGTGTGTCCATCGTTTGCAATAAATAAATTTGAGCTAGTTCCATTACTATTGGTTGTTTTCCCTACTTCTCCCTCAATATGCGTATCATCTATTACATCTAGAATAACTTCTTTCTCTTTACTGATTACTAGCTCAGGTGAAAACTGTCCTTCTTTAAATTCTTTACTAGCAAATGCTGTATACCCACTACCTTGTACGATTATTGCCACTTGTCCATCAGCACCTACTTCTTCTAGATAGGAGGTAATATCCATTTCATAATACTTTGCACCTTCTAGACGGTCATCTCCACTTGCATCATTATCTGCTACTTTCTCAACATCAAATGAAGCTGGTAATCCTTCTTTTGTCAGGATTTCACCACCTCGTGCAGGTGCATTTTCCCAGTTAAGTGTTGCCTCTTCCCAATTATTCTCGTTGTTCTCCACTTTGTACGCTGTCACCGTTCGAGAGTATCTCGTATCTGAATTATATAAGCGTAAAGTGGCATTCGACATATTCGCTAAATCTGACTCACTGACATCAAACTTTAAGAAAATCCGCCGAGGATTATCATGCTCATCGTTAGCAGTAAATAAGTTTGAACTAGTCCCATTTACCTTTGTTTGATTAGCAGCCTCAATATGCGTATCATCTGTTGGCTTAATCATAATCTTATTGGAAGGCATTTCATCTCCACCTTCCGCATGTGCACTTACTCCTTGGAATTGTCCTAAAACTAACAGAATACATAATAGTCCGAAAATGGTTTTTCTCATCTTTTTCAATACCAAATCTCCTCTACTCTCTTATTATGAATCGTTTAGTAGATTCTCTAAGATGAATAAAATAACGCTAAAAGGATGTAGTACCTAAAGCCTACTTTTTCTCTATACCTTCCCCCTTCTGCACAAGGCCTTTCTCATATACAACTCATCTTACACATTGCATATAGTTAATTTCTATGGAAACCCTTACAATTGGTTGTGTTTTTTTATGATATTTATAGATACCTAAAATACTCCAACACTTTTAGAAAAATAAAAAGGATAAGGGATTCCAGAATGTGGGTCCTTATCCTTTGAATTATATTTTGAATATTATTTTTCGAATAAAACGTTAAATAGCTCTTTTATTTTATCTTCCCTTTTTGTATTTCTTAGTACCCCCATTACCACCGGTTCTGTCCCACCAATTACTTGATTAAATAGTGGTACTCCTGATGAATCAATCCCTACTGCTTGTCCATTGGCATCGTAGAAGATAAACTGTTCCTCAACAGGTAAACTTCCATCTATCAACTCGTTTAGATTATAAAAATACTCTTCCCTATTCATAATCTCATACTGATTCTTATCAATAAAAACAACGTCAAGGTCACCAACTGAAATTTCAGCAACTAATCGTTGTAAGGTAGCCTGTACAGTCGTTACATCCGCTGGATTAGATGAATAAGGAAGGACCTGAATGGAAACTTCATGTGTTTCTCTTTCTTCTTCTGAAAGAATTTCTTCATTAAGTCTTTGCTCAATTTTCTCGATTTCCGTTGAATATACTGAATCTGCTAAAACATGAATAGTAAGCGCATACTCTTTTTGCCCAGATTGTTCGTTTACTAGAAAAACAGTTACGGCGATTACGAATATAAGCCCAAATAGGTAGTATCTATAATACTCCCAGAGATACTTGACCTTTTCTTTTTTACTCATTGTTGAAAATAACTCTTTTACTCTTCTTTTTTCACTCATACCCTTACGTCCCTTCAGATGTTGTCTAGTAGAATTAAACATTTTAAACTTTCACCCTATTTTAATCATTTTCATACTTTACTACTAAAATTGCAATACAAACATCTGTAAAAGGTTAATTTTACTAAGTTAGGATGACGAATATAAAAAAACTGCAGTGGATATGTCTCCACTGCAATTTGTCTATTCATAAATATATCGTAGCACTTCAAGTGCTTGATCAATTGTTTCAACTGTTACATTTGCTTTGTTAGATAACTCTTTTAATGGGTGTATGAGTGAAGTGGGTCTTACAATAATTGTTGGCTTATTCATCGTAATCGCTGCACTCGCATCCATAGCTGTATTCCATTGCTTATACTTTTCACCGAACAACGCAATAACCACATCTGATTTTTGCATCAATACCTGTGTTCTGAAGTTATTAATATCTGATGCCGCATCATCCTTATATAAGCTATCAGGTTGTTTACCTAAAATTTGCTCGCCTATACTGTCAGATCTGTCATGGTTTGTTTGTGGACCTACAAAGGTTAAAGGAAGTCCTTCAGCTTTTACCTTCTCCTTAATTTCCTCACGCCAATTGTCATGAATTTGTCCAGCTAAATAAACTGTTAACTCCATATTACCACTCCTCTCAACTTTGCTATCATCGTACCATAGCCTTAATGCGCCATCCAAGATTATGATTGCATAGCCGGAGTACTAAAAAAAACTGTAAGTCCCCCAGCAATGGCTAAGACAACCCCTATAGGGCTAATCGAAGATAAATAGATACCTAACGGAAAAACAAGTGCACCAAGTACAAATAAAAGCTTTGCAATTTTCATCAACTCACCTCTTCTATCTCAAGACTGACTCCTTTATCCGATCAACCATCCAACGCTTTCGAATTTTCTTTCCCCAACCTTCTTTATTCTCTCTTAAAGTCTGAACTCTCCAATACATTGGTGGATGTAACATAAACTGAAACTCGATAAATCTCCAGAGTAATGAATCTCGTTCTATGGATGATACTTCCTTTTCATCCTCATTTTTTTGGACTGTACTATACGATATTGACTTATTGATTGCTTCATCTTGTTTCTGTGATAAGATAATTAAACTGTTTACCATTTGTTCGCTTTTACCTTCAAGAAGAGATGCTCCGAGATGGTCAGCACGAACCTCCATCCACTGAGAACAAAAGGATTGCATGATAGGAAATAGCATCATTAAAGTCCACACCCCTAAGAAAATAGGAACCTTATACTCTTCTAAATTAGTTACATATGTTTGAATGTATAAAACAAGAGCTAGAACTAGTGCCATATAAACAAATCTCCAAATCTGTCCCCATAGCACATCACGTTTCTGTATATGGATGGCCTCGTGAGCTAGGATTCCTTCGATTGCTTCGTTTGGTAGTTTTAAAGTCGCAGTCGTTAGGGTAACCATTGCTTTCCCAATATGCATGCCTGTTGCCAAACCGTTATACTCTGTACTTTCTGTTTCATACACGCGGACATTTGGTATACCAGCTTTTTCGAAAATCCGCTGTGATAGTTGAATAATTCTAGGATTTTGTGTTTCCTTTGCATCCATGGCAACTCTTAATACCTGATCAGAAATATATAGATTAAAAACCCAATACGCTAAAGCAACCCCTATCATGATCGATGAGGGAACCTCAAAATAATATAAAAGAAGGAGCAGCCCCGTATAAGCTGAAATACCTTTTACTGTTGATGCAAAATAGAGTTTTCCAATTAATCGCTTCCCATTCTTCCAATGCCAAAATGGCAGTACAAGTTGCGGAGAACTCTCTTCTCCTTCGACTTTAATCATATTCACTATTGTTGATTTCCACTTTTCGGGTTCCTGGATCGTTACATATATCGTCTCGCCTGGAACAGTTATTCTCAACACTTTCTGAAAGTTTGTTGTAAAATCTGTATTTGAAGAAAACATCGTTAATAAAGGATGAAGTTTTAACAGGTCTACATTTGTTTCTACCTCTACTTCCTCAACATCCTCAATAGGAATCTTTCGAGACTCAAATCGTGATAAAATGTATAATTGCTTTTCTTCCTTGTCATAGAATAGTTTAACAGTTGCGTATCCACCTATCCGCTTGATTACTTCTGTAACCGTACTAACAAGTCCAAAGATAATCATATATTTTAGAGCACTATAATCAGGACCAAAGATGTAGAACAAGATCGCGCCCATTACCACTAACCCTGTTATGAATAAATCTAAAATTATCCTAGAAATACCGCGTTCTAAAGCAATTTCTTCTACTATAATATGATGTAATTCTTTTTCAATTTCTTTTCGTTTCTCATGACCAGTGGTTAAGGAAATTGCTAAAAAGTAACCACTTGAAACCAAGGCAATATAGATGAACCCATCCATAAATGAGTAATGATAAAAAATACTCCCTAGTGAAAGCAGGGCAAGTATGATTTCTATCGTCGTCCCTACTTTCTTATTCACCTTCTCAAATAATAGCCCTACTAGTTGAATTCCAACTCCTGCTATGATAAAAAGTACCATTATATTCAAACTTGGAAGCATTAATTACACCTACATTTCATTGCTTAGAACCATGTTTTCCGTCATTTTTATTACTTCTTCTACAGCTAAATCTGGATTCTGAATAATAGCTGTATAGCGTAAGCCGCCCTCATCCCATGTCAACGCATTAATAAACTCATCAAATTCTGCATCCTTTCCACGAACTTTCCATGTTCCAGGCTGAATTTCCAACCCAGATTCCTTTGGTGTCTTGAAAACAGAAACTAACACAGACGGGATATCCTGACTCATATAAAAGACAGTTATCTCAGTACGATTAATTTCTCCTTGTGAGTTTGTAATCTCAACATTCTCAATTGTATTCTCATCACCAGCAAAGACGAGGAAAGGTTCTTCTAAAGCCGTTTGTGCATCCTCGACTGTCCCATAGGTAGATCCAAGATCCGAGTCAATCGGAGTAATGGTAACATCTTCAGGTATGTCTAGGCTAAATGTGCTCTCCTCAAAATTAGGTGAAAAATCGAGTAGACTATATTCAACCTCTGATTTCGCATCCCCAACAACTGAAATGAATTTCACCATAAACCATGTCTTTTGGTCAACCCAGATGTCAATTTCTCCTAAAAAACTGCCATCCTTATATGGTGTAGCTTTCAAATGATAGACATCCAAATCTAACAGCTTTTCTTCACCAATAATTTCATAATCGTGGGTTTCTTTAATTGCTCCAAACATTGTCATAAGTTGTTCCTTGGGTGAAGCCGAAAAAGCTGGTAATTCCTCTCCAGATAAGTCTATGCTAAATGCTTTTTCACTTCCCGTTTCATAGGAGATTATCTGATTTCCGTCATTTAAAGCATATGATTCGTGATTATTTGTAAGGTCTGTCGTAATCATTTTTCGTTTTCCATCTTCTGCAACATACTCTTTAAAACCGAAATTCTCTGTTACATCATCATTTGCAGTAAGTTTCATGACACCTTCTCCATAATAAGAGAGATTATTTTCCTTTGCAGACAATACATTTGATACAATCTCTTCTGATGACACTGCCATCTCTCCCTTACAGCCTGATAACAGGACAGTTAGTAGAATTGCACTAATCAATAACATTTGTATTTTCTTCATTTAATTCCCTACCTTCTTCCAACCAGCAGGCCAACAATGTCCCTTTATTTTCTGCTGACCAGATATCAATTTTTCCTCTCTGTTGTTCCATTAACATTTTTGAAATACTAAGGCCTAGTCCTGAACTGCCTCCATTATTTCTAGCACCTTCTGCTTGGTAAAAGGGTTGAAATACTCTGTCCAGTTGTTCGTTTGCTATTCCATTCCCTTCATTTTGAATCAGGATAATCGTTCCTTTTCTTCTCCAGATATCAACAACCTCATGGAATTCTCGAAACATCCATTCTGGTAGTTTTGTATCACTTGATAAAGCTGCTAGCCAGATTCGGTCACCTCTCTCTGTATGACGAATGGCATTACTCATGATGTTATCAACAATTCTCACCATTTGTTTTGGATCAACCATATAGGACTCTTTAACAGATTGAGTAACGGTAAGCGAAATCTCTTTTCGGTTACATGGTTCCTCATAACCTGATAAGAGCATATCGAAATATTCTTCTCCATCAACCTCAACTAGTACTGTCTGTTGTTCGGAAGATTGTAATGCTGTATACATGGTTAAATCATCAAGCATTTGTTTCATGTATTCGAGCTTTTCAAATAGGATTTCTTTGTATTCATTTTTCTCTTGTACGGATAAATATTCATCTTTTTGTAAGGCTTCAGTATATGCACGAATGACTGTTAAAGGAGTCTTTAAGTCGTGAGACAAAGCTGCCACAATAAACTCTTTTTCCTTTTGTTGAACAGCCAATTCTTCCTGTGTTTGTTCTATTTGTGATTTCATTTTTTGGAAATGTTTAATTAACTCCCCGATTTCATCATTCGACTCACGTATTTGCTTCTCAAGTTTCTCACCATTAGCAAAAGCTGTCATCTGTGCTTGTAGATGACTCAATGGCCGATTTAATTTACGATTCAATTGAATGACAACAACAATATAAAGCAGGATAAAGAAGATACCGAAAACTACAGCTAAATAGATATAACGATCAGTTAGCCCCTCTATCCACTCTTCCCTAGCAATCGAAATCTCAAAAACCCCTATGACTTCACCATCATTCATGACTTGTTTTTTCAATGAGAAGGTTCGAGAATTCTTTTGAAGGTCATTTAAGTCTCGGTAAACCTGTTCAATATTCTCCGAGAAAAATCCATAAGAACTGGGATCAGGTATGCTTGAATATACGACTACTCCGTCTGACCGGTACAATGTAATCTTGATGGATTCATTCGCTAAAGATTGAACACTGTTATACTGTTCTTTCGGACCAAGCCTGTATAAATTCGGATCCAAAAGCTTAGGCTCGATTTCTTCCATCTTTTTGGTCATCTCAATATATTCAAGCAGTGCTTGCTTATCATCAAGTTCACTAATACTTACATATAGAAAATACAGTGCGACAACCGGTAGTAGCATGACGATAAAAAAACTAACCATTAACCACAGTTTTATCTTCATATAAGTTGTTCTCCAATGAACCGATAGCCAATACCCCAGACTGTTTGAATGAATCGAGCAGATCTTGTGTTATCTCCCAATTTTGTCCTCAAACTTTTAATATGAACAGTGACCGTGTTGTTTCCATCCACGTCTTCTTGGCGCCATATATGCTCGTAGATATCTGTTTTCGAAAAGGTTTGTAGGGGATTCTTGGCTAAGAGAAATAAGAGTTCTCTCTCTTTGGAACTTATCTGAACAAGGTTATCATTTAGATAAACAAGGTCATTTGTAAAATCAATTGTCAGCCCGTTCATATAGTTAATCCGGTTCTCATTTATATTTTTATTGTTATACCTTCTGTACCTTCTCAAATGAGAGCTGATTCTCGCACTTAATTCCTCAAGACTAAACGGCTTCGTTACATAGTCGTCTGCCCCTAAATTGAGCCCTCTTATTTTACTTTCATCCTCATTTCGTGCACTCACAATTAATAAAGGTATTTCACTTTCTAATCGAATGGTTTTACACAGTGTATAGCCATCCATTTCTGGAAGCATTAAATCAATTAAAGCAAGGTCAAATTGATCCTCGTTAAAATCCTCCCAACCTTCTTTTCCAGTTGAAGCCCATGTTACGCTATATCCTTCTTTTCGTAAGTGATCACAAACAATACGTGCTATTTCTTTATCATCTTCAACAAGTAGAATCTTTTCAGGCTTTTCCATGGATAACCCCTCTTTCTATCTATTTTCATTATAAAGCAAGATTTAACCTCCTCTTTGATTTTTTATAAATACTTAATAATTCATAGAAATGTATATTCAAACCTATTTTATTAAAAAGTAAGTAAAGTACATTTACTAAAAGGAAGGTGTTTGTTTTGTCTAATCAAGAGAAGCAAGTTTTACCACCACAGCATCAAAATCATCAACCAGGAACCGAGACTGATATGGTGCCAAAGCCAGTCTCAGAGGACTACTCCTATCAAGGTAGCAACAAATTAAAAGACAAAGTAGCAATTATTACTGGGGGCGATAGCGGCATTGGTAAGGCAGTAGCTATTCATTATGCGAAAGAAGGAGCAAACGTTGTTATCGTATATTTGGATGAGCATGAAGATGCAGAGGAAACAAAGCGGCAAGTTGAAGAGGAAGGTCAAAAGTGCTTACTTCTATCCGGTGATATTGGGGATGAAGAATTCTGCAAAGAAATTGTAAAGAAAACAATTGATACATTTGGCCAGCTTGATATCTTAGTCAATAATGCGGCTGAACAGCATCCACAAAAAAGCATTAGTAATATTACGGCTGAGCAGCTCGAACGAACATTTCGTACCAATATTTTTTCGTTTTTCTATTTAACGAAGGCTGCGCTCCCCCATTTAAAACAAGGAGATTCAATTATTAATACAGCTTCAGTTACAGCTTATAAGGGTAACGAACAACTGGTGGATTACTCAGCAACAAAAGGAGCAATTGTTTCCTTTACCCGCTCACTTTCTATGCAGTTAGCTGGAAAAGGCATTAGAGTAAACGGAGTTGCTCCGGGGCCCATTTGGACCCCATTGATACCTTCTACCTTTACAAGCGATCAGGTTTCAAAATTCGGATCAACTACTCCTATGAAACGTCCGGGACAACCAGAGGAAGTCGCACCTAGCTATATTTTCCTTGCTAGCGATGATGCTTCCTATATGTCGGGACAAATTCTTCACGTGAACGGTGGAGAAATCGTGAATGGGTAGTTTTAAGACGGAAGACGCAAGCACGTTGATGGTGAACAACAAAAAAAATAGGGGCTGTCTAAGAAGTCCCTAAAATAGTAAAGCAGCGAAAGAAAAAAATTTTATATTTTCCTTTCGCTGCTTTTTTGTTGGATTTTGATTATTAGAAGTAGCAAGGCGGATGCCTGCTACTTTCAATAGATTGTGTGCTAATGCCACAATCCCAAACTCGACATGGACCTTATCGAGTCCACGCAGGGAAAATCTGCGTGTATGGAATGAATGTGGGGCGTAGTTCTCTCTTTGTTGAAACGCAAGTTTCTTCTTGGGTCTGGATATTTAGTGGAAGGCTAGTTTGTTCCGTGTTATAATTTAGCTCAGTGATCATTTGATTACTCATAAAAAATCGTCCTTACGAAAATTGTTGGTTTGGTCACTTACAATTTTACTAGAAAAGACGATTTTTTTGTGCGTTATTTTAAAGTATATTCAATTATATTGTAAATCCGGGATTTTTATAATCACACTTTGTTGATTGGAGTGGAAGGTGCGAGACTCCTGCGGGAAAAGCGAGGCCAGGGGAGACCCCGCAGGAGCGCTAGCGACGAGGAGGCTTCCGGACCGCCCGCGGAAAGCGAGCACCTGCAGCGGAAATCAACACTATGTTTTAACCAGAAAATAATATAAAAGAAGAGGCTGTCCTCAAAAGTCACTTTTCAATGACTTTTCGGACAGCCCCTTCACTTTTATTCAGGTTTCTTGTTGCCATGTCTTCTTTTGTTTAAATAGATAAATCCAACCATTAATACCGGTACAATAAATACGCTAAATAATAATGTATAATTAATCTTTGTAGTGTCTCGAACTACAAACACTTCTGAGACATCCCGATTGACAACCATATGGAATACATCGTCAGTAGGACGGACTAGGTCTTCAGTGATAAGTCCTGTTAATTCTTTTTCTTCTCCTATTTGGTCTGTCGTTAACGTGAAATTTTGTGTTTTAGTTGTATTATTGATTGCAACAAATGCAATTTCACCTTCGTACTCTCTTTTGAATACAAGTAGTCCTTCATCATTCACAACTAATTCAATTGTCCCTTTTGTTAATGCCGGAACACCAGACCTTATTTTTGAAAGTAAAGTAATATACTCAACTAACTCCTGGTCTGTTCTAAAGTCCATTAAACCGATATTCTCAGGTGGTTCGCTGCCATTTAACGCAATCTCCGTACCATATAAAACCATTGGAATACCTGGTGTTGTATAAATATAGGTTAAGGCTGACTTAAGTCGTGGTGCAGGGTGTTCATTTGCTTCTACCGCCCTATAAGTAAATCGAACTGTATTCAAGGTATCAATAAAATTGACTAAAGAACTGGGACTATCCAATTCCTGAGCTTGTTCCCACGTCATTTCGATATTTCTAAACGCCTCGTCGACAACACTAAAACTTTGGATTCCTTCATAGGGAGCAGTATTGTAAAACATATCTATGCCTGCTTCTTTAAATCTATCTAAGTTATTTAAACTTCTTGACTCTCCAATTAATAGGAAATCTTCTTTTTCTGATTTAAGTGCTGTCGCTAATGTAGCAATTTCATTTGGTGAAACACCTTCAACAAGATTTAGCTTATATCCATCGATATTTGTATCTTGAATCCACCATTTTGCAGTTTCAATAAACAGATCAGTAATAACCTCATCTGAATCTATTCCAAGATCAAGTACTATTTTCATGTCCCTATCATGTGCTTCTTTAACAAGTTCCTTCAAGTCATCTGGAGTACCATAGTGCTTATTGATTTCCTTATAATTTTCAATTTGATACGGGTAATATGAAGTCGATTCATTTTCAAAGACAGGTGATAATATAATGGATGTAAAGCCCATATCCTTCACATAATCAAGTCTGCCAATAATCCCTTGAATATCTCCACCATGATAGGCTGTTGAGTTGGATATATCCACATCAAAATCATTCGCGCTGACACCATTGTTAAAGCGATCAACTACAATATAATAAATGCTTTCTTCCTCTATATTTCTTTTCGTATGTTCATCAGCAGCCACAGAATGGATTGCAGATAAAAGTAGCATTGGAATAGATAGAGCTATTATGTATATCATCTTCTTCATCACATTAAACCCCCACAAATTGTATACTCTGTTGCATTCATACCGAATATGGAATTTGGGGTGAATGCGTAATACAGTCATATCATACTTTAAAGTAACCTTTTCCCCTCTTAAAAGTCAAATATAACAGGTACTTGTTCATATTTCCGACAAATTTATCAATTAATTATCTCATAAAAAAACCAAACATTCTCTTTACTATTTACTGTGTTTTCAACTCGGATTCTGTGATAAACTTATATAGTTTTTAATAAGAATCTTAGAGGGGTTGACAGCTTGGCTACTTCAATAAATACGAAAAAGTTAACACTGTTTGCATTAACATGGCCCATTTTTATTGAATTGCTCTTACATATGTTAATGGGGAATGCTGATACCCTTATGCTAAGCATGTATTCGGATAACTCTGTTGCGGCAGTTGGGGTCTCCAACCAAATCTTATCATTAATTATTGTGATGTTCGGTTTCGTTGCCACTGGCACAGCTGTTTTAGTTGCTCAGCATTTTGGAGCAAAAAATGAAAAGAGCGCTGCTGAGGTTGCAGTAGTCTCAATAGCTGCAAATCTAGTATTTGGTCTTATTCTTAGTCTCATCGTGTTTATTTGGAGCAAAAAACTTTTGCTATTAATGGATTTACCCATTGAGTTATTAGACGAAGCGGATAGCTATCTAAGAATCGTAGGGTTATTCTCTTTTCTCCAGGCACTGATTATGACCATTGGAGCAGTGATTCGAAGTTATGGTTTTACACGAGATACGATGTACGTAACGATAGGTATGAATATCCTTAATGTAATAGGAAACTATATTTTTATATTTGGGCCATTTGGGTTACCTGTTCTCGGAGTCGAGGGTGTAGCAATATCAACATCAATAAGTAGATTTGTAGGATTACTTGTCATCATTTATCTTTTGTTTAAACGGGTAAATAATGGTCTTCCATTTATAAAGGTCTTCACACTACCAAAGGAACATATTCAAAATTTACTTAAAATTGGAATACCCTCCGCAGGAGAACAGATATCCTATAATTCCTCACAAATGGTGATTACCTATTTTATAACGATTATGGGAACACAAGCCCTCACAACGAAGGTATACGCGCAAAATCTCATGATGTTCATTTTCTTATTTAGTATTGCAATTAGTCAGGGAACTCAAATCCTAGTTGGGCAAATGATTGGTGCTCGTCAGATAAATGATGCTTATTTAAGAGCTTTAAAAAGCTTAAAGCTTGCGATTTATATTTCGTTAGGTATGGCAATTGTATTTTCATTCTTTAAGGAACCACTCCTTACTATCTTTACTACTAATCAAGACATCATTAAAGTTGGTGGAGTGCTTATACTATTAACCATTATTCTTGAACCTGGTCGAGCTTTCAATCTTGTCCTTATTAATGCTTTAAGAGCTGCTGGAGATGTTAGATTACCAGTTTATATGGGAATCCTTTCGATGTGGGGAATATGTGTACCTATTGCCTATGTACTTGGCATACACTTTGAACTCGGTCTAGTAGGTGTCTGGATATCGTTCATTGTCGACGAATGGGTACGTGGAGTAGTTATGCTTTGGCGTTGGCGTTCACGCGCATGGGAAAAGAAAACATTTTCTACACCGGTTGAAAATACAAACGTAACAGCCTGAATCGTTCAGGCTTTTTTTTATGATTTAAAAAACAAATCAGGACTGAAATCATTGGTTATAAATTTCCATTCTTTTGTCTAAAAAGAGAATAATACAACAGGAATGGATGGAGGATTTAACTTTGGACTTACAACAACGTCTTGGCAGCATAAATGAACAAAAACGTTCCTTTATCACGGGTACAACAGAGTGTATTAACGATCAGTGGATTTTCTTTGATGCTGAAACAGACGAAGCATCAATGATTGAAGAAATGATTGGTAAGGAAGTAGAATTATTCACGTTAAACCGATGGGAAAAAGGGATCTTTGTCGAAGACGGTTTGATTCAGATGAATGGTTATTTTTACAAACTTGATAATGGAGATTGCCTTCGTTTTCGCAAAAACCTGACCTTTGCTTACAAGGAACTATTGGAGAGTTTTTCCGAGGACCAATTTTTACGGTTTACATCCACTTTAAATAAGCTTATGTTTTCATTATATGACTGTACTCTATGCCATAATCAATTAATGTATCATCAAGGTGATGATGAGCAAGAAGGTGTTAATTTTTTAATGTTTGATAATACAGAAATGATTTTATCTGTCCACCACCACTATTCACGTGGTAAGTTGAGAAAGGACCGGTTCGAATTTACATTAGCTAACGGTAAACGAACAATTCTTTCAACCATTTGCAGATAGTCAGTTGTATCTTAAAATATTTTCCACCAGATTAAAAAGGGTAAAATAGGGCTGTTCTCAGTTGAACAGCCCTTTCTCTTTGTATCATATTTTTAGTTTAGCTAGTCCTTTTTCGAAGTCTTCACTTCTCATTGGTCGATCGATGAAGAAACCTTGCGCATAATGGCATTCAAGTTCCTTAAGTAATGCAATCTGCTCATCGGTTTCAACCCCCTCAGCTACCACTTTAACAGATAACCCATGCCCCATCGTAATAATTGCCTTCACAATCGCTATGTCTGACGTATTTAACTTCAAGTTATTGATAAATGTTCTGTCAATTTTTAAGTGATTGATTGGCAAATCCTTTAAATAACTTAGTGATGAGTAGCCTGTTCCAAAATCATCAATTGAAACCTTGACACCCAATTTCTGTAGCTCCTTCATGACGTAAACACTATGGGATATATTCCGTAGCATCACACCTTCTGTAAGCTCAAGAGTTAAGAATTGAGGTGGTAATCCAGTTTCCAGTAAAGCTTCTTTTACTTCATCGATAAAGCTTATTTGTTGAAACTGATTAGCAGATACGTTGACTGATATCGTTAAGTAATCGAACCCCATGTCATGCCATCGTTTATTTTCTTGACAAGCTTTTTTTAGAACCCATTTCCCGATATCATGGATTAGACCTGTTTCTTCAGCAAGAGGTATGAATTCCCCTGGTGATACAAGCCCTAGTTTTGGATGTTCCCACCTAATAAGTGCCTCGCTACCATAAATTTCTCCCGTTGCTAGGTCAATAAGAGGTTGAAAACATAAATGAAATTCCTTTTTTTCGAGTGCTCTTCGTAAATAACCCTCTAGCTCTAGTTGATATAAGACCTGTTGATTCATTTCTTTCGAGTAAAACTTCAGTTTGTTTCCACCTTGCTGCTTCGCAAGGTTCATAGCTGTATCAGCATGCTTAAATAATAATTCAGTTGTTATACCATCGTTAGGATAAAAACTAACCCCTATACTTCCAGTTAGGAAAAATTCACGAGCTTCATACATTATTGGTTTGGCTATGATTTGCAAGAGATTCTGACCAAGTTCAACGATTTTGTCAATCTCTACATCCTCAGTTATGAGTATCGTAAATTTATCACCGCTAAATCTTGCAAGATCACTTTTAGCAGGGAGGTTTTCTTTAATTCGATTTGCTACTTCCTTAAGAATGATATCTCCTGCATAGTGTCCTACAGTATCATTTATCATTTTAAATCTGTCTAAATCTATAAAAAGTACAGCTAGTTTGTTATTTTTTTTTCTTATAGTCATTTTTTGAACGTAGTCTTCAACTAGTTTCGTAAAATGCAAACGATTTGACAAACCGGTTTCTGCATCATAATAGGCTAAACACTCTGCTTTTTGTTCAGCCTTTTGTTCATAAACTACTTCAATATCTATTAAAGATCTGTGCATCGATTGGGATAAAGCTAATAAAGCATGTCTCCCTTTGGTATCTGATAGTGAAAGAATAGCAGACATTAATTTTGTATCCTCGAAAACGGTGAGACTTATAAAAAATCCGTTGGCTACTTTATTAGCCTGAGTTTCCTTCTCATTCATTGTATCAATAAAAATCGCATGTGGAATCTGATCCTTTATTCTATCTGTTATTTCTTTTATTGATAGACGACCTTCAGTTCCACCTGTAAGAATTTGGATAAGTACATTTTTTTCTGCAGAAAGATGGTGTTGCTCGACAAATTCATCTAATTCATTTATTTCATTACAAACCAAACTATAGGTTCTCAATATGAGATTCACCACTCTTTTTCACTCATGAAGTATGTATCTATCCATAAGATAGCATAATTTTCTGTCGAAAAACATAGAAAAAGTGAGAAAAGCCACCAAATTGGCAGCTTTTTCACATTTTTATTAATTTATTAACCCCAGATACCGAGTGGTAATCTCATACCTAACGCTATTGTTAAAACTAACACAATAATTAACAATGCCCAGAAAAGACCATTTGGTTTTCCTTTACTAGAGCGAGCTAAAATCATTTCCATAAATCCAATTGATAAAATGCCTAGGATTGCTTTACCTATGTATTCGCCATCAATTGCAACTCCACCAAATAACAGTAGTAAACCTGTTGCTAAAATGAAAAGATAAAATAAGCGTAAGATCATCTTAACAATTTTTTGTGCTTTTTCTTTTCCTGACTTATTTAAGATTGTTGCTGCTATTACAAATAGAATAATAGCTACTACCCAAGAAGTAATATGTGCATGAGTATTCACTGTCATGTACTACTTCCTCCTTTTCCAATTTCTTTCAAGGATTATCATAGCATGTTTAGTTAAAAATTAAAAAGGTTGTATCGATTCTTTTTCACTATCACCATAGGAAATTTGTCTCTTTTGTGACAAAGGCCCTTATACCATTACTCAGCAATTTTATTTCGCAATACTCCCAGGCCATCAATTGAAATCTCAATAACGTCTCCCGCTTTTAGGAAACGTGGCGGGTTAAACCCTTTACCTACTCCGGCAGGTGTTCCTGTTGCAATGATATCACCTGGTTCTAATGTCATTCCTTGTGAAATGACAGAAACAATTGATTCGATTGGAAATATAAATTGACTAGTGTTGCCTGATTGTCGTACTTCACCATTTACTTTGGTTTTAACATTGAGATTGTCCGGATTCGGAATTAACGATTTATGCACAAGCATTGGCCCCATCGGACAAGTTGTATCCAAGCTTTTGCCAAGGAAAAATTGTTTGTGCCTAGATTGGATATCACGAGCTGTGATGTCGTTGATAATCGTATATCCGTATACATAATCAAATGCTTCACTCTCACTTATAGCACGACCAGATTTGCCAATCACAACAGCTAATTCCCCTTCGTAATCTAGCTGCTCCGTTATTTCTTTATGGTTTAGTACATTTTCATCAGGTCCCACAACTGTTGTAGGTGCCTTGGTGAACATCATGACATGCTCTGGGATATCCTTTTCACTTCCCATCTCAATTGCATGCTCTGCATAATTTTTGCCAACACAAAATATATTTTTGTTTGGTTTTGGAATAGGTGCTTTTAATGTAACCTCTTCAATCGGATATACTCCTTGCGCCTCTGGATGGATCAAAACCCATTCCTCTATCAATTTAATCTCTTCAATTAAATCTTCACCTAAGGCGATGACTTCTATCATTGTATCTGGAACGGTTAATTTCACATTCATTTGTTTTATTACAGTTTTAATATCAACTACTTGATCAAGATTACTGTTAACTATTCCTATAAATTGAATTCCACTTTTTTCAGCTGTTACAAACCTCATATAAATCACTCCCATGTGTAATTATTCTAGATGGGGTATCACTATTCCTCCCCTATCTTTTTGTAGAATTTTGTATTATTATGTAATATTTTTAGAGGTTTTAGCGAACTTGTTTCAATCCCTTGAAGGGTAGGTATAATAATAGTACAAGCCCTGTATATACTACTTTAGTACACGGATTATAGTTAATACGTACTATCAAAATGGAGAAATGAAAATGTTTATATTAAAAATCGCAATTGAATTAAAACGCCGAAAAATGACTACTTTAGCAAATCGGCATGGCTTTACTGCTTGGGAGACAGTAAAGTGTAGTCAGGAGCTTGATCAGCTATTAAATAGCTATCAAAAGTCGAAAGAAAGACGACTAAAATGGGTTAACTAAAAAAGGCTATTCGATTAACGAATAGCCTTTTTTCTTAT
Source organism: Litchfieldia sinesaloumensis (assembly GCF_900156865.1). Taxonomy (GTDB): domain Bacteria; phylum Bacillota; class Bacilli; order Bacillales; family Bacillaceae_L; genus Ferdinandcohnia; species Ferdinandcohnia sinesaloumensis. The sequence goes on along the minus strand of NZ_LT732529.1, from coordinate 325,069 downwards.
ATCTACTTTTTGAGCATATGTGAATGTTCTCCAAACCCACTCGATTGGGCCAAATCTGAATTTCTTTAACCAGAAATAGCTTATGATAATTTGAATAATAAATATACCAATGGTGAGAAGAAAACCAGTAAATGGTTCGACTTTACCATATAATCCAATCCCATATCCGTAAAATAAGAATGTACATACTATGGATTGGAATAGATAATTACTCAAAGAAAGCCTTCCTACAAAAGCTAGTGGCGACAATAGTCGTTTCCATACAGGTAATCTCATTAACAGGACTACTGTTGTGGCATAAAAAACGGCAGTTCCAGGTCCACCAATCGTATCCTGTAGGTAATCGGTAGCTGCATTTTTTGAAGTATAGTAGGGTAATAGTTTCATAGGCACCCCAATCACAAGTGAAATCAGCCAAAGAGTTTTCACCTTTTTTATATCTTCATCGCGACCCTCAAACCACTTTTTCTTAGCAATGTAAGCACCCAGAAGAAACATCGGTAATAGTGTAATAACTAAAGCAAAGATGCTACCTAGGTTATTTGCGTAATACCAGTCTTGGAATCTTTGATTCGTGATTTCCAAGAATCCACCATTCGCATAAATTTCAGCTGATTTTAAAGCAAGCTGTTCATTATACAGGAGAGCATTTATTTCTGGTTCGAACATTACAGCTAAAAACATAAGTCCACCTAGAAATAAGTTGGGCACAAATATGAGTATTAACGCCCAAATCAGTAATGTAATTGGTTTCGACTTATGGAATAGAAGTAAAATTGCCCCAACAATGGCATATGTAATTAAAATATCTCCATGCCAAACCAAAAAGGCATGTAGACAGCCAAACAGCAAAAGTACAAGTAATCTTCTTGTAATTAATGGATAAAATGAATATCCCTTAGCTAATGCTCTTTCTTTGAAAAGGATTAGCCCAAACCCAAACAAAAAAGAAAATAAGGTATAAAAGCTCGCTTGAGCAAAAATATCAATGATACGATTTGTCCAAAGGTGAAGTTCTCCATTCCACCAAGTCTCTGGATTTAAATATAGAACTGGTGCAAAAAATGAAGGCATATTTACAAAGAAAATACCTAATATCGCGAGTCCCCGTATGACATCTATCGAATGGATCCGTTCTGCCCCCATCACTGGTGTTAATTGCTCATTATTCATTCTTACAACTCCTCACATTTTTACCTATATTCGATTATAAGAGAAAAAATTTGGAAACACTAGGAAATTTTAAATGAATATACTCGACTTTCTGATGCAATAGTTGAAATCACATCCTCTGGGCATATTTCATACTATAAATAAACTGTTGTTGTTTGAACCATTATTTTTTCTGTAATCATCAAATTCGTTATGTAAAAGGGTGTATTTTATGCCAGCAATAGTAGGAGCCGTAAAAGTAAATAGCATTGGGAACAGCAGTGTTATGAATATTGGTGATGTCTTCCAGATGTCCCCCACTAGCACAGCTAAAACTTTTGCTGGTGCAGGTTCATTTAATTCGGGGGATGGACTTCGAATCTATAATAATCAGAGTGTAACAAACACTTATGATACAGATACAATTGACCAAGTAATTGTTGGGAATGCTTAGGGGGGAAAGTCATGAACTTTTATATTAATCAAAGTATTTGTATTCAAAACTTACGAGTAGGAAGTATCAGTAATTCATCCGTTTTTCAAATTGGGAGTGCTGGACTTATTAAACCCTCCTCCCACCTTTACAACACAGGAGAATTTACTGAACCTGCTCCACAAATCGGAGAAGGAACTTCGCCAATCGAGGCACCTGCTGTTCCATTAAGTTCTCCCACATCCTAATAGGCATTCACCCATCCTGTTCCAATCGCATAAAGTAAATCATCAGTGTTACGGAAAGGGTGAATGCTAATGTACTCGTATCCTTATGATATCACCGCCTATGTTCGAAGCCTCCATCTCTACATCGAACAGCAAAACCAGCGCATTTCACAAATAGAAGCAACACTTAAGAGTATACAAACAGAGCTCAATCAAATTAGAAACAAACCAACCACACAAATCGAAAGGATCGAATATAAATTTGATCAACTAAAAGTTGAGACATTAGAAGGCACATTAAATATCGGATTAAATCCTTTGAACGGCGAGCAAATTGAAGATTTTACAGTTTCACAAAATAAGATGAACATACCTGATATCAGACATACTCATAAAGATTTAATTCGTGAAATACATGACGAAGTTGACTCATATCTAAACAACGACTGTTCAATATATATCCAACAAACATTAAATCAGAAGAGAGCATCACTCCCAGATGAACATGTCGGATTTATAGTGGAAGATATAAGAAAACAAATTAACGAACGTATTATTTTCTATCTAGAACAAAATCAAGCTGAACTTCAAGATCCAACAAAATTAGCAGAAATATATGAAACTACATTATCCAAGTTGAAGAACGATATTCAGAATTCAATCACAGCTTATCTTTCGAATCTCCCTGAAAATATGAAAGAAGGTTTTGACAAATGAACTTTACCGTTGTTAATAAAGATATACAGGTTGGCCATATCGATATTGCCAGTGTATCGACCTCTTCTGTTTTTATTGTTGGAGATGCAAAAACTATCTCCCTTGCGTCTGCCTTTGATACGCCACCTGAATCTCTTATTATTGGACCCTATGTTCCTTTGGCTCCTCAAGGATGATGAAGAGTGCAGAGAATATCTGTTGTTGATTTCATCAAAGTTAATTCATTATCTTTTAGTAGCATACTTGAGATTGGGGACTCAACAAAAATCACACCAGTTTCTCAGGCACTTGCGGTACAGAGGGAAGTTCCACTGTTTTTTACAAATGAAGGGGACTTTTCTCAATATCCTATTTTTTCAAGGGAACTTCCAAAGCCTCCAAAAACCAACGAAACAAAAACTTTAAGCACCAATATTTATAATCAAAATCCAATCATTAAAGTGGGCTCCATACGCGTTAATGGGGTTTCTTCAGCTGCCGTCATGCAGATTGGATCAACAGATACCATTCATGCCGAATCAAAAGTAAAACATATTCGAAAGTTGCTAGATGATGATACTAAACGGTAGGTAACGGAATACTTACTTTTTCATAAAATGAGTATAGGAGAAGGTAGTATCATAATTTGTTTAAAAGGATGAAGGAATATGCCCTCAGTTGTTGGACCCATAAAAATAAATAGTGTCGGAGGCGGAGTTGTAAATTTTGGTGACTCTTTCTATGTTTCACCAAAGGATTCGGCTAAAACATATTCAGGATCAGGCTCATTCAACACAGGTGATTTTATCTGTACAAATAACGGCCTGAATGCTACGAATACAAATGATGAAGATTTTGCAGACCAACTAATTAAAAAAAATGCATAAGAAAAAAGGCCCAAGCGGCCTTTTTCTAATTTTATAAAGTTTCTAATCGAACAATCGTCCCTTTTCCTGATGGTTCGGCTGGTTCGACGATTAGACGTTTAGGCATTCTAGCCCTTAATTCCTGAACGTGACTTATGACACCGACAGAGAGCTGTTTCGAGTGAAGCTTCTCCAGAGCAGAAATCACTGTATCTAATAAATCTGAATCCAATGTACCGAAACCTTCATCAAGGAAGAAGAATTGCAGTGGATACTCTCCTCTAAGCTGGATTTGTGCAGAGAGTGATAAGGCTAATGCCAGTGATGTTAAAAATGTCTCTCCGCCAGAAAGAGTTGAGACCGGACGTCGGACTCCGCCATTTGCATCATCCCTCATGATAAATCCACCTTGTGAATCAACTTCAACCGCATAGCGCTGCCTTGTTAAGGTTCCTAGTCGTTCAGATGCATCCAGACTTACTTGAACAAGCTGCTCCTCCGCAATAAATTCTACGAAACTATTTCCTTTAAAAACTGATTGTAGCTTGTTATATTGCTCAACTAATCTCTCAAGCTCGGCGCGTTGATTCTCCAGTTCACTAAAGCGCTCATGTTTCTCTAATAGAACCTGAAGAGCTTTAATTGAAGCGCCTTTTGCTTCAACAGCCTGGTTCAGCATTTCTTTCAATTCAATACGAATCCTTTGGATATCATCCCATTTTTCTTGTGTTAGTACCTGATCTTGCAGTAAATCATTTATCTTTTGTAGATCAGTTTGGATTTGCTTGAATTGATCCCAAAAACGCTCAATTTGAATTTTTAGATTCTCCCGTTCGTCTTTGGTAAGAATCGACTCCCTTACTTCGGAATCTTCCGTAAAGCTGGTTGTAGCAAGAACCTCTGTCCATTTTGTTGTTGCTAGTTTACTTCGACTGATACCATCATGCAGTCCTTGTATGGCAGCATGGACTTCATTTTCAAGTTTTTGAAGTTGCGATTGAACCTTCTGCCATGCATCATAAGCGTAACTTTCATCATCTTCAAGCTGCTTTACCATTTGCTCCGTTTCCTTCATAAGAAGATCAATATCATTGTTTCCTATTTCCTTTGAAAGTCTTTGCTGTGCCTCCGTTAAAGCCTCAAGCTTATTTTTTAACGTTGAACTGAATTCAATAATTTGACGGTCAAGACGATTACACTCTTCTTGGTAATTTTTCTTCTCTAGTTCTTTTTGTTCAAGAATTTTGGTGCCATTTTCAATTTCTTGCGACAGGCTTTGGGCCAACTTATCATTTTTTGAAATGTCGGCTAGCCTTGCTTCAATTGTTTCAAATTCAAGATGAGGAAATTCTTTCTTCCAATTTCTATATTGTTCCTGCATCTTTTCATTTAGGTTTGTTACCCGCTCTTGCAGCTCAAGAAAGGTTTTTGAATTCATTTCCTTTGCTTGTTCAAGATGGTTTACTTGTTTTAAAGACTCTCGTATGCCTTGGATTACCTTTCTTCCATTTTCCTGAAGTTTCAAGTAATCTTGTTGCAACGATTTTTGCTCAACCTCCAAGAACTGGAGCTTTTCGTTTACGTCTTCACAACCCTCTTTATGAAACGAACTATTTTCTTGAAGGGGTGCTTTCATTTCGCCGGGATACTCCTGAATTAGACCCTCAGAAATTTGTTCAAGCTTGAATTTTAATGTTGCAAACTCTTGATTCATACTTCTTGCTGTTGTTATAACATGTGTGAGTTTTTCAATTTGTATTTCAATGGCTTCTCCTTGATCCTCATGTCTAACTGGTTTTGGATGATGAGTTGAACCACATACCGGACATGGACTCCCAGTTTGAAGCCGTCCTGCAAGACCTATGGCAAGATTTTTTCTGCGATTTTCCTCTAATGCTTCCCTTAGATCAGAAAGTTTAGCTTCAGCAACTCGGATAAGCTTTTCACTTTCCCTGTCATGTTCACAAACAGCCTCATAGGTGGCAGCATTTTTCAAAAAGATTGCTTCCATTCTTTGCTTTGACTGAGTAAGGATTTCAATCTTTGAATGAAGCCATTCTTCTGTTTGTTCAAGCAATACGCGACTCTTTTCTAGTTCGTTTTTTTGTTCGTTTAGGTTTTCATTAGAAAACAAAATCGATTGTTTTTGATGATTAGCCTTTTGGAGCTTTTCACGGACTTCAGCTGTAACAGAAAGTTGAGAAAGCTTTTCTTTACTCTCCTTTAATTTAACTGAGTCCGCTGTAATCGATTCTTCGATAACTTGGATTTGAACAAGTTTTTCACGTAAAAGAGATTGTAAGCTGTTCACCTTTTGTTTTAGCTCACTTACTTCCTTTTCAAGAACGACTGCTTTTTCCTGTACACCTTTAGCATCTGTTAGTTGTTGCTTTTTGGTTAGATATAAAGGTAATTTTACCGTTTTTTCATGTCGAGCTTGCTGATACTCTTTCGCCTTAATTTCGTTTTCCTCTTTTTTAGCTACTACCTGTTCTTGTAACAAATCATGACGATTTTTTGCTTTTTCTAACGCTTCTTTTGCAGTTTCAAATTCCTCTAGGTACGGCAGGAGGCGAGAAGCCTCTTCTGCATGCTGTAGTTTTTCTTCTAACAAAAGAATTTGCTGTTTATCCTGTTCAATTTCAACTAACTTTTTCGTTAGAGTACTTTTTTCCAGTTGCCAATCCCAAATGTTTTTACTTTTTTCAAAGTCAAGATCAATCTTATTCACTTCGTTTTGACGCTTTTCAAGAAGAATTTCTATTTCTTTAAGTTCTTGTTCTGCACCTTTAATTGCTTCAGTTGATGCATCACCAAGACCAGCCTGTTCAGCAGTCACTTCGTTTAATTTATTTTTTGCTGTAGTTAACTTGCTTTTTAACTTTTTATTTAGCTTGTCCCCATATTGTTCAAGATTAAATAACCGTTGAAGCATTTGTCTTCGGTCGGCACCCTTAAGTGACAGAAATTCAGCGAATTTCCCTTGAGGTAGTACGACGGCTTTTGTAAAGTCTTCAATGGTTAATCCGATTAATTCTTCAACACATTGCTCTACATCACGAATTTTGTCGGCTAGTACAACTGATTCGGCACCTACTTCAATGATTCGGCATAGAGAGGATTTTAGCTTTAAATCATCCTGTCGTTTAAAGCTACGTTCAATCATATAACGTTTTGTTCCTTTGGCATTCTCCAGTTCGAATATAAAAGAAACATGAAGTTGATTTTCTGCATGATTTAAAATTCCGTGAGTATTGTTAGACGCACGTTCCACTTTTCCATAAAGAGCAAGTGTCATCGCATCTAAAATCGAGGATTTCCCGCTTCCAGTCGGACCAAAAATCCCAAAAACTCCACCCTCGCAAAGGGAACCAAAATCCACTATTTGTTTTTCTCGGAAACTGTGAAGTCCCGCTACTGTTAGGGTAATTGGTTTCATACATCTTCACCGTCCTCATCTGCTTCATCCGTTATAAGCTCTAAAAATATTTTAGTAAGTTCTGGTTCCGGTTGTGCCCCACCTGTCTGTTTTTCATAAAATCGTACAAATAGTTCATCAATTGGGGTATTCATTTTCACAGCACTTTCCGCTCTTACCTTTTCAAGTTCTTCAAAGACTGGCCGAATATGAATAAGACCGCTGTGGTGTTTTCGTAATCGATGGATTTCTTCAATGGAAAGAGCGTTTGTAACATGAATTTCAAGGTCAATCCATGCATTCTTGTCCTTTCCTTCATCAAGCCAAGTGTAAACTTGTGAAAGTCCCTCCTTTGCCTTCCACCTGACAAGGGGCTTACCACTAGATAAGAACACCTCGGACATTTCAACCTGATGGCCAGGTTTTGCGTCTAAGATTGTCACAGATTTTGCATATCCCGCTTCTGAGAAACTGTAGGCTAATGGTGAACCTGAATATCTAGCCAGTGTTTTTGCTCTAGACACCATTTGTGGACGGTGTAAATGTCCTAGAGCAACATATTGTGCTGCTTCCGGTAGACTAGTTGCAGCAACTGTGTAAGCACCACCTACTTCGATAGGCCGTTCGGAATCAGTACTGCTCCCACCTGTTACATAAATATGACTCATTGCGATATTAACCGTCTCAGGTGTGAATGATTTACTCATAACGTCAAAGATCCCTTGAATTCGTTGGTCATATTTGTCTCGAAGAATTATTTCTTCATGTGAATCTGACAAAACCTCTGCCAAACGCGATTCAGAAGGATAGGGTAAGGCTGCTAGTTTAAGAGTTTCATTTGTTGCAGGAACATCTATGGTTTGGACATTCATGGTAGGTAAACCAATTAATTGGATACCCTGCCCGTAGGCAAGTGGTGATGCTGCTGATAAGCGATCAGGGTTATCATGGTTTCCAGCAATAATCGATACAGGTCTTTTACCACCGTTTGATAGTCGAGAAATACTATCATAAAATAATTGCTCCGCCACCGCTGGTGGATTCACTGTATCGAATGCATCTCCAGCCATTAAGACAACATCTATTTTTTCATCATCTACAATTTTTATAAGCTCGTCCAAAAATTGTGCTTGTTCTTCTAATCTGCTTCTTCCTTCAAGTGATCGACCTAAATGCCAATCTGCGGTATGAAGAATTCTCATCTAAAAATGGCCCCTTTCTAATCCGTAATACAGTACATTTATTTTAACATAGGAGATTGGCTTAGAATGCTAGAGTAAATTGGAAATCGAAACAAAAAGTACTGCCCCAATACAAGAGCAGTACTTCTTCACTATACTTCTAGCAAATATCCACCATCAAAAAAGTATAGATATTTCCCGGTCAGTGGTTTTCGCCAAATGTGTTCAATTGCTTTGCTATATAATTCAAGTTGTACACGATAACGTTCTTCAAGAACTGGTCTTGCTTCTTCAAAGCTTTTGTACTTACCGGAAATCGTATCTGTTTTATAATCGATAAGGACAATTCCATTATCATCCTCAAAAATACAATCAATTACTCCTTGAATCAATACATTTTCCTGTTGTTCATCAGACCAATCCGCATAGCTTTCTGATGCAGGAATCGCCACACTAAATGGAACCTCTCGTCTAACATTTTCAGCCACAAGCAGACGCTTAGCAATTTTCGATTCGAAAAATCCAAGTATTCCAGCTACATCAATTACTTCTGCCTGCTCCATTGTAATTAGCTCGTTATGAACCATTTTTTGAATTTGTTCACGAAGAGATTCTTCGTTTATGGGCTCACTTAAGTTAATATGCTGCATCACCATATGCATTGCTGTACCCCGCTCTGCAGGTGTTAAAGACTTTTCCTGCATGAAGCGTGGTCGATCGGCAGAGCTTGATCGAAACTGTGGAAGAAAAGCTGTATCGCTATGTTCATCCATGCTCTCGCGCTGTCTTTTTATTTCTGAAACAGATTGTTTTGAACGTTTATTTGCTGCCGATTTAAAAGGATATTTCCACGTTAATTGACGCTCTATTTTTTTTAGTGCATCACTACTTACAGGTATTGGATTTCCTTCTTTTATCGCTTCCTCTATTTGTTCATGTTTATGTTCTTCACCAACTTCAACTTTCTGTAACTCTGCAGCCGGAACTGTACGAATCTCCCATTTCGCTGGGTGATGCACGATGTCTGGTGGCAGTAGATCGAATGTTTCTTCACCACGAAGTAATTCGGCATCTCGGTGTCGAATCAAACCTGGTCCAATCCAATCTAAATACGATTTTGCACCTGCTCTAGTATGATCTGCAAGCAACCACTCTTTATTTTGAAGTGTCGCTTGCCATCTACCTAGTTGCTTCTCTAGGTCCTTTACTGTCCCCACAAGATAAAGTTTTTCCTTTGCCCTTGTCAAGGCAACGTAAAGAACACGCATTTCCTCAGATATCAGTTCAAGATGCATCTTTTTCTTAATCGCAAGCATTGGTAAAGTCGGGTATGATATACGAAGAGTTGGATTTACATATTTCGTGCCGAAGCCAAGTTCCTTATCTAATAGGTATTTTTTGTTTAAATCCATCATATTAAATTGCTTTGATAGTCCACCAACAAATACAACTGGAAATTCAAGTCCTTTACTTTTATGAATGGTCATAAGTCTGACAACATCTTCCTGTTCACCAAGTGCTCTTGCCGTTCCTAAATCGTCACCACGGTCCTGCATTCTTTCAATGAACCGTAAAAAACGGAATAATCCTCTGAAAGACGTCGCTTCATACTGTCTGGCCCGGTCATAAAGAGCACGAAGATTTGCTTGCCGTTGTTTTCCACCAGGCATTCCACCAACAAAGTCATAAAAATAAGTTTCTCGAAACAACTGCCAAATTAAATCAGACAATGAGCCTGTCCTCGCCCTGGTACGCCAGTTTTCCAACTTTTCGTGGAAATTAACAACTTTCTCATATGTTTCATCATCAGAAGATGCTTCCCTTAAGAATACATTCAGCGCTTCATAGTAAGGACTGTTTTTTTCATAGGTTCGGACTTTGGCAAGTTCGTCAGCTTCTAGTCCAACAATAGGTGAACGTAAGACTGAGGCTAGCGGAATATCTTGATATGGATTATCAATTACCTTCAACAAAGACATCATAATGGCTACTTCAGTTGCGTCAAAATAACCTGTAGCAAGATCTGCATAAATTGGAATTCCTTGTTGTTTGAACTCCTCCATAATTTGTGGAGCCCATGGCATTGAACGCATAAGTATCACGATATCACGATACGTAATTCGTCTCATCCGATTTTCTTTCCGGTCAAACACTTGGAACCCAGAAGTAATCATATCTTTTATTTGCTTTGCCATTGCACGTGCTTCAAGTTGTGCAGTCTCTAGCTCTGCTTCATTAAAGAGGATTACTTGCTCTTCATCATCTTCCACGTTCTCCTCTGGCTCATAACTATCAGCTTCTTGCCCATTCTTATCAATTAGTAATAGCTCAGCGGCCATTTGATCACTTTCAGGATAATCGGCACCTAGTTTCAATTCAGCATCATCGTCATACTCAATTTCACCAACAGCTTCCCCCATAATTTGCTTGAACAAATAATTTGTTCCATCAAGGATTTCAGCACGACTTCGGAAGTTTTTCGATAAATCAATTCTTAATCCCGTATCTTCTCCTAATTGGGTAAACCGTTTATATTTACTTAAAAATAGCATAGGTTCTGCAAGGCGGAAGCGGTAAATAGATTGCTTTACGTCACCTACCATGAACATGTTGCCCGTGGCCTCTCCGTCCTTTGTGACGAGTTTTAAAATGGATTCTTGAACCATATTCGTATCCTGATACTCATCCACAAAAGCTTCTTCGAACTGGATTCGATACTCAAGTGCAGCCTCTGAAGGCATAAGCTCGTCTGAAGAAGTCCCGCCTTTGCGAAGGATTTCCAGACAATAATGCTCTAAGTCTGAAAAATCAACCAGACCCTTTTCTTCTTTTACTTTTTGAAATTTCTCGCCAAATTCAATAACTAGCTCAACTAGCATCTCTATGGAAGGCTGCATTTCCTTAATATTATCTAAGTAGCTTTCAGGCGGTCGGCTAAACAAGTCTTCTTTAATCTTTTCGACTAGCTTTTTGGCTTCATCTCTAAGCTTTGTCACTTGGTCCTTTAGTGATTCATCATATTCATCACCTTTAACAGGTTTCGCTCGACCAAATGCGAGAGTTTGCATCTCATGGTAGAGCGCCGTCCATGAATGGTCCTTTGCCTGTAAGAGTCGATGAAGTTGGTCTAAATCTGCTTCGATATTTTCCGCTCGAGGAGCAGGTCCCCCAGGCATTCGAATAATATCCATCGCATGCTCTAAATTAGCTTTCGCACCTTCAAGCTGAAGCGTAATATCCGCCAATAAATACGGAATGTATGGAGTCTGATCTAATGTTTGGTCATCTACCCGATAATCCTCCACTAGCTGCTTCAGCCATTCATTAGGAGTTGGGTGTGCCCGTGAAAATTCATAGAGCTTCCGGATCATGTTTTGTAACTCAACATCTGTTCGGTCATTAGTAAAGCGATCTACTAAATCAAAGAATTTTGTTTGTTCGAGATTACTGTAATGCTCTTCAAATAGTTCTTCCATTACCTCATCCCGCAGAATTTCCGCCTCTGTAGAATCGGCTATTCGAAAGCCTGGATCGATATCAATTAAATAATAATACTTTCGAATGACTTCCAAACAAAAGGAGTGGATTGTCGAGATAGAGGCACGGTTAAGCAAACTTAGCTGTCTTCTGACATGTAAGGAGGCTGGTTCTTCCTTGAGTGCTTTTTCTAATGCCTCTCCAATCCGATTGCGCATTTCGGCAGCTGATGCATTTGTAAATGTCACAACTAGTAATCGGTCTACATCAACCGGATGCTCCTTAGACAAAATTTTGCGGATAATCCGCTCAACGAGGACCGCGGTTTTACCCGACCCTGCCGCAGCAGCTACTAATATATCCCGGCCAGTGGAGATAATAGCTTTCCATTGGTCATCAGTCCATTGGCTACCTTCTGGCTTTTGAATAAGATTACTCATGAATCTTCACACCTCCATTCCGAACCCTTTCTAGGATTACGTCTTTACTTTCACTTGGTAGAACGCGATAACTATTTTCTTCTAAGCTCTGATCAAATTGACACACTGATTTAAACGGACAGAATGTACAAGGCGTTTTATCCTTAAGCTTATACGGTGCAATATCAATTTCACCTTTGGTAATTCTGTTACCAGTGTTTTTAAAGACCCCTCGTACATGGTTACGAAGATATCCAAGTTCCTCTTCACTTGCTACCTGTGAATTGGAATAAAAACTTCCGTCTTTCTTAATTGCAGCAGAAACTATTTGAGAATAACCTGTACCTAATGACTGGTCCATAAGTCGAACAGATTCCTCATCACCAAGTAAAAGTCCTTTCATCTTAAATCTTTTAAAGATTTCCTCTTCAATTTTATCTTCAGGTAAAACCTTATTAGAATGAATCAACGGATCATGAATATGAAAATAGAGAACACCTGCAGGTTTGGCGGTCGTTCCAATCCATTCCTTAGAATGTGTAATGATTACATCAAGATACGTTAACATCTGTAAGGCAAGTCCATAATATACCTCGGATAGGTTAAGTGCCTTTTGACTTGATTTATAGTCGATGACTCTAAGTAACACACCATTTGAACTTTCCGCTTTATCAACCCGGTCAATACGGCCTACAAGTTCCATCGTGCTCCCATTATCCAGGTTAAATCGGATAGGAGGAAGTGGTCCTTTCTTTCCAAATCCCAATTCAATTCCCACCGGAGCAAAGCCACTTGCTTTCGCATGGTCACTTAAAATCTTCGAAGCACGGCTAATAATTTTCTGTAGTTTATACATGATATAGTGATAGCGATTTGAGCTTAAAAGGATTTCCTTCTGTAAGCGTGGTGCTAGATCTTCTACGGCTTTTTCCGCAAGTTGGTCACATTGCTCTTTAGTAAGGTCACGCCAGTCGATTCCATTGTTCCGCAATGAATCGGCAATTTTCTTAAGTGCAGCATGAAAAAGATCACCGATGTCTGGTGACTCCAGGCGGAATACCTTACGTTCCTTTAACTGAAGCCCGTAGCTTGCAAAGTGAGAAAATGGACAACCTTGGAATACTTCCATGCGAGAGACACTTCCTTGAATATGGTCACCATACAAGCTCTGTGTAATTTCTTTTGAAAGTCTTTTAGGCTTATTTTGATAAAACAAACTGCTTAAGACAAGCTTGCTTTTAGATTTCATTTCATCGTGGTTTGCAAAGTAATTATAAACATCCCACCATAGATCCTGAATCGGATACTGCTTTTTCCAAGTCTGTAATTGTGTAGCTAAGGACGACAATGCCACATCCGGATTTACTATATATTCAAGCTGCTGACTAGGTTCAAGTTCTGAAGGTTCATTCATGTAAAACTTTTCATCTACATTTGGAAAAATGTCCTTTAGACGCTTTATTAGTGGCGATGCAAGTAATGATTTCCCTTCTTCATTGGCCAATGGATAGCTTATATACAAAGCCTCCTCTGGACTTGTTATGGCACAATAAATTAAGAAATTTTCATCTAGAAGCGTTTCTCTACTACCTGGTGCTAGCTGTAGCCCGGTATCAGCCAAGTTCTCTCGATCCGATTCTGAAAATACGCCTTCTTCGTTTGGCCGTGCAGGTAGGACACCATCATTTGCCCCGATAATAAATGTGCATTTAATATTGGATAATCGCGAACGTTCCAAGCTTGCCACAAGTACCTGGTCAATCGCCGGTGGAACAAGTGCAAAGCGCATACTTTCTAACCCTGTTTCAATCATATTACTGAACATGGTAAGTGAAACTTTTTCCGAACCCATGATTTCTACATATTGATCAAGTAAATCTAAGACCGCATTCCAAACTTGATCATTTTCTCTTGCCTCTGAGAGTCTACCCGCTAGCTCCGCATTGAGCTTCAGCTCTTCCATTTTTGCCGGTATTTCAAGCTCCTCTAAATAAAGGAAGAGAGCTTCACACATACTTCTACCGTCTTTTGCCTTTTGAAGTCGTTTTCCGAGTCTGAGCAGCGGACTTACAATCATTTGGCGAAGTTCATTTAGCTTGTCTTCGTACTCACGTTCTTTATCGGTTTGTGGTAAGTCAGAATCCTCTAATCCACGGATTCGCTTGTATTTCCAAAGATTACCATTTGTCCATTTATACCCTTGTATCCCGTATTCAAGCACATAATTCTCAAGCTTGTCCATATCTTCTCTAAGTGCGGATATCTCCTCACCGAATGGATACAATAAATCTGTTTTGACACAACGAAAAACAGACTCATAGCGCCAATTACTATTTACAACCTCAAGGCTAGATCGAATTAGTTCAATTAGTGGATGATTTAACATCGAACGTTTTTGGTCAATGAAATATGGGATCTGATAATCTTGAAAAATGGTTTCGATGATTTCATGATAATCACCCGTATTTCGAATCATAATTGCAATATCACGATATCTATAATTGTTATCCCGTGCTAATTTTTGGATTTCACGCGCAATTCCTTCAACTTCAGCACGTCGATTCACCGCTTGGCTTAAAGTAATTGAAGCCCGACCTTGATATGGTACTGTTGGTCTTTCGTCAAAATATCTTTCCAAATGTGCTAATGAAGATTCCGAAGAATACCGATATTGATTTGTTAATAAAATTGGATCGTCAATCTTGACATTATTCTCTTGAGCAATTTGAATAATAGATTGATAGGTTTTTCCGGTCATACGGAATAGACTTAAATCATGTGGTGAATCATCATAGGCCTTATCAGTAGTTAAAGCAATCGTAACTTTTTTTGAGACTTTCATAAGCTGCCCCACCACTTCAAGCTCCTGCGGGGTAAAACTATGGAATCCATCTATGAATATTTCAGCTTCATTAATATAGGTGGACTGAGGAATTTTTTCTATTAAAAGCTTTAAATAATCTTCAGAATCAACGTATTTCTCGAATAAATGTTTTTCCAGTTCATCATATAGCAGCTGTAGATCATGTAACTTATCGGATAGCACTTTGTTATCTGGTGCAATTGTTTGTCTTTGTTCTTCTAGGGTTTCAGGTGTGACACAATATCGCTTAAATTCCGCAACCATTTCTTCCATTTGAGTAATAAACCCATTTTTATCAGCAGCTCGAGAAAAAACCTTGAGCTCCTGTTTTTTAGAATCAATGATTTTTCGAAGAAGCATATTTACACCGACATTATTAACATGATAGCGGCTCATCCCGCCTGTTTCTTGCAAAACTCGCCATGCCAAACGAGTAAAACTGAATACTTGAGCTCTCATCATTCCGCCAATACCCGGGGTGTTGATTAGATCATATTCAGATTGAAATGTCATTTGGTCAGGAACTAAATACACAATTGGGGCACCTATTGGATTATCAAGAAGCTTTGCTCGAATATCTTCAAGACATGTGTATGATTTTCCAGTACCCGCACGTCCCAATATAAATTGTAGAGACATATACTAACCTCCTAAAGAGAGAAGAATCATTCGTTCATTCTTATCTTCTAATTGTATCAAAAAAAATGTCGAACAGTGAATTGTATACTCATCCAGATTCTAGAAAAGGTCAAAGATTGCTCTCAATCATATAAAGATACGACATCTGATGTAGATTTGGAACTTATCTCCTTTTTTACTTTCCTTATTCTGCATGGCACAATGAGGTCATATTTTTTAACCACTCTTTCGTTTTAGGCATATGTTACAAAAGGGTGGTGATCTGGTTGAAGCGTTTGTTTTTTGTTGCGAGTTTACTCATTATAACGGGCATATTCATCGCATCGAATATTTACACATTAATCCCTATCTATCAAAATGTCTCAGATTCACTCAATATAACTGTCAACCAAACGGTGTTTGGCGGGAGCATTTTTTCGTTTTTCTATGCGATTGGATTACTTACCTTTGGCCCACTCTCTGAGAGGTTAGGGAGAAAAAAGGTAATTGTCTATGGTTTATTAATATCCGCTGTTACCACTTGGCTAGTAGGGCTTTCCTTTAATCAAATGTCCTTATATCTTTTTCGTGGATTACAAGGTCTAGCACTTGGAAGTTTTGCCCCAGTTGCGTTCGCCTACACCTTTGAAGTATTTCCAGTTCGACACAGAACTCTAGTCCTTGCACTTATCAATAGTGGTTTCTTAGTTGCAGGTATCCTTGGACAGCTCATAAGCTCTAGTATTACGTTTTTTTACCAATGGGAATATGTTTTTTATAATTTTGCAGGCATTTATCTAGTCCTTTTTGTTTGCGGAATATTTATCTACCCAAGTGTACGGGTAACGAATCAAGCTGGGGCATCTCTATTGCAAGACTTTCATAATATAGGAAGGAATTCGACATTACTCATATGCTACGGTATTACCTTCACAATTTTGTTTACCTTTATATCGTTCTATGATGGAATTGGGCAATACTTACATGAAGAGTACTCAATCGACCCGCAAACATTAATGAACATCAGGGCTTTCGGTCTAATTGGAGCTTTCCTTTCATTATTCACAGGAAAATTGGTTCAAAATTTTGGGGATCAGCGAACATTATTATTCGGCTTAAGCTTAGGAACCTTGAGTCTATTTTCAATCTTATTGTCAGAAACACCCACAATAATGGCTATTCTCACCATACCTTTTGTTGCTTCGATATCATTACTTTTCCCATCCATTATATCCTTGGTGGGAAAGTTAGGAGAACATGCTCGAGGTTCTGCTATTTCAATCTATTCATTCACGTTATTAACTGGCGCAAGCTTTGGTCCAATCATTGCATCTGTATTAGATTTCACAGTATTATTAATGACTCTTATTGGAATATTCCTTTTCAATATAGCATTAACCATGAGGTTAAAAACCCCATATATCTAAGTGTACAACTAAACTGTTGTACCCTCAGTCTGGGAAAGTAAAACTTACTAGTCATCCCTTTAAAATTGAATGTAGACAAAGTCAGTCCTGACTTTGTCTACACTCTGAAGGGTACAACTAAATCGTTATTTTTATTTTGCACTCGCTCAAACACAACCTTAATGAATCGTTTCATACGGGATTCATCTAGTAGTTGAGGGAGTAATTCGATTTTTAGCGTAGCAGCTAAGTTCGAATGTACATAAAGCATATCGCGAAATTCATCAACGGCTCCACAAAAATAAGGATAGCATTGGTCACCTGTCCCAAATACCCCAGTGACAATTTCCTTTGTAGTGCTAGTTTCAAATGCACGATAAAGTCTCACCATTTCTATAGGGATGTCACCATTTCCCCACGTATAAGTCCCTATAAGGATGACATCAAATGATTCTAAATCGGAAAAAGGAAAATGTTCCACTTTATAAAGATAACAGTTACCTGTGTAGTTCTTCATATTTTTGTTGATGATCTCCGCTGCTTCCTCTGTATTACCTGTTATTGATGTATAAACAATAGCGACTTTCATATTTAGAGCTCATCAAACCCATTGGATTGAGACACTTTTGTATAGGTTCGTGACTTTTGTTCAAAGAAGTCCGACTTTGTTTCATTCATCATCTCATCACTAAACACCTGGATCCACGGCATTGGATTATCTTTTTCCTGATATAGATTTTGAAAGCCTAGCTGGCGTAATCTTTTGTTTGCTAGATATTCGACATATTCTTCAAATTCAAGTAGGTCAATTCCTTCAATGTCCTGCAAAATATAATGCGCCCACTCCTTTTCAAGCTCCACTGCCTGTCCAATTGCCTGATATACATACTCTTTATTTTCTTCTGTATTCAATTCAGGATTCTCTGACAAAAGAATTCGAACAAATTGTGCAATGAAATACGCATGCTGCATCTCATCTCTTTGAATGTAGCTAATCATAGTACTAGTTTTAAGCATTTTTTGTTGTCTAGCTAGATGATAAAAAAACGCAAACCCCGCATAAAAATAGATTCCTTCAAGGTTGATGGAATTAATTGCAAGCTTAAATAAATTCTCTGAATTCGGCTTTTCTCTGAAACCTTCGTATGCCTCTAGAATTAGTTGATTTCTTTTACGAACAATCGGGTCATCCTTTGCCTGATCAAAACGTTCTTTTTGTTCATTTAATGGTACAAGCGAGCTTAAAATATAGGAATACGATTCATTATGTACCGCTTCCTGCTGTGAGATTACGGCGAAGATGGCCTTAAAGCTTGAATCTGTGACGTAATCCATGACCTGATTCATTGTTGGTGTTTGCAGGCTGTCTAATGATGCTAGCTGTGTGTTTATTCGTAAGAACACATCCTTTTCAGTTGGTGTTAATTGATCCCACTGTTTGATATCATCCTGCATGTTTATTTCTTGTGCTTTCCAAAAGTTTGCGAGTAAGGTCTGATACAATGTATACATTTGTGGATATGCAATATCATTC
This sequence comes from Litchfieldia sinesaloumensis, assembly GCF_900156865.1. Lineage (GTDB taxonomy): Bacteria > Bacillota > Bacilli > Bacillales > Bacillaceae_L > Ferdinandcohnia > Ferdinandcohnia sinesaloumensis. Next base: position 306,779 of record NZ_LT732529.1, on the reverse strand, counting down.
CAGTTCAGTAGTCCTGACGTTTCCCCATTTATAATTCCGGTTGTTTTATTTGGATACTCTGGATTAAATAATTTTATTTTTCTTAAAAGCTGATCGGTAGTCATTGATTTACCTCCTCCTTAACTGTGGCACAATTCACATTCTTCAATTTCTGCTTGAGAGGTGCTTCTTACATAATACGTTGTCTTTAGCCTTTGTCTCCAAGCCTCTAAATGCAGTTGCAAAAGCTCTTTTGCTTTAATATCATGTCTTACATACAGATTAAAACTAATACCTTGGTCTATATGGCGCTGACGTGCAGCATTTTGTCTTATACTCCAGATTTGATCAACTTCATGACGTGCTTTTCGATAAAACTCATACGTCTTATGGTTGATATCCGGAGCTGTTACCTTAAATTTAAAATTCTTCTTTTCTTCTGCATATTCAGCAGCGTAAATTGGATCGATCCCATCAGTAGATCCACCAATTTTTGCTGTAGATGAATTAGGTGCTACAGCCATTAACCACCCATTCCGTACTCCGTTTTGTGAAACGTTTTGTTGCAGCTTGCTCCAGCGTTCAGATGTATAATTTCTTCGCATAAAATAAGCTCCTGTCTCCCATTCTGAACCTCTAAATTCCTGATATGCACCTTTTTCTTGTGCTAGCTCCATAGAGGACTGAATTGCATAATAAGCAATATCCTCATAGAGCTCATCAGCAAACTGGACAGCTTCATCAGATTCCCAATAGATTCCCTTTAGTGCTAACAGATGGTGCCAGCCAAATGTACCGAGTCCAACTGCTCGGAACCTTTTATTTGTGATTTCAGCTTGTTTTACAGAGATTGTATTTAAATCCACAACATTATCCAGCATTCTAACCTGGATGCGAATTAAGCGTTCTAGAACATTCTTCTGAACAGCCCTCGGTAGATTGATAGACGATAGGTTACAGACTACAAACTCACCAGGTTTACGAACGATCACAATATTTCCTTCCTCATCGATGTACTCCCTTGTAATTGCTGATGTTGACATATTTTGAGCAATTTCTGTACATAAATTACTACAAAAGATTGAAGTTCGCCCTTTTCCTAGAAGATGTTTATTTGGATTCTGACGGTTGACCTCATCGCGATAGAACATGTATGGTGTTCCAGTTTCTAATTGGGCAACCATTATTCGTGCCATGACATCCATAGCTCGATAGGTCTTACGTGGTAATAATGGATGCTGGACGGCTTCCATATATTTTTCAGTGAAGTAATATTCATTTTCCTCATCATAAAAGTCTTCAAGACCTAACGGATTTCCCGCTTTATCCTTCCAGCCCATGATTTGCTTTACTTCATGTGGACAAAAAGTATGCCACTCACCAATGCTTCTTCCGTTTTCATCAACTTCCTGAAGTTTTCTCATAAATAGGTCGGGTACCGATACCCCCGTAAAAACATCATGAGCCTTACGTCGTTCGTCTCCATTATTTGTCTTTAAATCTAGAAATCCATTCATTATGTCTTTATGGAAGAGATCTAAATAGATAGCAATCGCTCCTTGGCGTTGTCCTAGCTGATCAACACTTACCGCTGTATCATTGATAAGTCGAATCCATGGAACCACACCAGAAGAATTTCCTTTGAATTTTTTTATATCTGATCCTAAAGCACGAACCTTGCCGTAATATACTCCAATTCCTCCACCATCTTTTGATAATCTAGCAATATCCCAGTTATTCAAATAAATTCCATCCAATGAGTCATCCACTGTATCAATGAAACAAGAAGATAGTTGCCCAAAGCTTTTACCTGCATTGGAGAGAGTTGGAGTTGCAACTGTCATATATAGATGACTTAATGCCCAATAGGCCTCTTTCACAAGAGCAAGGCGGTCTGCCTTTTCCTCCTTTTTCATCAGTGTCATCGCAATAACCATGAATCGTTCCTGAGGAAGTTCATAAATATTTCGTTCATAATCTCTTGCAAGATAACGGTCTGCTAACAAAAATAGGCCAATGTATGTAAATAAAAGATCTTTTGAAGGGTCTATTACCTTCCCTAACTCGTCTATTTCCTCTTTTGTATATGAATCTAGTAAATCTGATGAATAAATACCTTTATGTGATAGTTCCTCAAGTAGGCTATAAAAACTACCGTATTTTAGAACTCGATTATAGTTTCTGCTACTTGATGCTTTCTCATAAAGCTCGTTTAGATAGAGGTTCGCTGCTAAATACGTCCAATTAGGCTGGTCCATAGCGATGTTATTTAACGCGTAAAATAAAGCGTGTTGGTTTGCATCTTGATTTGATAGATTTATTCCCTGTAATTTGTCTCTTAACTCAGTCATATCAATCTGATAATTGGTTTCTGCATAATCAAGTGATTTAAAAACTACATCCAATTCGCGATGTGTTGTGATATTCAATTTAATTCTCTCCCTTATCTTTTTTATACAATAAAAAATCCGCCCAATGAATTGAGCGGATGAAACGATAACATCAAGAGAGACCAAAATAGAAGCCCACCTGTCGCCACCGTTTCATCTTCCCAATCCCCGAAGAAGGTGAAACATCTTAAGTGAAGACAGGTCTCCTGACTTATGCGTCGTTCTAATCTGAACCCTTCCCATATAAGCACCATAAGCGGAATTCAAATATTCCATTATAGTAATCTTATACAGTGGTCTGTTCATTTCGTCAGCATATACAGTTGCGGGGGCAGTTCTGGATTTTCACCAGATTCCCTATTAAGCCGAATGGCATCTTCCCTCAAGGCAAAACACAATATATAGTTATTAAATATCAAAATCAATCAATATATACCATTACTTTTAATAATAAGTGACTACTCCTCTTTTAGCAAGACATAATTTGACAATTATTTCTCGAGAAATAATATCATGTGTTCTTCATGACGATATTGTCCATTATGTTTGATTGCATTTTTTTCAACTGCATATTTCTGAAAGCCTACTTTTTTATATAGCTCCTTTGCTGAATCATTCTCTGAATCAACTGTTAGATAGAGTTGTTCAATTTCAGGAATCATTTTGGACATTTCAATGACTTTATTTAATAATGCTTTTGCGATCCCCTCTCCTCTATTTTGATTATCAACATACATAGCAACAATATTGGCCCTATGCCTTATTTTTTTTCGTGTTTCTCTAAGAATGGTTACATTCCCTACTAACTGTTCTTCTTTAAAGGCACCAAATGTAACTGTATCTTCTGAAAGAAAACTTTTTCTGTACTCTTCTATAGGATTCTTCTTTTCTATCGCTTCTTCATATGTAACAAGAAAAGCATCTGGGTCAGTACGTAATGCTTGTTTTCTGAGTTTCCAATAACTCTCTGCATCGTCAGGTAAAAGCCTTCTAATCTTCATTATCCATCCTCCAATCACATATTCATTTTTATTTTGTGTGTTAATTCATTATAATGAGGTTTGTGGAAAAAACATACAACGTAATCACTCGTTTCGAGGAAAAATAGGGTAGACAAAGATATCAAACAAAAAGGAGGACTTTATTAATGATTGGAAAAGCCACACCGTATTTAATGTTTAATGGCAATGCCAAAGAAGCTCTAGAATATTATAAGGAACTATTTGAAGGAGAGATTTTAGACATTCAAACATATGCAGATGCAGGCTATGAGTCAGAGGATTGGGGAAAAGAACGACTCATTCATGGTAAGTTCAAAAAGAACGAATTTCTATTAATGGTGTCTGATGGTTCTCCTAGCCAAACAGTTACAATTGGCACTAATGTCTCTCTTGTGATTGACTTCAATACTGAGGATGAGATTATAAGAGTCTTTACTGTTCTAAAAGAAAAGGGAGCTGTATTAATGGAATTACAGGATACTTTTTGGGGCGCCAAATATGCCAAAATAAAGGATCCTTACGGAATCATATGGGATTTAAACTTTGAAACTAAATAGTGTAAAGCCTCCAGAACATAAATCAGGCTTTATTTCCATTTCGCTAATGTATCAAAATCCAGGAAAAATAGTCCAAAGGGAAAAGCAGTGAGAAAAAAGTACTTTTTCTCACTGCAGATTATTATTGGGACACAATCCCCTCAACTTATTTAATTATCCAATCTGTTTTACGTTTTTTCTTCTGCTCACATAGAGGAGTCCGATTGCTACAAGAATAAGTAATAGACCTACTGCTAACATATTAACATTATTCGTTGCGGTATCTGGAAGCTTGCTGCCTTCATTAGAACTCTTTTCACCAGATTCTATCGTAGTTGATTCATTTTTCGAATCATTATCTTCAGGTGCCGGTGTGCCTTGTGCAGCATTAACTTCTAACACCCCAAAGGTACTGAAGTGATCAGTAGTGGCAGTGATTTTACCATCTTTATACTCACCACCAACCAATTCCCATTCCTTTTTATCTGGATTCCAATAGAAGACCTTCACTTTGTTTGGATTATCCATAGTCTTTGGGTCAACGGTAAAAGTCATTGTGACTCTTTCGTTGAACTTGTGATAGCCTTTGCCTTCCGATTTAATTGTAAAATCATAAGCAACTAAAGCATCCTTACGATTATCCTTCTGGACTTTAATTTCTGTTTCACCATCAGGTAAAATCGAAGCAGGGATTTGAAGATCTACTACATTATTTGAAATAATTAATGTTGCATTTGCTTCTTTTAATTTCGCAATAGCTTCTTGAGTCAACGATACAAATATTGTATTTTTCTTTTCAGGAACTACAACATTTACAATTGCTCCCTCATTTAAATCGCCTAAATCATTTGCAGATACTACATATTTGTTTCCTCTTTCAACCTCTGGAGTAACAACAATCACTTGAGGTTCTTCCTCACTTGGTGGTTCTTCTTCACCAGGTGTTGTGTGAACATCTATGATTCTACCTTCAATCTCAGTAGGTATTCCTTCACTACCAATACTTACTAAATGGTCACGGAAGTTTTCCCAATCTGAAAGTCCTAAGTCCGTTACACGACCTTCTTCGTAGGCTTTTGCAAACACATCATAGCCGTCTCCGCCCTTAGCTGTGAAGGCATTTGTTGCTATGATATACATTGAATGATCATCCACCGCTATTAGGTTTCCATTCGTATCTCTAATGTAAACTTCAACTACACGTTCACCCGCTGGTTTAGAAGAATCGAATTCTACCTTTCCACCCGCAACATGCAAGAAGCCTCCATTCTCTCCAGGGAATCTGCTTACAGAAATTTCAAATGCTTCTTTTAGCTCAGCACCTGTCAATTCCATTGTTGCTAGCGTATTTCCAAATGGTAGTACAGTAATAACTTCACCAACAGTGATTGGTCCAGCATCAATTGCTGCACGGATACCTCCACCGTTTTGTAGTGCCATTACGACATTCTGCCCTGTGAATTCCCTTGCTTTTTCAAGCATTCCGTCTGTAATTAGATTTCCTAAGATTGTTTCGTTTCTTCGTACACTTGGTTTAGTATCGTCACCATTTGTACGTGGATTTTCCAGCTCAATCGGAGTTGTTACCCCGATTTCTTCTTGTGCTACTTTGTCAACCTGTGCTTTGTATGGTGCTAGGATTTCCGTTGCCTCTGGATCAGCTTCTTGGCTGCCAATTGAAACTAGTTTTCCTTCATGTTCAATCACTACCCCGTTGTCATCAAATACTACATCCAATACACCTAGGTTGCTGTTTGCATTACCAGTTTGAACAATAATGGTTGGTGTTTCATCTTCCTCAACAACTACCGGTTCCTCTAATGCTGTATGACTATGTCCACCAACGATAACGTCAATTCCCTCTACTTTTTCTGCTAGGGTTAAGTCATTATCAATAGCGGCATTATCGTCAAAACCAATATGTGTTAACGCAATAATTTTGTTTACACCTTGTGCTTCAAAAGCTTTAACAGTTTTTGAAGCTTCAGCAAGATAGTTTTCAAATTCAATCGTACCTGGACTTGATATGTCAGCAGTTTCTTCCGTTGTTAAACCGAAGATTCCTACTTTCTCACCATTTACTTCTTTGATGATTCCGTTGTAAATTTGTCCATGTTCAAATACCGTTGCTACATGATCATTGAAAATACCATCGAACTTTTCATCCTTTGAGAAATCTACATTGGCACTTACAAACGGGAAATTTGCTCCTCTTACAAAGTCAACCAATGCTTGATGTCCTTCTGCAGATGAACCTAAGTCAAACTCATGGTTACCAAAGGTCATCGCGTCAAAGCCCAGTAACTTCAACATAGCTAAGTCTGCTTCACCTTGGAATTCATTGAAAAACAACGTTCCAGTAAATGCATCCCCTCCGTGTAAAAGAAGTGCATTCGGATCTTTAGCTCTTTCTTCTTTAACCGCTGTTACTGTTTTAGGCATATTTTCTAATGATCCGTGGGTGTCATTTGTGTGCATAATAGTAAGATCAAATTTACCAGTCGGTATATCAGCTGTTAAATCAACTTGAACCATCACTGGATCATGATCACTCGCACGTCCGGCCATGTCAGTAAAGTCTGCATTAATATGAAGAATATCAATTTTCGTGTTCTCTACTAATCTATTTGAAACTAAAATATGATCTAGAACCTGAGAATTTCCTTGGTAGAGGTAGGTGTAACGGTCACTCTCGTCCACTTTGTTAATCATATTTGTCATTAAATCGCCTTCGTGGATTTTAAGAGACTCAGAGAACTGGTAATCATTAAAATCACCAACTGATACAACATTTGCATTCGGATTATCCGTTTTGATTTCTTCTACGAAATTATAAACAATATTTGCAATTTTTTTACGTTGAAATTCACTTTCCAGTACTGGCGGTTGAGTTGAACCGAATAGTGGAGTATCACCAGATTTTGAATTCCAATGATTTGCTATTACAACTACATCTTCACCTTGGAAAGTAAATTGTGCTGCTAACGGTTTACGACTATTGTCAAATGCAGGGTTTGTAGGATCAATACGACCTGGATTATACGTTAATTGACCATTCTTATAACCCACCGCGGTAGTCGCATCCCCTGCAGGAATATCTGCTGGTAAAGAAACACGATCCGGGTTATATAAGAAGCCAACACGGATATTTGCATTAGGTGCTCCACCATCTTGATTGTTAACAGGATCAATATTTAAATATTGATATTCAGGTCCCCCAGCAGTAACAATTGCTTGAATTAAACGTTCATAGCTCTCATTCGCAGCTGAATCTCCTGTATCTTGCCCATTATTATCTTGAACTTCTGTTACACCGATGATGTCAGGACTATCCATATCTTGAACAAATGCTCTCGCAAGTTTTTGTGCTTTGTCATTAGTTGTTGATTTCGTATTATTAGAGAAGTTTTCTAGATTATAAGAAGCAATGGTAAGCTTATCATCTTCCTTAACGATCGTTGTTGTCTCAGGTTTTGTATCACCCTCAACATGCTTTGATTCCATTACGTCTAAATCTACGTAAATTTTATAATTTTGGTAGCCATAGTTAACGACACCTGTAATAGGTCCAGTAAATTTGTCTCCTGTAGCTACTTCAAAATCTCTAGCAGCATTATTATCATATAATTTGAATTGGATACGGTCCGGATTAGCATTGTCTTCAGTAAATAAAACTCCGCCATGGATTGTATCTGTTTTTCTATTTTCTAAAACCGTAATTAAATCTCCATGCTCTTGAGGCGCAACAGCCTTAACTGTCCCAACTTCAACAAGCATACCTTCTATGCTTTCCCAGAAATCAATTGCATCTTCTTCTGGGTCAAACTCCGCAAAACTATCATTATCAATAACCTGATTTGGAAGGTTATCTTCAGTAATTTTAATTGGCTCCGGTAATTCAACCTTCTGTTCAATTATAGATACCACACCACCATGGTCATCTCTTGCATTGATTTGTGTTACAGATAGGTCTGTTTCTTGTTTTGAATCATAGTATCCATCAATATGGTACTCGTCTACTGTACCCGTTACACTTACTAGATTACCAAGTTCAACGTTTGCTTGATTCCCTGTGTAAACGACAATTCCTTCTGATGTGCTTGGACTATCATCCGTTTGATCGTCTGGGGTTTGCATATGAAAATAGTTACCACTACCGATTTTATAAGTATATGTTACGATACCCTTCACATTTTCAACCGTTTTTCCAGCTAGTGGAGATTCATGAGATTCTCCCTGGATATCATGGATGTTAATCTCTTTTGCGTCGTAAACTTTATAAATAAATTCTTTTACTTCGCTTGTTGTAAAACCTTCTTTTACAGCAACTGCTTTGATTGTAGTATCTTGATCAACCTTTATTGCTGTACTATACTTCTGGCCATTCTCAACTGATGGAGTAGATCCATCTGTTGTATAGTAAATGTCTGCACCTTCAGTTGTAGTAGATAACGTGACTGAAGTTCCTGATGGAATTGTGCCTGATGAATGTGATGCACTGACTGGCTGAACTTTTGTTGCATCTACTACAATATCAGCTTGTTCACGAGGAATAATTTGATAGTCTGTATCAAATTGTTGGACAATACCGGTTATTGAATCATAAGTAGTTCCAACAGCTAAATCTAATGAACCATTTTCATCACGTACTAAAAATTCAGAGCCATCTTCCGCTTTTGCTGTAAAGTTTGCCCATCCATTTCCTTCATTCACATTTACAAGTTCAACATTCTTTACAATTGCCAATTTCGATTCATTTGCTTCATTAACGTTAGCCCCTGCTAATTCAACTGGAGCAGGTACACCTTTTTCTGCTGTTTTTTCAATTATCTTTGCAGAATCTAATTGCAATAATCCTCGATACTCTTGTAATGAACCACTAACTGTGATTTCATCACCAAGTTGAACATCTAATGATGTTGGGCGAACAGCAATTGCAGCCGTCTCATCTTGGATATGAATTGTATTTTTCAAAACGGCAGTTACAATGCCTTTCACTGCTGCTTTACCAGTTCCTTGCGCGCGTGCATCAGCAATACTGATTACAGTCGGTTGTTCAGGTTCTGGAGTAGGTTCTCCTGGGTCAGAATCACCGTCTAAAAATTCAAAAGATGATGGGCTTTTTAATCCAGGGACAGCAAAGTATGCCTCTAAATTCCCAGTTATAACTATCTTCTTTTGAAAATTTTCAGGATGATTAACTAAGTTTAATTCTGTACGAATACTATTATTGGGTAGCTGTACAGGTAAGATTTTAGTAGGATCACTTTCGTTTGGATCATCAGCTAAACCTAGATTTGTATCAATAGTAAATGGTTCAACCTGATCGTAGTTTTTCCCACTTATTGCTGTTCCTACAATATACCCTTGCACTGAAGCTTTCCCAGTATTATTTGCTATCGCATCTGCAACTGTTAGATATGACTGTTCTTCATTTACACTTGCATTTTCTTCAGCAGCACTTACAGAAGGTGCAAAGTTCAATAGTATACTAGGAACTATTAAGCTAAAAACAAATAATACTGATAGTATTTTTCTTACTAAGACTTTTTTCACAGTTTTCTCCCCTCACTTCGATTTAGTAGAATTTGGTACGCCTACAGATTAATGGCAAATAGTAATGTAGGTCAATGAAATTTACGAAAACTAAACAAAAGTTTTACTTATTTTTAGCATAAAACACGAACGTTAGGTAAATAGTCTTATTTAAACGTTGGTGTTTTTCTTTTTTCTACTCATTTATTCCTACAACAAAAAAACGACTACTAATGACAAAAGTAGTCGTTTTTTAGGTATCAAATTTTTTTGATAGATACAAGTGCGTGATTCAACTTAGTTTGCTTATTAACCAACTAGGTCTTCGTACGTTTTTTTCAATTGATTTTTATCAATTTTTCCAACATGTGTTTTTGGGATATTCTCTATAAAAATAAACTCCTTTGGAACCTTATAATGACCAATTTTTGTTTTGCAGAATTCGATTAGTTCAGCCTTTGAAATCTGTTGTTCTGGCATTAATGAGACTATGGCAATCACCATCTCTCCCCACTTTTGATGTGGTACACCAATGACAGCAACTTCATTAATTGCGGGATGTTTGCTGATGCATTGTTCAACCTCTAAAGGGTATACATTTTCTCCACCGGTAATAATCATTTCTTTCTTTCGCCCAACGATGTAATGATAGCCTTGCTCGTCACTTCTCGCTAAGTCACCGGTATGTAACCATCCATCACGGAATGCTTCCTTCGTTGCATCCGGATTATTCCAGTAGTGATGGAATAGATGTTTTCCGCGAATTAAAAGTTCTCCAACTTCTCCTGCCTTCGCTACGTTACCTTCAGAAGTAATGATTTTCACATCATTATAAAACATCGCTTTCCCAACTGATCCCCTACGAAATCTTGAAATCTTTGGATCAATAAAGAAATTATTTGGACCTGCCTCGGTTAAGCCATAACCTTCTTTAAAAGATAATCCCTTTTCTTCAAAAGCCTGATAAATGTCGAGTGGACATGGTGCCCCTCCCGATAAAAAGGTGTGCATCGTTGGAAAGCTTACATCCTTGAATGATGGAGTGTTAACCATCATGTGGTACATCGTTGGCACAAGTAAGACGACTGTACATCCTTCTTGATTAATTATGTCAATCGCTCGTTTAGGTTCAAAGTTATTGGCGATAACGACCTTTCCTCCCATCATCAAAATGGGAATTGATAACGCATTAAGTCCTCCCGTATGGAACATAGGCATATAGGTTAATGTTACATCTTCAGCAGTCAAATTCCAGCTTATAATTGTATTTAATCCATTCCACATGATTGATTGGTGGGAAAGGACTACTCCCTTTGGTTTACCTGTTGTTCCACCTGTATAAATGATTGCTAAAGGATCATCTTCATGTATGAATACCGCTGGTTCGTAGGCATTATTTGAGGCATATGTCATTTGACGGTAATCTTCTGAATCAATCTTAACAATTTCCAAGGTTGATTTTTCTTTAATCAACTCATCAAATTGACTTGATAATGCAACAAGCTTAGGTGACGAGTTCGATAGTATATACTTTATTTCTTCACTTGATAAACGCCAATTTAACGGTACAAAAATAGCACCAATTTTCCCACAGGCAAAAAGCAAATCAAAATAACTGACATCATTTGGAGATAAAAGTGCAACCCGATCTCCTTTTTTTATGCCCATCTTACGAATATATGAAGCAATATTTTCCGCACGTTTATTTAACTCTTCAAAGGTAAAGCGTTTGCCCGTTTCTCCGTCAACAACAGCTATTGACTCAGGTGATAGTCGAGCCCGATTTGCGATCCAATCCAGTTCCCACCTCACAACTATCTCTCCTTACATCTTTGTTCTAACATAACTATAGTAGATTGGAGTTACATGGAAGTTACATGGAGAGTGTGTGGAATGAAAAATGTTGCTGAACTGTAGTCGAGTGTTACTAACATCGTAATATATGGATAAGGCAGGGACGCTTAACGGGATAGTGAGCTTGCATTTTCCTAATTTCTGGATAATGCGAGGACGTTACACCGCTTTTTTGGCTTGCATTCGCCTAATTTTTGGATACCACGAGGACGTTACACCGCTACTAGCTTGCACTAGATATCAAATAAATCTTATAAGCCACCTTCTCTCCAATTTCTAGATAACCCAAATACTTCAGATCCAGGTGAAAGCTTCCCCCTAAACAACAAAAAAGGAACTGAATAATCAGTCCCCAGCCCAATACAATTTACATCATAATACCACCATCCACATGGATGGCTGTTCCATTCACATAATCCGATTCATCAGACGATAAATATAGATAGGCATTCGCGATGTCTGACGGTTTTCCAAGTCTCTGAAGAGGAATCATTTGTTTCATTTGATTGATTACCTTTTCTGGAACTGCTGCAACCATCCCTGTTTCAATAAACCCTGGGACAACAGCATTTACATTAATCCCTTTTCTTCCAAGCTCTTTAGCCCATGTTTTCGTCATACCAACAACAGCTGCTTTAGAAGCTGCATAATTTGTTTGCCCCACATTTCCGTAAACCCCCGTTACAGATGAGGTACTAACAATCTTTCCTTTTCCGTTTGAAATCATATGCGGGACCACCGCCTGGGTGCAATTAAAAACACCCGTTACGTTAACATCGATTACTTTTTGGAAATCCTCCTGAGATAGCTTCGTCAACATAGCATCTCGAGTAATCCCTGCATTATTGATTAAAATATCAATCTTCCCAAAACGCTCCATAACTGCTGAGACCATTAAATCAACACTTTCTCTGTTTGCAACATCAACTTTAAAGAATTCAACATCTGCACCTTGTTCTTTCAATTCCTTTGCTCTCTCAGCCCCGGTTGTGTCATAGTCTGCTAGTGCAACTTTTGCACCTTCTCTCACGAAAGTTATAGCCGCTTCTAGACCCAACCCGTTTGCCGCACCTGTAATGACTGCTACCTTATCTATCAATCTCATTTTGCAGGCTCCTTCTGTTTCATAAATTTCTCTATTTCATGCAGCAATAATTCTAGATTGTCAATCAAAGGGGAGTGTCCACAATCTTCTAGTTCAACAAATGTGGCATTATCTCCTAAATCCATCATAATTTCTTTTGCCATATTCTCTGTTATTACGTAATCTCGATCTCCACGCAATACTAAAACTGGAATTTTAATGGCGTCAACCAGCCCTGACCCTGCGGTTAAACCGTTGTGATGATGACTTATATTGAATGTATTTAAAGAATAGTAGACTTCTGCTAGATTTCGTTGTGTCATCATATCTTCGAGGTAATCATCATAATGACTTTCTTCTGGTTGGTTTTTCGTGTAAATAGCAGCATTCCAAATGGCTTTTAACGTATCCTTATCTCGTTTGTTGTAGGCTGTTTGGATTGGAATTGTTCGAGCTAGATCTTTGTGAATGTCACTCATTGTCTTTAAGCGATTTGAAAAATCCATCTGACCGTCAGCACCTAACCCAAAAAACGGATATCCTCTCGTTGAGGCCGATGCAAGTAAAATTAGTTTTGAGCAAAGTCCAGGATAATCCGCCACGAACTGCATTCCAACAGCACCACCCGTTGACCAACCAGCAATAGTAAAATCGGATAGTCCAAGTTCATTAACAAATAATTTAATATCATCAGAAAAGTCCTTTATAGAACTTACAGGCTTATGATAGGTAGAAATTCCAAAGCCTCTCATATCAACCGCATAGACCTTGTAATCGCTGTCAATACGGTCAATAACAACGTCCCAATGCTTGGATGAGGACATGTTTCCGTGAATAAGGAGTATGATTTTATCTCCACCCTCACGTTCGCGGTAACCCAGCGTTTCTCCATTTGCTAGTTTGACAGATTTTTGTTCAACTGCAGCCATCAACAATCCCCCCATTTAATTACGGTAGCACCCCACGCATAACCTATACCGGCACTCACTAATACCACAAGATCCCCTTCTTTTATTTTACCGCTTTTTTCCGCTAATTCCATAGAAAGTATTTGGTCCATTTGACCAATATGGCCATATTCATTTAGATAGATTGACTGCTCTTGAGAAAGGCCTAACTCCTTTAATACATAATCATGTGCTGATTTTTTCATATGAAGAATAGCTAAATAATCAATGTCAGATTCTGAATAACCACTTCTTTTTACTGCTGCTCGAATCACCTTTAGAAAGGTTTGCATCGACTTTTCTTCAAGTCGCAGTTTCATCCCTTCCGGATCAAGAACATCTAGCATATTTAATTTGTTTTCTATCGCTTCCTTTGTGATTGGATTCTTCGTACCCCCGGCTACTACAACAACGTCTTCTGAAAACGCCCCGTCTGTAATAATATCGCTTTCGAGAATATGATTTTTATTAACCTCTTTTTGTAAAAGGATAGCTCCCCCACCCGCTCCAAGATTATACATAAACCGTGTTCTAGGATTCTCATAATCGATAAAATCTACATTTCGATATCCACCCGCAAGTAATACTGTTTTTATAGAGTCATCGGAACTCATCATGGCCTTTGCAACCTTCAAAGCCATAATTGTTGTTCCACAACGCATCGCAACATCAAAGCCCCATGCATTTGTCGCACCTAATGCCTGTTGCATTTTAATGGCAGCTGTCCATATGGGATATTCTTTATGCTCTTCTCCAATATAAATAATTAAATCAATTTCAAGTGGGTCTACATTCGCTTTTCGAATTGCCTTTCTTGCAGCTTTAATCCCCATCTCACATGTATGGTCTTCTGGTCCAGGTATTGGCTTTCTCAGAATCCCTAGCTTTTTTTCGATGATGTCCTTGGGTATCCCACTCTCTATTGAGATGTCCTCTGCAGTAAGAAAGTTTTTAGGAATGTATACACCAGTACTTAAAATTCCAACTGATTGCAAAATAAGTTCACTCCTCTATTACACGCTTCATAAACTGAACAGCATCATCTAAATCAGCCACCACAATTTCATTTTCTCCTTGAACATGACTTACTTTAATTCTCCAATGCTTTTTCATTGTCCCGTTATCAACATCAATAAGGGAACAGCGGACAACGAATGAGGTAATGATTTGATTGTCATTCATGGCCTTCGCTCCTTAGCCTGCTATTTTTTCATTATCGTCTTTTACTACCTTTTTCGTCCCTTTTCTTTTACTCAACCATGTCTTAACTGTTCCGACGATCCCCATCGGAAAGAACATAACAGCTAATATATATAAAATCCCAAAGAAAATCATCCAACGTTCAAAAATCCAGTGAACCTTCGCAAGCCCCGTTAACCAATGGTGAGCAAATTCTATAAGCCCGGCACCTATGATTGCGCCTACTAGCGTACCTACTCCTCCAATAATTGTCATGAGAAGCGCATCTAAAGTTACATCAAGTGCAAATACAGATGTGTTAACAAATCGAAGTGTTAGTACATACATGGAACCTGATAGACTCGCGATAACCCCAGCTACGATACTTGCAATTATTTTATAATGAATCACATTATAGCCCAGTGATTCTGTTCGAGGTTCATTTTCACGGATTGCCTGAAGTACCCTACCAAGTGGTGATTCTGTAAATCTTTTTAATAGCAGAAAAACAACAATCATAAGACTGAGTGTAATGAAATACAAAGTCATTCGGTCTTTCAGAACATCTGGGATGCGAAACGTAAATCCGTCATTTCCAGCTGTTAATGATCGCCATTTCTCAGCAGCTACTAAAAACAATCCTGAGAATGCAAGTGTAAGCATGGCATAAAAGTGACTCTTTAATCGTAATGAAAGCAAACCAACTATATAACTTAATAAGGCAGCTAGAACCATCCCAATTAGAATGGAGAGAATAAAGACCGTCAATGTTGGCTCAAACCTTTTTAATAAAATACCTGTCGTATATGCTCCTATTCCGAAAAACATGGCATGCCCAAATGAAACAATTCCTGTAAAACCAAGTAAGATATCATAACTCATTGCAAACACAGCAAAAATAAAAATTTGTGTAAACAAGATTAATATACTTCTAGTGTCATTGATAAATGGATAGCAAATCAGGAACACAGCTGCCGCAATGTATACAATATTGGCATTAGTAGATCTAGTAATAAGCCTCATTTCTTCACCCCTTTGCTCCAAATAAGCCCTGTGGTCTAAAAATTAATACAACTGCCATCAGTAGCATATTAACTGCTAATGATAATTCGGGGACATAGTATGCCATATAGGAGCCTGATAACCCTACTAATATTGCTGCAAACAAGGAACCTGTAATATTCCCCATTCCACCTATGACAACTACGATAAAAGCGAGAATGGCAAATTCCATACCCATCTCTGCATAAATCTGCCCTGAATAGGGTCCAAGTAGGACACCACCAAGAGCTGCCATTGCGGCACCGACCATAAAAACGAGCATAAAAATCTTTTTAATATTTATCCCAAGTGATTGGACCATTTCCTTATTAATTACCCCCGCACGAACGATTAATCCTATCTTTGTATTTTTCAAGATATAGTAAATTAAAAAGAAAACGAGGAAACCTATTAAAATAATAAATAGCCGATATTTAATAAGAATAATGCCTCCAAACTCCCAACTCCCACTTAAATATTCCGGTGTTCTGGCACTTAATTGATTAGGTCCCCAAACAACCTTTAGCATTTCAGATAGAACGATCATTACCCCTAGCGTAATTAAAATCTGCTGGATGTGATTTCCGTACACTGGGGTGATAATAAACTTTTCCATTAATAAGCCCAGGACTAGACCTGTAATAAGTGCAGTTATGATTCCAACTAGAAAACTACCAGTCTGACCGTATGACCATACACCTGCATAAGCCCCCCAAGCAAATAAGCCTCCATGAGCAAAATTTAGAACATCCATTAGGCCAAAGATTAACGTTAATCCCGCTGCAAGTAGGAAAATTAACATACCTGTAGCAAGTCCATTAACTGTTAAATTTATAATCGCTTCCACAAATTCCCCTCCTCTATCTACAACACTATTAGGCAATTCCTAAATATTGTTTTCGGAGTTGTTCATTTTCCTTTAACTCCTGCATTTCTCCACGATGTACCATTCTCCCATCATCAATAATGAAAAAGCGATCCCCAATTGTACTAGCCATGATAAAGTTTTGTTCAACCAAAACAATTGTTGTCTTAGACTTCATCTCTTGAATCGATTCCATAACTTTTTCAACGATAATAGGAGCTAACCCCTTACTAGGTTCATCAATTAGTAAAAGATCATTGTTATTCACATACGCTCTTGCGATGGAGAGCATTTGCTTTTGACCACCGCTAAGATTACCTCCTTTTCTCTTCCAAAACTGTTTTAAATCTGGAAACAGGTTTAAAATGTATTCCAAACGTTCCTTGGTTTCCTCATTTTCTCTTTTAATTGCAACTTTCATATTTTCTTCTACAGTCAGTTCACCAAAAATTCCTTGGTCCTCTGGAACATAACCTATCCCTTTGCCTGCAATATCATAGGTAGCTAAACCAGCAATGTTTTCCCCATTAAATTCGATACTACCTTTTGTTGGAGGATTGAGGCCCATAATGGACCTTAATGTAGTTGTCTTTCCTGCCCCGTTTCTACCTAATAGAACAGTAACCTCTCCTTTTTGAGCCTCAAATGAAACACCTTGTAAAATATGAAACTGGTCAATAAACGTTTCAATTCCTTCCACTTTAAGATGTAGTGTCATCGTACAGACCCCCTAAATAAGCAGATTGAACCGTCTCATTGTTCATAATTTCTTCAGGTGTTCCATCTGCCAGTAATCTTCCATTAAATAAAACCATCACACTATCTGATAGGTCGAGAATCATATCCATTTTGTGTTCAATTAAAATGATAGTTCGATTCCCTTCCGCTTTTATCTTTTTTATAACTTCAAGAATTGCAGGGACCTCCTCTAGCGACATTCCAGCTGTTGGTTCATCAAGTAGTAAAACCTCTGTCTCTAAAGCTAGAAGCATTGCAATTTCTAACTTTCGTTTTTCACCATGTGCTAAATTTTTAGCGATGGCATCTGCTTTATTATCAAGAAGAACAAGCGATAAAATCTGTAACGCCTTTTCTTCGAATTGTCGATATTTACGGAAATGCTTAAACATCTGGTAACGAACACCAGATACCGATTGAACTGCTAACCTAACGTTTTCTAGAACTGTTAGATTAGGGAAAACATTTGTAATTTGGAAGGAGCGACCAATCCCCTTTCGAGTACGAGCAGTTGGAGACAACTTTGTAATGTCTTCACCCTTTAAAAAAACGTTGCCATGAGTCGGTGATAATTGACCACTTAACAAATTAAAGAAAGTCGTTTTACCCGCTCCATTTGGTCCAATGATTGATTTGAAGTGGTCCTGTGGAACCGTAAAGTTCACCTTATCAACAGCAACATGACCTCCAAAAGCTATCGTTAGATCTTTCGTCTCGATAATATTCTTCACTTACTTTCACCTCTTTTTTCTAAAAGGAAACTTCGGTAGAGAAAGTACTACCGAAGTTCTTTGTTTGAATTTAATTACGAATTGGTGGCGCTGTCTCCTCAGGACTTAACTCTCTCATTAAGACTGGAACAGGATAATCCACACCATCAACCTCTTCTAGTCGAATCGCATATAACGTTTGAAGTGCTTGATGGTCTTCTTCACGGAAAGTCATTTGGCCTTTAGGGGTATCAAAACTCATCCCCTCCATTGCTTCGATTAGTTTATCTGCATCAGTATCGCCTTCAGTCTTTTTTATCGCTTCGACAATGGCTAATGCAGCAGTCATTCCACCAGGAGTAAATAGGTCTGGCACCTCTCCATTAAACTTTTCTTTATGCTTTTCAACTAACCAATCGTTCAAATCATTTTCTGGAAGACCATGATAATATACTGTGAATCCTTCCATTCCAATTAATGCATTCATTGTTGCTAGCGCTGGGATATCCGGAGCACCAGTTGATATTTTGATGCCATTTTCTTGTACTTTCATATCCGCAATCTGGTTCCACGGCGAGTTTGCTCCCGCCCACACAACAAATAAATAATCAGGCTTTGCTTCAATAATCTTTTGAATATTAGATGTAAAGTCTGTTGCAGAAGGATCTGCATACTCTTCGTGAATAATATCAGCTCCTAAGTTCTCCGCTGCTTCCTTAAAGGCTGCAACTCCGTCACGTCCGAATGCATAGTCAGGTGCAAGTGTTGCAATTTTTACCCCTTCTTTTGCAATTGCAGCTGCTCCAGCAACCGCATCTTGTGAAGAGTTACGGGCTGTTCTGAATATATACTTGTTCCAATCTGCACCTGTAATACTATCGGCTGCAGCTGGCTCAACAATCATAATTTTTTCATACTCCTCTGCTAGAGGAAGTACTGCTAAAGTATCAGCTGAGCTTGATGAGCCTACTAAAAAATCAACTCCGTCTTCCTCAATTAACTTTGTTGCCTTTTGTATGGCAACCTCTGGTTTAGTCTCTGTATCTTCTATGAAAAATTGAATTTCTTGACCGTTCACTTCCATTGTTCCGTCTGTTGCATATTCAAGACCTAGTTCAAATCCTTGTGTTGTTTGCTTTCCATAGGACTCAAGACCTCCACTTAATGAAGCAAGTACGCCAATTTTAATTGGTTCCTTTTTTTCTTCACTTGAACCATCGGATCCTGGACTCCCCTCTTCTTTTGTATTAGAAGAGTCTGAGTTACAAGCAGCTGCAACAACCATAAGCATGGTCAGCAAGCTTAGAAAAAGCATTTTTCGAAATGAGATTCTTTTCAATTTCCCTTCCCCCTTTTTTCGTTGAAACTATAAAACCTTTGCATTCATCGTACTTGAGGGCAGTTACAACTGAGTTACACGAAGATATTGATTATGTACTTGAGGTTATGGTACATCATTATTTCTTTTTAAAATCTTCTACTTCACTTTATGCCTGTCCAACCTTAAATATATTTAAAAGGCTGGAACTACAATTTTCTGTAGCTCCAGCCTCTGGAATTTTAATTTTATTTTGATGATTGAAGAACCATTTCGTACACTTGCTTGGTTGGTTGCATCGGAGTAACCCCTAGCTCATCCTCCAATGCAGATACACATTTTTTGTACCACTTTATTGCTTGGGGACGGTTGTTTTTATGGTAATAACAGAACATCAACAAGCGATATGCCTCTTCCCATGTCCGATCTTTTGTAAGGATTTGTTCACACCAAAAGATGGCTTCATCAAATTCCTCCGTTTGAACAAATGCTTGTGCAATACGCTCTGCACCTCGTAAAAATAATACCTGTAGTCGTTCCCGTTCACTAAGACACCAGTCTTCATATTTTCGGTTAGGTAAATAATCACCTTCATAGAATGCTAGAGCCTGCTTTAAAAATTTAATAATTTGCTCAGTAGACTTTTCGTGCAAGCCAGCATGAATCCATTCTTCAAATTCAATTATATCAAGCTGATAGCCAGCTTGCTTATTCAACCCATAAGATGACCCAATACGCTTAATAAAAAACGGTGTCGATCTAGCCACACGATTTGGTTCCAACACATTGTTTAATGCATTTAAGGCAACCTTAAAATCTCGCGCCGCTGCTAACTCGCTATGTTCAGGCCAAAGGCACGCAAAAATTTCTTCACGAGCTACCATTGTGTTCCGCATTGTGACAAAAAGCTCAAGTAATTCTTTTGCCTTGCCACGTTGCCAATCAGATTCTTCTATTTCTTGATTTCCCAACCACACTTGAAATCCACCTAACGACTTAATTCGTAAAGTGTATCCAGGATGCGAGGTAATATTCGAATAGCCCAAAGCATTTAGCAGCTGATTTACATATGGAAGATGAATACCTTCCTTTTGTGCTTCTAGTAATAGAGGAACAACATTATATAAGTCTAGCGGACCAAAGGCGGTTCGCTTTGTTAGGATAAAATCATAACCTCCAACCTGCATTTTCTTTAAAAAAATTGTAATAGACTCTATAAATGCATCATGATTCTTCTCGTAATAATATAGAAATGATAACCACAGCTGTGTTAGGACGATACCATATTGATCTCCACAGTTTGTATACAGGGCTTCACATCTTTTAAGATACATATTGGCTTCGTTATATCGTTCATTGTGAACGGCAGACATCCCCATACATAATAAAATCATCGCTGACAGCCATGCATCCTTCACTTTTTCAGTTTCATCCAATGCTTTATTGCCAAATTCAATAGCCCGATCATATAAACCTTTATTTCCATAAAGAAGACATAGCCCCATCAATGGTTCTGCTTTTCCCCTTGAAACGTTTATTTCATCCATAATTTCAAGAGCTGTTTCGTAACATTGGGTTGCTAATGACGTATCATATTTCTCTAGTAATTGGACTGCATGCCCCATACGTATCCACCCGCAGGCTTCAACAAACGGTGCTTGAAATTGTACCCCTTGTTTTATCCCAGCCTCGGCAAGCTCCTTAGCCGCCTGCCCGTTTCCCATAAATGACTCGATTAATGATAACAATAGATCCGTTTCTCGATGAGATTGTTGTAAATGAATGGTCTTTTGATTTTGTTCGGTAACTTTTTTTTGAGATAAAATTCTCTTAGCTTCTACAAGTTTACCAGTCCGTAAATATAATCTTGATTCCAAGTTTCCATCTAAAAGTGGAATATTTAAGTCTTTCCCTCTTTCATACCATTTTTGTGCCTTATTTGCCTGGCCAGCATTTGCAAGGTTTTCAGCCATCAATTGATAGACCCTACTTTTATCCTCACTTGAGGAGGCCACATTTTCTTCAAGCGCTTCAATTGCCTGCAATAAGTAACGCTCGGCTTTGCCAGGCTGAATGGTATCTAGATAGATTCTCGCTTGTCCTTCATAAGCTCTACTTAACCCCTGTAAATCCCTAGCTGATTTAGCTAAATCAATTGTTTTTATGTAACAATCTTCAGCTTCTTTATAGGAGCAACGATATCTCAATGCTTCTCCTTTATAAAGCCATAGGAGATAATAATGGTCCATAAGAGCTTCAGGAATATTCTTAATCCGTTCAAGTACGCCGACAAGCTGACCATTCTGAATCATCTTTTCTCCATAATGATGAAGGATTTCTGCTATTCTCTCAAAATCCTCGGTTGCTTCAAGGTGATAAATCGCTTGATTAAAATCTCCAATTCTCTGATAAAATCTAGCCGTTTGAATATGTAGATTATAAAAATGACGTTCATTAATTGAAAATAGTCGTTGCTCAAGAAACTCTTTAAAAAGAGCATGATAGCGGTACTGTCCTTCACCGATGGAAAGTAAAAAAAGGTTGTGTTCGGAAAGCTCCTTTAACATCTCACTGGAGCCTCTAATCCCTAAAACTTCATCGCACACCTTTCCATTTAATTCTTCAAAAATACAAGTATTTTCTAGAAATTGCTGAATCATTGGGGGCTGTTTCATAAATACTTCCATCGCTAGGAATCGAAATAATTCATCAAGAGATTTCGATTTATTATTGAGAATCGACTCTATTCCACTATCAGATGATAGTTGCTGCCGAATCATCCCAATAGCAATAATCCACCCTTCCGTTAATGAATATATTCTTTCTATATCTTTTTCAGCCATATCCCCTTCGTACAAATCGCTTAAGAGCACTTCTACCTCGTCAAATGAAAACATTAGATCACTCTGCTTAATCTCTTGAAGTTCACCTTTCAAGTTCATAGATGTGAGAAAACCCCAGTTCGGTTTGAGCCTCCCTGAGATGACGAGATTTAAATTTTGGGGAAGATGTTGAATCAACCACGTCATCCATTGATCAATTGCGGATGAATGCTGAATGAGATGGTAGTCATCAATAACGAGCATGACATTTCTCCCAAGTATTGTTATTTCATTTATAAATAAAGAACAAAGGGTTCGTATTTCTTCATCTCGTACATAACGTTCAATATTTTCAACATAAAGCAGGAGCTCCGTTCCGAAACCCTGGAAGTTTTTGCGAATGGCATAAACCATATAAGTTAAAAAAGGGATAATATCATCATCGTTTATTCCAACACTATACCAGCATGAAAAACTCTTTTGATCATGAATGTAGGATGCAAGTGCCGTCGTTTTCCCATAACCTGCTCCCGAATGCAAAATGGTTAGCGGATAGAATGGAATCGTTTTCATTTTTTTCATTAACACAGGTCTTCTTAAAATTGTGTCCTTTACATTCGGTGGCGTTATTTTTGTCTGGAGAACTTCTATTTTGGCACTCATTACATAACCTCCTCTCTTTTGTAATTTTGCTACTATTTTATCATATTGAAACAAAAAAAGAACTCGAATATCGGCTGAGTTCTTCTGAGATGTACTTTATAGTAAATAGATAAGTGCTGCCTTAATCTAAAATTCCCATTTTATCAAACGGCCAGTATTTTATATTTACCTTTCCAACAACCTGTTCCATCTTTATGAACCCAAAATGGCGGCTGTCCCAGCTGTCCAGACGGTTATCCCCTATTACAAATATATGATCTTCAGGCACAATTGATTCCCCTGTTATTTCCTCAAGGGTGAAATCTCCTGTTAATTGACCAACGAATAACGCATCCTTAAAATCCTTCAAATAGGGTTCAGATATACCTTTTCCATTAACATATAGGTTGTCGTCCCTATATTCGATGTGATCACCTGGCAATCCGATTACTCTTTTTACAAAATCCTCATCTTTGTTTTTGTGAAAAACTACAATATCAAAGCGTTCGAGTTCCCCTATTTTGATGCCAATCTTGTTTACCATTAATAGGTTCCCGTCTTCAAGAGTGGGCATCATCGATTCACCTTCGACAATGTAGTTTGTAAAAAAGAAGGTTCGTAAAAACACAACAATAATCAAACTGATACCTATTGATTTTATAAAGGAAAAATTCTGTTTTTTTACATGTTTGGCTTCTTCCATCCCAACTCCCCCTTCGTTTTTAGCTTCTAAGCCTCATCTTCTTTAAGGAGATTTGGCTTTACCTTTAACCATGCCTCTACTCTTTTACCAACAATCCATAGTACAAAAATAATAATTGCTACTATAATGGTTCGTACTGGTTGTTGAATAAGTGCTCGTATATCATAGCCTATGAAACTAATGGTGAATATCATTACTAATTTTCCACATAAAACAGCTAAAACAAATTGTGCTGTACTAACCCTTGATAATCCTGCAACTAAATTAATCGCCGCTGAAGGAGTAAATGGAAAACAAAACAGAAGAAATAATGGGCCAAATCCATGCCGTTCTACCCAGTTAATGAGACCTTTCACTTTTTTGTGGCGACTAACAAACGAGAAGAATCGTTTTTGACCATATTTACGGACTAAGAAAAAGACCAGAAGAGCACCACCAATAGCACCAACCCAGGAGTATAAAAAACCAAGCCAAAGTCCAAACGCATTTGCATTGGCAACAACAAATGCAACTAGTGGTAGAAACGGAAGGAACGCCTCTAACATTGGAAGCAGAATTCCAGGTAACGGACCAAACGAACGGTATTCCCCTAGTAACTCTTCGATATTTTTCAATGTAATTAGTTCTTTTATCATTTCTATATCCATATGTATCCCCTCAGAAAATCAATTCCACCTATGCAGATGCTCAATTTAGTATTACATAATATTGTACACCCATTTGGGCATTACTACCAAAAAAAATACACAAATGATATAGAAAAAGACACTAGTTTGGAACACTAGTGCCTTTCAAACTCTTATCCGAGATATTCCACAAACCAACCTTTAATATGATTTAGTCGTGATACTCTAAGCTTAGGATTCCCACTTCTTGATAATTCATGATTAGCACCTGGGAACCGTACAAATTTTGTTGGTTTCTTTTGATGCTTTAATGCCACATAAAATTGTTCCGCTTGTTCGATTGGGCAGCGGAAATCACGCTCACCATGGATGATTAGTAAAGGAGTTTCCACGTTCCCGACGTATTTTAGTGGTGAATGATTCCATAGTTTTTCAGCATCTTCGAGAAGATTCCCTTTTAATTCCCACTCAGTAAAGAAGTAGCCAATATCACTTACTCCATAGAAGCTAAGCCAGTTCGAAATAGAACGTTGTGTAACTGCTGCTTTAAAACGATTTGTATGTCCAACAATCCAATTCGTCATGAATCCACCGTAGCTTCCGCCTGTCACTCCAAGTTTGGTTTCATCAACAAAATCAAAATGACGGACAGCATAATCTGTTGCTGCCATTACATCTAAATAATCTTTACCACCATAATCACCTCGAACAGCATCTACAAATTGCTGTCCATAGCCGTGACTTCCGCGAGGGTTTGTGAAAACAACTGCAAATCCTTTACTTGTTAACACTTGAAACTCATGAAAATAGGTATTGGCATACATAGCATGAGGACCACCATGTACTTCAACAATAGTCGGATACTTTTTACCTTCTTCATAACCGACTGGTTTCATTACCCAACCATTGATTTCCCAGCCATCTGGTGCCTGGAATGTAAATGGTTCTGCATCTGACAATTCAACTTCCTGTAAAAATGACTCATTTACTTTAGTAAGTTGGTTTAATTCACCTGTACTTAAATCCAGATGATATAAATCCCCTGGCTCTGTTGGTTTACTGATCCCAACAACAGCTTTATGATTGTTCACAGTCAAGGCGAATACGTGCTGATTTTCAAATAAGGATGGATACACTTCACCTTCAATCGATCCATAATAAACCCCTGTACTACCATGATTCGATAAAATGAAGTAAAAACTTCTACTATCCTCGTTCCAAATGACACCGGAATTCGATGCTCCTAACTGAAAATCAGCAGCAACACAATCGCCAACATATGCATCTAATTCACTTGTTAAACAAGTGAGTTCAGCACTTTCAACAGTATATAGCCAAACTTTTGGTAAAGTTGCTCCAGCAAATTCTTGTTCATGTCCAATTAATGCAATGAACTTACCATCAGGTGACCATGAAGGGTTACCAAAACTACCTGTGCTAGCAGTTATTTTTTGATACCTTTTATCACTTACTGACATCACATATACATCAGAAATCAGATTGTAATCTGACTCCTCACTGATATCTCCAACGAATGTAATTTGCGTACCATCTGGTGACCAACAGCCAGCAGTGTAATCATACTCCCCAGATGTTAATTGCTCTACTGCACCAGTTGACACATCTATTACAGCAAGATGTTGGTTCTTATTATCTAGAAACCCTGCTGCATCAGATTTATACCGGATTCGTTCGACAACCAAAGGCTCTAGCTTTTTCTCATCCTCATCTTTTTTCTTCTTTTCTTTATCTGAGATGCTTTCATCTGGTCCTAAAGAAGTTACAAACAAAATTTGCTTACCATCTGGTGACCAGATTGGGTTTCGTGCTCCATTCACACAATATGTAAGTTGTTTTGGTTCACCACCATTAGCATTGATACAATAAATTTGCTGTTTCCCAGAGCGATTTGATACAAATGCAATCTTCTTACCATCCGGCGACCAGCGTGGCGATCCGTCCCTGACATCTCCAAATGTCCACTGAGTGATTGTCCCATCTACTGTCCCAACATATAAATGTGAGTTATACTCATGCTTGTCCTTATTAATTTCTGTCTCTACAAATACGAACCTATCTCCGTCTGGAGAAAATTGTGGGTCATTGACTGTTTTTAATTCATATAAATCCTCTGCAGTAATTCCTCGTGTCTTTTTGTACGTCATTCTTCTCCGTCCTTTATTTCAGTATTGGCAAAGTAGTCTTGTGGTATTTTGTACTACTATAAAAGTATTTCGACAACAGAAATAAATTCTCCTTCACCATTCTTGATTCTTCTTAAAAAATATTATATCATATATACAAACATACGTTCTTAAAAGAAGGGATAATGATGACAAGAATACCTGAAGATGATCGTAATATTTTTGAAAAAGCCATCTTCTTACCAATGGTCCTTACGATTCTTAATCGGGATCTATCAGCAATCGAAACCGCTAGCTTTAAGTTAAAAAAACCGTATCTCCATCTAATTGAGCATACAATGAAGATGGTTCAAAAAGATCTCTATACAATCAAACAACAGATGAAAAAGAAAAATATGAAGGTTTATGAAAAACAAAGAGATGAGGCATTTACCTTATTTTCATTCATGTACCGAGGCTATGAAGAGGAGCATAATTATTTTAACCCACGGATCCGAAATGAAGTTCAACAGCTTCTAGAATCCTATTTCGTCCAGAAAAATGTCATTGAGTAGAGATATTGTAATTACAACTATCCTTTATACGACTTCATTTAATTAGTAACTCTAGGTTAACTCTCATTTGTTTGGGGATTTAAGACAAATTTAATGCGTTTTCTGGACTTATCCATTCTATTCGTAACGATGGTCCGCAATTGGGCAGTTCTATGAAGTTGATTTTGGAAGGAGCCTTTCGAAATTTGCAATTGGATGGCTTGCTTATTTGTAAAGATAACAGTCGTACTCTCATATTGGCTAAAGCTACACTCCGAAACATAATTATGTGAGAGCCAAGCGCAATCTAGCTTCGTTGGAGAGGTAGTCGGAAACAAAAAAATTTTATTGGAGGCCTCAACAATAATTGGCGCTTTATGGGTAACTCCCATTATTTCACGAGTCCCTTCTTGTCGGCCCTTAAGTGAGCTTCCAAAATAACGACAGCTCCTGTCTACAATCTCAGTCGGCTTCATGGCTACAATATATTCACCTTCTACTTCGAGTACTCTTGAACAGGTATTCTTACCATCTTCAATAGGGAGTACCGCCATTGTGTCCGGGTTAATTTCATATTCCAGCAAATAATTCGTTTCCTTATTTTCCATTTATTCATCTCCTTAAAATTATTTTAATTTTTAAACTAATGGAAGCATTTTCATATTAGCACTCCTAGGTATTTATAACCAGATAGTTCACAAATGGTTCATAAATTGTTCACAAAAAAAGTGGATTTCTTTTTAAAATGCTCTTAATGAACCAAAAACATTTTCAAAAGAAAACCACCTACAATTTTCAATCTTGCCAATCACTTCTGAGGGTTTGTGTAAACTGTCTCCACATTTTTTTCATGAATTCTCATTTATTTGTCCAATTTCTTTCTCAGCCAAATGGGCGTTAGCTTGTTCTAATGTGGTATGTTCGTCAATTGAATTTCCAGCATAGACCGATTCAGAGAGAAAAGGGTTATTAGTATCTAACGTATTTGACATTCCGAAGACTGGATTTAATGGTGTATTCATTGGCATATCAGATGTTAGTCGTTCATCTTGTTTTTTCATTTTTTTCCACCTCCATTACTATCTTGCTTGTAAAACCAAAATATCATACAAATTTTTCCTATATTCTGCCGATATTATCCCAAAAATATAAATATCCCTTTCTGCAAATGCAACATATTTTAAATGGTTTCTTACGAGCGAAAGAACCCTAGTGAAAATACGCAATTGCATATTCGAAAGTAAGTATTCCAAATAAATTTTAAAAAAAGTCTAAAAATTCAGTTGATTTTATCTACCTTCCTAAATATACTAGTAAAAATGATTTAGGGGTGAGCTTTCATGAAAAAAAGAAAAACCTATTCAGAGATCATGAAGTCACGGGATAAAAATTCAATCAGAGCACCTAGGGAAACGGTATTAGACATATATATTCAAATGATTATCGATGAGAGCCTATTTAAACGAAAAAAAGAACTTTTAGAAAGTAAAGTGAATGAGGCCATTGACTCGAAAAATGAGGGCTTGTTTATGGAAGCATCAGCAGAATACCGCAAACTATATAGTAAGACATTGTAATTATGATGATTTCGTAAAATCACATAAAAACTGACTAACAACTTGTTAGCCAGTTTTTTCACGCGCCTGTTACTTCGTAAATTGAGCTTCTTCAGTAGACCCCTTTAATGCCGTGGTTGAAGATGTTCCTCCTGTAATCACCTGTGCCACTTCATCAAAGTATCCCGTTCCAACCTCACGCTGATGGCGTGTTGCTGTATATCCATATTTTTCACTAGCGAACTCAGCCTGCTGAAGTTCAGAATATGCTCCCATTCCTCTTTCCTTGTATCCTCTTGCTAATTCAAACATGCTGTGGTTTAATGCATGGAATCCAGCTAAAGTAACAAATTGGAATTTGTAACCCATTTTTCCGATTTCCCTTTGGAAATTTTCAATCGTCTCATCATCTAGCTTCTTCTTCCAGTTAAACGATGGAGAACAATTATAAGCCAATAGCTTACCAGGAAATTTTTCATGAATAGCATCTGCAAAACGCTTGGCTTGTTCTAAATCCGGTTCTGATGTTTCACACCAAATCAAGTCTGCATATGGTGCATAAGCTAAACCACGTGCAATTGCTTGGTCAAGTCCAGCTTTTGTTCGGAAAAATCCCTCCGGTGTACGTTCACCCGTTATAAATTGCTGGTCAACGGGATCAATATCACTTGTAATAAGGTCTGCTGCATCTGCATCTGTTCGCGCAACTAGTATTGTCGGAACTCCCATTACATCGGCTGCTAAGCGTGCAGAGATTAAATTTTTCACTGCTGTTTGAGTTGGTAATAATACCTTTCCGCCTAAATGTCCACATTTCTTTTCTGAAGAAAGCTGATCTTCAAAATGTACACCAGCAGCTCCCGCTTCAATCATACCCTTCATTAACTCAAATACATTTAATTGGCCACCAAATCCTGCCTCTGCATCAGCCACAATTGGAGCGAACCAGTCAGTATCTCCTTCACCTTCTAGGTGCTGAATCTGGTCAGCACGTTGTAGCGCTTGGTTAATCCGCTTTACAACACTTGGTACACTGTTTGCTGGATATAGACTTTGGTCAGGGTACATATGACCAGACAAATTCGCGTCTGCAGCTACTTGCCACCCACTTAAATAAATCGCCTTTAAACCGGCTTTCACTTGCTGAACAGCTTGATTACCCGTTAATGCGCCAAGTGCATTGATAAAATCTTCAGTGTTTAGTAGATTCCAAAGCTTTTCAGACCCTCTACGTGCCAATGTGTGCTCAATATCAATTGACCCACGTAAACGAACCACATCCTCAGCACTATAAGGTCTTTCAATCCCCTTCCACCTTGAATCCATTTCCCAGCTTTCTTGTAATTGTTGAATTCTTTCATTTGTCATTTTATATCCTCCTATTTTTTCGGTATTTTATAAGATTTCATATCCAGGTAACGTTAAAAATTCTACAAACTCATCATTTGTTATTAAGTCATCAAATAGTTTAGTAGCTTCTGTAAAGCGGCCTGAAGCAAAGGCTTCATTGCCAATTTCAAGTTTTATTTTTTCAAGTTCTTCTTCCTGAAACCGTTGAACAAGCTCTATTGTAACCTTTCGCCCATCCTCCAAAATTCCTTTCGGATGACGTATCCATTGCCACACTTGGGCTCTAGAGATTTCTGCTGTTGCCGCATCCTCCATAAGATTGTGTATCGGTGCAGCACCATGGCCGCGTAACCAAGATTCAATGTATTGAATACCAACATTGATATTGGTTCGAACCCCTAGCTCAGTAATATTCCCTTCAGGAATTGCGATAAGATCTTCGACAGTCACCTGCACATCCTCTCTTTTTTTATCTATCTGGTTAGGTCCTAGCATAATTGTATTGAAGACCTGTCTTGCAACAGGTACAAGTCCAGGATGAGCAACCCAAGTACCATCATGTCCATTGTTGGCCTCACGTTCTTTGTCCGCACGTACTTTCCCAAAAGCTTCCTCATTTGCTTTAGGATTGTTTTTCACTGGTATTTGGGCGGCCATCCCTCCAATTGCATGGACGTTCCGCTTGTGACAAGTTTTAATGACATGCTGTGAATACGCACTCATAAATGGAGCAGTCATTGTCACAAGAGAACGGTCTGGTAATATCACATTATCCACATTTCGGAATCTCTTTAAATAGCTAAATATATAATCCCATCTGCCACAATTAAGCCCGGCAGAATGTGCTTTTAGTTCATACAAAATTTCATCTACTTCGAAGGTTGCTAGAATCGTTTCAATTAAAACAGTTGCTTTAATCGTTCCTTGAGGAATCTGAAGTTCATTTTGTGCGAAAACGAAAACATCATTCCACAGCCTTGCTTCAAGATGACTCTCCATCTTTGGTAGATAAAAATAGGGTCCGCTTCCGTTTTCTATTAAGCGTTTCGTATTATGATAAAAATAAAGTCCAAAATCTAGTAAACCAGCAGAAATCCTCTTTCCATCAAGTTCAATATGCTTCTCCTCTAAATGCCATCCACGTGGACGAACAACAAGGGTTGCAATTTCATCATTTAGCTTATATAGTTTTCCTTTGGAATTTTCAAACGTGATTGTCCCTCTTACTGCATCTCGTAAATTAATCTGTCCCTCAATTATATTTTTCCAAGTGGGCGAGGTAGCATCCTCGAAATCAGCCATAAAAACTTTTGCACCTGAGTTCAATGCATTTATAATCATCTTTCGATCAACTGGACCTGTAATTTCAACTCGCCGATCCTGCAAATCCTTAGGTATCGGGGCTACAGTCCATTCACCATTGCGAATATGTTCTGTTTCCGATAAGAAAGTGGGCATCTTTCCATTATCAATTTCTTTCTGTCTTTGTTGTCTTTTTTCTAGTAGCTGCTTTCTTCTTTCTCCAAAGTTACGTTCAAGTTTTTCAATGAAGTTTAATGCTTGAGGTGTCAAAACTTCTTCATACTGCTCATACATCTTTCCTTTAATTTGAATGCCTGAGGTTTGTGTAGTCATTTTATTCATTAACACCTTTCTTATATTGTTGTAATACAGATTATTAATTCTAAAAGTATTATATAACACACTTTTCAAAAATGGAACATTTTTCTGTAAATTTTTATATAACAATTATAAATATAGTTTTTCTGTACTATAACAACATTAAAGATAAGGCTGTTTCGCAAACTTAGCTGTTCTTGATACAATTGATTTTATCCAATATCAATAATCATTTAGAAAGGAGAAAATAAGAAAAGCCTCGCTCACAGGTTCGCACTGTAAACAAGGCTTTCGTGATACTACTTATTCTTTTCAAATTCATTTGTATACGTTATTCGTTCGAGCATTGTTGGGTGCCCATATCTGAATACCTTAACTAGGAACGGAGGATTAACTTGACTTAGGCCTGCTCTTGATAGTTTTTGGAACGATGTGACTGCTGCTTGGTTGTCCTCCGTCATTTCTAATGCATACAAGTCCGCAGACTTTTCCTGATGTCTAGAAACAGCGTTTGACACCGGATCTGACACGAAACTTAATACGGAAATTAACAATAGGAACACAGGGAGAACTGCAATATCTTTTACACTTGATATTTTAAACAGATGACCCCATTTTCGAATCATGAAGCTCATCAGTTTACTTATGATGAATAATCCCACAAGAGTTAAAAGCAGGTAACCCGCAATTCCAATATAAATATGCTTCATGACATAATGTCCCATTTCATGAGCCATAATGAATAATATTTCACCTTCATTTAAACGCTGAAGAGTTGTATCCCAAAGCACAATTCGAGAATTTGAGCCAATACCAGTTACATAAGCATTTAATGCATTTGTTTTTTCAGACATATTCACCTCAAATACATGATCTGCAGGGATATCTGCTCGATCTGCAAGTTCCAGTATTTTCGTCTCAAGTTCTTTATCTGTTAATGGGAAAAAGTCATTATAGAGTGGGTCAATAATAACCGGCTGTACGAACATAAGAAACATGGAGAAAGGGATTGAGAGTAGCCATGCATGAAACCACCATCGTTTCTCGTTTCTTCTTATCAACCTGAATAAAACACCCACAATCACAATCATTAATGCGTAATTCACCCAAAAATCAATTAATAAATCCTTCATCCAACCTTGAGTCGATTGAACTGTTATATTATATGTCTTCGAAACATTGTAGCTTATCCATGATAGTGGGAATGATAGTACCTCAACTAACAAGGAGAGCCAAAATAGATAAATCGCCGTTTGCAAAATTGAAAATTTAGCAGATACTTTTGACCAGTCGCGAAATTTTGCAGAAATCCCAATTGCAAGGACCAGTATATAAATCAGCCATTCAAATGGAATTGATATGAAAAACAAGAGATTTCTAATTTGTGAATACTCTTCACTTAATAAAAGCTCGCGTTCATTCATAAATGTCTGCGGGTCCGCTGGACTTCCTTTTAACTGTGTAGGGATGTCCGTATTTGCTCCAAAAAATAAATACCATGCTATAAATAGTCCAAAGACAAGATAAATCCCAAGTGACCATCCGATTACCTTTTTCACTAAGCTGTCCCCCTTCATGTACAACCCCTCTTACTAGTATTTTAGTTAAAAGTAGGGCCAGATAGAACAATGACTTTCAATATAGTCTCATGTCTTCATCATTTTTGACAAGGCAAGCTTAAAAATACCCATTGATTTCTATTTAGGAATTCGTTATTATGAATAAAATATATTTTAAAATTCGATGATGAAGAGAGTAATCCTGATGTAGACCAATAGCGAATTGGGGATGGTGAAAGCCCAGTGTTGAAATCAAGATGAACCGCACTTCTAAGAAGCTCACCTGAAACTATAATGTATGTTCAAAAAGGAGGATGAAAAGGACCAAGAAGTTCGATGCGGCGAAGCTTTGAGTACCGGTGCGTATGTAATCAATACGTGAGGAACGGAAAAGCGAGCCAACGAAGAAATTCGATGTGTCATTTTCACCGGACTTTTGGAACATCCTCTAGTAGGGTGTGCCGGGTGAAACCGTTATTTATTAAGTCAGGTTCATCATGAACAATCAGAGTGGTACCGCGGGTAAATCTCGTCTCTATTTTAGAGACGAGATTTTTTTATTTTATTAAGGAGGTTTAGAATATGAATGTCGTTCAGGTATACGCCGAAGAAATTTCAACACAACTTCAACATGTTTTAACTTACGACGAAATAGTAAAGCTTATTGAAAAACCAAAATACCAAGAACAGGGTGATCTCGCTTTTCCATGCTTTACACTTGCGAAAAAATATAGAAAAGCTCCAGTCGTTATCGCACAGGAAATCGCTGCATCGCTACGGAATCCACTTTTTGAAAAGGTAGTTCCAGAAGGTCCCTATGTGAACTGTTTTTTGAACAAACAAGAGGTAAGTAAACACATCCTTCAAACCATACTTACTAAAGGTGAAAAATACGGTAGCCATAGAATAGGAAAAGGAGAGATAATCACAATTGATTTTTCTTCTCCTAATATCGCGAAGCCTTTTTCGATGGGGCATTTGCGGTCTACTGTAATTGGGAATGCCCTAGCAAAGATTGCAGAAAAGTGCGGCTATCAGCCAATTCGAATCAACCACTTAGGGGATTGGGGCACGCAGTTTGGTAAATTAATAGTTGCTTATAAACTTTGGGGTAATAAGGAGGCCGTTAAGGCTAACCCAATCAGTGAATTGCTTCGGCTCTATGTCCACTTTCATTCTGAAGCTGAATTTAACCCTGATCTTGAAAATGAGGCAAGAAAGTGGTTTAAGCAACTTGAAGAAGGAAATGAAGATGCATTAAACCTTTGGCGTTGGTTTAGAGACGAATCACTAAAGGAATTCTCACGGATTTATTCCCTGCTCGATGTAGAGTTTGACTCCTACAATGGTGAAGCCTTCTATAATGACAAAATGGAAATGACTGTTGAAATGCTACATGAGAAAAAACTCTTGTTTGAGTCAGAGGGTGCCGAGGTAGTTGACTTATCAGAAGCTAACCTTCCACTTTGCCTAATTAGAAAATCTGACGGAGCAACCCTCTATGCAACAAGAGATGTAACAGCAGCCATTTACCGTCAAGATAACTACAAGTTCAAAAAAGCAGTCTATGTGGTAGGCCATGAACAAAGCTTGCATTTCAAACAAATATTTCTAGTGCTTGAAAAAATGGGATATGAGTGGGCAAAAGATATGGTCCATGTTCCATTCGGTTTTATTCTAAAAGAAGGAAAGAAAATGTCTACTCGAAAGGGAAAAATTGTCCTATTAGAAGAGGTTATTAGAGAAGCGATCGAACTTGCAAAACATAATATTGAGGTCAAAAACCCACGCCTCGAACACAAAGAAGAAATCGCAAAAATGGTTGGTGTGGGTGCCATTATTTTTCACGACTTAAAGAATGAAAGACTTAATAATATTGAATTCTCACTAGAGGAGATGCTTAAATTTGAAGGAACAACTGGACCATATGTGCAATATACCCACGCAAGAGCTTCTTCTATTTTGCGGAAAGCTGAGTTGACTGGAGATGAAACAAACGGGCTTGATGATGCTCACGGCTGGGCGGTTGTGAAGCTTCTCATGGAATTCCCAACCATCATTCAAAGAAGTATGCAGCTGTATGAGCCATCTGTCATCGCAAAATATATCATTGATCTCGCCCAAGAGTTCAATAGATACTATAGTCATGTTAAGGTCCTGAACGAAGATAATCAAATAAACGATCGTATCGCATTGGTTCGTTCGGTTACCATTGTTCTGAAGGAAGGACTTCAATTACTTGGTATTAAGGCTCCGGAGGAAATGTAACAAGCCTAGGATTTTATCCTAGGCTTAATCTGGATGATACTGATATTTTACTAAATCAATTGTGCCATCTACGACCTCAATACCTTCATCTTCCAGAAAGATGGATTGTGAAACATGTGCCTCTTCATCACGTATCGCTATTTCTCCCTTAGCGTTTACAACCCGAAACCAAGGGAGATTGTATTTTTTACTCAATGAATGTAGGATTCTTACGACCTGTCTTGCACCTCTTGGACTTCCCGCAAGTCTCGCAATCTGTCCATATGTCATGACCTTACCAGATGGTATTTGTTTAATAATTTGAATCACATTTTCCGTAAAAGGTTTCATAATGTTGTTCCCTACATAAAGAATGAATAAATACTTAATGCAAGTATTGAGCTTAATACGACGACTATGACATTTGCTCCCAAATAAGCCACTAGAAAGGCAACCGCAGCACCGATAATTCCAAACCAAATATCTTCATTAATTGTGAAGATCCCCGGAATTATCAGAGCCCCAAGAATGGCATATGGAACATTTTTTAATACATTTTGCAGGAATGGCGGTAATTTCACAGAGTTGAATACAACAAGTGGCAACATCCTTGGTATGTATGTAACAAGCCCCATCCCAATAATGATGATCAATATGGTTTTATCCATGCTGCTTATCCTCCTTTTTCTTCCTTCCTAACAGACTTATAACTGCTTCAACACCTATTGCAGCAATAAGTGAAGCCGCAACAATTGACCAGCCCGGTTCTAGGAAAAATGAAAAGATGGTATTTAAAATCGCTGCGCTCCCTGCTAGCACAACGACCTTCCGATGTTTTTTTAATGATGGTACAAGTAAGCCAATAAACATTGCATACAAAGCAACCGACATACTTTGCTGTAACACATGAGGAAGACTGGCCCCAATTACATGGCCAATCCCTGAGAAAACAACCCAGCTTCCATAGGATATGGAGATTACCCCAAATAAATAACCAGTTGTAACCTTTCCTTCCTTAACGGCCGCAACAGAAAATGTCTCATCCGTGATTCCAAAGGAATACAATGCTTTTTTAATCGGATGATCATCTTCCACTTTCTCATTAAGAGAAGCGCACATTAAAAAGTGTCTAATATTTAAAATGAATGTAGTTAGAATAATTTCAAAGGCACCTGTACCGACTGCAATTAGTTGCAAGGCGATGTATTGTGACGCCCCTGCAAAAACGATTATGCTCATCATTACAGTTTCTGCTACCGTTAACCCGGTTGACTTCGCCAATAATCCAAAGGTCAATGCTACTGGTGCGTAACCAAGTGCGATACTGATGCCCGATTGGATACCACTACGAAATTCTGATTGCTTTTTTGCTAGTACTGTAGTTGCCATTCCCCCGATAATCCCCTTTAATCTTTTTTATTACTAATTGTCTTAAATTCGGGCAGTTTTTTCAATGTTTTTGTTTGGAAATTTTTTGGTCTATTGTTTCTTTCGGAATTAATTCAATTCTACCTGAGATTAACCAAAATTTAATAATAAAAAGCGCCCCATCACGAGACGCCTACAAAATTTATTTTCCTTTAAAGTTCGGATTTCTTTTTTCACTAAATGCAGCTAGTGCCTCCACTCTATCTTCAGTTGGGATAATCACTTCATAGGCTTTTCTTTCAATTTTAAACCCTGTATGTAAATCTGTATTAAGTCCCTGCTTAATAGCAAACTTGGCTTGTTGTAAGGCAAGGGGGCCATTTTTCAACATATCATTTGCTAGCTTCATAGAAGCTTCCATTAGCTTTTCACGCGGCACAACACTTGAAACAAGTCCAATGTCTTTTGCCTCATTAGCAGTTATTCGTTTTGCAGTCAAAATTAGCTCCATTGCTTTTGTTTCCCCGATAAGACGTGGAAGTCGCTGAGTTCCACCAGCACCAGGAATAATAGCTAGGCTTGTTTCGGTCAACCCCATCTGGGTATCTTCAACAGAAATACGGAAATCACATGCTAATGCAAGCTCCATCCCACCCCCAAATGCATAGCCGTTGATGGCAGCAATCGTTGGCTGTGGAAGCTCTCCTATATTTGCAAAAACTTGACCTATTTTATATACATTTCTTCTCACTTGTTCCTCATTTAATGTTTTCCGCTCTTTAAGATCAGCACCAACACTAAATGCCTTTTCACCTGAAGCAGTAATGATAACAACCCGAACATCCGCATTCGTACGGATATGCTCAATAACCTCATCAAGTGATTTGAGCATTTCATAATTAAAGCAGTTCAACGATTCTGGTCGATTGAGTGTGACTGTTGCGACATGATTTTCAACTCGGTATATAACAGTAGTCATAATTCCACCTCTTCTTATATTTTTATATCGCTTACATCCTATTTCGCTTCAAATAAAAAAATTCCTTTAACAAATTCTATTCAAAAAAGAACAGGCATAGTTGGCCTGTTCATCCATTACTTATTTATTCACAACTAAATCCTTTAACGCACGGCGAAGGATTTTTCCAGTCGTGTTTTTAGGAAGTTCTTCAATGAATTCTATTTTACTAGGAAGTTTGTATTTAGCTAAATGCTCACGACAATAAGCAAGAAGACTTTCTTCAGTTAAACCAGGGTCCTTCTTAACTACATAACACTGAACCGCTTCACCTTGGTCTGGGTCTGGGACTCCAACTACAGCGGCTTCAACAATTTCAGGATGGTTATATAGGACTTCTTCAACCTCTCGAGGATACACATTATATCCACCGACGATGATCATATCCTTCTTGCGGTCCACGATATAAAAATATCCTTCTTCATCCATTTCAGCTAAATCTCCAGTATAAAGCCAGCCATCGCGCAATGTTGCATTGGTCTCCTCTGGCATTTTATAATACCCTTTCATTACATTCGGGCCACGAACGACTAATTCGCCAACCTGACCAACAGGTACTTCATCGCCATTTTCATTAACAATCTTATTTTCAACATTGACAATGCTAGTCCCGATAGAACCTGGCTTTCTAGGACGATCTAATGGATTAAAGCATGTAACAGGCGAGGCCTCTGATAGACCATATCCTTCTGATACTAGCACATTAAACTTCTGTTCAAAGCTCTTTAGAAGTGCAACAGGCATTGCTGCCCCACCTGAGATACATAAGCGCAATGAACGGAAGTCTTCAGGGTTACCTTCAGGATACTGTAGAAGGAAATTGTACATCGTTGGTACTCCTGCAAAGACAGTTGCCTGTTGTTCCTTTGCAAGTTCAAAAATCTCCTTAGGACTGAACTTAGGTACAATTAGCATCGTCCCACCATTCATTAATGGAGCATTTAGCGCTACTGTTAAGCAAAATACGTGGAACATCGGCAATGTTGTAATAACTCTATCATTCTCTGAAATCTTAAGGTATTCTGCAACATCCCTTGCATTGCTGTACAAGTTTTTCTGTGTCAACATTGCTCCTTTAGGTTTACCAGTTGTTCCAGATGTGTATAAGATAACTGCCACATCCTCATCATCAAGTGTTGGCCCAACATATGAGAGTTCGCCTGACCCTACTACTCCTGTAAACGATTTCATTTTAGGGTAGATTGAGAGCTTTGAGACATCCACTTCACTACTTGCCCCTTGAGGTGTTTCACAAACAATGAGATGTTCAACTTTTGGAAGGTGTTCATTCATCTTTTCAAACAGTGGGACAAGCAAGTCTAACGTAATGACAGCCCTTACATCTCCGTTATTCACAATATAACCGATTTCATCAGGTGTATAAATTGGATTAATCGGAATAACAGTAGCTCCTACACGAAGAGCGCCGTAAAAACCAATTACAAAATGGGGTGTATTCCCCAAAACTAGAGCAATATGATCGCCCTTTTTAATCCCCAATTTTTCTAAACCGCTTGCAAATTTTGTTACTGCACCATCTAATTCAGCATATGTACTTACATTGTCTTGGAAAATATATGCTGGTTTGTCGAAGTAATTCTTTGCTGTTTCCCCTAGTCGTGATGATAAATTCATTTTTCTCCCTCCCCTTAGTCACTGAATGAATAATCATTCATTAAATGACAAAAAATAAAATTCTAAATATATTATATTGAAAGAAAGTTTTTCTTTCAATACAGAATTATGTATTTTTTGAAAAAAGCGGATAAAATTCAGAAAAATCTTATCCGCTATCTCTATTTTACTTAGTAAATTAAATGAATAAAATCTTCTTTTGAAATTTTACCGAAATAATGCTGAATATCAACGTTTTCTAATGCTGTTTCTAATTCAGCTTTTTCATATTTTGTTCCAATTAATTTGTTTTCAACTTCTTCGACATCTCCTACACCAAAGAAGTCCCCATAAATTTTACAGTTTTCAATTATGCCTCTTTGAACTTCGAGGCGGACGTCGATAGAACCGACTGGGAACCGATGTGTATGCTGATAATTAAATTTAGGTGATTTTCCATAATTCCATTCCCAGTTCTGATAACGTTCTTTCGATATTTGATGGATTTGCTCCCAGTCTTTATCGGTTAATTCGTAAGTAGGAATATCTTCACTATCTGTATTGAAGATATAACGTAATAGCATTTGTCTAAATTCTTCAATTGTAATTTTCTCTTCAAGGAATTCGCTTATATTTGCAACCCTGCTTCGTACAGATTTAATTCCTTTTGATTCAATTTTGTCCTTCTTTACTTTAAGTGCAGAAACGACATGATCAATTTCAGAATCAAACATTAATGTACCGTGACTGAACATTCTTCCTTTTGTGGAGAATTGAGCATTACCAGAAATTTTTCTTCCCTCTACCTCAATATCATTACGTCCACTTAGTTGAGCATTTACGCCAAGTTTATGTAGTGCTTCAATTACAGGTTCCGTAAATTTTTTATAGTTATGGAAGCTTTCTCCGTCATCCTTCGTGATAAAGCTAAAATTCAAATTTCCCAAATCATGATATACTGCTCCACCGCCCGATAAACGGCGAACTACTTTAATGCCATTCTCTTCTACATATTGAGTGTTGATCTCCTCAACGGTGTTTTGATTTTTTCCGATTATGATTGACGGGGCATTAATGTAAAATAATAAATACGTTTCATTTATATCTAAATTTTTCAATGCATATTCTTCAATCGCTAGGTTTATTTGTGGGTCATTAATTCCTTTATTGTCAATAAATAACATACTATCTTCACTCCCAAATTAGTCCTGAATTTGCTAATTTAATTTGACCATCATATTGTTCTGAGGCTTGTTCAACAAGGTCTTGATGATTTCCGTAATGAGGCAGATGTGTAATCCATAGCTCTTTTACATTGGCTGCAGCTGCAATTTTTCCAACTTCCGTACTATTCATATGTCCCATTTTCGAACCGTCTTGGTCCGCATATAAATTGCACTCGCAAATAAACAGGTCTGCATCTTGTGTAAATGGAATAAACTCTTTTAGGTAGCTAGAATCTGCTGAGAATACAACTGTTTTTCCGCCTGCTGTAATCCTCATTGCATAACATACAACTGGATGCTTTGTTTTCATAAACGAGATTGTAAAGGGACCAATTCTACTTTTTTCCTCTGGATTATAAGGAATCGCTTTTGTATGTCCTTTGTGTTCCAACCTTGAAAAGCCCTCTTTATCAGCTGTATGTCCATAAATAGGCAATTCCTTTTGTTGGTTATGTATCATATTTGTTACGAGTCTGGCGTATTGCATTGGACCAATATCCGCTATATGATCATGATGGTAATGGGTAACAATTATCGCATCTAGTTCATCTATTGAAATATAATTCTGCAACTGTGCTAGTACACCACTTCCACAATCGACGAGTAATCGAAATCCGTCGTGTTCAATTAAATAACCAGTCGTGGCCTCATTTGTTCCTGGAAAACCACCCCAAAATCCAACTACGGTTACCTTCATAGGATCACCTTTCTTTCGTTTTTTCGACCTTTTAATAGTAAAACTCTTCAATGGTTTACCCTATCCACTACCACTATAATCGATACGCAAAAAAAATTCATTTATTTTAAAAATTGTTACAAAACAGTTATTGACATATTTTTATCTGTTATAGTACACTCTAAATAAGAATAGAAACGGAGGGGTTATAAATGTTAGTTAAAAGTACAGAATTTTTCAAAAACCTACCAGCTAAAAAATGTGCTGAATGTGGTCATGACATCGATGAGCAGCATGAGTGCTACGGTAACAAATGTGACCACTGTAATGAGATTAAGTAGAAATGCATATGGTACCTATCTATAGGTGACAAGTAAAAGAAAGTGCTCGCAAAGGGTCTACATTACCCTTCTGAAATGATTAACTTAGACCAAAGTTTCAATGCACTGATAGCTAGAGCTAAATGAGTAAAGGAAGGCCGAGGCCTTCCTTTTTTTATACTAAAACTGGTGTATTCATTTTTAGGTATTCGAGTACTTGTTTAACTGCTTCTTCACCCTGATCAATACAGTCAGGTAGACCTAGACCCTCATATGAGCTTCCTGCTAAGAAGACACCTGGTAGCTGCTCTGCAACATTCTCCTTGACATTTGCAATTCGATCCTTATGACCAACTGTGTACTGTGGCATTGCATCCTTCCATCTGGTTACAATTGAAAATTCAGGTTGGTCTGTAATAGCCATTGTTTTATTCAAATCATCTAGGACCACTTTGATAATTTCCTCATCAGATTGATCGACGATTGCTTCATCTCCAGCTTTACCAACGTAACAACGAAGAAGCACTTTTCCTTTTGGTGTCGTGTGCGGCCATTTTTTGTGAGTCCACGTGACAGCAGTAATAATATAATCATTATTCCGAGACACGACGAATCCTGTTCCATCTATATCCTTCTTAATTGCCTCTTCCGGGAATGCCATTGCAACAGTTGCAACAGAAGTTGATGGCATTTCTTTAAATGAATCAAAAAATGGATATTGATTAAAAATAGATTGTGTTACATGGTGTGGTGTCGCAACCACAACACTATCGGCAATAATGTTTTCTCCACTATTAAGCTTAATCACATATTGTTCTGGTTCTTTTACAATCCCTTCAACCTTGATACCTTTAAATACCGTTCCAGGCTCAAGCTTTGCTTCAATAGCATCAATGAATGATTGTAGTCCTGTCGTTACAGTTAGAAACTGACCTTTTGGTGCTGACTTTGTTTCTCCGCTTGGCTTAGGTTTTGGTGGTGTTGTTTGTTTCATTCCTAAAATTAGACTCCGGTACTTTTGCTCAACTTGATAGAATTGAGGGAAAGTAGACATTAAACTTAATTGGTCTATATCTCCAGCATAAATACCTGAAAGTAATGGCTCAATTAGGTTTTCAACTACCTCGTCACCTAGTCTTCGTCTAAAAAATTGACCAAGTGACTGATCTGCTCCACCCGGAGTACGTGGCAATACAAAGTCCATAGCTGCACGCAATTTACCAATTGGTGTAAATAATCCAGTTGTAATGAAGGGGCCAATTTGCGTAGGTATTCCCATAATGGAGCCACCTGGCATTGGATGGAGTTTTCCATTAACAAGTACATATGATTTACCCGCAGTATTGTTAACTAATTTATCTCCAAGCCCCACTTCATTGACGAGTCGAGAAGCACTTTTCTTTCTAGCTAAAAAGGAATCTGGACCACGTTCAATGACAAAACCATCTTTTTCAATCGTTTGTACTTTCCCACCAAGTCGATGGCTTGCTTCCAATAGCGTACAGTTTATATCTAAGCCCTTCTCCCTTGCCTCTTTCTGGAGATAATAAGCTACAGTTAAACCAGTAATCCCACCACCTATTACGACTACCTTTTGATTACTCACTTAACATCGCCTTCTTTGCTCTATAGATTAGGCTATGTTAAACGGTGTTGTTGATTTCCTCTTCATGCGGACATTTATAAGTGGGCATGGCCTGAGGCCCCTCAACAAGCAAGCTTGTCTATGGCCCTCATACTATTCCCACTAGAGTCGCCACCTTCCGCTACAATCAAAAGACTTCAAATATCAACATTGCAATTTAACACAGCCATAGTATACATCAACTATTTATTTGTTTAGTTCTTTTAAAATTACTGTTGCCAAGCAATCAATAAATTCTGGTTTTGCATTTGGCATTTCAGGACGGTAATAGCTCACACCTAATTCTTCCGTTACAACCTTACATTCGTAATCATTGTCATAAAGTACTTCTAAGTGGTCTGCAACAAAACCAACTGGGATATAGACAAAAGCTTTATAGCCTTTTTCGTTGTAAAGATCTCTTGTTAGGTCTTGAACATCTGGTCCCAACCATGGTTCTGGTGTATTACCTGCACTTTGCCAGCCGATTTCAACATTTTTTACGCCCGCTGCTTTTGCAATTAAGTCAGCCGTTTCTTGTAGCTGAGTTGGGTATGGATCACCTGCAGCAATAATCTTTTCAGGAAGGCTATGAGCGGATACGATTAATACTGCGTTTTCACGCTCTTCATCCGTCATTGAAGCAAATGTTTGTTTTACTTGATTTGCCCAGTACCGGGTAAACTTAGGTTCTTTATACCAACTTTCCACAGATGTAATTGTTGGTCC
This sequence comes from Litchfieldia sinesaloumensis, assembly GCF_900156865.1. Classification (GTDB taxonomy): domain Bacteria; phylum Bacillota; class Bacilli; order Bacillales; family Bacillaceae_L; genus Ferdinandcohnia; species Ferdinandcohnia sinesaloumensis. The sequence goes on along the minus strand of NZ_LT732529.1, from coordinate 263,225 downwards.
TCCTAGTTTTTCTGCTTCTTCCTTTGCACGCCCATTATACGATTTTACACTAAAAGTGGAGAAATGAGGGGCGAGTACAAGACTTACTGCTTCCTCTATTCCGTCCTGATTCATCTGGGAAACCGCATCCTCAATAAAAGGTTCAATATGCTTTAAACCTTGATACATTTTAAATTCAATTTCATCTTGAATAAGATTTAGATGCTCTGCTAACTTTTCTGCTTGTTCAGTAGTGATTTTTGCGAGTGGTGAAATTCCACCAATAGCCTCGTATCGACTTCTTAAGTCTTCAAGCATTTCTGGTGAAGGCTTACGACCATGGCGAATATGTGTATAATATCGTTCAATATCTTCTTCTTTATAGGGAGTACCATACGCCATTACGAGTAATCCCATTTTCTTTTTTGTCATTTCTAACACCTCTAAAGCTAGATTAGTTTTGTTTCGAATATTCGTGGATGAATGTGGTTAGACGCTTAAGAGTCTCTGGTTTAACTTCAGGGAAAACACCATGTCCGAGATTGAAAATATACCCTGGCTGTTGCATTCCTTGGTCTAAGATTTCTTTCGCCCTCGCTTCAATTACTTCCCATGGGGCAAGTAAAATGGCTGGGTCAAGATTTCCTTGAACAGTTTTTGTGATTCCAAGATCCCTTGCCTTCATAATAGGTAAGCGCCAGTCAAGTCCAACTACATCTAATGGTAGGTCGTGCCATTCTAAAGCTAAATGACTCGCTCCCACCCCAAACATAATGAGAGGCACGTTTTCCTCACGTAAGGCAGTAAAAATACGGTGCATGGTAGGTTTAATGAAATGACGGTAATCAGTAACATTTAGTGCACCTACCCATGAATCAAAAATCTGCACAGCTTTAACACCTGCAGCAATTTGTGACTTAACATATGTAATAGTCATTTCAGCTAATTTATCCATCAATGCAAACCAAGCCTCAGGCTCAGCATACATAAAAGCTTTCGTTTTATTATAATTTTTTGAAGGTCCACCTTCAATCATATAGCTCGCTAATGTAAACGGCGCGCCTGCAAATCCAATCAATGGAACTGAAAGCTGCTCAGTCGTTAATAGCTTAATTGTCTCAAGCACGTATGGAACATCATCTTCTGGATGGATTTCTCCTAGGTTTTCAACGTCTTTAAGAGAACGAATCGGGTTGCTGATAACTGGACCTACACCAGCCTTAATTTCAACATCTATCCCTAATGCTGGTAGTGGAGACATGATGTCTTTATATAGGATAGCAGCATCTACATCATATTGTTCAACTGGAAGTCTTGTTACATATGCACATAGTTCTGGTTGATGTGTAATTTCAAATAAACCGTATTTTTCTTTAATCTTACGGTATTCTGGTTGTGAGCGCCCTGCTTGACGCATATACCATACCGGTACGTGATCAGTCTTTTCACCTCTAGCCGCCCTTAGTAATGTATCATTAAAACCCTTTTGCATGTGTATTTACCTACCTTTCAACTCTTCACAATAGCTACAATAATAGCATAAGTACGTTAAAAATATTAATATTGTATATTATAGAACACTTCATTGATCCTCACTCTACCACTATAATTGTTTCTACTATCCTTGTATACAAAACCGAGGTAAATGTCAAAAATTTGACGAACATTTAAGAGGAGTGAAGATTAGCACCCCTCTGTAAAATTATTATTTGTTTGAAAAAAAGGTAGGCTTTACAGCTTTTGAATATGAACCTTCTTCATTAGTTAGTGAGTTATATGGGACTATAAAATAAGAAGGCATTGAAAAAATATTTACGTTTTCAATTTCGTACTCACCGATACCTCTTACAGAGCCTACGTACTTAACAGACTTAGAATTTTCTTCATATATCCGATATTCAATACGCTCATCCACTGATGGTTTCCATTTTAGTGAAACGGTAAAAAGCCCAAGCGGCTTGAAAGATAGATTTGCTTTCACATCAGAAATCTCAGATAGTCGAATTGGAGGTTCAAGTTCTTCAACATCTTTTGGAGTTGAAAAAGCTGTCATATTTTTAAGCTCTGAATGGTCAAGAATCTTTTTGAACAATTTCGTCGGTGATGCACTCCCACTTTTTAAATATTGATTTGAGTTTGTGGAATCATACCCCATCCATATTGCCCCTACGACAGTTGGCGTAAACCCAACAAACCAAGCATCTTTTATTCCGTTCTCGACCCCTGGTAAGTTAGTTGTCCCTGTTTTACCAGCAAGTGCGCCAGAATACGAACCTACTCTGGCAGTCCCACTATCGACAACTCCTTCGAGCATTCTCGTCATATACCAAGCCGTTTGTTTTGAAAACGCCTCAGTCTCATGTTTCGGTGCCTCTCCAATCACTTTTCCATCACGGTCTTCGATTTTACTTATTACATGGGGTTCAATAACCTTTCCATCACGAGCAAAAGCACGATAAGCTTTCGCCATAGCAATTGGGGAAATCCCTTCCTGAAGCCCTCCTAAAGCAATCGATAAACCTTGATCAGGAATTGTAATCCCAGTTTTTGTTAAGTATTCTTTTGCAGTATCAATCCCAAGACGATCAAGCATCCATACCGCTGGTGCATTTGCCGATTCAATTACTGCATCATACATTGAAATTTTCCCTTTATAGATACCCGAATAATTGCTTGGCTCATATTCTCCATAAGACAACTTTTTATCAACTAACATCGAATACGGTTCAAATTCATTTTCTTCTAGGGCAGGGCCGTACACAGCAAGTGGTTTTATTGTTGATCCTGGCTGCCGTTTAACCAGAACTCGATTAATCCCCCTGCTTACATAATGCCTGCCTCCTATACTAGCCAAGACCCCTCCAGTTTCATTATCTAATAGGACAAAGGCACCTTCGACATTATCGTCTACACCTGGAAAATTCTTTTTATCCTTAAAGAGCTCGTATGCCGTTTTTTGGATTTCCATATGAAGTGGGACAGTGATTGTATAACCACCTCTTAATAATTCTTCATTTGATAGTTTATAGCGAGTTTTTGCCTCATCGAAAACCATATCGATGTAAGTCAATAATGCCGGGTCTCGTTCTACCTCCTGAATATCCAAAGCTACTGTCTTTCCTTGGACCCTTACCGCTTCCTCTGGCTGTAAAAACCCTCTTTTCTCCATTAGGCTAATAACGAGGTCCCTTCTTTGTATACTTTTTTCAGGATTTAATACAGGAGAGTATCTAGATGGTGCTTTAGGAATTGCGGCCAGCAACGCCCCTTCTTCCACTGTTAAATCACTTGCATTTTTATTGAAGTAAAACTTTGATGCCGACTGAATTCCATAAGCTCCATGACCAAAGTAAATTTGATTCAGGTACATTTCAAGAAGTTCTTGTTTACTGTATTCCTCCTCTAAATTAATCGCAATAATTAATTCTTTTGTCTTTCTAAGGAAGGTTTTTTCATTGGTGAGGAAGACATTCTTGGCAAGCTGCTGTGTGATCGTACTGCCACCCTCTACCTTTCCACCAGCAACAATATCCTTATAGACAGCCCTACCAATCGCTTGAAGATCGATACCATGATGTTTGTAAAACCGTGTATCCTCAACCGCGATAAATGCCTGTTGAACATGCTCTGGAATATCCTTTATCTGTACAATGTCACGATTTTCATAATATAATTTTGTAATAAATTGTCCATCCTTACTGACAAGCTTAGTTGCAGAATTCATAACAAGCTTTTTGTCATCAATGACATAGTCGCCTGCATATATGATAAGCAAATACCCAAACAATCCAAGGACAAACGAACCGACAACAGTAAAGAATAAGAGAAATAATTTCCTTTTCATACAGCAACCTCCTTGGAGTAATAAAAATGTAGCAAGTCTCAAACATTCACACACATTTTTTATACATGTTTCCTTATGTTATCTTTTAGTATGACTGTAAAAGTTTCTCACTATGTATGTCTGTACATATTAAGGAGGGTAATATGAATTTTTATATTGCATTTGGTACACCTGACTTTTTAAAGAAGTTGCAAAATAAGCATAAAACTAAAAATATGAATGCTTTTTTTAATAATGAAACAGCAATGCTACTACATGAAACAACTAAGAAATCTGTCTTTGCTGCACCACGAAAATATGAAATCATCACTGGTAGTGGAGACATTAGTCATGCGAATTTTGCTTCGTTCACCTATGTTCCAGTATCTGACGAGGGGAAGCCACTATTTGAAAGCCAGATTTCAAACATGAGCATGCTATTTCAAAATGTTTCTGGCTTGGTTGCATATCGTGTACTTCGGCCGATTAAAAGCGATTCTTTTGTAATTACAACCTTTTGGGAAAATGCATCATCCTACTCGGATTGGTCCCACTCAATAGCATTTGAACAACTAGAGCAATTGATAGAAAAAAATAAAGCCGGCTTAAACACAACTATTTTTTCTGGGCCTGTATACACAAAAACATACTATTTGTTAGAAGATGAATAGGTTATTGATAGTTTTAGTCGTATTCGGGATAGCAGGTAACGTTTTTCGATTGGGTTGTATACCGTTTAGGCCGTATTCGATATACCAGTAATCGTTTTCCTATGTCTTCAATAATCTATCTTATCCCGACACACTCCACATCTACAGATTTAAGCCTATTTTTATTCAAATAACTATTATAAAATATAAGTTCAGTACCCAAATGAATGGAGAAACGATTATGAAGGGTTTATTTAAAAAAATCATTCCATATATTATACGAATCTGGGAATCTATTAAACGATTTTGGCGTGATAAGCATCTGACGAAGATTTTATTACTAACCGTATTAGTGATAATTTTAGTGTCCATGCTATTTTTTGCCTTTATGGCTAGTCAGGCTAATGTTAAATCTTTAAAGGATGGTTTACGTCAAGCCACTGTTATTTATGATAAAGACGGTGAAGTAGCAACCACGATTATGACAAACCGAACTGAAGGAGTCGAAATCGAGGAGCTTCCTGACCATGTAAAGAATGCAGTTGTCGCAATTGAAGATGAACGTTTTCATTCCCATAATGGTTTCGATATAAAAGGGATAACGCGTGCCTTTTTCAATAATCTATTTGCAGGCAGAATAACTGGCGGTGGGAGTACGATCACACAACAGCTGACCAAGAATGCACTTCTTTCACCTGAGAAAACGTATAAGCGAAAAATTGAAGAGCTTTTCCTAGCACTGGAAATTGAGAAGCATTATTCTAAAGACGAAATTTTGCAAATGTATCTTAATCAAGTTTTCTTTGGAAACGGGTCATGGGGAATTAGCCAGGCATCAAAGAAGTATTTTAATAAAGAAATAGAAAATGTTTCGATAAGTGAAGCAGCTTTGCTTGCTGGACTACTTCAAGCACCATCGGCATTGGACCCATATAAAAACTATGATAGATCCATTAATAGAAGAAACACTGTCTTATTAAAAATGCATGAGTTAAACATGATTTCTGATGATGAATATGAACAAGCCAAAACGGAAGAAATCAAGCTTGAAGATGGTGGCGGAAGCTATATTGAAAGAAACTACCCATACTATGTGGATGCGGTATTAGATGAAGCAGTAAAAACATATGACTTGACCCAAGAGGAGATTTTAACTCGTGGATATCGCATCTATACACAAATGGACCAACAAATTCAATCCGCTCTTGAAACTGTCTATAAGAAAGACTACCTTTTTCCAAAAAGCAAGGACGTACTTGTTCAAAGCGGAGCTGTTATTTTACATCCTGAAACCGGAGGAGTTCTTGGCTTAGTTGGAGGACGTGGTGACCAAGTTTTCCGTGGGTTTAATCGGGCCACCCATTTACAGGCACAACCAGGTTCGACAATAAAGCCTTTAGCCGTCTATACACCTGCACTTGAAAATGGCTATGAAATATCTTCCGTACTAGTAGATGAGTTAAAAACATACGGAGACTACACTCCTGAAAACTTTTCAAAAACATATCAAGGAGAAGTTAAGATGTACGAAGCTGTTGAACACTCATTAAATGCACCTACAGTCTGGCTATTAGACCAAATTGGGCTTGATCAGGGACTTAATGCTTTAGAACGATTTGGCATTCCTTATGTAGCAGAGGATAAATACTTAGGAATTGGACTTGGTGGAATGCGTACAGGAATTTCACCATTACAATTGGCTGAGGCTTACTCTGTATTCGCAAATGAAGGGAAGCGCCCAGAAGGTCATCTAATATCCAAAATTGTAGGCCCGACCGGGAACGTCATTGCAGAACATAAGCATAAAACGACTAGGGTTACTTCTAAAAAAGTCGCAAATGATATGACCTCCATGCTACTAAATGTTGTAGAAACAGGATCAGGGAAAGGAACAAAAATCCCTGGCGTTGAGTTAGCAGGAAAAACAGGCTCAACACAGCTCCCTTATAAACATATTAATGGGACAAAAGACCAATGGTTTGTTGGCTATACACCAAATTTCGTTGGTGCTATATGGTTAGGTTATGATAAGACAGACGAAACACATTATCTCCCAGGCAGTAGCTCAGTTTCTGTCGTTCCTTTATTTAAGGCTATTATGGAGGAAATGCTCCCATCGATGGAAGTTGATTCATTTGATGTCGTTTCCGTTAACGCAAAGCTTTCCGGACAAGAGGATCGAAAAACAATTACAAAGGAAGAAATTAAAGAAACAGCTGAAAAAATTGAAGAGACCTTGAAGGAAGAAAGTACAAAGTGGAAAATGGTTCTAGATGAAGCAAAAAAAGACCTTAAAAATGTGAGCGAAAAAGTGGAGAATAAGATTAGAGACTTAATAGGGAACTAGTCTCTATTAAAGAGTATCGGGATTCGATACTCTTTTTTCACTTGATTCGTACATTACCACATAAAAAAGCCCCTCAATTAGCAGGGCTACTATCAATCACTTCAATAAAATGTTTCAGTATTCCGGCAGTTAATCCCCATATGACACGGTCTTTATAATAGTAGAAACACTCATCCATCCCTCTCACTTGCCAATTATAGTTTTCTCCACCTACGATATCGTTATAAGGGAAATTTTCTTCAGGCTCCACATGAAAATTCACTTTGAAAATTTGCGGTGGATTTGAAAGAAAAAAGGATAATGGCACAGTAAATACTTCTCCAACCTCTGAAGGATTCGGACGTATTTGATCCGGATTGGTGATAACACCTACAAATGGGTAAATAATCGTACCAAACGGTGAGACAAAATAATCGAGTGGACTTACGTCCGTTATATGACTTTCCTTTAACCCTAGTTCCTCCATTGTTTCCCTTACTGCAGTATGCTCTTCGTTTTTATCAGTTGGGTCCATTTTTCCACCCGGGAAGCAGATTTCTCCTGGCTGTCTTCTTAACTCATTTGAACGAACTTCAAAAAGGACATGAACTTCATTATCCTTTTTAATTAACGGAAGAAGAATGGAAAAGCGTTTAAAATCCCCGCGTCCTAATATAGATGGAGTTCGGTGTTTGACTACATTGACAATTTTTTCAATTTCCATAGTTCACCTCGAAAATTTTATTACTGTTTTAATTCCTTAAAAGCATTTATAAAATCAAGTGGTTCTTCTTTTATATTATAGGAGAATACTCCTTGGTTTGTGTGGAGGTATAAAAAGCTTGATCGAAATGAAACATCAAGCACAGAGTCTAGATGGAATTCATTCACAGAAGAAAGAATGCGATCTTCGAATAATCGCAACTGATGGTGTGTTTCAATGTACTTTTGTTCATTCCATTCAATTTTACGCTGTATAACTATATATGGTTGGGAAGCTATAATTTGCACGGCTCGCTCCTTTCACTTTACTTTATTGTACCAAAAAGTGTCGTGTAGATGACTCTAACTTATCTACTTTCTATTAAAAAACCACAGTGATCATTTCACTGTGGTTTCTTTCACTTAATCTTATTGTTGGACTAATTCATTTTCAAGGGCTTGAAGACGCTCAGCCACTTCTTCCTTTGTCAATCCATTTTCTTCTATATAACGATTACGTGGGTGCACGCGACATTCATGTGTACAGCCTCTTAAGTACTTGTGCTCATTTTCTTCTGAACATAGTATTTGTTTATTACATTCAGGGTTTGCACAATTTACGTAACGTTCACATGGTTCACTTGTAAAATGGTCTTTCCCCACAATTACATGCTCTTTATGGTTTACTGGAACTGCGATTCTTTCATCAAAAACATAAAGCTGTCCGTCCCAAAGATCACCTTGTACTTCAGGGTCCTTTCCATAGGTTGCAATTCCACCATGAAGCTGACCTACATCCTCAAATCCTTCTCTAACTAACCAACCAGAGAATTTTTCACAACGGATACCACCAGTACAATAAGTTAGAATCTTTTTCCCTTCAAGCATGTCTTTGTTTTCACGAACCCATTGTGGCAAGTCACGGAAAGTTTCAACATCTGGTCTAATTGCACCTCTGAAGTGCCCTAAATCATATTCGTAGGTATTTCTTGCATCTAGAATAATTGTATTTTGATCCTGCATTCTTTCATAAAATTCTTTTGGACTTAAATATTGACCTGTTAATTCATGGGGATTAATATCATCCTCAAGACTTAGGTTTACCAGTTCAGGACGAGGTCTTACATGCATTTTCTTAAACGCATGTCCCTCTGCTTCATCAATTTTATAAACCATCGATGCAAAGCGAGGATCTTTCCTCATTTCTTCCATATACTTGTCAGTTTGTTCGATTGTTCCAGAGACTGTTCCGTTAATTCCTTCTGTTGCTACTAAAATTCGGCCTTTTAGGCCGATTTCTTTACAGAAAGCAAGATGCTCTGCTGCAAATTCTGTTGGGTTTTCAATTGTTACATACTGATAATACAATAATACTCGATAAGTTTTTGTTTCTGTCATTCTTTTTCGACCGCCTATCATTAATATTTGCAAGATATGAATGTGTTTAGGATCGAATTACACTTTTTCTCTTACATCAGTGTATTGTAACAAAATCTATTATAAGAAATCAATTTTTTATACCTTCCTTTTATTGTAAGTACGCTTTTTTTATATAAAAATATATCTATTCGACACAATTGTTATATAATATAACTTGTCAAATTTTTTCTAGATGGGGGTTTCAAACATGAGTTTACCAAAGGCGTTAACAATTGCAGGTTCCGATAGTAGTGGTGGAGCAGGTATTCAAGCCGATTTAAAAACAATGCAGGAGTACGGTGTATTTGGTATGTCTGCCTTAACTGTAATTGTTGCGATGGACCCAAACAACCACTGGAACCATCAGGTATTTCCGGTTGATAACGATATTATCAAGGCACAATTAGCAACAATCCTTGATGGTATTGGTGTAGATGCCGCAAAAACTGGTATGCTTCCTACTGTTGATATAATTGAAATTGCTGCAGACGCAGCGAAAAAACATAACCTAAATAAATTTGTAGTAGATCCTGTAATGGTTTGTAAGGGGGAAGATGAAGTGATGTTCCCTGATCATGCTGAAGCAATTAGAGAAATTCTTACACCAATTGCTACTGTTATTACTCCAAATTTATTTGAAGCTGGTCAATTAAGTGGAATTGGTTCAATTACAACTGTAGACCAAATGAAAGAGGCAGCTATTAGAATTCATGACCTTGGTGCGAAGTATGTCCTTGTAAAAGGCGGCGGTAAGCTAAAGCATGATAAAGCTGTCGATGTTTTATATGACGGGAATGAAATAGAGATCCTTGAAGGTGATCGTTTTGAAACAACCTTTACCCACGGTGCTGGCTGTACGTATTCATCCGCAATCGCTGCTGGCCTTGCAAAAGGTCTTGAAACGAAGGACGCGATATATGAAGCAAAGAAATTTATCACTGCCGCAATTCGTCATTCATTTAAATTAAATGAATATGTAGGCCCGACAAACCACGCTGCTCGTCGGATATTTGGGGATAACTAAAGAAGGTCAGAACCTGAGAACACTGCTGTAGACAAGCTCTACAGCTTTTTCTTATTTCAAATGCTAGGAAAAAACCTGCCTAGACGAAATATATATATGATGGTAATATTGTGGATATCTAGAATAGTAGATTTCCACCCTTGTATTCACTCGTAGAAAGCCATAGGTTAGGAGTGTTTAAAATGCCTAAGATGAACAAAGATGTTGTGAAATTTTTGCGTAAAAAAAATAACATGACACAACGTGATTTCGCAAAAGCAGTAAATTGCAGTTTTGCTCTTATTGCCCTTGTAGAAGTTGGAAAACGTAGAATTACTAACAATCTCGAAACAAAAATAAAAGAATCATTCAATTTAGACGATCAACAAATTTCATCACTTGTATCCATCGTTCAAGAAGTTGCTAAAGGCGTAACGTATATGTAACAACAAATCCTGCTATCGCTAAAAAGTAAAAGCAATTGGGCATACGCTCAATTGCTACTTCATTATTCTAGTCTAGAAAATCCATATTCCTCAAATAGCGTTAGTGCTCTTTCACTTGTCAAGAACTCGTAAAATAACTTTGCTTCCTCAACATGTACAGTAGTATTTATTATCCCGATTGGATAGATAATTGGAGAATGCTGAGTTGCCTCGATACTCTTAATGATTTGAATTTGATCAGAAACTTCTGTATCTGTTTTGTAGACAAATCCTGCATCGACATTTCCCGTCTCTACATATGTGAGTACTTGCCGAACATCTTTAGCAGGTACCACCTTATTTTCGATAGTACTCCATACCCCCATAGTAACAAGTGCTTCTTTTGCATATGCACCGACAGGAACTACTTCTGGTATACCAATTGATATCTTTTTGGCTTTGGTAGTCAAGTCTTCCACTGATACAATATTTTTCTCATTTTCCTTTGGAACGATCAATACAATCTCATTACCGATTAGATGGTGATGAAACTCATCATGAATTAATTCCTTATCCATCAACTCATCAAATTTCTCTCTTGAGGCTGATAAAAATATATCTACAGGTGCCCCTTGTGAAATTTGTTGGCTAAGTGTACCTGTTGCCCCAAAATTAAAGGCAATGTCAATTGTAGGGTGTTCTTCTTCAAAGATATTCTTCAATTCTTTTAAAACATCTTGCATACTGGTTGCAGCTGAGACCGTTAGTTCGACTGGTTTTACATCGTCAGTAAGCTCAGGTGAACTACACCCATATAAAAATAGTAGTAGAATAAGTAAAAGTATAGACCTAAACATAAAAACACCTTCCCATTGCTAGTATAGCTAAAGGAAAGGTGTTTTGGAATATCATTTTCTTATAGGTTTAATAACTCTACGTGTTTGCCAATATGCTTAACTAGGCCTTGACGATAAACATCTTCTTTATCACTTAATGTTGCAAAGAATTCATCCTTAAAGATGAAGTTTCCGCTTTCATCTTTTGCAGTTAATAATAAGCCATACGTAACATGGATAACTTGTCGTGCAGCATCATTGTTCATGTACTCTGGAAGTTCCGCATCTGAAACAGTATCAAGTGGAGCAATTGTACTCATTTCCGGAGTAATATGATAATACTGTAGAGCTTCATCTAGATGTTCAAGTGCATATGCGTGCATTCTTCTGTATAAACCAGGATTTACCTTTGCAATAACACGAACAGCTTCTAGCCAGTTTGTACCCGCTGTTTTAACATGAAGGACACCATTTGTGTACTTCGCGATGATTGGAAACGCTGTAAATTTATCACTACCAGAGTGAATACTTAATTTATAACCATTATATTCAGCAATTAGCGCATGTTCACGTAGTTCTTTTTCAAATTGTTCAATATCACCAATATAATCAATTCCTTTTTGGAATTCACCACAGAATCTTGGAGCAAGACTTGTTACTTCTACTCCACGTTGCTGAAGTTCATTTGCTACAAAGAAATGTGCTGCTGGTGATGTTACTGTTTCAGTCTCATCAATAGAAATTTCAAAATCAATTTCGCGGTCTGCTTGTTTAATATATGTATCATTGACATGAACCATATAATCTAATGCTTTTCCGTATAACAAAGCAAATTTCTTTACTGTCTTTTCATCAAATACGATTGAAAGACCATTTAAATCAAACTCTTTGTTTACATATTCTTCGTTATAATGACTCTTTGTTTCTTCAGGTAGCCCTTCGAATTCAGCACTGATTTCCTCTTCTGTTAAACCTTCAACACGATTTTGGATATGATCAGAACAATCTAAGGTTAACATTGACATACCTAGTGACAATGCCATTTTTATATCTTCTTCCTCTTTCAGATGGTCTCCGTCTGCGCCAAATCCGCCAGTGTATCCTTCTTGGAAAACTGCGAAACTTGCTGCATCGATTACATCATTCATCGTACGATTCGTTAAAGTTAATTCTCGGATACTTTGTTGAGCAAGGATTGGCTTCACATTATGATCTCGAACTGTTTCAATATGTCCAGGCGAAGCAATACCTAAACGGTCTCCAAGCCCCATTGTAGCTACTTTTGTACCGAAAGCTCTTGGAACAGTATAATCAAAATAGCGATTTAACACTAAACGATTTTCATGTGTTAACGGTATTACCTTACCATTATCAGAAATTACTGTGCCCTCTAAATCTTCAAATAAATTTCCTTCACCAGCAGCAAGAATCCACTTTTGTTTCTGGTCTCTTACCATGACAAGGCTTACATTGTCGTGATGAGTTAAAGATTTTTCATATACTGTAACATCACCCGTATTTTCGAAAACGTTTCCGTTTTTTAATGCTACAACTAGTTGCTTTAAATGTTCCATCTATTTTGCCTCCTAATAATATAGTACTCTCTTAAAATAATATCGAAAAGTAACAAGATTTACAATTTTCATCATGCTAATTTTACTATTTCATCTCTGTCCTCTAATTAAGCTTTTTCGTAGGTTTCTCGTAAATAAATAATACTATCATCTATATAAGGGTCTGTAGTACTTTCTAACAGAAACTGGATGAATGGCTTTTTGGCTTTAACCAGATTCATGACTAGTTCGTAGTTTAATAATCCCTTACCAGGAGCTACAAAACTCAACTTACCTTGATCAATAATAAAGTCCTTACAATGAACAATGATGATTCGATCTCCCAATAATTCTATAGCCTCTTTGATAATTTCATCTTGATTAAGATAACTGTCTACTGTCAATAGATTTACAGGGTCAAAGATTACTTGTAAATTATTTGAATTTACTTCATCCAATAATCGTTTTAACAGAAGTGAATTGTATACAGGATGATTTACACCTGCTTCAATTCCAACAATAACACCAAATTTTTCAGCTTCTTCTACAAGTTCTCTCACACTTTCAACAACATCCAAAAAGGGTTTTTCTTCGAAATTATCTACTGTATAGCCCATTTTCGCATGAACATTCCCTGTTTCTGTCCCTACAACACTACAACCAAAGTCCCTAGCAAATCGTATATGTTCCTTGAAACGGTTTAATGCTGCTTGTCGTTCATCTAGGTCTGGATGAATCATATTAATATAGCAGCCTAGTACAGCAATTTGAACATTTTTTTGTTGAAAAGCATTTCCTATGTATTTACCAAAACCAGGTGATAAACTACCTAAACTTGTGTTTAGTTCTGGAAATGATTTCGCTAATGCCAATTGTACTGATGTAAGTCCTTTCTCTCCTATTGTTTGAACGAGTTCATTTAGAGAGTCTGCTTTTATGTCATGAGCTCGAATACCTAGATTGAGCATATAAACACCTCACTTCAAAACTTTAAATGATTGGCCAAATGCGGAATTGTTACTTTCATTTCTCTGGCAATCATTTCTGCTAATTTGATAGCTCCTTCTTCTCGAAAATGGGTATCATCACTAATTCCATTTGGATAGTTGTGATGTTCACCAGGCTCAAACCAAATAAATAGAGTTTTACTGTCATCCGGCCCTAAGGTTTCATATAACTCCTTCGATTGTTTCCACAAATCAATAAGGCTTACTTGTTTCTCTTTTGCAAGAGCAATCATCGCTTCTGGATATTCACCTAAACTATTAATGATTTTTCCATTTTCATCAAAGGTTCTACGATGCATGGAGGTAATTAATACTGGTATGGCGTTTTTTTCTCGTGCCGAATCAATATATCGACTCAAATAAGCTTGATAGGATGAATATGGCTCTGTTTTTCGATGATCCTCTTTTTGATCGTTGTGTCCAAATTGAATGAAAAGGTAATCATTTGGTTGTATCTCATTTAAAATTAAATCTAATCTTTTTTCGTTAATAAAGCTTTTCGAACTACGGCCGCCAATTGCGTAATTATGAATAATGACATGCTCTTGAAAAAAGTAATGAAGTACCTGCCCCCATCCAGCACGTGGTTCTTCGTTTGGAGGGCAATCTGATACAGTCGAATCTCCCGCAATATATATATGAACGTTTTCCATCATACACCCTCTATTATCTAAAACTAGGTTTTCTTTCGTCCGAAATTACTTTGTTTTCTGCGTTTACTTTTTCTTCAATTCTTGCAAAAACCTTTAAGGCCAGCCACATTATGAAGTAGGCTAGTATACTCACACTAAGGAATGGGATGAGAGATGGTACATAAGTAAATCCAATATAAAGTAACATAATCCCCAACATCATTGAAAATGTAACAAGTGGATGTGATAGACCATACATGACAGAATGTTTTATATAGGTCTTAATACTCCCATTAAAATGGACATAGATTGGGAAAATGTATAACAATATCACAATGAAAACTGAGCATATTGCAATGAGTGCATACCTTACCACCATATAAAACACACTTGTGGTTGGAAGGAATACAAGGTCGACATATAAAATATATCCTGCAATGAAAAGGGTCAGCCCTAGGAGGTTGGATTTAAAAAATTCTTTTTTATACACACTCCAAAATGTTGAAAAAACAGGGATGTCCTCTTCTCCCATAATCCATTTGCGGGTTATTGAAAATAGGGCTACTGTAGCAGGTACGAAGCCTGCAATTACTAGTCCCATTACTGTAAATAGAAGCCAAAGCACATTCAAATAAATCAATCGTGATATAGCCCCACACCACCGATAAAATGGACTATCCAATCCTCCTAGCATATGCCATTCCCCTTCCTAGAGATGTATTCTTACACTTGTTCTTGATAGTTTTTAAGTAATTCTTGAATAGAAATTGGTTTACTCTCTTCTACTGATCTCCAAACCGCTTCTCCTAGTGCAATCGAATAGGCACCTGCCTCGGCACCTGCTAATATTTCATAATTTCGTCTTGGGTCGATTCCTTGGTAAAGATCATGTATTAACACAGGATCCCCTCCACCATGACCACCAGGTGTTTTAACCACATGAATAATTTCTTTTGATCCAAATAATGGATAGTAATCGATTGTTTGTTCAGGTACTTCGAATGGTACTCTGCTTGGTGCATGAAATTCTTGTGTTTCAATTCTTCCCTTTGTTCCATTGATTGCAAGGCGATACCCTTCAAATGGGGTCGAGAAATTAATTGAATAACTTAGTAATGCACCTTTATTATACTTGACTGAGGCTGTATACGTATCCTCAATGTTTATTTCAGAATCAAAAATACAAGCATCTGGTCGATAATCCGTATAGGTATTTTCTTTCTTGTCCCCCATGTTTAAATGATCATCCTCAACAGATTCCGAAAATTCACGAGGGTTCCATCTTAGATAATAATCACATTTATCCTTCACATGGCATGTACCACAATATCTGTTATCTGTAGTCGAATCTGGGTTAAGTTCTCCGTTTGGTCCATAGTAGTGCAAGGCTCCATGCGCAAAAACTTCTACTGGGTTTTGATCAATCCACCAATTCACTAAATCGAAATGATGTGTGGATTTATGGATTGAAAGTCCGCCAGAAAATTCCCTCTTCCGATTCCAGCGTTTGAAATAGCTAGCTCCATGGTAGGTGTCGATATACCAATTTAAGTCAACCGAAGTCACTCTTCCTATTTTTCCTTCTAGAATAAGCTCTTTAATTTTTCGATGGTAAGGACTGTATCGATAATTAAACGCGACTGTGACTTTCCCTTTACTACTTTTTTCTGCTTCAATTACTCTGGCAGCATCTATAGCAGTTGTCACCATCGGTTTTTCTGTAATGACATCTACATCATGTTCTAGCGCTTTTAAAATATAATCAATATGTGTATTATCGCGGCTTACAACAATAATGCAATCTGGTTTCGTCTCTTCAATCATTTGATCAATTTGATTTGGAAAATAGGTTGGCGTGTGTGCCAATACAGGGAAATTTTCCTTACATAATTGAAGACGATATTCATCACTATCTAGCAAACCAACAATCTCACTTTGTTTTGCGAACTTCTCGATTAATGGAGGTATAAACATTTTAAGTGCTCTGTTACTTAACCCACAGACTGCATATCTCTTCATTAATTACACAACCTCCAGATGTTCGGCAAGCAATTTCTCCATTTCCATACTTGCCATGATAAAAGCACCCGCTCCGTGCAAATCATTGTGGCTTCGCTCGCGATTAATATAATAATCATAGACTCCAATTGAAGTACCAATTACAATATCGTCAATAATAAGAGTGTCTTCTTCAGTTTCATGTATTTTGTATTTGAGTAGTCCTTCATACGCCTTTGTTGCATAAGAAGCGTATTCCTCACCCACATATCCTTTAGAAACTGCTTTGGCAATACAATAGACAAACAGACTAGAAGCAGATGTCTCGAGCCAGTTATCATCAAGATCTCCTTTATCTACCACTTGATACCAAAGGCCTGTCTGTTCATCTTGATACTTTACAATATCTCGAACATAATCTTGAATAAACGCAATCCATTCTTCTTTGTGTGGGTGCTCCTCCGGTAAAATATCAATCATGTCAATCACTGCTAATCCGTACCAACCAAGTGCACGACCCCAAATCTCGGGAGCTTTTCCATCCGGACGAGCCCATGGCTGAACGCTCTTTTCATCCCAACCGTGATGATACAAACCAGTTGCTTCGCTTTTCGTATGTTTTCTCATCAGGTTTTCTTGGTGGATGACCATATCGATTAAAGATGGCTCGTTAAATTCATTTGCAAAATGCAATGCAAACGGTCCACCCATGTATAGACCATCTAACCACATTTGATATGGATATTTATCCTTATGCCAAAAGCCACCTTCACTCGTAAGATTTAAAGTTGTAAAAATGTTACGCAATCGTTGAGCTGCTACCTGATATTTTTTTAGACCAGTAGCTTTATATAATGGGAATAGTAATAGTCCGGCTTGAATTGAGTCTAACTCATCTCTCGCAAACAATAAGTTCCCATTTTCATCAATATTATGATCAACATATGCCTTTAAATAATCTCGGTATTTTTCTTCACCTGTTTTGTTATAAACAAGATCCATACCACATAGGAATACACCTTGGTGATAATGCCAACGCCCACCCGGAGGAAGCTCCTCGGGAGCAAATTTTTCCATAAGCGTATCACATGTTTTCTTCGCAAAATATAATGGTGATTTTTCAACTTTTGTGTTATTCAAGAACATACATCCTCTCTCACAATGATAATAGGCTATTTTGAAAACGGTAACACTTTTCACTCCTGCTGTTATCATAGATTATAATTTTAATAATAACTATAATCATTTAATTTACTTTTTATTGGGACCTTTAACCCTTGAGATTAAAAGAGATGTCCTAATAATATGAACACAATGTGACATAATGATTATTCATTTTATGTTCACTTACATATATAATAAGATAATGTTCTAATATTACAGAAGTGTTACAATATTATAATCAAACCCTTAGATTTAAATAGACTTGGAGTGATTTCATGAAATTCAAGCTGCCTGGTAGCTTCTTTCACAGAATGATTTTATTTGTAAGCGTATTAGCTATTATACCTGTTCTTATTATTGGTATATTTTCCTTTCTCCGGTCAAGCTCATTGGTAGAGAATTATGTTGCCAAAGAGAAAGAGCATAGTGTGTACCAAATTCAAACAAACGTTGAGCAGGTTATTAAATCCGTTGATCAATCTTTAACACAGCTATCAACTTCATCTAAGATTATTGAATCATTAAGAGAACCACTTACAACAAGACAATTCCAGCTATATAACCAGTTAAGGGATGATTTAAGTCACCAACAAACATTTGATACACGTCTTACTGATGTTGCTCTAATCAGTCTTCAAAACAACTGGCTTGTTAATAACTATGGGTTACAACGCTTATCTGATGTACAAATGACCGAAATCTCTGAACGGTATCTTACTCTTAAGACAAGCTCAGTCTGGCTTTTAGAAGAAAACAAAAAAGAACCGTTGTATAAAAAAGTTGCTTCTAGAGCCTGTAGTTATAATTTGAACCTTATTAAAAAGCTACCTGCAGTTTCATCGAACAAAACTGGAATGATAATTGCGAACATACCAACATGCAGCTTTCGTGACATCCTGAAGAAAGATAATACACTTGAAACGATTTTTATTGTAGATAAGAATGGAAGCGTTGTCCTACACAATGATACTGATAAGGTGGGACAAGCATTCGAATATGGAGATGTACTCTCTGACAACACGTCTCTGGATAAGGAAAGCGGACAATTTACGGTAACCTCTGATAATACCGACTATCTATTTACCTATCGAAAGTCATTTTATAATGGGTGGATATACGTCTCAATTGTTGAACTCAGTGAACTAACAGCACAGTCTAGGTCAATCGGATGGTTAACTCTTGCGATTACGTTGGTAATTGCAGGAATGTCATTACTACTAGCATTATTTGGAAGTAAGATTATCTATCAACCTATTAAACAATTACAAAATGTTATCTTACATTCACTAACAGATAAGGATAAACGAAAAGATAAAAATGAGTTTGTCTTCATTGAAAACCATGTGAAAGATATGTTAAAGCAAAATGATATTTTAGAAAAGTCACTACAAAACCAAATTAACCAACTTAAACAATTTTTTACACATAGGCTATTAACAGGCAAAGTCACTGAAGATGAACTAAAGGGAAGAATGGAATATTATGGATATAATTTAGATTACAAGTGGGTAAGTGTTTTAACAGTTCAAATCGATAGCCTAGAAGGAACTTCATACAAGAATAAAGAAGAAGACGTTATATTATTTGTCATCAATGGTCTCGTTGAAGAACTAATACCTAGTAATGACCGAATGATGCCTATTGTTTACAAACAGACTCAGGTTACCATTTTACTAAGCGATATGGAATCTAAAAATGAATTTAATCAGTATGTAAATAATATCGCCGAACAAATTCAGAAGAAGGTTAAGGAAGACTTTAGTGTTCCTATCAGTATTGGAGTAAGTGAGTCCTTTAATGATGTTTTCCAAACAAATATTGGTTACAAAGAGAGTCTAGAGGCCCTTAAATACACACTAAAGTTTGGAACAGAATCAATCATTTTCTTTGAAAACCTTGAACTTGGAAAAGGATTGCACACCTATTTTCCTAAACGACTTGAAAATGAACTCTTTGATTCAATTAAAGTGAATGACAAAGAGAAAGTATATGATTTACTCAGTCAGTTAATTGATGAAATTTTCTCTGAGGATTTAAATCATGTACAATATCAAATTTCATTAGTTCGGCTTCTAAGTGATTTAATTGAGCTAATGCACACATTAGCAATAAATGTACTAGATTTAGAGGACAATCGTTCTATCTTTGAAAATATCTATGAACTTAAAACGAGGGAAGATGTTAAAGAATGGTTTATAACCGTTGTTATTGATCCCCTTTTACAAAAGATTGAAGATCGTGCTGAATCACAATATAAATCTATCTCAGAGAATATTGTTCATATTATTCATGAGGAATTCGAGTCCAATATTACACTGGATATGATTGCAAATAGATTACATTACAACCCGAACTATTTGAGCAGCATCTTTAGAAAAGAAATGAACATATCCTTTAGTGAATATTTATCAAGCTATCGAATTAATATGGCGAAAAAATGGCTTGCTGAAACCGATATTTCCGTAAAAGAAATCTCTGATAGGCTAAACTTTAACAATTCTCAAAATTTCATACGCTCCTTTAAGAAAATCGAAGGAACCACTCCGGGTAAATATCGTGAATCAATTAGAGCGAAATAAGAAATGCGAACATGCGCCTTGTCTGCTGACATCAAGGGGCTAGGCGCTGGAGTTAACAGTAAAAAAGGAGATGGACTCATGCAAAAACTAGTAGTCTCTCAACAGGGAGATGGAGATCATACTTCGATTCAAGCTGCGATTGACGCGGTACGAGTCTTCCCATTGGAACCTGTCACTATTTTTATAAGAGAAGGGCTATATGAAGAGATTATAACTGTGCCAGAAAACAAACCGAATATTACCATCATTGGTGCTGGCGAAAACAAGACAATCATTTCTGGTAATAAATATGCCCGAATGGAAAATGAAAAAGGTTCTGAAATTGGGACATTTGAAACTGCTACGTTCCATGCCTTTGCTGATTTATTTGAAATGAAGAATCTTACCATCCAAAATATTGCCGGGTATGGTGACGACATTGGACAAGCTCTTGCACTTTATGTTGCAGGAGATAAATGTACATTCAAACATGTCCGATTGTTAGCAAATCAAGACACTCTTTACACATCTAAAGGTCGACATTATTTCTCAGAGTGCTATATTGAAGGGCATGTTGATTTCATATTTGGTTCTGCTGTAGCTGTGTTTGAAGACTGCACAATTCATAGTCTCAGAAAAGGTTATATTACGGCTGCTTCAACACCTATGGAGAATGAATTCGGATATGTTTTTAACAACTGTAAGCTTACAGGGGAAAAAGAAGCTTCTGAAGTATTCTTAGGGCGTCCATGGCGTCCGTACTCTCATACTGTATTTCTCAATACATGGATGGGCGAGCATATTCACCCAAATGGATGGGATAATTGGCGAGATGCAAACAATGAAAAAACGTCTCGGTATAGTGAGTTTAAATGTACTGGACCAGGGAGTGATTCAACTCATCGAGTCGACTGGTGCAAGTCATTAACTGAAGGAGAAGCCTCCAAATATACATTAGAAAATATTTTCCTGACGAAGGATAAATGGCTTCCTAAATAAGCTCCCAAATGGGAGCTTATTTCTTCATTTCTATTCTAAGTTGATGTACTCAAAGTAATCAAAATCAGCGAAATTGGAAGACTCGTGTCCATTAGAACTAGCATATAATCCTAAATATGCACCTGTAAAACCACCCGCAAAATCTGAACTTAATATTCTTCCATCTACATTTTCCTTTAAAATTTCCCACTGCTCAGCCTTACTGGCGATGTAAAAATTGTAAGACTGTCCAGATGCCTCTACTTTAAAGTAGATTTCTTTTTGTTCATAAGGTCTTATTGCTATGGCCTCTTCTTTGCCTGCTTCTCTTTTTATTAATCTTAGTTCTGATTGTACACGCTCAACTCGATACTGAAAATCGGCATTTTGTAGTAAAATCAAACCTGCAACTTCAAATTCATGCTTTGGAGAAAATTCCATCTTCGTTCGAGCAGCAAAGTTAATATCACGTTGTCTTAATCCAACAAAGGCAGGATTAGCATTTTCCGTCAACGTTACGGGCTTTAGTCGTAAACGTAAATAGCCTGGCCGTTCCTTCAAGGACCAAAAATCACCACGTGGTGTGCGAATAAAGTTCCAATGCATTCCTAATTCTGAAGTATCAAAATGATCACAAGCTGGTAAAGATGGCCATTTCTTCTCCGGTAAGTTTGGCTTCTTCCCTTCGGTTTCAACAATACCTTTACCTGGATTAATGACTGGCCATCCCTCTTCCCATTTGAGTGAAACGAGGAAAGTTTCCCTTCCTAGGTTTCGATATGCCCCACCGTATGGGCGTGTGCCTAGACAAACCATCCACCATTCTCCGTTGACTGTATCAACAATATCACCATGCCCCACATTCGTGATGGGGTACTCTCTTCCTAAATGCCTGTGAGTCAAAATTGGATTTGTTTTAGCCCCTTCGTAAGGCCCTGTAATCGACTTACTCCGAGCAACCGTAATTGAATGAGTAAAACCCGTACCCCCTTCTGCAATGATTAAATAATACATTCCGTCAACCTTATAGATATGTGGGGCCTCTTGTGCATGTATATTCTTTAATGCACCATCCCATAGACTGTATTTGTCACCGGTTAGTTGTTTCGTATCTAAGTCTAGTTCCTGTAACCAAATTTCCATATGTTTTGGATAGAGCTGCCCGCCTGGAGGTCGCCGATTAGCTGTGACGTACACTTTTCCATCTTCATCAAAAAACAGAGATGAATCAATACCTGGACAATCCATAAGCCAGTAAGGTTCAGACCAAGGACCGTCAGGCTTTTCAGCAGTTACAAAGAAGTTTCTTCTTGCTCCAGTTTGGCTTTCTACAAATGTTGTAATGACATAAAATATACCATTGTGATAGCGGATTGTTGCCGCATAGATTCCTTTTGAATTTGGTGTACTGTCAAGATCAAGCTGGCTTGGACGATCTAGTACGTGTCCGATTTGACGCCAATTGACTAAGTCTTTACTATGAAATATAGGAATACCGGGAAAGTATTCAAAGCTTGATGTAACGAGAAAATAGTCATCTCCAACTCGACAGATTGATGGATCTGGATAGAAGCCGGGTATAATTGGGTTTTTAAAAGTAGTCAAAGGATCTACCTCCTTCCTTTAAAAAGCAATATATGCCTACTTACGTATGGACAGAAAAGTAGTCAAAATCAGCATATCCTTTACTCGCTTCCTGATCAAGATTAAAACAGTAGAGGCCAATTTGCGCACCAACCCATTGTCCTGGAGTAGCTTTAAATACCTCATCCACCTTTGTAAAGTTGATACCATCTTCACTATAACCAAACTGACAAATTGCACCTTCGTTTACCTCAATGTGTAGGAATAATTCATTCCCTATAATCGTCCCGAAGTTTACAGCAATATCAATCTGTGTCTCATCACCAGTTACATAGTAGACACCCAATTGCCCTTTTTGTTTCCGTACTTCGATAGATGCATATTCTTTTCCTATTATTAGTAAACCGGTTCTGTCTTGTTCTGTCTCAGGAACAAATCGTAGTTTTGTTGTTACTTTAAAAGTTTCAGCAGGAAATTTCTGAGTCATGACATTTGGGATATGATAAAGATTTGCCTCACCTGAATGCCCTATCGAATGTAATCGTAGTTGGCCATTTTTTAATTCATACCACTGAGGCTTGCAATTCGCTTGCCACTGCCATTGTAGCCCCAATTTTCCAGCTTTAAAATCATCACTCATTGCAGGAGTCATAATCTCTGAAGATACTAGACTTCTAGGTTTCCCCCACCTAAGAACTGGTTCTCCAATTCCATCTTCATTTTGATTTTGTCCTATTACTGGCCAATCTTCTTCCCACCACATAGGTTGAAGATGTACAATTCGCCCATAGGCATCCTTATCCTGAAAATGAATAAACCATGATTCACCACTTTCAGTCTCAACCCAGCCTCCTTGATGAGGACCATTTACATCCGTGCTTCCTTGGTGTAGAACAATCTTATCCTCATAAGGACCAAAGATATTTTTCGAACGAAGAATGGTTTGCCAGCCCGTTGCAACACCACCTGCAGGTGCAAAAATATAGTAATAGCCATTCCGTTTATATAGTTTCGGCCCTTCAATTGTTGGATGGTTTTCATTACCATCAAACACATGGACCCCTTCGTCTAACAATTCAGTTCCGTCAGGATTCATTCTGCTAATATGAAGGATACTTTTGAATCCAATTCTACTCTTTGCAAAAGCACTCACAAGATAAGCCTGACCGTCATCATCCCAAAATGGACATGTATCAATCCAACCTTTTGTTTTCTTGACTAAATGTAGAGGAGTCCATTCACCGGCTGGATCGCTCGCCGTACTCATGAAAATCCCTTCGTCTGGTGCACCAAAGAAAACCCAAAACTTCTCGTCGTGATAGCGAATACTAGGAGCCCAAACACCATCACCGTGACGTGGTTTATCATAGCTCTCAAAAGGTAAAGAATCCGCAACGTGATTGATAATGTTCCAATTCACAAGATCAGTGGAATGTAGAATAGGTAAGCACGGCGTCATATGGAAGCTTGATGAGACCATATAATAATCCTTCCCTACCCGAATAACGTCAGGATCCGAGTAATCTGCATGTAAAATTGGATTTTGATAATACCCATTCTCTAAATCTGCTTGCCAAACCTTTTGAATCGTTCGTGTTATATTCGCATCTGTCATGTAAACATTCATCTCCATATATGGTATTATATTGAGTTTCACGTAACTTCTAGAGTAGAACAAAGCCAATCATATGACTGATCTCCACATATTTCATGACCACCATCAAAAAGCTGCCATCTCAGCAATTGTTCAACATTGCGTTCTGAATAAATTTGTTTAATCTCGTCAATAGCTTTTTCTGTTTCTCTCACTGGAAATAGATGATCTTTTTTTCCTGACTCGATAAATAATGGACGGGGAACAATCAATGCGATTAATTCTGGCATTTCCGCGTATTGCAATATACCTGGTACATAATTATCTAAACAATGCCTTCTATTCATAATGCTTCCTTTAAATGTATTCGTGTAACCAGAGATGACAGTTGCTCGTATCCGCGTATCAAGAATTGATGTAAAAGCAGCAACGAGTCCTCCTCCTGATATTCCCATACATCCGATTCGGTCAGTATCAAGCTCTTCTAGTTCTGCCATAAAATCTAGTACTCTCTGACATTCAAAAACACGTAGACCGGCTAGAGTTTTCCCATAAAGCAACAACTGACTCGCTAATGAATAGCAAGAGTTATCAGAAGGGTTGGTACGTACATCATTTGAAAGAGTACGCTTCCCAAATCCTATTAATTCTGGAGCTACAACAATAAAGCCACGTTTTACAAGTTCAATTGCAAAATCCTTATGTATTCCTGGGTCCCCTTGTCGTTCATTATCAGTCGGATCTAAACCAACAATGTCATTATTTCCGTATCCATGGCCATGTAAAGCTAGAACTGCCGGAGCTTTTTTACCCTCTAATCCGTTTGGTACCAATACGTACATTTGCATTCTTACATTAGGTAAGGTTGTAATAGCAGCACTGTATCTTGTGTATTGATCATAGACCTTTTGTTTAACAATCGTAGGCTCAAGTTCTTCATTACTATTAAAAGTGCCTATTAGTTCTTGAAATTTTGCGGTTAAGCTTGATTGCCAATTCTCATCATGTATTTTCGTTTTACTCTGTACATCTTGATAGAGTTCATCCAAAAATTGATGGACTACCCACATGTGAATCCCTCCTTGTCTTTACATATTTAATTGGTTATTTATGCTGTTTTCTCGAACACTGATTTTCATTTGTACGGTTAATATCCGCTTCCGGTGGATGCTTTTTCGCGAAAATCACTTGGAGCCTATATTTAGGAATTTACTTTGGAGTCCGTTTGTACATAATTCGGATTATTCACCTGAGAAGCATAGCCGTTAATATTTTTATTTTCAACACGATTTAGTATCACTACAGGTGAGGGTTCATGCTGGTTCCTCATTGAGAAGTAATCAATGTTTACATTCTCACTGTCCTCAATTTGAAGCCCTGCCCCCTGACGTGTTTCTACACGAACATGGTGGATGTCTAAATTCGTGATATATTTGCCGAATATTCCTGCTCCAGCCATTATCAATTCCTCTTGAACCATATCTGGTTCGCCACCCTTTTCATCAGGGTCTATCGTCATTTCAATTGTTGAATGATTAATTGAGATATCGTTAATAGGACTTTCTGGAAGACCGTATATAAACCCAGCTGAAGCTCGACAGTTTCTTGCTGTGATATGACTAATTTGAATATGCTCGATTGCCGGTGTGCTTTCAGTTATTGGTTGTGCTTCTAAATTGTTTACTGTTGGATTATTTTCGTTCACACCATGTCGATAGAATGAATTGATGGCGATTGGACATAACACATCTTCCATATAAATATTGTTAACTAGAATATTTTTTACATATCCACCACGTTCACGGTTTGTTTTGATCCGTACTCCACGATCTGTTCCAATAAACGTACAGTTCGAGATTGTCACATTTTTTATTCCACCTGACATTTCACTGCCAAGTACAATTCCGCCATGGCCATGATGCATTGTACAGTTCGTTACAACCACATTTTCTGTCGGTTTACCTATTCTTCTTCCATCCTCATTAATCCCTGATTTAAGGACAAGACAATCATCACCTACAGCGAAGTGACAGTCTGAAACACGAACGTTCGAGCAGGAATCAATATCAAAACCATCACCATTCGGTGTATCGGCTGGATTTTCAAACGTAACATTATGAACAGTTACATGGTCGCAGTATACAAGATGTGTATTCCAGAAAGGAGAATTTTTTAATGTGATGCCCTCAATCGTGATGTGATTACAATTAATTAACTGGAATAATGGTGGACGTAGGAATTGTGAATCCCACTCTACAAGATTGGTTTCAATAGGATCAATAAATTGTTGATTTAATTGGGCAATTTTTTCCGTTGTTTTTGAAGAGTATCCTTTACTATTTACACGAAGTTGTCTATTAATCTTCCACCATGCTTGACCTTGACCATCAATTGAACCTTCTCCTTTGATAGTCACATTACTAAGATTCTCACCAAAAAGTAATGGAGAATATCCATAACACTCATAGCCAGACCAACGAGTTTTTACAGGTTGGTAGCGGTCAAAGTCATCTGAAAACTTTATCGTTGCTCCGGCCTCTAAATAAAGAGTAATATTACTTTTGAGTGTAATTGGCCCCGTCAAATACGTTCCAGATGGAACATAAACAGTTCCTCCTCCATTTTCTACACATTGATTAATTGCCTGAGCAATAAAGTCTGTATTATCTGTACGATTATCTCCAACCGCTCCTAATTGTGTGATGTCTAAAAATGCCATTCTATTCCCTCCAACAATTATTTGCTATATCATTTAATTTTTTTAATAATGTATAAAAGATCTCAGAACCCTTTATCGGGCTAGCGGTTTTGCCTACTAATTTGTGCATCTGTAAACGAATAAGTGTTGCCTGAGTACTGGCATTCATATCGCCTTCATATAACCCTTTACCAAGATGAACCGCCTCTGGCATTTCTGGATAAAATTCGTCTGACTTCACTTGTGCAACATTTGGTGCAGTAGGGGATTTCCCTATTTCTCTTGAAAAACCACCATCTGGACGTTTTAGTTTTTCGATATTATCTACTGTTATTTGAAAAATTTCTTCAAGCTCCTGTTTTGGAATATCAAGATTGATATAGGACAACAAATCAATTGGGTTTCGGATGTAACACATATCCTTTGCAGTTTCAGTACGTAAACATCGAAGGATACTTTTATATATCTTTTCAACTCTCGGCATAGGTAGGCCAAATTTATGATAAAACGTATGGAGTTTGAAAGTTCCTGAAATTTGAACATACATGCTACCTTCTCCCCAAAGCCCTGTTTCTGTATCTTGTATACTCTCCAAATAATCTTCAGCAGCTTGAATCATTTCTTTCTGCTGATTTGGTTCCATCTGCCCGATATACATACATGATGATGCTAATAAATCGCAGCCACGCCAACTATTCACTAAACTAATGCTTTTCCATTTATTTAGATATTCTTCTTTTGTGTTCACATAATTGGGTGCTTTATTAAGGTCTATAGGTGATGGAAAGAGTGGTTTTCCACCCAATCGTCTAATAGAATTCACTGAATAGTTGAAGGCTCTGCTAACCATTACTTCATCATTCTTCATGTGTGGATCTTCATCTAGAAAAAAACCTGTTTCAGGGTCTTGTTTTTGTTGAAAAAAAGAAATAAATTTTGCCCGTAATTCTACGGGCATTTTAGTAAGTAATTCATTTCTTGATAAGATATTTAAAGCTTGAGCAGTTGACTCGATATCAGGTGAAAAGGAGCTGTCAGATACAGAGCTTTTTGCATAGTAAAAACCACCTGTAAACGGATCATATTGGCCTGCCAGCCATTCAAAAAATCCCTCAAATAGAGAATCCATTTTCTCTAATGAATTGGTTACATCCATCTGTACCTCTCCTTCAACTATATTATTGTTAGATAAATTCCACTATTCCTTCATTGAGCCAAGCATAGCTCCTTTAGTGAAGTATTTTTGTAAGAATGGATATACCATTAATACAGGGATTGTTGCCACAACGATAACAGCCATTTTAATTGTAATATCTGGCGGTGGAATATTTGTAAATTCAGAGCTATCATAGCTAAGTCCACTTGCAAGAACAACAATTTGTCGTAGTAAAACCTGTATTGGCCATTTTGCTGCATCATTTATATAGAGAATTGCATGCATATACGTATTCCAGTATGCTACAGCATAAAATAACGAAACGGTTGCTAGAGCTGGCTTCGAAATCGGTAATACGATTCTAAACAACACTCCAAAATCATTACAACCATCAATTTTAGCGGACTCAATTAAGCCTTCTGGTAACCCCATGATGAAGCTTCGTAAAATTATCATATTAAAAACGTTAATTGTAACAGGGATAATTAATGCTGAATAACTATCAAGTAACCCTGTCTCTTTTACTATTAAGAAAGTTGGGATCATCCCACCGCTAAATAACATTGTGAATACGAATAGAAACAAGATTTGCCTTCTACCAACTAATTCTTTACGTGACAATCCATAGGCTGTTAATAATGTGATAAACATACTCCACAATGTTCCGATAAAGGTAACTCCGATTGAAACAAACAACGCCTTAAAGATTGTATCTGTTGAGAAAATGTACTTATAAGCATCTAAACTAAAAACTGTCGGAAATAATACGAACCGTTTATCTGCTAACTCTGCACTCGTTGTAAATGAGGCTGCGATAACATGCACAAATGGCAGGACCATTGTAAGTGCTATCAAAATAAGTAACAGGTTATTTCCCCACCGAAAAATACGACTTCCTAACTCTTTTTCTCCTACCACGTTCTCACCCCTCTAAAGTCCTAATATATACCTTCTTCTCCGAATTTCTTAGCCATTCGGTTAGCAAAGACAACAAGAATTAAACCAACTAACCCTTTAAATAATCCAACTGCGGTACTGTAGCTATATTGGCCTTGTAATAATCCTGTTGTATACACGTACGTATCGAAAATTTCAGCAACACTACGGTTTGATGCATTTAGTAATAGATATACGTGCTCGAAACCAAGCTCCAATACATCCCCAATTTTTAGGATAAGGAGGACAATAATTACTGGTCGTATGGCTGGTAAAGTGATATGCCAAATCTGACGTAATTTACTTGCTCCATCCATTTTTGCCGCCTCATATAGACCAGGATCCACTCCAGAAATTGCCGCTAAGTAGATGATTGTACCCCACCCAGCACTTTGCCACACAACTTGGATGATATAAACAGGTCTAAACCAGTCTTTATTCATTAGGAAGTTAACCTTCTCAAATCCAAGACTTACTAATAATTCATTGATTAAGCCGCCATCCATTGTTAATAAAACGAAGCTGATTGATACGATGATTACCCAACTCATAAAGTGTGGAATATAAATGAGTGATTGGATTGTACGTTTAAAGAAAAGATTTTTCACTTCATTTAACATCAAAGCTAATATGATTGGAATTGGAAACGCTATAAAAATATGCAATCCAAAAAGTACAAGTGTATTTCTAAAAATCGTCCAAAAATCTGAATCTGTAAATAAGCGAGCAAAGTGTTCAAAACCTACCCATTGACTTCCAAGGATTCCTTGGTAAGGTTTATAATCCTGAAATGAAATGACTAGACCAAACATTGGAACATACTTGTAAATTAGTAAATACAACAAACCAGGAAGGATCATTAAATATAATAATTTGTTTTTAAATATGCGCCTTTTTATCTCGGCTTTAAAGCTTCTTTCCAAATCAGAACTAACAGCTGGCTGTTTCATTGAAAGTTCTGTTTGGCTGTTTTGGTCAACAACTGTCTCTGACTTCACCATCATCTTCCTTTCTTCATATAGTCATAATTGTGAATGTATTCGCTTTAAGGTTTGTTAATAAACAAATACAAATAGGAGTTGTTTGTGTTACCGATATGAAACAAACCTTATACCTGTATTTTGTAAATCTTTTTAGATATCGTAAATAATCAAAGTTTCATATATTCAGTAGATTATAACGGTTTCAAAGACTTTGAGGTCTTATCTTAGATTATGATTATACTGTCGACTATTTTTTTTTGATAAAGAGGATTGATTATGTGTTACCAAATAAGGGATGAACCATTGTACTATCGCTAAAGCAAAGAGAACAATTGGAATACTTCCTGCTTCAATCCCATTTACAAAAATTAAGAAAATGATTATGCCAAACCCCCTACCTAGATTGATAATCGTTTCCCTTAGAACGACAGCTTCCGTCCTGAAATTTGATTTTAATGGGAGATTTCCAATCTTGTTATAGTAAAAGGCTTCATATGAATTCCCCTGCAAGGGTTTAAATAAAGAATAAATGGACATGAACAAAATGACTGTCAATGCTGATAGATTTGAAAGCAAAACAACGGTTGAGAGTGTGAATCCCGCAGCCGACAAGAGCAAATATTTGAAGGTCCCTTCTGATTGAGCAAACCTTGAAATTAAATAGCTTGATAGAATAGATAACGATAAAAAAACCATGTTAAAGTAAGCTACCGTCTGTTCCTTTAGAAAAATCTCATATAATAAAATGGCAGGAATAAAAGATAATATCCCATGTGGAAACCCTAAGATAAACCATCCGAAAAGTGATTTCTTAAACCCCGGGTCCCTTTTTACAATTAACGGTAAATACTTCATGTAATAGGATGTATGATGATTCTCTTCTTTTTTCAATTTCAAGCTTCCGATTGCTGCTATTGCGAACATGAAAAATGCTGCACCGAATACTATCATGTAGCCTTGGAATCCGGAATAAAGCCCAATGATCATTCCCGCAATCGCTGGACCCGCTAGATTGGTTCCATTCATCACGATGGTGTTTATTCCTAAAACCCGTAAACGGTTTTCGTTTGTCGATACCTCATGAACAATCGTAAAATAACCGAGCCAATATAACGCCTGTGAAAAGCCCTTCATAATTGCAAAGAGAAGATAAAACGTTACGATTTGTTCTTGCGCTATTAAAATGAAGAGATAAAAAAAAGCAGTAATAAAAATTCCTAATCGGTATGCGAGTAGTTTTCCTTTCTGCTTTGCAAACTTACCAATTGAGAACGTTGTAACTGCTTGTGCAAGAATTGCAACTAAGTTGAAGATTGCATTAATAAATAGGCTATTGGTTAACCTCCATAAATATATATTGAGAAAGATTAAAGACATTGAATTTCCGAATTGGTAAATGGCATGATTCACAAGGGAAATAACGGCTTGTTGATTTAATCTTCTCGCCTTTTCAATACGGAACATATAATACACATCCTAAAAAAAGAAAGATTTGTACAGTAGTAGATTTTGATTTTCATAGCAAATGAATAAAATAAAAGGCTGTATGGAACAGCCTTTTATTTTCGCTCTAAGAGTTCAGTAATTTACTTTGACTTTTTGTAAGACTCGTTAAATTCTTTAATTACATCGTCTCCACCAGACTTCTTCCAATCTTCAATTGCTTTCTCGAAGCCCGCTTTATCAAGATCTCCTAAGATATACTGATACGTTGCATCCTTCATCTTTTGGTTAAGGAGTTCTCCTTTTTCTGCGAAAGTCGCTGAATCAAGTGCATTTGTTGGATTATGGATTAAGTAATTTTCATTATCAATGATTAATTCTTCCGCTTTTTCCTTAGCAGGTAATGTAAATACCCCTTCATATCTTCCGTTCGTCTTAGGCTCACCAATTTCAATTGCCTGATATGGTTTAACTTCACGGTTTGTTAAGTCTTGGTCCTCTGAAGCTAAAGCTCTACCATCTTGAACTTCGTAATGTTCACCTTCAATACCCCAGAAAATTAAGTTAGCAACTTCAGGAGTAGCTAATTTATCAAAGAATCCTAGAATTCCTTTTAGTTTCTCTTCAGATTCAACAGCAGATTTAGGGAATAATACTACGTTTCCATAACCAGGGATTGCCCAAACTCCAAATTCTCCATGTGGCCCCTTAATATTATTATGAACATCGAATTCAATATCAGGATTTAACTGAACTGCATCCTTATGAAGACTTACAACGTCAGCCATTGAACCAATATACATTCCAGCTGTTCCGTTTTTAAAGAATGACTGTTGATCTTCTTTACTTGTTACTGGGAAGTCTTGGTTGATATATCCATTGTCACGAAGGTCTTTAAAGAAATCCATTGTTTGAACATACTCATCAAACATAAATTCTGGAAGTAGTTCTCCGTCCTTCTCTCCCCATTCATTTGGAGTACCAAACCAAGAAGAAACAGTTTTAAATGCTCCATAAACTAGGTCACTACGATCAGTTAATCCAAATGTATCATCTTTTCCATTTCCATCCGGATCATTTTCAGTAAATGCTTTAGCCATTTCATAAATATCCTCAGTTGTTTCAGGAGTTCCTAGACCTAATTTTTCTGCCCAGTCTTTTCTATAGATTAAACCTTGGCGAGATAATGGTCTTCCTTGATAAATTGAATAAATCTTTCCATCAACAGCTGTGTTAGCTAAGATTTGTTCATTTAGTTTGCTTAAATTTGGAAACTCATCTAAGTACGGACCGATTTCCCAGAACTGACCATCACGTATGGCTTCCTTAAATTGAATAAATGTTGTTTGGTTTTTCAAGAATACAGCTTCTGGTAAGGTTTCTGTTGCAAATGCAGTGTTTAATTTTTCCTCATAACTTGTATCAGGAGTCCACTGAATCGTTAGATCTACACCTGTTTTTTCCTCTAATAATTTTTCAACCTTGTCAGATGGAACCTCAGGTGTGTGAAGGTTAGCCATTAGTGTAAAGCTAACTTTCTCCTCTTTTTGTTCTTTTGGCTTGTCTGAATCCTTGTCTCCTGAAGCGCTTTCATTTGAACAAGCAGCAAGTCCGCCTATCCCTACCATTAGTGCAAGGGATAAACCTAAAAACTTCTTCTTACTTTTCTTCAAACTAAATACCCCCTATATTTTGTTTTTGATGATGCACCTTAAATTTATCTCTATGGTATGATGATGTGAATAATCAAATTCTCACATAACCCTATAGAATCGCAGTTTGTAAGCACTTTCAAAGGCATTTATAAGAAAATGATTATTACATTTACAAAACGTTTAGAATCTTTCGAGAAGTGGACAAGTCAGTCAAAAAGATGAAGGCAATTTTCAACCTTCATCTAAATGGTAATCCAGCTATTGAATGCTCTGGTAAGCGTCATTAAATTCAGCTATTACTTCTTCTCCGCCATTCTTTTTCCAATCCTCAATCGCCTTTTTAAAGCCATCTCTATCTATATCACCGAGTATATATTGATATGTAGCATCATTAATTCTCTGGTTAAGCAATTCTCCTCGTTCAGCAAAAGTTGGAGAATCAAGTGGAACGGTTGGATCATGAATTAAGTAGTTTTCATTGTCTACAATTAATTCTTCTGCCTTTTCTTTTGCCGGTAGTGTAAATACCCCTTCATATCTTCCATTCGTCTTCGGTTCACCGATTTCTAATGATTGATACGGCTTAACCTCTCTCGTCGTTAAATCCGTGTCTTCTGAAGCTAATGCACGACCATCTTGAACTGTATAATGTTCACCTTCAATACCCCAGAAAATTAAGTTTGCTATTTCTGGTGTCGCTAATTTATCAAAGAATCCAAGGATTTCTTTAAGTTGTTCTTCAGTTTTAACTGCAGATTTAGGGAATAACACGACATTTCCATAGCCTGGTATCGCCCAGATGCCATATTCACCAGTAGGTCCTACTATTTTATTTTGAACTTCAAATTCTACATCAGGATTAAGGGCCACAGCATCTTTATCAATACTTACAACATCAGCCATTGAGCCAATATACATTCCTGCAGTACCATTTTTAAAGAATGCTTGTTGATCTTCTTTACTTGTTACAGGGAAGTCTTGATTGATATAGCCATTATCACGAAGTTTTTTAATATAATCCATTGTGTCAACATACTCATCAAACATAAATTCTGGGAGAAGTTGTCCATCCTTCTCACCCCAGCCATTCGGTGTTGCAAACCATGAAGCTACTGTTTTAAAAGATCCATATGCTAAATCAGCACGGTCAGTGATTCCAAATGTATCATCTTTTCCATTTCCATCAGGATCGTCTTCCGTAAATGCTCTAGCCATTTCATACACGTCATCAATGGATTTTGGAGCCTCTAATCCTAGGTTGTCAGCCCAATCCTTACGATAAATTAATCCTTGTCGAGATAATGGTCTTCCTTGGTATAACGAATAAATCTTACCATCGACTGCTGTATTTTCAAATATTTGTTCATTAAGTTTACTAAGGTTCGGGAACTCATCTAAATATGGTCCAATCTCCCAAAACTGACCATCACGAATAGCTTCTTTAAATTGAATAAAGGTTGTTTGGTTCTTTAGGAACACAACCTCTGGAAGGGTCTCTGTTGCAAACGCAGTGTTAAGTTTTTCTTCATAACTTGTATCAGGTGTCCATTGAATGTTTAAATCAACACCTGTCTTTTCTTCAAGTAGTTTTTCAATCTTATCCGATGGAACTTCCGGTGTATAAAGATTTGCCATAATTGTAAAACTCGTTTTTCCATCTGAATTTGTATTCCCGGATGAGTTAGAACTTGCACAGCCAGCAAGCCCGCCGACACCTAGCATTAATGCAAGGGATAGTCCTAAAACTTTCTTTTTACTATTCTTCAAAACTAATACCTCCTAGTTGAAATCTATACTACCTCCTAAATCTAGTTGACTTTCAAAATTCCGTAAATAATCACAATCTTTGTTCCTCCTATTATACAAGGGTTTATAAGGTTTTTCGAGATTGAGTTGTAAGAAATTGACTATGTGTCATAGACTTTATTTATTATTCTAGACATATTTTTTCACAGCAAAAAAAGTAGTCACCTATAAATAGCCTGACTACTACTAATTTAAGACTTTTTTTCAAGGTCACCTATGTTTAATCCGGTCATTGTTAACTATCTCATAAAAAAAGGAAAAAAAAACCTCCTATTTTATTGCAACCTTTTTGTTTTTGCGTAAAGAGTAGTACGATTTCTTCCTGATTTCTTGGATTCGTAAAGAGCTATATCGGCTCTCTCAACAATTTGTTTGGCATGTTGATCGTCCATACCTGATGTAGTGACACCCAATGAGATAGTGATTATTTGACCAGTTGGATTCGGACTACTTTCTACTAATCTCCTTAATGCATCAGCAACTTCAAGTGCCTCATTCTGATTTTTATTCAACATTAGTATTCCAAATTCCTCCCCGCCATATCGAAAACAAATATCCTCTTCCGCTGTAACAGATTTCATTAATTCGGCTAGTTGCTTTAAAACATCATCCCCTATTAAGTGACCGAATGTGTCATTTACCTTTTTAAAATAATCAATATCTAAAATAATTAATGAGAATGACAATTTTTCCTCTAACCACTCATTAACAACAAGATCGAACGTTCTCCTGTTAACAAGTCCTGTTAATCCATCTAATTGAATTTGGTTGTTTAATAGTGTGAAATAATTCGCAATGTGATGATATAACTGACGTATTTCATATATGTTTGATTTAGTTAAAACCTTGCTCAAATTCATAGATGTGTTTTTCTGAGTACTTGCCACTTCAGATAATCTTGCTAATCTATTTATTGGTTTTGATAAATTTATAGTTAAGGCACCACCGATGATTAAAATTAGCAGTAGTAATGGAAAGGAACGATAAATCATCATTTTAACCAAATTTTGTAGAGGTTCTTCCAATACAGTTATTGGTGTTTGTGAAACAATCCCCCAACCTGTATCGGTAATAATTGCGTATCCGGCAAAAAAATCCTTTCCATTCGTATTATTAACCACTTCTGATCCATGTTTTCCTTGAAGCATCTTTGAGACTACTTTATTTTCTGAAACATTATCATTGACTCTACTTGAATCGGGGTGATAAATTATTTTTCCGCTACCGTCGACAACAAAGACATAAGAACCATCATCATAACTATGATTGTTAAGCATCTTTTTTAAGGCATTGTCTCCTTCTAAATACACGGTTCCTCCAACTAATCCCTCATATTGGCCACTTTGATTAAAAATGGGAGCGGAGATTAACAGAATTAATTGACCAGATGTTCCATTATAAGGTTCGGAAATAAATGGACGTTGTAATTGCAGCGCTATTTGTACGGTTTCTGATTGGATTCTAGTCCCTGCCGTTACTTTCGATTTATACGTAACAATCTCCGGGCTTATATTCTTGATAACACCATCTTCGTCCGTAATAAATATTGAGTTGAAGTAATTACTGTTTGCATTTCTCCATTCTTCCAAATCCCCCTGGCTAATGGGATGATTTCCTATTATATTACCTAGTGACGTTATACTTTTTTGCATTTGAAAAAACAAGTCACCTGTACTTAGTGACAGTTTTTTTGCATACGTATAATTATTTTCCAAGTATCTATTCTTTAACGTTTCTTTTAAGCTTAGATGTGATGAATATACTGCAACGATTAGAGTACAAAGAATGGTCATGATTATTAATAAGCTAATTGCAATTTGAATTCGAAGGCCCTTACGCTTCCTCATTTATGCTATCTCCTAATGAAAGAGTCTATATAATTTATATTTTTTTTACAATAATCGACATTTATCAAGAGTAAATGATAGCAGATATTAGGGGGAAGAGAAATCATTTTTTTGTTTAATGAATCAATTTCATAATTGCCTATTTTAAAAATGATTAAAGTATCCCTAAGAGAAATTTGGGATTTTTAAAAATTTAACACTACGAACTTTGTTGTTGATTTCCGCTCCAGGCGGACGCTTTCCGCGGGCGGTCCGTGAGCCTCCTCGTCGCTTCACTCCTGCGGGGTCTCACCTGGACACGCTTTTCCCGCAGGAGTCGCCGCCTTCTGCTCCAATCAACAAAGTTAAAATATTTATAGTTTTCTCATCGCCATTAGTTTAGGCAGCTTGCCGTTGATTTAACATTGCATTCATACGATCTGCTGCCAATTTTGAAGCATTATAAACCAATGTCACCAAATCAAAGTGAACTTTAGCACGTTTTCCAGTTCGATAACGAACATTGTTAAGTTGAAAGTACTCCTTCAGATAAGCATTTACACGTTCTACTGCGGTTCGGCGCTTAAATATTGTTTTCCAAGTTTTCGAACCTCGGGCTGGTGCAGTGTACTTTCTAAGATCAGTGGTAATCTTTACTTTATATACTTTTTGACATATTCCCTGATCGGCTAACGGACAATCCTTACATTCTTTTGGACGCGTGTATTTTAGGGTCTCGTATTTTGCGTCATAACTCTCGTAACGATAGGAATGTTCCCTAAAACAAGTTGGGGCAAAGTGTTTATCAAAACCGATCGGTTCGGGTTCATTGCGTTTATTATAAGCAATGACGGATTGTAATCCCAATCGATGAACTTGTTCATAAATTGGTTCGTAATCATACCCAGCATCCATCGTTGTATAACGAAGGGTCTTTAAAGAAACATTTTCTTGAATTCCTTTTAACAAAGGAATGGCTGCTTTTCCATCATTTAAATTTCCAGAAGAAAAGAGAGATTGAAGGATATATTGACTTTTTGTGCCAACTAACAAATGTGCTTTATAACCATACCAAAAAACGTTCTTTCCTTCGCTGTTTTTCTTCACACCCCATTGTGGATCCTGGGGCATTTGAGAACGAAGTTCAGACAAAGAAACGTCCAACTGTTCTTCAATTTTCTTTTCATAAAGAGGAAGATTTACTTCACGTTCAGCTTGTTCAACCAGCCATTTTTCACGTTCTTCCTTTGATTTGCGACCACGCTTCTTAGGTTCAGATGTTGTTTTTTCCTTTTTTGGAGGAGCCTGATCCTTCGCTTCAAAATGAGAGGCATCAAGGGCTGCAGTATCATCGTTGATAAACCCTTCTGTAATGACTTGATTTAGAATCGTATTCTTAGCCCCTTCAAGAACTTCAGATTCACTGAGGATCGTTACAATTCTTGAATAAGCTGCCTCAGAAGGGACTATATCAGAAACCAAAAAGCCCCAGTCTAGTCGGAAAATCATATCGTTTCTTAATCGCTTTACCAAGTCTTTAATGAACGGAATTCGTTCCGATATGCGTGCAACTAATGAGTAAATCATTGCCGCATAATTAAGCTCCACAGGTCTACCAAAACGTGATTTCTTCGTTACCACAGCGAAGATGGGATCAATGTCAATAGTAGAAAAAATAGCCTCAAAACGTTGGGTAGGTTCTAAGTCGTATAATTCTTGTATGTCAAACAGGCTTCCTTGTCGTATAATAGTCATAGGGAGTCTTCCTCCAGTCTCATAAGTTTGTAGTGGTACTTACTTATTTCGACATCTGGGGAGGTACTCCTTTTTTTAGTGTCTGAAAGCCTTGAGCCCGTTGGGCTCAGATTTATGAAATTGATTCTAATGTAAAGAAAAAAAACTAGACAAAACAAAACTGTTTTATCTAGCCTAGTTATTTAATCATTTTCGTTATCATTTTTATCTTTCTTATGATGATGCTTTGGAATGTAGCCATGTTCTTTTATTTTTTCGTAATGCTCATCTAGCCAGTTTAGTTTTTTATCAGCTTTTTCTTTCGTGAGCACGCCATATTCAACGTACTTGTTAATAATTTCTTTTTTTGTTTCAAGAAGTTCGAGATAAAGCTTATCTAACTCTTGCTTTTGTTTATCAGATAGTTCTACATTTGGCTTTTCTGTGTCTTTTCCCATTTCTGCGGAAGCTTGAATACCCCCTACAAAAAAGATACTTAGTAATAAAGCAAAAACAGACAATGTGATTCTTTTCATCTTCATACATCCTTTCTGAGTTATGTATCTTTTTGTAGTATCCATATTTAACCAAGGATTATACACATTTTATTAAAACAAAAGACAGCCTTGAAGGCTGCCTTTGTTAAGATGCTTCCTGTTTTTCTTTTATAGACTGTGCTTTCGTTTTCTTTGTCTTTATTCCAATAAAGATTACAGCAATTACCACAAGCAACTCAAATGTATATTTAATCCATTCATTTTCAAAGAAGCCCTTTAGAAACGGTTCTTCAACAATCATTTTTGTTGCTGTCCAAGCTAGAATAGCTGCACCTATTGTAACAATAACTGGAAAACGATCAATCAATTTGATGAATAGCGTACTTCCCCATATCATAATAGGGACTGAAATAATTAACCCTAGAACAACTAAGAGAAAACTACCGTGAGCAGCACCCGCTACTGCAAGTACGTTATCTAGTCCCATTAAGGCGTCCGCTATAACGATTGTCCTAATTGCCGAGATGAAGGATCCTTTCGCTTCAATTTCATGATTCTTATCATCGACAAGGAGCTTGTACGCAATCCACACTAGGAGGATTCCCCCTATTAGACGCAATCCCGGCAATTCGAGTAGCCATACAACTAACAGTGTTGCTACAATTCGAATAAGAATTGCCCCAACGGTTCCCCAGATAATGGCCTTTTTCTGCTGTTCTTTAGGTAAATTTCTTGCGGCTAAACCGATTACTATCGCATTATCGCCTGCTAAGACGAGATCAATTACTATAATCGAAAGTAGAGCTGAAAAAAACTCTCCTGAGAACAATTCCATAAGTAATTCACCTCGAGATTATTTTACCCAAAATCATATTTATCTTTATATAAAATGTTCATTAAATATTGGCATCTAAATTGGAAATTTATATTATAAACGATACAACCAACCATCTTTATAACATATAATATAAGCAGGTTGTTAGTAGAAAAGGGGCGTTTTAAATGAAGAAGCTGATTCCATTTGGATACTTTGCTTCAATTGTCTTGGTCTTATCGGGTGTTCTATACTTTTTCGCTGCAAATTGGCCAGAGTTTTCTCGGTTTGAAAAACTAATTCTAGCCGTAGCTGCAATGTTGTTATTTTATTTTTTATCTATAGTATCCACAAAAATCCTGTCCCACCAGCTATTTTTAGGGAAGTGGCTATTGGTGGCAGGTGCAATTTCCTTTGGTTTGTGTGTAGCATTAATAGGCCAAATATATAATTCGCACGCAGATAGTTATGTTCTATTTGTTGTTTGGCTGATTCCTGCTTTATTACTCTCAATCAGCACGCGCTATGGACCTTTCTCGATACTAAGCTTTATCCTATTTCATCTTGCCTATTGGTTCTATATGAACCCCTCATCCTATAACATCATTCGCACAGACTTTCAAGAGTGGCTCATATATCTCGTCATTGCTGTTATTAATTTAATCCTATTTATTTTTACATTTTCAACTTCTTTTCAAAATAAAGCCGTTCGTTATATGTCATATATAATGACACATATTATGCTAATTACTATGAGTATTTTTGAATTGTATGAACCCTATAGTGGCTGGACCAATCTCTTATATCTTGGATATGCTGCTATCTCTTATTTTTATCTTGTGACGAAGAAAATTGACAAATATATATCGATTATTTTATTTACGATGGTTAGTATTTACATGTGCACAAAGATTATTGAAATCCCATTCTTATTTGGAGATGCAATCGGATTTCTTGGTTTACAAATTTTAGGTTCAATCTTTTCCATCGCCCTAATTGTCGGTGGAGTTATTCTAGCCAGACATTTATCATCTAAACATTCAGAAACCCAAATCGGGCAAACAATTAAAGGTACATTAATTGTAATAGTTACCCTAATTGGATCATTCATGTTTTCAATAAGCTTTGGTGGAGTTCTCTTTCTGCTTTTTTCTAGCTCTTACTCAACTGTAGTCCTTAGTACTATCTTTATTGGTGTTGGTTTGTTTGTAAAAAAACTGGGGCCTTATGTCAGAAATACATTACTATTTATCGGTTTTTTTTCCGGTTTACTCGAAGCATTTTTTCTTTCAACACCAATCACCATTTTCTATCTAGTCATATCAATCGTTGTTATCATAGCAATAAAAGATGGTATCATTCGTTTTCTTAGTTATTCAACATTCATCGGCTGTTCATTATACCTATTACTTGATGAATTTCAACTTTGGGAACAGCTAGAAATGGTGTTGATTGGGTATGCATTTGTAAATGCGTTAGTTTATTACTTTACTCGTTCGGAGTCCCTTTTGGATCGTATAAGTTTGTTTTACGCTTTACTCTTTTTCTATGTACTCACCTTTGTCGACCATCAACTTTGGCAAGAAATTATATATAGTCTTCTGTTTTTTATTATCACAACTTCCCTTGTACTTTACTTTTCAAGAAAGGAAAAGATATTTTTCTTTCGTATGACCTTGTTGTACTGGATTGCACTACTTGTTTCAACCTATTATGACCTAGTTTGGTCACTTGTACACAAATCACTTTCTCTTCTGATTATTGGTCTTATCTTCTTTGGTATCACACAATATTACGAACGCAAATCAGAAGTCAAGGAGTTAGAAAACGAAAAACTTTTTTCAAAAAGGCAATGGAGGCTAATTGGAATCATTCTCCTTTTACAGTTAACGTTTGTCGGTTATCAAATCATTAGCAATGAGTCATTATTGAAAAATGGAACAGAAATCACACTTGAGTTAGCTCCTGTTGACCCCCGTTCCATGCTCCAAGGAGATTATGTTATTTTACGGTACGAGATTGCTGAAGTTAATGAACTAAATAATGTTCATTCTGAAAACAGAGTGTATATCCTCGCAAAAAAAGATGAGGACGGTGTCTATCAACGAGAAGAAATACTGACATCGATTGAACCAACCCAGTACAAACTTGCCGAGGATGAAGTTCTAATTGCCGGTAAGTATAATGGCTACAATGCTATAATCTTGGGCATAGAAAGTTTTTTCGTAAAAGAAGGAACGGGGTTAGACCTTCAACGAGATGCAAAATACGCCAAAGTTAAAGTGGCCAAAAACGGAAATTCATTACTCGAATCAATCTATTAGGGAGGCTATATTGCCTCCTCTTTTTTATGCAAAATTTCAATAAAATGCTAAATCAAATACGCCTTGACGTATTTGCGCCCGATTTTTTCGAGCTTGCGCGAAAATTACCTTTAAAAAATCGTGGCATCCGCCGGAGGCTATAACTTTATTCAACAGAAGTTTTTTCTGTTGAATAAAGTTAATCATGATATAATTTACTCGTACGCCAAAGCAAAGGGAGAATCGAGAAATGTTACATAACTTATATGATGCTTTAGATAAAAAGTATGCTGAAATGGTAGAGATGCGTCGTTATTTACACCAACATCCTGAAGTTTCATTTAAAGAGTATAAAACAGCCGAATATATCGCAAATTTCTATGAAAATTTAGGGGTCGAGGTGCGTAGAA
Source organism: Litchfieldia sinesaloumensis (assembly GCF_900156865.1). Classification (GTDB taxonomy): domain Bacteria; phylum Bacillota; class Bacilli; order Bacillales; family Bacillaceae_L; genus Ferdinandcohnia; species Ferdinandcohnia sinesaloumensis. The sequence continues at coordinate 220,733 of NZ_LT732529.1, read as the reverse complement.
ACGTCGGTGGCAATGGAATCGTTGCAAAAATCTCTGGGACTAAACCAGGTCCAACTGTAGCACTACGTGCCGACTTTGATGCCCTGCCCATCCAGGATGAAAAAGATGTTCCTTATAAGTCAACAAACCCAGGTGTCATGCACGCATGTGGACATGATGGACATACAGCAACCTTACTTGTTTTAGCTAAGACCTTACATGAGATGAAGGAACAGCTTACAGGAACTGTTGTCCTTATTCACCAGCATGCCGAAGAGTTCGCACCCGGTGGGGCAATTTCTATGATTGAAGATGGTTGTTTAGAAGGTGTTGACGTTATCTTTGGTACCCATTTATGGTCAACCATTCCTACAGGAACGATTGACTATCGTGTTGGCCCTGTCATGGCTGCTGCAGACCGATTTGAAATTAAGATTCAAGGTTTAGGTGGACATGGAGCACATCCACATACAACAAAGGATGCAATAGTTATCGGGTCACAACTTGTTACGAATTTACAGCAAATTGTGAGTAGACGTGTAGACCCTATCGAATCTGCTGTAGTGACTGTTGGCTCATTTGTTGCAGAAAATCCGTTTAATGTAATTGCTGACACAGCCAGTCTACAAGGTACAGTTAGAACGTTTAGTGAAGAGGTTCGAACTCAAATAGAAGGTGAAATTGAACGAATCGTAAAGGGTACATGCATGGCGGCTGACTCCTCCTATACCTATGCATTTCACCGAGGCTATCCAGCGGTTGTGAATCATGAAGAACAAACAAATTTCCTTGTAGAAGTTGCTAAAAGTGTACCTGGTGTCCATCACGTTCAAGAAACTGCACCGCAAATGGGTGGAGAGGATTTTGCTTATTATTTACAGCATGTTCCAGGAACCTTTTTCTTTACAGGTGCAATGCCAGTTGATAAGACAAAAGCCTATCCACATCATCATCCCAAATTTGATATTGATGAAAAAGCAATGCTCATTGCTGCTAAAACATTAGGTGCGGCTACCTTAAACTACTTATCAATTGAAAAACAAGAGAAAGCAACTGTTTAAAAGGAAAAAGCAAGAATGCATGGTTAGGCATTCTTGCTTTTTAGATTTATTTTAAGATTCGGATACGATAACAGTTCTTAGCAACCTCACCTAAATGATCAAGTAAATTATAATTTGCGTAAGCCCCTACAACCGCCCCAACTCCTGGTAGAATTTGAAGCATTTTAATGAAATCTATATAGTCACGGTACTCCTGTTGAAACACACGCCAATCCACTTCAACCAGCTTATGCTTCTCTTCTTCCCAGTTCTCAATTATTTCAAAAGTTCTCTTTTTATGTTCATCACTCGAAAATGCCAATTGAAAAACATACAATATGAAGAGTCGCTCTTCATAATTTTTTGTATCAAATCCATGAATTGCCGCAACCTCAAACAAGAACTTCATTTTTATCGATAGTAACAATGGAAAATCAGCAAGTGCTAGAAGAAATCCTCCTGCACCCGTTCCCGCTCCTTCTGCTGCTGCAGTACGTCTATAGATTGTTAACTTGTCATCAATTAACTTTTCTTTCGCTTGTAATGTCAACTTATTTGGATAGTTACCCTTGGTTGTGAATTCTGAACCTACTAATGTTGCCTGAATCATTTTTTTAATACTTTCTGTTATTACCGTGTGAGCCTTCTCAGGTATCATAGCATTTACCTTTGTTTGAGCCTTTTTTGATACCCGCTGAAGCATATTCGATTTCTTTATTAACCTTTTACGCCATTGAAATAATTCTTCTTCCACCATTAACATATATGAATCGTTCATGCACCTCTACCCTTCTATATGTTTAGTACGTATACGAATAAATAGATGCAAAGGTTTCAAATGAATGATTATCCATACAAACGATCAAGCTTTCGAATTTTTCCTTTTGTATAACTAAATACAAACAGATAGACAAAAACAAGTCCGGCCACTAATAAAATGAGTGTTGTTGCGATTTCTGTAGTTAATAAGACTGTAACTGTAAAAATAATTGATTGAACAACGAGTAATTGGAATAAGAATTTCAAATACGACGCTTGCTTGGATGCTTCATTAACAGGATACAATTGAACCCAAATTTTTAAGCTATGGTGCCTCCATAGCGTGATAAGCTGGTAGCCAGTCAGATATAAGAATAGTATCATTACAAACGCTTTTCCGTAGTGAAACGGGATGAAGTAAATGATTAACCCACCAATTATGGTTAACCTTACATACAATCCTAGGTAGTCACTCGTACGTAAAAAGGTTCGTGTGTATAGGTACCGAAATGTATTTTCCTTTGAATACACAATGAAACCAGTAACCCAGTTGAGCCATTGTCTTTTTTTCACTTGTTCCTTTAACTTTGGCACATCTGTGAATAAGTTTGCCAGACGATAAAAAGTTAACATCCTTTTTGACTCTAACTCAATTAAGGTATTCCACTTTATCCCCTTATTCTCTACAGCCCTTTGAAAATAAAGGAGTAGTACAAGCTTGATAACGACTACACATCCGATAAAAAGAATTGATGCACCAGAAAACAATAGGTACATAAGCACGAGATTTAATATAAATCGAATGACTAAATCACTGTAGTATGTAGAATTCTCTGTATAATATTGAGTAAACCAAGTTAACAGCAGATTCCATGCCTTGCTAAACAGAACAATCACAAAAATTGATACTAACGATGTATGGCTTTTATCTGTAACAGCGAGATATAAAGGTGCTGCAATTGCAAAAACGATTAACAATAGATAAATCTGCGAAAAAAAACTGTACCAGAATGCCTTTTGAAAATAAGGTGTTAGTTTTTTTTCGATAGGTAATAAAAACACTAGATCGGGTTCTTTCAACAAGGTCTGCACACGACTTCCAGTTAAAACCCCCCCTAATATTAGTGCTATAAGGATGGCATACGGAAAATCTTTCGGGACATCCTGTAACCAATAATTATAGTAATACGCTCCCCCTCCTCCTAAAAACAGAAGAGCAATCAATAAATGGTCGTTTAACATATACCGTAAGTAACGGCTTATTTCTTTAAAATGTTGGGTTTGACGCTTTCTCCATAATTCCTTGATATCAATCATTCTTCTTCTTCCTTTGTTAGGCTGATATAAATATCATCAAGGGTTGCGTTCTCCATATTAAATTGTGTACGGAGATCGTTTAAAGTTCCGGAAGCCTTTACCTTCCCATTATGTAAAATAATAAAGGAATCACAATATCTCTCCGCCGTTGCCAAAATATGAGTTGACATTAAAATGCCAGCTCCTTGATTTTTCATGTTGTTCATCATCTCTAGAAGTGATTGAATGCCTAAAGGATCTAAACCAACAAACGGCTCGTCAATAATGTATAGGGATGGCTCAACTAGAAAAGCACACATAATCATTACCTTTTGCTTCATTCCCTTAGAAAAGTTAGAAGGAAAGAACTTCACTTTCTTTTCCATTCTAAACTCTTTAAGTAATGGTTGTACTCTTTCCTCAAATACTTCTTTGTCTAAACCATATGCCATGGCAGTTAATTCTAAATGCTCGTATAAAGTTAACTCATCATACAAAATCGGGGTTTCTGGAATAAAACTAAACATCGAACGGTAAGACTCCATGTCCTCTTGTATTGTTTTTCCGTTAATATGAATAGACCCCTTCTTTGGATCCATCAGCCCAATTATATGCTTAATCGTTGTACTTTTTCCTGCACCGTTTAACCCAATTAAACCGACTATCTCATTTTGTTTGACTTGGAAGGAAACATCCTTAAGAACTGGATTCTGTGTGTAACCACCGGTTAGATTTTTTATCTCTAATAGTGCCATGTATAGCTCCCTTCTTAACACCCTACTATTTCTTTTTATCATATCAAAATTTTCCTTTTTTACATAGCTAAAAACTTTGCATAAATTGATTTGAAACGGCCATACTAATTTTTGAAGAGGGCGAGAAAAAGCCTTGGATGTTCATCATCTACCTGGAATGAGGTGTTTGTTAAAGACAATATCCTTATTTTAGACGACAGCTTTTAAAACTGTTATAAGGGGATGGTAACATTGGGAAATGTGAGAGAAATACCGGTTCGTAACAAATTACCACTAACAAAATAAAACTATTTTGTAAATGAGGTGTTTGTTAAAGACTATCTAGTCGAATTATAAGTTGTGATAACTTATAAAACAATGACAAGGGGATGGTCCGCTTGAACTATGGAATTGACTCACTCCATTAGATAAAGACTTTCATTCCTAAAAAAATGAGGTGTTTATCAAAGATACCGTAAACCTATAACAAAAATGCCCTTCTTCAAGAACAGGATGCATCCTTTGCGATTGCATCCTGTTTCTTCTTTATGATAAACATATTGGCATGAAAATTTTTACATCTTTTAAAGATGTGCTAAGATAATATATAAATAGTGTTGAAAGGAATGGACTTAAATGAGTGATTGTATTTTTTGTAAGATCATAAATGGAGAAATTCCAAGTGCAAAAGTATTTGAAAATGAACATGTATATGCATTCCTAGATATCAGCCAAGTTTCAAAAGGACATACTCTCGTTATCCCAAAAGTACATAAAGAAAACGTATTTGAACTATCACCAGAAATTGCTAAGAATATCTTTGAATCTGTTCCATCCATAGCAAATGCAATTAAACAGGAATTTAACCCTATCGGGATGAATCTATTGCAAAATAACGGTGAACAGGCAGGACAATCTGTCTTTCACTTCCACTTACACCTCATACCACGCTACGGTAAAGGTGATGGGTTTGGTATTGTATGGAAGTCACATGAAAACCAATACTCAGGCGAAGATTTACAAAATATCGCTTCAAGTATTTCTAAAGCAATTCAAAGCTAATTTTGTAAGGCAGGACTTCATGTCTTGCTTTTTTTATTTCGTTCTTTTTCGTTTTTTTCGAAAAATTTCACTCTTAATTTTTTCGAAAACATGATAAGATAACTTTATTCAACTAAAGCAATATGAAAATGCGTCAAGCGCGACCATAATTGGCTTAACTTCGAGCCGGTAGCGCCTGAAGCATGTCACAAAAATATAGGAGGAGTCAACCATGCAACGAGCTTATAATTTTAATGCCGGTCCTTCTGCTCTCCCGCAGGAAGTGCTGAACCGTGCACAAGCTGAATTACTCAATTTTAAAGGATCTGGCATGTCAGTAATGGAATTGAGTCATCGCAGCAAAGAATACGACCAAGTTCATCAACAAGCCATTTCTGATTTACGCACCCTAATGCGTATTCCCGATGACTACCATGTTTTATTTTTACAAGGTGGTGCGAGTCTTCAATTTTCAATGATTCCAATGAATTTCTTAACACCAGATAAAACAGGTGACTACATATTAACGGGCTCTTGGTCTCAAAAGGCACTCGATGAAGCAAAAAGGCTAGGAGATACCAATGTAATTGCCACCAGTAAAGAAGAAAAATACAATTTCATTCCAGAAATTAGGGATAACGAGCATTCTACCAACTCAGCATATGTTCATATTACATCAAACAATACAATATATGGTACTCAATGGGAAAAATACCCGAGCTACACAAATGTCCCATTAATTGCCGATATGTCGAGTGACATTTTAAGTAGGGAGATAAATGTAGAACAATTCGGCATGATTTATGCGGGGGCTCAGAAAAATCTAGGTCCTTCTGGAGTTACAGTTGCTATCATTAAAGATTCTCTTTTGAAGGAAGGGAATAGCAATCTACCAACTATGTTAGATTATACTACACATATTCAGTCAAATTCTTTATATAACACACCACCTACTTTTTCAATTTACATGCTTTCACTCGTTCTTGAGTGGGTAAAAGAACAAGGTGGCGTACCGGCTATCGAGGCAAAGAATACTGAGAAAGCGGCACTTCTATACAATACAATCGATGAATCTAATGGTTTTTATAAAGCACATGCAAAAAAAGGGAGCCGTTCTATTATGAACATATCCTATACTCTTCCAAGTGAAGAACTTACCAAAAAGTTTTTAGCGCAGGCTAAAGAAAAGGGATTTGTCGGGTTAAATGGACATCGCTCTATTGGAGGCTGCCGTGCATCCATCTACAATGCCGTTCCTTATGAGTCAGTTGAAGCACTTACTTCATTTATGAAAACCTTTAAATCAGAAAATTAAAAACTTTAATTTAACGTACTAGTCTGATATACTTATAGATAAGATTTTCGCAATAGGCAATTAGTGCACTATTGGAGAATCCCAAAAATATATAGCTTAGAAAAGCTGAGGAGAGATGAGAAATGAATACAAAGATTTTAGTACTATTATCATTATTAATTGGAATGGGTGCTGTTCTGCACGCCGTAATGCCCCCGATTTATCTCGGAATGAAACCTGACTTATTGTTAGTCATGATGTTTTTAGGAATTATCCTTTTTCCTGAAAAGAAATATGTATTGCTTGTTGCACTTGTCGCTGGTGTGATTTCTGCATTGACAACTAGTTTCCCAGGTGGTCAAATTGCGAGTCCATTCGATAAAGTAATCTCAGCATTCGTATTTTATGGTATTTTCATTGCTGCAAGAAAGTATACCAAGTCAATAGTAATGATATGTGCAGTTACTGCTATAGGAATTTTAGCTTCTGGAATTGTATTCTTAAGTATTGCACTAATCGTTGCTGGTCTTCCAGGAACATTCATCGGATTGTTCTTAAGTGTTGTCCTGCCAACAACTGTAATGGGTACAATTGCAATGGCTATTATCCAACCAATTGCTCAACAAATTATTAGACGTACAAACTTCACAGTCAGTGCATAATCTTAGGGGTGTCCGGCATATTGTCGGGCACTTTTTTTTTGTTCACTTATTAAAAAGTAGGTTGTTAAATCGGTAGAAACAAGATAAGTCGATAATGATAGAGTCGAAATAACATCGATAGAATCCAATTACCCACAATAGATATCCCATTCCAATCCAAAATCTATGAAAATGAGTGATATCTACTCTAATCCCAACATATAGTAGAAGTAAAAAGTAGGACAAGGAGTGGATTAGATGTTATCAGTACCTTGGTTTGTATATGTAGCATTATTTGGGGTACTTCTTAGTGCATATATGGTGATTCGGACATCCAGAGAGGAAAAGCAAATTGAAGACTCCTATATTGAGCAAGAAGGCAATGTGTACATTGAAAGAATGAACGAAGAGAGAGAAAGACGATCCAAACAAATCAATAAACCAGAAGTAATGTGATAACAAGAAAGCACCTTGAGCTAGACAAAGATAAAAAGGGACCGTTTGTTTAAACGGTCCTTCTTCGTGGTTATTATTCTGCTGAAGGAGCTTCAAATAGATCTTTAAAATCTTTGTCCTTCACTTTAACATCTGCATTTTTAACTGCATTATCTAAAGCTTTTTGAAGAGTAGCGCCCGTTTGATCAGATTGTAGTAACGCCTTACGGATTTCATCCTTTTTCTCTTGTTCCATGTCTTCAAAGCCTTCAGTCGTTTCTGTAACTAATATGATGTGATAGCCGAATTGTGATTCAACAATCTCACTAGTCTCACCTTTTCCAAGTGAAAACGCTGCTTCTTCAAACTCTGGAACCATACGGCCTTTACCAAACCAACCTAGATCTCCACCATTTTGAGCCGAACCATCATCCGAGAATTCTTTTGCTACATCCTCAAATTTTTCACCGCTGTCAAGTTTAGCCTTAGCTTCATCTATTTTCTTTTTTGCTGCTGCTTTTTGCTCTTCAGTTGGTTCTTCACTTGGATTGTCTGAGAATTTAGCTAAGATATGGCTAGCTTTTACAATTTCGCCTTCTTTTACTTCAACTTCATCAAGAGCTGCTTTTTCTTTTAGCATGTCTGATTTAAGTAGTTCACGAACAAAATCTTCTCCATTTTGCTCTACAACTGCATCAAATTGAGCTCCTAATGCAGCTTGCATTTCATCATATTTTGCATCCAATTCTTTATCAGTTACTTCATATTTATCAGATAATACTTTTGTATAAACTAAATCCTTAAGGATTACAGCACCCGCTTGGTCCTTCATTGCATTATATAGTTCTTCTTTTGTTACATTTCCTGCTTTAGTTTCGACAAGAACCGCTGAATCATCGGCATTGTTACACGCACTTAAACCTAAAATACCTACAGCCGCTGTCAGGGCAATAATTGATTTCTTCATTCTACACACTCCTACTTATGTACATTTTTTATCTACGTTTTTGTCCAATGCTACAGAAATTACTATAACATACTTTTAAAAGAGAAAGAAAACATTTTCGCAAGATTCTTCAAAAAATGGGACATTCGCACAGTCATGGAGAATATTGCTGAATAGGATATAGTGAACTTGATAATAAGGCATCAGCCTTTACAGGTTCAACTCTAATTGTGAAAAAGATTTTAAAAGGCGAGACACTCGCCTACTCGTTCACAAATGATTTCGCATAAAATACCGTACAAAGATAAATGGAGGTGTTATTATGAGTCACGGATACGCTGGTGGATTCGCGCTAATCGTCGTGTTATTCATCCTATTAATCATCGTTGGTGCTGCTTGGTTCTAAGATCAACACTGCGATAGCAGAAGTGTAAACAAACACAACAAAAAAAGGATGGCCGGGAAAAGGCCATCCTTTTTTCATGTAAATAATATCTCCACATAAGAGGAAATAAGTAAAATGGTAATTAAAATATTTATTGTTCGATATACTTTTGGCTGGCGGTCATCAGGAATTTCTTTTTGCTCACAGAGCCGGTAAGTCATTTGATTAATGTAAAACAATATAAAAGCAGCAAATGGAATATAAAATAAGATCACTCCTAAATCCCCCCATCTAAAAATCAAAATAAGTGACACTAACGTTTGCTTCATATAACTAAAAAACATTTTATTTTTGAATTAAAATATCATACCCATCCTCTATTTCTTCAACAGTACACGATTTAGGTGCCTTGATAAACTGTCCTATATAGATTAATTCAGGGACACATAATCCAAAATTTATGGCTGCAATAATCGAAAAATAATGTATATATCCCGGAAATAAGACACATCCACCAATCATTAGGCCTGTTATAAATAAGAAAGGGGTACCCATTACTAAAATAATAAACGGTTTAGAAAGCGCATTTTTAGAACGAGTAGATACGATTGGAATAATGCCATACACCCATTTAAATGTTAGCTTTAATTTCTTTCCCGTTATCCAGAATGGTAGAATATGCAAGAGTGCATGAACTGGATATATCAAGAATAAGCTGAATAAAAAAAATAAGGACCCGTCTTCTTTTGGTTCAATTGAAGAATACATTAGAATCATTGGTAAATAAAAAAGAATAAATGTAATTAACATTGAAATCATGGATATCATGATAATTCGATGGAATCCATAATCCTTTGAAAGATTAATGGTTTTCCAACAAGTCATACTCAATCACCATCCGCAATCATAAGAAGTAATAATTAGACAATCCGAATAAAGTCTGCTATTCGACTCTAAACTTACTAAATTACTTTACTTTGTTTCTAACAAAATTGCAATAGGTATCCAAAAGAACGATAAAATCCCTGTTTCTTCGACTTTTTTCGTGGTTTTTGGACATAATAACAAGAAGTAGAGGTTTTGTACGGCCTCGTGATTGATTTAACGGTTTGGAGTGTAGAACATGGAGTCCATAGAAGATCGTTTAGAGCGGCTTGAGTATTATCAATCAATAATCTTACCTTTATTAGGAGATAAGCTATCCCCCTTTTACCAATTAATTATGGATGCCCAATTAACAAAAAAAGAAGTTGATGACTTATTAAGGATATGTGAAGAATTGAGCATTGAATATAAAAAACAAAAAGCGGAGGGATTCGTTGGTTTCGCACCGCTTTTGACTCAATTTGTCGGGATGCTTCATCCCCGTTTACATCCTGAAACAACAATCGATGTGTTGGCAAAAGAAAGAAAATATACCCCTTTAATGAACGAGTTTAAAGGGATAATTGATAAAATCAACTTATAATGTACTTTTACAATTCTATTTTTTCCTCAACTCGTTTATAAAGCTTACCATCAACCTCGATAAAATCATCTTCCAAATTACGGAATGACTTTTCAAAAATTTCCATATAGTCATCCCCGTAGATATTCCGGACGATACTCATTACCTCCACGATTTCTGGAAACTTTCCATAAAGCTTCTTAAGTGGCACAGCCCCTTCTAACACTGCATTTTTACTAGGATTATAGCCTTCTAGAATTTTCAAAAAGATCTCTTCACCTTTTGGAGTCAACTCGATATACGTGTTACGCTTATCATTTTCTTTTTTCGAAAATTGTAGAAGTCCACGTTCCTCTAACTTTTTAGAAAAGTTAAATGCAGTCGAAACATGCATAACTCCAAATTTAGCAATTTCTGAAATTGAAGCACCTTTCAAATGATACGCTATCCAAATAATATGATGTTCGTTAATATTTAGGTCATAAGGCTTAATCCATTGTTGCCAGTCCTTTTCAATAGACTTCCATAATGCCTTACTAAGTTGTGCCATTCTTTGACTAAAAAGGAGCGCTTCTTTGATGGAGCCTATTTTTTCTTCATGTTTCATAGATTCACCCACTTTTCTAATTTCTTCTCTATCTACTATTATGCCAATAAAATAAAAATTAATAAAGATGTAAATTTACAAAATTTTAAATTAACTAAAGGAATTTTGTTATTACTCAGTTATAACCGCCTTTTCTAATTTTTCTAAGGCACTTTCAATTTCTAAAAGTTCTTTTTGTATATTTTTTTGATTCCCCTCAATTTCTTTTTTCCAATGGTTAATGGAATCCTTAATATCACTTGAAACTTCCGAAAGTGTTGAGACTGCATGACTAGCCGACTTAGATATTTGCTCAGTTAATGCTTTACCTTCGTATACAACTTGTGTAAGGGAATTAGTGATCTGTGATTGATTCTTTTTCAAACTCCTCCTAAATTCCCTGCCTGAAGTAGGCGTACTTAATAGAATAGATACACCACCAATCACACTTCCAATTAACACACCATAAAGTAGAGATTTAGTTGACTTCATCGTATTCACTCCAAGATTGAAATTTAAAGTGTTATTTACAGAATTCTACAAAAACTGAATAAATCCTTTTTTTAGTTAGAGTTCCTTCAATAACTCATTCTGCTGAATATACCAACGCTCAATTAGGGTATTACGGACTAACACGAAAGTGATCTGTTTTCGTTCTTTCCCTTGATTTTCTCGAAAAATCTCAGCTTCAATGGGGATTTCGATGGTTAGGAGTCCCTTGAAATCACTTAACGGCAAATAGGACATATTGGTTACTGAAAAAATACTAATTTGATTCAAGTTCTGAAATAGCTTTTTGTTATTTATATTCGGAACAATCGTCTGATTAATTATTTTTCGGTCATTTTGGTTAATGCCTGTTGAAAAAATTTCGACGAGATGATAGGGGTCAGCATTATTTATATATTCCTCAAGCTTTCCTCCCGCTTTTAATAACATAAGTTTATGAGCCAGATCTGGCTCTTTTGAACGATGTGTCGTACTACCTAAGAAATGAACACAAAAATGTCCAGGAAATCCATTTTGTAATGAGCCTGCTCCATGTGGCATTCCGTGCATCGACGCGGCAATCATTTGATCATCATGTTTTACGATAATTGCTCTACGCTTCCAGCTCCATTTCCCACCGTAAATCTTCTTCATAATTTTTGTGTCATCAACCGTGAGTGGTTGAACATCTGCATGCCTGCTTCCAGCTCTTCTTTGGACTCGAAACTGTAGTCCTGTTTCAACATCAATAATTGTAAAGAAGGATTTTCTCGGAAGAATCTCGTTTACGATATCCCATGGAACCATCTCAACTTTAAAACTAAATGGACTGTCCTGTTCGTCATATTCAGTTGTGGCTGTGACATTTGTTTGAGTAGAAGAGAGAAAAAGATAAAATAGAAGTAATATTTTTGCCATAAGATTTGTACCTCTGTTTTTTCTTCATAGCTTTCCATTAAAAGGTAGGTTCTATGAAAAAAACTCGACTCTTTTTAAAAAATCGAGTCGAGTTTTTTTCTTTTTATTTATGAAAGGTTGGTTTATAGAAGCTTCGATTATCTAATGCAAAGACACGTTCTGAGAATTCTCCTGGTTTTACACGTTCTAAGGCACGATCTAACATATTCATCTTAGCATCAAGATTGTCAATATAATGGAGAATCTCCGCTTCCTTAATCATCGGGGGCTTGGGGCTTCCCCATTCAGCCTTGCCATGATGACTTAAAATAATATGCTGCAATACGGTAACTTCTTCTCCTTCAATCCCAAGCTCAGTTGCAGCTTGGCCAATTTCATTAACCATGATGGAAATATGCCCCAATAAATTACCTTCTATTGTATATGTTGTAGAAATTGGTCCTGACAGCTCAGTCACTTTACCCAAGTCATGGAGAATAATACCGGCATATAGTAAGTCTGTATCTAGACTAGGATACAGGGTTGAGATTGCCTTAGCTAAATCAAGCATTGAGACAACATGATAAGCCAAGCCTGACACAAATTCATGGTGATTCTTCGTTGCAGCTGGATATTCATAAAAAGCAGATTGGTGTTTTTTTAGTAAATGTCTCGTAATTCGTTGGATATTAGAGTTCTTCATTTCAAAAATATACTGTGTAATTTTTGAAGCCATTTCATCCTGTGGCACCGGTGCAACTTCAAGAAAATCTGCAATCGTCACTCCGTCTAAATCTGTTGCAGGTCGGATATTTCGGATTTTTAGTTGACTTTTACCACGGTAGCTATTGATTTCCCCCGCAAGTCTTACAATTTGTTGAGCAGCATAGCTAGCTTCATCTTCGGGTGACGCATCCCAAAGCTTGGCTTCTATTTCCCCGCTTTTATCCTGAAAAATTAACGTTAAGAACGGCTTACCATTACTAGCAACCCCTTTAGTTGCTGATTTAATTAATAAATACACATCTACTTGCTGACCAACTTCGTAATGAACAATACCCTTGATCATGTATTCTCCCCCTGTTATTCTGTCTTCCTCTATCTATATTAATTATGAATTCTACTATTTATATAAAAATTATAGCATACTTTTAAGTTTTTCCTTGGTATCTTCATTACTTAAAAAAATGGGTTTAGCATCACCAAATCCTTCCAATACATGCTGATGACAGGTGAATAAAAGAACTTGGTTATCTCTTGAAAGTTCTTTTATTAACGAAATGGCACTTGCTAAACGGAATGAGTCAAAATTAACAAAACTATCGTCGATAATAAACGGAAAGGATTGATTTGGATGCATGGTATTAGCAAGTGAAAATCTTAAAGCAATATATAATTGCTCAGACGTTGCCTGGCTAAGTTCATTCGGTCGATAACGCAGCCCTTTTTCATCCTCAACAATAAATCCATCTGCTTCATTATCTAAATAGATATTCTTGTACCTATCCTCTGTCAAAATCGAAAAATAACGTTCTGCCTTTTCGATTACCTTTGGAAGTCGAAGTTTTCGATATTGTTCAACTGTTTTAGATAGTATGTCTTTTGCAACAGCGAGTGTCGCCCAAGATTTTGCATAGTCCTTAACCAAGGATTTACTTGCTCCATACGAATGGAGGAAATCTGCATAGGTACCTCCCTCTTCAAGTTCTTTAAGTCGGTGGTTGATGGATGATAGTTGACCTTGTAATGCTTTTTCAGATGCATAGAGTTGATCAATTTCAGTTGAAAATTCCTCAATTAGTTGTTGGTAATTTATTTCGACATTACATTTCTTCACTAATTCTCCGAATCGAATAAACTGTGCATCAAGTAAATCCATCCGTTCCTTGATTTCCTTTGCTGCTTGATTTGCCTGTCCTTTTACACGATAGGCTTCTTCACCTGGAACCTCTGCGATTTCCCATAGTTTACGATATTCCTTCTTCAGATGAACAATTTCCAGAGATAGCTTTGAGATTTGGTCTTCCGTATCTTTAACTTTTTCTTCAATTTGTAAAAAATGTTCATATTTCTTTTTTTCTTCTTGCAAACGGAGGCCAATTTGGTCAATATGGATGTCATCCTGGTCTTCATATCCTACTTCTTTGGCAATGGAAGTGATTTTTGCTTGGAAGTCAGAAAGTTCATGTTGAAGAACTGAACCTACATCTTTAAGCTTTTGTTTACTAAAGGCTTTTTCCCTGATTGCTTCAAGAATTTGAAAGGCATCCAGTAACCGTTCGTTAGAGATTTGTAATGGAAGGCCATAAGTTTTTTTGATATTTGTCGCTTTTTCATCTATCGAAAAACCAGTAATTTCCCACTCTTCAAATTCCTTAAGTACTTTATCATACGCTCGTTCATTTTGTTGCAGAGTGGCAGTTTCTATCTCAATCTGTTGCCTCACATGCTGATCACGAATAAGTATCTTAACTATTTCTCCGTCATCCTTTATATTGCTTTGGGTTAACTCCTCTTGTATCGAATGGAGTTCTTTCAGTAGTCTTTCCCTATCATCATGAAGCTCTTGAATATAGGATGAAGACATCTTAGAAGTTACTATCTTGGAAATCGGAAGCATACTAAGAGCCACGATTGTGATAATTACACCGGTAAGCCATTCTTGAGACAGATAAAAATAAATGGATACAATAACTAATGCAACACTAACTCCGTAAAACAAGCGAGTAAGCTTGGATTTATTATCTGACTCTTTCGTTGAAACTCGATGTATTTTTTGATCGATTCTTTTTAGTTCTTCCTCAATTAATACCTTATCTTTCACTAGACTATCTTGAACTAAATGCTGATTTTTCATTTTTTCGTAATGCTTACGTTCTTTCTCTGACAGAACTTGTTGGTGTAACGTCTTCAGCTTTTGCTCACTAGTTTCTAAGGCTTCCTTCGCCTGGGAAAAACTATCATCTAAGTAATGCTTCTGCTGTTTATGTCTAGTTGCTTCAGTAACAAGCTCTGAAAATTCATCCTTAGTAGCAATACTCAGTGGCAATACGAAAATGTCTTTTTCTGACAAAGAAAAACCTATTTGATCCCTCAGTCGTTTTAGTTCATCGTCTACCTGTTGTATTTCTCTTGTTAAGGCTTGATATCTTGTTTGTTTTTCATTAAATAAACTCTTATTTTCAACTAATTCAGTAATTTGCTGTTCAAGCTCTAGATATTTTGTCGATAAATCGATAGCCTGTTTTTGCTTATTCCATTTTAGAGACTGCTCATGTAAAGAAGCTAATTGTGCCTCATATGGCTTTATTTGTGCATGTAGTTGTTCTAGTCGATTTAGTCCATCCTCTGGAAATGGTTCAAAAACTGGTAGTGTTTTCAAACGATTTGATAAGGTTTGATATTCCTCTAATAAAGGTTGAATTGTTTGCAACTTCTCCGAATCATTAATGTTATTCTTTATGTAATGTTTTCTAGAATCCAGGTATAATAGTTCATTTTCAATTCGTTTCTTTTCCTCTAGCAATTCCTCGTATTCGTTGTTTTTTTCCTGCCACTTCGCAACTTTTGTATGTTCCTCCTTAAGCCGTAATAGTTCCACATTAAGGGGAGGGTTCTTTCCTTTAGGCTTATAGAGACCGTCCATCTCTTTTGATAGTTTCGTTTGCAATTCGAGCAAAGCATCTGTTCCAACCGTTCCAGCAGAAAATAATAAACCTCCTAAATCTTCACTCTTTAAGTTATGTACACCTTGAAGCCCCTGTGTATTAAAGGAATATACATTCTGATAGAGACTTTTATCCATTCCTAGGAAGAGTTCCGAGATAAATTCTTCCCCTTTTACCGTTCCATCTGGAAAATAAATAGAAACATCACCTGTGGCTTTTCCGGGCAGTCTTTCGATTACAATTGTGCCATATTCATTCGTTTGGAGGATAAGCTTCCCACCATATTTTGTCCCCGTTTTTGGTATATAGCGTTGATCATTCTGTTGTTTCATAGGAAATCCAAATAAGATACTATGAATAAAAGACATAAGTGTTGATTTTCCCGCTTCATTTTGTCCAAAAAAGAGTTGAAGATTAGGAGACAGGTTACCTAATTCTAAATTTTCGAGTTTTCCATAGCCATAGACCTGAATACCAATAATTTTCATCCCGTCACCTCCTATTTGAATAATAAAGTTCGCGAAGAATCAGATTTTCCGCATCACGAAGAATCTCCTGTAACTCTTCTCCTGTAAATGTATCTACATATCTCCGGAAGCTTTGATGGTTTCGGAGAGACCGTATTGCCTGTTCAAAATCCTGATAGGTCTCGATGTTCTTCAACAAGTCACTCATAAAGTGAGAGTCTTGCTTTAACTTCTCACGTCCAATGTCGATTTGTAGATTTTGTTTAATGGCGACAATATAAATAAAATTTTCTCCTACTAAATCATCGTTTAGGAGTGATAATAGGTCTTCTTTTATTACATTTTCCTGGAGTTGTTCGTGAAGGATGCCTAATCCTGTATACTCAATTGTTACAAACAAGCCCTGCTTTTCCTTGCGAAGGTACTCGAGATGAGATAGTGACATATCTACTAACTCATCAAAACTAGTAAGATTCGTGATATCGATAATGGTATCTTCCCAAATAAGATCTGATGTTGGAAAAAATGTATAATCTATCCCAACTTTCGATAAATTTACTAGATAACCACCCTTTTCACCTGTCTCCTTTTTGTGACGTCCCTGAATATTCCCAGGATAAATAATAAGTGGATCCTCAGAAAGAATCTCACTTTTGTGAATATGGCCAAGAGCCCAATAGTCGAAACCTTTTGCCTGTAATTCGGATAGTAAGAATGGAGCATAGCGGCTATGAGCACTTTCTCCCTCTTTACTTCCATGTAGTATACCAATATGAAACGGTGCATTTTCTACCTTTACATAGGATTCAGTCTTATTTTCAAGTACAGCCCTTTTCGTATAGCTAAAGCCGTATATATTCGCAATATGTAGTCCATCTTTCTTATAAGGAAGTACCTCAACATCTTCATTTAGAAATACATGGACATTGCTTGGCCATTCGAAATGTGGCCAATTTCCACCAAGGTGGTCATGATTACCGTGAGTGACAAACGCTTCAATATTATGTTCTTGAAGACGTTCCATTTCCCGGCGAAATCTTGATTGTGCACGTAAACTCCGGTCTTCTCCATCGAAGATATCACCTGCGATGATTATAAAATCAACCTTTTGCTCAATTGCAATAGTGACTAGTCTAGTAAAGGAGGTAAAAGTACTTTCTTGTACACGTTTAAAAATGTTCGATGGTAAATTTGCCAATCCTGAAAAAGGACTGTCCAAATGTAAATCCGCGATATGTAAAAAAGTTATCGAATCCATCACACAACTCCTTATCCTTAGTCTCATTTACATTATTTTAACACCTTTAAAATACGAATGCACGTTCTTGTTTGTGAACTTTTTAATTGTTACGGTTTTTGAATCACAAAAAAAACCGAGGGTGAATGCATCCCCTCGGTTTATAAGGCAACTAGAGTACTAGTCCTTTGGTAATTTATTTATCATTCTTTGTTAGTTGTAAGGCCTTCTTAATGTCTTTAAAGGAGGAAGATTTTCCGTACATTAGAACCCCTCCACGATATACTCTAGCACCAAATATTGCTAAAAGTGTTATGGTCAGTACAAGTATTCCGATTGATAATGCGATTTCCCATACAGGTAAGGTTAACATACCGACACGAAGGAACATAATCATCGGTGCAAAGAACGGAATATATGACGTAATCGTAATAAATGACGATTCTGGTTTTGTAAGACCAAACATTGCAATCATAAACGCAGCTATAATCAATAGGGTCATCGGTGTAATCATTTGTTGCACGTCTTCTATTCGACTAACTAAGGACCCTAAAAATGCAGCTAACGTAGCAAAAAGGAAATACCCAAGGATAAAGAAAACTCCCGCATATACAAATGTTGAAACAGGCAACTCTCCAAATCCAAATACTTCAAAGAATCCCCCTTCCATTCCACTCATACTTTGCTTTAAGGAACCATATCCTACCGCCAAGATTACAGCAAATTGGGTTAAGCTCAATAAAGCAATACCGAGAATTTTCCCAAACATTTGCTTAATTGGGGATACACTTGAAATGAGGATCTCCATAACACGAGAAGATTTTTCAGTCGCTACCTCCATGGCAATCATATTTGCGTACATGATAACTGCAAAATAAATGACAAATAAGAGCACATAAACTAAACCTCGAGCTTGATTAAGCTCTTCCTCAGATTTTGCATGTTCCTCCAGAGCCACCTTGTCAAATTGGACTGGTGCATACAGTTCATTAATCTGTTCGGGGCTTAATCCCGCTTTTGTAGTCGCAATCGTCACCTTTAATTGTTGGAGAGCCTGTTCTAATTGGTCAGTAACTGCTGAATCAGTTATGGATAGTGCTTTATATGATCCTTGCGGAAGTCCTTCAGACGTTTCCGTCAACATGAGATATCCTGTTATCTCATCAGATGTAACCCGCTCCTCGGCTTGTTCTTCTGTTCCGTCCATTTTTTCGATAACAATACTACTAGACATAGCTGTTAAGGACTGTTCATAGGCATGAAAAAGTTCATCCGATTCTGTTAGAACAGCAACCTGCTTCACTTCATCCTGATCGAATTTTTCAATAATTGTTTGAATATTTGATAGACCAAAGACAATAAGTGCTGTAATAATTGTTGTGATAATAAAGGATTTTGTCTTTAATTTACTGATATAGGTGTGAAAAAGAATAATCCAGAACTTATTCATAAGAAGCACCTACCTTTTCGATGAAGATATCATTTAAGGATGGTTCCTCTAATAAAAACTTTCGTACAAACCCTTTACCTGCAATGGAATCGAGGATCTTTTGTGAGATATCCTCACTCTCTACCTGGAGGTGAAGGCCCTCCGCTGTTTCCTTTGCCTTTGTCACCCCTGCTAACGTTTTTAAGTGACTAATATCAAAATCAGCATGTACAATGACATTCTTCTTTCCAAAAGAACGTTTTATATCACGTAATGAGCCATGCACAACTGGTCTTCCATGATGCATGATACATAAGTGCTCACATAATTCTTCAACATGTTCCATTCGGTGGCTTGAAAAGACAATTGAGGTTCCGGAATTTTTCAACTCAACTACTGCCTCTTTTAAGAGTTCCACATTTACAGGGTCAAGTCCGCTAAATGGTTCATCGAGAATTAGTAGCTTTGGTTTATGTAGAACAGAAGCAATAAACTGTATTTTCTGCTGGTTTCCTTTTGATAATTCCTCAACTCTCTTAGTCGCATATTCAGGTACCTTGAATCGATCTAGCCAGTAGTCAATTTGTTCTAAAATATCCTGTTTTTGCATTCCTCGTAGCCTTGCTAAGTACACAAGCTGATCACGAACCTTCATCTTAGGATAAAGACCTCTTTCCTCAGGAAGATACCCGATCAAATGACTTGTATCATAGTTAATTTTTTTTCCATCCCAATGGATGCGGCCATCACTAACATCTAACAGTCCTAAAATCATACGAAATGTAGTAGTCTTTCCAGCACCATTGGCCCCCAAAAAACCAAACATTTCACGTTCAGGAATTTCAATTGATAGATTATCGACAGCTGTAAAGCTACCAAATCGTTTTGTTACATTTTCTAGCTGTAATGCCATCTCGTCTCCTCCTTCTCCAATTAGTATTTACGTTTATGATAGGAAAAAGTTTCGCTTATTATGATAACACATATGTAGAATAGTTTTTATTGCACCAAAACAAAGAATGCACTACACTCAAACTATCAGAATCTTTATACAAGTGGAGGGGAATTCAAATTGAACTATGTATTAACTGTGTTTGATAAAACTGGAGAAAAATTACTTGAAGAATCTTTTGAGGCTGCGACCGAAAAGGAAGCAAAGGAAACTGGAGAAAGAATCCTTAAAGAAAAGAATTACCTTGAAACCACACACCGCTGCACAAGCTCAGCAGGTAAGTTAGTGCTGTTTCATCGTTAATTAGGTACCTCAATTGGGGTATCTTTTTTCTTGAAGAAGAAAAAAATACTGATAATGGCAAGCTTGCGTTACCCATAGGGTCTGTTAAAGACCGGATTGGGCACGCATCAGGCGATTGCGTTACCCTTCGAACCCGGTCGAGCTTGAATCGGGTTCGCAACGGGGGCTTGCGTTACCCTTAGAGTCTGGTGAACCTTGGATTGGGCAAGCATCGGGTGCTTGCGTTCCCCTTTTATTCTACTAATATAGAAATCAGGTACATACCCAGCCCGTAGGTTACACTAACTATCATATGTTCAATTTAGTTAACTTCAACCACAGCCTTTATCTACTAAAAAATCCCACTGAGCTCTCAGTGGGATTCCGTTCTTATTCACCTGTAAAAATCGGCTTTCTTTTTTCCAGAAAAGCTTGAATACCTTCTCTATGGTCTTTTGTATCTCTCATTAAATGCTGGCCTTGTTTTTCTAATTCTAGGATTTTTTCAAGTTCTGGTAAATGCATTTGGTTATAGATCGACTTTGATTGAATCATGGCGAGAATCGGTTTCTTTTTCCATTTTTTTAATTTATGAATAACCGCGGTTTGCAGTTCTTCCTCAGCTACTTCATCAATTAATCCAATATGTAATGCTTCCCCAGGCGATAATTGCTTTCCTTCCCAAATGAGGTGCTTCGCTTTTGCTTCACCAAGTCTTTTTTCTAGAAAGAAATGTGCACCACCATCCGGGATTAGACCAATACCTATAAAATTCATCGCTAAGCGAGATTGGCGATCAGCAATAATATAATCTGCACCCAACGCAAAACTTAAACCGAGTCCAGCTGCCGGTCCATGTATTGCACTTATAACTAATTTCGGTAACAAATAAAGCGTTTTCATTATGTCTGAAATAAGTTCCATCACAGGTTCAAAAGCATGTTCATTCGCTGAACTCAACATGGTTTTGATGTCACCACCTGCCGAAAATCCACGTCCAGTTCCTGCTAAAACTAGGATGTCAACAGCATCGTTTGCAGCTACTTCTTTTAAACTATGTAAAATTTGGTTTAACATTTCAACATCCATCGAATTTAATGCCTCTGGACGATTGAGTGTGAGATACGCTACACGATCATCCATTTGAAGAAACACTTTTTCTACTTGTTCAGTTGCCATTATTAAGCCCCCTTAAGTGGTGTTTCTAATATTATACAATTATATCAATATAAATGAAACCGTTTTCTTTAAAATAAGGTCATCCAAAAACTTTTGGATGACCTTATTATCTAATACAAATTATTTAACCTGTGATAAATGCTCTTTCAATTGATCACGCAGTGCTCTTTTTAAGAATTTCCCGACTGATGTCTTAGGGATTTCATCCATAAAGACGATATCATCTGGCAACCACCATTTTGCAAATTGTGGTTTAAGGAACTCGTACAGTTCCTCCTTAGTGGTCTGATTTTTGGAAGCATCCTTTAACACAACACATGCTACAGGGCGCTCTTGCCATCTCTCATGTGGGACTGCAATAACTGCAGCTTCAAAAACATCCTTATGAGCCATAAGGGCATTTTCAATATCAACAGAGGAAATCCATTCCCCACCACTCTTTATTAAGTCCTTTGTTCGATCAACAATCTTCACGTTTCCTTCTTCATCAATTGTGACAACATCTCCAGTATGGAGCCATCCATCACGGAACGCGTCGTTTGTCCGCTCATCTTTGTAATATTCGTCAGCAATCCAATTTCCTCTTAATAATAATTCTCCCATTTCTTTTCCATCATTGGCAACTTCCCCATTTGCACCAACCACTTTCATTTCAACTAAAGGCACAAGTGAACCTTGTTTTGAACGGATTTCTAGCTTTTCTTCATCCGATAGATCGTTTTGATAGCTTTTTAAACGAGATAAAACAACAAGTGGTGTCGTCTCCGTCATCCCATATGCATGGATAAAAGGAATTTTGTATTTTGATTCAAATGCTTTAATGAGCCCTTTTGGTGCCGCCGATCCTCCACACAAAATGCGGGTTAAACTACTTGTGTCATACGTTCCTTGTTCCAGTTCATTCAGGAGTCCCAACCAGATAGTTGGTACACCCGCTGTCATTGTAACCTTCTTAGAATCTATTAATTCAGCTAAAACCTTGGGAGTAAAATAGGGGCCAGGCATAACAAGTGTTGTACCGAACCACACTGCAGCAAACGGCAATCCCCAGGCATTCACATGGAACATCGGAACAACCGGCATCGCAATATCGCTCTCAGATAATCCAGAACTATCCGCAAGACCAAGTGCCATACTATGCAATACTACTCCTCGGTTAGAATAAACAACACCCTTCGGATTTCCTGTAGTTGCAGAAGTATAACACATACCCATAGGATCATTTTCATCAAGGTCTTTCTTAAACTCAAATGAAGGGTTTCCTTCACTGATGAGTTTTTCATAATGGTAAAGGTTTTCGATACTAGATTCTGGCAGTTCCTTTTTATCGGTCATGAGGATAAATGCTTTTACAGTTTTTAGCTGATCTTCTACTTTTTCTAATAATGGAAGCAGGTCTTCATCAAATATCAAAACCTTATCCTCGGCATGATTAATAATATATGTGATATGCGTTGGTGAAAGCCTTATATTGATAGTGTGCAAAACTGCTCCAATGCCAGGTATCGCAAAATAGGCTTCAAGGTGTCGATGATGGTTCCAAGCTAATGTTCCAACACGCTCACCTTGGCTTACACCTAATTTTTCTAGTGCACTTGATAATCTTCTTGTTCGCTCACCTATCTCCTTATAGGTATGTGTAACAATTCCGGTGGATGTTCTTGAAATTACAGTTTTTTTAGGAAAATATTTTTCAGCGCGCTCAAGCATTGAAGAAACTAGCAATGGTACATTCATCATATTCCATTCCCCCACTCCAATAATAGTTGTTTACTTTTTTAACTTATAATCCCATATTTTTCACAATTATGGACTTCATTATCTCATTCGTACCCGCATAAATTGCCGATACAGGTGTATCACGATACCTTCTAGCAATTTCGTATTCTTCCATATATCCATAGCCACCATGGAGGTGCATACATTCTGCCGCTACTTTTTTCGCCATATCAGTCAACCACCATTTAGCCATCGAAACCTTCGTCACCACGTCATTTCCTGCTATATGTTGTTCAATTAAATCGTCTAAAAACGTTCTACCAATCTCAATTTCAGTTGCGATTTCAGCAAGTCTAAATTGAACGTGTTGGAATTTACTAATTGAACGACCGAAAGCCTCTCGCTCTTTTACATATTTTAATGTGAGGTTTAGCATTGTTTCAGCCGCTATTTGAGCTGAAATAGCGACGATTAACCGTTCTTGTTGGAGTTGTTGCATTAAATAATAGAAGCCCTTTCCTTCAAGACCAATGAGATTTTCCGCTGGTACAATGGCATCCTCAAAAATAAGCTCTGCTGTATCTTGAGCATGTAGGCCAACCTTATCTAGCTTTCTACCTCTTGAAAAACCTGGGGTATCTCTCTCAATTGCTAACAAACTAATCCCTTTATGCTTTTCATTCGGATTGGTTTTGCATACCACAACCACTAAATCAGCGTGAATGCCGTTTGTTATAAAGGTTTTCTGCCCATTGACAATATAATGATCACCTTTTTTTATAGCGGTTGTTTTAATTCCAGCCAAATCAGAACCGGCACCAGGTTCTGTCATCGCGATTGCTGTAATCATTTCACCCGATATACATTTTGGTAACCACTTTTGTCTTTGGTCTTCAGTACCATACTCACTCAAATATGGAACGACGATATCATTATGAAGACCTATTCCAATCATGCTTGCCCCTACACTTTCAAGCTCTTCGTTAATAACTACTGAATAACCAAAGTCAGCTTCGAGACCCCCATATTTTTCGTTTACCCATGGACATAAAAAGCCGTTTTCCCCCATTTTTGTCCAGAAGGCACGGGGAATAATTCCGTCTTTTTCCCAATCGTTGTAAAAGGGGTATGCTTCTTTTT
Source organism: Litchfieldia sinesaloumensis (assembly GCF_900156865.1). Classification (GTDB taxonomy): domain Bacteria; phylum Bacillota; class Bacilli; order Bacillales; family Bacillaceae_L; genus Ferdinandcohnia; species Ferdinandcohnia sinesaloumensis. Next base: position 196,691 of record NZ_LT732529.1, on the reverse strand, counting down.
CAAGGAACTTTCGAAAGGCATCCCGAAAAATATGGTGTTCTTTCTGTAAATAACGTGCCGTCATTTTTATCCCTCCTCGGTTAAGAGTTTTACGCATCTTTGTATGTGTCTTGTCGGGTAAACAATAGATAATCTGTACGTAGAAGTATCGCTCAATAAAAAGGAAGCGTTTACATAAGTGTTTAAGGAGTCTCTAAACTTTATGAATTCTAGTACTTGAATATTTCCTCATTGAGAAGAAAAATCCTTTTTTTTAGTTAATAAAAAGAGGTATAATTTCCTATACCCCTTTTGATACTCCGAATAGATTGTTTAAGATATCAATTTTTTTATTTGTGTATTCAACAAAATGATCATTGTAGGATTTTGGATCCTTAGGATTTGCAAACTGAGTTATTTTTCCGGTTACTGGGTCGATAAATTTACTTGCTGCACCACATCCAAGCCCAATAATCGTTTGCATTTCTTCCATAATCATAATATTGTAGATACTTTCTTGCCCAGGTAGTGAATAGCCGACGTTCTCCAAGTTTCCAAGAATGTTCTTCATTCGGTATAAATAATATGGTACATACCCATTTTCTTTTGTCCATGAGGAAGCATTGTTCATCATATCAATAACTTCTTCACGACCAGCAACTTTGTACCTTTTCTTATTTCTCGTCATCTCTGATGCACGCTTAAAAGATAGAGTATGAACCGTTAATGACTCTGGCATTAGTTTTTTTGTTTCTGAAAGTGTGTAGTTAAATTCCTCTATGCCTTCACCAGGGAGACCAATAATTAAATCCATATTAATATTATTCATCCCCATGTTCCTTGCCAGATGAAACTTATCAATTGTTTCTTCGACGGTGTGATGACGCCCAATCGCTTTTAGCGTTTCCTGGATATAGGACTGTGGGTTAATACTAATTCGGTCAATATTCCACTTTTTAAGTACTTCTAGTTTTTCTGGTGTTATTGTATCTGGTCTTCCCGCTTCGACAGTGATTTCACGAATATTTTCCACTGCTGGGAAGGACTGATACATTTCCTCATACAACATATCCATTTCTTCAGCCGAAATGCTAGTAGGAGTTCCACCTCCGAAATAAACAGTTGTAATCTTAATATTATTTTCTTTTAGCCAACGGCCCATTTCTCGCATCTCATAGTGAAGCCCACCCAGAAATGAATGAACTGAGCCTTGCCTTCCATTAATTGCATAGGCAGGGAACGTACAATACGCACATTTGGTTGGACAGAAAGGAATGCCAATATAAATACTTACTTCCTCTTGTAGTTGGTATAAATCGGGTACCATTGTAAGCTGACGGTCGACAATTTGCTGCATTAATTCTATTTTCTCATCGGTAATTAAATAATCTTCCTTAAGCTGTTTATGAGCAAACCCAGGAGATACACCCTCTCTAATCTTCTTGTGTAAAAGTTTTGTCGGTCGTATACCAGTGAGCATTCCCCAAGGCTGAATAACACCTGTAAAATCTTGCAAGACTGTAACATATACATGTGATACAGCATTTTTGATTTTTTTAAAGAGCTCTTTATCATTATCAAATGGCGGAAATTCCTTACTATAGCTCCCCTCATATTCTATGCCAGACTTTACATCAGTCAGTTTGGCATATGTGCTAATCACAGGATTACTATATTCATATTGAACGTCTACGATAAGATCAGGATTTTCTAATTGTGAATTGGAAACTTCACTATCTTCGTAAAATAAATTCGTGATGAGCTGTAATGGTCGATTAAATCGATCATCCCCTAGCCCATTAAACAAAATTCGCATCTTTTTGCCTCACCTTTTCTAAAAATGACTGACTTAAGTGTACAGAATGTACGTTTTTTAATCAATATGAGAATTTGGGTTTGCCATTTTGACATTAAAAAACCCCCACTATCAGTGGAGGCGAAGTTAAACTCACTTTATTTTCCAATTTTTATTTGATTTAAAAACTCAATTCTTTGCTGCTTTCTGAAATGCTCTTTAATCATATAGGAGACACCATTCATATTGTTAGAGCGCGTTATCCAGTCAGCTGCAAACTTTACTTCTTTTGGGGCATTCCACATGGCAACCCCTAACCCAGCAGATTCAATTATTTCAATATCATCAAGAGAATCTCCAATAACAACTGTTTCATGTAATGGAATATTTAATTGATTAGCTAAGACTTTTAATCCACTTAACTTAGAAACACCAAAAGGGGTAACTTCTAGTTTATGTGGCTCTGTTATCGAAACTTGAATGTCCCGGAAATGCTCAAGTATTGTTTCCTTAATAATAGTAAGCTCATTTTCGCTTTGCGAAAAAACTTCTATTTTAGGTGGCGCAACAGGATTATCTGTTAAATGGTCACCTAATGAATCGACAAACTGCATGGGATAAAACAGTGGATCTCCAGAGCCAAACATCGCTTTTGCTATTAGGTTACCTGGGAACCGCATTCGATTACCAATTGAAAACTTCTCGTGTTGGAGGCGAATGCTACACTTAAAGTTTTCTAAAACCTGGACAATATTAAATGTTTTCTCTTCTTTAATACGCTTTACATAAATAGGATTATCTAAATCTTGGCTAATAAATCCTCCATTATGTGTAATTAGCAATGAATCTAATTTTAATGCCTTCGCAATTTTTTTAGTAGATGCGAAATGACGTCTTGTTATAAGAGTCACATAAACTTCCTTTGCTCGAACATAATCAATAGCTTCCTTTGTACCGCTTTGAAGCCGACCATTCGAACGAAGTAATGTTCCATCCACATTTATTGCTAGTAACCTATACATAGCAGGTCCTCCTTCTTCAGTTGAGTGTCCCTATACATATGGTTATGAAAAAATGAAACTGATTAGAACATAAGACTTACCCGAATATGGGCGATCGCTGGTACCACTTACATAAATAGACGAAATAAAAAAGAACCCTAGCTATTCAAGCTTAGGGTTCTAGTCACGTCCTTATTGTTGATCCATACTGCCATATAATTCTTCAAGTGGCTTAAGCATGATTTGGTTTAATTCTCCGATAACTACGCTCATGCGTTGTTCTGCTTCCATAAGTTGTGCAATTGTATCATGTTGTTGAACAAGGGCAACTTGCTTTTGAGCTTGTTCTACCTCTTCTTGTGAAATATCTTCACCCATCATTTGTTTTTGTTGAAGGGATAACTGAATGTTACGAAAGCTTTCAAAAAGTTTCTTTGCACCTTCGTCATTATTCACTTGATCATAAAGTTGCTTAAGCTTTTGGTACTCTTCGCTCTCTCGAATCGCCTTCTCAACACCATACGCAACATCATATAAATTTACACCCATTTTACCTACCTCCTTTATCTAGATTTACTACGAGCAAAATGGTTCTTTTCCACTATAACAAACATTACCAAATAATTCATCCCTGATAGAAAAGCGCAAGCGTCTGAAACAGCCCCGACAAGTACTTGACGGATTGGGTTGTGTTCTCGAGGGGCAAGACATTGAGAAAGCTTACGGTAAGTTAAACATATTCAATAAAGGTATATTTGCTGACTCTTATTGGAAAAGTTGTGCAATAATCCCTTGAAAGATACCAATGATACCACCTAGTAAAGCACCTAAGTATGTAATCATCTTAAACTCCCTTTTTGATATGCCTAAGACCATTTCTTCTAGACGTTCCACAGAAAATGTACCAACTTGGTCTTTTACAATCTCTTCTAACTTAAGACTCTTCATCATTTTCTCAATACGATTTGCTACAAATTCGCCAGCTACCTCAATTCCTTTAGGGACAAAATCGTTAAGTATACGTTCCTTATAAGGAAGCAATACAACATTGGCCGGAGTTCCGAGGTATTTTTTGATTGGAATGATTTGTAGTGTTTGTTCTCTAAGGAAGGTTAGAATTTTGTCTGAACCTACCTGATCAACAATTTGATTTACCTCCCAAGCCTTTACTTTATTCCATTCTCTTTCAATTAATGATTGTAAAAGTTCCTTCGTTCCTGGGTTGCCAAGGAACTTAATGATCTCAGGTTGTATTTTATCAATAAGACTTGTGTTTCCTAAAAACATTTGAACCATATTTCCGAGCATCCCACGAGTAGACAGAAAATCGTCTATCATTCTTTTTAGTCGAAGTTTTCCTTCTTCACTCTCAAAATACTCGATGCCTTTTGCAGTAATATATTCAGCAACGCCAGGAAACTTCATTTCTACTTTTTCTAGCAGTTCCTCAGGAATGACCTCTCCAATCTCCTTTTGGCCTATTTCATCTAGCAGGCCTTCATATTTTGTTTCAATAAAATTTAGTAGTTTTCCCTCTGCCAAATCATCGAATTTATGTATCCCAACTTGTGCAGTAAGCTCGATGAAGTTCTTTTCTGTGTCGAGAAGTTTTTCGACTTCTTCCTTCGCCCATCCTTCAATTGTGTTGACAAAATTCTCGTCTCGTAGCTTTTTTTTAAGACTTTCAGGAGTAAGAAGGTGCTCAACAACGGTTCTACCCAGCTGAGAAGCGAGTTCATCCCTTCGTTTTGGAATTAATCCAGGGGTAAATGGTAGCCGTTTTCCGCCAATATATATAGCTTTATACGGACGAAATAGCATTTTGATTGCTAGCGAATTTGTTACTCCCCCTATGATGGCTCCAATTACCATCATGAATAGAATCATTAAAAATACATTCATATAACTCACCCTTTAATTTTCACTCACAGTTTTTATGTTTTTTTCATACGATACGGTATCAGGCTTTCGCCCAGACCAGAACAGCGCAAGGTGTCCGCAAAGCGGCAACGAGTACATGATAAGCGCTGACAGAAGGCGTTCTTGCCTTCCGAAGCGATTGACTAGTGTCCTCGAGCCGTTGGCGCCTAGAGCTAGACATCAAAAACTAAGTTCAAGATTTTTTATCACCTTATCAATTATAGTGTTTGAACGTCAAGTTAAGCAAATGAGGTTATCGAGATGACGGAAAAAATTCTTATCGAGGTAATTCCTGTTACAAATAAGCAGGTCTCCCCCTTTCAAATAAAAATGAGTGAAATTATTTTTAAGAAATTAAGCCTACAAAAACAACAGAGTATTGAAATACACTGCAGTAGGAATAGTGTTAACGTTGAAATCGTATCTATTAATGAGAGCGAACCTGTTATTCAATGTAGTGAAAGTGTTCTACGTGAATTACAGCTTCCAGCTGAGACTTTTTCAATTACTCTTCAAAAAAAAGGAAATAGCAAATTAGAAATTGGTCCAGTCGTCGGTTTATTAACAGATGTTTCCGAGCAAAAAAGTCGCATATCATTAGGTTCTATAGAGGAATTTTGCGAGGAATTATCGAAATATGCAAATGAAATTGGAGTACTTTTTTATGTATTCTCGTTAAATACATTCTATGATCACATGGGGTATGTCTTTTTCGATGGTACATGGAAAAAGTCGATTGTCCCATACCCACAAGTAGTCCACAATCGGATTCACTCGCGTAAACGAGAGCAGTCCCTACGTTTTACTGACTTTACAAATGAGTTGCAGATTAACCGTATTCCCTATTTTAATGATCACTTTTTAAATAAGTGGGAAGTGTATGAAATATTAAAGGAACATGAACATTTACAAACGTATATGCCTGATACTATTGTTTTAACTGGTAAGGATGTTCTCTTTGACATGATTGAGAATTATCAGTGTGTATTTGTAAAACCTGTTCATGGCAGTCAGGGGAGAAATATTTTCCGGATTCATAAACTAGAGGATGACTCATACTTTTTAGATTACACAACGTTTTCTGGCGAAATTGAGACTGTTCATCAAAGTTTTGCCTCCCTATTTCAGTCTCTTTTATCAAGGTTGAAACAACATACATTCATTGTTCAGCAATGTATTCCCCTCCTATTGTATGAGGAAAAGCCCTTGGATTTTCGTTTACTTTGTCAAAAACAATTAAGTGAAAAGTGGCAAATAACCTCAGCTGTCGCACGAGTTTCTTCAAAAGACCAATTTGTTTCTAATCTTGCAAGAGGAGGAGAAATTAAAAAGGTTCATGAAGTCCTTATAAAGAACTTTGAAGTAAAACAAATTCCTCATATTAAAAGATTATTAAAGGATTTAGCAATTGAGGTGGCAGAGATTATCGACGGAACAGCAGATGGCATTTTTGCTGAACTTGGGATTGACCTTGCACTTGATGAAAATGGCAAACCAACCATTATTGAAGTCAATACAAAACCTTCAAAAAACCAAGAACAGAATGGAGTATCGACTAGAATTCGTCCAAGTGCAAAAGCAATATTGCAACATTGTGTCTATCTTTCCGAGTTGACTTAAATTGATAAGAAAGGAGTGGGTCCTATGATTCCATTGGGTTTTGTTACAATTTACCCAAATCAGGAGAGAGGGTACGCAACTGAAATAGCAAAACGGGCACCAGAGTTAGGTATTCAGCTTTATAGATTTACACCAACATCCATTGAACCATCCTCGGAGATGATCCGCGGTGAACAATACAACCATACAACGAATAAGTGGGAACAATGTATATTTGACATTCCGACGTTTTTATATGATCGATGTTTCTACACGAGTGATGAGTTATCTATTAAAAGTCAACCCATCATGAACTGGTTGAAAAGTCGACCAGATACGGTATTTCTCGGTCAAGGTCTTCCAAATAAATGGGAGATTTACAATGTGTTGTGCCAAGATGAAATACTTTCACCCTACATCCCTTTTACCGAGCAAGCTCACTCCTCCTCTGCTATTCTACGAACCTTGATGAAAAAGCATCAACTTATCCTTAAACCTGAAAAAGGCTCAATGGGAAGAGGCATAATTGGACTATTTCTACACCGTAACTACGTTGAGGTTATCTACAAGGAATCAAAGCAACTAAATAAAACACAGTTTACAACCAGACGTGATTTAAAAAAATGGCTTGATGCCAATGTTTCTATACAGCCGTATCTATCACAAGAATACTTACAACTACACGACGAAGACAACCGCCCATTTGATATCCGGATTTTGCTTCAAAAGAATGGCCAAGGAAAATGGGTTGAACAAGGCCGTGGGATTCGTCTTGGATTACCTGGTCACCTTATCTCAAATTTAGGTGGCGGCGGTGAGACTCATTCTTTTCATACCTGGACAGAAAAAATGTCTATCTCTCATAAGCAATTACTTTTAGAAAACATTCATACAATTAGTAATAGGCTGCCCAATGTTTTAGAAGAACACTTCGAACCTCTATTCGAAATGGGCATAGATTTGGGTCTTACAAAGGACGGAGCCCTTTGGATCTTAGATACAAATTCAAAACCTGGTAGAAAGGTAATTTTAGATACTGACCCATCAATTGAAGATACTCTCTATACAACACCCTTACACTATTGTCACTATTTACAGTCAAAACTTTCTACTTAAAAAAGTGCAAGGCGCCCCGGAGCTGGACACATTAAAAAGGAGCTGTAAAAATGCGAACACCACTACCACTCACTATTACGAAACAGGAACTCGGAAAAGTGTATATGCCTAGAACCATCCAATATAAAAAAACAATTAAGCATATATATTTTGGTACCTCCTTCTGCGAATGCGAGGTCATTCAGAGTGATAAACAAGAACTCAAAATATCTGAAGACATCTTTGAATCTCTAAAAATTCCTTACACAAGTACAACGCAAGTTTTTGTCCATGATGGGAATATGTATATCGGTCCTTTGGTTGGAATTTTCACTGCTGGATTTAGTGAATCGATGATTCGACCAATTGGAGAACGTACCTTATTCTTTGCAAAACTTTTGGCACAGGAAAAAGTTGTCGGTGCGTATGTGTTTATTTTTGGTGCGAAACATATTGATTGGGATAAAGGTACAATCCATGGATTATTTCATAGTCATAATGGTTGGGAAACAATTGAAATTCCATTTCCTAATGTTGTATATGATCGCCTCCCAAACCGTCGAACAGAAAAACATAAAACCTTACGTGAAATTAAAGAACGTCTACATCAAGAATACTTAATTCCATGGTTTAACCCTGGATTTTTTAACAAATGGGAAATCCATCAACTATTAGAGGGTGACCACCGTGTTGCAACGTATTTACCCGAAACTCATAAAAATCCAACCTTTTCCTTGATTGAACGGATGCTTTCAAAATATCAACATGTCTATATCAAACCTGCAAACGGAAGCCTTGGTTTAGGAATATACCAAGTTTTATTTGACCGAGAAACGGACTCTTATTTCTGTCGTTACCGTGACGAGAATGGAAATAATCGTCTACAGCGATTCTCTACCATCGAATCGTTCATCAACACTCATTTTCGTAACAAACGATTGGAACATTATATCGTTCAACAGGGAATTCATTTGATTCGTCATGATCATAAATCAATTGATTTTCGTGTTCATACAAACAAAGATGAAAAAGGCGTTTGGCAAGTAAGTGTAATCGCGGGTAAAATCTCTGGGCGAGGAAGTGTGACTACACACCTTAATAACGGAGGAGTTGTTCGGACACTTACTGAACTATTCCATGATATCGAGGAATGCAGAAAAATAGCCGATTCCCTAAAACAAGCAGCATTGTTATTAAGTGAGGTCATCGATTCAAGACAAAAAGGACATATTGGTGAACTTGGATTTGATTTAGGGCTAGATAAAAATGGAAGTGTCTGGCTTTTTGAAGCAAATTCTAAGCCTGGCCGCTCCATCTTTTCACATCCAAAGCTCAGAAAATATGATAAACTCTCTAGCAGGCTTCCATTGCAATATGCTGTCTATTTAACTGAAACAACCATCAAAACCCCTGAGGAAGTATTTAAATGAACATGTGTACCATTTATTACAACATCGCAAGACGAGAATGGTACCAGTGTGAAGAGCCAAAAGGCCTTCTTTTCGGAAAAGAGGATACTATCTTAACTTATGTGGCGGGCAGGCAAAACAATTCGCTCCCCTTTCCTGTAAATAGAGATGGCAACCGTGTTGGACCTTTAATTGGAATTTTAACTGCACCATCCTCAGACAATACATTTATCGGTAACTTACAAAACTTAAAAAGTATTGTTTTAGCTTTACAAGATCGTGGTGCACTAGGAATAATTATTACACCACATTCATTACAGGAACACCCTGTCCAGTGCTTTACCTTTTATAAACCGTTAATGAAATGGATAAAACTAGAAGTACCTCTACCTACTACAGTTTATAACCGTATACCCTATCGCCCAATTGAGGAAACCCAACTTTTTAATGCTGTGGTTTCCTTTTTAAAAATGAAAGGGATTCCCTTTTTTAATCCATACTTCTTTTCCAAATGGAATGTTTATCAAATTTTGAAAAGAAATCAATCTCTTATTTCCTTTCTACCAGAGACCATTCTACTTACGCAATTAAGCGACCTAGAATCAATGTTAATAAAACATCAGGACATTTATTTGAAAAGAGCTAGTGGATCCAAAGGTATTGGCATTTACAGGCTAAAAAAGGAACGAAATAAAATCATCGTGGAAACACCAAATGGGAAACAAATTTATCGAACTCTCGCTTCATTTTGGGAGAAGAATGATGAAGAATTTGCTCAAGAGGACTTTATTTTACAAAAAGCCATTCCATACGACACATATGATGGAAAACGGTATGACTTACGGTTATTATGCCATTATGATTATGACAGTACTGGACATTCCATCAGCGGAATTGGAGTTCGATTAAGTGGTGAAAGCGAAGTTACAACTCACGTACCAAACGGTGGCACTATTATTCCATATGAAAGGGTTCGTCCACGGTTTGATGAAGCACTTTTAAATCGACTCGTCTATATTATTGGAAAAGAATTAAACAAACAAATTGAAGAATTTGTCGGAGAATTTTCAATTGACCTTGGTCGCAGTGTTGACGGGGGACTCTTTATTTACGAGATTAACTCAAAGCCGATGGTATTCGACGAGACCCACATCCGTAAAAAAGGGCTTGAAAATTTAACCAAACTCCTTATAATGAAAGCAACTATAACTACTTAAGGAGTTTACAATGATCTCACATTTTCAATGGAAGCCTTTATATAAAAGTAGCAAGATTCCTGGCTGGAGTTTTTCTTTTTACTACCAAGGAACAAAATTTAGTGGAGTATATAATAAGGATGGAAGTATTGACTGGCATGGGGATCACCCTGATTTAAACGTCATAAATGACATTACAAAACAAATTCATGAATTAATGCTCTTCCATGTTTATGATAATTAATGGATATCTACGATGATTATTTTTCCGCCTCCTTCACACACTATGTACCAAAGGAGGTTTTTTTATGTCTAAAAAAGGGAAAGAACGTGAAGACCTTCAATATGAAGGGAAAGATGAGGTTCTCATGGATGTTGACCGTTTCATTAATGAAGGAATGGCTGGTGGAAGCGTGTATCGTTTTCACGGAAAAACAAACATAGAAGAAGCTCGCGACTTTGTCGAAGAAGATCCACCAGAAGTAATAGAATAATCAATTAGCGACACATTCTCCTTCTGTTATAATAGAGGGAGATTTTTTTATTACGAAAGGAATTAATTCTGATGATTGATAATTTAAAACTCCATTATAAAGATGACTTTGTAACCGCTCAATCACCTTATAAAACTAAATTATACTCTTGGTTTTCAGTTGATACAGGAACCTTTTTTGGGATTAAAAAGGAACGACTTTCGACGAAAGAAGCATCACTTCTATCCTCACTCTTCACGCCATACGGTAGTCATGTCAATGATATGACTGACTCACAGGCCTTTTGGTATAACTTTTTGTATTATCAACAGGGCAACCTAGCAATTGATCAATTTTCATTTTCACAATGTAGATTTATTCAATTTCATGCTGAACAACCAATAACAGACCAGTTAGAATTCCAAGAGGCCATTCAAGCACTTTTGCCTATGAATACCATCTTCTTATGGGAAAGTGATTCGAGTGGCGTACTGATTGAATCGAGAAATGAAGAAACAATAGATGATATTCTTTATGAAGAAATTACTGTCACTTTGACTAGTGATTTCTATACAGATTTGCGCTTATTTATTGGACAGACATACCCCCTTTCAAATGATTTACCTCGCCTCTTTCAAACTGAAAAAGAATGGTTTCAGAAAGGGAGACTGTTTTTACATAAACAGAAAGTCTATCGTTTACATGATATTTTCCCTTTTCTATTACTAGAGGGGATGGGGACGAATTTTCGCAACCAACTAAAAAATGTAATCCCTGAGGAACTTCAAAATGACCTTGAGCTACTTGAAACGGTTAAGGTTTTCTTTGAGAGTGATTTAAATGTATCAAATGCAGCAAAACGGCTATACATGCACCGTAATAGCCTACAATATCGTATAGAAAAATTCACTGAAAAGACTGGGATTGATATTAAGCATTTTCACGGCGCTGTCACTACCTATTTAGCTATTTTGACTATTGAGCATTTTTAATTTTAGAGCTAATATCTAATCATTCGTAGACATGCACGAAAACCCTTTCATCGTTTTGTGCAATTTACACATTTACGCATTTTTCTCTCTCGAGTAAACTTTAACTATCGAAACCGTTTTCAAAATAGGAGGAGAAAAAATGGCAGAATTAGTTCTAGATCATATTTATAAAGTATACGACAATAAAGTAACAGCAGTTGAGGATTTTAACCTTCATATTCAAGACAAAGAATTTATCGTATTCGTAGGTCCATCAGGTTGCGGTAAATCAACTACGTTACGTATGATTGCAGGTCTAGAGGAGATCTCTCAAGGGGATTTCTTTATTGATAACAAACGTGTAAACGATGTTGCTCCGAAAGACCGCGATATCGCAATGGTATTCCAAAACTATGCACTATATCCACATATGAGTGTATATGATAACATGGCATTCGGACTAAAACTTCGTAAATTCCCGAAAGATGAAATTGATCGTCGAGTTCAGGAAGCTGCAAAGATTCTAGGCTTAGAAGAGTATTTAAATCGTAAACCTAAAGCTCTATCTGGTGGACAACGTCAGCGTGTTGCGTTAGGTCGTGCAATTGTTCGTGACGCTAAGGTATTCTTAATGGATGAGCCTTTATCAAACCTTGATGCTAAGCTTCGTGTACAAATGCGTGCTGAAATTTCTAAGCTTCACCAACGTTTACAAACAACTACAATCTACGTAACACATGACCAAACAGAAGCAATGACAATGGCGACTAGACTTGTAGTTATGAAAGATGGTATTATTCAACAAATCGGTGCTCCTAAAGAAGTTTATGATAACCCAGAGAACGTATTCGTTGCTGGTTTCATTGGATCACCTGCAATGAACTTCTTCCCTGGAACACTAAAAGATGGTACATTCACTATTGGTGATGTAAAAATTGCGGTTCCAGAAGGAAAAATGAAGGTCCTTCGTGAGCAAGGTTATTTGAACAAAGAGATAATCCTTGGTATCCGTCCAGAAGACATTCATGATGAGCCTGTATTCATTGAGTCATCTCAAGGTTCAAAAATCAATGCGCATATCGAAGTATCTGAATTAACTGGGGCTGAGACTATGCTTTACTCTCAGTTAGCTGGAACTGACTTTGTAGCACGTGTTGATTCTCGTACTCAAGCAAAACCAGGTGAAACAATTGAATTAGCGTTCGATATGAACAAGTGTCACTTCTTCGACGTAGAAACTGATCGAAGAATCCGATAATTAATAGTAAAAAGTAAAAGTCGTCCATCATTGGGCGACTTTTTTTGTTGTTGGACCAAGTGGCAGTTACAATGGTACCTATTCTTTAATAAATTTGATCTCATCCGTATGGCAGTTTGTACAATAAAATAAATGAGCACATTCATTGTCTTGTAACGTTGTTTGAAAACCATCTATCCTCTTCATGTCATCGATTTGCATATATGCACTATAGTCGTCAAAATAATCGATAATGCGTCCAGAATCCTCAAGAGTACTTCCACATTGTGCACAAGAGAAACTTGCTTTATTAAAGCCATTACATAATGGACAAATAGCCATGCTCTTCTCTCCTACTCATAATTCAAGATTTATTACAAATAGTTTTTGATGAATCGAGGCTGTTATGCTTTCTATTTCAAAGGAATTAATTGGTAGATAAATTTTCGAATATAAATCGTTTTACGTCACATAATACTTAGTACAAACACAGCAACAGCAACTCACCAAGCACCACCGAACATCATTAGAAAAGTTTATAAAACGGGTTAGCCTAGAGGCTAAGGAAACCCTTATATCTGGTGCAATTCCGGAGTAACCCACCAAAAAAAATCAGTTTAAGGAGATGAAGGAAAATGGCAAACAACAATAGCAACAACAGTAACCAATTATTAGTACCAGGTGCAGAACAAGCTATCGACCAAATGAAGTATGAAATTGCTCAAGAATTTGGTGTTAACTTAGGTGCTGACACTACATCTCGCGCAAACGGATCAGTTGGTGGAGAAATTACAAAGCGTTTAGTATCATTCGCTCAACAATCTATGAGTGGACGTCAAGGTTAATAACAATTAAATAATATGGCTAGAGAGGCACCCCAAAAGGGTGTCTCTCGTTTTTATTTATAATTGCCCTATTGCTTCCGTAACCTTTTTTACTTCTCACTTGCTACGGGTATGCAGCACTACTTGCGTTACCTTTATCCTTGCTGCTCACTTGGTACGGGCATGCAGCGCTTACCGGATTAACAACCCCTTTCACAGTCTAAGGTTCCAATTATTAACTAGACTTATTACAAAATTTTGTTGGGATACTAATTATGATGACACTATGAGTAGGAGGAGATTACTTTGAAGGATAAATTACAAAACGGCACAGAAGAGTTAGCAGGTAGGCAGTATGAGATCGAGGACTACGGCAAGAATGACCAATTGTCATCTGGACTTGCTACAACACATGAACAAGTAAGCGATGCTTACATGGAAGGTGAAATTAAAGCCGTAGTTGATGACGTTAAAGGTAAAAATGTCGAAATTCCACGCGAGGGCTACCAGGATTATTATTCTTAACTAAGAAAATCCTTTTTAGGAGAGATCCGGATTGAGTGAAGTTAATCAGTTTATTCGGGATTTAACAACGAAGGCAAAGGAAACATTTTCGACTACATCCCAAATTGTAAAAGAAAAAATTAATACTGTATTGCACAAACCCATGGCCACAATTGATGATTTAGCTCAGTACATTTCGACCCACCCGAACACGAGTTTTGATACAAAAGAATTTCTAGGGTTTCAATATCACTTTTATCACCTGAAAATTGATGATAATACATTTTATCTTGAAACCAAAGGGGATCATGGTGACTACATTCTAGACTTATCAGTATCCTCACCGGAAGGGATTCTCTTTGAATACCATTCATTTGAAAAAAAATATGATGTTGATGACAAAATACCTATTCCTGCAGATCTCGCTGATATTATTCAGTAGCTAAAGAGGGGACGGCACTTTTACGTTATCCATTTTGGATTACTTAAAGAACCGTCCCCTCGTGTTATATAATTAATCTTCAATATCTAATATTGGTTGGTTAACTTCTACATTCACTTTTCTTATTCGTCGATTTTCGACTTCTACAACTGTTAAGGTGAGATGGTGATAATCAAACGTGTCACCGATGACCGGAATCTTCTCAAAGGACTCAAATATCCATCCACCAACAGAATGATGTGAACTTTCAGGTTCTTCAATTCCTATGATCTCTGCAAAGTCATCAAGTGGCATATCTGCATTTATTTCATACGTATTTTCATCTATTTGAGTAATGTACTTAATTTTTTCATCATGCTCATCCCAGATTTCTCCAACAATCTCTTCAATTATGTCCTCTAGCGTAATTAAACCAGATGTTCCACCAAATTCGTCAACAACGATTGCCATATGTGTCTTACTTTTTTGAAGCTCAGGCAATAAGGTTGAAATTTTCATTGATTCTACCACAAAAAACGGTTTACGGATTATAGAACGAACATTAATCTTCTTTTGTTGAACAAGGAGACTTAGAAATTCACGTTCTGATAAAATCCCAATGATATTATCAATATTCTCTTCATACACTGGGACACGTGAAAATCGTTCTTCTAAAAACATATCACGAATTTTTTCAATAGGATCATTAACTTCCACCGCGATCATATCGATTCGAGGTGTTAAAATTTCTCCAACTAATATATCGTTAAAATCAAGTGAGCGGTGTACCAATTCTTTTTCTTTATTATCAATAACGCCCTCTTCTTCACTCATATCAACCATTACCTTAAGTTCCTCTTCAGTGAAGGATGGAGCATCATTATTACTCTTAATAAGCTTAGCTGCCATTGCCTTCAATAATCCAAATAAATATGTAATTGGCGTCAGTAACTTCATTAATGAAAAGAGAATACCTGAGACTCGTAACGAAAAGGTCTCCGCATTTTCTTTTGCAAATGACTTTGGAAGTACTTCCCCGAAGATTAAAATGAGTAATGTCATTACGAATGTACTGACTACAAGTCCTGTATTGCCTCCAAAAAGATCTGTAGCAACTTTAGATGCGATTGACGCAGCAGCAATATTAACGATATTATTTCCAACTAAGATTGTTGAAAGTGCATTGTCAAAATGCTCCGTAATGTAAAATGCTTTCTTACTTCCACGTCGTTTTTCATCTACATAATTCTTGAGCCGTATTCTGTTAACACTCGAAAAAGCCGTTTCACTCGCAGAAAAGAAAGCTGATAAAAAGATTAAAACAACTAACAAAATAATGGTACTCAGTGGCAAATCGTCCACGTAAAACTCACACTCCTAAATTGTAATAAAATTTGTTTTTGTTTAAGATAGTATTAATAGAAATAGCTATCACTAACACAAATTCTTCTGGTTATTTTTATAATAGCAAACATTCACATCAATGGGAATGATTAAGTATAATTGTGATTCAAATCACACCTTGTTGTTTTTAGTATTGGTATAGTACTTATAATATAATATTTAGTGGTGGTGAAACGATGGATTTTAAATTGAATAATTTATATGAAGAAATTGGTGGAGCCGATGCTATCGAAAACTTAGTTGAGGCTTTTTACCCTAAAGTATATGCTGATTCAGATTTAGCTCCTTTATTCGAAGGAGATATCGAGGAAATTAAAAGAAAACAATATATGTTCTTAACCCAGTTTTTAGGTGGCCCAACATTGTATAGTAATGAATTTGGTCCACCGGCAATGAGATATCGGCATATGCCTTTTGAAGTAACACCTACACGTGCTAAAGCATGGCTACGTTGTATGAAAGAAGCATTCGAAGAAACGGGACTTACTGGTGATGCAGCTGAAGCCTTCTATGCGCGACTCCAACAAGTAGCAGGAATCATGGTAAATACGCCAGACTAAAAAATCCACGCATGCGTGGATTTTTTTTTAGGATTCTATTATTATTGCACCAATGAAAAATAGTAATACCAAAGATGCTGCAATATTAAATGTAATTGATAGTTCTTCCACTTTGATTCCCCCATTATCCTTTTATGATAATAGAGTATCATCAAATTCAATCAACTTTTGCGTATTTTAAGGCAACATTTTGTCAAACGTTTGAATCTTTTGTGAATCTGTTTTCGCTGACATGAAGGAGTTCTTTTTAGAACTGAATATGGAATTAACTAGTTATCCTAAATAACGATGATACAAGCCCTTAGCTTCTGATATATCCTTTGTTCCATGTATGAGAACACGTCCGTCTTTGAAGATAACCATCCGATTTTGGTCTTTTGTAAAAGATAAGAGATACGGATTCTTTTCAATTTTGCCACCTTGAGCCGATAAAAGTTCTGCCAGAGAATCTAAATCTCTTTCAATTTTATCGCTTGGTCGTATTTGAACAGAATCCCTTCCACATAGAACTGCTGACTTTGTTTGGTTCTCGTATGACAAATATGGATATGTAGGATTGGTACCACATGAAAGGCAACCTTCCTTTTTTACTCTGTCGACCTTAATAGCAGTGTGCTGGTTTTTCCACAAATCAAATGACACCAGTTTGTTTCTAAGCGCTTCATAATCTTCCACTAATAATTTAAGTGCTTCAGTTACCTGATAGGCTACTACCATTTGAACAGCGGGGCTAATAATTCCAACAGTGTCACATGTCAGTCCACCTATCGGAACGGTTTCTAACAGGCAATGAAGACATGGTGTCTGTCCTGGCAGAATGCAATAACTAATCCCATAGCTACCAACACATGCCCCATAAATCCATGGTATGTTAAATTTTTGTGATGCATCATTTAGGAGCATTCTAATATCAAAATTATCAGTAGCATCGATAATTAGGTCTATATCTACAATAATATTTTCAATCTCCTCAATCGAAACATCCATAACATGTGCCTGAATTTCCACCTCAGAGTTAATCATTTCCAATCGTCTTTTAGCAGCAACGGCCTTTGGTAAACGATTGGCTGCATCCTCTTCGCTATATAATTGTTGTCTTTGCAAATTTGTCCATTCTACATAATCGCGATCAACAATAGTGAGTTTACCTATACCTGCCCGAACAAGCCCTTCTGCACTTCCCGTACCTAGTGCACCGGCACCGACAATTAGGACATGCTTATTTCGTATTTTCTGTTGCCCTTCTGCTCTAATTGGAGTAAAAAGTTCTTGTCGAGAATAGCGATCATTCATCTCGGTCCCTACCTTCCCTGCTATCTTAATGAGTCTATCCTATCATAGGAAAGGCTTTTTTATAATAAAAAAGCTAGAATAGGCTTTCTATTCTAGCTTGAAAAGGGATTATTCTACATAAACTGCTGTACCATATGCAATAATTTCTGATGCATTTTGCATCACAGCTGATGTTTGTAGACGCATCGCGATAACCGCATTTGCTCCTTTTGCCTTTGCATCATCCACCATTCGTCCAATCGCTTTTTGCCTTGCCTCTTCTAGCATTTCTGTATAATCGGAAATTTCTCCTCCAACAATTGTTTTAAATCCTGCCATAATGTCTCTTCCTATATGCTTCGACTGAACGGTGCCTCCTCTAACGAACCCTTTTAGCTCTTTTATTTCTTTACCTGGTACAAAATCAGTAGTCACGATAATCATTTTCATCATCCTCCCTTTTCTCACTTTTTCGTTCCCAAACTAACAATGCAAATAATAAAATAATGGCAACCATATAAAAGGCATAAAACGTTAAAGCCCTCGATATATCAATGAACAAAAAAACAATACCTATGATTTGTCCAACAATAGCTATCATTAATACAATATATTTCGCTATATTCCTCATCATTCCCTACCTGCTTTACGACGATAAATTTTTCTAGCAAAAATGAGATAAAAAATAGTTGGCAATGGCGTCTGAATCAAGCCCCAAATACCCCAAAACCAATAATTATGTCCCCTTTTTCTCGCATCTAAAAACAGCCAAAACCCTTGGATGAGTACTAAAATTACGACTGGTATAATTATACGGATATCTTCTGTTGTCATCGTACACCCATCACCTTTTTTCTATTACCAAAGTAGCTATAAAGTGGTAAGCCTATCGTTACAATACCTTGTATGATGATAAATGCTAGTGGTAGTTGAAAAAAGGCAGTAACTAAGCCTGTCATAATAAGTAAAGCAATTAAAATAAATGCAGTTAAATCACGTCTAAATTTCTTTTTTTGTTTCTGTTGTTCAGCTGCTACCATTTGTTCAAACACTTGTAAATCCGGAGTGAAAACCGAATAGTGATTGTCTATTTTAGTAAGTGCTTCTTTAACTTCTTGAACCGTTTCAGGATCATCCTCATGTTGTTGTTCGTTGTTTAGCAGTACTAGTTTGTTTTTCTTCATTTGGTCTCAGCTCCTTTCTTACCGTATGGATTCCATTATGTATCCTCGACTTAACAGTACCAATGGCGATATGAAGCATTTCAGCTATTTCTTCATACGAATATCCATAATAATGCTTTAGCACAATTGGAATTCTAATTTCATCAGAAAGCCTTCCCAGTGCATTAAGGACGTCATTCCAATCCTCCGATAGGTTATTAAATTGCCATTTCATTTTTCGTAACGCTTGTTCCTGTTGCTGATAATTATGTTCACGTTTCTTCTTTCGGAGTTCGTCAATGTATAAGTTCGTTGCTATTGTTATCAGCCATGAGGAGAATTTTGCTTTGCCATTATACATTTTAATTTTTTCCATACTTTTCATCATTGTTTCCTGTGCCAGGTCTTCGGCTATATCAGGTTTCATTGTAACTTTTATAAGATATTTTACTAAAAAAGGATAATGCTCCTTAAAAAGCATTGCAAACGCGAGTGAATCACCACGCTTTGCACTACGTATTAGTTCCTTTTCATCCATGCAATGAATTCTCCCCCGAGATGATTTGATATTATTTTCGTTAATAATACGAATAAGGTAAGTAAAAAGTTCACTTTACGTTACATATTTTTTTGTTTATTTTACCCAATACCCCAAAAAAGAAGCTAGAACCATGTGTAGGTCTAACTTCTCCTTTGACAATTATTCTTTTTCAGTTGATTCAGTTTTTCTTGATTGGACTAATTCATCAGTTAATTGGTCGATACTGTTTTTCACATTGCCTTTACCAGACAAATTCTCAATTATTTCTTTTACATCAATACCTGAAGAAGCTTTTAACGATTCTTGAAGTGTAGACATTAGGTTCGTTGCATAGCCTGTAACCTTATTGGCACCACTGTTTTCCCCATTGCTACCAGTATCCACGACTGTAATTTTATCAATATTTGATAATGGTGCCGCAACTTCCTTCGCATATTGAGGAAGCATCTTAATAACCATATCGAGGATAGCAGCTCTTCCATATTGCTCGAAGGCTTCTGCAATTTTTTGTTTTGCTTCTGCTTCTGCAAGACCTTTTAGGCGGATAATATCTGCTTCAGATTCCCCTTGTGCACGTTGGGCTTCTGCTTTTGCAAGACCATCAATACGGATTTTCTCTGCTTCTGCTTTCGCCATTGCTTCAATTCGATATTTATTCGCATCGGCTTCTGCCAACTGCTTTGCTTTTTCTGCTTCTGCTGCTTGAACGACAGAGTAACGATCAGCGTCTGCTTTCTTCTTCACTTCTGAGTCGTATTGCTTTTCACGACGTAAAATCTCTTTCTCTTCTAGCTCAATTTGTTTCTGTCTTTCTATAATCTGAATTTGCATTTGCTGTTCAGTAACTTCTTGTTTCGCTCTTGCTTCTTCTAAATGGTAGGCTTGGTCAGCACGTGCCTTTGCAATATCTTGCTCTCTACGGTATTCAGCAATTTTTAGCTGGTTAACTTTTTCTGCTTCAGCCACTTCAGTCGCGCGCTCTAGCTCGGACTTTTTCGCTTCTTTATCTGCTTCTGCACGTTTAATACGTGTCTCTTTATCAGCTTCTGCAGTTGCAATATCTGCATCACGTTTTACCTGCGCAATTCTCGGCTTTCCAAGTGAATCTAAATAACCATTCTTATCGCGCACATCTTTGATGGTGAACGAAACGATTACAAGACCCATTTTTGCTAAATCTTGAGACGCAACTCGTTGAACTTCTTGTGAGAACTTCTCTCGATTTTTATAAATCTCTTCTACAGTCATGGAACCAAGAATCGAACGAAGGTGACCTTCCAATACTTCTCTAGCTTCATTTTCTCGGTCTTCTTTTCTTTTCCCTAAAAACTGTTCGGCAGCTGTAGCAATTTCTGAAATTGAACCACCTATTTTAATAATCGCAGTCCCGTCAGCCATAACTGGAACACCTTGTTCTGTATACACTTCAGGTGTTGAGACATCTAGTTTACTAGATAGGAGACTAAGTGGTTCAGCTTGTTGGAATACCGGTAGTACAAATGTACCCCCACCGCGAACTATTTTAATTCGATTCCCAGCTTCATCTACATGAACATTTTTCCCACCAAGGTAGCTCCCTGTTACAATGAGTGCTTCATCTGGACCTGCAGTTCTGTACTTTGTAACAAACACCCCAATAAGTGCTAGTAGCAAGAATGCTACAATTCCAATTACAATCCAAATTCCAGTAGTCATACCTTTAAATCCCCCTTTAATTAATCATATTTTGGTAAGGCAAGACGTATACAACGCCTTCTTTTATATCTATTACAAGAACCTTTTCATCATATGGAATAGGTTCATTGTGAAAGCTTTTGGCCGATTTGGCAATGGTTCCACTGATTCCTTCAATAACAACTTCTCCATAGCCGTCAACCGGTATCGAAGTAATCACCCTTCCGATTCTACCTTTTAAATCCTCTTCCTTGTACGCCGTTGATTCTTCTGCAGAGGATAGTGGAATAAGAACAAAGACATTAAGTAATGTGACTAAAATAAGTGCTAGAACAAGTGAAATTATAAAAATTACGATGCTATGAAAGGAAAGCAGTTTTTCAAAAATATAACCTGACGCACTCAAAAATGTGAGGAAAGAAAAAATAAGTGTGGGACTCAAAAAGCTGTCTGGGAACATTCCCTCAAGAAAATCACCAAACAAAATAAAGAGTAGGGTACCAATTCCACTAATAACTAAGCCAATAAGATAGACTGTTTCGATATCATATCCGAATATTTCCACAGATTCACCTCCAAAACGACATTTGAAGTTCTCTTTACAATGTTATTTACGATAGTTGATTGAAAAAGGTTTCACTTTTTTATAAAAATTATAAATTTTATGTAAAAGGGTGTCGTTTACTTCTATTTAAACAAAATCTTTGGAAATCCAGAACTTTAAAGCAAAGCCGATAACAATATAGGCTATCACGTATCTCCAATCAACCACTAACTTTTCATGTCTCTTCTGGACAACTCCTAATCCAATTATCCACCAAAAAATGGTGGAATCTGTGATTCTTTTTTTTCGTTGTCTGCTTTCTAGTCCCATGTCCTGGTTCTTTCTGTTTTCATGGCGTGCCCAAAGGATCACTATTACGATATCAGCAACAGCACCAACCGAAACAGCAACTAAAATAAAGGTCGGAGATGGATTCCATCTATTGTTATTGTTTTCTTCTAATTTTTTCTTTTCTGTTCGCTCCTTGTCCTCTCTTAGAGCTTCTTTAAAACTTTGGGTAAACTCTGATTTCTCTTTGTTATTATCAATGCTTACGTTCGTGGTGGGTACAAAAAGCTTAGAATAGAAGAATCCAATCCCAATTAATAATAGAATAATTACTCCATATGCTAATACAAATAGCAAACCTTTTTTCATTCGCACCAACACTTTCAAATATATTAGGTCTTTTATCACACAAAATATTCCTAGTTTTACAATACTATACAACTAATTTATAATAAATATTTTTTTCATTATCGACTCTCATTAGTTAATCTTATGTGTGTAATTCTATGCAAACAAAGAGGAGGTTCCCTATGTTGGGAACCTCCTTTTTAGTCATCGTCTTTTTTTCTCTTTTTTTCTTCCTTTTTACGCCTTTTTTCTGCTTCTTTCTGTTTCTTTCTTTCCTCTTTCCACTTCTCTTTCTGCCCTTTCTTATCATCCCTTTCTTCCCTACCATTGTTCTGTTTCCGCACATTCTCCTTCTTTTGAACAGGAGGCTGATAGGCTGGGAGATTGAATGAACTAGCTGGAGTATTACTTAAGGACTGCTGCATGATTTCTTTAAAAATAGTTGCAGCTGTTGAACTGGAAGTTGTTACATAATGATTTGCATCTGTTTTATCATATCCAAGCCATACTGCACCTACTAACTCAGGTGTATATCCAACCATCCATATATCCTTTGATCCATTTATTCCATCGATAGTGACCTGAGTTGAACCAGTCTTCCCAGCAACTTCTCTACCTTCAATTCTTGCATGGCGGCCAGTTCCATTTTCAACCGCTCCCTTGAGTAAAAATGTCATTCTTTTTGCAACTTCAGGGCTCGTAATTTGTTCAGGTTCTTCATTCCATTCAGCAATGACCTCTCCACTTGTATCAACAATTTTTGAAATGGCATGTGCCTTCGTCTTACTTCCCTCATTTGGAAATGTTGTATAAGCTTCTGCCATGTGAATCGGGGCCACCCCCCCATCCAAACCTCCGAGAGCAAGAGTTAGGTTATGATCCGTTTCTGTAATCGGAAGACCAAATTTATTGACAGCATCAATACCTGTTTTAAGTCCAATTTCATTTAACAGCCATACCGCTGGAACATTATCTGAATTCCTCACTGCATCATAGATTGTTACACTGCCTTTAAAGTTTCCAGACACATTTTTAGGCTCGTAGCCATTGAAGCTCATCGGTGTATCCGGTAGGACATCATAAATACTATAACCATGTTCCAATGCAGGCGTATACACAGACAGTGGTTTAATGGTAGAACCTGGCTGTCTCTTTAACTGAGTCGCACGATTAAAGCCACGAAATACATGGTCACCACGTCCTCCCACTAGCGCACTTACCCCGCCAGTCTTTGGATCTACTAAAATAGCACCACTCTGAAGTAATTGATCAGATGTACTCTCCGGAAAAAGACTATCGTTTTTATACACATTTTCCATCGATTCTTGCATATGAGGATCAAGCTCTGTATAAATTTCCAAGCCACCAGATAATACTTCATTTTGGGTGAGTCCATAGTTCTCAATAGCCTCTTCAATTATATAATCAACATAATAAGGATACTTTCCTTTGTATGGATCAAGTTGGCGCCCTTTGAATACAATTTCCTGTTCCTTTGCATCTTTCACTTGAGCTGAAGTAAGGAAGCCTTGTTCCTCCATCATCGCTAATACAAGGTCTCTTCGATTAAACGACTTTTCCATATCTATTAAAGGATTCATGGACGAAGGAGCCTTAATTAACCCAGCAAGAATCGCCCCTTCACTTACGGTTAAGTCATGAACCTCTTTTCCAAAGTAGGTTCTAGCAGCATTTTTAATCCCCCATGCGCCTTCACCAAAATAGATTTGGTTGAGATACATTTCCATGATTTTTTCTTTTGAAAATGTACGCTCTATTTTTTGAGCAATGAAGAATTCATCTATTTTTCGCTTCAGTGTTTGCTCATGTGTTAGAAAGACATTCTTTGTTAATTGCTGGGTAATCGTACTTCCACCCTCAACAATCCCGCCCGCTTTTATGTTCCGAAATAGAGCACGAAAAATACCAATATAATCAACACCCGGATGTTTATAAAATCGACGGTCTTCTATGGCGATAATAGCATTGACCACATGTGGTGGGATATTTTCGTACCGGACAGCTTCAATTTTAGTTCCTGAAACTTTGCTGGCAATCTCCCCATTTTTATCATAAATAATAGTTGGCTCTGGCAATGGATTATTTAATGCACTTACATCACGAGAATTGATATACAAGTTCATTCCGATTGCAACAAATAAAATAAATAGCAAACCAATCAACAGTATGATTTTTACTTTCCCAACCTCGGACAAAGTCTTCATGAAGTTCTTTCCCATTCAAATGCCCTCCTGATAGAAATGCGGAATGCGCCTGCTTATCGGCGACAAGCATAAGACAAGCCCAACCTTCCGAAGCGATTGGCTTAGACCCGAGAGCCGATGGCGCCTGGAGCTAGACATCAAAAACTTTGATAAAATAGCACTATATATATGAATTCGAATGGGATTATTTTTTAGGGGGATACCAGTTAATATATTTTTTTACCATTTAGTTACGAACATCTTCAAGGATGTCAGTGTACATTCTTGAGTGATAATACATACCAAATTTCAAACCTGTTTCAATCATCCGTTTTTGATCTCCTTCATAACCTAGGGCCACTACTTCATATATTTCATTGGCATGTTGAACATCAAGCACCTCATGGTCGGTGAAATGAATAAGCGATTGGTTCTCACTCCCATAGGTATTCTTTGCAAATTTTCCTACCAATGGTGAAACCCTTGCAACAATTTCTTCAATCACTCCAAGTGCTGCTAATCCCTCTAAGTAGGGATAGTGGAGACATAAATCAGTTATAGCTCGATTGTATGCAATGACCGGAATACTTGGCTCACTTTCGTTAATTTCCTGTTCAGTAATCCCAATTCCCTTTAAAAATTGCTTGTACGTCTGACTATGAACATATTTTTCATTCATTTTCCCATGCTCTTCAAATAAATTCTCCACCAGCGGCATTCTCATTCTATAATCTGGCATATTTGTTAAAATTGCCGATAAAAAACGAGGGAAGTAAAGAACCACATGATAAATTTGAAGGGCAATTTTCTTTTGTTGTTCTTCAGAAAACTCCTTATTTTTCATTGCTGTAAATAATGGATGTTCTTCAATCTTTTTTTCACCAAATAGACTGTCTGTCACTTTCTTAAGCTCGATAAATTTCTCCATTGATACTTCCTCCTTAAATTAGTGTTAATTCATGAAAATCCATTGCAAGACTTATTGGAATATCTCCATAAGCATACGTCGTTGATGAAAGTTTAATCGTTAATAGATTGCTTCGGTAACGTTGGCTATCCTCTGCACTGGCCCCGTAAAATAAATATGTGAATCGATGCTTATAAGTTTTTTGTATATAAGCAATAAATTCATCTCGATAACGTAGTGGGTTTTCCTTGGCCATGAAATACGCCATGTAACCATGACGAAAAAGGTCTCCTTTATCTGGTAATGGTGGGCAAACAACACCCCTACAAAGAAAATTCACCAATTTAAACGCGATTGGAAGTTTGTCAGAGAGCCGAAGTTTCCTAGCATCACTTTGGTCCACAAGCTTACACACCGCCAGGTCTTCTTTCCTATCATTTCTTATGACTAAAAACACACCATTTTCTTTCATAAAAAGGTCCTTATCACATGGGGCAAATGATTTAAACGTCATTCGTTTTTGATAAACCTGCCAAGCCTCTTCCCCGTCAATCTCAATAACACTTAAATGTTCGTTGTATGACTTTTGTTTGTGTTTTCGGTAATTCATGAACATCGGGACACCAATATGTGTAGTCTTGCCAATTTCAACACCTCCTGGAAGGAGCTGATTTCCCTTTATCATCGATGATTTATTTGTGTTACTGTCAAGAACCGTTGAAAACATCCATTTTACGGTATCTTCATTTCGATAGAATGATAGTAAATTTTCTGCAAGACGATAATAGGCAAACGTCCGATGGTAATCTGGGTGTAGCCTTAAATCATTTAAGTAAAATACTCTTTCACAAGTACCATCAATTACCCGCTGTTGCTGACTTACCGCGACACACCCGATTAGTTCATTTTCCCTAAATAACCCGAAATGCTTTGTCATTCCGAATTCATCTGATAATCGAAAAAAATGAGGTGAGCGGTCAACATAAAAGAGATCGCTACCTGTATTTGTTCTTGAAGCTAAACGTAATAATTGTTCCTCAAATGATTCATCAAGTTCTAAAAATTGATAGGTCATAGAAACTTCCCTACTGTGATTTTTTGATATAACATGGATCTCTCTAGCTTTTCACACCGTCTAGATAATTCTTCATTAATGCTGAATTTACTCATAAAACTAGATGGCAGTTGACTCGTACTAAGCATGTTTCGAAACAATACGACTGCATTCTCAGATTTTGAGCGTAATATCCCGTTACAAATCGCTTCTTTTCCTTTCTCATCTGCCCAGTCAAATACATTAGACAAATAAAAAGCATCAATGGAACCTTCCTTAAATAGTAGCTCCTGAATACTCAATGGATGGATTACAAGTTTAGTAATATTTCTTTTGGCTGCTACATATCCTTCTTCAGTTAGGTAAAACGGAACACCCTCGTTCTGTTCATACAAATAGGTAGAAAACAAGATTTGGCTTAGAAAATAATTAGAGTGAATCGGTTTTGTTTTTACTTCCTTCTCAAACTGGCTCAAAAAGAAATTCCCAAAATCGTTCTCACGTGCATTAGCAAACATGAACGCAGGAAAGAATTGAAGATGTGTCGTTTTACTCAATAATAGTTGGGCAACTGTTCTCCATTCGATAGTGGTTAAATACTGATGATAAAATGCATGCTGTTCCTCTAGACTTTTTGCAGCAAATAATTCATTCCAAACGGTTTCATCGTATATATTCCGGCAAATAGATTCTCCTATAAAACGATAAAAACGTTCATTTACTCCACATTGATTAATTCCTAAGTCAAGATCTTGATTACGTGTCGTCCAAAATTCTTGAACGTAACCAGGAAGTTCATTCGCTAACTCCTGATAAATTCCTAACCGATTTTCACATGGAGTTTCACCGATAAAAGCAAGATATTCATCCAACGACAAACGCTTTATAGCTGCCTTCTTTAACTCAATTAAAGCACATTGGGCGAGATTGACATCTACACAGATAACCTGGTCAACCGAATCATCCAAAATGGAAAAAGCTGTACAGCCACCAGAGCCAATTACAAGAACTTTCTTAGGTATCACTAAACTTGAAATCTCTCTTTCTACTAAGCTATCTTCCCTAATCTGTGAAAAAAAAATCTCAGACATTACTTACGATTCCTCCTTCAAATAAAGCTAACACTTCGTTTTTCCTATCCTTCCAATTCCCCAACCTTTGTCTTCCATGCTCTAGCTCCATAATGAAATCTTTGCGCAAATCTGGTGTATCCGGAATAGTCGCGTACAGTACAACATTCATACATTGTGATAAATCAATTTTTCTTGAATACAACCAATTCTCTATTTCTTTATGAATAGACTGCTTTTGATAAAGCGAATCAATGGATTTTGAGGTTAAACGATCACTATCAAGGTCATGAATATGGGAGAGGTTCTCTGAAAAAATATGAACCTTTTCCTTTATTTCATTTGGGACAGGACAATTGATAAATTTTGGATAAGCCCTATCCTCAAACAAGGCTTTAAACAGCAAAAGCACTTCTGGATTCTCAATTTCAGCAAGTAGGTGAATTCTTCGTTCTTGATTATCGGCCATTACCACAAATAAATACTGCATAAACAATTCAAGAAAACAGCTCATTCTTGAAAACAAAGGTCCAAAGTATACAAAAAAGTCTCCATTCTGTTCAAAGCTTTGAACGAATTGAGCGGCCAATAGCTTTTGATTTCGTCGTAGGCAAATGACTTGGTCGTAAATTTCAAGTTTTGAGTGTACGTACTTTTCCCCAATCTGGCTGACCCTTCTTGCTAGTGAAATGATTTCTTTTTTTGTTTTTGATTGTTCATCCCTAGTGTTCAAAATTTCTATAGTTAACATCTTTACACACCAGCCAATTCCTTTAGTGTAAAATTACACCATTTTCTCTTTAGTGTAATTTTACACGATAATAGATAAATTTCAAGTATATTCCCTGAATTTTCTATAGATACTAAAACAATAAGTTTTACACCTAAACACATGTGAACATTTTGAAATTCAATCGTGTGTTAAGTTATTTTTGCTGGAGGATTAAACACTATGTTTGGAAACAAGAAAAAAGATGTTTTTTTTGACGCACTATCATCCATTTCCGTAAATTTAAAAGAAGCAGCTGATTATTTTGTTCAGTTTAAAATTAAAAATGTCTCTAACCTGAAAGAATTTTCATTTGAAATGAAGAACTATGAAAAGAAGGGGGACAAAATAATCCATGGCTTAATAACTGAGTTAAATAAATCATTCATTACTCCAATTGAACGGGAGGACATCTTACATTTAGCCATCAAGATGGATGATGTTTTGGACGGAATGGAGCAATGTGCGGAACGCTTTGAAATTTACTCGTTGACAGAAACTGATGAATATATGAATTCTTACGCTGACCACATTCATAAAAGCACAATCGAAATTATTAAAGCAATTGAGCTTCTGTCTTCAAAAAAGCTATTAGAGATACGGCAACATACGATTAAAATCAATGACTATGAATCGCAATGTGATGAGATTTTTCGTATTTCATTAAAACAACTTTTTCAAAATGTAACTGATCCTATAAAAATTATTCAAATTAAGGAGATATACGAGATTCTCGAAGGCGTATCAGATTCCTGTGAAGACGTTGCAGATACACTTGAAACGATTATTATGAGAAACGCCTAAGGGAGAATCATACTAGCATGGATACTTTACTATTACTCACCATTTTAATTATTTTCTTTGCCCTAGCATTTGATTTTATTAATGGTTTTCATGATACAGCTAATGCGATTGCAACCAGTGTATCGACTAAGGCGCTTAAGCCAAGAGTTGCTATTATTTTAGCTGCTTCAATGAACTTTATCGGCGCGATAACTTTTACAGGTGTAGCCAAAACTATCACTAAAGACATTGTAGATCCGTTCGCAATTGAAAATGGAACTGTTGTTATTTTGGCGGCGCTCCTTTCGGCAATAGCTTGGAACCTGTTAACTTGGTATTACGGTATTCCTAGTAGCTCATCTCACGCCTTAATTGGTTCAATAGCAGGGGCGGCTATCTCCGCTGCTGGATTTGGGATATTAAACTACAGTGGCTTTATAAAAATCATACAAGCACTTATTCTTTCCCCTTTTATTGCATTAGCAGTTGGATTTATAATGATGAGTCTATTTAAGGTCATCTTTCGTAACTCAACACTATATAAAACAAATAAGGGCTTTAGGATTTTTCAAATTTTCACTGCCTCACTTCAGGCATTTACCCATGGAACAAATGATGCTCAAAAAGCAATGGGGATTATGACGATGGCATTAATAGCTGGAGGATTCACCACCTCTACTGATGTTCCGTTATGGGTACGAATTGCCGCTGCAACTGCCATGGGGCTTGGTACTTCAATTGGTGGTTGGAAAATTATTAAAACAGTTGGCGGTAAAATTATGAAAATCCGTCCTATAAATGGAGCGGCAGCAGATTTGTCTTCTGCTCTCATCATATTTGGAGCGACGTACATTCATTTACCAGTTAGCACAACTCATGTTATCTCATCTGCTATCATGGGCGTAGGCTCCGCACAGCGGATTAAAGGGGTTAAGTGGGGGGTCGCTCGTAAAATCGTTCTCACTTGGGTGATTACGCTTCCTATTTCAGCATTATTAGCTGGAATCATTTTTCAAATCATCAACCTATTTTTTTAAAAAGGTGGCAAAAGCCGCCTTTTTTTGTTGCCAAGGAAAACGTTTAATTTTATAATATATTTAAGGTAACTTAAATGTTTATTGATATTAACATTAAAGGAGGGTGTAATATGGATACAACAGCATATATGAAAGAAACTTTTACTCTTCTCGATGAGGTCAATGCACTTTTGCTCAAGGAATTTGAAGCCATCTTCCAATATGACATTACCACCAAACAATCAATTGTCTTACACCATGTCTACCAAGCAGGAACGATTACGGTAAATGAATTAGCGCAGCTCATGAAGATATCAGCCAGTGCTACCAGCCAGCTCTTAAACAAATTAGAAAGTGAACAGTACATTAAAAGAGAAATTAATCCTAATAACAGACGTGAAATTCTCATATCTCTTGGTTCGAAGGGGAAAGAAATGTATAAGGAAAGTGAAAAAATCGATCAAGTAATTATGGAGAAATATTACTCAAAACTAACTGAAGAGGAAATGATACAGTTCCAAACTATCGTTAGAAAACTGCATACGATAATAATTACTTCCGATGAAAATGGTTCGTAGCCTAGTCCTTTTGACCAGTATCATTTGTATACTGGCAATATTTTATATCTCTGCAAGCGAGACAAAAGATTTGACGGGGTTTTCATTTTTACATGTAGGAACTTCGGTTCGATTATTGTTCATATCCTTTTCCACTACTTTTGGTATCCACTTCAAATCCGTGTACTAAACAAAATTAAGGGGGATGTCCCATGGTGCTTTCACTCAAAAAGAACAAATCAATTTATCTGTTTCTAATAGTAGCACTGTTAATCTTGAGCTCAAATTATACCATTATGGTGGTTCAGCCATTCGAGCCAATAACGGATACACTGATACTCGCCTCCATGTTTGATTTAACTATTGTATTACCACTCTTTTTCTATTTGCTAGTGGTACGCAACCGTCTCTCTTTAATTACACTTCTTCCTGTAGTTATCGCCGGCTTTTGGTTTTCTTATTTCATTGTTCCACATCATAACAGTGATATTTTTAAGTACGCTAAGTACGGAATTTTATTAGTCGAGGCAGTTTTTATTGTAATTGAATTATATCTTGCCAGCTTATTACTACGTAAAATTCCAATACTTATTCGTAATTACAAAGAACAAAAAGAAAACTGTTTTTATTACCCTTCTACAATGCGTAACGCTTTGTATAAAACATTTGGGAAGAAAAAACTTATTGATTTTCTTGTTTACGATTTCACCATTTTCTATTATGCATTCTTTGTTTGGAAGAAGAAATGGGAGAATAAAGCAGGCTCGCATGTATTCACAATTCATACAAAGTCTGGATACTTCGGTTTGTTTATCATGCTTGTACATGCAATGGTCATTGAGGTAATTGGAATTCACTTTTTAATTGCTCATTTCTGGGGTCATACTGCCGCATGGATTATAACCATTTTGGATCTATATGCACTACTCTGGATTGTTGCAGATTACCAAGCTGTACGTCTTTCACCTATTGTCTTAAAAGACAATAAGCTTTTTGCACAGGTCGGTATTCGACGTGAAATTGAAGTTAATTTAGACAACATCAAATCTGTGCAAGCATCCGTTACAGATAAAAAGACTAGAGAAAAAGAAAAGGAGAGTTTTTCAATTACCCTTCCAGATCTTTTTGAAGAAGATCCACAATTCGAAATTGAATTAGCAGAACCTATATTTGCCTATCTCCCATTTGGCAAGAGAAAGAAGATTACTAAGATGTATGTCACTGCAGATGATAAAGAAGCATTCTTCCAAGCATTAAATCAGTCTAAAATGAACGATTTACCTCAATAGCATGGGGCAGCATTACTCGGCAAATTTGCCGAGTTTTTTCATTTCACAAGGATATTGGAAGGCTAGTCTATTCTACTGACTTCTTAATATACATATATAAAGGACGCCTGTAAGGGATGTGAGTTTTATATGAAATCATTCATACACCGCAAGAAAACTCTGTATCGTGGATTAATTTTCATCGTTGTCTATCTTAATACATTATTAACATTTGCAGTTATATATATTTTTTTAGATATACTTGATCTAGGATCTGTTCATGATCATTATGCCTCTGAGTCGCACCAGGAGCAGTCCATCGACATGGTGACCCGCTCCTTATATTTTAGTGCAATTACCCTTTTATCAGTTGGGTATGGAGATGTAACGCCATTTGGGGTATCAAGGGCTGTAGCTATTATTGAAGCATTGATTGGTTACTTGTTGCCTGTAGTAATTGTCATACAGTTTCTCCCGCCATTTAAGAATTACGAAGGTGATAACTTTCCTTATGATTCCTAATTGGAATGTAATTAGTTATGATTATTAGTGATAATAGGGTTTGGGTTCGCACTCCTGATTAATATTCAGCTGCGGACCCCTTTTTAGTGTTTGTAGGGTTGTAGTTACCTAATTTATTTCATGTGCTAAATTCTTTTGGGTCATTGCGGGTCGGTGTTTCCTGATTTACTCCATGTGCGAACCTGTTAAGCGGGCTTGCGGGTTCAGTGTTACCCAATTTCTTCCATATGCGAACCTGTTAAGAGCCTTTGCGGGTTCATTGTTCCCTGATTTCTTCCATATGCGAACCTGTTAAGAGCCTTTGCGAGTTCGGTGTTCCCTAATTTCTTCCATATGCGAACCTGTTAAGAACCTTTGCGAGTTCGGTGTTACCTAATTTCTTCCACTTGCGAACCTGTTAAGAGCCTTTGCGGGGTCGGCGTTACCTAATTTCTTCCATATGCGAACCTGTTAAGAGCCTTTGCGGGGTCGGTGTTCCCTAATTTCTTCCATGTGCGAACCTGTTAAGAGCCTTTGCGGGTTCAGCGTTCCCTAATTTCTTACATATTCAAACCTATTAAGTGGACTTGCGGGTTCGCAATCCCCTGATTTCTTACATACGTGAACCTCTTATGAGCTTTTGCGGATTTACTCCCAAAATTATTCCTTGACCGAACCCTTTTCGATGCTCTAGTTCACATCTAGCTAATTCTTCCCAGACACGAGCCTATAGTGGTTGTTCGTCCTGTGCCATTTCAACTAAGTGACCAGCTCGCTCTACCTTGGTCTTTAAATATTTTTGATTGAATTCTGACACATCTCCCCAGATTGGCATTCGCTCTGAAACATTCAATCCAGCATTTTTTAACGCGTCAATCTTCTTAGGATTATTCGTTATTAAGGAAACAGGTTTTGTTCGTAACGTTTTTAATACTCGAATTGCATCATCGTAATTCCTAGCGTCGTCCTTAAACCCTAGTTGGAGGTTTGCTTCCACTGTATCAAGCCCATTTTCCTGCAGGATATACGCCATTGCCTTACTGAACAAGCCAATTCCTCGCCCTTCATGATTTGCAAGGTAAAATAAAGCTCCTGCCCCATGCTCCACAATGATCTTCATTGAATGTTTCAATTGATAACCACAATCACAACGTTTGCTTCCAAAAATATCACCAGTATGACAGATACTGTGCATTCTGATTAGCGCTTCGTCTGCCTGTTCAAAATCACCATATACCAAAACACTTGATTGTTGCATTTCAGCAAGGTTGGATGATGATAGTTTCTCAATAATACGATTTGTATCAATGGTCACCTCACTACAAAGAAGCCAGCAATACCATTTAAAAACAACTGTTTCTCCATCTAAATTTACTGGTAACTCAATTGGCCCCACTAAATAAATCGCTTTATCGCCTCTTTCAATAAACTGTATTTTACTTTCTAAGATTGATATGATTTCATTCGTAATCACTTTAAATCCCCCTGACCTCAAGATACACGTAGTATTAGATATTTATAAAAAGATTATCCAGAGGTGCGTTTTGTATAGAAAAAACCCGACTCCCTCATTGTGAGGGATCTCGGGTCTCAGAGTTAACCTGAATAGGTCATATCATTTTCTTCTTGTCTTTTACCACTTAGTAAAAATACACCTACGGCCAATGCTATAAAGATAGCAAAGTAAATGAACAGGATTCCAATATTCGCCCACATCATACTGACATCATTAAGAGATATAATCGACTTAAATCCAGCATTTGAATAGGTTAGCGGTAAAAACTTGCTAAGGTTACGTAAGCCTTCTGGAAGCATCTCAATTGGAAGGTTTGCTCCAGTGATTGAGAGTTGAAGCACGATAAAGACTAACCCTAAAAATCTGCCAAGATTTCCTGCTAATGTTACTAGGAAGAAAATGATTGTCATGAATGTCATACTCACAAAAACGGTAAATAACATGAACGAAATTGCACTTCCTACCTGTAATCTTAGGAATAGTAAAACAAATATAGAAACTAGTAATGCCTGTCCGATTGCATATACTGAAAGTTGCAAATACTTACTTGCAAACCAGCTAATCCATGAAGATGGATCGTTCGCTGGCTTTTTAAAGTCAATAATAAAGGACAGGATAAGCATACCCACGAACAGTGCAAGTGAAATAATGTATGGTGCTGTTGAATCTCGATAATACTGATAGCTATTTACTTTTTCGCCAACAGTTTTTACCGGTGATGAGAACATTTCAATATTTGAATCACCAGCATTGATAGCGCTTGTCTTTTCAGCACCATCACCAAGCCCACTAGCCAATTCCTCACTACCATCCTTAATTTTACCTACTCCATCATTAATCTGTGTAGCACCTTCTGTTAAATCACCCCAGCCAGTTTTAACAGTTTGGGTGCCATCACTTACTTGCTGAACTCCACCGTGGATTTGAGCTGCTCCTACAGAAAGTTGTTGCCAGCCCTTATTAACATCCGCATTCCCTGCTGCGATTTGGGATGTACCAGCATGAAGTTCAGTTACTCCACCTGTTAACGTCTGCCAACCAGTGTTAACTGTTTGGTTACCAGCAGCTATTTTTGCAGAACCCGCATTTAACTCTGTAGCACCCGCAGTGAGTGCCTTCCACCCATTATTAACATCTGCAGTACCTACACTAATCTGAGAAGTACCAGTTTTCAATTCCGTTACCCCAGCAGTAAGAGCTTGCCAGCCTTCGTTAACGGTTTCGTTACCAGCAGCAATCGTTTTTGCTCCTTTATTCATCACAGGAATTTCTGTCAGCATCTTTTTCCAGGAAGCATCTAGTAGTGTTGTACCATCAGCCAAACTCGTAAATCCTGGAACTAGCTCCTTATCCACTTTTGTATATAATGTTGACTGCCCAGCAACTAGGGCATCGATGCCGTTTTTTAGAGTTTCTGGATTTCCTTTTTCATAGATCCCTTTTTCAAGTGTATCTATTCCTGGTGTTAATCTAGTGTCAATGCCGGTAATTACTTCATTAATTCCAGCATTAATATCCTTACTTCCCTGAACTAATGCTGCAAATAGTGGGTCTGCTGCAAGAAGTGGATGCTTAGAGTATGCTTCTAATCCATCTGCTAACTTTTTTGAACCTACTGCTAGCTCACTATCTACACGATTTCGAAGTTCGCCAACCCCAGCTTTTAAGCCCTGAACTCCTGGTAGCAATTTTCCATCAACGCTCAATTGAATCTCTTGCAAGCCATCTAACACCTGCTTAGCCCCGCCCTTTAACACTGGGCCACTATTTTCTAAAGCCAAAGCACCCTGATGAAGCTCAGTTATTTTATCAGAACCGCCTTCAATTTGGTCTAATAAACTCTGCACACCGGCAGAAAGTTCCTTTGAGCCTGCAGCAAGTGCAGCAATATTTTCAGCACTTCCATCTAATCTACCTAAAATAGTCGCTGCTCCTGAATCTATTGAGGCAGCCCCTTCAGCAAGTCTTGATATATCAGGCTGTTTTCCAGTTAGGTTGGTCAGTATTTCTTTTGTTCCTGCTTCCAAATCTTTTGAACCTTTGGCAAGTGTTGCGATATCACCAGACTTCCCTTTTAAGTTACTAAGGATTTCAGCTGTACCATCATTTGCTGCTTTTGCACCTGCAGCTAATTTTGCAATATCACCTTTTTTACCTGTTAAACTACTTAATAACTCCCCAGTCCCCGCTTCAAGCTCCTCTGCACCAGCAGCTAGCCTATCAATATCTGGTGCCTTTTCCTGTAAGGACTCTAGCATTGTACTAGTTCCATCATGTAGTTCTGTTGATCCAGAATGGATTTGCTCAGAACCATCTGAAGCACTCTTGAAACCGCTTGCAATTTCACCTAATTGAGTGAACAGATTTTTTGCATAGGTTTCAGTAATGGTATTACCGAGTTGTTCACGAATTGTCACTGTTGCGCTATTTGTCACCTGGGCGGCCATAAAGTTAAGGCCTTCATTTTGGATATAACGCAATTCTGGTATTTGAGGATTTTCATCTAAAACAGTTGTAATCTTTTCTGAAAAGTCCTCAGGGATTTCGATTACCATATAGTAATCTTGATGTTCCAACC
Organism: Litchfieldia sinesaloumensis; assembly: GCF_900156865.1. Taxonomy (GTDB): domain Bacteria; phylum Bacillota; class Bacilli; order Bacillales; family Bacillaceae_L; genus Ferdinandcohnia; species Ferdinandcohnia sinesaloumensis. The sequence continues at coordinate 160,250 of NZ_LT732529.1, read as the reverse complement.
CTTTTTGGGCTTGTTCTTGGCTAACAAATTGGAATCCTAACGTCATTGATTCCTTCATATTAGCAACAAGATCTTCCCCTACATTAATAGGTTCGCCGCCAGAGACAGCACCCTTGTCCAGGTTGACGACAGCAACTGGCAAGTTAGACAGATTGTCATACGGTGACCATTTTGCCGATAGTAGTATTGCTGCGTACACAATTGGAACTAGCAATACCGCAATAACTGAAAATAATACTGTCTTCTTTTGTGCAATTCTTGCTAGGTCTGCCTTAAATAGTTTAAAGGCATTCATTTAGTAACCCCCTTTATTCATTTTTGTTAGAAACAAAGAAATGAATGAATACTCATTCATTTAATATTCTATTATTTCTAACTTTTCTTTATATTCGGACTCAACCATAGAAAATCCTTCCAAAAATGCCTAAATGAAAAAATTTTTATTTGAGGACCTCCTCCCTATTAAATCGTTTTTTAAGCAGATGATTAGATTGTCAACTCTTTAATGGGTATAATTATCATTGAATAGTATTTTACATAAGGAGTTGTAGTCTATGTTTGATGTTGTAATTATTGGAGCAGGTCCAGCTGGTGCGAGTGCTGCTTTATTTACCGCTAAGGCTGGAAAGAAAACATTACTTTTAGATAGTGACAAAGGTATGACAAAACGTGCATGGGTTGAAAACCATTATGGCGTAATGGAAATCGAAGGACCAGAACTAGTTGAAATCGGCCAAAAGCAAGCTGCTAAATTCGGAGCTGAGGTTGTTCAACAGGCTGTTACTTCTGTTGAGAAAACTGAAAACGGTATTAAAGTAGTAACTGAAAATGGTGGGTACGAAGGACAACACGTGATTTTTGCAACAGGTGCTTTAACTGATGTTGCTGCCGCATCTGGTGTGGCTACAAAAGAAGGAACCGAGCCACGTATTAAAACGGTTCTGGATGTTGATACAGCAGGAAAAACAAATGTAGAAGGTATTTGGGCTGCCGGAACATGTGCTGGTGTAAGTGTTCATACCATCATCACAGCTGGTGACGGCGCTAAAGTAGCAATAAATGTAATCAGCGAAATCAATGGTGAACGTTATGTTGACCATGACGTATTAAAAAAATAATAAATCCACGCACGCCAAAAGCCAGGAGTATAGAATATTCTCCTGGCTTTTTATATGAGGACTTGGATACCTATATATGATGAAATGATGGATATTGCAGTTGTTGCTACTATGTACACAAAGGCTCTCCTAGTTTGGTGAGTAATCATTAATTGAATGACTTCATACCCGAACGTTGAAAACGTGGTAAATGCACCGCAGAAACCTACTCCTAACAACAACCAACTCCATTCTGAAATATCTTGATTTAACTTCAATCCTATTATAATCCCTAATAAAAATGAGCCAGCAATATTTATGTAGAAAGTCGAATATGGGAATGTGCTTCGGGTTTTCCTAGCAATCCATACTCCTGCTAAATATCTACTTGCTGCACCTAATGCACCGCCTATCCCCACCAATATCATCATGATTTTTCACCTAATTTTCGTGTAATAGCTACTCGATACCCTATGTAAGAAAGTATTAATCCTACAAATAGACTTAACATCATATAAAGAGCAGCGTATCCTATCTTCTGATCTTCAATCAGTTGAATCACTTCTACAGAGAATGTGGAGAATGTAGTAAATGATCCTAAAAATCCAGTTCCAAAAAATAATGTAATCATCGGATTAACTTTTCTGAGAGTAGCTATAAAGGTTAATAACCATCCCAGAATAAAACAACCAATCAAATTTACAGTTAAAGTTCCAATTGGGAAGCCTGTAGGCATAATGATCCACACACCTAGTAAATAACGGCTTATAGCTCCAAAAAATCCACCTAGCATTACAAACAGTATTTTCATTGCAATCACTGTCCTTTATCTGATTAAATTATTATACCATTTTTGTGCTAAGGAATAGGGAGCGTTTCCTGAAGTTCAAATGAAACTATTTTACATTACATACGTAATACACATTAAGCAATAATGAGAAAGAGGTATGCAAATGGAGTCTAAAGAAATACTTGAAATTGAATTAAAAAGAATCGAAGCTTGGGAAAAAGAACAAAGTGGATTATGGTTCTGGGAGCGGATTGGTCGTCTTCCATTCAAGATTCTCGATAAGCTAACTCCGAAATTCATTCATGACAAAATTGGAGTATTACTTGATGAAATTGGTAGCTATCTTCAAACTGGTGGTAAATATCTTGTTCAGGAAAAAGCAATTTTAAATCTCGTTGAAAAGAAGACAAATACCACCATTGAAAGCATCTCAGATATTGAGAAAATACCCGTTCAAGCCATGATTGAAGCAAGTCAAGAGCATGCAGAAAAATGGACCAAGGTTGCTACCCTCCAAGGTGCCACTACTGGTGTCGGAGGTATTTTTACACTTGCTGTCGATATCCCCGCAATATTAAGTATGTCGTTAAAAACACTACAAGAAATAGCCATTATACATGGATTCGATCCAAAAGATAAAAATGAGCGGATTTTTATAATTAAATGCTTGCAGTTTTCATCTGCAGATATCGTTGGTAAGCAAGCCATCTTAAAAGAACTATCCTCTTTTTATCAAGGGAGAAGTTCTTCTAATGAGATGATGTCCCAACTGCAAGGTTGGCGTGAGGTTGTCTACACTTATCGAGATCAATTTGGTTGGAAAAAGCTCTTTCAAATGATTCCGATTGCGGGAATTATTTTCGGGGCGATTTCAAATCGTTCAATGATTCAAGACCTTACAGAGACTGGTAATATGTTATACCGAAAAAGACGAATCCTAGAAAGAATGCAGGATGTGCAACCCGAGAACTAAACAGATTTTCCATGGAATTTGGTACAACCTACCTCAAGCTGGTAACCTTTTTTAAAGGAACAGAATAAGATACTCAGGAGACTACCGAAAGGGGTTATCAGCTTATGAAATGGAAAAACTATGGATTATGGGTCTCTCTTGTATCGATTTTATATATGGTATTTAAAGACTTAGGTCTGCAAATTGATTTAACGACTTGGGAAACATATGTAACTGCTATTTTTGGGATTCTGGCAACAATGGGGATTATTTCAAACCCTGACAAAGGTAAAGGTTTTTTTGATAAAATCCCAGACACACCAGCAGAAGCAGTAGGTCAAATTGTAGAACAACTGCAGAGTCAGCAACCTACTAGCCAACAAGGAATGCCTCAACAGAATCAGTCCAATGAGCATCCATCAAGTTTTAATACGCAGCAATATCAGGGGTATCCACAACAACCGCAAGAATATAATCAAAATACATCCCAAGGAAATCATACTCAAACAAACCAAGTTCAACATGGTTATTATGAATACTCGGATCAGACTGTCCAGGATTACTCAACTCAAAGCCCTCCTCAGGATTATGTAACTCATACAACTGACAACATTGGCACACAAGCTCATGAGGTTCAGCCTACCCAGGTTCCATCCGAGGTAGATGATTATCCGAATCAGCAATCACACCCAATGCACGAATCTCATTCGCCCAATAAGTCAATCGAAAGAAGTTCCATTCATGGTATGCCAGTACCTCCAAATGAACATATGTAATATCGTAAAAGGTATCTGCTTAGTGCAGATGCTTTTTTTACATTGATTTTCCATGAATAATAAACTGGGAAATATAAGAAAATATAGATATCGAAATTGAAGTGTGGTGAATAACACGAATGTGAAAGCAATTGAACGCATATTTTGGAGCATTGCATTGCCGGGGTTCGGACAATTATTAAACAAGCAATATTTAAAGGGTCTCACATTTATTTTCTTAGAGTTCTTGGTTAATACCTGCGCAAATTTTAATGAAGGAATTATGCTTAGTTTCTTAGGTGAAACAGAGCGAGCACTTACATCTATTAACTATGGATGGCTTATGTTCTATCCATGTCTTTATTTTTTCGCTATGTGGGATGCATTTAAAGAAGCAGGCGGTGGTAAAGCACCTTATTCCTTTTTACCATTTGCTTTCTGTGCTTATTCTGTAACGGTTGGTTTAATGGTATCACCCAAGGCCACGTTTTTCGGTGTCACATTTGGACCTGTCTTTTTCCCGATGATGTGTGTAATTCCAGGATTAATTATTGGTTTTATCTTAAGGAAAATTATCCTGACCTTTAGTAAATCGGATGCTCTCGGATAATTACATAAAAAGAAAAGGTTGCTGAATAAGACCAGCAACCTTTAAAATTCATTTCACCTTTTTATACAACTTTTGTTTTTTACTAAGTTCCTCGTAGAACCCCTCTCTATCTTTATAACTTTATCGGAACACCGAAGACGGCACATCAAAGACATGCCAAAGAATGAGAATAAAAATAGAGGAAGCTACCCAGGCACGTAATGGTCGCACAAAATGTAATCGTAGTATTGAGAACATGACGAAATTAAATAACACTGACCACCAAATACTCCAGCCATTGTCATAGGTTATTAGACCAAAGAATAAATCCAAAGCCTCATTGATTCCGTAAATAGAACTCCACATTAAGATATAAATCAACTGTTTAACCCATGATTGATCCCCAGGATATCTTCCCAAAAAAATTAGAATGGTTGCAGGATATTTAATTGCCATTATTGATAAAACAACATGTGTGTTTGTAAGTCCGATGTCCTCATCAAAGCCCTGAGGGGCATAACTCCACATCGGATAATAATCTGAGAAAAAATAGAGATATAAAAAATCACCTAATAGAAAGAAGAGATAAGTTGAGTAGTACTTTTTTGGATTTCTCCAATCGCCCCAAACAAATAGCGCTAGTAGCCAAACGAATCCATAGATTGCATTCACAAAAGGCACCCCAATTATTAAAACTGTAAAATTTTTGAAGTTACCTTTTATTATGTCCTATTCCTTTCTTACTAGACAAAAAAACACGCTCCATACAACAGCGTGTCGTTTTATCTTATTGGTTTACTGCTTTATCAAGAGCAGCCGGAGACTTATATACAGCTAGTTTTTCAACTAATTTATTACTTTCTGTATTTAATCCTTTAATGTTTACTTTGGTGCCATTTTGATGATATTTTATAACGACCTTATCAATCGCCCCAACCGCAGAGTCATCCCAAAGGTGAGCATTTGATAGATCTAAATCAATTTCTTTGACGTCTTCTTTGAAATCAAAGCTATCAACAAAATCAGTTACTGATGCAAAGAACAGTTGTCCTGAAACGTGATACACTTTCTTATGTGAAGCCTTTGCTGATAGGCTCGTTACCTTTACTTTTGAGATTTTAGCAGCAAAAAAGATTGCACTTAAAAGAATACCAACTAAAACACCTTTTGAGAGGTCATGAGTTTGTAAAACTGTAATAACAGTTACAATCATAACAATCGTATCCGTAATCGGAACTCTATGAAGTGTTCGTAATGAAGACCAGTCAAATGTTCCAATACAAACCATAATCATTACCCCAACAAGGGCTGCCATAGGAATCAGGACTAAGAAGTCTTGTAATACTAGTATTAACACCATTAAGAACACACCAGCTACAAATGCTGAAAGTCTTCCACGGCCTCCTGATTTAACGTTAATCACTGATTGACCAATCATCGCACAACCTGCCATTGATCCGAAGAAACCAGAGACGATATTGGCAATTCCTTGACCACGTGCTTCCTTGTTTTTATCACTTTCTGTGTCAGTCATATCATCTACGATAGAAGCAGTTAATAACGACTCAACTAAACCAACAATCGCAATTGATAAAGAATAAGGAAAAATAATTTTTAATGTTTCAAAATTCAATGGAATATCAGGAAGTAAAAAGATCGGTAATGTTGACGGAAGTTCACCCATATCTCCAATGGTACGTACTCCACTATTGGTTATTATGGCAATTATCGTCATAACAATAATCGCAACTAGTGGCGATGGAACAGCCTTTGTTAAACGTGGGAAGATGTAAATAATGGCTAAAGCTCCAGCTACCATCGCATACATTTGCCATGATTCTCCTACAAAATGCGGCAATTGAGCAACAAAAATAAGGATGGCAAGAGAGTTCACGAAACCAGTCATAACGGATCGTGGGACAAATTTCATGAGTCTACCTAGCTTTAACACACCCATAACAATTTGTATAATTCCGGTTAAAATCGTCGCAGCAAGTAAATATTGGAGGCCATGTTCTGCAACCAAAGTTACCATTAACAATGCCGTCGCACCTGTAGCTGCGGATATCATGCCAGGTCTTCCCCCAACAAATGCAATTGTTACGGCAATACAAAATGAGGCGTATAATCCAATCTTTGGATCAACCCCTGCAATTAATGAAAAAGCGATTGCTTCTGGAATGAGTGCGAGTGCTACAACAATTCCTGCCAAAATATCTCCTCGGACATTGCCAAACCATTCAGTTTTATATGTTGATAAATTCAATTTAGCACCTCTTTCTTTGTTTTTCTTAGGCTCTCGCCTATCTATTTTCATTATGACTTTCAACTCTCATGAAAGTCGGGTCCGTCGTGAACAAATCATAGTATACTGGATTGGTTCACTTTTGTGAAACCTCATGTAATCGTAAACAATTTATGTTATCTTAAAAATACTCTTCTTATCTTTCGTTTTCAGTATAGAATGGTAAACACCATCTATTTGTAGTGGTATTTTTTAGGCCGCAGTTATTTCTTAAGGGCGATTGGTAATGGCTTGAGAGGATTGCTCTAAATATTGACTGACTAATCATTTCGAAGCGTAGATGCTAACGGAGAGAGAGGTAGTTAAAGTCATCTACCTCTCTGTTCTTTATTTATTTTACGATTAATACGGGGCAATTGGCACGCTTAGCTACTTTATGACTGACACTTCCTAATACAAACTCCTGGAGGACATTTAACCCTCTACTACCTACGATGACGAGATCAAACTGATTTTTATTCGCATAATTGACAATAGTAGGTCCTGGTTCACCATGAAGAATGTTTATTTCATAGGACGCTCTTGTTTTCTTCAAAATCCGTTCAGTTTCTCTCAACCGAAGTCTTCTTTTATCACCAATATCCGGCCCATTCCAGTTTTCTAATATATCGGATTTAACTTTATTAGGATCAACTACGTATACAATTACAATTGTTGTATGGGAATTTCCGCTTGCAAGCATTACTGCATGTTCAGCTGCTCGCCTAGAATGCTCAGAACCATCAGTGGCTAATAGGATTTTGTTGTACATCATTAACCTCCCTTTAAAGTTTAACTAAGGAAAGATTCACGTTTATATATTAAAGCGTTTTCATATATTGTATCACTGTTTCGGCAGGCAAATATACGATAAACGGAAAGGTTTATAAAAATTGGGTGAAGAAAAGGCTATAATGTCACTTACGTTACTAGTTTCAATTCAGCCTTTTCTTATTAAACATTATTGCATTAACTCTAAAATCTGATGATATACTTTTTTCGTAAGTTGCGGATCCGGATCTACATGTTGCTTTTTGGGCACATTAAAATTTGTTAAGTCAAAATGGTGTTTTGCTTCAAGATTGTGTCTTGCAAGAATATGCTTACTGCAAGCTAGTGGGCAACCATCAATCGCAATAATGTCACGACCTGATTTTGCCGTTTTAACAAGAGGTTTAACATCCCCTCCAACACCCGCAATACAGGACATTTCAGCTACATGTTCTCGGTCCATTCTTATCGCAATTGTATTGGCTGTTTGTGCAGCTGATGAACACCCTGAGCATGAGTACACAATTGGTAGTTTATTTTTTTCCACCTATCTATCCCCTCCCTTTAGATTAAAACTTATTTTAGCTTAATTTCCATTTATGCTCAGTGAAGAAACTCACTATTTTTCAGAGATTTTTAAAAAAAGGAAGAAGCTACCCGACTAGGTAGCTTCTCATATTTCATATATACTTCCTGTGCACTGTTTTTCCATCATACGTAAATACAACGGTTTTATTTTCTAAAACGGTTTCCATGTGTACTGGTCTGCCCCATAGTTGATAGATGTATGGGAGTACTTTTTCAAGGTATTTTAAATCCAGCTCAATATCTTCGTACCAATGCTTTAAGTAGAGTTCTCCGCTTTTCAAATAATCGCCGTCATTCACCGTGATATAAGGAAAGCCTCCATTGACACGCATATTCACAAGCTGGTCCCGAACCTGTTCCCATTGCTTATCTATAATTTTATAATCACGACCTTGCTTTTGGAACAGATACATATCTTCCCGATAAACTAGATCCCTTGTTAAATAATTTCGAATGAATGAAATATCCGATTCTACTTCACGTACTTCAAAGATTTTATCGCGACCTGACCCTGGTTTTACGCCCCGCTCCATCATTTCTTTCGTTGGATTGTCGTAGCGTTCCTCAATATCCTCGAAGATTTTTAAGCCAAGGTAATATGGGTTAATGCTAGTTTTTGATGGTTGAACGACTCCTGCATTAAGCTTTGCAAACTCAATAGCTTCATCAGAAGTTAAATCCATCTCTCGTATAATACGCTGGTGCCAATACGAAGCCCAGCCTTCGTTCATAATTTTTGTTTCAAGTTGCGGCCAAAAATATAACATTTCCTCACGCATCATTGTTAAAATGTCACGCTGCCAGTCCTCTAGTTCACGACTATATTGTTCAATGAATAATAGTATGTCTTTTTCAGGCTGGGGTGGAAATTTCTTTTTCTTACGGGGAACTGGCTTTTCATTGTTAGGCTTGCTATCCATATTCCATAAATCATCGTATGGAGTTGCCTTTCTCTTTACCTCTTCCTCTTCATCATCCCCAAGACTCCAAGACAGTTTTGGCCTCATGAGAGATGGGTCAATATGCTCTTGAATAGCTAATACCGCATCCAGGAATGTCTCAACTTCAAGCTTTCCATATAAATGCTCATAATGCTTTACGCGCTCAGCAGTTGCAGCCATGCTTTCAACCATATCTCGTTTTGTATTACTAAAACGAAAGTTATTTTTGAAAAAGTCACAGTGAGCAAGTACGTGGGCAACAATTAATTTGTTTTGGATGAGGGAATTGGAATCAAGCAAAAAGGCATAACATGGATCTGAATTAATAACAAGTTCATAAATTTTACTTAACCCTAAATCATACTGGAGTTTCATTCGATAAAATTGCTTTCCAAAACTCCAATGTGAAAAACGAGTAGGCATCCCATAAGCACCGAATGTATAAATTATATCAGCAGGACATATTTCGTATCTCATTGGATAAAAATCAAGTCCAAAGCCTTCTGCAATTTCTGTAATTTCATCGATTGCATACTCGAGTGCCTGGCGGTCTGAATCTCTCACAGTTGATCTCCCCCTTTTCGTCCTTATCACAATTTATGAGGAGTTTGTCAAAATGATGAAAGGGGATTTTGTTTGTTACGTGGATTTAACGAAAAAAGCCACAAAATAGTGGCTTTTGGATTATTTAACTTCTTCAATGCTTAACGATAAAAGGGAATCTGTTTGGGGATTAAACAAAATCATTACCTTCGCTGTAAATGTGCGATCTTTTGTTTGAACTTTTAACTCAAATGTATCCTTCGATTGCGTATCTGTTAGGTTCTCTCTTCCCTTATATTGATAATCGCTTATCTTGCTGTCCACATAATTCATTTTTGCTAATTCAACCGCAATCCTGCCCCATTTTTCATAATCTGTTGGAAGCTGTTGTTCCTGTTGTGGTGGTTTTTGTGGTGGTTTCTGCTGTGCACCTACCGATGGACCACCCAGAAAAAGAAACATGGTACACAAAATTGAAATTAACATTCGTTTTTCCACGGTTATTACCTCCTATGTAAAAATCACTTGTATTTTGCGCTTTTTCATTAGAGATTAGTCATTTTATTTTTACCAGTTCTAATGCATTTTCAGTTCTGCTTACTATTCAAATTTGTATTGGATTCTTGCCCAAGATTTACAGCGAGAAAAAACAGCATTTCTCCACAAACTATAATCAACTCCTTAAAGGAGGGAAAAAGCAGTGAATAGTGTAGATTACGACAAAGCGCTTTATTACACGCATAGATCACAGTGGGACAACCTACTTATTTTGATGGTTCGGACAAAGGATGATTTTCTTTCCAAAAAAATCGAACATTTTTTACATGCCTATAATTTTGAAAAAGACTATTCCGTTATTGAACGACAGTTATATTCTTTACTCCGCTATATAGACCATGCATCGACAGAAAGTATGGAGGAGCTAGCCGCACATATGTAAGTGGGGATTGCCTTTATTGAAAAAACAGGACCCGCGGGTCCTGTTTTTATTTTAAAATAGAATGAACTTGTTCCATAACATCTGATGAAATGCTATTTAAGACATTTTGACTGTCTTCTAGAGAATTTCCTTTAACTCCAAAATAGAATTTCACTTTTGGCTCTGTGCCAGAAGGACGTAAACAGAACCATGAACCATCTTCTAAGAAATACTTTAAGACATTTGATTTTGGAAGCGTAATTTCCTCTTTTTTGCCTTCTTCAATATGAGTACGAATACTTTCTTTATAATCTTCGATGAGATTTATCTTGCGACCCGCAACAACTGTTAGTGGCTCACTTCGGAAGCTAGCAAGAAGATTATTAATTTGCTCTGCGCCTTCCTTCCCTTTTAGAGTTAAGGATTCAAGACCTTCACGATAATAGCCATACTTCTCGAAAATTTCCATTAGACCTTCATACATAGTCATACCTTTGTTCTTATAATAAGCGCAAACTTCTACTGCTAAAAGTGCCGCTTGAACAGCATCCTTATCTCGAGCAAAGTCTCCAATTAAGTATCCATAGCTTTCTTCGTAGCCAAATTGGAATTTGTATTCTCCAGTTTGTTCGTATTGCTTAATTTTTTCACCGATAAATTTAAATCCAGTCAATGTATCGACCGTATCAAGTCCAAATGATGTAGCAATTTCTCGTCCTATTTCGGACGTAACAATTGTCTTTAGCACGATTCCATTATCCGGAAGAATACCTTTCTTTTTCTTTTCAGATAAAATGTAATGCAGCAGAATTGCCCCCGTTTGGTTTCCTGTTAATACAACATATTCACCGCTGTTATCCTTAACAGCTACACCTAAACGATCTGCATCGGGATCTGTTCCAATTAGTATGTCTGCGTCAATCTTTTTACCTTCAGCAATTGCTAATTCGAATGCTGCGTGTTCTTCAGGGTTTGGTGACTTTACAGTAGAGAAGTTCGGATCTGGTAGTTCCTGTTCTTTTACTACTGTTACATTCTCATATCCAAATGCTTTTAATCCATTACGAACTGGCTTGTTTGCTGTTCCGTGAAGCGGTGTAAAGACAACTTTAACTCCTACTTGTGACAGTTCAGGATTAATTGAAATAGTTTTTAACTTTTCTGTATAAGCGTTATCGATTTCAGCACCAATCATTTTAATAAGTCCTGAAGCCTTTAATTCTTCTTCACTACTCACTTTTAGTTCTAACTCGTGTTCGATTGCATTTACTTTTTCAATCACTGTATCAGCAGCCTCAGGTGGTAGTTGTCCACCATCAGAACCATATACCTTGTAACCATTATATTCTGGTGGATTATGGCTAGCTGTTACTACAATTCCAGAGAATGCGTTTAAATGACGAACAGCATAAGATAGTTCTGGTGTTGGTCGAAGTTCATCAAATACATACGTTTGAATTCCACGTGAGGCAAGGGTTTTCGCTGCCTCCATAGCAAATTCAGGTGATTTGTGACGAGAGTCATAAGCAATCGCAACTCCACGACGTTTTGCCTCTTCCCCGAAAGACTCAATAAAAGCAGCAAGCCCCGCTGATGCTTTCCGTACTGTATATAAATTCATGCGGTTTGTCCCTGGTCCGATTTCCCCACGCATTCCACCAGTTCCAAACTCAAGGTTTTTGTAAAAGCAATCTTCAAGCTCTTTTGGATTGTCTTTTTTTTCAAGCAACGCATTTTTTATTTCTTCATCTAACCCGGGCGTGTTCAGCCACTGGTTATATTTTTCCATCCAGCTCATGTTCGATGAACCTCCATTTTAAGTTGTATATTACTTGTATGTTTTATCTTCTACTTATTCTATATAAAATCCTGTTAATTTCCAATGTTTTATTCAAGTTTGTCTGTTATCTATTGTTATGTAGGTAGTTGCAGGCTTGTATTTTGGCAGTTGCCTCTTGGTTTCCACTAATTTTATCAAAGTGAGCGGATAGTTGTTGGCTTTGCTGGTTCGCATTCTCCTAATTTTATCCATTTGCGTACCTGCATTTAAGGTTTGCTGGTTCGCATTTACCTAATTTTATCCATTTGCGTACCTGCATTTAAGGTTTACTGGTTCGCTTTTTCCTAATTTTATCCAAATACGTACCCGCATTTCGGGTTTGCTGGTTCGCATTCACCTAATTTTATCCATTTGTGTACCTGCATTTAAGGTTTACTGGTTCGCTTTTTCCTAATTTTATCCAAATACGTACCTGCATTTCGGGTTTACTGGTTCGCTCTTTCCTAATTTTATCCAAATACGAACCTGCATTTCGGGTTTGCTGGTTCGCTTTTCCCTAATTTTATCCAAATGCGTACCTGCATCTCGGGTTTACTGGTTCGCATTTACCTAATTTTATCCAGATGCGCACCTGAATAACACCCTACCTTGTAACTATCCCTACGGTGCCATACATCCAAATCAGTTTGTCCCCAACTCACTAAAAAAACAGGCGAATTACTCCGCCTGAATCCATACAAATTACATGTCCCTTTCACTGGCCTCGGTCGCTACTTTGATATAGGATTCGACTTCGGCTTCGTAACCTCGCTTTTCATCTTCAGTCCAATTAAACTTTACAGCCATATAAGCAACAATCTCTTCTTTCCATTTGTTAACCCATGCTATATTAAAAAACATTGCTCCTGTACGTCGAATGAGGAAGTCAATTGGCTTTGTCACCATTTCATATTGAATTCCATATTCCAAAGCCGCAAGTACAGGTAATGAGAGAGCTGTTTTATGTGCTTGATCCCTATAGTCTTGCATGATTCCTTTTACCAACTCAATATTTGATCCATATAAACGAGTGAGCCTTTCAGCGTCTTCATGAGTTAGCTGAAATTCACTCACTAGTTCTTCGACCTTACTTTCCACAAACAATGGAAATTTTTTCGATCCACCGACGTTTCCACCTGATATCGGAATATTTTTGGTTTGGCAAGGTTTGAGTACAGCTTCCCCTTCCTCTTCTAAAAGCTTCCCTACTTTGTCTACGACGATTTCAGCCATTTTGCGATAACCCGTTAATTTTCCACCTGCTATGGTAATCAAACCTGAATCCGATACCCAGATTTCATCTTTACGTGAAATTTCAGACGGATCTTTTCCTTCTTCATAAATCAAAGGGCGTAAACCAGCCCAGCTTGATTCAATATCAGAATCCTTCACATCTACATCTGGGAACATATAGTTAATTGTCTTAATTAAATACTCTCGGTCCTCTACCGTTACTGTTGGATGCGCAGTGTCTTTGTCGTAAAATGTATCCGTCGTTCCCACGTATGTTTTTCCGTCTCGAGGAATTGCAAACACCATTCGTCCATCAGGAGTATCGTAGTAGACCGCTTGTTTTAGTGGGAACTTTGATTGATCAATTACAATGTGGACACCTTTAGTTAAGCGAAGGACTTTCCCCTTTTTTGAAGAGTCTGCTTCCCTCATCTTATCAACCCAAGGCCCTGTAGCATTAACGATTTTTTTAGCATAGATTTGATATTCTTTTCCTGTTAGTACGTCTACTACTTTTACTCCCTTAACCTTTTCATTTTCATAAATGAACGATTCCACCTTGGCATAATTGACCGCTTTCGCACCTTTATCAACTGCCTTTTTCATGACCTCAATCGTTAAACGAGCATCGTCCGTTCGATACTCTACATAATACCCGCCGCCTTTTAGGCCATCTTTTTTAATGAGTGGTTCTTTAGCTAGCGTTTGCTCCACATTCAACATCGAACGTCTCTCTGATCTTTTTACACCAGCTAGAAAGTCATATACACGAAGGCCAATTGATGTTGAAAATTTCCCAAACGTCCCACCCTTATGTAGGGGTAAGAGCATCCACTCTGGGGTTGTTACATGTGGACCATTTTCATAAACAATAGCTCTTTCTTTACCTACCTCGGCTACTAAACCTACTTCAAATTGTTTTAAATAGCGTAGGCCACCGTGCACAAGTTTAGTGGAGCGACTGGATGTTCCAGCTGCAAAGTCCTGCATCTCAACAAGAGTTGTTTTCAAACCACGGCTAGTAGCATCAAGTGCAATTCCAGCACCTGTAATCCCACCACCTATAATAAATAAGTCATGAACTTCCTTTTCCATGTCAGCTAAAATTGAATCTCGATCTAAGCTGGAAAACTGTGACATAAAACCCCACTCCTTTAAAGTGATAGAAAAAAGAGACCACAAAAGACATTGTTCACATCGTGACAATGGCTCCTGCGGTCTCTCCAAATCTCCTACCGAATAATTAACTTATCTCTATAATAGCATAATTTCTATTTGAATGCCATCGCTGCCTGTACGGCCTTTTTCCAGCCGCTATATAGCTCTTCGTGTTGAACGTCACTCATTTTTGCTTCAAACGTACGGTCAATTGCCCATTTACTCGAAATTTCAGCTTGATCCTTCCAGTAGCCAACTGCCAATCCAGCAAGGTAAGCTGCCCCTAAAGCAGTTGTCTCATTAATAACCGGTCTCTCGACTGGTACTCCTAAAATTCCACTTTGGAATTCCATCAGAAAGTTATTTTTAACAGCTCCACCATCTACACGGAGTGTCTTTAGAGAAATACCAGAGTCTGCTTCCATTGCAGTGAGGACATCTTTTGTTTGGTATGCCAATGCTTCTAATGTTGCACGGATGAAATGTTCCTTTGTTGTCCCACGAGTGAGCCCGAATACAGCACCACGAACATCGCTATCCCAATATGGTGCACCAAGCCCAACAAATGCAGGGACTACATACACACCTTGAGTTGAATCAACCTTTATCGCATATCCTTCACTATCTTTCGCATCTTTAATCATGCGAAGCCCATCACGAAGCCATTGAAGTGCAGATCCAGCTACAAAAATACTTCCTTCTAATGCATATTCAACTTTACCGTTCAATCCCCATGCAATTGTTGTTAATAATCCATGTTTTGAGTGTACTGCTTTTTCACCCGTATTCATTAACATAAAGCAGCCTGTACCGTATGTATTCTTGACCATTCCCTGTTGGTAACAGGCTTGCCCGAAAAGAGCTGCCTGTTGGTCACCTGCAGCGCCAGCAATTGGCACTTCTTGGCCAAAGAAATGGTAACCGGCTGTCTTGGCATATACTTCCGAAGACGGTCTAACCTCGGGAAGCATTGACTTTGGAACAGTTAAGTGTTCTAACAACTCATCATCCCATTTTAATTCATAGATGTTGTACATCAATGTTCGAGATGCATTTGAATAATCCGTAACATGAGCCTTGCCTCCAGATAGTTTCCAAATTAACCATGTATCTATTGTTCCAAATAAAAGTTGGCCTTTTTCTGCTTTTTGTCGTGCCCCCTCTACATGATCTAAAATCCATTTCACTTTTGTTCCTGAAAAATAGGCATCAATTAATAAACCAGTTTTTTCGCGGAAAGTTTCGTTTAACCCTTTAGCTTTTAAATCCTCACATATTTCCGCTGTTTGACGAGATTGCCAGACAACTGCGTTGTACACGGGCTGTCCTGTCTCTTTGTCCCAAACTACTGTGGTTTCACGTTGATTCGTAATTCCAATTCCAGCAATTTGACTTGCTTTTACACTAGCTTCGGATAAAACCGTCGCCATGACTGATAATATCGTGCCCCATATCTCGTTTGCATTATGCTCAACCCAACCTGGTTTGGGAAAAATTTGTGTGAATTCCTTCTGTGCCACATGAACAATTTCACCTTCTTGATTAAATAAAATAGCACGTGAACTTGTGGTCCCTTGATCTAATGAAAGTATGTATTTTTCCAAGTTATTTCCCCCTTAGAACTCTCTTATTACATTAAATTAACACGCTTACATATTTTTCGCTACTGCAAATGGTCTGTAATTTTAGGTCTAAAAATACATTTCCAGAATAAATGTAGTAATGGTCCATTAAAATTACCTCTTTAAGGAGTGGGATGATTTGATCGAAAAAGAAATTACCGTAACTATTAAGGAAGGATTACATGCAAAGCCGGCTGGTGAATTAGTTCAGAACTTGAGTCGATTTACAAGTGATGTAGAATTTCATTTTAAAAATAGATCATATAATGCAAAAAGTATTTTAGGACTAATGGGAGCAGGAATCCGTGAAGGACAGACAATCACTGTTAGAATCGATGGTCCTGACGAAGAGGAAGCCTTTGCATGGCTTAGAAGTTTTATTTAATCACAAAAAAATAAAAACCACGATAGGATATCTGTATGATATGAACTGACCCGCCAAAATGGGAATTAGAAAAAACACCTATGCTACCTGGCGTCCATATTCAATTGGAGCCAGGTAGTTTAATTTTGCCTGTATTCGTTTTTCGTTATAGTAATACATATATTGATTCACAATCTCAATTACTTTAATATTAGTGATAGAAGATCTTCTATGGTCTTTGAATCCTTCCGACTTTAGCGAGGAGTGAAAGGATTCAATTACGGCGTTATCATGGCAGTTTCCTTTACGGGACATGCTTGTGATAATGCCTTTTTCTTTTGCGAAATTTTGATATGCATAGGATGTATATACTGATCCTTGATCACTGTGCAATAGAACTTTTTTAGGTCTTCGCTTTTTTATGGCCTCTCTCAATGTACTCAATACAAAATTCGTATCTTGTACTGAACTTACCGTATAAGCGACTATCTCGTTATTATACAAATCCATTATTGTTGATACATAAAGCATAGAAGAGCCATATGGTAGGTATGTAATGTCAGTTACCCACTTTTCATTTGGTCTTTCTGCCTTAAAGTTCCGGTTAAGAATGTTGTCCACAATAATATTACTTTCGCCATTGATATGTTTCTGTCTTTTTACTTTAATCTGACATTGAAGATTGAACTTTTGCATTATAACTTGTACAGTCTTGCGATTAACCTTAATGTTATAACGCTGTTTTAGAAGAGCTTTAATTTTTCTATGTCCATAATGATATTTAGTCTCTTCGCAAAGGCCGATTATAAGCTTTTCTAATTTTTTTGGCCCTCGATTAATGTATTTCTTTTTCCAACGATAAAATGTAGATTTTGGTATTTCTAGAACACTGAGTATATCAATTACTTTATATCTTTTTGATAACTCCTCTACCAATTCAATAACTACTTGCGGAACCAGCTCCTTTCGAGTTCTTTGTACTTTTTTAAAATTTCAATTTGCATCTGAAGATGCTTATTTTTGTTGCGTTCTATTTCAAGTTCATCCTGGCTTCCTGGACCTTTTCCATAACTGTACTGTTTTCCAATAGGCTGTTCAAAACGATAGCTTTCACCATTACGATCCCAGCGCATCCATGTCTTTATTTGTGAGACATTCTTTATCCCCAATTCATTCATAATTTCTGAGTTTGTAAATCCATTCTTTTTCATTTCTACTGCTTTTACTTTAATCTCTGATGGATAATGTACCTTTTTCCCCATATAAAAACACCCTCCATAAAAATCGATTAGTTATTAACTAAATTCGATACAGGGGGTGTTTTTTCCTTGTCTCATTTTACTGGGTCACTCTAATATTCATCGTGGTTTTTGTATTTAATATAGG
Organism: Litchfieldia sinesaloumensis; assembly: GCF_900156865.1. Classification (GTDB taxonomy): domain Bacteria; phylum Bacillota; class Bacilli; order Bacillales; family Bacillaceae_L; genus Ferdinandcohnia; species Ferdinandcohnia sinesaloumensis. The sequence continues at coordinate 142,439 of NZ_LT732529.1, read as the reverse complement.
TACGTCATCAAGGTCTCTACTCACCCTGATTAGTTTTTCCTCTTTCAATCCTAGCAAGTAATTGATTTAACTCAATCGAAGCCATCGAAACCAAACGATCATCTACCTCACAGAAATCTAGATCCTTTGTAACCTGGTTANTGAACTGACCCGCCAAAATGGGAATTAGAAAAAACACCTATGCTACCTGGCGTCCATATTCAATTGGAGCCAGGTAGTTTAATTTTGCCTGTATTCGTTTTTCGTTATAGTAATACATATATTGATTCACAATCTCAATTACTTTAATATTAGTGATAGAAGATCTTCTATGGTCTTTGAATCCTTCCGACTTTAGCGAGGAGTGAAAGGATTCAATTACGGCGTTATCATGGCAGTTTCCTTTACGGGACATGCTTGTGATAATGCCTTTTTCTTTTGCGAAATTTTGATATGCATAGGATGTATATACTGATCCTTGATCACTGTGCAATAGAACTTTTTTAGGTCTTCGCTTTTTTATGGCCTCTCTCAATGTACTCAATACAAAATTCGTATCTTGTACTGAACTTACCGTATAAGCGACTATCTCGTTATTATACAAATCCATTATTGTTGATACATAAAGCATAGAAGAGCCATATGGTAGGTATGTAATGTCAGTTACCCACTTTTCATTTGGTCTTTCTGCCTTAAAGTTCCGGTTAAGAATGTTGTCCACAATAATATTACTTTCGCCATTGATATGTTTCTGTCTTTTTACTTTAATCTGACATTGAAGATTGAACTTTTGCATTATAACTTGTACAGTCTTGCGATTAACCTTAATGTTATAACGCTGTTTTAGAAGAGCTTTAATTTTTCTATGTCCATAATGATATTTAGTCTCTTCGCAAAGGCCGATTATAAGCTTTTCTAATTTTTTTGGCCCTCGATTAATGTATTTCTTTTTCCAACGATAAAATGTAGATTTTGGTATTTCTAGAACACTGAGTATATCAATTACTTTATATCTTTTTGATAACTCCTCTACCAATTCAATAACTACTTGCGGAACCAGCTCCTTTCGAGTTCTTTGTACTTTTTTAAAATTTCAATTTGCATCTGAAGATGCTTATTTTTGTTGCGTTCTATTTCAAGTTCATCCTGGCTTCCTGGACCTTTTCCATAACTGTACTGTTTTCCAATAGGCTGTTCAAAACGATAGCTTTCACCATTACGATCCCAGCGCATCCATGTCTTTATTTGTGAGACATTCTTTATCCCCAATTCATTCATAATTTCTGAGTTTGTAAATCCATTCTTTTTCATTTCTACTGCTTTTACTTTAATCTCTGATGGATAATGTACCTTTTTCCCCATATAAAAACACCCTCCATAAAAATCGATTAGTTATTAACTAAATTCGATACAGGGGGTGTTTTTTCCTTGTCTCATTTTACTGGGTCACTCTAATATTCATCGTGGTTTTTGTATTTAATATAGGTACGTCATCAAGGTCTCTACTCACCCTGATTAGTTTTTCCTCTTTCAATCCTAGCAAGTAATTGATTTAACTCAATCGAAGCCATCGAAACCAAACGATCATCTACCTCACAGAAATCTAGATCCTTTGTAACCTGGTTAGGTATGACAACACAATACATACCTGCACGTTTAGCAGCTAGTGCCCCGTTTGCAGAATCTTCAAAGACAACACATTCCTCAGGTGACACACCCAAGCATTTTGCTGCTTCTAAAAATAGGGCTGGGTCTGGCTTTACCTTTTCGACGTCATCTGAGGTCCGAATGCACTCAAAGTAATCCAAAAGACAAAGATTTTTCAAATGATTTGACACCCAATCATAAGTCGAGCTTGATGCTAGCCCTATTTTTAATCCGGCTTTCTTTGCCGCTGAAAGATACTCCTCTACACCAGGTAATGCCCCTTCATTTTTCATTCGTTCATTAAACCGATCGCGTCTTATCTTCGTTAATTTCTCATGGTCTACTTTTTTACCAATTTGCTCTTCCAAATATGTTAAAGCATTAAATCCTGCCTGGGTTCCAATTACTTTCCCCCACACCGACAGTGGAAGCTCTGAACCATGTTCTTGAAAAATCTCATTCAATACATTGTATTCATTCGTTTCTGTATCATAGATTAGTCCATCAAAATCAAAAATAACTGCCTTTATCAAAACATCATCTCCTGTCTATCTAATCCACCTTCTATTATAAGGAACTATAAAGGAATGTCCATTTCTGCAGGTTCAAAAATGACACAAAATGTTCACTGGATATCTTCACTTCAAGATTTTACATTTTACATTCACTATTTGAGATACTATAATTTTTAGTATACTTATCTGGAATGAGGGGTTCGATGAATTCTAAACTAAATGAAAAGGTGCTGGAGACATATTTATTTATAGCGTTTGCTGCCGCACTAATATCCACACTTGGTAGTCTATATTTTTCAGAAATCCAGAAATTTATACCATGTGAATTATGTTGGTATCAACGTATTTTTATGTACCCTCTCGTAATCATTTTGGGAATCGCTATTATTAAAAAGAATTATTCTATTGCACTCTATTCATTTATTCTATCTTTAATTGGTGGTTCTATTTCAATCTATCACTATCTAGTTCAAAAGATTCCAGCTGTCGGTGAAAACTCTCTTGCATGCGGAATTGTGCCATGTACTGGCCAATATATTAATTGGTTTGGTTTTGTAACAATTCCTTTTCTAGCACTTATAGGTTTTACAATCATTGCTATTACTAGCTTCTTAACATTAAAAAAATTGAAAGAAGGTAATTAAATCTTGAAAAAGGTAATTATTTTTACAGTCATAATCGTCGCTATCTTTGGAGCACTTGCATTTGTGACTACACAACAAAACAAACAGCAGGCAGAAGGAAATCCATACGGAAAGAAAAACCTTGATCCTGCAACAATTAAACAGCTTGATGATCCAAACTATGGAAATCAGATTTTACCTGATGAATTGGAGACGAAATTGGAAAATGGGGAAACAATGACTGTCTATTTCTATAGTCCAACCTGTCCACACTGTCAAGAAACAACTCCTGTTATCGTTCCAATGGTAGATGATATGGGACTTGACTTAAAAAAGTACAACCTTCTAGAGTTTGAAGAAGGTTGGAATAAATACGGAATCGAATATACGCCCACATTGATTCATTTTGAAAATGGCGAAGAGGTTTCACGTCTGGTGGGTTATCATCCAGACCATAATGAATATAAAACATGGTTCGAATCAGCAACGGCTAGTTCAAAATAATAGAAAAATCCCTGCTCAAACATTTTGAACAGGGATTTTTCGTTCTTGTCTAGCTTCATGCGCCATCGGCTCTCAGGTCTAAACCGATATATTGGCACCTACGCATTACTAGTAAAGGCTGCCGCTGCCTTTATGTATTAAGCTAGATATTGATTTGCTGGTTTTGAATATTTACTTAGGCTTTGTGTGTTATTCTCACGTTGAAACTCTTCAATCTTGAATGGGAATAAATAACCATAATCATTAAGAATCTTCACGTTTTTTGTAAAGATATCCTCATGATTTTCCTGGCAGCCCTCTTCTTGAATGGTTTCTAGTACTGCAATAATTGCTTGAAGGCTTGATATGACTTTGAAAGCCTTATCCAATGTGCGGTTATAGTAGGCGTCTTCCTCTTTTGGAGTTAACACATTCCATTCTTCTAATTTTCCAATATACTCATCTTCAAAGTAATTTGGGAAGATAGAGGAGTACATGTAATCTATTAGCTCCGTAATATGATGCTCCTGCTCCGGAGTTGATGCTACTACAATTTTCAATGTAAAACCCACCCTTATATCTCCATAGTAAATCTAGAATAACATAGGGTTCTTCGTTTTTGGTACGGTAAGTCTTTCCTCTAAATCCACCATTCTCTTTCTTTCATCACCTGGTTTGGATATACTTGTAAAAGATAAAATTGAAAGAATTTCAAGAGGATGATTATATTGTTTACAAAGAAACTAGGGGAATGGTTTGAGATATCAATACCAAGTAGTTGGGACGGTATTACAATTGAGGATGCCCTGAAAGTAAAATGGGAAATGCCTAAACAAATGCTCCATCAATTACGAATGGAAAAAGGTGCAAAACTTAACGGAGAAATCCTCCCTTGGAATACATCTCTTAAAGTGAATGATAAATTCCAAATACACCTATTTATGGAAGATGAGTACGGGGTTCAGCCAGAATACAATCCTAATTTACAAATTTTATTTGAAGATGATCATCTCCTGATTGCAAATAAACCATCAGGAATGGATACCCATCCTAACGAAGATAACCAACTTGGTACTTTAGCAAACGGGATTGCCTATCATTTTCAAGCACATGGCCTGTTTACAAAAGTTCGTCATATTCATCGTCTCGATCGTGATACAACCGGTGCTATTATTTTTGCAAAACACAAATTGGCTTCGGCAATTTTAGACCGAAGACTCGAAAACCGGGAGATTAAACGAACCTATGTCGCCCTAGCCCACGGTATTTTTAGGCAAAAAAAAGGCATGATTGATGCTTCAATAGGACGCGACCGCCACCATCCAACTCGTAGAAGAATATCCCCAAAAGGGCAAAAGGCAATTACAAAATATAAAGTAATACAAACATTTCCTGCTAAAAAAATGTCCTTAGTAGAACTTGAACTCCTAACAGGACGCACACATCAGATTCGAGTGCATTTAAGCCATATAGGTCACCCACTTTTGGGAGATACTTTATATGGTGGAAAACCAACTGTCCCTAGACAGGCTCTACATGCGGCAAAAATTAAATTGCTTCACCCATTAACAAATGAAGAAATTATATGTGAAGCACCATTTTTGGATGAACCACCAATTTTCGAAAGTGCATTTTTCTAAATTGTCTGGTTTTTAGGTCTTGTACACATGCAGGATTTAGATTTTTCCTGTATAATGAACAACAGAGTGAATAAGGAAAGGAGTTTGCCATTGCAGGACTTACTTATTTACGTTGTATTGGGTCTAAGTATCGGAATCATGTCTGGCTTTTTTGGCATTGGAGGCGGGTTTATTCTTACCCCAACATTAATCCTTTTGGGGTTTTCTCCAGTAACAGCAATTGCCACAAGCCTATTGTATACAGTTGCAACATCACTCTCTGGAGTAACTGCGCATTTTCGCCTAAATAATATTAAATGGGAAACATCCATCATTATTGGAATAAGTGGGATTATCGCTACTCAGCTTGCCCATCCATTTGTGATATTACTTGAAAGGTATCAACTAGAAAACACGGTTATTCCATTAATGTACCTAGCTCTCATTTTATACTTTTCTATTTCAATACTCGTGAGCAAATCTCCTAGCAAGGAGCAGCCAACCAGTAAAACAGAATATTCGTATATAAAAATTGTGTTGATCGGTTTATTCGCCGGTTTTATTTCAACTGCATTAGGGGTAGGTGGAGGATTCATTATTGTTCCATTATTAATCAGTATCCTTTCCTATCAAACAAAATATGCTGTGGGTACAAGCCTGCTTAGTGTATTTATGATTGTTGCGGCAGGTTTTACAACCTACGCTTCTTCAGTTCAGCTTGATTACGCAATAATCGGCATCCTGATTGTTGGAGCCCTTATCGGCGGCCAAATTGGAGCAAAAGTAACAAATGTGTACGAGGATAATCAGGTTCGATACTTTTTAGCTGGGTTATATATCGCCACTGGGGTCAGCTTAGTTTTTAAGCTACTTCATCTTGACTTTGTCGGACTGCTTCTTTTGTTTACGTATTGTTCCTTTATGCTAATCCATTTTGTGCTTCATTCTCATCGACTTCGCCTTAAAGAGAAAGAAGCCGGATAACCAAACAACACCCCATCAATTAAGGGTGTTGTTTTTATTTTCTAGAAATCTAGGGTAATACCTGTTTTTCACTTTCTCCATGATTGTCCATTTCACTTATTCATTTACCACATACTATATAGTATCTCTCAAAGAAGGAGGTGCTATATATGGGCTATAATGGAGGCGGAGGCAACAACGGCTTTGCGTTAATCGTGGTTCTATTTATCCTATTAATTATTGTAGGTGCTTCTTACTGGAACTAATCAAAAGGTACCTGTGCGTATCCACCACGTATCCACACCATATCTCCTCGAAAGGGATCTGAAGGCCGTAGCCTTTAGATCCTATTTTTATTTATGACTATCTAACCAGTGAATAATATCTTTGAATACCTCTTCTTTGTTCAATTCATTTATTATCTCATGGCGGCTATTTTCATATAACTGAACAGTTACATCTTTGATTCCTATTTTCCTATACATCTCTGCAGCTTGAAGAACACCCTTTGAAAAATTACCCACAGGGTCTCTATCACCTGCTATAAAGTACATCGGTAATTCCGGTTCAATTTTTTTATTAGCATGCTGGTCATTCACTATTGCAACACCACTGACTAGATCATAGAAAAAGCCAGCAGAAAATACACCACCACAAAGGGGATCCTGGATATATTTATCTACTTCTTTTTCGTCTCTTGTAAGCCAATCGTATTCAGTTCGTGCTGCTTTAAAGGCCTTATTGTATCTTCCAAAGGTAAGCTTGTTCATAAGATGACTCTGTGTCTTCTTTCCTTTACGTTTCATTTCTAGCCGAGCGATTCCGATTCCCACCTTGCCAATTAAGCCTGGGTCCCCACCTGTCCCTGATAGTATGACACCTGCCAATTCGGCTCCATATGTCTGTATATATCTCCGTGTTAAGAAAGAGCCCATGCTATGCCCAAAAAGAAAAATGGGTAGGTTAGGATGAAGATTCTTAATAACCTCTGTTAGTTGGTACATATCTTTAACAACTAGATTGAACCCATTTTCTTCTGCAAAATACCCCATTAAATTTGCGTTTATCCCCGTTTGACCATGTCCTCGATGGTCGTTACCATAAACAACATATCCCTCTTTGATCAACGCTTTTGCAAAAACATCATAGCGTCCAATATGTTCAGCCATTCCATGTGAAATTTGAACTATTCCTTTTGGAGTTAAATAGCTCTCTTCTACCCATTTTTTACAATAGATTTCGGTACCATCATCTGCTACAAATGTAAAATCCGTACAACTCATTCCCATAGCCTCCTTTTAAAATAGTATATTTTTCAGTATAAATAATAGAAATAAATTTGGTAACAACCACCTATTTTCATTCAGTAGAAGGTCCGGTAAAATAAAGGCATAACAACAAGTGCTGTGATGTTCGTTTCCTAGTATTGTTTCAACCGAATACTAATTATTAGGGAGTTTAAGAGATTAGCTTGCAACACCAGGCCATCAAATATGCCAAGGCGCATTTGATTTTCATGGAAGGTGACGCAATTTATGCAAACTCCCACCTGTGAGAGTGCAGGTTGTGAAACAATATGGGGACGGCAATTGTGGCATTCCCTTTGTATTTCAAAGCTGGTTCCGTTAACGGAATCAGCTTTTTGTTTTATGTACAGATTCCTTTCTTGTTTCCAATTTTTGTGCATATAATAGAAGTATAAGTAGTGAAACTACGAGGGGATGAATGAGATGAGTCTTTTTACAGTGAAAGGAACATGGACCGGCGATAGAAACGGTGAAGGTACGATTACCACAGATGGGCTTCAAACTACCGTTTCTGCTCCAAAGCAACTTGATGGCCCAGGTGTCGGTGCAAATCCTGAGGAATTGCTAATTGCAGCAGCAACAAATTGCTATATGCTTACTCTTGCTGCAATTCTTTCTAACCGTAATATTGAATACACCCACTTTGAGGTCGAAACAGATGGAACCGTGAAAAAAGATGGTAAGCGTTTAGTATTTGAAAGTATTGTTCATAAACCAGTACTTTTTGTAAAACAGGCTGACAATGAATTACAAGAAAAAGTAATTCAACTTGCTCATCGTGCAGAGAAAGCCTGCTTTATTTCACAGACGCTTAAAGGTAATGTTGAGGTAACCGTTGAACCTGTTGTAAAAGTAGTTGGATAATAGGTACACCCCTTAATTTTTATAAGGGGTGTATTTGTTTACCCTCTTTGTACTTGATACACCCTTAAACTTGAATAAATAAGCTCTAATAATGGAGTCTCGATACCCTTTTTCTGGGCAATATTATACAAATAACCTTGTAGTTGATCCGCTTCGATATCTATTCCTTTTTCCATATCACGCTGCATCGATGACTTCATCTCATATGTCATTGAGTTTGTTGTTTCTAGATGCTTTTCCTCAATATCTTCATCTATTGGAGCACCAATTGACCTCATTACAGCACCAATTTCTTTCAAAAGATTTAAGATTATCTTCTGCCCATTGTTTTCTTCTCGTATCGGACCTATTGGAGATCTCATTAAAGATGTCACTCCTGAGAGACAAGTAATAAACATATACTTATGCCACATTTCCCGAATGATATTGTCACTTAATTGAATGGTTGTTTTTGTGCCTGACATCACTTTTGCTAATTTTTCAATACGTTCCGTTCTTTCCCCTGATAATTCCCCAAAGTTAGCGCGGTGGTTAGGGCTTGATTGAATAATTTTCCCCTCGGAGTCCAATGTTGATTCGATAAAACATAAGCCACCGATTACATTTTCGGGGTTGAATTTGGACTTGATAACATCTACATGACTAAAGCCGTTTAATAACGGGAGAATCATTGTGGCTTCACCTACATATGGCTCAATACTATGTAAAGCACCGTCCAGATGATATTGTTTTGTTGATAGGATTATGACATCAAACGTACCCACCTTCTCACCCGATAAAATGGTCCTCGGTTGAAGTGTCACATTTCCATGTATGCTTTCGATTTGAAGACCATTTTTATGTATTTGTTTTTGGCGATTTTCACGTACTAAGAAGGTTACATCTTCACCTTTTTCAAGTAATCGCCCCCCAAAATAGCCACCTACTGCTCCAGCTCCTACAACTAGTATTCTCAAAAACTTTGCAACCCCTTTCATACTAACTTATTGATAGTATAACAGAAAAAAGACCAGCTTCGCTGGCCTTTTATTCTACTAATTTGATACATAATTTGCTGCAGAACGAACTTCAACTTGAAGGGATCCACCCTTTACATATGATTTTAATACAACTGGATAAGGACGATTGTTCGCAAACTTAAAATCTAAATAAGGATAAGCAACCGTTGCGTCATGACCAAGCGGAACATATCCGACTGGTTTTGAATGATGATGAATTTGGACAATTTCAAGACCCGCTTTAACAACCGCATTATAGAGAGTACTTGAAGTTTGACAAACTCCTCCTCCATAACCCGGAACAAATTCTTTATTAACAATGACAGTCGAAAGCGCATATCCATTATCCTTGGAGGCATTACCTACAACTGTATTAAAAGAAAATTGGTCTCCTGGCCCCAATACTATATCATTGATTGCATCTGCAGATTTTTTTATATTAAAGGTTCTTCCTTCTACTGAAGCATTGAAGTACGTAGTGAAGCTTCCAAGGGCAACTTCACTTATCCCTTCTACTTGTTCTTGTGTAACATTTGGGTTCGTTTCTTCAATTGGCAGTATGACCTGTTTGGTAAAAATAGAATCATCTAGTAATCTAGTGACAAGCTCATCTTCAATTAGTATCATTCTACTTTGGCCAGGCTGCAGCTCTCCAGTTGTTGATAGTTTTGCAGGTTTCATCGGTCTGTCAATTGATGCGGCTAAATCACTTGCTAATTGAGTAGCCTTTGCTTGTAATTCCTCTTCAGTTTGGTAATCCGCCATATTCAATACTTCAATAACAGAATTATCTCGAGGATCAATAATAGAAACTTCCCGAGCCCCAATCCCCTGTTTTGCCTCAACGCTTTCAACTGGTGCAACATGATGCAATTCAACACTTACTGGTTCTTTTTTCTCGATGAGACTACAACCACTCATTAAAAATACACCCAATAATAATGGTAAAGTTGATTTCTTCAAGTTACTCTCTCCCATAGTTTACTTGTCTTCGCTTTTTTCCTGGACAATGTTACAAATATTAAAAGTGGTTAACAAAGGAACTTACATAGGCATTTTATTATGAAAAAAAGAATATATTCCTATTTACTGTAAGTTCTAGATTTACCTTCTCGTACATTGTAAGTAGACTAAGATGTTGGAAGATTGGAGTGAAATTTTTGGTAAGAGTAGTAGCTTGAAATCAGAAGAAGTTAACCAGTTTTCACTACATTAGACGTTGGAACTTTCATTTTCGTTACATTTTTAGTAACATTTGACATATTTTCATTATACGTTCTTATTAAAGAACAAATCAACTAAAATAACTGCAATCAGTATTATTGATTACAGTTTTTTAGGCCTAGAGAACAGTCTGAATGCTTTTCTAGGTTAACTTGATAATTCTTTCGACTTTTCTGTACAACTTTCCATTGCTGCAATTACACTTGCTCGGAAACCTTGTTTTTCAAGTGTTGCAATTGCTTCAATGGTTGCGCCACCCGGTGTGCAAACATCATCTTTCAGTTCCCCTGGATGTTTTCCTGTTTCTAGGACCATTTTTGCCGCACCAAGTAGTGCTTGGGCTGCAAGTTTATATGCTTGATTACGTGGAATCCCTTGCAAAACAGCCCCATCTGCTAAGGCTTCAATAAATAAATAGGCATATGCAGGTGAAGAACCACTTACGGCTGGAATAGCATCCATAAGCCTTTCCTCTATAACCTCTACCTTTCCATATCCCTCAAAAAGTTGAACAACTTCAAATAAATCTCCTTCATCAATTGATGAACTTACACAAAGGGCACTCATTCCTTCACCTACTAAGGAAGGTGTGTTTGGCATGGAACGTACTACCTTCATTGGTTTTCCAAACTGTTTTTCAACATAATCCAGTGATATTCCAGCAGCTATTGTAATAATTATCGTCTGATCATTAACGGACTCTCTCACCTCGTTAATGATCTCCCCGTACAAATTTGGTTTAACCGCGAGGAACAGTAAATCTGCTTGGGCTGCCACCTCATTGTTGTGAATTGTTGTCCTAATTTCAAATGCCTTCTCGGCATGTTGAAGCGAATCCTCTGTTTTTGCACTTACGATGATTTGTTCTGGTGTAACGACTTTGGACGTAATAATTCCCTGAATCATAGCTTGGGCCATTTTCCCACAACCAATAAAACCTATTTGTTTGCTCATTATAAACCACCTCTACTTATTATTATAAAGAAGTTTTGCCGTCTAAAAAAATTACACATACTTGTCGATTGTCTGGACATACTAACTCCCAAAAAGAGGTGACTAAACATGTATCGATTCGAAAGACTTCTTGATACCGTCTTTGGGTACTCAGGATGGCATGACCTTACAAATACCTTGGCTCACAAAGAAAGAGAACTTGGCTATTTGTACGAAGATGAAGACGATGACAATTCAAATATGTAATAGAAAAGGTAAAAACGCATACGATATCTAATGTAAATTAACAATGAAATTAAATCAGAAATTATTCGGACAAGTGTAACTACATTTTGCTGTGCCTTGTCCGAACTCTCGGTAACTTCAGACGCTATGTACGGTTATAACAATGACAACTAACGATATGGTCATTTACCATTCCAGTTGCTTGCATAAATGCGTAGCAAATCGTGGGGCCAACAAATTTAAAACCGCGTTTTTTTAAATCACGACTTAATTTATCACTAATTTCCGTAGTGGCTGGTACTTCGGCCAAAGTTTTAAAATGATTTATAATTGGTTTACCATCAACGAATGACCAGATATATGATTGAAAACTTCCAAATTCCTGTACCACTTCAAAATATGCTTTTGCATTTGTTATAACTGCTTGTATCTTTAATCGGTTTCGGACAATACCTTCATTTGACAAGAGTTCTTCTATTTTCACTGAATCATATGTAATAATTTTTGATGGATCAAAGTTATCAAAGGCCTTGCGATAATTCTCTCTTTTTTTTAAGATTGTATACCAACTAAGACCAGCCTGTGCTCCCTCTAAATTTAAATATTCAAAGAGGAGGCGATCGTCAAAAACTGGAATACCCCATTCATTGTCATGGTAGTCAATGTAAAGGGGATCCTCATTAACCCAACCACACCTATTCAAAAGTCTCCCACCTTTTTATCCTGATAAAAGAATTATAACAAAAAAATGGGGAATTAGAGATTTCGCTCTATTCCCTTTAGACATCATTCATTCCTTTATCCCTTCAAGCCAATCTTGATAGCATTCCTTGCATAATGTTTCTTCTCGTTCTCCTTCAATATTTACAAACGCTACATAATGAAATCTTTCATTTTCAAAAGGGTCATGGCAATAAAAACAATTTGTCGTCATTTTTCTACCTCCTTATGAAGAAATCTTTTTCTTATTTTTATCTTTCCTGGCATCTTTTTTTCACGTTAATAATATCCAAATAAAAAAAAGAACCAGCATACTTGCTGATTCTCACATTTCTATATATTTTTCCTTATTAATTCCATTAAAGAAAAAGCTTCTTTTGCCAATTGAAAAGACTCGTAATTCATGCATAGCCCTTGTACATGCGGTATAAAAAAGTTTTCTTTCGTATTCTCTACCGTATACCTCATTGGATGCATTATAAATAATCACGGCATCAAACTCAATTCCTTTAGCCAAATAAGTCGGTAATACCAAAACACCTTTATCATATTGATAGGATTCTTGGCTCATTAAACGAATTTGGATTTTATCTCGTAACGCCTCGAAAGCTTCTTTGCTTTCTGTATCTGTTTTGCAGATCACCGCAATTGTTTCATGACCTTTGTCTTGAAGAGTTTTAATATGTGCAAGTAGTTCCTCATGTAGGTTTTCTTTTGTCTGCACTTCCCTATACGATGGAAATGCACCAGAACGATTAAATGGTTCTATTTCCTCACCACCAGATACAATCCCTTTTGAAAACTCAACAATTTCTCTTGTAGAACGATAACTTTTCTTTAACTGGATAACTTCATATTTTTCGTCCCCATAGAGTTCTGGTGATAGTAGGGTCGGAGCCCCCATTGTATGTGCATATATGGCCTGATTGTAATCCCCCAGTATTGTCATACGACAATTCGGAAACAATTGCTTTAGATATTCAAACTGGAAAGGAGAATAATCCTGTGCCTCATCGATGAATAAGTGACGGATTCCTGTGTTAGATTTTTTTCCTTCAACCAGATCCTGCATGTATAGAAATGGAGTTGTATCTTCATAGGTCAGATAATTATTTTGCAAACTTTTTATAGTATAGAAACAAATTTCTTGCCATTTCTCTGTAACGTTTTTCTCTTTCGCATAAGTAAATAATTGGGAGTATAATCCTTTTATATCAAGATAATCAAGTCTTTTAATTGCTTTTTTTATTGGCTTAAAATGTTTTCGTACGATTTCTTTCGCGATTAATTTTTCTTCACGTTCATAGTCATCAAAGGTCTCCTCGGAAAACTCACGTTTATTCTGTAATTGGTTAAAAATCTCAAGGTGCTCTTCCTTTTCCATCAATTCTGCTTCTTGTAGGACCCAATCTTTTTTACGTTCTTTCCGCTCACGCTTAATGACTTCCTTAATTAACCACTCTGTTACCTTTGTTAATCGATTCGGTATTGATGTCGTTGTGTATAATGAATAAAAATAGTCCTGAATATCATCCTTTGAAATGATTTTTTTCTGTTTAAAATAAATATCTTTAAAAAGAAGTCCTTGTTCCCCAAGTTCTTTTACATACGTATCAATAAGGGTCTTGAAGGCAAGGGTTGCTTTAAATGCAATCGATTGAAGCCTCACTTTATAATCAGACTTCTCCATAGCTGTTAATAAGTATTCCATCTGCTTAAATGGATCTTCCACCTCGAAAAGATTATCTAATCGATATCGCGCATACTCTTGGAAAGTCGATTGTTGCATATTTTCTTCTCCTAATTCAGGTAGAACAGTCGCAACATAGCTATTAAATAAAGGGTTTGGAGAAAATAACATAATATTATTTGAACTTAGCTGTTCCCGATAGCGATATAACAAATAAGCAACCCGCTGAAGAGCAGCCGACGTTTTTCCTGATCCAGCCACACCTTGAACGATTAAATAGCGGCTCTTTTCATTCCGAATGATTTTGTTTTGCTCCCGTTGTATTGTAGCCACAATGCTTTTCATTTGAGTATTCGCATTGTTACCAAGTACCTCTTGAAGCATTTCATCTCCAATCGTGACACCTGTGTCGAACATGCTTTTCAATTTTCCGTTTTTTATAATGAATTGACGTTTTAACGTCATTTCCCCTGTTATTGTTTCATAATGTGTTTCATACTTGGCTGGGCCTGGATAATAGTCATAGTACATACTTGAAATTGGTGCTCTCCAGTCAAAAATTAAGAAATCCTCTTCATTCTTGTCTAATAAGGAAGCAATTCCAATGTAAATTTTCTCTGCTTTGTCTTCTCCATCTTCAAGAAAATCAAAACGACCAAAGTAAGGCGATTCTTTAAGTCTGTCCAGCACCTTCATTTGTTTATGAATCTGCCGATGGTTTCTTTCACGTTCACCTAATAGTTCGGATTGTTGTTTGATACTTTGAAATGTTTCAAGGACGTCATCAGGCTCATCAAGGTTGACAGTTACATCCTCCCAAAATGATTTACGGAGGTCGACAATCTCACCTTTAATCCCCCCCACTTTGGATTCAATAGCCTCCTTCTTGCTGTCGATGACATCAAATACATCTTCTAGTCTGTCTTGTTCCTTATTCCAGTGTGTCTGTTGTTGTTTCTCCATGAACACCACTCCTCGTTAAGTGAACTTCTGTCTCTACCCAATGAAAGTTTGTTGACAAAGCGATTTTGTTGTTATATAATTATAATAGGGTAAATTGAACGCTTTTATGATACATATCTAAAAAAAGACAGAACATAGACATCATATCATGTCGTTCTGTCTTTTTCAATGTACTTTTAGTTATTATCCACCATAAAATCCAATGTCTTTCTAATTCCTTCTTCATATGGCGTAACTGGTAAGGAACCAATTTCTCGCTCATATTTTGTTCCATCTAATACGACCGGATCCTCCATTAAATAAAACATCTCAACAACCTCTCTCATTTGCATATCAAAAATACCTAAAAATTGAATCATACCTTTTGACACTGTTGAAACAGTTTTTTGAAAATCAAGATGAGTACGTGCTATATGAATAATCTCCTTACCTGAGATTACTCCTGCGGCAGGGATATTCCAGCTTTGCCCATATGCCTTTTCATGTAGGGAAAGCTCGACAATTGCTTTTGCACCATCAGGTGTATAAATATATTCCCTAGCATTTTGTTGATTCCCGACAAACATGGCCTTTTTGTTTTGAACCATCTTATTAAATGTATAAGTGAGCATGGCATTTTCAGCATTGGGTCCATAGAAATCCGGAAAATGAGCGACAAGAACTGGAGTATTTGCTTGGAAGGCTATTTTCCCAAGTTCTAGCCTAATATTCCCTTTTTTAGTATGAGGGTTTTTCGAGTATTCTTCCTTTATTTTTTCTCCATTTCCCCGACCATAAGCGTAAATATTATCAACTATCGCAAGTTTACAGTTTGACGATTCTGCCACTTTTACCACATTCCTCATTAAAGTTGGCTGCTTTTGAGACCACTCACTGTATGGTATATTTATCGCATGAAAAATAACATCTACTTCTCTTGCCGCATGGGTAAGGTCTGTAATGTTAAATACATCCCCCGCATGAATTTGTACATTCTTACTATCTTGAAAAAACCTCTTTAATTTTTCTTCATTTCGTGCGAATGCAATTACCTCTATTCCACGTTCGATTAACTCCTCGACAATTGCATATCCCATTCCACCAGTTGCACCTAGTACTAAGGCTTTTTTCACTCCAATCCTCTCCTTTGCGTTTATTAACCACTGGTCAAAAGACAATAAAAAAATATATACATTAATCGAGGGGAGTATTACTCTTTCCCCTCAATTATTGGTTTTACAATAAACTCAACATGTGACACCGCTAAACCTTCTACATCCTCAAATGTTTGTTTACTTCTACAGTAATGGGTAACAAATCCATGGATTGACAGGAAAATTGACCAGATATCCTGAATGCTCGCTTTATGATTACTTAAAGACGATAAAGCATTCGCAAACATTCCATAGCTTTCTAGAGGTTCATTTTGAATGCAGCTTTTTACTTCTTCGTCATTTATTAGAAACATCATTTCATATTGGCTTTTGTGTGTTAAGCCGAATTCGATATAACCTATGAGTATTTTTTTTATTTTTTCTACGGGCGGTAAGTCTAGATTGATAATTTGCTCTAAAACTCTATTTAGCATTTCAAAATCTTGAACAACCATTGCATAAAATAAATCAGCTTTATTTTTAAAATGATAATAAATTGCGCCATGGCTGTACTCTAGTTCTTTTGCAATTTGTCGCATTGAAACATGTTGATACCCTTTTTGAACAAATAATTCATGGGCAACATCCATGATCCTTTCCCGTGATAATTCTTCTTGAACCTGTTTTCTTGGTGACATAATTGCTGTATCTCCTTTATTAACCACTGTTCAATAAATAGTTTATTCCAGTTTAACCCAAATGTCAATCAATTCCATGCACATATTTTGTAATCTTCAATACAATATAAAAGCGGACCCTTTTATGGGTCCGCCTAGCCTATAAGTACTATTCTACTTTTGCTAACACTTGTTGTTCTTGTTGTGCTGCATATTCCGTTTTTGCTTTTTTCTGCTTCATATAGCCAATTGCAACTACAGCAGCCACTACGAGAATTTCAAAACCATATTTCACAAAGCCATTACTAAAGACTGAGCTTAGGAATGGTTCTGCAACAATCATCTTTGACGCAGTCCAAGCTAAAATTGCAGCACCAATTGTGATAATGATTGGGAAACGATCAATTAACTTAATGAATAATGTACTTCCCCAAACCATAATTGGAACCGAAATAATTAGTCCCAAAACAACTAGTAAGAAGTTACCATGAGCAGCACCAGCAACTGCTAAAACATTATCTAGACCCATTAGAGCATCTGCAATAATAATGGTTCGTATTGCTGCCCAGAAGTTACCAACTGCTTTAATTTCATGACCTTTGTCGTCAGCTAACAGATTATAAGCAATCCATACAAGAAGGATACCACCTACAAGTCGTAAACCTGGGATTTCAAGGAGCCATACAACTGCTAATGTTGCTACAATTCGAATTGCAATTGCACCTACAGTTCCCCAGATAATAGCTTTCTTTTGTTGTTCTTTAGGTAAATTTCTTGCCGCCAATCCGATTACGATGGCATTGTCGCCCGCAAGCACCAAATCAATCATAATAATAACTAAGAGTGCGGAAAAAAACTCAGCGCTTAAAAATTCCATCAAAGATCTCCCTTCGTTTTTTTGACTATTAAACTATTAAACTTTTAATCTATTTAATTGGGAAAGCATAGACCTTCCCTAGAATAAAACTACTTCACTGTAGTAACATGCTTATCATCAAGACGTTTTTCAATTTTTTCTAACTCTTGCTTATCTCGTAAAAGCTCTTCTTTGTTTCTTTTTATTAATTCTTCCATTGATACTGACCCTATTCTCCTCTTTAACATACCTCTTCTCACCTCGATCCAGTAAAAAACAAAATGACCTTTACCTTGGTTGGTAAAGGCCATAAATAAAGACCTCTACCGTAGTCTGGTAAAGGTCTTGCTAACAACGTTAAAGTTGCCAACAAAGCCGAGAGTTGTGACACTCTGAAATGACGACTTTGCTGTAAAAGCTACTCCCCTTTAGGAGAACAATATTCACAATATTTATTATATGAATAATTTTACATCCTGTTCACACTTTTGTCAACTATTTATCTAATGTTTTTTCCATAAAAAATTTCATCCATTTCGGTAATCAGTTTTTCAGCGATGATTGTTTCCTCTTCTGGCGTTAGTTTTTCCTTCGTATTATTAAAAAACAAGTAGTGCTCTAAGTCAAACTCCTTTAGTTTACATTTTGTGTGAAAAATGTTTTCCTGATACACATTCACATCAAACATATGGTACATTTCTTGAATTTCATCAGGGATGTAGTTTTGAATCGAATTTATTTCATGGTCAATGAATAGCTTATGCCCTGTCACATCTCGCGTGAATCCACGTACTCGATAATCAATTGTCATCACGTCCGTTTCAAACGACTGAATCATATAATTTAACGCTTTAAGAGGAGATATTTCTCCACAGGTTGAAACATCAATGTCAGCTCGAAATGTACTTATTCCTTCATGAGGATGTGATTCAGGATACGTGTGAACGGTGATATGGCTTTTGTCTAACTGCGTAACAACAGACCCTGGAATCGGTCCTGGGGACTCTTCAAACGCTTCATCAGGCGATTCATCGACTGGGCCTTCAGATACCAAAATTGTAACACTTGCCCCCTGCGGAATATAATCCTGCTTTGCGACATTTAAAATATTCGCACCAATGATATCCGCAACATTACTGAGAATCTCAGTTAAGCGATCTGCATTATATACATCATCAATATATTCAATATACGCATCTCGCTCTTCTTGTGAACGCGTATAACAAATATCATACATATTAAAACTTAATGATTTTGTCAGATTGTTGAAACCGTGTAGATTCAGAATCTGATTTGGTGTAAGCGTCATATGCTTCATGTATATATCCCCCTATTTTTATTTTTTCCATATTTTTATATTGGTTGAATCCTGCGATTCTATACATTTAAACGTAATATTCATTTTTTCAAAAAAAATATCCGGCTACATTAGCCGGATACTAAAAAAGATATGATCATTTAAAAGGGGGGTATGAAAAAGCTGTTTCTTTTCCATGTCTTTATATTACTTTGCAAGTATGAAGAAACTATGAACAAATAATTAAGTTTCTATTAATAATTACATTTTGTCCTTTTTTCTCATAACACCTATAATCATTTGATAAGAACCTTGCTAATTAGCAAGGTTTTCATATTTTTAGAGCAATTTATGCACATTTATGACTATCTCTACTATGTTAAACTCATTTTTGAAACCGATTTATTTTTAATATTGGAATAGTTTAAGGAAGGTGGAAAAATGAGAGTCTATCATGATAAATTGTTTAGCAAAAAATTTAAGAGACCGAAATTCTCAGTACAATACAAGGTGGACCGAAAAACTGCATCAAACTTCCATTCTCACTCAGGTTTTGAAATCGTATGGCTCCAGAACGGTGAAACCACATATATTTTTGAAGAAAACGTGTTTCATCTAACAAAAGGACAAATCATCTTTTTTAAGAGTACAGATTTTCATAAGGTCAGATTGCGTAAAGGAGTACCTTATGAAAGAGTCGTTATCCTCTTTTCCGAGGACTTTTTAAGTTTTAAGCATCCAATATTTGAGAAGTTTACACATTTTTTGGACAGTCTCCCTTCCCCACAATACGTGCTTACTCTACAGCCATGGAAGGAAGAATATCTACAACAAATTGTTGATAACCTTTTATTTGAACAAGAGAACGAAGATCTTTGGGAAAAAGAAAGTGCATTAGAGTTATATTTCCTTGAGTTTCTCCTATTTATCGGTCGTGACCTTCAGTCATCCGTTGTACAGAACACACCTCTAATCACAAACCGAGATTCGAGAAAGGGCGAAATGCTTGAAAGGATTTTGAAAGAAATTAATATAGTTTGGAATACCGATTGGCGTCTCGACAACTTGGCCCAAACCTTACATCTAAATAAATATTACCTATGCCATTTTTTCAAGAAAGAACTTGGTTTAACCATCCACGAATACATACTCCAACGAAGAATTAACGAGGCAAAAAAATTATTACATTCTACAAGTGTTCCAATTCATCAAGTTTCGGAAAAAACAGGATTTACTTCCCCATCAAATTTTATCAGAAGCTTTAAAAAACAAGTCAATATGACTCCAAAGCAATTTCGATCTAAAGCAAATATTCTCTGATTCTTACTTCTATTTTTAGGTGCAACTGTTGATGTAAGAGTTTATATATACAACTGTCAATTATAGTAGACACCCTAATAACCATTATCTGTTTTAGTGTTGGTGTTGTATTATATCGTAGGAAAGGCCTCTTTACCTAAAATGATATAGCTCGATAGAAAGAGAGGGTCTCCCCTCTCTTTTTTTGATTCTTTCATACATGCCTATCTCCTATTACAGTAATAATCATTTTGTAAGGTCTCTCCCTAATAGCAATATCAGCATACTTTTACAGCAATATGTTGCTATTTTTGGTGTCAACCCTATGATACACTCTCCTTTGTAACCGTTTTAATAACTGAATATTCCAATAGTTCTTTCGACCTATCAAGGAGGTGTGACATTAGCAGTTCTTTCAGATGTCTATCAATCTATGTACAAAGAAAGGAGTTAAAAAAATGAGTGTAACTAAGCGTTTCGGTTATCTTTTGTTAGTGGTACTACTTACGTTCACAAGTATGTTTTCTTCAGTATCTATAAATCTGGTTAATGCTGAAGAAACGGACGATTCCAGCTTTCTTTTTGAAGCTAATTTTAATGGAGATATCACTGGCGAACCTCCAGCAAATTTTAATGTATCTGAGAATGGTGGAACAATTGAAGTAACAGAAGTTCCGGATCTTACAAACAAGAGTGTATTCCTAAATGACACTAGTGAAACAGCAGACGTGAATCTAAGCAAATCCTTTGATGAACTCGTTGATGTAGTCACTGTGCAAATGAAATTCATGCAACCGAAGTATACAAGCTCTACGAAAGTAATGAGAGTAAAAGGAGACAAAACGCCTATCATTATTGAAACCAAGGATAATCACATATCCTATCGAACTGGGAGCAATTTTACCCCATTGGTTCAACTTGAGGAAAATGTATGGTACGACATCAAGGTTGAGATTGATATAAACAATCAAACAGCAGATGTTTATATCAATGATGAACTTAAATTAGAGGATGCCCAACTAAATGAACCTACGACTAAAGTAAATTATTTTGAAACATTTACTCCAGGTAGTAAAGCACTTGGACATTATGTGGATGACATTAAAATTTCCGGATCTTTACCAAAGGTTGAGCCTGAAGAACCTGAAGAGCCTGGTGAACCGACCCCTCCTTCTGAACCTGTTCAAGGTGGCATTTTTGAAGCTGAGGAAGGAAAGCTAACAAATGCCATTATTGATAATAAACATCCTGGGTTTACAGGAACTGGTTTCGTAGATATGGTACCGAATGCACCAGGAGGTATCATCGAATGGACAATCGATGTTCCTGTCGCAGGAGAATATACGTTAGATTTTCGATTTGCCCATGGTGGAACTGATGAACGTCCTTCCGAAATAAAGGTTAATGGAGAGATTGTCGAGCCTGAACTCGCCTTCAATCCAACAGGTGGTTGGGCAAATTGGATTTACACATCAACTAAAGCAAGCTTAAAGGCTGGCGAGAATATAATTGTTGCTACCGGCGTTGGAGCGAGTGGCGGTGCGAATATCGACCATCTAAAAGTTTATATGGAAGTTGATCAAACCTATGAGGCTGAAGATGCTCATCTAGATGAAAATGGTGTCATCATTGATAATCAGCATCCTGGATTTACGGGAACTGGATTTATTGACTTTAAACCAAATCAGCCAGGCAGCTGGGTTGAATGGACTGTAAATGTTCCAACTGATGGAGAATACTTCATTGACTTCAGATACGCTTCTGGCGGATCTGATGCACGACCTGCTGAGATTAAGGTAAATGACAAGGTTGTAGCAGAATCATTAGCCTTTGACCCTACCGGCGCATGGACAACATGGGTGTACACATCAACTAAAGCAAACTTAAATGCTGGGGAAAATAAAATTCGTGCTACTGGTGTTGGTCCAAGTGGTGGAGCCAATATTGACCATTTGCGAATCCATAATAAAGAAAACGGCTCTAGTGATGGTCCGATTGATGTTGAAGAATCTGATTTAACGGATGTTGTGAGTGGCCTTCACCTAAAAAAATTGAATGAGTTGGGATTGATCGCTGACAAGCAGCCTGCTGATAACGATTCTATCTCAAGACTTGAGCTCATGGCATTAATTAATAGTAAACTTGGACTTGAAAAAGAAGAACCATTTAAGGGCTTAAGTAGTGAAACAAACGTTTGGGAAGTCTCCCTTACTGAATGGTATTCCTATGTTCTTGCAGCTGCGAAACAAGCTGGCTACATGGATAGTCTTGTAAAGAATAATAAGATTCATCCGGACATGTTACTAAAGAAACAGGAAGCAGTAGAAATTATTAAGAATTTAAATGGTACCGCAACATTAGCAAATGATGATAATAATGACCTTACATGGGGAGAAGCAAAAATCCTAGTTGATTCTCTTCCAAGCGATGATTCAAATAATACCGTTCAAATTGCGAATGTTCATGCGATATCAAGCAATCTTATTGCTATTACATTAAATAGTACATTTGATGAATTTGATTTCTCTGATATTCGTGTCGTTTATCCTACTGGTAATTGGTCGACTCTCAGCCCTAACTTCAAGAATCTCAGAATTGATAAGGCCGCAAAAGGTAAAAATAAATTTGGCCAAACAGTACTTATTTTAAACAGTTTAGATGAACTGGATCAAAACGGGCAGTACGTAGTTGAACCAGAGAAGGTAGATTTTAAAGGCGATTTAAACGAAGCGATTCGAAAAGCTGATAATCTATTAACCTGGCAAATGGAGCATGGTGGTTGGACAAAAAACTGGCCACATATTTATGAACGCCCTTGGGATGGGACTGAGCCTCGTTCTGAATGGATTGAAAATGGTGTTGAATTAGGTACGATTGATAATGATGCAACGATTAAGGAGATCCTTTTCTTAGCCGAGGTGTATCGTGAAACCGGCGATAAAAAATACAAAGATAGCGTTGAAAAAGGACTTGAGTTCTTATTCCAATTACAATACGACACTGGTGGGTTCGCTCAGGTCTATCCTAGTCGCGGTAATTACTCCGACTATGTCACCTTTAATGATGAAGCAATGATCAATGTTTTAGAGATGATGGATGATATTGTTGAAAATAGGTATCCATTTGACTCTGATGTATTGGACGATTCGTATATTCAAAGAATCAAGCTTTCAATTAAAAGTGGAATTGATTATATTTTAAAAGCACAAATTAAATTCCCTGATGGAACGTTAACCGCTTGGGGCGCTCAGCATGATCCGTATACGTTTGAACCACAAAATGCACGTGCCTATGAGCATGCATCGGTTTCAGGTCAGGAATCAATTGGTATTATAAGATTCCTTATGTCTCGTCCACAAACTGATGAAATAAAGAAATCAGTTCTTGCTGCACTACAATGGCTAGATGAGGTTAAACTAGAAAATACTCGATATGTAAGTGGTGATCCAAATAATGTGTATTTTGTAGAAGATTCAAATTCTACCGCATGGTATAGATTTTATGAGATTGGTACCAACCGTGGAATCTTCTCTGGTCGGGATGGTGTTATTAAATACGACATTATGGAAATTGAAGAAGAACGTCGAAATGGTTATTCATGGGGTGGTCATTGGGGGACGAAATTATTAAGTACTGTCTCAGAAACTGGATATTTTACAAATCACGTATATGCACAGGTAGTTGGTACTAACTCTAATGATCTTGATGGTCGACAATTAAAAGATGGTGATATCAAAGTTGTGAAAAGCATAGAAGAACAGATTGGTGAGATTGAAAATGAAATCTTTGTTGCTAAAGATGGAACTGGTGACTATACAACAGTCCAAGCTGCAATTGATGCGATTCCTGCAAATAATACAACTCCGATTACGATTTTTATCAAAAATGGAGTCTATAAAGAGGTTGTCACTGTACCGAATACTAAACCATTTATTACAATAATTGGTGAAGACCCAGAAAAGACTATCTTAACTTACGATAACTTTGCGGGTAGAGATAATGGTGTTGGTGGTACTCTTGGTACAAGTGGAAGTGCAAGTGTCTATTTACGCGCGAATGATTTCAGAGTTGAAAATGTAACATTCGAAAACTCTTTTGATGAAAGCTCCACAGATGTGAGCGGTAAACAAGCTGTTGCCGTATATGCTGCTGGGGAACGGCAATATTTTAAGAATGTAAGATTCATTGGTAACCAGGATACCTTATATGTCCACTCTGGAAGCCAATACTATACACAAGTGTATGTTGAAGGTGATGTTGATTTTATCTTCGGTGCAGCACGCGCTGTTTTTGAGGATTCTATTATTCACTCACTTGACCGTGGTTCAGACTCAAATAATGGATATATCACTGCTGCAAGTACTTTAATCACAGATCCATACGGAATCTTGATCAAGGATAGCAAGCTTACAAGTGATGCTCCTGCTGGCACTGTCTATTTAGGCAGACCTTGGCCTGCTGGTGGAAATCCAAATGCAATCGGTAGTGTGGTCATTATGAATAGTGAACTCGGAAATCACATTAAAGAAGAAGGCTGGACATCCATGAGTGGCTTGGATCCTGAAAAAGCACGCTTATATGAATATAAAAACTTCGGACCTGGTGCTGCAATTAATGAATCAAGAAGGCAGCTGACCGATGAAGAAGCCGCTAACTGGACAGTGAAAAATGTACTAAATGGTTGGGATCCTACAGATGGGGAAACTGAGGAACCAGGTGGGGACGAAGAACCGCCTGGTGACGGTGAAGAGCCTGGAGACGGTAACGAGAACCCTGGTAATGGTGAAAATCCGGGGAATGGTAACGAAAACCCTGGTAATGGTGAGAATCCAGGGAACGGTAACGAAAACCCTGGTGATGGCGAGAATCCAGGGAACGGTAACGAGAACCCTGGTAATGGTAAGAATCCAGGCAATGGTGACGAAAATAAAGACAATTCTGAAGGGCCTGAGAATAAAAAAGGTGACAATACCTTACCCACTACTGCCACTTCGAACTATAACTGGCTAATGCTAGGTTTTCTTTTCACTCTAATTGGAATTAGTGTTGGTTGTGTATATTATAGAAGAAAAGGATTAAACTCCTAAATAATTATAGGGTTCGTAGCAAAAAAGAGAGGGTTCTCCCCTCTCTTTTTCGCATACATTTCTAACCCTTATCCTTTTAAGTAATAAACAATAGATTGATAATCTCCACCGCGTTCTGCATGTTGTCCATTAGCACCATTAAACTCGACTGAAAGTGGCAATCCTCTATACATTAATTCATCTCCGTAATAAATATCTTCTGTTCCATTTATAGTATATGAGATAGATTCATCTAATCCTTTTAACGTTAAGACTTGATGTTTTTTTGTAGTAGGAGTAGCTAGCACTTTATAGTAGCCTACTAATGCTTCTTTTTTATCTTTTGAAACAATCATCCATGCAGTTTCATTTTGTTCAAACGGACTTTGAAGTCGGTAAAAGTTCCCGTCACGAACAAGATTACGATGTGTCTTATAAAATTCCACTTGCACTTTTATAACATTACGATCTTCATCACTTAACTCTAACGGATTCAGTTCATAACCAAAGGTTCCAAAATAAGCTGTGTTTGCTCTTGTTTCAATGGATGTTGACCGTAACGTTTGATGGTTAGGTGCAGCGGAAACATGTGAACCCATACTATAAATCGGATAAACGATGGATGTTCCATACTGAATCTTGAGTCTTTCGACTGCATCTGTATCATCACTTGTCCACGCCTGTGGCGCATAATATAACATTCCAGGATCAAATCGTCCCCCACCACCTGCACATGATTCAAACAAAACTGTTGGGAATTCAGATGTTAGTTTATCGTATAAAGTATAAACACCTAGAATGTAACGATGGAAAAACTCACCCTGTTTCTCATATGAAAGTGCGTTTGAAAATGCATCCGTAATATTACGGTTCATATCCCATTTGATGTAGGACAAATTCGTTCTCTTTATGATTGTGGCCATCTTCTCATAAAGATACTCGACAACTTCTTCTCTTGAAAAATCAAGTACAAGCTGATTTCGTCCAAAAGTTAAGTGCTCCTGTGGTCTTCCTATTATCCAATCTGGATGTGTTTCAAACAAAAGGCTATTCGGACTTACCATTTCAGGTTCAAACCATAGTCCGAATTCCATTCCTAGTTTGTTTATCTTCTCTGAGAGAGAGGTTAAACCATCAGGTAATTTCTCTTCATTTTCAAACCAGTCACCGAGTGAGGATGTATCATCATTTCTTTTACCAAACCAACCATCATCTAAGACAAACAATTCAATTCCAAGTTCACTTGCACTTTTTGCGATATTAACTAATTTTTCTTCATTAAAATCAAAATAAGTTGCTTCCCAGTTATTAATTAAAATAGGTCTATCTTCAGTTTTCCACGGATCTCTAATTAGCTGATTTTTATATAGATTATGGAACGTCTGACTCATCCCATTTAATCCATTTTCTGAGTAAACCATAACCACTTCAGGGGTCTGAAAACTATCTTCTCCTTCAAGTTGCCACTTAAACTGATGAGGATGAATCCCCATCATGACTCGCGCCGTATCATAATGGTCCACTTCAACTTGACCTAAGAAATTACTACTGTATACGAAATTGAAACCATAAACCTCATTATCATGCTCTGTTGCATCTTTTCTCATTAATGCTATAAATGGATTATGATGATGTGAACTTGCTCCCCGAATACTTGCAACCGAGTGAATGCCTGGTACAAGGTCACGTTTCTCAAGATGCCTTTCCCTTGACCAAGTACCAGCTAAATGAATCATTCTTAAATCAGCTGCATCTGGAAGGTCAATCGAAGAACTCATTAACTTTTTTATATAGATTGGATTAGATCCACTATTTCTCAAGGCTACACTTCTAGTTATAACTGAAAAGTCATGAAATATGGTGTAGGTTAACTGTAGTTCTGCTTGAACTTTTTCATCAATTAATGTAATTGTAATAGAACTTGCTTCGTTTTCTTTTGCGTATGTTGCAGGTAATCCCTTGAGATTTGGTTTCCCTTGAGAGATTTCATATGATTTATAAATAAAACCATTACCAATTCTCCCTTCGTTTGTTTCAAGCTCAATCGCAGCGTCTCGGAAATCTCCTTTTCCGTAAACCGGATATTCTTGTCTAATGGTTTCTAACGAGAATGCAGGATCATCTTGAAAGTAATGACAGCTGGCTGCCGTTGGAATATCTGTACGCTGGAAATGAGAAAAATCCGTTCTGTGTTTGATGGCCTTCCCAAAATATAACTGACCCAGACTCCCATTTTTTAAGACATTAAAAATATAACTAATGTTACCGTTTGTTAAGTGAAATTCTTTGGTTTGCTCGTTTATTAGTATATAATTCATCACTTTTCCCCTCCTATACTAAAGAGCTTGATAAAATCAAGCTCTTTAGATTTATATCATTTACAGTGGCTGAATGATAAACTCGAATTCTCTATCTTCATTTGCCTGAAGTAGATGCTCTTCATGTACAGGTGCTCCCCAGCTATCGTCACCACCAACACCCATTTGCTTTCCTGCGACTGTAACAACTGTATAGTGCACAGGTGGCAACTCATAAACATGTTGCGCAGACTCAAGTTCAAATGCTGTATATGGTGAGAAATTACATTCAACTGGTTCTGAAACTGATTCAATTTTGAGACCAGTTCCTTCCCTATTTGTTAAACGAACCCAACGTACACCGGTACGATTACCTGATTCCTGCGGCATGACATAGCCTGAGAGATTATCTTTAACGTTGTTAGTAAAGATACTTAATTTTGCTCCTTCTGAACGATCCGAGTAATTCTCATCTGGACCCATTGCATACCATTCTAACTGATCATAATCTGCAGATACTTTGAAAGATACAGCATGTATAGGCATTTGTGGTAATCCTTCAGTACCATGATATACGGATTTAACTCTTACACTTCCGTCACGAAGCACTGTATAATCAACCTTAACTTTAACCTCACTATGAATTGGTAATTTATATACAAAACTCACCCGAACGGAATCTACTTCTTCCTGCACGTCTACTCCTACACATTTGCGTGCAAGACTAGAGGTTAACCACTCACCTGAATGATAGGTTTGAGAAAATCCTCTGTCATTATCAGTTGTAGCTCTCCAGAATAATGGTGCTGGAGGCATTTCAATCATTTCATTTCCTGCATATTTTAATGAAATCAAACTCCCAGCTTGTTTTGAGAAGATAGCAGAGAATTCCCTTCCATGAACACCGATATTAACATCACCGTAAGCTACTCGTAATTCACTAGCTTTATCTCTTTGAATTGATATCAATTTTTCCCCGACCTCAAATATGAATTGTCCAAATGCGATTTCATAACCAGCGTCAGCCCAAACTGTTTGTTCCTTAAGTTTGAATGAAACTAGGATGCTATATTCGCCTGGTAGATCCATAACGCCAGACGGCCAATTGAACGACAGATTTCCCTCGCTTAATGGTGCAATATCAACATTAGTAGTAGTTTTGTATACCTCTACCCCTTCTCGATATAACACATATTGAAGCTCAAAATCAGTTGTATTTGTAAATAGGTTATCATTTACAATTCTTACACCAGATTGATCTGGGTATAGCTTAATGTTTTGATACAGAAACTTTACTTCTTGCATTTTAGGTGAAAGCTCTCGGGTTGCATACACAATTCCATTTGTACAAAACCCATAATCAGTTGGGCGATCCCCAAAGTCTCCTCCATATGCCAAAAACTCGTTTCCGTAACGGTCCTTTTTGATTAGAGACTGGTCAATATAGTCCCATATGAAGCCACCCTGATACATAGGATATTTACTTTCTAAATCTGTATATTTATTCATACCTCCAAGTGAATTACCCATTGCATGCATATATTCACAGCTGATATAAGGTTTTTCAGGTTGATTGTTCAAATAGTTTTCAATATCAGCTGGCTTTGCATACATGCGGCTTTCCATATCACTTATCTCATCATAATCACGGTTATGGAATACTCCTTCATAATGAACAAGACGACTTGGGTCTACTTTTTTAAAATATTTAGAAACACTTAAAATGACTTCACCAGCATATGATTCATTTCCACAAGACCAAATCACAATCGATGGATGATTTTTATCTCTTTCAAACATGGAAACTGCACGATCCATTACAATATCATGCCATTCAGGTTTATTCCCTGGTATATTCCATGATGGCTCTACAGCCCCCATCTTCTGCCATGAACCATGGGTTTCTAAGTTCATTTCATCAATTACATAGATTCCATATTCATCACAAAGCTCATACCAAAGGCTTTGATTTGGATAATGAGATGTCCTGACTGCGTTAATATTATGTTGTTTAAGAGTTTTAATATCCCAAAGCATATCTTCTTTCGTAATTGCACGGCCAGTTTGATAGTTAAATTCATGACGATTAACACCTTTGAATACGATTCGTTCGCCATTTATTTTCATAACCTTATCAACAAGTTCAAATCTTCTAAACCCAACACTCTGTGGCACAACTTCAATTAATTCTCCAGATTGATTAAAGACCTGAAGATACAATCTATACAAATAAGGTTTTTCAGCACTCCAAAGATTTGGCTCGTTAAGTGACATAGAAAATGAATGCTTGCTATCTGATAGGTTCATATTTTCAGATATAACAAGTTGATTTTCTGCGTCAAATAACTCAACTACTAATGGCACGTCAGTAGATATACTCTTTAACAATTCAAGATTTACATTCAGCGTTCCAACCGTTAAGGATTGATCTAAATCAGCATTTACATGTAGGTCACGAATATGAATTTCGGGAACTGTATATAAATATACATCTCTAAAAATCCCTGAAAATCTCCAGAAATCTTGATCTTCTAACCAACTTCCTGTACTACGTTGATATACTTCAACACAAAGCTTATTTTCTCCATCCTTTATAAAAGGAGTTAATTCAAATTCTGCAGGTGTAAATGAGTCTTCACTGTATCCTACAAATTCACCATTTAGCCAAACATAGAATGCAGATTCTACTCCTTGAAAAGAGATATATACAGGCTTCTGTACCATGTTTTCAGGAACAGTAAAATACTTTACATAACTACCAACTGGATTGTGGTCAGTCGGGATTTCAGGTGGACGAATATCATTATGTCCATCCCAAGGATACATCGTATTTACATATTGTGGTTGTCCATACCCCTGTAATTGGATATGCCCTGGAACTTTGATATGTTCCCAACTTCGACAATCATAATCCAACTCATAAAATTCTTTTGGGCGAAGTTTCGGATTATCTGCATAATGAAATTTCCAATTGCCGTTCATATCAAAGCGCATACTCATAGGCGCTTTATCTTTTGCTTCCTCCAAATTTTCATAATAAGAGTGATCCGAATGTGCTGATACTCGATTAACTGCAAATACATTCAAATCTGAAAGCCAGTTTAAACTCGGTTTCATAGTCATTATTACACTACCTTTCCTTAAAAATGTTATTTCACAGATCCCATCATTCCTGCAACGAAATGCTTTTGCATTAAGAAGAATATTAGCGCTGCAGGTAAAGTAGCAATTACAATTGCTGTCATAATCATTCCATAATCAGGTGAATAACTTGAACCTAGATTTGAAATAAGCAAGGGTATTGTCTGATTTTCAGGAGATTGTAACACTACTAATGGCCATAGATAGTTATTCCAACTAGCCATGAACGTAATAATAGCTGCTGCTGCATAAGTTGTTTTCATTGTTGGTACGTATATTTTAAAGAATACTCCTAATTCACTTAATCCATCAATTCGACCTGCCTCTAAAATATCCTTCGGAAACATTTTTGTATTTTGGCGGAAGAAAAAGATAAGAAACGCTGTAGTAATACTCGGTAGTACTGCTGCAGTTAGTGTATCAATTCCCATAAATGGAGCGTTTTGTGAAATTGAACCAAACATACGGAACAACGGTACCATTAAGGCTGCAAAAGGTATCATCATTGAAAGTAATAGAATATTGAATACAATATCTTTTGCCTTACTCCTATGAATCTCAAAACCATAACCAGCTAAAGAACCTATCAATAAAGCTAGAATAGTTGTAGAGATTGAAACCTTTGCTGAGTTGACTAGTGCAGGTACTAAATTTACTGTCTCTAGAAGGTTCTGAAAGTTTTCTATTAAATTTGAGCCGGGTAACAATCTACCTTTTGTTACATCTACTGATTTATTCGTAGCACTTACAATCATCCACAAGAAAGGGAATACCGAGATGATTGTGGCAATAATTAATACTCCATAACTAATAACACGTTTGAATTTACTCATTTTTTATCACCTGCCACTTTAAACTGAATGATAGAGAAGAAAACAATCATAATTACGATAGCATACGATACTGTTGCAGCGTAGCCAAAGTCTGGTGTGTATTTAAAGGAAATATTATAGATATATTGTGATATTGTGATTGTGGAGTTACCAGGTCCCCCACCGGTAATATTCATAACCTCATCAAACAATTGAAGCGTACCAATCGTTGAAGTAATTGAAGTGAATAGAATAATAGGCTTCAACATCGGTATTGTAATTTTGAAAAACTGTTGGACAGATGTTGCACCATCAATTTTCGCTGCTTCATAAATAGATGGGTCTATGTTTTGTAAAGAAGATAGGTAGAATATCATATTATATCCTGTCCATCTCCATGTAATCGCAATAATAATCGCTATCTTCGCCCAGAAGGGGTCAGTAAGCCATTGAATTGGTTCAGATATTATAGATATTTTCATTAACATAATATTTAGTATTCCATCTACTCCAAATAGATATTTGAATATAACGGAATAGGCGACCAAAGACGTAACAGCTGGTAAAAAGATAGCGGTACGGAATAAACCTTTGAACTTTAATGTCTTGTCATTTAATAAGACTGAGAATACAAGAGCTAATAAGATCATCACCGGTACTTGGACTATTAAAAAAATGACTGTATTTTTAACGGCTGCAATAAAGGTTGGATCTTGAAAAAGACGTTTGTAATTTTCCAATCCAACAAAAGTTAGATTTGTTCCTGTCCCAGATTGAAATGACATTATTAATGCTTGAACCATTGGGTAAAAATAGAACCAACAGATCATAATGGTTGCAATTGCAATAAATGACCAGCCAATTAATGCATTTTTCGTACGAAGACCTCTTGAAGATTTACTTGTTTTTCGGGGTATATCGGCGTTCGTTTTCGCTGTAATCATTTTTAGTCAACTCCCTACTTCTATAAATAAATTTAGAACACGATTTGCCGCCAATATTGGAGGAAACTGATGTCTATTGCTCTATTTAATAATAAGAGCCTCGGAAGTTCTCGCCTGACGCTTCAGGACAGCTCCGCTATAAGAGGAGTTGAGAGTTTTCCGAGGCATTGCCTCAATATCAATTTTGTCAGATTTTCGAGACTATATGTGGTTATTATTTGACCTGTGCTTCAGCTTGTTTTTGTGCATCCTTTAACACGTCGTCAATTGATTTACCTTTTAAATAGTTTTGCATCTCAACAACTAAAATGTCTTCTAACGCGTACGTATGCAGACCATAGTTAACCTGCGGAATTTGTTCTGTCCATGTTGAGAAGTCAGAAACGATTGTTTGTCCACCAAAGTACTCATCTGCAGCTTGATATGCTTCACCTTCAGCAGCTGGCATATACGTACCAATCGCACCGATTTCATTAATTAATGTTTGATACATATCAGCATTTGAACCGAATGTTTTTGCTAGGAAGTCTACAGCATCTTCCTTACCATCTACATTAAGTACATACCATGAACTTCCTCCAAGGTTTGAAGCATTCACAGAGCCTTCAACATCAGGAAGAGTTGGAAATGGAACTACTGCCCAATTGCCTGATTGTGAAGCTTCAGCTTTAATCGAAGGTGTAATCCAGTTTCCTGTTGGAACAGATGCCACATCACCACTATTAAACGCCGCTAAGAACTGACTCCAGTCAGAAACTGGCTTTACAATATCTGCATCAAGAATTGATTTGTATACTTCAAATGCCTGTTCTAGTGCCTCATTGTCAGCTAAGTTTGGTGTTACACCATCTTCTTTTAAATACCAAGAGTTACTTGATTGGATCATCATACGAATTTGTCCAAGATCATTTGGATCAAGAGTTAACATATCTTTTCCAGTTGTTTCTTTGATTTTCTTACCGATTTCAATGAATTTATTCCAATCAACATTTGTAATATCTTCTACTGAGTAACCAGCTTCTTCTAAATAATCAGTTCTAACATATAAACCTGCTACACCAGTGTCAAATGGAAGGCCATAGTTTTCTCCTTCGAAACTAGTTGGTGCAATTTTATACGGTGCAAAATCATCAACATTAAATGACCCCGTAATTTTGTGGAATGAATCTGGATATGCTTGTAAAAAGCTTTGTGCACGATAATCTTCTATTAGAACGATGTTAGGCAATCCTTTAGTTGTTCCAGAGCTAAGTGCTGTATTTAGCTTTTGAATAATATCGTCTTGGGCATTTTCGACAATATTTACTTTTACATCAGCGTTTTCATCAGCAAACACTTCTTTAGCAATTTCCATTGCTTTAATATTAAAATTAGGATCCCAAGCCCATACTGTTATTTCATTTGTATCTTTTGACTCGTCTGCCGTTTTTTCTGAATCAGATGAACATGCAGATAAAATTAAAATACTAACAAATAATAATGCTAAGATTTTTTTCATGGATATTCCCCCTTGAATTATTCTTTATTTGAAAGCGTTATCTTTATTACATATCTATCTTAGCACCTAAATTCACCGTTTCGTTAGGACGATATTTAACTAAAATTGTGTTATTTTTATATGTTGTATCCGCTTCCAAATTTCAAATTTGAACTATTTTTAGATTTTATGATAATTTTTATATACATAACTAAAAAAAAGAGCCCCCACTAAATGAGAGCACAGCACTGAAAAAGTCCATTTTCTAAAGTGAATGTTGATTTCCGCTGCAGGAGTCTCGTGCCTTACGCTCCAATCAACAAATTTTTAACAAAAGGTATCATTTTCTCAAAACGCAAGTTTTTCAGCGGCCTCCCACAAAATGGAGCCAATTTTTATTCATTATTAGGTGGTAAGGTAATCCTTACTTTAGTACCCTTTCCAATTTCACTTGTAATAGAAACTCCGTATTTTTCCCCGTATAAGAGTTGGATGCGCTCGTGAACATTACGTATTCCAATTCCAGTGAAACGGTCTTGCTTTCGATTAGAAATTGGAAGTTCATTTCCTTCATTTAGATCCATTCCATCCCCATTATCAACTATTTCACAAACTAGTTCTACTCCCTGCTTCCAAATCAATACTTTTATTGAGCCTTCTGACTTATGATTAAATCCATGGAAAAATGCATTTTCCATGAAAGGTTGGAGAATCAGTTTAGGAATCAAATAATCTTCACAATGTACAGCCACAAAATAACTAACACTTATTCTGTTTCCATACCGCATTTGATTAATTAACACGTAATCCTTTAGAGTGTTAACCTCCTGTCTTACAGTGACGGTCTCACTACCGTTTCCAATTGTATTTTGCAAAATGGATATAAAGGCATTGAGTGTATCCTCCGCTTGTTCCTTGCTACCTTGATTCACCATAAATTTTATCGATGTTAACGTATTGTAGAGAAAATGAGGATTAATCTGTTGTTGAAGTGCTGCAAGCTCCGCATGCCGTATCTGCTTTTGAGATTCAACAAGTTGATCAACATAATCATGAAGTTCATCGAGCATTGAGTTAAATGCTTGTCCCAATTCCCTCGTTTCATATGTCCCCTCTACTGACACATATTGATGGAAATTATTCTTTGAAGCATCGGAAATTTCTCTGACTAGACGATACAACGCATTGGTTATTCTTCTTGACATTAGAAAGACAAAAAGAATGGCTACCACAATAATGACTGTCAATGTAACCGCCATTTCTTTTGTATCAATTAACCCGCTAACAGCGGTTTCCTTATCAACTACATTTAAGATATATAAATCGAATGATTCCAAGTATTGTCCAAAGAAAATATGTTCTTTGTCATCAAAGTCTTTAATGATGTATTTTTTAGAATTTTCTATGAGTTCAGACGCATACTCTTGTAGGACAGGGTGCCCCTGACCAATTAAGTCATTTCGATTGCTTGAAACAATTCTTCCATATTTGTCGATAACAAAAATGTCATTCCCTGGACTTGTATAGTTTGTATAAAAACTTCGAAATTCGTTTTCACGAATGGCAAAATACATAATTCCATATACATTACCGGAACTATGCTCTAACAAAGCTCTTGTCGCTATTACGAAGGAGCTTAATTGATTAGAGTTGAGATTCTCACGTTGGTCATAATGATACATTAACTTTTTAGGATTTTGGCTGGTCCTAGAAGTAAGATGGCTTTCAGTTAATTCATAGTCAGAAATTGGCCAATAATTCCTGTTTGTAGAGTAACTAATCTCATTTTCACCTAATACAGTTATACTCACATCGTATGCATCAAGATTAGGCTCCACCCTCTTCATTAACTGGCGAAGATTAAAATAGGAGCTCATCTTTTCTGCATTGGTTTGCTCTTCGGTCAATATTGCTTTCATTGTCCCGCTTTGAGATAAGTTATTAGAAGCAGTCACGATTGAGTAGTGAAAGGATTCAAAGCTGTCGGTAACTTGGTCTAGCACTTTAGCATTCGTAATACTAAACTTATCGATGAAAAAGTCTTCTGCCATACGTAGAGTAGTCCACGTGATAATAACAGCAACCGAAATAATACTAATTACTGTTAAAAGAAACAATATTAAAAATAGACTATTATGCTTAAATAGAAATCTACGATTCTTCATTAGATAACCCTCAGCTCGTCGTTTTTCTACGATACTGGCTAGGTGACATTCCTTTTATCTTCTTAAACATTTTCGAAAAATAACTGTGATCAGAGTAACCGACCATAGGACCAATTTCAGAAATAGGAACATCACTCTGAACGAGTAGTTTCGTTGCTTCTTCGACGCGAATTTTATTTAAATACTCAATAAAACCTTCTTTATTATGAACCGAAAAATAATTTGATAAATAAGAAGGATTAAAATGAAAATGAGTAGCTACTCCTGTTAGTGTAAGTGGTTCTGCATAATGATTCTGAATATAATCTAAAAGCTTTTTCATATTTGATTGACTAGGAGAATTTCGTTTTTGTTCTATACATTTATAAAACTCGTCTATAAACGTATGTAGCTGCTTCACAACTTCAGTTGCCGTATTTGCTTCCTCAATAAACTGCAAAGAATCATACTTAACACTTTCGAGTTCCTTTACATCGTATTCCATATTCTCTAAGAGAATTGAAATATTAAAAATGATATTCCCAAAAAAAGATTTAAATTCAGCAATATCAGTTGTGTAACATGCAGAGTATATCTTCGCATATTCTCTTACATAAGTTAGTGCCAAATCAAAACGCCCACGTGTAAAATCCTCTGTGAATCGATCTAGGTTAAACGGATCACAGTATGGTGGTTCCTTAGGGAAATCAGAATTCTGGACGAAAGATTTCTCAGGGAAATAGAACCGATATTGAAGCATAGGTTGCAATTCTTCTTTGTACACCTTTCCTATTTCATTAAAGGTTGAAAATACATCACTTAGAACAATGGCTACTTGAGGTATTGTTTTCTCAATTTGAGAAAGCCTGTTAATCACCTCAGGCTCATATTCTTTATTAAAGTTGAGAATAGCAACATAATTGCTTTGTTCCTGCTGATAAAGAAAAGTTTTAGTCAAATTTAACTTTAAATTCCTATCTATTGTCTCAAGTGTGACATCATCAGCTGTGACGCTTTTTAAATCGATAGCTACTAAGAAAAAGCTGTCATATGGAAATGTGTTCAGAGTTAGTTCTTCATCTACACCTACTTCATAGCCTTTGATTTGTTTTTCGATAGCTTGTCCTATAGAAAGGTCCACATCTAGTACTTTCTTTTTATTTTTAGATAAAGGAATTTTCTCTTGTGCCCTTTTTAAAACAGCCAACAAACCTTGTGCATCTAGCTTAGGCTTTAATATATAATCTACAACACCACTTTGGAAAGTAGATCGAACATAATCATACTCTCCAAAACTACTAAGTATAAGTATTTCTATATTTGGATATTTTATTTTTATTTCTTTTGTGAGCTCTTCTCCATCCATAATTGGCATTACTATATCTGTAATGACAATATGAGGATCTGTTTCTTCAATCAATTCTAGAGCTTCTTTACCATTTGAAGCCTCTCCAACTATTTGAAAACCTTCCTCTTCCCAATTTAGATAATATTTAATTCCTTGCCTTATTAATACTTCATCGTCAACAATTAGAATTCTGCAAAATTCATTCTCCGTCAATGCAATCACTCCACATACAAAGACTTTCCGTTTCTTAACTACTATTTATTATACACATCAAAATTGGTACAAACATCTTTTATTGCCCTTACGACTTAAAAGAATAAGTAAAGGCCAGCCTTATCGGCTGGCTCTCTTTACGCATACATTTTATTCTCTTCTTCCTTTTTAAAAAAGCTCTTCATCGCATGGAATACGTCTGCTTTTTGTTTTAAGATATAATGCCTGAACTTTTCATCTTCAATGTTTTTATAAGCTGACATAAGAGTTGAATGACGATTGTATTGGTTTACTTCACCGTAACCAAACATATTCGAAACCTTCATTAGTTCACTTACTAATTTTACACATCTAGCATTATCCGAAGTTAAATTATCCCCATCTGAAAAATGGAATGGATAAATATTATAGCGTGTTTCTGGATACTTATCATCAATGATTTCTAATGCTTTGCGATAAACGGATGAGCAAATGGTACCTCCACTCTCACCTTTTGAGAAGAAATCCTCCTCTGAGACAACCTTCGCTTCTGTGTGATGAGCAATAAATTCAATTTCAACCGTTTCATATTTGGTACGCAGGAATCGGGTCATCCAGAAAAAGAAGCTTCTCGCCATATACTTCTCCCAAATCCCCATCGAACCACTCGTATCCATCATTGCGAGTACAACTGCCTTTGAATCTGGTTTAACAACTTCATTCCACGTTTTGAACTTCAAATCTTCACGATAAATTGGATGAAAGCTTGGTTTTCCAGCCATTGCATTTCGTTTGTAAGCTGAAATCATCGTTCGCTTTTTATCAATATTACCCATTAGACCCGTACGGCGGATATCATTAAATTCAATATTCTCAACGATGTTCTGATCTTGTTCTTTCCTCTTCAAATTTGGTAATTCCAGCTCCTTAAATAGCGCTTCCTCAAGCTCCATAAGTGAAACCTCTGCCTCATAATAGTCTTCACCAGCCTGATCACCTGCACCTTGCCCTTTTCCAGGACCCGCTTTGCCTGCACTTTGGCCAGAACCATCTCTAGCGATAACGTCACCAACCTGACTCTCTCCATCCCCTTGGCCAACATGTTTATTTTTATCATAATTGTACCGGATTTTATATTCGTCTAATGAACGAATCGGAATTTTAACAACATCTCTTCCGTTTGACATGATTATACTTTCTTCGGTAATCAAATCAGGTAAATTATTCTTAATTGCATCCTGTACCTTATCTTGGTGTCGTGTTTGATCATCATGGCCTTTGCGATGGAGGGACCAATCTTCTTGTGAAATAACAAAATTCTTAGACATTAATTTTCCCCTCCCATTTTTAATTTCTTTTTACGAACGATTCACATTTTTACCTTGACCTTCATACATTATCTTGACGGCTTGCGAAAGAATTTCGTAATACGAAAAAACATATAGTTTTACATTTGGTTAAAATAAAAAAGAGACCTACTTCTTACCTACTTGGCACTATAAGAACGAATAGTAGATTACTTTATACTATGCAAGATTATCGTATTATTGACAAAAAATTTCGCAAATTGGGCTGTGTGCCTTAAAAATAGACAAGTTCCTACTGATTTTTCAATCATTAACATCACTAACTTTTTTCATAAAATGGACAAGTTCTCCTACATCTTATTAAACATGAAGGAACGGAAGATTAGTGGATCTTAGGCTGGTTTTCCTCTTCATAAGTACGATGAAGAGGATTTTCCAACGTCCTTCTTCATAAGCACGGAAGAAGAGCGGTGGTCATCATACGTTTCCTTTCCTTAAACACGATAAACGGTAAAAACGTGCATCCGATCCTATTTGAAAAATAAGGGATTAGACCATCCATTGGCCTAACCCCTATAACGTTATTTATCAATTATCGATTCAGTAAGCTACCAACATAACGAAGAAGTTCATTGGCTGATGTTGAATTATAGCCATGTTCATCAATCAATCTTGCCACAACTTCGTTTACCTTTTTAAGTTGCTGCTCATCCGGTGTTTTTGTGGATGTTGTAATTTTTACGACGTCCTTAAGATCCGCAAATAATTTCTTTTGAATCGCTTCACGCAGGCGTTCATGGGAATTGTAATCAAATCGTCTTCCTTTTCGTGCATATGCCGAGATACGAATGAGAATTTCTTCTCTAAATGCTTTCTTCGCATTTTCAGAGATACCAATTTGCTCTTCAATCGAGCGCATTAACTTTTCATCCGGATTCATTTCCTCGCCAGTCAACGGATCACGAAGTTTATTTTTATTACAATACGCTTCAACATTATCAAGATAGTTATCCATTAACGTCTTAGCAGATTCTTCGTATGAATAAACAAATGCCTTTTGCACTTCTTTTTTCGCGATATCATCGTACTCTCGTCTCGCAATTGAGATGAAATTCAAATAGCGCTCACGGTCTTCATTTGATATAGATGGATGGTGCTCTAGTCCATCCTTTAATGAACGCAATACATCTAATGCATTTATGGATGGTATTTCTTTACGGATAATGGTGGATGAAATACGGTTAATCACATAACGTGGATCAATACCACTCATCCCCTCATCCTGGTATTCCTTTTTCAGTTCCTCTACATCAACTGCATTGAAACCTTCAACACTTTCTCCATCGTACAATCTCATCTTTTTTATAATATCGACATCGCCTTTTTTAGGCGCTTTTAATCTTGTTAGAATTGTAAACATCGCTGCCACTTTAAACGTGTGTGGTGCAATATGAACGTCACGAACGTCACTTTCCTTAATCATTTTTTCATAAATTCGCTCTTCCTCAGAAACTCTCAGGTTATAAGGAACAGGCATGACAATGATACGTGAATGTAACGCTTCATTTTTCTTATTAGCAATGAAGGAACGGTACTCCGTTTCATTCGTATGAGCAACTATTAGTTCATCTGCCGAGATTAACGCAAACCTTCCTGCTTTAAAGTTTCCTTCTTGTGTTAGTGATAATAAATGCCAGAGGAATTTCTCATCACATTTTAACATTTCTTGGAATTCCATCATTCCACGGTTAGCTTTGTTTAGTTCACCATCAAAGCGATAGGCTCTTGGGTCCGATTCTGAACCGAATTCTGCAATCGTAGAAAAATCAATGCTTCCTGTTAAATCTGCAATGTCCTGTGATTTTGGATCTGACGGGCTAAACGTACCTATTCCTACACGTTTATCCTCTGAGAAGAAGATCCGTTCCACTCTGACATCCTCAATTCTGCCACCATATTCTTCTTGTAATCTCATCATATTTAATGGTGACAAATTCCCTTCAATTCGAATTCCATATTCATCAAAAAAGTCTTCTCGTAAATGATGTGGTACCAAGTGTAATGGGTCTTCATGCATTGGACAGCCTTTTATTGCATAAACCGCGCCACGTTCCGTATGGGAATAAGTTTCTAATCCCCTTTTTAACATGGAAACGAGAGTTGATTTACCGCCACTAACAGGACCCATTAATAATAATATTCGTTTTCGAACATCAAGTCGTTTGGCAGCTGGATGAAAATATTCTTCCACCAAGCGCTCTAGTGACTCTTCAAGACCAAAAAGCTGGTGATCGAAGAATTTGTACTTACGCTTGCCATCATCCTCTTCAACACCTGCATCCTTGATCATATTATAAACTCTGGAATGAGCAGACTGTGCAACCCACGGCTTTTCCTTTAGAATTTCCAAATATTCAGCGAAGGTACCTTCCCACTTCAAACGTTGTTCCTCTTCACGAAATTGTTCTATCTTTTTTAAGATATCCATTTATTAGGGGCCTCCTCCATCTTTTGATGTCTCTTGCACGGTTTATTAAAATGTATGCGAGGATGTCCTTTAACATGCTTTAATCTTACAAATTTCAACATGTCCTATTCTGAATTGTATGAAAAATTCCTTCTGTTTTCTTAGTTGGACAAAGGGGATAATTTTTTTGAAAATAAGGGGATAAAATAGGAAGGACGTTCACTACTAGTGTATGTGCCTATTCTTGAAAGGTGCGAAAATGTTTACAATTTGTCCATAGATAACATTCACACGATATTGAATTTGGGGTATAATACACGTAGACGTGTTTTATAAAGCTTTTTGAGGCTTGAGCTTCATACATAAAGGAGGAAATACACATGAAATTAGTTCTAATTTTAGGTGTTTGTGTTACATTTTTAGCTGCCATCTTTACTTCTGCTTACGAAGATAAGCCAACTGTAAACAAAAAATAAAAACGAAATGCGCAAGTGCCTTGAAAATCCCTGACATGCATAAGAATGGCCGTCAGTAAGGATGACCCTCTTATACTTCTTAACGGATTGGCTTATGGCCTCGAGAGGTTAGGCACTTTAGCTAGACAAGAATTAAAAGTGACCCCTACTTTTGTGAGGGCACTGAAGAACTGACGTTATTTTAGGGGTAACTAAATTTACGTAACAAAAAAGACGACTCAAATTCATTTTTGAATTTAAAGTCGTCTTTTTTATCCGTATATTTAAAACTCCATCCCTACTATTTAACCTAAGAGTTTTAAAATCCGCTTGACATTTACTGTAAATATCGCCATGGCACCTTGCAACTCCATGCCAATTAGACCCGAGGATTTTGCAACATCATACCCGTGTCTGTGTTTTAGTTCGCTATTTTTAGCCTCTATTTTATATCGTTCTTTAGATTTCTCTTTGAAATACTCGCTTTCTTGAAATAGTGCCTGCTCCTTATGTACATTTGATTTAATCGTGACTGAATATGTTTTACTTTTAGCCCCTTGTTTATAACATCCATCTTTAAAAGGACAATGTTTGCATTTTTCAATATCGAAGTAATAAGTGTCCTTTTGGTTATTTCCAATTCCCTTTTTCCCTGTCCGTGCTTTACGAATAGCCATATGTCCTGCTTTACACACATACATCCCTGCATCTTTATTAAATTGGAATTCATCTTCCTTTGTCCGAAAACCTTGTGTTATAGAAGGGTTTAATTTAGCTACTAATTTTATCTCATTCTCATTTGCGTATTCGATATTTCCCTTTTCAGAGTAGGCTGCATCACCAATTACTGTTTCAA
The DNA here is from genome assembly GCF_900156865.1 of Litchfieldia sinesaloumensis. Taxonomy (GTDB): domain Bacteria; phylum Bacillota; class Bacilli; order Bacillales; family Bacillaceae_L; genus Ferdinandcohnia; species Ferdinandcohnia sinesaloumensis. Next base: position 99,957 of record NZ_LT732529.1, on the reverse strand, counting down.
CATCTAGTCCAGCTTTTTTACTTTTTTCTATTAGAGTCTCCAGTTGTTTTCCATCATTTTTCTCACCTGTTGTGACCGTAGCAGCTGTGATAATACGTTCTTCACTCATAGCAACATGTGTTTTGAATCCAAAAAAAGCGGTATCAGCACTTTTATGCCCAACTTTTGCATCATCTCTGTCCTCAGAAATCTGTAAATGTTTAATATCGTCGGCAACTGTTTCTTTCAAAAGGTTTAATTGTTCCTTAATTTTTGGATACTGAGATAAAGTTTCGTCTTTTTCGATCACATCTATAAGCTTTTGGCTGTACTCAATTTCATCTTGTAGAACATCAGTCGTAGTTTTTGTAGGAAACTTTTCTTTCATTGTTTCGTCTATTTGATAAACGGCTTTTCTTAGTTTTCTCGAGCGATCCAATAAGATTTCTTTAGGAGATTTCTGATTGTAACGCGCTTTAGTGTGGGTAGCATCTACAATAAGGCTTTTACTTTTGATGATTTCCTTTTCAATCGCAATTTCAACGGTCTTATTAATTAACAAATCTAATAGGTCAACATTTTTCAATCGAAGTTTTCGAAACTTAGTTAAAGAACTTGGATTGATCACAGGCTCTTCAGGAGCCATGTCCAGAAAATACTTAAAAGACATGTCATACTTAGAACGCTCAACAATATCAACATCAGATAAGTCATGAATAGTCTTTAGGAATAAATATTTGAACATACGAATAGGATTGACAGCATTTCGACCATTATCATGACAATAATTATCCTTAAGCTCTTCATATACAAAAGAGAAATCCACAAGTTCATTAACTTTCCGCAGCATATTATCCTTCGGAACGACAATATCATAGATTTGCATAAACGGACTAATAGTCATTGATTGTTGTTTTTGAATCATAGAACCCACCCACATTGAATTGATACTATAATTATACAACGAAAAAAGGTATCATTTTCTCCATTTTGAGAATATGATACCTTTTATTAAATTTGTTGATTGGAGCGTAAGGCACGAGACTCCTGCGGGAAAAGCGTGGCCAGGGAAGACCCCGCAGGAGTGTAGCGACGAGGAGGCTTCCGGACCGCCCGCGGAAAGCGAGTGCCTGTAGCGGAAATCAACCTCCACTTTAGAAAATGGACTTTTTCAGTGCCCTCGCTTTTGTAGAGGTCACTTTTTATGAAAGTCCTGGATAATTTTGTTGTCTCAATGCCTCATATACGAGGACAGCTGCTGTATTTGATAAGTTAAGAGAACGAACATTTTCTGTCATTGGTAAACGCAATGCCCGCTCTTTATTGTTTTCTATAAGACTCTTCGGTAACCCGGTGGTTTCTCTACCAAATACAAAGAAGTGTTCTTTTCGTAAATCACTGCAATCAATGGATGAATACGTATTTTTTCCAAACTTCGTAATGAAATAAAACTCTCCATCCTTATATTTATCGAAAAGCTCCTCCAGAGAATCATAATCATATATTTTTACATGTTCCCAATAATCAAGTCCTGCACGCTTCAGCATTTTATCATCTGTTGAAAAGCCAAGTGGCCGAATTAAATGTAAGGTTGTACCTGTTGCCGCACATGTTCGTGCAATATTGCCTGTATTCGCAGGTATTTCTGGTTGATATAATACGACGTGTAATCCCACTAACATTCACCTCAATCGTATTATACCAAAAAAGATAACGATTGTACTGTCGTGTCTCTATCCCCTTCTCGTTTATGTGAAGTCCTCTAATTATTGATGATATGAAAAAACTTATACTTGATGTTAGGTGTATACGCAGTGGAATCATAATAGGACCAGTACCTCATCCTGCTGTTTTGTGATTGTGCATTTACAAGCGGATATCCTTGTGAATCCTTCGCTACCACAATCGTATTGTGATTAAAACGCTCATCCCCTTCAAAGTCGTAACAGATCACGTCGCCTAATAACAGCTCTTTTGGAGAAGAGACCTCTTTTGCTTGCAGACCTTTTTGAGATCCACTTAAATACCATCTCAATGCATTTGCAACAGACCAGCTATAGCTCCAATTATTATTTTGCATCCACCATCCTTTTCCGCGGTTTGGATGGCCATACATGGGTGCACCGCCTGCATGCAGGCATTGAGAGATATAATTTGTGCAATTATCATTAAATTTTTTATACTTTGGATTATAGTCATTCCACCAACGCTCCGCGTATTGTACTGCTGCAAGTCGGTTATACCTAAAATCTAGATTTCGTTCTTCGGTGGTTTCCCGTTCCATTGGCTCATAATCATAATCCACCTCCTTGAGTACCTCTTCATCCGTTATCAGTTTATTTGATGTAAAAATTGCCCTTCTTTCCTCACACTGCTCCTCTACGTAGAGATTTTTATTTTGGCGTATTAAGTATTGATAATGGACCAGATAATTGAGATGCAACTTTCCATCCACTTCTTTCTTTCCGATAATTTGACTGTTTGTATGACATTTGACGATTTCCGCTGAGCGTTCGTCTAGAAGTTCTTTTTTACGTTGTATGAGTCCAAGTTCTTTCTCAGGTAATTGTACCGAAGATGCGTTTCGAGTATTTCCAACTAGTAATTGAGCTTTAGCTTCAACCACCTTCGCTAATGTCGACTTCATCAACCTAACACCACCTCAAAGTTGTGATATTACACAATATGAAGGAATATGTGTTTTAAGTAGAGAATCTTTCTTACTCTCAATTAGGCGTTGAATTGAATCTTTCAGTAAATAGTAAAAAGAAGGATGCGTCATTGCACCCTTCTAGTTGTTTAACATATTAAGTCCTTTTTCAATTTCCTGTAATACCTGCTCGTCCTTCTCTTTAAGTCTTGCCTCTTCTAAAATAGAAAGAGCACTTTTGTCTCCTATTTTCCCAATCGCCCATGCGGCAGTTCCTCGAAGCACCGGTCTAGGGTCTTCCTTCAATACGGTTGTCAATTCTGGAATTGCACTAATGTCTTTAAAGTGGCTCAGAGCAATAATTGCATTACGTTGGAGCGGCTTTTTACCTCTCCATGAACCAGACAATGACCCAAATGTTTCTTTGAATTCACGATTACTAATCGATAAAATCGGCTTTAACAGCGGTTTAACTACCTCTGGATTCGGCTCCATTTCCTCATGAAAATGGAAATCAATACCCTTGTTTTTCGGACATGCAGTCTGACAGGAATCACAGCCATAAAGGCGATTACCAATTTTTGTGCGGAATTCTTCTGGTAAGAAATCCTTTGTTTGCGTTAAAAAGCTTACACATCTTTGCGCATTAATTTGACCACCTTGAACCAGAGCCCCTGTTGGACACGCATCAAGACATGCACGACATGAACCGCATTGGTCCTCTATTGGAGTATCAGGTGCAAACGGAATATTTGTGATCATTTCACCTAAATACACATACGATCCGAATTCTGGCGTAATGATTGCACAGTTCTTTCCGCTCCATCCGATACCTGCACGTTCTGCTACTGCTCGATCGGATAATTCGCCCGTATCCACCATCGACTGTAGTTTTGCATCTGGGAGTTTTTCTAAGATATATGATTCTAATTTTTGGAGCCGGTCCCGTAAAACATGGTGGTAGTCCTCTCCCCATGAAGCACGTGCAAACATCCCACGACGTTCCGTGCGTGTACTTCTAGGTGCATCCTTAAGCTTGGAAGGATAGGCTAAGGCAATTGCAATAATTGATTTTGCCCCAGGCATAAGGAGCTCAGGGTTAGTTCGTTTTTCTATATCCTTCGGCTCAAACCCTGATTGATACCCTAATTCCTGTTGGCGAAGTAGTCTTGATTTTAACTCTTCAAACGGAGAAGCGCTCGCAAAGCCAATTTTATCGATTCCTATTGTTTTGCTATACTCAACAAGTTCTTGTTGAAATTGTAAAATATCCAAACTCAGAGTAACCCCCTTTCATCAAATTTAATAAGCCGCTCTAGTTAATGAAGCACTAGGATTTATGGTACACTATTTAAAACTATTTTTGGAGGGATAAATGATGGAAATTCACATTTCGCCACATTTAAAAGAGCTTGTTCCAAATCTCAAGGTAGGAATTATTCAATACGAGCATATCGAAGTTGGCGAATCTCCACAAATGATTCGAGGCAGACTGCAGACCTTTCAAGAATCTCTCTTTTTTGATTTAGAGGACAAGCCTGTGACCGATGTAGAAGGAATCTCAGCATGGAGGCAGATTTTCAAGCAGGTGGGTACTGATCCAAATCGCTATCGTCCATCAGTAGAAGCAATCTATCGCCGGATCCAAAAGCAAAACTTTTTAAGCTCAATTCACTCAGCTGTCGACCTGAACAATTTCTTTTCGATGCAATATGAAATCCCAATCGGAATATACGATACAACCAAGATCAAAGGAGATATCGAGATTCGTATCGGACAATCTAGTGACGAATATATGGCAATTAACGGAAGAGTAATTTCTATGAAGGATAAAATGTTATCTAGTGATGAAACTGGTGCATTTGGAAGTCCTTATGTTGATTCCGAAAGAACGGCCGTAACTACTGATACGAAACATGCTATTCAAATTGTATATTTGAACCCTTCACTACAAGAAGACAGCTGTAAAAATTTACTAGCATCACTTGGGGCAATGTTTACGCAAGTTCATGGTGGTTCAGCAAAGTCCTTTTTAGTCATGTAATTTCTCTTTAAAAATGAAAAAACGCAACACTTCGTTTATCTAAGAAACGAAACACTGCGTTATATATGTATGGAGCGGGTGATGAGAATCGAACTCACGACATCAGCTTGGAAGGCTGAGGTTTTACCATTAAACTACACCCGCACTATATATTAAATTGTTATCAAACTATCTTACGTCTCTCAGGCCTTACATGCCTCTTCCTCTGCTAGCTATTTCATGATGTAAATGTGTCGAGGCAACTCGCAGCATAATCATTGAAGCTTTGCTCGTGGCTGAGGTTTTACCATTAAACTACACCCGCACACTATTAATAATATTATGTTCGCAAATGAATTATGTGAACATTATAACAAGTTTGTAAATACAATGCAAGACGTTTTGTAACATTTTGTCGAAGTTTTTTTATTTAATAACTACTTGAGTTATTATACACACCTGGTTACTATATTGCAATAGTAATTTTTAAAATATTTCTATGTTATTAAGATGTTTAACACTTCTGATGTAATTATCCTTTGATACTAAAGTCATTTATTAGGGACTGCCAATTTTCAATGGTGGTCCCATTTTATTTTTTAACATTTACTTTGACTTTACAGAATAATAGGAGTAGATTCTATATATATTCAAATAATCAGATATTCAATTATTCAAAAGGAATGATAAACATGAAAAGTAAATGGGCTTTTTCGGGGAGATATCAAGGATATTCGTTTCAATCCTTTCAAAAGGATCTTATTTCCGGTATCGTTGTTGGGATAATAGCTATTCCTCTTGGAATGGCCTTCGCGATTGCTTCAGGCGTAAAGCCTGAATATGGGATCTACACAACCATCATTGCGGGTATTCTTATTTCACTCTTCGGAGGCTCAAAGTATCAAATCGGTGGTCCTACTGGTGCGTTTATTCCGATTTTGTTTGGGATTGTTGTAACCTATGGATTTGAAAATCTATTAATTGCGGGCTTTATGGCTGGGGTTATTTTATTGCTAATGGGAATTTTTAGATTGGGATCATTAATTAAATTTATCCCACGACCTGTCACTATTGGTTTCACATCTGGGATTGCGGTTATTATTTTCGTAGGACAAATACCAAATTTTCTTGGCCTAGAAAAAGTTCAGAAGCATGAGCTATTTTTGGATAATATGAGAGAAATTGTTCTTCATTTTAATCAGATTAATAGTTATAGTCTATTAACTGCTATCATTTGTTTGGTAGTTCTCCTACTAACGCCAAAATTTTTTCCGAAAGTGCCTGGGTCA
>NZ_LT732529.1:15317-92937 GCF_900156865.1 Litchfieldia sinesaloumensis | reverse complement strand
GGCTGAGGTTTTACCATTAAACTACACCCGCACTATATATTAAATTGTTATCAAACTATCTTACGTCTCTCAGGCCTTACATGCCTCTTCCTCTGCTAGCTATTTCATGATGTAAATGTGTCGAGGCAACTCGCAGCATAATCATTGAAGCTTTGCTCGTGGCTGAGGTTTTACCATTAAACTACACCCGCACACTATTAATAATATTATGTTCGCAAATGAATTATGTGAACATTATAACAAGTTTGTAAATACAATGCAAGACGTTTTGTAACATTTTGTCGAAGTTTTTTTATTTAATAACTACTTGAGTTATTATACACACCTGGTTACTATATTGCAATAGTAATTTTTAAAATATTTCTATGTTATTAAGATGTTTAACACTTCTGATGTAATTATCCTTTGATACTAAAGTCATTTATTAGGGACTGCCAATTTTCAATGGTGGTCCCATTTTATTTTTTAACATTTACTTTGACTTTACAGAATAATAGGAGTAGATTCTATATATATTCAAATAATCAGATATTCAATTATTCAAAAGGAATGATAAACATGAAAAGTAAATGGGCTTTTTCGGGGAGATATCAAGGATATTCGTTTCAATCCTTTCAAAAGGATCTTATTTCCGGTATCGTTGTTGGGATAATAGCTATTCCTCTTGGAATGGCCTTCGCGATTGCTTCAGGCGTAAAGCCTGAATATGGGATCTACACAACCATCATTGCGGGTATTCTTATTTCACTCTTCGGAGGCTCAAAGTATCAAATCGGTGGTCCTACTGGTGCGTTTATTCCGATTTTGTTTGGGATTGTTGTAACCTATGGATTTGAAAATCTATTAATTGCGGGCTTTATGGCTGGGGTTATTTTATTGCTAATGGGAATTTTTAGATTGGGATCATTAATTAAATTTATCCCACGACCTGTCACTATTGGTTTCACATCTGGGATTGCGGTTATTATTTTCGTAGGACAAATACCAAATTTTCTTGGCCTAGAAAAAGTTCAGAAGCATGAGCTATTTTTGGATAATATGAGAGAAATTGTTCTTCATTTTAATCAGATTAATAGTTATAGTCTATTAACTGCTATCATTTGTTTGGTAGTTCTCCTACTAACGCCAAAATTTTTTCCGAAAGTGCCTGGGTCATTAATCGCCATTCTTATATCAACTGGAATTGCAACTATTCTTTATCCTACTCAGGTTGCTACTATTGGATCAACATTTGGCGATATCCCTAGTAAACTACCAAGCTTGCAATTTCCTGAAATATCGATTGAGAGAATAATTCAACTGATTCAACCTGCTTTTGTGATTGCAATGTTGGGTGCGATTGAATCCCTTCTCTCAGCAGTGGTAGCTGACGGGATGACAAATAGCAAACACAACAGTAACCGCGAATTAGTTGGCCAGGGTATCGCCAATATGATTACACCTTTGTTTGGTGGAATTCCAGCAACTGGTGCAATTGCACGGACGGCAACAAATATAAAAACCGGGGCGGTCTCACCATTCTCAGGTATCATACACGGGGTCGTTGTGCTTCTTGTTTTACTTTTATTTGCACCTCACGCTTCAAAAATTCCACTAGCCAGTATGGCCCCCATTATTATGCTTGTTGCTTGGAATATGAGTGAACGGCGAGTTTTTTATCATGTTTTGAAAACAAAAACAGAAGACTCGCTTGTACTCGTTGTTACATTTTTATTAACCGTATTTATTAATTTAACTGTAGCTGTCCAAGTTGGGCTCATTTTAGCAGTTATCCTTTTTACAAAACGAATGAGTGATATAATAGTTACAGAAAAAGCTTTACCTAATCCTGAAACGAAACACGCTAAAATGGATAGCCGTGTTGTAACAGATTCTCATGATTGTCCACAGATCAGTATCTACAATGTAGAAGGCCCTTTATTTTTCGGGGCTGCTTTAAGCTTCGAACAGCAAATTATGAAATCGATAAATTACAAACCTAAGGTTTTGTTATTGCGACTGGGTAGAGTCCCTTTTATGGATACAACCGGTGAAGCTCGACTATCTAGTATTGTGCAGGATTTTTCTAAAAATGGAATTGTATTAATCTCAGGAATAAAACCACAGCCTAAAAGTGTCCTCATTAAGACAGGTTTATACGAGTTAATAGGAGAAGAGCACTTTTTCGAACATACTGGCGATGCCATAAATTATGCACTCAGCCAGATTAGCCATAATAAATGTTTAGGCTGTCGACATTTTGCATTTAAAGAATGTCAGACACTCTCGAGAATCGAAGAAAAAAAGGTGAAACAAAGAAGTATTTCGTTAAGTTAGTGGAGAAAGTGAGGTAATGTAGTGAATCTCGAAATGCAGCAATTTAAGGCTGATTTTTTTAAAGCTCTTGCCCATCCATTGCGGATCCGTATTTTAGAGCTTCTTGCTGAGGGTGATAAAAATGTCAATGAAATTCAAAACCTTATTGGCAGTGAAGGGTCAGCCGTGTCCCAGCAACTAACCGTACTACGTGCTAAAAATATTGTGTATGGAACAAAAGATGGTAATCGCGTTATTTACTCATTAAGAGATCCGATGATTGTTGAATTACTATCAGTCGCAAAGCAAATTTTTAATAACCATCTAGTGAATACACTTTCCCTTTTAGATAAAATCGGAGAAGAAGTAAAGGATAGTTCTGAGTGAACTATCCTTTTATTTTGGTAAATATTCTTCACCGAATTTTTTGATGATATATTTTCTCTCTTCTTCTTCACTCAAAATGCCTCGTGCTTTTCCTACGGTTCCATTTTGATAGTTCCAAAAATAATTATGATCATCATCGACTCGACTGAAATCTCCATTTTTCCAACGTTCCGCAATGGCTAGAAGATCTTCCTTTCTAGAAAAATCACTATTTGAAATAACTTCATAAATCTGATTGATGGTATCAGGGATCATTGGGGTAGCACCCCATTTTTTGTCAGCCTTCACCTTTTGATGAGTCATATTATGCATCAACTGTATGATTTCACTCTCACGTGGGGATTCTTTTAATTTCAGGTCATAGGTGACTTCATTCATCTCATTAGTCTGCTCCTGAGATTCAGTCGTTTCATTCGAATTATTGATTTCGGGCTTTGAAGTTTGCACGGATTTTTGAACATCGTCGCTATCCATCATCTTATTCACACCGATTATTACCCCTACCGAAACGCCGATTAAAATCACACCAACAATGATCCAGGTTTTCATCATATCCTCTCCTACTCGAATTAACTCACCAGTTTCTTACTTTTAAGTATTATGTATCCATTTTTTTATCTTAGCATATAAAAGATAATTCCATCGCCTATTTTGTTTGGATAAATTAGTTACTATTAAAAAATAGGCAGAAATACCTATAATCAAGGTTTCTACTTATTTATTTTGATGACAGGAAAAGTACACCTGTCCCCGACAGTAATGGGACAGGTATCATTTATAGCTTTTTAGTTAGGCAAATAATCCGATTTGCTTCTTTAAATCCATTCCTCAAATGAAACTGTAAGCTATTACTATTATCAAGTTCGATGTCACTTGCAAATTCTGTACAGCCTTGCTTTTTCGCCCATCCTTCACAAGCGGACAATAATAGTTTAGCCACACCGTTTCTCCTATTCTCTTCTTTTACAAAAATACCCTCGAGATATCCTACGGGACTACTTTCTGTTCCCTCAACATAGTCCATGCGCAACTGACATTGGGCAAAACCTATTTTTTCATTGTCTACTTTTGCTAGGAAGAAAACAGCTTTTTCATCTAGAAGGGTTTCACTGAATTCTGCTGTTAATTCTCTATTATTATTATCAGGCCATAACTGTAATGCGAGACTTACAAGTACGTCTAAATCTTTTTTGGTTGCTTTTACAATCTCCATTCATTCCCTCCATGTAGAGACTACGCTCTTGAATTATAATCACATTCAATCTCTTCCTTCCAGCTTTTTTCAATCTTCTTTCCACTACGTAATTTTGTGACGGCCTCACTCACCATTTGATAGTTAAGTTGAGTTCCATGTTCATCAGCATGATAATCAACTGCAAAATCCTCCTCAATACCAAACTGTGCAGCCGTTGAAACAGCATCAATATTCGCTCCTAAAAACATGAATTCCCAATCGTAATTTTCTTTTTGATACTGGACCATTTTCTTAATTTTATCGGCTGTAAATTCACGGCTGGCATTTTCCATTCCGTCCGTTGTGATGACGAAAAGCACCTTTTCAGCTCGTTCCTGTTTACAGGTGTATTTTTGAACCTTGTTTATTTTTTGGATAGCAAATCCAATCGCATCTAGCAATGCAGTTGTACCACTAACCTCGTAATCTCTTTCTGTTATGGGTGATATACCCTTTACATTAATACGATCATGCAATAACACATAGTCGTGATTAAATAAAACGGTAGTAACAAAGGCTTCCCCCTCAGCCTTCTTTTGTTTGTTTAACATTGAGTTATAGCCACCAATTGTATCAGCCTCAAGCCCTGCCATGGAACCACTTTTATCTAAAATAAAGACTAATTCTGTATTCATCTTCATCTTGTTATCCTCCGATCATTTTTTTGATTACAAGGTTAGGATAACAAGAATACAAACAGTTAGGGTCGCTTCAAAAGCGACAATTTTATGCTCCTAATAAAGGTTGGTCGAACAAAAATAAGGCTTCATTGATTTCGTGGATATTATAATTTACTTGGTCGATAAAATACATAATAATTACGTCAAATTTACTGCTATGGGTCAATGTGTATCCCGCTGCAGATAGTAAATCAATGGTTTCATCAATATTTAATTCTAGCGCAATCGCAAAAGCAATAGCGGTTTTCTTTTTAGGAGTGTAGTTCTTATCATTTCGGATTTTGGAAAATAATCGGCGATCGATGTTTGCTCCTTTGTACGTCTCAACATCGGTCATTTCTTTCTCGTCTATTAAGCGCAAGAGTCTCTCGGAAAACGATTCATCAAGCTGGTTAACTAGGTTTGTTAAATGACTTTGAATTTGATGACTTTCTTTAATATCATCTATTTTTTCTTGAACATCGGCGATTGGTTCCGAGTTATAAACTTCTATGTTTTGTGAACGGCTATATGTCGTTTCCATTTCATCCACATAATGTTCGTCAATATATTGTTGAATTGAAGTAAACAATTTCTTACTAACGCCAAAGGATGCTTTATCAAAGATGACAAGATAAATTAACATGTCGTTATTCATTAAAAATGAGCTAATTGCAGAAACCGCAATCTTTAGAGCCTCTTCTTTGGGATAACCATAAATACCCGTCGAAATTAGTGGAAACGCAATTGATACGCATTTATGCTGTTTAGCAAGCTCCAATGATTGGGTATAAGAGGAATATAATAACCTTGCTTCATCCTTCGTCCCCCCCTTCCATACAGGTCCAGGTGTATGGATGATGTAGTTTGCTGAAAGATCAAAAGCATCTGTGATGACTGCTTGTCCAATTTGGCAACCGCCAATTTCATCGCATGCTACTTGCAGTTTTTCAGAGCCAGCAGCGCGAAAAATTGCTCCACAGACGCCGCCTCCCATTTTCAACTGTGGATTCGCTGCATTTACAATCGCATCAACCTTCATTTCCGTAATATCATTCCTAACAATCTCCAAAGGCATGGCAATCTCTCCTTTCACGTGGGACAGGGGACAGGTCCTCCTTCCCGATCCTAGACAAATGTTGTGCCAAGGTACCTGTCCCTTTGTCCCACTTAATAAATCTCTTTTTCGAAGGTTTCTCCGTTACTGTAGATTACTTTTATTACTAATCTGATGTCTTCATATTTGTCAATTTGATTGAGGTGGAAGAAGCGTTCGCCGTATTCTGGAGGATTTTCATCTGCCATTTGTAGTTCTTCTTCTCCAATTAATGTATTGGTTTTATATTTTAGTAGATATGCCTTTTCTACGTATGCGGCATTTCCGCCAACTTGATAATTAATTAAAGTAATATCTACTTTTGATTTAAATACATGTACATCTGTCTGAATAATGCCATAATAACTCGTTTTTAACTCCCCTAAGTATTCCATCTGGGTATTGCTGCTTTTTACAACGTCGTCATAGGACACTGTAATATAAAATTCAATCGCATCTTGGTATTCCCCATCTATAAAGGCTTCTTCTGACACGCTTTCACTATGATAGGCTTCAGATGTAGAATGACCAACATGCCATTGTGGTTCCTTATCAAAGATAAATGGAACCTTTACCTGAAAGAATCCGTTTTGTACTTCTTCTGCAGGAACTGCAATATAGTCCTTACTACCTCCCAAAGCATAGTGGAACACAACATCTGATTCTTTTTTTAGCTCTTTTACCTGCCAATTAAAAGTTGCGTACACCTCACTATCTCTTATATCATGTTTATCTATTTCCATTGTAATACCACTTATCCAACTCTGTTCATTTTTAAATTCCTCTAATGTATTGTACACATGATGAGCTTGATCTCCGATTCTAGACGTAATTTCATGTTGTTGGGATGTAATAAAATTCACCTGTTCTTCAAGCCAGCTCATTTTCGATAACAACAGCACATTCAAAATTAAACTTACCGCTAAGGCTATCACTACAAAAACCCGAAAATACTTATTAATTTCTCATCAACTCCCCCATAAAAATAAAAACATTCCGCATAATAACATCATATTCTCCCTACATTAAATATATCAAAAACTCTGGGACGAAGGGACAGGTTCCTTGTCCCACAACAAAATAAAATTGGGACGGAGAATCTCTGTCTCTAAAGAGGGTTAAAATGAAAATTCGGTTTGGTTATGTGGCAAATGCACTAGACTTATGGGATTCGAGTCCTTCTAAATCCTTAACTTTCACAAGATACTCGGCACTTCCCAAAGAAGAGCGCATGGAAAAGCTAAAATCCGTTACCGCTCAAAATCTACAACATACAAAAAGGATTTTACATTATAATATTGCACACGAAATTGAGCTCTATCGCCTTTCAAGCTCACTTGTCCCATTAGCAACACATCCTGATGTAATGTGGGACTTCGTCACTCCCTTCAAAAAAGAATGGGATGAGCTTGCTCAAATGATCAAGCAAAATAAAATGCGGGTCAGTTTTCACCCCAATCAATTTACCCTGTTTACAAGTACAAGAGAAGAGGTTACTGAGAATGCAATACTCGATATGGAATTTCATTATAAGATGTTGAAATCCCTGAATGCGCTGGATAAAGGTGTGCTTAATATCCATATAGGTGGCGCCTATGGCGATAAAGAAAAATCACTAATAAGATTCCATCAAAACCTAAAAAAACTACCTGCTGAGTTTAAAAAACAAATGACACTTGAAAATGACGACAAGACCTATGACGTCAAGGAAACGCTTCTCGCCTGTGAAAAAGAAAACATTCCAATGGTGCTCGATTATCATCACCATATGGCAAACCCAGGGGACGTCGAACTTCCCCACTATTTGGAACGTATTTTCAATACATGGAATGACAGACCAACTGTTCCGAAAGTTCATATTTCATCACCAAAATCTGAAAAAGCATTTCGTCCTCATGCAGATTTTGTGTCACTAGAATTTATCATGCCTTTTTTAAAAATGGCGAAAGAACTTGATCAAGATTTCGATATCATGATAGAAGCAAAACAAAAGAATCTAGCCATGCGTAAACTTATAGAAGACATTTCTTCAGTCAGAGGAATTAAAAGGATTTCAAGTTCTGCAGTGGAGTGGTAGGAACATTGGGACAGGTACACTGTCCCAAAATAAAGGATGTTTTAAATCAGTATTAGAGAATAATGCGAGGTGAACAGAGTTGACAATGGTACGGCTTGGATATGTTGCAATGAGTACGGAATTAAAAAATGCGTCTCCTTCTAAAACAATGACGTTTGCCCAATTTCAAAAGATTGAAGATCGAGAGGCAGCGATTCGCAAATTGGAGCGTATCGCCCTCACAAATTTGCACAATACACTCAGATTATTAAAGCATAATGCAGCATCTGAAATTCATTTTTACAGGTTAACTTCACGTCTTATCCCTTTAGCAAATCATGAGGAACTCCTTGATTGGAATTATTTAAAACCTCTAAAGGAAAGCCTTCATGAAATTGGTGAATTTGTTAAGGAGCATGGGATGCGGATTGATTTTCATCCCGATCATTTTGTACTAATCAACTCACCTCAAACCGAAATATTGAAAAACTCAATCCGCACACTAAAACTCCATTACCTTCTTCTAAAAGGTATGGATATAGATCCTACTCATCGCTGTGTAATGCATGTTGGGGGTAATTACAAGGAAACAGATATCTCACTGGAACGATTCGTTACAAATTGGATGGATGTTCCCGCAAAAATTCAAAAACTAATCATGCTTGAAAATGATGATACCTCTTTTACGCTAGAAGATACACTCTACTTATGTGAAAAACTAAACATTCCACTTGTATTTGATTATCATCACCATCTTGCTCACCACCAAAATCCAAATTGGGAAAGCCATTGGGAGCGAGTAGTGCAAACGTGGAACCATTCGCCACTTCCAATTAAGATGCATATTTCAAGCCCCAAAAGTAAAGAAGCCTTTCGTCACCATTCTGATTATGTGGATATCGAGATGTTTTTTACATTTTTAAAAGAAATAAAAGGGAGCGTTCCACAAATCGACTGCATGATTGAAGCAAAAGAAAAGGACTCTGCCCTCTTTAAACTTATCGAAGAAATTAAAACAAGGGATGACATAGAACTAATAGACGGCTCATCCTTTTATTTAAAATGAAGGACAGGTCCATAATCTCAAAAAAACATGGGACAAGGTATCTGTCCCCTTGTCCCATTTATGAAACTAATTCTTTTATGGAGTTGTAGATTCGCTCGACTGTTTCAACTCCTGCTTGTTCCCATCTGCTTTTATCTGAGATTTGCCCATCTTTATCAAGAGGCGTTTGGAATTGGTCTAGTCCAGTTGTTCCTGTGATAAAGGAATTTTGGTCGTAATCGAGTCCAAAATTGACAATATGCTTAATGATGTATGGTGTGCCAAATTGAATCTGCGCACTTGCATGGTCCAACATTCCATCAACCACGAAAAAAGGAACGCGTAAATATATGGTTTCACCATTTTCACGCCATAATACCGCATCAAACTTCCCTTGATCATATTCAAAGTTACTACAAAAACTACATCCATGAGAATCAAAAACATCACGTACTGCCCCAAAGTTTGCCTTTTTCCCATCGATCACCGAATCTAATGCAATCACTCTTTTCCACCTCAACTAATCATAGTATTACTGGTATTATTTTCAAAAATCTTAAGGAACATACATGGATTCTCGATTCTCCTTCTTTTTTCCATAATCAAGTAGACATAACTTAAGGCATGAATTGAGAAAATGAGTAAAAAGGGATTCATCTCTTTTTATCAATTTGAAAAGGTGATGTCATGGAACAAATGTATCAAGCTGGAGACGTAGTATATGTTTTTTACCGTAATCCACATACACAAGATGTGGCTAATATCCAAGCAGCTGCGGTTGTGAATCACCCTGAGAGGGAGAATGAATTAGCCTTGTTTCTATATGAAACGTATTATCCCCTATCAAACGATGTTGCCGTTTATTCGACAGAAGAAGAAGCAAACCAAGCCTACCAGTATTACTATGGCGATGACGTTTCAGAAGGGACATTAGAATGAAGCCGTTTAATCCAAAGCTCATCTACTTTGAGCCAAAAGCATTAGATTATCCATTGGGAAAACAACTACTCGAAAAGTTCGAAAAAATGGATGTTGAAATTCGGTATACAACATCACACAATCAAGTACGAAACTTACCGGGGGATAACGATTTTCAAAAGTATCGAGTAGCTAAGTCAACACTCGTAGTAGGCATACGGAAAACATTAAAATTTGACACCTCTAAGCCTTCAGCCGAGTATGCCATTCCTTTTGCAACAGGGTGTATGGGACATTGTCATTATTGTTATTTACAAACAACGATGGGGTCGAAACCATATATTCGTACATATGTAAATGTTGATGAAATACTCGAAGCGGCTGATAAATATATGGAGGAACGCGCACCCGAAATCACTAGATTTGAAGCGGCTTGTACGTCTGACATTGTTGGGATTGACCACTTAACTCATACACTCAAACGTGCCATCGAGCATTTTGGTGAATCTGAGCACGGGAAATTAAGATTTGTGACGAAATTTCATCATGTCGATCACTTGTTAGACGCTAAGCACAATGGAAAAACTAGATTTCGCTTCAGCATGAACGCTGACTATATTATTAAAAACTTTGAGCCAGGAACATCTCCGCTAGCAAAAAGAATTGAAGCAGCTGGCAAAGTGGCAAGGGCCGGCTATCCTCTGGGATTCATCATTGCTCCTATTTACCTTCATGAAGGATGGGAAGATGGTTATTATAAAATGTTTGAGCGCCTTGAGGCTGAATTACCACCGGAGGCAAAAAAGGATTTAACTTTTGAATTCATCCAGCATCGATTTACAAAGCCTGCTAAAAAAGTAATTGAAAAAAATTATCCTATGACCAAATTAGAATTGGATGAAGAAAAGCGAAGATATAAATGGGGGAAATACGGGATAGGGAAATACATCTATCAAAAAGATGAAGAGGAAGATATAAAAAAACACCTATACTCGTACATGGAAAAATTTTTTCCACAGGCTAAACTCGAATACTTCACTTAATTCGAGGTAACAATACGTTTGGACAGAGGTTTATCCGGGATTCTGTACAGGTTCACTCTCCCCTCTTGGGGCATTGAACCTGTCGCTTAGTCCCAAACAAAACTCAAGAGGTGAAAGTGATGGCTAAGCAAAGAGGCAATAAACAGCAAAGAAACAATGAAGTTGGTTCAGGTTCAAGATATCATGAAGAACACGCAAGCCATGTTCCTGACTATGGAGCAAACAGCATGGATCCGAATGCGAAACAAAATAAATAAGCCTTTAGAAATGAGGTAATGTAAGATGGAATATGAAGCTAGAAATTCAACAGAAGCTGCACTTTTAGAATATAAAGCTGGTCTCGGCGTCTTCACTAAAAAAATGCCTAAGCTTGCTGAGCAATATAACGCCTTTACTGAAGAATGCTTTAGAGAGGGAGCTCTTTCACAAAAGCAAAAACAGCTTATTGCTCTAGGAATAAGTATTTTTTCACAAGATGAATATTGTATTATTTATCATACAAAAGGGTGTCTGGATCAAGGGTGCTCAGAAGAAGAGATACTTGAAACAGTTGGCGTAACTGCAGCTTTTGGTGGAGGAGCAGCAATGAGTCAAGCCGTTACACTTGTTCAAGAAAGTATTTCTGAATTAAACCAACTTAAACAATAATTAACGAACCAAGACAGTCTCCTAGGAAGACTGTCTTCATTCGTAAACTGGCATATCAAGATAACCTATAATAGTTCTTTTGCTAACAATTTGTATACGTCCAATCGTTTTTCTTGTGAGTGTGGGATACTACAAATCATCGCTTCATCAAACCCATATTCCTTTTGTTCTTGACGTAGTTTTTCAGCAATCGTTTTAGCCGCCCCAACTAGGTGGAGCTTTTTCCGATTCTCCTGGATGCTCATTCTTTCTATTTCAGTTAATGGATAATTTTGTGCTTCCTCTGGGGTTAATAACTGGCCCAACTTCCCTTTCATTAACCATAGACGGGCAATATCGTGTGGCAAAGCTTCGAATTCAGCTTCTTCATGTGTCTCTGCTACGGTAACCATATAGGAAACAGTTATCTCTGGCCTCTCCATAAATACGGTTGGTTTAAATTCTGTTTTGTAGAGTTGGAGTATTTCCTCTGTCATTTCGCCACTAAAAAACTGGGCAAAGGAATATCCTACTCCCATCCTTCCTGCCATCACAGCGCTGTTTCCTGTTGAGCCAAGCAACCACGCTTCCGGTAAAACAACTTGAGAAGGTGTAGCAATTGTGTTTTTATACAGTGGATGATTAGGAACCTCATCTTTAATCAACTGTAATGCAAGGTCAAATTTTTCATACATATTATTTACCATTGGCTGACGACCTTCAGATAAAGCATAGATTGCGTACTGATCGCCTCCAGGTGCACGTCCCACTCCAAAATCGATTCTTCCTGGGGAGTATGAGCTTAACGTTTTAAACACCTCAGCAAGCTTTAATGGAGAATAATGCATCAGCATGACTCCACCTGTTCCGATACGAATCTGCTTTGTTTTCGCAGCCAAATGGGCAACCGAAACTTCTGGGGCTGAGCTTGCATAAGATCCTGTTCCATGATGTTCAGCCATCCACATTCTATGGTAGCCTAAGTCATCCGCTAAGATTGCTAATTCCTCCGCTTTTTTTAATGCATCTGCAGGAGAATTTCCTTTTGTGATGGGTGCTTGGTCGAGTACACTTAGCCTCATTATGTCATTCTCCTTTCTATCTAAATAAGTTGAATTCTATTATTAGAATGGATTCGTTCCCCAGATTTGAGAAGTTTTAATAAAAGTACGCTGTTCCAGTTTGAGCAAACTTGACATGTATTCAGCTAGATCTTCTGCTTGAGTATATTTTGTCGGGTCTCCTTGGTTGTTTTCCCCAAGAACTAACTCTGTATCGACACGGCTTGGTGTTAAAACAAATACTCGGATGTTATGACGACGGACTTCCTGCATCAATGATTCACTTAAACCAATAACAGCAAATTTTGATGCACTATATGCGCTTGAGCCTTCTGTTCCTTTTAATCCAGACATGGAGGATATGTTAATGATGTCACCACGGTTTCTTTCTATCATTCCCGGTAGTACTGCCTTGGTAATATGGACAATTCCCATAATATTCGTGTCGAGTAATTTTTCCCATGTTTCTGTACCTAGGTCTAGGAAAGAACCATATGCACGTACTGCTGCATTGTTAATTAAAATATCAATTCCACCGAGTTTTCCCTCAATTTCCTTCACCGCACGTTGAACTTCCTTTTCAATTGAGATATCAGCGGGGACAGTTACAAATGTTGCTCCTAATTCGGTTAATTCATCATGAATCTTAGCAAGGCTTTCCTTACTTGTAGCAATTATTCCAAGCTCGACACCTTCCTTAGCAAGCTCTAAGGCTGTTGCACGTCCAATCCCACGACTACCGCCAGTAATAATTGCCTTTTTCCCTTTTAATGATTGCATTCCTCATCACCCTCTCTTTCATTCTTACACCAAATATAGCATATCTCCTCGACTACATTCTTATGTTACGCCTCAGCATTCAAATACCATAAAAAAAGATGTCAACTCGATTTTGAGCTGACACCTTTTTCAATATTGGGACAAGTACACGAAAAATTTGGCGGGACAAAGGACCTGTTCCAACGTCCCTATCTTCCACAACACTTTTTGTATTTTTTCCCACTTAAGCATGGGCATGGTTCGTTTCTTCCAATTTTTAAGTTAACCTTGGTTTTGGGAGTCTTTGTTGGTTCAGTTGATGGCGTTTCATATAAGTTTCGTAGTTCCACCGATGTATGGCCCTTTAGAGCCCATTCTCTTGTGTTATTCATTAAATGAACAACTTTGTCCATTAGAGTACGAAGTGTTACTTCATTTTCGAATACAAGTATTTGACTCAAACTTTGTAAAACATCATTTAGACTGTGACCATTCTTAGTTAGATATACACATTCTTCCGCAATACGATCAGCATACAAAGTCTCGGTTCCAAAGTTTTGTTTAATAAGATTGACTACCTGTGAATAACTTCGATTTCGATCCACAAAACCTGGCTCACCCGCTTCAAGCAGCTGTTCTTTTGTAAAAGGATAGAAAAAAATATGATTTCTTGCTTGTTGTTCATCCCTTATCTTTTTGAAATCAACCACTCTAGCGTTCGAGTATCCCTCATTATCGATAACAATACCTTTATTAAACGACATGGCTTCGTGAATGACATAGTTGTATTCAAAAAGATCTACTGATTCGTTTGTATACTTCTCTAATAAACTAATCATCTCGGATACTTTTAATGTACCATAATAATACAAAAGACCATGTGTTAATTTAATCCAATCTGTATTTCGTGCAATTACAGATTTAATATGTACATCTTTTTCTAAAGTAATGATTTCTTCAATTAATTCTTCGGGCACAGCCATTACCCTTTTTCCGTCCAAGGTTCCTGTAAAGACCAAACCGGTATCACGTAAATACTTGATCTGATCAAATTTAACTTCAGTGGCTTCAATATAGCCACCATTTTGAGCTATTTTAACGAGTAATGAAAAACGTGTAGTATCCCAATTTAAGCATACATTTTTCAGGAGCTCTGGTATTTCTTCTTGGAACCGTTCAATGAGATCTGCCTTTTTTAAGCTACTTGCATTTTTAATTTTCAAGTATCTTCTGATTTCATCTAGCTCAGATTTCGTATATGTACTAAGCCCTTCGTTTATACGAAGCGGAACACATATTTCACTCCAATATTTCTGATTTTGTTTTTCTTCGCGGTCCTTAGTATCCTGTCTTTGTACTAAAGTTTGTCCTAAAGTATTTTCTAGTTGTCTATTCATTTCCATAACCTCCACTACCCTACTATTATACTAGAAAAATGTACTTTGACAAAATCGGTCCGATTCTTTCCCTACTCTCACCTCAAATTAGGGACCTGGTGACAGGTTCATTGTCCCCCAAAAAAATAGAGTGGAACGAGAAATCCGTTCCACCACTATTTAAACCAATTTGCCTTTTCCATATTTACAAATGGGATATCCGTATCCACTTCTCCTTCGATTTTCGGAACTGTAAAATCGGTTCCCATCAACCATTCTGCAAAGTTAAATTTTATTGGCTCCTGGTCTCCCCCGAGTGCGTACCAGACCTCTAAATCTTTTGGAAAATATGCGGATGTATGAATGGTTCCTGCCCAACTCCCATAAAGCTTAGAAAAGACACCTTTATCTGTAGCATTTAATAATTGAAATGCCTCAAACCCATCTAGCTTATCTATTTCCTCAATGGCCTGCAGTCTTTTATTCGAATCATCAAGTACGCGACGATTTTCTTCAGTTAAGATTTTAAAATGATTTGTACACGTGTACCCTTGTCTAGCCTCCACTCTCCTTGGAGAGGTTTCTACAATAAAAGGCATCTCACAGGTAGCATCAAATAAAACATAGCTAAACGACCCCCGATGGGGGATCTCTTTTAAAAACTGAACTGCTTCCTCAACGTCTGAACAAACTTCCAATAGTAGCCGTCCAATCATATAACAGACAAATCCATTCCCAGGTCTTCTTCGATTCATAAAGGTATATCCCATCGCTAAACCCTTATTATTGATACCATCGGATCGGCCAGTAATTTTCTGGGTCACGCCAAGAGTTGAATGTCCACCATCGGTTGGTTGAAATACTACCAATCGGCCATCATAGGTTTTTGGATGATAATCATAATTCCGTATCATGTAATTATCGCCTACTAATATCGAACAGCCTGAAGGCTTGATGTTAACCCTGTATCCTCCAAATTCCATCAACACCTTTTCCATCGACCATTTCAAAGAATCTTGCAGACCTAAGAACTCTTCCCATATAAAAGGTGCTACACGATCAAATACCTGTATAGTTTCAGTAATATCAATGCGAAATAACGGCTTTCTTACCTTCCACTGTTGCTCCCGGTTCCTTATCAAATAGGAATCCCTTAAAAGCTCACCCTGCATATACCCAAAATCATAATGACTTCCCCGAAACTGAATCACATCGGCAAAAATTTTCTTCATAACCAATCCTCCTATGTGGGACAGAGGGACAGGTTCTTTGTCCCTGCAATTAACTGGTAATACAATTACAATGCCTAGCGAACTCCCACTTGCTACGTATAAATATCTTCTCATTTTTCACTCAAAACGTAAAATAGACCAAACCCTGAGGGCTTGATCTACTTATAATGGTCTTAAATTAATCACCTTATGTTCTGCTAGTTTCTGGAACAGTTTCTCTGTCAGGCTTAAAGAGGAGCATTAGGCTGTATAAGCCGCTTAACCCCACTAGACTGTAGATAATCCTAGACAAAAGGGAATCTTGACCTCCAAAAATTGAGGCTACTAGGTCAAATTGGAATAACCCGATTAGGCCCCAGTTAATTGCACCTATAATTACTAAAGCTAGCGCTAAACGTTGTAATCCATTCATAGTTATCGCTCCTTACATTTAGTAATCTTAGGTTTTACTTTTAATCAAAAAATATACAAAAAAAATGAAAAAAAATAGCAAATTTATTGTTCAAATCCAATTCCATTCTTAATGAAAGGGATTGCAAATTGAATCATTTCTTCGGGACTACTCTCATCAGGCTTCCTTCTCCATTCCACAGAAGCACCATACATTCCCCAGCTTAGCATGATTGCAGTCAGTTTCAATGTCTTTTCTTCATCTGAAGGATGTTGTTTTGTTAGCATCTTATAAAAGATGACTTCAAGGTGATCCCTGATAATACGAGCAATTGTATCTTCGTACCCACGATGGCACCGATTTGATAAGGACATTTGAAAATCCGTGATTGCCTTAAAAATGCCTACAAGTGTTTCTTCATTTAATCCACTTTGTTGGTAGGACTGGCTATTCAAATTAATTAGCAAAACCTCGGATAAAACCTTTTCAAGTAGGTCATAAATATCTTCAAAATGATAATAAAAAGTTGCCCGATTAATCATCGCTTCTGTTGTAATGTCCTTTATGGTAATATCCTTAAATTCCTTCTTCCCTGATAAATCCATAAAGGAATCCATTATTAATTTACGTGTCCTTAAAACTCGCGGGTCTGTTTTTACTTGTGACATCTCATCCGTCCCTCCCACTTTTTCAACATTTTTTTAGATGTGTTGGATATCCAACATATCACGTTATCTATTGGTGTTTATGCTTTCCATTATCCCCTACAATGAAATTACAAAGCAAACATATAGCATCAAAAAAAACAAAAGTGAGGGATTCATATGACAAACAATAATAATTTAATGTGTGATTTGGAAACAGGTGTGTGTGGAGTAGCTGGAGACGAAGATATTGAGATGATTGATTTGAACCAACCGACAAAGACCATTGATTTATATTATGTTACAGATCCCATCTGTTCTCATTGCTGGGCACTTGAACCTACTTTCCGCCGTTTCAAGGAACAATATGGACATTATTTCAACTTCCATACTGTTATGGGTGGGTTACTCGAAAAGTGGGGTGGTGGTCCTGTTGACCCTGCTAACGGAATCTTTGGACCTGCAGATGTAGCAGGCCACTGGAGAGAAGTTGGAGAATACTCACGCATGCCAATCGATGGATCGCTGATGGTTGATAATCCTGTTCAATCTTCCTTCCCACCGTCACGAGTGTATAAGGTTATTCAAAAGCATCATGGTGATGAAAAAGCAAATGAATATTTACGCCACGCTAGAGAAGAACTGTTTGCATTTAATCAAAATATTGCTGAAAAGTCTGTGATGATTCAAAATGTCAACCATATAGGCCTAAACGGAGAATCCATCGTAAACGAAGCACAATCTGAAACCGGTCAACAATTACTTAATGAAGACTTTGCTCTTGCCGCAAAACTCGGGGCAAGAGGTTTTCCAACCATTATTATGGTGAATAAAGAAAACAAAGGAGCTAAAATTGTCGGTAGCCGTTCCTTAGACTACTACGTGTCCGGACTATCAAAACTTACAGGAGAAGACGTACCACAAGCAAAGAAACAACCATCTCTTTCAAATTTGCTAGAAAAAGATCTGCTCTTCGCAAAAGAGATTGAGGTCATGTACGACCTAGAACCATATGAACTTCAAGCCTTCGTAGAAAAACAATTGAAGCCTGGCACCTATGAAGAAAAGGATCTGCTTGGTGAAAAGTATTTTGTAAAAAAATAAAGAGACCTCCGTTCAGTTACATCAAATAAAGCGAATACCAGTCAAGTGGTATTCGCTTTTTGGTTAAGCTATTTCTTTTTTTACTTTTTCAGCTTTGTTACGGTTAAATCTTGGAAAGCCAATAAGAATGGCGATAATACCACATACCAAAAGAGCAAATGGATAAAACGAGTATGATAGTATGCTGATTGGTGAAATGGCTGCTAATCCTGAAGCAACAAGCATTTGTCCTCCATAAGGCACAAGACCTTGGAAACCACTAGAGAAAATGTCTAGTATACTAGCAGATTTTCTAGTATCAATTTGATACTCATCCGCAATATTTTTAGCCAAAGGACCCGCTATAATGATTGAGATTGTATTATTGGCAGTAGCTATATCGGTTGCAGAAACCAAACCAGCGATGCCAAGCTCAGCACCTTTTTTTGTTCTAATTTTACTAGTTACAAAATTTAATAGCCATTGTATACCACCATTATGCTGGATTATGCCAATCATACCACCGATTAAAATGGCAACAATCGCTAAATCCTCCATATTAATAACACCCTGGGAAACAGCCTTTATAAAACCAATCATCGTATAGGAACCATCAATTAACCCAATTATTCCTGCTAATATCGTTCCTCCTAGTAGAACAATTAACACATTAACGCCTGCTAACGCAGCAAGAAGTACAGCGAGATATGGAACTACTTTTATCAATTGATAGGAAAAATCCCCTAATGTATTGACGGTTGTACCACTTGTTATGACCCAGAGAATGATTGCCGTTAAAATAACTCCAGGTAACACGATTAAAAAATTGGTTTTAAATTTATCACTCATTTTTGTTTGTTGTGTTCGAGCAGCTGCAATAGTGGTATCAGAAATCATTGAAAGATTATCTCCAAACATTGCGCCACCAATAACGGTTGCCATCGCTAATGCCATTGGTATTCCTGTTTGTTCAGCAATTCCTATGCCAATTGGTGCGAGTGCAGCGACGGTTCCCATGGAAGTTCCCATTGAGATGGAAATGAAACAGCCAACTATAAAAAGTCCTACCATCAATAGATTACTCGGGATAAAGGTTAAACCCAAGTTTACTGTTGATTCCACAGCCCCCATACCTTTTGCTGTTTCAGCAAATGCCCCAGCTAAAATAAAGATAACGGCCATTAACATAATATTGGGGTGTCCTGCACCTTTTGTAAATATATCAATTTTCTTCGATAATTTTTCTTTTCTATTCATCGCCAACGCAATAGCAGATGCAATAATAATTGCAATATTTAAAGGCATATTTGAAAAATCACCAGTAAATACCCCTGTACCGACAAATAATAATACAAAAATGACTAATGGAAATAATGCAGTACTATTCCCTTTTTTTACATCAGTCATATATACCCACTCCCTAATAATTATTAAAAACCTACTTAATGCATCGTCATACCACCAGTAACGTTTATCCCTTGGCCTGTCATATAATCAGAGTATTTTGAGGCTAAAAATACAACAACATTTGCTATATCCTGGGGTTCTGCCGTTCTGCCTAAAGGGACTTGAGAATAGTCTTCCTGTTTAATTAATTCTGCCGTCAATCCTCTTAATTCCCCGCCAAGTACTCTTTCCTTATGCTTCATATCGGTTTCAACAATACCAGGACAAACCGCATTCACATTGATTCCATCCTGAGCTAGTTCAATTGCCATTGTTTTAGTTAAACCTAGAACCGCATGCTTGGAAGCCACATAACCTCCCATTAAACGATACCCATTTTTACCAGCTTGAGAAGAAATATTGATAATTTTCCCACCTTGCCCCTGTTCTTTAAGAATTCTAGCTACTGCTTGACTAAAAAGGTATACACCCTTTGCATTCACATCCATCACTAGATCCCAGTCTTCTTCTTTTATATCAATGGCGTAATCCATTCTTGAGATGCCTGCGTTATTCACTAAAATATCCACAGTGCCAAAGTGTTTAGTTACTTGTTGAACCGTTTCTTCCACTTCGTTACGTTTCGTTACATCTGTTTTAAAATAAACTAAGTGTTCATGGGAATTTTCCTGTTTTACTTCCCTATCTGCTACAGCTACACTAGCTCCACACTCCAAAAAGGCGTCCACAATTGCCTTTCCAATTCCCTGTGCACCACCTGTAACAATAGCTACTTTTCCTGTTAAATCCATACAATACATAGCGAATTCCTCCTGAAAGAACCTTTTTGCCTTTTAATCGCGACGTGCTTTCCGTGCTAATACATTCCCTATCGACTGAATGGCTTGGACAACGATAACCAAAATGGCAACGGTCACAATAATTGTAAATGTATCAAAGCGTTGATACCCATAAGAAATGGCTAGGTCTCCAATACCTCCGCCACCAACAGTACCAGCCATCGCAGTCGCTCCAATTAATCCAATCGTTGCAGTAGTCATTGTTAATATGAGCGAGCCAAACGCCTCTGGTAACATAAAATACCAGATCACCTGAAAAGGTGTTGCCCCCATTGAATCTGCTGCCTCCATGATCCCTGGGTTCACTTCGAGCAACGAGTTTTCAACAAGTCGACCAATATAAGGGGCTATGAAAATCGTTAATGGTACAATAGCAGCACTCGTTCCAATTGAAGTATTAACAATCATACGTGTAAAAGGGATGATTGCAACAAGTAAAATAATGAATGGCAAAGATCTAAATATGTTCACGATTGGGTTCATTAGATGATAGATAAAAGTATTTGGTATCAACCCACCTGGTCTTGTCACTACAAGCGTAATCCCAATTACAATCCCAATTAATCCACCAATTAACAATGATATTCCTACCATTACTACTGTTTCATAAAGCGCTTGAATTAGTTGATCCAAAGTAATGATTGTATTCAACATTCTCCATCTCCTCTACAAGTACACCCTGATTCCTTAAATATGAAACAGCCTGATTTATCACTAAATGGTTGCCATCCATATTGATAATCATATTTCCAAGTGTCGTATCCTGAATTTCTGTCATTGTGGCAAATAACGTATTTACCTCAATTTCATAATTACGGATTAAATTCGTCAAGATTGGCTCTGATGCGGAACTTCCAACAAATTTCAATCTATAGATATGCTGCTTTCCATTTGTTTGTATCGCCTTGAGCACGCTGTTTGGGATTGAATTATGAATCACTGTCTCTACAAAACTTTTTGTCGTTTGATGTTGTGGATTGCCAAAAACGTCTAGCACGTTCCCTTGCTCAATGATTCTCCCATTTTCCATTACTGCCACTTTGTTACAAATCTTCTGTATAACACTCATTTCATGTGTAATAATCATAATGGTAATTTTATATTCTTCATTTATTTTTTTCAGAATTTCCAGTATAGATTGCGTTGTTTGAGGGTCAAGTGCCGAAGTCGCCTCATCACATAGTAAAATCGAAGGATTGTTTGCTAAAGCACGTGCAATCCCCACTCTTTGTTTTTGTCCGCCAGATAATTCCTTTGGATAGCTTTCAGCTTTATCTCTTAGTCCTACGAAATCCAATAATTCCATCACACGGTTTTGAATTTCTATTTTGTTTTTCTTTGATAGAATCATTGGAAGTGCGATATTATCAAAGACAGTCTTCGTTTCAAGAAGATTAAAGTGTTGGAAAATCATCCCAATTCTTTTTTTTACCTCTCGCAATTCTTTTTCACTATATTGGTCAAGTGGTTCACCACCAACAAATACGCGACCGCTTGTAGGGCTTTCCAATCGGTTCACCATCCGAATTAATGTACTTTTACCTGCACCACTGTAACCAATAACACCAAATATATCCCCTTCTTCAACAGAAAGAGATACGCCACGGAGGGCTTCATTGGATATACCTTTTCGTAGATATGTTTTAAAAACATCCTTTATCTCGATCATCAAATTTCCCTCCGTTAGTTAAAAATCTCTAATTTTGATATCCTCTTAACAGCCTCAAGCAATATCTCTTCTTTATTTGCTAAACTTACACGAACATAAGAGGAACCATATTCTCCAAAACCTTCTCCCGGAGCAACCGCTACATGTGCCTTCTCAAAAAGGAGCTCGGTAAATGTTTTTGATGTAAATCCTTCGGGTACTTTTAACCATGCAAAGAATGTTCCTTGTGGATATGAAACATCCCACCCAATCTGACGTAACTCACGCACGAAAACGTTTCGGCGTTGTTCATATAAATCTCTCAGTCTATCAATATTATCCTGCGGAGCATTGAGAGCCGTAATCGCTGCATCCTGAATGGCTCCAAATACCGTGCTATACGAATGTGAATGAAATCGTTTAAATGCTTCGATGATGGATCCATTCCCTACTGCAAATCCAAAGCGCCATCCTGCCATATTAAAGGTTTTCGAAGCACTATATGTTTCAATCCCATACTCTTTTCCTCCAGGGATTTGTAGCAGACTGATTGGTTTCTTGCCATCAAAGCCAAAAGCCCCGTATGCAAAATCATGAAGAATTGGAAAACCGTTCTTTGCCGCAAAAGCAATGCTCTCTTTAAAAAACTCAGGAGTTGCGAGTGCTCCTGTAGGATTGTTTGGATAATTTAAGATTAATAATTTTACCTTCTGTGCAATCTCCTCTGGTACATAGGTATAATCTGGTAAAAAGCCATCCTGTTCATGAACAGGGATGGCATAGTAATTTGCTTTTGAAAGAGCAGCGGCTACTTTATATGCAGGATAAGCAGGATCTGTAGTAAGAAGATAATCTCCTGGGTTCAGCAGTGATTGGGGAATTCCTGTAATTCCAATACCTGAACCTTGAAAGACCATAACTTCTGTTTCAGGATTTAATTCCACCCCATATTCCCGTCTATAAAACTTTGCAACGGCTTCCCTCATTTTTTCTTTACCATAAAATGAGGGATAGCCATGGTTTTCCTTATTATCTACAGCGTCCTTCAATGCCCCAACTATCGTTTCTGGTGTCGGCAAATCAGGGAAGCCGTTTGCCAAATTAATAATATCGATTCCTTTCTCCTGATAAGCGGCTACTTTTTCATGCAGAGAACTAAAATAATGGATCGGTAACCTTTCAACTATTGTGGACGCTTTGAAATTCAAACTGAACGGCTCCTTTCATCGAAGAAAAATAGTATGTTGTACTCGTTTATTCATTAAAATATTTTGGTAAGTGGTAGCCTTCATAATCTGGGTTTGAGAGGATATACTCCTTAAACTCTTCTGAATGGTAGGCTTCGACTAGGTCTTTCACAAACGGTTTATCTAGGTTCTTTTTATCCACAGCCACAATGACAACATTGGGATCGGTCATATTTTCATGAGCAAGGGCAGTTGTCAGTTTAATATTGTTTGCTACTGCAAAGTTCCCTTGGATTGCAGCAAAATCTACATCCTCAAGTGCACGTGGACCTTGAGCAGGATCCGTCATGACAAAATCTAAATTATGTGGATTCGATTTAATGTCATTTAAGGATGCCTGTAGAGGGTCAATATCATCGTTAATCGTAATCCAGCCAATCTCATGTAAAATCGTTAAAGCACGAAGTAAGTTGGGTGGCTCATTAGGTACATTTATTTGTGCACCATCCGCTACATCTTCTAAGCTACTATGCTTTTTCGAANAATGGTAATTTTATATTCTTCATTTATTTTTTTCAGAATTTCCAGTATAGATTGCGTTGTTTGAGGGTCAAGTGCCGAAGTCGCCTCATCACATAGTAAAATCGAAGGATTGTTTGCTAAAGCACGTGCAATCCCCACTCTTTGTTTTTGTCCGCCAGATAATTCCTTTGGATAGCTTTCAGCTTTATCTCTTAGTCCTACGAAATCCAATAATTCCATCACACGGTTTTGAATTTCTATTTTGTTTTTCTTTGATAGAATCATTGGAAGTGCGATATTATCAAAGACAGTCTTCGTTTCAAGAAGATTAAAGTGTTGGAAAATCATCCCAATTCTTTTTTTTACCTCTCGCAATTCTTTTTCACTATATTGGTCAAGTGGTTCACCACCAACAAATACGCGACCGCTTGTAGGGCTTTCCAATCGGTTCACCATCCGAATTAATGTACTTTTACCTGCACCACTGTAACCAATAACACCAAATATATCCCCTTCTTCAACAGAAAGAGATACGCCACGGAGGGCTTCATTGGATATACCTTTTCGTAGATATGTTTTAAAAACATCCTTTATCTCGATCATCAAATTTCCCTCCGTTAGTTAAAAATCTCTAATTTTGATATCCTCTTAACAGCCTCAAGCAATATCTCTTCTTTATTTGCTAAACTTACACGAACATAAGAGGAACCATATTCTCCAAAACCTTCTCCCGGAGCAACCGCTACATGTGCCTTCTCAAAAAGGAGCTCGGTAAATGTTTTTGATGTAAATCCTTCGGGTACTTTTAACCATGCAAAGAATGTTCCTTGTGGATATGAAACATCCCACCCAATCTGACGTAACTCACGCACGAAAACGTTTCGGCGTTGTTCATATAAATCTCTCAGTCTATCAATATTATCCTGCGGAGCATTGAGAGCCGTAATCGCTGCATCCTGAATGGCTCCAAATACCGTGCTATACGAATGTGAATGAAATCGTTTAAATGCTTCGATGATGGATCCATTCCCTACTGCAAATCCAAAGCGCCATCCTGCCATATTAAAGGTTTTCGAAGCACTATATGTTTCAATCCCATACTCTTTTCCTCCAGGGATTTGTAGCAGACTGATTGGTTTCTTGCCATCAAAGCCAAAAGCCCCGTATGCAAAATCATGAAGAATTGGAAAACCGTTCTTTGCCGCAAAAGCAATGCTCTCTTTAAAAAACTCAGGAGTTGCGAGTGCTCCTGTAGGATTGTTTGGATAATTTAAGATTAATAATTTTACCTTCTGTGCAATCTCCTCTGGTACATAGGTATAATCTGGTAAAAAGCCATCCTGTTCATGAACAGGGATGGCATAGTAATTTGCTTTTGAAAGAGCAGCGGCTACTTTATATGCAGGATAAGCAGGATCTGTAGTAAGAAGATAATCTCCTGGGTTCAGCAGTGATTGGGGAATTCCTGTAATTCCAATACCTGAACCTTGAAAGACCATAACTTCTGTTTCAGGATTTAATTCCACCCCATATTCCCGTCTATAAAACTTTGCAACGGCTTCCCTCATTTTTTCTTTACCATAAAATGAGGGATAGCCATGGTTTTCCTTATTATCTACAGCGTCCTTCAATGCCCCAACTATCGTTTCTGGTGTCGGCAAATCAGGGAAGCCGTTTGCCAAATTAATAATATCGATTCCTTTCTCCTGATAAGCGGCTACTTTTTCATGCAGAGAACTAAAATAATGGATCGGTAACCTTTCAACTATTGTGGACGCTTTGAAATTCAAACTGAACGGCTCCTTTCATCGAAGAAAAATAGTATGTTGTACTCGTTTATTCATTAAAATATTTTGGTAAGTGGTAGCCTTCATAATCTGGGTTTGAGAGGATATACTCCTTAAACTCTTCTGAATGGTAGGCTTCGACTAGGTCTTTCACAAACGGTTTATCTAGGTTCTTTTTATCCACAGCCACAATGACAACATTGGGATCGGTCATATTTTCATGAGCAAGGGCAGTTGTCAGTTTAATATTGTTTGCTACTGCAAAGTTCCCTTGGATTGCAGCAAAATCTACATCCTCAAGTGCACGTGGACCTTGAGCAGGATCCGTCATGACAAAATCTAAATTATGTGGATTCGATTTAATGTCATTTAAGGATGCCTGTAGAGGGTCAATATCATCGTTAATCGTAATCCAGCCAATCTCATGTAAAATCGTTAAAGCACGAAGTAAGTTGGGTGGCTCATTAGGTACATTTATTTGTGCACCATCCGCTACATCTTCTAAGCTACTATGCTTTTTCGAATATAATCCCATCGGCGGTGTCGGTATTTGAACGGCACCAGTCAAATCAAGCTTTTCTCTTTCATTAATTGAATCAAGATAAAATGTATGTTGATGGGCATTTGCATCAAGTTCACCATTTGCAACCGCCACATTTGGTTGAATACCATCTGTAAATTCCTTGTATTCAATCGTGTATCCTTTTTCCTCAAGGGAAGGGGCTACACCTTTCTTAAACTGGTCACTATATGGACCAGGATTAAAACTAATTCGAATTTTTTTATTAGAATCAGATGATGCACCTGAAGAATTATCACTGCTACACCCTACAATCACCAATGAAACAATAGCAAGAAAAAATACTGACCAAGACCATTTTTTATTCATATTACAATCCCCCTACATATTAATATTTAGTTTTCACCTATGTTTACTTGGTTTAATGTTAAAAAAAAGATGGAATGGGAGTGAACAATTAGTGTTCACTCCACTTTTTTATCCCCAGATTTCTTTTGAAATATCTACAATATACTTTAGTTTCGCCCATTGCTCATCTTCAGTTAAAATATTGCCATGATGGGTTGAAGCAAATCCACATTGTGGGCTAATGCATAAATTTTCAAGTGGTACAAATTGAGATGCTTCTTTCACACGTGCAATTATATTTTCTTTTGCCTCTAATTCTCCACGCTTAGATGTAAACACACCTAGAACTACACGAGGACCATCATTTGGTATATACTCTAGCGGAGTGAAATCTCCTGAACGATCATCATCGTATTCTAAGAAAAAGCCATCCACTTTCTCTTTTGTAAAAAGCGTAGGTGCAATTTTTGCGTAGCTACCCTCGAATGCCCAATGAGAGCGGTAATTCCCACGGCACAGGTGCGTTGTAATTGTTAAATCTTCCGGTTTACCTTCCAGGACACCATTCGCTACCTTTAATGCTAATTCAATTAGTTCCTCCCGACTAGAACCACTATCATTAAAAGGAATTTCCGGTGCATTCAGTCCTGCTATATAAACATCATCAAGTTGTAGGTAACGACAACCAGCCTCGTAAAAAGCTTTAATAGCATCGCGATATGTTTGGATAATATCTGTAGCGTAGTCTTCAAGGTTTGGATAAATTTCCTTGTTACGAATACCTGCATTAAACAATTGATTTGGACTTGGAATTGTTTGTTTCGCAACCGCACGATCCCCTACAATGTCTTTAAACAGAATGAAATCTTTCACATGTGGGTGGTCTGGATTAAATGAAATCTTACCAGTAACTCGCACATCATATCGTTCTGTTTCTTCACCTTTGAATTTAAATCCAGTTTCCGGAACATAACCTTCAACACCGTTTAAATGCTCCAAGAAATCAGTATGCCAAAATCTACGTCGGAACTCTCCGTCTGTTACGGCTTGGAGGCCAACTTCAATTTGTTTATCTACGATTTTTTTAATTTCCTCTGTTTCGATATTATGAAGCTCCTGTGCACTAATTTCTCCTGCTTGAAATTCTTTTCTAGCTTTATGAATACTCTCGGGACGTAATAAACTTCCTACATGATCTGCTCTAAATGGTGTCTTTACTAATGTCTTTGTCAATTTTACCCATCTCCTAGTTTGTTTATTTCGGGTCAATGCCCAAATAGATGCTATGTACGGGGTCTTGCACTTTTTCATTCATAACAAAAACCCTCTTCTAGATAACAAGAAGAGGGTTGAATATAATGAAAGTACCGCTCTTCTTATCTTCTAGCTTTTTGCTACTGGAATTGGCACAGTACTTTAATAGTCCGCTGCCGAGGTATCAAAGGGCCAGTCCCTCCACCTCTCTGGATAAGAAAATTTCGAAATATTTAGTTATAAAATATACAATACGCTCCTGTTGGTAGATTGTCAACACTATTTTAAAAATAGGCTATTTTATAAACTTTGTTGTTTATATACCATCGATTTCCACTTCAGGTGGATGCCTTCCCCAGGCTTGTAGCTTGAGTCTCCTCTAACGAAGTGTGGAAGCGGCTTGTAATTACTGAAAGAAGACCTTGCTCTTGCGGCAAAAAACTTGGAGCACAAGATTTTCCTTTTCATCTTTTAGGACGAGGAAATTCCTTCCCGCTAATAGTACCTTTCAAGGACGCTTCTGCATCCATGTCAACTAAAAATAATACAACGCTTGTTTCAGCTACCGCCAGAATAGAAGGCAACTCCTCCTTCAGATTCGTCACAGCCTCCATCTTTCGAATCGTTAAGCCACCAACAGTAAGTTCACCATCCACTACGTATAGAAATGGCTTTAATCCATGATAAACAGGGACATCTAATTGTTCACCTTGTTTCAGGTGTGCATCAAATATATATACATTTTGTCTAACGATTAGGGGTGCCTTACTGCCTTCCGGACCTACCATCAAATACCAATCATGATTTCTCACAGGCTTAGTATGGAATTGAATGGTTGGTTCTAGATTTGTTTTTTGTGGTCGAACAAAAATTTGAAGCATCTCGACATGTGCATTTTTAACTTTTTCTTCATGCCAAAAGCTTTTTCCTGCATTCATCAACATTAAGTTGCCAGGAGTCACAGCGGCCTCCAAACCAGAAGAATCCCTATGATGCATGGTACCTTGCCATACATAACTTAAGATTTCATCATTCACATGTTCATGCATCTTTATTGTTAAACCTTTCTTCATAACTGCATGATCAATGATACTTAAAGGTCCGAATGCAAAATCATCGGTCTCTCTATCTAAGATATCACCTGTTTGGATTCTTGTGATTGTAATTGGCCCATTGTATGGTTGCCGATGCTTATCCTGAGAAAGTTTTCGTAACATAATGAGTTCACCTTTTTACTTTTTGTATATTATAACAATAATCCTTAATCATTTATTGTTGAAGAATTTCATCTCACATATAATCGAATTAATCTAACAACTACAAATAAAATTTTCTTACCCCGTATCTTTTTCTAAGCTTATATTCGTTTAATTAAGTAGAGACGCGTTGAAGGAGTGATTGTTTTGTATAGTAAACTTAGGCATTGTTCAGAGGATTTTGAGGAACAGCAGGAACCATTTAACGAAGAAAACCTCAAAGAGTTTTATCCGAAGCTTCGACAGTATTGCCAGTTTCTATCCCATAATTGCTGGGATAGTGAGGATCTCGTTCAGGAATCTTTAATTAAGGCTTGGAAACATTATCGACACCAATCTACTATCTCTACACCTTTATTAAATAAAATCGCTCGAAATGAGTGGATTGATACTATCCGTAAACGTAACAAAGAGTTAATTAAGGAGATTCCTGATTCTGGATATGAAGAAACCCATCATACAGATTTGCGTTTTGATGTTATACAGCAAATCATGCAAAAGCTAACTCCGAAGCAAGCAACTATTTTTGTTTTAAAGGAAGGGTTCAATTTTCAAACTTCTGAAATAGCAAAGTCTCTCAAAATAAATGAAACAGCTGTTAAAGCCACAATTTATCGAGCAAAACACAGACTTGCCAATAATGAGGAAATAGAAAGAAATACAGTAATCGAGAAGTATTGGTCCGAACAGGACAAAGAGAAAATCCAAAAAATATTCCATGATTCTTTTAGAACTCAAGATCCTTCCATCATTATCAGGAACCTTCCTACTATTCATGCGATTTCCAAAAATCAGAGTCCTAGTTGCATAATGCAAAGACCAAGTCGTTTTAAATGTACTTCAAGAACCGTCTCTATAGCTGCATAATCCAATACAAGCAAAATAAAGGAGGGTTTAAGATGGGAACAATCCCATATGTGATTGAACAATCAAGTCGTGGTGAACGATCATATGATATTTACTCAAGGCTTTTAAAAGATCGAATTATTTTAATTGGAGACGAAATAAATGATGCCGTGGCAAATAGTATCGTAGCACAGTTATTATTTTTAGCAGCGGATGACCCTAATAAGGATATTTCAATTTATATCAACAGTCCTGGCGGCTCAACATCTGCAGGGTTTGCTATTTTTGATACAATGCAGTATATTAAGCCGGACGTACGAACCATTTGTACAGGGATGGCTGCATCCTTTGGGGCTCTTCTCTTACTAGCCGGTACAAAAGGGAAAAGGTTTGCACTTCCGAATAGTGAGATTATGATCCATCAACCTTTAGGTGGTGCCCGTGGGCAGGCAACTGAGATTGATATTTCAGCCAAACGCATCCTCAAACTGCGTGAGCATGTCAATCGAATTATGTCAG
Source organism: Litchfieldia sinesaloumensis (assembly GCF_900156865.1). Lineage (GTDB taxonomy): Bacteria > Bacillota > Bacilli > Bacillales > Bacillaceae_L > Ferdinandcohnia > Ferdinandcohnia sinesaloumensis. Next base: position 62,898 of record NZ_LT732529.1, on the reverse strand, counting down.
AGCGTACTGGCCAACCTGTAGAAAAAATCGCCAAAGATACCGAACGTGACTACTACATGAGTGCTCTAGAAGCAAAAGAATATGGGATAATTGATGACATTATAAAATAGAAAAAAGGGGCTCTCCTTTACTTTTAGAGAGTCCCTTCAAATTCTTATCCTTAAAATTCATAATTTCATATTTGTTTATATTCCGCTCCTAACTTTTCACTCTACAGTTCCTGCCCATCACGCTCTCCACTTTTCTCTTGTAAAGTAAATTCGAGGGTCTGAATATACTCTTTTCGATAGCGCGGATATAAACGGGTCCAATACAACTGTGTAAGTTTTAATGTTATTAGTCCAACAAACGGTAATAGCAATAAGAAAAAATAATGAGGTCGGTTTGTTATACCTAGGAAAATACCCATAAAAATTCCTACCCCAATAAATAGAATGCTAACGTACCAACTTGCAAGAAATCCTAGCAGGAAGACGACGTTAGAATATAGAAGCGGGAACATTCTTACTCGTTCACGCCTAGTTCTCAAACTACGAAATGTTCTCCAACTTTTCTTTAGTCCGGCTATGATTTCTTTTATAATTCTCCAGTTTCTTTTCACTAAAAAATCCAAATTACCCCTCCCTAGGACAACTGTATTTTGTAATGAGCATGATTTATCAGTTGTTTTTCGACACCATAACCCTTCTCCAATTTACTTCACTAATGAAAGTAGAACCCAAGATTAGAATTCCACCAACCATTTGTACAACGTTCATGTTTTCATTTAGTATAACCGCTGCCAAAAGCACAGCAGAAATCGGATCAATATAACTTAGTACAGCTATTGTCTGCCCCTTTAATTTCTTTAATACTGAAAAGTATAAAAGGTATGCAAGTCCCGTATGAATCATCCCTACTATAAGTAAGAGACTGATTGATTTTATACTTAAGCCAGAGTAATTTACATTTACCGTAGTTAGCACGTACGGAAGTAAGATAAGAGAAGCTGTCAAAAGCTGCATAATCGTTGTGTTGAAATCTGACAGATCTTTGATAAATTTATTCATTAAAATCACACTTGCATAAAGGGCTGCAGCTAATAAACCATACATAATACCAACCGGATGATTGTACATTCCTACGATTGATTCAGTTCCTGGGTTAACAACCAAAAGCAATCCAAAAAATGCAAGTGCGATACTAATCCCTTTTAACCAGGTCCACTTTTCCTTCAGCAACAATGGTGCAAGAATCATTACAAATACTGGAGCAAAGTAGTAACTTAGCGTTGCATTAGAAATCGTTGTATAACGATATGACTCAAATAGAAAAATCCAATTAAAGCCCAGAGCAGCTCCTGATAGGAGTAGTAAAATAAGATTTCGTTTGGAAATACGTAGAGTAAACTTCTGTTTTACTATGTAACTAGCTAGGATTAAAACTAAGCTTCCAATTACACCTCTAAATAAAGCGATTTCGCTCGATGAGAGGTCAATATTCCGAACAAACAAACCAATGCTACCAAAAATAAGCATGACTAAAATAAAAATAAACTTTGCTTTCATGTTCTTCTCCTTGTGTAAAATAGAAGGCATTATCTCCTCAAAAAAAGTGGGACAACGTACCTGTCCCTGTGTCCCACTCCCGCTTTAATTTTCTGTGCTTTTCATTTTTCCACTTTCTTCTGATTCTAGCTTTAGTGTTCTCAAATCATTTCCTGATGGATTTTGGAATACACGTAGCCCAAACTCTTGTGCAACTGCAAAGAGATGGTCAAATATATCAGCTTGTATCGTTTCGTATACATCCCATCTTACATCATTCGTAAATGCATAGATTTCAAGTGGCAGCCCATTCTCTGTAGGAGCTAGCTGTCGAACTATTAATGTCATCTCTTTATGGATGCCAGGATGGTTTTGAAGATAATTGCTAATATACGCTCTAAATACTCCAATATTCGTTAGAGCTCTTCCGTTCACTGGATTGCTACGATTGATATGATTCTTCTCGTTGTATTCTTCAATTTCATGTTCTCTATGCGTAATATAATCCGCTAGATAGTGGACATTTTTAAACTTTTCTATCAGTTCTTCCGTACAAAACGAAATAGTAGCTGTATCAATAAATAATGATCGTTTAATCCTACGTCCACCGGAGTTCTGCATGCCTCTCCAGTTGATAAATGAATCAGAGATAAGAGCATAACTTGGAATCGTCGTAATGGTTTTATCGAAATTTTGTACCTTAACTGTATTTAAAGAGATATCGATAATGTCACCATCTGCCCCATACTTCGCCATTTCAATCCAGTCACCTACTCGAACCATATCATTGGAAGTTAACTGAATGCCAGCAACTAAGCCTAATAAAGAATCTTTAAAAACTAGCATGAATACAGCAGATAACGCACCAATTCCACTTAACAGAATAAGAGGACTCTTTCCCATAAGGTTCGCAATAACTAAAATGGCTCCAAATATGATTACGATAATTTTAACAACTTGAATATAACCTTTAATTGGCCTTGTTTTAGAAATTTCATAGGTTTGATAAACATCATTTGCTGCATCTAAAACACTTGAAATGATGATTAATGCCACAATAATGACATAGACATTGACGCCCATCTCAATTAATTGCTCATAAGGCTCCTTGAAATTATGAGCGAAGGTATGAATGATAATTGCTGGAACTATATGTGACAGTCTACGGAATACCTTTCGTTCAAGAAGCACATCGTCCCAACGGAATTTAGATCTTTTTACAATCCCTGTGATTACTCGGATAATTACCTTCTTGGTTATAAAATTAGCTACAATACAAATAAATGTGATAAAAAGAATCATGATGATAACCGAAAGGTATCTAACTAGTGTAGGATCTAAATCATATTCTAAAAGAAAATCACTAATGAGTTTCATATTTCCCCTCCATAGTATGTATGTTTAGTCTTTTTGATGGTATGACGTTCAAGTTATACACGTGTAGAGTTTATTATATCAAATAACTTCCGTCCACTCCTTCCTAAAACACTGTTTAAAATAGTGATTAACATTCTAAAGTGATTCGTTTAAAACGAGAAGGTTATGGGGATACAAAAAAGAGCCAAACCACATATGTGGTCTAGCCCTTTTGATAGAGGGTGTGACTTAAATACTCTCCTGTTTCAATCCATCTATTATGTTTTCTTTCTTTATTTTTTGTATAGAATACATCATGGCTGCGCCTACGATGATAAAAATAATGAATATGGCAAAAATGATACTTAGCCACGGAAGACTAAATCCATATTCAAATGTGTTTCCAAGTGACAGATAGATTAAATACATGACGACTAAGCTAATCGGTAATCCATATAAAAGTGCATTTACACCATAAAAGATGCTCTCGTAATTGATCATCTTGTTAAATCCTTTTGGTGTCATTCCCACTGAACGTAACATTGCAAATTCACGTTTCCGGAGTGAGATGCTTGTTGAAATCGTATTAAAAATATTTGCTATTGAAATAAGTGAAATTAATGATATAAAACCATAGGTGAAAACAGACATAAGCACAATTAGATTCTCTTGTTCTTGTCTTCTCTGGAAGACATTGTATATATGAGTATTGGAATCAGTGACTTTGTCTAGTTCTTCCTGCGTACCCATTGGATTTGATGAATTCATATATAATTCAGCTTGAATATCATTTTTAAGTTTCTCATTTTTTGAAACAAACTGATTCAAGACATCTTCTGACACAATCAAATCAATCCCACCTGCACTACTAGTCGAAACGCCCATCGGAATCTGGTCAGTTAGTGCGCCAATAGTCATCTTATTCACCAGTTGTTGCTCTTCTTGATCATCATAGGAAATGGTGTATAAATCAAATGTTTCCCCTACATTTGTGTGAATTGATTTTGTTTCGATAAATTTCCCAGTACTATAATCTTGGTAGGAAATATAATCAATAAGAATAGCAGTTGGTTCCTCTACATTCTCAAATTGTGTAGATTCTGCCCCGATTTTTTCTACGTATGTCTGGAAGCTTTTATCATCTAATCCATACAATCTAACAAAATAATTAAATTTCCCATCTTGTAGGATGGACGGATCATTTTCAACCTGTTCTTGTAAAACCGTCGGAAGTTGATTTACACCAATCACAGCACTTAACGAAATTGTTTGAACGATAGTCGAATCTGTTACATACGAAAGAGATGTCAAAGGCTGTAAATCCTCTTTTCCCATATGACTACCAATTACTTGTATATCGAAACTTATATCATCCTGAGTCATTTCTAATGATTTAGTCAGATTACCTGTAAAATAAGAAACCGTTAAAAACAGGACAATACTTATTACTAGTGAAAAAACCGTCGCTCGGTATCTTTTCTTATTCCGCTTTAGATTCTTCAATCCAATTTCTGCTTCCATTCCCAAAAGCTTACGAACCAGTTTAGACGTTTTTACTGCCCTACTCGACAACCTGATATCCTGTGTTTGACGAATAGCATCAATTGCAGAAACCTTGGAAGCTTTTCTGGCAGGTACATAGGTTGAAATAAATATCGTGACAATCGAAATCAAACACGCCACTAAAATCGAAGCTGGTGTTACAATAACGGTTAGTTTCTCCGTAACATTTAATGCATTTGTAAGATAGGTATTAACAAAATAGAAAGTAATTCCTATTCCGGCGATTCCTGAAAAGATTCCTATTGGAATACTAATTGCACCAATCACTGCGCCTTCAAAAAAGACAGAGTTTCGTTTTTGTTTCCTTGTTGCACCCACACTCGATAGCATACCTAAGTGCCTAGATCGCTCAGAAACACTAATGGCAAAGGCATTGTAAATTAACGCAACCGAGCCAATTATGATTACCCCCATGACAATTCCCGCTAATGAAAACAAAGTCATACGCAGGTTATCATTATCCGTGACTCCATAATAACGTAGTAAATCATCATTAAACGAAACAGAATTGATTTCATTCTTTTCTGCTATTGACCCTGCATGGTCATATAACGATCCGTTTACTTTTTTTAATGTAACTAACGCATCTACGGTTTGAGTAGTACCTAACGCTTTTTCATCTACATATTTTATAACAGTATATCCTGGTGACCATGCTGGTTCCCAGGTTGGTCGTTTAATAGTCCCTACAATTGTAAATGTAGCCATTGTTTCAATTTTAAGTTCTTCTGTTACTCCATTTTCATCAAATTGCAGGGAGTAATTCTGACCTAGTGGGTGTTCTTCTCCAAGAACCAACCTTTTACCAATATCAACGGTTAATTGATCACCGATGTTATAGTTCACCTTACCATTGGTGGCAATTTCTTCAGAAATGACAACCTCATTATTTGTTAAGGGTAGCCGTCCTTCTGCTAACTCAATTGGAAATTGCTGAAACCCCGCTGTATTATATTCTTTAAAAAACAAATACGGTTTACTCTTATTTTTCGATCCTTCAAGGTTTGCATAGCCAAGGTTCTTTGAGAGAGCTAATTTCTTTGTTTGGCTATCCTTTTCAATCGCCTTTATTTGTTCTGCGTTGACTTCATTATATTTAACATGCCATTCACCATTCCCTGCAATATGGTCGCGAATCATTAAGTTTAAAAACGAAACACCCAGAGTCGCAACCGCAGTAATCATAGCAACCGAAATGATGACACCAATAACCGTAACAAGGGTTCTTCGTTTATTTTCCTTGAGATGTCGAAGTGTCAGTTTGTTGATGATGTTCATGGACGTATCACCTCATCCTTCGCAATCCGTCCATCTTCAATCGAAATGACACGGTCAGCTTGAAGGGCGATTCGCTCATCATGGGTAATCACAAGTAGGGTTTGATTAAAGGTTTTATTGAACATTTTTAAAAGCTCAATGATTTCACCACTATTCTTACTATCTAAATTACCTGTTGGTTCATCTGCTAGCATAATGGCTGGATTACTTATGAGAGCACGCCCAATCGAAACACGCTGCTGCTGACCACCCGATAGTTGGTTAGGTAGATGGTTCAAGCGGTGTTCTAAACCTAGAATTTTGACGATATCCGCAAATTGCTTCGGATCTACCTTATGCTCATCTAGTAACATAGGTAATGTGATGTTTTCTTCTACAGTTAAAATAGGGATCAAGTTGTAAAACTGATAGATTAACCCGATTTGTCTTCTTCTAAAAATCGCTAATTGTGTTTCATTTAATTCATAAATATCCGTATTATCAATGAGAACCTTACCACTAGATGGTCGATCAACACCACCAAGTAGGTGTAGTAATGTTGATTTCCCTGAACCAGACGGACCAATGATTGCAACAAATTCTCCCTTTTTTACTGAAAAAGAAACATTATCAAGTGCCTTAACTGCTGTATCACCTTTTCCATATACCTTAGACAGATTTTCAATTTGTAATATATTCATTCGTAAACCTCCATAATTTCGATGTTGATTTTAGTATATCTGCCTAAGATGACTCTAAAGTGACTATCAAAGTGACAATTTATTCACTTTCAATTGGATACAAGGGACTCACTACGTTGTCCCAACTAGATAACCTGTTTATAGAACTTTATAATAAACTTGGTCCCTTCTCCTATTTTACTCTTCACTTCAATATCTCCATGTTGACTATTAACTATGCTATGTGCCATTGCTAGGCCAATCCCTACACTATCTTCACTTGCATTTTTTCCTTTATAAAAACGCTTGAAAATATAGGGAAGGTCTTCCTTAGCAATCCCTTTTCCGTTATCTTCAATAATAATTTCGGTAAATAGAGTGTTATCTGAAAATGAAATAGAGATGTCTCCACCTTCCTGTGTATGCTCGACACAGTTCTTTAGAATATTAATTAGTGCTTCTGCTGTCCAATTAAAATCACCAATAAAGGTAACCTCTTTGCCTCCTAAAATATGAAGGCTTTGCTGTTTAATATCCATTGGCACCGCAACAGGATGAACTACACGTTCTATTAATTCAGATACATAAATCGTATCCTTTTTAAAAGAAACCGTCCCAGCATCTATTTTCGAAAGCTTTAACAATGAAGATACTAACCACTCTATTCTCTCTAACTGAATCCGGATGTTATTCGTAAATTCAGCTCGTTTTGTATCATCTAGTTTTGCATCCCCCAATAGATCAGCCATAACCATCATTGATGTAAGGGGTGTTTTTAATTGATGCGAAATATCAGAAATGGCATTTGTAAGTTTACGTTTATCCTGTTGTAATAGTGCACTGTGCTCTGATAATTTCAAAGTCACTTTATAAATATCACTTTTCAAAATGCTAAGTTCACCCTCATGATTATCCCTTACATCTAAACTGTAATCGCCACTCGTTATCCTCCTTAAATAGCCTGAAAGCTTTTCTATTTCACGATATCTCCACCTTGTAAAAACCAAACTACATCCAGCAATCAGGATGGTTGTGACAAAAACATAGAGAGGAACCCATCCAGAAAATAGAAAGTAAGATAGAATGGTTGTAGCCATCGATATTGTAACTAGTGATAGGAGAAATAACTGAATTTCCCGATTACGCACCATATTAGTCACCGACCTTATAGCCCATCCCACGGACTGTTTTAATAATTTTTGGGCTTTGAGGCTCATCCTCGAGCTTTTCTCGCAACCTCTTAATATAGACGGTCAACGTATTATCATTCACAAAATCACCTGCTACATCCCAGATACGATCAAGCAATTGCGTACGAGTGAGGACTTGCCCAATATGATTTGCGAAAATCAAGAATAGACGATACTCTAGCGCAGTGAGTAGTACCTCCTCCCCCTTTTTATATACCTTTCCTTCTAACGTATTAATTCGAATATCTTCTATATCAATCACATTTCTTGGCTGGGTTGCAGCTTGGACATTATAGCGTCGGAACACCGACTTAATCCGCGAAAGCAACTCACGAATACGAAATGGCTTCGTTATATAGTCATCCGCTCCCATATCTAGTCCCATGACAACATTGACTTCATCATCTAAAGCCGTTAAAAAAATAACCGGCTTATCCCCCTGTTTCTTCACCAACTCGCATAACTCATACCCCGTACCATCCGGTAATGATAAGTCAAATAAAAACAAATCGATCCCGTTCCAATTCTCACCAATAAACTTCCTTGCATCCTCGACATTATGACAAACAATCGTTTCATATTCATCCTGCTTCAACGAATAATCTAACCCAGACGCAATCGTTTTATCATCCTCAACCAGTAATATCCTCATCATATTTTGGGACAGAGGGACAGGTCCCTCGTCCCTGCCCTCCTTCATGGACAGAAATTTTCTCATTTTAGCTACTAAGGAATATTTTAACAAAATACATGTTGTAAGGAAAAACAAAACCCCCGCTGCAATTAGCGAGGGTATATTTTATAGGTAAATAAAATAGGCAATAAACGTAACAAATAGTACATACATAATCGGATGAACTTGCTTATATCTTCCCAATGCTATCATGGTAACAGGGTACATGATAAATCCAAGAGCAATTCCTGTTGCAACACTGAATGTGAGTGGCATCATGATAATTGTTGTAAATGCTGGTATCGCAATATCTAACTTCGTCCAATTAATATGTCGAACCTCTGCAACCATCATTGCCCCCACTATAATTAAAGCTGGGGCAGTGATTTCTGATGTAACCACGGCTAATAATGGTGAGAAAAAGAGCGACAAAAAGAATAAACCTGAGATAACGATAGAAGCAAAACCTGTTCGCGCACCTGCAGCAATACCTGCTGTTGATTCAATAAAGGATGCTGTTGTTGACGTTCCTAGAATCGAACCAATAACTGAAGAGGAAGAGTCAGCCAATAAAGCAGGTCCTGCATTCGGAATCTTGTTATTTTTCAATATTCCAGCTTGACTCGCCACTGCGATTAACGTCCCTGCAGTATCAAAGAATCCTACAAATAAGAATGTAAAAATAACAATAATTAATTCAGGAGTAAAAACATTTGGTAACTCTGTAAAAACAACACCAAATGTAGGTTCAAGGCTTGGAATACTTCCAATAATTTGAGTTGGTTTTTCAATAATCCCAAAAATCATTCCCACAATTGAAGAAATGACCATCCCATAAAAAATTCCACCACGTACACCTCTCACGAGTAAAACAGATGTAATAATAAACCCAAACAACGCAAGACCAGTTGAACCTGATGTTAACTCTCCTAATGATACAAAGGTTGCTTCGCTACCCACAATAATTTTTGCATTCTTTAATCCAATAAAGGCCACGAAGAATCCAATTCCGCCAGCAATCGCATATTTTAAATCCTGTGGAATCACATTAATTATTTTTTCACGGATTTTTAATACACTAAGCAACACAAATAAAATACCAGATATGAATACACCGGTTAAGGCCACTTCCCAGCGAATCCCCATCCCCAGAACAACTGAATAGGTAAAAAATGAATTTAAACCAATACTGGGTGCTATCCCAATTGGATAATTCGCAAGTATCCCAATTAACAAGGAACCAATTACAGCCGTAATGGCAGTCGCCGTAAATACCGCTCCCTTGTCCATACCAGATTCACTTAGTACAAGCGGATTAACAACAAGTATATATGCCATTGATAGAAAAGTAGTTAACCCGCCGATAAATTCTTGTTTATATGTTGTTTTCCGTAGACTGAACTCGAAAAAGTTTTTCATAGTCGTATATTCCCCATTTAAATTTATTTTAACAAAAAAATGCCTTGATAGAGCTAATCTACCAAGGCATACTCAAAAGGGAATATGAGGATACTCAATGTATCCTGATAAACCTTTTGTAGTCAAGCTTTTTACGGTAGCTTGGTAGAAACGATCGAGCCATATTCTCGAGCATATACAAAATACTATATTAATATAATTAACCCATTTTAACAGCGGAATACAATTTAGGTCAAGTAGTTTCTTATAAACAAATCATTCCATTCACATTGTTATAGATAAAATAGAACAGATTTGTTATAATAAATATATAACAGATTAGGTATAAAACAGGACTAGTTCATAGTCCCAAGAAAGGCTGGTAGGTAGATGATTATACAGATTGAGCCTGAATCAGATATCCCCATTTATCAACAAATTACGAATCAAATCATCGAAGGTATTGCAATAGGTTCCTTGCAACCTGGCGAATCTTTACCTTCCGTAAGGGCTTTTGCTGCAGACCTTGGTATTAATATGCATACCGTTAATAAAAGCTATCATCAACTTGAGAAAAAAGGAATCATTCGAATCGTGCCTAAGTCGGGAGCCATCATCTCATCCCCGCAGGATTTCAACGAATCCTCACTTTATAGGTTAAAAGAGGATTACAAATTGTTAATTGCTGAATCAATCGTTGTAGGAATGCCTAAAAAACGGATTGAAGAACTAGTCACTTCTATTATTGACGATATAAATAACACTAAAAACAAGGAGGAAAACAGATGACTCTAGCTATCTTTCTTATTATTGCCGTCATAGTAATCGCCATTCAAACGGCTATCCCATTTCTAGTAAAAAGGACCGTGATTTTTGGTGTAACAGTTCCCGAAAAACAGATCAATAATCCAACCCTAACTTCATATAAAAAGAAGTATTCCATGCTCGTATCGCTGCTATCCTTAATAACCTTAGCTTGTTATACACTTTGGGTTCTAACTAGTAACCCAGTTGATGAGCAGTCTGTCCTTATTGGAACAATTATTCAATTTGCCATAATCCTTTTCAGCTTTTCACTCTATTTTTATTTCAATGGTAAAACAAATCAATTGAAAAAAACCTGGAAAAACACAGAAACACAAGTTAGAATTGCAGACTTATCTGTACGTGCTCAAGATGAGATGCTTCCATGGTATGTTTATCTATTACCAATATTAATTACAATCGGTGTGATCGGGTATACAATCGTACAATACGACCTCCTTCCAGAGCAAATTCCAACGCACTGGGGAATAAACGGAGAAGCGGATGCTTTTACTGAAAAGACCCCTGTATCTGCAGTTTCACTTCCAGTGATTCTTTTAGTCATGCAGGTCATGTTTGTCGGTATTCATGTTGGCACAAAGAAATCTGGTATAAAATTAAACGCTACAGCTACCGCTGCTTCGAGAATTAGACAGCTTACTTTGCGTAAATATACGAGTTGGCTGATGTTTTTAACTACATTTTTACTAACAGCGATGTTTTCTTTCTTTCAATTAAGAACGATTCATCCAAACTTAATAGACGGTACAATTGTAATGACAGCTCCAATCCTTTTCCTTATTGTGACTTTAGGCTCTACAGTAGCATTTGCTATAAAAGTTGGGCGTTCAGATAAGATAAACATTGAGGAAACTGATTCCGAGGTATCGGATTATGACGATGATTCACAATGGGTCGGTGGACTCTTTTACTTCAATAGACAGGATCCATCCATCTTCGTTGAAAAACGCTTTGGTGTGGGTTGGACAATCAACTTTGGTAACCCAATTGGCTATTTAATTGTCCTTGTTCCACTAGCGGTCATCATCTTTTTTAGTCTTCTATAGGGAAATTAAACAACGACAAATGTTAGGCATTTGTCGTTGTTTTCATCCAGATAAAGGAATGGGGTTCTTCATTCATCTTATTCTTTACAGTGTTTCCCCTTCATAGCTTTGATGAAGTGGATTTGATCCGTTTCTTTCTTACGGTTTCCTCTTCATAGCTTCGATGAAAAGGATTTTACTCCGCACTAGAACGAAACAATTCCTTCTTCTTCCACCCTCCCCATTTATAATACGAAAAGGAAAAGATACTACTAATAACAAAGCTTATTCCAATACCTAGTGCTATTCCATTCTGCCCAATAAGACTCGAGCAAAAATAGGTAAGCGGATACCGAAGGAGCCAAAAAGATAAAATGTTTAGCACCAATACCTGGTACATCGCACCTGCTCCTCTCACGATCCCATTCAGGATAAAATTAAGCCCGATGAACGGATAAAAAAACGCTACAATTTTTAAGAAGTCTGTTCCAAAAGCAACTGCATTCTTATCCTGGATAAACAGTTTCGTAAATCCTTCGGCAAATAAGAATACAACTAACGCGATTGACAACATAACGACAACATTAAAAATTGTTCCATAGATTGCAATTTGACGGACCCGCTCCCACTTGTTTGCACCAATATTTTGTCCTGCCATGCTATTCACAGCCGTCCCCAATGCCATTGCTGGGATGGTTATTAAACTATCAATTCTTTGAGAAGCACCAAATCCTGCTACAACAGCACCATCAAAGGAGTTCACAACCGAAAGAATCGCAGTAATTCCAGCAAAAATCACCATCATCTGCAATCCTGCAGGAATACCTAGTCGTAATATCAACCAAATTTCTTCCTTACTCGGCAATTTAGGAACCATATACGGAACAAGCTTATACCGTAACGTGTAACCTAATGCCCATAAAAAAGAAATCCCCTGTGCTAACACCGTCGCCCATGCTGCACCATGAATCCCCCATCCAAAGACAAAAATGAATAATGGATCTAGTATTGCATTCAGTACTACTGCTACAAAAACAAATCGTAACGGTGTTCTGCTATCACCTAATGCCCTTAGCACTGTACCAATAAAGTTATAACCCATAATGAACAAAATACCGAGGAAATTGATTTCTAAGTATATACTAGCCTCATGTAGCATTTGTTCGGGCGTATTTAAAAACGTTAAGAGTTGCTTTGAAAAAGAGAATCCAAACAAGCCAACGAGTAAGGAAAGAGTTGACAGTACAACAACAAATGCATTTACATATTTTTTTAATCCTTGTTTATTATTCAGCCCTTTTTGTTGTGAAAGAATCGTTAAAGTAGCATTATTAATTCCAATTATGAACGCCAATAATGTAAGCACAACAGTAGAAGAGATTGTTATTGCACCAAGTGCATTCGCTCCTAATAAATTCCCTACCCACAAGCTATCAATAAATTGATAGGATACCTGAAGTAAATTAGTCAACATAATCGGCCCAGCAAAGAGCACCAGCTGCTTTTTAATCGAACCTTGTGTAAAATCCTGCTGTGACAAAAGAAAACACTCCTTATCTTCACCAGATATATGACTTTAACAATATCATAGCTATTTTTGACTTTCCTTTAATTTGCTTAACTTAAAAAAACTTCCTATTTATCGACAAAAATATTGGCATATTAGGATTAATTCTATTATTATAAATAGTGTCAAAAAAAGTTAAGTATATGGACCAATGAACTGGTTTAAAACTATATCTTATATAGTATTTTTTTGATAGTAATGCAGAGTAAAGGAGAAATGTATATGAGCAACAAAATTAGACTAGGTATCGTTGGTTACGGTAATCTTGGAAAAGGTGCAATTCAAGCTATTAAACAATCTCCTGACATGGAATTAGTAGCAGTATTTACGAGAAGAGATCCACAAACACTCGTTCTTGATGAGCCGAATGTAAAGGCTGAGCATATATCTAATGCAAGTGATTATCAAGGTAAGATTGATGTTATGCTGCTATGTGGAGGGTCAGCTACAGACTTACCTGAGCAAACTCCGCATTTTGCAAGTATGTTTAATACTGTTGATAGTTATGATACACATGCAAAAATCCCTGAGTTTTACCAATCCGTTAATGAAGCTGCAAAGAATACAACTGCAATCATCTCAGTAGGTTGGGACCCAGGTTTATTCTCAATCAACCGAGTGATGGCTGATTCGATTTTACCTAATGGAGAAAATTATACATTCTGGGGTAAAGGTTTAAGCCAAGGACACTCTGATGCAATTAGACGTGTGGAAGGCGTTAAAAACGGTGTACAATATACAATTCCTTCTGAGGATGCAATGGATAAGGTTCGCAGTGGTTCCAACCCAGAACTATCTACTGCTGAAAAACACCGCCGTGTTTGTTATATCGTTGCAGAAGAAGGCGCAGATAAAGCAGCCATCGAAAATGAAATCAAGACAATGCCAAACTATTTTGCTGATTATGATACAGAAGTGAATTTTATCTCGGAAGAAGAATTAAACCGTGACCACTCAAAAGCACCACATGGTGGATTTGTAATTCGTGGTGGAAAAACAAGTGAAGACACTACGCAGGTTTACGAATTCTCACTAAAGCTAGACAGCAATCCTGAATTTACTTCAGCGGTATTAGTTGCATATGCAAGAGCAGCATACCGACTAAGCCAAGAAAAGCAATTCGGTGCTAAAACTGTATTTGATGTAGCTCCAAGCTATATTTCACCAAGGTCACCTGAAGAACTACGAAAAGACTTTTTATAAGATAATTCTTTCATCGAAAAAACCACTCGCTTTTTTGCGAGTGGTTTTATTTGTTCCAAATCTACTCATCACTACCACGGTAACGTTTATAAGGTAATGGATTCCAAATTCGATATTCCAGGTCTTTTGCACGAAGCGGTGACGGGATATCATCAAATATTTTTCGTGCTACTTCTAATTCGCGCTCTGCTTCTGATTTATCTTGATACATAAATTCATCAGATGCTTTATCTAGGGCTTTATTAACTTTCTCTTCTATATACTCAACCACCATTTCTTGTTGGTGGTAAATCGCTTCGCGAGCGGCTGCTATCCAATCAGGCTGAACACTACGAAGTGTATCTGATACATAACTAAATTCTTCAAAAATATCTTTATATATTTTATCCGCATTTTCTCGCGCATCCATAACCACTGTTTCTAAATCATCAATTGTCAGATCCTCAACATCAAGCATTTGTCTACGTTTTGGACCACCTATCCTTGTCCTAGTTAAATAATATGGAAAAATACTTTTTATCGTTTTACCAACTGGTGAAATTGCCATTTCATTCTCATCTACGCCTTTTGGCTGTACACCTTGCATGGCAATTCGAGCGGATTCCGGTCTTACGATTTCTTTAGGTGGCAGCACCCCATAACGCAATAATTCCCGAATACCTGTACCCGATATGTTAATCCGGTATTGTTCATCATGTGGACATGTTTGCTCAGTAGCTTGCGTGTCACAACGTGTACAATAGAATACCTCGTGGAACAAACGAATGTCGATTCCTAATTCATCCGGTGTGAATTCGTCAAAAATGGTATGACTGGCATACTTATCGTAATAATCACCAATACCAGCATGATCTCGTCCGATTAATGCATGTGTACATCCATAGTTCTTCATAATTAAAGCATGTAGAACAGCTTCCCTTGGACCTGCAAATATATATGTAACTCTTAATGGTGCAAGGATTGTTCTTTCTTTTGGATAATATGTATCCAATACACTGCGGTAAGACAAGACTCGAAACTCATGTCTTGTGTATTCACGTTTCGCCATTTCTACAAGTGGTTGAACAAACAAACCGTCTAACTCTTCCAAAGCATTTCTATGAATATACTCATGCCCACGATGTAAAGGATTTGCCCCCGTAATAAAACCACCAACAGATTTAAACTTCTTTTTTTCATAAAAGAGTTCCCATGTTTCTCTCGGTTCCATTCGAATTTCTTCAAACGGCCCCCAATGCACCCTGCGAAGCAATTGAATGGGTCCAGCCAAAGCTGTATCACCCATACGACGGTAGATTGAATCTACTCCAGGATGGTTACGGTCTTTGGTACCAAATAAATGGGTTGCCCGAAATTCTCGATCATAGTGGAAAATATCGGTTAATGTAAGAATTGCAACAGGCTCTCTCGTTTCATCTGCAAGAGCAACTTCATCTCCAACCGAGAGTGTCTTAATCACTTGCTTGTTTCGTTCTCCAATTGGGGCAAAACTTAGCGGCACAGGCCATACCACGCCATTTTTTAATCTACCTTTTGTCAAAACTGACTTGTAGTCCTCCTCATCCATAAATCCTTCATTAGGAGACAATACCCCTGTTGCAATCATTTCAAGTGTAATGACTGCCTCCAAATCCACCATAATCATCGGCAATTGCTTTGCTCTATCCCTCGCTTCTTCCTGTGCTTTTCCAGTAAGAACACGATTCACCAATTTGCCACCATGTGGCCGTTGTGGATAGGTAGCTACTGTTTTTTCATCCAACTCATTAGTAAATGGATTCATCATATCACCCTCCTATTCCTACATATATTCTATTGATATCTTTTATATCCTTCCAAAATGATAATATTATTTAGAATAATCAGTTTTTTATTCAGATATCGTTCTTAATAAAAGTCACCTAGTTAAGCGTTACCAACTCATTTTTTTATAATTTGCACTTGTACAACAATAGTTTTACTTTTATGATAATCATATTGGTGGACTACTCAGGAGGGGATTGGCATGGAACTAAAATATAGCGGTAAAACAAAAGATGTGTATAAATTAGAAAATAGTCATTATCTATTAAAGTTTAAGGACGATGTCACTGGCGTTGATGGCGTCTTCGATCCAGGGGCTAATACAGTGGGTCTAACAATTGAAGGTGCAGGTCGTGCAGGATTAAAATTAACGCAATACTTCTTTGAAGTGTTAAAAGAAAAAAATGTTCCAACTCATTATATTGACGCTGATATCAAACAAGCAACGATGACAGTAAAACCGGCCGAAGTATTCGGTAATGGGATTGAAGTTATTTGCAGATATCGTGCAGTAGGTAGTTTTCTTCGTCGATATGGTCAATATGCCCAAGAAGGACAAGCCTTGGATGCATTTGTTGAAGTAACCTTAAAAGATGATGTCCGTGAAGATCCCCCAATAAGTGAAGATGCTTTGGACATGCTTGGCATTTTATCTAAGACAGAATATCAAGTATTAAAAGAACTTACCGTGCAAATCGGTGGTATTGTTAAAGAGGAACTAGCTGCAAAAGGCATTGAATTATATGATATCAAATTCGAATTTGGACGTACTGGCGATGACAAGCAAATTGTATTGATTGATGAAATCTCTGGTGGAAATATGCGCGCCTATAAAGATGGAAAATATATCGAACCATTAGAGTTAGAAAGATTGTTTTTATAACTTAATTCAGTAAATGCGCGATTTATTTTACAAAAAAAGAAGCCAATTCAACAGACTTGGCTTCTTTTTTTATTCAAAGCGGAATTAATACAATTCCTTATATAGGTTAAGCTCTGTACTTTCTCGTAATTTCCTAAGCTCAGGAACAATTTCCAAAACATGTTTCGCTTTAAGGTGATTATCTAGGGACTCCTGATTTTCCCATTCTTCAAGCATAGAAATAAAGGATGGGTCTTCGATATCTTGATTAATTGTATATGTGATACAACCTTTTTCTTTTCGAGTTTCTATAATAACTTCTTTAGCAAGTGCAAGGTATTCTTCTACACTTACTCCTTCTTTTAATTTAATCCTACAAACAACTTTAATCATATACTAATGGCTCCTTTTTCAACTTTTTTACTAAAACAGGATATGCATCTTTTCCAGTTTTCATAGTCTTTCCGTATGCGTTAAGTCTATCATACCTTACAGACAAGTGCTCAACGGTTTTAATCAAAAAACACCCACAAATGTGAGTGTTTCTTAATAATACAAGAAGGTAAAATTACTTTTCCACAGCAACCTTTAATTACCGGGGGCTCATCTGTTAAGATTCCCGTTTTAAATTTTGTGAAAGGGCTAATTGGAATCGGTACAGTGGATTGGCTTTTCTTCTGATATTCAGTCGTAAACGGTATACAGTTTATCGTTTTTCGGTGGAGCGTTTTCATAAACCATACCACGCGTTTTATGAAATTAAATTGCTTCATCTAGTGATTTCTCTTGATCTTTGTCTTTAGAGAGATTCAACATATTCTCCAACTCTTCTAATGATTGACCCTTAGTTTCAGGAATGAACTTCCACACAAAGATTGCTGAAAGAAGACTCATGATTCCGTAGAATGTGTAAGTTAAGCCTCCACTAAACTCCATCATCGCTGGGTAAGTGGAAGAAATAAAGTAGTTTGCGGCCCACTGTGCAGCTACAGCTATTGCTAAGGCCTGACCCCTAATTTTATTAGGGAAAATTTCTGAAAGAAGTACCCATACCACTGGTCCCCAAGACATCATAAATGATGCTGTATAAATAATAATAAAGATTAATGTAGCAATTCCAATTGTGTTTGAAAAGGCCATTCCACCTACTCCAAACATCCCAATTGTCATACCTACTGAACCAATAATTAGAAGCGGTTTACGACCAATTTTGTCTACAGTGAAAATCGCTATCAATGTGAACACAACATTGACTAAGCCCATAATAATTGTCTGAAACATAGAAGCATCTCTTCCCGCTCCCATGCTTTCAAAAATTCGTGGTGCATAATATAAGGCAACATTAATCCCAACGAACTGCTGGAACACTGATAACAGAACTCCAATTACAACAACTGTCTTTCCGAATGAGAAAAGCTTTGATTTTGCTTTATTATTATCAAAAGATGATTTGATTTCAACTAACGTTGCTTTTGCAACAGCTTTTTCATATAGCTTATTAAGTACTGACATTGCCTTCTCGTCCTGGTTCTTTAGAACAAGATAACGAGGTGTTTCAGGTACTGTGAATAATAGAACTAGGAAAAGGACTGCCGGAATTGTCTCTGATAGGAACATATAGCGCCATCCGATATCATTGATCCATTCAATTGTTTGACCTTTGGCAATTCCCCAGTTTACAAAATACACAACAAGCATACCGAAAATAATGGCAAATTGATTTAATGATACTAAAGTTCCTCGAATTTTTGGAGGTGATATTTCTCCTATATACATTGGTGAAACAGCTGAAGCAAGCCCGACTCCAATACCACCGATAATCCGATAGATATTAAATGTAATCAGTAGTTCCATCGAAGGTTCGCCTCTTGTAAAAAATAAGAATTCTGGAAATGCGGACCCAAGCGCTGAAACAATAAATAAAACAGCTGCTACTACGAGTGAATATTTTCTTCCAATATTAGAAGCAATATAACCTGATACAAGACCACCAATAATACAACCAATTAATGCACTTGATACAGTGATACCATGCACAAGCGAACTTAAACCTAAACTATCTGTAAAATAGGTTTGAAGCGCTCCTTCTGCTCCAGAGATGACCGCTGTATCATAACCAAATAACAAACCACCAAGGGTTGCAACAAGTGTGATTAATACAATTGAAAAAGTACTATTTTTTTTCATATGCGTTTTTGAAAGAGGCTATCCTCTTTCTTCCCCCTCTCTTACCTTGGAAAGGATTCTTTATGATAACCCTTACACTCTTTATAATAGTGATCCACCAAATTCCAAGATTACTTCTACATAACGAGATACTATCGTTTATGATTCCGTTTTCTTTTTTACTAATCGGTAGATGACATTTGATTTCTATGTAATTAACTTATCATGTAAACGCATTATTGTTTTCGCTTTCATCTTCACTTTCTTGCTATTTTCTAGACTATCTTGCGTTTCTATACAAATCGGACAAGATAGTGCGTATAAAACTTTGAGTTAATTGCAGGTTTAAAAATTTTTCACATCAAAAAAACAACGACTGTTCAATCGTTGTTTATCGTTGATATTTCGCTCGATATTCACTTGGGCTCATTCCAAGTTCCTTTTTAAACACCCTACTAAAATAGTTTGGATCTTTATATCCAATACTTAGTGCGATTTCTTTTAAAGACACACGACTTAATAATAGTTCTTTGGCTTTCTCTAGTCTTATATTCGTTAAATACTCAATTATTGTATGTTGAAATCTTTCTTTAAATAACTTACTTAAATAATACGAGCTAATTCCAACTTGTTCGGCAACTGTATCTAGGGAAATGGATTTTTCATAATTCTTATCCAAGAATTCCTTTGCCTTTAATAACAGTGTTTGTACACCATTCGCACGATATTCTGCCAAACGTTCAATAATCAACTGGAGATGTGTTTTAGCTGCTTCTTTTATCTGTATGGAAGTATCGAATTGTCCCAAGCTTGTTACGATATCCTCTTCGAATCCGAGCTCTTTTATTGACCGTGCTAATACAATAAAGAAATTCTCTATCGCCTTGTGAACCGTTCTAACTTTATGGTCAGATGCTTGTAGGATAGACTGAAAGTAAAGTTCAAACATGTGTAACCCCTTCTGGCTATCCCCTTTTTTCACGGCATCTACTAACTCTTTTTCGATTTCAAAAGGAACTAATTCCTTGCGGTTTTGCTTAATTCGTTCAGTAAACACCATATATGATGCACTAGATTGAGTATAAACTAGCTCAAGGGCATCAATTGCTTCCTTATATGAAGTAGAAAACTGGTTAACATCAGAAATAATACTTCCTATCCCTACTAATAGACGGCATCCTTTTAGTGAATGTTGAACTTGATGAATAATGGATCTAGCAAATTCTTCTCTATTTGCTTGATCCGTAATTTCTTCATCTGTTAAAAATCGTAAGACAGGTACTTGAAAGCCTGTCAAAGGACCTACTAAACAATGAGAATATTGATCATGAATGCTCTGCTTCAACACGCGATACCAATGGCTTTTTTCTTCCCGACTAGGCTGTGACTGATCAGATTCAAACGTACATACAGCCACAAAACCTTGTTTATAGTCAAGGTCTAACCATTCTTCCCAATCTTTCTGATTAAATTCGTGAACGTGATCCATAATGAATGAAACAATAAACTCTGTCTCAATAAATGAGCTTGCCCTTTCTAGGCGGCGGTTGATTTGTGCGATTTCGCTTTCTTTTTTCTTCTCACCCTCAATTTCCTCGACCATTCGATCATAAGCCTCAAGTACTTCAGATACTTTACTAGGCTTTAATAGATACTCTTTTATTCCGAATTTCATCGCATCCCGAGCATAATCAAATGTATCAAATGCTGATACCATAATAAATTTTGTATGTGGAAGGACAGTTTGTATTCTCTTTACAGCTTCTAGTCCATCAAATTCAGGCATCTTTATATCCATAAAGATTAATTCCGGCTTATGTTTCATTGCGAAATCGACAGCTTGTTTCCCGTTTTTAGCCTCAGCTACAATTTCAAAATTAGACCGCTTTTTACTAAGCATCAGCTTAAGACCTTCTCTTTCAACCTGTTCATCATCCACTAGCATGACCGTAACCATAAGAAATCCCCTCTTACCCATTCGTCTTTTTCAATCTAATTCGAACTGTAGTGCCTTCTCCTATTTTTGATACAACCTCAACTTTACTTTCTTTCTGAAACAGTGAAAGTCGGCTAATTACGTTTCTCATACCAATTCCAGTTGAGTGGCCGGTTCCTTTTTTCGGCACGTTCGCTTCTATATTGTCATCTACATTCATCAAGCGTTGTTGTGTCTCTAAGTCCATACCTACCCCGTTGTCCCTTACCTCTATACATACAAAGTCGTTATCCTCGTAAATAATTAACTCAATTCTAGCTCCCTCCGCCATACCTTCAATTCCATGGATAAATGCGTTTTCAACTATTGGCTGAAGCGTTAGACAAGGAATAGAGATGCTTAGGCAGTTCGGATCAATGTTTTCAATAAACTCAACACGGTCACCAAACCGCGACTGTTGAATAAAAAAGTACTCTCTAATAATATCCACTTCATCTTTTAATAGTGTTTGCCGGTCAAGACTACCAATATTATAACGAAGCAGGGCCGAGATAGAGGCTATTAAATCGCTCGTTTTTTCCGCTCCCTCTATAAAAGAGGTTTTGGAAATGGTATTTAACGTATTGAAAAGGAAATGAGGATTAATCTGATTTTGTAAGCTTTTTAATTCCATTTCTTTTAGTAATTGGGCCATTTTTGCTTTTTCTTCTATCTCACTCATTGATTCGAGAATATTTCTCTTCATTTCATTAAATGTCTTCGTTAGAAACCAGAGTTCGTCCTTTCTCGAGACAACAACATCCTCCCCAGTATATCGCCTTGCAGATATCTCTTGGGCTGCTCGAGTAAGTTTTTCAATGGTTCTAGTAATGCCATTAGAAAACCAAATTGCGAAGATAACGCTTAAAAGGATAATACCAATAAGAATGGTTATATTCATTTTTTTCATAGACGAAATCTTTTTACCCATTAGCTTTGATAATTCATGATAATGACTAAGCTCATTATTTATTAAGTCAAGAGTTTCTTCATAAATATAGGTAGAGGTTTTATTTGCTTCATTTATAAGAAGAGAATAAGACTCGATATCCTGCTTGTCCACTGCATCAACTGTCTTTTCCGTTTGCTCCAGGAAACTAACCATGAGATTCACATAATTTTTCTTTGCTATACTTTCATTTTCTATTTCATAAAATCTTTGCTGAAGCTGAATTATCTGTTCTTTATTTTCTTGATAGACTGACAAATTCTCTTGCAAAGGCTCATTAACGTAAATTTGTAATGCATCAAATGTTTGATTCGTCTTTTTAGCGATTTCATTTAAGAGAAACAAATACGCATCATTTTCATTGTTTAGTTCCATGATTCTTTGGTTACTCTGATCACGAACGAAAAACAAGAGAACGATTAAAAATAAGATTGTTGCAAAATAGATAAGTAATTTCGTCCTAATCTTTATCATGAGGAGCCACCACTTGCTCTCTCTTCTACTGATGAACTACGTATGATTGATGATTTGGTATGAGTAACTTCTTGAATTTGTTTGCCATTCATTATGTCTACCATTGTTTCTACACTTCTATATCCCATTTCAAAAGGATTCTGTTCCACAATCGCCTTAACGTCTCCACTACGTAATAACTCCATATTTTCATCAATTGGGTCAAAGGTAATGACATACAAATCATGTTCTTTTTCCAAAGAATTTGCTGCATTCACGATACCAATCCCGTTGTATGAACTTGTTCCAAACAAGGCTGTGATATTCTCATGTTCGGTTAAAAGGTTATAGGCCTTTTCTTCTACTTCAACCTTTGTAATCTTTGATTCCTCAATCTCTACTATATCAATCCCCTCTACTAGCTCCACAACATCTTTAAACCCTTCTACACGTTCCTTGTGATGGGGATATTCTAAACTACCACTAATGATACCGACAGTTGCAATTCCGTTTGTATCTTCAACCAATGCTTTTCCCGCTAATTGCCCCGCCACATAATTATTTGATCCGATATAGGCGTGGCGCTTGCTTTTGGGTAAGTCTGTGTCAATCGTGATAACCGGAATACCTAGACTCTCTGCTTTGTTAATCATAGTAGTAAATTCTTCGTTTAGTCCCTGTACAATAATTCCATCCACTTTTGACATGATTGCTTTATCAAATAGCTTTAACTGTTCCTCTGGATTAGACCTCTCTGGTCCGATATACTCAACAATAACATTATGCGTTTCTCCGGCACCCTTTGCTCCTTCTCCAACTAATTGCCAATACTCATGTTTCATTTCTTCAACAATTAACACAAAATGATGTTTTGGTAAGGAAACCTCCGGGGAAACAGCGTCTTCCATTTCCTTATTATATGATTGTACTTGTTTATAAAAATAAATTGAAAACCCTACCGCTGTTATAAAAGTAATAATTAATACGGTATATATAATTGATATCCGTTTCATACTGCCTCCTTAAGAGTTGGAAGAGATAAAAATTCACTATGTATTAAAATAGCACAATAGAGACTCTAATGCATTCTCTGTGTATTATGGCTTTCGCATTATTAGAAAAAAATGAGTTTGTAAAAATAGAAAACATGGGGATAGTAATGTGTAGAAAAGGATAATTGGATGGTGAAATACTTGCAACCTTTTACACATTACAAGATAAACGAAAATGAAGACGGCTGTGAGGTTATCTTATACGTAGATGAAAATCTAACAGAGTTTTCTAGTGAATTAGGTACCTCCCTAAAAATTGAAGAGACCAATATGAAAGTGGTAGCCAAGAGGTTTGTAAAAAGAATGTTTCCTACCCTAAAGGTTAAGACTGTTAAAATTATGGCGGGAGGCGTGCTTTTATCTACATTAGGACTTGGAACATTACCGGTAACACAGGCATCTGCAGCAGAACCATCTATTAAAAAAACACAGACTAACTCTACTTCCTATACTGTATCATCTGGTGATACACTGTATAGCATTGCACTAAAAAATGGGACTACCGTTGATGCCATAAAAAAGGCGAATAACTTATCTTCAAATTTGTTAAAAATCGGACAAATACTAATCATCCCGATAGACCCTGCCGTAACCCCGATTCAACCAAATGGGCAGACCTATCAGGTTGTTACCGGTGATACGTTATACAGTATTGCACAGCAAAACGGGACTACAGTTGATGCCATTAAGGCAGCAAATAACTTAACATCGAATCTATTAAGTATCGGGCAAACCTTGAAAATTCCCACTGGCCAAGCTTCTCCTACTCAATCAAATGTCGGTACACATCAGGTAGTTTCGGGAGACACATTATATAACATCGCCAAACGGAACGGGACTACAGTTGATGCAGTCAAGAAAGCGAATAACTTATCGTCAGATGTTTTATCGATTGGACAAACGTTGACGATTCCAACTGGGCTAGCAACTCCAACTCAAACAAACGGAACGTCACATAAAGTTACTTCTGGTGATACGTTATATAGCATTGCCCAACGAAACGGGACTACAGTTGATGCGATTAAGGCTGCAAATAACTTATCGTCAGATGTTTTGTCGATTGGACAGATATTGACGATTCCTAATGGGGTTTCAGTTGCTCCAGCCGAAACACCGCTCACCGCCAAACAAGAAACAGTAGAAAACCAAGAAGAAGTGGAATGGCTTGCGAAAATGATACATAGCGAAGCGAAAGGTGAATCATTTGAAGGGCAAGTTGCCGTTGGTGCGGTTATTATGAATCGTGTAAAGAGTCCCTTATTCCCTAATTCAGTCAAAGAGGTACTATTTGAAAAGAGCTACGGGTATTATCAATTTACACCAGCAGAAACTGGAATAATCAATACTGCTAAACCCACCGAACAAAACAGAGAAGCAGCAAAACGGGCACTCAACGGGGAAGATCCAACAAATGGAGCTTTGTTTTTCTACAACCCTGATAAAACATCAAGCACCTATTTAAGAAGTCGAACTGTTTCAACAACGATAGGTAACCATGTGTTTGCGTTTTAAATAATAAAAAAAGTTCACAGACGTTGGATTACCAGCATTCGTGAACTTTTTTATTTTATTTATTAGCCACTAATGATAATAGAAACTCTTATCCCCTATTTAGCCTTGGGTTTCTGGATGGAAGATTGGTGCTGTTTCAACCGTTACGAGAGTTGGTTCATCTTCCAGCAGTGCTTTTTTTATAATATCTTCTAAGTCATTTTCTTCAGCCACCGAATACCCTTTCCAGGAACAGGCTTCGGCAATTTTTACGAAGTTAGGATTTGTTAAGTCAACATCCTTTTGCTCACTACCGCTCGCAATCATTTTGTCCCGCTCCATTTGTAGCGCATGATTATTGAAGATAATGACGGTAATATTTATTTTATAACGTATGGCTGTTAATAAATCAGCCAGTGTCATTTCAATTCCGCCATCACCCACAATTGCAACGACCTGCTTTTCAGGGAAGCATAATTTAGCTGCTAGTGCGGCAGGTAAACCAAATCCCATCGTTCTCCATTCTCCTGAAAAAGTGAGCTTATGATTTGTCGGCCGAAAATTACGATTAAACCACACCGTTACATCACCTGTATCGAGAGTTATAATGGCATCGTCCTTTACAGTATTCTCGATTGCTCTTACAATTCGAGACGGATGGATAGGTGTAGTCGTTTGAGTACATTCCTGTTCATTTTCATTCTCCCATGTTTCCTTTGCAGTTTGAATGTCCGATAACCAAGTTTGATTACTTGATCCTGGCCGCAGATTTTCAGTTAAAAAGGGGACAATCGTTTCAGCTTTACCTATTATACCTAGCTCAACAGGTATACCCCTACCGATATTTTCCTTTTCAACATCGATTTGAACGATTTTCGTATCCAGTGGTACATAACCATCTGGCCACCAAAGATTTCCTATTACCAATACAACATCTGCTTGCTGAAAAAGCTCTTTTGCATGGGGATTCCCACCTTGGCCGATTCCTCCTAAAACGTTCTTACTTGAATGTGGAAAGACTCCTTTTGCACCTAAACTAACTAGGATACCAGCTCCCCAATGTTCTGCTAATTTTTCTATTTCACGAACAGCCCCCTTTGCCCCTAGACCTGCTAAGATCATTGGTTTTTCAGCTGTTTTCATTCGTTCAATAACAGGTGCAATCTCCTTTTCAACAATTACAGAATTGCCCTTTAATGTTTTTGGCTCATGATGAAGTTTTGCTTTTGAGTTCATTGAGAAGAGATCCTTAGGAATGGAAAGATGTGTAACCGCTCCTCGGACAAGTGATGTACTCATCGCCTTAATCAATATATCTGTAACGGCATCAGGGTGAGCAAGCAATGTCGTGTACTCTGCTAATGGTTTTATGAATTCTTGTTGATTTAGGTATTGCTTATAGTCAGTTCCGATTTTTTTGGTAGGAGCCTGTCCGGTAATAGCTAGAACGGGTGCCTTATCCATATAGGCATCACCAAGTCCATTAAGCAAATTTCCTAACCCTGGGCCCATCGTTGCAAGGCAAACACCTATCCTTCCTGTTAACTTCGCCTCAGCAGAAGCCATCATTGCAGCAACTGACTCGTGTTTAACCGCAATAAATTGGACGGAATCCTGTTTTGCTAGTTCATCCATTAATCCAATGATTGCATCTCCCACAACCCCATAAATCCTTTTTACTCCCCACATCTCTAATTGCTTCAATATGAGCTTTGCTACTGTTTCATTCGTTGCTTGACCTGATTCTGGATTCACAATAGATAATCTCCTTTTATTCTTTTTCATTACCTTTCCAAAGTCTACGTAATTGTATTCAAACAAGAAAGTGACTTGCGATAACAATAATCCGAATATTATTGAGAAAAGTACAATAGTCATATAAAGATGTCAATATGATGAGAAAGTTAGGAGGGACAAAAGATGGATGAGGAAAAAAAGAACCAAGAGCCACAAAATCAAGACAAAACTTCTACAGGTTTAACTGATAATGTGGCAGGCTTATTAAGCTATGTGTTGGGGCCAATCACCGGGATTATCTTTCTGGTGATTGAAAAAGAAAACCGTTTCGTTCGTTTCCATGCTTTACAGTCAATCTTTGTATTCGTTGCCATATTTATTATCACTACGGTATTATCCTTCATTCCTATCATTGGCTGGTTAATTAGTCTGATTGCATCTCCACTATCCTTAGTCTTATGGATATTGTTGATGTACCAGGCTTATCAAGGTAAGTGGTATAAACTGCCTGTCGTCGGAGATATTGTAGAGCAACAGTTGAAGAAGTAGCCTTTTTAGACTGTTCTATATTAAGTCCAGAATAAAAAAAGGAATGGAGTTTGACCTGTAGGCTAAACTCCATTCCTTTTTGTGATTTTTTTTGTACTAAACCCTAGTTGCTAGTTCTTTTTGTAGAAATTCGATTTCCTTCTTTATACTAAGATAGCCGTCTATCTCAGGTATGGTTAATTGTTTTGTCGGAACACCTCGTGACGTAGCATTTGCCATTGTTTCAAAAGAATATAATAGTTGCGCTAATCTTTCATCGGAAAGCTTTGACCTGCTAGTTTCCTTTGAACATTTTTCTAATAAATAGCCTAGATGCCTCGTTGAAAATAAGATTGACCAGTAGTAATCTAATGCCTTTCGATTAGGCGGTATCTCACCTAAGGCAGTATTATACAAAGTCTCCAAATTAGTTAAATTCGTCCTCATTTTCATTCTTTCTCTGCTCTTTCTTGCATCAAAACCTTCTCCCTGGTTTGAAAATAGAACCATAAGAAACTGAGCTTGACTTCGAAGTGTTTTACTCAGTAAATGCGGAATCCTGCTTGAAGCAGACTTTCTACCTACTATATAGACCCCGACTAATCCAATCGCACTCCCTATTACAATGTCAATAAACCTAGCCTGTGCAAAATAAGTAAAATTAAATGAACCTTGGCTTGTACTTTCAGCCATTAATAATGCATTTGGCGTGAAGAACAGTGCAGCTAGTCCGTAGTTTTTTACAATAAACAATTCGGTAATAAATGTTAATAGTAAGATAAACAAAGCAATTACAAAACCCGTTGGATGAAAGGTTAATATAATACCTGCAATTGCAATTCCTATTATCGTACCTAAAAATCGTTGTATCGCACGATGTAATGTCGCTACAATTGTTGCACCTGACATCACTGCTACACAAGATAACGGTACCCAATAAGAACGAACAAACTCAAATTGATAAGCAATAATGGCAGCAATTGCTGTGATAACTCCGAAGCGTACGGACGAAATGAGTACAATTGAGTTTTTATCAAATGCCCCCATAAAAATCGTTTTTAAAGACGCTTTGTCAAACTGAATTGATCTTTCTACATTACCAATTGGTTCTTCGAGTACTTCATTAGCATTATTGATAATAGCGAATAACTTTCTTACGTGCATTTCCATTTCCATATTCTCTTGCTGTAAGATCACTCTCTTTTCCCTTTTACCACGCTTGTTTATTGAATTTGCAATCATTTGGACTTGTTGTCCGAATTCTTTAGGCAACGTCTTATCTATATTTGAAAAGTTTTCTACAACCGAAATAAATAATTCATTTGCAAACATATTTAATAGATATAAACGGTTAAACATATCAGTTGTTTTCCAAGGAATATAACTAACTGAAAGTGTCTCTTCGGATTCAATTAGAACTTGCATCATCTTATGCTTCGCCTCATTGAATCTTTTCGTTCCAATAGAATCCATAAGTTCAGCTAGTTGTAAATAAACTCTAGTCACTACACCAGACTCAGGACCATTGGGGTTATAAAGCCACCCTACCATGGCCAAAATCCACGATAAACACCCACTAAGGAATACTAATCCAGCTCTTAGGAATGCTTCATCTGGATTGATAGGCATTCCTGTAGCCATGGCAAAAACGAGCACAAAGAAGATAGCGGACGGCCCCGCAATTTTCAATGCACCAAAAATAAAAATGGCTACAGCTCCAATAATACCCATTAAGATTGCAACCGCTAGCGGATAAGGGGCACTAATTGTCCCCAAGTATGTTACAAACGTTAAACCTAAAACAACTGAACCTATTTTTTTAGCTCGTTGTGCATATGGGATGTTGAATACATATAAAAAGGTAAATCCGCCTAAGCCCGCTATTAGTCCATATTGTAAACTCCCAAAGAAGAGCCC
This sequence comes from Litchfieldia sinesaloumensis, assembly GCF_900156865.1. Lineage (GTDB taxonomy): Bacteria > Bacillota > Bacilli > Bacillales > Bacillaceae_L > Ferdinandcohnia > Ferdinandcohnia sinesaloumensis. The sequence goes on along the minus strand of NZ_LT732529.1, from coordinate 33,702 downwards.
AATCATAACTGGTAAAGCAGCAGCTACCCCTGCACTAAATGCTTTTAACCAAGGAAAAGGTTTCTTATTTACTTGAAGAGCCTGCCTTATTATAGAAGGGGCTTTTGATTGATTGTATTTCATTCTAATCCTTCTTCACTTTATTTATATAGATTACCCAAAGAATGTGTTCAAAAGTAAGTTAATTTACTAATCTTATCATAGGATTCATGATTTTTCATACAACTTATACCTTAGATTTTCAAGTGCTTGCACATTAATAGTATTATCCCTTTTATAAATAACATAAAAGGGTGTACAATCCGTGTGTCAAATGACTAGGTTCTATTTAAATTAATTTTTAACTTTTATTCATAAATTTTATTATTTTACATAACCTTTACATCTTTATTAAATTGCCTCAATACTATGTCGTTATTCTGTAGTTGAATACATAACATCTTTACATTTTTAAGGAGGCATTATGAGGAAAAACGCAAAACTAAAAAAAGGTCTAGCCGTTACAACAGCTGTTGCTATTCTAGTTTCCAACTTGGGCTTAGCTGTTCCTTCAGCAATGGCAGAAGACGCTACACAAATTTCGATTTCACAAGAACACTCCTATCAACAAGACCAAAAGCAAGAAGATTCCCTTTCCCATTCAGAGAACCAGGAGACTGATGTAAAAGATTTACCTGTCACCTCTGAAGAAAACCATTCGGACGATAGCAGTTCCGATACTGAAAGTACGGAAAATCCTGCTTCTCCAACCACAGAAAAAGAAAGTCAGCACAGTGAAGAAGCCACGAACGAAAACACAGAAATCATCGAGGCTGATTCTTCCATTAAGAAGGAAGATGAACAAACGTCTAGTACTGAACAAGCAGATGTAACCACAACCGGTAATGAAACTGAAGTAACAATCGAGGAAGTAAAAGAAGCGATTGATTATCAACAACTCCCTCCACTACTGATTACTGAAATCATGCCTAATAATTCAGGAACAGACGATTATGAGTATTTTGAGGTCTACAACAACTCAAATCAACCGATTGTATTAGACCACCATACATTTAGCCTGCGCTATACGGATGAAAGTGGCAAAGATGATGTAGATATGAAATTCGCCCCAACTACATTAGCACCGAAAGAAAGTCTTGTATTTTGGCATAATTCGAATCAGAAAACACTAGCTGATTTCAATCTAAAGTATCAAATAAGTTTAACAGAAGACGATGTTGTCGAATTTGGCGGGCCGCCTAATTTTTACAATAGCGGAAATCGTGCAGTCGTAATCAAGGACCAAGCTGGTAATGACTTACTCATCGCCAATTATCTAAAAGAAGACATTGGAGATGAACTAGTTGTGCAGTACAAGTTCCCTGTCATCGGCAAAGAAATGGAAAAGTATGAAACAAATGCACAACCAACACCAGGCACGATTGTCACTGAACAGGTTCCCGAACAAGTCGTAGTAACAGAGGAAAACCATGCACCTGTTATTACACATGAGCAAATCACGAATGCGAGCGCAAAAGAAGATCTTGTCATTTCTGCCACCATTACAGACGATCATGGTAATTTCTCCGCTGCTGTTTATTATCAATTAGAACAGAACGGCGAGTTTAAGAAATTGGCCATGACTCAAGCTGAAGGACAAATCTATCAAGCTAGCATCTCAAAAGAGTTGTTACTACATGAAACACTTCGTTATTACATCGAAGTAACGGACACAAATCATCGTGTAAAAAGTCCTGAGAATGAGACGAGTGAAGTAATCATCGAAGATATCGTTGAACCTGATTATGATTCACTTCCACCTATTTTGATTACGGAGATTTCTCCAAACTCTGAGGGTGGAGGAACGGATTACTACGAGTACTTTGAACTCTATAACAATTCGAATCAGCACCAGGTGTTAACAAATTATTCGTTTATTTATCATTATACGGATAGTGGAACTGAGCTTCCCTTCCAAATTCCAGCAATAACAATTGCACCACAAGAAACCCTTGTTTTCTGGTTTAATAACGGTAATAAAACATTATCAGACTTTAACTCTCATTTTGGTCTTGAGCTAACAAACGAACAAGTAGTAGTGTTTACCGATGCTTTCCCTGGCTTTGCGAATGGTGGCAATCGTGCGTTGGTTCTAAAAGATATACAAGGTGCAGAAGTTATCTCTGCAAGTTATTTGGGGAGCGACAACGATAATACAGGTGCCGTTATCCAGTACGCCTACCCTGACCACGGGACAGTAATGAAAAAATTTCAGGGCATGGCTCCTCCGTCACCTGGTGTGATTACTGATAAACAGGTACCATCAATTCCCGTTCAATTACCAGAGATTCCAATGGATACCGAAGCACCTGTAATTGATCATACCCCAGTTGACGAGGTTGATGCCTATACACCTGTAAAAGTCGAGGTGAAAGCAACGGATAATTTAGCCATCCCATTAGTGACTCTACATTATAAAGAAAAGGATGCAGAAAAATTCACTTCCATTTCTATGAATCCAAGTGTAGAAGACACGAGTCTATATTCTGCTGAGATTCCAGCTGCAAGCGTAACGTCAGATTTACTCTATTATATTGAGGCTTCAGATGGGATTCAGTCTGCGAAAACGAGTGAATACAGCATCAATGTGAAACAGATCAATATAGATTACAGTACGCTCCCACACTTATTGGTTACAGAGGTTGTTCCAGACTCCACAAATGTTGGTTCTGCCGACGGTTTTGAGTTCATTGAAATCTATAACAACAGCAACCAAGATATTAATTTTAAAGATTATAAGATTTACTACCGCTACGGCACTGATCCAGGCACAGATGTTGTATGGCCTTCTATTCCTGAAGATGTCATCATACCAGCAGGAAAAACACTCGTATTTTGGATCATCAATGATCAAAATGGTGACTCTACTGTAACCGATTTTAATCAAAACTATGGCTCAAATTTAGTAGAAAACGAGAATATTGTTCGCATTTATACAGGTGGAATGGCGAATGGTAGTATGCGGGGAATTGTAATTGGCACGAATTCTCATAAAGAAGTGGCACTTGCCTACTATAATGATGTACCAAATGTTGATGATACCCATCCTGATAAAGGTATTCTCTATGGATATCCCACTGATCAGACGACACAGCAAATCAAACTAGAAATAAAAGATGCAACTCCCGGAATTGTGGAGGCAAACCAAGTTCCACGAGAATCTGTGCAGCTTGTTGAAGATACAGCTGCACCTGTGATTGAGAATCAAACAGATGTTAATGAAATCGCGGAAAAGGACAATATTAAGATTTTTACAAATGTCACCGACGACCACGAAGTTAAGTCAGTTCGTCTTTTCTATAAAATGTCGGATCAAAAAGAATATCAAATGAAAATTTTACAGCAGGATTCTAATAGTGGATTCTTTCATTCTATTATCTACTCTCCTGAATTAATTGGGAAGGATTATGTCGACTATTACTTTGTCGCGTCTGATGGAATGAATGAAACTACTAGTAATACCTATCGTGTCGACATTACAACAGATTATGATCAATCAAGCCTTCGTCTGAATGTAAACGAAGACGACATCGTAACTGGTGATGTGATTCTGAAAGGTACATCTGCTGACGATGCTCCTGATAACGTCACTCTGTTAGTAGATGACACAGAATTAACAAGTGATTCGTACCATTCTGTGGAACGAACTGCGTATTTTGCATTCGATGTAAATGGCCTGAATACGTATTTCCAAAATGCAGTCACGATGGGTGAAGAAGTACTCTACTTAATGGATAAGGATTGGTTGACTCAATGGAAAACCTTTAGTATTCCGATCGAGCCTGACCGCTTATCATTAGGAGATAATACCATCACGGTTCGCTCCGGAAATAAAGCATCGCCGTTTGACCTAGATTCAACTGAAAACCGTGATGATTATGATCTAAAAAATGTTCGTCTTGTCTTGTCAGATGGGACAGTTTTAGCAGACTCGAGTTACAACAATCCAAATCAAGTCATTAAAATGAATGATGCCAATCCATTTGTCGATTTTCATTTTACAATTACAGATAAGCATGCTCTCTCTAAAACAGTGAAATGGGATACAACAACTGTAGAAGATGGAGAACATCTACTGACCGTTCAGGATTCTGACGAAACGCTTGAAAAAATGGTAATCGTAGATAATACCGCTCCATCTATTGAAACGAACCTGATTGAAGGCAAAGAGTACAAAGGTGCTTTTACAATTGAAGGTAATGTAACTGACGATATTGCAGGTATTGAATTGTTTGTAGCTGAACTCGATGATGAAGTCATTACACTTCCATACGAAACTTCATCAGCAAAGTTAGCACCTGGAGAACACAAATTAAGCATGACAGCAATCGATAAAGTTGGTAATCAATCAGAGTTCATCGTTCACTTTTCAGTTGTGAATGAAAATCCTGAAAAGCCTGAAGCGGCATCACCTACGGATGGTGCAACCGTCAATGGCGACCCGATTTTAAAAGTAAAAGTAACAGATCCGACAAACGATAAGCTTGATGTCACTTTCTATCAAGGATACAAATATGATGCAAGTCAAACGGAACATATACAAGGTTATAAAAATGCTTCAGATACGGAGCCACCACAAACTGAAGTTCCATTAGGAGAGCAAGCCTTTACAGAAGAGGATATTGCCCTTGTAGCCGAACAAGATGGACAATATTTAACGAACAATTCACACACACAATTTCCTTACCATCGTTTTGATGTAACAGTTGATTCATCTGTCGATGAAGATGATATTGTTGAACTCAACTGGAAAGGAAAGTCATTAGAAGGACGGAAAGTGTCCATGTATGCGTGGAATCATGAAACCGCTGATTGGGCGTTAATCGATTACCGCATTGCTAGCGAAGATGATTTTGAACTGACAGGAAATGTTGATGTCCATGCATTTGTACAAGACAGTAAAGTCAATGTCCTAGTTCAGGATGAAATTCCAAGCACACCTGACGAGTATGACTATACATTTGTATGGATGTCAGATACTCAATATTATGCAGAGAGCTTCCCGTATATCTTTGATCGTCAAACTCAATGGATTGCAGAGAAACAAGAGGAAATGAAGATTGAATATGTCTTCCATACCGGAGATTTAGTTAATATCTCTACTGACGAAAGCCAGTGGAATTACGCAGATCAATATATGGGCGTGTTAGATCAACACAATATCCCGTATGGCGTCTTGGCTGGTAACCATGATGTCAATCAAGTGAATAACGATTACACCGATTATTATCGTTACTTTGGTGCAGATCGTTTTGAGGACAAACCTTATTATGGCGGTTCCTACCTTAACAATCGTGGACATTATGATTTAATCTCGGTGAATGGAAATGATTATATTATGGTGTACCTTGGTTGGGGTGTAACGGATGAGGGAATTCAGTGGGTGAATGATGTACTTGCTGCTCATCCCGATCGAATGGCCATCTTGAATTTCCATGAATACTTGCTAGCAACTGGAACAAGACATCCACTCGGTGAAAAGCTCTATAATGAAATCGTTCTTCCGAATGAAAATGTCTTTGCCGTATTAAGTGGACATTATCATGAAGCACAAACCTTAATTGATGAAATTGATGATAACGGTGACGGTACACCAGATCGTACAGTATATCAAATGCTTGCAGATTATCAGGCTGGTCCTGAAGGTGGCCAAGGATATATGAGACTCTTACATTTTGACCAGGACAATAATCGAATCATCGTCAATACGTATTCACCATATTTAGATGACTATAACTATTATGATTCCGATACCCATCCTGAAAAAGATGAGTTTATTATGAACCTGGACTTAAGCGCTGTTGAAAAACAAGTTGCGACCGATTACTTCTCTGTAAATGTCTATACCGATACAGAAATTGGCAAAGAGGAGAATGTGGAAAGTGGAGAAATGGCAGAGACCCTTTGGCAAGGCTTAGAGGATGGAAACCTCTACTCATGGTATGCCGTAGCTGAAGATGACCACACTGGAAAAACAATCTCAGACATTTGGTCCTTCACAAAACAAGCAGTTGGTACTAACCCAGGTGGTGACCCTGAGGATCCACCAACTCAGAAACCTGAACATCCAAAGGATGAAGAGTTACAGCCTGAGCAACCAGAAAAGCCAAAGAGTGAAAACCCTGATTCAACGAATAACGACAAGTCGAATAATAATCAAGATGATAAAAACGCTGAAGATGTAAGTAATGATAAAACAAAGAAACAAAAAGAAACAACAAATCAACAAGGGAAAGCTACTGAGAATGGAAATCTTCTACCCTTCACAGGAACCAATCTATATCAACTACTTCTAGCAGGTTGTATTTTATTGGTTATGGGTGGTTCAATTCTAATCATACGAAAAAGAGGACAACAAGCTTAATAAGAAGGGTATGGTTCTTGAGATTATTAAATATCAAAAGGACCATACCCTGCTTATCTTTCTATCTTTCTAATCCGGCAATTCCAAATCCACCTGGTCCAGCATGAGTAGAGATCATCGCGCCGGCTTGAATCCAACTGATATTTTCAAATCCATGTTCTTTTGCGACGTCGGTCATTCTTGCTTTAATCTTTTCATCCAAGCCCACGGAATACACTAAATAAATTTGTCCTTTATCAATGTCGTATTGAGTTAAATAATCTTGGATAAGTTTTTCTGTGACGGTACTCATATTCCCACGATACTTTTTAGTAGACGTGAGTTTTCCATCTATTAATTCAATACATGGCTTTATTTTTAACAAAGCTCCTCCGAGATAAGCAAGGTTACTAACTCTTCCACCCGCTTTTAAAAATTCTAGACTGCCAGGAACAAATGCTAGTCTGGATTTTAGTACAATAGCTTCGATTTTTCCCACTAATATTTCTGGGTCAATCGTAGGTTCATTCTCTACTAAACCTACTGCATACATCACAATAGTAGCTAGTCCTCCTGTAACGTTCAACGCATCAATTAGGTAAATATCATTTAACTCTTCTGTTGCAATAATGGCATTTTGGAATGAAGAAGATGCCTTAGATGTATAACCAATATGGATAATGATACAACCGGGATAATCTGTTTTTATCTGTTTAAAAAATTCCTCATATTCATAAACATTTGTTGCTGTTGTGGATGGAATTTTCTTGGTTCGCTCATAATATTCATATATATCCTGTACTGGCAACGCCCCATCTAAATAATCCTTATCACCCATGACAACGTGCATCGGAACCACTTGAACAGAGTGTTTGTTCGTCCATTCTAAAGGTAAATCCGCACCACTTTCTGTCGTTAAAATAATTCTACCCAATAATAATTCCCCTTTCATCTCCCATTACGGGTTACGGGTTAGATGTTAACCATCGTACCTAAACTAACTATACATTATACGTAAGCGTTTTACAGAATTTTTCAAAGTAGAAATTACGCAATCTCTAGTGCCTAACCCCAAGTGCTGTACCACACCAGTACAATGGGGTCTGGACCTTAATTCCGACCTATTTTATGTTAATAAAGTCGAGTACGAATAAAGCAGCTTTGCTATGATATAAACATGACAAGGAGGGATAACTTGTTAAAAGAATTAAACCTGGTGATCGACTATATTGAAACTCATTTAACAGATGACCTACCTCTTGAAAGCATTTCCGAGTATGCAGGGGTTTCCGACTATCACTTTAGAAAAATCTTTTTTTATCTGTCAGGATTGAACCTAAGTGAATACATCAAAAACAGGAAATTGGCAGAAGCGAATAAGGATTTATTGAACGGAGAAAAAGTAACGGAAGTCGCTTTTAAATATGGGTATCAATCTGTGGATGGCTTTACTAGAGCCTTTAAAAAATGGTGTGGTTTCTTGCCCTCGGATGTCATTAAAAAAGGGGTAAGCAAATCCTTTCCCAAACTTTCATTCGTCATCACAGTTAAAGGAGGAATTTCCATGGAATGTAGAATCGAAGATAAACCGGCATTTCATCTAGTCGGAGTAAGTAAACGTGTACCGATGCAATTTGAAGGAGTCAATAACGAGATCGTAAAGCTTGCTCAAAGCATTACAGACGAACAAAAAGAAGAAATGCGAGCACTTCAAAATATAGAACCATATGAAATCGTCAATGCATCGTACAACGCTGACGCCAATTTTGTAAAAGAAGAAGGCGACTTAACACACATGATTGGTGTATTAACAACTGAAAATCAAATTAGTGACCAATTAGATAAAGTATCAGTTGAAGCATGTACATGGGCAATCTTCCCAAATGAAGGACCCTTCCCATCTACACTACAAGAAACCATGGCAAAAACATATTCTGAATGGCTTCCCTCTTCCGACTATGAAGTCATAAATGTCCCTTCATTTTCTTTTACCAAAATGGATAAAGATAGAGAAGGCTACGCCTATAGTGAGGTTTGGATTCCAGTGAGGAAAAGATAAGAACCATAATGGGATTGAACTGTTCCCTATAGCCATAGCTCAATACTCTGAGCTATGGCCTTTTACATTTCTAATAATCTTTCATTTATTCTATCGGATTTGTAAAGCACTAATTCATTTAGATCTCTATTATCACTTTCCCCTGAGAATGTCCTTGTTCAAAATATCGAAATGCATCTGGAACATCACTCAAAGAATAGACGCTATCAATAACTGGCTTTATTTTCCCCTCCTCAATAAGCTCTTTCATCAACTCTAAATCCTTTTGGTTCGCCCTTTGCAAAAAGGTAGAAAATTTCTTTTTCCCAGTCATGGATAACCAAGATCTTTGTACCATTGTCTGATACATTTGACTACTTTCGCCACCTACATGAATAAATACACCGTTCTCTTTTAGCATTCTTTTATAGGTTGTAATTGATTGGCTGCCATTCACTCCAAGAATCAAATCATAAGTCTGATGATGGTTCTTAATGTCTACTTTTTTATAATCAATTACTTTGTCAGCACCAATGGACTTTGCGATTTCTACGTTTCTAGTACTCACCACAGCGGTCACTTCCGCACCAGACGCCTTCGTGATTTGTATCGCAAATGTCCCTACACCACCTGAAGCACCTTGAATTAATACTTTCTGTCCTATCTTTAGTTTCCCTTTATCCCTTATTGCTTGTAAAGCGGTGGTAGCCGCCATGGGCACGGCAGCTGCTTCTGTAAATAATAGATTAGTTGGTTTCAAAGCCAATATCTTTTCATCGACAACAACATATTCTGCAAAAGCACCAAATCCACTGCTAGATAAGTCTCCAAACACCTCATCTCCCGTATGAAATCGGGTCACGTTAGCACCTACAGCCTCCACGATTCCAGCCATGTCCCCACCAGGAATAGGATATTTCGGTTTCATCAACCCAAATACCAACCGGGCTAGCCGCGGTTTTCCAGATAATAAGACATAATTACCAAAATTAATCGAAGATGCACGAACTCTTACTAAAACTTGATTTTCCTTAGGTGTAGGTACAGGGACCTCACTTAGTATAAGTGTATCGGGGGACCCATACCGTTCAGAGATAATTGCCTTCATCTCACCCCTCCTATCATCCTTTTTCATGATTGTAATTCAAAAATGTAGAGGTAGCATTGACTTAAGTTAAGATGTGTGTAAAATAATAAAGTTTATAATTGAATACGCTTTTTAATTCTACTTAAGGACTCTGGCGTCATACCAAGGTAGCTTGCCAATTGATGTTGAGGAACACGTTTGAGAAGATCAGGTCGATTATTGATAAGTGTTTTATAGCGTTCTTCTGGAGAAGAGTGAATGAAGGTTGCGAATTCTTGTTGAGTTTGGGAAAGATAGTTTTCCATCATACGCCGTGACATGGTTTCAAGCTCTGTATACTTCTTATACATTTCGTGTTCAGACTTTAAGTCACCAACAACCAATACACAGTCCTCTACACAGGTTAATGAAAATGGGGATTCCTGTTCAGGTTTTTCAGCATCAAATAACAAAATAGCTTCCTCTTCAGTAAAAAAGTGGGTTGTTATCTCTTTTCCATACTCAGCAATTTGATATTTCCTAACACATCCTTTCAATACAAAGAAACATATTTCTTTTGGAGAATCTCCCTGTTTAATCAAATGGCTCCCCTTTTCAAATGTCTCTATAATTAAAGCATCAAGAATAGCATGTTGTTCAGTCTCATTTAGCGATGTATATTTAGCCATATATGTAGTAAGAATTTCCTTCATAACTACACCTCCACTTCATTTTATGGACTCTACATGACAATAGTACCATTTCTATCCACAACAGAATATTTTTAATAACTAGATTTAGCGCAGCCGCTTAGATTGTTACAACATTTCAAACAGAAATATGAAGGATTTGTGAATTAATTCACAAAAATATCTTTATATTACGTAAAGGAGCTATACTGTAATTGATTGAAAAATAAATCTTCCAAGGAAGGTGTACGTAATGAAAGGTACAGCATTATTAATCAATAAGAATCACTCTGTTACAGTATTAGAAGACGTTGAGCATGTTATATATGAAGAGCTTGTAAGTCATGGAGATTCTAAACAGTTGAAATGTACCATTAATGACAAAGAAGTTAAACTTGACCCCATTGATAAAGTTGTTTGGTATGAAGAGACAATCGATTGGGATTACGGTTATTAATAAAAAGAAAAAATTGTGCCAGACCCCCGATAGATAAATGATTACCGTACTAGGGGGCTGGCACCAGGATTAATACATCCTTTTTAATAAAACACTTTTTCAACGTTATATTTAGACTTGAGTTTATTAATGGCGTATGTCTCATAGATTTCTCGTTCCATTGGATCTTCTACTATACAAATATCAATTTTATGTACCTGATCTCTGTGATTCTTAATAGGTGAAACAGTATCTTCGAAATGTTTTTTAATTCTTTGACGTAGTTTCCGCGCTTTTCCAACAAACAGAAGCTCATCATTTTTATCAAAAAATAAGAAAATACCACCTTTATCTCTAGGTATAAGATGGAAATCAATAAATCCATAAACAGACTTGATTTCTGGTTCACTTTCTTTCGGAATTTGTTTCCGTTGTGTAATCGTAATATCTGGATTAGGTATGTTAATTTTTATCATGTTCAATCACGTCCCCTTTTTTGTATAGAAATAAATGGTATCATACGATGGATAGTAATGCGATATAACAGTTAATTCACGTTCTTGCTTCTTTCTTCTACACTTTCTACTAGATTAAATAGAAATCGATAAATTAACCGAAATGCTTCCTCTAATGACATCTGCTCATTGAATCCATTCACATAATTCAATGCGAAATTCAAGTCCCATAAACCATCATTTTGATTAAACATCAATTCATATTTAGCTACATCTCCATCTAATTCTTTAGTTAAGTTTTCTTTAAGAGATGGCCCATTTTTTTTCGGCAACTTCAATCCTACCATGACGAAGTATGTTCCAAATACATCATTCACTTCAAACGAAATCCCATCAACACCGATTTTTTCAAACCACTGAGACTCAAAGTATAGAAATTCGTTCTTGTGTTTTTGAAGATAAACAATCGAATTTTCTAAAAAACGAAATGATTCTTTAGAGAGCATTTCTTCTGTTTCTTTGTCACATCTTTCAATGTAGGCTTCAAGGAAACGTGTAGTAGGATCTTTTTCAATGAATGTAATGTCATCTGGAATCAATTCATATTTTTCAATGTACTCTTTTTCCTCTTGATAAAGTTCAATCTTTTTTTTCGATGGGTTATTCATTAACTCTGTTGAAATGTATTTTCCCATTTGTTTATGTAACATAGGTGTATCCTCCTGAATTTGGCGCTGAAATGGTTCCTTACCTAATTTTAAGTATAAGGCACTCTATTTGTATCATTACTCTTAACGAGATCGTCTTCTACCTTTAGTCGTATCGCTAGAATTGCTTTTTGAACGTCTATCATTAGGCTTTCTATTTGAAGAATACGGTGCAGTCTTCCTTCCATCTCTTCTATTACCTTCAGAACGTTTATTTTCTTTTATTTGCTCACTTGCTCTCTGGTAATCATCACGATCAGGGATACTGACTCCTTTAATCACTTGTATGTCCAGTTTTTGATTGATTCCTTTTTCAATCATTCGGAGGAACTCCATATCCTTAGGATCTATTAATGTAAAGGCAACCCCGTCGCCACCTGCACGGCCCGTTCGTCCAATCCGGTGAACATAACTTTCCACATCATGAGGAATATCATAGTTATAGACATGTGTAACCCCTTCTACATCAAGTCCCCTTGCAGCAACGTCTGTTGCCACTAGAAACTGTGTTTTCGCTTCACGAAATCGCTTCATCGCTTTCTCACGCTTGGACTGTGGTAAGTCACCATGTAACTCGTCAGCTTCATATCCGTTGGCGATTAATGCTTCGTATAGCTTATTGGCACGAGCCTTTGTACGACAGAAGATAATCGCTAAAAATGGACGGTGTTCGTCGATTAAATGAAATAAAGTGGCTTGTTTTCTCCGATCAGTTGTTTCAATCACAACTTGTTTTATCTCTTCAACCGTTACTTTTTTGGCTTTTATCTCTATGAACTCTGGCTTGACCATATATTTTTTAGCAAGACTTTGAATTTCGGTAGGCATTGTTGCTGAAAACAGCATGGTTTGTCTAGAAGGGAACGTTTCACTAATGATGTCGTCTACCTCTGGAAGAAAACCCATCAGTAACATTTGGTCAGCCTCATCTATCACAAGCCTCTCAACCGTTGAAAGATCAATTGTTCCACGGCGAATATGATCTAATAACCGACCAGGCGTTGCAACGACAATATGCTGAGCACCTTTTAACTTTTTTAATTGATTCGCCACATCCTGACCACCGTATACAGATAACACTTTGACACCCTCAAGGTTCTCAATCATTTTCTTAATTTCCTTTGAAATTTGCAGAGCTAATTCTCTGGTAGGCGTTAAAATAAGTGCTTGAACATCCGAGTTGTTCACATCAATCTTTTCAAGAATCGGAAGAACAAAAGCCAATGTCTTTCCTGTTCCAGTTTGTGCTTTTGCAATAACATCCTTTCCCTCAAGTACGGATGGTATTGTTCGTTCTTGTATAGAAGTAGGAGTTCCTATACCTAATGACTTTAATGTATGGTTAATCTCTTTTCGAATCCCAAGTTGTAAAAAATTCAGCAAGGCTAATCACGTCTCTTTTCTTATAATAATGCCGATTATTTCTTAGAAGGCTTTCTTACTATAGCATATTGGTAGTATTTACAGAGTGTTTTGGATTATTAATATTGTATGAATAAAAAAGTCAACACTCTGATTGCTCAAAGCATTGACTTTTCATATTGACCATAAAGTTAGGATTAATAATTGTACCTTAAATTTATATATCACTATTAAGCTGTATATTTACCTAACCGGGCTGGGGGGTACAGGCACCCCAATATTAAAATGCTACTCTCATTATTGATTGTTTTTAAAAAAGGTAATTCCAAAGACTCTTGGTGTTTCTTCCTCGGATGCTTTGAAGGTTATTTCCACTTTCCCCTCATTTGATAAAATCGCCTTATCCAATAAGATCTGTTGGGAAAAGAATTCACCTTCCGTAAATTCATTCACAACGATTGAACATATCTCTTGACTGTTCAAAATCAGGTCCATCCGTTTTCCTATGTCTTGACGGTGGAAATCTAGTTTCAAATAAACGTCCCCAGCGGTTTCAAGAGTAAACTCATAGCTGAACCACCCATTAGCATACGCCATGCGAAAGCGTCTCCCCTTATAGGCATTGGCCTCAGAGTGAGCGTATGCGATTTTTTTAGCATATTCACTGTTATTATCATCAAAATTGTGTAATTCAGCTAAGATAAGCTCTTCCTCCTTTAATCTATCTTTTTTCTGTAACAATGCATTTTGACCAACTTTAGAATCTGTATCTAACAAGTTAAAATAAATTCCGTAGCGCTCTCCGTGCATTTCATAATAAGGACTAAAAATAATGTTTTCTTTTATATTGTTCACTTGAAAGGCGATCAGCTTATCTTCAAGTTCGATAGGCTGCATATGTTCCGCAAATTGATTTCGCCAATTATTGACGGTCGTTGTTAATGTATCAGGCAATTGACCTTCTTTCGTACCTACACGAACAATAATGCCCGTAGGATTATCAGAAGAGATATTTTGCTTTCCTAAACCACCTGCCAATACATATGGACCGTATTCAAAGGCCACATAATTAGGGTTATCAAATGTGGACACCATGTTCAAGGAGGGAGCAAATGTAATAACTACGGTATCATTTTCTCCAACTGCCTGTTTTAGATATACAAATCCGTCTTTCCATTCGTAATCAGCCAATTCATCGTTATGCAACAACTCAAATCCATTTGTCCATGACGGAATGCGCAATGCAAGATAGATTGGCTTATTAGAGTCTCCATCTTCTGTACTGATAGTGAACGTGGACAAAAATTGTTTTCGATTAGAGTTTTGAACAAGACAAATCGTAGTATCAGGTATGTTCACTTCATTTGAGATATACTGATTAACAAAGATACGGTCATTTTCTTGAAAGTAATAAGTATCCGCTAGCTTTGCGAAGCTTTCTATACCCGTTCCTGTACAGCACCAAAAATCATCATAAGGATGGTTATATACTTTATTATAGCCAGCTCCCATTGGCTGAAAGTACATCATCATTCCGGTTTCAGGATGTTGAGAAGCCAGAATTGAATTAAAATAGGTACGTTCGTAGTAATCCAAATATTTCGGGTTCTTGGTGAGAGCATATAAATTACGGGTTAGTTTTAGCATATTGTGAGAATTACATGTTTCACATGTGCAATCTCCACTACGGATTTCCGCATCATAATATAGTGAATGGGGTTCATGGAAATGCTCACTTTGACTATTACCGCCGGTACAATAGGTATGTTCATTAATCACGATATCCCAGAAGTTCTTCGCAGCCTCAAAATAAACTGTTAGTTTCTCTCTTTCCTCTTCGGAGAGCAGCTCATAAGATGAAGGGTCTTGAAAAACTTGATACCTTTTTAATGCCCCTATTAATTTAGGTATGGTAGTATTAGCATGTTTTCCTGGTAAGGTATTTTCATAATTTGCTAGTTTTTCAATTAGGTCATCCTCATCAAAATAAGTAGCAGCTACCATATGCTCCTTCTTTTTCGTAAGTTCAAACAAATGATATAGCGCATCGTTCATTCCGCCGTATTCAGTTTTCAACATTCTTTTTTTATCTACTAAACGCTTCATACGATTGTAAATGTAATCTCCAAATTGGCTAGCAACCTGTAATGCCGTTTGACTCGTATCTTCTTTTATTCCCTTTAGTGACTTATGTATATCTAATAACCCACCTAGGATTTTGTGCAGGTTATACCATGGTACAAGCACATTCTCTTGGTCTTCCGGCAATATCGTCTTTCCTTCTACTTTATCAAGTGCTGCCTCCCGAAAAGCTGAAATATAACCAGCACTTTGTGGATTATATAAAGCATAATGTTCTTGTGCACGTGCCAACCCAGCTACTGCAACCACCATTTTTTCTACTAATTGAGTCTTCAACGAATCCCTTTTCTCTGCATGATAAGCCAAGGAAAGCGCTGACATAAAATGTCCAAAGAAGTGTCCTCGAAAGTTAATATCATCACTTCTCTCCCACCCTTGATACCCTTCATCCGTTAATGGGCTGAGCGTAGCGACCTTAAAAACCTCAAATAAAAATTTTTCCGTTTCCAAACGTAATAGATAATGTACTAGATGACTTTGAGCTCTTTTAACATATGAATCTGTGATGGTAACATAAGTCGTTTCAATAGTTTTCATCATCATACTCCTTGCTATACTTTTATTGTAGCCAACTACCTACACGAGACCTCACTCTGCTTCCTTTTCAATTCTACTAATTCTACTTCCAATTTAGAAGGTTAAAATGAATAAATATAGAATACTGACAATTCACCCCTTCGAACACACTAAAATTTTACAAAAACCACTATGAATCTAATAAATAATTCCCAAAAAGAGACTGTCCCCCCAACGTAGTATAGTATCAACGATTGGGGAACATTTCAGGACATTAATCTGATTAAATTGTCGAAGGAATACGGATTGGCTTATAAACTCGAGGGCTAGGCGATGGAGCAAGATGTAATAAATTAATTAAAGGTAGGATTCCATAATTTCCGAAACAATAAAAAACGATCCTTACAAAGTGTAAGAATCGTTTTTCCATCTCATAGATGAGCGACAATTATGATACCTGAGGCCGGACTCGAACCGGCACGCCATCGCTGGCAGTGGATTTTGAGTCCACCGTGTCTGCCATTCCACCACTCAGGCATGTATAATAAAAATAAAAAAGCATCCAAAGATGCCGAGGACCGGAATCGAACCGGTACGATAGTCACCTATCGCAGGATTTTAAGTCCTGTGCGTCTGCCAGTTCCGCCACCCCGGCACATTATAAAAAAGCACTTACATTCAATATAAAATAATGGAGGCGGCAACCGGATTCGAACCGGTGGTAAAGGTTTTGCAGACCTCTGCCTTACCACTTGGCTATGCCGCCATTGGAGCGGAAGACGGGATTCGAACCCGCGACCCCCACCTTGGCAAGGTGGTGTTCTACCACTGAACTACTTCCGCATTATAAATAATTTTAAAAAAATAATGGCTGGGCTAGCAGGATTCGAACCTACGAATGACGGAGTCAAAGTCCGTTGCCTTACCACTTGGCTATAGCCCAATGATTGATGAAATAAAAAAAGGGCGACTGATGGGAATCGAACCCACGAATGTCGGAACCACAATCCGATGCGTTAACCACTTCGCCACAATCGCCATAATCATATTGGCAGGGGTAGTAGGAATCGAACCCACACCAAAGGTTTTGGAGACCTTCGTTCTACCTTTAAACTATACCCCTATGATATATAATATATATATTAGAATAAATTGTTACAAATAAGAAATAATGGTGGAGGGGGACGGATTCGAACCGCCGAACCCGGAGGGAGCGGATTTACAGTCCGCCGCGTTTAGCCACTTCGCTACCCCTCCACTATTAAATTAAGAATGGTGCCGGCGATAGGAGTCGAACCCACGACCTACTGATTACAAGTCAGTTGCTCTACCAACTGAGCTACACCGGCAAAAATATGGTGGCTCAGGACGGAATCGAACCGCCGACACAAGGATTTTCAGTCCTTTGCTCTACCGACTGAGCTACTGAGCCACATTAATATTATAATGGCGGTCCCGACCGGAATCGAACCGGCGATCTCCTGCGTGACAGGCAGGCATGTTAACCGCTACACCACGGGACCATTTTAGATGCTATCTTTTTCAAGACAAATATTATCTTACTATATTATCAAGTTGTAGTCAACAACTTTTTTTGGTTGCGGGGGCAGGATTTGAACCTACGACCTTCGGGTTATGAGCCCGACGAGCTACCAGACTGCTCCACCCCGCGATAATGAGAAATATATAGTTTTTGTCATGCGCTTTATTAGCAACAGACTGTCCCTTCCTCTGAAAGCTAATTCAAGGAGGTTATGTGTCGGGACAACTCGCAGTATTTCAATGATGCAACGCTCGTTGCTCCACCCCGCGATAATAATATTAAGTGTTATTCAAATGGTGGAGGATGACGGGATCGAACCGCCGACCCCCTGCTTGTAAGGCAGGTGCTCTCCCAGCTGAGCTAATCCTCCATAATGGTGACCCGTACGGGATTCGAACCCGTGTTACCGCCGTGAAAGGGCGGTGTCTTAACCGCTTGACCAACGGGCCAACTTGCTGCTTTAAATATATTATAGTGGCGGAGAGCAAGGGATTCGAACCCTTGAGACAGTGTTGACCGCCTACACGATTTCCAATCGTGCTCCTTCGACCACTCGGACAGCTCTCCAAATGGCTCCGCAGGTAGGATTCGAACCTACGACCGATCGGTTAACAGCCGATAGCTCTACCACTGAGCTACTGCGGAACATTTCAAAACCTAGCGACGTCCTACTCTCACAGGGGCAATGCCCCAACTACCATCGGCGCTGAGAAGCTTAACTTCCGTGTTCGGTATGGGAACGGGTGTGACCTTCTCGCCATCGTCACTAGATAAAGTAAAGACAAGTATTATTATACTATCTTTAAAAAATATTTCAAGAAGAAATTTTCATTCCTTCAAAACTAGATAACATACGCACATTCATGAAGTGATTTGTCTAGCTCCGGCTCCTAGCCTCTCGATGTCACTTCACTTCTTCTGTCAAAGTCTATCGACTTTTCGGTCAGAAGTTCCAGCGCTTGTCGAGGCAGTACAGTCGCCTACGCTTTTCTTTTTTGGTTAAGTCCTCGATCGATTAGTATCAGTCAGCTGCACATGTCACCATGCTT
>NZ_LT732529.1:10438-14596 GCF_900156865.1 Litchfieldia sinesaloumensis | reverse complement strand
CCCAACTACCATCGGCGCTGAGAAGCTTAACTTCCGTGTTCGGTATGGGAACGGGTGTGACCTTCTCGCCATCGTCACTAGACTATTATGAAGGATTCATTCCTTCAAAACTAGATAACGTACGCACATTCATGAAGTCATTTGTCTAGCTCCGGCTCCTAGCCTCTCGAGGTCGCTTCACTTCTTCTGTCAAAGTCTATCGACTTTTCGGTCAGAAGTTCCAGCGCTTGTCGAGGCAGTACAGTCGCCTACGCTTTTCTTTTTTGGTTAAGTCCTCGATCGATTAGTATCAGTCAGCTGCACATGTCACCATGCTTCCACCTCTGACCTATCAACCTCGTCATCTTCGAGGGATCTTACTAGTTTAACACTATGGGAAATCTCATCTTGAGGGGGGCTTCATGCTTAGATGCTTTCAGCACTTATCCCTTCCACACATAGCTACCCAGCTATGCCCTTGGCAGGACAACTGGTACACCAGCGGTGTGTCCATCCCGGTCCTCTCGTACTAAGGACAGCTCCTCTCAAATTTCCTACGCCCACGACGGATAGGGACCGAACTGTCTCACGACGTTCTGAACCCAGCTCGCGTACCGCTTTAATGGGCGAACAGCCCAACCCTTGGGACCGACTACAGCCCCAGGATGCGATGAGCCGACATCGAGGTGCCAAACCTCCCCGTCGATGTGGACTCTTGGGGGAGATAAGCCTGTTATCCCCGGGGTAGCTTTTATCCGTTGAGCGATGGCCCTTCCATGCGGAACCACCGGATCACTAAGCCCGACTTTCGTCCCTGCTCGACTTGTAGGTCTCGCAGTCAAGCTCCCTTGTGCCTTTACACTCTACGAATGATTTCCAACCATTCTGAGGGAACCTTTGGGCGCCTCCGTTACTTTTTAGGAGGCGACCGCCCCAGTCAAACTGCCCACCTGACACTGTCTCCAAGGCCGATAAGGCCTTCGGGTTAGAATTTCAATACAGCCAGGGTAGTATCCCACCAATGCCTCCACCGAAGCTGGCGCTCCGGCTTCCAAGGCTCCTACCTATCCTGTACAAGCTGTACCAAAATTCAATATCAGGCTGCAGTAAAGCTCCACGGGGTCTTTCCGTCCTGTCGCGGGTAACCTGCATCTTCACAGGTACTATAATTTCACCGAGTCTCTCGTTGAGACAGTGCCCAGATCGTTACACCTTTCGTGCGGGTCAGAACTTACCTGACAAGGAATTTCGCTACCTTAGGACCGTTATAGTTACGGCCGCCGTTTACTGGGGCTTCGATTCAGAGCTTCGCTTGCGCTAACCCCTCCTCTTAACCTTCCAGCACCGGGCAGGTGTCAGCCCCTATACTTCGCCTTGCGGCTTCGCAGAGACCTGTGTTTTTGCTAAACAGTCGCCTGGGCCTATTCACTGCGGCTTTTCAGGGCTATTCACCCTAAAAAGCACCCCTTCTCCCGAAGTTACGGGGTCATTTTGCCGAGTTCCTTAACGAGAGTTCTCTCGATCACCTTAGGATTCTCTCCTCGCCTACCTGTGTCGGTTTGCGGTACGGGCACCATTTACCTCGCTAGAAGCTTTTCTTGGCAGTGTGGAATCAGGAACTTCGGTACTATATTTCCCTCGCCATCACAGCTCAACCTTATGGTAAGCGGATTTGCCTACTTACCAGTCTAACTGCTTGGACGCGCATATCCAACAGCGCGCTTACCCTATCCTCCTGCGTCCCTCCATTGCTCAAACGGTAAAGAGGTGGTACAGGAATATCAACCTGTTGTCCATCGCCTACGCTTTTCAGCCTCGGCTTAGGTCCCGACTAACCCTGAGCGGACGAGCCTTCCTCAGGAAACCTTAGGCATTCGGTGGAGGGGATTCTCACCCCTCTTTCGCTACTCATACCGGCATTCTCACTTCTAAGCGCTCCACCAGTCCTTACGGTCTGACTTCGCTGCACTTAGAACGCTCTCCTACCATTGTTCGTAAGAACAATCCACAGCTTCGGTGATACGTTTAGCCCCGGTACATTTTCGGCGCAGAGTCACTCGACCAGTGAGCTATTACGCACTCTTTAAATGGTGGCTGCTTCTAAGCCAACATCCTGGTTGTCTAAGCAACTCCACATCCTTTTCCACTTAACGTATACTTTGGGACCTTAGCTGGTGGTCTGGGCTGTTTCCCTCTTGACTACGGATCTTATCACTCGCAGTCTGACTCCCGAGAATCAAGTCTTTGGCATTCGGAGTTTGACTGAATTCGGTAACCCGATGAGGGCCCCTAGTCCAATCAGTGCTCTACCTCCAAGACTCTAACTCGAGGCTAGCCCTAAAGCTATTTCGGAGAGAACCAGCTATCTCCAGGTTCGATTGGAATTTCTCCGCTACCCACACCTCATCCCCGCACTTTTCAACGTGCGTGGGTTCGGGCCTCCATTCAGTGTTACCTGAACTTCACCCTGGACATGGGTAGATCACCTGGTTTCGGGTCTACGACCACGTACTATTTCGCCCTATTCAGACTCGCTTTCGCTGCGGCTCCGTCTCTTCAACTTAACCTTGCACGGGATCGTAACTCGCCGGTTCATTCTACAAAAGGCACGCCATCACACATAAATGTGCTTTGACTACTTGTAGGCACACGGTTTCAGGTTCTCTTTCACTCCCCTTCCGGGGTGCTTTTCACCTTTCCCTCACGGTACTGGTTCACTATCGGTCACTAGGGAGTATTTAGCCTTGGGAGATGGTCCTCCCAGCTTCCGACGGGATTTCACGTGTCCCGCCGTACTCAGGATCCACTCAAGAGAGAACGAAGTTTCGACTACAGGGTTGTTACCTTCTCTGACGGACCTTTCCAGGTCGCTTCGTCTACTCCGTTCTTTTGTAACTCCGTATAGAGTGTCCTACAACCCCAAGAGGCAAGCCTCTTGGTTTGGGCTATCTTCCGTTTCGCTCGCCGCTACTCAGGAAATCGCGTTTGCTTTCTCTTCCTCCGGGTACTAAGATGTTTCAGTTCCCCGGGTCTACCTTCTCTTACCCTATGTATTCAGGTAAGGATACTGCCCCATTACGAGCAGTGGGTTTCCCCATTCGGAAATCTTCGGATCAATGCTTACTTACAGCTCCCCGAAGCATATCGGTGTTAGTACCGTCCTTCATCGGCTCCTAGTGCCAAGGCATCCACCGTGCGCCCTTATTAACTTAACCTGTTCGGCTTCGATAAGCGGCGGATTTCTTCGTCACCTCATTCGTCAGCATCCTCACGTACCTTAAGTACGCTCCGGAGGCCTACAGGATGTAGGTCATGAAGGCGTTGCAACAGGACGTTGCGTATTTAGCCTTCGTTCCAACCACTCGGTTCCTCGAACTCCTTGCTTCTCGTGCGCCTAAAGTTGTTAAAAGAACTTTTACTACTTCAATGAATGTTTTGTTACGTTATCTAGTTTTCAAGGAACGACTTTGAGAGAAAAAGCACTCTCAAAACTGACCACAATACAAAGCGTCTTTTTATGAAGTTCGTAGAACTTCTTATGTCTAGCTACGGTTCCTAGCCTCTCGAGGTTGCTTCACTTCTTCTGTCAAAGTCTAACGACTTTTCCGGCAGAAGTTCCAGCACTTGTCGAGGCTGAACAGTCACCTTCGCTTTTCGACTTTTTCCTTAGAAAGGAGGTGATCCAGCCGCACCTTCCGATACGGCTACCTTGTTACGACTTCACCCCAATCATCTGTCCCACCTTAGGCGGCTGGCTCCTTACGGTTACCCCACCGACTTCGGGTGTTACAAACTCTCGTGGTGTGACGGGCGGTGTGTACAAGGCCCGGGAACGTATTCACCGCGGCATGCTGATCCGCGATTACTAGCGATTCCGGCTTCATGCAGGCGAGTTGCAGCCTGCAATCCGAACTGAGAATGGTTTTATGGGATTCGCTTAACCTCGCGGTTTCGCTGCCCTTTGTACCATCCATTGTAGCACGTGTGTAGCCCAGGTCATAAGGGGCATGATGATTTGACGTCATCCCCACCTTCCTCCGGTTTGTCACCGGCAGTCACCTTAGAGTGCCCAACTAAATGCTGGCAACTAAGATCAAGGGTTGCGCTCGTTGCGGGACTTAACCCAACATCTCACGACACGAGCTGACGACAACCATGCACCACCTGTCACTTATGTCC
>NZ_LT732529.1:3590-7350 GCF_900156865.1 Litchfieldia sinesaloumensis | reverse complement strand
CGAACCGCCGACACAAGGATTTTCAGTCCTTTGCTCTACCGACTGAGCTACTGAGCCACATTAATATTATAATGGCGGTCCCGACCGGAATCGAACCGGCGATCTCCTGCGTGACAGGCAGGCATGTTAACCGCTACACCACGGGACCATTTTAGATGCTATCTTTTTCAAGACAAATATTATCTTACTATATTATCAAGTTGTAGTCAACAACTTTTTTTGGTTGCGGGGGCAGGATTTGAACCTACGACCTTCGGGTTATGAGCCCGACGAGCTACCAGACTGCTCCACCCCGCGATAATGAGAAATATATAGTTTTTGTCATGCGCTTTATTAGCAACAGACTGTCCCTTCCTCTGAAAGCTAATTCAAGGAGGTTATGTGTCGGGACAACTCGCAGTATTTCAATGATGCAACGCTCGTTGCTCCACCCCGCGATAATAATATTAAGTGTTATTCAAATGGTGGAGGATGACGGGATCGAACCGCCGACCCCCTGCTTGTAAGGCAGGTGCTCTCCCAGCTGAGCTAATCCTCCATAATGGTGACCCGTACGGGATTCGAACCCGTGTTACCGCCGTGAAAGGGCGGTGTCTTAACCGCTTGACCAACGGGCCAACTTGCTGCTTTAAATATATTATAGTGGCGGAGAGCAAGGGATTCGAACCCTTGAGACAGTGTTGACCGCCTACACGATTTCCAATCGTGCTCCTTCGACCACTCGGACAGCTCTCCAAATGGCTCCGCAGGTAGGATTCGAACCTACGACCGATCGGTTAACAGCCGATAGCTCTACCACTGAGCTACTGCGGAACATTTCAAAACCTAGCGACGTCCTACTCTCACAGGGGCAATGCCCCAACTACCATCGGCGCTGAGAAGCTTAACTTCCGTGTTCGGTATGGGAACGGGTGTGACCTTCTCGCCATCGTCACTAGATAAAGTAAAGACAAGTATTATTATACTATCTTTAAAAAATATTTCAAGAAGAAATTTTCATTCCTTCAAAACTAGATAACATACGCACATTCATGAAGTGATTTGTCTAGCTCCGGCTCCTAGCCTCTCGATGTCACTTCACTTCTTCTGTCAAAGTCTATCGACTTTTCGGTCAGAAGTTCCAGCGCTTGTCGAGGCAGTACAGTCGCCTACGCTTTTCTTTTTTGGTTAAGTCCTCGATCGATTAGTATCAGTCAGCTGCACATGTCACCATGCTTTCACCTCTGACCTATCAACCTCGTCATCTTCGAGGGATCTTACTAGTTTAACACTATGGGAAATCTCATCTTGAGGGGGGCTTCATGCTTAGATGCTTTCAGCACTTATCCCTTCCACACATAGCTACCCAGCTATGCCCTTGGCAGGACAACTGGTACACCAGCGGTGTGTCCATCCCGGTCCTCTCGTACTAAGGACAGCTCCTCTCAAATTTCCTACGCCCACGACGGATAGGGACCGAACTGTCTCACGACGTTCTGAACCCAGCTCGCGTACCGCTTTAATGGGCGAACAGCCCAACCCTTGGGACCGACTACAGCCCCAGGATGCGATGAGCCGACATCGAGGTGCCAAACCTCCCCGTCGATGTGGACTCTTGGGGGAGATAAGCCTGTTATCCCCGGGGTAGCTTTTATCCGTTGAGCGATGGCCCTTCCATGCGGAACCACCGGATCACTAAGCCCGACTTTCGTCCCTGCTCGACTTGTAGGTCTCGCAGTCAAGCTCCCTTGTGCCTTTACACTCTACGAATGATTTCCAACCATTCTGAGGGAACCTTTGGGCGCCTCCGTTACTTTTTAGGAGGCGACCGCCCCAGTCAAACTGCCCACCTGACACTGTCTCCAAGGCCGATAAGGCCTTCGGGTTAGAATTTCAATACAGCCAGGGTAGTATCCCACCAATGCCTCCACCGAAGCTGGCGCTCCGGCTTCCAAGGCTCCTACCTATCCTGTACAAGCTGTACCAAAATTCAATATCAGGCTGCAGTAAAGCTCCACGGGGTCTTTCCGTCCTGTCGCGGGTAACCTGCATCTTCACAGGTACTATAATTTCACCGAGTCTCTCGTTGAGACAGTGCCCAGATCGTTACACCTTTCGTGCGGGTCAGAACTTACCTGACAAGGAATTTCGCTACCTTAGGACCGTTATAGTTACGGCCGCCGTTTACTGGGGCTTCGATTCAGAGCTTCGCTTGCGCTAACCCCTCCTCTTAACCTTCCAGCACCGGGCAGGTGTCAGCCCCTATACTTCGCCTTGCGGCTTCGCAGAGACCTGTGTTTTTGCTAAACAGTCGCCTGGGCCTATTCACTGCGGCTTTTCAGGGCTATTCACCCTAAAAAGCACCCCTTCTCCCGAAGTTACGGGGTCATTTTGCCGAGTTCCTTAACGAGAGTTCTCTCGATCACCTTAGGATTCTCTCCTCGCCTACCTGTGTCGGTTTGCGGTACGGGCACCATTTACCTCGCTAGAAGCTTTTCTTGGCAGTGTGGAATCAGGAACTTCGGTACTATATTTCCCTCGCCATCACAGCTCAACCTTATGGTAAGCGGATTTGCCTACTTACCAGTCTAACTGCTTGGACGCGCATATCCAACAGCGCGCTTACCCTATCCTCCTGCGTCCCTCCATTGCTCAAACGGTAAAGAGGTGGTACAGGAATATCAACCTGTTGTCCATCGCCTACGCTTTTCAGCCTCGGCTTAGGTCCCGACTAACCCTGAGCGGACGAGCCTTCCTCAGGAAACCTTAGGCATTCGGTGGAGGGGATTCTCACCCCTCTTTCGCTACTCATACCGGCATTCTCACTTCTAAGCGCTCCACCAGTCCTTACGGTCTGACTTCGCTGCACTTAGAACGCTCTCCTACCATTGTTCGTAAGAACAATCCACAGCTTCGGTGATACGTTTAGCCCCGGTACATTTTCGGCGCAGAGTCACTCGACCAGTGAGCTATTACGCACTCTTTAAATGGTGGCTGCTTCTAAGCCAACATCCTGGTTGTCTAAGCAACTCCACATCCTTTTCCACTTAACGTATACTTTGGGACCTTAGCTGGTGGTCTGGGCTGTTTCCCTCTTGACTACGGATCTTATCACTCGCAGTCTGACTCCCGAGAATCAAGTCTTTGGCATTCGGAGTTTGACTGAATTCGGTAACCCGATGAGGGCCCCTAGTCCAATCAGTGCTCTACCTCCAAGACTCTAACTCGAGGCTAGCCCTAAAGCTATTTCGGAGAGAACCAGCTATCTCCAGGTTCGATTGGAATTTCTCCGCTACCCACACCTCATCCCCGCACTTTTCAACGTGCGTGGGTTCGGGCCTCCATTCAGTGTTACCTGAACTTCACCCTGGACATGGGTAGATCACCTGGTTTCGGGTCTACGACCACGTACTATTTCGCCCTATTCAGACTCGCTTTCGCTGCGGCTCCGTCTCTTCAACTTAACCTTGCACGGGATCGTAACTCGCCGGTTCATTCTACAAAAGGCACGCCATCACACATAAATGTGCTTTGACTACTTGTAGGCACACGGTTTCAGGTTCTCTTTCACTCCCCTTCCGGGGTGCTTTTCACCTTTCCCTCACGGTACTGGTTCACTATCGGTCACTAGGGAGTATTTAGCCTTGGGAGATGGTCCTCCCAGCTTCCGACGGGATTTCACGTGTCCCGCCGTACTCAGGATCCACTCAAGAGAGAACGAAGTTTCGACTACAGGGTTGTTACCTTCTCTGACGGACCTTTCCAGGTCGCTTCGTCTACT
>NZ_LT732529.1:0-1298 GCF_900156865.1 Litchfieldia sinesaloumensis | reverse complement strand
ACATTCATGAAGTCATTTGTCTAGCTCCGGCTCCTAGCCTCTCGAGGTCGCTTCACTTCTTCTGTCAAAGTCTATCGACTTTTCGGTCAGAAGTTCCAGCGCTTGTCGAGGCAGTACAGTCGCCTACGCTTTTCTTTTTTGGTTAAGTCCTCGATCGATTAGTATCAGTCAGCTGCACATGTCACCATGCTTCCACCTCTGACCTATCAACCTCGTCATCTTCGAGGGATCTTACTAGTTTAACACTATGGGAAATCTCATCTTGAGGGGGGCTTCATGCTTAGATGCTTTCAGCACTTATCCCTTCCACACATAGCTACCCAGCTATGCCCTTGGCAGGACAACTGGTACACCAGCGGTGTGTCCATCCCGGTCCTCTCGTACTAAGGACAGCTCCTCTCAAATTTCCTACGCCCACGACGGATAGGGACCGAACTGTCTCACGACGTTCTGAACCCAGCTCGCGTACCGCTTTAATGGGCGAACAGCCCAACCCTTGGGACCGACTACAGCCCCAGGATGCGATGAGCCGACATCGAGGTGCCAAACCTCCCCGTCGATGTGGACTCTTGGGGGAGATAAGCCTGTTATCCCCGGGGTAGCTTTTATCCGTTGAGCGATGGCCCTTCCATGCGGAACCACCGGATCACTAAGCCCGACTTTCGTCCCTGCTCGACTTGTAGGTCTCGCAGTCAAGCTCCCTTGTGCCTTTACACTCTACGAATGATTTCCAACCATTCTGAGGGAACCTTTGGGCGCCTCCGTTACTTTTTAGGAGGCGACCGCCCCAGTCAAACTGCCCACCTGACACTGTCTCCAAGGCCGATAAGGCCTTCGGGTTAGAATTTCAATACAGCCAGGGTAGTATCCCACCAATGCCTCCACCGAAGCTGGCGCTCCGGCTTCCAAGGCTCCTACCTATCCTGTACAAGCTGTACCAAAATTCAATATCAGGCTGCAGTAAAGCTCCACGGGGTCTTTCCGTCCTGTCGCGGGTAACCTGCATCTTCACAGGTACTATAATTTCACCGAGTCTCTCGTTGAGACAGTGCCCAGATCGTTACACCTTTCGTGCGGGTCAGAACTTACCTGACAAGGAATTTCGCTACCTTAGGACCGTTATAGTTACGGCCGCCGTTTACTGGGGCTTCGATTCAGAGCTTCGCTTAGAGCTAACCCCTCCTCTTAACCTTCCAGCACCGGGCAGGTGTCAGCCCCTATACTTCGCCTTGCGGCTTCGCAGAGACCTGTGTTTTTGCTAAACAGTCGCCTGGGCCTATTCACTGCGGCTTTTCAGG
>NZ_LT732528.1 GCF_900156865.1 Litchfieldia sinesaloumensis | reverse complement strand
TTATTGTCTTGACGTAAGTGTCACCAGTTTTTGTTATATTCATCGCCACGTTGGGTTTTTAAGTGTGACTATTTCCATTTAGTATCGATTGTCTAGTACACTTAGAGTTTTTCCTATTTTTTAATGAATGTTATAATCACTTTGTACAGTATATTCACTTCCTGTATAATAAGAGTTGACGATAAGAAGGAGGGGCAAGATCAATGGCATATCAAGCATTATACCGTGTCTTTCGGCCGCAGGCATTTCAAGATGTGGTGGGACAAGAACATATAACAAAAACTTTGCAGAATGCCCTTCTTCAAGAAAAATTTTCTCACGCCTATCTTTTTTCAGGACCAAGAGGGACAGGTAAAACAAGTGCTGCAAAGATTTTTGCTAAAGCAGTTAACTGTGAACGTTCTCCTGTTGCTGAACCTTGTAATGAATGTGCAGCATGCCGAGGGATTACAGACGGATCTATATCTGATGTGATTGAAATCGATGCTGCATCAAACAACGGTGTTGATGAAATAAGAGATATTCGAGATAAGGTAAAGTACGCGCCAAGTGCTGTAAGATATAAGGTTTATATTATTGATGAAGTACATATGCTTTCCATCGGTGCGTTTAATGCATTGTTAAAAACATTAGAAGAGCCTCCTAGACACGTCATATTTATTTTAGCAACTACAGAACCTCATAAAATTCCTTTGACAATCATTTCAAGATGTCAACGTTTTGACTTTCGTCGCATCACAACCCAAGCAATTGTTGGTCGAATGAAAACTGTTATTGCAGAACAAAACGTAACTGTAGCAGACCCTGCACTATATGTAATAGCAAGAGCTGCTGAAGGTGGAATGAGGGATGCGTTAAGTTTACTAGACCAGGCAATCTCTTTTAGCGATGATGAGGTAAATATTGACGATGTACTCATGATTACAGGTGCTGTGTCTCAAACCTTTTTAACGAATGTCGTTCGAGCAGTTCGAGACCGTGATGTCCGAACAGCCTTAAAGACGTTAGATGAAATGATGGACCACGGAAAAGATCCGATGCGCTTTATTGAAGATTTAATCTTTTATTATCGAGATATGCTTTTATATCAAACGGCCCCTCAGTTAGAAGAGGTTTTGGAGCGGGTTTTAGTTGATGAGGACTTTACGGAATTAGCGAAGAGTATTCAGAACCAAGAAATTTATGAAACCATTGATGTATTAAATCAAGCCCAGCAAGAAATGAAGTGGACGAACCATCCGCGTATATTCCTAGAGGTTGCTATTGTGAAGTTAAGCCAAATGGACCCACATCAGAGTCCTGATTCACTTCCCCAGCTTGAGGGCTTAATGAACAAAATAAATATGTTAGAGTCTGAACTTGCATCAATTAAAGAAAAGGGAATTACGACTCAATCACAAGATTCAAAACCAGCAGAAAAGCGTCCACAAAAGTCAGCAAGAGCTGGCTATAGGACTCCTGTAGGTAGAATTAATGAGGTTTTAAAGACCGCAACAAGGCAAAACCTTGATTTATTAAAAGGAAAATGGGGCGATATGCTCGAACAGCTGCGGAGTCAAAACAAAGTATCTCATGCTGCTCTTTTAATTGAAAGTGAACCAGTTGCGGCTTCTTCGGTAGCCTTTGTGTTGAAATTTAAGTATGAAATTCATTGTAAAATGGCATCAGAAAACGCAGAAGTAAAAGAAAATCTAGAAAATATCCTTTTTACATTAACCGGGAAAAAGTTAGAAATGATTGGTGTACCCGATGATGAATGGGGTAAAATTAGAGAAGAGTTTATCCGTGGGCAACGAACCGATGATGATCAAGGGCCTGAAGAAACAGAGGACCCTCTTATTGCGGAAGCAATGAAAATCGTAGGTGCCGAGCTCATAGAAATAAAAGAATCATAATAGAGTAAATCTAAGGAGGAAATGAACATGATGCGTGGTGGCGGAATGGGAAATATGCAAAAAATGATGAAACAAATGCAGAAAATGCAAAAGGATATGGCAAAAGCACAGGAAGAGCTTGCTGAAAAGGTAGTAGAAGGTACTGCTGGTGGTGGCATGGTTACTGTAAAAGCAAATGGCCAAAAAGAAATTATTGACGTTATTATTAAAGAAGAAGTGGTAGATCCAGAAGATATCGAAATGCTACAAGATCTTGTCTTAGCTGCAACGAATGATGCTCTTAAGAAAATCGAAGACCTAACAAATGAAACAATGGGTCAATTCACAAAAGGAATGAACCTACCGTTCTAATTGTCGGTTGAAAGGACTTAGATAGATATGCATTATCCTGAACCAATATCTAAGCTGATTGATAGCTTTATGAAATTGCCAGGTATCGGCCCGAAAACGGCTGTACGACTGGCTTTTTTTGTATTAAGTATGAAAGAGGATATTGTCCTCGATTTTGCAAAGGCACTTGTTAATGCCAAGCGAAATC
This sequence comes from Litchfieldia sinesaloumensis, assembly GCF_900156865.1. Lineage (GTDB taxonomy): Bacteria > Bacillota > Bacilli > Bacillales > Bacillaceae_L > Ferdinandcohnia > Ferdinandcohnia sinesaloumensis. The sequence goes on along the minus strand of NZ_LT732528.1, from coordinate 1,433 downwards.
TTACATATTGCTCTAATTGTGGGCATATAACAGATAGAGACCCTTGTTATATATGTGAAGATGAGCGTCGTGATAAAACGATTATTTGTGTACTCCAAGATCCCAAAGATGTTATCGCGATGGAAAAGATGAAGGAATACAACGGGTTGTATCACGTTCTCCATGGAGCAATCTCTCCTATGGATGGCATTGGGCCAGAAGATATAAAAATTCCGGAATTGCTAAAGAGGCTTCAGGATGACACTGTCCAGGAAATTATTTTAGCGACTAACCCCAACATTGAAGGGGAAGCTACAGCAATGTATATTTCCCGGTTGTTGAAACCAACAGGAATTAAAATTACGCGAATCGCTCATGGTTTACCTGTGGGTGGAGATCTGGAATACGCAGATGAAGTAACCTTATCAAAGGCGCTAGAAGGACGTCGGGAATTATAGGAGGTTTTTTATGCTTTTTAAAAAGAAGGAAAAACTCCGTAGAGAATTTAATCAAGAGCTCTTTAGTCAGTTAGAGATTGCAAAACAGGAATGGATGAGACAAAAGAGTTTGATTGAAAAAAGTGTGGATCCTTCCGATGAAATAATAAATGAACTTAAAGTAGCTGAAACCAAATACTTCTTTTTATTAAGAGAGGCAAAAAGGCGAAAGGTATTTTTAAAATAAATCCTATCTGGGGAAGTACCTATCCTCGGATAGTTTTTTATAAAAAAGCATTTATTATAGAATAAAAATGGACAAGAGGTTCTTAAAACTCTTCACTCACATAGAATAGTAGTACAAGTTGTGAGAAGGAGTGAGTCTGATTGGAACCGAAGTTAGTTATAGCGATACTTGGAGGATTGATCGTACTTGTGCTTCTAATAGGAGCTCCTCTTAGGCCAATTCGTTTAGTAGGGCAAGTATTTGTCAAAATCCTAATCGGCGCATTGTTTTTGTTTTTTCTAAATGCATTTGGACAATCCTTTAATTTACATGTACCAATAAATTTAGTCACATCAGCTGTGTCTGGTTTACTAGGACTTCCAGGTTTAGCAGCACTCGTAATAATAGACTTATTTATAGTAAATTAAAAAAACAAATGGGCTCTCATTTGTTTTTTTATTATGGCTTAGATCTAGTGAGAAAGAATACAGTAGGTGGATTGAAAAACTTTATTACTATAATTTATTGACTTTTAATTAACACAGGTGTATATTTATATTTCTCACAGGGAATACCTTTTAATAAGAAAAAAACTTATAAAATAGTGTTGACTTATTTTTGTGAGGATGTTATATTAATAAAGTCGCTTCTGAGAGGCGGTTAAAAAAGTTCTTTGAAAACTGAACACAATACAAGCGTCAACGTTTTAATTTTGGTAACAAATTATTGAGCAATCAATACTCTTATTGGAGAGTTTGATCCTGGCTCAGGATGAACGCTGGCGGCGTGCC
>NZ_LT732527.1 GCF_900156865.1 Litchfieldia sinesaloumensis | reverse complement strand
TGAACTGACCCGCCAAAATGGGAATTAGAAAAAACACCTATGCTACCTGGCGTCCATATTCAATTGGAGCCAGGTAGTTTAATTTTGCCTGTATTCGTTTTTCGTTATAGTAATACATATATTGATTCACAATCTCAATTACTTTAATATTAGTGATAGAAGATCTTCTATGGTCTTTGAATCCTTCCGACTTTAGCGAGGAGTGAAAGGATTCAATTACGGCGTTATCATGGCAGTTTCCTTTACGGGACATGCTTGTGATAATGCCTTTTTCTTTTGCGAAATTTTGATATGCATAGGATGTATATACTGATCCTTGATCACTGTGCAATAGAACTTTTTTAGGTCTTCGCTTTTTTATGGCCTCTCTCAATGTACTCAATACAAAATTCGTATCTTGTACTGAACTTACCGTATAAGCGACTATCTCGTTATTATACAAATCCATTATTGTTGATACATAAAGCATAGAAGAGCCATATGGTAGGTATGTAATGTCAGTTACCCACTTTTCATTTGGTCTTTCTGCCTTAAAGTTCCGGTTAAGAATGTTGTCCACAATAATATTACTTTCGCCATTGATATGTTTCTGTCTTTTTACTTTAATCTGACATTGAAGATTGAACTTTTGCATTATAACTTGTACAGTCTTGCGATTAACCTTAATGTTATAACGCTGTTTTAGAAGAGCTTTAATTTTTCTATGTCCATAATGATATTTAGTCTCTTCGCAAAGGCCGATTATAAGCTTTTCTAATTTTTTTGGCCCTCGATTAATGTATTTCTTTTTCCAACGATAAAATGTAGATTTTGGTATTTCTAGAACACTGAGTATATCAATTACTTTATATCTTTTTGATAACTCCTCTACCAATTCAATAACTACTTGCGGAACCAGCTCCTTTCGAGTTCTTTGTACTTTTTTAAAATTTCAATTTGCATCTGAAGATGCTTATTTTTGTTGCGTTCTATTTCAAGTTCATCCTGGCTTCCTGGACCTTTTCCATAACTGTACTGTTTTCCAATAGGCTGTTCAAAACGATAGCTTTCACCATTACGATCCCAGCGCATCCATGTCTTTATTTGTGAGACATTCTTTATCCCCAATTCATTCATAATTTCTGAGTTTGTAAATCCATTCTTTTTCATTTCTACTGCTTTTACTTTAATCTCTGATGGATAATGTACCTTTTTCCCCATATAAAAACACCCTCCATAAAAATCGATTAGTTATTAACTAAATTCGATACAGGGGGTGTTTTTTCCTTGTCTCATTTTACTGGGTCACTCTA